>CAWHGP010000004.1:0-260480 GCA_963828935.1 uncultured Acidobacteriota bacterium | reverse complement strand
GCAGAATGGCGCAGGTTCGAGTCCTGCCGGGCGCGCCATCTTATTGCAGCGAAACGATTAAGAAAATTGTGTCTTCCCGTGTGACCCTCTATGCAGAAAGCAGAAGCTCTTTCTAAGTAGTACGTCGGAGGAACAGGGAAAGCGCCGGGGGCCACGCGCTCGACATCGCTCATGTCGGCGACCGCGATCTCAGCCCCCTGCCCCTCAGCCGTGCGCTGCGGGGCGACTCCTTTCTACAGCGAGCTTAGCGGCATCAATCCCTCCTTGGAACACGCACAACATCGGTCCCTGGCCACGTATTCGGTAAGTTCACCCGGGCGAGCCCAGGCGGCCGGCACCGGCCGCGCTGAATCGTGGCGTAACTTTTTCCAATCTCGCTCGAATAAGCATATATGAACGACTCAGGCACGGCGGGTTTCCCTGCCTGGCCCGAGGCGTCGACTCACACGACAAAGGAGCAGAGATGAAAAGACGCTATTTCCTGGCATCGGCACTGGCGACCGCTGTGGCTTCCCCGTTCCTGATTTCGGTAACCGCGGCACAAAAGCCCGTTCCGGCACCCGCCTCTTACAAGGCGGAAAAGTGCTACGGCATCTCCAAGGCCGGCAAGAACGACTGTGCGTCCGCAGGAAACAACTCTTGCGGCGGAACGTCGAAACTCAACTCCGATCCGAAAGCCTGGATTTACGTTCCGGAAGGCTATTGCGAGCGGATCGTCGGCGGCAGCAAAACTCCGAAATAGGAGGCTCTCGAGATGGCCACCACCACGGTACGTCCGAGTCGAAAACTCAGCGGTGCAGGCATCGGTCTCCGGCTTCCGCACATTGCCGAGGTGGTGGCCACCGGTCCCTCTATCGGGTGGCTCGAGATCCATCCGGAAAATTTCCTTGCGAATCCACATGCCTGTGAGCTTCTGATCAACCTCTCCCATCGGTATCTGATTTCCATACACACGGTCGGGGTCTCGATTGGAAGCGCCACAGGAATCGATGGCGCGCATTTGAATCGAGTGCGGGAGCTAATCGACAAAATCGATCCAGTACTGGTCTCCGGGCATCTGGCCTGGTCCACGCATGAGGGCGAATATCTGAACGATTTGCTTCCCTTGCCTTACAACGAGGAGACATTGAGGATTCTGGTCGATCACATCCACGAGGTGCAAGACAGGCTGGGGCGGCAGTACCTAGTGGAAAACCCCTCCAGCTACGTCGGTTTCCGAAATTCGACCATGACCGAGCCTGAATTCCTATGTGAGTTGGTGCGCCGTGCCGGATGCCAACTGCTTTGTGACGTCAGCAACGTGTATCTGAGCGCACACAACATGCGTTACGACCCCCATCGGTACCTCGACGGCTTGCCTGCGGCAGCGGTCGGTGAGTTGCACCTAGGGGGCTTCAGCGCCGAACCAGACGAAGCCGACCCGGGATCTGAACTGCTGGTCGATACACACGCGACGCGTGTCGCCGAAGCCGCCTGGGACTTGTACGTGCACGCGTTGCGGCTGTTTGGTCGCCAACCCACCCTGATCGAATGGGACAACGATATTCCGCCGCTCGGTGAACTGCTCGACGAAGCGGCCCGTGCGGAGGAGATCACGGCGACGGTCTTTCATGAGGTGCCTGATGCAATCGTTAGGTGATCTGCAATCGGGCGTGCGCAACGCTGTAATCACCGGCGATTTTGCGTCCGTTGCGCCGTGGTTCGCGGGCGGGCGAGCAGTCGAACGCCGGCTGGCGATCCATCATCGACACTACCAAGCCAGCCTGATCAAGGGTCTTGTGGACCGATTTCCGGCCACGATTTGGCTGATCGGGTCGGAGTTCGTTACCGGAGCCGCCCGGACTTTCATCTCCAAACACCCTCCCGGCAGGCCGTGCATTGCGGAATACGGCGAAAACTTTCCGACGTTTCTGGCGGAGTGCCGGGGCGCACAGCAAATTCCTTGTCTACGGGAATTTGCCGAACTGGAATGGTATATCGGCGTTGTCGCTATCGCAGTGGATGAGCCGCCGATAGCAATCGAGGAGATTCGCGCCATTTGCCCCGATGACTTGCCGGATGCGACTTTGATCCCGCAGCGAGGTGTCCGATATCTCGATGCAGCATGGCCCGTGGACAAACTATTGAGCACTTATTTGGCAGAAACACGTCCCGAACAGTTTGCGTTCGAACCGGGGGGCGTGAATCTGGAGATTCATGGCTCGCGTGGCGAATTCTGCATGAATCGGCTCAGCGCAGCCGAATTCGTTTTCCGCCGGTCGGTTTCGCTCGGCCGCTCCATCGGCGATGCAGCCGTAGAAGCATTGGAAACGGACGGTGGTTTCGATCCCGGCGTGGCGCTACGCCTGCTCCTGGCGAGCGGCCTCGTCGTTGGCATCGATCAAGACACGAGGAGGACCGAGTCATGACATCGGTCGAGAGACCCTCGGAAAATGGCGCAGGCGCATGGGCTCTCCGCGTGTGGTACGTCTGCGCCCGAGAGTGGCTGGGACGTTTCCCGATGTGGATCCTGCAGCTCGGCATGCGCGTCGGAGTGGGTATGGTGTTCTTCAAAGCTGGCCTCTTGAAGTACGACTCGTTCGACTCGACGATCGCGCTGTTTCGCGACATCTACAAGGTGCCGCTGCTGCCTCCGGCCACGGCAGCGGCCATGGCCACGGCGTTCGAGCTGATCTGTCCCGTGCTGCTGTTTGCGGGCCTGGCGACGCGGCTGGCGACGCTGCCGTTGCTGGGAGAACTTGTCGTCATCGAGCTATTCGTTTTCCCCTTGACTGCCTGGAGCGATAACGTGTTTTGGGGAACGGTGTTGCTGTTTATTCTGACCCGCGGACCCGGAATCGCGTCGCTCGACTATCTGATTGAGCGTTTCATGAAGCGCCACATTGCGCCCCCGCAAAGAGCAATCGCAAACCCGTGAGTGTCTGATGCTGGAAGCGACGCGGCCACAACCGATCACCGCCCCCCAAGTGCAGATGCGGCGCAGTGCTATGCTATCGGATGGAGTCCAACGCCGAAGCGAGAGAATCGACTCACTGGCCGGGCCGACAGATCGGCCCCGGCGCGGGGAGCGAAGGGCGATTATGACGCTCGATGTCGATCTTTCCGAATCCCCGAGCGCCACTGCCGAACAACTCATGATCGGGTATCAGCAAGCCGATCATGCGGCAACATCGGCACTGATCGAGCTATTGAGCCCGGCCCTGTATCGTTTCTTCGCGAGCCAAATGGGCAGCAGAACGGACGCGGAGGACATGCTCCAGGACGCTTGGCTGCGTATACACCGAGTACGGCATACATACCGGCCGGGCGAGCCGCTGCTTCCGTGGGCCTATGCGATCGCGCGGCGAGTCCGCGTGGATAATTTTCGTCATCGGCAGCGGCTCGCGTCGCATGAGATTCCCGATAACATGGAATGCAGCCGGTCAGCCGCGCCGGCGGTGCCGAATGGGGAAACCGATGAGCTTCCGAGCTTCGATGAACTTGTCGCTCCATTGCCCGAAAGTCAGCGCGAGGTGTTGACGCTGCTCAAGGTGAATGGATTGAGTATTGAGGAGGTGGCTCGTGCAACATCTTCGACGACGGGGGCGGTAAAGCAAAAGGCCCATCGGGCATACGAGAGATTGCGCGAGGTGTTGCTCCCGTCGAAGCAACTGGTCCGGAAGGGGATTGCGCCGTGACCTGTCAGGAACTGGATGCACTGCTAAATTTACGAACATCGCGATCAACAGCCTCGACACTTCCCACCGCGGCTGCCGAGCACATTGCCGCGTGTGAGCGCTGCGGCCGCCTGGTTCGCGTGCTTCAGGAGCGCCAACCGATAGAGATGCCGTCGGCGCAGCGGTTGCAACAAATCGAGTCGGCACTGCTGCGAGATCTGAAGCCTGTTCAACCGATTCTGCCGGGATATGTGTTTCTGGCATTTCTAAGCGCTCTTTTTGTGGCGACGGTCGCGATTGGTTCGCTGGCGCTGGGCGTGGCGGGGTGGAGCACTCTGAGCGCGGCACAAAGGACCGTGGTCTTCGCGGTTTCGGCGGCTGGAGGGACGTTGCTGGCCGTTTCAATGGCGCGGCAAATGTTTCCCGGGAGCAGGCATGCTATGTCGCCGGCTCGGTTGCTTATCGCTGTCCTGGCGGTGCTCACGATTGTGGAGGTGGCTCTGTTCCGGCCGCAACATGAGCTTGCATTCGTTTCGGATGGCCTGATGTGCTTAAGGATCGGCGTGAGCTATGCGATTCCCGCGGGACTTGTGTCATGGTTGATCCTGCGTCGCGGAGCAATGCTATCCCCGATGCTCACGGGAGCCACAGCAGGGACTTTCGCAGGGCTGATCGGCGTGACGGTGCTGGAAGTTTACTGCCCCAACCTCAACCTATTTCATATCCTGGTATGGCACTTCGGGGTCATCCTACTCAGCACACTGGCCGGGCTGATAATCGGCGTGGCTGCACGACAAGCATGGAGCTCGCGGCCGGGCACAGAGCCATAACATCTCAAAATGCGCGGCCTGGCAACTCGAAAAGCGTCTCAGGTCCTAAAGGAGAGTCACCATGAAGCGTCTCACATTTCCAATCATCGTGCTGGTCGCTGCTGCTCTTCTGGCGCTGGTCCCGGTTCGATACCTTCGAACCGCGAGCGCCGATCCAAGGCCGATTGGTGACGCAACTCCGCGGACTCCCGTGCTGGTCGAGCTGTTTACCTCTGAAGGTTGCTCGGACTGTCCTCCCGCAGATGCCCTATTGGGAAAACTGGACCGCTCCCAGCCGGTACGGAACGCACAGCTGGTCGTATTGAGCGAACACGTTGACTACTGGGATGACATCGGTTGGAAAGATCCATATTCGTCCCATGAGTTCAGCGTGCGTCAAGGCGACTACTCTCATCGTTTTCGTCTCGATGGCCCCTATACGCCACAGATGGTTGTGGATGGGGAGGCGCAGTTCGTTGGCAGTGATGAGCGGCGGGCCATCGAAGCTATCGAGGGCGCGGCTAAGGCCGCAAAGGTTCCAGTAAGCCTCTCCTCGGTTCATCTGGAAGGAAGTACTGTCGCCGCGCGCGTCGAGTCTGGCGCATTGGTGTCTCCGGGCTCGTCGGGATCGGCGAAGGTTTTGGTCGCGCTGGCTGACGACAGCGATCAGACTAATGTCAGAAGAGGAGAGAACGCCGGGAGAATTCTGACTCACGTCGCGGTAGTGCGAGCCCTGACCCAGGTGGGAACAATTGATCCTGGCGGCGTATTCTCGAAGAACGTGAAAGTAAGTGCCGAGAACGCGAATACACGAAATTTGAGAGTCGTGGCGATTGTGCAAGAGATGGCGACCGGAAGGATTCTAGGCGTCGGGTCGGCCCGGCTTTCGAATTGACCTACCATCGTTGGAGGTGGGTGAAGGCACATCCTCTCTGTTTCGAGAGACGTTTTCCACCCTGTCACCGCGTGTGCGACCAGAGCTAGAAATATATTGTTAGGACGACTTCAAAAGGAGGGAGACAAGAAATGAAAGCGAAAGCCGCGGCGGCGGCGGCAGGTAGGGAACAGGAGGTGGCTGAATCTGAGACGACGCAACTGCAGCTCGCAGACGGCCCGAGCCTGGAGTCCGGCAGCGAGCGTGTGAATTACACGTCGAACGCGGTTGCGTGCACGGATGCGACTTGGACGATTGGCTCCAGGCAGAACGAGAGTTGAAGGACAAGAACCACGTGAACTAGTCGCGGCGAGATCTTTTCTGCGAAGGGACAGTGTTGCATAAGAGTAGCGTAGTTCGAATCTCATATCGATGAGGAGGGTGGCATGTCAAATGTAAAGCTTATTGTTATGTACCCGCGTCCTAAGGACATCGAAGCCTTCGAGAAGGTCTATCAGAACGAACATGTTCCGATGGCTGTCGAGAAGCTTGCGGGGAAAACTAAGATTGTCGCCTCCGAGGTCCTGGGTTCTCCGCAAGGTGCCGCTCCGTTCCACCGCATTGTGGAAGTACATTTCCCATCAAAGCAAGCGCTGGATGCGTGCGCCGCATCCGAAGGTGGGAAACAGACGCTCGCGCATGCCGTCTCGATTTCATCCGGTGGTACTCCGATTTTCTTGGTCGCCGAGGAGCAAACTTTCATATTCGACAGATCAGCCCAGAGCGCTTGACAGTGCGTTGCGCTGGCGGATTATCTCGTTCTTAATTCAGGTCGGGGCCGAGGCGGAACGCCAATAAGCTCCGAATCAAACCAGAAAGTGCGAGTTTGGTCCCGAAAATTGAGGGTAGGCGAATCTTTCACCCGTTACGCTTTGTGGCAGGAGACTCGGATGAAATCCTCGATGAATTGGGTAGTTTCGGTTGTGTTGCCCCTGGTCCTTACGGCTGTAATCTGTCCGGATGCCGTGCCCGCGCAGTACAAATCGGAGGCCAACGCGATTCTGACGATCGGTAACAAGATTCCGTTGCTGAGCGGAACCGATCAATTTGGCCAAGAACGCAATTTTGAGAATTTGAAAGGGCCCAATGGCTTAGTGATCCTCTTCTACCGCTCCGCCGATTGGTGCCCTTATTGCAAAGGCCAGTTGCTTTCGCTGCAGCGTGCCACAGCACGCTTTAAGGAGAAAGGCATCGGCCTTGTTGGCGTCAGCTACGATAGCCACGAAATCCTGAAATTCTTCACTGAACGGCACTCCATCACTTACCCGCTCATAGCCGATCCGCAATCGGAGATTATCGAGCGGTTTGGCGTCCTGAATCCCACAGCCACAGGCTTTACCAAGGGCATGTCATACCCAGGTTTTGTATATGTCAGTGCTGAAGGTCGCGTGCAGGAGACTTTTTTCGATGAGGACTACCATACTCGCTTCACCGGCAATAATGTGCTCACGAAAATCTTTCCGGAATTGGCCGGCGTTGCGCCCAAAGACGTTCCAGCACCCCACCTGCAGTTGAAGCTTTCACAGTCGGATGATGTCGTGGCGCCTGGCAACCGGGTCACGCTTGTAGCGGAACTAGCATTGCCCCCTGACATGCACGTGTACGCCCCGGGCGTTCAGGGATATAAGCCCGTTGCCCTTGAATTGAACTCAAATCCAAACGCCACGTTCCAACCTGCAAGCTACCCTGCGCCGAAGGTACTGCTCCTGCCCGCCATCGGCGATAAGGTCCCTGTGTTCGAGGGCAAATTCAGGATCGCCCAGGACGTCATCGTCTCCTTCGATAAGGATTTCTCTCAAGCGGTGGCCGCTGGGCCTGCATCCGGAACGCCTCTAAAGGTGGACGGCAATCTGCGGTACCAGGCTTGCGACAGCAAGATCTGCTATCCGCCGGCAAGTGTGCCCGTTTCTTGGCAGATCAATGTGCTGCCGCTGAATACCGAGCGCGCACCAGAAGAGATTCGGCACAAGTAGAGAACCTTCAGCCCAACGAAACGGGCTGCCCGACCTGAAAGCTACGGAGAGATAAGTTGTATATCGTTCACACGTTCGAGTCGAGGCGAAGCCCGGAGGGATCAAACTTGTGTCTCTTCCTGCCGAGCCTGTACCCGTACCCATGGGGATGCATGGGGCCATAGCCAAGCACTATAAGCTGGCCGAGGGAAGCTTTACGCCGCACGCCTCAACACTGGACTACGTCGTTGGAGCGACCGCTGGATGTCTAGCTGGCACGCTCGGCCGGGCGTTGACAATACGCAAAATTCCCGTCGGTGAAGGCCGTCTGCAGGTCGAGGCCGTCGGCGAATTGGAAGCTGACGATGGCGTGCTGGTCATTCGCCGGATCCGAGTAGTCGCGCACCTGAAAGCGGACGCGTCGCATCGCGAGGCAGCCGAACAGGTTATTTCCTCCTATGCACTCAAGTGTCCGGTGTACCGATCGCTCATCAAGCCATTGACATCACCACGGAACTGGACTTCCAGCCCAATAACCCCATTTAGATTCTGCCGTTTCGCCTTTGCCGGATGACGACATAACGATCGCGTCCGGCAAGACGTTCAATTGGCATTCGACATTGCGACCAGTGGATGAAAGTGAAGATGAAATAATGGTTCCTTATCCCACTCGGTGACCGGGAGATTAGCGTCGATGAAAAGCGACAAGAAACCAGCAAAAGCTATCGTCTTTGATGCTTACGGAACGCTCTTTGATGTGCGCTCGGTCATTACGGCGATAAACCACAAATTCCCCGGCCTGGGCGCCGCCGTGAGCAGTGAATGGCGCGCCAAGCAATTAGAATACACGTGGCTGCGATCTTCGATGGGCAGATATGAAGACTTCTGGAAGGTGACCGAGTCCGCGCTCGTCTTTACCTGTAACGATATGAAACTGCGATGTGACGCAGCTACGCGAGCCCAATTGATGGAGAGCTATCTCCATCTCGATCTGTTTCCCGAAGTTCAAGAGGCACTGAAGTCTCTTCCCGGCCGTCCGCTTGTTATTCTGTCCAATGGAACTTTAAGGATGTTGCGGGCAGTGGTGGAAAGCACCGGACTTGAGGGAATATTCGCCCACGTTATTAGCGTCGACGAAGCGAAAATCTACAAGCCAAGAGCTGCGGCATACCAACTCGCGTGCGGAAATTGGCTGTGGACAGGAAGGACATTGGCTTCGTTTCTTCGAACTTCTGGGATGCGGCCGGTGCCAAGTCTTCGGTTTCACGACCTATTGGGTGAATCGCTCCAGCGCCACTGCTGATGAGCTCGGCGTCACGCCCGACGCTACGTTGGCAGCGCTCACCGAATTGGTCGAATTCGTAAAGACCTAGCGGTTCGCCTTCGGCAGCCGGACCTTCAACTTCGGGCTATTTCAGTCCAACGTCGGTCCAATTTAAGGGCGAGATAAATGATGTTCCCTCGTAAGCGACACCAGAAGCGGCACTTAGACTATTGCGCTACGCACCTTCTAAGCACAGCGCTCGATTCCACACCTTCTATTTTGTTTCCTTTTGGTTTTGAATCTTTTCAACAATTTTGATTGGATGGCGTCGTCGGCTTCTCCGGGCGAGTAGACTTGGTGGTGTTGACCTGACCAAGGCCCGGAAGAAAGGAGCCGAGCGTGTTGACTATAGGCTGTGATTTTCATTCGCGCTTTCAGCAGATTGGCAATGCTCGACGACCAGACCGGCGAGATCATTGAGCGCCGGTTAGAACACGAGACTGGAGAAGCCAGAACATTTAATGCAGCACTCCCTGCTCCGGCACTCGTGGGTATGGAAGCCACGGGTTACGCGCATTGGTTTCGACGAATGCTTACAGAGCAAAGGCACCAGCTGTGGGTTGGTGATGCAGCGGAAATACGCGCAAGGATGGTTCGGAAGCAAAGACGGACAGACGTGACGCTGCCCACCTACTCAGGTTACTGCTCGAGAATCGGTTTCCGCGAATCTGGATCCCTTCGCCAGCGGAGCGCGATCTTCGCCAACTGTTGCGGCATCGATTCAAACTCATCTGTATGCGCAGCTCGGTGAAGAATCAGTTGCATGCACTGGCGATGGGTCAAGGTGTTTGTCGGATGAAAAAGCTGTGGGCACCAGCTGGCCGAAAAGAACTGGAAGCTCTCGCACTGGATCCTTGGGCCAACCGCCGCAGACGAGAGTTGCTTGAAATACTGGACCAACTCAATCCGCCGATTGAGGAGTTGAACCAGGCAGTAGAGTTGGAAGCCGAGAAAGTGTCCCCAGGAAGGTCCGCTACGAGAGTCCGAAGTCTTCGTCTGGGAAAGTAGGGATGCCAAAGGGCAGTGGAAGACTGGACTTAACGGCGCCACTCGCTATCTGTACCGCCTGCCGGAATTGATCTCCTCTCCAGACGATCGCGTCTACGTCACGGAGGGCGAGAGAAGGATACAGAGTCCGTGCGCGGACTGGGGCTGACAGCTACTACGTCCGGAGGAGCAAGCGATCCATGGCTGCCGGAGTTCAATAAGTATTTCACTGGTCGCGAAGTCGTGATCCTGACCGATGCCGATGGACCCGGATGGGCGCGTGGCGACAAGATCGCCGCCGAGCTCTTGCCCGTTGCGAAAACTGTCCGCGTCGTTTCGTTCGTCGGCATGGGGTTTCCGGACCACACGGATGTGACGGATTGGCTTGAGGCTGGCCACACCGTCGAAGAATTGCAAGCCCTCGCGGATGCCACTCCGACGATTGAGCACGACCATAAAGAGCAGGCTAACGTGGGCTCTGACGCTGCAGTCAAAGTCTCTGCTGCCGAACCCGACGACCGGCTGACTGAAGCTGGTGCTGCGGAACGCTTTGCACGTCTTCATGGGGATGATGTCCGGTTTGATCATCGACGTGACCAATGGCTGATATGGGATGGTCACAGATGGCGGCGCGACACCGATGCGGCCATCACCCGCCTGGCCCTCGACTTCGCTCGCAAATGGCAACGCGAAGTGCTGGAGATTGAAGATCTGCCAACGCGTGAAGCAGCAATGAAAGCCGCCCTTCGCCTCGAAAAGCGCGACGCACTGAACAGCATGCTCGCCCTGGCGCACGATCTCAAACCGATCGCTGACTCTGGCGACAGCTGGGATTCTGACCCACATCTGCTCGGCGTTCCGAACGGCGTCGTGGACCTGCGATCTGGTCAGCTACGAGCTGGGCGCCGAGAGGACAAGATTAGCCTGAGCGCGAGCGTCGCGTACGATCCCGCAGCGCGGTCTCAACCTCTGGGAAAGATACGCTCAAGGCCATCCTGCTCGAGGATGAGCTGATCGGATTTCTTTCAGGCCGCTGTCGGGCTACTCGGCCACCGGCGATATCGTCACTCGACTCGTGGTTTCTCGGCTTTGGTGAGGGTCGAAATGGCAAGGGCACGCTTGCCAACCCTATCAGGCACGCGCTGGGCGATTACGCGCTTGAGTTGCCGGCCTCAGTCTTCGACTTGAAGACCGAGCGTGCGCCGTACGAACTAGCGCGCTTGCCGGGCCGCCGCCTAGTCATGTCCAGCGAGTCTGGCGACACCATCCGCCTGAACCACGATCGAATTAAAGCAGCTTTCCGGCGGCGACCCGATGAGTGTCGCAAACAAGTACGAGCGAGCATTTGATTTCCAGCCCACCTGCAAGCTGTGGCTTTTTTGCAACCGGAAGCCGCGAGTGACCGACGATACCGTTGCCTTCTGGTCCCGCGTTCTCCTCCTGCCGTTTGTCGTTTCATTCGCAGGGCGTGAAAACCACACACTCCGGCCGAAACTGACGCAAGATCCGACCCATCAGGCCGCGGTCCTGGCCTGGATCGTTCGCGGCGCAGTGCGCTATCTCTCCAGCGGCTTGGGCAAGCGGCCCGAAGCTGTTATTGAGGCAACCAAAGCCTACCGGGACGACCAGGACGTGCTGGGTCCGTTCCTCGAGCAGGCGTGCGCACTGGACGCAATCGGCAGAAACCGGCGCCAGCGATCTCTACGAGCACTACTCCAACTGGGCGGACCGGCAGCACCTGGCCACCAAAGAACGGCTGACCGCCACGATGTTTGGCCGGACCCTCGCCGGTAGGTTCAAAAGCCGGAAAGACCGGACCACCGGCGTGAAGCTGTACATCGGCATCACCATGAGGGGGCTATTTTGAGCGATCGTGTACCGGGTTTTTGCTATGAAAACCGGGTTTTTGCCATTTTCCTGAAAGTCCCTATAGAACCTCTCGCGTGGAGACTTTCCGGAAACAACCCTAAACCCAGTACAACCCAGTACAGCCTCTTGGCCAAGCAGGTGATGGAACTTCACGCCGCCGGCGGCCTTGTCGCTGCCCACGAATCACGAATCGTCGCCAGGCAGGCGAGCAAGATCGCAAGAAGCCTAACGATGGCGACCGCCACTAAGTTCGGAAGGCCGAACGGACCCGATGCTCGGTGCCGCACACCTGCCGCGCTTCGCCAACAAGCACAAAAAGTGGGCATCGTTAAACAGCCACTAGTCTCGGTTTAGGAGCACTGCGCAATGGCTAGATCCGAATAGCAGCAGACGACTCGGCTAATAACTGCGGCGCTTGAGATTCTTGCCGCTGAGCGGCCGATGAATCTGGGGTAGCCCTGACGAACCGCTGCTTGGGACCTTTTTCACGAATATAGACGGTCACCGCCATAAAAAATCCTCCTAGAAGTAATCTACGAAGATTTCTCAGGAAAGGTTATTTGGGAGGCTTAACTGGCGCTTAACTTTTGCTGAACAAGCGCCATAAACCCTTGCTCTAGTTGGGCGGGAAATAAAAATGGCGGAGAGGGGTGGGATTCGAACCCACGGTTGAGTTTCCCCAACACACGCTTTCCAAGCGTGCTCCTTAAACCGCTCGGACACCTCTCCGCGGTGGGGTCCACAGACTAACAGAAAAGACTCCGGCCCGGCAGTCGTCACAATGTTTTCGTCTGGCCGCCGTCGAGATCGATGAGCGAGCCCTGCAATAGTCTGCCTTCCGGAGACAACACGAAGGCTGCAAGATTTGCAACGTCCTCCGGTTCACCCAATCGTCGAGATCCGATTGCTGAACCACCTTTTTTTCCGCTGCCTCCATATCGCCGTTTAATCGCTCGGCGGATGCCTTCAGGAGCGTATGAAGCCGGTCGGTGCGCACCCAGCCGGGATTGATTGCATTGACCTGCACGCCATCGCGAATACCCAGGTCCGCAAGCGCTTTAGTGAACGAGAGGCACGCTCCATTTACTGACCCGCCAATCGTGAATTCCGCTCCCGGGGTGCGTCCGCCGATACCGACGATATTGAGAATGCAACCGCGACTTCGTTTGAGGTGTGGCCAGGCCGCACGCACCAAGCGTACCGCACCAAAGAACTTAAGAGCGAAACCGTCCACCCAATCGTGGTCGGTCAATTCCAGGAAATCACCACGCCGCGTAGCTCCAGCGTTATTCACGAGGATGTCGATGACGCCGTATGCTCCCAGCGCTGCCTCGACCACTGCTGCTGGAACCTCGGGATCACGAAGATCCGCCGCCAAAGCCGTCGCCGAACCGCCGGCCGCCGCAATTTCACACGCGACGCTATCCAGTGCGCGCTGCGTGCGAGCCACCAAGAAAAGCTTCGCTCCATCCCGCGCCAAGCGCAAAGCGATCGATCGGCCGATCCCGCGGCTCGCACCAGTGACAATCGCGGCCTTGCCGGCAAACGTTTCGCTGGTCGTGCGGCCAGATTGCGCATCGCCGAACCTGCTGCTAGGAGTATCCTGTAGCGGACCTATCGGCATTGGGAGCCCTCCGGCGCAATGCGATTTCGAAATCTTGCCGGGCGCCGCTAATATACATGGAAACTGGAAGTCCGGACTGGGTGGGCTGCTCTACTCTTATTATTCGCTAGTCATTTGCGGGGGAATAAGGATGCCGCGAAGCGCCGCCCGGCCGGGTGCTCGTTTCATCCACAACGGAACCCAGGAGGGAATCAATGAAATGCCCGCGGTGTGGCGGTGAAAACTTCAATCGCGTGACTGGTTTAGGTTTGATTCTGAACGACGTAGTTGGACAGCCAAGTGTGCCGGTTATTGGCATCCACTGCGGCAAGTGCAATTTGCTAATGCTCGAAGTGTCCGCGACAGCTCTGCCAGAGCAATCCGTAAAGCATATCGAGAATGATTGGGGAGGCGCCGCTCTCTAGAACACCGCGAACCGCAGCTGACTCGCCGATGCGTCAATTACTGATCCGCCGTTGCGCCCATTAATAGTTAGCTGAGCTTGCCAGTATGCGCCTCCAGCAAATTCCACGCTTCTGGCCCTACGACCTGCTTCCAGTGCACGTAATAGCCTCCCAGAGGCGCCCGGAAAGACTTCGTGTCCGCCTCATTGATCGTCATTCCCTGGTCGGTGAGTTTTGACCTGAGGCTGTCGTTCAACGCCTGGTTTTCGGCCCGCTGCAACTGCACGTATTTTGCCGTGTTGCGCTCGATTACTTCGCGGACGTCTGCTGGCAACTTCTGCCACGTTTTTAGGTTTGCGATCAAATTGAATCCGCCCCAGACATGACTCGTAAGGCTGAGATATTTCTGCACTTCGTAGAGCTTGAAGAGTTCTATGATCGTCAGTGGATCCGTCTGCGCTTCCACGATGCCGTCCTTCAGACTTGCGTACATTTTGTCGATGTTGATCGGAACCGGCGTGGCGCCCAGCGCCTTGAATAGCTCGATGTAGACCGGGCTGTCGGGCGTGCGCACTTTCAACCCCTGCAAGTCTGCGGCACTGCGAATCGGCTTAGTCTGGCAGGTGAGCTGCTGAAATCCATTGTCGAAACATCCTTTGGGCACGCCATAAATCCCTTTGGCGCTCATTTCCCGCCGCAGGTAATCGCCGAGATCGCCATCCATGGCCCCGAAGACCTGCCTGGTATCTCGAAATGCGAAGGCGATGCTCTGAACGTTCATGGCGGGAACCACTGTACCGACCAGGCCGCCGTTGAGTGTTAGGAAATCAAGGCTGCCGTCCACAATCATGGACAATGCGCCTGGATCTCCACCCGGGATGTGGTTGTTTTCGGGGAATGTTTGCACGTCCACGCGCCCGTTAGTCTCAGCCTTCACCGCCGCCCACATTTCCAAAAGCCGTTTGTGCAACGGGCTTTCGGGCGGCTGGTTGTGGAACTGCCGCAACTGGAATTCAGCAGCCGCGGCGTGATGGCTCACGAGGAGCGATCCGCCTGCGGCCATCAAGCACAAGTTAAACCGCCGGCGAGTGAGAACAGAACCAGACATAGGGCTCTCCTTTTCCTGCCAAAGGAGCGCAGTATACTACGCGCCGTCGGCTCAGATGGTTCTTTCGCGTCGCCTCCACTTTGCCTCAGAGATTGTTTCCCTGCCAGCGCTTCCTGGCGTATACTCGCGGCCGCCGAACCACACTCCGAAACAAAGCGACGAAATTGATGGCCAATACACAGGTATCTACGGTCCGAACGACTGCCGCCAGGAATGAAGAAGTCGGCGCACGCGGCGTGGCCATCGCCATGTTCTGCGTGCTCCTTGTTTCGTACGTGCTGATGGCGGCCGACCGCTATCTTTTTCCGGTGCTAGCTCCCGACATCCGGGCGACGTTTAGGTTCTCGCTCGCCAACACCGGCCTTCTCTCCACAATTTTTACGCTTGGTTTGGGTTTGGGTGGACTGCCCACCGGCTACCTGCTGTCCCATTTTTCCAGGAAAACCGTTCTCCTGACCGGCATTGCGATTTTTTCCGGCGCCACTACGCTGACTACTGCCGCGACCGGATTCTGGACCATGCTTGCATGTCTGGCTGCACAAGGCATCGGCATGTCCATGCTGGCCACATCCATGTTCGCACTCGCCGCCAGCTATTTTGCGCGCTATCGCGCCGCCGCGATCGGGTCCGTCAATTTCTGCTACGGAATCGGTGGTTTCGTTGGCCCGCTCCTGGCCGGAAGCCTGCTCATGACCTACAAAACGTGGCGGGTGCCGATGGCCTCCTTCGGACTGTTTGGGTTCCTGATGATCGGAGTTATCGCTCTGGCCGTACGTCCGTGGTTCAGCGAAACGCAACGAGCCGCCGAGACGCGTGCCGAGGCGGGAGGCGCGGCCACGCTGCTCAACAGGAATTCGGTTCTCTTGACCGTATTGAGTTTGATCCACGGCTTAAGCATGTATGGATTTTTGGGATTGTACCCAAGCTTTCTGCGGGAGAGCCTGCATTACACTCCGCGCGCTGCGGGATTCGTGATCAGCTTTTTTGGAATCGGAGCTCTGTTATCCATTGTTGGCGGTTGGGTCGGCGACCGCTTCCCGCCACGTCTTGTGCTGAGTGGATCTTTTCTTTGCGTCGCGGTACTGGGGTACTTATTTTTCCAGCCGTCAGAATCGCCCTTAACCCGCGAGATTCTAACCTGCCTCTACGGCATCGTGGGAAGCTCGCTCCTATATGTAAACCTGGCGGGTTACCACGTGAAAGCGCTGCGGCGAAGCCTGTCGAGCCGCGGATCCGGCATGTTTGTCACCAGCCTTTACGGGGGCGCAGCGTTCGGAGGTTACTTGCTGGGAGCACTCGCCAGCCATGGCGGGTGGCTCCGGGCAGGAGAGATCCAGATGTCGCTGCTGTGCCTCGTCGGTGCCGGTATCGCTCTAGCTTTGCAACCCAGCCAAATGTCTCTCTAGCGTTGGCTTTACGCTTAAATATGATTAGAGTTGCTGCTTTAGCGTATCGGGGATGTGGAGACTTCGAACGCGGAACTCGGCGGCACCATCCAAAACGTCATCATCAACGATCTTTCTTTGAATAGACGCGATCTTGAAAATCTCCTGAGCCTGCGGCTTGGCCCCACCGTGTATCCGGGCGGCGGACGGACCCAGAGACAGTGGCATGCGTGCCCACGACAGGGTAACTCGGACTCTTGGTGTTTGAGAGCTTTAAGTTCCGGCAGCGACTCAGCGCCACAATTCCGCGCCGAGTTTTTTAACGTCCCGAATCATCCGGAATTCACCAATCCCAACGGCGTGGCCGGCGCTGGGTTTAATGAGCCCTCGGTCGGCCCGGGATTCGGTTGCGGCTGCCTTACCACCCAGACCGGCGCTGGCAACCCAATCATAGGGTCGGGCGGCCCGCGGGCGATACAGTTAGGATTGAAACTGATCTTTTACTCATGGACCGCTCTAAAAATATTCGCAGGCCGTGGTGGGCGGGCACTGTAGAAAATACGCGCAGGCCCCATCAAGGGGCGCTGAGCAAAAAAGGCCGGGCGTCCGTCCGGCCTTTTTTTGCTGCGGTCGCGGCCGCATATCTTGTCGATCGGCGTGGATCTTGCTCGTAACTCCGAATCGCCCTGCCAATCGCTGAGTCTCGCAGCCGCTTCCTTTCGTTCCGTTTGTACGTGCTGCACGCGTTCGGTTTGCTACAATACCGTGGAATCGATGATGTGCGGAACGCAATGAATCCGGTCCCTAGACATGCCCGTCGAACGGACAGGTGAATTTGCCGAACTTCACTGAAGGTTTGTCGAATCTGGCTACCGCAAGATAAATTCCAATTTCCGTCATCTACTCCGGGGTGGTGCAATTGGCAGCACACCAGACTTTGGATCTGGTTATCCTGGTTCGAGTCCAGGCCCCGGAGCCACTTTTTTGAACTTGGCATGTCAATAGCAATAAGGTCGGACTGCGTAGCACGACGTTTTTTGCGCCAAATTCACACAGATGTGCGGAAAATGACTGGTTGGGACCTCTGCCTGTGACGCGGTTTTTCCTGTAACTACTGATTTTTCAATTCATTAACAAAAAGTTAATGTATGGCCCGTTGCCTGCTCATCTGTCTGTGAACATGGGCGACAGTCGAACGCGGATCCAGCATCCAGTACAGAGGGCGAACAACTTGTCACAAGGCTGCGGGTTAGATGATGGAAGGCTGAATGCGCCGAACGGTGTGGTGGTTGGTTGCCCTACAGCAGAATTCGGACGTAGGCCAGCTGTCCGCCAGGAACGCCAAATGAGCCTCACTGGCGTTCAATGCATCTAATGGGAATCGGACAAAGGAAAAAACTATGAAACCTCTAACAGAAACGAATGCACCCTTTGATCGCATCTCAACCCGTGAAGAGCTTTTTCAGGTGATTGAACTGCTTGGAGCGGCGGGAACCTCTCTGGCAACGCAGAAGAATTCGTGCATCCCCGCGCTTGTCGGCGCTGAGCAATTTGTGGATGGCGATATGGCGGCGCAGTCTGCCGACCTGTGGGCTGAAGTAAGCACCGAAGAGGAACTTGCTTTGGCTGCCGAAATTCAACCCTTGGCCGACTTATTTCTCGGCAAACGCCAGAGAATCAATTAGTAGATGGTTATGGCGCTGCAGAAAAGGTGTTCTCAGATCCGTTCGTGTTTGGAACTGGAGTGCGGTGCCCCCGACCGATTTGGAACGTGTCCCACGTTGAACCGCTGCGCAGCTGGCATTTGGGCCAATCCTTTTTTCTATTACCGTTCATTTTAAACCATTCAGAACCTGCTCAAGTATAAAGACTTCCATCCAGCCGGAATCAGCTTTCATCTCTCATGGTTCTTTAAATCCCGTTCTCTGGTTCGTGGCACCCGGCTTGCCTATGCATTGTCATGCATTCAACACAGATTAGAGAACTGATGCGGCAAGCGCTTCTAAAAACCGATTTCTTAACGATCGCCATTTTAGACGACGACAAACCCACCGTTGCTGCTCTGCGAGACATGCTGGAGGAATTTGGCCTCGCGGCACTGGCAACTTCAGATCCTCACGAGGTTCTGGAGCAAATCAGCACGGGAAAAACCCGCGTGGTCCTATGCGACATTCATACGCCAGGCAAAGGTGGGTTGGCATTTCTCGAACAGGCGTTGACACAGGATCCCGGCGTTTGCGTCATCGTGATGACTGAGGCGTACTCCATCGAATCCGCGATCGAGGCTATTAAGCACGGAGCGTACGACTACCTTTCTAAACCGATTGATCCATTGCGCCTGAGGAAAACGCTGGACGATTTGGCTGCCCAGTTCGAACAGAGGCGGCGCGTTCGTGAACTTGAGGAAAAATTGTTAAGCAATCTCGAATTCCACGGCATCGTCGGGCGGAGTCCAGCGATGCTGGAGGTGTTCGATCTGGCGAGAAAAATCGCCCGCCATTTTACCAATGTCTTGCTCACCGGCCAAACAGGCACCGGTAAGGAACTGATCGCCAACGCACTGCACCAGATGAGCCCGGTGAGTTCGGGCGCGATTTGCAGTCTGCAATTGCTCGGCCATGGTGGACACTTTGCTCGAAAGTCAGTTGTTTGGTCACATCCGCGGGGCATTTACGGGCGCCACAGATACGCGCCCGGGACTATTTGAATATGCGAATGGAGGAACCGTTTTTCTGGACGAAGTGGGGGATACATCGCTGGCCATGCAGGCGAAACTGTTGCGTGTAATTCAAAATCGCGAAATTCAGCGTGTGGGATCGCCTGAGGTCCATCACATCGATATCCGGCTGATTGCCGCCACCAATCGAGATCTAGCCGCCGAAGTCGCTGCCGGACGCTTCCGCGAAGACCTCTTTTACCGGTTAAATACCATGCACATTCGCGTGCCCAACCTTAGTGAGCGACTCGAAGATATCCCGCTGCTGGTCGCTTTCTTCGTGAAGAAGTACAACCAGGAATATCACAAAAAAGTTGAAGGGCTGACGCGGCGTGCGCAGACCGCGCTATTGCAATACGCCTGGCCAGGCAATGTGCGCGAACTCGAGAACGTCCTCTCGGGCGCATTACTTGTGGCGGAAACCGATTTTATCGACGTCGACGACCTCCCGGGCCTGATAAATCAGTCTGGGACTGGTGGGAAACCAGGTGAAGGCTGGCGACCCGTGCCCTTGCAGGATGTGCGCAAAGAACACATACGCCGTGTGCTCGAAATGTGCAAAGGCAACCGCGTGCGGGCTTCGCAAATGCTGGGCATCGGCCGCACGAGTTTATACCGTTACCTCAGAGGTGAAGGCCAAATTAATGCGCAGGGGGAAGTGCACAGCACATGAAAATTACCCCGTCGATCCCCCCAAAAGATTCCCTGCCGAAGAAGGAAGGGCCGAACCGTCGCAAAACGAAGCGCGTAATTATCTCGTTTCCCATCGAGGTTTCCGGTTTCGACGAAGCAGGAAAAATTTTTCGCGAGCGGGCCGTTACCAACGACGTCAGTGAACATGGGTGCAGGTTCGACTTGATGCGTGAATTGAAGGGCGGTGAAGTAATTGCCATCCAATTAGGATCCCGCTCCGGCCAGCGGTCTGGCAAGAGCAGGCCGCTGCTGTTCGAAGTTGCCTGGGTTAACCCCAGCGTGCACGGCTGGACAGTCGGCGCTTTCAAACTGCAACCGGAGAATTTTTGGCACCTGGTGTTCCCTGCGAACAAAAGTATATCCCGCTAGATGCACTGCTGTATGATCGCCACAGCCTAAAACTCCTGATTTCTTGCGCCGTTTTTGTGTTGCTACGGATAGGATTGAATTCATGTCTGCGCGCGTTTATTTTCACGTGTCGGAACGCTGTGCTAGACTGCGCGAGCGGGACAGATTCCTGCCGATGCGTGGAACTTCGGGCTCTGTGCAACGATTCCCCGTGAACCCCGCCAGGCCCGGAAGGGAGCAACGGTAACGGGATCGCTTCGTGTGCCGCGGAGTACCCGAAGTTCCTCTCATCGTTTTGAGGTTTAGCACGTCTAACACTTCGCATGAACCGTATTCATTCAAGCCCTCAGACATGAGCTATCAGGTCATTGCACGCAAATGGCGGCCGCAGACGTTTGCCGACGTCGTTGGCCAGCAGCACGTCACGCGCACGATTGCGAACGCCATCCGCACAGGCCGCGTGGCACACGCCTATATTTTTTCTGGCGCACGTGGCGTGGGAAAGACCACCACGGCGCGCATCCTGGCCAAAGCACTGAACTGCACTGAGCGGTTCCGCACGCCGGAACCTTGCAATGAATGCGACTCCTGCCGCGAAATCGCCGCGGGCAATTCGCTGGACGTGCTGGAAATTGACGCCGCCTCGAATCGCGGCATCGATCAGGTGCGCGAACTGCGCGAGATGGTGCGCTACGCGCCTGCGGGGGGCCGCTACAAAGTGGTGATTCTGGACGAAGCGCACATGCTGACGCCCGAAGCGTCCAACGCCTTGCTGAAAACCATCGAGGAGCCGCCAGAAAAAGTTGTTTTTGTGATGGCCACAACGCAGCCGGAGGATCTGGCCGAAACGATTCGCTCGCGATCGCAGCACTTTCATTTCCGTGCGCTCTCGTTCGCGGAGATCGTCGCGGCTCTGACAGGCATCGCCGCTAAGGAAGGTTTGGAGGTCGAAGGGGGCGCGCTTGCCGTCATGGCACGCGCCGCCGATGGCAGCCTGCGCGACGCGATGTCGCTGCTGGAGCAAGCACGCGCGTACTGCGGCGCCGCCATCGACGAGTCGCAAGTGCGCGAATTTTTGGGGGTCGTTGCGACGGAGGTTCTCGACGAGCTGGTCGGCAGCCATCGAGTCGCGGTCGGTCGAGCGTGCCCTTACACTGGTTCACCGCCTGCTTGCTGAAGGGCAAAACCTGCAGCAATTCTGCCGCGAAGCGGTAGCGCACTTTCGCAACCTGCTAATCGCGCGTGTTTGCGGAGCGGATTCCGACTTGGTAGCGGCGCCCGCCGAAGAGCGGCCGCGGCTGGCGCGCTCCGCTGCCGCTTTCAGCGAAGAAGATCTGACGCGATTCTTTCAGATCCTGCTGCTCACTGAAGACGACCTGCGGCGCAAACCCGACCCACGACTGCACCTGGAAATGGGATTGCTCCGCCTGGTCAACACAGCGCGACTTGCTCCGCTCGAAGAGATTCTCGCGGAGTTGTCCGGCCAGGCGGCTCCGCGCACGTTGCGGGCGAATGTGACAGGGCCGGACGTGAAATCGTTAGCGCCCACTTTGGCAAAGTCGCTTTCTGCCGGGCCGGCTTCTCCGGCAAGAATGGCTGCCCCCGCGGAGACAGCGGCTGCGCCGATGCCTCTGGACGACAAGAAATCCACAATGACGGCTGCGCCTGGCGCGTCGGCAGCGGTGAATGCTTCCATGGCCACGGTATCTCTGTCCCCTGTGTCGGAAGCAAAAGAGTCTGCAGCGCATGGCCCTGTGCCAGGAACCATGCCGAGCATGATTGCGCGTACCGCTGATCCTTCGAGCGGCTTGGATGCCGCTCAAGTTGCGGCGATCAAGTCGGCCATCCTATCTCAGCAGAAATTTTTGGGTGAATTGGTTGACGCGGCGACGCGCTGGGAGCTGGAGGGCGGTGAGATACGCCTGTATTTTCCTACTGAAAGCCGCGCACTCGCAGAGTTGTTGCAGGGCCGCGAGTCTATGGAGAGATTGCGCACCATCAGCAGTCGCGTGCTCGGCCGGCAGTTGCGCGTCTGTGTTAAACTAGAAGCTGCGCCGATGTTGAGCAGCACCGTGCGCGCGGCGCAGAGCGCCCGCGAACTGCGGGCGCGATTTGAGCAGGACCCCATTGTGCGCGCCATGCTCGAACGCTTCGGCGGACGGATTTCCGAAGTCAAGCGCCGGGACGAGGAATAAATTATGGAAGTGAAGGCGTTGCAGCAGCTTCTTTCCCAATTCCGGCAGGTTCAAGAAAACCTGCAAAAACAGGTTGATAGTGTACATGTCGAGGCGTCTGCAGGCGGCGGCATGGTAACCATCAAAATGAACGGCCAGAAACAAATCACCGATGTCCATATCGACCCTGAGATATTCGCAGGCAAGGATTCCGAACTCCTGCAGGATCTGATCCGCGCAGCGGTGAACGAAGGGGGGCGTCGCGTGGATGAAGAGCTTGCCACGCAGATGAAAGGGCTCGCGAGTCTGCCCGGAATGGCGGGTCTGAAAATTCCCGGTCTGTTTTGAAGGCTGCGCTGCCAAGCAAGAACCGCCAGAGGTACACGGCGGACTTGGCATCTGTTCGCCTCTTCTCGCATTCGAAAGATTCCGTGACGATCCACTATGCCAGGTAACGGTAGGAAGCTTCTAAGTGTGAGGATTTGTACGGCGAGTCTCGGTAAAATGACGATGTTGCGAACGCAAACCAACCGAATGATTGCGCTGCGAGCACGCCGGCGGAGAAATTCTGTTCGGCAATTACAGCTGGAGTTCCTTGTCGGTGCCTGACTTCGCCGAACCTATTTCGCGGCTCATCGACGAATTGAAGCACCTGCCGGGCATCGGACAGAAAACGGCGCAGCGGCTGGCCTTCCATCTGCTTCGTGCCACGCCCGAGCAAGCGCTGGCACTTGCCGATGCCATTCGCGAAGCCAAGACAAACATTCGTGAATGCACCGTCTGCAACAACATTACCGATGTCGAGCCGTGTCTCTACTGCTCCAGCACCACGCGAGATCGCAAAATCATCTGCGTCGTGGAAGAGCCGCATAACATTATGGCCGTAGAGAAGACCCGGCAATACCACGGTCTTTACCACGTTCTTGGCGGAGCGCTCTCGCCGCTCGACGGCATCGGTCCCGACCAGCTGAAATTAAAGAGCCTGATCGAGCGCCTCAAAGGCGGGGCGGTAGAAGAGATCATCGTGGCCACCAATCCCACTGCCGAAGGCGAAGCGACGGCCGTGTACGTTTCCAAGCTGATTAAGCCGCTGGGGATTCGGGTAACGCGCATCGGCGTGGGTATTCCCGTCGGAGCCGACCTTGAATACGCCGACGAAATTACCATGCTGAAAGCCATGGAAGGGCGTCGGGACCTCTAGTATCCCTCCTAAAATCGTAGTAGAAGTAGAGTTCGCGTTCACCGCATCGACAGAAAACGTCGCCGGCCTTTGCTTCGCCATCGATGCGAAGCGTGACGCGATGTTAGTCTCGGTCGCCGGCGAAATCTAGCCGTTCAGGAGAGAACCATGGGGGACTCCAGCGCAGACGGCAGCCCTGCGGCGGAGAACAGGCGCAGTTCACGCATCGTGCGAGCCCTGCCGCTGTCGGTGACAGGCGCTGACGCTTTAGGCCACCCCTTCGTTGAACGCACTTCCACGGTCATCGTCAACTGCCACGGTTGCCGCTATCAATCGAAGCATTATGTGCTGAAAGATATGTGGCTAACGCTGGACGTGCCGCATACCGATGCCGCCCGCGCGTCTCGGCACGTGCGCGCGCGCGTGATGTGGATTCAACGTCCGCAGAATGCTCGCGATCTCTTCCAGGTGGGGGTGGAACTCGAAACGCCCGGCAATTTGTGGGGTATAGCGTTTGCACCTTCGGACTGGATCCCGTTCTCGGATACGGGCTTCCAGGATCGGAAAATTTACGCCTCGGAGGACCTGAATTCCAGCGTTATCGAACAACCTCCAAATCGTTGGTCTATCTCTGAACCGCTGGTAGCCGAAGACAGCGTGCGGATGATGCGGGTGATGAGCCAAAACGACGTCCCGGCGGCGCTCGCACGACAAATGGAACGTTTGGTGAACGAAGCTAAGCAAGAATTACATGAGGCTATCTGGGATCGAGCCACCGAGCCTCTTCCTGCGGAAGGCCGCCCGCTGATTGCCGCTCTGCATGCGCAATTCCAGGAAGGGCATTGGCTCATGCAGGACGGGGGCCAGCCCGTCGATCCTGGAACTAATCGTGAGGAGGTGCACACAAGAGAGAAAATAGCCGAGCGGATGCGCGAGGCTGGTGAAGCCGCGCTGAGCAGCCTGCGCGAGCAGTGGAATCGTGAACTGCATGCCAGTCTGCGCGAAGCTCACAAGCGTATGGCCACGGAATTTGGCCGCCTTGAGCAGGAACGGAGTGCGGCATTCGAGCAGCAGATCGCGTCCAACCTCAGCCACGCAACAGAGGCGCTGCAGCGAGTAGCGAACGATGTTCGTGCGAGCTTGAGTGGAGCGGCGCCAAATCTCGACGAATTCCGCAACCACGAGCAGGCCGCTGCACCTTCGCGAGAAATCGAGGATAGACTTCGCGCGCTGAGTGACGACGCTCATGCGGAAGTGGAGCGACTCAAGGACGCGGCGCGTCAGTTTCAGCAAATGACGGCGGCGCTGCTGGCAGGAGCCGAATCCACTTTGCAAAGCCGTCTCGATGCCGGGGCGACGAATGCTGCCATGATTTGGAACGAGCGCATCGAAGAGTTGCTCGAAAAAGCGGCGAAACGCGCTGGCGACGAGATTACGCGAAGCACGCAGAAAGTGGTTACCCAGATCGAAAACGATGCTGGTTTGCGTATCGTCGCGATCGCCGAGCAAACCATTAGCGAGCGTGCACGGGCGATCGGTGAAGAATTTGCCAGCGCGCTTTCACAAAGAGAAGCGAGGTTTGCGGAGTTGCAAGCGTCCCTTCGCGAAGAAGATCGGCACGTGCGGCAGACGTTGGCCGAGGCCAGTAGCTTGGCCGCTAGCCTCGAGCAGCAGGCCGCTGGCGTTGGCACTCGCGCCGAGCGCACCAAAGCCGAGTTTGAAAAACATATCTTATCTCTGGTCGAAGCCAACGGCGAAAACCTCGAACGTCTAGTGGGCGAGAGTGTCACCACCTGTGTGGCCCGCTTGGACTCCGCTCTCGAGCAGGCCGGACGGCAAATCATGGCGCGATTGGGCGCTGATTGTGAGGCAGAGCTCAGCGCGCGACTGCACCTCGCCGATGAAGCGTTTTTGCGATTGCAGCGTGAAACAGGCCAGGCAGAGGAGATGCTGCGTGAGAACCAGGATCGCATCGCCAACATTTCCGGCCAAGTCGTGGAGGACATAACCAGGCGCCTGGACGGCGTGGCTAGCGATCTCCACTTCAATTTCGCGCAGGCGGGTAACGTTAGGATTGCCAAATGTTTGGAGGAGATCGACAGCAAGGCAACAGAAAGGACGCAGACCGCCTTCGAGGCGCTTTTTAAAACAGCTGAGTGGTACGAGAAGAGAGTGCAGAACCATATGCAGGCCTCGGTCGAGAAAGGTCTGGAGCAAGCGCTCGAAATTCTGCACGAAAAAGCCGCCGAGATCTCGCGCCTGTTTGGAAGTGAAGTGGATCGTTATAGCCGGAGTTTCGTCGAACGTACGCAAACTCAATTTGAGGAAGCTGCCCGCGAAACTCTTGAGCGCGTCCGCCAGCAATCCGGCGAGATGGCCTCCGCGGCGACGGCATCTGTGGCCCAGAACGCTCAGAATCACGTGGAAGCAGCACTGACCGAATTTTGCAGCAAGACGCGCAGTGCGTTGGCGGAAGTTGCCGGTCAGATGGAAGATCGGTCCGCAGCCCTGCGCTTGACCGTCGTGGCGGAAACTCAGAGATTCGTCGCGGAGTGCAAAGCGAAACTTGCGGAGCAAACCGCGCAAGCCATTGCACAAACCCGAAATGCCCTTGCGTCCGAGGTGGAAGTGTCAAAAGACGGCTTGCGCGTTCACGCGGAAATGCAGGAAAACCAATTGCGCCAGACAATTTTGTCTCTAGGAAATCATGCGGTCGACGAATACAAAAAGCGGTTGGACGACACGTCGAACAGCTGGCTTCCCGCCACCCTCAACAGACTGCACGAACAGTCCAAGCAAGATCTCGAGGCCTTGGCACGCCTTGCAGAGGCTCGCCTGCGCGAGAAGTGTAGAGAGGTATTCGCAAGCGTCGGCGAAGGACTGCGCCGCAGACTGCTGGAGCTTTCCACGTTACCCTCTGAAAAAGAGATTGCTCCGGATCGCGAGCGAAACAACAACCTGTCGGCGGAATCGGAACCGGCGTAGTGTCGGCGCGTTACCCCGGTTTAAAAGCTATCGCTGCACTTTCCCCTGAAATCGATATTTCCAACCGCCGCTCATAGTAGCGATCGTTCAGGTTGCCGCCCAACTTTGCGGTGCACCGGACGTTCGCGGCCAGCCTACCGCGCAGACGCGCTGCAAAGTCATTGTTTCCACGTTATGACCAGCATAAGATGTGCGCATTATCAGGTCCAGATCCGCAATTTGCCGGCTGAACTTAGCCTGCGACCCTTAACAACTCACAGAAGGAGACCGGCCATGAGGCGCTCGTTGACCAATCTGTTTGTTGCCGCGGTGGTGTGTGCCGGTCTGTCCATGGCCTGGACGAGCAAAACTTCCGCCGCGAGTGATGACGACGCCGTGATGCAGGCCGATCATGCTTTTGTGGCCGCCCTGGCGAAATCGGATAAAGCAGCAGCAGAAAAGTTCTTCGATTCAGAGGTTACGTGGACGAATATGGACGGGAATACCATCGGGCGAGCCAAGATCGTCGTGGGCGATCTGCCGAAGGCTCCCCTCGGCGACGAAAGCAGCGCCCAAACAACGGAAAAAACTTATGGGCAGCTTGCCGCGGTTCAAGCCTCGAGCGGAAAGGTGCATCTTCTGCGTATATGGGTGAAACGTCCCGCAGGCTGGCGTTTGCTCGATTATCATGAAGTGAAGCAAGCCGACCACGCGGCACCTCCAGGCGGTCCCAGTACAAACGACTGCGAGAACCCCTGCAAAGGTGTGCCGTACACCGCGAAGAATGATGCCGAAAAGGGCATTCTGACCTCCTGGGGTCAGCTGGAGACTGCCGTCACAAATCATGACCCGAAGGAATGGACGAAACACTTTCTCGACGAATTTGTATTGATCAGCTCAGGAGCCACCGAACCTGTGACGAAACAGGGCCGTATCGCCCAGCTCAGTAAGCCCGGCGTCGGTCCCGCACCGCCACAGCTCGCGAAGACGCCAGCGGTGCGCTTTTTGCAATTTGGCGATTCGGTGGTCATGATTGCACAAGCGAATCCATATGCCGGTAAGCCTGCTCACATAAGCCGTATCTGGGTCCAACAAGATGGAACCTGGAAAATGGCCTTCAGTTATCAAACAACCGTGCAGTCAGCCCCGGCCATAGTGCCACCGCCCAAGTCATAGCAATACGCCTCGGTTTTTCTAAACGATCTAACCAAGCCGAGTCCCGGCGACCGCGCTTGCAACTGGCGGCCGCCGGGCTTGATCCTGGCCATTCCCATAATCGGAATCCGTTTTCAATGACCGGGAAATGTCGCGCTGCGCTATGGTTGCGAAATTACCCGCAATCCAAGCCACCTTGACGCCAGAAAATTTACTGAAGTACGGTTTGCGCGAGGATCCCGGATCCGAAGCTAACGGCTCAATACTCGACCAACATCTTTCTACAAAAAAGAGGCAACACGGTCGTCTCCGGCCTCTTCGTTTATTCTTGCGCCAATTTGCGGCACGTACCACACGAAAGGGGCATTGTCAGCTGGATGGCCAGCGTGCGCGAGTCCCGAGAGCGTGACCCGTGGCGAGAAGCAATAGGCTCTTCTAAACCTTTTGAAGCAATGGCCGAAGCTCGCGAATATCTGTCACTTTCTCGAGTCCGAATATCTGCTCGATGAGCTTCGACGTAGACGCCTGGCCGAGAACAGGCGTCATCAGGTCGCGCGCTTTCGCACGCACCTCGTCGCTGGTCATGGGATTAAACGCCGTGCCGCGCACGGAATCGACGTGCTCGTGCAGGGTAGTTCCATCGACGAGTGTGATGTCGACAATCGACTGCCTGCGCGGCATCAACCGCCCGAGTTCCTCGTCAGGCAACAGCCGCACTTTCGCGCGCTGCCGAAGGACCTCCGGATCCTGCATGCGTCTCTTGTCGTGCGCTGAACGGAACGAGACGGTCTTATCGATCAGCATCACGGCGATGATGTGCTGCAGGCAGATATCGGGTATCTCGCGGTTGTCTACGATGGACGCTTCTTGCGGTGCCAGCCTGACGCTCACCTCTCTTACTTGTTCAGCAGCCAACTGATGCTGTTTTTGCATGTTTTCCACCGCATCGAGCGGCGCTTGGATAGGCATTCCCGCGCTCCATTTCTTGATATCTGTCCGCGCCACCTCGTATCGCTCGCCAAGCTTATCAATCAGCCCATTGGGATCCGCCTGAGGCCCGAACGCCATAAAGAAATTATCCGGCCCCGAAAACACATCATCCAAACCCGTCCAGCCCGAATGGACCACCATCGCGGCGGTAACTCCGTTGCGAGCGGGCCCGCCTGCAAAGTCGAAAGCCTTTTCAATGTGATCGGTGTCGCGATTCCAGAGAGCGAGACCCGACGATTGCTCGCCGGCATAATTGAGCAGCCATCGCATTTGCCGGGTATTTAAACTAGCCGCGCAGCCCGCGGCGGCCGCCGCACCAAACGTCGTGGCAATGCTATGTGTACTCCGGTGACTTGCGTTTTCGTAGGGCTCGGCGCCCAGAGTCATCGTCACACGCGGTCCTACGTCATAGCCCAGCGTCACGGCACGAACGAAATGCGTTCCGTCAATGCCGAACTGTTCCGCGGCTGCGAGCGCGGCGGGCACAACCGCGCAGCCTGGGTGCGACTGAGACGGAGCATGTGAGTCATCGGTCTCGTCGGAATGGGCGAGCATGCCATTGGTTAACGCCGCTTCGATGGGGCCGCACAAGATGTTCGAGGCGGCTACCGTCGCAACCTGGCTGCCTGCATACACACGCGCAAATTTGAGCGCGGCTTGCCCGGGAGGCAACTCCGATCCCGAGATCATGGCGGCCAGGGTGTCGAGCGTGTGTTGCTTCGCCTTTTCTGCAACTTCTTCTGGCAGCGCCCGCCCCGCCGCTGCGCTCATATAGGCACTGAGTTTTGCCATCATCGGGCTGACGCCCGGCGCTCCGACATCGCTGGGGAGATCATCATCACCCAGGGTATCGTGGGGCAAGCCAGCCATCGCTGCCCACGCCCGGCCTGCCGGATGGAGTGCCGCGGCGGCCATAAGCAGCCCGGTGCGTTTAAAAAGCCGTCGACGGCTAAAAAATTCATCCGACCTGCCCTGCGGCATGTCCCCGCGCACATCGCGTCCCATGTTGGTTATCCTCTGCGGCAATTCTGGACTTCGCGCAGCACGAAATCAACGCAATGAACACGATTCACCATTCCGCGCATAGCTCTCGCAGGCATTCACTTTGAACGGAATTTCCCTCCACGAAAGCATTTGGTTTGTTCCTTCAGCCCTCCTCTGATACAGTCCGCGAAAGGAAGTCGCCCGATGAGAATCCCAATCACGAGGAGATTCGACGCATGAAGTACTCTTTGGCAGCCCTGCTCGGCAGCGTCTTGCTGATCGGGGGGAGCGCAGCGAACTTGCATGCCCAGGCGGGCGCGGCGGAATCCCATGTGGCAAAAGCCAAGCAGGCCGTCTCGCCCAAGACTGAGAACCCGCAGCCATGGCATGTTCTTGACTCCGTGTTTAATCAGGTTTGTGCCGAACCCAAGCCGGGCGCGAAGCCTCCCGCGGTTGGCAAAGATGCTCCGCTAGAGCCGGGCGAGGCCGCGAAGCTGACTCCAACGCCCCGCGAAAAATGGTACGCACCCCCGGCCAAGGTGTTCGATAACCTTTATTACATCGGCACAAAGACGGAATCGACATGGGCGCTAAATACGTCCGCGGGAATCATTCTGATCGATACGAACTTCGATTGGGTGACGCCGGATCTGCTGGGTGAACTGCGCACCTTTAATCTCGACCCGGCAAACATCAAATACGCGATCATTGTCCGCTCGCATTCGGACCAGTCGTGGGGAATCAATGCGCTCAAGAATCTTGTCCCGAGCGCGCGAGTGGTCATGTCCCAGGGTGATTGGGATTTCCTGGCGAACGACAATTCGCCCGCCAAGGTCAAGCCTAGGAAAGATATGGTGGCGAAGGATGGTCAGAAGGTGACCCTTGGAGACACCACGGTCACGCTTTACTCAACCCCCGGTTCATCGGCCGGCAATCTTTCCGTCATTTTTTTGGTCAACGATGGCGGTCAGCGGCATCTTGCTGCCATGATCGGCGGGACAACGATGAATCTTGTGCAGGGAGGCATGCAGATATTTCCCGATACGTCCACGATGATCAAGACTTACATCGCGTCTGCCAAACGTTTTAAGGAAATCGAGGACAAGGCTGGCGTCGACACGATCATTACCATCCACGCCGCACTCGACAAGACTTTCGATAAAATCGACGCCCTGAAATCACGTAAGCCGGGCGACCCTCATCCGTTTGTGAGCAAGGACGATGTCGACCGCTTCAGCACAATTCTGATCGAGTGTGGCGAAGCTAAATTAGCATGGGCCAGGAACGACTGATCTGCCGCTCGCTTCTGAAGTTTTGGCCGGGCGGCACGCCGCAGAGGGCGGGTGACGACTCCGGTTGTATGCTGGCCATCACGTGAGGCTATTTCTTAACAAACTTGTGTAAGCCCATTGAGCTCACGCCGGCAGCGTAAATATCGCCTTTGGCATCGGCGCTCACTCCTTCGGCCAGTGCAATATCCGGGTTGGTTGACAGATCGGGAATGAAAGCCTTCACTGTGCCATTTTGCGCGCTTCCGATCCGGATTCCGCGCTTGACTCCTGGATTCACCTTGTCGTCCGATTGGGAGTCGACCGCATACAACGTGTCGTCCTTCGAGATGAAAATCCCACTCGGCCGGCCGAATTGCTTCCATTGGCGACGAATTTTCCGTCCTGGTCAAAGATCTGAATCCGGCTGTTTCCCCGGTCGGCGACGAATAGGCGCCCTTCGAATCCATCGCCAGGCTGTGAGGCGTGTCAAACTCGCCGGGCCCCGATCCCTTCTTGCCCCACTCCTTGATGAACTTTCCGTCTTTCGAGAATTTCACGATGCGGGCGTTCGTGTCACCGCCGTGTCCGTCGGCGATGAAGATATCGCCGTTGGGCGCAACGATTACCGCCGAGGGCCCGTTAAAGGTATCCGGCCCATTTCCCGCCACCCCTGCCTTCCCCAGAGTCATCAAAACTTTCCTTTCCGGACTGAACTTGAACACCTGCTGACCCTTGCCGTCTTTTCCCTGCGCATCCGTGACCCAGATGTTGCCGTCGTGATCGATGGTCAAACCGTGAGCCTGCACGAACATCCCCGCGCCAAAGCTTTTCAAACATTTACCGGAAGCGTCGAACTCGAGGATTGCCGGATCGCTTCGATGGAATATCCAAATATCGCCGTGCGCGTCTGGATCGACGTTGATGACCTGTCCCCATTGGACACCGGCTGGAAGCTGCGCCCAATTCTCGACCGGGCGATATGGGTCCGGAAGCGCATTCGTAGAAGCGGCATCAATCGCGGCGGATGCCATGCTTCTTCCGAACATTCCAATCAGCGCAACGATTGCAGCGAGCACGACGAATTTCACCTGACGTGATTGGGACACGGCACTTCTCCTTTAAACGGTTCCAAGGGGAACGCGCACTTGCGTTGGGCAGCATTGCGGCACGATTCTACTCTTCTATGCGCGGCCAAGTCGCGGCAAAGTGCAGTCGAGGACGGGCGAAACCTGGTAATCCTAAGGGTTCGGATGGGAGGCGACGGCGAGATTTCTACGTTAGGGAAGCACAAGCAGCTCAACAACGACGTCTCATTCCCTTCAGAAATTAAGCTTCAATCTTCTGCTGCTTCATGAAAGCTTTTGAGCCAGGCAAATCAGGGTTGGGAATTCCGTCGCAAGGTTATCCACTCTGATAATGAGAAGGGGACGGACGGCAACCTCAGCCCGTAATCTCTTCGTGGTGTAATGCGCACTGCAACGTGCCGCAGACGCTCATGACCTAGATACCTGGAACACTTCTTGCGGCGTTAGCTTACCTAGTACACCAGCTGCAAGCCGAACTGGACGTGTCGCGGTCCACCCGATCCCAGCACGGAGTTGGCTCCTTGTCCGCCAACCGCTGCGTCGAGCGAGGTGTATTTCGTTGCCCACGACGGGCCGCCAATGACGCTTTGGAGCACCCCGGGTGCGCTTGACCGATACCCGATCAGGTGCTCGGTGAAAGGTGCAGCATCTTGACCAGGGTGCCGCCCAGAATAGCCTCTTTTTGTGCGTCGGGAATTTGTGCGCCGAGAATGTCGTCTATCGTGTCGGGCCAGACGAGGGGTATATCGGTACCGTAAACGACCTGGGATGGGCCAATAGTAGCAACGAGGTGGCGCAAAGCTTCAGGCGAAAACACCATGGAGTCGGCCATGAGCTGGTCGTGGAAGTATTCGCTGGGCTTTTTCTTGTTCACGCACTTGGCATTGGCCCGCACCGCGCACGCAACGTCAGCGCGTCCCATGTAGGACGCCAGATAACCGCCGCCGTGCGCCCCGCAGATTTTCAGGCCGGGAAAGCGGTCGAGCGTTCCGTCATAGATCAGACGCGAGAAGAAAACAGTCGTTTCCAGGGGATTTCCGATGATGTTGCCGAGGTCGCCTGCCCCACGCCATCCGTCGGGCTTGATGATGTCTTCGGCGCCCGCGGGATGCATAAAAACCAGCACGCCAAGTTCCTGCGCTTTGGCCCAGAAGGGATCATATTTCGGCAACGACAGCGACTCCCCCTGCACATGCCCACCGAGCGACGCGCCGCGCATCCCCAGCTGCTTAACGGCATGCTCGAGCTGCTGGGCGGCCAGGTCGGGAAACTGCAACGCGGGGGAAGTAAAGGCCACGAAACGGTCAGGATGCGCGGAACACCACGCCGCGAGTCCTTCATCTTGCGTCTGGACGATTTTTGTAGCGAGATCACGGTCGGCTGCGTACCACCAGTAAGCATTGATACTCAGAGCTTGCACGTCGATTCCGCGCTTATCCAATTCTTGAATGCGATCCGGTCCCAGAGCACGGCCTCCGCCTCCGGCATTGCGCTCAAGCGGCGTACCCTTAACCACGTCGCCGACGGCGGGGATGGTAGCATGCGCGTGGACGTCGACTACTTTGACGCGCTTTCCCGCCACGCGCACCTCGCGACGTGTTGGTGGAGTCGCTCCTTGTGGAGGTTGCGCCTGCGCCGGCGTGAGGCCGAGGCCATCCACGAGACCATGACTGGCCAGCATGCCCGCCGTCGCGCCGACCACGGTCTTAACGAAATCTCTGCGATTGCGCATGTGCTGCTCCTTGAGTCTTCCTTGGATGTTCGTTGAGCGTTGGGCGACGTGGAAGGCTTTCCGTGCGCCGCTCCGGTCGCCAAGGATACATCAGCTTAGGGCGCTGGCGGGCGAGAAAAATATTCGTGCACACGAGGCGCCGGCAGTCACGAGCCACAGGAGCGATGGAGCGATTCTGAGGTGGCCGCGCCATTCCCAAGATCACAGCCGGCCCTACCGTCAGCTGCGGGGCTTACCCTCAAACGGGTCACTGTTGCGGCCGCGAGCAGAGAAGGCGAGCCCAGCACGACATCAGGCAGAAAATAGGCACCGGCATCGCCCGGCGAGGCAATGGTACTGGACAGCATCACGGCGATCTGCTGCGGTCGCGTCAGGGTTAGACGAAGAGCCCTTACACGATTCGCCATGCAGGAGTTAGCCATGCGGATGGGGTATTACGATGGTGCGCGGCCTCATTCATGTCCCGGAAACAATCCACGAGTACGCTAATATGGCTTCTGCTCCCGGGTGTTCCGACCCCAGACCATCCTTGTGCAGAACATCCCCTTGTTGGGTGCATTGCTCGCAATGACCGATGAAGAGGTGTGCACGCCAGAGAACCACCAGGTTTCCGTTTGCCGGCCCGTTTCATTTGGCGAGGCATTTCCTGGTGGGGGGACGTGCGGATTTCTGCACGTGGCCACACGTTGCATCCTATTGATTGGGTTCGTATTTTTCTGCGGTTCGCTCGCCCGCAGTCAAGATTCTAGCGCACCGGACACCCCCGCCGTGGCTCCTGAAACCACTGATCCGCAGACGATCTTCCCGCACTCGAACACTGCGCGGTGGTGGATTTCGGGACAGATCAACAACATCCTGCAAGGACATCCCAGTTTCTTCGCGGCATATTCCGGGACGAACAGTCTCGAAGCGCACGGGGAAATTCACGACTCGCGCGTTTTGACGCTCTACACGGGATTGCTGCCTACCCATTTGACGGAAATACTTTTCGATCCGGAAGTTACGCAGGGACATGGCCTCAGCGATGCTCTGGGCCTGGCGGGATTCACCAATCTGGACGTGGTGCGGAACCCGGACCTGGGCGGAACGCCCTACGTGGCGCGGGCAACGTTTCGGCAAATCATTCCCCTCAGCCACGCGACAACCGAACAAGAACGCAGTCCACTTTCTCTTTTCACGCAATTGCCCGCGCGTCGGCTGGAGCTGCGGGCCGGCAAGTTTGCGCTGACCGATTTTTTCGACGTCAACGCGGTTGGCAGTGACGATCGGCTGCAATTCCTGAATTGGACGGATGTGAATAACGGCGCTTACGATTATGCGGCGGACACGCGTGGCTACACCTATGCCGCCATGATCGAGTACGACGACCACGCGTGGGCGCTGCGTTTTGCGGAAGCATTGATGCCCAAGGTGGCGAACGGCATCGACCTGGATTGGGACCTGCATCGGGCACGCGGTGAAAACGTCGAACTCGAACTGCATCCCCGCGTGTTTACGCGTCGCGCCAGCGCAGTGCGCCTGCTCTCTTATGTGAACCATGGGAACATGGGCGATTACCGCGAGGCAGTGGCGCTGTTTCGCGAAGGGAAGACGCCGGTGCCCATTATCGAGGACACGCGGCAACAAGGAACCGTGAAATATGGATTCGGCGTGAATCTCGAGCAACAGGTCACGGGCGCGTTGCGCGCTTTCGGGAGATTCGGATGGAATGAAGGGCAGCATGAGTCATTCGCGTACACCGAGGTCAACCAGACGGTCACATTTGGGGCCGACTATCGAGGCGACCGCTGGCGGCGGAAACACGATAAGGTGGGCGCCGCATTCATTAGCAATGCGATTTCGAAAGATCATCAGGAATACTTAAGGCTGGGCGGGCTGGGGTTCTTATTGGGCGATGGCAACCTTAATTACGGCCGTGAAAATATTCTCGAGAACTATTACGACGCTCATTTCTGGCGCGGAATCTATGGAGCGTTCGATCTTCAGCACATCAATAATCCGGGCTACAACCGCGATCGCGGTCCTGTGTGGGTACCGGGCCTGCGGTTGCACCTCGAGTTGTGACGGCGGCCAAACGATGCCGCGCGCGTACGTTCGCGCGTTCGTTCGCTCATGCACCAACGCTAATTTTTTAGGCTAGGTTTGGAGCGGCGGTGTATCCGGGCGCGGCTTAAAAAAACTCGCCAACACCGGAAGCAGAAACAGAATTGCAAGTGGCGAAGTAACCATTCCCCCCACAACCACGCGAGCCAGCGGCTGTTGCGCTTGTACGCCGATCCCCGAAGATACCGCGCCGGGCAGCAATCCGAGCCCCGCAGCGGCACATGCCATGATCACGGGCCGCATTTCAGCCAGCGCACCTGACTCAATTCCGCCTAAGAACGATTTGGCCGAGGGTATGGCACGGCGCATGCCGGAAAGCATCACTACACCCGCCAAGGTGCAGACGCCGATCACCGAAGCCAGGCCGACCGCAGCCGATATACTGAACGGAGTGCCCGTGATCAGCAGAGACATCATGCCGCCGATGACGCCAAAAGGGAGCATCGCCATGATCAGGGCCGCGTCGCGAAACGAATTAAACGCGGTGAACAGCAACGCGAGAATGATCAGCAGGCTCACGGGTACGATCACCGCCAGTCGGCGCTGTTCTTTCTGAAGACTGTCGTATTCTCCCGCCCATTCGTAGTGATATCCCTCGGGGAGCCGCACGGTTCGCGCAAGTCGTTGCTGGGTGTCCACCATCGTGCCGGCAAGATCGCGGCCCCGCACACTGAACTTGATGGGGATGTAGCGCTGGCCGTTTTCACGATAGATCATGAACGCCCCCTGCCGCATCTGCACCTGGGCGATTTGGCCGAGTGGCACGTGACCGCCATCGGTGGTGGGAAGAAGGATATTGCGAATGGACCCGGGCGTGTCGCGAAATTCAGGACGAAAACGCACCACAAAATCGAAACGCCGGTCGCCTTCGAGAATCTGCGTAGCCGCCAGTCCACCCACTGCGGCTTGCACGGCGGCATTGACATCCGCGGCCATTAATCCATAGCGCGCGCTCGCCTCACGCCCTATCGAAATCACGAGTTCGGGCTGGCCGGTCTCCTGCAGCACGCCAAGATCGGCGATGCCCGGCACGGCCGCCATCACGTCGTGGATCTCCCCCGCCTTAGCCACCAGCACGTCGATATCATCGCCAAACAGCTTGAGGGAATTTTCGCCCTTGACCCCGGACATAGCTTCCTCGACGTTGTCCTGTATGTTCTGGGAAAAGTTGAATCCAATGCCCGGGTACTTTTCGAGCGCGGCATCGATCTGCCGGGTGAGTTCGTCTTTGCCGATGCCTCGCGGCCAACTGTCGGCAGGTGTGAGCGAAACCATGAACTCGATGTTGTTGAAGGTGGTGACATCGGTGCCGTCATCGGGGCGGCCCATCTGCGACACGACCTGTCCAACCTCAGGGTATCCCAGGAGAATCTCGCGAATTTCATGGGCGAGTGTAGCCGAGGATTCGAAGGAAACGTCTTGCGGCAGTGTGGCGCGAATCCAGAGGTTGCCCTCCTCCAATTTGGGCATAAATTCGCCACCAATACGTGGAATCAACAAGACAGCTACGATTAACAAAGCCAGGGCGAGGCCTGCGACGAATGCGCGTTGCCGCAAGGTCCACGATAGGGCATGCGAGTAACCCCGGCGAAGCCACCGCACCAACACCGTGTACTGGTGTGCGGTAGGTTTGAGCCGATGCCATGATGCCAGGACCGGGGCCAGGAAGATCGCAAACAGCGTCGCACCGGTCAGCGCGAATCCATAGGTCATAGACATCGGACCAAAGATTTTTCCCGGCACGCCCTCCATGGTGAAGAGCGGGATTAACGCGACGATGATCACAAGCACGGAAAACAAGACAGGGCGCACGGCTTCGGCGGCGGCGTCCGCAACCAGGTCGAATTGGTTTTGCTGCGGCCCGGCTGCTTGCAGGCGGCGAAACACGTTTTCGAGCACAATCACCGCGGCATCCACCAGGATGCCAAAGTCGACGGCGCCGAGCGAAATCAAATTCGCGGAACGCCCGGTGAGCACCATGATGGAAAATGCGAACAGCAGAGAACAAGGAATGGTGAGGGCGGCAATCAGCGAGATACGCACGTCACCCAGGAACACCAAGAGCAACACGATCACGAGCGACAGTCCCAGCAGCACTAGGTGCCGGACGGTCGTCGTGGTCAGGCGCACAAGATCGGTGCGATCGTAGATGGCCCGCACGTGCATGCCATGCGGCAGCAACCCGTTGTTGAGGCTCGCAATTCTCGCGCGAAGCGTTTGCAGTGCGGGCAGCGATTGTTCGCCGCGCTGCAACAAAACGATGCCCTCGATGGCGTCGTCTATGTGGTTCATGCCGACCTGCCCGAGGCGTGGCTGAAAACCCTCGTGCACTTCGGCGACATCGCTCAGAAAGACGGGAACGCCGTTGTGCTCGGTAATAACCACATTTTTCATGTCGCCGATGGAAGCCAGCAAACCCAGGCCGCGGACGTTTACACTCTGACTGCCCAGCGTCATGTAGTTGCCACCGACGTTAGCATTGCTCGACGATAAAGCCGCAAGGACCTGAGGCAGAGTGACGTTGAATTGCAGTAATTTTCTGGGATCCGTCTCCGCCTGATATTGCCGCGTCGTGCCCCCAAACGTGGTTACGTCGACGATGCCGGACACCTGTTTGATCTCGCGGCGCACGAACCAGTCTTGCGCGGCCTTCAATTCATTTAGTGAATAGCCCTCACCTTCCAGACGGTAACGATAAATTTCGCCGGTGGGAGACCAGGGTGACCACTGCGGCGCCAGATTTCCGGGCAGCACCAACTGCTGCAGCCGGTTCATGGCTTCCTGGCGGTCTGTGAAATAATCGGTGGAGTAGTCGAAGTAAAGTTTCACATCGCTTAATCCAAATACGCTGATGGACCGCGTGGACTGCAGACCGGGAATGCCAAACAGGGCGGTCTCGACGGGCACAGTTACCTGTCGCTCCATTTCCTCAGCCGACCAGGAAGGATTTTGCGTGATGAACTCCACGAGCGGCGGTGAAGGATCGGGATACGCCTCGATATCCAGACGCGAGAACATGTACACTCCCCCTGCGATCCAGGCTAGCAGGAGCAGCACCATCAAAGGGCGAAACCGCAAGAGCGATTGAATCAGTGCTTTCATTTGGCATCACTGCTGGCCGCGTCGCGCAAGAGCAAGGCGCCATTGGAAGCGATAACCGCACCAGCGGACAAGCCGGAGGCTATCTGCACGTTGTCATCTTCGGTGCGGCCGAGAACGACATCGCGGCGCTCGAAACGGTCGCTGCCCGCGGAGACGAAGACATAGGCTTTGACCCCCTCGCGCACCACCGCTGTAGCAGGAACGGAAATCCCTTGCGCCGAGGAACGCAGCAGCCAGACCGTCGCGAACATGTTGGGTTTCAGACGCAGTGTGGGATTGGGGAGTACGACGCGAACCTTCATCGTTCGCGTGACGGGGTCCACGGTGTCGGAAATCACCGCAACGGTGCCGGCCCAGGACTCATTCGGATACGCGTTCAGCGTTACTTTCGCCGCACTGCCTGAACGCAGAACTGCAGCGTCCTGCTCGAACGCATCGCCTTCCACCCACACGGTGCTCAGGTCAGCGATGGTGCAGAGTGGCTGCACCGCATCGACAGACTTCGATAATTCGCCTGACGCCGCGCCGATGTCGAGGACAACGCCCGCACGAGGGGCCAACACGTTCAATTGATTGGTGGGTGCTCCAGCGTCTACTCCCAGCAGGTGCACACTCGCAAGCGTGGCTCTCACTTCGGCCTCCGCCATCTTCGAATCTGCTTGCGCCTGCTCCAGATCTTTCTGCGCAATGGCATGGTGGGCATACAGGTCGTTAGCGCGATCGAGCGCCTGCTTTTTTGTTTCCGCGTCCACACTGGCTTTGGCATAGTCGTTGACCGCACGAGATACGTCGCTGCTTTCGAGCAACGCGAGGGATTGTCCCTTTTCAACATGGTCCCAGGGCCGCACGTTCATCTGCAGGAGACGCCCGCCTGCGGCCGCAAACACGTGAACCACCTGGGTGGGATCGGGCAGGATGCTGCCGGGTATCTGCAGAAAATCGGCGATCGGGCGCATCCGGACGGTGACCGTTTGAATCCCCTTAGCATCTTTCGGTACCACCACATCCGTCGCGCCAGACTGGTCGGCTGGCGCAGATGCAGCTGGCGCGGGCGAAGATTGGGCCGCTTTGCCGCAACCAGCAACGGCGATGCACGCCAGCGAAATCATCCAGAAACTTGCGGTCTTCACGTTTGCTTCTCCGATTCCATCGTGGTCGCGTCGCCAAGTCAAAGAAAAGGCTTGTCGTCAGGCAGCTCAACCTGGACGTCGATCTAGTTGGCGGTCTGAGCGTTGGACATGTGTTGAAACAAAAGGCGCGACGGATGCTAGAGCGCGGAGATGGGCGGAGAGCGGTCGCGGCGACCGATAGTGCGAGAAAGCAGGCAGGTATAGATAGCAGCGGAGGCCAAATAGCCGATGTGCAGATTGCTGTGCGCTGGTCCGTGCGGGAGGATGGCCACAGCTTCACGTGTTACTGAATTGCCGCGCAACTTGCCCGATGAATTTGCGGCGACCAGACGAAGTTGGGAAAAGTGAGCGAACAGCTGGCTGCCGTTACGCTTTCCCCAGCCGGCATCGACCGCCACACTTTCCGGATGCAAGTCGTCCGTGAGGGAAATTGCTGGAAACAGAAGCGCCAGAGCACAAAGCAACGCAATCGCTTCGCGGCATACGCGCGTTCGCGAATGCCGACGCGAGGGGAGCCAACGGAATCTCCAAACGCCAATCGCGCCGAGCGCGATGGTGAGCCAGAGGAGATTGAGAATCGTTTCCATGTTCTGCTGGTCGACTTTTACGCCGCGTCCACGGCTCAGTTTATAACGAGACGCTGGGGCGCGACAATTGCCTCCAAAAGCCAAAGGCTCCCATTAACATCTTATTATTATTGAGATGTTATCGCCGTACTGTCGAAGTGCCGCGTAGCCGGTGTCTGCGTGCGCTATGCCGTAGTGCGGGTTCCTGCGGGACGAGGTGGGAGTTCCGGCCAAAATAACAGGGGCCGATCGTGCATCGCTGCAATCGGCCCCCTCTTTTCTATTTCGCTGTCTATTTCCAGGCTGAATATACGGGTTTACTGACAATGAAGGCAGGATTTGCGCCCGCCTTCGGGTGGAATTTCTGTACGCGGCCCGCATCGACTTCGGCAACATACAGGTTCCCGTCCTGGTCCACGCTCATGCCGTGCACGCCCCACAGGCCGCCGGGGAAATCGCCCATGCTGCCCCAGCTGTACAACAGGTGTCCCTGCAAGTCCCACTCGAGCATCTTGTTGGTGGTGCGGTCATAGGTCCAGATGGTGTGGCCCGCTCCGATATACAGCAAGTGGAGGCTCGATGGATCGGCGTTCACTTTCCATTCGTAGAGATATTTGCCGTTTTCATCGAAAACCTGAATTCGATGATTGTTTCGATCATTGACGAAAACGTGGTGAGTTTGAGGATCGACGGCCACGCCGTGCACGTTGCTAAAGTAGCTGGGTCGCGTTTCGACGGGCTCGTTTCCGCCGCCGCCGCGAGGGCCGCCCTTCGTGCCCCAGGCCATCAGGAACTTGCCACTCTTATCGAACTTCGCGACTCGTGTGCCCGTGTATCCGTCGGAGACAAAGAAAGAGCCGTCCGGCAGCCAATCGAGGTACGTCGGGCGGTTGAAGTGCGTCGCGTCCGCGCCTTCGACTTCCGGCGTACCAATCGTTTGCAGGAGTTGTTTGCCGTCATGCGTGAATTTGTAAATCACCTGCATATTGTCGTCCACGATCCACACGTTCTTATCGGGATCATAGGGACTGATGTACACGGAGTGCGGCCGGCGGAACAGCTTGTCCCATTGCTTCCAGGTCTCGACGATGTTCCCGTTCTGATCGAGCACGACCAGGCAATTTTCCCAGTTGGCGTCCACGCCCAGCGTGCGATAAGGCGGCCCCTTGATGCCCAGGTCCGGAGCCTTCCCCTCCCAGGCTGTGAGCCACTCCTTCATATTATTGTCGGTGCCGCCCGTGCCCGGCAGAGAAGCGGTCGTGGCATCGCGCCAAAATCCGGCTACCGGAAAGCTGATGCTCGGTCCAGCCTGTGGCAGCAACATCGCCTTGGGCGGGGCCATCTTCGGCAACTCGCCGCGGAAGAGGGCGTAAACGCGATTAGGGCTTTCCGCAAAAACGCTTTCACCCGCGCCGTACGTCCACTTTTCATTTCCGGGCAGAGTGCTGATGTCCTTGGGCCAGCCCTTCACCAGTTCGTAGGGGCCGGTAAGATCCTCAGAGCCTAATTCTCCCGGCACTGCGGCAAAACCAGTGCCCGGTTTCGCCTGCCCTTCCACTTGCGCCATTCTGCCGGAAATACGGATACCGATTCCGACACCAAGCGCCAACATCAACAGCATCAAGCCAACTTTTCGCATGCCTACCCTCCAAGATGAATCGCGATCTGAATCTGGCGCCCTGCCACAGTCCATCTGGTCCGCATAAACGGCGCGACAATCTCGCTACAGCGGTCGCAACACGCCAATTTCAGCACGTTGGCGAACACGGTCAGGGTCGCTGACCGGAGAGCCTATAAGGGTAACGATCAAATGGCAAGAGCATTACGAGTGGGCCTGCGAACGAGCCAAAACAACGCGCCCGTCAGAGGTATTTTCGCAAACTCGGGCGCAGCGCGGCGTCGTCACAAAAGAAACCCACCGGCTGTGCCGCGCTACCGCCTGCCCGTAACCCACAGAACATGGTGGTTAAAATCAATGGTGGTTGCCACGCAACAACGGACACTGGTTCTATGGCGCAACGAGCGTATTCAGCCCGGCCTGCGCACACTGTTCGTCCTGCGCGCTGGTTCCCCCGCTCGCGCCGATGGCCCCGATCACCTTGCCCTCCATCACGATCGGCAATCCTCCCTGCACAGCGGTGACATGATCGAGCGTGACCAGGTGCGGCTGATCCTTGTCGACGAGATCCTGGAACACCTTGCTCGGCCGTTTGAACTGCAGGGCGGTTCGAGCCTTTCCCTGTGACACCTCGATACTCCCCAGCTGGGTTCCATCCATGCGTTCCAGATCAACGAGATTTCCTCCATCGTCCAGAACGCTGATCACCATGGTCCAGTTATTCTTGGTGGCTTCAGCTTCCGCGGCCGCCGCCATTTTCTTGGCCGCCGCCAGGCTGATCGTCTTTTTTTCAATGAGCTGCGCCCGCGCGGTTTCCGCCGCGACGCTCAAGCAACAGATTGCGAGTGTGACTGCAAGAATCGTTCGGATCATGTGAGCCTCCTTCGGAATAGCCGCGCAGAATCTTACATGACACGGGCGGGAGTGGAAACACGGGTGATTGCGGCGATCAGCTGCGGCTGACGCACTGTTTGCTTCCTCAAATCAAGATGCCGGGCATCGCCTTACGCCTCGAGGCGGGGATCGGGGACGGCCCGCCCTACCGCAAAGTGATAGATCACCTGCTGGGGAAGCCGCTCCGCGGCGCCGAGCGAATCGCTCACCGAAACGTCTGCTTCCCCGACTTTTTCTTCGAGAAAGCCAAGATAGCGGTGAACATCGTCGTCGTAGAATGCGCCAATGCCGGTCGCACTCCAACCCAACGCTTCAGCTCCCAGGTAAAGCCGTTGGCCCATGGCTCCAGCTTCGAAAAAAACGTACCGGTAGCCGCGATTGCCGAATGCCCGCGCCGCTCGTTCCAGATCGGCGACCATGGAAACGGCGAAGCAAGCATTTCCCGCCAGGGTTTGTTCCAGACTCAGGTAGGCAGCGACACGCACGACGTTGCTGCGATGGAGTTGCTCGAGACTTTGGCTGCTCCGGGTCCAGCGGTATACGCCAGGGTCGCACCCGGACACGCGATGCATATAAAGATATAGCGTCACCAAATCCACACCGCGCGCGGGTAGCCCCCAATGGCCGGCGAAATTTCCACGCCAGTCGGCACGCCAATCTCGCGTGGCAAAGTCGAGCAGTTGTTCCACCTCCTGGCGCTCCATGGGCGCGGTGGTGGGGTCGAAATCAAGTGCGGAGCGCCGGCGGCGCGCAACTGCGGCCAGAGTGGCATCCGGGAACGGTGCGATGGCGCTCAGAGCCGCGGATACCGATCGTTGCCCACGGACGAGCGTTCCGGCATCAATAACTTCATCGATGGGTCGACGCCGTGAACTGATCGCGGAATCGGGCAAAAGCGTTGCGCGATGCATGCCGAGCAGCAACTCATGAGGAATTTCTTCTGAGGAGAGTTCGTTAGGCGTTCCGGCGAATGGTCCCATGGGTGACCCTGGTGAGGCGGCAGGCGATTGCTCGACAGCCTGCGGCGACGGAAACACCAGAAAAATCATGGGCGCTTCGTCGCTTTCCGCCAGTCCAAGCGTGCGCGCCATGCGGCAGTCGGCAAAGTCGGCTATGGCGCCTCCGTGCACGCCCAGAGCTTCGGCCGCCAAGAGCAGGCTCATCAGCGCGTGCCCGAGATCATGGCAGCAATAACGGTAGGCACGGTCGCGGTACTTCCACGCCTCGCGCCAAAATATGGAAGTCAAGGCGACGATCAACCGCGATTCCGCAGCCCAGGGAATATGTAGAACCCGCGAAAGCTCTCGCGTCCACATTCCTTGACTGCGAAGCTCCAGCGCGTGACGATCCGCTCGATAATGATATAGGCCGTCATCGAGCCCGCTGACGTTTGCAAGTGCAAGATGCGTTTCGGTGGGATGAAGGTTTCCAGACGACGGATTAACACGCAGGCTATAAGGATCGTTCGTGCGCGGGACCTTCTTCCAGGCGCTAACCGCCATGGAGTGCCAAAGCAAACGACTGAGCAGCAACTGGTTAAGCTGGATTTCATTCGCACGTTCTTTTTCCTGGTCTTCTACTTGGGTGCTGGAATTGTGTCGCGCTAGCGTCGCCGCGCGATTGGCAAGAGCGGCAATCGCCGCAAATGTTCCTGTATCCGAAAAGCCGGGATCGGGCGCCAGCAAAATGGTAGGAGTCCCCTCGTAAATGCGAAACGGATTGGGCTGGTTCTTCCAATCGAGGTAATGAGCGCCGGTACGAACGGATTGATAGGTGTGCTTGGTGGCTTGGTGATAGGCAAAAAGGCGGGCAATTTCTTCGTTGACCAAACCACATTGCGGGTCATTCATTACACCGGGGAGGAAGCGCGTCATCCTGCCAATAATATGCCGCTTCTGTTGCCCGGCGCTTTAGATTGAACGCGGCAATCTGCTGACGTGCGATACATCTGTAGTTGCCCGGCTCCTCCGTTGAGTTCCGTAGCACTTTGGCTCAATGCCGGGTTCTGTGCGCTCAACCTCGGCCCTGCTTTGGCCGCTGGGACGACGACCGCTAGGTTTCCTAATTGAGGGGACCTCTGGTACTGACTCAGTTGAATTTCCTACTACTCATCCCTCGGTCCACAAACGGGGCAGGACTCATCGAATTCCTCAATTGTGTAGGTTTCCTCTTGCCATACGAGCTCTTCTGCGACCGCCTTAGCTTCCTGACGTGTAGCAAAGCGCTGCCGATCCAGCTGGTTGCCTCGTGACCATCGGATGTGGTAGTGCCTTGAAGAGTGTGTCGGTTTTTCTTCCATGTGGGCTCCGCAGGCGAACTGGCCCATGCCTCCTTCCTGCGCAAACAAATAGTAGGCTATGGATTCTTCGCTTTCCATACGGGAAATTACGTACCTCCATCAGAAATTTGCTGATATTTAGAGGCCACAATGCTTAAGGGAACCTTATGAAACGACGTGAGGACTCAAAGCCGCGTCACGGGATTTGAAGCCACCCAAGCACGTGCTGCGTTATTCCACGCACTTTGACCGAGACAATCGCTTCTTGTTGAAACCGATCGGCTACTAGTCAGTCCCTTGACTTCCGGCTGGGGTGAGGTCTACTGACCGCATTTCCACGGGCCAGTGAGCACGGGGGCAGAAGAGCAGATCTGATGCCGAATCACAGAAATTTCTGGCAGACCCCGGCGGGAACTGCGGGGAACTCGCAGTCAATGTGGCGCAAATAACCGCTGGAATGCAGCGATCGGCGGTTGGGTACTCGGCGTCACTGCTATTTCCTCTGCCGGTCGGCCTCGCTGCGGATTTCTTCAACAATAATCCGGCAAAGGAAGCGATTTCGGGTGCAACATAGGAAAATTGCGCTGCCTGTTGGAGAGGGATGGCTCATCAGAAGGGTGGATTGAGACGATGAAGGGGATTATCGCGGACAACGCAGACACTTTCGTGCCGGGGCCTGGTGATCTGCAAACCAAAGCCGATTTGCAGAAACGGCTGATGGCGGTCCAGGAGCGGCGGGCAAGGTTCAAGGAATGGGTGGCGCAAGGGAAGTCGCTCGACGAGGTGAAGGCTGGCCTGGGTGAACCCACGACTCCGCCCGCGTCTGCACCTGAGGCCCCGCAGTTTTCCGAGCTTCACGGAAGCAGTCTAGAAGCAGCTGTCGAAGACCTGATGTTTTGAGCGGGGCATACTGCAGGAAACCGATGTTTCGACCTCACTGTGGCGCATGGGCTCAGCTGGTGCTGAGGACGCTGCTGCCCTTGTTGTTTCTTTTCGCTTTGGCCTCTGCGTGCCACGCGCAAAATCGCGACGTCCTTTGCAATTTAGGTACGGGAAATTTCACGGCGCAATTCCGCACCGGGGTGGCCGTGCGGGTAGGAGCGGCCAGAAATGGTGGACTCGCGGAGCGTCTTTGCCAGGCGGGCCTTAGCTGGGGAAACCAGAACCTGGTGATTGCGGACCAAGCGGCCCAGGTTGATGTGGATGCGTTCGGGTCCGACCTCGGTTTGGGCGTGCCGGTGGTTGCGTTTCAAATCAAGAAATCCGCGGACGCCTGCTGCGTGGAGTATCGGATTTACTCCCTGCGAAAGCCGCCGAAACTCTTGCAGACTATTACTGGCGGCGATTTTTTCAGCGCCGCCGACACCGATCTCGATGGCGCCGTGGAGATTTGGACCGACGACGCGGCGTCGGTGGATGGGTTCGACCAGCTGGTGGTCGGGCAGCTGGATTTCGCGCCTACGGTGGTGCTCCGATATACGCGGGGACAGCTATTCGACGTTAGTTCCGAGTTCTGGCCTTATTTTGACAATCAAATCGCGACGGTAACGGCGAAACTCGATGCGCAGGATCTGCGCGATTTCCAGGCCAGTGACGGCATTTTGCCCGCGCCCGTTCCGTTCTCCACCGAGGCGCTGCGTCGCAGGGATCGCTTGCAGGGCGTGAAGGTCAAAGTTTTGGAAATCGTGTGGGCCTACCTTTACAGTGGCCGCGATGATGCGGCCTGGCGTGCACTCGCTGAATTTTGGCCGCCGGGCGATGCCGCGAGAATGCGCGCGGCAATTTTGCAGGCGCGCGGGCGAGGAATTCGTGCGCAAGTGCGCGGTGTGTCCAGCGGCGCCGGCGCACGCCACAAAAACAGTGCGCGAATTTACGACGCAATCACCGAGACGCAAAAAGGGAAAGCCGAAGTGATTCCACCGGAGCCGATTTTGCTCCGGCGAGCGGCTCCTTTGGGGCCGGAAGATCAGGATCTTGCGACATCGGACTTACAACTCATTTTGGTGGTGGATGCGGCTGGAAAAGTTCGTTCCGCCCAAGCGGCTGCCGATGCGCGCAGATTTGACGCGGGAATGAAGAGCGCCACCGCAAACTGGAAATTCATTCCGGCATTCAAAGGTACCCAAGCGGTCGCGAGCCGTTCGGGTTTCATCGTGTCTTTAATGCGCTAAGCGGGCGCTAACAGTCGCAAGATAAGCATGGGTAACCGCACAGGCGCGCGAGCAGCAGCGCAGCCGTGCGTGCAATTAGAACGCGGTTCGCCATTGTGTTACACTCCGCGTCATGCGACGTCGTCAGTTCCTGATTCTATCCGCAGCGAGCGTCGGGGGAGTACTGGTTTACACGCTGGGCGGTCAGCCATCTTTGCTGCCGGCGCAGGACCACAATACTTCCATACGCATTCCACTCAAATTTTTCACCGCGTCGGAAGCGCTGATCGTGGCCGCCGCTGCGTCGCGAATTTTTCCCAGCGACGAGAGTGGTCCGGGAGCCCGCGAGGCAGGCGTCGTCATTTTCATCGATCGCCAGCTTGCGGGTCCATGGGGACGCGATGGCCATCGTTACGCGCACGAGCCGTTCGAGGATGGTGCGGCGGCAGAATTCGGTTATCAGGGCAAAGCCACACCACGCGAGATGTATCGCGAAGCACTCAAAGGCTTGAAGGGCTTTGACCAGCTCACGCCATCCGAGCAAGATGCCAAGCTGAAAACCATCGAGACAACTGTATTTTTCGAATTGCTGCGCCGCAACACTATCGAAGGCATGTTCTGCGATCCGCAGCACGGCGGCAACGTGGACATGGTTGGCTGGCAACTGATCGGTTTTCCTGGCCCGCGCATGACCAACTACCTCGAGATTGAGAAGTATCGTGGCGAGGCCTTCCGGCCCAAGCCGATGAGCCTCGCGCAGGCCACGGCGCATCCCAATCGCCCAGGCGAGGACGAATCTTGACCGTCGGGAGCGGCGCCGACTAGACGGCGGCAAAGAACGCGGCAAAGAATGCGGCAAAGAGTGCGGCAAGAACGCAGGGAAGCACAAGGCGAATCGTGAAAACTCTGCCCAAGACCGATGTCGTCGTGATTGGCGGCGGCTGGACCGGCCTGCTGATTGCCAAGGAGCTGGCCGCGCGCAGTCCTGTCAAGGTGGCCATCCTCGAGCGTGGCGTCCCACGTCACAAAGAAGACTACGTCGGCGGCATGGACGAACTCGATTACAACGTGCGTTTTCGCATGATGCAGAATTATGCGCTCGAGACCGCCACGTTGCGCTATACGCTCCGCGACCGCGCAATTCCGATTCGCCAGCTTGGTTCGTTCATGCCGGGCCAGGGCACCGGTGGAGCGGGGGAACACTGGGGCGCGGTCTTCCCGCGGCATCTGGCTGACGTTTTCGAGTTGCTCGAGAGCACTAAGGAAAAATACGGACTGAAAAAGCTTCCGGAAGATCATGCGGTTGTCGATTGGGGCATCACCTGGAGTGAGATTGAGCCTTATTACACTCGCGCCGATAAGCTGGTGGGGGTCTCCGGCAAGGCGGGCAACATCCGCGGCAAATTGATGGAGGGCGGTAACCCGTTTGAGGGACCGCGAAGCGAGGAGTACCCCACGCCGCCCACCAAGCAGCCCTACTTTGCTGCATTGTTCGAGGACGCGGCGAAATCGCTGGGCTATCATCCCTATCCGAACCCCGCGGCGACGATCAGCACCGCATACACGAATCCCGACGGAATCTCGCGGCCAGGATGCATGTACTGTGGATTCTGCGACCGGTTCGGTTGCATGATCGGCGCGAAGTCCCAGCCAACAAACACACTTTTGCCCATCGTTGAGAAGCAGAGGAGTGTGACGCTGCACAATGGCTGCACCGTGCGTCGTATTGTTTATGAAAAAGGGCCGCGCGGAGAGGGTCGCGCGACGGGGGTGAATTACATCGATCAGAGCGGCGAGGAAGTCTTCCAACCCGCCGATCTTATTTTTCTGGGTTCGTGGACGCTCAACAACACCCGCCTGCTGCTGCTTTCCGGCATCGGCGAACCCTACGATCCCGCCAGCGGAAAAGGAGTTGTGGGCCGCAACCTTACACATCAGGTCAGCTTCACCGCTGCGCAAGCGTTTTTCGAGAAGCCCCTCAACCGGTTTATGGGCGCCGCGCCCGCAGGTGTGCGCTTTAGCGACCTGGATGGCGACGTCTTCGATCACCGCGATTTGCCTTTCTTGCGCGGTGGAACGTTCGGCGGCATCGGCCAAGGCTACCAACCCATTGTGGGTTTCGGCACCGTGCCTCCTTCAGTGAAGGCACGCTGGGGCGCGGAATGGAAAAAACAGGCCGTGTATTGGTATGACCGCGTGGGTGCAATCGGATTTTCCGGCGAGCACATCCCTTATAAAACTCACTATCTGGATCTCGACCCGACTTATAAAGATCACCTGGGTGATCCGCTCATCCGCATGACCATCGACTGGCACGATAATGAACGGAAGATGGTCGAGTTTGCCATCGCCAAAGGCGTGGAACTGGCGCATGCGATGGGGGCAAAAGAGATCGCAGCCGGTGCAGCGTATGGCCACTACGACACGCGCCGCTACCAATCTACGCACGTGCAGGGTGGCACGATCATGGGCAGGTCACCTGAAACTTCGGTGGTCAATACCTATGGCCAGCATTGGCAGGCGCCCAATCTTTTTGTGATGGGTGCGTCGATGTTCCCCAACAACGGTTCCGCAAATCCGACGCCGTCGGTGCTCGCGTTTACCTACCGCACCGCCGATGCCGTGATTGGCCGCTATCTGAAGAAGCCAGGAATGCTCGCGTAGCCATCCATCGCGCTATTGTGCCTGCCAGTTTGTGTGCTCCTGCGGACATTCCCGGGCCCTGCCGAAATATTATTCCGGAATTCTGCCGCGAGAAACTCATTTCCACGCGGCGCGCACAGGCTGGCCAACAACAAATGCCGGGTTGGCACCGGCGCGCGGATGAAACTTTTCAGCCCGGCCGTTGTTCACTTCGGCGAGGTACAGATTGCCCTCCTGGTCGACGCTCATTCCATGAACGTTCCACATCGCGCCAGGCCAGTCACCCTGGCTGCCCCAGGAGTACAGAAAGTGGCCCTCCATGTCGAACTTCATGATCTTGGAAGTCGAGCCGTCGGCGATCCACAGATTGCCATCGGCAGCCTTGTAGAGGAACTGCGGCGTCGAAGGTTTGCCGGTGCCCCATTGATCGAGAAATTTGCCGTTTAGGTCGAAGATTTCGACCCGCCGGTCGGAGCGGTCCGTCACAAAGACGCGGCCTCGCGCGAGGTCAAAGACAACGCCGTGCACGGCGTCGAATGTTCCGGGGCGCGTGTCGTCGGGGGGATTGGCTTTTTGTCCCCAGGTCATCAGGAATTTGCCGTCTTTATCGAACTTCACCACGCGCGTGTTGCCGTATCCATCGGTCACAAACATCGTGCCGTCCGGGAGCCAGTTAATGAATGTGGGCCGGTTGAAATGCTTATCGTCGGCACCCGGCTGTCCAGGCGTACCGAGCGTTTTCACCAGCTGTTTTCCATCGTGAGTAAACTCGTAAACGGCATGCCCCATATCGTCGACCACCCAAACATGCTTTTCGGGATCGTAGGGATTTATGGTCACAAAGTGCGGCCGCTTGAGCATGGAATCCCATTGCGTCCACCGCTCCGCAATGTTGCCGTTGGCGTCCACCACCACCACGCAATTCTCCCAGCGCGCATCGACTCCTAGTTTGCCTTTCCAATCGCCGTTTCCAGCGGCCGCCACCGGACCGACCGAAGCATTCCGAAAAGGTAATTGCGATACAGGAAAAGAAAGGCTTGGTCCCACGGCGGGATAGGGAACTTCTGCCGGCCTCGACAGCTTCGGCAGTTCGCCGCGTTCCAAAATGAAGACGCGGTTGGGACTCTCGGCGAAAACGCTCTCGACGGCACCCCACGTCCATTTTTCGTTGCCGGGTAGTTGCGAAAGAGGTTTGGGCCAGTCAGGAACCACGTCGTAGGGACCGGTAACATCCTGCGCATTTTTTTCGCCGGCTAGGGCCGCAAATCCGGTTCCCGGTTTCGCCTGAGCCTCGACCTGGCGCACCCTGCTGGCGGTCAATAGACCAGCCAGGAAGGCAACAACAGTCGCGGAAAAAACGATGAGTGTTACGACCCTTGGACGCATCGATGGCCCCCTCGCAATAAGTGGATGGCGCTATGCGCTGCAATCGCCGTTTGCTGCAACGATTGTAGCGCTGCACCGGCCCTGCAAGAAATTCTTGGGCATGCGCGAGCCCAAAATGAATTCACGTGTGGCAAAATAAAGGCCAGTTGTCAGCACCACGCTATTTTGCGGGAGAAACAAAGCGCCCCGCCGGGAGGGGTGTGAAGCCGGCGGGGCGCTCATGTGAATCAGGGGCAGTGTTGAGATGGATCTTAGCATCCAGACATCCGTTAGAGTTGCTGTGCATAGCACTCTATTTTGGATGGTTCCCATCACTTTTTCTGGCGTTTTGGCTCTTTTGAAATATCCGGATGTTTACTAGATGGGCACGTTAATCCTGCTTTTCTCTTGGACGGGTGTGTGAGCCTGCTTTCCTCTTGCTGGTTACGCTTTTTTTCAATGGAGACCTGGTGACGCAATCTAAACTTGTGGGCTACTTCACGATGGAGATTGCGCTGGAGAACGCCATGCCGAGTTACAGTGGCGGTTTGGGCGTGCTGGCGGGTGACACCATCCGTGCTGCCGCCGATCTGCGATTCCCCATGGTGGCGGTATCGCTTCTGTATCGCAACGGATACTTCACTCAGCGTCTGGCAGCCGACGGCATGCAGATCGCCGATCCGGTGGAGTGGCGTCCGGAAGATTTTCTTCAGGAGGAGGCCGCGCGCGTCTCGCTCCCCTTCGAAAACCGGCGTGTTGAACTTCGCTGCTGGCGTTACGACGCAAAAGGTGTGCGTGGCGGCGAAGTGCCCGTGTATTTCCTCGATGCCGATCTGCCCGTGAACGAAGAAAGCGACCGCGGCCTTACGGGCACGCTCTATGGCGGAGACCCATACTACCGCCTGCGCCAGGAGGTGCTGCTGGGAATTGGCGGCGTGCGCATGCTGCAGGCACTTGGCCATACGGAATTAACTCGTTACCACATGAACGAAGGCCACGCCGCGCTTCTTACGCTTGAATTACTCGCCCAGGAGGCGGTTAAGGCAGGCCGCACCTCGATTCGCGGCGAGGACATCGAGAATGTGCGCGCGAAATGCGTCTTCACCACGCACACGCCCGTGTCCGCCGGGCATGACCGTTTTCCGGTGGAATACCTCACCCGTTTATTTCCCGGTTTTATAAATTTCTTGGACTTGCAGGATGCCGCCTCGGCGAACTTGCTCAAGCGAGCGTTACAAACCGATCAGAATTATGCGGATTTGTCCGACGCGGCGCGCAACGGCGCTTTCTTAAATATGACCTACCTGGCTTTGAGCCTGAGCCACTTCGTAAACGGGGTGGCCAAGGTTCACGGCGAGACATCGAGAAAAATGTTCCCCGGCGTAGCCATACAAACCGTTACGAATGGAGTGCACGCGGGCTCCTGGGCATCACCTTCATTCCAGGCACTGTTTGACCGCGATATTCCAGGTTGGAGGGAAGATAACTTCAGCCTGCGGCTCATCCTGCGGCTGCCCCAGGAGGCGGTTTGGGCCGCGCATATGGCGTCGAAAGGCGAGCTTTTGGCAGAGGTGCACCGGAAAACGGGTCTCACGCTCCACCCCGCGGTCTTCACCATCGGTTTCGCGCGCCGTATGACTGGATACAAACGCGCCGAGTTGATTCTCGCGAATCTGGACAGGCTTCGGCAGATCGCGAAATCGGTCGGGAAGATCCAGCTCATCTACGCCGGAAAGGCGCACCCTAACGACTGGGGCGGCAAGGAAATCATCCGTAACATCTTTAAGGCGCAGAAAGCCTTACGAAAATCGGTGACCACCGTATACCTCGAAAACTACAACCTCGATCTCGGTAGAAAGATAACCTCGGGCGTCGACCTGTGGCTGAACACGCCGCAGTTTCCGCTTGAAGCTTCAGGCACCAGCGGGATGAAGGCCGCGCTCAATGGCGTCCCGAGTCTCAGCATTCTGGACGGATGGTGGGTGGAGGGTCACATTGAAGGACTAACCGGCTGGTCGATTGGGGAAGTGCGCTCCGCCAGCGAAGCGATCGAAGCAGCGACGGACAGTCGAAAAGAGGCTGAAGCGCTCTACGCGAAATTAGAGCAAGTGATCCTGCCGATGTATTACAAGGATCGCGGCGCCTACTTGACGGTCATGCGCCATGCGATTGCCCTGAATGGCACGTTTTTCAACACCCAGCGCATGGTGGAGCAATACATCATGGAGGCGTATCTGCGTTAGATGTGGTATGGCTGCGCTAACCAGGCACGGCTGGCGAGCGGCGCGACACGAGGCGGGCGCCCGCCGGTTAGGTGCCCGATCACCTGCCACGACCGTCCCCGTTCGCCCGGGTCACGAAGAGCTGGTCGCTGGCGGCGTGTGTCTGGTGCCCGATTCCAGCAAGTCACGCACCTTGCTTGCCAGATCGTCGGGGCCGAAGGGCTTTTCGATAAACGCGGTGCCTGGGTCGAGAATGCCGTTATTCACGGCGGCGTCTTCTGTGTAAGCGGACATATAAAGAATTGCCAGCCCGTCGCAGATCGCGGCAATTTGCGCCACCAGTTCGCGTCCCTTCATTCCGGGCATGACCACGTCGGTTAACAGCAGGTCGATCGACCTGCAGTCCCGCCTGACGATTTGCATTGCTTCGTCCGCGTTTCCGGCTTCGAGAACTTTGTATCCACGCATCGTCAAAAACATCCGCGTCATCTTTCGTACGGCATCGTCGTCTTCCACCACCAAAATGGTTTCCGAGCCGTCTAGCGTCCTCGCAGTCCCTTGCGGCTGCTCGACTTCTTCGGCCGGCTCCTCGGTACGAGGGAAATAGATCGTGACCGTAGTTCCGCGTCCTGGCTCGCTGAGCAGGGAAATACCTCCGCCGCTTTGTTCTATGATTCCGTAGGCGGTCGCCAACCCCAGGCCAGTCCCCTTGTTTTTCTCTTTGGTGGTGAAAAATGGTTCGAATGCGTGCGACCTGGTATCGGCATCCATGCCATACCCCGTATCCTTGATAGCCATCATCACGTGAGGCCCTGGATGAAACCCGGAGTAGTGCACAGCGGACGTCTCTTCCAAATCAACGTTGGAGGTCTCGATGGTCAATTCTCCGCCATCGGGCATCGCATCGCGCGCGTTGACCACTAGGTTCATAAGCACTTGCTCGACTTGCCCGGGATCGGCAAGCACCCGGCCCAGGTCCTGATCGAGTGCCATCTGCAGCCGGATATCTTCGCCCAGCAGCGGAGGCAACAGTTCCGCAACCTGCGCAACCAGGCTGTTCAGATCGAGTATTTTTGGCTGCAGCACTTGTTTGCGGCTGAAGGCCAGAAGCTGGCGCGTCAGTGCCGTCGCCCGTTCTGCCGCTTTCAGGATGCCCTCAAGGTTCCTGCGCAAAGGAGCGGGCGGAAAGAACGATGTGAGGGAGAGCATCGCTTGCCCGCGAATTACCATGAGCAAATTATTGAAATCGTGCGCCACCCCGCCTGCCAGCCGTCCAATGGCCTCCATTTTTTGAGCTTGGCGCAGTTGTTCTTCCATCTCCTGGCGTTCCGCAATTTCTGTTTTCAGTTTTTCATTCGCAGCGATAACCTCCCGGGCGCGCAGTTGAGATGTTTGTGCCGAATACACAACCACGGCCAGCAGACCTGCCACGAACAGTCCGACGATGAGGCTAACCTCCGGTAAACGCGACTGCGCTTGCGTTACCGTTTGCGCCTTTGGCCAGACCCTCACATCCCAGGCATGCATGCCTAATATGATTTTCTCGTCCTCGAGCCACTTCTTGTCCGGGGGTGGTTCGTTCTCCGCTCGTTTGTAAATCTGTTCTCCGCTATCGAACACATCCACCCAGTAATCGCCGGCCACGTTGCCGAGAATGCGATCGAGCAGTTCCTGATATCGGAACACCCCCACGATGAATCCCTCGAACTTCTTTCCCGAGAAGATGGGAACACAGACGAGAAATCCCTGGCCTCGTTGACGTAGCTCGATTGGGCGGCTGATTACGACATCGTGCATGGCCTCGGCGGAATCGAGTGCGGTTCGCCGTCGCAATTCTGGGGTGAAATCCAGGTCTTCATCGGCTTCATTCCCGATGAGCGGCGCAATCCAGCGCGCCCGAAACACCGGATCCACCCATTCAATGGCCTGGTATCCCGGATATCCACTCATCAGGACCGCCGCTTCCGATTCCCAATCCGTCTCGACCGGCTTGCCCCAGATTTCCCAGCGAATTGCCAAGCGGCTAAGAGCCAAAATCTGCGAGGTCATTTGCGCTTCGGCTTGACTCCTGGCAATTAGGGCCTGCGAAGCGGCTAACTCGGCAATCGCGGTATTTTCCTGGCGTGCGAGACGTTGGCGGAGGACCACGGCCGCGACAATGGTGCACGCGGCGACGACTATAGGGAGCCAGTGCCTGGAGATATTCCTCACATGCATGGCCGGATCAAATCGCTTCCGCGCACAGTTCGGAACTGCTGAGTCCTGTGCGAACTGCGGCGGAAGTCCCAAGTTTGTTCAAAATCCATGCCGGCCACTCCAGAGGGTATCAATGTTCCGAATTCCCGTCATTTTTCGGCTGCGGCCTATTAGCTCGGCGCACTTTGCGTTCCGCAAACAGGCTGCGCAGCACGAACCACAGGTTTGCCGGGCGCTCGGCAAGGCGGCGCATGAAGTAGGGGCACCAGGCGGTGCCGAACGGCACATACACTCGTAACGGCTGCCCCCGGTCGAACAGCTGCTGTTGGAGGTCGCGCCGGATACCGTAGATCATCTGGAATTCGTAGACGTCAGGCGCCAATCCATGCTGCGCGACAGTATCGCAGGCATGATCGATGAGCACTGGATCGTGCGTGCCAATGGCGGCGAAGAACTGCGATTTCCGATTCGTTCCGGCGGGAGTCAGAAGACGATCGATCAATTTCTGGTAGTTCGCGTCCACTTCACTTTTCTTGGGGAACGCGATCGATGGCGGCTCTAAATACGCTCCTTTTACCAGGCGCACCTTCGGCAGCACTCCCTTCGTTGCCCCGGGAGATTTCGCTAAATCTTCCGCCGCTGGCGTTCCCATCAATGCCGTTCGGCCGCGTGGTCCCGATGGTTGGCCGGCTCTTACCTCTGCCAGTCTCTCAACGTCGCTCTCACTGCGTCGCAGGTAGGCCTGGATGGCCACTCCGGCATTGCCATGCGACCGGTGTACCTGTTCGAAAATGTCGAGCGTCACGCCGACATAGGCGGAACTCTCCATATCGATTTCGATCGTTCGCGCGAGTGCCGCGGCCTTTGCAGCGATGTCCTGCGCGAGCGACAGGCAGAGTTCACGGTCGAAGTCGAGTCCCAGTTGCGTCAGCTTGATGGCAATGTTGCCATCAAGGCCTGCGCGGTCGAGTTCATTGAGCATATCGATATACGTATCGCGTGCGCGCCTCGCATCCTGCGGGGTATCGACATTTTCACCGAGCAGGTTCAGAATGACGCGCCGGCCGACGCGGCAGAGTTCGCGGGCCGGTCCCATGGCCTCTGCCAGTGTTTCTCCCGCGACGAACCGCTGCGCGAAGCCATAGCGCATACCGTAGCGCGCGATGACGGACATTGCGCGTTTCTTGGTGGAAAGCCAGAAAAAAAATCTTCGCAACAGCATCGTTTGCTTGCGCTCCCCCGCGCCCCGGCCACGTGATTCTATGGTACCCGTCTTACCCGCCATTGCCGAAAGCTGGTTTATCGGCATGCCGATCAGAACATGTTGGCCGTACGTTGTTCACATGTCGATCACATGTCGATCGCACATTCGTGGCACACCGTCGAATCCCAGGACGTGAACGGCTCAGGCCCTGCGAGGGACCGCTAGCTGCACGTCCCTCTTAGGTCGGTCGCGGTTGACATGGCGCAACTTTCATCCAGCTGAAGGGTTAAAATAGGGGATCGCTCGTATACCGACAAACACCGCGACGCATGGGCCAGTCCGGCCCCGTAGGCAAGTCCAAGAGGTAAAGATGGCCATGGAACAGTTTCGAAACCACACGTTACGCCAGACGCGTCGAGTAGATGTGGCTCGACAGTCAAAAACGCAAACTAGAACAATGATTGCGAGTTGCGCTTTGCTCGCCCTGACCTCGCTCATTCTCTCGGCGCCTTACCTGGCCGCCGGCAAAGATAAGCACGACAAAAAACGCAACACCTCAAAAGATGCATCCATGGGCAATCTGCCCGCGACCGATCTTACCGAAGATGAGGCCATCGCTCATGCTCTCAACCGCCTGGGTTTCGGTCCGCGGCCCGGAGATAGCGAACGAGTGAAGCAGATGGGCCTTTCCAGATGGATCGATTTGCAACTGCATCCCGAATCGATCGACGATTCCGCACTCGACGCGCGCCTCGAGCGTTTTCCAACGCTGACGATGTCGCCGGGAAAACTTCTCGCGACATTTCCGCGGCCCCAGGTCGCCGCCAAGCGTGAAGGCCTGACCGTCGAGCAGTATCGCAAACAGCAGCAGGAGAAGCTTCGCGCCGCCAGGCAGCCCTCCGATCCGGACGCACAGGCCATGGCGCCCGGCACGAACCAGGTGCAGAGAAGTTCAGACGTTGCACAGCAGACCGATGCGCAGCAACCCGATATGCAGCACGGCCCGCCTGCCGATGCGTCCAATTCCCAGCGATTCGGCGACAAAGCCGCCAACAATGTTTCCGGCCAGGCGCCAGACAATTCCCCCAGCAACGCCACTGGCAACGCTCTGGGCAGCGCCCCAGGCAACATCCCTGGCAACCCCCCGGGCAACACTTCTTTGAACAGCGCACAATTGCGCGCTCCGCAGCGCATCGTCGCCGAGCTTTCCATGGCCAAGATCGACCGCGCCGTCTACAGCGAGCGGCAGCTCTACGAGCAGATGGTGGATTTCTGGTTCAACCACTTCAACGTGTTTGCGGGCAAGGGACGCGGACCGCTGGATGCTGACTTCCTACGAGCGCGACGCCATCCGCCCGCACGCCATGGGCAAGTTCCGCGATCTGCTGGAGGCCACGGCGAAAAGTCCCGGCCATGCTGTTCTACCTGGACAACTGGCAGAGCGTGGACCCGCAGGCTTTTGCGCGCCTGCAGGAGCAGCAGCAGTTGCGCGCCGCGGCATGTTGCGCGGCCGTTTCGGCGGCGCGTTCGGCATGCCGCAGGCGGCTCCGAATGGCAAGCCAGCAGAAGAAGCAGGACCGCGGACTGAACGAGAACTACGGCCGCGAAATCATGGAGCTGCATACGCTGGGCGTGGACGGCGGCTACACGCAGCAGGACGTGACGGAAGTGGCGCGCGCCTTCACCGGCTGGACGATTCGCACGCCGCAGCGCGATCCGGAGTTCTTTTTCAACGAGCGGCTGCACGACCCAAGCCGAAGATGGTGCTGGGCCACAAGATCGACGCGGGCGGCATGAAGGACGGCGAAGAAGTGCTGGACCTGCTGGCGCGCGATCCGCACACGGCGCATCACCTTTCGCTCGAAATCGCGCAGCACTTTGTCTCCGACAATCCGCCGGAAGCGCTGGTCGAGCGCATGGCGCAGACCTATCTGGCGACCGACGGCGACATTCGCGCGGTGCTGCACACGATGATCTATTCGCCGGAGTTCTGGTCGCGCGACGCCTATCGCGCCAAGATCAAGACGCCGTTTGAGCTGGTGGTGTCGGCGGCGCGCGCGGTGGGCGCCGACGTGAGCATACCGCTGCCGCTGGTGCAGTGGACGGCGCGCATCGGCGAGCCGCTCTACCAGTGCCAGCCGCCGACCGGCTATTCCGACAAGGCCGCGGACTGGGTCAACACGGGCGCGCTGCTGAACCGGCTGAACTATTCGCTGACGCTGGCGAGCGGCCGCATGCGCGGCACGCACGTGGATATTGCGGCTGCTGCTGGGCACCGGCGCGTGCGCGGCGATCCGCAGGCGGTGCTCGACCGGGCGATTGCGGTGCTGCTTTCGGGCGAAGTTTCGCCGGAGACGCGGCAGACGCTCGAGAAACAGATGAGCGATCCGCAGATTCTGCAGGCGAGCCTGGACGATCCGGTGAAGCAAGTGAATCGAGGGGATGATCGCGGGCCTGGTGCTGGGCGCGCCGGAATTTCAGCGGCGGTGAAGCGGCCATGGAACGCAGATCGGCATCGCTGAGCTGCTGTCGGAGTGACGGAAGATCGGCAGCGGGCAGTGAGCGGAAGGAGTTCGGAAGGAGAACGACCATGAAGATTTCACGACGAGCTTTCTGAAGAGCGGCGGCGTGGCCATGATCGGCATGAGCACGCTGCCGGCTTTTCTGCGGCGCGCGGTGGCGGCGACGCCCGCGGCGAACCGCAAGAAACTCGTGGTGCTGTTCCAGCGCGGCGCGGCCGATGGACTGAACATCGTGGTGCCGTTCGCCGAGCCGAACTACTACCGCATTCGCCCGACGCATCGCGATTCCGCAGCCGCGCGCAGGGCGGGGAAGGCGCGGCGCTCGACCTCGACGGCTTCTTCGGCCTGCACCCGAGCCTCGCGCCGCTGCTTGCCGCTGTTCCAGAAGCAGCAGCTCGCCATCGTGCATGCGGCCGGCTCGCCGGACACGACGCGCTCGCATTTCGATGCGCAGGACTACATGGAGTCCGGCACGCCGGGCGTGAAGGCCACCGACGATGGCTGGCTCAATCGCGCGCTGCAACGCTCGCCCGAAGCCGGACGCCTCGCCGTTCCGCGCCGTGGCCATGGGCGCGAACCTGCCGCTCACGCTGCGCGGCGTGGCGCCCGCGATTGCGCTTGCCGGACATCAAGCAGTTTCGCGTCTTCGCGCAGTCGCCGGCGGTCGAAGGCGGCTTCGAGGCGCTCTACGCGCAGACGCGTGGACCAGGCGCTGCGCGGCACCGGCACGGAGACGTTCGAAGCCATCGACATGCTGCGCAAGGCCGATCCCTCGCGCTTCCAGCCGGAAAACGGCGCGATGTATCCGAACGGCCGCGTGGGCCAGACCATGCAGCAGGTGGCGCAGCTGCACAAGGCGGACATCGGCCTCGAGGTCACGTTCGTGGATACCGGCGGCTGGGACAACCACGTCAACGAAGGCGGCGCGCAGGGCCAGCTCTCGAACCTGCTGCGCGATCTGGGCCAGTCGATGGCGGCTTTCTCGCAGGACATGGGCGACCGCATGGAGGACATCGTGGTCGTCACCATGTCCGAATTCGGCCGCACGGCGCACGAAAACGGCAACCGCGGCACCGACCACGGCCATGCCAACTGCATGTTCGTGATGGGCGGCGAGGTCAAGGGCGGCAAGGTCTACGGCAAGTGGCCGGGCCTGGGGCCCGAGCAGCTCAACGAAGGGCGCGACCTGACGCTGACGACCGATTTTCGCTCGGTGCTGGGCGAAGTGATCTCCGGGCATCTGGGCACGCAGACCTGGACGCGGTTTTCCCGGGCTTCGAGAACGATCCGCGAAAGTTCCCGAGCTGATTAAAGCGTAGCGGCAGCGTTCTGAGCAGACCGGACAGCTAGCAGTCGCGCCAAAGAGTGGGCTGCGGCCGCACCGCTAGACGCAATTCCTTGCGGACGTTGAGAAAGAGATCTGCGCGTCGCTAGTCGGCCGCTTGCGCGGCACGGCTTCTCCGCCGGCTCCGCTCGTGCGAATGCGCATGCCGTAGAACGAGCGGTAGACGAAGATAAAAGAAATCAGGAAGAAGACCGCCGCCAGAATGTGCGTCAGCACGCCTCCGGTTTCGGCGGTCAAGCTGCACGGCCAACTCGACGGCCAGCAAGCCGAACAGCGTCGTGAACTTGATGACCGGGTTCAGCGCCACCGAAGAAGTGTCCTTGAACGGATCGCCGACCGTGTCGCCGACGACCGTCGCGGCGTGCAGTTCGGTGCCTTTTTGCTTCAGCTCGACTTCGACGATCTTCTTGGCGTTGTCCCAGGCGCCGCCGGCGTTGGCCATGAAGATGGCCTGGTACAGGCCGAAGATGGCGATGGAGATCAGGTAGCCGATGAAGAAGAACGGCTCGACGAAGGCAAAGGCCAGCGTGGCGAAAAACACGGCGATGAAGATGTTCAGCATGCCCTTCTGCGCGTACTGCGTGCAGATCTCCACGACTTTCTTGCTGTCGGCGACGGAGGCCTTCTCGCTGCCTTCGAGTTTGATGTTGGCCTTGATGAACTCGACGGCGCGGTAGGCGCCGGTGGTCACGGCCTGCGTGGAAGCGCCGGTGAACCAGTAGATCATGGCGCCGCCGGTGATCAGGCCCAGGAAGAACGGCGCGTGCAGCAGCGAGAGCTTGTCGACGTTCTCGGTGAGGCCGTTGGTCAGCGCCATGATGATCGAGAAGATCATGGTGGTTGCGCCGACCACGGCCGTGCCGATCAGCACCGGCTTGGCCGTGGCTTTGAAGGTGTTGCCGGCGCCGTCGTTTTCCTCGAGCAGGTCCTTGGCGCGTTCGAAATTGCACGTCGATGTTGAAATCGCGCTTGAGTTCCTGCTGGATGTTCGGGAATCTGCTCGATCAGCGAAAGTTCGTAGACCGATTGCGCGTTGTCCGTCACCGGGCCGTAGGAATCCACGGCGATGGTCACCGGGCCCATGCCCAGGAAGCCGAAGGCCACCAGGCCGAAAGCGAACACCGGCGCGGCGATCATCAGGTTCGCCAAGCCCGCCCAGGCTCACGAGGTAGCCGATGGACATCAGCACCACCATGGCCAGTCCCAGGTAGTAGGCGGAGAAATTGCCGGCCACGAAGCCGGACAGGATGCCCAGCGACGCGCCGCCTTCGCGCGCCGAGGTCACCACTTCGCGGACGTGCCGCGATTCGGTGGAGGTGAAGACTTTCACCAGTTCGGGAATGACCGCGCCGGCCAGCGTGCCGCAGGAGATGATCGTCGCCAGCTTCCACCATTGCGTGGTGTCGCCGCCCAGGCTCGGGATGATCACGGCAGGAGATGGCGTAGGTCATGGCGATGGAGACGATGGAGGTGAGCCAGACCAGCGAGGTGAGCGGCGCCTCGAAATTCATCTCGTCGGCGTTGCCGTAGCGCGCTTTGGCGATGGCGCCGTTGATGAAATAAGCCGCGGCGCTGGCCACCAGCATGGCGATGCGCATCACGAAGATCCAGACCAGCAACTGCACCTGCACGGTCGGAGCTCTTCACGCCCAGCAGGATGAAGGTGATCAGCGCCACGCCGGTGACGCCGTAGGTCTCGAAACCGTCGGCGCTCGGGCCGACGGAGTCGCCGGCGTTGTCGCCGGTGCAGTCGGCGATCACGCCGGGATTGCGCGCGTCGTCTTCCTTGATCTTGAAGACGATCTTCATCAGGTCGGAGCCGATGTCGGCGATCTTGGTGAAAATGCCGCCGGCGATGCGCAGCGCCGCCGCGCCCAGCGATTCGCCGATGGCAAATCCGATGAAGCACGGGCCCGGCGTAGTCGCCGGGAACGAAGAGCAGAATGAGCAGCATCATCAGCAGTTCCACGCTGATCAGCATCATGCCGATGCTCATGCCCGCTTCGAGCGGAATCTTGTAGATCGGGATAGGGCTTGCCGCGCAGGCCGGCAAAGGCCGTGCGCGAGTTGGCGAAGGTGTTGACGCGAATGCCGAACCACGCCACGCCGTAGCTTCCGGCGATTCCCAGCACGCTGAACAGGAGAATGACGCCTACGCGCATGGCTTCGTAATGCAGCAGCACGCCGAAATAGAGCACGATGACGACGGCGATGAAGACTTCGAGCAGCAGCAGGAATTTGCCCTGCGTGATCAGGTAGGTCTTGCAGGTCTCGTAGATCAGCTCGGAGATTTCGCGCATGGAGCGATGCACCGGCAGATTTTTCAGCCGCAGATAAATGGTCAAGCCGAAGATCAAGCCGAAGACGCAGAACAGGATGCCGACCATCAGCAGCTGTGGCCATCATGCCCAGGAACTCACTTGCGACAGGTCCGGGAGCCTCAGATTGGCTTCGCCGCCGCCGGTTTCCGGCGCGGTTTGCGCCAGGGCAGTTCCCGCCGTCGCGGCCAGCAGAGCGGCAATGGCCAGGGACGCGCCCACCGCCCGGCTTCCCAGCGACCGGACACGCGCCCAAAGGCGCTCGTGACCGCGAGCGAATCCCACGCGAGTCAACCATACCGAGGCGCTTATCGCCGTGACGAACCATACCGCATCCTGCAACCGACATGCATCCTCCATTAAAACTCCTTAGGAATCCGGCCAGGGGTGACAATCCGAAAGGTGCCATATTTTATAGCAGGCTCATCGCCGATGGTCAAGAGGACGCCCTTTGGCAAGCTAGGCATCCTCCAGAAAGCTTCTGGTCTGTTCACGAAAACCGCGCATGTGCTGTGCATGGTTTGTCATCGGAGGCGCCCAGTCTGGTAGAATTCCGACGCTTGATAGCACCATAATTCCCGTGGGATTTCGGCTCCCAGAGAATGAGGCTTGCGTTAGCGGTTATGGGCAAATATCATCTTCCGCTTTGGCTGCAAGCCGCAATCGCTGCCTCTGGTGGCCTCGGCCTGTTCATCCTGGCTTTTCTCGATTCCACTTTTCTGCCCTTTCCGTCGCTCAATGACCTGCTGCTCGTGGATCTCTCGATCCAGAATCCGCTGCGCATGCCCTATTACGCGGGTATGTCCACGGTGGGCTCGGTACTGGGATGCCTGCTCTTGTTTGTGCTCGCAAAGAAAGGCGACGAGGCGGCGTTTCATGAAAAGGCAGGGAATCGCGCCCCGGGCATCCGCCGCTGGATCGAACGCCATGGCTTTCTGGCCATGATCGTAGGCGCCCTGCTCCCTCCCCCGACGCCGTTTAAGATTTTTGTCATGGCCGCAGGCGCTCTGGGAATGCAGTTGCGCACATTCATGCTGGCTATGGTCATTGCGCGAGGCATTCGATTTTACCTCGAGGGCTACCTCGCCATACGGTACGGCCAGCAGGCTGTAGGGTTCTTCATGGCGCATAAGTTCTCGTTTGCGACCGGCACTCTGATTTCGGTGGTGGCATTTTACGTCTTGGTGCGACTGCTCTTCGGCACCCGGCAAGCCCCCGCCTAGCGCGTAAACGTGCCCGCAAGGACCGGGGTGTGGCGGCGAACCGTAATGCATCGCCGATGACTTCCCACCGCGAGTTCAGCTCGATCGCGGCCACCACCTCACCGAAGCCCGGCTGTATCCCTGTTCCCGGAGGCCCCGCAAAGCGCGAATTAAAGCGCAAATCAGTGATCTGAATTTCGTATCCCTGCGAAGTTTCTGCCTCTGCTGCGAACGTAAAGCGCCCGAAATTAACACCGTAGCTGTTCGTGAGATTGAGCAGCCGGTGCGAGCCCGTTCCGGCACCGCAAACGGCGCGCGCGCCAAGATCGAAAAGTTACGGCCCTTCCGCCCGGCCGAGCCGTCCCGGAAGAAACGCTGCCGTCAGCTTTCGACTCCGGCACCTGGCCTCTCTGTCGGTCGCCATGCGATGCGCCTCGGGCGAACCAAGCGAAGACCGCCGCCGTTGACGCCGCAATCGCGACACTACCGGCCAGCGAGTGACCGCCCGTGCGATGGGCGGCAAGAAATGCGGTGTGGTCCACCTCAGTAACTCAGCCGATCGAGCTCCGCCGCAAGGCCCGAGACGAGCAGCATCGGAGGGGCCAATCGCGTCACACGGTTAAGGCCCGCCCACCCGAGCGCGAGTGCAGCCGTGCGTGCGTGACCAGTTCCATTCTCGTCCCTGTCTTGCCGCGTCCGGTCCCGCGCGGCCCCGGAACTTAACGACGCGAGTTGACGAGTGCAGGTGGCACCGCCAACGTCAGCGCGTTCGGCACGATGCGAAATTCTACCGGTAAGCGCCCGGCGGCTTCCCCGTCCACTTGCATGTAAGCGTCGACCGAGCCCAGCGCCTCGCACCGCATGCTTGTGGTTTTCAGAAAATGAACGTGACGCGCCCGCCGCAGGTGTCCCGTCCACAACAGCGGCAGATAGCCCAGGTATTTCAGGCGGCTGCGCGTCGTGCAGACCATCAGCTCGAATCCGTCCCCGTATAGATCGGCCTCCGTGGTAATCCGGAAAGGGCCACCGTAGTGCTTCGTGCGGCCGACGACGATCAGTGTCGCGTCGATCGTTTTGCCCCCGGCAATCACGCGAAATCGCGGGAAGCTGTAGCGACCCAGTTGCCGCATTCCCTCGGCCCAGTAGGCGAGCGTGCCCACCGATTTCTTCAAAGCGGCGTGAACCATGTAGACAATCGCACCATCGGGGCCGGCGCCGGCCACGCTTAGAAAATAACGCTCCGTCTCCGCATTGCTGCCGTGCCCGCCGTTTCCGCTCACCCCCGTTCCGCTCGCACCACTTCTGCTCACGCCCTTGCCGGAAATCACCAGCCCCAGCGCGATGCGCCGCAATTGACTCCCGGCCACCAGCGCTGCAGCCTTCTCGATGTTCCAGGGCAGCTCCAGTTCCTTCGCCAGTATATTGGCGGTTCCCGCCGGCAGCAGCGCCAGCGGCATCTGGCTTCCGGCCAGTCCGTTGACCACCTCGTTCAGCGTGCCGTCACCTCCGCAGGCGATAACCATCTGTCGGCCATCTTTTATCGCTTTGCGCGCGAGTTCGGTGGCACCGCCACTCGCCGTGCCGGGACCCTCGGTCGACGCCAGTTCCGTCTCGATGCCATCGCGCGCGAGAATCAGGCGGGCTCGCTCGATCTTTCCGAGTCGTGCACCGCGCCGCTGCCCGGAGACAGGATTGAAGATCAGCAGAGCGTCGCGGATGGCTGCAAGTGAAGGCATGGGTTTAGGCGGACTCGATTCCTGGCCTGTTTCCTGCGGAGTCGCAGGGTGCGTCCTGCTGTGCCGGCCCGAGCTGGCTCGAATGTGGAGTGGCGGCGTCACATTGTATAATAGCTTTTGCCCGCTCACCGCCTTGCTTCCTGCCTGCGCATGGCCTGAGCAGCGGCAGCGGGGTGCCAGAGCCAGGGTGCCTGAGCGACTGCCGACCAACGCCGGTGCCGAGGAGTCTCGTGGCCCGTAACAACATCGTCCCCCCAAACGGCCCAGAGGATCACCCCGAAGACGCCGCCGAGCTGCGCGAAAAAATCGCGAGGCTGCGCGAGGAGATTCGCGGGCACGAGCGCCGCTATTATGTCTCGGACAATCCCACGATTTCCGACGCGGAATTCGACCGCCTGATGAACCGAGCTGAAGGAGCTCGAGGCCGCGCATCCGGAGCTGGTCACGCCGGACTCGCCCACGCAGCGCGTGGGCGGCGCGCCGCGCAAGGGTTTCGAGACGCGCCAGCATCATCCGCCGATGCGCAGCCTGGACAACGCGTTTTCCTACGAGGAACTGGACAATTTCGACCGGCGCGTGCGCGAGCTGGCCGGGCGGGACAGCGTCGAGTACGTCGCCGAGCACAAATTCGACGGGCTGAGCATCGCGCTGCAGTACGAGGGCGGCGTGCTGGCGCGCGGCGTCACGCGCGGCGACGGCACGACCGGCGAAGACGTTACGGCGAATATCCGCACGATTCGTTCGATCCCGCTGGGCAGTTGATGCGGCGGCGTGCAAGCGGCTGGGCCTGGGCGGCGATTTGAAGTGCGCGGCGAAATCGTCATGCCGCGAAAGGCGTTCGCAGGAATCTGAACCGCCAGCAGGAGGAGCGGGGCGGGCGGCGCTTCGCCAATCCGCGCAATGCCGCGGCGGGCGCGGTGCGCGTGCTCGATCCGAGCGTCACCGCGTCGCGGCAACTGGATTTTTTTGGATATTACTCTGCTGGCGGAGCGGCGCGCGTGCCCGTTCGCGCGGCATTCGGAGGCGCTGGCGGCGATCGCCGAGCTGCACTTCAAAGCGTCGGAAGACTGGGAGCTTTGCGCGTCGCTCGACGAGGTGAAGAAATATTGCGACGCGTGGGAAGGCAAGCGCGAGAACGCTGGCGTACGAAATCGACGGCATCGTGGTCAAGGTGAATCGAGATTCCGCTGCAACAGGAGCTGGGCTTCACGGCCAAGGCGCCGCGCTGGGCCATCGCCTACAAATATCCCGCGCGGCAGGAAACCACCGTCGTGCGCGACGTGATTTTCAGGTGGGGCGCACGGGCACGCTGACGCCGGTGGCGCTGCTCGAGCCGGTGGCGGTGGGCGGCGTTACGGTCAGCCGGTCGACGCTGCACAACATGGACGAAATCGCGCGGCTGGGACTTGCCGTCGGGGATACGGTGCTGGTCGAGCGCGCCGGGGAAGTGATCCCGCACGTCGTGAAAGTCGTGGAGCAGGGCGAAGACCGGCGCGCCGTCGCACGTACCCGAGAATTGTCCGGAATGCGGCAGCCGGATCCACCAATCGCCGGACGCAGGTGGCCTACCGGTGCGTCAACGCGGCGTGTCCGGCAAAGCGCAAGGAGTCGCTGATTCATTTCGCCGGCCGGCACGCCATGAATATCGACGGGCTGGGCGACAAGATCGTGGACCAGCTGGTGGATACAGGGCATGGTGAAGGATTTCGCCGACCTGTATCAACTTGACGTGTCGAGAAAGCTGGCCGCGCTCGAGCGCATGGCCGAGAAATCGGCGCAGAACCTGCTCGACGAAATTGCGGCCAGCAAGAAAAACGATCTGGCGCGGCTGATCTATGCGCTGGGCATGCGCTTCGTCGGTGAACGCACGGCGCAATTGCTGGCCGAGCATTTTGGCTCGCTCGAAGCGCTGGCGAACGCCGAGCGAAGAGGAGCTGACGGAAGTTACCGAAGTGGGCCCAAAGTGGCGGCCAGCATCGTCGAATTTTTCTCCGAACGCGCCAATCGCAGCGTGATCGAGCGGCTGCGCGCAGCCGGCGTCGATCCGCAGCACGAGCGGCAGGCGCCGCGCTCGACAGTGCTGGCGGGCAAGACGTTTGTCTTCACCGGAGCGCTGGCCCGACGATCGCGGGAGGAAGCTGGCGCGCTGGTGCCGCGCATGGCGGGAAAGTTTCGAACACGGTCAGCAAGAATACCGATTACGTGGTGGTGGGAGCGATCCGGGATCGAAGTCCGATAAGGCGCAATCGCTCGGCGTCGACGATTCTGAACGAAGACGAGTTCGACGCGCTGCTCGCGGGCAAGCTTGCCGCTCCCGCCGCCATGCCGGCAAGGACGGCGGCAGCCGAGACGCGGCCAAGGTGCGAAGCGACGCGGACGCAAGATGCCGGAAGCGGAAGATGCGGTGAGGCCACGCCGATGAAGGCGGCTAATCAGAAGAAAGCGAAGCACGCGCACTAGATGTTGCGGCGATAAACGTGCGCAATAAACGCTGCGATAAGCGCGACCGGCTTTGGCGAATCGGTCGCGGCACGCTATAATTGCGGCGGCGAGCGGGCTGGGCGATCGCTGGGTTCTCTGCCGCAAGGCGAGCGCCTGGAGGAAAGTCCGGACTCCGCAGGGCAGCGCGCCTGGTAACGCCAGGGGGCTGAGCTGGCGACGGCTCGGCTACGGACAGTGCCACAGAAAATAAACCGCCGGTGCAGGCGAGCATCGGTGATCGGCTGGAGGCAAAACCTCCGGCAGGTCTTCAATAACTCGCCGCACTGGTAAGGGTGAAACGGTGGGGTAAGAGCCCACCGCGCAGGCAGCAATGTCTGCGGCAAGGCAAACCCCGCGCGGTGCAAGGCCAAATAGGAGGGGAGGGCCGGCCCGGCCCGTTAGGACCCTCGGGTAGGCCGCTTGAGCCGCCGAGCGATCGGCGGCCCAGAGGAATGATCGCTGCGGCGCGTGGAAACACGCGCCGAACAGAATCCGGCTTATAGGCCCGCTCGCCATTAAATTCTTCGTCTTTACTTTATCTTTGCTGGCAACGCTAGGTCTGATGCGAATGGCATCACCTCCGAGCAACCGTGCCGGAGCAGCGGAACGCATTTCCTGGCGGATGCGGTCCCGCGCGGAAGGGAGCTGATCGTGCCCAGACCTGTCAGACTTCAAAAAACTCTGCTGTTTGGATTGGTATTAGCGTTCGGAACCATCCTCCTGGCGCAAGACGCTCCCGACCAGACACAAGAACCGGCAAAGACACTCGTCGTGAACGGCAAGACGGTGGATGCGGCAGTGACACAGGTTAACGGGCGCTCCTATGTGGATGTTGAGGTGCTGGCCCAGATCACGAATGGTGTTGTGACCATTGAGCCGAATCGGATCGTGTTGACGATTCCGGTTGCGAACTCCAGTGCTCCTGCCGATGCCAACGCCGCCGCGCCAGCGCCGCAGGGGTTGTCCAAGGACTTCGTGCGCGATGCTATCGCCGTGTTGGCTGAAATGAGGGAATGGCGGGGCGCGGTCGGAACCATGATTACGTATGGTCTCGCCGTAAGTGGGACGTGGTCTCAGAGCTATCACGACAGTGTGGCGGCTGGTCTCGCGGAAGCCACAGCCGCTGCAAAGACCGACACAGAACAAAACGCTCTCGTATTGCTCAATAACGAGTTTGACAAACTAGCAGGGTGGGCCAATGACGTGATTGCCGCACGTCAGGCCCTGAATGCGGAGAGGACGATAGACCCCAACGCCTTGCCGAACGATCCGGTTCTCGCAAAAATTACTGAATGCGGTCAGTTTTTGAATGCTATGCTTCTCAGCGGAGATTTTAGCGATAGTCCCAGCTGCCATTAACTTGTCCGAAGTGGAAGATGAAAAAATGGCTCCCGCCATGTTCTAGCACCCCGATGGACTGAATTCCCGCTTGCACGCGTTACTTTACGAAGCGCTAATGGGTGACTCAAATTGCGGTTGCCAATCATAAGAGACCGACTCCATGCATGCCGAAGCCGATAAGCATTTGTTAATGGGTATGGGCGGTTTGATCGGCGTGTCGCTTTCCATGCAGCGTGTGTACAAACTAATACACGCGGCAAGCATGCTTCATTGCCCGGTGCTGATCGTCGGTGAACGTGGAACCGGCAAAGGAGCAGCTGCGCGGTCCATCCACTCGATCAGTCGCCGGAAGGACAGCACTTTCATCTCGGTAAGCTGCGCTCGGCGCGCACCTCCGCTGCGCGAAGCGGAACTTTTTGGCCGGGTGGGCGGCTCGCAAGGTCTCGCGTCTTTTGCGGGATCGGGAACCCTTTTCCTGGATGGGATTAGCGAACTCGTGCTGTATCTGCAGACCAAACTGCTTCAAACCTTGCACGAGAAAGCCGTCTGGCCCATCGACGCAATCTTCCCAGTGCCTTTTAACGCTAGAGTGATTTCCGCAACGCATAAGGATCTGGCCGAGCAGGTAGCTCAGGGAGCGTTTCGGCAGGACTTATTTCTCGAACTGAGCGCCTTAAGAATTGAGTTGCGCCCGCTGCGGGAGCGAAAGAGCGATATTCCTCTGCTGGTTGACTACTTTATCGAAAGGTATACCGAGCCCGCGTCCAGGGTCGCATTCTCTGCCGCGGCCATGAATTACTTGCTGGCTTACGATTGGCCCGGGAATGTTCGAGAATTGGAGGCCACGGTGCAGCGCGCACTCTCCTTCGCCTCCGACCCGGTCAGTATGGACCTGCAGCGCGAATTGAGAAACGAATGGCCGGGTAACAGCGAAGCGCCACCAAGACCGGAATGCGAGTTAGAGCGCGATGTCATTGTCCGTGCGCTTCGTGAGACGGCAGGGGACACGACCGCCGCCGCGCATAACCTCGGCATTGGCAAAACTACGCTGAAGAGGCGGCTGATGTTTCACGGGCTCGAGTTCTGATGATCGCAAACTGCGACAATTTCCTGACCCCTTGCCGCGCGCCTCGTCGCCTGAATTCGGTATAGCGCCCGTTGGCGTCCTGCAGGTCTGCAGTCGTATGGCTTCTTTTCCGGCACGCAGCGAAAACGTTTGCCGGATGAAGAGTTTCGATTCCTTCCGTTATCCGCAAACATGTAGCGTCCAGCGTCGCAAGTCGCGCTGTGGCCCGATCCGGCAAAACAACCGAAGACCCACTCAAGTATGGAATTATTTTTCTTGCAATCGCCCTCTTATCGAATAGCATTTACCGTTTGAGCAAATAACTTAAGATGTATGTAGCTGCGACGACAGTAGTAATGTCATCTTTTCCGCGATGCGTTTGATATCACCCTTGCCGCAGGTGCGATTCCCTTGACCAACATCCCGACTCTGCTTCTGATCGATGACAATCCGTCTCACGCCGCCATTTTCCAGGAAGCGCTGTTGAGTTCGACCGAAGGCCCGTTCGAGGGCGACTGGGTTAGAACGCTTGCTGACGGCATCGCGCGATGGAGGAAAGAAAAGGTATGGGCACTATTCGTTCATTTGTCGCTCCCCGACAGCCAGGGTTTGGCGACATTCGATCGGCTGGCGCTCGCGTTTCCGAACGTACCCACCCTCGTCGTGGGTGGTGTGGCCGACAAGAACATCGTCTCGGAAGCCCTGCGACGCGGAGCGAAAGACTACCTTCTCGATGATCACTTCGACGTCTACTCGGTGGACCGTGCCATACGCAATATGGCCGAGCGCGAGGCTGCGGCAGAAGCGCTGTTTACCGAAAAAGAACGCGCCCAAGTCACCCTCAACTCCATTGGCGATGCGGTGCTCAGCACCGACATGGATGGCAACGTTACCTACCTGAACGTCGTCGCGGAGAGGATGACGGGCTGGAATCGGAGCGACGCAGCGGGCAAGCCGCTCCATGAGATATTTAATATCATCGATGGCGATACGCGCGAACCCAGTCCGAACCCTCTCGTAGCTGCTATCGAAGGCGACCGCACCATGGGACTAATCCCTCATTGCGTGCTTATTCGACGCGACGGTCATGAATCGAACATTAAGGATTCCGCTGCTCCGATCCACGATCGGCAAGGAAAGGTGACCGGAGGCGTAATCGTTTTTCACGACGTTTCCGAGGCCAAGGCCATGGAACTGGAAATGTCCCATCTGGCGCAGCACGATCTCCTCACGAATTTGCCCAACCGCGTACTGCTGATGGACCGGCTCGGGCAGTCGATTGAAGCATCGCATCGCAATGGTAGCCGGCTGGCGGTGCTGTTTCTGGATTTCGACGGATTCAAGCACATCAATGACTCCTTGGGTCACGCCATCGGGGACAAGCTGCTCCAATCGATTGCCAGCCGTTTGCTCGGTTGTATACGGACCTCCGATACCGTAAGCCGTCAGGGGGGCGACGAATTTGTCATCATTCTCACGGAGATTGCGCACGCGCGCGATGCCGGCTTCAAGGCCAAAAAGATTTTGGAATCGCTGACCGCGCCGCACGAAGTCGACCAGTATCGCCTCAGTATCACTGCGAGCATCGGCGTGACCACCTATCCCGATGACGGCCATGACTCGGACATCCTGATCAAGAATGCCGACCTGGCCATGTACAAAGCCAAAGAAAAGGGCCCCAACAATTTCCAGTTCTTCGAACACGCCATGAATGTGCGGGCGATGGAGCGGCAATCGATTGAAGCGAGCCTGCACCGTGCGTTGGAACGAAACGAATTTGTATTGCATTACCAGCCTAAAGTCGACCTGAAGACCGAAGAGATCACCGGTGTCGAAGCGCTGCTCCGCTGGCCGCATCCCGAGCGCGGGCTGCTCTGTCCTCGCCAATTTATCTCGGTTGCCGAAGACTGCGGCTTGATGTTGCCCATCGGTCGCTGGGTGCTCCGCGAAGCTTGCAAACAAGCGAAAGCCTGGCAAAAGGCCGGCCTGCGTCCTATCAACATGGCGGTTAATGTTTCGTCGATAGAGTTCCGCAGCGATGATTTCCTGGAAGGTGTAACTACCATCCTTGCGGATACCCGTTTGCAACCGCGCTATCTCGAATTCGAACTGACGGAAAGCGTGCTGATGCGCTATGCCGATTTCACTGTTCTGGCGCTTCAGAAACTGAAAGCGATGGGTGTGCGTCTGGCGATCGATGATTTCGGAACCGGCTACTCCAGTTTGAGTTATCTTCGGCAGTTTCCTATCGACACTCTGAAGGTAGATCAATCGTTCACCCAGGAGATCGCGGCGAACACGAGTGACGCGACCATAATCACTGCCGTGATTAACATGAGTAGAGGCCTCAAGCACCGTGTGATTGCCGAAGGCGTGGAAACGTTCTCGCAGTTGGAATTCCTTCAGGCTCATGGCTGCGATGAAGGACAAGGATTCTATTTCAGTCATCCCCTGCCCGCCCCTCAGTTCGCCAAATTACTTGAAGTGGGAACTTTGAGTGCGGTGCTCCCCTCCCGGTCTGCACAGATCGGGTTAGCTACCAGTTAAGTAAGGCAGACCCTCCAAACAGGCCACACCCGCTCCCGCGCGGAACAGGACCGCGCTCGGTTCAATTTCCGTACTGTCCTAAACGGTACAGACGCCCCCCTCTCGTTCGCTCTATCATCCTTCTTTACAGAGCAGGCAGGTGTAACCGACAGCGAGCATCTGTAACCGGGCGACCATAAAAAAATCCTGGGCGGCAGACGCTGCTAATGAGCTTTTGGGATTGAGCCGTAAGCGATTGAAGAACTTCGTACATTGAAGGGAGATTCCATGCTGTTACTGATCATTGTCTTGGTGCTCTTGTTCGGCGGTGGCGGAGGCTATTACGGCTACTCGCGATGGGGAACAGGTGGAGGTATGGGGATTGTCGGGACGGTTCTGCTTATCCTGCTGATTTTGTATCTGCTGGGCGGATTGCGCGTCTAGGCTCCAGACAAACGGGGCGCTTTTGGCGGCGCGCCCCTTTGCAGCCGCTCTAGCAAGGACTAAACAAAGGACTGGCAAGGACTGCAGCCCTGGACTACGACAGCAGTCCCGCAAAATGCAGGGCTCGTCTTGATTTTGTGAATCGCCCATGGCGATATCCCGGCACGCCCTGAGTTGTCCAATTGCAGGTGGCGCAGTCCGATTTTTCACTTCGGTGCTAAGGCCACCAGAGAGAAACGCATCTCATGACGCACAACCGGTTCATGGCGCTGCTCGGGATATTTCTGGGAAGCTACATGCCGGCGTTTGCTCAAATCCCCGTTTCACGGATCGTTCTGCCGCAACAGAACTTTGCGCCACCCATCGCGAGGCTTCGAACCGCATCGATCCCTGTGGCAGCCGCTTCCTCGCTGGCATATCCCAACGCCGAAAGATCCCCTGCCCCTTTCAGTCAACCATTCAGCGGAGCTTATGGATCTGACGGCAGCGTCGAGCGCCTCCCTCCGATGGAAGAGGTTAAGATCTTGTCTTTCTCGCGTTCGACTCGGTCACTCGTGCAACTTTGGGGCGGGCGGCTGCAACTGGACGTCTTTCAGAGCACGCTGCACACCCAAAACGTTCCGCTTGATCCCTTAGCCTTCCGTGGCTTTCGTTCGCTGCGACAAACCTATGCCGGTGGCCCAGGTTCGGTGCGTCTCTCTGGCCTAAGCCTCAGTTTTCACTTTGGCCGCAACGAGCGGACGGCACACCCGACGCAGGCATGGCAGTATCTGCCGCGAATTGTGAACACCGTCTTAAATTGAATTGCATGGCACCGGCTCGAGCGCTCGCTGGTCAGGGAAACCCAAGAAAATTTGACCAGGCGACACATGCCAGAATCAAGAACCAGTGACCAAGGCACGCATCGTGAAGTTGGCACAAGAAGTTGGCACGCGAAGTTGGCACACGAAGTTCGCACACGGACTTCGCCCGCGAAGCTAACAGAGGTGCAACCGACCGGCCTCGAGAATGGTCGCCCTCAGCTAGCTCGCAACAGAACCGGTCTAAGGCCTAACGTCGGTCCGCCGCTCAACAAAGCCCCAGGCATAACCATAACTTCACCCCAGGTAAATCCACGGTCATCACCGACGAGCGCTCTCGTGAGCTTCAGAACCGGCCCGGAAACCCAGCGCCCATGCCACCAACGCTCCCATCGCCGCACTTACCGGCAAAACTGCCGTGTGCCACAGGATCACGTGCCAGGCCTGTAAATTCGCACAGTGAAGCTCGAGCATGGTCACGCCCGCAAGCCCTCCAAGTGCGCCCGCCGCGAGTCCGGCAGCAACAGACTTCACCGCGAAGCCGCGCCGTAACACCCACCAGCCTATGAGACTGGCGGGGATCGCATGAAGGACGCCCGTGAAAAGGCACACCAGGCCCGCGGAGAGGAAGTGGTCGGTCCGATAATTGCGAAAGAGCAGCGCAAACATACCCAGCAAGGCCACGCAGCTGATCTTCAGCAGCGTGCCGGGAGCCATACGACGCCGGCTCCCAGGAATCATCTCGCCGACGAACTCCGTGGACGCCAAATAGATGAGCAGACCCAGCGTCGGGAAGATCACCACGCGCTCCCATACGCTGAGCTTTTCAATGCCGTAGAATCCCGCCCGAGCCGCGCCGGCCAGCGCAACGCCCACGCAGGCCAGGACCAGCCCACCTGCCAGCACCCAGGTCGCGGGCAGCGGTCGCACCGGCCGGATCGACCCCGCAATCGAACCTGCAACTTGCTCTAGCACCGCGGCGTCCACCTCGTGCGGAGCCTGAGCAGCCCTGTCCAGGGCTTCCTCAAGCTTTCTGTCTCTCACGCCAGCCCTCCGCCAGGCCTATTGTTCAAGTCCATCGCTCCCATCCGTTCTCTTAATTTCTCGTACGCCCGGTGCGCTTTCTGCTTCACTGACCCAACGCTGCACGCAGTAGCACGCGCCACCTCTTCCAGTGACATTCCCGCGACCTTCAACATCTGAATCACCTCTCGCTGGCTCTCGGGAAGCGGCGCCAACAGCTCTTCCAGATCCGCCGTTCTATCGGAATTGACAGGCGGTGCCGCGACCTCGGGCGTTTCCGCAAGTCGCTGTTCGCGTCCTGTTGTGCGGCTGGCCTTTCGATAGTGGTCCACACGCACGTGCCGCGCAATCGCATAAAACCATGGCAGCACTGGCTCGCCCGCCCGGTAGGTGTGCCGCACCCTGTGAATGCGCAGCCAGGTTTCCTGCAGCAGGTCGTCGGCACTCTCCCGGCTCGTGAATTGACCCAGGAACAAACGATGCAGCTGCGGGCTCAGCCGATCGATTAGCTCTCTCGCCGCGCCGATATCGCCCTCTTGATAACGCACCATCAGCATTTCCAGATTGTTTTCCGGGCACATGGTGCAGAGAGGCTTCACCCGATCCTTACCCGGATTGGCGAAATGCTCCGCTGGAACCTGTAGACCGCGCACGCATCCGCTTCGTGTGTCGCCAGCCATGTCCGCACGTTCTGCAACTCCTCCGTACGCACCCCTCCAAAGCTATTCGCTCGAGAGCGGCAGAAAGTTACGGTGCCTTCTCTACATTCTGCGTTTTCGCGTTTAATCGATTCGTGCGCCCCACCGTAACTTTTTTCGGACCATTTTCGAATACCTCGCTAGTGACCGTGCCTCGTCCCTTTGGGAAGCTCCGCAGCGGCTACGGCGCACGTACCACACATTCTAAGGAGAACACACGATGGCTTTTGGCAAACTGCAGAAATCTTGCTTGCTCGCCCTGACATTTTCGCTCTGTGGAGCAGCTGCCACCCTCCATGCCGCGCCCGATCACAATCCCGATCGCAATAACGATGCGAATACTTTCGTGGTGACCTCCTCAAACTCTCCTAAAAACCAGCTCTTGGTGTACGGCTCCCACGGCAAACTGCTTCAGACGCTGTCTACTCAGGGCAAAGGTGGCGCGAGTGGCAACGCGGGCGGCATTGAGGTGCTACGTAACGTCCTGGCCGTCGTCAATTTTAGTTCCCAGTCTGTCTCCATCTTTGAACGTGACGAGGAAGGTTTCCATCTGACGCAGCTAATATCCACGGCCTCCAGCCCGCTCAGCGTCGCTTTCGGTTCCGATCATCTTTACATCCTGGGGGCAACGACAGTCGAGTCTCACCGCATGTTTGGATCCGATGTCAGCTCCAGTGCGGATGGGGTGGTGACGCTTCTTAAAGCCGATGGCTCCGCGGCCCAGGTCGGTGTTCTGCCCGGCCACCTCATCATCACCGAAAAAAGCAACACCATCGAGACGGTAGACCTGCTTCACGATGGAGCTGTGAATGGAACTCCCACTCTGGTGAGCAAGATCCCCTCCAACGTCGATACACCGTTTGGACTCGTCACCCGCGGCAACGATGCGTACGTAACCATTGCTCATGCCAACGAAACGAGCCTCGTTCGCGACGGCTCGGTTCTTACCGTCACCGGCTCCGGGACGCAAAATTCCCCCTGCTGGCTGGCTCTGGTCGGCCCCTTTCTCTATTCGAGCAATTCGCCCAGCATGTCTGTGTCACGCTATGTCGTGTATGGGCAAAAGATCGTTCAAGATGCCGCGATTGCGGCATCTCTCGGTGGTGATCCGACCGATATCGCTTCAGGAGATGGTTTGGTCGTCGTGGTTGACGGCAGCGGTTCGCTCTCTCATCTCTCGATCTTCACTGTCGATGAGGACGGCAACCTCACGCTGCGCATCGCGAATACCATTAACGCTCCCGCCAATGGTGTCGCGGTTGCACGCGGCGACGCTCAGGATTGACCGAAGCGCATTTTGCCAACCAGGCGCTCCTCAAGAGACGGCATGTGACGCAGCCGGGCCGTACAGCGATCTCGCATCGCTTGCGGCCCAGCTAATTCACGGCTTGCAACAGGGCCAGTAGGAATCCGCAAATCGAGCGCTGCAGCAGCACACAGCGGTAGGCGCCAATGCACAGCGAGCTGGGCGCCATAGCAGGCAATAAAAGTGTGAAGTAGGTCAGGAGTCGGGCGCGAACTGCAGGCTGTACCGTGCTAAGCCAAATAACCTGCCGCGGCGCACTGAAGGTGCCGGTCCGGTCTCACCACGGGTCCGGACCAGTATCGCTGAAAACTCCAGCGGTCGGCCCGTCGTCGGGGAGCAGCGCCAGCCGCACCGGCGTCGCGGCTCCTTGTTCCACCGTGCGCGGTCCGCGATTCTCGTTCATATCGGTGGCCGTGTAGCCCGGATTAGCCGAATTAACCTTGATTCCCGTACCTTTCAGCTCGTTGCCGAACTGAACCGTCATCATATTGACCGCGGCTTTCGACGTACAGTACGCGAGTAACATGTTGCGCACCGCGAGCGTGCTGTTAGGGTCCGCGTTACGAGTGAGGGAGCCCAATCCGCTCGACATGTTCACAATCCGGCCATGCTGCGATTTCTTAAGCAGCGGCAGCAGCGCTTTTGTCACCCGGTAAACGCCAAAAACATTGGTATCGAATGTTTTCTGCAGCACCTCAACACTCAACTCCGCGCTGGGGTACCAATCGAGCGCAATCCCCGCATTGTTCACCAGAATATCGAGGCGCCCATAGCGCCGCTCCACTTCGGCTGCCGCTTTCTCCACGCTCGACTGTGAAGTCACGTCGATTTCGATGAATTCGACGGCAAGTCCCTGCGCGTGAAGATCGGCCACAGCCTTTTCTCCGCGTGCGCGGTCGCGGGCGCCCATCAACACCTGAATGCCCTGCGTGGCGAGCTGGCGCGAAATCTCTCTTCCTATTCCTTTGTTCGCACCTGTCACAAATGCAATCGTTTCAGTCATGGATTTAGGTACGATAACAGGCGCGGCGGCCATCCGTCACAAATAACCCACAGCGCCCACCAGGCTTAACCATGGACGATGATTTGAAGTGTCCGGTAACGGGTAAACGCAAGTACCCAACTGAAGGCGAGGCTTTGCAAACAGCCGCACATCAGATCGCCAACTATGACGCGCCTAAAGAGCTTCGCGCCTATCGGTGTTCCTACTGCGAGGCTTGGCACCTGACGAAGAACGCCGGACGGAAACGATAAACATATAACTGTAATTGTCGGCCAAACGCTGGAAAGGTAAGAGGTTCATCGCCGTGAGCGGCGCGGGAAAAATTCCTCCTCCACGACAGCGTCCTGCACGCGCATCCCGCATTCGAGTCGCCAAAGGCCTCACGTTCATCTCCGTCCAGGCGACACGCGAGGCCGCTGGCTCCAGGCTACTCTGGCCTCAGCTAGAAGCGGCGGTGCTAGACGGCTGCAGCGCTTCAAGAGCCGCTGCGGTGTTGGCAAAGCCCACGTACCGCACCACTTTGCCGTCACGAAACTTCCAGTAATGCGCGATGGGTGTGTCTACTTTTTTGCCGGTCGCCTTCGCCGTAGCCGTGTAGCGGCCAATGGTCATAACCGTATCGCCGGAAGCGACGTACTCCGCAATCGTGAGTTGGTGGTCCTTATAGTCTCCGTCGAGGCCCTGGAAGAACGCTGCCGCTTCTGTTTTCCCGTGGCGAATCCCGGAAAATGAGACGGCGGCCGGGCCCTCCGACTCCCAAACGACATCGTCGCTAAGTTTTTCGAGAATTGCCGGTACGTCACCTCGAGCGAATGCCGCGTAAAGTTCCTGTACGGTTGCCGTGTTGTTTGACATGGTCCGCCCCTCCATTTGTTTTTCGCCGGAGCGACCGTTCGCGCTTCGGCCGCCGATAAGGTACACCTTCAGCTGCAGCCTGCCAAGCGGGTTGACGCTCATCAAACGTGTTCCCGATTCCGTGTCATTAAAACGAAAATGCTCGTCGTGAACGCCAGGCTCGCAGAGTCATACCGCTGGCCTAGCGGCCGAATTATCGGGAGAAAGCCCTTCCGAAAGCATAGCTAAGTAACTGAAACGCGCTGCCGACCGTCTGAGGCCAAGCAGGTCCTAAAAGCGGATCCTGAAGGAGGGCGATTTCGATGGCCGCATACGACCAGGACGATTTGAACAATGCTGCTTTATGTGTTTGGAAGGAAGCGCGCGGAGACGGAGACACGGCCATGAATGCTGTTGCCCATGTAATCTTTCACAGGGTCGGCGCCCCCGGCTTCGGCGCTACTCTGCATGATGTGATCTACGGAAAAAACCAATTTTCGTCCATGAGCATCTGCACGGATCCCGAATATAACCTTGCACCACCGACCGCATTCGATCGTGAGTACCCCTCCTATGCAGCCGCCATGAGCATCGTCAACGCAATTGCCGCAGGAACGGCGACCGATCCGACCAACGGTGCGCTGTACTACGCCAACCTCCAGGAGTGTACGAGTGGATGGTTCTTCAACCACATCGTGAACGATCCTCTGAATCATCCTCTGCGCGCCACCGTCGGCCATCAAGCGTTCTATGCGTGAACGTTTTCAAAAGCTACGCACACCTTCACGACAGCCGATCCCTCAGGCAGCGATAAAACATAATTGATGCTTTGTTCTATTGATAAGTCTTAAAATACCGGCCCATGAGCGCAGCCGCGGTCGCGAACCTGGCTCCGAACCTGACCCCCGATCCCATCATCGAGCGCCTGGAGGACCAGATCGGCTGGTACGACCAGAAAAGCCGGTCCAACATGCGGTGGTACAAGCGGCTCAAAATTTCTGAGATCGCAGCGGCCGCGATTATCCCTATGCTGGCGGCATCCCAAATTCACCAGGCGGTCATTGCCACCGGCATTCTCGGCATAATCGTGACGGTGTTTGAAGGTATGCTGCAACTAAACCAATTTCACGAGAACTGGATAAGGTACCGGTCGACTTGTGAATCCCTGAAACACGAAAAATACATGTATTTGGCGAATGCGGGCCCCTTCTCGAACGCGGATAAACCTCGCGCCCTGCTCGCCGAACGCGTTGAGTCGCTCGTCTCGCAGGAGCATGCGAAGTGGGCCACTGTTCAACAGCAGGAGCCACAAAACAAGCAATCCTGACCGGCCGCCCCATTCCGCCGTGGGTAGAACCGATGAACTGAACGCGGCAAGCCTCAGCCACACGCAAACCACGCGCATACGCATAAATCTCACTTAAGGACACACAGTTGAGCGGAATCTTTATCAGCTATCGCCGCAGTGATTCGCAGGGCGAGGCTGGTCGTGTCTTTGACGATCTGGTCCAGCAGTTCGGCGAACAGACGGTGTTCATGGATGTATCCGCCATTGAAGCGGGACGCGACTTCCGTAAAGCGATTGAAGAAGGCGTCGCCAAATGCAGCGTGCTGCTGGTCGTGATTGGGACAGAATGGCTCCAGGCGAAAGATGAAGCCGGCGCACGCCGCCTTAGTGATCCCGCGGATTTCGTGCGCGTCGAAACGGCCGCCGCCTTGAAGCGCGATATTCCGGTTATTCCGGTTCTCGTGCGCGGTGCCAGGATGCCCTTGGCTGAGCAGTTGCCGGAGGATCTCAGGGAACTCGCTTATCGCAACTGCATCGAGTTGACGCACGCACGCTGGAAGTCGGACGTTCGTTTGCTCGTCGAGGCGCTGCGCCGTCTTCTGGCAGATACCAGCCAGCCCGCAACCAGCGCTCGGTCCAACGAAGCAGTATCCGAAGCCCAGGCGGATGCTCAGAAAGCCGCCCAATCGCCAAAAGCGCAGGACGCAAGTTTTGTGCCAATCGATCCGGCGACGTTGCAGCGTGTCAGCCGCCAGCTCGCGCTGCGTATCGGACCGATTGCGAACATCGTGGTGAGCCGCACCGCTTTGCGTTGTGAGTCGCTCGAAGATTTATATCTTAAGGTTGCGCAGGAAATCGATTCCCCCGGCGAGCGCGAGCAATTCCTCCGGGAACGAGCCCCGCTGGCGCCTGGTCCACTCTCCGATGCAACGCCAGTCACAGCGGTGCCAGCTCCTATGCCACCCACTACGTCGGCAGCTTCGAGGTTGCCTGCGCCGCCGTTAAATCCTTCATCAAGCTCCCCGTTAAGCACCCCGTCAAGCTCTCCGTTAAGCACCCCGTTAAGTTACTCGTCAAACCCCTCGTTAAACGCTTCGTCAAACGCTTCGTCAAGCGATGACCTACCGTCCAACGCAGCTCTGCCGGCAACCGCGATGCGCTCGCCGCATGGGCGCAAATATTTGCTGTGGGCCGCTGGAGGAGTTGTCGTCCTGCTCACGATACTCGTACTCGCGACACGTTTCGCGCCCTCACGGCGAGCAGGCGTGTCTCACACACGTCAGGAGCCGCGCCGCACTGCGGAAGTTGCCACGGTTGCGACGGCCACGTCTCCCGCACGTTCAGAAGGGTTCCCCAGCAGCGACAAATCCGGCCAGTCGCTTGGCCCGACTCCGCTCGACCGACGCGAACCGGCCTCTCCTCGCCGGGTTCGTGTGCCGGAAGATGTCTCCAGGAAGTTTTTGTCCAGCACCGTTGTGCCCGTTTATCCCGTACTGGCGCGGCAGGCCCGCATTCAGGGCATGGTAATTCTCGACGCCGATATTTCCAGAGAGGGCACGGTCGACGCTCTTAAATTAGTCAGCGGACATCCCCTGCTCGTGCCAGCCGCTCTCGCCGCCGTCAAACAATGGCGATACAAACCGTATCTCGTAAACGGCAAGCCGGTGCCCGTGAACACACAAATTATCGTGAACTTCACTCTCAAGGGCGGCTAGACCTCGTACCAATGACCAGTAAATAACGAACAAGTAGATAGCAATGCGGATATCACAAAGTTCCTACCCATCCCGAACCCGTGAATTCAGCCCAGCATCTTGAAAGCCTTGGCCAGACTCAATTGCATGCGATTGAATGACGCGGTCACCGTAGCGATCTCATCCTTGCCTTTCACCGGCAACGGAGCGGGGTTGCTCTCTCCCTTGCTGGCGCGGTCGGCAGCTTCCGCCACACGCTTGAGGGGCCGAATCACGATCAAGTAAACCGCCGCATCCAGGATCACGATACTCGCAATCAGCGTCCCAACTAAATAAACGAGCAGAAGATGGAACGCCTGACTGGCCCTCTGCAGCGCGAACGACATCGGCACGGAAACGATCTGCGCAGCGACGATTGCGCCCGGTTCCCATCCAAAGCCGTTGTTAGATCCATAGGTGGCGATCATCACGGGCGGCGCCGCCGCGGGATTGCCGTGACACTGCAGGCATGGCGGGTCCGCCGCGATAGGCGTAGCCAGGTACATCGAAGCTCCCATCGGCGTCTCGCGCTCGCCTGTAACTTCCTTCGCGCCCGGGTGGTTGCGCAAATATAAAATAACGTCACTTTCCCAATCGGTGGCGCGATTCTCGGGATTGGTTGGATTCAGCGTGGCTTCTCTGTAGGTGTACGCGGGATAGGTCTGTCTCAACTTGTTGAACGTGCTGATCGCGCCGAAAGCGGGCACCGTCTCCGCTAGGAACCGCTTCTGGTGCTGGGGATTCTGCTCAAGCAATGGCCCGACATCGGAAGAGGTGTAGTCTCGCACCGACTTGGCACTGGCCATCATCAACTCTGCCTGTTGCAGCACTTCTCGGCGCGCATTGCCGATGAGAAAGCTACGGATACCTTGCGAAATAATCAGTCCGCCAGTCACAAACAACACCAGCAGGATGAGATTGAGCTTCGTTAGCAGCGTCATCGCTGGCCCCCTTATCGTGGCTCCTGCAAGCCTAGGCGCCCCTAAGCCCCCTAAGCCTAAGCCTAAGCCAATTAAGCTGAGCCCGCTGCAATTCTAGCCAAAGCCTTTCGTCGCCTGAGCCATAGCGTGTCAAAGCGCGTCAACGGTGGCGAATCGTCCGACTCCTGCCGGGATTCTAGTTTTGTTCCTGCTCAATTGCGTCGGAAACTGAGCTGGCTGCAGGCTGTGCTGGATGGCCTTTAAGGTAGGTGTCGATTGCGGCCGCATATTTCAGGACGGCTCGCATGTAGAACTTGTTTGGATCATGGTCGTAGTGGCCGCCGTAGTAAGCATAGATGGCGCGCTTTTGGTGTTCGGGGTTGCGATCGTAGCCGCGCGTGGCGAGGTAATGCGCCACACTCAGGATGGCGTCATCACCGTCGAAAAGATCGATTTTTCCGTCGCCATTGCTGTCCACCGCTACACCGAAAGACGAGGGCTCGAATTGCATCAACCCGATAGCCCCGGTGGACGACCCGGGAACTTCAAACAGGTCCCAGCCAAATTTTTCAGAAGTGGCAAGAAGATCGGTGATTTCCGTAACCGCGAATTCCTGCCGGTGAAGAAACCGGGACTCGCGATTTCTTATGCTGGGCTTGCGAATGTAAAGGCTGACCAGCTGATTGATGGCGGGCCGGCTACCCAGCGGATTGGGTGTGAGCCTGGTAGCCATGCCAAAGTTGGTTTCGATCCGCAAGTGGCCGCAGATCACCCCCTGCGGCACGCCATATCTCTGCTGCGCCGTATCGAACGTCACCAGCATGCGCGGCAATGAACGATCGGCACCGCTCTAAGGATTCGGGCGTGAGGAGCCCAAACCGTTTGGTGAGATATGGGTTTCTCTCCGTGGCCTTTCCGGCTCGCGTCGGCGTTGGTTCCGGTGCTGGTTCCGGCGGTTCATAAATCGCGAGACGTGGATCGGCAAGTACGGATGCCACCTTCTCGCAGCTCAGTTCTCTCTGCTGGCAAAGGCGTTCCTGCAGCTGCTGCAAGCGCTGTCCTTCTTCAACCGTCAGGTCGGCTGGGCCCGCAGCGCCAGCCAGGGCCCTTGCAGCGCCAAGAGAAACGAAGCACAGCGCCAAAGTCAGAAAATAGTTCAGCGCGCGCGACGTGATTGTCCAACCGCAAACCTTCTGCCACCTTCCTGGCCGGCCGGAATTATTCCCACTGGCGCACGTGGGGGCCGTCTGTAACGATTTCGATAATGAATTTGGCATGTGGTTCTGCCCGGCGAGAGTCTTTCATATCACAAATGACCCGTTTAGCGTCGCTGAAGATGCTTCGATGTGGCTGGATATGTTCGAAGCCAGCAATGGACCGCTCGGACCAACCCTAGCAATTTTCGTTTTCGGTAACGGCGGCGTTTTTCCCCGCGGCGTGTTCGGCAAGCCCGCAGCCGCAATCGGCTGGCGAGTCTTTACAAAACCCTTATATGTCCCTCACGCCTTCCTAATTCCACCCCGCCTATCCTCAACGTGTTGAAGGGGCCGCCGCACAACGGACGGCCGTTAGAGGGTCGCCATGGGAACACTTATCTTTCTGATCCTTTGTATGGCGGGCGAAGGTTTTCTGCTTTTCGCACTGGTATCGTTTACGCGTGAGGCCAGGAAATTGGCGCGTGAATCTGCCCGTGCACAACTCATGACCGAGACCGCACTCCGTGCCCCCGGCCGGTCCATCGCACTGCCCGCGGCTCGACCAGTGCATAGAACCGCTGGCCTGTTCGCCGCGCGGCAGCGCGCGAATCCGACCCCGGTGGACCGACCCGCTTCGATAGGAAGGGTCCACCGTGCTTAGTGCTACTCCGCTCTCGCAGTTCGGCACATATCGTAGTGTCGATGGCGCCTGCGCGCTTGCGGGCGGCCCAGAAGCGACCTCGCAGCAGCGCGCCGAACGGACAAGAAAAAACAAGATAGGTGGCGACCGATGACCGGTGACAACGCGGCACTATTGCTGATTTGCATGGCGATGTGTATCTACCTGTTTTACGCGCTGCTCAGGCCCGAGAAGTTCTGAGCGAAGTTGTGAGCGAAGTTCTAAAAGAAGTTCTAAAAGAAGTTCTGGCCTGTTGAACGGAGGCAAGCCCGGTGCTCGATCTAATCTTTGTGGCCTCAACGGTGGTATTCGTGGTGATCGCAGTGCTGTACGTGCACGGCTGCGAGCGCCTGAAGACAAAATAGCGATGGCAGCAAGACACGCCATCCTGCTGGTGATCTGTACGGAATCCTGTTTCTGCATTGCTGCACGCGCTGCTGCGACCGGAGAGATTCTCACATGACTGCGAATGGTTGGTTCCAAATTCTGCTGTTACTCGCGGTGGTCCTGGCGGTCACCAAGCCGCTGGGTGTGTTCATGACCCGTGTATTCGCCCGCGAGAAAACGTTTCTCGACCCCGTGCTGCGCCCCGTCGAGCGGCTGGTGTACCGGCTGACCGGCGTGGACGAAACGCACGAGATGCGCTGGACCGAGTACACCATCGCCGCGCTCCTGTTCAGCGGCGCGTCCATGGCCTTGCTCTATTTGCTGGAGCGGGTGCAATACTGGATGCCGTTCAACCCGCAAAAGATCGTGAGCGTTCCGCCGGCCCTGGCCTTCAACACCGCGGCCTCCTTCACTACCAACACCAACTGGCAGAACTATAGCGGCGAGTCCGCGATGACTTACTTCACGCAGATGGCGGGCTTGACCTATCACAACTTTACCTCGGCGGCCACCGGCATCGTGCTCGCAATCGTCGTGATCCGCGGCATCGCTCGTAAGGAAACCGACAAGCTTGGCAACTTCTGGGCCGACATGACGCGCTGCATGCTCTGGGTGCTGCTGCCCATCGCTCTCGTCGGATCGCTCGTTCTGGTTTCCCAGGGCGTGATTCAAAACCTGAAGCCCTACACCACCGTCGAATTGACCGAGCCCCAAACCGTGCAGGTGACCGGCACCGATGGCAAGGTCACCACGCAGACCGTGAAGGAGCAAGTCATCGCGCAAGGGCCGGTCGCTTCACAAGAGATAATCAAGGAACTCGGCACCAACGGCGGCGGCTTCTTCAACGCCAACAGCGCCCATCCGTTTGAAAACCCCACTCCATTTACAAACTTTGTCGAGATGGCCATGCTCTTGGCGATTGCCTCCGGGCTCACCTACACGCTGGGAAGAATGACGGGCTCGCCGCGTCACGGCTGGGCCGTCTGGTCCGCGATGGCGCTCCTGTTTCTGATGGGCGTCACCGTGGCGTATTGGGCGGAGGCCAAAGGGAATCCGCTGCTGGCCCAGGCCGATCAGCACGTGAGCGCGCAACAGCCCGGCGGAAACATGGAGGGCAAGGAAGCGCGCTTCGGCATTGCTAATTCCGCCCTTTTTGCCACGGTGACCACGGACACGAGTTGTGGATGCATCAATAGCATGCACGATTCGTTTACCCCGCTCGGCGGCATGGTGCCGATGATCAATATCATGCTTGGCGAAATCGTCTTCGGAGGCACCGGCTCGGGACTCTACGGCATTGTGGTCTTCGTCATTCTTGCCGTGTTCATTGCCGGCCTCATGGTCGGACGCACGCCGGAATACCTCGGCAAGAAAATCGAATCCTACGACGTGCAAATGGCCATGCTCTCCATCCTGGTCATGACTTTCGCAATCCTGGGTTTCTCCGCGTACTCCGTCGTCAGGCCTTTCGCCACTGCGAGCATCAGCAATCCCGGCCCGCACGGCTTGTCGCAAATCCTGTACCTGTACACCTCATCAGTTGGGAATAACGGTTCAGCCTTCGCCGGAATCAACGGGAACACGCTTTGGTATAACACCAGCGGCGCGGTGGCCATGCTCCTGGGCCGCTTCTTCATGCATATCCCCATCATCGCCATCGCCGGAAATCTCGCCAGGAAAAAGCTTGTTCCCGAATCTGCCGGCACCTTCCCAGTTACGGGCGGCCTGTTCACCGGCTTGCTGGTTTCCACGATTTTGATTGTTAGCGCACTCACATTTTTCCCCGCGCTCAGCCTGGGCCCGATTCTCGAGCACCTGCTGATGCAGTCGGGAAAGGTATTCTGAGGTTCCCATGGCCGACTATTCACAGCACAAATCCATCTCTCTGGCCGACCCGAAAATTATGCGCTCGGCGATCGTCGATTCCTTCCGCAAGCTCGACCCGCGGCTGATCGCGAAAAATCCGGTTATGTTTGTCGTCGAGGTCGGCGCGTTTCTGACCAGCCTCCAGCTGATTCGCGACACCCTGCGCCATTCCGGCCATTTCGCGTTCGGCCTGCAGATTACCCTCTGGCTGTGGTTCACCGTAGTCTTCGCGAACTTCGCCGAAGCGATGGCTGAGGGCCGCGGCAAGGCCCAGGCCGACACCCTGCGCAAGGCCCGTACCGAAACGAGCGCGCGTCGCCTCAAGCGCGACGGAAAAGAAGAGAGTGTCGCCAGTTCCGCGCTGCGCACAGGCGACTTGGTGATGGTTACGGCCGGAGAATTTATTCCCGGTGACGGCGAAGTCGTCGAGGGGGTCGCTTCTGTCGACGAATCCGCAATTACCGGTGAATCCGCGCCCGTGATTCGCGAATCGGGCGGCGACCGCTCGGCCGTCACCGGTGGCACCCGCGTTTTGTCCGACGAAATCAAGGTGCGCATCACCTCCAACCCCGGCGAGACCTTTCTCGACCGCATGATTCGCTTGGTCGAAGGCGCATCGCGGCAGAAAACCCCCAACGAAATCGCCCTGAACATTCTGCTCGCCGGGCTCACCATCATCTTCTTGCTGGCTGTCGTGACCCTGCAGCCCTACGCGATTTATTCCGGAGCGCCTCAGAACATCTTTGTCCTGGTGTCCCTGCTGGTTTGCCTGATCCCCACGACCATCGGCGGATTGCTCTCCGCCATCGGCATCGCCGGGATGGACCGCATGATTCAACGCAACGTGATCGCCATGTCCGGACGAGCGGTCGAAGCTTCGGGCGACGTGGACGTGTTGCTCTTGGACAAGACCGGAACGATCACGCTCGGCAACCGGCAGGCCACCCAACTCTACGCGGCGCCCGGCGTAAATGAAACGGAGCTGGCCGATGCCGCGCAGTTAGCGTCTCTGGCCGACGAGACTCCCGAGGGACGCTCCATCGTCGTTCTTGTAAAGCAGAAATATGGCCTGCGCGGCCGCGAACTCGCACAGCAGAATCCCACCTTCGTGCCCTTCACCGCGCAAACGCGGATGTCTGGTGTCGATCTCGATGGCCTGGAGATTCGCAAAGGCGCGCAAGATGCCATCGCGAAGTATGCTGCCGAGCGCGGCAATCGTGTCCCCCCCGAGTTGCTGCAGGTGGTGGAGACGATCTCGAGTGGTGGAGGCACGCCTCTGCTGGTAGCCAGAAATCGTGTGGTGCTTGGAGCTATTCAGCTGGAGGACATCGTAAAAGGGGGCATGACCGAACGATTCGACCAGTTACGCGCCATGGGCATTCGCACGGTCATGATCACCGGCGACAATCCGCTCACCGCCGCGGCCATCGCTAAACAGGCCGGCGTCGATGGCTTCCTGGCCGAGGCCAAGCCCGAAGACAAAATGGCGCTCATCAAGGCGGAGCAGGCTAAAGGCAAACTGGTCGCCATGACCGGTGATGGCACCAACGACGCTCCGGCTCTGGCTCAGGCGGATGTGGGCGTGGCCATGAATACGGGAACACAGGCCGCAAAAGAAGCGGGGAACATGGTCGACCTCGACTCGAACCCCACCAAACTCATCGAGATTGTGGAGATTGGCAAACAGTTGCTGATTACCCGCGGCGCGCTCACTACTTTTTCGGTGGCCAACGATGTCGCCAAATATTTCGCGATCATTCCTGCCATGTTTGCCGGCGCCTTCCCCGTGCTCGGCGTCCTGAACGTCATGCGGCTGCACTCCCCGGAATCCGCCATCTTGTCGGCGGTGGTGTTCAACGCCCTCATCATTATTGCGCTGATTCCGCTCGCTCTGCGCGGGGTGCGTTACCGCCCCGTTGGCGCGGCGTCCTTGCTGCGGCGCAATCTTCTGATCTACGGCGTTGGGGGCGTGGTTGCCCCCTTTATCGGCATCAAGATCCTCGATGTGCTGCTGACCCATCTGGGCATGGCCTAGGAGACGCACGTGAAAAAAAATCTGATCGTCGCCGTCTGGTTCACTCTGGTCACCACCATCCTGTTTGGCGTGATCTATCCGCTGAGCGTTACGGGGCTCGCACAACTTTTCTTTCGCGATCGCGCCAATGGCCAGCTCATCGAAAAGAATGGCCAGCTGATCGGTTCGCGAATCATCGGTCAGGCCTTTACCGGCCCTGGATACTTTCATCCGCGTCCTTCCGCGGCAGGTACCGGATACGATCCCACAGCAAGCGGCGGTTCGAACCTCGGACCTACCAACAAAACCCTGGTTGACCGCGTGAATGGCGATGTAAAGCGGCTCCAGGCGGAGAATCCGTCGGTTCCGGTTCCGGTGGACCTGGTCACCACGTCAGCCTCTGGTCTTGACCCGGATATCTCGCCCGCAGCCGCCGAGTTTCAAGTGCCGCGAGTTGCGCGCGAGCGGAAGATCACCACGACGGAGGTCGAGAACCTGATCGCTCGGCATATGACCGGGAGGCAGTTTGGATTTTTAGGCGAACCGCGCGTGCACGTGCTCGAATTAAATCTGGAGCTCGACGCCACCCATCCAGCGCCCAGCCCCGCCGCCCCAGCCGATGCCATCAGCTCGAATGCTTCCGCCGCTCAGCCTGCGCCTTGAGGTGTCCAGTGAAGTTGACTTGCCAAGTTCGGCTGGCCCGTTAATTCGAGTTGTCTTCCCGGCGGAATCGTGCTCCCGGATTCTTTACCGCTCTCCGGAATCAGTGCTCACGCAGCGCCTGCTCCGCGCTTGTTCAGTACTTGTTCAGCACTTGTTCAGCGCTTATCCCGCAACTTACTCGGTTTGCCGGAGCGTGCGGGTCGAGGTCCATCCCCGCGCCCATTCTCGAGCGCATCGCCGGTCTTTTCCGCCGCCTCTTCGTCCACGACGAACCGGTAGCCAACCCACGGCTCGGTCCGGATGTACTTTGGCTTGGCGGGGTCGGATTCGATCTTCTTGCGCAACTGGTTGATCACCACGCGCAGGGACTCGGTCTCTTCGCCATAATCCGGGCCCCAGACCGCTTGCAGCAGTCGCCGGTGGGAAATGGGACTGCCCTGGCTGGCAGCAAGTTGGCGAAGCAATTCGAACTCCTTGGGGGTCAGGTGCACTTCCTTGCCGCGCACTGTAATCAGGCGCTTTTCGAAGTCGAAGGCCAGCCCTTTTGAGGTCACCACCATTTCGACTTCATCGCTGGGCGAACGCCGCAGCGCCGCGCGAATCGCGGGCCAGCAGCTCCTGAATCCCGAATGGCTTTACGACGTAATCGTCGGCGCCGGCATCCAGTGCGCGCACCTTGTCCTTTTCGGCACTGCGCACCGTCAGCATGATGATCGGCACGTTCGGATCCGGAACGCATTTGCGCGGCACGTCTCCAGCCCGTCCATCACCGGCATGTTCATGTCCGAGCATCACCAGGTCGGGCCGCTCGCTGCGCAGCTTCTCCAGCGCCTCCTGGCCGTCGCGCGCTTCGACGATCGCGTATCCCTGCGCGGTCAGCGTGGCCCGCATCACGCGGCGGATTTGCGGCTCGTCGTCCACCACCAGTATGGTGGCGGATTTCACAAGGATCGCTTTCGGAATCGATCTGCACATGGCCGCTGTCGGCGGGCGCGGCGCGATCGTAGCTTTTTCGTAAGCTACCGGCAGGGTAAAGGAAAATACCGATCCGTGCCCCAGCTGGCTGGTCACTCCGATGGTGCCGCCGTGCGCTTCCACAATGGCTTTGGCGATCGGCAGGCCCATGCCCGTCCCCTGCACCAGGTAACGCTGGTTTTTGCCGCGGTAAAATTTGTCGAAAATCAAGCCCAGCTCCATCTCGTCGATTCCCGGCCCGCGGTCTGCGCACGCTGATCGTCACCAGGTCGCCGCTGACCTCGGCCGTAGATCGTGATGGGCTGCTCCTGCGGCGTATACACATTGGCGTTTTCGATCAGCCGCACCAGCACGTCCTTTACCCGCGCGAAATCCGCCCGCACCGGCGGCAGATCTCGCGCGGGATTTCGATGCTGCACCGACGCGCGTTCCCAGGACACTCTTGCAGTGTTGCAGCGCCGCCGCCACGATTTCGGCGATCGCATCTCGGTCTCGCAAGCTGCAATTCGAATTCGCCGGCGTCCAGGCGCGCCATCTCCGCCGCGTCTCCCACGAGCTGGTTCAGCCGGTCGCATTCCTCGTCGATCACAGTGAGCAGTTCCCGCTTGCTGGCTGTCGGAGCTTTCCGGCGCCGAGAGCAGGCTGGTTACCGACGCCTTGATCGAAGTCAGCGGCGTGCGGAAATCGTGCGTCACCGAATCGAGCAGGGCCGACTTCAGCCGCTCTCCTTCGCGCGACGCCTCCGTCTTCCCAAGTTCCTCGACGGCGCGCGCGCGCTCGAAAGCCACGGCGATCAGTGTGCCTAAGCGCTTCCAGCGTCTGCCGGGAAAGCAGCCGCCCGGAAATTCCCAGGCTGCCGATCGGCCGCGTGCCCATGCGCACGGGCGCGAAGCTCAGGCTGCGGCCGGCATCGATGATGCGGCTCCTCGCGCAGCATGGCTTGCTTCATCTCTTCTTCGCCGAAGTGCGTCGCGGCGCCCGGAGCGATAGAACTTCGCTTGTACTCCGAAATACAGCGCCGCCGCGCCCACGCCGAACGTCTCGACGATGTGGTTGGGAATCGCGTTGAGCAAGGAGATCACGTTTCCGGAGACCAGCAGGTGCTGGCTGAACGCATACAGCCGCTCCACCTCGTTGCGCCGCCGCTGCGCTTCCTCGGCCTCACGCTGCGCGCGCGCCGACAGTTGGCTGGCAATCAGCGACGTCGCCAGAAACGCGAATAGCGCCACCCAGTTCTGCGGGTCGGCGATGGTGAACGTGCCAATCGGCGGCAGAAAGTAGTAATTGAGCGCCAGCATCGCCGCCACCGACATGAAGGCCGACACGGCGAAGCCCCAGACGGCGGAAACTGCTAAGATCGCCAGCAGAAATGTCAGCGCTACGGCCGTCTGATTGACCGGAAACACTCTGCCGGTAAAAAAAGACGATCGAAGACGATGGCCAGCGCGGCCGCGAACCGCAGCATGCGGATCGGGAAGGCGCCGAAACATCGGAGATATTTAGCGTCACGTGCGCCGAGCGCCTGAGCTGAAACGCGAAACATGACCAAGAACCCTGAAGCCAAGAAGCCCGAAGAATGGCTCGAGAAAGTCTCGCCCGCCGAGAAAGACCAAGGGCAACTTCAAACTCTTTCTCGGCTATGCCCCCGGCGTGGGCAAAACCTTCAGCATGCTGAGCGAGGGCATCCGCCGCGCACAGCCGCGGCGAAGATGTGGTCATTGGCGTCGTCGAAACGCACGGCCGCAAAGGCATCGCAGGAACTCGCCGAGCAGCTCGAAGCCGTCCCGCGACGCAAGCTCGAATACAGCGGCACCATCTTCGAGGAAATGGACGTGGACGCCATCCTGGCCCGGCATCCGCAAGTGGTCCTGGTGGACGAACTCGCGCATACCAACATTCCCGGCAGCAAACACCGCAAGCGCTACGAAGACGTGCAGGAGATTCTCGCCGCCAAAATCGACGTGCTCTCCACCCTGAATATCCAGCACATGGAAAGCCTCGCTCCCGACCGTGCACACCATCACCGGGATCACCGTCCGCGAGACGGTGCCCGACTGGGTCCCGCTTGATGGCCAACGAAACGGTGATGGTGGACCTGACCCCGGAAGCCCTGCAGAACCGCCTCCGCCGCGGCGATGTCTACAGTCCCGAAAAAGTCGACCAGGCGCTCAAGAACTTCTTCCGCGGCGGAAACCTCATTGCCCTGCGCGAACTGGCCCTGCGCCAGGTTGCCGAGCACGTGGACCGCAGCCTCGAATCCTACATGGCTGCCAAGGAGATCGACGACAACTGGGCGGTCCGCGAGACGGCTGGCGGTCTGCATCAGCTCGAATCCCACGGCGCAGTACCTGATCGCTCGCGGCGCGCGCATGGCCCGGCGCCTGGATGCCGAGTATTTACGTGATCTATGTGGATGCTGGCGCCGACGCAGACGGCGAAAGGCAGAAGTCGCTGGCCGCGAATATTCAGTTCGCCGAGGATCTCGGCGCCAAGGTTGTGCAGACCCAGGGGCGCAACATCGCCGACGCGGTGGCCGAGGTCGTGCGCGAGAAACACATTACCCAGGTGATTTTCGGCCGCTCCGCCGTGAAGGGCCTGCACAGGCTGTTCTATCTGTCCGCCGTCCACCGCTTCCTGCGCGAAGCGCCCGCCGTCGATGTGCACATCGTCACCCACGGCGAAGAAACCGCGATCCCCGATTTGAAACAATAATTTCGAAACACCGAACTTTCAAAACACCGATTCCACGCCCGCATTGAACCCTGCGCGTCACGCCACCACGACATCGAATCTTGCGGCGTTAGCCATAATTACCGAATTCGCGCTGAACAATGCTGAACAACGCTGAGCAACGCTGAACAATGCGCATCAGCCATAAACGCTGCGCAATAAAAATAAAAACGCCAGCACCGCTCTACGGTCCGCCTCTGCCGCGGCGCGGCGTGGCCGTTCTCGCTGGCAGCGCCCCAATGTTTGGCGGATGGGGAAGCTGCAAATCGAGTACCCGGCCTTCGCCGTCGATTTTGGTGCCGATCCGGTATGCCCCTCCAATATCGTTCTCGATCCAGTCGGAGGTGGCCAGCGGATCTGCCGGACGGTTCGCCGGGTCCCAGACAACATCGTTCGATTTGTGCTCTATCTTGGTTGGGTCGAGTTCGAAAAGCTTTCGCTCGTGTATTTCGATCAGCAGAAAGCGGCTCCCCATTTGCAGCAGCAGTGGATCGGTTTTTTTCCCCGCCTGATAAACGCTCCAGTCCTTCACCGGCACATCATTCACCCGCAACAGCGCATCTTCAATTGCCTTCCACGATTCCGGTTTGCTTTTGGCGAATGCACTTCCGCCTGCCGTCCCGCCCCCCGCACCACCCGCAGCGATGACGGTCGCAACCAGTGACGCTAGCCATAAAGCGAGCAGTGGCCGCTTGCGACCCAAGACTGTCCCTCTCTCGTACCTTGCGGACCGGTAATAGTCAGCCGCTGCGCGACTTCGCGCTGCATCGCCGCCCGTCGCATCGCCGCTCGTCGCATCGCCGCTTGTCGCATCGCCGCCCATCGCATCGCCGCTTGTCGCGTCGCCGCTTGTCGCATCGCCGCTTGTCGCGTCGCCGCTTGTCGCATCGCCCATCGCATCGCCGCTCGTCGCATCGCCGCTCGTCGCATCGCCGCCCATCGCATCGCCCATCGCATCGCCGCCCATCGCATCGCCGCTCGTCGCATCGCCGCCCGTCGCATCGCCGCTTGTCGCGTCGCCGCCCATCGCATCGCCGCTCGTCGCATCGCCGCTCGTCGCATCGCCGCCCGTCGCATCGCCGCCCGTCGCATCGCCGCTTGTCGCGTCGCCGCTTGTCGCGTCGCCGCTCACCATAGCGGGCCTTGTCATTCTGAGCGCAGCGAAGAATCTCTCGCCGGTTCCGCCGCTCGCTGCATCGCCAGGTACTCCCTCACCGGTCCGCATAATTCCATCTCCTGCACGCGTCTCTGCTGCTTGGATGCATTTCCTGAGCTCGCCAGCGAATCTTCTCGCCATGGAGCGCGTCCTGGCTTGGCGAATAGAAGGCGAATATGCTAGACTGCCCCCGTGGAAGAAAAACGCAAGTACGCCCTGCTGATTGCGGCCGCGATCCTCGCGGCTCGTCGCTTGGCCCAGCTTGATCGCAAGCCTTCACCCGCACGCGAATCCGCCGTTCACGAGGCCATCACCGACGCCGAACAAATTCTGCGCAAAATCGATACCCTGTACCCTGCGCAAAAATAACCCTTTGTCCTAACTCCGCTCCTCGCCCTTGTGTTATGGCTGATCGAAAAAGCACTTCTAGGTTGCCGGCCTCAACACGACGCATCCTTACTCATAAGGACTCATAAGGCCACGCTGCATCTTTACTCATAAGGTAAGATAGAATCATGCTCGAATTTGAAACTCTGTTTCCTCGGCCCGCATTAGCCAAAATGTCCCGCTCACCTTCTAATTCCTTTAGGATCACATCCTTGTACGAGCATCCAAAACAACTCCCATCGAATCACATCGTTGCAGAAAACATGGGGGGGGAGGGTGCCAGCCAACACGCAATTCCCAATCCGAAACTTATCCGCTACCCGGCATCGCACATTAGGGAACGAACCAATACCACAACGAACGCACACAAGAATGCGCATCAAAGGTGTTGGCATGCCATTGAAAGGATCGATGGGTACAATCGATCGATGCGTTCAAAGGATCGATGGGTTCAAAGGACGAATCGATGGATACTAAGGACTAATTGATGGCCACACTCACCACGACTCCTCCTAATCACCATCGCGCGATCAACCAAACCGCGACTCCCGAAATCGCGCCGGCCATCGATGCTGTCCCGTGGTTTGTCTGGACGCTTTTTGCCGCCGTGGTCTCGGTGGTCGTCGGTGGCTATTGGGACATCTCCTGGCACATGTCCATCGGCCGCGACTCGTTCTGGACTCCGGCGCACATCGCCATCCAGCTGTGCGGAGTGCTCGCCGGCCTTAGTTGCGGCTACTTGATCCTGCACTGCACTTTTGGCAGCGATCCGGCCGTACAGCCTTACACCGTGCACGTGTGGAGATTCCGGGGACCGCTCGGCGCTTTTATTGCCGCCTGGGGCGGCGCCATGATGCTGGCCTCGGCTCCCTTCGATAATTGGTGGCACAACGCTTACGGCCTGGACGTGAAAATTTTCAGTCCGCCGCACGTTGTGCTCGATGGCGGAGTGCTCGCCATCCAGGCCGGCGCCGTGCTGCTGATTGCGAGCACCATGAACCGCGCCACCCCGCGTGTGCGCGCCACGCTCAACGCCTTCCTGTTGTTGCTCGGCGGCATGATCACGATGCTGGCCCTGACCATCGTTTGGGAGTCCACCTATCGCGTCTTGATGCATACACCGCAGTGCTATCGCGCGGTGGCCTTTGTGGTTCCCGTAGTTCTCGCGGGATTTGCAACGATTTCCGACTACCGCTGGGCGCGCTCGATCATCGCGGGGATTTACAGTCTGTATGCCATGGTCATGTTGTGGATTTTTCCGCTGTTCCCGGCCACGCCCAAACTTGGCCCCGTGTATCAAAAGATCACGCACATGGTGCCCATGGAGTTTCCGTTATTGATCATCGTCCCCGCTTTTTTGCTGGATGCCCTCTGGCCGAGAATGGCCGGATGGAAGCGCTGGACGCAGGCGGCTGCGGGAGGCACGCTTTTTCTTTTGGCATTCCTGGCCGCGCAATGGCCCTTCTCCATCTTCCTGGTCTCGCGCGCGTCGGCGAATTGGTTATTCGGAACGAAATATTTTGCTTATTTCGCCTCGCCCAATGGATTCGATGTGCAGCACATGTTTTTCCCGCTGCAAATGACGGCCATGGCCTTCGCGATGGTTATGGTCGAGGCGCTGGTATTCGCCATCCTCAGCACTCGCCTGGGCCTGGCCTGGGGAGGATGGATACGCGGCATAAGGCGATAAGCGAATGGGGCTAAGCAAATGACGCTAAGCAAATCACGCCCGGCAAATTTACTACTGGTGGTGCGCAGCTCATGAGGCGCTTTTTTACCGTGTCTGGTTCCCTCGCCGTGCTCGTCGCTCATGCCATCGCCGTGTGGGTCAGTCGCTCTATCGTTCTGGCCGTCGCTCTGCTGGCCTTGGTGCTTCCGGCCAGCGCTCACATCGGCAGCCCCGACGTTTTTGTGGATGATCAATGCCGGGCCCTATCGCCTTTTCGTCACGGTGCGAGTGCCGCAAGTGATCCCTGGCATCGCGGAAATTGAAATTCGCAGCGAATCGAATGACCTCGAGCAAATCCGCATCGCGCCGATGCAACTCACCGGGCCGGGCTCGCAATTTCCTCCCGTGCCGGACGTGGCACAGCGCTCGAAAACCGATCCGCAGTTTTTTACCGGCAGTCTCTGGCTGATGGAGTTTGGCTCGCTGCAGGTCCGCATCGATGCCGACGGCGCACGCGGGCATGGCGCGCTTTCCGTGCCCGTGCCCGCAACGGCACAGCGTATGCTGCCGATGTCGCCGTTTCTCCAAATACTTCTCGCCGGCCTCGCGCTTCTTCTGGTATCCGCTTTGATCTCCATCGTGGCGGCTGCGGTGCGCGAAGGAAACCTGGAACCGGGTCTGGCGGCTACGCCGGTAACCGCGCGGCGCGGTCGCGTCTCGGCGGTCGTGGCAAGTTTCGTCGTCGTCGGGATTTTGCTGATTGGCGGGAACTGGTGGAAGTCCGAGGCCAGCCGCTACGCCAGCCACATCTATGCGCCCCCGCAAATGCAGGTGACCCTCGACAATGCTTCCAGCGGGCAGGGTGCCCGCCTGTTTTTGCGCGAGGGGCCGGCTACGATTGCCTCTGGAAATCCCCGCCGTGACACCGAACGCAGCGATTTGGATAACCTGATCCCCGACCACAACCACCTGATGCATTTCTTCATGATTCGCACACCGGCGATGGATAGTTTCTGGCATCTGCATCCAGAACCGGCGGGGCTTGTTGCAGGCAACGCCGCAGGCATCGGCTTTGCCGTAAATCTGCCTGCCGTGCCCGCCGGGCACTATGAACTTTACGCCGATGTGGTGCTGCGCAGCGGTTTTCCCGTCACCATGGTCGGACAAATCGATGTTCCCAATCTGCCGGGCGAGCCGCTTACGGGGTCCCTCACAGGAACCCTGACAGGAGATGACAGCGGGGTTGTTGCGCATCCCCTGGACGCTGCCGCAGCCAATGCCGCCACCTCCGCGCTCCCCGATGGTGGCCAAATGATTTGGGAGCGCGACTCGCCGGCCCTAAGACCACCGCTTAAAATGAATGTTCCGCTGATGTTTCACTTTCGCGTAATGGATAGGGAAGGGAAGCCGGCCACCGATCTCGAACCGTACATGGGCATGGCGGCGCATGCGGAGATTGTGCGCTCCGATGGCTCGGTCTTTGCTCACGTGCACCCGTCCGGCTCCGCCGCTATGGCGGCCATGGAAATGGCTCGTGCGGCTGCGCCCGGGAATCCGCAAATCGGTACACCTGGCGAGCCGTCCGCGAATGCGATGCCTGCAACCGGAATGTTCCCAGTCGGGACGCCCCCAACAGGAATGTCAATGACGGGAATGCCCGGGATGACTATGTCCGCGGCAGGAACAACCAACGAACATGTGGATCCCGAGATTTCTTTTCCCTACGGTTTTCCTAAGCCGGGCTTGTACCGCATTTTTGTGCAGGTTAAGCGCGCCGGCAAAATTGAGACGGGCGTGTTTGATGCGACGGTGGAATGACGCCTGCGACTAAAGTGCGGGACGAAGACTACTGTGCGGCCAGAGGCACCGCAGAGCTGGCCTCGCCTTTGGCCGCTTCGACGACGGATTTTTCCGGATCGATCAGAAACGTCCAGATTAGCGCGCCGGTCAGCAACACCGTGGCGGTGACGAGAAAGGGCGCGATCCAAAATCCCCGCTGGGCCAGGAACCCGAAACAGTTCAACGGATTCGCGGTTCGCGCTAGGGTATAAATAACCCGCGACGCAAGTCAGCGGAGAGCGCACGGGAGGCTATTATGAGCGGCTTTTTGACGCTGGAGGAGCTGAAGAAACTGAAGCCTGCGGAAACCACGGCGTTCCCTTCGCCGGTTCCGACGCAGATTGTTTCGAGCGACGAGTACTTTCCCGAGCGGCAGACCGAGCAGCAGCAGGAAGTCGAGGCGCGAGTGAAAGCGCTGGGCAACGAACTGGCCCGCAAGCAGGGAATCAGCCGCCGGGCGTTTTTTACGACTGCGGCCGGCATGGCCAGCGCGTTTTTAGCGATGAACCAGGTCTATGGGCGGATATTCGACGTCACCCCGGCCGAGGCCGCCACGCCCGAACTGGCCGAGGAACGTGCCAGTGCTCTGCAGGACCAATTTATCTTCGACTGCCACACGCACTTTCTGCGCGACGATACGCGACTCAACAATTTCATCGCGGGAAGAAAATCGGTGGGAGATGCGGGGTGGAATCCGGAGCTGCGAGGCCGCGAGCAAACCATTGAAGACCTGAAATTCAACAATTATTACAAGGAAATCTATCTGGACAGCGACACCAAAGTTGCGCTGATCTCCAGTTCGCCGTCGGAAATACCCCAGGACTGGTTTTTGACCAACGAGATGATGGCGCAGGCCCGCGCAAAAATCAATCAAGCCGCGGGATCGCGCCGGATGTTGTGCCACGCGGTGTTCACGCCCGGAACGCCGGGATGGCTCGAAAATCTCGACCATGCCTTGGAGGCCAAGCCCGACTCGGCGAAGGGCTACACGATCGGCGATAACGCGCACAAAGACCTGAGCCGGCATCCCTGGCGCATGGACGACGAGAAAGTGACCTATCTGGGCTACGAGAAATTTCAAAAGGCAGGCATCAAGAATGTTTGCGTTCACAAGGGCTTGTTTACGCCCTCGGTCGAGAAACAGTTTCCCAGGCTGCGGCCTTTTGTCGACGTGAGCGATGTGGGAAAGGCCGCCAAAGACTGGCCACAGTTGAACTTTATTATTTATCACTCGGGGTATCGCCATGTGGGCAGCATGGGCTCTCCGGCGGAAGCGTGGGCGCAGTTCGAGAACACGGGACGCGTGGAGTGGGTTACCGACCTCGCCGAGATACCGGCGAAGTATGGGGTCAGGAACGTCTACGCCGATCTCGGACAACTTTTCGCGTACAGCGCTGTCGCACAACCACGGCTGGCCGCCGCTTTGATGGGCACGCTCATCAAGGGCATGGGAGTGGATCGCGTGGTCTGGGGCACGGACGCGGTTTGGACTGGGTCGCCACAATGGCAGATCGAAGGGTTGCGCCGCCTGGAAATACCGGAAGACATGCAAAAGAAATATGGCTACGCCCCGCTGGGAGCGGCAGACGGCCCCATCAAGACGGCGATCTTTAGCGGGAACAATGTGGCTCTGTACAATTACAAAGCTCCGACGACGTGGGCGAAGATGGACCGGTTCTCAGCCTTGAAGGAAGAGTACGAGAAGGCGGGAGCGCAGCGCACCAACCTGCGGTATGGGTATGTAGCGGTGTGAGCTTGCCGAATTAAAGTTGCTGGGCCGCCGCTTCGCGCGCGCACAAAGGCGTGTCGCCGCGAAAAAAGAGAGAGAGATTCTTCGTCGTTGCGCTCCTCAGAATGACATCGGCAAGGGGAAGCCACTTCGGGGCAGGCTAGGCAGGCACGGTTCGTTAGCGTTCGAGGCGGCGAAAGAGGGTCACCTTGCCGGCGGGCTTGCTGCCGTTGCGGCTGGCTTCGAGGCGCTTGCGGGCGTAGGCGGCCCAGCTCCGAGCGGCTCGTAACGCAAATAGCGCGAAAGATGGGCAAGAGACTCGGCGGAGCGGCCGGTTTTTTCGTAGGTCAGGGCCAGATTGAGATGCGCATCGGCCATCGTAGGCACTTGCTCGAGGGCGGCGCGGAATTGTTGAATGGCCCCCTGAAAATCGCTCAGGCGCTCCAGGGCGCAACCCAGATTGAAACGCGCCAGATGGTTCTTAGGCTCGAGCTCGACTGCCCGGAAAAAAGCTTCGCGCGATTCCTCTATGCGCCCCAGCTGGTAGAGCGTAGTACCGAGGTTGATCTGCGGTTCGGCCCAATCAGGCATGGTGGCGATGGCGCGCCGGTAGGCCTCTACCGCGCGCTCGAGCATAGTAGGATCTGCATCCCAAGCGACGGCCATCTCGAACCACTCCTCGGCGGTTCGTTCACTTAGTGCGCGCACTTTTTTATCGAGCGGCAGCGTCCCGAAATCGAGCACCCACTGACCGCTGAGAGGCTCGATAGGCCGCCCGGCAGGACCGGGTTCATGCACGACGATCCGGGCGCCATTCGTAGACACGCGTAAAGTTGCAAGCGGCGGGCACGTGCGTCCCAGAGGATGTTCCAGTTCATGCATGGCGCGCAGCAGGCGCCGCGCCGGAATGTTCTGCTGCGCGAGACGGCTAAGTGTTTCCACGGCGACCAGATCGGTGAAGCTGAAAAACCGCTCTCCCCAGCGTGAGCGGGGGTGCACTAAACCCAGGCGGGCCCAATAATCGAGTTGCTTGCGCGTCGCTCCAGTCATGCGCGCAACTTCGGTGCGTGTGAAGCGCTGGTCCAAATTGCGATCCTCGCGGCGGTTTGGTGCCGCTAATATATGCGCCGAAAGGACGTTTCGCAACCTGCAACGCGGAGTTGCGGCTGGGGTAACCGGGAAGCAAACGTTCCTTGCGCACGAGGGGCCAATTGCTAGACTCATGAGTGGCGAGCACCGCTGATTGAATACAGCGGATCCGACATGGCCGGTCTGGTGCTGCTGATGTGCGGGTCGCCGATCTGGCGCCGCTGATCGAGCGCCGCTGATCGAGCGCCGCTGATCGGGCATTACTGATCCGGCACTACCGGTCGAGCAGTACGGATCTACTATTACTGATTTAGCGCTGCGGATCGAATGTTTTGACTTGGCGCCGCCGTCTAGCACAACTGATCGAGCACTATTGATCAACCGCCGATCTGGCGCCGACCTGGCGCCGATCTGGCCCCGATCTGGTGCTGATTTGGCGTTGCTGCGCTGGCGCAGCTGATCTGGCCGAAAGCGGTCGATCCGATTGTTCCAGACGAGAGCGTTCCATGCACATGCAGCCACACGCGGCGGAACGCCGACACCTCGAGCGGCAGATCACCTACGCCAGGCCGATCTTCATGATCCTGGCGCTGGGGGACCTGCTCGAACAGCCGCCGCAAGACCGCGGCCCGCACGCCATTCCGTTCGTATTGGGCTACCTGGGCGTGGCGCTGGCTGCTTCTGCTGCAGTACGTTCCGCGTCTCAGCGAGTGGCGCTGGCGCCTGGCGTTCCGCTACCGGCCGATCTGGCGGCGCTGGCGGTTTTTCTGCTTCTGACGCACTCGGCGGCGGCGTTCTGGTTCCTGTACCTGTTCGTGGCGCTGGCGGCGGGAATTCGCTGGGGAATTGAACGCTCCATCGTTCTGGCGGGAGGCGTCACGCTGGCCGTCCTGCTGCGCGCAGCCTTTCAGGGCGGCTTCGGCTGGATGCGCGGTGTTCTCCTGGGTGGCGCTGGTGGTGGGGACGTTTACGGCCGGCGTGGCCTGGCTTTTTTGGGCGACCGCAACCGGCTCCACGCCGCCGAGCACGAATTCCTGGCGCGGCTGACCGGCATGCTGAAGGTGGAGCAGGGAATTGCCGAGTCGTTGCGGCTGGTTGCTCGAGGAGCTGGCGCGCGCGCTTCGATTGCGAAAAGGCCATCCTGGTCTTTCCGCGACGCCGAGGTCGGAGCGGCTCTTCGTCTGGACGGTCGTTCGGCGGGCCAGTCGGGACGCATTAGCCCGGAGAGCCTTCCGTTGGCGCGCGGCGACAGCTTTCTGCTGGATCATCCGGAGGCCACGCGTCTGCTGGAACCAGATGGAGGGAACGGGCATCGGGCTTCGGCTGGAACCGGCACGATGGCCGGCGTCTTGCCGACTTGCCGCGGATGCCGGCGGGAGCGCGGCAGGCGCTCGGCTGCGCTCTCATGCTCAGCGTCACCTTTGATTTCGCCGGCCAGCCCGTCGGGCGCTTCTTGCTGGTGAATTGGCAGCAGCGCTTTCTGCCGCGAGGATTTGCAGTGGTTCGAACGGGTCGTGCGCCATCTCGCGCCGCAGCTGGAGAGCCTGTTTTTCCTGCGGCACCTGCGCGCGCGGGCCATCGAGGGCGAACGCAGCCGCATCTCGCGGGACATCCACGACGGCATTTTGCAAACGCTGTTGAGCGTGGACATCCAGCTCGATGTGCTCCGGCGCAAGCTGCCGCAGGCGCCCGAGCAAGTGGCCGCGGACCTGGGCACGCTGCAGCAGACGGTGCGCAACGAGACGCAGGAGCTGCGGCGCATGGTCACCGACATGCGTCCGATCGGCGTGCAAAGCGCCGATTTGGTGGATTTGATGACGGGATTTGCCGAGCGCTTTCGCAATGAATCCGGCCTGGCGGTCGATCTGCTGGTCGACGCGGCGACGCTGCAGGTGCCCGACCGGATCTGCCGGGAGCTGTTCCAGATCTACCGGGAAGCGCTTACATAACGTCAAAAAGCATGCGCGAGCCACGCATGTAGTGGTAAAACTGTGGCAGAATGAGAGCCAAGTCGTTCTGGTAATCGACGACAACGGCGAGGGCTTCAGTTTTGCGGGGCGCTTTACCGGCGACGAGCTGGATCGGCTTGCGGCTGGGTCCCATCTCCATTAAGGAACGTACCAGGAGCGTGGGTGGTGTGCTCACGGTGGAATCGGCTCCAGGCCATGGGGCGCGAGTGACGGTCGAGATTCCAGTGGCTGATATGGCCAAGACCAAAACAACTGATTCGCGTTTTGATGGCCGACGATCACGAGATTTTTCGCGACGGTCTGCGCAAACTCCTCGAAGGCGAGGAGGATATCTCCATCGTCGGCGAGGCGTCCAACGGCAACGACTGCATCCGCATGCTGGGCAAGCTCAAGCCCGATATTCTGCTGCTGGACTTGCGCATGCCCGAAAAAGACGGCTTGGGCGTGCTCGAAGAAGTGAATTTCGATTCGCTGCCCACGCGCGTGATCGTGCTGACGGCGGCCGAGGACGACCGCGACGTGGTGCGCGCGATGCGCCTGGGCGCGCGCGGCATCGTGCTGAAGCAGTCGGCCAGCGATTTGCTCGCGAAGAGCATTCACCGGGTTTTCGGCGGCGAAATCTGGCTCGACAATCGCATGACCGCGGAAGTGATGAAGGCCTTTGCCAAGAGCTCGGAAGGCGGGCCGCGGCGCGACAAGCCCCTGCTCAGCGACCGGGAAAAAGAAATCGTGCAGCTGGTGGCGCAGGGTTTCCGCAACAAGGAAATCGGCGAGAAGCTCTTCATCAGCGAGCAGACCGTCAAAAATCATCTGCACAATATCTTCGACAAGCTCGGCGTTTCCGACCGGCTGGAACTGGCGCTCTACGCCATCCATCACCGCCTGATCGATCAGACCTAGAAACTTCTTTTTCGGCATAGAAACGCTTTAGATTGAAGGCCTCTGGGTATTGAGCGGCGGTCTCCTCGCTTGCCGCGCGTCTGGCGTGCGCCTGTTATCGCGTTACGATATTTGTGACGACTTGGTTACGAGACTTGCGGCGAAGACTTGCGAAGCGTGGAGTCCGCCACGCGTCTGCGCGAAATGCGGCCGGCCCATACCTCCGGGAGGAGACGAGTGCGCGTGTGCGCGAGCCCGCGGCGCTATTGGCTGCATTCGCGGGAGACGATTCTGCTGTTGTCCTTTGGCGGACTGGTGATGGCCTTTCGGCATTACGGGTTTCGCGGCGCGGCTCTACCATGGCCGGCGGCGCGCAGCTGGCGGAATCCTGGTTCAAGCGGGGCAACGCCGAGCTGCAGGCCGGCAATCGCGCTGGCGCTCACGATCTGCAGACCGCGCTGATTTATGGCCGCAGGAATGTGCCAGACGAGCAGCAGCAGATGTACCAGCTCGACTTCAGCGAGGCGCTTGCGGCCACGGGTCATCCCGATGAAGCAAGGCTTATCTGCTGGATTTGTGGGAGCGCGCGCCCGGAAACAGCCAGATGAATCTGGAGTTTGCGCGCCTGGCGTGCGAGCATGGAGACGATGCGGACGCGAAGCGCTATTACAACGCCGCGATCTACGGCATCTGGGAGGGCGATGCCGCGCAGGTTGCGACGAGCCGGAGGGAAACCCGGCTGGAATTTTTCCGGTATCTAACCAGACGAAATGAAATCACGAGCGCGCAGTCGGTGCTGATGGCCATTGCGGCCGGCCGCAGCCCGACCCGAGCGCGGGTTGCATACACGAGTTGGGAGATCTGATGCTGGAGTCTGGGGATGCCAGCGCGGGACTGGCGCAATTCGAGCAGGCCTTGCGCATCGATCCGCAGCGACCAAGCGGCCCTGACGGGAGCCGGCCAGGCTTGCTTCGCGTTGGGCGACGATCGAGGCGCGGTTCGCTTCCTGGGGAGGCGTCGCGCGAACAGGCTCGATCAGCGGAAACTGGCAGATCCGCCGGAAGCAGCGGATTCGCGGCCGCGCCGGCGCACGAGTGAGCAGCCTGCGGCACCGAGCATGAGCAAGGATATCGCCAGCAAGGCTGTGGCTAGGATCTGGCCATTGCGCAAGCGATGCTTGCACTCGATCCGTACGATGCAGGCCTCGATGTCGCCGGAGCGCGCACGCGCGGCGAAATCGTATAGGCGGCCATGTCGCGCCTGGTGGAATGCGCGAAATCGCAAGGCGTTCCGGTGCCCGCGTCTGCAGCAGGGGGACGGGCGGCTTACCGGGTGCGCCCCGGGCTGCAATTGCGCAACGCACTGCAAATGCGCAAAGCAGTGCAATTGGGGGAGCGCGTGCGTTAGCCTCAGCCGATGAACTCGCAATGCTTTATGACAAGGCGATGCGGTCGCAGAAAATTGTCCGCGAAGCCGACTTGCAACGGCATCACCGAACGCATCGATCCTTTCATGGAATTGGTCTTCCATATCGAGATCCAGTGACGCGGCGCTGCGGGCCTCCGGCCGAGCCGACGATGCGGCCCTCGCGCGCATAGCGCAGCCTGTAGGAAACGCTCGCCCATCGAGCGACGCCAGTCCCCGGCTAGACCCGTCTACCGGCGCGTACTGGAGGCTCGACTGGATCAGGCCAATCCTCGCCTTCGTCTGCTTCGCTACCCAGCCGTCTTCGGAACCCGAACGGCCATGAGCCGCAGTGGCGGCCGGAGCTGGTACGACAATCGCGAAACTTCCCTGGGTGCGATTTCGCGGGGTTCAACTTGCAGGCTAAATTTCGCGCACGCACGCTGCCGGATTCGATTGCGCCTGATTTAGGTTCTCCGAGTTTCGTTGACCGGTCGCGTGCTCGTTCTTTCCATGCGCGAGGACAACTTCTTTTTGCTCCTCTCGGTGATCATCGGGCTTTTCGCGGGCCTGGCCGTGGTTTGTTTCCGCATCGCCATCGACTACACGCACTGGTGGCTGCTGGGACCGGGCATCGGGGCGCTGGCGTCCGGGGCGGGCGCGGTGCGCATCGTGCTGGTGCCCACGCTGGCGGGATTGCTGCTGGCGTTCTGGTGCAGCGGATTTCTCCGCGGGTGAAGGGCAGCGGCGTGCGCAGACCAAATCGGCGGTGTACATCTACGACGGATATATCCCCTTCGACACGGTGATCGGGAAATTCCTGATGTGCGCGCTGGCCATCGGCAGCGGGCAATCGCTCGGGCCCGGAAGATCCCTCGCTGCAGATGGGCGCGGGAATCGCTTCGGCGCTGGGGCGGCGGCTGCATCTTTCGCGCGAGAAAGTGCGGCTGATCGCGCCGGTAGGAGCGGCGGCGGGGCTGGCGGCGGCCTTTAATCGCCGATTTCGGCGGTGCTTTTCGTGATCGAAGAGGTGATCGGCACGTGGAGCGCGGGGATTCTGGGCGCGGTGGTGCTGGCGGCGGTGGGAGCGGCGGTGGTGATGCGTCTGTTCCTGGGCGCGGAGCCGCTGTTCCAAATTCCGCCGTATCACATGACGCATCCGGCCCGGAATTGATCAGCTACGCGGTGCTGGGCGTGGTCGGGAGGGCTGATCTCGCTGGTCTTCGTGAAGCTGCTGCAAGTGCTGCGGGCGCGGCTCGGAGGCATGCCGCGCTGGACGCTTTACGTGCAGCCGGCTTTGGCGGGGCTGATCATCGGCGTCATCGGCTTGAAATTTCCGCAGGTCATGGGCGCGGGATACGAGTACATGGACCAGGCCATGCACGGGCAGTTTCTCTGGCGCACTTTGCTGGCTCTGGCGCTGCTCAAAGTTCTGGCCACGACCCTCTCGATTTCCAGCGGAGCGCCGGGCGGAATGTTCGCGCCGGCATTATTTATCGGAGCCATGGTGGGCGCAGCGGTGGGGACGGTGCAGCACCGCTTTTTCCCCGGCGCCGCCGGTCCGGTGGGGGCCTACGCGCTGGTAGGCATGGGCACGCTGTTTGCCGGATTTCTGCGCGTGCCGATGACCTCCGTGTTCATGGTGCTGGAAGTGAGCGGGAACTATTCCATTATTCTGCCGGTGATGATCTCCAACACCATCGCTTACGTCATTGGCCGGCGCTTCCAGGCGACGCCGATCTTCGACGTGATGACCCGCGAGGAGGGTCTGGACCTGCCCTCGATGGAAGAGAGGCGGGAGCAGACGGCGTTGCGGTGGAAAATGCCATGCGCAAGCCGCCTGGGGCTGATCCTGAAATCTAGCGATACCGTGGCCGACGCGATCTCGCGCCTGGCGGACATGACCGGGAAGATCCGCTGCTCGTCTCTTACGATACTGGCCGATGGACGCTGGTAACCTGACGGCCACTCTGCAGGATCTGCGTCAAGGCGGGGAAAGGCGGCCGCCGCTGGCACAGATTCTGCCCTGCCGGCCGGCGTGTCCCGGCTGCATCCCGGACCAGTCGCTGGATCTGGCGCTGCGTTTGATGCGCGACTGCCCCTTTCCTGCCGGTGGTGCATCGCGCCGATGCGCGGCGGCTGGTGGGTCGCTTTCGCTCGACGATATATTGGCCGCTTATCGGCGCGCTTCGATCACCAAGAGCAGCGTCCGCCGAATAAGCAAAACGTCCGGTGGATCGGTGCGGGCGTTGGCAGGCGGCTCTGCGGGACCTCGTCTGGGCAGATTCACCCCCCTAGTACTACTCGTACTACCCGGCGAGGACTAAGATTGGGCCGATCGCTCTATTGAGCGATCGAGCCTCTGCTCCTATTCTTTACAGTCTAGTCATGCAACAACAAACAGTTGGAGGAACCCTTGGCTTACCCCGAGCGTCGTACGGCCCAGCGCTTTCGCATCAAATTGCCGATGATCGTCCGCTGGACCAGTGGATCGGCTGTTGGGGAGGCGCAGCACCGAATCGAAAGACGTCAGCTCACGGGGAGTTTACTTTTTCCTGCCCAAGAAGTTAAGAATGGCTCGCCCGTGGAGATCGTTTTGACGCTTCCACACGAGATCACCCTCGCGGGGCCGGTGCGCGTTCGCTGCTTGGACGCATTCAGCGGAACGAGGATGACGTACAGGAGCACGAGCTAAAGGCATCGTGGCGGAAATCCAGCGATACGAATTCTTGCGCGGCGACGAAGATGCCGCGTAAACCAAGCTTGCCCGCCAACTGCGGAGGCGGGCGGGAAAGCGGGGCGCTCCGACCCTCAGCGGAACGCCGCTTGTTTTCGGATCCGAATTTTCCTATGGAGTTTCTGTGTCCAGTAATATGGGGCAATAGCGGGCATACCGGGGGGATATGGAAAGGAATAGGGCTGGTCATCGCGCGCCATCGCCGCGGCTTTAGCGGCAAACCCGAAGGAAGGTTATTCGTAACGCAGAGCTTCCACCGGATCAAGCTGCGCCGCGCGTGTGGCGGGGTACATGCCCGCAAGCAGACTGACCAGCACCGAAAAACCGATGGCGCCAGCCACCAGCCACCAGGGTACAGTCCAGATATTTTCCGCAGGAATCGACTGCCGGCGCAGGTAAATTGCCGTCACGAATTGAATGGCACGGCCAATGCCCCAGCCGAGCAACACGCCCGCCGTGCCGCCCACCAAACCCATTACCCCGGCTTCGGTGAAGAAAAGTTGGCGGATATCTCCGTTGGACGCACCGAGCGCTTTGAGAACGCCAATCTCCCGCCGGCGTTCGAGAATGGCCATCACCAGGGTGTTGATGATGCCTAAAGAAGCGACGGCGAGTGCCAGACTACCGAAGATTCCGAGCAGCATATCGAGAATGGCAAAAACTCGGGTGAGGCTGCGGGTCACATCCTGCAAAGAAAACGGGATGTAGCCCATCGCTTTAACCGCGTTTTCGACGGCGGGGATGCCTGAAGGGTGCGCGACGCGAACAGTGAGATTGGTGTAATGGTTTCCGCTCGCGCCCGTCGTCGATTCGCGCACAATCTCGCTCATATCGTTGCCTTGTACGACCCCGAGATTCTCCGCCACCACCACGGGCAGGTAGGCGCCAGCGTTGCCAAAGCCACCGCCGCCCGAGGTCACGGCCTGGGCTTCCACAACGCCCACGATTCGCAACGGCACTTGAGAGGAAACGATGGAAAAGCCCAGGGCCGCGTCCTCCGGGCTGGGCAGCCCTTCATCGCGGGCGCGCCTGGGAGGCGTGTCGCTTGAGGCGGCTTCGGAGGTGCCAGGTGCTACGGGTTGGCGTCCCGCATAGCGCATGACTACTTCCTTGCCAATGAGAGCGGCGGGCTGCAACTGCTGCAGATCGGCGAGGTCGCGTGCCAAGTCGAGTTGCAGGATGATTTCGTGTGCGCTGGGCGAGGAAAAGAAATGCCCTTGCATGCCCTCGAAGGCGTCGTTTCCTGAGGCGGAAGCGGGCAGACTCGCGATTTGAGCGAGATGGCCCGCCGCGCCAAGGCGCAGGTCGCCGGTAAAACGAAATTCGGGATAGACCTCGACAACATTGGGCAATTGCGCGAGCTGCTGGCGCGCCGCTTCGTCGAGCGGAGGCGGGACCGTGGTGGCGCCGGCGCAGGCCCATTACCCAGAAACCTATCTCGCGCTTGGCCCGGACCGCCGTTACCGGTGCGCGGACGGACCAGAACACTGTCAAACAGGCCGCTGCGTTCTAAGCGCCGACCCACGAGTTCCTGCAGGCCGACCCCCAATGAAAGCATGGCCACCAGGGAGGCTACACCTACCGCGATGCCGAGCGTCGTGAGTACGTTGCGCAAGGCTGCTTCGCGAAGATTGCGAGCGGCGAGTTCGCTCAAATCGCGGAGTTTCATGGCCGCGTCCCTCTTGGTTGCTCGGTCACGGGATTTCGCGGGGTGAGCGCAGCCGCCGTGCTCTCCTGGCTGATGATCCGGCCGTCGGCCATGGTCACGATGCGTCTGGCGTAGCGCTCGGCAAGCGCGCGTTCGTGGGTGACCATTACTATCGTGGTGGCTTCAGCGCCGTCTGTTTGATCGGGAAGCTCGGCCGGTTGGTCTTTGCCGGGTGTGTCTTTAGGTTTATTGATCGCGGTGATCAGGCGCAATATCTCTTCTCCCGTGGCGCTGTCGAGATTGCCGGTAGGCTCGTCGGCCAGCAGGACACGCGGACGATTCACGAGTGCGCGGGCGATGGCCACGCGTTGCTGTTCGCCGCCGGAAAGTTCGCCGGGCCGGTGAGTCAGGCGCTCCGATAGTCCCACGCGCGCGAGCGCTTGCATGACGCGCTGCGGCCTTTCGGCCCGGGGCACCTCAGCCAGACGCAAAGGCAGTTCGACATTTTCCATTACAGTCATGCGGGGAAGAAGGTTGAACGATTGAAAAACCATGCCAATGGTGCGATTGCGATGATGGGCAAGATCGAGCGCACTCATGGCGCCAAGCTCGCGTCCCAGGACGAACACGACTCCGGATGTGGCGTGGTCGAGTCCCGCCAGCAGGTTCAGTAGTGACGACTTGCCTGAACCCGAGGCCCCCAAAAGCGCGAGGAAATCGCCTGCAGGAATATCGAGCGAAACACCGTCCACGGCGCGAATGACGGTGTTTCCCATTTTATAGTGCCGCGCCAGCATTTCTGTGTGGATGGCAGCGCCGTTGGTTTGCCCCGGTTGGGTCATAGGGAATTTGAGGACATCGATTAGCGGCCCTGCGGCGAAGCACGGACCCACAGTCTTCGTACAGATCTTCGCTCGAGTCTTCGCTGCGCGGGCAAGCCTATCTTAGCATTGTCACGCATTTGCCAGACGGTCGCAGCGGCTACGTGGTTGTCAGTTATGGAAGTGCCACGTTTGGGGCGCAGCGGGGGCGGGAGTTTGCCGGTCGCCGGTTTTGCGGGTCAGCGGGTTTGCGGGTCACCGGGTTTGCGAATCAAGGGGGACTGGCAGTCGGATACGCAGAGCAGCGGGACGCCTGTGCGACGGCATTAGAGGGCGGAATCGCCGCTTTCTTCGTTACGAATGCGGACGGCGCCGGTTACTTCGTAAACGAAGATCTTACCGTCACCAATGCGCCCGGTGCGCGCCGCCGAGATTAGTGCGCGAATGACGTCATCGGTGCGGTCTGCGGCGACCACGATCTCGAGTTGAATCTTCGGAAGCAAGTCGACGATATACTCGCGGCCGCGAAAAACCTCTTTGTGGCCTTTTTGACGGCCGAAGCCGCGGGCCTCCGAAGCGGTCATGCCATCGACGCCGATGGCGATCAGAGCTTCTTTCACCGCTTCAAACTTCGACGGCTGAATAATCGCTACGAGTTTTTTCATCCACGGCTCCTTCTTCTTTTCGCGGCACGATTTTATTCCTGGCGTCGCAAGGCCCGTGCAGCGGCGGTGACAGTGTAGCGCGAGGGCTGCGGCGCGCAGAAACGCCGCGCACGACTGCGAAAGCGCCAGAGCATCTCGCACATTTTTCCATAGGAGCCATCGAATTTTTGCGCTGGTGTTTTGAAATTGTTCAATCTGCGCATGTTTTGGATCAGACGTATCGAAATATTGCGTTGGAGTTGCCCCGGCAAACCGCGTACGGTTCCGGCACGGGGGTATATGAATTATCAACTAATAATTTATGCCTAGTTAAGGCGATCCCTTTAGGGCTGGCGTTGAAAGTGTGCGTGAAATGGCAACACCAATTCGAAAGGAGAACAATTACAGATGCGCTCGATAAGCCTTCTTAGCTGCTTGCTAGGGTTATGCCTGGTGCTTCCGGCATCAGGGCAGGAAAGCAGTTCGGCGGCCCCGGCCCAGACAACACAGGCATCCGCGGCGGCGCCGCAGGCTCCGGACTCGCAGGCCCCAGCAGCGGCTACACCGGCAGCCGCGCCGGTTTGGTCGGCGGGCCCAATCGATTTTAGCGGAGAAGTGGACGCCTATTACAATTGGAACTTCAACCATCCGGCCGACAGGGCGAACACGCTCTTTAATTTCAACGTACCCGCCAATCAGTTCAGTCTGAACTTCGCGAAAATAGCGATGTCCCATACGGCCGATCCGGTAGGCTTTGAGTTTGATATCGGCTATGGCGACACGACAAAACTGATCAGCGCCGTTTCGAGCGATACGGGCTTCGACCAATATATTGAGCAGGCCTATGCCACTTTCAAGCCCATGAAGGCCAAGGGCTTCGAACTCGATTTTGGCAAGTTTGTCACCACTGCCGGGGCGGAAGTAATTGAGTCCTACAGCAACTGGAACTACTCCCGATCACTGCTCTTTTCTTATGCTATTCCTTATTATCACATGGGGCTGCGAACCTCCTGGCCGATGGGCAAAAAGTTGGTTGCGGGCTTCCAGGTGGTGAACGGCTGGAATAACTCTGTCGATAACAACTCCGGCAAGACGCTGGGGGTGAACCTGACCGCGACATTCAAGAAGTTCACCTGGGTAGGGGACTGGTACGGCGGCCCGGAGAATCCGAACACGAATAAGGGCTGGAGAAACTTGTTTGACACCACACTGACGCTCACGCCCTCAAGCAAATTCAGCGCCTACCTGAATTACGACTACGGGCAAAACAGGAATTACAACGTATCCTATTTCTTCGTGCCGCCGCCCCGCCCGGGAGCGCACACCATTTTGGAGGAACCCGACGGGAGCCTGGCTAAGTGGCAGGGCGTCGCTGCAGCCCTGCACTTTCAAGCCACCTCCAAGTGGGCGTTTACTCCGCGCATAGAATGGTTTGACGACGAGCAGGGAGTACAAATGCTGGGCGCAGCATTTTTCCCCACCAATACCAGCGCTCCACTCGTTCCACAACAAGTGAAGGAATTTACGTTCACAGGCGAATACAAACTGCTGGAGGGACTGATGTGGCGTGGAGAATATCGTCACGACTGGTCCAATCAGCCGTTTTTTGAGGAAGGTGTGACGGCCTGCAGCGCTCCCTTTAACACGCCGGCGTCCTGCCCGGGAAGTTTTGGTCTGGCCGGCTCGAAGACGCAAAACACGATCACCCTGGCGGTGGTCGCGTATTTTGGGCCGAAGCGGTAGTGGATTGATGCGGTGGTTGCGGGAGTGGATTGAGAAGGTAACAAGTTAACAAGTTAACAGGAGGAACGAACATTCGCGTTTCTGCTGCGCTGTCCGGTGTGGCACGGGGCTGACACAAGCAAGGCCACGCCGGCGGCGCGGTAGACGAATACGGCATACGGTATTCCCGCGAGAACTCGCTGGGCCGCAAGATCTCATTCGCAAGGTCAGCTAAACTCAGCGCTGTGTGAATTCCTCGGTGTGCGTGACGAATTCTGGATAGGCGCCGGCGCCCAACTCATACAGATCCAGACCCTGCCTTTCTCCCTCCGGTGCGACGCGATGACGGCAAACCAGATTCAGAAGCAGATTCAGACCGTATGTAAGCGGCAGCACCAATCCTAACAGCGTAACGACGCCCATAAGCTGCGCCAGCCACTGGCCTGAGTCGCTGCTGTGCGACGATGCGCTTCCCGGCAGATTAAACACCGGACCGCTGAAATGCCCGAACAAGCCGAGCGCCAGCAGTCCCCAGATGCCAGCTACGCCGTGAACGGAGATTGCGCCGCCCGGATCGTCCACACCAAACTGCAATTCGAACCACTCCACCGAAAATGTCACCAGGCCTCCCGCAAACAATCCGATGATGACGGCGCCGGCGGGAGAAACAAATGCACAGCCGGCGCTGCTGGCGACGAGTCCGCCCACCCACGCATTGGCGGTGATGGAGACATCCGGCCTGCCAAATCGCAGCCGCGTGACGAGCGCGGCGGCAAGGCCGGCGGAGCCGGCGGCCAGGGTGGTATTGATGCAGACGAGCACCGCGCGGCCGGGTTCGATGCCCGCAAAAAGAATGGCGCCGGCGGAATTGAGGCCCAGCCACCCGACGTAAGCCAGCGAGCATCCCCAAAGAATTAAGACACCGCTGTGGCCGGGAATTGCCGCGGGCATGCCGTCCGGGCCATACTTGCCGCGCCGCGGACCCAAGATCCACGCCATGGCCAAGGCTGTCAGCCCACCCACCACCTGAATGCAACTCGCGCCGCCGGCATCGACAAATCCGTGGCCTAGGCCGTAATTCGTGCCCAGTTGTGCGAGCCATCCGCCGCCCCACACCCAGTGCGCGAACAACGGATAAGTCCAGCCCGCCAGCAGTGCCGTGGACGCGCAACAGGCAGGCAGTCGCCAGCGCTCCACGCCGGCGCCCAATGGAATTGACGCCGCCAGCGCGACACTCAGCATCTGGAGCCATACGGCGAGTGAAGCAGGAGAGCCGTCGAATTCCATGCGGCGCAAAAAGAATGGCGCGGCGCCTATCCAGTTCCATGATTTTCCGGCCACGGAAATGGTGTGCGCAGGCATGCCGATATAGCCTTGCCACGCAAAGCCGCAAATAAAATAAACGCCCACGGCGACGGAGAAGACACAAAGCGCCGAAAGCATGGCGTGCGCGGCGCTGTGCGATCGGCCCAGCCCGGCGTTCACAACCGAGAGGCCAATGCTCGCGAGGGGAACCAGCGCAATACAGAAGAGACAGAGCACCACGGTGACTGCAGGAAATCCGGGAGGGGGCACGGAAGTCATTCTTTCCCCACCAGCCGGCGAGGTTGCGAGCGGATTATGAGGGACAAACCTAATATTTCGACCGCAGCGCCTGCCAGCAGGAAACACGTTTGGATCATGCCCGGCGCAAGAAGGGGCAAGGCGGCCAGAGCGATACCCCAGCCGGTAAGGAGCAAGAGAAATCCAGCAAGTGTCATGGAGGTTCCTAAGACCGGTATGAACGATTCGGAATTGGATTGCTAACCGAGCCGTTGAATATATCACTACCACGGCTAGTGCCCGTATGGAAGGAGTCTGCCGAACGAACTCAGGGCGCGCCAATTCAAAATCCTGATCTGTTTGATCGAAACGTTGCGTTTTACAGTTTATTTACGGGCGCGTATGGTTGCTTCTCTAAAGGCTTCCCCCGAAGGAAGCAATTTCTCCCAACAAGGAGGCATATCTTCGATGGCCGATCCTAGCGTGCCCAGCAAGACCACCGGTGAAATGCAAGCGACCTTAGGTCTAACCGGTCTGACCATGAATGCGATGGCGCTGATCGCCCCGGGGGCCTTTTTATGGCTCACGTTTTTCAGTCAAGCAGGGGAAGGGGCCACAGCGCCATCGATGTGGATCGGCATTCTCCTCGCGCTCCTGCTGTGTCTGGCGACGGCTGTTTGCTATGCGGAGTTGGCGAAGCTCTACCCGGGTACTGGCAGCTCTTATTACTTCGCCGAGCAATCTTTCCTGAATCATGACAAGCACTGGCGGTACGCGCGGCTTTCGAAGTTCATCGTCGGCTGGGCTTCGCACCTTGTACTACTGGATTTACCCCGGGGTGATGGTGGCGGTAACGGGAATTTTCTGCGGATACGTGGTCGGAACGCTCTGGCCGAACGCCATGAGCGCATCCAACCCCGGCACGTTGTTCATGATGGTGGTCGCGGTGGTCTTCACGTTCGGTGTCGCCTACATCGCGCATCGCGGCGTCACTGGGTCAACCGCAGTGAGCATCGCCATCAACGTCATTCAAATCAGCGCCCTGCTCGTATTCTCGGTCATGGCCATTGGCTACCGCATGAACCATCCGCCGGGAAGCGTGGCTTACCAGTTTGATTCCACCTCAGGCGAGGCCTACACGTACCAGTTCGCCACGACACAAACCACTGCCAACGGCCAGACCACCGACACGATCGTGCGCGACGCCAACATGGTTCCTCAGCCGATGCTCGACGCGGCCGGCAAGCCCGTGCCTTATCACCATCGAGCTATCCCACGGCAAGGACGCCATAGGAAATTTCCTGTCACATCCCTGAGCGCGGCTCTCGGTCGTCGGGATTCACAACGTAGGGTGGATGTTTGTGCAAGCGACAGTGGCGATTTTGATCCTGGTGGGATTTGAATCGGTTACGTGCGATGGGCGGGGAAGCGCAGGAACGCCAAGCGGGACATTCCCATTGCGGTCATCGTCTCGCTGCTGGTGCAAGGAGCTTCTGCTATCTGTTCGAATATTTCGCGGCCAACTACTTCTTAAATAGCGGTTACACGATGCAGAGTGCAGTCGGCTCGGCGGCGCCCATCGGCGACATGATGGTGGTGGTCGGCGACGCACTGTTTGGGCCCGGGGCACGGGCGAACGTTCATGCTGGTCGAGGCCGTCACGGTGTTCCTGGCACTGATCGGCACCACGCTTTCCTGCATTAACACCGGCGCACGCGTCACCTACGCCATGGGCAGAGACCAGGAAGTCCCGGAACATTTCGGCATGCTCCACGACAAGAACCTAAGCCCCCACCGCGCGATCTGGACGCTGGCGGTCATCTCGGCGATCATCGGCTGCATCGCGCTGCTGATGGTGTTCGGCGACTCCTCGGCAATTGCCGACGCGGCCATCGCGGCGCTGCCGCATGGGCTGTGGTCCAGCGTCTGGTTCGCCACCACGCACGACCACATGGCGGCTATTCCCAAATACCTTAACCATGATCGTGCTGGCCTCGAATTTCGGCACCTTCGTGCTTTATATGCTGAGCTGCCTCATTTGCATCGTGGCATATCAAGGGCATCCGAACTATAGCGCTCTCAAGCACCTGTTGATCCCGGTCTTCGGGGTGGTGGCCAACCTGATTTGCATGGCTTTTCTACCTTATCGGGCCATTCATGGGATATGGCACAAAGATGGAGCCGTTCGGCGCCCTGGGTATCGCCGCGGTGTGGGCGATCTACGGGGCGATTTACTTCGCTAAGACGAGCAAGGCCACGGGACGCACCACACTCGTTGCGAGCCGCACCGGGAGGGCGTGATTGGAAGCGTTGCGATAAGTTCAGAGAGAAAAAGACCGATCCGGGTGGGCGCAAGCTCACCCGGATTCGTTTTGTGCCGGATGTGAGCAAGAGTGTTTCGCGATGCAGGAAATGAGGTGAAATGTTTGAACGCGCGTATCGAGGAAGAGAATATCATGGCCAGAGCAGCGCCAAAGCCGACCATGCCACTGCGATTCACGCCGTACCCAAACCGCAAAACTCCATGCTCGAGGTAGAGTTCGCGCAACTTTCCGATACCGGGCGGGTGCGGCCGCACAATGAAGATTACGCCGGCTCGGTGCAGCCCGAGACGTTGGAGCGCGCACGGTCTCACGGGTGGCTGTTTGTGCTTGCCGACGGTGTAGGGGGCGCGCTGCAGGGTGAAGTTGCTTCGCGCACTGCCGTTAACAACATGGTGGCCAACTTCCGGGCGGCTCCCAAGGAAGAGCCGCTGACTTCCTTGCTGCAAAAACTCATTCAGAAAGCGAATGCCGCCGTGTTCGAAGCAGCTCTGGCATCGGGAACCGCAGGCGCAGGAATGGCGACCACTCTGGTAACGTGCGGTTTGCGGTACGACCGCGCGGTGGTGGCGCACGTCGGCGATTCGCGCTGCTACCTTATTCGCAACGGAGAGGCTAAAGTGCTCACGCGAGACCACACCGTTGCGACCGAGCATGCCAGCATGGGCCTGCTATCCGAGCAAGAAGCGGCGGAATCCGATACTCGCCACGTGCTCAGCCGTTCACTCGGCGGCGGCTTGTTTGTCGGTGTGGATATTGCCGATCATCAGCTGCTCGCGGGCGACGCGCTGGTGCTGTGCTCGGATGGGCTACATGGCGCCGTTAGCGCAAGAGAGATCGCCGAAACTCTCAGCCCCGGTGCCCACCTCGAGAACGCCGCTCAGAAGTTGGTGGAGCTTGCTAATGAGCGGGACGGTAGCGATAATGTGAGCGTTCAGGTGATTCGCATTCGCAGCGTCGAGCGTGTGGGCATGTATCGGGGGCGGCCATACAAACTTCGCTGAAGTTGGCAGCGCATCGTTCCACGAAGAAGTACACCCGCCATAATTACCGCTCCCCGTTTTCCCGATGACCCTTCATCCCGGCGATCAGCTCGACCACTACCGAGTCGACAAGCTCGTTGCCCGCAGCGGCATGGCTTCGATTTACCGGGCGGTCGACGAGCGAACCGGCCAGCCCGTAGCCCTGAAGATCCCCCATCCCGAAGTTGAGAGCGATCCGCTTTTCTTCGATCGCTTTCAGCGCGAAGAGGCCATCGGCAAGAAACTCAACCATCCAGGTGTCATGAAGGTCGTCGACGATGAAGACCGCAGCCGCATTTATATGGTTATGGAATGGGTCGACGGTAAGCTGCTGCGCCATATCCTCATCGAGCAGCACCGGCTGCCGACCGAACGCGCTCTGCGAATCACACTGGGTATTCTGGGAGCGCTCGACTACATTCACAGTAATGGCGTGGTGCACCGGGATTTGAAGCCCGAAAATATCATGGTGGACCCCGAGGAACACATCAAGCTGATTGACTTCGGCATCGCCGGCGCCGAAGGGTCCCGGCGTCTGACCTTCGCGCGGATTACGCAGGCCATGGGGACCCCCGACTATATTTCTCCCGAGCAAGTCAAATCCAAACGCGGCGATGCGCGCAGCGATCTTTACGCGGTGGGCGTGATGCTCTACGAAATGCTTACCGGGCAGGTGCCGTTTCGCGGCCCGAACCCATTCGCGATCATGAATGACCGGCTGCTGAACAATCCCATTCCGCCACGCGAAATCAATCCGGAGATTTCCCCGCAGCTGCAGGAAATTATTTATCGGGCCATCGAACGTAATCCAGCGAATCGTTATGCCACCGCCCGTGAGTTCGCCCACGATCTGGAACATCCCGAACAGGTGGGCGTGGCGGACCGCGATGAATTGCGGGATTGGAAACGACGGCGCCAGCCGTGGATTCGGCAGATCCTGTTTTATGTGTTCCTGGCCATGATCCCCGTAGCGATTTTCTCGCTGATGCTTTTCTTCGCCAGGCGGAAGTAGCCTGCGGACATGCACGCTTCGCCGTTTCCTCTGCCTGTCGCGATGCTGATTGTGTTTGGGTCGGCCAAGCTCATGGCCGAATTGTTCTCGCGCCTGCGTTTGCCCAGCCTGGCAGGCGAGATTGTCGCCGGAATCCTGATTGGGCCCGGAGCGCTGTGATGGATTGCGCCTAATGAGGTGCTCAGGGCGCTTTCCGACCTGGGCGTACTTTTCCTCCTGTTTAGCATCGGCCTCGAAATCAAGATCTCCGATTTGCTGCGTGTGGGTGCCATCGCCACGTTTGTCGCGACACTGGGAGAGTTGGTGCCGTTTCTTGCGGGTTGGGGCATTTTGCTGCTGTGGGGCGCGTCGCGGAACGAAGCGATCTTCGTGGGTGCGGCGCTGGTGGCCACCAGCGTGGGGATCACGGCCTCGGTGTTATCGGCGCGGAATCTTTTTGAATGAGGGTGCGAGTCAAATCATCCTGGCTGCCGCGGTCATAGACGATGTGCTCGGCCTGATCATACTGGCAATCGTGAGCGGCGTGACCGCCGGGCATATTGACGCTTTCGATCTTTTACTCACCGCTGCGCTGGCCACTGCGTTTATGGTGGTGACCGCTGTCTGGGGAACGAAGGTCGTGCGGCGCTTGCTCCCATCCTTCCACTCGCGCGCGCGTGCGGACGAGGCAGCCTTTCATATTGCGCTGTTGCTGCTATTCGCGCTGTCGGCCCTCGCCTTGTACGCCGGCCTGGCCGCGATCGTGGGAGCGTTTCTCGCCGGCCTGGCGCTTGCCGGCAATGCCGACAGGCACGTCCGCGATCTTACGCGCGGTGTGAGCGAGTTTTTGGTGCCGTTTTTCCTCGCGGGAATCGGGCTCAATTTCGATCCCGCTATTTTCTGGTCGAGACGCGCCGCCGTTCTGGCGGGCATGGTGTTAATCGCTGCAGTTATTTCGAAATTGATCGGCTGCGCCGCGGGCGCCCTATCTCTGGGATGGCGTGAGGCTCTGAGAGTGGGTGTGGGGATGGTACCCAGAGGGGAAGTAGCGATGATCGCCGCGCAGCTTGGGCTTACGACTGCGGTGCTGCGCTCGACGACCTACAGCGTGATCGTGTTTGTGGTCGTGGGGACGGCTGTGCTGACGCCACTGCTGCTGGATCTGGCGTTTCACTCAAGAGGCGACACCAGGCTCGATCGCACTGCGCGGGAGCCAACGTAAATTGCGCAGAGAGATCGGGGCGGCTGGCCAACATCAACCAGCGGAGACGGTTTCGGACGCGCGCGAGGCGTCGGAATTGGAGCCCGCCTCCTGCAACCGGAATTCTCGGTGCAAAGTGGCGACAGTACGTTGCATTGAACCGGCCTCGACGATGAACGAGATGTTGTATTCCGAAGACCCTTGCGCGATGGCGATGATGTTCATGCCCTCGCGGCCGAGCGCGCATGAACGTGCGTCCCGGCCATCCCGGGAATTCCATGCATGTTTTCGCCGACGACGGCTACGACGGCAATACCGGAATTTGCCGAGACGTGCTCCACGGTTTGTTCGGCGATTTCAGGCGCGAAGGCGTTGCGGAGCGCTTCCACGGCGCGCTTTCTCGTCCGCGGAGGGAATCACGAAGCAGATATCGTTTTGCGAAGATGATTGCGAAACAAAGAGCACGTTGGTCCGCAAAGCCGCCGTGGCGGCAAAGGATCGCGCCAGCACGTCTGTCAAGCCCGACGATTCCGGGGCCACCCACGGTAATCATCGTGACGTCGCGGATGGCCGTCAGCGCCTTCACTCCGCCGCCGTTGGATCTGCCTCGCGCGGTGATTCGCGTGCCGGGCTGTTCGGGCGCAAAGCTGTTGCGAATCCACACCGGCACGCCCGCGGCGGTGACCGGTCGCAGGGTATTCGGATGCAGCACTTTCGCGCCGAAATAGGCCAGTTCGGCAGCTTCGTTGTAGGAAATCTCCGGCATGGTGCGTGCTTCGGGAACCAGTCGTGGGTCCGCGGTCTTCACGCCGTCCACATCGGTCCAGATGACGGTTTCGTGCGCGCCGAGCGCCGCGCCTAGAATCGTGGCGGAATAATCCGAGCCTCCGCGTCCGAGGTGGTGGGCACGCCTTCGACGGTCGCCCCGATGAAGCCGGTGACGACCGGCACGACGCCGTCTTTGAGCAGGGGGCGCAGGCGGGCTTCGGCGCGTTCTGCCGCGTTTCTTCCATGAGCGGTTCGGCGCGGCCGTGATGGTCGTCGGTCACGATCACTTCGGTCGCGCGACACCGACACGCTGCGCACGCCGAGCTCCGAGATCGCTCCGGCGAGCAGAGGCGCCGAAAGCCGTTCACCCATCCCCGAAATAGCGTCGAGCACGCGCGGGGTCAGTTCGCGGAGCAGCGCGGTGCCTTGCAACAGGCGCTCAAGTTCGCGCCAGGACGGCATGCAACTCCTTATCAATGGCGATCGCCGCAGAAGAATCGTGAACCATCGCTGTGAGCGCCGCGCGGTGCTGATCGCGCAGTTCGGCGATCAGCTTGCCGATCACCACACTCTCGCCGGCCTCGGCGCGGTGCGCCGCATCGATCAGCCGATTCGTGACACCGCTCATGGCGGAGACGACCACGACGACGGGCCCTCTGTGCCGCTGCGGATTGCACAATGGCAGCCGCGCGCCGCGATACATTCCGCGTCTCCCACTGAGGTGCCACCAAACTTCATGACGCGCAAAGAAGAACTCATCCGAGATGATCCACCTTGTCGATTTGTGACCTGATTACTCGAGTTTCCAGCAGCCTCAGGCCGCCGGCTGGTCAATGGCAGTAACAGGACAGCCGATCGCCGGCCCGGCCCGCGCCGGCCCAGCCCGTCATTGTACAATTGTAATGCACGCCTGGCGCAGAGTTCTAATAAGCTGCACTTAGAAGCGGGGTAACGAGTCGGTTACGCGCCGTTCTCTGCGAGCGCTGCGGTTCGCCTTTTATTTGCCAGGCATATTATACTGCTGCGGTGATTTCGGATGCAGAACTGCTCGCTGCGTTGCGCCGTTACTGGGGTTACGATTCATTCCGGCCGTTGCAGCAAAGCGTGGTGCGCAGTCTGCTCGACGGCCACGATACCTGCGTCGTGATGCCCACAGGGGGCGGCAAATCGCTCTGCTACCAACTGCCGGCGGCGCTGCTCGACTCGCGAACCGCTATCGTAATTTCACCGCTGATTGCGCTCATGCAGGACCAGGTTGCGCAGCTGGCGCAAATGGGGATTGCTGCCGCGCTTCTGAACAGCTCACTCACGGGAGCGAAGCAATTAGAAGTGATGCGCGAGGCTCAACAAGGCGTTTACCGCGTCCTTTATCTTTCACCGGAGCGCATCGCGCGGCGAGACACCCTCGACTGGCTCGCACGCGTGCCCATCTCATTTTTCGCGATTGACGAAGCGCATTGCATTTCCGAATGGGGGCACGAATTCCGCCCCGATTACCGGCAGCTGAGCTCCTTACGGCGCAGTTTCCCCGATCAGGCGTTCGCAGCGTTCACCGCCAGCGCCACGCAGCGCGTGCGGCACGACATTATCGAACAGCTCCAAATGCGCGAGCCGCATAAGTATATCGCCAGTTTTGACCGGCCTAACCTGCGGTATCTGGTGAAGCAATGCGATGCGCGCACGCAATCGGCCCTGCTGATTACCGCGTTGCGGCGATATGCGGGCGATAACGTAATTGTATATGCGCCCACCATTGCGGTGGTCGAGCAGACCGTCGAGTTTTTGAAGGAACAGGGCATTGCGGCGCTTGCTTATCACGGCAAGATGGACGCCGCCACGCGGCGAAGCCATCAGGAACGCTGGATGTCGGATGAAGTGCCCGTACTGGTGGGCACCCTGGCGTTCGGATTGGGCATCAACAAGGCTGCGGTGCGCGCCGTGATTCATCTTTCGCTTCCCAAGTCGGTCGAACAGTATTATCAGGAGGCGGGACGCGCCGGACGCGACGGCCTGCCCGCAGATTGCCTGCTATTGTGGCAGAAACGCGACGCCGCGCTGCTCGCGCACTTTATCAAGGAGCTGAACGACCCGGCGGAAACGGGGCGCGCCTGGCAGCGGTACCACGAAATCCGCGATTTTGCGGAATCGAAAATTTGCCGGCACCGCCGCATCTGTTCTCATTTTGGCGAAAGCCCAAAATGGGCGTCGTGCGCGTCCTGTGACGCGTGCAGCGGTTTGCCGCCATGGCTCGCGATGCCGCCCGGAGAACGTGACGATTCCGGGCACGCGAAGCGTTCCAAGCGGGGCCCGCGGCAGGCGACTGTGCGACCGCTGGCGCGGCCGGCAGTCGCCGAAGTTTTTCATTTGCGTGGCAACGCGACCATCAGGTCGGAGCCGAGCCAGGTCTTACCGCGCGGGTTGGGCTACCGGCCCGTCACTGGCGCCATGTTGCGGGCGCCGATGTTGCGCAGGCGGCCTCCGCGACGCCATCATCATCATTATCGAGATTATCGAGGAACGCAGGCGACTCGCAGCGCACAGCGCTGCGACCGGTCAGCTTGAAACCTACACCAGCGGGCGAGTGTGAGGCCGAGGTCGATCCTGCGCTGCGCGAATACCTTCGCGAATGGCGCCGAAACGCAGCCACACATCAAGGCGTACCTGCTTTCATCGTGATGTATGACAGCACGCTTGAGGATGTTTGCCGCGTTCATCCGGATTCGCTCGCCGGAATCCGTCGCATTTCCGGATTCGGTGAACGCAAGACGGAGGCGTACGGACAGCATATCCTCGACGCGCTGCAGCGATTCAGTAACGGCGCGCGAGCAGCGAAGCGCGAGGCGACGGTGCGGGGCTCGCGACAGCGGCGGCCAGCGGCGGCGTTTGCGCGGAGTCGCAAGAAACGATGGTGAGTATCGGCGGAAGTCGTGAATGCCGGTCAAAGTGGTGAATGCCGGGTGTGAATGCCGGTGAGAATCCCATCGAGGCGCGGTCTAGCGAAATGTGCCGACCGGAGATTGCTGACGATGCATGTGACGAATGCGACCAGAGCTTATTCTGCCGAGGGTTTGGTGGCCTACAGCTAACGTACTGAGGGGTAGCATCGGCGATTTGAAGTGCGGCGGTGCGGAACACAGTTACGTGAGGGCAGCCAGTAGAAAGCGGGAGTGAAATGCCGACGGATGATCACGCAACGGCCGGGGAGCCGCGTGAGGCTTCTGATGAGATCTCTCGTGATGAGATCTCGGGGAAAACGGATTGGAAGAAACACGGCATCCGCATTGTGCGGAGCGGGGAGCTTAGTGACGATACGGCACAAACGGCGGGAATGACGCGGGCCGAAGCGATATCTCGGGCGCGGGTCGGCGCACAGAAACTATGGGCAGGAACCGTGGTGGTGCACCCCAATGCGAAGACGGGCCCCCATCATCATGGAGAGCTCGAGACGGTCATCTATGTTGTTCGGGGCCGCGCGCGCTTCCGCTGGGGAGAGCAACTGGAATTCGTGGACGAGGCCGGGCCGGGAGACTTCATTTTCGTGCCGCCGTACGTGCCGCATCAGGAACTCAACGCCAGGCAGGACCAGCCAGTGGAAGCGGTCATCGTAAGAAGCGGGCAGGAACCTATCGTGGTGAATTTGGACATTCCCAGTCCGGAGACGGAAGCGGGCATCGCAGAGCCTGACCCGTTTCACGGGGGCGGCTCGTGAGCCTTCCGGTACAGGAGCCATCGAGACCGAGGGTGTCGCCCTCCGCTAGTGACTCATTTTGATTTTGGCAATTTTGTGCCCTTTCGTCCGATCTTGAACGTTACGCCACAGCTGGGATTGGGGCACCTTGCGAACAGCCACTGGTGACGTGAAACGCGGGAATTGGAGTAATGACAAATTGTTGACTTCCACATCGGCAAGTTAAGTTTTTTCTCTTTGCTTTTCTGCTTTATTCAGGCCATTTGTGGGCCATATATTTCCTCCCCGTGCGTAAACGGCGCTGGCATGGTAGCCGCTCTCACGTGTTGTCGCCCATGCGCCGCGGATTATTTCAGGGCGCGCTCGGCTTCGGCAATGGCGGCGTCCATGCTGGAAAGGGGAGATACAACGACCGGGCCATGCCCGGGCGCGAGGCAGGTCGGATTCAATGCGCGCATTTGCTTAGCGCTTTGCAGGCTCAAAGCGCGATCCCAGGTAAACATCGCGGGAAGCGGGAACAGAATTTTCGTGACGCCGGCTACCGCCACGCCTCCTGCGGATTGAAACGAATCTCCAGTAAGCAACGCTCCGTCCCTGGTGTCGTAGAAGGACAAGTGTCCCGGTGTGTGTCCCGGCGAAGGGACAGCTTGCAGCGAGCCCACACGATCTCCGGGATGGAGCAGCGTAATGGGCCGGGTTTTCACGGCAGGGAACTGCCCGCGAAGCTTGGATTTGGGCTCCGTCGCATCCAGCGAAAAATCCTGTGCGAGCAAGCGTGATTCGCGCGCCCCAATCAGAACTTCGGCATCGGGCAGCTGAGTGCGGAGTTCGTCGAGCGATCCAACATGATCACCATGGGCGTGGGTGAGCAGGATGCGCCGGATGGGCATCTGCAGCCCCTTGGCGGCTGCGAGGATCTGGGCCGCGCGACCCGGGATGTTGGCGTCGACGAGAGTCAGACCATCTTGTTCGCGAACGAAAAAGCTATTGATAGGCATGATGCGCACCAAGCGAAACAGATTCTGAGAGTGCGGTATGACCTTCATGGAGGTGTCCTCTTCGCGCGCCTGTCGAACGGCTGTCACGCTTGATCTGTGGCGCGTGCCCCTCACGCATATCCTTAGTCGTTGCAATTTGTCAATTTATTACGCGTTGCCGCCCATGGGATGGACACCGGGCGGCGAAAGTGGGGACAGGCACTAACGCCGCGGTTGACTGATAGGGGTATGACGATCATAGAACCGAAAATTTGAACCAGCGCAGCCCCGACGATTTTTTGATGCGAAGGGCGTTTTATGCGAGACTCGGCGGGAGAATTGCATGTTCGTAGCGGAGAAAAATGCTTAGCCACGCTCATCCGGAACTTCGAGATTCAGAGTACGTTGTTTTCGTGGATTCTGGCCGCCGGTATTTGGATTGCTCGCCAGGCGTTCATCGTTTGCTCGGGTATAGTCCGGCGGAACTGTTTCAAATGACTATCGACGATGTGAGCTATCAAGGGGGCACCCAAAAAGTGTTCGAGCAATTTCTAACCCAGGGTAGCCTCGAAGGCGATTACGTTCTGAGGCATAAGAACGGAAGCCCCATTCCGGTTCGGTATTACGCGTTTGTGTTTCCGGATGGCTGTAAAGCGGCCAGGTGGGAACCGATTAACGATTGGAGAAACCTGTATTTTGCGGCCCTGCTGGAAGTCGATCCCATCAAATTGAAGGAGCGGATCGAAGTTGCGCTTGCAGCCATTCTGCGACAAATGTCGACCGATCAAGCCGACCCTTCAGCACAGTCCGCAGGGACCGATAAGCACAATCAACCAGTAGCGGACAAACGCGCGATCAACGATGCGTTGTCGGCGCTGAAAGCGCTGCAGCGAAGTGCCAAATAATAGATGACCGATCTGGTAGCAGATTTCGGCAAGAAACCTGCGTCCGTTGCAGTGCTTACAGGCGCTCTACTGAATCCCCAAGCGGCACTGTAGTAGTTGACCTTATACCGTTCCGGCCGGGTCCCTCATAAATTGTCGGCGATGAGGCGAGGCGTCCTGGTAGTTGACGATAACGCTTTGGTCCGGCGGTCGGTACGCATGTTGTTCGAGTCGGAGCACGACTTCGAGGTGTGGGGTGAAGCTGAACACGGGCTTGACGCCGTGGAAAAAGCGACACACCTCAAGCCGCATTTAATCATATTGGATTTTGCGATGCCGGTGATGAACGGATTGGACGCCGCGCCACTGCTTCTTGAAAAACTCCCGCAAGTCATCCTGATCATGCTCACACTTTATGCCGATCCAGAGATGGAAGTATCGGTGCGAAATGTGGGAATTCACGCCTTGATCGCCAAGGAGCATGCGGCGACGCGCCTGTTGCCGGCGGCTCGTGCCCTCTTTGTTGTCCAGACAGCGGGCCAAATCTGATGCAGCGGCAGCGGGCTACTCCGCGGCGCTTGAACCCAGATACTTCAAAACGATAAACCAAAATTACTTGGGGAATCGTCGGCGCAGGCGCCTGGCGCAAATGCCGTCTTACGTTTCATCACGCAGGTCTTAAACGCACCGTCAATCTGGGCGGCGGACACCCATCGCGCACCATGCGGCACTCCCTACAGGTTCGGTGCAGCTGGTGTTACATACTTAGCCGGATAGTTCCTTCGTGTGCGCTGCGCTACTGTTGCCCCGTCTCCAAACCAACAGATCGGATGAGAAGTGGAATTCCTGAGGGGGAATGCGATGAAAAAGAACGGCAAGCGGCTGGTCTTAGCCTCGGCAGCATTACTGTTCGGTATCTCACTGGCGGCGAGCGCCAGGCCGGTGAGGCAAAATACGGCTCCAGATAATACCAGGACCAACAAGCAGGACCGGCAGCAATCCTCGCCCACTGCCGATCAGCAGAAGGCCAATTCGTCGGACACGGAGATTTCCAAACAAATCCGCAGCTCGGTGGTGAAGGACAAGTCCCTGTCCACCTACGCGCATAACGTGAAGATCATCGTGCAGGACGGCAAGGTTACCTTGAAGGGGCCAGTGCGGTCGGAAGAAGAGAAGAGCAATATCGCCGCCAAGGCTACTGCTGTCGCAGGAGAGTCCAACGTAACGAACCAGTTGTCGGTCGCACCTCCCAAACAGTGACCGAAATTCAAACACAGTAGCGCAGACAAAAAAGGAGAAACACAGATGGCTGACAAGAAAACAGCGGTGTTCGGAGTCTACACGACGCGGGCTGCGGTTGAGCAAGCCGCAGATGCGCTGGTGCAAGCCGGGTTCCAAAGTTCAGATATTTCCGTGCTACTACCGGAGAATCTGGGCTCAAAGGCCATCGGAACGGAAAAGGCTACCAAAGCGCCGGAAGGTGCGGCGACGGGCGCCGGGTCGGGGGCAATACTTGGCGGGACGCTGGGGCTGCTGGCGGGAATAGGGGCACTGGCGATCCCTGGTATCGGACCTCTAATTGCGGCAGGTCCCATTATGGCTACACTCGCGGGCGCGGGCATTGGTGGAGCGGTTGGCGGCGTTACCGGTGCATTGGTGGGTATGGGCATTCCCGAATACGAAGCCAAGCGGTACGAAGGGCGGTTGCAAAAGGGAGGGATTCTCCTGTCGACCCATTGCGACACATCCGAGGAAATAAAGCGCGCCAAGGAAATTATGCAACGCACAGGCGCGGAGGATATTTCATCGGCAGGTGAAACTTCGGTGGACGTGGATCACGCTGATCGGGCTGATGCAACTCGTGCGGCAACACACTAAAAGCTAAAAGGAAACATCAGTGAGGCCACGAGGCGCAGTGATGGCACTGCGCTTCGTGGTAGTAGCTGCAAGTTGCCACGGACAAGTGTGCTTTTTCGGCACGGTAAGCTTCGCAGTGGTGATGCGCTGTTGTACTTTTCCGGTACATGGCGCAATGTTTATCAAACCAATATCATCCTCGTGCTGACAAAATGCGGCATCGGCATGGACGCAATGTGTCATCAACCGATTTGCAGCCGCCGGTTGGTGGCGAAGATTAATCGAAGACGGTGGCGCTAACATCTGCGCCGTGCTGCGGCTACAGAAGAATGTGTCTTACTCATCCCCCCTCCTGCCTCCGGATGGTCCCGCTCCTGCTGTTAAGAACTGTGCAGATCGGAAAACAACAAGTCCAAGGAGACAGTGATGCGTAACAAAATGATTCATAACAAACAGAAGGGTTTCTCTTTAATCGAGCTTTTGATCGTCGTAGCGATCATTTTGATTATCGCCGCGATTGCCATTCCCAACCTCTTGCGTTCGAAGATGGCGGCCAATGAAGCGTCTGCTGTCGGCTCTCTGCGCACCATTAACACGGCTTCCGTGGAATATTCGACGACATACGGCGGCTATCCACCGTCGCTGGTTTCTTTGTCACCAGCCACTCCGGCAACCTCCACTTCGGCCGACCTGATTGATTCCGTCCTATCCGCCGGAGTAAAGAGTGGATATAACTTCAGTTACACGCCAACCACCGTAGGCGGGATTGTCCAGAGCTACACTCTCACTGCCGGGCCGGTCACGATCGGAACCACGGGCCAGCGCGGATTTTTTACAAGTCAGAGCGGTGTGATTCGTGCAGACGCTTCCGGCACGGCTACAGTAACCAGCACGCCGATCAGCTAAGTTCCCGGCGAGAGGCATAGGCAGGCGAGGTTCCAGAGCTTTCTCTTGAGTTCGCCTGTTCGAAAGGGTCGGCGCAGTCAGCCGGCCCTTTTTCTTTTGCTTATGCCGTTCGGGCAGTCTCACATCGATTGAGTTCGCGATGCGAGAACCAGGCGACGGGATTACTTTGCGACGGTGGAGATTTATTCCCGAGCGAGCTCGTGCGGAGGAATGCCGGGCTCAGAGCAATCTTCGCTCGATGGCTAGACACGGCTATTATGGCGGTGGCGAAACCCTCCTTAGTGACGTCCCAGGCGCAAAGTCATGGAAGGGCGATGTGAATCGCGCGGTTGCTCCTGCTCACGGCCATCGCCACGTTGAAATGGGGACTAGAACGGAGCGGTTGGCTCTGTTCCAGCCCCCCATGAAGTTCTTGCAATTTCTGAAAACACGCTTTTCAACACCACCCAAAATTTGGCCTGCTTGGCTATCTAGTTGTACAGCGAATTGGTGAGATCTGATTGTCAACTGTCAACTTGCTGAAACATCGACAGGAGATAGGAGAAAACCGTGCCATCGAAGCAATAGGAGCGCAGCGTCGTCTCGGTCCCTGTTCGCTTGATGGCTGGCTGGGGCCTTGCGTGGAGTCAGTGCAACGAATTGCGAGTTAACTGGGCGGCCCTCGGTTTGGATGATTCCGCGACAGACGGGTGGGTTAGTTCTTTTTCCGCTCTCACCCAATCTTGTACATCTTTGCCGTCTTCGCCGCCGCGCTCAAGATATAGCGCATAGGCTCGGTGCGTAATCTGTTCTAACGTCGGTTGACTGTATTCGGTCATGGTGCCTCCTTGGTTAGACCAAGGCTGATTTCTCAGATAATCCCACTGTCGTTCAGATTATCTTGTAACGGATAGGTGTGTAACCACAGTACGCGCCTTAACTGAGGGATGCTATACAAATCGCCGCCTGTACGCATTTCTGATGGAAATAGGATTTGGGTCGGTAACAAGCATCGTTAGTCCAATTCGTCACGGATTTGCGGTTCCCGCGACTGTAGCGTAACATGCTCTAGAATTGGGACTAACGAATCAGTGGTGAGCGTAGCTCAGTCGGTAGAGCATCGGTCTGTGGAACCGAGGGTCGTGGGTTCAAATCCCATCGCTCACCCCAAAACTCCGCAAAGCCCATTTTGATGCCAGCAGGAACTTACTTGAGCGCAAACTCGTCTGCGCACGAGTCACACTCGATAATTGCAAGGAATTGCGGTAGGGGCAACCTCGCAACGCGTATCAACGGTGGATATTGACTTGTTTTGCGGCTCTCTCAATAATCAGAACACGATGTACCTTGGCCGTGCGTCTGCCTATACGCTGATAACACGTTTGTGGAAGTGCCATCGAGACACCACAGGCGATACAGAAGAGCAGGGAAGCGGTTCGCGAGGGCGCCATTCATGATGCGGGATACAAACGAGGTTGAGCAGATAATCGCCAGGACACTGCGCGACAGCCTGGCGAGATTGCGGCGCTCGAGCGACGAATTGCAGGAGGCCGTGAGCGACGTGGTGTCGGCGTGCGCGAGTACACGAGCGGCAAATTCCTTGCCGCCAATCATCCGCGCGCAAAGCTCTGCGGCGTCGCTGGCCGCTTCGCTCGACGTGCTGGCGCGCTTTATCACGACGGCGCTCCAACCGGGGCTATCGCCCTTGGTGGACCATGACGCTTCCGCTGCGAGGCTACCAGAGCCTCGCTTGCAACCGGCAGTACTGGGTTTAACGCGACCGCCGGAAGTGCGTGCGCCATTTCCTGAGACTACGAAGACTCGCGAATCTCCGCAGATTCCAGAGACTAAGATCGCAGCCTCGTCAGCGGCGGCGCCACCGGCGCTGATATCCGAGGCGGCGATCGAATCGCAGCCTGCCCAGACGGTTGAAGAGCGGCGCGCGTCCGATATGGTAGAAGCGGGCGCGCCAATGGTACCGGCGGCGAGTGCCGCGTCACAGCAGGTTGCGGCGGCGCCACCGGCGGTGATATCCGAGGCGGCGATGGAATCGCAGCCTGCCGAGACGGTTGAAGAGCGACGCGCATCCGATATGGTAGAAGAAGGCGCGCCGGTGATACCGCCGCGCGGGTGCCGCGTCACAGGAAATTGCGGCGGCCCCGGTGATGTCCGAGGCGGCGATGGAATCGCAGCCCGCCGAGACGGTTGAGGAGCGACGCGCATCCGATATGGTAGAAGAGGGCGCGCCAGTGGTACCGCCCGCGGGTGCCACATCGCGGGAGACTACCGCGGGGTTGTACTCGGCCGCGGAGGGTGAGGATGTATCCGCGCATGCGGAACGGGAACCTGTGCCGGATGCGCCAGATGAAGCAGTGGCTGCTCCCACGTCCATGCAGGAACCATCTGCAGAGATTCCGGCGTTTGATATTTCGAAGCTGCCGGCCGAACAACAGGAACTGCACCGGCGTGCGAACCGGGTGGCAAAAGTATCGATGCAGGATATTCGGATGCTCCGCCCGAATGACGTGAAGATCGGGCAAGGAACATAAAGACCTATGCCATCGTTTGCGGGATGATATCGAACGTGCTCACAAAGAATACGATCGGCAGCTTCCAAGCCATTCTGGGCCATCCAGTGGACTATTTTTACGATTGGATGGTGGAGATTCTGGCGGATGGCGATCCCGGCGCGCTGGGCGAGTATCCTTATCCTTCTCCGGTCTTGCGGCACTAGATTGAACCGCCGATCAAACAGCAGATTATTAAGAGAGAACGAGCCGCACTGCTTTCCCTCCGTAAGATGCGTCCCGCGCCGCGCAATTTTAATGTTGCTATCCCGCTCGCGAGGATGTCGGCGGCTAGTTTGGGGAGGGCGTGTGGCCGCTCGGCGCTGGCTGTTTTTCGGCTTGGCGATGCTCGCAGCGCCGACCCTAGGCTGGACGCAGACCAAGCCTGCGGCGAAATCGCTCACGCATGTACCGAAATCGACGGCGGCCGTGGCAAGCGCGCCAGTTGCCTCGGGCACGTTGCTGCCGCGCTGCCCCGGACGCGCTGCGGGGGAACTTGATGCGGCTCGCACGCGTGCTGCACGATAAGCCTACGACGGAACTCTATCAGCAGCTTTCGGAATTCGCCGAGCAACATGAGCACACCGAACTTGGCGCACGCGCCGCTCTGGCGCTGGGCTATTACGACTACACGCGCGAGCAATTCAGTGCCGCGCGCCAATGGCTGGAAGAAGCCGCGGACGATCCGTTGCTGGCCGACTATGCGCTCTACTGGCAGGCGCTCACCGATCGCGCCATGGGAGCCACCGATGTCGCCGTCGACGAATTCCGCCGATATCGCCAACTTTATCCAAACAGTGTGATGAGTGATGCCGCGGTGCAGGCGCTGGCGCAGGCTGCGCTGGCCGCCGACCGGCCCGAAGACGCCGTCGCCGCGCTTACCGACTATCCGAAGACCACGACGCAGAGCTTCGCTGGTGCTGTTGCGGGCGCAGGCGCGCGAGAAGGCGGCGCTCGGCAAGGATGAAATGCCTTTTGCCGCCGCGGCCGATTACCTGGATCTGGTCTACCGCTTCCCGTTGAGCGAGGAGGCGAAGACAGGAGTCGACAAAATCCCTTACCTTCGCCTGACGCTCGGCGAACAATTTCCGGGTACTCCACTCGAGACGGAAATTGCCCGCGCGGAGGCTCTCTACCATGCCCGGCGCTGGAAAGATATGCGCGCTGACTACGAGATCTGTTGCCGAAAGTTTCGGGCGAAGCGCGTGAACGCGCCACGCTGCGCCTGGCGCAGGCCGACATGCAGTCCGGCGCTCCACAGGATGCGCTGGGCTCGCTTGCGCTTGACCGATCCCGAGCTGGATGCCGAGCGCAGCTACTTGCTCTCGCAGATACAGCGAACCGCCAAGGACGGAAAGCGACATGTTTGCCACCATTAACACGCTTGCCGCAGCACATCCGCAGAGTCCGTGGACTGAAGAAGCGCTGTATGCTGGCGGGAATTATTACTGGGTGACTTTGGATCGCGACCGCGCGGTGGAATTTTACCAGCGCTGGTGGCGGGTTTCCCGACGGGGCGTTACGCGGCGATTTGCCAATGGCGAGTGGTTTGGACCGCCTACCTTGACCGGCAGCCCGACGTGGCCATAGCAGATCGAGCAATTTCTGCGGCAGTATCCGACTGCTCCGCAGGCAGTGGACGCGCTGTATTGGCTGGGCCGCTCGAACGAACAAGACGGGCGCCCTGCCGCGGGCGCGCAGTTTTTACCGCGCCGCAGTGAAGCGCTTCCCACAAACTTATTTTGCCGAGCGGGCCGCGGAGCGGCTGCAAGCGATCGGGTCGGAGCCCGTGGAGCCGGTGGAGGTCACCAAAGCTAATCCCGCCGGCGGTTCCGCTGCCGTCGTGGAGCGCACCACTTCCCGATGCGGCGATGTGGCGCTGGACGCGCGCGCAAGCGCTCGAAAGCATCGCATTCGATAATTCCGCGAACTGGAATTGCGCGCCGCTTACGCCGATACGCACGCGCCGCGGCTGCTGCTGGCGGCGGCGGAGGCCGCCGTGGAATCGCAAGCCGCTATTCCGCGGGCATGATCACAACCCGGCAGATCGTGCCCGAGCTCGAAGCGCGGCGGTTCGAGGATGTCCCCGACGAGGCGTGGCGCACGGCATACCCCATGCCGTATCAAGAGCCACTCGAGAACGAGGCGCGCCGTAATCACCTCGATCCCATGCTGGTGGCGGGCCTGATCCGGCAGGAATCGGCATTCTGCCGCTGAAGCGGTATCGAGCCGCAATGCTGTCGGACTGATGCAAGTCGAGCCAAAGACCGGTTCGCTGCTTGCGGGCGTCTGCACGTGAATTCTCCCGCGCGCGCCTGTTCGATCCGGAGTACAATCTGCGGCTCGGCACCGCATATTTGTCGGCATCTGCTGGCGACGAATGGCCACCGGAAGCGGCGCTGGCGGCCTACAATGCCGGCGAGGACCGCGTGACGCTAGTGGACGACAGGGCAGAATTACACGGAAACAGCCGAATTCGTCGAGTCCATTCCATTCACCGAAACGCGGGAATACGTGCAGATTGTATTGCGCAATGCCGAACTGTACCGGCAGATTTACGATCATCGTGCACCGGGAGAAACAGCGACGGTGTTGAAGCCTGCGGCCACGGTCGTCCAATGACCGCCCGTAGGCAGTTGAAAAATCGCTCACGTGCACTAAACGACCTCGCGTACGGTATCCCGCGAGAAGATGCGACGCAGTTAACACGACGGGGTTTGATGCCACAGTGACGCAGGCGCGAGAAACTCTCCGTTGCCTGGTCGCGCAAGATGGCCGCGCAGGAAGGACAGGATCGAATCGAAGTGCGATCGCGATAAACCCATGAGCACAATGGAACCGAAAACCACTGCCGTCGAGACGGCGGAAGAAATCGGCCAGGCCGCGCGGCGCGTGCTCTCGGCTAAGGCCGAGCAGTTCACCGAATCGGTGATTCGCGAGATGACGCGCCTGGCGATGAAACACGGGGCGGTGAACCTGGCGCAGGGATTTCCCGATTTCTCCGCGCCGGCGGAAATCAAAGAAGCGGCGCGGGCGGCCATCGCCGACGACATCAATCAGTACGCCATTACCTGGGGAGCGAAGCCGCTGCGCGACGCCATCGTCGAAAAATTCGCGCGCACGCAAGGCGTCACGGTCGATCCCGAGCGCGAAATCACCGTGTGTTGCGGTTCGACCGAAGCGATGATGTCCGCGATGATGGCGGTGATCAATCCGGGCGACGAAGTCGTGATCTTCGAGCCGTTTTACGAAAACTACGGCCCCGATGCGATTCTTTCCGGAGCGACGCCGCGGTTCGTGCGCCTCCATCCGCCCGACCTGGAGTTTCGACCGCGACGAACTGGCGCGCGCTTTCGGCCCACGCACCAAGGCCATCATCATCAACACGCCGAACAATCCCACGGGCAAAGTTTTCACGCGCGCGAGAACTCGAATTCGTTCGCGATCTTTGCGTGCGCTGGAATGCGTTCGCGATCACCGACGAGATTTACGAACACATCCTTTACGACGGAACGCAGCACATCTCGATGGCCTCGCTCGACGGCATGCGCGACCGCACCATCACGATCAACGGGATGTCCAAAACCTACAGCGTCACCGGCTGGCGCGTCGGCTGGGCCATTGCTCCGCCGGAGGCCACCGAATCGATTCGCAAGGTTCACGATTTCCTGACCGTGGGGCCGCGGCGCCGCTGCAGGCGGCGGGGGCCATCGCGCTGCGGCTGCCCGACAGCTACTACCAGCGGCTGGCGGAGAATTACCGCGTGAAGCGCGACCGCATGCTCGACATCCTGGAAAACAGCGGCTTTCGCTGCTTCAAGCCCTCCGGCGCGTACTACATCATGACGGACATTGCGCGCTTTCGGATTTGCCGACGATGTTACGCTTCGCGCGCTACCTGGTAGAGAAGATCGGCGTCGCCGTGGTTCCCGGTCGAGCTTTTACAACGATGCGGCTGATGGCGCGAAGCAGGTGCGCTTTACGTTTTGCAAGACGCGATGAGACGCTTGCAGCGGCCGAGGAGCGACTCAAGCGGCTCCACGCGTAAAGCACGCCGTCGTAAGCGGGCTGCACGCCGCGGTTTATGCGTAACGCTTCGGCCGTGAGGACTGCATAACCTGTGCTACGGCGTGCGTGTGATAAAATTTGGCGCGCGATCGACTCGCGATAGGGTCGCGGATAGAGGAGACAGCGTTCATGGCCATGGAATTCAACCTGATTCCACTGGATACGCTGGTGGAAGAAAATGGCGCAGGCGAGAGCGGTCGGACATCAGCGCCAGCACCACGCGCACTTTTTTTTGCACGCTGTACATCAGCGATCAGATCGAGCAGGAATCCATTGACGTTTCCATATGGGGCTCCCCGGACGCGGCGAATTGGGGCACGCATCCGATCCTGAAGCTGCCGCAGCGGTTTTACCGTGGCGAAACGCGCGCAGTGCTGGAACTTTCCTACTGGCCCGAAGTGAAATTCATTCAGGCGCGATGGGAGCTGAATCGCTGGGGCCGTGTGGCGCCGCTACCGATGTTCAAGGTAGGTCTGCATTTGGCGGAAGTGCCGGCGATGCCGCAACAACCCAAACTGGAAGCTGTGCCGGCGGCGCAGTAGCCATTTTCTTTCAGCCTTACCAATCTCTTTCGGTTCAGCTTGGCTATCTGCATTACCTGTCTGCACTGACTGGTTTTTCCCCTTTTCAAGGATTTGTGGCGGGCGCCTGTGCCGCCGAAGCCGGAAGACCGCCTTGTGTCCCAGAGGGCGCCGTGGGGGCGGGGGAATTGGCAAGAGCCTGCTGCACCTGATCCCTGGTTTGCCGAACCTTCTCTGCCTGGGCGCCCGTGGGAGCCAGCTTCAAATAGGCATTCAAGTTGTCGAGCATGGCCGGCAGGTTGCGCAGTTTCAGGTGAATGTCGGCCAGAAGAAGTTGAATAGTTGGCTGATCCGATTTCAGCCGATCGGCCTCCAGGGCGGCGGGTTCGGCCTCCTGGTAGCGCTCGAGTCCCAGGAGGGCGCGAGCCAACTCTTCATTCGCCTGCCAGGAGACCGGATCGAGCTCGACTCCTTTGCGCGCGAACGGCTCGGCCTCGGCAAACCGGCGACTAAAAGAGAGAAACTTTGCGAGAAGGAAACACGCATCGACGTATTTGCCGCCGCTGAGATCGTACGATTTGCGGAGGGCCGCCTCGGCATTGGCGCTGTCATTCAAATTTATGTAGGCAATACCGATTTGTGCATAGGCTTCGTAAAAGTCCGGATAGTTTTGGACGGCTTTTTGAAACTCGGCGATACTCCCCTGGAAATCGCCTTTGTCGTAAAGCAGGCGGATGCCCTTTTGCATGGAATCTTGCGCTTTATGCGGTGCGGCAAGCTCATGCGCCGATACCTTGGACGATGAGCCGCCCGGGACATCACGTCGGTCACCTCTATCGCCAGTCCTGCGGAGATCGATTTGCAGGCCCATCGCCGGGCTGTCTTCCACGTCGACACTTTGGGTAGCCGCCATATAACCGACTTGTTCGACCACCACATCGTAGTTTCCCGCCGCCACGCTATCGAACTCGAAATTGCCGCCCGAACTGGTGAACATTGTAGAAATGGTGCCGCCCGTGACGGCCCGGAGATCGACCTTGACGCCATCCAGGGCGTTGTTTGTCGCGGCGTCTCGCACCACGCCGCTAATCGAAAATGTTCGGCGCCGGCCCCTTCCTTGGATGGGCTGCTGAGCGGCAAGAGCGGGGGAAAGCAGGAATACAATGGCCAGAACGAGGGGAATCCATCCAGAGAATCGGCGCATGACGGCCTCCCGGCTGTTTGTCGGATTCTACTCCTTCCGTGAGTGCTGGACAAAATTTGCTGTCGTCACTCTTGTCCAGGGAACCATCGGCGATCCTGCAATACCAATGCGGGACCCCGGACGTCGATATTTCAGCCGACGGTGGCAGAGTCCAGATCGATGGTTTGCAGGTACTTTGCGGGGGTGGCGCGATAGTGAAGATCCGTTTCTATGGCGGCCTGTAACGCTGACGCCGCGTTTGGCTCTCCGTGCACGATGTAAATCTGGCGCGGAGCGGCAGGCAAGCCAGAGAGCCAGCGCAGGAGTTCGCTGCGCCCTGCGTGCGCGGAAAATTGAGTCAGGCTCACGACCTCGGCACCCACGGGCACCAGGTGGCCGTGAAGCCGCAGGAACTTCGCGCCTTCCTGGAGCGCGCGACCGTTTGTCTGTTCGGCTTGAAAGCCCGCGAGCAGGACGCAGTTGCGGGGATCGGGGAGACGCTGTGCGAGGTGGTGCAGAACCCGGCCGCCGGTAGCCATGCCGCTTGCGGAAATAATGATGGCCGGAGTGCGCACGTTGTTGATCTGCTTTGATTCCTCAACGCTGCGCATGATGTGCAGCGTTTCCGCACCCAGCGGATGCGCGGCCATTTCCGCGTCCGTGAATTTAATGGCGGGATCATCGCGATGCCGCAGGTAGATTTGCGTAACATCGATGGCCATGGGGCTATCCACGTAGACGGGCAATGGGGGTATGCGGCCGGAAATCGCTAGCTGGTGCAGGTAAAACATGAGCAACTGCGTGCGGTCCACCGCGAACGCGGGCACGACAATGACGCCGCCTCGCTTAGCGACGCGGTTAACGACATCGGCGAGCGCCTGGTCGGGCGGGGGGTCGGCCGGGTGATCGCGGTCACCATAAGTGGATTCGCAAAGGACCACGTCGGCGCGTGGCGGTGTTTCGGGATCGTTTAGGATGGGCTGGTTATAACGGCCGATGTCGCCCGAAAACAGCACGACACTGTCGCGGCCGTTTTCTGTGACGACGAGTTCGATGCTGGTGGCGCCGAGAATGTGGCCGGCGCCGTGGGTGCGCACGAGAAATTGCGGGCTGATGCGGAATTCGCCGCGTCGAGGGATCGATAAAAATCTGCCGAGACTAGCTTGTGCCTCGTCCTGGGTGTACAGCGGCAGCGGAGGCTTGTGGGAACTGTACCCGCGGACGGCGGCATGTGCGGCGTCCTCCTCCATCAGATGCCCAGAATCGGGCAGCAGCAGCGCGCAGAGCTCTTTGGTTTCTGCATTCGCATAAATGGGGCCGCGGTATCCCTGTTGCAATAATCGGGGCAGGTAACCGGTGTGATCGAGATGCGCGTGGGTGAGAACGACCCAGTCAATCGTGGCCGGGTTTTCAGAAAGCGGCGTCCAATTACGCTGCGTCAATTCGTGGCCGCCCTGAAACAGGCCGCCATCGACTAGCAAACGCTTGCCCGCCGCTTCGACAAGGTACTTCGAGCCGGTAACCGTGCCGGCCGCACCAAGAAATGTGAGTCGTGGCATAGGGGCAGGTATTGTAACCCGAACTCATTCTCAGACCGGCTGCGAGCGGTATGACCGTGCGATGGAGTTCCGCTCAGGCCGCGGGTGATGTATATACCTGTGAAAATGATGGTGGGTAACCGTTCGGGACCACGGTCCAGCAAAGAGTTCACCAACCTGTTTGCGGAAACAAGCTCCGGGTTGCGTTGTTTGGATCTTGTGCTGGATGCGGGCTCGTTCAGATTTCGGTTGACATACGCGCCAAAACGACGGAAAACCCCCTGACGGAGACCTATCATGAGCAGCATTAAAGTCTTGTCCATCGATGGCGGCGGGATTCGCGGGATCATTCCCGCAACGATTCTCGAAGCAATTGAGAAACGCGTGGGCACCGAACTGCACAACGTATTCGATATGATCGCGGGTACCTCGACGGGCGGCATCATCGCTCTGGGAATCGGCACGGCGTGCAACGCAGGGAAGCCGTATTCACCGGGCGAACTTCTGGATCTTTACGTAAAAAACGGGCCGCAGATTTTCAAGAAAAGTTTTCTTACGCCCGAAAGAGAACTGGTAAATCCGAAATATTCACCGGATGCACTCGAAGCTACGCTGGCCCAATTTTTCCATTCCACGGAATTCCAAACCGCTCTCACGCCTCTGCTGATATCCAGCTACGACTTACAGTCCCAGCTTCCTTTCTTCTTCAAGAGTCATCGTATCGCCGCCAATCCGGAATACAACTGGAAGGTTGCCGAAATCGCCCGCGCCACCTCGGCCGCCCCGACATTTTTCCCTCCGTGCCATTTGATCCGGGGAACACGGGACTACGCGCTCGTGGACGGGGGAGTATTTGTTAACAACCCGTCAATGGCTGCTTATGCCGAGGCGCGCTACCTTTATCCGCACGCCGCCGAATTCATCGTCGTCTCGGTGGGGACAGGAGATCGTCAGGACCAGATCAGCTACGCCGCGGCAAAAGAATGGGGACTGGTGGGGTGGGCGCGGCAAATCACTCCGGTTTTGATGGATAGTGTCTCCGAGGCGGTGGACTTTGAGCTGAATGCTTTGCCGGGCTGCACGTATTACCGGCTGCAGGTACCGCACTTGCAGGAAGCTTCAAGCGACATGGACAACGTCGACCCGGAAAATCTTGTGAACTTGCAGCTCGTCGCGAGCGAATACGTTGGTTCGGTCGCAGCGAATCTGGACGAAATCTGCGCGATCCTCAAACAAAAACGCGGCAGCGATATGCCCGGAACCGGTCCTCAGCCGGAAGGAAAACAGGTGGCAACGACTGGTTGAAGCATACAGGTGAAGTGAAGAATTGGTGGAGCCGGTGGGATTCGAACCCACGACCTCCTCCATGCCATGGAGGCGCGCTGCCAACTGCGCCACGGCCCCACCGGAGGCAAGTGCGCAGCGGTTTTATAACATCCCGGCGCCGCCTCGTCAAACACAACCGCCTCCGCTGTTGCCGTGGATACCCGTATTGATCTATCGGGATTGATCTATCGGGGAAAGCCCGCTCGACCGCAAGACGTATGCGCCAACCAGCCCATTTGCAAATAAGCGTCAAGCGGGTGAAAATGACAGCACGATCGGGAAACATCCCCGGCCGAGTGGTGTCTAATATCTCAGGGCTTCTGCCGCCCGGAATGTCGGCGACAGGGTTCGGTGTAGCCGAACCGGCGAGAACTGCTGTGGAGCAGCGCAAGTCGAGCAGAGAGGTGGCTTGGCGTGGCTGACATTGCGCGCGCGCTAACCTGGACCGCAGACGAAGCCGACTTAACGACGGAATTACGCAGCGGCTCGGAGGCGGCCTTCGATTGGCTGGTTACCCATTATCACGGGCCGGTGTACGGGCTTGTGGCCGAGATGCTGAGCGACTCGAGCGAGGCCGCCGACGTCACGCAGGACGTGTTTCTAAAGGCATTTCGCGGCATCAAGAGTTTCCGGCAGGGCAGTTCGCTCAAGACGTGGCTGTACCGCATTGCCGTCCGGGAAGCTTTGAATCACCGCCGATGGTTCTGGCGGCACCTGCGGCAGCAGAGTTCGATGGAGTGTTTTTGCGGGAACGGGGAAGAGGGAGAGCCGCCTGAACTCGTTGCGACGGGATCATCGCCATTTGACCTTTACGCCAGCGCCGAGGTCCAGCAAGCGGTGCAACGTGCATTGGCTGGTGTCGCGGAAGTCTTTCGAACGGCCGTAATTCTCCGCGACCTGGAGGGGCTTTCTTACGAAGAAGTGGCCGAGGTGCTCGAGGTCTCCGTGGGCACGGTGAAATCACGCATTTTGCGCGGACGCCGCGCGCTTCGAGAAACCTTAGAGCCTGTGTTCGCGCAGCCACCGCACAGGCAGGGGTCATAGTAAAGGCCAGTCGAATGTGGGCAGAATTCCGGCAGCGGTCCCGTTTCTGGGATGGAGGTTCTTTATGAATTGCGCTCAAGCTCTGCGTCTATTGCCCGGGTATTTGGATGGCGCACTTCCCGACCATCCGGGGTCCAAGGCCCACATACGGGTGCGGCGTCACTTGGAGAGTTGTCTCAGGTGCCGGCAGGAGCGCGAACGCTATCTGGAGCTTTCCATGATGATGTCCAGCGTCGCCGCGATAAAGCCCCCCAGGAATTTAGGTGTGTCCATTCGTGTGGCAGTGGCCAAGGCGCGGGAGACGGAAGGGTTTGCTGGGCGGTCGAGGCGCTGGAAAAACAGTTTCGACCTCGTGGTCGCAAACATTCTGGAGCCTTTGGCCATTCCGGCTGCCGCGGGAGTACTCGTCGCGCTGGTTGTTTTCTCGATGATGTATCAAGTTCTGGGCATGAGCCTGCCCCTAGCGGCCGCGGCGTCCGATGCGCCCACGAATCTGCTGCAGCCGGCGCGGCTGGAGATGCTCGCAGGCTTCCGCATGTCCACCCTGGAGGAGATGAGCCGAACTGGTGGACAACATCCGCTGCTGGTGGAAGCGACAGTCAGTGCCGAAGGTGAAGCAGTGAGTTACCGAGTCCTGTCTGGCCGGGTGAATGCCGCAGCCCAGCGTGAACTTGACCAGATCTTGTTGTTTTCCCGGTTTCGACCGCAGATGAGTTTTGGCAGGCCGACTTCGGGTGGACGTGTGGTGCTGAGTTTCAATCAGATCAGCGTGCATGGATAACCTGTTCACGCATAAACGTTCAGGCATAAACGTTCAGGCGTAAACATTCACGTATAAACCACGTATAAACATAAACAACGATCGGCGGCATCGGGGGATGCTGCCTGGCGAATCCCTAAAATCTGGGACTAATTGGCAGGCGTTATGCGGTGTTGATTTCTTGACGCAGCGCCAGACGGCGCAGTAAATTGTACCGTCCGCAATGAAGGCCAAACGCCAGGGGACGAAGCCTTGCGAGGCTGATGCTCGCGGGCAGACGATCGGCGAGGGTTTGCAGATTCCCAATACACGAAAGCCAGGACTGCTCAGGGTGGGGCCGCGTGCGGCTGCCGTCTTCGTGCTGGTGTTGCTCGTCTCGATCATGGTCACTGCGCCCGTACGTGCGGCGCTGCCCGCAGGAGCCCCGGCGACTGTAAGTGCGGAGGCCAGTCCGCAGCTGTTCGCGACGATGTGTGCGCTGTATGCGGCAGGATTCGAGGCTGAATCGAGCACTCTTGGCAGCGATGCTGAAGTCAGCACCTTGCGGTCGCAATTGCTTGCGCTGCATGGGCCGGCAGCCGAGGCCCTGCGCGCCTACTATCGCGGACACGTTTTGGCGAATCCGGGTGCGACCATGTCGCGTTACATTACGTTCGCCCTGGTTGCCGGGCCGCCGCCGAATTTTGCGTTGACGATCACTCATGAAGATCTGCCACCGGACGCTCTGGCCCTCGAGGACTTTTCCGGTGTGCTGGCACAGTTCTACCAGGAGGCGCAACTCGATCGGTTATGGATGCAATTGCAGCCGGGCTATGACCGGGCTGTGGCGGCCGAGCGCCAGCCAGTCGGCCAAATCGTGCTGCTCGAAACTGGCTATTTGCGGGAAATCCTGCGGCCTGGCAAGCGTTCGTTCACGGTTTATGTGGAGCCGCTGGTCAGCAGCCGAACGAACGTGCGAAATATGGGTGACCGCTATGCAGTGGTGCTGAACCCAGGCGTCGATTCGTCGGCCGAAATCCGCCATGCGTTTTTGCATTTCATGCTGGATCCGCTGCCCATCCGGTATGGCAACGACCTAAAGCAAATTGCGCCGCTTTACGATGCCGCACTGCGGGCGCCGCGCCTGCCATTCGAATTCCATGACGATTTTTCGGCCTTTGTCACCGAATGCCTGGTGCACGCGGTGGAATTGAGAATTCGCCGTTTACCGGCAGCACAGCTGGCGGCCGAGGTAAACAGCGACGAAAGCGAAGGGTACGTGCTGGTGCGGCCATTGATACGCGCGCTGCAGAAATTTGAAGCTAGCCAACCGCCGATGAGCGCGTACTTCCCGGATCTCATACGTTCGATCGACGTGGGGACGGAGTTCAATCGCCTGAAGACGGTAGCCTTCGCGCCTGCATCCAACTACGAGGATGCGCCTTCAACCACTGGCACTGTGGGCGCCGCGTCCGCAAACTTGACGCCGGAGCTGGCTGCCATGCTTGCAGATGGGGATAGACGCATCGCCGCGCAGGATCCGGTAGGTGCGGCGTTAGCCTTCCAGCGAGTGCTCGACGCAGTCCCCGGGCAGCCGCGCGCGCTGTATGGAATGGCCGTGGCGACGATTCTTCAGGGACAGGGCGAACATGCGCGCGAGTTGTTTGCACAAGTGGTCGGCACGGGTTCGACAGCACCCGGTGCGGCCCCCGACCCCGTCGCACTGGCCTGGTCGCACATTTATTTGGGACGTATGGACGATCTCGACGGGAATCGCGAGCAGGCGCTGGTGGAATACCGCGCTGCAATAGCGGTTGCGGGTGCGCCAGAGGCCGCGACTGCAGCCGCACAAAAGGGCGTCGAGGAACAGTACCAACCGCCGGAGCACGAGCCTTCGCCGGATAAATAGACGGGTAAAGAATCGCATTCTTAGGTGCATTCGTAAGGCTAGGGGGATTTTCTGCAAGGGGTGACTTCGTTTTGGGGAAACGATGGGCTGCCTGCCAGCTGGCGGCTCAAAACAAACTATCGACGAGGAGAACGTTCAATGACGCACTGGATAGGAAAGGCGACCGCGCTCGTTTTGCTGGGACTGTGCATTTCCGCTTCAGGCTGGGCGCAACAACAGCAGCAGCAACACACCGGCGAAAGGTAAATCGCAACCCACCTTGGATCAGCAGAAGCCGGGTGAAGGTCAGGGAGGCGCTGCAGCACCGGCAGGTCCGACGGTCAGCAAGGAGGAGGAAGCCGCGTACAAGGTCGTTTATGATGCGCGAAATGCGGACCAGAAGCACTTGATCGATGTGGGCGAGGCGTTCTTGGTGAAATATCCCATGAGCGTCTATGTTGGCGCGGTGTACGCATCGCTCACTTCCGCCTACCTCGCTACCGGTCAGGAAGATAAATTTCTGGTCGCAGGCAACAAGACGCTCGAAATTAATCCTGACAACGTAGATGTGTTGCCACTGATGGCCATGGCCATTCCGCGGCGCGTCAACTCCAAGACCACCGATGCGCCGCAACAATTGCAAAAGGCGCTCACCTTTGGCCATCACGGGGTTGAGTTGCTGAACTCGATGCCCAAGCCGGCGGATATCGACGATGTAACGTTCCAAAAAGTAAAAAATGACAAGCTCGCGATGTGCCACAGTGGCATTGGCGTGGCCGATTTCCAGATGGGCAAGTATCCGGAATCGATCACCGAACTGTCCCAATCGGTGCAACTGGCCTCTGTTCCGGATCCGGTCGACTACTACTTGCTGGGCAAGGCAAACGAGGCCACAAATCATTTTACCGACGCCATTGCGGCGTACAATAAGTGTGCAGCGACTGGTCCTCTGCAGCCGCAGTGCAAGGCTGGCTTGGACCAGACGAAAAAAGATTCTCAGAATCAGCTCGAGGCGCCCAAGTAGCCTTGGGATGGTGTATGGCGGATGGTTGAGTCGCGGCTGGATGATCTTGAACATGCACTCGCGTACAAATTCCGAGACCGGCTCCTGGCCGAGCGGGCACTAACCCACTCGTCGGCCACCGCCGAAGTCGGCCCGGACGAACCGCGGGAAGATAACGAGCAACTCGAATACCTGGGCGACGCGATACTCGAGATGCTTGCCAGTGAACATTTGTTTCGAGCGTTTCCCCTTTGGAGCGAGGGGCAGCTCTCCAAGAGCCGGGCGCAAATCGTGAATGCAGCGTCGCTATCCACCGCCGCACAACGCCTTGGACTGGGTGGGTATTTGCGGCTGGGCCGCGGCGAGGAAAAGACCGGCGGACGCACGAAGCCGGCCCTGTTGGGCGACGCGTTCGAAGCTGTGGTGGCGGCCATTTATCTAGACGGCGGCCTCGAGCCTGCGCGTGAGTTCGTGACACGCACTTTGATTGAGGCCGCCATTGAGGCGGAGGGCAGCGATCTGGGCCGTTCCGACCGCAAATCGGAACTGCAGGAGTTGCTGCAAGCGCGTGGTCTACCGCCGGCTCGGTACGAATTGGTGCGAGCGTCCGGCCCGGACCACCAGAAAGTGTTCTGGGTCGAAGTTAACGTGCCCGGGCTTGTAAACGCCACCGGGACGGGGACGAACAAGAAAGAAGCAGAACAGTCCGCCGCAGAGCAGGCGCTCGAGCAAGTGCTCGAGCAGGTACAGTCGTCCAAGACATGACAAGACATGAGATGACGCAAGACCTGAGATGAGATGACCGAAAACCTATTGGAAACAACGCGGGTAGCCGAACGGGAAGCGAGCGTCGCGCACGCTCGCGAGCGCGATCACACCTCGGTACGCGAGTATATCGAATCGCTTCTGGTCACCATCATTCTCGCGCTGTTTGGCACCACTTTCATTGTTCAGGCCTTCAAGATCCCCTCACAGTCCATGGAGCCCACGCTGCTGGTAGGGGACCACCTGCTGGTGAACAAATTTGTTTTCGGCGGTCGAGCCAACTGGTACGACGTGCTGTTGCCGTATCGCGCGGTGCACCGGGGCGACGTCATCGTTTTCAAATTCCCTTTTCAGGACCATCCCCATTATGTGAAAAGAGTCATCGGGCTGCCGGGCGACCGTGTGAAGATTGTCGATCAAAAGGTCTACGTCAACGGCCAAAAACTCGATGAACCTTATGCCTATCATGACGCAGCTGCGGCCTACGATCCGTTTCTCTATAACTTCCCGCCTGCGAGCCACGACGAACTGCTTTCCAACATGCAGCCGGAGTGGGCCAGCCAGATCTTTAACTACATGCGAGACGGCGAGGTCATCGTGCCACCCAACAATTATTTCGCCATGGGTGACAACCGCGACCATAGCTGGGATAGCCGCTACTGGGGTTTCGTAAATCGCGAAGCCATTATGGGCCGGCCGGTGGTGATCTATTGGTCCGTTCTTACGACCGAGGACGAGTATTCCGACCGCCCAGGCTCGGGCGGCATCACCGGTATTATCGATGGCTTGATTCACCTGCCTACGCGCACCCGGTGGAACCGGATGTTGCGAACGGTCCATTGACCGGCCCACCCTTTGTTTCTTCCGGATTCCTCGGCAGCTTTGCGACAATTCGATTTATCGCGATGAACAGCCATCATGAATAGACGATTTTGGCTGCGTCTGTTGGTTTGGGCGGCGGTGGCGGTATGCGCTGCTAGCTGGGGCGTCTCGGGCGCGCTCCATTACGGCTGGGCTCGGCGTTCATTGCTTGCCAGGGTCGCGATGAGCTTTGGCCGGCCGGTCGAAGTGGGACATTTTGAATTCAGCCTGCTCGGCGGACCGAGATTGGAAGCGGATTCGGTCAGCGTTTCCGAGGATCCGCGCTTTGGACAGGAATATTTCCTTCGCGCCGACCGGCTTACCGCCGGTCTGCGCTGGAGCGCGCTTCTGCGCGGCAAGGTTGAGTTCGGGACGCTGACGCTCACCCGTCCCAGTCTCAACCTTGTGCATATGCCGGACGGCCATTGGAACGTAGAGAGTTGGCTGCCACCGGCACGGTCTGCAACGATCGCAGGCGCTGCAGGGGTGAGAGATTTGGCCGGAGTACCGCCGGAGGTTGGCGCGGAGTTCGCCGTGGCGCCGGTAGTCAAGCGGCTGCAGTACATTGATGTCGACAGTGGGCGTATCAATTTTAAAATCCAAACCGTCAAGACCCCGTTCGCCCTCATTGGCGTCAGCGGTCACTTGGAACAAGACCGTTCCGGCCGCTGGAGTCTCGATCTTACGGCCACTCCGATGCGCACATCGGTGGCCCTGCAGAACAGCGGCACGCTCCGGTTGCGCGGTACCATCTCGGGCACCTCGGATCGGCTATGGCCTGCGGCGCTCACACTCAGCTGGAATCAAGCTTCCCTCGCCGATGCCATGCGGCTCTCAAGCGGCCGGGACCTGGGCGTGCGCGGCCTCGTGGGGGCTGAAGTAACCGCAACAATTGAAAATGCCTCGCCGTTGCAATCTGCCAAAAATACCAAGGGGGCAAATGCCCGTGCCGCACAATGGAATATCGACGGCACGGCGGTTTTTGCCGGTATCCACCGCTGGGATCTCGCCGGGCGGGCGACAGACCCCTTGCTGAATGTGAGCTTCGCGGCTGCGTGGCGGCCAGCCGATCGGCAGCTGCAAATCAGCCGTCTGGTCCTGGCTTCGCCGCGTTCGCGACTCGATCTTACCGGAAGCGCAGACTGGTTGAACGGCTTCCATCCGCGTGCGAAAGTCGTTTCCTCGCACATCGTCTTCGATGATCTGTTGTCTTGGCGCCGTGCATTCCAGACGAATGTCACCGACGACCTCACCGCCGATGGCTCCCTGGGCGTGGACGCGAGCGTTGTGGATTGGCCGCCGCGAATCGAGCAGGCCGACATAGCCAGTGAAGGAGCGGTGGTCCGCATGACGGGCGTACCGGCGCCACTTCAAGTGGGGCGCATCCTGGCTATGATGAAAAACGGCACTCTCGTCATAGCGCCAATATCGGTAACCCTGCCCGGAATATCCGCGACCCCGGCAGCGCGACCCGGGAGAGCGCTGTCTATAACTCAACCCGTGCCACCCCCAGCCGGCAGCCTGCTCATTGCGGGAACGCTCGGACCATTTCGTTCGGGCGTTTGGCCGCGCGATTGGCAGTATCGAATTGCGCTTTCTGGCGAGACGCAGCGCACCCAGGATATCGCGGCCGTAACGCAGGCGTTTTTGCACTCCGAGAGCAGGGCCTCGGCAGCCGATCACACGCTTGATCAGGCGCCGAGCCAACTGCCGAGAGCGGGAAGCCTTAAGGGAGCAGCCCGCGTCATCGGCCGGAACAGTGCTGGCTCGAACACTCTCCATGCGGCGGCAGATTCACAAGCAAATTGGACGACCGCATGGATTACGGACTGGATCAGGAATTGGCACGTGAGCGGGCCTTCCGAGCTGCAGTTTGCCTGGACTGGAGCGCTGCATCGCGGGGCAACCTCGGCGAGCGGCACGCTCGAATTGCGCGGGATGCAGATAAGCAGCAGCGTACTCAACCAGCCTCTGGTGGTTACCGCGCAGGTTGACGTGCGGCCGGGCGAGCGGCGCGTTACGATTGCGTCCGCTGGGGCATTGGGAGCGCACTGGAGAGGATCACTCCACAGGCGAGCAAATGATGAGGGATGGACTTTCGATCTTTCTGCCGATCACCTGGACGCCGAAGAGCTTGATCGCTGGATGGGGCCACGCGCCCGTCCCAGTTTGCTGGCTCGACTTCTGCCATTCGCCGCTCGTTCCGCCGATGCGCCGCAAAGCGAGGTCACGGTCGAGCGTCTGAACGCCCGAGGACGCTTACGCGTCGAGGAAATCTCTGTCAGTCCGTTCCGTATCGAGAAACTCGACACTGGTGCGGAACTTCGCGGACGAAACCTTGTGCTTCGGGGTGCGGAAGCAGCGTTCTACGGTGGCCGCATTGCCGGCGATTTCGAAGCCAGGCTGTCCGCCGATCCTGCCTACACCTTTCATGGCCAGATTGATCGTGCCAATCTGGGTGCTGTCACTGCCACTGCGGGATCTCTCGCGGGCCGCGTCGCGGGGTTCGCCTCGGGGGAATTGCGCCTGACGGCGCGGGGTGTCGGCCGTGACAATCTTCTGAAATCGCTCGAAGGAGACGGAACGCTGCGCATTCGCGAACCGGTCTTGACTGGTTTGATGCCGGCCGATCTCGAACTGGCGTCCGGCACGCCTAACGCGGCCGACATACTGGCCTCCGACGGGGGCCGATTCGCCGCAACAACCGCCATTTTTCACGTCGGCGACGCACATATTCGCTTGGATCCCTTTTCACTTGCGGGCCGCGATGAGCAGTTTGAAGTCCAGGGAAATGTCGATTTTGCGCGCAAGTTGGATCTCCGAGTCCAGTCCACGCGCGGCGGCGAGCCTGTCGCCGATGGAAGTGACGTCTCGGCTCACGATGAGTGGGTGGGGGGCGGAACACTTGACGCACCACAGTGGACGCGCCAGACGCGATTGGCCGGGACGCGGAACGGCGCGGCAGCGTCGCGCACACCACGCTGAAGCAAAACATTGCAGCGGCGGCGCATCGAACCTCAGGTATGGAGGGCTCGTTTCACTTTGCACGCCCTGGGCAAGGCACCGGGGTGCAGAATTTGTGGTGGAGTCCAGTATGAGCCTGAAGCGCGTACCGTTCTGCCGCCTCGCCCCGTTACTGATCTGCGCAGTCTCTTGCGGCCTGCTCAATTTTCCAATCCTCCTGAGCGCGCAGACGTCTGCGCAGCCGCAGCCACAGTCCGCGCCACGCTCGCGCAATCGCGCGGGTACCTCCGAATCGGTTCCGCGCACCAGCCTTAAGCCCAAACTCCAAGTGGGCGACGTCATGCGCTACCGCATTGAACTTCAGACTACCAGTCAAACCACCCACACCGGGGCGGTGCTCGACCCGCAGGGCCCTTCCGAACTCGTCGTGACGTGGGACGCGATCGTGCGACTGGAAGTGATCAACGCCCCGGTTGCCCCGAATACTTCCACTCCTGTTCATGTGCCGATCTCGGGGACCCCGCCGGGAACGCCGTCAGCGAAGGCAGCGGCTGCGATTGCCCAGCAGCGCGGAAGCGCTATACCTGGGGTCGCCGGTCCAATGCGCATCCGAACCACTTACGAAAAATCTTCGGCCACAATACAAAGCGACACCCCCGATCCTGCTGCTGCAGGTATCGAGCAGCAATACGCGCAGCTCGACGGACGGTCAATCGAATTCACGCTAGGGAGCGATGGGCATATCTCGGATATCCGCGGATTGGAAGACATTGTCGCCGGCGAAAACGCCAGAAGCGCGGCGGAACAATGGATGGCGCAACTCTCCGGCAACGCGTCGGCGCCGGCAAGGGGAATCGTGCCTGGGGAAAGCTGGGGCTCGCAGCAGGTCGCAAGCTCGATCCCGCTGGCAGGCCTGATCTGGCGAACCGATTCGAGTTACCTGCGCAATGAAGCGTGCCAGGCAGCAAATCCTGCCGGAAATAATATGGTTGCAGGAGGCGAATCGTGCGCGTTGATTCTATCGCGGCTGGCACTCGTCTCGGGGCATTCCGCACGTGATGCAACTCCAGAGGAGTACCGGCACAAGGGGCTGCACACCAAAGGCGCCTGGACGGGTGAGGGCGAAAGCCTGAGTTATATTTCGTTAAAGAGCGGTTGGGTGGTCAGCGTAACGCAAACAGGCACGGAAAAAATGGACGTCAGTATCTCAAACACAGCGGGGTTTTCGGTGCGTTACGCCGGCACGGTACGCACGCGTTCCCAGCTGTCGCTGCTTCCCGCCGCAGTAGCCGCGCAAACTCCTGCAGCCACCTCGGAAATGCCCGCGCAGCCCACCGCACCACCGCAATAAGCATTGCGGCCGCTATCTTTTCTGCGAAAGAAATAAATCCGAACAATCTCTTTTCTGAAGAGGCTCCATTATTTGCGAGCGAATTTGCTGCGGCGGGACGAACACGAGGCGTACTGGATGAATGCGTTATAATTGACTGTTGCGGTAGTGCGTGGAATCCGCGCCGGTATCGCCCCACCATGGACTTCAAACTTGCAAGTGACTACGAACCCTGCGGCGATCAGCCTCAGGCCATTGAACATCTGATACGCGGCGTGGAAGGTGGTGATAAGCACCAAGTGCTTTTGGGCGTAACCGGCTCGGGCAAAACGTTCACGATGGCCAAGATCATCGCCCACGTGAACCGGCCGGCGCTGGTGCTCGCGCACAATAAGACGCTCGCGGCGCAGCTCTTCAATGAATTCCGCAATTTCTTCCCGCAAAACGCAGTTGAATACTTCGTCAGCTATTACGATTATTACCAGCCCGAAGCCTACCTGCCGTCGTCGGACACCTACATTGAAAAGGAGTCCACGATCAACGACGAGCTCGACAGGCTGCGCATGAGCGCGACTCGATCTCTTTTCGAGCGGCGCGACGTCATCATTGTGGCCTCGGTCTCTTGCATTTACGGTCTCGGGTCGCCCGAAGCGTATTACGGGATGCTAGTGATGCTTGAGCCGGGGCAGAGGACCTCGCGCGACGCTTTGCTGCGGCGCTTTGTGGATATCCAGTACGAGCGCGGCGAAGACCTGCGACGAGGAACGTTTCGCGTGCGCGGCGACAGCATCGAAATCCATCCGCCATATGAGGACAACGCATTCCGCATCGAAATGTGGGGCGACCAGATCGACACGCTGCGGGTTGTCGACACGCTCAGTGGAGAGGTGCGCGGCGAGCCGCTGGCGCGCCTGCCCATCTATCCGAAATCGCACTATGTTCTCCCTGTCGAGCAGAAGGACCGCGCGATTCGCAGCATCCTCGAAGAGCTCGCGTGGTGGAAGCCTGAACTCGACAAGCAGGGAAAATACGTCGAATCGCAGCGCGTTTGGCAGCGCACCATGTTCGACGTGGAAATGATGCGGACCATCGGCTATTGCCACGGCATTGAGAACTATTCGCGCCATCTCTCCGGGCGCCTTCCGGGAGAAGCTCCGCCGACGCTGCTGGATTACCTGCCGCAGGATTATCTGCTGTTTGTCGACGAGTCGCATCAAACCATCCCGCAGGTACGCGGGATGTACCACGGAGACCGTTCCCGCAAGCAGACGCTGGTGGAGTACGGGTTTCGCATGCCGTCGGCACTCGACAATCGGCCGCTCGGGTTCGAGGAGTTCGAGCATCGCACCAACCAGGTGGTTTACGTTTCTGCGACGCCAGGTCCTTACGAACTGACGCGCGCCGCAGGGGTCATTGTCGAGCAAGTGATCCGTCCCACGGGCCTTATCGATCCTGAGGTCGAGGTACGCCCGGTGAAGGGCCAGGTGGACGATCTGCTCGAGGAGATTCGCCAGCGCGCGGAAAAAAGCGAGCGCGTTCTGGTCACGACCCTCACCAAGCGCATGTCCGAGGATTTGGCCGAGTACTTTAGCGAGGTCGGCGTGCGCTGCCGCTACTTGCACTCGGAAATCGAGACGCTCGAGCGCGTGCGTATTCTGCGCGATTTGCGCCGCGGCGAATACGACGTGTTGATCGGCATCAATCTACTGCGCGAGGGACTCGATCTGCCCGAAGTGTCGCTCGTGGCAATTCTGGACGCGGACAAGGAAGGCTATCTCCGCAGCGCCACGGCGCTCATTCAAACCATCGGGCGCTGCGCGCGCCACGTCAATGGCCGGGCGATTCTCTACGCGGATGTGATGACCGGATCAATGGTCCAGGCGATTGGGGAAACCAACCGCAGGCGCGCCAAACAACTCGCGTATAACACCGAGCATGGCATCACGCCGCAAAGCATCATCAAGAGTGTGGACATGAAGCTCGCGGCCATGGTCGAAGCGGATTACGTCACGGTACCGGCTGACGATCCCATGCCGGAGAAGATCACCAGCGAGGAGCAATTGCTCCAGGTGATTGCACAACTGGAAATCCAGATGCGCGAAGCCGCAAAGAAATTTGAGTTCGAGCGCGCCGCAGGCCTGCGCGACCGCATTCGCGCACTGCAGCAGCGCGAACTCGGTGGATTGTTGACCCTGCTGGCACTGCCCGATCCCGCCGCAGCCGCACCCGCACCGAATCCGGCCGCGGTGGCCGCGCCAAAAGCAGCGCTCACGCCCACAGCGCCGCCCGTGCGTTCGACGAAGTCCAAGCACGGCTGACCTGCAGTTAACATTGTCAAAATTGTCGAAGCCCAAGCCGAGAGAACACTTCTGCAAAGCTGTCGAAGTGCGTAGCAGCGCTTGTGTTGCTGCTCATGGAAAATGTAAGAGCAGCCGTTCTCGGAAGACGCTGGCTGGCATGAGAATATCCCCGTTTGGGTCTGGTGATTTCGCCCAGTTCTATACCGAGCCGCGACGCAACTCTTTCAACGGGTAAAATGTGCCCCGCCAAACGATTCCTCCGCGCGCCAGCGTTACCACTGTGGAGCGCGCAATGATGTAGGCAAACAGCGACGCGCCGAGCGGGTGCGTCAACCCATACCACAGCGAAACCTTGGCACGCTTCGCGACGCCCGCGTGGACAGCGAGCGCCACGCATGCGGCCACGCCCGCGAAAATGCGCGCCCATCCTGAAGCAAGAACAACGCCGACGAATGGAAGCACGCTCATCACCAGCGTGAGCAATATGCCGCCCAGCGCCAGTGACAAGGAGAATCCGGTGGCTGCAAACATGTTCTTAGTGAGTCCCCGCACAATGTTGCCGGCACCTGAATACCAGCGCAGCCGAATCGATTCGGTGGCGATGCCCAGCCCGGAGATAAACCCGCCACGCTTAACCAACTTCCCGAGCTTCATGTCCTCGACCACTTCCATCGCGAGTGCGCCATGTCCGCCAACCGCATCGTAGACCGAGCGTCGCAGAAGTTGGAACGCGCCTATGCCGACGTAGCGTCCGGAACGCGGATTGGACGCAAGCCAGGGCTCATTGCCAAAAATGAAGCCCAGGCAGAAAAATGTGATGGTGGCGATCTCCCAGAATCCGTTCAGGTCGAAACCCGAGAATAGCGCGAGGTGATCCCATTTTCGGTCGGTAGCCATGCGCATGGCCCTTCGCAGCACGTCCGGTGCAAACTGCACGTCCGCGTCGGTGAATACCAGCCATTCGCCGCTAGCTTGCTGGGCGCCACGCGCCAGCGCGTGTGGCTTGCCCAGCCACCCAGGAGGCAATTCAGCAATAGTAATCACTTTCAGGCGATTGCTTGTGCGAGAGAATTCCCGCAGAATATCGCCCGTGGCATCGTGCGAGCGGTCGTTGACGGCCACGACCTCGTAGCGCGGGTAATCCTGCGCGAGCAAAGTCGCGAGGGCTTCGCGAAGTTTGTCAGCCTCGTCGCGTGCGGCAAGAATTATTGAAATCGCAGAGGCCTCGGAGTCGCTTACCGGTGCCGTTTGCTCCAGATACGGAACGTGAAGCATGCCGCGGATGGCGCGTACTGATTGCACGATCCAGATAGCGGCGATTGTTCCAAAGAGCGCCGTCCAAAAGTTATGCAAGAGGAATTTTCCCGGACAGAAAATCGCTGACCGCATTATGCTATCACAGTGTGGCGAGGTGCCTGGCGACGTCGCGTGCGCTCGCGGCGCATGCGCAACGTAGCGCAGGGTGCCTCAGGCCGCACAGCCGGCTTGCAATACGCGAAGGGAGCGACATTGACTCAATTGAAGATCCCGGTGGAAAACACGACGCTCGAAAACGGTTTGCGCGTGGTGGTATCGCCCGACCGTGCGGCGCCAGTAGCCACCGTGGGCGTCTATTACAATATTGGATTTCGGCTTGAGCCGCGCGGCCGCAGTGGGTTCGCGCATCTTTTCGAGCACATGATGTTTCAGGGCTCCGAGCACGCCGCCAAGATGGTGCACATCAAGCTGATCAATTCTTCCGGGGGCGTGCTGAACGGCTCGACGCACTACGATGTCACCAATTACTACGAATCCGTGCCGTCAAACGCGCTGGAGCGCGTTCTGTGGCTTGAGGCTGACCGCATGCGCGCCCTCAAAGTGGATGATGAGAATCTGCGCAACCAGCGCGATGTCGTGAAAGAGGAAGTCCGTGTGAATGTGCTGAACCAGCCGTACGGCGGTTTTCCCTGGCTCGATCTGCCTCCGATCGCTTTCCGCAACTGGCACAATGCCCACAATTTCTATGGCGATTTTGCCGATCTGGACGCCGCTACGCTTTCGGATGTGCAGCAGTTCTTCCATACGTACTACGCGCCGTCGAACGCGGTCCTCCTGATGCTCGGAGATATCACGCCAGAGGAAGGGATCGCGCTGGCTCGCCGCCATTTTGGAGATATTGCGGCAGGCCCGGCGAAGCCCAAAGCAGACGTCAGCGAGGCTCCATTCGATGGAGAACGTCGTGGTGAAGTAGAGGAAAGATTCGGCACCTTGCCAGGCATAGCTGTGGGGTATCGCGCGCCGGAACGCCGCACGCAGGACTGGTTTGCACTAGCTATGCTGGATCACGCGCTGCACGGCGGCCGCGCCGGTCGCGTGTATCGAAAGCTGGTGCAGGAGCAGCAGATCGCGGTCGATACGGGCGGTGGCATTCAATACCCGACCGGTGATTTATTCGATTACAACGGACCCACGTTGCTGGTTTCGCGTCTGCTCTACAAGCCGGAGCATTCGCCGGAGCAAGCGCTGGCAGCCTATGACGCCGTGGTGGAGGAAGTGCGGCAGAAGGGCATTGAGAGCGATGAATTGGAACAGGTGAAGGTGAAATTTCGCTCGGATTATTTTTCGTCGCTCGAAGGCGGACACGGCGGCTACATTCCGCGGTACGGTCTAATGCATTATCTGGCTTGTTTCACATTGTTCGATGACGATCCGCGCCTGGTGAACTCGATTCTGGAAGGCTTTGACGACGTTACGCTCGAGCAGGTACGCGCCGCCGGGCAAAAATATTTGGATCCGTCGCGCCGCGCGTTGGTTATTCGCCAGCCGGCAAAGAAAGGCTCCGCATAATGGCTGATGCAATCATGCGCGAATCGCAGTCACTCTCAGCGTCTCCGGCCGGGTCGAGCGTTCCCGCGCTGGGACCGGAAAGAGCCGTAGTCTGGCCGCAACGCACCTATCGCAAACTCGCCAATGGCCTTGAAGTGGTGCTGGTCGAAGCGCATACGGTGCCAAAATTCACGGGGGAGCTGTATTTTCGCAGTGGGAATGCCGCTGCAGCCGCAGTGGCTCCCGGTCTGGCGGAAATTACCGCGACGGTCGTGCGCACCGGAACACAGCTGCGCTCCAGCCGGCAAATCGAGGAAGACTCGCGGCGCATGGGTGCCGATTTCGGCACCAGCGCCGGCGCCGACACGAGCGCCATCGCCTTCAACGGCCTGGTCGATTTTGCTCCGCACCTGCTGGAACTGGTGGCCGATCTGGCCTGCAACGCTTCCTTTCCCGAGGAGGAGTTCGAGCATGAGCGCCGCCAGATGATCGAGGCCCTGCGGATTGAGCGCACTACGCCTTCGTTCCTGGCCCGCGAGCGCTTGCGACGTGTTCTTTTCGGAACGCATCCCTACGCGATTATTTCCCCCACCGAACAGCAGGTGGAAGCCTATCAGCGCGATCAGCTCATCGAATTCTATCGCACGTATTACGGGCCTTCCGATGCTCTTCTCGTACTCGTGGGAGATTTTTCCGCGGATAAAATGCTGGGCGAAATCGAGCGCGTCTTTGGATCCTGGAAACCCCGCACGACCCCGCCCGCTCCCAATCCCGCATTACCCGACTTGCATGGCCGGCACGTGCACCTGGTACACCTGCCGGAATCGGTGCAGGCGCAGATCCTCGTGGGAAATAGAGCCATCACGCGCAAGCATCCGGATTGGCTGCCTCTAGGTTTGGCAAACTCGATTTACGGTGGAGCGTTTAATTCGCGGCTGGTGATGAATATTCGCGAAGCCAAGGGCTACACGTATAGCCCGCGCAGCGCAGCTAACGCCCTCCGGCAGCACGGATACTTCAGCATCCATGCGGCCGTGCGTAATGAAGTCGTCGCGGCAACCCTCACCGAGATGTTTTATGAATTGGACCGTATGCGCGCCCTGCCGGTGGGCGAAGACGAACTCGCCGACGCTCGAAATTATCTGAGCGGCATCTTTTCGCTGGGCTTGGCCACGCAGGATGGCCTGGCGGGCCAGCTGTCGGGCGTGTATCTCGAGCGGTTGGCTGAGGATTACCTCGAGACATATCGTGCGCGTATTCGCGCGCTTACTGCCGATGACGTGCTGGCGGCTGCCCGCGCTCATTTCGATTCCGCCAACGACCAAATCATAATTGTGGGCGATCGCCGGCAGCTGGCCGATCAGGCCAGGCTTTTCGGCGAGGTCACGGAGTACAGCGCACAGGGAAATTGAAATGTCCGACAAACGTTTTGAAGGGTCGCCCGTCAAAATGCCTGACAAAACGCCCGACAAAATGCTTGAGAAAATATTTGAACCCTCTGCGCCGGTGGTTCCGGCGGCCGCGCCGCGGACGACGGCTGAACGCGGCGATCAAGGTGCTGATCGGGCCACCGAGAAGGCTACCGAGCAAGCCGCCCAGCGGGCTGCCAACTTGGCTGCCAAGCAAGCCACCGATCCGAATTCTGATCCAACCCCCGATGCAAATTCCGATCCGGGAATCGATCCTACGCGTTTGCGGCAAAACCAGGGGCGCTGGAAACTCTCCTTTTCGCTTTTCCTGCTTGGTTTCATGTTGCTCATCGTGGCTGCCAATAGGAATTTGCCGACCGGTGAAACATGGGCGTTCAGGGGAGTTGCTGCAGTGCTTTGCGTCGGCGCATTTTTCCTGGCGCGTCAAGCGCAACGCAAGCCCCAGGCATAGTGAGAGGGCGAAGTGCCACTAGATTTCATTGTGCGGTCGAGTGTGCTGCGTCGCGGGCCTGGACGGCCGTGAGAACAGACCGGTCATGAGCGTCGGCGCAACGAAGCGGACCCGGGCGTCTCTGCAGATGGCCATTCTACTATTGGCCTCGATGGGCTTCGCCGCTATGGCCCAGGGCAAAAAGACGCCTCCTGCAACTCCCGTCGATCTGAACACAGCAACCGCCGAGCAGCTTGCCCAGCTTCCCGGCATCGGCCCGGGAGCCGCTCGCGCCATCGTGCAATTTCGCGAGAAGAGCGGCCCGTTTCAACGCGTCGATGACCTGCTGGCCATTCGGGGGATCACGCAGCGCAAACTTGGGCAGATCAAACCCTACGTCAAGGTTATGCCGAACGCTCCCGGCAAGTCCGCCAGGCCCGCGAAGCCCTGACAAGCCTCGCCGACCAACAGAGCAAGGCGCCGGCGTCTAGAACTGTTGGTGGGTGATTTTCTTTCCGCCGATCAAGACGGGGACTTGATCGGCGATGGTCAGACCGTAACCCTCGAGCGCCACAAGCTTGCGCGGATGATTGGTGAGCACGCGCAGGCCGGTCAATCCCAGGTCAATCAAAATTTGCGCGCCAATTCCGCTTTCATGCTGCAGCATGCGCTGGCGTGCCGGGTCGCCGTCGATCTGTCCGCGCGTGTGGTAGAGGATGCGGGGCATGTCCATGGGTACGGCGGCTGACTGGGGCATGGATTGCTCGATGGCGAAGCCGCGTCCCGTGTGGTGCAGGTAAACAAACACACCGCGGTCTTCCTGGGCAATGGCCGCGAGCGAACGTCCCACGATTTCGTAGCAGTCGCAGGTGGTGGACCCGAAAACGTCGCCGGTGAGGCAATGAGAATGTACCCGCACTAGAGGCGGCGGCCCGGACAGGTTGCCGCGAATGAGGGCGAGATGCTGTTCGCGATCGACGTCGCTGGCAAACACGATCATGCGAAAGTCGCCATAGCGCGTGGGCAGCACCGTTTCCGCAACGCGGCGCACGTAACGCTCGTGGCGCATCCGGTAGCGAATCAACTCGGCCACGGTCAACAGTTTCATGTCATGAATGCGGCAAAATTCCGCCAACTGCGGCAACCGCGCCATGGTGCCGTCATCATTCATGATTTCGCAGATCACGCCCGCGGGGTAGAGACCCGCGACGCGAGCCAGATCGACCGACGCTTCGGTCTGGCCGGCGCGCACGAGCACCCCGCCGCGGCGTGCGCGCAACGGGAAAACGTGACCCGGACGCCCCAGGTCGGCAGGCCTGGTCGCCGGGTCAATAGCAGCAAGAATCGTGGTGGCGCGGTCGGCGGCGCTGATCCCGGTCGTGGTGCCGCGGCGTGCATCGATCGATTCCGTGAAAGCTGTGCCCAGCGCCGACGTATTAATGGCGGACATCAGCGGAAGGCTAAGCTCATCGCAGCGATCTTCGGTAAGTGTGACGCAAATCAGGCCCCGGCCGTGCTTGGCCATGAAATTGATCGCTGCAGGCGTGATTTTTTCGGCCGGTAATGCGAGATCGCCTTCATTCTCGCGATCTTCGTCATCCACCAGGACGATTTGCCGGCCTTGACGGAACTCTTCAATTGCTTGTTCAACGGTTGCGAATTCAACTGGCATTGTGTCTATCGTAACGTAAAGGCGCATGCCGCAGAAGAAAAAGGGCGTTCGGCGCCATGCACATGGCAACCGGACGCCCCATTAAAATGAACACTCTTGCGTTTTCTTGTCGAGCCCGCCGTGCCGCTCTGACCTCTCGGCGAGGTTGGAGCGAAGCACATCGGCTTTAGTACATGCCGCCGCCGCCCATGCCACCCATGCCGCCGCCACCGCCGTGCGCAGCACCAGCGGCTTCCTTCTTATCTTCGCGGATGTCGGCCACCAGGGCTTCGGTAGTCAGCATCAGCGCAGCAATAGAAGCGGCATTCTGCAATGCCAGGCGAGTGACTTTGGCGGGATCGATGACGCCCATTTTGACCATATCGCCGTATTCGCCGGTTTCGGCGTTGAAGCCGAAGTTTTCTTCCTTGGATTCGCGAACGCGGCCGATGACGACCGCGCCTTCGAATCCGGCGTTATGCGCGATTTGGCGAAGCGGCTCTTCCAGCGAGCGACGAACGATGTTGACGCCGATAAGTTCGTCGCCCTCGGCCTTCAGTCGTTCGAGAGCGGGAATGCAGCGCAACAGTGCCACGCCGCCGCCGGGAACGATGCCTTCTTCGACCGCAGCGCGCGTGGCGTGCATGGCATCTTCGACGCGAGCTTTCTTTTCTTTCAGCTCGGTCTCGGTGGCTGCTCCCACTTTGATGACGGCTACGCCGCCGACCAGTTTCGCGAGCCGTTCCTGCAGCTTCTCGCGATCGTAATCAGAGGTGGTGTCCTCGACTTGCGTGCGGATCTGTTTCACGCGGCCTTCGATTTCCGCCGCTTTCCCGCCGCCTTCGACGATGGTGGTGTTGTCCTTATCGATGGTGACCTTCTTGGCGCGTCCCAGGTCCTCGACCTTTACGTTCTCGATCTTGATGCCGAGGTCCTCGGTGATGGCCTTGCCGCCTGTAAGGGTAGCAATGTCTTCCAGCATGGCCTTGCGGCGATCGCCAAAGCCCGGGGCTTTGACGGCGGCGCACTGTAGCGTGCCACGCAGCTTGTTCACCACGAGTGTCGCCAGCGCTTCCCCTTCGACGTCTTCGGCGATGATCAACAGCGGTTTGCCCATTTTCGCGATCTGCTCCAGCAGCGGGAGCAAATCCTTCATCGAGCTGATTTTCTTTTCGTGGATCAGAATACGCACATCCTCGAGCACGCACTCCATGCGCTCGGGATCGGTGACGAAGTAGGGAGAAAGGTAGCCGCGGTCAAACTGCATTCCCTCCACCACCTCGAGCGTGGTTTCCATCGTACGGCTCTCTTCGACCGTGATCACACCGTCTTTGCCAACTTTCTTCATGGCCTCGGCGATAATCCCGCCGATTTGCTTGTCGTTGTTGGCGCTGATGGTGCCCACTTGCGCGATCATTTCACCCTTGACGTCCCGGTGAAGCTTGCGCAATTCATCGATCGCAGCTTCCACCGAACGCTCGATGCCGCGTTTCAGTCCCGTGGGACTGGCTCCGGCCGCGACGGTCTTCACGCCCTCGCGGAAGATCGCCTGCGCGAGCACGGTGGCCGTGGTGGTACCGTCGCCAGCTACGTCGGAAGTCTTCGACGCCACCTCACGGACCATCTGCGCGCCCATGTTCTCGAGCGGGTCTTGCAGTTCGATTTCCTTCGCTACGGTTACGCCGTCCTTGGTGATGATCGGCGCGCCGAACTTCTTTTCAATCACCGCGTTGCGGCCCTTGGGGCCGAGCGTGATTTTCACGGCGTCCGCCAGAGCGTTGACGCCGCGCAGAATGGACTGGCGAGAATTTTCACCAGTCACGATTTGCTTTGCCATAGTGCTTCACCCTCCTGAGATGACTTTGAAATTTACCGATTACCGAAACCTTGCGTGGTGATACTGCCGGCAGTGCGCCGGTGGGACGGCTACTTCTTGGACGTGGCGGCTTTCGCTGCACCGGAAAGCTTTGCCAATATCTCTTCTTCGCGCAGGATCAGGTACTCTTCGTCTTCGATCTTTATTTCGGTGCCACTGTATTTACCGAACAGTATGCGGTCCCCGGCCTTTACGTCCAGGGGAGTGCGTGCGCCTTTTTCGATCTTGCCGGCGCCCACGGCGATCACTTCGCCTTCCTGCGGTTTTTCTTTGGCGGTGTCGGGAATAATGATGCCGCCCTTCACGGATTCTTTTTCCTCAATCCGCTTCACCAGGACTCGGTCGTGCAAGGGTGTTACATTGACTGCCATCGTTGCTTATCCTCCGTCGCTGTCATTCTGGGTTTTTCTGCCGATGGAGTGCCCGCTAGAATTAGCACTCCTATACCGCGAGTGCTAATATATTCGCGTGGCACGTCGCTGTCAAGCCGTACTAAGCGCCACGCGGCCCGGCCTGGTGTTCATACTTCTACATATGTAACTGATTATAAATTACTTATAATGATTAGGCTGTGCTGAGGGCTGGGACGTCAGTCTGACGTACTAGTATTACTGAACTTTTTGCTTTGGCGGTATGGCCTAGCGCTCGATAATCTACTTTGGCTGCGAACCGTCGCCGCATCGTTTCCAGCATCGGAGCTGACAGAGCCACCAAAAGGCACTCGTGAGCGACCATTACATCGAATTTCAGGATGTCAGCAAATCATTCGACGATCATCTCGTCCTCGATCACGTCGACTTCTTTGTGGACCCGGGCGAGACTTGCGTGATCATGGGCCGCAGCGGCGTGGGAAAATCTGTCACGCTGAAGCATATTATGGGCTTCCTCGAACCGGACGCTGGGCGCGTTATCGTCGCCGGCAACGACATCACCGATTGGTCTGAGGAACGGCTGGTCGAGATTCGCCGCCGCGTCACCATGGTTTTTCAGTCCGGAGCCCTTTTCGATTCACTTACGGTCGGAGAAAACATTGCCTTTCCGCTGCAGGATCGCGAAGGCTTCGGTGCTGAAGAGACTAAAGCGCGGGTTAACGAACTCGCGCAGATGCTGGAAGTCTCCGAACTGCTCGATAAGCTACCATCCGAACTCAGCACCGGCACCAAGCGCGCTGTCGCGATCGCGCGAGCGCTCGCGCAGGATCCCGAGGCCATCCTGTACGACGAGCCTACCACCATGGTCGATCCGCTGGCGGCCGCCCATACCGGCGATTTGATTCTGAAGCTGAAGGAGAAATTTCATAAGACGGCCGTGGTCGTCACGCACGATACACACCTGGGCAAGAAGCTTGCCGACCGCCTGGTGTTTCTAAGGGAAGGGCGCGTGGCATTTTTCGGTCCGTGGACCGAGTTTGAAACCACGAAAGACCCGTTCCTTCGCAATTTCCGTCTGCAGGACGAACTAATCCCCGAACTGGACGTCGTCACCACCTGAATCCACAACCGAGCTCTGCACAAACGTTGTCCGGCAGGCTAGCCATAAATTTCTGCTGCGGTCGAAGTCTGGTATCGTTCTGCTGCCCAGAAAAAGTGCGCGAATGGTTTGGATCCATTAACCGTCCGCAGTGAAACACCATTCTCACGGGAGCAGGAGACGGGCCATTGAGCGAAATAACCTCTGGCGGTGCGGCTCCGGCTCCCCCTTCTGGCGACAACCACTCCGGTACCGGCGGCGCAGGCGGGCTTCCCAAGCTTCCTCGTGTGATGGGCTTCTGGGATGTGCTGTTATTCAACATTGCCACGGTTCTGGGCCCTCGGTGGATTGCGGCAGCGGCGCACAATGGCGCTTCTTCGATCAGCTTGTGGATACTTGCGGCCCTCCTTTTTTTCGTGCCCACCGCATTGGTAGTGGTCGAGCTCTCAAGTCGCTTCCCGGAAGAGGGTGGCCTTTACGCTTGGTCCAAGGACGCTTTCGGCGAATTTCATGGGTTCGTGGCCGGCTGGACCTACTGGGTGTACACGTTTTTCTATTTTCCGGGTTTGCTGTTCGCGAGCGCATCGATGGGCGCCTACATTGGCGGCATTGGAGCGGCGCGATTGGCCCAGGACCGCACGTTTCTGCTAGTAGGTTCGTTCCTTTTGCTGTTCGTGGCCGTGTATTTGAACCTGATCGGCCTGCATGTCGGGAAGTGGCTGCAAAATGCGGGTGGTGTGGGCACGTATGTTCCGCTGCTGATGTTGGTGATCGCCGCAGCCCTGGTGTGGCACCGCAACGGTTCCGCGACGCACTTCACCTGGGCCACAGTCCTGCCGCACTGGGATTGGAATGAGGTGAATTTCTGGCCGCAGCTGGCCTTCGCATTCACCGGGCTCGAGTTGGTTTCGGCCATGAGCGAAGAAATTCACGATCCGCGGAAAACGCTGCCCCGTGCGGTGTTCGGCTCTGGAGTGCTGATTGCCCTGATTTACATCGCGGGCACGATTGCCGTTCTCATTCTGCTGAATGACGCCGCAGTCGATCCGAAGAGCGGAGTCTTCCAGGCCATTACCGCGGCTTCCGTGATCCTGAAAATAGGGGCGCTGGGAATCATCGCGGCGCTGCTGGTTACCGTGGGCAATGCGGGCGGCGTGGGAAGCACGGTGGCGGGGATCGCGCGCGTCCCGTTCGTTGTCGGCGTGGATCGTTACCTGCCAGCGTCCTTTGGAAAAATTCATTCGCGATGGCGAACGCCGCACATCTCCATCCTGGTGCAGGCGGGGATTTCCGGGGCGATTCTTCTGCTCAGCCAAATTAACGAAACGGCAGTCGGCGCTTATCAGATGCTGGTTGATGCTGCCGTCATCCTTTACTTCGTTCCATTTCTCTATATGTATGCGGCCGCCATCAAGCTCGCGTATCGTCCCGACCGGGAAAGCACGCCGGGTGCGGTCCTCATCCCGGGAGGTAAGACGGGGGTTTGGTTGGCGGGCGGACTGGGGTTTCTGGTGGTGCTCCTGGGCATCGTCCTCTCGCTCGTCCCTCCCGGCGAAACACAAAACAAATTTCTATTCGAGATGAAGTTGGTCAGCGGAACGGCAGTCGCCATCTTGATAGGACTCGCGCTGTATTACCGTGGGGCGCGGCAGAAGTCGCAGGCCGGTCCTGCGCTGTCGGATTGAGACCACGCAGCGACCATCGCAGACGCTTTTCATTTCGTGCTACGAGTTGCGGGCACTCTGGCCGACATCTGGCTTGCAAGCCCGCATATTTAACGGCCAGTAGTCGAGTTGATAGGGCGGGGGATCATCCTCCGCGAACCGGCGCAGTAAATTCGCCCGCCCACCCTGTCGCGGATTGGCGACTCACTTCACCTCAGCGGGTGTAGCCGTCGCGGGTCCTTCACCGACAATTTCGAGTACAGCCTCTTCCTCTTTCGCACCGTCATAGTGAATCTGCTTAGCAAAATGCGTCACGAAGGTCCCGGCCGGCATCGCCACCGTACTGTCCGGATCATATTTGCTGCCCGTTCCCACCCACCAAGTGCCCGACAGCACCATCACGAATCGATCGTTCGGATGGAAGTGCGGCCGGCTCATATGATGCGGCGTCCACTTGACGAGTATGATGTAGGGCCCGGGCTTGGACGGGTCGCCTCGCATGACCGCCTGTTTCGCGCCGCTGGCCTCATCGGTCCATGGAATCTGATTGGGCAGTTTGTACGCCAGCGCGGCCGGATTTAGATCGGCTTTCGCGGGCTTTAGCAGCACCAAGATCGCGATCACGAGCGGTACGAGTACAATGGACCGGTATCGCCGTGGCATCCAGGATGTTTCCATGTTTCCTCCTCGGTTCTCAAAGCAGCCCGCCGCACGGAGATCTGGCGGGCCGCCGCGCGGCTACAGCATACGTCAGCGATTCCGCGTCGAAAAGTTCTAAAGAAGGGTGAAAACTGCAAGCGAACCTTGGCAAAGAAAGGGAAGCGGAGAGGTCTGGCAACCGCTCAGCTAATAGTTAGGCCACGTTCCGGGTGTGGCAAGTTCCACGAGGTGATTGTCCGGGTCGCGGAAATACAGGCTTTCACCGCCACGCTCCCAATGCACGCGACTCTCGATTGCAATACCCATACTCTTCAGCCGCTCCTCCCACAGCGCCAGTTCTTCTACCGGGACGCCGAACGCAAAATGCAACGGGCCGGTCCCGCCGTGCGGCGGGATTATGCCGCCCTTGGTGGCCACAGGCTCGAGAGTCATGCCCCGCCGAAACAGCAGCAGCACAGCGTGTCGCCCCACATCAAACGCGCAAAAACGCGCATCGAAAGCCATGCGTGAGAATCCGAATAATCTTTCGTAGAAGTGCGCGGATCGTGCGACGTCTTCGACCGGGAGACACGTCTCCAGCACTCCGGTGACACGGGGCACAGCTTGTTTCGTCACGGTGCTCTTCTTAGAAGCCTTCGGCATGGAGCTGTTCGACCGTCAATCGCGATGGTTCAGGTGCGCTGCGCGTGTGGAGCAGCCGTTCCACATACTTTGCGAGGATGTCTGCCTCGAGATTCACGCCGCCTCCCTGCACCAAGGTGTGCAAGTTCGTGTGGGCCCAGGTAAACGGAATGATGGCCGCCTCGGCGATCCCATCGGCGAAACTCGCCACCGTCAAGCTGATGCCATCTATGGCGATTGAGCCCTTCACCGCGACATAGAGCGCGACTTCCGGCGGCAGGCGCACTCCCAACCACCAGTTTTCTCCCGACTGGGCCAACCGGGAGATCCGCCCAACACCATCGACGTGCCCCTGCACGAAGTGGCCGCCCAGTTCTTTACCCGCAGTGAGCGGCCGCTCCAAATTCACGCGCGCGCCCGCCTTCATTTCACCGAACGTCGTGCACCGCAGCGTTTCCGACGAAAGATCGGCCGCGAACTCCTGGCCGTCGACTTCGACCACTGTCAGACAGCATCCATTTACGGCAATGCTACCGGCAACAGCGAGCGATGCGGCTAGCGTGCCGGCGTGCACGCGAAGCCGGCCGCCTTGTGCGTGCGTTTCGAGGGCGGCAATGCGGCCGACTTGTTCAACGATTCCCGTAAACATCGTGCAAGTATCCCTCCATGGCGAAGTCAGGCCCGAACTGCTCCATCCGGACACGCGAAACGTCACGCACGCGGCGCGCCCCAGCCATCGCCGCCGCTGTCGCCGTCGCAGACGCTGCGCCCTGTCGCACCGTCACAGGAGTTCCCGCGAGCCTGGGTGCGTAAAACATCCGGACTTTGTCCACCACTTCCGCGTTAAGCGCCGCCTGATTCAGCGTCGATCCCGATTCGAGCAGAACGCTCATGATGTTGCGGCCGCCCAATTCGGCGAGAACCGCGCGCAAATCGGGGCGCCCGAATCGCTCACGAACTCTGACGACCTCCACACCTAGTTGCCGCAACGCTACCGCGCGTTCCGTGTTCTCACGCGCGCAGGTAAACACCAGAACGTCTTTTTGGACGCCGCGCACCAGCCGTGAGCTCCGATCGATCCGCAGGTGCGTATCCAACACCACCCGCAGCAGGCGTCGGCGTCTGGGCAGGCCGGTTCTGTCGGTAAGCATCGGATCGTCGGCGAGCACCGTGCCAATCCCGGTGAGCACTGCATCCGAGGCGTGTCGCATGCGCTGCACTTCGGCGCGCGACGCATTGGAAGTGATCCACCGCGGCCGTCCTCCGCGTTTTTGGGCGCGATTGACCGGCAAAGTTAGCTGGCCATCGAGTGTCATGGCCGATTTCAATGTTACCAGTGGCCGCCGCTTCGTGATCCACATGGCGAAAGCCTCGTTTAGACGTTGCGCTTCCTCCAAAAAACCGTTCGTACCGAGTTCTATTCCGGCGGCGCGCAATTTTCTAAACCCACGCCCCGATATTGCGGGGTTCGGATCAGGCATCGCTGCGACCACTCGCGCCACGCCCGCCTCCACCAGCGCCTGCGTGCAGGGCCCAGTGCGGCCCTGGATGCAGCACGGCTCCAGATTTACGTAAAGGGTTGCGCGGCGGGCGGCTGAGCCTGCGGCCTCGAGTGCGATGATTTCCGCGTGCCGCAAACCGTCGTAGATGTGAAACCCTTCCCCCACCACGCGCTGGTTGCGCACGAGCACGGCTCCCACCATAGGATTGGGACTGGTGAGCGCCTCGCCGCGCCGGGCGAGCGCCATCGCGTGCGCCATCCATTGTTCATCGCCGGGGTGTCCGTCACTTTCGGAAAACGGGCGAGGCATGCAGACTCAATCAAACAGCGAGTTGACGAAAGTCTGCGCATTGAAGGGCACCAGGTCATCGACCGACTCGCCCGTCCCGACAAAGAGCACTGGCAGATTCAGCTCGCGCATGATGGAGACCACGATTCCGCCGCGGGCCGTCCCGTCTAGCTTGGTGAGTACGATGCCCGTAACGCCTGCCGCAGCGGTGAACTCACGCGCCTGCACCAAACCGTTTTGTCCGGTGGTGGCGTCGAGAACTAACAATACGTCATGCGGCGCGCCCGGTACGAGTTTGGCGGCCGTACGCTTCATTTTTTCGAGTTCGGCCATCAAGTTTGACTTGGTGTGAAGCCTTCCCGCCGTATCTACGATGACCACGTCCACCGAGCGCGCCAGAGCCGCGGTCAGACCGTCGTAAACCACCGCGGCCGGGTCGGCGCCCGATTTCTGCTTGATGAGGGCGGCGCCAGTACGCCCGGCCCACACCGCAAGCTGCTCAATGGCCGCGGCGCGAAATGTATCGCCCGCGCACAGCAGGACGCTCGCTCCCTCGCCACGCAACCGGTGCGCGAGTTTTCCTATGGTCGTGGTTTTGCCTGTGCCGTTTACGCCCACGACGAAAACAACGCGCGGGCGTGGCTGGGACGAGCCACCGTTTTGCGGGGCCGGCACTGCGTGCAGAATGCCCAGAAGCTGCGACTTGAGCGCGCCTCGCAGATCGGACGCAGCGTCGGGCGAGCCATCCCGTGGACGTTCCCCCGCCCGGTCGCGCACCGCATCCATCAGATCGCGCGTGGTGCGCACACCCAGATCTGTCGCGAGCAGCGCATTTTCCAGCCGCCGTAACTCCTCTGGATCGAGTCGCCGGTCGCCGGTCAGCAGCCCTTCGACTCGCGCCGAGATTTCCGAGCGCGTCTTCGTGACCGATTTCTTGAGACGATCGAGCAGAGACGGCGGCGGATCGTTATTGCCGAACAGAGAGATCATGCACAGGGGGACGTCCAGCCCAGAGATAATTCTAGCAGAAGCGCCCCGCTACTGCGGAGCAGGCGGATTCATCGCAATTCGGCGCGGTTCAGGCGCGAACTTCCACGAGCGCATTCGTCAGCCGCAGCTTGCCTGAGAGCACGACCGCTTCCAGTGCGTCTACCACCCGGCTGTCAAATTTCGTGCCGGTCACTTTGCGGATGTGCTTTAACGCGTCCTCGAGTTCCAGGGCGGATTGGTAGGGCCGATTGGTAGTCATGGCGTCGAGGGTGTCGGCGACCGCGATTACGCGCGCCATCAGGGGAATCGCTTCGCCCTTCAGGCCATGCGGATAGCCGCGTCCGTCGACGTGTTCATGATGCAGTTCGATACCGGGAAGCATGTCCTTTAACTGTGCCACCGGGCGCATGATATTTGCACCCTTGGTCGGGTGCTGCTTCATGACTTCAAATTCTTCGGGCGTAAGCGAACCGGGCTTCTTCAACACCCGATCGTCAACCCCAATCTTGCCCACGTCGTGCAGCAGGGAAGCGATGCGCAGCCGATCGAGATCGTCCGCCGAAAGACCCATTTCCTGTCCCAGCAACATGGAATATTTCGCGACGCGGTCGGAATGGCCTCGCGTATAGGGATCTTTTTCGTCAATGGCCGCAGCCAGCATGCGGATCGAGCCCAGAAACAAGTCGCGGTTTTCCTGCGCCGCCTGTTTCAGCCGCGCGATGAAACTTTCAATGTCATCCGCCATGTTGTTGAACGTTTGTGCCAGCTCGCTGATCTCGGCCGCGCCGCTAACGGTGGCGCGCTCGTGAAACTCGCCGCGGCTGATAGCGCGCGTCGAGGAAGCGAGCGCCCGGATGGGCATGCTGATGCCGACCGCGAATAAATAGCCAAGTATCAGCGCCGCGAACGTGACCACCAGCACGAATTTCAGCGCTTGGGCGTTCAGTTCGTTCACACCGGCATCGCCACGCGCCTTTTCCAGACTGCGTTGCGCCACCACGGCCCACCCCAGGTCTGGAATCGTGCTATAGGTGCCGATCATTTCCGCATTTTTGCCGTTCTCCACGGCCGTAAATCGCTGGACGGTTTCAGTGGTGCGTAAATCCTTGGGCGCGCCAGTCACCTGGATAACGATGTAGGAACTCGCGCGAAGGTCCGCACCGGGCACAAATTGCCGCGTATCCGGATGCACGACTACGTGTCCGTTGTGGTCGACGACGAACACTGTGCGGCCACGCACACTGGTTTCTTGCAGCCGGCTCAGGATACTGTCGAGAGACACGACTGCGGCCAGCATGCCGTCGAATTGATCGGCTACGTGCAGCGGAATGGCCATTACGAATGCCGGGCGGTTGTCAGGACCTAGCGCCAGCGGCTCGCTTCGAAAGACCACAGACTGCAAGCACGCCGAGAACGCCCGCTGCAACGCTTTGCCAACAAAGGGATCCTGGTCGGCGCGGATATTGCCGGCTCCTGTGCCCTTGCCTCGTTTGCCCACAGCGGTGAGGTACAGCATGTTGGGATCGCTGGCGACCAGATTTTCAAGCAGGCGCGTTACCTGCGGCGCATGTGTCGGATCGTCCACCTGATCGAGCAGTCCTGTTAGTGCGAGTATCTGGCGGCCGCTGATCAGCTGCTGGTAGAGGTTCGCATCGAATAATTCGATTTCTTCGCCTACCGACCGAGTGACTTCGGTCTGCTGCACACTTTCGGTGTCGGTGAGTTTCTCCTGGCTCAGTTGCAGCACCTGCCGATGGTAGAGCCCCAGTGGCAGCACGCTGACCAGTAGCATGGCCCCTAGCACCAGGAACAGAAGGCGGGGTCGTCGCAATAGTGCCGTTCCATTTTTTGCAGTCGCCATTCTCATTCCGTTCGCTGGCGATCCTTGGCGTTCCATGAGCCGTCCATGGGCCATGGTGATTCGCATATTTCATCTTACGGCTCGCCCTGGCTCCGCAGAAGGCGCGCGAGGCAGTGCGATAGCGCATGTGCTACGGGCACACGAGCCCTGTCCCTTGGTACAGCCGGGTGAGGGCGGATGGAACGAGGCGGACTAATAAAGTTACAGGCTGAAGTTATCGCGAACGTGTGGCCCGAAGTTGCACCGAACCGAACCCGCGCGGCGGTTTGCCGCTCAGGCCAATGCCGAGCAGCAGTGCGCGCAACGCTTGGCGGAGATTGGAATTTCGCTCAAGCATTCGGGGCATTTCTTGGTAGTGGGGTCGGCTGGCGGCTCACGGTGTGCCCGCGAGACCAGCGCATTGATCGGCAAAACCACGAGGTAATAGACCGCAGCGGCAATGATCAGAAATGACACAACCGCATTCAGGAAGTCGCCATACAAAAATTTGCTATCGTTGATCGTGAAGCTGAAAGCTGAAAAATCCGGTTTCCGGACCACCGCGGCCAGCAGTGGCGTCATCATGTCCTTGACGAAAGCGCTCACGACCGTGCCGAAGGCCGCCCCCACCACTACTCCGACTGCCAGGTCGACGACGTTTCCGCGCAACACGAATTGCTTGAATCCGCCCATTTTTGCCTCCGCACAATTTGTCTCAGCTGCCCGAAAAGGATGCCGGTGATCTTCAGGCTGCCACGGGAAGAAACCTGCTCTTCCCAACCCCATGCCGAAGGCCACAGGTCTGTGCAGTAGCCGCATCCGCTTTGAAAATAACGACCGGCTGCGGCAAGACTTCAGTGCACCAGGAGTAGCCCCCACAATATGCCTGCGACCCCCAAGGCGCTAAACAAAAATGAGGCTCGCCAATACGCTCCGCTGCCCGACAGCAAAGAGATCGAACTCAGCACAATGGCGATTTCTAAAAATAGCTCACTGCCGTCGTAAAAGCTGCCGCGACGTCCGGCGACCGCCACTTCTTTGCCCAATTTCTCGGCTTCGCGCTGAATGTCTTCGGAATCTTTCTTTTGTTGCGCCGATTTGGTCCGAAAGTCGGCAACCTGTTGCGTGGCTCGGTCGCCAAACAATGTCGCCAGCTCTGCATCGGCATCATAAACGTGGTAGCGAATATTCTTCGCCTGATAATAATTCCACTGGTCGGTGGCCTGCGTCTCGAGAAGCACCTCTTCGGTGTGCGCCCGGTGACTCATCATGGTGGCGACCGCCAATAAAACCGCAAAAATGGCCATGGTCAGGCCGATTCCGCGCTCGCCTGCTTCGTGTGCTTTCTCGGTATTTTCGACCAGCTCTTGGGGTTCCATGATTTCGCTCTCCTGCCGCTGAAAAGTTCAACTCTATTGGGTAAATCTGAGGAATTCTGCCACGCTTCTGCTGCGCACGCGTTATTCCTGTTTCAGCTTCCGTTCCATCAGTTCGCGCATCGCGCAGCGAGGTTCCTGCCCTTCGTGGAGTACCGCGTGCATCTGCTCGGTGATCGGCATTTCGACCGCGTGACGCCGTGCCAGGGCGAGGGTCGCCGCCGTGGTGCCTACCCCCTCGGCAACCATGCGCATGCCCCCAAGAATGTCCTGTAGCTTCCGACCTCGACCCAGTTCCACACCCACCGCGCGATTACGGCTTAACGGGCCCGTCGCCGTGAGCACCAGATCGCCCAGTCCCGCCAGGCCCGCCAGGGTGTCGCGACGCCCCCCCAAGGCCGCAGCCAGCCGCGTCATTTCCGCGAGACCCCGTGTCACCAGCGCCGCAATAGAATTATGTCCCAGCCCCAGCCCATCGCAAATTCCCGCGGCGATAGCGATCACATTTTTTACTGCGCCACCCAGCTCGGTTCCCACCACATCATCGTTGGTGTAAAGCCGCAACGTGGCTCCAGAGAATTCCTCCTGCACACAAGCCGCCGTCTGCGCGTCGCGTGCAGCGATGACCACGGCCGTGGGATCGCCCCGCGCCACTTCGCGCGCAAAGCTCGGTCCAGAAAGCGCCGCGAACCGCGGCCCGCGCTCGGATCCGGCGTCTCGAAGCGTTTTTCCCAGCACGTCGCTGGCGACTTCGGTCATGCGCAGCAGCGATCCATTTTCGATCCCCTTGGTGGCGCTGACGAAGATCAATGCTTCCGCGCGGGTTGGTATCTCCAGATGCGGCACCATTGCGGTGTACACGGCGCGCGCATGTGCCGATGGAATCGCGCCGACGACTATGTCCGCGCCCGCCAGGGCTTCGCCCATATCGTTCGTTATTGCGACATCGCTGGGCAGACGTGTGCCTGGCAAGTAAACCGAATTTTCGCGCTGGTCGCGAAGGACCGCGAGCACATCGGCGCCGTGTACCCACAACGAAAGCCGGTGCTCGTTGCGGCTTCTTCCGAGCGCTATCGCGAGCGCGGTGCCGCAGCTTCCAGCCCCAACGATGGCGATTTTCTTCACCGGTGCCCGTTTCGGTGATTGAAAGAATTGCGGTTGGACGAATCGCCTTCGCGGGGATCTCGCTGGCGGGCATTCCGCTCGTCCGCCGCATCGCCGTTGGACGCGCGTTTAGCGAGGTCGCGGTGTAGCGTAAACTTTGGCTCGGTTCCCGAAAGCAGCCGCACGATATTGGATTGGTGCCGCAGGATGACGAGTACCATCGCGGCGGAAGTTGCCGCCGAGACCGCGACAGGCGGAGCATGCCCTGGAGCGTACAGCAAGTAGATAAGCAGCGGTAGCGAAGCCGCAGCCGTTATCGATGCGAGTGAAACGTAGCGCCAGAACGCGACGACCGCAATCCACACGACCACCGCGACGGCTACTGCCTGCCAGCAAACCGGGAGGAAAATGCCCACGCCTGTAGCCACCCCACGTCCTCCGCGAAATCCAAGCCACACCGGATAGAGGTGCCCCACCAGTGCCAGCAGACCTGCCAGGACCATCCAGCGAATGCTTCCTCCGGTCATTCGCGCCGCTAGCCAAACCGCGAAATAGCCTTTGCCGGCGTCCAGCAGCAGCGTCAGCATGCCGGGAACCCAGCCAGCGACGCGCGTCACATTGGTGGCGCCTATGTTGCCGCTGCCGCGTCTGCGAATGTCACCTTTGCCTGCGGCCCACCCCGCTAAATATCCAAACGGAATCGAGCCAAGCAGGTAGGCAGCCAGCGGAAGCCACGAACTGCTTGGAAGAGTTGGCGAGAAGACTGATGCGCTCGCACCAAGCTTGAGCAGCAGAGTCAAGGCGTGTTCTCTCCGGAGAGGCGGTACGTATCCAGCCGAGTATACTCGGCGCCAGTGCGTTTGAGCACGCTACGGTAAAGATGGAACTCCTTTGCCAGCGCGGAACCAAACGCGGAATTCGTCAGCTCACTTGCCGCAGCGCGCAGGGAATCGAGACCGTCGGTGGACTGGAATCTTGCGAGTGTAATGTGCGGCCTGAATTCGCGTTTCTCGCGTGGGATGTCGATCGGCTCAAGCGCAGCTTCCACCGCGCCTGCCAGACGGCCAAGTTCTGACAAGCCCTGGCGTTCCTGGCCACAAGTGGCGTGCGATTCCGGGCTGTGAATTCCCGCCCAAAAAATGCGCGGCCGCCGCGCATTGGGGAAAAATCCGAGCCCTGCGAACCGCAATTCGACCGGGCCACTTATGCGCACCTGCCGTAGCGCCAAACGAATATGCTCGACCCGCTCGATGGGAACTTCTCCGATGAATTTTAGCGTCACGTGCGCACTCGTCAGCCTTACCCATCGTGCTCCGCGACAGATTTTCTCTAATCGCCGCGCCACAATTTCGAGCGCATCGCGTACCGCCTCCGGCACGTCCAGCGCCACGAACAGACGCATGCGGTCAACTTTTGTTGGCGTTTCGTTCGGCCGCCGCATTAATCCCGGGTCTCTTGTCAGCTGACGACGAAGTTTGACGCGCATACAAAAAATACTGGCGCACCATGTCCAGCGCAATCTGCGATGCGAACCATCGGATGCGTTCGCGATCCCCTGGAAATTGCAATACGCGTTCTTTGCTTCCGCTGGCGTCGGCGAGTGCAATGTGTACCAAGCCGACCGGTTTTTCCGGCGTGCCTCCGCCGGGACCCGCGATGCCCGTGATTCCGGCGCCCAGCGTCGCGCCGGTGCGGCGCCGAATACCCTCGGCCAGCGCGCGGGCGACTTCCTCGCTTACCGCGCCCTTCGCTTCGAGCAACGCCCCGGGCACATCCACCCAGGCCGATTTCAGATGATTGCTGTAGCAAACCACGCCGCCCAGGAAGTAGGTCGAGCTGCCGGGAATCCGCGTCAGCCGCTGCGCCAGCAGCCCTCCCGTGCAGCTTTCGGCAGTCGCAATCGTGGCATGATTCATCATCAGCTCGCGCCCAGCCACCTCCTCGAGCGATTCGCCGCTCGTGGTGAACAGATGCTCGCCCAGCGCCAGGGTGATGCGTTCGGTCATTTCCTGCAGCATGCTTTCGGCTGCGGAGGAATCGTCCGACCATGCGCGCAGGTGAATCTGAATCTCGCCAGGCGATGCCAGGATCGTCGTCTCCGCGCTCGTATACGCCATATAGATGGGCGCGATACGCTGTTCGACCTCGGACTCGGTTAATCCCGCGGTTCGAAGTTCGCGGTAATACAAGCGTGTTGCGCCCGCCCGCCTGGCCAGCCGAGGCCCCACCCGCTCCATGAAGAGCGCCTTCAACTCCGTTGGCACGCCGGGCAGCAGAACCACCACGCGGCCATTGGATTCGATCCACAGGCCGGGTGCAGTGCCGCGCGAATTCTTGAGTACCTCCGCACCCTCTGGCACCATGGCCTGACGCCTGTTCACTTCGGCCATCGTGCGGCCCAGCTTGCGGAAGCGCTCTTCGATGCTGCTCATCACGGCATCGTTGCGTACCAGCTGGCGTCCCAATAATTCGGCCACGGCCTCGCGCGTGAGATCGTCCTGCGTAGGCCCGAGTCCTCCGCTGGCGATCACCACTTCCACGCGAGCGAGCGCATCGCGAAAGGCCTCGCGCACATCGTCGTGGCGGTCGCCGACCACGGTTTTGCGCGTCACCACAAACCCCAGCCGGTTCAATTCCAATGTCAAAAACAAGGAATTGGTGTCTACGCGGTCTGGCGTGAGCAGTTCGGAACCGACGGCAATGATTTCAGCTTTCATGTTTGAGTTTCGCAGCCGAGCGCGTGAGGTTTGCAGGTTCTACGTCGTCCGTCGTCAATCCTTGCAGTCGGATAACCGGTCTACCGGTTGAGCGCAAGCCCCTCGACGTTCCAGTCGATACTGAAAAGAGCGCTCGTCGTGGTTAGTACTGCGCGCCGCGTGGATAACAGCGCCAGCCCGACTAGGCCGTTACCGCTCAACACCAGTTCGGCCTCACCGCCAGGCGTGATGCGCACAATACCCCGGCCGCCACCTTTCGATGCCGCGACGTAAAGATTGCCGTCCCGGTCAAATGCCAGCCCTTGAGGGCGCCCTAGTCCACGGTAAAACAGGTGCACTTCCCCCTGGTGATTGATCCGGCAAATCCGGTCGTAACTCGAAGTCGTGGGCCCCGCGACATACAGTTCGCCAGCCGGGCTGAACGCCAAATGGTACGCTGCGATGGAAGGCTCGAGGGTCGCAAACACAAAAATTTGCCGGTCCGGGCTGATCTTGAAAATCGTGCCGCTGCGGTCCCCTACAAACAGGTTTTTCTGCGCATCGAAAGCAAGTCCCGTGGCGATGCCCATCCCTTCGACCCACAATTGCGACCTGCCATCGGGCGTAACGCGATGTATCGTTCCATCGTTCCGGCACGACACATACAGCACGCCGGCATTATCGATGGCCAGGCCTGTCGGGTTCATCAGTTCGGTCGCGAACGGCTTCACCTGGTAGTTCGCCGTAACTTTGTAGAGTGACACTGGCACTTTCTGCCCGCGCTGGCCGCTGTAGGTGACGTAGATGTTTCCCTGCCCGTCCACGGCGGGGTTGCCCACCGGATGCAGGTTGTCCGCAATTTGCACGCCGAGGTGCATTTCGTACGGCGCGCTTTCGCCTCGCGCCGTAATCACACGCACTGCGCTCCTCGACGGACCTTCAGGCACACGGGCAATCACCTGGCTGTCTCCGGCCATGACCACGCTGCCTTCGGATTCACCGAATTGCACGCGCGGCCGCAGGTGGTTATGCGAGCCGAACCCATTCCCGTGTATGGTAATTTCGCCCCCGGGAATAGCTGCGGATGGTGTCACACGATCAATCCGGGGCGTAAGGCTCGCTAATTGAGTATTTGCCATGCGGTATCCAATCTTCACTGTCGAACCAGCTCTAGATCCACGCGCCAGAGCTACCTGTCGCCACAGATCCAATCAAAGTGCCCAGCGCGCTGGACGTCGCTCAAACTCCCCAGTAGCGTGCAAATCCCAAAACCACTGCCGCGAAAACCCCCGCGATCCAATCGTCGGCCATGATGCCGAGGCCTCCGGGAAGGGACTCCGCCTGTCGAGCCGGGAATGGTTTCCAGATATCGAACACTCGAAAAAGTATAAGTCCCGCCAGCAAATATTTCCAGTTGGCGGCGAAAGTCCGCGGAGTTGCTAACCCCAAATATGCAATCAATTGCCCCGCAACCTCGTCCACCACCACGATCTGCGGATCACTTTTTCCCAGATAGGCGGCCACCTGCCCTGCGGCCCACAGGCCCACCAGGGAGACGACCGCCACCAGCGCACACTCCGTCCAGGCGAAGCTACTTGCCCATCCATGGGTGTCGGCAACAGCCGCACTGGCGCCCGCACCGGTGTTTCGGGCATAAGCCCACCAGCGGCTCGAAGTAAGTGCGCCCCAACCCAAAACCACGCCGAAAAGCGAGCCCCATGTTCCGGGCGCCTTCGGCAGATAGCCCAGGCCAAAACTTGTAGCGATCACGAACGCCAGGCGCGGCTTCGCTGCCGCGGCCTCAGCGCTCTGAGTCATGCTTGTCGGAGGGATTGCCGGCGGATCTATCGCGCCGCGAATCGAGATCGGATTCGAGAGTGGAATCGGGATCAGATTCGCGATGTGCGCCCGCATCATTCTCATCCAGGCGCAATTCAAACTTGCCGTCTTCGAGCTCGTCCTCTTCAAACACTGGTTCGGAAACCACGTAACGCTCGCTGGCCCAGTTGCCCAGATCGATGAGACGGCAGCGTTCGCTGCAGAACGGGAAATCAGCATCGGTCTCGGAATCGGTGGGTCTACGGCAGATCGGGCAGAGATGTTTCATCGTTCACCTGCCATTCGCGGATTTCAGCCTGGTCCGCCTGCAGCGGCAAAAGGTCACGCTGTCACGCCATCTCGCCCATCGTGCGCATCACGCCATCACGCGAGGACACGCAGCGCCGCACCGGTCGAAATCCTTCGAGCCGCGCTCACCACCGAAAGCTCGGCTGCGGGCGCACTGTCCGTTACTTCAATTACCCTTCCAACCAGATCGTAATCGTGCGACTCCGTAATTTCCACCGTGACCATGTCGCCAGGTTGCGCCGCCCGGCCACGCCGTCCAGCGGCGTCGGTGGGCTCGAGGTCGCTCAGATAAACCTTGCCGTCAATCTCCGGGGCCATCCCCCCGAGCCGCGCCTCCCACACCAACTCGGTTTCGGACGACGGCCCATCCACGATCGCCGGCAGTTCCTGGCCCACAAAGCGCCGCAGACGCCGTGCGGAGACGGGACGTTGCAGAGCCATCAAGTAATCGCGGCGCTCGGCGATGGTGTCGGTGTCCAATTTTGCGTCAAGCGTGTAGCTTCCTGCGTTGTCGACATCCGAATATGCGAATACGCCCATCCAGTCAAACTCCGCCGCGCGCACGAAATCGCACAATTCGCGAAAATCCGATTCTGTCTCGCCCGGGAAGCCCACGATAAACGATGTGCGCAGCATCAGGCCAGGCACGGTTTTCCGCGCTCGTTCGACGAGCCGCAGAAAAGCCTCGCCGCTCGACCCACGCTTCATGCGCGCCAGTACTTTGCGGCTGGCATGTTGTAACGGCATATCCAGGTACTTTACCAGGCGTGCATGTTCCGCCAGCGTGTCGAGCAACCTCTGCGTCACGCGATTGGGATACGCATACAGGAAGCGCACCCAATCCAGCCCCTCGACGCCCGCCAGGCGTTCCAGCAATTGCGCCAAACCATCCCGCAAATCCAGGTCTTCGCCGTAAGACGTCGTGTCCTGCCCGATCAGTGTGATTTCGCGCACGCCTGCGGCTGCCAGGTTGGCCGCCTCGCGCACCACGGATTCGAAACGACGGCTGCGGAATTTTCCGCGGAGCTGGGGAATAATGCAAAACGTGCAGGGATGGTCACAACCCTCGGCGATCTTAATGTAAGCGGCATGGCGCGGCGTCGCCAGCACGCGAGGGGTGGCGTCGTGATACAGGAACGTAGGAAGTGCGATGCGCGCATCTAGCGCGCGAAGTTCCAATGCCGGAAGATCCAATGCCGGAAGATCCAACGCACCAGTATCCGACAAACCAGATCCAACAAGCCAGGATCCAACAAGCGAAGATCCGGCGCTGCAGGAAGCGACCCCCCGGGGGCATCCGCCCGCTCAGTTATTGGACTGGTCGGCGTACGCGGCAATTTCGCGCCGTTCCCTTCAGCCGCCTCGCCGTCGCGCGCGCGACCCTCAACGGCTTCAACGATTTTCTCGAGCTCCCCGGTCCCAATCACCGCATCGACGGCGGGTATTTGTTCCAGGATTTGTTCGCGATAACGCTCCACCAGGCACCCTGTGACCACCAGGCGCTTCGCGCGGCCGTACACTTTATGCTCGGCCATCTCCAAAATCGTATCCACCGACTCCTGCTGCGCCGGCGCGATAAAGCTGCACGTGTTAACGATCAGCACGTCCGCTTCGTCGGCTCGCGGCGTCATCTCGTATCCGTGCTGCGAGAGAATGCCCATCATGACCTCGCTGTCGACGAGATTTTTGGGGCACCCCAGGCTTAGAAATCCGACTTTGGGCATGATGGCTGGCTTTCGCGGCGCGTGCAAAACAAGCATTCTAGCACACGACCCTGCGCCTCTACGTTGGGTGCGCGTTTCGGCGCGCGTAGAAAGCCTAAAAGAAACTACGGAGAAGATGCGGAAGCCTCCCAGCCTCCTCAGAAAAAGAATCCTCAGAAAGCGGTTCGCTCCCGGCTATTTCACGAATTCCGGCTGCTGGCCTTCTGCCCAGGGATTGTACGTAAGGCAGAGACGCACTCGATCTGAAATTGGCGGATGATCGTAAAATAAAAATACGTTCAGTGGATTGGGATCGGGATCGGCAAGACCCGACTGACCTTCTACCTGGAACGAAGCGGCGGCCGTCTGTCCAGCGTCCGGAAGAATTCCGTGCGTTACCTCCAGGCCGTAGACATCGGCCTGGTGTTCGATGTGCCGGCTATACGCGCTCGAGATGGGATCGGACACTAAACTGAAGACCGAGAAGAGCAGCAGCAGCGCAGGCAGCGAAGCCCAGTCGTCCACTCCGCGAATACCCCAGCGGGGCCCGCCTCTTGCGAGCAGCCATCCCACAGACCGATAGCCCAGATACAAAAGAACGAAGAGCACCGCCATGCTAAAAACGAGCCCCTTCCAAACGTGTCCCAGCACGTAGTGCCCCATCTCGTGCCCGACCACGGCTACGATCTCCGGCGGCGTCTCTTTCTCTATCGTCGTGTCCCACACCACGATGCGCCTCGAAGCGCCCAAACCCGTCACGTATGCGTTCATCAGCGGCGTTCGGTCACTCGCTTTCATCCAGAAAATGCGCTCGGGCGGAATCGCTCTGGCCCGAGCGTTCGACCACCTGCTCGATCTGGGTGACGAGTCCAGGATCTTTCTCCTGCAATGGTGCGAACTTGAAAAACAGCGGCTCCAGCACAAATGGTTCTGCGAACGCCAAAATTACGAGGATGGGCAGCGAGGCCAGCCAAAAGTAAAACCACCATCGCCGCGGACTCCGGCGTATCACGCCGTAAAGAATCCAGGTCAGGATAGAGCCGAGCACCATCAAAATGACAATCCCCTTCGTATAGTCCCAGGCGAGCGCACTCCAGCCTTCAACGGAAAGTCCGTACCTGCGCGAAACGATGTGCTCGTAAATGGCCGTGGGAGATTCGAGGAGAGCAACGGTTAGAATCAACGGCGGCGTAAACATGACATGCCTGCACGAACCGCCGCGCCGAAAACTTTTCCGCCCAGTCGCGAAATTTCGCTGCGAGCTTCCACTGCAACAGCAGCCACAGAACTATAATTCCGTAAAAGGAACCGACCAGATTGTAAACAAAATGGATCCGGCTGAGAGCCTTGGCCTTCTGGTACAGGTCGGGAGGAAGCGTGTACGCCGTGACTTTTCCCTGCGTGGCGTCTTGCAGTTGGAGCAAAGCTCGCGACAATTGCCCGCTGGTCTGCTGTTTAGGGACCACTTGATTGCGAATCGCCGCTGCTGTGGGACCCAGCGAAAACACCAGGAACGCTAATGCCAGCCAATGTCGCGTCTTGATAGGCCGGCGCGCGCGTGTACCGTGCGATCCCGTTGAGAACGTCCTTTCGTTTCCGAATATTTCCACGGATTCTTGCCGCCACCGCCAATCGATCCTATGCCTTGTCTCTTCGGGTGTAAACTCTGCCGGCTAGCAGACCGCCCAGATCCGCGGTCACCGCCACATTTATCGGCATCGGCCTGGAACTCTTTTTCGCGGGACTCATTCTACCTAACGGTCAGCTCCCTCGCGCAGAGGAGCACTCACATGCGCAGGGTTTTTCGACGATGGTGCCATCCGGACGCTTCGCGACTTCGAGCGGCCCGTCTACCAGAACCTGCAACGGCTAGGTTCAGGTCATGTCCGAGCCGCGTTCAGTGCGGCAGAGTCAACCCCGGGGCGCGCCTCCCGCTGCAGCCGGACAGACCGGCGGCGTAACACGTGCCCCGAACGTGGTCTTCAGACCCTCGATGGCGTAATTCTCATCGCTGCCTGCATCGCCGCCTGCCCCGCCGCTCACGCCCACTGCGCCGATCATTTGCCCATCGACAACGATCGGTATTCCGCCCGCGAAGCTGAAAAAATTGAAATAGGCCGAAGAACGTGGCCAGCCGCTCGGATTGTTTGTGAGTTGCACTGCACGCAGCGAAGTGGCCTCGCGCGTCTTCAGCGCCGTCTGCGCCTTCAACAACGCGGTGCGCGCGTCGTTTGAGACTTCGCCGTCCATCCGCTCCATGCGCGGGTGCTCAAGAACTGTTCCGCCGTCTGCCGTGCCGCAATATTTTGCGTGTCTCTCGACGGCGCCGGTCGTTGCGTCCCGGCCAGGCGTCCCGGCCACCCCATTTTCCACTGTTCGCATCGTTTTCCACATCGCACGATTGGACAATACGATTGACTCTATTTCCAGAGCTTTTAATATCTCAATTCTTCCCACGCTCAAAGCCAACCAGGTTTAGAATAATCGACGAGGTGCATGCGTCGCGACCGATTTTACATCGATGCAGTTGGGAGACAACGACATTGAGCATGGTTTTCGACGCGCGTAAACGTGCCGAAAGGTCAAAACGCGCGCAAGAGGCAGCCGCATCTAGCTCGCAATTGCCTGATGCTGGTAGCCTTCCTTCCGATGTAGCAAATACCCCTCCGGCACCACAGCCTGCGGCACGTCAGGCTCTTTCCAGCGTAGAGGCGCCAGACCACACTCCATTGGGGCTGCGAGTGGAGCGGCGCATAAATGATTGGCGGCTGAAATGGAATCGCAATGCCGCCGTGAACGCCCTGGGCGGACGTTTGTCGATCACCGATGGTGCTATGCACAAGCAGCTGGATTTGGATGCGCATGAGCTCCAAACCGGGAGCATTGTCTACACGCCGCTGACCGAGCACGTGGTTCTCCGGCTTGAAATTGTAGGCTCGGAATCGCAGGCCCCCATTAGCGAGTCGCTACGGCTGGTCGCGGGCGCGAGGCCTCTGCTTCCTTCGCAGAAGCAACTAACGGGTATGCCCCCAGGCGGTGAACCGCGCATAGCGCGTTCAAACGCCGCCTGGGCAAAACAGTTGGAAAGCGCCAAAGACGCCAGCGCACAAAGAGCGCCTGTCGTCCGGTCCCTGTTGCGCATCCCGCGGTCAGAGCCTGCGCCGACCGCGCCTGCAGTGCCCAACCTTTCCGGAGAGTTCGCCCCAGCGCGCGCCCCCGAACCGGGCAACCTCCAACCTGCCACGTTGATTTCGCGTAGAAATCCGGTTTATCCGGCAATCGCAAAGCAAAGTCGTATTTCGGGGAATGTCGAAGTGCATTTCCGTATCAGCCCGCAGGGGGACGTCTACGACGTGAAATCGGTGCAGGGGTCCCCCCTCCTCGCTCAAGCCGCCATCGAAGCGGTAGAGGAATGGCGCTACGAGCCGGCTCGGCTGAATGGTGCGCCCGTTGACTCGCGCGGTAGCACTAATTTTGATTTCAAGCTCAACTGATATCCAGCGCTGTGTGCGACTGCGGAAAAAATAGCCAAGACTCGAGACGCAAGAACGAGGTGCATGACATGTATAAGGAGCATTTCGGGCTAAAAGAAAATCCCTTCAACATCAACACCGATCCGCGTTACCTGTATTTGACGCGGCGCACACAGGAGGCCATGAGCTGCCTGACGTATGGGATCGAGGCAGGTAAGGGCTTCATCCTGCTGACCGGTGAGGTCGGAACCGGCAAAACGACGCTTCTGAACAAACTGCTCGAGACCTTGCATGAACAGGGAGTCGCTACAGCTTTCGTTTTTAACCCGCGCCTCACCGAATCGCAGTTCTTCGATTACATGCTGGCCGATTTTGGAATTACTTGTAAGTCGCGCATGAAGAGCCAGGTGTTGTTCAAATTCCACCAGTGGTTGCTCGACCGGTACCAGGCTGGCCAAAAGACCGTGTTGGTCGTCGATGAGGCGCAGAATCTCTCGCGGCAGATGCTTGAAGAAATCCGGCTGTTGACCAACCTCGAGACTTCCACCGAAAAGCTCCTCCAGATCGTGCTGGCCGGTCAGCCCGAACTCGAACAGAAACTCAATAGCAGGGAACTTCGGCAACTTCGTCAGCGCATCGCACTGCGCGCCAAAACACTGCCCCTCACGCAGGAGGAGACCTCGGGATATATCTTCGAAAGACTGCGTATCGCCGGCCACAACGGAGAAGAAATCTTTACTCCTCTCGCGGTCGAAGCGGTTCACAAACATGCTCGCGGCATTCCCCGCGTGACCAACCTGCTGTGCGAGCATGCACTGATCAGAACATTCCTGGGGCAGCAAAAAGTTGTGTCACCCGAAACAGTCGAGGACGTTACCCGCGATTTCAGCCTCGATGAGGGCGATTTATTGGCGCAGCCCGCGCCCGCCGATGCAGCCGTCAACACCAGGCGCACTCGCAAGCCCGCCAAAAGGTCGCGCCCACTCGACACCTCCCGGACTGCTGGCGAACCCTACGCCGGGCAAGCCGCTTTCGGTATTAACCAGGCCAGGCTCCCGCTGTTTGTTTACGGTTGCGATCCTGCAGGGGTGCCTTTTTATGAGCAGGCCAACACGATTGCCACCAATGCGCGCGGCGGATTGATCTCCCTGCAAACCCCGGTGCAGCCCGGCCAGCGTCTGCTCATCACCAACAAGCAGAACGAATGTTCCGAAGAATGTGTGGTCGAATTCCTTGGGGCGCGCCTGGCGCGTGGCGTCGACGTAGCTTTTGAATTTGCCGGCGCGGCGCCCCAGTTCTGGCATGCCGCGGAAATGGATAAAAATGCGGCCGGCGAAAGCGACCAAGCCTACGCCTAAACGGTAGTGCACACCAGATTGAGGGATGGTATGTATAAGAAGTTTTTCGGTCTGACGCGTAGCCCATTCGATCTTTCCCCGGATCCGTTCTTTATGTATGCGTCGCAAAAGACCCGGGAAGCTCTGGCGTCGATCTCCTATGCCGTAAACCAGCGCAAAGGCTTCGTGGTCATGACCGGCGAGGTCGGGACCGGCAAAACCCTGATCCTGCGCTGTCTGTTCGAGTTGTGGGAACGTGAGCAAATCCCTTTCGCTTACTTTATTGGTCCCAGGCTGTCTACGATTGATTTTTTGAGCTACATCACGTCGGAGTTGGGAATTAACGTTGTGGAACCAACCAAAGGCACTTTGCTGCGTGCATTGTATGGGTTTCTGCTGTCGCAATTCGAGAGCGGTTCCACAACCGTATTGGTGATCGACGAAGCTCATCAAATACCGCGGAGTGTGCTTGAGGAAATCCGGCTGCTTACGAATTTCGAAACTGCGCAGCAGAAACTCGTCCAGATTGTCTTGGTAGGGCAGCCCGAGCTGGACAAGAAATTGGACTCGTTCGAGCTGCGTTCGTTGAAGCAGCGCATCGCGATGCGTTGCCAGTTAGAACCGCTGGGTGCGGAGGAAACTTGTCATTACATCGAACGCCGCCTGGAACTCGCGGGTGCGCAATCCCAGGCTGCGACGATATTCTCCGCGGAAGCCGTGAAAGCGATTTATCGCTATTCGCAGGGTATTCCGCGATTGATTAACAGTCTTGGTGAGCAGGCTTTGCTCTCCGCCTGGACGCGGCAGCTTCGCGTTGTTCCGCCTGAAATTGTGGAGGAGGCAGCATCTCACTTTCGGCTTTATTCCACTCCTCATCCTAAACAAGCGGAAAACCGCCCTGCCCAAAGCGGCCAAATTACACGTAGCGCGCCCAATAAATGGCCGCTGAACGCAGATAGCTTAAATGCGCTGGTGAATACGCCAGGTGTGAAACCTGCTGGTCTCGATAATATCCCGAAGCAGGAAACCCCGGCCGCAGAAAAGACGAGCGGGACTTTGGTTACCGGAACTTTGGTTACCGGGACTTTGGCTGCCGCGACTTTGGCTACCGCGACTTTGACCGGCGGCATTACTCCGCCGCGAAACCCAGACACAACCGCCGCTGATCCGCCATCTGATCGCCCCGCACATGCGGAGCATCCGGAGATTGCGCCCTTTACAGACGCATCGAGTGCGCCCCCTTCCTCGGCATCGTCTCAGCCTTCTCCGGTCGCGTCCGAATCTACTTATGCCGCGTCGCCGCCGCCGCCGGCGATCCGCCCACTCGCGGCGGCGCGCACTGCCGCTCCGGCGATCGGTTGGCAACTGCTCGGCCAGTCCGATAACATTCAGTCCGGCCGCATTTTGGCCGCTTCCGGTCCCTCTCTTATACGCCGGTCATTAGAATTTCCGTCGCAGTGGGTCCTGCAATTCCGGGCCCGCCGCGTCTGGTCGGGACAATCGCAGGGAGCCTTCAAGAAGGCGCTCTTGATCAGCGTCGGTGCCGTTCTGGTTATTGGTTTCGCGGCAGGCGTCATCATGGCGCATCGGAAAAATCGAGTGATTTCAGTGCGTCCGGCTGCATCATCGAAGAGTTTTACAGACGGTGAAACGGATGCATCGTCGCAGCCTGTTGCAGCGAGTCTGGCCATGCCTTCAGGCACTGCTTTGAATCGTCCCGTGCGCCGGCGCGAGAGCGGGACTGCGAACAACACGAACCCTCTTGAAGTGTCTGGCAACAAAATTGTAATGGGCGCGCTGTCGAGGCCGGTGCTCCCGTCGTCCAATGTTTCGAATTCCGCCGAGCCCCCTCCGCTCCTGGGGATACAAGCGAACGAATCGGAAGTTGGCGAAGGCTTACTGGATATTTCCACGCCTGCCCCCGCGCCTCCCGCCAGAAGTCTAGGCGGTCAGGTGCAGGCGCCGAAACTCGTCTCGTCACCCTCTCCGGTCTATCCGCCAGACGCGCTCAGGGAGCAAGTGCAAGGTATTGTGGTGATCGATGCGTTAATCGATGAAGCAGGCAAAATAGCCGACGTGAAGGTCGTTTCCGGCCCGACCGCTCTGAAACAGGCGGCCATAGACGCGTTACGCACGTGGAAGTACGAGCCCGCACGACTCAATGGTCAACCGATCGCCGCTCATACACAGGTGAATATTAACTTCGCCTTGCACTGAACTTGCCTCGAGCGCCAAAGTCTAGCTATCCGCGAATCATAGTAAAGACCATCGCCGCTTCGGCCATAACCCACGAGTGGCAACAGCACCGCCCGACTTTTTGTCGAGATACAATCTTTGCCGCTTGCTTCCCACACCTCGTCGTTGAACAATCAAAACACAAATATAGTTGCCTGTGGCCTATAACAACGTCACTTCGTTGTCATTTTGTTTGCAACTTTTGTAGATAAATATTGTGCATGAAAGGGAGCGCAGCATGACAGTTCGACGCCATTCGGAATGGTATCATCCGGATTGAAGACCAGTTTGAAAGTCGAGAATAATGGATGAACCGAACCCCATGCCTTCTATTGGCCGGCTTGGTGTGCTGCGCGTGTCTCACGGCACTGTGGGCAGCGGACGGTGACCTGCGCGCGATTGACGCCTCCCGCTCCAGGTTGGAAGTGCAAGTCTACAAGTCGGGCTTTTTGTCCGCCTTCGGTCATAACCACGAGATAGAAGCGCCGATTGATTACGGCAAAGTGGAGCTGTCGGCGACGCCCTCGGTGGTACTTCGCGTGGACGCGCGTAAGCTGGAAGTCCTGGATCCGGACGTTTCAGCCGACACGCGCGCAGAAATTCAAACGACCATGGAGGGCCCTCAGGTCCTCGACGTTTCACATTTCTCCGAGATACAGTTTCAATCCACCACCGTCGAAGCGAGGGGAACCGACCATTGGACCGTGCATGGCGACTTAACTTTGCACGGCCAGGTTCATCCGGCTGACCTGGATGTGACGCTTAAGGACGGGTTCTATTCGGGATCGGCCACCCTCAGGCAGACTCACTTTGGCATCAAACCCGTGGCTGTTGCCGGAGGTACCGTAAAAGTGAAAGACGAGATAAAGGTCCAATTCAAGATTGCCCTCACGACAGTAAGCCCATCACTTTAGGTCGCCTTCGATCGAAAAACTACCTTCCGGCACGACGCTCTAACTGCCGTCGCGGCATCACTCCGCTGAAGAATAACGCAAAGCGATATACCTGCTCCAATTTCCGTTTTGAACGGATCGGCATAAACATAGTAGTGTCTCATTGTGTAAGGGAGGCAGGCTCGCCAGTTCCGACATGGTTAAAGGCCTAAGAGAATGATCCTCAAATTTGTGGCGCACAGCCATCGCGTGCTGAAAATCGCGAGGCGCTTTGGATGGTTGCCCGGCGCCCGCTATACCAACCTGCGTGATGTTCGAAAAGTTGAAAGAGTCGGGTTTCTCGATATCGAATGGAAAAATTATTCCTTCAAACGCCACCTCGCTGCCGCAAAGGCTACCCGCCCGGTGACCACGGTCGCGCTCGACATTGACGATCCACGAGAACTAACTAAGATTCTGGATCAAGCTTCCGAACTCGGTCTCCATTGCGACCACGTTATCATTGTGCCTAAACACCCCAGCTTGAAAAATAAGCTGAATAGCCACATTCCGCGAAGATTTATCCTTGGGTATAGCGTGCCGACGCGTTATGGTGGCACTCTCATACATCCCAGATTCTTCAAGCGTCCTGTCCATCTGCTTGGAGGGCGTCCCGATGTCCAAAGGAAGCTCGCTGAAATCATGCCTGTAGTCAGTATCGACTGTAATCGATTCACACTCGACGCCGCATTCGGAGATTACTTTGACGGCGAAACTTTCCGTCCCCATCCGGCCGGTGGATACGAGCGCTGCATCCGGGAATCGATTAGAAACATCAACGTTCTTTGGAAGCGTTACGCAGGCCATGCAGGACGATAGGAAAGAGTTCTTGCTAAAAATGTATGACCAGATGTTCAACGACATCAATACGCATATCCTCGTCGTCTGGCAGTCTGTTGGCGTGGTTGTCGGGGCGTTCGCGGTTTTTGCGCTCGTGGAAAAAAACATCATTCCCATCGACTACGCTTGTTCGCTGATGATCATGCTTTGCGCCTGGCTGCTCGCACACATCTACGATGCCTCCTATTGGTACAATCGAAATCTGGTGATCATCGCAAATATCGAACGGCAGTTTCTGAAGGTCAGCGATCTCGAAGATATTCACTACTATTTCGGAAAGCACCGCGGTCAGTCCGCAATGTTAACTCATCTTAAGATTCAGTATGCCCTGGGGCTCGGAATAGCGCTGCTGTTCACTTTTTACCATTTCGCCACTCGGGTGCTGCCAGCTATCCGCGCGCCGGCGCAAAATTTCGATTTTCCCCGTGTGTTGCCTTACATTTTTATCCTTTTTTCCGTCGCATTGCTTTGGATGCTTCGAAAAAATCGGATCGCGAGTTATAACGAGTTCGTGCGAAATTCACCCGGCATTGTAGTCGCAACCACAGGCATCGCCTACGGTGTCGGCCATCCCACGGATAAAGCCGCGGCGAAACAAGAAAAGTCGTCGGTGTGATAAGCGGCCACTACTTGCCGTCGCCTTCACTCTCCGCGTTGCCGATAGAATCGTTCACTTGCCCAAATCGCGCCTGGAACTCACTTAGAATGCCGGCCCGCCGCGGGGTGGCAAGACCGGACGCTTCAGTTTCCCTATTTCTCGTCCCTTCCACGCTATATAATCCTCCACCAAACAGCAGCGGACACCAGGAGGTGAGACCGTGCTCAGGAAATTATCGTTTGCGTTAGTGCTGTTCCTCGGTTTCTGCCATGCGGTGAAGGCTCAGGATGCGAAGAGCATTTTGCAGTCCGCCACCAAATCGATGGGGGACCCGAAATCGATTCAGTATTCCGGCACCGGCCATTTAGGAAGTCTGGGCCAGGCATATTCGCCTGGTTCACCCTGGCCGGAAAACAACATCACGGCCTACACCCGCACCATTGACTATGGCTCGCTATCCTCGAAGGAAGAACTAACGCAGGTCGAGCCAAGTCCTATAAGGCGCGGAGGCGCTGGGCCGTTTGCAGGCGAACAGAAACAGCTCAACCTAGTCAGTGGGCAATATGCCTGGAACCAGCCAGGTGCTGCCCCGCAGCCGGCAGCAGCTGCCGCCGAGGAGCGGCAAATCCAAATTTGGCTTACCCCGCACGGCTTCCTCAAGGCGGCGATGGAGAAAAACGCCACAGCGAAAAAAGGCAGCGGGGGAACCGTACTGTCGTTTATGGACGGCAGGCTTAAAGTGAATGGCACGATTGACAATCAGGGCTTGGTCACCAGGACGGAAACATGGCTTCCGAACCCCGTCCTTGGAGACATGCTGGTGGAGACGACTTACTCCGGCTACAAGGATTTCAATGGCGTTAAATTTCCCACGATGATCGTGCAAAAGCAGGGCGGATACCCGGTCCTCGACCTTGCCGTGACCGATGTGCGCCCCAATGTCGACCTCGCCCTTACTGTGCCGGATGCCGTGCGCTCAGCAAAAGCTCCGCCGGTGACGGTAACGAGTCAAAAGATGGCCGACGGGGTATGGTTCCTGGCCGGTGGAACGCATAACAGCGTCCTGGTGGAATATCCCAATTACCTGGTGATGATCGAGAGTCCGCTGAACGATGCGCGCGCGATGGGCATCATGGCAGAAGCGAAAAAACTCGTTCCCGGTAAACCCATCAAGTACCTGATCAACACGCATAATCATTTCGACCACGCGGGAGGCATCCGCGCTTTTGTCGCAGAGGGAGCGATCATCATCACCCAGGAGATGAACAAGCCATTTTACGAACGGGCGTGGAAGGCGTCGCGCACGCTGGACGCGGACCGGCTGGCCGAGAATCCGAAGAAGGCGGCGTTCATCACCTTCAAAGATAAATATTTTCTGACCGATGGCGGCCGGTCGCTTGAGATGTATCGAATCGATGGCGACAATCACAACGCGGGAATGGTGATGGTCTATCTCCCCAAGGAGAAAATCCTGGTCGAAGCGGACGATTTCACGCCGGCGGCTCCCAACGCGCCGTCCACAGGGCCTCGCGCTCACGCCGGCACGGTGAATTTGTATGAGGTCTTGCAGCGCATGAAGCTGGACGTGGCCACCATTGCCCCGCTGCATGGTTTCGTGGTGCCGTTCTCGGAAATGCAAAAGGCTGCCGCGCCGCAAGTAAGCAGCCTGTCGCCAAATTAACTTACCCCGCAGAATCGATGCGGTGGCGCAAACGTCTGATGTGCGGACGCACCACAACTCGGCGAGTTGTTGAGTCGGAATTCCTTGCCTAAACTTGCCTAAATTGCAAAAAAGAAAGGGTTGCCCGATTCGGGCAACCCTTTGTGAATTAGAAGTATGGCTGGTTGCGGGGGTCAGATTTGAACTGACGACCTTCGGGTTATGAGCCCGACGAGCTACCAGGCTGCTCCACCCCGCAAAATCATCTTATCGGAATCGCGCCAGCGCGTCAAACGCACCCGAATTCGTACTCGCGCCGAGCCTGAGCACTCAGTCCTATCCCTAAAAATGTGCAGAGAAAGCCAGCCAGATCGCCGGCTACCAGGAACTATAAGGGGTGTTCTCGAACGTTGAAACCATGTCGGAGCTTGAGTGTACGTCGGTAATCCCATTCGCAGTTTGCTCCGCGCTGAGCATCACGTCCTCGAAATTCGCATGCCAGTCGCGCTCGCGAGTAATAGGATCGAGCGGAATCTCGCGCAGGTATCCCGCCGACACCAGATCGTCGAGCGACAGCGGCGCCTGCTGCTTATCCAGCGTGTACTGCTGGATGGCGCTGCGCATCGTTTGCAGGTCCTGCTTGAGCACCGCTTCTTTCGCGCGCGTTACCGACCGTTCGTAACGTCCAGCCGCCATGGCGATCAACACCAGAATGATGGCAATCACCACCATCATCTCGATCATGGTGAAGCCACCGCTGCGGCCTTTGGCCCCACGCTGTCGTGAGAAAAAATTCATCAACTCCGCCCGTCCCGCGCGCCCGTCTCGACCTGCGATTACCAATCCGAATATTTCGTTCCGTCCAGCGCCGTTCCCGTCGACAGCGAGAACACGTCGAAAACATCTTTGCCGCCCCAACTGCTCGAGCTCGAATCGTCTTGCACCGAACGCATCCCCCAGGCGGCGTGCCCGGTCATCGGATCGATCGGAACGCGCCGGAGGAACCGCACATGCTTGATCAAATCGGCGCCACCACTGGCCCCATTGGTTCCTCCCGGTGTGCTCGCGTTAGCTCCGGTGCTGGTCGGCGCTGTTGACAGCCCGAACGGTGTCGTCCCGAAATTCGATTGGCCCGGGGCCGAACCGGGATTCGTTGCACCGGCGATTCCTGCGGTCGTCGCGCCGGCTTGCGCCACTACGTCCACGCCCTTCACCAGCGTGTCCAAATCGGGCGGATACCCCTCGGTGCCCGCTTCCACGCGGATCAGGTTGCGGTCCGACGCATCCTTGTACCGATCGATCGAGTCGCGCATCTCGCGCAGATCGCGCCGCAGCTCCGCCTCTTTTTGCCGCTTTACCGTAAATCGCGCAATAGGCATCGCCGCGCTTGCCAGCACCAGCAGGATGGCGCAAACGATAATCAGCTCCAGCAGTGTCACGCCCGCCTGATGGCCCGCCCGGTGGCCTGCTTGACGGCCCGCTTGATCGCGCGTCCCGCGCTTCATTTTTGGACGCACGCCCGCAGGTGAAGTTTTCGTCCGCACGGGCATTCGCTCTTCCATCGCCAAAATAGTTCCTTCAGCAGCCTGCCCCGGTGTAAGCGGCCCCGGCATGAGCGTCTCTCCACGATATGCCGAAATGAATAACCGAAGCTGCGCCGCAGCCCTGGTCTATGGTTGCACGCGTACGGCCGCTTCGTTGCTCACTAGCGGTATGGCGCGTTGTTGCGAATCTCGCGCGTTAACCTGCAGGATCGAAATCGTTGAACTTCCCGGCGCGACTCCGCGAACGACGATGCCGAATACCGTGCCGCTGCCGCTTACCCCCGGCGTGTTGGGCATGCGCGTCGCGGAGATAACCGCTTGCCCCCGCTCCTTATCCACGCGCTGCACCACGGCAATGGGCTGTGTTCCTCCCGAGAGGAATCCGCCCTGCCTCACATCGTCGATCGCAATCACCTTCGGGTCGTACTGCAGCAGCATCGGGATGGAGTACAAATCCTGCGCATTCTGCACGGTGATGCCCAGCGTAGTGGTCTCTCCGGCTTTTATTATGGTGCTGGCCGGTTCAAACCCAATTTGGACGCCGCCCGCTTGCGCGCCCGCGGGCGTGGGCGCCGAGGCCCCCGCGCCCGGCCCCGCCTGCACCCCCGCTGCTCCCGCAACGGCCGTTCCCGGAGCCGCTGCTGGCGCCGCGACACCGCCCGGTGCCAATGCCGCCGCAGGCGGTGACATCACCACAGACTCGAGGCGGATTTCCGGGTTCGTGTCGGTTCCCGACGCCAGGCTTCGCAGATTTTCCGCGGTGATTCCGGGCATGCGGATGACGTGAGGAATCACTACGATCAGAACTTCGGTGTCGTCGTTTTGCGTCGTATTGTCGGCGCCGAAATAACGCAGGATTGGTATGTTCGCCAGGCCCGGCAATCCGCTGATGCTTTTTGACTGCGTGCGCTCGATCAGCCCGCCAAGAATGTTGACTTCGCCGTCGGCCAGGCGCACATCATGTTCAATCTTCTTCGTACTGATCACCGGCTGGTTAATTCCACCGATGCTCTGCGTGCCGGTCACCGAGGAGACTTCGATCGACAGCTTCAGGCTGATCTCGTGGTCGGGATGGATTCTCGGTGTTACGTCCACGATCACGCCCACGTCCAGGTATTGAAACTGTGTGTTCACCAGTGGATTGACGATGCCCGCCCCGCCCGTTGCTCCCACTCCCACACCTGCCTGAAAGCTTCCCGTGGCCACCGGCACGCGGCTGCCGATCCTCAGTTTCGCGTCCTGCCCATCCACGATGCGGATTTGCGGATCGTCGATAATGCGCGTCGTGCTGTCGGTCAGCAGTGCCGTCGCCGTCAGGCTGGGCATCGTCAGGCTGTAATCGTTCTGAAATATATGCGAGCCGCGCAGTACATTCAGCGGTACGCCGGTAGTCGTCGAAGGGGTCGTGGTGGTGCCGGTGGTAGTCGTGTTGGTGGTGCTGGTGGGCGGAGTAAACGACAGGGAAGCGGCCGCGCTGCCCGGATTAATTCCCAGATCGAGCATGCGATTGCGCACCGCCTGCAGTACCGCGAACTGAATCACGACTTCGGACTTGGGCTTATCGATATCGTCGACGATTTTCTCGGCGAGCATAACCTTATCCGGAGTGTCGCGCACGATGATGGCGTTCTGCGCGTTGAACTGCTGCACCCTCCGCAGATCCAACAGTTGCCGCAGCCCGTTCACGATCTCTGTCAGGTCCTGCGGCAGAATAGTGTTCTTCAAATAAATCGTCCGCACGACCTCTTCTTCGTAGTCCTTGCGTTTCTGCGCCTGGTCCGGCGCCACGAAAATAATATTGTTCGTCACCGCTTTCCAGAATGCTTTGCCTTCCAGTGAAACGATGTCCAGCGCCTGCTCGATGGTCACATTGGTCAGTTCCGTCGAGATACGCCGCGAGGTGAAGTCGGGATCGAAGATAACCGTCAGACCTGCGAGCTTGGCTACTGTCTCGTAAATCGTCTTGCTGTCATTGGTGATCTTCAGATTGATCGGCGCGCGCGACAACGGCGTAAGCGTGGGTGGTCCCGCCATCAATTTCGGTTCTTCCGATTCCGTGCTCGGTTGCGGCGCCCTGCCGGCAGCGTCCTTGGCCGCAATAGCGTCGAGTGTATTTTTCGTTTCCTGCTGCGCGATCGGGCTCGAGGGATCGATCATCATCGCTTTCTGAAATTCAGCCAGGCCCATTTGCAAGTCGCCGTTGTCCCGCAGCTTTTGCCCCTGTTCCACGTGGTACTGCGCGGCTTCGAAGCGCATGCGGTCCACCTTGAGCTGGTACTCCGTATTCGTGGGACTCGCCTTCAGAGCGCGTTCGTAATGCACTACGGCCGTGTCGTAGTCGTGAATGGCCTCGGCTTTTTTGCCCTCATTGAAATCCTGGTTGGCATTGTTGCAGCCTGCCAGCCAAACCATCGCGCAGGCCATGACCGCAAGTCCGGCGTACCTTTTGAGCATGTTAAGGTTCCAATACGCCCCGGCCCGCGGGCTCGCGGGGCTTCCTTTCCTGTTGGACATATGCACGCTCACTTTAAAGAAATAATCGAGGGCTGGTCAGAGCAGGGAAGGTCGTTCCCTTGAAAACGTGCCCCTGAAAACGTGCAATGTCCGGCAAGTCGCCGCAGCTGCACCTGCGCCCGGATGTTTGCTCGCTTCGGGTTTGCACACCGCTTCCGGTTTGCACACCTGTTGTTCGCGCCACTCGCCCACTGCTGCGGTTGCTCGAGGATTACGTTCCTATCGATAAAGGTAACAGACCGTCACGCATAGTAGCATCGCGGTTAACGGGCGAGCAAGAAAGCTTGACGTGCTTGCTCTACTTGTAATCGGCCGTTAATATAACTCTCCGTGCCTAAACCGCCCCTCAAGACGACACCCAGGAAAAACACCAGAAAAGATGCCGATGGTGAGCAGGTCGTTGCCCAGAATCGTGCAGCCTCCTATAACTATCACCTGCTCGAGAAGCTTGAAGCGGGGATGGCGCTGGTTGGCACCGAGGTGAAAGCCTTGCGCCAGGGCAAGGCTAACCTGCGCGATGCTTACGCCGAGGTGCGCGGTACGAACGTGTGGCTCGTTAATTGCCACATACCGCAATATTCTCCCGGCGGCCCCTTCAACCATGAGCCGCTGTCGCGCCGCCGGCTGCTCCTGCATCGGCAGGAGATTGAACGGTTATTTGGAAAAACCCAGCAGAAGGGCTTGACCATCGTGCCTCTGCGCATTTATTTCCGCAATGGCATCGCCAAATGTGAATTGGCGCTCGCCCGCGGTAAAAAAGAGTGGGATCGCCGCCAGAGCGAGCGCGACAAAGAAACACGGCGCGAAGTGAATGATGCGTTATACAAATACCGGAGGCGTTGAGCCAAAATGGAAAATGGTGCGCGAAAAAACTTGAAGGTGACGTTCGATGCCCGGCCTGTGGCCAATCTCGAGACCGACGCCTTGGTGACCTACCTGTTTGAACCCGAAAAAGGCCACGAAATCGTAGCAGGCGCCCTGGCCGATCTCGATCGAACCGCGGGAGGATCATTCTCTAAGCTCGCCGCCAGCGGCGAATTGACCGGCAAGAAGAACGAAATGACCCTGGTGCATTTTCCGCCCGGCCTCGCAGCCCAGCGTGTGCTCCTCGTCGGTGCCGGCAAGCGGGAGAAATTTGGCACCGCCGATCTGCGCCTCCTGGCTGCCTCGGCTGTCCGTTATTTCAAATCTCGCGCGGTGAAAAACCTCGCATTTCTTGCGCGCGAAACAGATCGCGACGCCGCCTTTGCCCAGGCCGTGACCGAAGGCCTGATTCTCGGCAGTTTTGATGGCGACAAGTATCGCACGGATAAATCGGAGAAAAAGCCGGGCGACAAAAGCGGTCCCGTCGAATCCGCGGCGCTCGTGGGATTCGATCCCGGGGCCGAGGCCGGCATCGCTCGCGGAATCATCATCGCCGAGTCCCAGAACTTCGCGCGCGAGCTCGGCAACGAGCCTGCGAATCTTCTCACGCCTGTCATGCTTGCCGAGCGCGCGGAAGCCATGGCGCGTGAAGCTGGCCTCGCTATCGACATCCTCGACGAGAAGCGCATGGCGGAATTAAAAATGGGCGCGATTCTGGCCGTCGGGCGCGGCAGCGTCGAGCCGCCACGCATGATGGTGCTGACGTATACGCCTCCCGCTTCGGATGTTCCCGGCAAAACTCCCCACAAGACACCCGAGAAAACCACCGAAAAAACCCGCCGAGAAAACCGAGTCCGCGCCGGTTCTCGCTCTCGTCGGCAAAGCCATCACGTTCGATACCGGAGGCATCTCCATCAAGCCCGCGAACGATATGGAGAAAATGAAATTTGATATGGCCGGCGGCGCCGCTATGCTCGGCGCTATGCGCGCCTTGGCGCGCTTGAAGCCGCCGATCAAGGTGATTGCCGTCATCTGCTCGGCGGAAAATATGCCTGGCGGGCGCGCTCAAAAACCCGGCGACGTGCAAATCGCCATGTCCGGCAAATCGATCGAAGTCATTAACACCGATGCCGAAGGCCGCCTGGTCCTCGCGGACGGCATCGCTTACGCCAAACAGTTGGGCGCTACCCACATCGTCGACGCTGCAACGCTTACCGGCGCCATTGTTGTGGCTTTAGGCAGCGTCAATACGGGCGTCTTCGGTTCCGATGCTGCGTTCACCGAGCGCGTGCTGGCTAGCTCACGCGCTGCCGGAGAAAAAATGTGGCCCATGCCGCTCGACGACGAATACCGCGAGCTGATCAAGAGCACGATTGCCGATATTCAGAATGTGGGCGGCCGCTGGGGCGGAGCCATCACCGCCGCTTGGTTCTTGCGTGAATTTACCGGCGATACGCCCTGGGTCCATCTCGACATTGCCGGCACTGCTTGGCTCGATGACGCCAAACCCTGGGCGGGGAAGGGCGGCACCGGCGTCGGCGTGCGCACCCTTGTGGACTTGGCCATGAACTGGCGAAGCAATGAACTACAGCCGCTGGCATGAACTGGCACTGAGCTGGTAATGAACTGCGATGATTTGCGGCGTCTCCCGCGGCGAAAGAGCCCTGGCGCAAATAGTCCTACATTTTTTCCGGCGCCGTAATGCCCAGCAGATCGAGCGCGGTCACTAGCTGCACCTCCACCAGCCGGCTGAGTTGCAGCAGGAACTTCTTGCGCGCCGGGTCCGGTTCGGAGAGCACGTGATGGTGGTGGTAGAACAGGCTGAAGGCCTGCGAAAGCTCGAACGCGTATTTGGCGATGAAAGCTGGCTCCTGCGCGCTGATCGCTGTTGCCACCTGCGCATCGAGCGAACCGGCCAGCACCGCGAGTTCCCATAACTGGTCCGCCGCCGATTTCGTTGCGGCCTCTGTCTTGCTGACGCCGGCGCCGCCCATTCCCCAGCACTGCTTGCACTAGCCAGCTCCCGTGCCGCGGCCTGCGCGTCCGGCGCATCGAAAAGTCGCTCAGCACGAAAATTCTGGTCCTGCTCCGCCATCTTCCGAAATATATTGCGCGCTCGCACCACGGCATATTGGCAATAGGGTCCGGTCTCACCTTCGAAACTCAGCGCATCCTTGAAATCGAACGCAATGATCGCCGTGCGCGTGTATTTCAAAAGGAAATACCGCAGCGCCCCGATCGCGATGGCGTGCGCGATCTCTGCGCGCTCGGACTCCGGCGCTCCGCTGTGCCGCGGATCGACCTCGGCTCGCGCCGCTGCCTCCAGCCGGTCCAGCAAATCGTCAGCCTTCACACCCAGGCCCTTGCGTCCGCTCACTTCCACATAGGGCTTCCGCGCCTCCTCCTCCGACAGGGTGTAGCCCATCTCCGCGGCGCACCGCGGGGTGAGCGCGACAATTTCATACGAAAAGTGCACCGAGCGTTCAGCCTGCGCCTCGAATCCAAGTGCGCGCAATCCCGCCACCACCACGTTTTGCAGGTACGCCTGCCGCGTGTCGATCACGTTGAACACGTCCGTAGCGTTTCCGAATGGCGGCGCGCCAGTCTCCCCGTCGCTCGACACGCTCGTCCACACCGTACGCCCATCGCCATACGTATAAAAGCGCCGGTAGCCGAAATCGCGCCCTAGCAATCCGAATTTCCACAGCTGGTAGGCTATGTCCTTCCCGACGTAAGTGACCGTGCCGTTCGACCGCACGATAACCTTCGCATCGTCGTCGGCATCGCCCCCGCCTTCGCCACCCGCGCCACTGTCGGTGCCGCCTTCACTCACATCGAGCTTCATCACCCAGCATCCCGCATTCTTACCCGCTGTCGCTTTGTGAATCGCACCACGCTGCTTCAGTTGTTCGAACGCCGCATCCCAGAATTTCAGCCGCAGGATTTCGCTTTCGCGCGGCAGCAGATCGTACTCCACCCCGAGCCGCGCCATCGTTCGCAAGTGGCATCGCGAAATGGCCACGGAGACAATTTCCGCCAATTCCGCTTCCGTTCCATGACCATCCTCGATCGCGCGCAGCGTTTGCCCGCGCAGCGCCAGCCCCGTCCGGATCTTCCTCCAGAAAGCGCGTCACCTGCGCATACAGGTCCCAGCACAGATAGTCGAATCGCGGCTCGCCCGCCAGGCGCCGCACTTCTTCGACCGACTTCTTTTCGATATGCTGGAACCCGACCACCACGTCGGCGACCTGCACTCCCGTGTTGTCGATGTAGTTTTGCACCTCCACCCGCCGCCCGGCGCGTCGCAGCAGCCGCACAAACGTATCGCCCAGCGCCGCATTGCGCAGGTGCCCGATATGCGCCGCTTTATTGGGATTGATATTGGTGTGCTCTACGACGGCCTTCGGCGCATCGCTTGCCACTGTCTGCGCCGTGCCGCCGGCCTCCGCCACCGTCGCGTCCGCGCGCGCCGCCCCGGTGCCCTCCATGGCCGCGGCAAAAAATGTCCCCCGGTCGAAAAAAAAATTCACGTAGCCCGCACCCGCCGTGGTCACCCGCTCCACGCCGGGAATCGCCTCCTGCATCATTTCCTGTGCGATCTCCTGCGCGATTTGTCGTGGCGCTCGCCGCAGCCGTTTCGCCAGTTCGAACGCCACCGGCGTCGCCGCCTCGCCCATCGCAATGTCCGGCGGCCGTTGCACCGCCGCCGTAACGTCGCTAATCCCGCGGCGCCGCAGGCATTCCGCCAGCGCTTCTCGTATACGCGCTTCCACAATGTGATACACGCCGCCTAACCGCTCCTTTTTCTGCGCAGCCAAATACCACTGAATTGCAACTCAACGCAGCCAGCCCCGGCCAAATCATAAATAAATCAAGACTAGATCCCGGCCCAGCGAAATAAATCATGCCCCAACATCATGGCCCCGACATCATGACCCCAACATCATGACCCCAACAAAGTCCCGCGATTATAGGGAACCGCAGCCCCGCCCGTCAAAAAACTCCGCCGCGTGCCCTCCATCCTCCCCGAACTCTCAATTGCCGTTGCGCCTTAACTCCGCTCGGGTTAAAGTTTCGGTCCTTTGCGGTGTGCACCTCATGCGCGGTCTCGAACATGGCCGTCGCCGCCGGATTTTCGGCCTATGTCGATAGCCCGCTCTCCGCGTTTGCCCGTGCTGCCAACCCTTTCCATGTTGTGTTCCCTGGGATGGATGGCCGGCCTTACGCTCGAAAACTGGATGCGCTTCTTCGTCTGGCTGGTCATCGGCCTCGCGATTTACTTCGCCTATAGCCGCAAGCGCAGCACTCTGGGCGCCGCACAACGGGAAGCGGCGCGCACGTGACGCGCGGCATCAACGCGCTAGCGCGGAAATAAAATCGTGCCGCCTCCGCCACCACTTCCGCCACGCGTCGATCTCACTGTGGCCCCGGCCTTCTTGGCCGCGCTGGCATCGCTGCCCAAAGCTGAGCTGCACCTGCACATGGAAGGCTCGCTCGCCCCCCATACCGTAGTCGAACTCGCCGCCCGTTATGGCGACTCACTCACCGAAGCAGAGGTCACCGAAGCTTATCGCGTGGCCGATTTTGCCGGGTTCATCGAAGCCTACAAGTGGGTCACCTCTTACCTCCGCGCGCCGCGAGACTACGCCCTTGCGGCCACCCGCATGGCGGATGCCCTACTCGCCGAAAACGTCGTCTATGCGGAGGTCACCCTCTCGGCCGGTGTCATGCTCCTGCGTAAGCAGGATGTCGCCGCCAACTTCCGCGCCATCCGCGAAGCGGTCGCGCCCTTTGCCAGCCGTGGCCTGCGCCTGCAATGGATCTTTGATGCTGTGCGCCAGTTCGGCCCGGTGCCCGCGCGCGAGGCTGCGCGTCGCGCCATCGAGTTGCGCCGCGAAGGCGTGATCGCCTTCGGCCTGGGCGGCGATGAGCTGTCGGTTCCCACTGCGCAGTTCCGCGATGTTTATGATCTCGTCGCCGCCCATGACTTGCATCGCGTCGTGCATGCCGGCGAAATTGGCGGCCCGGAACTGGTGCGCGAAGCCGTCGAACTGCTGGGCGCCGAGCGCATCGGGCACGGCATCGCCGCCGTGCGCGATCCCTACCTCATGAACTGGCTTGCCAAGCGCGCCGTACCACTTGAAATTTGCCCGGCCAGCAACCTCCGTACCGGCGCCCTGGCTCACCAGTTGGGCCGGGGACCCGCAACCTACATCTCGCTGACCAATATATCGCTGACCAATATCTCCATGAACAATATTTCCCTAAAAAACCATCCGCTCCCCCAACTGCTGCGTGCTGGCATCCCCATCACGCTTTCGACCGACGATCCCGCCATGTTCGAAACCCATCTCGGCGCCGAATACGCCAGCCTCGCGGACATGGGTCTCACCTCCACCGAGATTCTCGGCATCGCCGAGACGGGCTTCGCCGCCGCGTTCCTTCCAGCCACAGAAAAACAGCGCCTGATCGCCACATTTCGCAGCGGTGCCGCCGCCCTCGCTCTGCTCTAGTCGCCGCGCCTCTTCCGGCAGCCGAAAAACAGCGCGTCCTGGAGCGGCAGCGAAAAAATCGCAGTCGGTGTCCTTCTGAGCGCAGCGAAGAATCTCTCTTACACACGAAATCTATACGTGCGTTCGCTGCTCCAACTGCATCTTTCTGATAACATGGCCGCTGCTAGAGTGCCCCGATGAAAACTACCAAAGCCCACGTCTGGGTCATGCTCAAGCAGACCGTGCTCGATCCGCAAGGCACCGCGATCCAGCAGGCGCTTGTCTCCCTCGGCCATACCTCCGTTCGCAACGTGCGGGAAGGGAAGTTCTTTGTCATCGATCTCGAGGGTCTCGACCGCGCTGCCGCCAGCGCCGAGGTCGCACGGATCGCGAGCGAAGTACTCACCAACCCGGTCATTGAGGAATTCCGCTTCGAAATCCTGGATACCCCCGAACCCCCGGTGGATTGAGCTCGCCCGACCATCCCCCGACTCATCCCCGGGCGGATCGACCATCGCACGTGTAACTCCCCCATCTCGGAAAGCGCCCTTTATGCAACGCCGCTACTGAAATCGCGCAGATAAGCCCGCAGCTCATCCCGAACACGCCTGAAGATCGTCATTCGCTCTTCCTCGGTGCCGACGAGCGGCGCAGGCGGGTCTGCAAAGCTTTGGTGCAGTTGCTTTGCGGCCCCGAAGAACACCGGGCAGGTTTCGCGGGCGTGGTCGCAGACCGTGATAACGTAATCGAACCGTTTCCCCTCGAATGCCTCGACCTGCTTTGACCGTTGGCCGGAAATATCAATTCCCAATTCGCGCATGGCGGCAATCGCTTCCGGACGCACGGAGGTGGCTTTGGTGCCTGCGCTTTCTACCTCGAATCGCTCGCCAGCGTCATGCCGGAGCAGCCCTTCGGCCATCTGGCTTCGTGCGGCATTACCCGTACACAGGATCAGCACCCGTTTTTTTTCCCTCATGACCCTGGTTGTCTTTCCGAATGGGCAACTACCACGGAAGCGGCATCTTTCGGCAGCGAGGGCACCAGCCAGCGAAACAGAAGCGTGGCCGCTCCGGCCCCGGCCAGCTGCGCGACGATGAACCCCGGGGCATCTCCCGGCCGTATTCCGGCAAAGGTATCGCTTGCTGAGCGGGCCAGGGTCACAGCCGGATTTGCAAACGATGTTGACGCCGTAAACCAATACGCCCCGGTGATGTAAGCGCCGACCGCGAACGGTATAGCGGCCGAGCGCAGCCGGGCACATCCCCAAACCACGCACAGCAGCCCGAAGGTTGCGACGAACTCGCTGAAAAGTTGAGCGCCCCCCGCCCTCACGTGGCGCGATACGCTAAACACCTCTTCGCCAAACATCAGATGAGCCGCCGCCACTCCCGCAAAAGCACCGGCGAGTTGTGCGGACACGTATGCCGGAACCTCGCGCCAGCGCACGCCACCTTGCGACGCGTCGGCCAGTGTTACGGCGGGATTGAAGTGGGCCCCGGAGATCGGTCCGAAAGTCAGAATGAGTGTCACCAGCATGGCGCCTGTTGAAAGCGTATTAGCGAGAAGCGCGATCGCGACGTTTCCCCCAGCCAGGCGTTCACCCATGATTCCCGACCCCACTACCGCGGCCAGCAGAAACGCAGTACCCACAATCTCGGCAACGATGCGCCGCGCAAGTGTCATGCACAGCAGCCCGGAGCGCAGCAACGACCGGGCTTTGTGGCGCGGATAAAGGCGCTCATGAACTTGCCTTGCACCTGTGAAGCAATCGCGTCCACATCGACCCCCTGCCCGCTCAGAAAGGCCCGCGCATCCGCAATATCGTATATGCGGGTAGGCTCGATGCCGATGCCGTCAAATCCCGCCTTGGCGAGTTTGGCGGCGTACTGATCATCTTGCAGCGCACCAGCGATGCAGCCGACCCATAGCAACATGTTTTGCCGCAAATCTGCCGGTACCTCCCCGCGTGTGACCACGTCGGAAACGGCGAAGCGGCCGCCCGGCTTCAGCACACGGAATGCTTCGCGCAACACGCGGTCTTTATCGCCCGACAGGTTAATCACGCAGTTGCTGATCACGACGTCAACCGAATTATCAGGCAGCGGAATATGCTCGATTTCGCCTTTGAGGAATTCCGCATTTTCGACCCCGGCCTTGCGCTGGTTCTCGCGGGCCAGCGCCAGCATTTCATCCGTCATATCGAGGCCGTAAGCTTTCCCGGTCGGGCCGACGCGACGGGCTGACAGCAGCACGTCGATACCGCCGCCTGAACCCAGATCAAGCACCGTCTCGCCCGGGTTGAGTTGCGCGAGCGCCGTGGGGTTTCCGCAACCGAGCGAGGCGAGCACCGCTTCGTGAGGCAATGCGCCGGTCTGCGCAGCATCGTACAGGTTAGACGTAATCGGATCGCAGCAGCTATCCGCGGTTGCCCCGGCGCCACAGCACGAGCTTCCGCCCGCATTCACACGCAACGCCGCCTGACCGTATTTCTCTTTCACCACTTCCTTGATTTCCATCGTTTTTCCTTTCATCCGATGCCACTAAAAGAGTTACTTGCACAATGTCGTAATCGCCTTGGCCTCAATGGCTTTGTTGCGAGTGCAGCACTCGGCGTAGAGGAAGCCTAAAAGCTCCTGCAATGCCTCGGCATTGGCCGAGTACCAAAGGTATGTCCCGTCGCGGCATACCTTCACCAAGTCTTCATTTTTCAGTTTTTCTAGATGGTGTGAGAGCGTTGAGGCCGGAATACCCAGCTCCGTCCCAATCTCGCTTACGACCATCCCGTCCGGGTGTGCGGACAACAGCAGCCGCATAATGCGCAAGCGCGGCTCCGTGCCCATCGCGGAAAACATATCTGCGAAGCGTGTAATCTCGTCTTCTGTCGGTTTCGCCGCCATACTTCGGTAATTCTACATCTATCGAAGTATGAACGCCAGGCCGTCGCGCATTTTTGAAGCGGGCACCTCACGCTGGCAGCCTGGCCGACTTGGGTCCGTCCGGTTTTCACACCTGGATTCTGCGTCTCGTATTCGAATACCAAACCAGTAACCATTTGAAATTTATTTACCTTTCTGGTAACATACCTTATGGTTTGTGATTCGCGGTACTCGTTATTAGCCGACGCCGGGCGCAGTCCACGCCCTCTCCCTTTAGTAAGTCTATTAGGCTCCGCACTCCCCCTGTCACATGTACCCCACATAGTTGCCAATACCTTTGCCGATGCCTTTATAAGTCCCGCAGAATGTGCACTTAGGAATGCAGCAGGCGTAAGGTCCCTGGAATGAACAGTTACGATAAAATAGGGGAGGGGGGAAGGGGCGCCGGCGAAGCGCATTCGATCGCTCCGAACGGCTCCGTTATTCTCTCAACGCCGGATTCGACGCTGGATTTGACTCTGGCCACCGGGCCGAATATCATCAATAGCTTTTTTCCCGTTCCTGGAGCGTCTTTGAGCCCGTCTGAAAATCGCCCCACGTTTTATCTCACCACTCCTATCTACTATGCCAATGCGCGTCCCCACGTGGGCTCCGCCTACACCACGCTCGTCGCCGACGTGATCGCGCGGTTCAAACGCATGCATGGGTTATGACGTGGCCTTCGTCACCGGTACCGACGAGCACGGCGAAAACATCGCGCGCGCGGCCGCCAAGGCTGGTATTTCGCCCCGCGAACTGGTGGATCGCAATTCCGCCGTTTTTCGCGCCCTCTGGAATGAATTGGGCATCAGCTACACCCATTTTGTGCGCACCACTTCGCCCGAACATCTTCGCGCCGTCCGCAGGCTGCTTCTGCGCGCGCGCGACGCGGGATACATCTACAAGTCGTTCTACGAGGGTCGCTACTGCGTTTACGACAATCTTTATGTTACCGACTCGACTGATCCGGTCGATTGTCCCCTCTGCGGCCGTCCCGCAGAAGTCGTCTCCGAGGAAAATCACTTCTTCAAGCTGTCCGCCTTTCAGGACCGACTGCTGCAGCTTTACCAGGATCAGCCCGGCTTCATTCGCCCCGCATTCCGCCGCAATGAGATTGTGCGCTTCGTCGAATCCGGCCTGCGCGACATCTCCGTCAGTCGCCGCACCGTGAAGTGGGGTTTGCCGTGGCCGGATGATCCCGACCAGGTGGTTTACGTCTGGTACGACGCGCTTACCAGCTACCTGAGCGGCATCGGATACGGTGACGACGAGCTGCAATGGGAGAAGTACTGGCCCGCGCAGCTCCACCTGATCGGCAAGGAAATTATTCGCTTCCACTGTGTTTACTGGCCCGCCTTCCTGATGGCCGCCGAGGAGCCGCTGCCCAAGGAAATTTTCGCGCACGGCTGGCTGCTCTTCGAGCAGGAGAAGATGAGCAAGTCCAAAGGCAATGTGGCCTATGCCGAGCCCATTGCGCGCGTCCTGGGTGTGGATGCCTTGCGGTATTACCTGCTGCGCGACGTTCCGTTCGGCCAGGATGGCAACTTCAGCCACGACGCGCTGCTCACGCGCTACAACAGCGATCTCGCGAACGGGCTTGGCAATCTCGCCAGCCGCACCTTAGCCATGATCGAACGGTACTGCGGAGGCGAAGTGCCCGCCTCTCCTGTGCCGGATTCAGTGCCGGGTGAAGCGGAGGCGTCGCTCGGTGTCCGCAATGTCGCAGACCCCGCGCTGAAGTCCTCAAAACCTACGAGGAACTTTCCTTTTCGCGCGCGCTCGAATTGATCTGGGCCGCCATTGCGCAGGTGGATGGCTACCTCACCATCCAGAAGCCGTGGACGCTGGCCGAGGATCCCGCGCGCCACGCGCAATTACAAATGGTTCTCTACCATGCGGCCGAATCTCTGCGGATTATCGCCGCGCTCGTCATCCCGTGCTGCCCAATGCCACATTCAAGATTTGGAGCCAGCTGGGACAGATCGGCGCCTTGGCCGAGTTGCGAATTGACGAGGTTCGCTGGGGACAATTGCCCTCCGGGACGCGTCTTGGCGAGACGCTGCCGGTGTTTCCACGGGTCGAAAAAAAGGAAGCGCTCGAAAGGATCCTGGCCATGGAACAGGACATACTCCAGCCAAAAGCCGCATCCGGCGGGGCCACCCTTTCCCCGCCTGGCGCCCTGGCCGGCACCCAGCCTGGCCGCGCGTCCACTGCAGCGCCAGCCAAAACACCGCCGGTTCCGGGGAAACGCCCGCCGGAACGGCCCCGGCAACAGCGCCGACAACAGCGCCCGCAACAGGGACCGCAGGCGCCCCTGTGCGCATCGGTATCGACGACTTCACCAAAGTCGAGATGCGTGTGGGCCTGGTGAAATCCGCCGAGCGCGTCGCCGGCGCCGACAAGCTGCTGAAGTTGATGGTGGATATCGGCGACGAAGTGCGTCAGATCGTCGCCGGCATCGCTACCGTCTACGATGCCGAGCAGCTCGTCGGTCGCAAAGTCGTCGTCGTCGTGAATCTGCTGCCGCGAAAATTGCGTGGCGTCGAATCGAATGGCATGATTTTCGCCGCTACCGCGGCTCCCGACGGTAAACCCGTTCTCGCAAGCTTCCTCGAAGACGTGCCCGTCGGATCGCGACTGAAGTAAGCCAACTGTCGGCCAGTGTCGGGCACTATCGGCCATCGTTGTCGAGAGAAACGCTCCCATGGCAGAAGCCTCCGTTTCGCCCAAGCCTTTTTCGTCCAAGCCGGCGCGCGCGCCAAAGCTCGCATCGTCGCTGGTCTCAAAACTCGACTCACCGCCGGCCACAGAACCCGAGTCGCCGCTGCTCGATCTGGTCGACTCGCATGCGCACATCGACGCGACCGAGTTCGATCCCGACCGCGACGATATGCTGGCGCGCGCTCGCCGCGCCGGCGTCGAAGCCATCCTCGCCATTGGCGGTGGCGGCGCCGATCCCGCCTCCCTCGCTACTTCCATGCCCTTCGCCGAGCGCCACGACTGGATCTACGCCGCTGCCGGCATCCACCCGCACGAGGCCCAGCTCGCCACCCCCGCCCACTACGACGCGCTTTCGCGGCTGGCATCTCATCCGCGGTTTCTGGCGTGGGGCGAAATCGGCCTCGACTATCACTACGATCACTCGCCGCGCGACGTGCAACAGCGCGTCTTTATCGAGCAGTTAGGCCTGGCACGCGCCGCGCGACCTTCCCGTGATTCTGCACTGCCGCGACGCCTGGCCCGATTGCCTGGCTGCGCTCGACGCGCATTGGCGCAGCTGCGGGACTCGGCGGCATTTTCCATTGCTTCACCGGCACTCTCCACGAGGCCCGGCGCGGAATTGAGATGGGATTCCTGGTATCGTTTGCCGGCAACGTCACATTTCCCAAAGCGCAGAACCTGCGCGATGTGGCCGCGGCGCTGCCGCTGGAATCGCTTCTCATCGAAACCGATTCGCCATTTCTGGCGCCGCAGCCGCACCGCGGACGGCGAAACGAGCCCGCCTTCGTCGCCGAGGTAGCGCGAACGCTTGGACCTGTGAGAGACTTGGCGCCAGCGGAGCTTGCGAGCGCCGCCGCGTCGAATTTCCGACGCTTTTTTGGCCTGGCGACGTCGTCCTCAGCGACCGTCGCGGCATGGAGGAGCCGCTATCTCACCGGTCACTGTTAAAGAGATTTTTGATTTGGTGCGCGACGATTTGGTGCTCGTCGAGCAGGAACTTGCCGAGCAGACGGGCGCTGCCAGCGAACCGGTGGGCGAAATTGCGCGTTACCTGCTGGGCGGTGGCGGCAAACGATTGCGGCCGGCACTTCTGCTGCTCTCCGCCGGCTACGCGGGGTATCACGGCCCGAGCGCCGTGCACCTGGGCGCCGTCGTCGAGCTGATCCACAGCGCCACGCTGATCCACGACGATGTGATTGACGGCGCGGACACGCGCCGCGGCCGGCCTTCGGCCAACTCGCGCTGGGGCAATCATCGCAGCGTACTCGCAGGCGATTGGCTCTACATGCAGTCGTTTCAGATGGCGCTGGCCGAGCGCAATTTCAAAGTTCTCGACATCCTGATCGATTTGACGCAAAGCATGGTGCAGGGCGAACTGGCGCAGCTCTCGACGCTCGGCCGCATGGATTTGGGCGAAGAAGAAGTGATCGACCTTGCGGCGCGCAAAACCGCGTGCTTGTTTAGCGGCTGCGCGCGGCTGGGTGGTGTGCTCGGACAGCTTTCCGAGGCCGAAGAACAGTCGCTCGCCGATTACGGCCGTTATGCGGGGGTGGCTTTTCAGCTGGTGGACGATCTGCTCGACTTCACGGCATCTCCCGCGCAGCTGGGCAAGCCGGTACTCAGCGATCTCAAGGACGGCAAAGGTCACCCTGCCGCTGGTGTATGCGCTCGAAAGCGCGCTCAAGAACGACGGCGCAGCGGGGCGCCGCATGGTGCGTGCCGTGCTCGACGAAAAGGGCTTCCACAGCGTGCGGCCGGAAGAAATTTCGGCCCTGGTGCGCGATTCCGGAGCGCTCGATCGCAGCCGCAGCTTGGCCGTGGAATACGCGACGCGCGCTAAAGCGTGCCTGAATGGCCGCGCCGAGACCGAATTCGGCCGCGCGCTGGCCGCTGTCCCTGACTTCATCCTCGACCGCGAACGCTGATCGCCAACGCTGAACGCACGCAGGTCATGCTGCCGTTTAAACTCGTTTATCACGACCGCTATAACCTCGCGATCGGCCAGCACGTTTTCCCCTCGCACAAATTCCGCATGGTGCACGACGCGCTGCTGGCCGGAAAACTGGCTGGCCCCGAGGATTTCCTCGAGCCCCTACCCCGCCTCCGATGAAGACGTGCTGCGCGTGCATACACCGGAGTACGTGGCCAAGCTCAAGAACGACAAGCTTCCGCCACGCGAACGATTGCTGCTCGAACTTCCGTTACTCGCCGCAACTGGTCGAGTCGTTCTGGCTGGCGGCGGGAGGATCGATTCTCGCGGGGCACTGCGCGCTCGAAGACGGCTTCGCGGTGAATATCGGCGGCGGTTTTCATCACGCCTTTCCCGATCACGGCGAAGGCTTCTGCATGCTGAACGATGTGGCCATCGGCCATCCGCCGCTTGCAATCCGACGCTGCGGCCAAGGGCGAAACATTACAAGTGATGGTAGTCGATACCGACGTGCACCAGGGCAACGGCACGGCGGCGATTTTTGCCGGCGACTCATCGCGTATTCACCTTATCGATTCATCAGGAAAACAATTATCCGATGCCCAAGCAGAAATCCGATCTCGACATCAATGTGGAAGATGCGGCGGGAGACGAAGAATATCTCGAACTGCTCGGTGCAGGTTTGGCGAAGCGTTCGGGCGCTTCAAGCCGGACTTGATTTTTTACGTGGGCGGCGCCGATCCGTATCGCGAAGACCAATTGGGCGGCCTGTGGCTGACATTGGGCGGATTGCGGAAGCGTGACGCGCTGGTGTTCGGCGAAGCGCGGCGGCGCGGCGTGCCCGTGGCGGTGACACTAGCGGGTGGTTACGCGCGAAATGTCGCGGACACCGTACGCATCCACGTGGAAACGGTGATGGCCGCACGCGATATTGCGAACGAAGCTGTTCTGCGCTAGGCGTTTCCAGCCGGCGATTTCCGCAGGCTAAGGCAGTTGCGAGGGAGGTAAAGCGAATTGAAGTGAAGTGAAGTGAACATGAAGTGAAGTGAAACGAGCGGGCATCACTTGAAATCGATCAGGACGTCCATGACGTGAGTGTCGGGATTGGGACGCAGCCAATGACCCACTTCCGTGTAATGAACGGGAATCTCGCCGAAAACTGCGGGAGTCGGTTTTTCAAGCTTCACAAGCAGAGCGTCGAAATACGGCCCGTCGAATACATCCCCGCGCGCCTGGTGCCAGCGCGGCACGTAATTTGCGTTCGGCATCGATGGAGAGGCCCGTCACAATGAACTCCCCCATGCGGTATTGCGGACCCTCGGCGACACGGACGTGATAGGTGACGGTTGCCGCAGCGTCGTCGAACTGTGGCTGCGGATCGAATTTCACGTCGAGGTATCCTCGGCGCTGATATTCCTGCTCGACGCGCTGCCAGCCGGCCATGAGCTGCATTCCATCGGCGAGGTCGCCCGGTTTCATGGGCAAGAGCGCGGTAAGCGCAGGTGCGGCGAGCGCGCTGTTTCCGCTCCAGTCCACGCCGGAAAAATGGAAGACAGGACCAGGCACAATCGGGATTTTTACCAAGACGCCGGAGGGTGACGAGGTTTTTGCCTGCGGTGCACCGCGCAAACCGGCGTCAGGCTCGCCAAACTGCACGTGGATGTGGCCGGCCGCGAGGTAGAGCGGCAGCACCTGCTCGTTCTCAAACACCTCGATAGCGAAGCGCGAAAATGGCTTGCCAATCAGGTCCTGGTTGCGGTCACGCAACTTTTCGGAATTTTGCGCGAGGGCATCGCCGTATTGGAGCGATGCGATGGCAACGCCCGGAGCTTCGACGCGAAACTGCACGCCCATGGCCTGACTTGACGGCAGCACGTGTAGGTCGTGTTGGACATTGCCCTGAACGCCACGGCTCTGCAGCAGCTTCGTGAGCACAGAAGTCATTTCGTCGAGCATCGCGCCTTCCTCAGGGGCGGTGCCATCGAAGAGCGGCACCGCGGCCCGCATCGCAGAGACAATTTCGGCGTCACCGAACCAGACGAAATTATCGAAGGTGACCGGGAAAGCGGGCGCGTCCGCGAGCTGCAATTCGACGACGATCTTGTTACCGCGGCTGGTGAACTGGTAATTCACGCGCTGAAATGCGCCGAGGTGCGCCAGCCGATCGGCCGCTTCCTGAAGTTGTTCCCGCGTCACGGGGTCGCCCGGCTTAAGCTCGGAGGCGGCAATGATCAGCGGTTCGCTGTAATGAGTCGATCCAGTGGCGTGAATTTCGGCGATGACGCTCGCGGGCGGAGCTTGCGGTGCCTGCGCACGGGCAGACGGAGCGGCGCCCCAAAAATAAAGCACGCAAACCAGGAGAGAAAGGTTATGGGCACGCACGGGTTTGATTTTACGCGAGAATGTGGATTTGGTGGAAGCGGCGTGGCGTAGGAGGAAGCATCGGGCCGGAAAGACGCTGTTCAGACCAGAGCGGGACATTGCTTAGACGATCGCTAGATAATGGCAAAAGGCGAAAGCGACTCACCGATAGGAGAAGCAGCATCGCGGTCTGTTGGCACCGTGAGTTACTCGATCGTTTACTCAACCGTTTACTCAACCGTGACGGATTTTGCCAGATTGCGAGGCTGATCGACGTCGCAGCCGCGGCGCACGGCGATGTGGTAGGCCAGCAATTGCAGCGGCACAATTTCCAGAATCGGCGCCATGAGTTCGGGGGCGGCGGGAATTTCGATCACATGGTCGGAAGCCTTGCGCGCCAGGTGGTCGCCTTCGGTCACGACGGAAATGACGATGCCGTCGCGGGCTTTCACTTCCTGGATGTTGGAGACGCTTTTCTCGTAGCGAATCATGGAATCGGGGTCGGATTCGTCGCGCGTGGCGAGCACGACCACGGGAAGATTTTCGTCGATCAGCGCGTTGGGGCCGTGCTTCATTTCGCCGGCGGGATAGCCTTCGGCGTGGATGTAGGAGATTTCCTTGAGCTTGAGCGCGCCTTCGAGAGCGATGGGGTAGTGGATGCCGCGCGCCGAGATACAGAAAATCGGTGTAGCGGAAGAATTGCCGCGCGAGCGCTTCGTAGATGCCGGCCTCGTCGCCTTGCAGGATGGTTTCCATTTTGTGCGGAAGGCGCGTGAATTCCTGCATGAGTCGCTTGCGCCACGTCGGCGGACAGCTTGCCGCGTACCTGGCCGAGATACAGGGCCATCAGCATCAGGGCGGTGAGCTGGCCGGTGAAGGCCTTGGTGGACGCGACGCCGATTTCCGGGCCCGCGTGCGTGAGAATGGTGCCGGCAGCCTCGCGCGTGATCATGGAGCCCACCACGTTGCAAATCGCCAGCGTCTTCGCGCCTTTCTGCTTGGCCTCGCGCTGGGCGGCGAGCGTGTCGGCAGTTTCGCCGGACTGGCTGATGCAGATGACGAGCGTGTGGTCGTCGAGGATGGGATCGCGATAGCGGAATTCGCTGCCGTAGTCGACTTCCACGGGAATGCGCGCCAGCCGCTCGATCATGAATTTGCCGGCCAGACCGGCGTGCCAGCTGGTGCCGCAGGCGACGATCTTGATGTTGCGGAAATTGCGAAATTCCTGCTTCGGTGATGTCCATCTCATCGAGGAACACCTTGCCGGTATCCAGCGAGATGCGGCCCAGAAGGGTGTCGCGGACGGCGCGCGGGCTGCTCGAAAATCTCCTTCTGCATGAAATGCTTGATAGCCGCCCTTTTCCGCCATGATGGGGTCCCAGGTGACGTGCTGCATCTTGGGCTCGACCGGTATTGCCGTCGATGTCGCTGACGCGGACGCCCTTGGGAGTGAGCACGGCGATATCGCCGTCGCCGAGGAAAAACATATCGCGCGTGTGGCAGAGAATGGCGGGAATATCGCTGGCGACGAAGTATTCGTCCTTGCCCAGGCCGATGACCACGGGCGGGCCGATGCGCGCGGCCACGATTTTGTGCGGATCCTTGGCCGAGAGAATCGCGCAGCGCGTAGACGCCGGTGAGGCGCTTGCACGGTCTTGCGCACGGCGTCTTCCAGCGGGCCGCCATCCATATATTTCTCGACGAGGTGGGCGATGATCTCGGTGTCGGTCTCGGTGACGAATTTGTGCCCTTCCTTCTCGAGTTCGTGCTTCAGCTCGACGTAATTCTCGACGATTCCGTTGTGCACGACCACGATCTCGCCCGTGCAATCGCGGTGCGGGTGGGCGTTTTCCTCGGTGGGGCGGCCGTGCGTGGCCCAGCGGGTATGGCCGACGCCATAGAGGCCATCGATCGGACGATTGGCGGATGGACTCCTCGAGATTGGGAAGCTTGCCGGAGGCGCGGCGGATTTCCATTTTGCCGTCTTCGCTGACTACGGCGATGCCGGCGGAATCGTAGCCGCGGTATTCGAGACGCCGCAGACCATCGAGGATCAGGGGCACGACCTTTTTAGGACCGATGTATCCGACAATGCCGCACACGATGGACCTCCTGCTGGGTGTTGCCCGGTTGCGCAGAGCGGAAAACGCGAAGCGAGCAGAGACGAATGCAGAGTAGCATACCGGCAGCCGCGGAATACCATGGGCGCAGGGGCGCTGTTTCGGCAAGCTAAACAGGAAAAGCGCCAGATGGCAGACTCGCTAGACATTTAAGCTATCTGCCTGGTCAGAAACAAATGAATGCGGGTGGCGCGCCTGCTTCCCGCTGCCGCACGGGCAGATGCAAAAAAACCAAACTCCCGCCAGCCGGACCGGCTGCATATTGGAACGACCCACAACGAACGCGATTATCTCCCTTTGTGGAACTGGTAGCTCCGTTGTGGAAGATGGCCACCGCTGAACGAGCGGCTAAAGTTTTCGGTCAAACCGGGAATTGACGCACTTCATAATCTCCTCAAGCAGGGCTAGGCCCAGGAAAGATTGGCGTAGCGCTCGACGAGTTTTTTTGTGCCGTGGCTGGAGAAGCTGACGGTGAGCTTGCGATCTTCGTCTTCGCCTTCGACGCCGATGATGGTGCCCAGGCCGTAAGTAGCGTGGCGAACGCGCTGGCCGATGAGGGGATCGGATTGGCCGGTGCGGGAACGGGCGGGGAAGCAGTTCGCGCGCGCGGCGTTCGTTCGGCGGTCCAGCGGACGAGATCGGGTGGGCGGCGGCCGGGCGGCAGGTGGCGCACGCGGCGGCTGAACTCTTCCGCGGAATAGGAATATTCGGGATCGGATTCGTAGCGGCGCGTTTCACCGGCATCGGCGAGAGAACCCTTCGCGGTTTCGATCAAGTCGCGGGGAATTTCCTGCAAAAAACGCGATGGGGCGGAGGCCTGCAGGCGCTCGGTGCCATAGATGCGGCGGTAAATGGCGCGAGTGAGGGTGAGGGTGTCGCGGGCGCGGGTCATGCCGACGTAGCAGAGGCGGCGCTCCTCTTCAAGCTCTTCGGCATTGTTCAGGCAGCGGCTGTGGGGGAAGGTGCCCTCTTCGAGGCCGGTAAGAAAAACGTGATCGAATTCCAGGCCCTTGGCGGTGTGCAGAGTCAGCAGGGTGACGGCGGCGCGATCGTCGAAGTTGTCGGCATCACTCACCAGCGCGGCGCGGTCGAGGAAATCCTCGAGAGTTTCGCCGCGCTCGGCGCCTTCGGCGACGGCGTTTACGAGTTCGCGAAGATTTTCGGTGCGCGCGATGTCCTCGGCGGTATCGCGCTGGCGAAGCATGTCGAGGTAGCCGGTGATATCGAGAACGGCGGCGAGAAATTGTGCGGGCGGCAGCGTCGGCCAGCTTTTGCTGCAGCTCTTCGATCAGCGTGCGAAAGCTTCGCAGCGGCGCGAGGGCGCGGCTGCCGCCGGCGTCGACGGTTTCGCCGAGGGCGTTCCAGAAAGAGAATGCCGCGCTCGCGGGCGGCGGAGCGCAGGGAGTCGACGGTAGTCTTGCCGATGCCGCGCGGCGGCGTGTTCAGAACGCGCAGGAGGGCCACATCGTCGTCGGGAAACATGGCGAGGCGCACATAGGCCAGGGCGTCCTTGATTTCGGCGCGCTGGTAAAAGCTGAAGCCGCCGAGCAGGCGGTAGCGCATTCCGCGGGCGCGAAAAGCCTCTTCAAAGGAGCGGGACTGCGCGTTGGTGCGGTAGAGCACGGCGTGCGCGCGGCGGAATCCTCGGCGGCGGCGAGCTCGGCCACGCGACGCGGCGACATATTCGGATTCGGCGCGGGCGTCGCGGGCTTCGTAAAAGATGAGATTCTGCCCGGACCGCGGGTGGCTGCGAGCTCCTTGCCGATGCGGCGGGAATTTTTGGCGACCACGGCGGCGGCGGCATCGAGAATTTTCTGGCGCGAGCGGTAGTTCTGCTCGATGCGCAGAACGCGAGCGCCGGGAAAATCGTCGGAGAAGCGCAGGATATTGCCGACATCGGCGCCACGCCAGCGGTAGATGGACTGATCTTCGTCGCCCACGACGCAGAGGTTGGTGCCGGGTCCGGCGAGCAGGCGCAGCAGATCGTACTGCACGCTGTTGGTGTCCTGATACTCGTCGACGTGCAGAAAGCGAAAGCGGGACTGCCAGGAAGCGCGCGCGTCGTCGAATCGGCGCAACACTTCGACGGCACGAAGCAGTAGATCGTCAAAGTCGAGTGCGCCCGTCTTGCGCAGGGTTTGCTCGTAGGCTTCGTAGACGCGCGCGGCGGTCTTGCTGCGGTCGTCGAAGGCGTTGGCAAGCGCCTTTTCGGGCGAGATGCCGTGATTTTTTGCGAAGCTGATGCCGGACAGCAGCGCGCGCGGGGTATCGGCTCGGATCGTCGATTTCGAGGGCAGCGAGGGCGAGCTTGAGGGCGGCGAGCTGGTCATCTTCATCATAGATGGCGAAGTTGCGCGGAAGGCCGAGGCGCGCAGCTTCGCGGCGCAGCAGGCGCACGCAAAAAGAATGGAAGGTGCTGATCCAAGGCTCGTGCGGATTGGCGCCGGTGCCTTCGAGGAGGGCGCGGAGGCGGTCGCGCATCTGCTCGGCGGCCTTATTGGTGAAGGTGACGGCGAGGATCGAGGCGCCCGGAACGCCTTGCTCGATTAAATTGGCGATGCGATAGGTGATGACGCGCGTCTTTCCGGTGCCGGCGCCTGCGAGGACGAGGACCGGACCTTCCGTTGCGAGCACGGCTTCACGCTGTTGCGGGTTTAAGGCATCCAGAAGATTCATGTGGTCGGGGCCCGGGTGGCGCGGTTATTTTAGCCGAGGGGGAGAGCGCGAGCAAATGTGGAGCGAACGAAACATTGCGGAGCGCCAACGAAAAGTTACTGGGCGAGATCGATTTCGAAGAAGAAAAGAGCTTTGTTGTCGAGCATGAAAGAAAGATCGGGAACTTCGAAGCGGGCGTTCGAGAGCCAGTCGAAATGATGATTCACGTCGAAATAAAAGAGGCCGTGAGCGGTCGAGTGCGGAGCGATTACTTCGGTGCTGAGGGCGGAGGAGCGGACCACGCTGGCAAGCGCCTCCCAATTTTTATCGCGCGGCGGCTTTCACGCCGCCTGCCGGGGACGGGGAAACGGCGCGCGGAGGGCTCCTTAGCCGGGCTTGAGGAGGACCGCGTCGGCGACCTCTTCGGAGGAAAGAGGCTCGAGGTGCTGGCGCGAGCCGCCGGGTTCGCCCATGAGCAGGCGAATGGTGGACGAGGTTGACGCGAATGGGGACGCCGCCATCGTTGCGGAAGTACACATCGAGCGCGAGGATGCCGGCATCATACGGGGTGCGCTTGCCGAATTTGTCTTTGTAGCGCGCGGCGGAAGTGAAGGGGTCAACGGCGACGAGCAGGCCCTGGTGCGAATCATGCGCCGGGAGCGATGCGGGGTCGAGCTGTTGCGCTGGGCATTGGCATGGCCGGGACGATTTGTGCGGCGAATAGCAGCGCGAGTAGAGAATGGCGCAATGGCGCGCCCGAGAGATGCGGGCGGAAAAGTGCCCAGGATAGCAGGAACGGGAGCGGGTTCAGCATGCGATACGGGTGAGATGCATAGCACGGCGGGGCGTTGCCTGGGGCCTGAGTGGCCCGGGAAGTTGTACGTGCAAGGGCTGCGGCAAGCGTGCGAGCCGTCGTTTGCTTGCCGGCTCAAGCGAGGCACGCACCCATGCTATCGTTTATTGGGCGGGCTAAGTAGAGCCCGTACGCGTTTTGTGGGCATCGGGTAAGCGCCGGAGCAGTCGCGCAGGTCCGCCCGGCAGAGCGTGTTCGCACGATACAGCCGCGCGCTGCCATCCGCATGTATTTTCTCTACAGCGTGCTCAGTGCCGCAGGGATATTTCTTCTCTCGCCTTATTTTTTGGTGCAGCGGCTACGGCAGAAGAAGTACCTGCGCAATCTGCCGGAGCGATTCGCGTGGCGATTCCCGCCGGAGCTGGACTGCGTCGGATATTGCGCAGGCTCCAAGTAGAGCCCGTACCCGTATTGAGGGCGCCCCAGTCAGAGCCGGCACCGTATTGAGACGGCTCCGAGTGAGAACGCTCGCGTACTCGGGCTCGGAGGACGATATGGATACATGCGGTGTCTCGTAGGGGAAGTGCTGGCGGCGGTGCCGCTGGCACGCGCGCTGGCGGCGCGCTTTCCCGGACGGCGATTGGTGATCTCGACAACCACGGCGACGGGGACAGGCGCTGGCGCGCGAGCGGCTGAAATCCGCGGAGGCGGTATTTTATTTTCCATTGGATTGGCGCGGACCGGTGCGGCGGGCGCTGGGGGCCGTACGGCCGGAGCTGGTGATCATATTGGAGACGGAAATCTGGCCGAATTTTCTGCGGGAGGCCCGGCGCGCGAAAGTGCCGGTGGTCGGTGGTGAACGGGCGGATTTCGAACCGGTCGTTTGCGCGATTTTCGCGGGCCTTGCGGCTTTCCGGCGGGCTGTTGCGGGGATTTTTGCGGCGCGTGCTGAATGATGCCGAGCTTTTTACTGATGCAAAGCGAGCAAGATGCGGCGCGCCTGGTGGAGCCTGGGCGCGCGCGCGGCGCGCGTGGTGGTCGCCGGGAATATGAAGTACGACGTGGCGATGCCCAGGTATCAAACTCCGCTGGTGGATTGGCTGGAACGCGGAAATAGCTAGCATCGCGGAATTAAACGCGATCCCGTGCTGGTGGCGGGAAGCGTGATCGCGGGGAAGAAGCGCCGGTGCTGGAAGCGCTGGCGGTGGTGAGCCGGCAATGGCCCGGCGCGCTGCTGGTGATGGCTCCGCGCAAACCGGAACGATTCGACGCGGCCGGGCGCTGATCGAACAGTCCGGGCGGCGGGTGGTGCGGCGAAGCGCGCTCAAGTCTCGGCTGGCGCAGGCAAATGGGACGCCAAATGCGGCACGCATGACAGCGGCTCAAGGGGTGCTCTTGCGCGCACGCCCGGCGAGCAGGAAGCGTTTTGCTGCTGGACACGATTGGCGAATTGGCGGCGGTGTACCGGGTCGCGGACGCTGGTGTTCGTCGGCGGGTCGCTCGAGCCGGCAGGAGGGCACAACCCGCTCGAACCGGCGATGTTTGGGAAAGTTCCGGTGTTTGGCGGCTCGATGGATAATTTTCGGGATATCGCCGCCGGCTTTCTCGCGGCGGAGGCGGCGGTGGAGGTGCGTTCCGGCCCGGAGCTTGGGGCGGCTTGGATCGCGCTGCTATCCGATCGCGCGCGGCGCGAGCGCATGGGGCAGGCGGCGCGCGAACTGGTGGAGCGGCACCGGGAGCGACCGAGGTGCGGTCGAGCGCATCGCGGCGTTGCTGGCGGAGGTAGCGCAGGGGCGAACCGGGTTTGACCGGCGCACTGTGACGATATCTGAATCCATACCGCCGGGAATTGCGCGGCTGGAGGAGAAGTCGCCGGAGGCTTGGCGCCTGGCGCTTTTTGCCAGCGGCATTGATTTACGGCGCAGTGGTCGAGGTGCGCGCGGCGTTTTATCGCGCGAAGATACTGCGGAAGCGCCGACTGGATGGCGCGGTGATCAGCGTGGGCAATCTTACGGTCGGCGGCACGGGCAAAACGCCGATGGTGTCTGTGGATCGCAGAGCGGTTGTTTGCGGAAGGAAAGAGGGCGGCGATCCTCACGCGTGGGTATCGGGGCGGGGCGCAAGCCGATGCCGCAGGAATTCCGCGCGCCGATGAGGTAGCGCTGCTGCGAGAGCGGCTGGCGGGCGCGCGCAACTGGGTGTGGGCAACGACCGGTACAGCGGCCGGGAAGATGCTTGAACGGCATGGGGTGGAGTGGTTTATTCTCGACGATGGATTTCAGCACCTGGCGCTCGAGCGCGATGCGGACATCGTGCTGATGGATGCGACCGACCCTTTTGGCGGAGGGCGGGTTGTTGCCGGCGGGGCGATGCGCGAGCCGCGAGGGCGCTGGCACGCGCCGATGCTATTGTAATTACGCGCACCGAGCATGCGCCGGGGCTGGAGGTGGCGGTGCGCCGCTTTACGACGAGCCCGATATTTTACGCGCAAGCTGGAACTGCCGCGGCCTGCTGCGCGCTCCGGCGATGCATGTGGGGCTGCCGATGGATCGCACCAAGGTCAAAGTTTTCGCATTTTGCGGAATCGGGAATCCCGGCGGCATTTTTTTACGATTTGCGACGCTGGGCGTTTTCCTGTGGTGGGGAGCGCCGCTTCCGAAGATCATCATCGCTATTCGGCGCAGGATGTGACGACGCTCGAGAGAGACGCGGCCGCAGGCCGGCGCTGAAGCGCTGGTTTGCACCGAGAAAGACGTGTTCAACCTGCGCGATCGCTGCCGGCTACGCTTCCGCTATACGCCTGCCGGGTGGAATTGGTTTTGTTCGACGCGCAGAGCTTCTGGAGCGCAGTTCTAGGCGGCCACACGGCGCCGCCGTGCGGGTGAGGCGGGGAGTCGCAGGTTAACAGGAAAGCTAACATGATTCTAGGCCGACGTCCTGGGCACGAATTTCACAGCGTTTCACAGTGACCATGAGCGTTCAAGTGGTGCGAGGCGCGATGACACGATGATCGCAAGCTGACCATAAGATGAAGATTCTGGTGCGCACCACAAATTGGGTAGGGGACGCGGTGATGGCCATCCCCGCGCTTGCGGCGATTCGCGCGCGCTGGCCGGACGCGGAAATTGTTGTGCTGGCGCGCCCCTGGGTTGCGGATTTGTATCGCGGGCAGGGTTATGCCGACCGCCTGATCGTGTTCGACAATCGCGGACGGCACAGAGGTTTATTGGGGACGAGAGCGGCTGGCGAGCGAACTGCGGCGCGAGAAATTCGACGCGGCGCTGCTATTGCAGAATGCGTTCGAAGCGGCCTGGCTGGCGTGGCGGGCAGGAATTCCGGAACGCATCGGTTACGCGCGCGACGCGCGCAGCTGGCTGCTGACGCAGGCGGTTCATGTACCTGCAAAGGGCGAAATTCCGTCTCACGAAGCTTATTACTATCTGGAATTATTGCGGCGTGCGGGCTGGCTGTCGCAACTGCCCACCATAGACGCATCGTGCTCGCAGCGTGCCGGCCGAAGCGCAGCAAAGGGCGGCAGGAACGCCTGGTTGAAGCGGGCGCTCGCGCGGGCGCGCGCAGGATCGCATTTGCGCCGGGCGCAGCTTATGGTTCGGCGAAGTGCTGGGACCCGCAACGCTACGCGGCGCTGGCGGATCGGCTGATTGCGGCCTTTGATGCCGAGGTGATACTTTTCGGCGCGCCTCAGGAAAACGAAATGGCAGGGCGAATTGCGCAAGCGATGCAACGCCGCGCGCTGAATTTGACGGGTACCACCACGATCGGCGAACTACCGGCGCTTCTTGCAACGTGCCGCCTGTTCATCGGCAACGACTCGGGCGCGATGCACGTGGCTGGGGCGGTGGGCGTGCCGGTGGTCGGAATATTCGGGCCCACCGATCCTGCGGGCACCAGTCCGGTGACCACCAGTTTTACGCTGGTGCAAGAGCCGGTGGCATGCAGCCCCTGTTTTTTGCGGCATTGTCCAATCGACCATCGCTGCATGACGCGCATCGCCGTGGATCGAGTATTTGCTGCCGCCGCCGCGTGGCTGGAGGGCAAGGCCACGCCCGGACCGTCAACCATGGCGACGATGGCCACCATGGCCATACCGGCGACATTGCCGATACTCGCGAACGGGAAACGCAGCCTTTGAACTCCACAACAGGTGAGAGATTGATTCCTTCGAATGCGGGGCCAGACACCGCGCGGTCAGAGAGGCGCCGTCCAGCGGTTTTCCTCGATCGCGATGGAACGATTTGCGAAGAGGTGGGCTATCTCAACCACATCAGCCGGCTGCAGATGTATCCGCATGCAGCGGCAGCGATCCGGCGGCTGAACGAAGCCCATGTGCCGGTGCTGGTGGTCACGAATCAATCGGGAGTGTCGCGGGGCATGTTCCCGGAATCGCTGGTGACGGAAGTACATCAGAAAATCGCGGAGTCGCTAGCCGCCGCAGGTGCGCACCTGGATGGGTTTTACTATTGCACGCACACGCGAGTGGATGAGTGCAGCTGCCGCAAGCCTCTGCCAGGGCTGCTGGAGCGCGCGACGCGGGAGCATGACCTCGATCTCGGGCGTTCCTTCGTCGTGGGCGACCGGTACGGCGATGTGGAACTGGCGCATGCGGCCGGAGGGCGGGGCATACTCGTGCTGACGGGCTATGGAAGCGGAGACTATGAATATCACCGGCACCAGTGGAAGCGGCAGCCGGATTGGGTTCTCAGAGATCTGAACGAGGCGGTGGATATAATCCTCAAGGAACTGCAGTGAGCACAGCTCGTCCGGGCGATCCAGCTGATTTAGCGCGGCTAGCCGGCCTGGTGGACGCATTTCCACTGCAGACGATTCTGGTTCTCGGCGATTTCGTGGCCGACGAATTTGTTTTTGGTGAAATCTCCCGCGTATCGCGCGAAGCTCCGGTATTAATCCTGCGACATCGTGAAACGCAGTGCGTCCCAGGGGGTGGCGCGAATGCAGCGAACAATCTAGCCGATCTCGGGGCGCGGGTACACACAGTGAGCGCGATTGGCGATGATGAAACGGGAGACACACTGCGGGAATTTTTTCGCGCCAAGGGTGTGGACGTTTCCGGGCTCGTGCGCGTTCGGGGCTGGACCACACCGACCAAGACGCGTTTTCTCGCCGGCTGGACGCATACTGCAAGACAACAGGTATTGCGCATGGACCGCGAGCCTTCGGCGGCATTGCCTGCTGAAAAGGTGAAGTCGCTGGTGCGCGCCGCTCGCGCGCGAATGGCGCAAGCGTCTGGGATGGTGATCTCCGATTATGGATATGGCTCGGCTACTCCGGCCGCCGCGGCGGCAATTCGCGGACGCGGGAGCTGGCCGGCGCCGGTAGCGCTCGATTCCCGCCACCGGTTGCACGAGTATGCGGGAATGGGACTCGCGGCTGCGACGCCGAACGAGGCGGAGATCGAGGCCGCGCATCACCAGGAGATTGCCGGGAGTGCAGACCAGCTGGAGCATCTGGCGCAAGCGAGCATGGCGCGGATGGGGATCGCGGCGCTGGTGGTGACGCGGGGACGCGACGGGATGACTGTGTTTGAGCGCGGCCAAGCGCCTTGCACGATTCCGGTGTTCGGCAGCGATCAGGCACTGGATGTAACCGGTGCCGGGGACACGGTGATTGCGGCGTTTACGTTATCTGTGGCCGCGGGAGCCAGCATCCTCGAAGCCGCGCAAATCGCCAATTACGCCGGGGGCATCGTGGTGATGAAGCGCGGAACCGCGACCGTGACACGCGGGGAGTTGCTCGGCGCAATTCAGATGGACGCGACAGGTGCGAAGGCAGCACCGGCGCCTGTGGCCAGTGTGGGGGGCTCGGGAGCCACGCGAGTTGCCGGCCGGCAGCATCGCAGCGTACGTGTGCCGCGACATTAAGAGAGAACGCTCGGAGAAAAATGGATACGCGTGAAAAAATCCTGGCGCGCGACGAGTTGCTGCGGCGGCTCGAAGGGCGCCGCGCATCTGGCGAACGAATAGTGCTTGCGAATGGCTGCTTTGACCTGCTGCATGCAGGGCACGTACGATATCTTGCAGGGGCGAGGCGCGAGGGAGATGTTCTGATTGTGGGGGTGAATGCCGATGCCACGGTGGAACTATTAAAGGGAAAAGGCCGGCCCGTCCTGAGCGCCGAAGCGCGTGCGCAACTGGTCGCCGCGCTCGGTGTTGTGAGTTATGTGACGGTGTTTGACGAACCAGACGTGGCGGCTTTGTTGCGCGTACTGCGGCCAGACGTGCACGCGAAAGGCACCGATTATACGGTCGAAACAGTGCCGGAACGAGACATCGCACGGGAATTGGGAGTGCGCATCGCGATTGTAGGTGACGCCAAGGAGCACTCCACGCGCGAACTGCTGTCGCGCCTTCGCACCTTTACTCATGTCTGACGCTGCCCCGCCGAGGGTGCTCGTCATACGTCTGGGTTCGCTGGGGGATCTGGTGCACACGCTGCCGGCGGTGGCGGCGCTGCGAGCGAGCCTTCCTAATGCGGAGAGCGAGGCCGGAGCTATTGTGGAGGCAGCTGGGCCTGCGGTTGCGCCTAGGGCTGGGATGGACTGGGTGGTGGAAGAGAAGTGGGCGCCGCTGATTCAAATGGTTGCGGGCATCGATCGCGTGATCCCGATTCGCCGCTCAGTCGCCGGGCACTTCGACTGCGTGCATCGCCTGCGCCAGGAACGCTATGCATGCGCGGTGGATTTTCAGGGGCTGTACAAATCTGCGTTGCTCGCGTGGCGCTCGGGAGCGCCGCGGCGTCTGGGTTTTGACCGCAAGACGGCGCGCGAGCCGGGAGCGGCGTGGTTCTACACGGAATGCGTGACTCCCGGCGGGCGGCACATGACGCAACTGAATGCGAGTCTCGCTATGCGAGCCGGGGCACGCCCGCCCGTGAGCATGCACTTCCCTATACACGTGCCCGGCGAACAAGTGGACAATCTGGCCGCGAAGTTGCCGCTCACGAGTTCCGGCGATCCTTATATCGTGGTGAGTCCGGGAGGCGGCTGGAAATCGAAGTGCTGGCCGCCCGAACGTTACGGCGAACTTTGCGGCGAGATCTGGCGCAGGCACGGCATTGCGGCGGTGGTGAATGCGGGTCCAGGTGAAGATGAACTCGGCGCCGCTGTGATTCGGGCGTCTTCGCCGGCGAAACCGGCATTACTGTCCCCATCGCTCGTGGAACTCTGTGCGCTTGTAAAGAACGCGCGAATAGTTATTGCCGCCGATACCGGTCCATTGCACCTGGCTGCAGCACTCGGCACGCGCGTGATAGCGCTGTTTGGACCGACCGATCCGGCACGCAATGGTCCGATTTATGAAGGGGGAAAATTTGGAACAGTGCTGCGAAACGTTTCCGATGAAGCAAACAGTTATAAACGAGGCGACGATTACTCGGGAGCGATGCTGTCCCTCACGGTAGAACAAGTTGTGGCGGCCGTGGAGCGCGAATTGGGTGCTGGCGATTGAACAAGAGCACTCGGGAAATGAAAACGACGAAGGGTGCCAAGCGAATGGCCGCGTCCGTTACTGCAGCGTGCCGTTTTGCATGTGGGAGATTTGCGTGACGCGCGTGAGCGGGTGTGCGGGGTAATCGGAGTGTGCGGGGTAATCAATGTTGGCGCATGCGTGTTGAGTGATGCGTGTTGAATGAATCGGGCAGGGTTTGGGCGCGCTGGCGCGTGCCTCTGGGGTATCCGCTGGCCGTAATCTGTTTGTGGTGGGCGCGGCCGAATCTGCAGTCGGTAGCAATTGGCGCAACCATTGCTGTTGCAGGCTTGCTCGTACGCGCGGTTGCAGCCGGCCATTTGCGCAAAAGCGAGGCGCTGGCTACCACGGGACCTTACGGGCGGACGCGCAATCCGCTTTATCTGGGCAGCCTGTTCCTGGCCGGCGCATTTGCGGCGGCGAGCCGCTCATGGCTAGTGGCGGCGCTGCTCGGCGGCTACTTTCTGATGTTCTACCCCCGGGTGATGCGAAGAGAAGAGGCGGAGTTGCGCGCTCAATATGGCGAGGCCTTCGAGCGATACGCGCACCGAGTACCGCTATTTTGGCCGCGGCTGTGGGGCGCGAGCGAGCAGGGCGGCACCAATTTTTCATTCGCGCAATACCGGCGCAACCGGGAATACCAGGCGGCTGCCGGGGTGGTGTTGATTCTCGCGATACTTGCGGCGGTTGCAGTTTTGCGCGGCAGTTACTGGAGCCGATAGATTTCGTTTATAAGCGCGCGAAATTTCGGCTGGTACACGAGGTCGTACACGTGGCCCTTGCCGGGAAAGAGTTCTTCGGCGAGGCGCCGGGCCGCGGCGGCAAGCTGCTGGGCTTCGGAGAGTGGCAGATCGCCCTCCGCAATCAAGCTAAGCGATAGATTCACGACGATGCGGAGACGGCGAACGCGGCGCGATTCCTCGTCAATTGCCGCACTGCTTGGAGAAGCAGAAGGGGTGCCGTCAATAGAGATGGCGCTCACGGTACTAATTCAATTATAACGGTTGCACTACAATGCAGCAAGACGACTTCTCGATTCCCAAGGGACCTCCGAACGCAGAGCCCATTACCATAGTGTACACGGCCGGTTCCTGGATCGAGGCGGTGGTGGTGAGAGGCCTGCTCGAAAGCGCCGGAATCGAATCGCCAGCGCTGGGCGACGGCAACTTGCCGGACCTGACACCGATCTTTACCGGGATCGAGATCTATACACTGGAATCGGAGGCGGCACGCGCGCGTCAATTGATTGCGGATCACCTGGCGGGTGCCGAGGACCTCGACGAGGTGTCGGGCGAGGCGATTGACGACGATCGATATGACGGGGGCGATGGCGGAACGGGCGATTGAGAATCGAGAAATGTGCGAACGGTGAGAGTGTGCCCGTCCGTAAGCGCCGTGATGGCTCCGTTGCGGTCCGTGCGGAAAATATGCGCGCCCTCGGCGGAGAGGCGCTCGACGACTTCTTCATTGGGATGGCCGAAGGTGTTCGACGCACCCACCGAAATCGCCGCATAGCGCGGGTGGACGGCATCGAGAAACGGCTGCGTGGTTGACGTTTTGCTCCCATGGTGCGGAACCTTCAGGAAATCGGCGGAAAGTTCGGGCGCATCTTTTTGCGAACCGCCGGCATTTTGAGCGAGGAGGTTGCGCTCGACCGGGCGCTCGATGTCGCCGGTCAGGAGGAAGGATTCCGATCCGTCAGCCAGCCGCAACACCAGCGAATCGTCGTTTGTGGCAGATTTAACCGGATCATCGTTGTCCGGCCACAGGACACGCATCTGCGCGTCTGTCCAGCCGATCCGTTGGCCCTCGGCACGATGAACGACCGGGACGCCCAGCGATCGGGCCAGTGAGAGAAGACCGCGATAATTGGCGGAGTTAACATCGTGTCCAACCCATAATTGGCCGACGCGGAAATTCCGCAGGACCGCGGGAAGTCCGCCGAGATGGTCTTCGTGGCCATGGGTGAGAGCGACGACGTCAACGCGTTTCAACCCGCGGCTCCAAAGGTAGGGAGACACCACGTCCTCGCCGATGTCGATTCCTGGGCGATGGCCATGAATGTAAGAGCCGCCGGGTAACCCGCCGCCATCGACGAGCATGGTGCGGCCGTCGGGGAAGGCGACAAAAATGGAATCTCCCTGGCCTACGTCAATCACCGTAACTTCGAGCTGACCGCGCGCTAATCGGGGAGAAAACGGATACGCGGCGATCAACGCCGCGCATGCCAGCAATGCAGCGCCAGCGATGCGTGCGGGCCAGCGCCAGGCGGCCAGAATCCCCACGGAAAACAGCGGACCAATCGCGAAAAATGCGACCAGCAGCGGTACCGGCGGAGATGGGACGCGGAAAGAGGCCCAGCGGAAGTGCGCCACGAAATTCACTGACGAAAGCAAGGCGCCGATGGCCGCGGATAAAACCCTGCCGAAAACATGGCCGAGCCCTTGCGAGATGCTCGCCGCCCCCAGAGTTATGAATCCGAAGGGAACGATGACCGCTGTCAGCAAAACCGCCGGAATGTTGGCCACGATACCGAGGGGGCTGATGCGGTGGAAATACTGGGCCATGAGCGGCAGCATTCCAATTTGCAGCAAGAGCGAGATAACGATCAGTTCCCACAGACGCAGTGCGATAGCGCGGCACGGGGCAGTGACCGCTGGGGAGGCAAAACGAGACAGCGATGCCGGCAAATGCGTCTCCAACAATTTGCTGCGGCGCGCAAATCCAGGCGGAATTGCGCGACACGCGGCGCAGTTGCACGATCCCGCGTGGCATCGCCGAGATGGTCGAGGGCGCGGCGATAGCGCTCCGACGTGCGGCTGAGCAGCGGAGCGGCAATGCCCGCAATGGTGAATGCAGCCAGGAAAGAAAGCTGGAAGCTGGGGTCGGCGAGCTCCGAGGGACGCACGATGAGAATGAAAAGCGCCGCTACGCCCACGGAATTGAGCAGTGCCGCGCGGCGAAACAGCAGCCTGGCAAGCAAGTAAATTGCCGCCACGGTCGCCGCGCGCATAATCGGCGGGCGGTCCTGAACGATGGCCAGGTAGAACGCGAGGGCGGCGAGCACGAAAAACGTGGTCGCCGGGAGGGGCAGGCGCAAGGCGCGGCCGATCCAGAATAATGCAGCGGCGCAGGATGCCAACGTGCAAGCCTGCGAGTACGAGCACGTGGTAGGCGCCGGTCACCTGGAACTCTCGCACCTGTTCGGAATCGAGGAAGCTGCGATCGCCGAGAAGCATGGCGCGCGCCACTGCGGCGCGCCCAACGTTGTTTGCGGCACCAAGCGTAGGCCCGCCGGCCAGCATGGCGTCGACCTCATTCAGCAGGCGGCCGCGGATGCGCGCAAGCCTGTGAGCAAGGGTAGGGGGCGGGCCGGGAAGGCGCGTCATCAACGCCATGCTGCGTAGCACGCCGGTCAAGCGATATCCTGGCGCGCGAGAAATGTTTTGTAATCGAATGCGCCGGGATCGGCGAAATTACGCGAGGCGCGGCACGCATCAGGACTTCGATGCGATCACCCGCTCGAAAACCGGCTGGCAGGCCGGCTCCCGGGTCGGCGAGAGGGCGATCGGCCGCGACGGGATCAACGGGTGCGGGAGTTTCCGGGGCGGGGTCGTCGCGCTCATTCAAAAAATAGCTGATGCGCAGCCCGCCCGTCGCCGGACGCCAAATCCCCGCAGACTGCACCTCTTCGAGATCGATTTCGTCGCGCACGCCCCACGGCAGGCGCAGTGGATCGGACCTAGCCGCCCACGCCAGCGCAGTGGCTGGGTTAAGTTAATCAGATTGGTCTGGCCAGTTTCAGATGCGTTTTCAACGGCGTCCTGGGAGGCGATCTGCCGGGTTATGTGATTGGCGGGGACGGCCAGCGGCTCAATTTGCGCGGCCGCGGCGCCGAGCAAACACCAAGCGAGCAGGGCAGCAATTCCTGCAGAAGTATGATGGTGTCCAAGGAACAACAGAAAGCCGGTCAAGATCAGAAAAAGGGCGGCCAGCAGGGAAGAAGCAAACGCATGATGCAGACGGTGAACGAAAAAGCCGCCAGCCAAAATGCCTGCGGCAAGTGAGAAGGCGATGGCGAGAGCGGGAAACTTCATTCACGACGCGAAAGTCGCACCAAAGCCTCCATATGATAGGTCTGAGGAAATATATCCACAAGGTGAATGTCACTAATTAGATACGGACCGGGCTGTTTCTCCGATCCCACCAGCACGGCGAGATCGCGCGCCAAGGTTGCGGGATCGCAGGAGAGATAAGCAATGGCGCCGGGACGCAATCCTGGCCAGTTGGCGTGAGGGCGGGCGCGGGAACACCCGAACGCGGCGGATCGAGCACGACCAGATCGGGGCGCTCGCGCCAGCGGGCAAGGAACGTCTCGACTTCGGAATCACGAGCCGCAGGTGAGGCCGCGCCGCTGGACTGCAGATTGGCTTCGAGGTCGCGCACGGCCGCGGCATTAGATTCGACGCCGATCACGCGCTGAAATCGATGCGCGAGCGGCACGGTGAACAGTCCCACGCCCGCGAAAAGATCGAGCGCCAGCCGGCCGCGCGAATCGCCCGATCACAATTTCGCGAGATCTCGGCACAGGAAACGGTTCACCTGAAAAAATGAAAGATGGCCGACGCGGTAGTCGTGGTCACCCGCACGATAGGAGATATGGCCGGGTCCGCTGAGTTCGAAGCGGTTGGCCTTGCGATCGTGAAGCAGGAGCGACTCCATCGCCGGAAATCTCGCGAACGAAGCATTTGGGCGATTTTCTCCGGGCGAACCTTCAAATTTATCGAATGACAAATTCAGCAGCAGGCTTGGTGTCACGTCGATTCGGCAAAGGCTTCGACTTCGAGCAGCGTCCGCGGCAACTTTCGGCCGCGAGCAGCGCGGAAAGAACCTGCAGCGCCGACGACGAGGAGCGGAGAGGCAGATGGGGCATTGCTTACCGCACAAATTTGCGCGACGCCGGCCTGGTAATAGCCGATGGCGAGTGTTCCCGCATCCTGCGGCGCGATCTTCCACTGCGCGCGGTTGCGATAGCCGTAGGCCGGAGAGGCATGGGGCACGATCGGTCCATCCCACGCGATTCGGCCCAGCCGCGAAAGCGTCTCGCGCAGAATGGCGGCCTTGTACTCCAGCTGGAGTTCGTAAGGAATGTGCTGGTAGTGGCAGCCACCGCAAACGCCAAAATAGGGGCACGGTGCGGCGACGCGATGGGGTGAAGCAGTGATCACGCTGTGCCAGTCGTCCGCGGATGAATTTCTTGCGGCGCTCGATAGGCTCGACCGAGACCAGCTCTTCAGGTAAAACAAATGGCACAAAAACGGTGTGGCCGTCGTGATGGCCCAAGCCATCTCCGCCATACACCATTTTCTCGATGCGTACTTCGAAACGTGATTTTGGAATTGTAGACTTGGTGATTTGCATGGATTCGGGCATGAAACCTCAGGTGAGATAGAAAAGGCTGAGCCGCGGCAGAGAGAAGCGCTCGAACAGGCGCTTCTGCGTGTACTGCCGCTCGAGCCGGCCGAGCTGCTCGGCCGTCATTTTCCGGCGATAGGGCGCGAGCTGGCGGTCGAGGTCGCGGCGCATTGTCGAGAAGCACCTCTTCGCTGGCGCCTGACAAGCAACGCCGCCAAAGCTTTTCTTCCACGATGACGTCAGACGGCGCTCGAGATCTTCCAGATCCAGTTTGCGCCGGAGAATCTACAAGCAGCGCGACTTCCTCGAGGCTAGTGCGTGCGTGAGACATGCGGCGGCGAGACCTCCGGGTCGGTGGAAGCAAGGCGCTCGGCGGCCTGCGCCAGCCGCTGCCGCATTACGGTTGAAAAAGGCTCGCAGCTCCTCGCGAGAAAAAGTCTTCACCCGGCTCGGCACGTGCGGCGCGGCTTCAGCTTCCGGACCTTTGCCAGCGCTGTTTCTTTTTCCTGAGTAGCCGCTTCGAGAACCGCATCGACGCAATATGCCAGACTTTTCAGCGGGCGCCCGGCAGACCGGCGGGAACGCTGGTAGCTCTCAAAGGCGGTGTCGATGCCACGCAGCACGGCATCCGAGTGGAATGCCGGCCTTTTGCCAGGTTTCGACAATGGCCCAGTCGAGCGGGCGAAACCAGCAGATGCGCTCCGCGCTTCTGCCAGAAGTACTCCTCGATTTCGGTGAAATAATTGAAGTAGTTGAAACGCTTCCATGCGATTTGACACGTTCGACCGAACGCAGTTTGCTAACGGCGCATCTTTGCCCGCGGCCTGGCCGGCGGCCGCGAGACCGCCGTCCGCGCCCAGCGCATTTCTCGGGACGCGACTGCCGGCCGGATTTGTCCGCGCGGACGCTGAGCGAGAAGCGCCGCGCCCGCTCTGATTGCGCTCCCAGATGATGCGCAAGCCCTCAAGCGTCAGAAATTCGTCGATCTTCCCGATGTGGCGCGAAGCGCGCGCGATCAGCGCAGCCTGGCCGCCGGTGGCGATGACCCGGGTGTGAGTCGCCAAGCACGCGCTTTCATGCGTTCGAGGATTCCGTCCACCAGATCTGTGAAGCCGTAAAACAGGCCGGCCTGCATGGACTGCACGGTGTTGGTGCCGATAATTTTGCCCGGATCGCGGATCTCCACGCGCCACAAGACGCGCCGCGCGCGAAAAAAGCGCCTCGGACGAAATGCCGATGCCGGGAACGAGGGCGCCGCCCAGATATTCGCCGCGCTCGGAAATGGCGTCGAAATTTATGGCCGTGCCGAAGTCCACCACGATGCACGGGCCGCCGTATTTCGCGAAGGCCGCTACGCTGTTGACAATGCGGTCGGCGCCCACTTCCTGCGGATTGTCGTAATGCACGGGCATACCGGTTTTGACGCCGGGCTCGACGAAAAGCGCCTTGATGTGGAAATATCGCTCGGCCATTTCCTCGAGCGTGGAATTGAGCGGCGGCACGACCGAGCTGATGATCACGCCGCGAATTTCGACGCGGATCAAGCCCGGCCAGCGTAAAGAGCTCGCGTGTCAGAATGCCATATTCGTCCACGGTCTGATCGCGGGCGGTGGTCAGCCGCCAATTGGCGATCAGCTCGGTACCGCGGAAGACGCCGAGCACCGTGTTGGTGTTGCCGACATCGAGAGCCAGAAGCATCTAGGGGGCCTCGGCCACGTCGCCGGAAATCACCACATCGCGTCCGGCCATCGTCGCGGCGCACGCGCAGCAGGCCGCTCGGGTTCGAGGCCGTCGGTGGTGCCGGTGTACGTTTCGCTCGCCGTCGTGATGCGCACGCGTTTCCCGCGCGCGTATGACGACACTTCGGTGAAGCGAGCCAGAATCGGCGCGGGCCCTTCCGCGAGGAAACGATTGTAGTAGGTCTCGAGGTGCGCAGCAACCGCGCGACAATTTGCAGGCGCGAATGCGTTCGTCCGGTCACCATGCGCAAGCGATGTGGCGATGCTGGCAAGTTCGGCGGGCATGGCCGCGTGATTCACGTCGATGCCAATTCCCACGACGACGAAGTGCACCCGGTCCGGCTCCGCGTGCATCTCGGTGAGGATGCCGCAAAATTTCTTGCCGGCCATGAGCAGATCGTTCGGCCAGCGCAGGTCCGGCGCGAGTCCGGTTTCCTCGAGCACGGCATCGCGCACCGCCAGGCCAGCAACCATGGTGATCAGGGGCGCCAGCATCGGCGACATGGCCGGCCGCAGCAGCACTGTCACGTAGATGCCGTTGGTTTTCTCGGAATGCCAGGCGCGGCCGGCGCGGCCCCGGCCGGCTGTCTGTTCTTCGGCGATGACCACGGTGCCGTGGGGTTCGCCTGCGTCGCCGCGCTCGAAGGCTATGGCGTTGGTCGAAGCAGACCTTGAAAAAGTGATGGATGTGCTTTCCGAACGCGGAATTGTGCAATTGGCGGCGGAGCAAGCTCGGCGGAAAGCACGTCGGGCACTCGCTCGATCTGATAGCCGGTGCGCGGATGGCCCTTGACGCGCACGCCGAGTGCGCGCAGCCGCTGGGTCCAGCGCCATACGGAAGAGCGCGTAACGCCGATTTCGCGGGCGATTTTCTGGCCGCTGATGACGATCAATGGATTGTCGGAGAGCAGCGCCAGCAGCGCGTCGATGCGGCGGTCGGTGGTGCCGGGAATGGTGCCAGAAGTTTGCGTGTCGCCATGGTCAAATGCCGCTGTGATGCGTTGGGCACGGGCGCGCGTCACGTGGCGACCATGCAGATTCAACCCACGCTTGGCAAGGAACCAAGTTACGAACGCCAGCGAGCGTCCGCTCAGATTGGTCGAAATCAGTATTCACGGCGACGGGGAAGCGTCCGCGGTCTTTTCCAGCTGCGCAAGCCGTTCGCTAACTTTGTCGAACTCCACGTGGCGCTCGGCGAACGTTGCTTCCAGCTGGCGCACGATTTCGGCGGGGGCGCGGCTGCGAAACGTCTGGTCGGCCAGGCGATTCTTTCTTGGCGTCGAGGTCGCGCGCGAGCCGTTCTTTTTCTTTGCGCAAGCGCGCCAGCTCAGCCTGCGTGTCCACAGCGTCGCCGTAAGCGATGCGCAGGTCAAATTGCGCAGGTGGCGCGCACGGGTCCCTCGTGCGGATCGAGGCGACCCGCCGACATATGCAAACTCGGAAAGGGAGGCGAGCCGCAAGACGACATCGCGATTGCTTTCGACCAGCGCGCGAACCGCAGCGTCCGCGGCAGGAGAAAGTCGGCGGCCACGCGGCGCTTCGGGTCGAGCTTCATTTCCGCGCGAATGTTGCGCGCGGCGGCGATCATTTCCTGCAGAAGCGCGACCTGGCGGTCGGCCTCGGCGTCCACGCCAGCTTCTCGACGCGGCCTCGGGAAAACGCTCGAGCGCGATCGAACGCGCGCCGGGCCGCTGCGGCAACTGGTGCCACAGCTCCTCGGTGAGAAACGGCATGAAAGGATGCAGCAGCCGCAAGCGCGCCTCAAAGACCGCGAATAGATTTCTCCAGGCGTTGCGGCGGCGCATTTCGCGGTCAGCCGCCGCATCTGGCGAAATTGCGGCATCGGAAATCGCCGGCTTCACCCATTCGATGTACCAGTCGCAGAAGTCGCCCCAGAAGAAGTGATAGACGACGTGCGCCGCTTCGTGAAAGCGGAAATGTTCGAGCGCATCGTTCACCTGCGCGATCGTCTGCGCGAGCCGCGAGAAAATCCAGCGGTCGACCAGCGCCATCTCGCCGGCAGCGGCATAGGGCGCCGCCGCGCGCACTTCCGGGCGACGCCAGCTCCTCGCAGCGTGTCGCCGCCGGTGCGGCCTCGAACTTCTCCAGATTCATGAACACGAATCGCGCGGCATTCCAGATTTTGTTGGCGAACGCGCGATAGCTCAGGATGCGGTCTTCGGTCAGAACGATATCGGTGCCCGGGCGCGGCCATGCTCGCCAGAGTGAAGCGCATCGCGTCGGTGCCGAATTTTTCGGTTGAGCTCGATGGGATCGATGCCCGTGCCCTTGGACTTCGACATCTTCTGGCCTTCGGCGGTGCGCACCAGCGAGTGCAGGTAAACCTGCCGGAAGGGAACGCGTCCGGTGAACTTCAGGCCCATCATGATCATCCGCGCGACCCAGAAAAACAGAATGTCGTAGCCGGTGATCAGCAGGCTGGTCGGATAGTATTTGCGGTAGTCGGCCGTGTCGTCCGGCCAGCCCATCGTCGAAAACGGCCACAGCGCCGAGCTGAACCAGGTTTCGAGCACGTCGGTTTCCTGCGACAGTTGCGCCGAGCCGCACTTCGCGCATTTTGCGGGCGCCTCGCGCGCGACGATAATTTCCTTGCAGTCGCCGCAGTGCCACGCGGGAATGCGGTGCCCCCACCAGAGCTGCCGCGAGATGCACCAGTCGCGGATGTTGCGCATCCACTCGAAATATTCGGCGCGGCGATTCTCCGGAATGATCTCGACGTCGCCGCGCTCGACGGCGGCGATCGCGGGCTCGCGCCAGCGGCTTCATCTTCACGAACCATTGCGTGAGAGCGCGCGGCTCGATGATCGTGCCGCAGCGGTCGCAGGTGCCGACGCGCGTGCGTGTGGTCGGTGACGCTCTCGAGCAGGCCTGCGCTTCGAAGATCTGCGACGATGCGCTTGCGCGCCTCGAAGCGGTCGAGGCCGGCGTATTGCCCCGCCGCGGCGCTCATCTTGCGCGTCGTCGGTCATCACGTCGATTTCCGGCAGGTTGTGGCGGCGGCCGATTTCGAAGTCGTTCGGATCGTGCGCGGGCGTGACCTTCACCGCGCCGGTGCCGAATTCGCGGTCCACGTACGAAATCATCGATGATGGGAATTTCGCGGTTCATCAACGGCAGCAGAACCATCTTGCCGATCAGGTGCTGGTAGCGCGGGTCGCTCGGATGCACGGCCACGGCCGTGTCGCCCAGCATGGTTTCCGGCCGCGTGGTGGCCACGACGACGTATTCGTCTCGATCCGCGCAACGATCGGATAGCGAATGTGCCAGAGATGGCCCTGCCGCTCCTCGTGCACGGTTTCGAGATCGCTGATCGCCGTGCGGCATTGCGGGCACCAGTTGACGATGTAGTGGCCGCGATAGATCAGGCCCGTCCTCGTAGAGCCGCACGAAGACTTCGGTCACGGCGCGCGAAAGTTCCGGTGAAAGCGTGAACCGCTCGCGCGTCCAGTCGCAGCTTTCGCCGAGCTGCACCATCTGCCGCGTGATCGTGCCGCCGGACTCTTCCTTCCATTCCCAGACTCGCCGTTCGAACTCTTCGCGGCCCAGGTCGCGGTAATTGATGCCTTGCGCGGCAAGCTGGCGCACCACGACGCGCTGCGTGGAAATTCCGGCGTGGTCGGTGCCGGGCAGATACAGCGTGTTGTAGCCGCGCATGCGCCGCCAGCGCGACAGGATATCGATCTCGCGTGTGGTCCAGCATGTGGCCGATGTGCAGCGAGCCGGTGACGTTCGGGCGGCGGAATGACGATGGAAAAAACCGGGCCCGGGCGCGTTCGCGTCGGCGCGGAAAAGCTGTTCCTCCGACCCATTCTTCGCCCAGCGCTGCTCGATCAATTGCGGCTCGTAAGCCTTGGGAAAATCCGCAGCCTTGGGAAACGCAAACGGTTTTTTAAGCTGTTCAGGCATGTGCTAAGTGGCTCAAGACGGCGCAAAAAGTGGCCAGCACGGCGACATTAACTATACGGGCCGATGCCAGGGCGGTCAAATCGCCGCGTGGGGCGGGATCAGATTTTTAGTGTTTGCGGAGTTCGCGGTGGACGAGTGCTTCGATCAAGGGCCGCAGGATTTGACGGTTCAGAGACTCGACAATTCTGGGCTGCATGCGGTCGACAATTCGCGTCACGATCGACTCTAACTCTTCCGCGGTTAGGGACGTCCGCGGGGCGGGGACGTCAAGAATAACAGGAGCGATGTTTATATCATGCTGAACTGCCGGCGGGGTGCCTGCGGCTGCATGGAATTGTGGCATGGCCACGCTTCGATCGAGTTGCTGGTCGAGTAGCGGTACGGCTGACTCTTCAGACGCGGAGTTTGCTTCAGTGGCTGATGCCGGTTCAATTGTTTTCGCATCGCAGAGATCATCGGGAGATAAGTTTGTCGCGGGTACAACGGTCACAGATGGTGCGGAACTCAGCAGCGCTCCAGGGGCATGCGGAACGGAAGGCATGACGAGTGGGGCGGAAAGCGATGACCACACTTCATTGCCAAGAGGATGGTCGCACTCATCAGCATCAGGAGGAGCAGTTATGTGCGGCACGGAAACAAACTTCTCGTGGTGAGATGGTTCGTGGTGAGAGGGTTCATTGACAGCCGAGGTGTCCAGCGAAGCGTCTGGCGAATCGTGAATGCGCATGTGCTCAGTCGGCGGTTGCGGAGCGGGACTGGGTGCATCGGCTACGACCATGGGTGAGGCGCTGGGCACAGCGTCCGCGGCAGTTTTGTTTGCGACGGGCGGCGTCGCAGAAGTGAGTTCGTAAGCCTCGGATTCGAGAGCGGCCGTTCCGACCGCTGCGGTTTCGAGCGGCGATTGCGCCTGCAGATCGTGCAGGGCAGCACTTTCTGTCACTGACAAATTGGTGGGTTCGTGCACAAGGGGCATGTCAGACCCCAGTTCGGGTTCAGCTGGCGGTGTGGGCGCGTGTCCAAGCGAGGGCTCGGCCGCTAGTTCCACCGGGGATGCCGCTGCGACTTGGCATTCGGCAGGGAATTCCGATGCGCTGGGCAGGTCGGATGTCATGGCGACAGATTCGGCGACAGGTTCAGCCACAAATTCTGGATCGTGGGACATGCCCGATTCTAGTTCGGGTTCCGCCAGAGGTGTCGACACCGATTCAAGGGAGGGCTCGGCCGCTATTTCCACTACCGGGGCCGCTGCGACTTGGCATTCGGCAGGGAATTCCGATGCGCTGGGCAGGTCGGAATTCATGGCGACAAATTCAGCGACAGATTCGGCGACAGGTTCAGCGACAGATTGAGCGACAGATTGAACATCAAGGGACACGCCGGATTCTAGGTCGGGCTCAGCCGGCGATGTTGGCGCGTGTTCAAGGGAGGGCTCGGCCGCTAGTTCCACTACCGGCGCCGCTGCGACTTGGCATTCGGCAGGGGATTCCGATGCGCTCGGCAGGTCGGAATTCATGGCGACAGATTCAGCGTCAGGTTCAGCGACAGATTCAGCCACAAATTCTGGATCGTGGGACACGCCGGATTCTAGTTCGGCTTCAGCAAGCGCGTGTTCAAGCGAGGGCTCGGCCGGTAGTTCCACCGGGGATGCCGCTGCGACTTGGCATTCGGCAGGGAATTCCGACGCGCTGGGCAGGTGGGATGTCATGGCGACAAATTCGGCGCCAGGTTCAGCGCCAGATTCAGCATCAGGGGCCAAGCGGGATTCTACTGCGGGCTCAGCCGACGGTATCGAAGACAGCTCAAGCGAGGGCTCAACTGCCGATTCCACCGCAGGCTGTGCCGCGAAATCGCGTGCCACGAGTGATTCCAAGGCGATCAGCGGCGCCGAACTCACGGTGGACAAATCTACTGAACTTGATCCGCCGCTTTCTATCGATTCTTCGTGAGGCGCAGGCGTTCTGTTCGCACCGGCATCTCCCAGGACCGAGCCAGCCATTGCGGAGTTATCGTAAGGTGCGAGGTCGACGTGCGCCCCGGGCTCTCGTTCGGCTTCTGGCGGCAACGGCGTTTGCGCCGGATCATCGTCACTGAAGGTGGCCGCGTCATGTGCGACATCGGATGAGCTGCCGTTCATTGCGAACTCGATGGGTTCTAACGTTGTAGCTTGGAACAAATGTTCCGTGGCCCGGCGTTCTGTCGATGCGGGGCTGCCGTGGTCGCGCTCAGGTTCGATTTCGATTTGCGGGCTAATTCCGAGGCCGGCTTGCAGGCCGGCAAGCAGTCGCGCCGCTTCCTCGTGGGGGGGAAGGGGTTCGAGGCGCCAGGTATGTTCCCCGGTAATTTCTTCGAGCGGAGCATCAACTTTAGCTTCTGCGCTCCAGAAAGCCGGTTCGCCGAGGATTGGATCTCGCGATGTGGTGGAGACGATGTCCACGTCCGCTTGCGCATCTGGAAGCTCGATCATTGAGCTAAGGGCGGCCGCCCGATCCGAGCTCAACAGCGGCCCGGGAGCATGCGAAGCGAAGCCGGGCGTCTCGGCCTCGCGTGCCGCAACATCACTTTCGATTAATCCGGATAGTTCGACCTCCGGCACAACGAAGTCCGTTGCGGCAAGCACCTGTGGCGGCGCATCTGTAAGCGTCGCCCCGGCGGCGGGCACCGATGCGTGCACTGGCGTATGCGGGAACGTATGGGGTGACGGCCGGGAGACATCCGCGCGCTGAGCCCGGCCGCGTGCCGCTTCGCCTTGAGGCAAGCCGCCTCCGGCAGTCACCGCTACTGTCTCTTCTCCCAAATGCTCGCTCGCCGCCTTGGCCAGCAAAGCCTTGACCATGTTGATGAGAGGATCGGGCGGGACAAAGGGCTTCTTCAAGACGCCGTCGGCGCGCACGCGACGCGCTTCCTTTTCATCGAAGGGATCGAATGCGCCGACCAGCAATATTACGGGAACATGCGAATGCCGCGCCTGCCGCTTCACGTATTCGCAGACTTCATAACCGCTGCGCACCGGCATAAAAATGTCGGCCAGAATCAAATCGGGCGCCACATCCGGCAGTTTTCTAACCGCTGCCTCGCCGTTAGCAACTGCCACGACGTCGATCCCCAGTTCCTTCAGAGCATGGGTGACCGTTCTCTGGACACTGCTATTGGCGTCGGCGACGAGTACACACGGCACAAGGAACTCCTCGGTAGAACGTGCATGTAGCAGGCAGGCGTGGTGAGGACGACGCCCCGTACAGCGCGCACATAATTGGAGCATTCGGGGTAACAGGCGTCAACGATCTTGGAGAACAGGTGTGTCCGGATAAAAAAGAGCGAGCGCGCTGGCAAAAGCTCGGGTGGAGTCGAGCGGCTACAACCAGAAATGGCGACGCACTGGGAAACAGTTACGACAACCCAACAAACAACCCAACAAAACGCGGATTAGAAGGGGAGAACCTTGCGCACACCCTTCTTTTTCTTGCTCGACGATTCGTTCTTAGGATCGCTGCTCTGGGATGACGAGTTGGCGTCTGTCGCCGGCTGCGAACCATCACCGTTGGCAGCGGCTGAACCCGTAGTTGTCGAGCCAGACGTATCCGCGGAGGCAGTCGCGGCGCCGGAACCACTGGCTGCCGGATCAGCGTTAGCCGGACTGGCGTTAGCGCCGTTGCCTGCTCCGGCAGCCGGCACAGCTGCTCCAGCAGCGGGCACGATCGAGCCGGGCGATCCTGGCGTGACGGTTTCGACGAAAGCTCCGGTGCCGGTGGTGGCGCTTCCGCCCGCCCCACCCACAACAGACAAGGTGCCTGGGGAGAGGGTTTCCGTATTCTCGGAATCCTCAGGAGTCATGGTGGGCGCTCCGCTACGCGCGGCCATGCGCACATCGGGACCGGTTTTGAACAAGGCTTGCCCGGGCGGTTGAGCAATTGCCAACGCGCGCCCGCGGAGTGTCTTGCTCCTTTTGCATGCGGGCCATAGCCGTCGGATCGGGCTGCGGAACCGGCGCGCCGAATTTGACGAGTTTGTCCTTGGCAACGGCGACCAAGGGCGAGAGCGGATAATCCTTGACCATGCGCGTGTAATATTGCGCGGCAATCTCATTGTGCTCGCTGCGCTCATAAATCGAGCCGAGCATCCAGTTGGCGCGATCCGCTTCGCTATAAAGCGGATAGCGATTCACCAGTTCGATCAGGCGCGCGGCCGAAGCGCGGTCCACCTGGCGCATGTAATAGAAATACGCAACGCGGAAGTCGCCTTCGGCAACACTTCCTGCACTTCCCGCAATCGCTGCTGGACCTGCCGCGCTGAGCTCACTATTTGGATATTTCTGCAGGTAGGTTTGGAACGCGCCCTCGGCTTCGATGGCCTCATTGCGATCGCGATCCGGCTTTTCCATTCGGCGGTAATGGGTCATGCCGATTTGCATTTGCGCATATGCGGCTTCATCGAGGAAAGGGAAGAAGGTAATGAAAGTCTGGTACTCGGCGACGGCTTGTGTGTATCCGGTGGTGCCACCCTCTTTGAAATAGGAGTCGGCCACGCCTAGTTTGGCTTTTGCCAGGTATTCGCTGTCGGGATAGGTATTGATGAGGGTTTGCAGGGTGAGTCTGCCTTCCGTATAACGGCCGTGCTGAATATCGGCCATGGCCCTGTCGAAGAGCACCTTGTCGGGCTCGGACGAAGTGCCTGTGCCCTTTTGCGACAAGATGTCCTTTTTCTTGAAGCAACCCGCGATGGCAGGCAGGACGCAAGCGCTGCCAGCAGCAGAATGCGTTTGAAGTTGGCATCCTAGTGTCGGATCAACTTTGCTCCAGCTTGTGCTCGAGCATAGATCTCGAGTCCCATGCCTTCAGTCCGGCTCGCTGTGGCAGCTCAAACCCTTTGCGCCAGCGCTTCGTTGGCCTGATGGATCATCGAGCGAACGGCCTGGGCCGGGTCAGGGGTGTGAAAAATCAGACGTCCCCGCCACCAGTATCTGCGCCCCCGCGCGAACTACCTGAGTGACATTCTCCGGACCGATGCCCCCGTCCACTTCAATCCGGAAAGCATAATTATACCTCTCGCGCAGCTCACGAAGCTCGCCGATTTTCCGTAGCGCGCCCGGGGATGAATGCCTGGCCGCCAAATCCAGGATTGACCGACATCACCAGCACGTGATCGAGTTTCGCCAGAACCTCTGAGAGAGTCGGCCACCGGCGTTGCCGGGTTGATGACCGCGCCGGGACGGCAGCCATGCTCGCGCATCATGGTCAGGGCGCGGTCCAGGTGCGGCGTGGCCTCCTGATGGACCGAAATCATATCGGCGCCGGCGGCGGCGAAAGCCTCGATGTATCGCTCCGGATTTTCGATCATGAGATGCACGTCGAGGGTCAGGCGGGTTGCCTTGCGAAGAGATGCTACTACAGGGACGCCGATGGAAATATTGGGCACAAAATGGCCGTCCATGACGTCCACGTGAAGGGTGGAAACTCCGCCCTGTTCCACCGCACGAATGGCGTCACCCAGACAAGCGAAATCCGCGGCTAGAATGGAAGGGGCCACTTCGACTGCGGTTGGCACAGGCACTTCGAGTGGATTCTATCACAGTGACAAATTCACTCGACTTTCTTTGATGGCTTTGAGGGCTTTGACGGGTTTCGTTGGGGGCGAGAGACCGGGCGAAGCACTTGTCGATGCGTAAATGATGCGTAAATACGGAAAGTAACGCGGCCTCTATTCGGCGACACCCAGCTCAATTGCCGTGTCGCTGGCGACCCGAGCTCCGCGCGGCGGGGTCTCTCCGATGACGACGCCCTTGGGTGCGCCTGCTTGTGCGACGCGGGTGATCGATGGGAGCCTGAGTCCGGCTGATGCGAGGATTCTCTCGGCCTCGGACTGGTCGAGCCCAACGAGCGAAGGCATGATGTAGTAAACCGGGTGGTCGCCTTCGGAGACGAGCACATCGACTCCTGGCCGCGCCGCGGAGCTGCCCGGGGGCGGAGTCTGCTTAAGCACTGTATCGGGCGCCGCTCCAGGCAGGTCAACGGTGGAAACTTCACCGAGCTGCAAGCCTGCCTGCAGGAGCGCGATGCGTCCCGCGCGCATCGAGAAGCCTTCAAGAGGGGGCACCCTGACCGTCTGTGGTCCCAAGCTTAGAACGACGTGCACATTCTGCGAAACCTTTACCTGGTCGCCGGGAGCGGGTGTCTGCCGCGCGACGTCATTGGCTGGAAGGAAGCTGAAAATGCGGTCGGCCACGCGAAGCTGCAGTCCCTTGGCAGCCAGCACTCTTTGAGCGTCGGTCACAGGCTGGCCCACCAGGTTAGGCATTACGACGATACGGCCACGAATGGCAATCCGAATCGCGGCGACCGCACTGATGAAGCCGGCGGCCGCGAGAACGAACACGAGCAGGGTGACGCGCAACACACGCTCGAATTGTTCGCGCATGGTCATTGTTGAGGGTGACTCATCTCTTTACACATTACACAAGCACTTCGTCGACGAATAAATTACGAGCCTGCATTAATTGTATCAGCGTGATTGCATGCGTGCCGCAACGAGCCTGTCACGCGATAGCGGACTCGTAACGCGAATGCGTCGCGAATTAGCGCGTCAGGCGCCCCACGTTGAATGCCGCCGGCTAAAATCCGCGCTCGATAACAGCAGCGAAGAAGCCGTCGGTGTGTGTCTCGGGTGGAAAGGTACGAAAAAATCCGTCGTGGCTGCTGCCCCCAAATAATGTGCCAGCCGAAACTCCTGGCCGGAGGTGTGCTTCCAGCGCTGCCCGTCCCGACACGACGTGAATGTTCGCGGGATGGGATTCCGGAGCGGTCAAAGCATCGCGGACGACGTGTTCGTTTTCCTCAGGCTCGAGCGAGCAAGTTGCGTAAACCAGGCGGCCGCCTGGCGGCAAGAGCGCCAGCGCATGGACCAGCATCTTCAGCTGACGGCAATGCGCATCAGCCAAGTCAGCAGGCGTTAGACGCCACCGGATTTCGGGATTGCGCGCCAGAGTGCCCGTACCGGTGCACGGGGCATCCACCAAAATACGGTCGAACGGTCTTTCCGCGATTGTTGATCCCGGGAAGGGCAGCGGCCGGGTGGCATCGAGCGCGGCGAGATATACGTTACGCGTTCCCGTGCGATTTAGTTGCTCGCGCATCGAACGCAGGCGGTGCTCGTGCAGATCGGCGGCGATGACGCTGCCATCCGGAGCCACCGCACGCGCGAGCAGCGTGGTCTTCCCGCCGGGCGCTGCGCAGACGTCGAGCACGTGGTCGCCCGGGCGCGCGCCAACGAGATGCGCGACCATTTGCGAGGCCTCGTCCTGCAAAGAGATCTCACCGGACTGAAATGCCGCGAGCGTGGCGGGGTTGCCGCTGCCTAGCGTCAGGGCCGAGCGCAGCCAGTGTCCGGGCGTGGCTGCCGATTTTGCAGCGGGCGAGTGGACGCTTCGGCGGCTCGAAGATTCCGGCGCCGTGCCGCCGGCAGCCGCGCGCGCCTCAGAGGGGAATTCCTTCAACGACTCGGCCACAACTTCAACACGACTCGCATCGAGAACCGCACACGAAAGCAATGGCTGGCGATTGTCGGCAACCATCAGAGCGATGGCTCTGCTTTCTCCGAACGCCGCAAACCACCGAGTCACCAGCCATTCAGGATGTGAATAGAGAATAGCCGTTCGGGCGAAAGCGGAAATGCCTTCGGGTAGCAGACTTTCCAGGTCGGCGCCGGAAACCTTCGCATCAGGTGCGGCGTGGCGCAGGACTGCATTCACCAGGCCCGCGGCTGACCTTTTCGGCCCGCACTTAACCAGTTCAACCGATTCACCGACAGCGGCATGGGCGGGAACACGGCCTAGAAATCGCAATTGATACAGGCCCAATCGCAGGGCGAGGAGCACCTCAATGTCCAGGTGCTCCACGGTGCGCTTCGAGTCGCGACGCTCATTTGGATGTTGAAGATGCCTCGCGATGAGGATATCGAGCAGCCCTTGCCAGCGCAGCACTCCGAGCGTTAACTCGGTACAAAGCGCGGCATCGGCGCGTGAGATGCGCGGCCCCAGGCGCGTATACAGGAGTTCAGAGGCGTAAGCGCCCTCACACGCCACGCGACGCAGAATGTCGAAGGCGATTCGTCGTGCAGGCGAGATGGCCATGCCACAAGTGTAATCGCGCGGTGCGTCGATCCACCACTCGGATCGTCGCAGTAGGCCGATCCTCAGAGGAGGTCGCGCGGAAAACGCGCAGGAATACACGGCGTTATCACACTGCTCAATCGCCGAAACGCTCGCCGGGGGTGAGGTGCGCGCCGTTCAAAAACTGTTGTGCTGTGATCCGCCTGCGCCCTTCGAGCTGAACCTGGGTAATTTCAAGATTGGTGGATTGGCCGCATAAGACGCGCAAAGTCCCATTGTGGACGAGTATTGTTCCGGTGCTTGTACGCTCGGGCGCGGGGAACTGACCGGAAGAGGCGTGGAGCGGGTCCTCTTGCACGACCAGTTCCGCAGCCGGGCAGGGGCGGCCCCAGATATGGCAAAGCTGGCCTCTAAACCGCGTGTAGGTGCCGGGCCAAGGATCGAGTCCGCGAATCCGGTTGTAAATTTGCGACGCAGTTTGTGACCAGTCCACCCGCCCATGGTCCTTCTCAAGACGCGGAGCATACGTTGCAAACGAAGAATCTTGCGGGCGGCCGGAAAGTTGGCGTCGTGCCAGGCCGATAAGCGAATCAATGACCAGCGGCGCGCCCGCTTGAGCCATGCGCAGCGCAAGCTCCGGCGCGGTCTCCTCGGCGCCGATGGTTAATTCCTGTTGCAGCAGGATTGGTCCGGTATCCATGCCCGGATCGATCTGCATAGTCGTGAGTCCGCTCGTGCTCTCGCCATTCGCCATCGCCCAGGCGATGGGGGCTGCGCCGCGATATTTCGGCAAAAGCGACGCGTGCAAATTAATCCAGCCAAGAGGTGGAATAGCAATCAGCCGGGCGGGGATAATTTGCCCGTAGGCGATGATTACCACCGCATCCGGAGCGACGCGCTTGAAAAAATCGTACGCTGAATCGGACTTGGTCTTCTCCGGCTGGTAAACGCAGACGCCAGCGCCGAAAGCCACTTCTTTGACCGGGGAGGCGAGAGACGGATTGGCCGCGCCCCCGCGGCCGGTCCGGCTGGGTGACCACGGCTTCCACCGCAGAACTCCGCGTGGGACAGAAGGGCGCGCAAGCGCGGGAACCGCGAATTCAGGAGTGCCGCAGAAGACGATACGCATGTCACACCTCGATCAACGCTTCGAGCCCGCGCTCGTTGCTACCATTCGCCGGTTTTTTGCAATTTACGGATGCGGCGGCGGATCAGGTCGCGCTTGAGCAGGCTGAGGTGTTGATGAATAGCACGCCATGCAAGTGGTCGAGTTTCGTGGCAGAACGCGCGTGCCAGCAATCCTTCGCCATTCATCTCGAAGCTTCTCCCTGGGCGTCTTGCGCGCGTAAAGTCACGTATTGCGGGCGCGCCACGTTGCCGCGAAAACCCGGAACGGAAAGGCAGCCCTCCTCTTCGCGCTGCTCGCCTTCGATGCGAATGATTTCAGGATTCGCCAGCACCAGCCGCGCCTCGGGATTCTTGCCCACGGTGACGTCGATCACCGCCAGCCGCCGGCCGATGCCGATTTGCGGCGCGGCCAGGCCCACGCCATTGGCCGCATACATGGACTCGAACATGTCATCGCACAGCTGGCGCAGTTCGTCGTCAAATTTCTGCGATCGGCCTGGTCGGCGTTTCGAGCACTGCAGCGCCGTACTTAACGATTGGATAGATCATGATGCCGCAGGCAGCTCCTCAGAATTCATCGAGTTGGCGGTTGATACCCATCAAAGTTCCGCCGCGTTTCCGCGATCGAATCGCCTCCAAATTTCTCGAGAAACGCGCCCGCGAGCACGAGCGCCGTCATCGCCTCGCCAGCCACCCCGCCTGCGGGAACCACGCAAACGTCCGAGCGTTCGTAGGCCGCCTGGATGGGCTGTTTTGTAGCCAGATCAGCGGTGCCCAGCGGGCGCCGCAGAGTCGAAATCGGTTTCAGGTAACCACGCACGACCGACATCTTCGCCGTTGGTGATTCCGCCTTCGAGGCCGCCGGCCCGATTGGTGGGGCGAACGAACCTGTGGCGAGCAGCGTCATATTGAATTTCGTCTCCAACTTCGCTGCCATAGGACGTCGCAGCGGCCACACCGGCGCCGATTTCGGCCGCTTTTACGGCCTGAATGGACATGATTGCGCGTGCCAGGCGGCCGTCGAGCTTGGCATCCCATTGCGCGTGGCTGCCCAGGCCGGGAGGCACGCCGTGCGCCACCACTTCGAATATGCCGCCGACGGAATCGCCAGCGCGCAGCATGTAGATCGACCTCCTGCTTCATGCGCAATCTCAGTTTCAGGATCGACGCAGCGCAGCGGCGAATCGAGATTGGCACACACCGCCTGAATTTCGCTCCACGTAGCGTGGCGGTCCAGGCGAACGTGTCCCACGGCGATAACATGGCTTAGAATCTCGCACCCAAATTCGCGCAGCAGAAGCTTCGCGAAAGCTCCGACAGCGACGCGCGCCGCCGTCTCACGTGCCGACGCACGTTCGAGAATGTAACGCGCATCGTGGAAATCCAAACTTGAGGGCGCCCGCCAGATCGGCATGACCCGGCCGAGGCGCGGTCAGAGGCCGGCGTTGACCCCGATCCTCGGCGTGGTCCTCAACCGCGAGCGCAGTGCTCCCAGTTTGACCAGTCGCGATTCTCGATACGCAGCGCGATCGGAGCGCCGATGGTTTGGCCGTGACGCACGCCGGCGAGAGCCTCGGCATGATCTTTTTCAATTTTCTGACGGCCGCCGCGGCCATAACCGAGTTGGCGGCGGTGTAATTCGCCGTTGATGAAATCGAAGTCCACAGGCACGCCGGCCGGGCAGGCCCGAGATGCAAGCCACCAGCGCCTGGCCGTGCGATTCTCCCGCAGTCATAAATTGCAGCATGGAGGATTCGTGCCGCGTTCGCGCCGTTAATATGGCGAAGCGTGACGGCAACCCATCGCGTTGCAGCCCGTGGTTTTGAGCGAACATCGAGCGGCAGGAAGATCGAACTATTCTATCGAAGCTGACAGCTGTGGGTAAAGGAGCGGTCGACATTAGCGCCGGCAGTTCTCGACGGAGGGCAGAGCAGTTCGCGGCAGTTTCGCACGTGCGGCCGCTTTTAGGCTCAGCGCAAAACCGGTGCGCTTGACGGGCCGCGCGTTACGAAGCTAGGCTTGCGAGGTCCGCGTTTTGCTTGAGGAGCAGCAGCCAAACGCATGGCCAGCGATCAAAAACTGATCCGAAGTCATTCCCCCGGCGGTCGTGCCCGTCGCGCCGCCCGCAGCGCCGTCCGTCGCGCCGTCCTTCTTTAGCGACACGGTCAAACGGCAATTGCGCGCCGTGCAGGATTACTCCGTGCTGGCGGGACAAGCCGTCATGCGCGTGTTTACGCCCGCCACTCTATGTCGCCGACCTGCTCGAGCAAATGGACATCATTGGCGTAGGTTCTCTGCCGATCGTACTGCTGACCGGATTCTTCATGGGCGCCGTTATGGTCTTGCAGACGGCTGCGCAGTTCGTGCGTTTCGGGGAGACATCGCTGACCGGCGACGTTGTTTCGCTGGCCTTGGTGCGCGAACTAGGACCAACGATCACTGGGTTGCTGGTTGCGGGGCGCAATGCGTCCGGCATGGCGTCGGAATTGGGATCCATGCAAGTCACCGAGCAAGTGGATGCCATGCGGGCGATGGGCACCGATCCCATACGAAAGTTGGTCACCCCGCGTGTCTTCGCCACGATGCTGGTGCTGCCGCTGCTTACCGCCATGGGGGACTTCGTGGGCCTGATTGGCGGCTACGTCGTATCGCATTTTACGCTGCGAATCGGAGCGGTGGAGTTTTGGACGCGAGCGGTGAACGCGCTGGAATTCGCCGATCTGATGCAAGGCATGACCAAGCCGGTGGTCTTCGCATTTATTCTGGCTACCGTGGGTGCTATCAGGGGCTGTCTGTGCGGGGCGGGACGCAAGGCGTGGGGCGTGCGACAACGCAAGCCGTTGTAGTTTCCTCCGTCATCATTCTCACCTCTAATTTTTTTCTCACCAAGCTGGCGCTGTTCCTGGCTGGCCGTGTTTTCTCATAATCTTTCCGGCGCTGGTATTGCGGCGGACGCCTGGAACGACCTCGAGCTGTGATGAACATTTTTGATAATCACTCGCAACGGCCAACGCCCGTTTACATCTATAATGAAGGCATATGCATCTACGAGTAGCGGGGCGTTCTGGGCGCTCTGCCGCCGCATCCCGGGATGAATGCCAACACAACCGAACCCGTCATTTCTTTCGAAGGATGTCCGCATCGGTTTTGACGAAGGTGACATTCTTCACGGCGTCAATTTCCAAGTGGCGCCGCGCGAGACCAAGGTTCTGATTGGCGAAACCGGCACAGGCAAAACGCTGATTCTGAAAATGGCTGCAGGCCTGCTGCAGGCAACGCAGGGGCCATGTGCGGGTTCGGGGCCAGATCTTAGCGCGATGAGTGAAGACGGATTTGCTCGCGTTCCGCCGCGAAATCGGCTTTGTATTTCAGGAAGGCGCGCTTTTGATTCGCTCACCGTCGGCGGAAAATGTTGCTTACCGGCTGGAGGAAGAGGGCGTCGGCCACGAGGAAATTGAAACGCGTGTGCGCGAATCGTTGCGGTTTGTCGAGCTGGAGCAGACCATGGACAAACTGCCCGATGAGCTCTCCGGCGGTATGCGGCGGCGCGTCTCGATTGCCCGCGCCATTGTCAGCCGGCCGCCGATTGTTTTTACGATTCACCCGACGGCCGGCCTGGATCCGGTCACCTCGCAAACCATCATTACTCTGATCCTGCGGCTGCGAGACTGCTCTGGGAGTCACTTCTGTTTTGGCCACGCACCGGCTGCAAGACGCATTTGGCCTGGCAAATTACCGGTTTGATGCCGAAAAAAATCGCGTAGTCAAAGCTGCTTTCCACGCCGGGTTCGCCGGCAATCACGCCCGGCGCATTCCGGCGAACGGGCAGGCCGGCGACAAATATCCTTTTCTTACGCGAGGGCCGAGTGTATTTCGAGGGTGGACAAAAGGCCATATTGGAATCACAAGATGATTACTTGAGGCGTTTTCTGGTCTAGGCGACCGGTCTAGTCGAATACTGTATTTAACTACACCAAAGGGCCGGGGCAAATCCGCCGGACGAGTCCCCGCAGGAGAGTGGGCCATGGCGCAGGGAAAGCAACTTTCGTGGAACGAGCTGCGAGTGGGAATTTTTGTGCTCGCGGGAATTATCGTGGTTGGACTGGGCATTTTCTACGTTACCGGCACGGGCGCGCTGGGCGCCAAATATCGTTTGGTGACGTATCTGCCCGAAGTTAGCTGGGCTGACCATCGGCGCGCCGGTTACTCTCGACGGGGTCGAAGTTGGCAACGTGGACGCTATCCGCATGGCCCAACTCAAGCCCGGACAGGCGCCCGATGTTAATCGCAGCGTGGAAGTAGTCATGCGCCTCAACCGGACCTTTCAAAACGACATTCGCAGCGATTCGACGACCAGCCTGTACACCGAGGGGTTTCTGGGAAATCGCGTGGTGAGCGTGCAGCGCGGCTATACGGGCGCCGTGCTGCAGGATGGGCAGGAGGTTCGCGGCGTCGAAGAGAAAGCCATGAAGGAAATCGTCGAGCGGGGCGCCGACATGATGCAAAATCTTACCGCCCTATCGACACAGCTCGGATCAATTGTCGACCACATCCAGCGCGGCGAAGGCACGATTGGCAAGCTGCTGGTGGATCAGACCGCTTACAACAATCTCAATGCCACATTATCCCGTATCGAACAGTCACCGCATCTATTCAGCAAGGGCAGGGAACTCTCGGGAAGCTGGTGGCTTCCGACGAGCTTTACGGAAAGGTGAATTCGGTCACCGACCGGGTGGACGATGTACTGGCCGCGGTGCAGCAACAGAAAGGGTCGCTTGGGAAAATTCGTATACGATCCATCGATGCATGACAGCGCTAACGCAGTTTATTGCGAATGCCAACGGCATGGTCTCCGACGTGCGCGCCGGCCGCGGCACCCTGGGTAAACTGGCCACCGATGATTCGTTGTTCTTGACACTTGCGCCAGGCCGCGCAAGACGTGAAGGATGCGACCGCTAAGCTCGATTCCAACGAGGGTACGGCCGGCAAGATTTTTTCCGATCCGCAATTCTACGATAATATGACCGGGCTGGCGGGAGATTTGCGCCTGCTGGCCGGCGACTTTCGCACGATCCGAAGAAATTCCTGCATGTGAAGTTTTCGATCTTCTAATTCGGGCAACTCCGCGTACACGGGTAAGCGGGCGGGTAATCATCTTTCACTGGAAGGAACGCGAGGGTCGTGCGAAACGTTTTGTCGAAGTAAATGCTGCGATGGCCCGGCGCAAGTCGGACGGGCGGAGCGCGGGCGGCAGCGGCGCCAAACCGCACCGTTACCTGGCAGGGAATGCGCGAGGGCATTTTCCACGATAATCGCCCTTCATCACCGCGCGTCATCACTGGGCCCTTCATACCGCACAGTGCTCCGCCCGCCGGTGTCCTGCAAGGATACGGGGACGATGGGTGCGCCCGAGCCCGCAGCATTAAACTTCGCAAGGCTTCGGCGCGGGCTCGACCATCGCTGCGTGAGCAGTGCGACGGATTGCTCGCCTGCCAGGCATACCACCTCATCGGCTCGAAAAGCCGCGTCGGCCATGGCTCGCAATTGTTCCAGTCTTTGTGCAGACATCATTTCGGATCCATCGCGAAGGTACCTGTGGACTGTCGCACTCCTTTCGCGCACTCGGCCACGCAATTCTGCCTGTACCGCGAAAATGACGCCCATTGCTCGAAGCCCCTGCGTCTGCTCGCTCGCTGTCTACAGCCCGCGGTGAATTCGGATTGGAAAAGAAGTGATGCGCAGTACTCGTTCGACGAATGTCGGGCGCGGAAGCCGGCGCTGTCCGCTCAACAGAAAGCGGATGCGGCGGTCGGTCGAGGCGCTGAGCAGCACGCATCGAGCAGCGTCAGCCGGCCGGCGACAAATAACGCGCCTCCGCGCTCGGGGATGTTGTCGCGTCCCTCCACCCGAATGCGGTAAAGCGTGTGGGTCAGGGTCCACAAAGCCAACCGCAGCAAGGAATCCGGGCAGCAGCACGACGGCGTAGAAAGTGGCCGCCAGCGTCATGCAGGCTCCCGCGAAAAAAACTTTGTCGGCGCGCAAATGCAGACCTTCGGCAAGCAGGTAATAGACGCCGGCAGCCAGAAATACGCCCGACAAACGACACGCAGGTTGGCGGCGGCGATGACGCCGCCCTTACGCGCAGGATCGGGCCGGTGTTGGATCAAGGCTTGCAACGGAACGGCATAAAATCCGCCGAAGAACCCCAGCAACCCCAGATAAACGGCTACACGGTCCAGCGATAGTCCTTGGGCCGCGGAGAGAAATCCGAATACAGTCATGCCCATGGCGCCGAGCGGGATCAGTCCATATTCGATCTTGCCACTCGACAGATAGCCGGTAATCAAGGAGCCGGTGCCGATGCCGATGGCCACCGCGGCCTGCAGGTAACTGATGTGGCGCTCATCGATTCGCAAGATGTCGTGACCGTAAACGACGATCGTGAATTGCAGCAAGGCGGCCAGGAACCACAGATACATGTTGCCCACGAACGCCCAGCGCAGGACCGGATCGGCACGAATCACGCCAATCTGCTCGAAGAGATCGCCCAGAGGATTGGCGTTGAACTTGCGCGTGGGATTTGCGGCGGGCACGCGGGTGATCCCGAGGCTGGCCGCGAGTCCCAAGCCACCGTGCATGCCGAGAAGAAACACGCCGGACCATTCCTGCTTTCCGCGAAAATAAAAAGCCAGATAGCCGCTGGCCACCGTGGCGCTGATGGCCGCGAGAAATGTGCCGAGCTCGATGATCGCCATTGCCCCAGGACAGATCCTTTTCCGGAAGAATTTCCGGCAGCAAACCATATTTTGAGGGTCCGAACAGAGCGGCCTGAGAGCTGATCACGAATACGCCAATCGTTTCGAGTAGAAAGCTGCCGCGCGCCAGGGCCACCAGGCGAAAGACATCGCGGCCAATTCCAGAAACTTGGTGCCAATGGTGACGGAGCGTTTGCTGTAACGATCGGCGAGAAAACCGCCGGTCATCGAGAAGAGAATGAAGGGAAGGGCGAACAGGGCGCCCACCACCAGAACCAGCCAATCGCGCTGCTGCTGCGGCAGCCCTAGATCAACCACCAGGTAAATAACCAGGAATTTCAGGGCATTATCGTTAAATGCTCCCTGGAACTGCGTGACGATCAGGCTCCAGAACCCTATAGTGCCGCGCGAGGGCCCGCCGTCGCATGGAGTTTCACGTGCTGGGCGATAATTGAGCGTCTTTTCGTGCGCGTGGGTCGCGTCGTGCATATTTGCGAGAAGGAAGCTCCGACTGGTTTGCGCCGCCGCCCATTCCTTTACGCAAGTCTACTGAGCCGTGGGCGGGCTGGCAAGCCAGCAGAAAAAAGACTTTTGCACGACGCGGATTGCGGGCCGCTTTCCCGCGGCGGCGAGGCCAACGGATAGCCGCGAACCGCCGATCTTGCACCTTCAACATCATTTAGAGGTTTGCCGGTGTTGCAACGGGATGAGAGCGCTGCAGTCACCGACGAAAATAAACTTTTTTGCATCAACTTTTCGCACTCACTATTGACCGGCACCCAGAGACGCATCACTTAGCGCTCGCCGTACCGATTCAGGATCGTTCAGATTGAGCACCGCCCCCTCATCCTCGGTCGGAATTTCGAGGACTTCGTCGTTATGCCGCCAAACCACGGCGCGCGCTCCCTGGTCGGCAGGCGCGGCGAGCAGTTCGTGGTACAACCTTTGCGCGAAAATCACCGGGTGTCCTCGCTTGCCGCGATACTTCGGCAAGACAATGGGCCGCCCTGAATCGTAGAATTGCTCGACCAGTTGACCGACCACTTCTGCGCCGACCAGTGGATGATCCACCAGAAACAGCAGGACACCGTCGGTTTGTTTCTCGGAAAGACCTGAGATTGCCGCCTGGATGGAGGAAAGCTGTCCCTTCTGCCAGTGCGGATTGACGATGATGATGGAGGGGTCGAGCCCAAGCTGATCGCGAATTTCATCGGCCTTCGCCCCCAGCACGACACGCGTAAATCCAATGCCCCCACCCGACGATCGTACGAACTCATCGGTGTCACGCCCGTGGCCGGTTGCGATTTGACCCGTCGATTGCTGGACGTGCTGGACGACATCGAGAAGGCGCTGGAGGAAGGTACGTCCACGAAAGGGAACCAGGGCTTTGGGCGAACCCATGCGCGAAGATTCGCCCGCCGAAAGTATGACGGCCGCGAGCACGACCGCTCAGCGGCTTGCGGACGGGCACCGCCTTGGCGTGTTGCTCGACCGCCTTATGCGTGACGCCCGTCGCGCCGCGACGCACGGCGATCAGTTCGGCGGTGATGCTGATGGCGATTTCTTCGGGCGTCAGCGCGCCGATCTCCAGCCCAACGGGCGCGTGAACGTGCTCGAATCGCTCTGCGGGCAATGCCTTCGCGCTCGAGCGCCTGATAGACCGAGATCACCTTGCGCTTGCTGCCGATCATGCCGATGTAGCGGGCTTCGGTGTTCACCGCCCAGCCCAGCACGCGCATATCGTCGCGGTGGCCGCGCGTGACGATCACCAGGTAACTCGAAGCGTTTGGCTTCAGCTTCTCGAACGCGTCTTCGTAGGTGGTGTAAACCTCGCTGCGCCATCGGGAACCGCTCGCGATTGGCAAACTGCTCGCGGTCGTCGATCACGCCGATGGCGAAGCCCGCGTATGCGCCGCCTTGGCCAGCGCCATCGAAACGTGGCCGCCGCCAAAAATATACAGCGTCGGCTGCGGCAGAATCGGCTCCACGAAAACCTCGAGCGTTCCGCCGCAGATCAGTCCGTTGTCGTAGCTGGCCTCGTTGTTCAGGTTGAAGACCATCTTGCGAGGCGCTTCGGCCTTTCAGCACGTCCTTGGCCGCCGCCCAGACTTCCGCTTCGACGCAGCCGCCGCCGATGGTGCCCGAGGATGGAGCCGTCTTCCCGCACCAGCATGCGCGAGCTTTCGAAGCTCGGAATCGAGCCATTGGTGTGGACGATCGTAGCCATCACGCCGCGCTTGCCTTCGCGGCGCAAGCGAATGACTTCCTCGAACAGGTCCATGCAGGAAGCTCCCCTAAGACAGCAATCGCTAATCCTAAGGGTACGGCGGGCCCGACGTGTCAATTGCGGCGACCCAGAAAGCGCTCCGATGGTCACTGTCGTTGCGACGATGTCAACTGATCGCCTGAGACATTTTGGCGCATACTGGAGCGATATGCGAAAATAGAGGTCAATGATCCAGATGCGACACCGGAAGGATCTGTCATCCATGAGCAAGGGAGTATTAACGCGACCGTAGTTTGTGGCGGGGTGAAAGCCGATGCCGCCTCGATGCCACAGGCGGCCCGCGCCCGCGTGTAACGCTCGAGATGCCCGGCGACCTCACCGAAGTCCTGGCTCACGAAGGAATCATTTTCACCCAGCTCGACAAGGCCGTGAACTGGGCGCGCAAGAGTTCCATCTGGCCGCTCGGCTTTGGCCTTGGCCTGCTGCGCGATTGAGATGATGTCGATGGCCGCCGACCGCTTTGACGTTGCGCGATTTGGCGCCGAAGTTTTTCGCCCTTCGCCGCGCCAGGCCGACTTGATGATCATCGCCGGCCGCGTTTCGCAGAAAATGGCGCCGGTCATCCACCAGCTCTACGACCAGATGCCCGAGCCGAAGTGGGTGATTTCCATGGGCGCGTGCGCGACCTCCGGCGGCGTGTTCAACAACTACGCCATCGTGCAGGGCGTCAACCAGGTGATCCCGGTGGACGTTTATGTGCCCGGATGCCCGCCCCGCCCCGAGGCCCTGCTTTACAGCATCCTGCAATTACAGAGAAAAATACAGAACGAGCACGGCAGCTTCCGCAGAGCGATGAACCTCGAGTAGCATTCTGCAGATATGCGCAAATCGCGTATGGCTTAAATACAGGCAGCTTATATATTGGCCCACTCAGAACCCGGGCGCGAGTTCGACGGCCGATTTATCCAGGCGCAACAGGCGGCGCGGCGAGGCGGAAGCGGCAACTCCAGCAACTCCGCACCGATGTCTCCACATTGAATGGGCACTCCAGGCTTGCTATATTCACGTCGCAGATAAGCCATGCCTATGGCCTTGCTCGCGAGCGGGGAGAAGGCGGCACTGGTGACATGACCCGCCTCAGCCCCGTTCACGGTAAGCACCGCGCCGGCAAGAGGGGCGTCCGATGTACCGAACTGCAAACCGGTGAGGCGCCTGTTGACGTGGCCGCGCGACCGCACTCGCTCGACAATCTCCTGGCCCGTGTAGCATCCCTTGGTGAAGCTGATGTGCGTGTTTTCGAGCGCAGCTTCGTGTGGGATTTGCCGCTCGTCAAAATCAACACTGAACCACGGGATGCCTGCTTCGAGGCGCAACGCGTTCAGAGCGTGATACCCGATCGGCGCTCCGTCACGGACAACCGCAGCAGCGAAAACGCCCCACAGTGCGCCCAATTCCTGGCGCGAAACCAGAAATTCAGCGCCCGGAAACCCGAACAGCGAGTGCCGAATCAGGCGGCAGGGGATCTCCGCTCCCGAGGCAGATTTGATGCTAACGATTGCATGTCCTCGCAGTGGCAGCGCTGCGAGATCGATTTCGGTCAGTTGGCGCACAATGGCGTTAGCCAGAGGGCCTTCGATGGCCAGCGTGCCGGTATCCGCGGTGTCATCGGTCAGTGTGGCATCATCCATAATGATGAACTTCTCGAGAAGCTCCGCAGTTTTTTTGCGTACGAGCGCATGGCCGAGAATCACGATACGGTCTTCACACGCCAGCGTCTCGAGTTCGGCCAGAATATGTCCCTGCGCGTTGAGCAGGAGCCCGATCGTGCCCTGTCCGGGTTGCAAATCACGCACATTACTCGTCAGCACGGCGTTCAGGTAACGAACTCGATCTGGGCCGGTAAGGGAAAACACGCTGCGGAAGTTTGTATCCAGCAGCGCCACGGCTTGACGTGCGCTGCGGTATTCGACGGGAACGCCGGCGAACGCGGCGGGTAACAATACACCGAAATAGTTTGCCAGTTCGGCGCCCGCCGCACGATGGAAGTCAATAAGAGGCGATTGCATCTGGATCTCGTTCATATGGCGATTGCCCTCATGGCGGTCATGCGAAGCCGCTCACGGAAACCTGAAAGAGATGCTCCACTCACATACCTCCTCACGCCATTCCAGCCTAGCAGAAGATAGCGACGCGGGCCGGCCAATTGCGAGGCGGGGCAAAAGCACACTTGGGCAAAGCGCGCAATCCCGCTCCGCAACATCGTAGTTGGGGCTATAGTTGAATCATGGTCGCGCTCCCCACTCCGCGCATGGTTCATCCACGCATGCTTCACGAGATCATCCCGGTCGGCTGGCTGAATGCAATTGTTCGATTCTTGGTGATCCCGAGTGACGCGCGAAGCCCTGGTGCTCGATCCCGGAGACGACGTCGAACGTATACTGGAAGCGCTCAAGCGCCACTCACTTACCGTGAAGGCCATCGTCAGCACGCACGCCCACATCGATCACGTTGGCGGACTCCGCAAACTGCAGCAGGCCACAGGCGCTCCGGTCATGATGCATGGCGACGACCTAGATCTGTATCGTCATCTCGATATGCAAGCTGCATGGCTAGGCGTCGCCGCTCCCGATGTGGCGAACGTCGATCGCCTGCTTGCGGAAGGCGATACCGTGCGCTGGGGACCTTTCGCGGCGAATGTGTTGCACACTCCTGGCCACACGCCCGGCAGCATCTCGCTGTACCTAGCGAACCTAGCAAACGTATCGAGCATTGCTGGCGAATCTGGCGAATTTGGAAAACCTGGGGCGATGCTCGCCGAAATCGACGCACAAAAACGGGCGGGCACCGGCCCCGAAGCGCCGGCGCGGCTCGCGGAAAACTCGGCAACGTCCGCTTCCATACTTTTCGCAGGAGACACGCTATTTGCCGGAAGCATTGGCCGAACCGATCTGTGGGGCGGCTCGCGAAGGATATCCTTCGGTCGATACACCAGAAGCTTATGGCGTTGCCGGAGGGAACGGTGGTATTTCCGGGCCACGGGGCGGTCACGACGATCGGCGAGGAGCGCGCCACCAACCCGTTCCTGCGCTAGTTCCGTTGGCGCGCGCCGATTCAACGCGAGGGCCAAATTGGTTAAAGCAGAAGCAGATGAACAGCAGCCGAGGCAGAGGCCGGTGATCTTCAATTAGGGAGATCATTGGTTAGGGAGATTATTGCAGGGGCAAATCGCGGTCGCCCCGTTCGGCTCGCAGTCCTTCCATTACGCTTTGAATCAATTCCTTGGCCTTGCGCAGCTCTCGGGTGATGGTTTGAATATCGAGGGTCGGTTTTTCGGGGTCGCGCGCTGAGTGGCAATAGACGCCGTGCTGGCCCACCAGTATCATGGCGTCGGTAAGCCGGTCCAGCGTCACCGCCAATCTCCCGCGCCACGCGCCCATCATCTGTTCGTAGTGCTCGAGTTCTTCCTTGTGCTCGTCGAACGCCGCCATGGATTCCATCCCCATATCGAGATTACGCGGTCGCGCGGCGGCCCGCAAGCAGCCACGCAGTACCGGGTTACCCTTACTGCACACGATGATTCCTTGTAGTAACACCTTGGAATCAAATGTGGCGGCAATGCTTTACTCTGCTTCCACGCGTCGCGGCATAATTTCGTTCGCATGATGTACGAGCCGCGCTTCGAACGGTTCGAAGTACGGGGGCCGGACGGCCGGGAATCGCGTGCGCCGAATTTCTCAGGGCCGGCACGTTGACTGTGGGGGATCGGCCGGAGCTTGTATTTCTTTCGCATGGCTGGGGAAGAGTCTCGCCGTGGGCATTTCGGGAAGCGCACTGAAGAATTTCGAGAGGAGCCGCCGCCTGAGCCGCGAAGAGAAGATCGATATTGCCGGACTGATGTTGCGGCGGCAATTGGAAGCGGGACTGGCGCTCGATTCGCAAAATTTGTTTATCCGCGATGAAGTGCTGGCGGAACTCGCGGCAGAGTCTAGGCATCCTGCCTTGAGGGGAACATGAGACGCTCTGATCTTGTGCAGAATGATGGCCAGACCGCTCCTACTCGCACCACTCAAATCATCTTTGGCGAGCGCCAGCATCTGCTGCGCGTTCTCGATTCGCTCGAAGGTTCACATTTGCCTCCCGGCTCGGCGCAATCACGAGCGGCGCGTCCTCGAGGAACTGATTCACGCTCGCACCAAGGAGCTCAATGAGGTCAATGCCTCCTGGGATGAAAAAGTGGGCATGGTCTTGAGCGCCGACGCCAGCGCCGAGCAGCTTGAAAAGCTGGCCAAACAGGCGCCCAAATCGGATTTTTACCTGCTGCGCCTGATCAGCGAACATCCCAAGGTTTCCTCGAAGACGCTGGGCCGGCTGGCGAGCCACGCTTATGGAGCCATTCGCGAAAATGTCGCCCGGCATCCCAATGCCGATCCCACCACGCTCGCGTGGCTCTCGCGCGATCGCAGCCAGCCGTTGTGGTATCTCGTGGCCTTTAATCCCAACACGCCGTCCGTCCTGCGGCGCAAGTTGCAGGAGCGCCTTCGCAAGCTGGGCGAAACCCCTGCCTCGAAGTAGCTCATATCCCCAGCTGTGCAGTGTCGAGTATCCCAGTGCTTTCGGTATCCGCACTCCGCGCTTCCTGCTGGCCCGCATGGACAATCCGGCTATTAGCCGCGCATAATAATGGCAGTACCGGTCAGCGCACCGGGATTCCTTCGCCGCTGCAGCCGTCATAGGCCGTGAAAACCCTTCGCGTCCGTAATCTCGAGCCGCCTATGTCGGAGCGTGGCTTTCAGAAGTCGCGTGGCCGACGAGCCTCGCGACTGACGCGAGCTGACGGTATCGAAATGACTGAAACCAACGACACCAATCCCTGTTTTGGCTGCGGCGGCGCAAACCCGCGCGGCATGCATCTCGCCTTTGACCGAGATGAGCCGCGCCAGCGCATCGTGGGCAGATTCCGCATCGTCCGCGGATTTTCAAGGCGGTGGCGGGTTCCTGCACGGCGGCATCATTGCCACCGTGCTCGACGAAGCGATGAGCAAGGTGTAGCCGCTTCAGCGGCGTGCGCGCCGTCACCGCCGAGCTTACCGTCGAATATCTGAAGCCCATTCGCGTCGACCAGGAAATCTTCGTCGAAGGTTTCTCCGCTCGCCGGGAGGGCCGCCAGTTGTATCATGAAGGTGAGATTCGCAACGCCGAGGGAGTCTTGTTGGCGCGCGGCCGGGGCCGGTTCGTGATCGTCGACCCGCGAAAAATACCGCGAGCGCGCGGGCCGCATGTGAAGACCGAATAATCAGCCGATGAACGCTAAGACTGCCTACGCGGGCACGAGAATCACGGAATCTGCGGAACCGGCATCAGGAGATAAACATGGATGCGAGCAACGGCAACGCAGCCACAAATCAGTGGCGCGTGAAAGTGGGTCTTGGCCGAAATGCTCAAGGGCGGCGTCATCATGGACGTCACCACCGCCGACCAGGCGCGCATCGCCGAACAGGCGGGAGCCTGCGCCGTCATGGCCCTCGAACGCGTGCCCTCCGACATTCGCAAAGACGGAGGCGTGGCGCGCATGGCCTCGCCGCGCATCATTCGTGAAATTATGCAATACGGTGAGCATCCCGGTAATGGCCAAGGCCCGCATCGGACATTTTGCCGAGGCCCAGGTGCTGCAGGCGCTCGAAGTCGACTTCATCGATGAAAGCGAAGTGCTGACCCCGGCCGACGAGGAAAATCATATCTGGAAGCATGATTTTCAAGGTGCCCTTCGTCTGCGGCGCGCGCAATTTGGGCGAAGCCCTGCGCCGCATCGCCGAAGGCGCGGCCATGATTCGCACCAAGGGCGAGGCCGGCTCGGGCAACATCGTGGAAGCGGTGCGCCACATGCGCACCATCGTGGCCGAGATGCGCCGGCTCACCACCTTGCGCCATGACGAATTGGGCCGCGCCGCCAAGGATTTGGCCGCGCCTCTTGATCTCGTCCGCGAAGTTGCGCGCGCCGGCAAGCTTCCGGTGCCCAATTTTTCCGCTGGCGGCATCGCCACTCCCGCCGACGCCGCGCTGGTGCGCCATCTGGGCGCCGAAGCGATTTTCGTCGGCTCCGGCATTTTCAAATCCGAGGATCCCGAAAAGCGCGCCCGCGCCATCGTCAAGGCCGCCACGCATTTCGAAGATGCCCAAAGCTGTTCTCGAAGCCTCCGAGGAGTTGGGCGAGGCGATGAAGGGTCTCGACGTGCGCCAACTCGATCCCAAGGAGCTTCTGCAAACCCGCGGCTGGTAGCGCGCGATCGCCGCCACCGCAGCTTCCGCCTGCTCATACCCGGACTTCATGCGTATCGGAATTCTTGCTGTGCAGGGTGATTACGAAGCCCACGCCCGCGTGCTGGACCGGCTCGGCGTCCCCTACCAGCTCGTGCGCACGCCCGCGCAGGCCGCGCAACGTCGACGCCATGATTCTGCCCGGCGGCGAAAGCACCACGATGCTCAAGTTTCTCGATGAAGAGGGGCTCGCGGCCCCGTTGCGCGGGCTCGAAGCCCGCGGCGGCGCATTTCTGGCCACCTGTGCAGGCGCCATACTGCTCGCGCGCGAGGTGCGCGGCCCCGCGCAGCCTTCTCTCGGTTTCGCCGACCTGGTGGTCACGCGCAATGCTTACGGC
>CAWHGP010000003.1:0-1710663 GCA_963828935.1 uncultured Acidobacteriota bacterium | reverse complement strand
ACATGCGTAACGCTCTTATTTGCTATCCATTGCACCAATACTCGCAAGAATCGGCGCAACGAAAGCAGGTTTCCACGCCATGCGCAGATTCCGCGCCACGTGGCTTAGAAAGCAACGCGCGCCGGGAAGACCTGCATCAAGTTCTGGCTGGGGACACGCGAAGGGCACTATGACCGATGCGTATTCCAAGCTGGAGCGTGATCTGGATTTCCGGCGCGAGGTCGCAGAGGAGGATGGGACTTCGGTTTGAACTGCCCGACGTGCACTATGCGGCGGTCCCTCTTCGTCCTCACTTTGCAGTTCCAGAAGCAGCCGCAGTTTCGGTGCAAGGTATTTAGAATGTCTGAGTTGAAGGTGGTGGACACGGGGAGACTTGAACTCCCGATCCCTGCTTGCAAAGCAAAGGGGTAAAAATCACAAGTCGTCTGTTTGGGTGCCGCTCACGTCTTACAACCACTATTCTTTTCCCCTTAATTCTACCCAAAATTTGGCACCAGCATGGCAATACGCAATTTCAGGCCTTGGACGGCTTTCCATCCAATGGGCCACCAGTCTGTTAATTGATTTATTTGCAGTAGATTAAAGTGGTAGGGCCGGTGAGGTCGAATCCACGACTGCGCGCGATCTCAAAGCAAACATTGCCTCAAAGCTGGGGTGATGCTCTAATTCTGTGTTGCTGAATCGCTAGGCCAGCGGATCACCTGATTTTTTGCGTTCTCTGTATACGGCGATGGTGTATTGCAACCCCTTTATTTTCCGCTTGGCATCGGATATTGCCTCATCCCATTTTGTTCGTTTCTGGCCCACTTTATCCTTGACTTCTTTTATAGACATGTCTATACTCCTGACTGCATATGAATACCACAGATTACGCATCGGTTCTGAATGACACCTGGCGAAAATGGGTGCTGTTCGCAAAGACATAGACGGCTCGAAATAGAAGCCGCTAAGCTCAAGCAATTTTATTTTGCACGCAATATGCTTCCAGATAGCGAAATAGATGCCTATTTGGATCTGATGCGCGAGTTTAGCGAAACAGCAACAATTAGAGAAGCTGGTCTTAAGTTTGCAATATACAAGGTTCTTATGCAGGCTTCGCCGAAGTATTTGACCACTGCTGAGGTTCGAGACCATCGCCGCTGGTGGATTTTATTTCAGCCAATATACAAGCAACGAACTCGCCTCTGTGTCCACAACACTGCGGAGGTTTAAGCACAAAGAAGTTGAAACTGCCAATATTGAGGGAGTGGCAGCGTTTCGCTGTAATCAACAACGCGCCAGGGCCGAGGCAATACGTCACGTGAAAAAGTACGATACGGCCTTCTGAATTTACTCGCGCAGGAGAGACTAAAAAATAGTGAACTAAGAAACGCCCCGCCGCTATCGCAAAATAGCGGCGGGCACAATCCAAGCGTGAAGAAGCCCACACTCGAACCCGAAACTTTGATTCTTGGGCTTCTCCCGCAGACAAGGGAGAAAGTCCGATGACATGTATCCGCTGTAAGCACCAAGAACAAAGCGGTTCGGATTCTACGGACCTCATCGAATCCAGCGCTACCGTTGCCCTGCCTGCAAGAATACCTTTTCCGAGCCCCGCCAGAAGCCCCTTGGACGGCACTACATCTCCAATGAAAAGGCCGCCGCAGATTGTCACACTTTTGCTCGAAGGCGTCAGCGTGCGCGCCGCGTCCCGGTTACTGGCACTCACCAAGGCACGATTCTTTCGCTGCTTCTGACCATCGGGAAAAAGTCGCGCAACCTTTTCGATGAGCGCGTGCGAAATATTCGTCCCCGTTTTGTGCAAGCTGATGAGCTGTGGACATTCGTTACATCCAAAGGAAAAGCATCTCCGGTCCGGCGATCTTCGCTGAGTGGGGTGATTCCTATATCTGGATGGCTATCGATAGCGAAACCAAACTCGTCTTGTCGTACCTGACAGCGAAGCGGGATTCGATTAGTGCCTACGACTTTATTCGTGACTTGAGCGGGCGCGTGACGGGACGATTCCAGATCACGACGGACGGACTGCGCGGCTACGTTCCGGCCATCGAAGAATACTTCGGGGCCGACATGGACTTCGCGCAACTTGTGAAGTTTACGGAACCAACGACGGCGAAGGGCCAGACTGGTACAAGCCCTCTCAGGTCACGGCAACGATACCCATTCCGATTAGCGGTAACCCGAATCCCCGCTATATCTCTACCAGTCACGTCGAGCGAGCAAACCTGAGCATTCGCACGCATCTGCGCCGCTTTACGCGGCTCAGCCTGGGCTTTAGCAAGACGCTGGAGCACTTGAAAGCCGCCGTCGATCTCTATATGGCCTTTTTCAATTTCTGCCGTGTACATCAAACGCTCCGGGTCACACCTGCTATGCAGGCTGGCATTGCGGATCACGTTTGGGCCGTTCAAGAGTTAGTGACATGGGCCAGCGCATAAGGCGATGGCTAGCCCAACGAATCCGATCCCCACCATCAGCAACACACTTTTGTTGCATCACCCAAAGCTGGAATCCGTTGACATCGATTTATCTTTTGTGATACGCGTGCCTTCGTGGAAGGTTGATTTGGGTCTCGTAGTCAGGCACCGCATTCCCACCAGTGACTGCAGGGGGTGTCAGTCAGACATGGACACATCAGAAAAAAATCCAAAAAATCCGTATGACCGGCGGGATTTTCTAAAGGTTGCTGCAGGAGGCGTAGGGGCGCTGGTCGCCAGCAACGCCAAGGCACAGACGCAAAGTGCGGAAGCGGTGGTCGCCCAAGCCCGCAGACGACGCTTCGGTCAGCCCTGCGTCGTTGCCTCCGCTTCGGCCCGGTTCCGATTTCATGATCGACGTCATCAAGTCGCTGGGCTTCGAGTATTGCACCGTGAATCCCGGCGCCAATTTCCGCGGCCTGATGGAGTCGGCCATCAATTACGGCGGAAACAAAAACCCGCAGCTCATCACCGCGCTTCATGAGGAATCCTGCGTGGCCATTCCGCACGGCTACTTCAAGATCGAAGGCAAGCCCATGGGCGGTTTTCATGTACGGCACGGTGGGCATGCAGCACGCGGCCATGGCCATCTACAGCGCCTGGTGCGACCGCGTCCCGGTCGTTTTGTTTGTGGGCAATGAACTCGACATGGCCAAGCGCAGCGGCCGGGTCTCCATGGTCCACAGCGCGCAGGACGTGAGCGACTTGGTCCGCAGTTTCATCAAGTGGGACGACTCGGTGGTTTCGCTCGACGGCTTTGCCGAGTCCGCCATGCGCGCCTATAAGATCGCCATGACCCCGCCCTACGGCCCGGTGGTTATTTCCGTCGATCAATTCCTGCAGGAAGATCCGATTCCCGAGGGGATGAAGCTGCGCATCCCGAAATATTCTCCCACGCTGCCGCCGCAAGCCGATGAGGCCGCGATCGCCGAAATCGCCAAAATGCTGGTGAACGCGGAGTACCCGGTGATCATTGCCGAGCGCGTAGCTCGCACCCCGGCCGGCTTGAAGTCCATGGTGGAGCTGGCGGAACTGCTGCAAGCCGCGCGTGGTCGATAACATCCAGCGGATGAATTTCCCGTCGCGCCATCCGCTGCGTCAAGGCAACCGGGCGATCGCGCGATGCCGACGTGATTCTCTCCTTGGAGAATCCCCTGCTTTGGAGCGATTTGAATGAAATTGTCGGAGGACGGCGTGCCCGGCGATTCCAAGGCGAAGCCCGGCGCAAAGTCGTCAGCATCAGCTCGCTCGACTTGTTCATGCACAGCAATTACCAGGATTTTGGCCGTTATCAGGAGGTGGATCTCTCCATCGGGGCCGATGCCGAAGAGACGCTTCCCGCGCTGATCGAAGCCGTCAAACGCCAGATCACCGCCAACCGGCGGACGGCTCTCCAGGCTCGCGGAGCCAAGCTGGCCGAGGCGCACCAAAGAGCCGACGCCCAAGTGCGCGCCCTGGCAGCCTTCGGCTGGAACGACACGCCGATCAGCACCGCGCGCGTCGCCGCGGAAGTCTGGGCGCAGATCAAAGACAAAGACTGGTCCCTGGTCTCCCGCAGCGACGGCATGGCCGGTTGGGCGAACAGGCTTTGGAACTTCGAGAAGTATTACCACCACATCGGCCAGTCCGGCTCGGTGGGCATCGGCTACAACTCTCCCGCGGCGGTCGGCGCGGCGCTGGCCAATAAGAAGTACGGCCGCCTCTCCATCAACCTGCAGAACGACGGCGACCTGATGTACTCACCCCAACCGCTGTGGACCGCGGCGCATTACCAGATTCCCATGCTCACCGATCATGCACAATAACCGCGCCTATAACACCGAGTTTATGGAAATTCAGAGAGTGGCCGGCAAGCAGCACCGCGATATCAGCCTGCGCCAGGATTCCCGCATCCATCGACAATCCCAACATCGACCTCGCCAAACTGGCCCAGTCCATGGGCTGGTACGCGGAAGGCCCGATCGAAGATCCCAAGGATCTGGCGCCGGCCATCAAGCGCGCGCTCGCGGTCGTGGAGAAGGGCGAGCCGGCGTTTCTTGATACCGTCACCCAGCCGACATAGCCAACACGGAGGCCAAGCCATGAAGCACGTTCATCGCGTTTTCGATTCTTCGCGGCGGCGTTGCTGAGTTGGCCATTGCTCCAAGCCCTGCTTCGGCGCAACAGGCCCAAGCCCCGGCTCGCGCCTGCCGCCCCTGGCCCCGGGCAACGCCGAGAATGGAAAGAAGGCCTTCATGGCCCACACCTGTTACTCCTGCCACGGCTATTCGGCCGAAGGCGGAGTCGGCGCCCGGCTGGTGGGGTTTCCGCGGCACACTCGACGGCTTTACGGCATACATTCGCAAGCCCGCTGGCGCCATGCCTCCTGCCGGGGCCAAGATATCGGCTCAGGAGTTGGCCGACATTTACACTTGGATCCGATCGCTGCCTCCGTCGCCGGACGCCAAGACCATTGATCTGCTTAAGCCCTAGGTTAAGCCCTAGAGGGGAACACATTGTGGTAGGGGCGGCGGTGGTCGAAATCGCATCCCCATCTGAAAGTAAATCCCGCATTGTCAAAGGCGTAGCGCCGCCACTTCCCTCCAATTGGTGTCAAATAGTGTCGAGTTTCAACCATCACATGCTCGCGTTGCAGACCTGTGAACCAAAAGGGTGCATCGCGGTATACCGGGAGGGGTTATATCCTGGTCTCTTGCCGCGAGGCTTAAGAGATGTCGAGCCGTACCGGCACCCCGAATATTGCTAAACCCGCATATCTTTTTACATAAACCGTCTTACAGAAACCAATCATTATCTATTTGGAATAACAGGATAATAAAAGAGCAAATTACGTGTCCACTCTACTTATGCCCGCTGTTGAGCTCCCTCCGTTAGACCCTATCGCCACGATCCAGCCTCTGCCGCTGCCGTCCCGCACAGAGGGTGCTAACTAGCTGGTCCTTTAATCGTCCTTCGCCCGTTCCAATGCTTCAAAGTGTTTTGTTTGCGAGGCTTGCACTGTGAATGTTGAACTTGCCGGGCATTCGGGCGCCGATAAAGGCGGCAATTTGGGCAGAATCCAACAAAAGAAACCACAGTTGGGGCACAGTCAGCGCAATCAGTCGCTCGACGTACTTCGCTGCATCGCCGTGTTGCTCGTCCTCGGCGTCCACGATCCCTACTATCATTTCTGGTTTCGCATAGGTTGGATTGGGGTTGATCTCTTCTTCGTGCTGAGCGGCTTTCTGATTTCCGGCCTACTCTTCAAAGACTATCAGGCTCATGGTTCTATCGACTGGCGAAGATTCCTGATTCGTCGAGGTTTCAAGATTTACCCCTCTTTTTACATGTTACTCGCTGTAACGGGCCTCCTCTTGAGTCTTGACGCCCACAACCACCAGTGGTTCGGCCGAGCTAATGATTTCTGGCACATCATCCGTGTAAGCGCAGCCTTCCTTACGAACTATCACCGCGAAGCCCTGGTGGCGCCTTTCGGTCACCTTTGGTCGGTCGCAGTCGAGGAGCACCTCTATTTGCTGCTTCCGGGCATGCTCATACTGCTTGCCAAGCGCAGAAGCCGTGACCCTTTCGCTTGGATTCTGATTCTGTTTCCGCTCACGGCCTTGCTTTGTCTTGCCCTGCGCTGTTTCACACTTCCCCGCTGGCAGATCGCGGATGCAACACACTTGAGAATCGACAGCCTGTTTGCCGGGGTCGCGCTTGGCTACCTTTACCACTTTCGTCGCGGATGGTTTGACAGGTTGGCGGGAACGCGTTGGTCGCTCGTGGCCGCGGCGGTATGCTGCTCGCCAGTACTATTTCTTGCCCAAAACGCCAGGAAGATCCAAACGGTTGGACTAACGAGCCTTTATATTGGCTTCGCCCTGCTGGTGGCCTGGACGATTAATAGAAGTCCCCGAGGCCGTGTGGCGGCTGCAATTTTCAAGGGCGCGGCATCGGTGGGATTTTATTCGTATTCGATTTATCTTTGGCATGACCTGCTCTCAATGTTTATAACCAATTGGCCGAATTCCGCAAGCGCTTTCTGGTCTTATATCTTTATATCCATAGCCCTCGGCATCGTGATGTCGAAGGCGATCGAGATGCCGGCTCTGGCCTTGCGCGACAAGCTGTTCCCTGCCGCTACTGCACCGCCCGTCGCATCCATTCCTCGGCAATGGTCGCCGCGCCGGATTCGACGACAGTTTTGATTGCGTAACGCTGCGCAACCCTCGACCTGCCCCCCCTCCTTCGTGCGGAAAATTTAAATCGTCACAACAGATCTTTCGAAACACGTCCGCCTGAACATGCCGGCGACGGTGAGAAAATGTGCGACGCTGATCCCTCCCTGCGGGGGCATCTCATACCTCTTCTGTCCGATTTGTACGCTGTTCATTAACGACTCCGATTCCGATCATACGCGAGCGAGCGTTCATATCAGCCGCCCGGGTCAGCCGCCCGGGAATCCGAACATCAACCACGACTGGTTGGCTACCCAGTGGGGGTACAGCTCGGTCATCCGGTTGAATAGCTCTTCGTCGGATGTCGCGGTTTTCTGCAGCCGATCAAAGTCCAGTAGATAGCGCTTAGTGTCCTGGATCACCGAGGGTGAGTCGGGCGCGCCAGGCTTCTTGTGACCGGCGACAACCATCGCCGGGTTCAGCGCCGCCAACCGGTCTAGCGCCGCGATCCAATTCTTTCGGCTCTCGGGGGTGGTGTCGCCGACATACATGTGGCACTGGTTGTACACAACGTCGCCAGCGACGATCAGGCCGATCGACGGAACGTGTAGAGAGGTCGAATCGGGACTATCGGTGCGGCCCTGCTCGATTATGCGCAATTCGTGGCCCTCAAGAGTGAACGTGTTGTGCTCGTAGGGCTCAGGTGGAACCAATTTGGTGGCCACTTGCCCAGGAAAGAGCCGGCGGGCCAACCGCTCCACTGGGGGAGAGAACGACATCTGCATGGCGTTCAGCGCCTTAGGTGTTGCGATTGCCCGAGCGCCCGGAAAACGGTCGAGCAGAATGCTCAAACCGTAGAAGTGGTCGAAATGGGCGTGCGTTATATAGATGGTCTCCAAGTTGCGGTTGTGCAGAGCAATCCAATTCGCGAGAGCCTCGGCCTCAGCCACCGTCCCCATTGCGTCTACCAGCACCGCGTCGTACTCGCCAAAGATCAAAGTCGACGTGATCGGGTCAAAGCCGAGCGGCTCGCCGAAGGGTTTTGGCCGCTCGCCGACCATGACCTTTCCCGGTGCGGTAAAGACGTTGACACCAAGCGGATTCGACGTGATGGGGGCGGTCATGTGCGTGGTCTCCTTAAGTTCAAATGAACCTAGCGCGCCTGCCAATTCAGGGCCTTGTGCGGCCGAGCCGGGTTCTATCGTTCGCGCCAATGGGGCTAGCACCAAGCGGACATCCGTAAGCGTTTAAATCCGCATCCCGTCTGGGCCGAGCGCTAACCGTACTTGAGTTCGGTGCTCTGTCCGACCTCGATAATATAACCGTCAGGATCGCGGATGTAGCAGCGAATCTCGCCGTACTTGGCAATCGGCTCCGTGATGAACTCGGCTCCTCGACTTTTCCATAATTCATAGCAGGCGTGAATATCCGCAACGCGGATATTCATAAAGCTGTTGATCTTATCCGGGTCGGGGACGCTGAGCGTTACCGTCGGCTTGTCGGGGGTCGGCCCGCCCCCGACGTTGACAAGGAGCCACGTATTCGCGATCTGAATGTACCCGGGCGCGCCGCTGCTGTCGCCTCTGCTCAGAATGCGACCGCCGAAGACCGTTTCATAGAAGCGAGCCGATCGGTCGATGTCGGCGACGGTGAGAAAATATGCGACGGTGAACCCGTCGCGCGGGGGCATCTCATAGCTCTTCTGTTCGACTTGTACGGCGTTCATTGATGGCTCCTTTCGATATAGTGCGCAGAATCTATTAAACATCACTACAGACATTTCGCGGGTCACCAAGGAGTTGCACCCAGTCGCGGGTCAGATGAAGCCGAACTGTGATATACGACAAGTTGTCACTTTTAGGATGCTCCAAAATGGTGTGACATGGCAACGAGAAGCGAATAGCATATGCAATTCCGGCTCATTTTTGGATTCCTTGCTGAGTCAAATGGAGGCTAGGTTATGAAAGATTGTACCTGGAAGATGATTGTGATCAGCTTACTATTGATGATTCCGGGAACATCCGCGGTAGTGCATGCGCAACAAATTCAAGCAGATCAGATCCTTACGAATGGAAAGATTATAACCGTCGATGACCGTTTTTCGATCGCGCAAGCAGTGGCCATCAAGGGTGACCGCATCGTGGCTGTCGGTAGCAATCAGGAGATCACACAACTGGCGGGACCGAACACCAAGAGAGTCGATTTAAAGGGGAAATCCGTAGTTCCTGGTCTCATTGATAACCACGCACACTATATGCGTGCGGGTCTCACCTGGGCGCGGGAAGTCCGGTTGGACGGTGTCGACACGAGGAAGGAAGCATTCGAACTGCTGCGCGCCAAGGCCAAGACGCTGGGTCCGGATGAGTGGCTCTTCACGCTCGGCGGATGGACCCGCTACCAATTCAAAGATGATAAGAGGGCCTTCACGCGGGAAGAATTGGACCAGATCGCTCCCAACAATCCGGCGTTGCTGCAAGAGGTTGCATGGCAGTCCCATGTCAACAGCCGCGCAATCCAGATTATGGGCCTCGATAAGAAGACTGACAAATGGATAGAGCGCGACCCTTCCGGAAAACCGACCGGTGTGGTCTTCGAGGGGGGCGCCCGATCGCTCGGTTTCTCGATCCCGCCGTCTACACCCGCGCAGATTGAGGCTAGCGAGACTGCCATGATCAGAGACCTGAACCGGGCCGGCATCACCGCCTTCAACAACTCCGGCTGTGATCAAGAGGTAGTGGAACTTTTCCGCCAATGGGAGAAAAAGGGGCAGCTCAATATCAGGGATTATTGCATGGCGGTCGTTTCGGCAGGCCGAACAGAGGAGTCGGTAAACAAGGCCCTGCCCGAAATTGCCAAGATAAAAATGTTTCAAGGGGACGACTACCTTGACCACACTATCTACGGAGAGCACTTCGGTCCACGTGATGACAATATGTTTGACACCAAAACAAGTGCGACGCCGGAAGATATGGAGCAGTGGGGCCGCATCGCGCTCGCGGTTTGTAAGCAAGGGTTCCCCATTCAGGTCCATTCAACGCTGGAAGGTACGATTCAAGGATTCCTCGATCAGATCGAAAAGCTCAATCAGGAATGCCCGGTAAGGAACCTACGCTGGTCCTTGATTCACCTGGATCAGCTCACTGCGCCACAACTCGAGCGCATGAAGAAGCTGGGCCTCTACGCCGGCGTGCAGATTCGGCCTACGGTCACGGGGCAGTTGTTCCATGACATTCATGGGGAGCGTGCCTACGATGAGCCGCCCCTGAGGATGATTCAGAACAGCGGAATTATGTGGGGACTGGGAACAGACGCGATGGAGGCGAATCAATACCGGCCGATGACGACATTGTGGACTGCTGTAACGGGGAAGATGGTCGGCGGAACGGTAATCAACCATCAGACGATCAGTCGCGAGGACGCTTTGATTGCACATACCCGGAAGGACTCCTTCTTGATTTTCCAGGAAGATAATCTGGGTTCGATCCAGCCGGGCAAGCTGGCGGACTTGGTAGTGCTCGACCGGGATTACTTGACGGTTCCCGCGGACCAGATCAAGGACATCAAGCCGGTCATGACGATGGTGGGCGGCAGGATTGTCTATGATGCTGCCGCTGCCTCTGAAACCTCCTCGCTACTCAATGGGCGATAGCCTGCAGGTCTTGGAAATTGAGGCCAAACACAGGTCCGGTAGGGACGGACCGCGCGGTGACGCGGCAGAGTTCACGCTCGATGAGTGGTTGTCAATAGTGTAAGGGTGGCTGTGAGCGCCAACCCCTGGGGGTCTGCTGGCTGAAGCAAGAAATCGCGCTGCCAGCGCCCCCAACAACACAAATTGATCGCAAATTCGTTGTTATTGGTCCAGGAACAAAATCAACATACCTTAGAGGGCATAAAATCCCTCGTCGGGATACGACCTTGGAGTCGCTACCAGGCGCGGTTCAGAGAAGCCTATTCCAATTATCTCCAAAAGCAGGGCAGCGATGGCGGAAACCAAGTCCTCACCTGCTTGCTGGCCGCGAAAATCTCGAAGACTGGAAAGCCGTTCTGCGCAACTTGCTCGAACGCGGCCTGCGCCGACTTCTCCTCCTGGTGCAGGACGATTTTTCCGGATTACTCCCCATCACCCAGGGTCTGTTCCCCAACGTCGACATTCAACTCTGCGCCGTCCACATGCAGCGCAATGCCGCCTCGTTGGCATGTTTTCCTTTGTATGCGTCATAGCGCACTCTGAGCCAGCGAGTCCCTGGGAGAATGGGTACTGTGAAAGCCGCTTTCGATTGGGCTATTTATTGGGTTTGGCAGATTTCGGGCTTTGCTTTGATGGGCTCGGCGAGGTATATGCCCCGCTGTTCTGAATGAAGTCCTCGTTGTACTCAGCATTGTCAGCGCATATGAATTCCTTGATGTCCCAAGTCGGCTCCGACTTATAATTTCTATATCCCGACCAAGGCTTCGTATATGCCTTCGGGTCCTCGATCGTGATTTTGATCTCCAAACTGGCATGGTCAGGCCGCCGGATGCGCTCGATTACGTGCAGCTGGTCGGAATGCGGAAGGCCTCCGCGATCGATCCAAGTCTTATCATTAAGGCCGATAGTGTCTACGACGAGAGTATCGCCCTCGTACCAGCCAATTGAGTCACCCATCCACGTAAGATCCAGATCCTTGGGATGCTGGCGCCCATCCGTGAAGATCTGGCGAACGTTGTGGTCGAACTCGAAGAATTCAATCACCTTGTTAGGGGTTTGAACAATCTCAAATGCAAAGGGCTGAATGTAAATGCGTGGCACACCGGGAGGAAGGCACCCAACGTCCTTACCCGTCGTGGGATTAACATAATCGGTCGAACTCGCAACTGCCCTGGGGCCGTATGACGGCTTCGCCGCTAAATATCTCTCCTTTCCCCAGGGCGTCATATCGGGAATGTTCGGAGTAAAGGAATAACCAGCCCACCTGGCGCCGGGCATATTCGCTTCCCAAACTCCGGAGAGGTCCACCGTGGAAACTGCAGTCGGGGCCTTAGCCGCTCCCGGCTGCTCGGCGTTCTGAGCGCGTAGAAGGGAAGACAACGGGACAACCGCCGCCAATGCCAGCGCCACGCCTACCAAGTGAGTGCGCATTCTAGAGACCTCCGGCGACCCCCAGCCCTGAATTGTGTGCGGAAACCTAGCGGGCTGCAAACGGGCTGGGAATTCAGCCCTCTCTGACAGAGGAAAAGCAAGACGAGAGCTTGGCCTTCTATTGCTATGACCCGACTTTACCTTGTGAATCCGCTACTGAACATTCCCCGCATTGGAGCTCCAATGTGTATGCGCCGTTCTTGGCGCGATGACCGGCGATCGTGACTTGGCTCCCCAGCTTAAGCGTATTCCTGTTCCAACCCACTCTGCCCAGATGATTATTGCTACTCTCTTCGGCAATCCAATGTTCGACGTCGCCCTTCTCGTTCATCACGTCGACATAAATTAGCGCGTGGGGATTTATGAACAGGAATTTCGTTACGGTTCCCTTTACGGTGGTCAAGTTCTCCATGTCGAATGCCGCGCTCCCGTGATGTGCGAACACAGGAACAGAAATCATGACCAGGCCCACAGCCACGCCAACGGCGCTTACACACTTATTTTTCATAAGACCTTCCGGACCGTCGGCGCATGATCTCACCCCATTCGCAATCTGTCAAACGGTCCCCAGCACCTGCGGAACACGCCGCACTTGGAACATCTTTGGAACGTCTAGGAGGAACCAAAGCGGAGAGTACGTTGAGGCTTAGCGCAGCCCTTGCAACGAGTTAGCTCGCCGACAGGCTTCCCGATAATACGGGCTTGCAAAACACGGGGAATCCAAAAACTAAGTCGTTGTTCAGGCTGCGCTTAACACGACAACTCCACCAGAAAAAACTCCTCAAGCTGCTCCAAGATGCTCCAACAATTTTGAGCCGCCAATCGTCGGCAGGTCGTGTCTAAGCGATTTGGACCAACGCCTTGGCGTCGAACAGCCTGCCCAACCAACAGTTGCCTGTGCTGGGTCGTTTTGGCCTGGCGCGTTGGCCTTCTGGTGGGGTTGGTCTACCAAGCCTGGGAGAAGGGCTCACAGCCGCCCGCTGACGTTATTCGAACGCACTTGGGGTCCTATCCGAGACATCAACTCGATTCTGTCGGCGCCTGTCTCTACCAAGCTTATTTCGGCATGGACCGACATCTTGACGAAATTTCCCAATGCCAAACCAGAAGGTAGGAATCGCGTGGAGGCGCGCTGGCCAGATGGCGAGTTCTTTGTGGATCAACAGAATGTTTTTCAGCGCGCTTTTGAACTTCTTTTCCGAGAGAGCTGGAGAGCAAGAGCATGTTCGCGCTGCAAGACATTGTTTATAGTGCGTAAACCAAAGCAACTTTTCTGTGGAACGGGCTGCAGCGCCGGAAGCCGGCTTGAATCGAAGCGGAGATGGTGGCCGTACTGCGGGCGTCCGAAAACGCCGGAAGAAAACGACGAAATCTCGAAGTCAGGAAAGGGGAAGCCGATGATCTACAAGCGCGGCTCGATAAGAAAGGCGCGAACGGCAAGTGCAGTAAGTGTGGCGTGCGTGGTTCGTGTAGCGTGTACTGGTACAAATTCATGTGACAGGGGAAGCTGATACGTGAGTCGAGCAAGCAGGGAAACGACATGGTGGCGCGCAACATCGAGTCGGCGCACCGTACTTCCATGGCGAAAGGCGAAGTGGGTATCCGCGAGAAAAACTCTTGGTCAGTTTATAGAGAAGCGATTCGAGCCCTGGGCGAAAGCCACTTTTGAGAAGGCATCTCCCAAGACTTGGCTTGACTGGTATCGGGTAGGCCTGCGGGCGATCCAGGGATATAAACGCCTGGCCGACATGCAGCTGCCACCCACACTGCGGTTTCCACTGTGCCCCAGATTGAAATGTGTTCCATTTTGCACGGAAGCGCTTTTTCCCAGTGTCTACGATGTTCATGCGGTGGCGATGTCGGGCAAGTACTGCTGGAACCCGGTGCACAGCTGTGGAAAAGACGCCGCTGAGTCTGTCTGGAGCTTTGAGGGCACGGGGACCGAACAATTGAATCAGCAAATCAGAATGGAGACAGAGGTGAACCACCATGGCAGAACCACAGAGAAAAGGATCACAGCCGCGCTCCGCCGGCCACGAATCTATTGATGGGACGATGAGCGGATCAGCGCTCAAATTTGACTTAGCCAGCGAACTCGACGAACTGCACCGGGATGAAGCATGGCTACACCCCACAGGGCGAAGTTCGAAGACGCTTGTAAAGTACCCGGATCTCCGCATTGTGCTGATTAATGGGGAAGGCACTACGGGCGACGGCAGGCGAAGCGGTCCTCATGCCCGCAAATCAACCTCACTCGCTGAAGGCCCTTCGTAAATTCAAGATGCTGCTGACCATGATCCGTTCATGACCAACGCGGAGCGGAGGACTGGATTTATATGGAAGCGCCAGAAATGCCCGCTGTCCTGACCATTGGGCATTCAAACCGCACATGGAAAGACTTCCTAGAGCTTCTGCGGGCGCACCGCGTCAAGCGCGTCATAGACGTACTCAGTATCCCCCGATCGAGATACAACCCGCAGTTCAACCGGGAGACCCTATCTACAAAGCTGCGCGCCGCGAGGATCGGCTGCGTGCATTTGCGAAAGCTCGGCGGCTTGCGCCATGCGCGACGCGATTCGTCGAACATGGGCTGGCACAATACCTCATTTCGTGGCTTTGCCGATTATATGCAGACCGCGGATTTCCAAGCAGAGTTACACCGATTAATCAAATTGGTCGGGCAGAAACGGAGCGCGATTATGTGCGCCGAAGCAGTTCCATGGCGTTGCCACCGTTCGCTTATCACCGATGCGCTGACTATACGCGGAATTCGCGTTGACGACATTATGGGCATGAAGCGTTCCCAGGTTCAGTCGCTCATTCCTTTTGCACGCGCGCAGGGCCATCGCGTCACGTACGCTGGCCGAAATCAACACGGTGGAGAGTCCGCTTAGTTCGTTCTCGAGCGGGTTTAGGAAGAACCGAACAAGCAAGGTTTAAGAATGTGATGAATAATGCCTCTTGATTATCCATTGTGGTTGCGGGCGGCGCACTTCTTCAATTTTCTTCTCCTGACGCTCCTCGTTCGGAGCGGTCTTGAGATCTTGAGCGCACATCCGAGACTTTACTGGAACGATCACTGTACGCCGGGCAGCGAATGGCTCAAGTTCACGAAGAAGGAGCGACCTGAGGACCGGCTCTGGACGGCGAGTGACGAGGAAACCTCATTCCCGTCCGTGATTGCCCTGCCAGGCCATGAAAATCTAGGTCTTGGACGGCACTGGCACTTTCTCGCGGATTTCGCGTGGCTGCTGACAGGTTTGACATACGTGGTGATGCTCTTCGTCACGCCGGAGTGGCGACGGCTGATCCCTACTTCCTGGCAGATTGTCCCTGACGCATGGCACGCAATGCTTAGCTATCTGAGCTTCCACGTCGTGGAAACGCCGGGGGGATATAACGCACTACAGCAGTTGAGCTATGCGGCAGTGATATTCCTGCTTGCACCGTTCAGTATTGCGACGGGAGTGGCGATGTCTCCAGCCGTCGCCGCTCGTTTCCCATGGTATATCAAGATCTTTCAAGGACGACCAAGCGCACTGAGTCTGCATTTCTTGGCTCTTTGCACCTTCATCATTTTCTTCATCGGACACGTCACGATCGTGGCTCTGCATGGTTTCCGGAGCGAGCTGGCGCTGATTGTTCTGGGTGAGACGCACAATCCACAGTTAACGCTTGCTCTGGTGGTCTGGCTGTCCGGCTTGACCGGGATAGTCGTCATCCATGTGGTGACAACCGTATGTTCGCGCCGCCGCCCACGCTTCGTCCAGAAAGCTACTCAGTCGATCACCGATCCGGTCCGCACGCTACTTTTTGGCCATGAAGTGTCCGCGCAGCATTATTCGCAAGCGGACATCTCGCCATACTTCTGGGTCAATGGCCGGCCGCCGAAAGAGGAAAGTTTCATGGCGATGGCACGTCAGAACTTTGCAACCTATAGCCTGGAGATCGGCGGATTGGTGGAAAGGCAGCTGCATCTAACGCTAGCGGACATCCGCGCAATGCCGAAACGAACTCAAATCACCAAGCACATTTGCATCCAGGGCTGGTCGGGCGTTGCGGAGTGGGGCGGCGTATCTCTGCGTCACATCGTCGGACTTTGCCATCCGCTTCCAGCCGCCCGCTACATCGTTTTCTATGCGTTCGACAATAAATCCACATCGGAGTCGCACGCCCAAGGGCCAGGATACTTCTACGGCACGATTCGCTTGGAGTTGGCGGAAGACCCGCAGACGATTCTTGCCTACGAAATGAACGGCCAGCCGCTGCCGATCTTGCACGGAGCACCGCTCCGGCTTCGCGTTGAAACACAGCTTGGATTCACGATGGTGAAGTACATCCGCGCAATCGAGTTCATCGAAGATTATAAAGCCATTGGCCAAGGCCAAGGCGGCTGGCGAGAAGACTACCAGTATTTCAGTCAGGAGGCCGGGATCTGATTCACGAGGGTTGGCGGCTCTCCGAAGGAAGGAAGAAAGGAATTGATTGACGCACACATCAGAAGGAGACCAATCATGAGCACTGCTGCGGCGTCAGCAGGCGTCTTATGCAAAATGAAAGATCGCAAAGAAGTTGCGGAAGGCACCATGTCCTTCCAGTTCGAAAAGCCATCAGGATGGGCATTCGAGGCCGGCCGGTATCTCGATATGACCTTGCTAGATCCTTCGGAGACGGATTCTGAAGGAAATGTGCGTAGTTTCTCAATCGCGAGCGCCCCTCACGAAGAAACCCTGATGGTAGCCACGCGGATGCGCGATACGGCGTTCAAACGGGTGCTGAGGACGATGCCGTTTGGGAACGCTGTGAAGATCGAAGGGCCATCCGGGGATCTGATTCTTCAGAACGATCCTACGCGAACGGCCGTATTTCTCGCGGGCGGGATTGGCATCACGCCGTTTCGAAGCATTGTCCATTGGGCAGCGAAGGAGAAGTTGCCAAATCGCATTGTCCGTTTCTATTGCAACAGGCGGCCAAAAGATGCGCCGTTCCTCGCGGAGCTCCAGAGCTTGGAAAGAGACAATCCGAAGTACAAGCTAATTGCCAGCATGACTGAAAAGGAGAAATCGCATCGACCTTGGAACGGCGAAACCGGTCATATCAACCAAGAGATGCTAGGGCGGCATTTGAAGGGTGTAGCGTCACCCATCTACTACATTGCTGCCCCGCCCGCCATGGTGGAAGGTTTGCACGAGATGTTGAGCAAGGCGGGAATACTTGACGACGACATTCGTGTGGAAGAATTTGGGGGCTACTGAGCGAATGCTCCTATTTGATTGCCAGAACACCCACGATGCGGCATCAGTTCGCTACCGTCCGCGTGAGAGCGCGACATGAAACCACCACATAGCAATACGGCTTCCGGATGGCCTGGCATCGAGCCGAGATGGACTCACGGAAATAAAGACGGGGTGGGAACCGCCTACGCGGCTTCTAGCCGAATCTGTTTCACCCTGTGGAACGGTGTCATCACCGAAGTTTATTATCCTACCGTAGCTCACCCACAGATCCGCGACCTTCAGTATCTCGTCACTGATGGAAAGTCTTTCCTTCATGAGGAAAAACGCCACCTGAAGTCAAAATGTGAGCGTCTTTCCGATCACGCTTTGGTTACCGCATTACGAACGTCGATCCCGACGGCCGATATACCATCGTCAAAGAAGTAATCAGAGATCCGCACTCTGGCTGCATTCTTCAGCATACCCAGCTAACCGGCGATGAAGCGTTTGTCTCAAAATTGCGCCTCTATACGCTGTGCGCGCCACATCTTCAGGTAGGAGGCTGGGGAACAATGGTTTTGTAATCGAGGTTGCGGGTCGAACAATCCTGTACATCAAACTGTTGAGGTCCGTCTCTGACGGCCGAGTTTTCGATCTGATTCCAGAGGTCGCGGAGCGCTATCTCTCGGGACGAAACACTCGTCATCTATTCGAGGTGTGGAAACACAAGCGGCAAGTACGTCGCATCCGAAAGGACCATACACTTCGCGTCCAGGGTGACGCCTCGTTCCGCCTCCACTGGACGAACGACGAATGGCACACAGTCAATGATGGCCCATCTTCGGGAGCGGCACTCGGAATTGAATTTGTGGATATACCGATTCGCCCAGAGCAGCGCGCTCCGATTCGATTCACGTTCTCTTGGGCCAGCAAGGGCTCTTGGGAAGGCTGTGATTACATGGTGGATGTCGAATCGTAGAAGCAACAGGAATGATTACCTAGTGCTTGGTGACACCCTAGACTAGAAGAGCTGTTCTCATTTATTCGCCAACTAACGCCAAACGCAAACAACGGCCAAAGAGTTTCGCAGCAGATTCCAAGTGGGAGACAACGATGAATCCGACACAACAGCTCCATGATCTCGGCCAAAACCTCTGGCTCGACAACATTACACGTGGGCTCCTTACGAGTGAGATGCTCCGCCACTACATCGACGAACTCCCGATTACCGGGCTCACCTCAAACCCATCGATCTTCGACCATGCGATTAAGAACTCGAACTTCTACGATGATGCCATCCATCAGAAGATGAAACAGGTGAGGCGGGTGAGGCTCTCTTCTTCGAGCTTGCAATCGAGGACCTCAGGCAGGCCGCCGATCTGTTCCGACCGGTCTACGACCGGACAAACGGCACTGACGGTGGGTGTCGATTGAAGTTTCGCCGACGCTCGCTTACGACACACCAGGCACAATCGCCGAAGTCGGGCGGCTTCACGCTCGGGCCGAGCGGCCTAATCTCTTCGTCAAGATTCCCGGCACTCCCGAGGGCATTCCCGCGATCGAGGAGTCTATCTTTTCCGGCGTGCCAGTAAATGTGACCCTGCTCTTTTCGCGCGACCAATATCTGGCAGCGGCGGAAGCCTACTTGCGAGGCATCGAGCGACGCATTCAGGCGGGACTAAATCCTGCTGTTTACTCCTTGGGCTCTGTTTTCATTAGCCGCTGGGACAAGGCAACGATGGAGAAAGTCGCTGGAGAGTTGAGGGGCAAGCTTGGGATCGCCGTCGCCAAGCGAACCTACAAAGCCTATCGACGGCTGCTTGATTCGGACCGATGGCTGCGACTGGCAAATGCTGGAGCCCGGCCACAGCGACTTCTCTGGGCTAGCACGGGTACAAAGGACCCGGCCGCTTCAGACGTTCTCTACATCAAGGCGCTCGCTGCACCATTCACCGTCAATACGATTCCTGACAAGACACTGCTTGCTTTCGCGGACCACGGCTCAGTGGGTGAACTCATGGCCGCTGACGGAGGCGATGCCGAAGATGTGATTGCGAAGTTCGCTAAGCGGGTATCGACTACGACAAGCTCGCCACCGATCTCCAGCGAGAAGCCGCCGAGTCATTTGTGAAAGACTGGGACGAAATGCTTGCCTCGATTGCAGCGAAGAGCGCCGCGTTCAAAGCTGCCGGGTAGGTTCCGGCCTCTGTCCATGAATCCGCTGCCCGAACGTTCTGAAAATGGAGGGTGCGATGTATGATGCGTCTCCGCTTGCCGGCCAAAGACCTGTTTGGTTGGGCGACAAGATAAAATCAATCATGGACCGTACAATCGCACGTAAACAATCACTCTCGCGCATGCTAAGGACTTATATCGTCACGGAGCTGGTCTTCCTGCTGCTCCCGGGAACATTTCTCGGTGTCTGGAATCGTCGGGGTGACCACCCGTTGGCTTTCCGATATTTATCCCTGGCAGTGGCGCATTCTGTTGCCAACGTCAGCGGTACTTGAAGTACTCGCGTTCTTGGCTTTCTTTCAGGCCGTTGCGAGTCACCGGCCGTCAAACGGCGTGCCGAGCCTTGGGAATCCTGGATCTTCGTTGCAATTGCGGCAACTCTAGGTTTGCTAGCTTCACTGGCACTCAATCTCGGAGCCTCCATTCAACTGGCGCTTTTTGGGAGTTCACCGGCGTTCCCGCACGAATTCGACCAGCGTTATTTGATTGTTTCTGCCTGGGGCTTTCTCGTCCCCATGGTGTGGGGGTTCAGCTCGCGTTGGCTCCCGGTTTTCATGGGGCTGCGGCCCCTGCGAGGTTCTTTGCTTCTGGTAGCCGCTGGTTTGAACACGGCAGGTGTAGTGGTCGGATTCCTCGAACGCTTTACGGCTGCTAGCGTTCTCTTGCTGGGAGGAGCAGCAATGGCAATCGTTGCAATCCGCTTCTTCGAGCCTGCAGCGAAGGCGGCGAAGACGATCAATGTTCACGGAAGTTTTCCCATATTCATCCGGATTGCCTATGGGTGGCTACTGATAGCCGCGACACTCGGCGTATGGGCGTCGCGCGCTGGCGAGGCACCCGGGATCTGGGGAGCATCGCGACACGCGCTCACTGTTGGATTTATCGCGGCGATGGTTTTTCCCGTCGGGCAGAGAATTCTGCCGTCGTTTTGTGGGATGCGTGTGTTGTGGAGTCCGAGGCTGATGCTAGTGATGCTGGTGCTGTTGATGACTGGCTGCACGCTCCTCGTCACGTCTGAAATCCTCGCCTACCAGAATTATGCAGCCTGGGCATGGGACGTTCTGCCTATTTCTGCCCTGGTCGAACTGGCGGCGGTTACGTTGTTCGCCGTCAACCTGTTTGTCAACTTTCTCCGACGACCCGTTGTCGCCACCACTCCGCTTAGCATGACCAGCGAGTAGCGACGGACAAAAATTGCACTTTCGCACGGGATGCATTCGTTATCACGTGAAATTCCTTCTCTTGCCGATTTCGTTCAGCCACTTTCACTGGTGAGTCTTTACAAGTTTTAGTGCTTTCCCTTATGAATTGCTACGTGGTGAGTCTTGTCACTCTTGATGAGGTATTGAGGTTCTTTTTTCGATGCCTGGTGCACATAGCCCTTGATTCGTATATCTGAAACGACCTTCTTAACAATCACGCCTCTGACTCTGCCGGCTTCTGAGTTCCATTCGACGTGGTCACCACGTTTGAAGATCTTAGCCATGGGGCTTGCATCTCTTCTGGGTCCGCTTTCCCGCATCAAACCTTCAGTTATTACTCCGAGCACTAAATTGATGACACTTTTCAGATGGCGGCGTATTGGACGTGGCGTTCGCGAAAGTAGTTCTGCACCAACTTGGGCCTAGCCTGTGTGATCCGAAGGTAAGAGCGAACGTTGCTCATCATCTCCTGCACGTTCACCGGACGGACACGACCCAGGGCGTTAGTCTTCACATCTTGGTTTAGCAATTCGTCCGGATTCAGTTCTGGACTGTAAGACGGCAGCCAGAAGAGCCGAATTTGCGCAGCGCGCTTCGCTAACCATCGATTCACCAACCGCGATTTGTGTACCGGGTGGCCATCCGCAATCAGGAACACTTTCCTCCTCGTCTTCCGCGTCAGTCGCAGGAGACGGCGGAGGAAATTCAAAAATACCCGCGCGGTGAAGCGCTGACGGAAAATCATGAAGGCCAACCGCCCCCGATTGGTGATCGCCGAGACCATGTTGCATCGGAAACGCTGCCCGGTCCCCCAGACAACCGGTGTTTGGCCGCGTCGTCCGTAGGACCGTCCCACTTGATGGTCCGAACGTAATCCCATCTCGTCCAACCAATGGATTTGCGCCTTGTATCGCCGTGCCCACGCTCGAATGGCCGGGTATTCTTCTTCCAGCCATTTCCGCACCGTTGCTGGATTTTGTTCGTAGGCTCGCCGTACCGGTTTTTGCGGCGTCAAACCCCACGCTCGCAAATAGCGTCCCACCGTCCACACCGAAACGGCCACACCGAACTTCCGAGACAAGAGCTGTTGCACCGCTTCTCGGGTCCACAGGGCAAAGGGTAAGCTCATCTGATCGGGACAGCCGCTGAGTATCCTGCGCACTGCGGTGGCCGCCTGGTGCGGGGCCAGGCGCGACCGCGGGGGACGCCCCCGACGACGGGCGCGCAGAGTCCGCAAGCCTTGCCGCTTGGCCCGGCTCACCCAGCCGTTGATGGTTCCCCGCGCTAGCCCAAAGACGCGAGCGGCCTCCGTTTGCGCCATCCCATTCCGAACTGCCTTCACCACGCGCAGGCGCAAGGTCTCCTGCGCCTTGGCAGGAAGAGAACGAGCATCGTGAGTTTCCATGCCCGCGACGATGGCACTCAATCAGGAGTCATGTCAACTATTTAATGCTCCTATTAGTATCATGCGGTCAACCGTCTTACCTTGCAGAATTCTCTGCACCCGCTCAAAGAGAGTCTTGCTGATCAAAGTTTGGTGCTGACCGGGAAACATCTCGCTGGTCGCACTGACACGGATTAATCCGATGTAAAACGGGTTTTTTAGCATTGTGGACAGGCCGTTAAGCGAAACATCGCTTCCACGTCGGGTGCGCAAGCCAAGGCGATGCAATTCTTCCAGTAGGCGGTGCAGCGAGTATCCGCCGGTGCCATAGAGCTCAAAGGCCCTTGCAACGAGTGGAGCCATGACGGGGTTGAGTTCCTTCGGCTTGCCCTTGCCACAGTCCAGATAGCCGATCGGAGCGGGAAGTGGATACAGACCCTGTTTCAATCGTCCATAGAATCCCTTTTTTGTTTCTTCGCGCAGGTTCCGAATATAGTCAGCGGCCACAACTGCTTGGATATCGGCCGAGAGCCGCCCTCCCCGTGTATGCAGATCGAGGCTCTCGTTCGCGAAATGCACCTCAATTCCAGCGTCGATCATTTCACCTAAGTCAGCCCAGTCTTTGAGGTTTCTCGCGCTGCGATCAATCTTGTGAATGATGATGCCTTGAGCTTTTCCTTGGCGGAGCATTTTGAGCATCCGCTCGAAAACCGGACGGCCCCGTTTGGCCGCGCTCTCGCGCTCTTCGAACCACTCCTGTGTCGCCAGCCCGAACCGCTGCGCATAACGCTGGATCGCGCCCTGCTGTTCCTGGAGGGAGACTCCTTGCTCGCCTTGCTTTGCAGTCGAAACGCGAGTGTAGGCGAAATACTTTCTTTCCATAAAATCTGTATTAGTTTTTTTGGGGGAATCGACCTTTCACCTCATCCTACGAGACATCTTTGCGACCGTGAAAACGTCCAGCTTTCTCGCGTTCAAGGCGCTGACAAACGCGCCACGCGATGGCGGCATAGTTATGCAGTGTCTTTTCGATCTCTTTCAGTTGATCGTCGGTGGCGTTGGGGAACAGATCCCGGATCGTGGTCTTCTTGCACGGTAGTTTGCGCTCCATTGTTTTCTTGTCATCTTAGATATGTATAACGGTCTGAAAAGGTGAGCGATCTTGCACATGAAGCCGTCAGGCTACGCGCAGGTGTTCTCATCTTTTCTTCTGGTGGTCTCCCCGCCACCATAGCTGATCATGTCAGTATTCGAGTTTCTTGTTTACACCACGCTTGATTGGGCCCGCGATGTCCTCGTAGGGATTTTTGGGAGGCATGCCGAAGAGTTTGTAAGTAGCTTCATCAGGCAGAGACGCAAGCGGAGGAAACGTGGAAGGACCATTAGAGGTAACACAACGACGAAGAAATTAGAGCACTAGTGCCGCCTACCCATGGGGAACGAATGAGGGCACATGTTCAAATCACCAGGCATTTGAACAGATGTTTTCCAGAAATCATCAACACCATCGCCCTCGTTCAGTGCCGCTTCCTCGAAAAACAATGCTGCGCACCTGTGGACAAAATGCCTTTTGCCCCTCCGGGATATGCACGCCATGCAAGTTTGAGAACCTATCTCGAATGGCTCTGCTTGTTAAATTAAAGGAAAGGTCGGACAGGCTTATCTGCAAGATAATGAATGAGATACTGGGAAACTATTTGAGGCCGCACCGCCGAAAAGCGGGACTGAGTCAGCGCGAATTGGGACTGGTCCTCGGTTACGAGGATTACGGCCAGATTTCCAGACACGAAAGATCGAGGACTACTGCGCCGTTGATAGCCGCGTTTGCATATCAAGTGATCTATAAGGTTCCGGTGTCTGATCTTTTTCCTGGGTTACATGCTGAAGTAGCACGAATGATTGAAAGGAATCTGGCGGAACTTGAGGAGCATTTGCAGCAGCGAAGTGGCAAAGGTCGCCGAGCAAATGAGACCGCGCAAAAACTGACATGGTTGATGCAACGGAGAGAATCCTCCTAGAAGTTGGAACGAACACACCAAGCACAGAACCTCCCCAGAAGGAAAGATTGGTCGCGCTGGAAATACGTCCCCGGAAGTTCGGCTTTGTGGTTTTCGAAGGTCCAACGAGATTATTGGACTGGGGAGTGAAGAGCTACCTGGGCCCAAGTGCCCATTGCCGAGCTACTTTGAAGAAAAGAATTCGTGTTCTTTTGGAGTCATATGCTCCCGCCTCTGTAGTGATGCGGCGGAGGAATAGTTTCTCGCGGAAGGCGAGAGAAGCGATTCTGTCAGCGGTCCAAACGATTGGGTTGGAGGCAAGGAGTAGATCTATCAACTTGCAGTCGCTGAACACACAAGAGATCAAGCGATTCTTTGCAAAGCGTGGATGCACGACCAAGCACGAAATCGCGTCCCTCCTTGGCAAACGGTTCGAGGAACTTTCTTGGAAGGTCCCGCCAACTCGGAAATCGTGGCAGTGCGAGAGCTACCACATGTGTATGTTCGACGCGGCGGCTGCGGGTATGACCTTTTTCGACATTCGCGGAAACATGGAGGAGTAAATCCTTCAATAAATGCGGGGCGAGCCATTTCGATGGTCTCTCACTGGCGCATAGATCCATTTAGGTCCGCCAGCCATCTAGAGAGGCCATCGAAATGGCAACCTCGTACTGACTCATGTCGGTTTCGTCAGTTTAGAAGTGAAAGGAGATCGTATTTCCAGGCTATAGCACCTTCGGTTTTCAGGAGAGGTCAGAAGAACATGTGGTCTCTCGGATATACCCGGTATTCGAACCAAAGAAAAAGAGAGCAGGGATGATCCTGCTCTCTTGGAAAGCTCGGCAAAGACAAAAGTGATGTGCTATTTACCGAACGCGAGAAACCACTGAAGCTTGGACCACCTGTTATGTAGCGGACTTATTTTCAATGCTGGCCGAGTATCAGGGTGTCTTCGCTCTATGATCGGGACATGGTCGTCACCATCTTTCGGAGACTTCCATACAGAACCTAAAGCTACAACGGTCTGCTTCTTCCGAGTATCTTGGTACGTCGCGCCAAACGCGAGGAGTTCAGCGAGCACCGCAGGGCGTAGCCCTCTGTTGTCGAGGTACTTCAGGACTTCCGTAGACGTTATTCCGCACTGTCGATTGAAGTTAACCAAGCTGCCTTCCAGGTCCACGATTCCGGTGTACGGGGAAGGAAAATCGGCCTTGTTGATGCATTGGCCCACAAACCGGTAGCCACCGGCATCGATACTTTCGGCAATTGGTCTGTCATAGTGCACAGTTACACGGCACACCTGTTGGATCATAGTGGCAAATCTCCCAGGAATTGGAATATAGGGTTATTTTGGACTGTCGAAGGCCTGGGTATTTGTTACCACATGACTATTGTATAATCAACAGCTTACGATAGGTATGCTTGTGAATCAACGTTCCTAACCCAAAGCTTTCCTGCTAGCATTTGACTGAGAACGAGGACAAGATCGCAGCACAGAGGAAGAAGGAAGAATCTCTCGTGGATACAACCAGGCGAGTCAGAAAACTCAGAAAACTTTGTCCCTGCGGATGCGGGAGAACCCTACCTCCTCACCCGGGGAGTGGCCGGTCCGTCTACTTTTCCCATGAATGCTTTGAAAAACATCGGCAGCTGAAGAACAAAGATTACTTCCGAAAATACCTTGGCAGGCACACTGACAGCGAACGGCTAGCTGATCAAAACGCTCGTAAGTTTGACCAGACGCGCGGGCTAACCCGTAGCGGGTCCATCCTTCTGCTGGGAATTGCACAAGAGTTCATGCCGACGACAACTACGGCGAAACGCGAGGATGTTGTCGCAAAACTTGATCGGCTCCGCGCAGCCTTAGTATCTGGCGATAGGAAGTTCGTGTTGATAGGCACTGAAGCACTCCTCAAAGAGATGGCGGGAGATAAAAGTCTGTTTGGATTGCGTGTCACAGCACACTGCGAAGAATTTCTGCGAGATGTCGGTATATTGGGTGATTCCCTTCGAACGTTTCATACGCTTGATCGACTAGCGAGAAGGATCGAAGCACGATATAAGCTGCTCAAAGATCCACTTACTAATCGGAGCATTAAATAGTTGACATGACTCCTGATTGAGTGCCATCGTCGCGGGCATGGAAACTCACGATGCTCGTTCTCTTCCTGCCAAGGCGCAGGAGACCTTGCGCCTGCGCGTGGTGAAGGCAGTTCGGAATGGGATGGCGCAAACGGAGGCCGCTCGCGTCTTTGGGCTAGCGCGGGGAACCATCAACGGCTGGGTGAGCCGGGCCAAGCGGCAAGGCTTGCGGACTCTGCGCGCCCGTCGTCGGGGGCGTCCCCCGCGGTCGCGCCTGGCCCCGCACCAGGCGGCCACCGCAGTGCGCAGGATACTCAGCGGCTGTCCCGATCAGATGAGCTTACCCTTTGCCCTGTGGACCCGAGAAGCGGTGCAACAGCTCTTGTCTCGGAAGTTCGGTGTGGCCGTTTCGGTGTGGACGGTGGGACGCTATTTGCGAGCGTGGGGTTTGACGCCGCAAAAACCGGTACGGCGAGCCTACGAACAAAATCCAGCAACGGTGCGGAAATGGCTGGAAGAAGAATACCCGGCCATTCGAGCGTGGGCACGGCGATACAAGGCGCAAATCCATTGGTTGGACGAGATGGGATTACGTTCGGACCATCAAGTGGGACGGTCCTACGGACGACGCGGCCAAACACCGGTTGTCTGGGAGACCGGGCAGCGTTTCCGATGCAACATGGTCTCGGCGATCACCAATCGGGGGCGGTTGGCCTTCATGATTTTCCGTCAGCGCTTCACCGCGCGGGTATTTTTGAATTTCCTCCGCCGTCTCCTGCGACTGACGCGGAAGACGAGGAGGAAAGTGTTCCTGATTGCGGATGGCCACCCGGTACACAAATCGCGGTTGGTGAATCGATGGTTAGCGAAGCGCGCTGCGCAAATTCGGCTCTTCTGGCTGCCGTCTTACAGTCCAGAACTGAATCCGGACGAATTGCTAAACCAAGATGTGAAGACTAACGCCCTGGGTCGTGTCCGTCCGGTGAACGTGCAGGAGATGATGAGCAACGTTCGCTCTTACCTTCGGATCACACAGGCTAGGCCCAAGTTGGTGCAGAACTACTTTCGCGAACGCCACGTCCAATACGCCGCCATCTGAAAAGTGTCATCAATTTAGTGCTCGGAGTAATAATATGTCCGTTGCGCTTATTGTGCACGCGAGCTTATTCCGAACCTTCAAATACTATCCCCAGGCAGAAGAATTCCTGAAGGGTGCCATTTACAAGCTTGAAGGGCAGTGTAAGAAAGTACCTGACCAAGAGGCAGTAAAGATCGCTCTTCATCAGGCCCTGCTTTGGCTTGTGAGAGTGATCGCGGTTCATGACTGGGACGGTCAAAGTCTGGATAGAGCAGAACCAATATGGGAAAAGTTGGAGAGGATAACAACCGAGGACCTTGGCAAGTCCGCTGAAATGCAAACGGCGCGCGAAGGCATCGGCTATTTTGCCAAATGGCGCACCTATGACCGCGCGCGACGGTGCCTTGATCGAGCCAAGGCTCTATTGGAGGAAGTAGCGCCGTATTCGTCGATTACAGACTTGACGATATTACGTGCAGAGATTGAACTCTCACTTGAGCGAAAGAATGGGAAAGCTACAGATGATGATCGGTACAACGTGAGTGACTATGCCGCACTCTTGAATCAGAACCCGAACAGTTATCAGCTCCGAGTCTTGCATGAACTCGAAAACAAGTGCGACATGCCGTCGTCTGGTGAGGCATTTAATCCCGCCATTATCCATTCAACTCCTATCCTCACTCCCTTGTACCTTGAGCAGAAGCTGACCAAGCTGTAAATTACGCCCCGACGTTACCCAAACACATCTGCCGCAAGCACATTTCACAAGCGGAAATGTGGAAAATGTGCTTGTGATTCTAACTTTCAATCCAATTAGTCAGCCAATAGACTGCACGTATGCGATTAAGAAACGCAAACTGCTGCCGCAGAAAACCAGTAGCTCACCCGATGCAGGAAGGACCGCCCCCTCCTCATAAAGCGCTCTTGATAGATGACGATAGCACGCATGCCCACAGAGTAATCGAGTGCCTCCCCGCATTTGGGCTTGGAGTGGAACTCTGTTCGACCGTCAAGCAAGGAATAATCAAATTGAGCCGACGTGAGGCTGAATACGAGCTGGTCGTATTGAATGTTTCCGATGCCTCCCAGCCGTGGCTTCGATTGCTTCAGGTCCTGCACGAGGCAGCGTTTCAATCTGGCAGAGCTATCGGACCCCTGTACCTTTGCGTGTCTACGGTCAGGCGCGATCATCTCTTCGAGCTGCAGGTTGAACGGATGGGGGCCCGCCTTGTATATGAACAATAAATCAACGGCGATTATGGACCGAGTCAATCTCATTCTACTTGAGTATAGGCAGCTGAAGGCCGCTGGTCCGCATTTCACAATCTTGCACGAGTTCCGGTCACCGGGAAGCATTTGTGCAGCGGGAGAAAAAGTGTCTGCCGTCTACTTAGTGCACCGGGGACGTGAAGTTTACATTCCTCTATCGTTGACGCTTCGCTTGTTTTTTGATTTCTTGGCCAGACACGCACGCCTTCCGCAGAACGCTTCGGAAATCGAATCGTGTTTCCAGGCGGATAAGTTTTACAAGCAGCATGGGTCGAATGTCGCAAGCGACGGAAAGTTGAGGAGGCGCATTGTTAGATCCGCTGTACGGGTTTATGTCGAACGCACACGCTATGCGTTGGAGCTGTCGTTTCGAGAAGCGAATCTACGGCTTGATCCGCGCAACGTCCTCGTGTCAGAAGAAACAGTGATGAACGAAGTGGGCTATCGCTTGCGCGGGTCAGTCGACTGGTTACATACGGACGACCCTAGATAGCCCCTGTGATGCGGCAAAGGTGTGTAGCGGTCAGGACATTGTTACAGGTTTTGTCGTGAGCAAGCTGTAAAAGTTGAATCGAAATGAAACCGTCACATAACGTAAGCGTGGCGTTGGAAGAACCAAGGCTGCCGGAATCGGCTAAAGATGCCGTGCTGGTCGCACCAGCCAGAGTCGCTCACCGGACTATTGCGATGCACCTCCCGTTGCTCCACAATCCGAATGGGCTAGGCATCAGAATGCCCATTGGTTTTGGAAAGTTTCGGCAGACATTTCGCGAGCTAAAGTCACAGTTCTGCGGATTCAACGTTTCGCTAGGCTTCGGTTGGTGCACCGAGGACGGAATATGGGACCCTTTTCTCCGCATCGATTTTGATGCCGAAGTGACACCTGATCTAGAAGGGTTCCTTACTTGGTGGCGTGAAGTCCTTCGAGATCGATTCCGCCAAAGATCCTTTCATATGACACTGTCTGGTCCATTGCGGTGGATTTCTTAGGTCAATCTCCTCCGCAGATTATTCGGCGAGGCCAATTTCTCTCCGGCACCTAGATATGATGCTCGGCCGGCCTACAAAACTCTCTACGCTAGTTGTAGATGAAAAACCAGGAGGCCGAGATAACTCCTTGAAAAGAATGGTGGACGTGGGGAGACTCGAACTCCCGACCCCCTGCTTGCAAAGCGAACAGGGGTAACACTAAATGCCTTGCTTGGTGTCGCTTACACGGAATCCAGCCACACTCCCGCTTCCCTCAAGCAGCCCTAGGTTGTACCCAGCACCGTGTCCGTCACTATCGTTAGGCTACGGCTTCCGCATTTGCCTCAAGCGTCGAGAACACCGAAAGGATCACGCCTGCCAGAACCCGGGAGTCGACGAAGCACCCATAGAAGTTCTGGCCACTTCCCCAGTGCATGTAAACCCGCTCACCGTTGACCACGGCGATTCCCATATCTTCAGGAATCCTGTACAGGTCTGGCAATGTCTCGGCCTTTTCCGAATCTAGGATCAGGACCCGAATCCCTTTTGCCGCCTGCTCTGCAGCGATGGGGAACACATTCTGATCACGCGCCACCAGGATGCGCTTAAACGTAACGCCACGCTTCGCAGCGGCATAGTTCGCGGCGACCCAGCGCGTTATGGCGGTCGAACGCCAATGCTGGGCCATGTCTGAACAGACGACGAAGACATGGTCTCCATTACTCAACTGATTCAGCATCGTCACCGCAAAATTGAAAAACTCCCCGTCGGTTTTGAAGTCTCGAACGGGATTCAGCATCAGCGTAAGCGTGATTCCCGTAAGTTTCAGAACCTCGTCGGCCAATTTTTGAAGGTAGGGCCTTTCGAAAGTCGACGTATCGGGCAAGCGGCTCGGTGTCTTGCCCAACTCCTCTCTTATGCCTTCGAGTATCGCCACGATCACCGAAAAAAAGGTCGCATCTAGGGCAACGTTAGGTCCGATTTTCGTATAAGCAAAACTGAGAGCACTCGCGATGACGCCGACTAGGATGCTTGCCACAGTGAGTGGCCGTAGCCACGAGAACCATTTATTCCTCACAATTCACCTCTGCCTGTGAACGTTTTGCCTAAAAGCCGAAGCCCACTTCGCCAGGAAGATAGGAATTCTGCATACCTCAGAGCGCGTTTCGAACTTCCCCTAAGCGCACCCGAGTGGCGGCATAGTATGAAGGTGCCAGAGGTGTGTCAAGCATAAAAGCGGTATACACACTGTACCGTTACATATGTTTTGTCACCATACCGCAACATCTAAAGTATCTACCAGATGGCTAAACGCTGTGTAAGGCGTTGTTATCAAAGGCCAGTAGTACCGGAGCGCTATTGACACCATGACTGCCCGGCACTATATTGCCGCAGTGGTGGCGACCAACCCCGCTGTGTCTATTGCTGGGATCGAGGAGAGCAAAAAATGGACGGGAATGTGTTTTCACACGAGGAAAAGACTGAATCCGAACGAGCTAGGCTGACCCTATATACGACCGCAAAGAAGGATTTTGCACTTCGCTATTTAGCATTGAAGAATGGCAAGAGTGTTAATGAACTAATTAATGACACTCTTGATTCTTTGTTCAAATCTTCGAAGATCAATCCAGAGGACTTACAGGATCAGTTGCCTTAGGTTCTACTCGTGGAGGTCTCTGAGGTTCCTGTTCGGCAGCACGTGTTTTTGTTCGCGCGACTGATTGATAGCAGGCTGGCCAACGGCTGCTGAGCGCCCGAGGACAGCGGCGCACAACTTTGTCGCGGCTCGGGTTGGCCCTTCTATGGGCAGCGATTTGTCGCTGGTTGTGCTTCGCTAAATGGGGAGACACCTCCTCAATCATTAACGCAAAGCGTTCCCGACTATCAACGACGCTGTTTCTCTGCGAACACAGCCAGCTACACTTTTGCCTACAGCGGTGTAGACGAAAAAGCAGAAAGCGCAGGTAAGTTGTTGAAAAAGTTGGTGGACGTGGGGAGACTCGAACTCCCGACCCCCTGCTTGCAAAGCATAGGGGTAAAAATCACATCTCGTCTGTTTGGTGTCGCTTACATCTAAACAACCACCATTCTTTCTCTCTCAATTGTACCCAATACTGTACCCAAATTCGGAATCAGTATTGGTCATACAGGAATCCAGGGCTGGCGACGGTTGGGCATCCAGGCTGAGCCAATTTCCCTGACATCCAAAATGTAGCCGTTGATGAGGCGCAATCAACATAGCCCTATTGGCCATGTTCAATATGAGCATCGCAACCAGCAAGCACGCAGAATTTCATACCCTGATGAATAAAAACCTCGCTGCGTGCCACGCAGGCGTTATTTGAACGCATTGTGGGGGAATCTGGCCGCATTTTCGCCTCGGCCCCTTTTCCGGTGAGCAAAATCAGGAGAGGGATTGGTGCTCGAATCGCCCCAAGACTCGCGTCTGGTCAAAGAACTCGTAAGTGTTGCGCCCGTTCTCCTTAGCTTGATACATCGCTATATCTGCATTCCTAATCAACGTCTCTGCATCTTCGCCGTTGTCAGGATATGTGCTGATACCAATGCTCGCCGTAATTTGAAGCCCGTGCTGTTCGATGCTGTGCACCCTTCGGAGTTCAGCTAAGAGCTTCGTGGCGGTGATGCCCGCATCTGCTGCGTGCTTGCTTTCTGAAAGCAGTATCACAAATTCATCCCCGCCCTGGCGGCTTACCGTATCCGATTTGCGAACACAAGACGATAAGCGTGTTGCGACTAACTGGAGAAGCCGGTCCCCCATGGCATGTCCCAGCGAGTCATTGATGTACTTGAAACCATCCAAGTCTAAGAACAGCACTGCGACTTGGTTTTTGTTACGACGCGCCAGAGAAATCGCCTGGGTGAGTCGGTCGTTTAGCAAAACTCTATTGGGCAAATCGGTAAGAACGTCATGTTGGGCCAAATGAGACATCTGCAGCACCATCGCCCGAGCCATACTCACATCGTGAAACACCATCACGGCACCCGTGACCTGTCCATTCCGGTCGTGGATGGGGGCGGCAGACTCTTCGATTGCACTCTCGCATCCATCCCGTCGAATCAGGATACAATTCGCGGCCAACCCCACAGTCTTGTTTTCCTGGACTGCCAGCCCCATTGGGTTCTGCGATGGCTTACGCGTAGTGCCGTCGATGATTCGGAACACCTCAGCAAGCGGGCGACCTGCCGCCTCTTTCAGGGACCATCCAGTCATTTGCTCCGCTACAACATTCAGGTAGGTCACGTTGTCGGAGATATCGGTACTTAGTACGGCATCACCGATGGAGTTTAAAGTGACTTGGGCAACCTCCTTTTCTATGAACAATTCCTGTCTGGCAGCTTCACGCTCGATGATATAGCGAATCGAGCGTGCGAAGGCGTAGCCGTCTACGTGACCCTCTAAAAGGTAGTCTTGCGCTCCGTGTTGCATGGCTATTCTACAAATGTCTTCGTCATTCTTGCCAGCGATGACAACAATTGGAGAGTCGGTATCATGCAGTCGTAGCCGGTCAAGCGTTTCTACGCCCTGGCTGTCGGGTAAGAAGAGATTGAGGAAAATAGCCCACGCCTTTTTGTTTGTCAGTGCTTCGAGCCCCTCAGACAGTGTTCGAACCCATTCAAAGCCTGTGAGACGGTCCCCTGAGGCTGCCAAACCTTCCCTGAAAGCCTTGGCGTGGTTGTAGTCATTGTCGATGAAAAGGACGCTATTCTCGGTGCCGTACATACGAAGTTCCATACCGAGATTCTAAAATGTCTAAAAAGCCGCGACCATGTGTTTTGTGCGTGTCAGTTAATAAGTGCCTAATCTATTAATGTGATTCCTAAGCGTGCGTTAACGCTAGTGATATAACATGTTGTTGTTTGTCAACCCGATTGAATAACCCGAAATGGCCAATCACGGTTACCTTGAAAAGAATCTCCGCTACTGTCATCTCATTTGCTGTCTTGCGACTTTGACGACATTTAATTATGCTTTTGCAGAGGAAGCGAAACACACAGTTCATCTTCTCCCGATGGGAAGATTATGAGCCCGAGGTGGCTAATGAACCATTCAGGTGGCGTAAAGAACCATGGTGGCGGTCACTTTAAAGCTCAAAGCCGAGCAAGCAGCAAAATGAATGCAGTAGAACAACCGGAAAGCAACGTTAAGGCACGGCTGTTGTCGTTGGAAACTGAGATGGCAAGGATAGGTAAAGAATGGGTTTCTTTTGGCTCGGCACTGCAAAATCCTAAGAATTATACGTTTGACGTGACCAATGCCGCCATTACGCTTGGCAAATCAGGTGGTGGATTAGGGCGTCCGCTTGCCCGCCTCACCCCAGAAGATACTTTGGATTGGGAGAAATTCACCGACTTGCTTGACGATTATCATGAAGCTGCGAAACAAACAGCCAAGTTGACAACAAGGCTGAGCGGTTCCAGTCAGCCGGTGCAATAAGGACATCATGCAGCCAGTGCATGTTTAAGGCAACGCCCCATTCAGCAATTCAATTTGACCGGCTTCCAGTTGTGCGCGAAGGTCTGCCAAATTAATTTCAGTTTCAAGGGGCGGACCGACTTCATAGCGGAAGAACCAATCGTCAGGATATTCGTAAAACCTGCCCGCGTCTGTTCCTTGCCCTTCCGCGATGAAAGCGATGCTGTTCCTTCTTTTTATCGTCGCTCGCCATTCCGGCTTGGCTTGGCTTCAAATTCTTGTCTTTGTTGCCATCAGATTGCCCTTTCTTTACGCAATACTTCCAATAGTGTGCTCGTGCGGATTGTGCAACGAAAGGCTTCGCACACTCCCTTTTCAGACCGGCAAGCAAAGCTCTCAAGGATGCCCTTGACGACTTCTTTGTACTCTTCACACGACAACTATGGCGCTGGAAGATAAGTCAATACTGTTCACTTTGGAACACAAGTGCGTATTGGGCAACGTGCCAGAGTTGGCTGCTTAATTTGGGCATTGGTCTGAGGGACTAGCGTTTTCGGGAATGGTCGCAATGACGCAGTTGTGATGTTCGCGGTGTGCCTGTAGAGCCGAATAAGCTGCTTTACATCGGGTATACGTTTCCTTCGCACGGAGCCGAGCTTTGGCAAAGCGCTTCTCTCGACCCTACGACATCAGCCAGCGCTTCTGTGGCGAAAGGCCAGGAAGTTTCCCTGGACAGTTACGCGCGGCTGCAACACGACGGGCGACGGCAGCGAGCGGTGCAGGATGGGATCGTCGCGGGGCTGACATCGCGGAGTTATCACCGAGCAGTCCAGAGCGTGCTCGATGGATTCATCTCGGCCAGCAAGTGCTGGTGGTGGCGCTGGGCATCGACAGCGGCGGGAACAAGCACGTGCTGGGCCTGTGGCAAGGAGCGACGGAAAACACCACGGAACCCGTCGTTGACTCAGCAGGTCCAGGTCGCGTAACGTGCAGTCCTCCGAGAGCCGCTGCTTTCAACTAAACCGGGGACAATTTCCGTGACGTAACGGTACGTACGTAACGTTAGGAGGGTCGTCTCGAGGCAGTCGCTAATGGCTAGTCGGAGTTTATCGCAATCTGTTCACCGTCCAGCCGCTGCCATCCGAGCAGCAATCTACGCGCGGGGCTCCACGCTCAATGGCCAGAACCCAGATGTTCAAAGACGAGAGATAAAAGGTTATTTGCCAGCGGCTGGGCTTTGAAATCTCTGGCGTCTATGTGGGACAGAGGCATCTCTGGCAAAAAGGATTCCAGACCCCAACTGAACAGGATGATGGAGGACGCCCACCAACGGAGATTCGATGCGGTGGCGGTCGCTCGTTTTGACCGGTTTGCCAGGTCGGTGTCTCACCTGTTAGGGCAGCAACCCTGGCAGCATCCACAACTTTTTGTGGTCTGCCCAACCGCTGGTCCCGCAATTCGAACGGATCAGGGCCATGTTTTATGATTCTAGGGTAACGTGATTCTCAACCCATTGAAACAACTCGCGTGACGCACGAGGCTGGGAGCGTGTAAAATCCCGCCACATGACTGCAACCTCCCGCAAACAGTCGGCGCCGTTAGATACCCGCGTCATTTATTGCGGTGACAACCTAGAGCAACTTAAGAAACTACCGGAAGCCTGTATAGATTTGATTTACATAGACCCTCCGTTTAATTCAAACCGCAATTATGAAGTGTTTTGGGGTGATACAAGAGAAAAACGGGCATTTGAAGACCGCCACGAATCCACGCAAGCTTATGTTGAGTTCATGCGACCAAGGTGCGTTGAGCTGGCGCGAGTTCTCAAAACAACTGGTAGCTTTTATTACCATTGTGATTGGCACGCTTCGCATTACGTGAAGGTCATGCTGGACCAGATTTTTGGTGAGAATCAGTTTCAGAACGAAATCGTTTGGAAAAGGTCAGATGCCCACTCCGACGCCAAACAAGGCGCGAAACATTATGGCCGAGTACAGGATTCGATTTTCTTTTATACGAAGTCAGACAAATACACCTTTAATGTCATTTACAACCCGCTGCCCAAATCAACCGTAGAAACCTGGTATAAACACGTTGAAGAAGGCACAGGCCGCCGATACAACAAAGCGGATGTAACAGGGCCAGGCGGCGAAGCAAAGGGCTGCCCCGTCTTTGAATGGAAGGGCATAACCCGCGCATGGCGGTATAGTTACGAAAACATGGAACGGCTAGAACGTGAGGGTCGTCTGGGCTACTCGTCTACTGGAATGGCATATCAGAAACGCTATCTAGACGAAAGCAAAGGCGTACCGCTACAAAACTGGTGGGACGACATCGAAATGCTGCGCGGAATCAATCGCGGCGGCGAACGGTTGGGCTACCCCACGCAAAAGCCCCTAGCCTTGCTAGAACGCATCATTGCCGTAAGCAGTAATCCAAACGATATTGTACTCGACGCCTTCTGTGGATGCGGTACAGCTATTGTTGCGGCACAGAAATTGGAACGGCAATGGATTGGTATCGATATTTCCCCCACAGCCTGCCGCGTAATGGCGAAACGGTTGCGCGTTGTCTGTCATCTGCCAGAAGATGAAAAGTTGTGGCGTGCTGGGCGCGGTTTTGTTGTACGCGACCTGCCCTGGTCAGAAAAGCAGCTTCGGGCCATACCGCCGTTCGAATTTGAGAACTGGGCTGTTATCGCACTGGGCGGTATTCCTAACAAAGCGCAGGTTGGCGACATGGGGATAGATGGTCGGATTTACCCCGTATCCTCGATGCCTGCCAAGAGTGGTAAAAAAGCAGGAGAACTAGATTTCATGGACGTATGGTATCCGATTCAAGTCAAACAAAAGGATAAGGCTGGGAGGCCAGATATAGATTCATTTGAAGCAGCCATGATGCGTGAGGAACGCACTAAAGGTTTCTTCATATCATTTGAATTTTCTTCTGATGCAATGCGCGAAGTGGATGCTTTCTTCCGACGTGAACACCGCATCATCGTGCCGCTTACCGTCCGTGAAATATTGGAAGAGACTATCGCAAGAAAACTAGCCTGATTCAGCTCCGCTACCATCATAAGTGTGGCATTTCACAAACCAGAGCTATTAGTATCCGCTGCTTTCTTCTATTTTATATGTCGGCAGCATCAAGACCAGGCTCCCAGTTTCCATGCTCCTGTTTCCATTGAACCACATATTTCATATTGACAAGTTGATTGTCGTTCACGGTCTAGCCAGCAGTTCTTCCCGAATATCTGCTTTCATATTCCTCAGTCGAGACGATTTCGAGAACAGCCGAACGGAAGGTGTAGGTGAAACCGTACAAAACATCTCTCGCGTTTCGGTGCGAAAAGGATACGTAAATCTACTTGACGACCGGGTACCCGCTAATTCTGGGAATTATATAGTTAACTCCCGTGAAGAAAATGCTAATATCGGGGCATGTCGTGGTCTAAATCTTCGTCCGGTCTTGGCGTGGCTGTGGTAGTCGTTGGTTTGACCGTGGCGCTGGCGGAGCATAAAAACTACGCGTGGTATATCGTAGCTGTTGGCGGCGTCTTAATTGCTTGGCCGGAACTTTTTGAGAAATTTTTCGATTGGCGTTATGACAGAGTTTTAGAAAAACTTGAAAGCGCTAAGAAACGACTAGACGATGAAGCTTTCTTCCTGCGGGGATTGCATGAACTGGACCCGATTAACTTCCCCCCGTGGGTTAAGCCTCCAATTCGTTCACAGCTGCCAAATCCCCCTTCAACACAAGCGTGGTGGGAACCCCTAGAGACTGTATCCGAAAAAGCGGGGGTTAAGTTGGGATTAGCGAGACGGGCCGTTAGATGGCATAAAAAGGACAGATCAACTTCCTGATTAAGACTTTTTTGACCCTTTATCGTGATATACTTACCCCGTGGAAGGGGCTGGCTAAGCTTATCCGTTCCACGGATTTGATTAGTACACTCTACTAGGACAGACAAGCTGCCGTTCGAGCGGTACGTTATCGTGATCCGCAGCTTGTTATTCACACGCATTGAATCACCCTTAGGCCCTTAGATTTTGAGCGTCAGTGCTCCCACACTAACGCTTTTCCGTTAGGGCGAAGGACGGAAACTCAGGTCGTGCGGCTATACAACCCCTGTTTCCGGGGATTCCCATTCCCTAGAGAATTAGCGAATCAAAACCCAGAACCGCCGGTATCCCTTTTAACCTTTTATTGCAAAACGAACGACTCTATACAACACCCAAAGGCCGAGTCCAGTAGGAAATCCATAAAATCCCAACAACAATGAATCTCCTAGCATTTCAGATGCTGGAGTTGATGATGACGCCGCAGGGTCAAGTGTATACCCCGCAGGCGGTGGTGGAAATCTGACAGATTTATGGGCATCGTGATAAAAATAGGCAAAACTGCTTACAAAAACCACAATGGGTGTCAGCAACATGAAAATGACCGCTTCTCTCGCTAATTTTCGCATTTTTAAGACTTTTCCGCGATTATAGAGGAGCAAAACGATGCCAACAGTAGCGGAGATGATGGCTGAATGGGGGGCTGCATACCCAGATTTCAAGGACCCTTTCGATGACATCCTTAAATCGTGATACAACTCCACCAAATCGCACTTCGGACACACATATGCCTGAACTTTCACCCCGTTCCGAGGACTAATAGCCGCGCCCTCTGCTTTTTCTCCGATCTGAGGAATGATGAATACGTGATTCGTGGTTTTCATGGACGGGGAGTCTGAGCATTTTGGACAGGTTTTGTTTCTGTCGTGCGGGGTCTTTTGCCATATATTTATCCCTCCCGCGCGGATACTATCACGCTTGAGCTTTTTTCTTCTTTTTCGGCGGTCTGTATTTCAAAACCGTGTCCATAACTTGTTCAAGCGTCATTGGATAGAGGGTCAATTTCTTTTGGTAATGCTTATGTTTCTTCTTAGAACGGCGCTGCGATGCAGTTTTTGCCATTGGTCTCCCCTCGTAGACTTTGTGACTTTTTAATCATGTAATAGGGGTTTGCCGCATGGACGAACAGACTAATTGGGACGGGGGTTTTTCGTGGCTTCGAGAGTACGCTGAAAGCCCGTCAAAAAAGGCTCAACAAGCCGCTGAAGAAATTTTTCGCGCTCATCACCTTGCTGCTGCACATACGCTTGAAACACGCTTCCCTGAGCCACGCGGTCTCTTTCAGCGTCTATGTACTGTGCTAGATCGGGACGGCTTATCCGCAACGTTTCAATCGTCAAATTCGAGAGGAATATTTGTTTTTGTAACGGTTCGATGACATCAATGGACAGCTTAGTCAAAAAGGATGTAACAAAGCGAGTGGTGGCTTCTAACTGATCCATTTTTAGTCACTCCTATTTCTTCGGTTTATCCTTTCAGAACGGCTGCGCGATTGGGTCTTTGCCATTGTCCGCGATTAACTCTTTGTAAGTGATTTGGTGTCCCGTAACAGCACCGATAAAGCTATCCAGACGGCTCAGAGTATGCCGCTGGACGTTACCTTCGTTCAATCGCCATGCAAACTCATTAACGTACCTAGCGAGGTGCTTCTTGCTGGCCTTGTGATAGACGCCATGCAATCCACGGCGCATGACTGCGAATACGCTCTCAACGCCGTTTGTAGTGACGCCATTGCGGGAATATTCGTCGATGCTATGATTGACCGTCTCGTGCTTGTAGTCGGGAGCAAGTCTTTTGTATGCAGGATATTCGTCGGTGTGGAGAGTCGAACTCAGTTTCGATATTTTCCCGAACAGTTTGCTCAATAGCCCTAGCGCCTGTTCCCTGAATTGGCAATGCACGAGTACGACCGCCGCGCTCCCGCATACCGATAATAGGTATTTTGTTGATAGAACCAGTGCCGCTAAACCGCAGTCTCTCGTGCATGTGTTTAGACATTTCCCTGACCGCCAACGTAGATTTCGTCTATTTCGACGATACCTTTGAGCATTGTCAGATCGTTACCACATGCCTCGCGGAGACGTTGCAGAACGAACCAAGCCGACTTCTGAGTAATACCGATCTCTTTCCCCAATTGAAGGGAAGAGATGCCCTTACGCGCCGTCACGAGCAGGTACATGGCGTAAATCCACTTGTGAAGCGGTACGTGCGACCGTTCAAAGATAGTGCCGGTCCTAACCGTAAAATCGAGTTTGCAAGCGTTACAGCGGTAGTAGCCGCCCTTGCGAACGGTGATCCGTTCGGTCTTATGGCACGTCGGGCAAACAGGGCCGTTAGGCCAGAGCCGAACTTCCAAATAAACACGTGCGGTTTCAGCATCGGGAATAAGTTGGAAGAACTGAAAGGTGCTTATTGTGCTTCGGCTCATAAAGTTAACCTCGATGAGCCAGAGTCTACCTTAGAAAAGTACGGTAGTCAAGTATATAATTCCCCTAATTCTCCTGACCAAGCCAACGAACTTTCCATCGAAAACATGAAAAAAACAGAATGCAAATGGTGTTGCTCTCTACCGGTGGGTAGATATAAGATTTTGGCGACGGCGGAGCTACCTTAAGGCTCGCAGGCATTATTTTAAAGTATTGTGGGATTACTTCCTGACCTGTGATTTCAGGCGGAAAGGTGGAATCAAACTGAGGTTACTTGCGACGTTTCGAGACAGCCTTCCTCTTCCCAGCAGCTTTGCTGGGCCTCGCCGCACTGCTTTTTGGCTTATTCCGCTTTGGCCGCACAGCTTTTGGCGTCTTGCTCACCTTACCGGCAACTGTTCCCAAGGCCGAGCCGACGGCGCGGGCAATATCGGTTAGCGCGTCGCCGCCCCCACCGCCTGCTTGCGCCCCCGATTTGATCATTTTGTCCCTTCCATAATTGTGCGTACGATGCCAAGAATGGAATAATAAGCCACCGCAATCTGAAATACTAGCCCTCACTCTGTCCATAGCTACCTCTTCCGCACCACCCGCACCCGTTAACGGGAGTGGCCGGTGTTATGTGGCGGATAAGTCTAGGAATGCCGCCAATCATGGAAAAGTAACCCAATCGGCGCATGTCATGGCGAGCTGCAAAACGGTCGTATTTAAGCCTTACCATAGAAGCGGTGGTTGCAAGCGATACAGCGGTAAGGGTGTAGGCGTATTAGCGGCAGCAGATATCTTTCAAGAACCCCACGCCTATGGGATTTTCCAACAGTTTGACCGCCACAATTTGGACATGGGCGATTTGGGACTGAGGAAGCCATATGCTATCTGAAATCTCTTGGACAGAATATATAAGCAGCACGCTACTGACAATCCGGTTAGTGCTGTAAATTCATGAGCGGTGGGATATTGGATTCAGTGGCAGAATATCATAGTGGTTTACCATTGAGGGAAGTTCAATTTTTCAACCTGAAGCGTTCGTAGCGTGCGTAGTGCATCATTTATCTCCTGTCGCTCCTCTTCCCCATCGAAACTGCTCATCAACTCTTGCGAGCGGTCGAACATCGCATTGTCTGCGGCCATGACGAGCGGGAGCAATTTACCTGGCTCAGTTTCCACCAGTACCTTTTGGTAGAGTGCTTGCCACATCGGAGCGGGATGTAGATTGTTCATGTTGTTCTCCGCGATGTCGTGGGCAGTGACACGGGGAGGAAATGCAGTCCAGTTCCGGTGATACTCCGAGAACAGATGGCGTTTCTACTGACCGACAGTACAGTTCCGGTACTATACTGGCCTTAACAGTTTTGTAAGCTATCAGCACGTTAATCCCGTGTCCCCCATATAACATCACCCATAACGGTAGGATGGATACCAGATTGTACCTAATGGTGTATAATGATAGCTACTGATGCCAAAACGCAGGACCAACATTTACCTGACCAGCGAGCAGAAAAAGCTACTGGGGAGGTTGTCAGACCGAACGGGAGCGCCGGTTGCGGAATTGGTTCGCAGGGCGATTGACTCCTATTTAGTTTCGAGAAAGAAGGAATTGAAATGAAGCGGGCAGCGATTTACGCTCGGGTTAGCATCGGCAACGGCCAACACTCAGAAATGCAATTGGGTGAACTGCGTACCTACTGTGAGAGGCGTGGCTGGAGGGTCGCTGGTGAATTCGTGGATGCCAGAATCAGCGGAGCCAAAGAGAGCATCGGCCTGGGCTGGACAAACTCCAGCGACAGTAGTTTGGTTTGGTTGCCTAGTCTGATTTGGCCAGTTTTCATCCGTCAGAAAGAACTGATTTTGGCCGACGGGGCTGTGCTAATAGGGAGGTTCGCCTGCCGGAATCCACTGCAAACCTCAAATTGCATGAAGAAAGCGGCTTTCTGAAGTCTTACGGCAGATGGAAGCGGGCGGCAGACCATGCGCCGCCAACAAACGAAACGCAAGATTGCGGCGACGATCAAGAAGGATGAAACCGAGAGAAACAACAGGTTGTGCGTCCGCGACCACCCGATCTATTCACTACCCGATGTCACTACCCGATGGCGACGATGATTTCGACGACGGTCAGTTATGCCTACGTTCCTCATTGTGTTGGCGGACATACAGTAAAGTACTAATTTAAATACGGCGTCGTTGGGATGGTTGATACCTTTTGTGTTAAGTATCGTGACGCGACATACATTCAGCCCTCCTTGATCCTAACATTCGTGTTGCCAAAACGGATCAACTGAGGCAGAAGGACGATATATGGCACAGACCCCAGCCCCGGCTCTCGACCGTCAATCCCGCACTGCTGATACGCTCCCCCAAACTGAGGCGTCCTCCTCCGGTGTGTCCTGGGCCGCCGTAATTGCCGGAGCAATGGTAGCTGCCGCCCTCTCGCTTATCCTGCTCGCGTTGGGGGCTGGGATGGGGTTATCGTCGATCTCGCCTTGGTCGAACGTGGGCGCTGCCGCGTCGACTGTCGGCAAAGCAGCCATCGTTTGGCTGATCGTGGTGCAAATCATCGCCTCGGCTATGGGTGGCTATTTGGCGGGTCGGCTGCGCACGAAATGGGTCAACGTTCACACCGATGAAGTATATTTCCGCGATACCGCGCATGGATTTCTCGTATGGGCAGTGGCTCTCGTAATTGCGGCTGCTTTTTTGGCGTCCGCAGCAACATCCATGGTGGGTGGCGCGGCGAGCGCGATGGGCAGCAATCAGGCTGAGAGTCGGACTCTCGATCCGAACTCTTATTTTGTCGATACCTTGTTCCGTTCCGATCATCCAGTCGAAGATCGCAATGATGCTCCCGTCAAAGCTGAGGTCGGACTAATTTTTGCTAATGCGCTCAAGCGCGGGGAGCTTCCAGCGCGCGACAAAATCTACTTGATCGACCTCGTCGCTGCTAAAACAGGTCTCAGCCAGACTGACGCGGAGAAACGGGTGTCCGAAGTCTTTGCGGAGAGCCAACAAGCCGCTGATACGGCCCGCAAAGGGGTAGCTCACTCACTGTACTGGTTATTCCTCGCGCTCTTGATTGGTGCATTTTGCGCCAGCTACGCCGCGACCATCGGAGGCAGGCAACGGGATCATATGAAGCCAATACCGCTACCGGCGCTTCCACGACTGTGATTCCAGCTAAAGGAGGTTTGAGATGCGTTCGATCTTACTTTTGCTCTTAGGTGTGCCCATTCCCATCATCATTTTGGTCGGACTATTTAGCCATTTTTAGCGGCTGGAGCAATCTTTCCTTCAGCATTTTTGTCAGCAGTTTGCCATGAGGAGTTTTGTGATAGTTAGAAATCACGCCCGTGCTGAAGATACGCTGGGCTAAAGCGGGGTCCAAGCTGTTCGTCGCGCTGCTGCCGTTGCGACGGCAGATCCAGTAAAGCTGCCGGTAAGAGGAAGGCTGTTTCAAAACGTCGCAAGGAACCAGGCTTTGATTCCCCACCTTTTCGCCTCAAATCACACGTCAGGAATTAGTCCCACAATACTTTAAAATAAAGCCTGCGAGCCTTAAGGTAGCTCCTCCGTCCCCAAAATCTTATATTTACCTACAGGTAGAGAGCCACACCATTTGCATTCTGTCTTTTTCATGTTTTCGATGGAAAGTTCGTTAGCTTTGTCAGGAGAATTAGCGGGTACTCGGTCGTCAAGTAGATTTACGTGCCCTTTTTCGCACCGGAACGCGACCGATGTTTTGTACAGTTTCATCTACACCTTCCGTTCGGCGGTCTCGAAATTCCTCAATCGAGATGAATTCCGTGCGATTACGTTGCGTACGGCTCGTGCGAAAGAATACCTATCTATATAGCCCTCAAGAAGATAATGCTGAGCGCCCTGACGCAGAGCTTCCCCCACCAAGGGCACGTCGTTACGTCTTGCTAGAACTACGATGGGAACGTGCGGCGCTACCGTGACAACTCTACGGAATGTTTCTATGCCGTGGCTGTCCGGTAAAAACAAATTAACGAAAACCGCCCAGATGCCCTTATGCTGCAAACGGTCAAGCCCTGCGCAAAGGGTGTTACTACATTCCAGGTGAAAGGCTTGGCGACCCAGGACGACGTGAGCGGAATTACAAATATCTGCGTGAGAAGAATCGACATCAATGAGCAGCACATTTGGGATGACATTATGCATTGCTAAATAATATCGCCGTACCTTTAGAATTGGAAAAGTATTCTTATTCCTTGACTTACCTAAAAGGTAATCAGTCCGGATACTGCCCTTTTCCAGGTATCCCTAGCCACTGTTTCGCATGTGTCGCAATGCTATCGGTTAGCGCCCACAAAACTGTCGGGTGCTCCAGACGATGAAGCGTATGCGCGAGCGACCCGAGACCACGTAGAATCCGCACGCGCACTCGGGGACGTTCCACCTCCACTTTCTGCCCGGCAAACACGACATAGCCCGGTTGCTGCCCCCAGCGCACGCAACTCGAAGCCGGGTCCGGCTGGTAGCGTGGTCCCACGCGCCGTGTCACTTCCTCTTCGATCACTCCCCGGATGATCTTGCAGCCCGGCGAGCCCAGCTAGGTGTTCGACCTGTGGTTGTAGGTCCTCCCACAGCTCGACTAGCGGCAGTGGCAAATGCACCGCCAACTGCCTTGCTCCCACGACCTCGAATTTCCGATTGGACGCACTGCTCTGGTATTTCATGGCCATAGCGGCGCTCCCTTTTCCAAAGAAAAGTTCTCATCCCGGACTCTATCTGAGTCCGGGCCGAGAACCGCTACTTCCTCTTTCAGGTTTCAAACTAAAGGCGGGAAAACTTCTACGTCACGCGGCGAAATTCAAAACGATCCTGGATTGCCCCACAATGTGTCCAGGCTAGTAGGAATTTCGGCACCGCATTTTTGGCAAGCACTGTTGCGAGCCGGGCCTTCGTAGCCGCACGAGCACTCGACGTAGAATTCTTTGCGGACGATCTTATGCGGCGATTTGGCGCGCCGTCTCTTGCGTTCCTTGACACAAATGTCGCGAGAGGTGCGAAATTCAATATTCGGCCTGCCTGCCAGGGAATCCGCAACAAAACCGATCTGTGCCTTCGCTCTCTTAGGAAGGCTAGCATCGCGGATCAAAGCGAGTATGTCCGGGGCAAGCCGTGGCACAAACTCCCCGACGTAGGGTTGAGCGTTCTTCTCGAAGGCGCGAAATAACCTGTTCATCTGTTTGTGAGGACAATAACGGATCGCGCAGTTTAGGCCACACCTGCGCCAGATTGTTCCGGTAATTTTCTGCGCGTCCAATCACCCAAAACCGCGGAATCGTCCGTGGCCTTCCTCTGCCCCGTTTCTCAGAAAACGTGTCAATAGGATTTTCAGTCTCTCTGGCTAGCTTCCGGCGCTTAGGCATTTTTGCGGGAACCCCCGACGTCCGCAGCCTAATTATACGTAATTATTGCCACGTACACGCTTAATTATGCGGAGCCTTTTTGCTCCTAACCGCGACTGTACCAGCACGCCTATAAGCTCTTGTAGATATAAGGTTTATCATATGATAGCAGCCGATTAATGCGGGAGTAGAGGACTAAATCGATGCTCGAATTAAACGTAAAACAGTGGTTTCCGTGCCCGGTTTGCACACACCCACGCGAAGTACGAATCACCAAGAAAAAAAAGCCATACATAACGTGCGATCCATGCGGAATTCAACTCTTTGTCAGAGGCCCCTCCGGGATCGAGGCCTTCAACAGATTGATCGACCGCGCTGAAGTCGAAGACCTCTGGACCCGAATTGCCGAGATGGAGCGGAGATTCTACTTCAAGTGTCCCGCGTGCGGATGTCAATTCTGGATCGAGCCGGGCATGGTCAAGACCAGCCTGTTCGACGGCAGCCTTCAGGGATTCCGTTGCCCCGCCAAGGACTGTCGGGAGGTCGTGTCGTGGAAGACCAAGGAATGAACATCACGGTCGTCGGCGCGTTATTGATTGCTGGCGTCGTCACGTTATTGATCCTCCTCGCCCGCTTTCTCCGCGACGAATCACCGGGCGACGCGAGCGATTCCCAGAATTAGCAGGCGGCAAAACGTTGAACTGACGTGGCGAAAAGCACGACAACCCGCACGGAAGCACAGGCCTTGCAAATAGGCGCTACCAAGGGTACTTTCCTGCACGCGACACCAGATAGACGGCCAAGGAGAAAGAGTATGCGCCGTCGTTCTGGTTTCCAGAGCGGTTATCTGGAAATTAAGGGAAATGCTTGGGTTGTTCGATTTTGGGAAGACGTAGAGGGTTCTGATAAACGGGCTCATCGCAGCGTTCATGTTTGTCATGTTAAAGGACTGGGAGCGTTGACGAAGCCAGAGAGAAAAAGGAGGGCGAAGGAAATAATCCTAGCAAGTGGTACAGATTCGGAAGAACATTTCAACAGGGTACAAGCGGTAAATCTGGGTATCACATTTAAATGTCAGGCGGAACTTTGGCTCGGTCATATGGAAACACGCAAACGCAAGCCTTGCAAATCAGCCACTCTTGACAGTTGGAAAAGTATCCTGCGGAGGTGGATACTCCCACGTCTAGGGAATCTGCCATTGAGCACGGTGGACAATGCAAGCGTCAAGCCACTAGTAGATGAAATGGACATTGCGGGAAGGGGGGCAAAAGCCATCACAACGGCGTTTCAAGTGATTCGGGCTGTTGTTTCCTTTCCAAAGGATGAAAGAACAAGAAAGCCGTTGTATTCGGTTAATTGGGATAAGGAATATCTCGATATTCCAATTATCACCTACTCGCGTCAGCCCGCGTTCACATCAGAGGAAGTAACAAAGATTGTCACCAACGCCGACGGTCAGTTCCGGGTACTTTTTGAACTCTTCGCTGGAGCAGGATTGCGGATTGGTGAGATGTGCGCCCTTGAAATAGACAAACATATCTCTTCTGATTGCTCCACGATTTTGATTGAACAATCTATATATAACGGGAAAGTTCAATCCCCTAAAACTCGGAGTGCAAACAGGGAGATTGATTTGCATTCACACCTTGCCCAAACCCTGAAGGCGTTCGTCGGGAACAGACTATCAGGTTTTCTGTTTTGCTCAGCGAGAGGAACGCCCCTATCCAAGACAAACGTCTTGCGCCGTCATTTGCACCCCATCCTAAAAAGGATTGGATGGAATGACCCCAAGACAAACGATAAAAAAGCAGGCTTCCACGCATTCCGTCGATTCCGAGTGACGTGGTTGAGGAAGCAAAGAGCCCCAGAAGACCTGCTTAATTTCTGGATTGGTCACAGTAATAAAAGCATAACGTCAGACTATTCAATGATTAAAAACGATGTGATGTTTCGTAAGGAAGAGGCTGAAAGGCTAGGACTTGGCTTTGAACTCCCGTTGAAAACCGTTGATGTTGTACCCAACGTGCCCATTTGTACCCAACAGACTGTGTTGGGAGAAGTGACGTAAATCCATGATTCGAGAGAAGAAGAATGGTGGACGTGGGGAGACTCGAACTCCCGACCCCCTGCTTGCAAAGCAGGTGCTCTGCCAACTGAGCTACACGCCCATCGAAATCGGCTCTCTTGGAAGACCGCAACTTCTTCATATTACAAAGTCTTATCTTCTACCGCAACTGAGTCCAACTGCTCCGAGTGAGTCCACGAGGGCGCTAACTGCTCCACAACTTCCCTTTTGAACGCATCGGAAAAGTGCGTGTAGCCGCTTGTCGTTCGCAGACTCGAATGACCAACTTGAGCCTTGGTGAAGTCGGGCGGGACGTGGTTTTGCTGAATATGACTCACGCGACCGTGACGAAGCGCATGCATTCCACCTCGTGGGATTTCAGGCGATCGCAGATCGGATAAACGACACGTCTGAGCACGTCAATGTCGCTGAGCGAGGTTGCATTTCTGGTTTGAAATACTCGACCAGACGTGCGGCCCCCGAGATATGCTCGAAGCATCCGAACCGTAGCCGAATCAATCCACACTTCGCGAAAGCCTTTCCGAGTTTTCGGCGAAACTTCCTGCCCGTGCCACACCGAGCGCCTGACATGAATCACACCGCGATTCGTGTCAATGTCCTCGACACGCAGCCCGAACAGTTCACCTGCTCTCATCGCACTCCGCCCCAGCCAAGTGAAACAAGACCCTGTATTGGCCCTCCGCCGCGAAGCGCACGGCCAGCCCTACGCGGGTGATTTTGTCCCGAGGTTGACTTCGGATATTTTAGGGCTGACTCGCAGTAGGCCTTTCCCAAGGCGATCAAAAGCGCAGATTGGCTTTCTCGCAGACTCGCTGGCGGGCAGACCCACGGTTACTGTGCGCAGGTCTCGCGACATCTGCTCAAAGGAACGGGCAAAGCTGCGCGCTGCGTCGCCTCACAAGATCATTCGTCATGAGTTTTACGTCGAATGCGAATGCGGTTACGAAGGTCCGGCGCTCAATAACGCCTGTCGCAAGTGCGGCGCAGCAATTCTCCCGGACCTTAACAGCTTCATCTGGAGCAATCCGCGCTGACTGCGACACAGCAACATCTTGCCACGCGACGTAACGTACGTATGCAACGTTAGCGCGAAGCGGAACAGCGCAGTCGGGAGCGCCTGTGCTTGTATTTTAGGACAATCGCTGTGCATCAGACTGATAAATGATCTCGCGCCCGTCAAGAATCGACAGGCATTTTCAGAGTGGTGATAAGCATACTTGAAACGTGCTTTTAGAAGCCAAGTTCATACCGTCTGATACGTAGTGGGCTAGGAAAAAAAAGGAAAGTGGCCCATGCGAACTCAGGGCTTTGAAGTTTCTGGGGTTCAAGGTTGGATTTTGCAACGCTAATCGGCCGTCGAGTGTGGAGCGGGATTGGCTTGAGGTGTATCTACAAGCGGCCGAAGTACTTTCTGGCCGCTGACCCAAGCGCGAAGCGATCGAGATAGAGATACACGACTGGAGTCGTGTGGAACGTAAGCATCTGGCCATGGAATTGGTTAGTCCCCTCGTACATGGTGGAGACATGCCGCTGACCGAAAGCGTCGTGTAGCGCATTATCGATGGCTTGCGGAGTCAAACCCAAGTGGCTGGCCGTATCACGGTCGATAACCAAGCCAGTTTGCAGTGCGCGGTTCTGCAAATCGCTATTCACATCCTGAAGCTTCGGAATTGTTCGCAGCTTCTCTCCGACCACCGGCGCCCAAGTGAGCAAGTCCTGGAGGTTGTCACCTTGCAATGTGTACTGGAATTGCGCGTTGCCCCCGCGCGCCTATTTGTACGTCTTGTTGGGGCTGCATGAAGAAAGTCGCGCCAGGAATACGAGCCAGCTTAGGTCGCAGCCGGTTGACAACCTCAAAGGCGCGAACCTTGCGTTCCGAGAGCGGCTTCAAAGAGATACTGACCCCGGCGGTATTCGATCGACTAATAAAGCCGGATACGACTTCAACGGCTGGATCGGCTTTAATGATTGCCATGTAATCGAGCAGCTTTTGCTGCATGGTTTGAAAAGAGGTGTCCTCGCTGGCCCGAGCGTTGCCATTGATGCGGCCGGTGCCCTGCTGCGGAAAGAAGCCTTTCGGAACGACAATGTAGAGATAGATGGCCAGACACACGGTTGCTAACGTGATGCCAAGACCAGCGGCTGGTGTCGCAATACCCAACGAAGACTCCTTGCATAGCCATCCTGAAGTTGCTTGAAACCTCTCTCGCTCGCGCGACCGAGCCAGTTATGCTTCCGGTCTTTTTCCGGCTTGAGGAGCTTCGCACACATCGGGGGCGTAGTCGTTAGCGAGACGATCATCGAAATGGCGACTGCCGCGCTCAAGGTAACCGCGAACTCTCGAAATATCAGGCCGAGGATACCGCCCATCAGCAAAATGGGGATGAACACCGCGATCAGCGAGGTACTCATCGAGAGCACCGTGAATCCGATTTCACGCGAACCGCGCAACGCAGCCTCGTGGGCGGACAGCCCCTGCTCCAGATAGCGAGAGATCACCACGATGGCGTCGTCCACAACAAAGCCGGTCGAAATCGTGAGCGCCATCAGTGAGAGGTTATCAATCGAATAGCCCAGTAGGTACATCACGCCGAACGTGCCGACCAAAGACAGAGGCACGACCGCGCTGGGGATGAACGTGGCCCAAACACTACGCAGAAAACAAAAAACAACGAGGATGACCAAAAGGATGGATATAACCAAAGTTATCTCCACATCTCTTACCGAGGCCCGGATCATCCGCGTACTATCTTCCGTCATAACCAGATGCATGGAAGGCGGGATCGATGCCTGCAGGAAGGGCAGAAGAGCCCAAACGCGGTTGGCAACCTCGATGATGTTCGCCTGCGGCTGGCGGAATAGCTCAAGTATCACAGCGGGCTTCCCATTCATGAATCCCGCGTTGCGAATGTTCTCCTGGCTATCTACCACGGTCGCCACATCGGACAACCTGACCGGCGCCCCGTTACGATAGGCGATAATCAACGGAGCATATTCTTTGGCAAGGAATAGCTGATCGTTGTCGTTAACGAGTAGACTGCGATTCCCGTCCGATAGCGCGCCTTGCGGCGAATGTGCGTTGGCCGCTCCAAGAGCCAGGCGCACTTGGTCCAGTCCGATGCCGAGTTTGCTCAAGGTGAGCGGGTTGACTTCCACGCGCACGCCTGGCAGCGAACTTCCCGCCACGTTCACTTGTCCCATGCCGACGATCTGGGAAATCTTCTGCGCCAGGATGGACTCCGCAACGTCGTAGAGTTGTGGTGTTGTGGCCGTGTCCGCAGTCACCGCCAGATTCATGAAGTCCGATTCGGCGGGGTTAACCTTGCGCCAAGTCAGGTTGGTCGGCAAGTTTGCCGGCAGTTGCCCGCGCGCCGCGTTAATGGCTGCTTGTACATCTCGCGCAGCGGCATCCACGCTGCGATCGAGTTCAAACTGCATGGTGACATTCGTACTGCCGAGTTGGCTGGTGGAGGTCATCTGGGTTATGCCAGCGATGCAACCGAACATTCGTTCGAGCGGAGTCGCAGCGGCTGTGGCCATCGTTTCGGGACCCACACCTGGAAGATTCGCAGACACAGAAATCGTCGGGTACTCGACCTCAGGCAGACGAGCCACGGGAAGGAAGAAGAAGGCCAAGCCCCCGAAGAGGAGCAAACCCATACTCAGCAACATGTCGCTACGGGTCGCTTAATAAAAGGGGCCGAAACGTTCATCGCCAGTTTCCACTCACAAGGCTTCCATCGTCATGCAAATCCCCACAGACTTACGCAGCTTACGGCTGTGCCTCGTACACTAGCACCCTCGCCGGCTGGCCTGACTTGCCCGGCGCGGCGACGTAGAAACGATTAAGCTCCGGCACAAACAACGACGTACGGGCGCCAGGAGCGCTGGGCATCTTGGTTACGAGCGCGTAGTGATCGGCGTCGAGTTGCTCGAAGATAGCGATGGAGCCGTCTCCACCGGACATATAAAGTCGCTTGTGTGCGGCGTCATAGGTGAGATCATCCGAATCGCCGACGGCTTCCACGCTAGTCAGCATCTTGCCTGAATTGGTGTCGAACACCAGTAGCGCCGGGGGAGTCCGGCTGCCAACGAAGAGGCGCTGATCGTTTTCATCGAGAGCCATCGGAAAAAAATTCTTGAAGCCCTGCACGGGCCATTTATCCATCACTCGACGCCTGCCGGTATCCGCTACCGCAATGTAGCCGGCCGTCGGTACGTTGACGAAAATTCTCCGGCCCGCCACCTGGAATGCTTCAGGGTGTCCACCAATAGGGATTTCCATTAAGGGTTTGCCATCGAGCGAATCCAGCGCCCTGAGCCCCGACGCGGTGCCCGAGCCGTACCCGACCTCGACCAGCGGGGTCCCATAAATAGCGGCATGGGCTGTGTCATACTGGATGTTATCGGCGTCCTGGAGCGCTGTTTCGCTGCGGACCAGTTCGTAAGTGGAGCCCTTATAGATCCGGCAGGTGTCTAGTTGCCCGTCAGCCACGAACAGCAGGTTGGACTCGGGCGTATAGAAGATGCCCTGGGGTTCCTTCAGTCCATTGATGGTGTGGACGACTTTGCCCGCAGCGAGGTCAATCACCTCCACGGTCTTGTTGCCGAGGGCCGCGACGAACAGCCGCTTGCCCTTGACGTCTATCCCCATGTGATCGATGCGGCCCGTGACGCCGGGCAGTTCGATGGTCTGCACGAGCTTGAGCGGTTGCGACCGCTGCTGGCCCTGAGCCGCCGCAAGGCAGCAGACCCCGACGCCCAGGGCGCCTAAAACCATCATGCAGAAGCGTTGTGTCATGGAGTCCTCCCTCTCATCTCCCCGCGCGGGTTAAGGCTGCGCTTCGTACACCAACACCTTGGTGGGCTGGCCTGCGTAGGGCGGCACGCCGACGTAAAGCCGGTTGAATTCCGGCGCGAAAAACGACGTCGTGGCGCCGGGCACAGTGGGAACCTTCGCCACGAGTTGATAATGGTCTGGATCGCGCTGCTCGAAAACGGCGACCACGCCTTCTGCAGCCGACATGTAGATGCGCTTACGCGCCGCGTCGTAGAAGAGGTCATCTGTGTTCGTAACGCCTGCCACGCTAGTTACTATGCGGCCCGATGTGGTGTCGAACACAACCAGGGCGGGAGGGTTCCGGCTTCCGATGAAAAGCCGGTGATCGGCTTCATCCAGAGCCATGGGAAAAAATTGCTTGAAACCCTCGACTGGCCATTTCGCGATCAACGCGCCTTTCTTCGATGCGTCCACGACGGCGATCTGTCCCTGTTGCGGCATGTTGACGAAAATTCTCCTGGATCCCGAGAGCTTTTCGAGCTGGAAGGACTCCGGGCGGCCAGCCTTGGTGGCGATGGGAACTTCGTACAGCGCCTTGCCATCCCGCGAGTCAAAAGCCCTTAGCCCCACGTCGCAGCTCACAAAGATGACCCCGGCGCCGAACTCGGCCGCGCCCTGCGGGTCGTAGCGGACGTTATCGTTCCCCTCGACGGGACTGACGCTGCGGAGCAGCTTGAGGGATCGGCCGTCATAAACATTCAAGCCCTGAGCCCCAGCGGCCACAAAGAGCAGATTCGTCTGTGGGACATAAACCAACCCTTCGGGGTTTTCCAATCCCGCGATGGATTGCAGCCGCTTCCCCGCGGCCAAGTCCAGAACCTCTACAGTCTGATTGCCCAGCGCGGCCATGAACAGCCGCTTTCCTTGCACGTCAACGCTCATGTGGTCGATGCGGCCCTCGACACCCGGCAAGGGGATCGTTTGCACGAGCTTCAGCGGCAGCGGCTTCTTTTGGACTTTCTCCTTGTCACCGGGCGGGTTTTGGCCTTGAGCTGCCGCCAGACAGCCAAAACCGGCGGCAAGCGAAATCAAGAACAGCAGTTTTGCAACTCTCATACGTTTGCTCCCTCGGCCGTCTCAGGCCTCACTTGGTCTTGTAGACGTCGATTTGGGCGCCCTGTGCGCCATGGTGCCGAATGGTCTCAAACAGTTCCCCTAGGTCGGGAACAAACAGCCCCGTGCGCGCGTCGGCAGGTGTAGGAACGCGCTGAATCCGTTGGTAGCGATCGGGGTCTTTCTCTTGCCAAACGTCGATGAAACCTTCACCGAGAACATAGATTCGGCCCTTGCTTGCGTCATAGAAAAGGTCATCCGTATGCTCGACCGTGGCGGGCGAGGCCACGATCTTGCCCGATTCGGTGTCAAAGACAACCAACTTCGCGGGCAAACGGCAGCCAACGAAGAGCCGGTGATGGGCTTCGTCGAGGGACATGGGGAAATTCGTAGTGCAGGCTGTGACCCGCCATCGAGCCAGAACCTTGCCCTTTATCAGGTCGGCGACCTCCACTTCCTGTTTATCGGGAACATTGGCGAAGACGCGCGTACCGACCTTCTCCAGTTGGAAGGATTCCGGATGCGCGTCCATGTCGATATCCACAATCTTTTTCCCGTTGGTATCCAGGATGGCAAGCGCGCCGCCGCCTCCGGGTCGCGTAACTGTGCCCGCCAGAAACTTCTCTCCTCCGTAGCCGACGACTACATACTGGCTCCGGGCATCAAAGCGCACATTGTCAGCGTCTAGATTGAGCGTCACGCTTTGCACAAGCTGAAATGAGGAGCCGTCGAAGATTTTCACGGTGCCGTCGCCCCCACAAGCAACGAACAGCCGATTGGTAGCGGGGTCGTAGAACGCTCCCTGCGGCTCGTTCAAGCCTGGAATGGTATGCACTTGCCGGCCTGTCTTGAGGTCGATCACTTCAAGCGTGTGATTGTCAAAGGCTGTCGCAAAGAGGCGCTGGCCCTTCACATCTACGCCAAGATGATCCATGCGTCCTTCGACTTTCGTTAGCTTGATAGGGGGTTTGGGTATCAGAGCGGGAGACCCTTGCGCCGCAGCGATGCCGCACACAATAAGCAGATTCAAAACAGCGACGATCCCCTTCCTCATTTTGGCAACCCTCCGACGTCAATAACTTCCAAAATAAACTCATAACGGACGGCTTCCGACACGGCCATCGCGAAGGATTCCGTGGGGATCGCTAGTAAGTCATCTCGTACATAATGTAATTGGGATTACCTGAACGTGTACTCGCACATATGGCTGATTCTCTCACTTGGATTCTCTCACTTGGGATGTTGGCCATTGGCTAAGGGAAGTCGAATTTGAAAAAGCGAACCGCCCCCAAGCGAACTCTGGACTTCAATCGTTCCCTCATGAGCCTTCGCGATCCAGTTTCCAATCGAAAGGCCCAAGCCGACTCCTCCCGATTCGCGAGATCGCGCCTTGTCCGCACGGTAAAAGCGCTCGAAGATGTTTGGAAGATCATCCGCAGCGATTCCAATCCCCGTGTCGCGAACCGCAACCAAAGCGGATTCGCCGTCTACGACCGCGGCAACATCTACAGATTCCCCCGCGTGGGTGTATTTGATCGCGTTGTCGATCAGAATCAAAAACAGCCGTTGGAGGGCGTGCGGGTCACCCTTGATCCAGACAGGAACCGCGGATATGTGCTCACGAAAATCGATATTCTTGGCTTGTGCCAGAATTCTTCCTTGCTCGCATACCTCCTGAACAATGTCTGGCAAATTGATGGTAGTACGCTGGAGGGCCTCTGCTCCGTGGTCGGCTCTAGCAAGCAGCATGAGGCTGTCCACGAGATCCGAGGTTTGTTTCAAGTCCGTGTGAAGCTGCCTTAGGGCATCCCGATACTCCTCCGGAGTGCGCGTCTTGCGTAGCGAAAGCTCCGCTCGGGTTCGCATTACGGCTACGGGAGTACGTAGTTCGTGGGATGCGTCGGCTGTGAACTGCGTTATTTTCTTGAAGGCGGACTCTAGCCGTTCCAGCATGTTATTCAATGTGTCGGACAACCGCTGCAATTCGTCGCCTGTCTGCAGCACAACCAACCGGCTCGATAAGCTCCGAACGCTGATACTTCTTGCAGTTTCAGTGATCCGATCTACCGGAGCCAGGGCACGTCGGCTAATCCAATAGCCGACCGCGGTCGCGGAGGCCAGCAAGATAGGGATTGACACGAAAAGCAACGTCGCAAACCGATGAAGCGCATCGTAGAAATCATCCAACGGCGTGGCCACCTGAACAAGGTAATAGGAATGGCCTGCGACTTGGACTTTCTCAGTCAAAACACGGAACGGCTCATCCTTTACCTCGAAAGTCACAGGCAGGGTGGATGGTTTTTGAGGCTTAGGGATGTCATAGACGTTCATCGAAGCCGACCGATAAAGCCAATTGCCTTCCTGGTCGGACACTTGCAACAGCGCACCGCTTCCTCGAAGTTCCGAATGCTCGCGAAGTTCGTACCGCAAATCCGATTCACGGTCGGATTGTGATGTACGCTCTATTAACCGACGCACTCCCTCCATGCGTTCCTGTAGTTCCTCATCAACCGTTCTGTGAATGCTATTTCGCATGGCGAAGTAAGCGCTCACGCTGAACAGAGACAGGATTACAGCCAAAACTGCGGAATACCAAGCGGCTAACCGGACGCGGATGGAGAAAGACTTCATGGTTCGAGCCCTTCGCGAACCGAGTAGCCGACGCTTCGGATGGTGTGAATGAGCCTCGGTTTGAAGCCTCTATCGATCTTGCTGCGAAGGAGTCGAACGAAGGCATCCAAGGTATTCTCTTCGACATCCTCCCCAAGACCCCAAACGGCGTCCAGGATCGCATTGCGTGTTACCACCCGGCCAGCGCGCCGCATCAGGAATTCCAAGAGCTTGTACTCCGTGGGGCTCAGATGAATTTCGTGGCCACCTCTGCTTACTTGACGCGTCGCAGGGTCCAGCACAAGGTCCGCAGCCTTCAATAAGGGAGCGCGATGCACGGGACCGCGACGCGCCAGGGCACGCAAGCGGGCCAAGAGTTCGACAAAGGAAAACGGCTTTGTTAGATAATCATCCGCACCGAGGTCCAAAGCCTTCGCGACATCGTTGATCGCATCTCGTGCAGTGAGGACCAGAATCGGCGTCTGGTTGCTATTCCTACGCAATCGGCGCGCAACTTCAAAGCCGTCAACTGCCGGCAGCATTAAGTCCAGGACGATCACGTCAAATTCTGTCGATGTCGCCATTTCGAGACCTGCGCGACCATCAAATGCGAGGCACACGGAGTGCTGCTCTTCTTCCAGGCCCTCTCTCAGGAGTCCTGCCATCTTGCGTTCATCTTCCACAATCAGGATGCGCATAAGGGGTGCGGCCCCTTAGTTCAACATTAGAACCTGAAAGTTGACTGAAATCATCAAGACAAAGGGCCTTAGGAGCACCCGAATCATGCTTTTGTTTTCCGCGCGAGCCAATAAATATCCTGCTTTTCAGTTGTCATTCATGTTTCGCCCTTAGGCTACGTGTTCAACCGCGCGTTGACACAGATCATTCAAAAGCGGAGGTTAGCGTGAAGAGCACTGGCCGAATTTCCCTGACATGGATAGTGATTGTCTCTTTTGCGGCGCTGCTCGGCGCCCAAGGAAACCCAACAGGAAATGCCCCAAAACGTACGACTGCTCAAAGAACTCAGCCGGGTGAAACCGAAAGGCCGCTCGTCTTAACGGAAGCGATTTCACTTGAAGGCGCCAAAGGCCGCTTCGACCACTTTGCGCAGGGAGGCGGCAGGGTGTTCGTTGCTGAACTCGGAAGTAACTCGGTTGCCGTTATCAACGTCGGAGGGCGTACACTGGATCACACGATCACCGGCGTGCCCGATCCGCAGGGCATCGCCTTCTCCCCCGAGGCCAAAAAGATTTTCGTCGCTAGCGGTCGCGGCAAGCTCTACATATTCGACGGGACGACATACGACCAAATCGCCACAGTCGATTTTCCGGGTGGCGCGGACAACCTGCGGTATGAAGCTGCGACTAAGCGCGTCTATGTGGGCTGTGGTGACGACGAAAAGACAGGCGCCATCAGTGTGGTCGATGCCATAAGCAATCAGAAGATCGATGAATATAAGATCGGCGGAGAGCCGGAATCGTTTCAGCTTGAAAATAACGGTCCGAACATCTACGTCAACATCCCTGACAACAAGGAAATCGTCGTCGTGAACCGAACCACGAAAGCAGTGGCACACTGGCCGCTTATGGGTGTCGCGAGCAACTTTCCGATGGCGCTCGACGAGCCCGATCACCGGCTTTTTGTAGGTACGCACAATCCAGCACGAATGGTGGTATTCGACATCACTTCAGCTAAACAGATTGCCGCGCTTCCAAGCGTGCTCGATACCGACGATTTGTACTGGGATGGTGAATATAAGCGTATCTATATGCCCGGACGCGAAGGCTTCATTTTTGTTTTTCAGATGATCGATCCAGATCATTACAAGTTGCTCGCCAAGGTGCCTACCGCTCTGGGCGCAGGAACTGCGGGCTTCTACGGACGGCAGGGCAAGGGATTCGATCGTTTCTATTTAGCTGTGCCTGCGCGCGGTAGCGAGCCGGCCGAGGTCCGCATCTACATGGTGCAGCAGTAGCCGCGCTGAGTTCAGACTGGCAGGGTGTACGAAAAGAGTCGAGCGACGGACTTATCGGGACCTGACTCCATTCAGGAGCGTCTGTGACTTGTCACCGCAGACACATATGAAACGTCGGCACGCAGTCCTTGTGGTTTTGCTTGCGGTTGCGATCTTTGCAGCCGGCTATGGATCATTTGTGATTCGGCGGGGATTCAGCGCCACGGATCAACCGACCACCGTCGAGAGAGTCATGGCCCGAACCGTGCGGAACCTGGGTATTCCGGCGAAAGCGCGGAACGAAACAAATCCATGGTCCGCGACCCCCGATCTCTTGCAGGACGCGCGCGCGAATTTCACCGAGCACTGCGCGGGCTGTCATGGCAAAGACGGTGATGGACGATCCGGTATCGGCCAGAATCTTTATCCCAAGGCGCCCGATCTGCGGCAGCCCGAAACTCAAAATCTTAAGGACGGCGAAATCCATTACATCATTCAGAACGGCGTGCGGCTGACGGGCATGCCGGCGCTCGGGAATCCGCACGGCGGCCAGGATGACAATGCCGCGTGGAAGCTGGTTCTTTTCGTTCGTTCCATCGGGCTGGCGACGCCCAAGAAAAACCCGAGCAGAATACGTCGGCCGCCTCGACGCACTACGTCGGTTCCTTGGCGTGCCAGAAATGCCACGCAGAAATCTACGAACGCTGGAAGAAAACGCCCATGGCGAATGTCGTGCGCGATCCGCGCGAATATCCAGATGCGATCATTCCCAATCTCGACTACGAACAACGTGAGCCCGAAATTCACGAAGGACCAGGTCGCATTCGTCTACGGAAGCATCTGGAAGCAGCGCTATTTCACAAAAATCGGCGACGACTATTTTCCCGAGCCCGCGCAGTGGGACGTGACCAACAAGAAGTGGCTTCCGTATTTTGTGCCGAACGGAGGCGATTGGTGGGCACCGTTCTATCCTCCCGACAATATGAAGCGGCCCACGGGGCCAACTTGCGACGGCTGCCATTCGGTTGACTACAACATTCAAACCAAGCAGGTCGCGGAATGGAATGTGGGCTGTGAGCGTTGCCACGGTCCCGGAAGCGCTCATGTCAGATCATGCCACGCGCGGCAATATTCTGAATCCGGCGCGCATGGATTATGTCAGCGCCAGTGACACCTGCATCCAATGCCATTCGCAGGGGCGCCCGCTGACCAATCCCATCGAAGGCAAATATTATGACTGGCCCGTTGGTTATCAGTGTCGGACTGAATCTCGCGGATTACTGGCAGCTTGAGGATCACAAGCTGGGTGAGCTAAGCTTTTACCCATTTTCCCGACGGCACAGCGCACAAGAACCGGATGCAGGGAAACGATTTCGTGCAGAGCGTGATGTACCGGCGTGGGGTCACCTGCTTCGATTGCCATGATGTGCATGGCACGAAAAATTATGCACAACTCCGGAAACCAGTCAACGAAATTTGCCTCGATTGTCACGGCGCCTGGCTCCCGAAACGGGCCGCGCGAGGCAACGCTCGCGGAGCACACGCATCACAAGGATGGATCAGAGGGCAGCGTCTGCGTGGCCTGCCATATGCCAAAGATTGAGGCCGAGATTCCCGGCGTGTTCGTGCGCGCGCATACATTTGCGTTTATCGCGCCGGCCATGACGGACAAATACAAAATTCCGAATCCGTGCACGTCGTGCCATATAGATAAGACTACGGCCTGGGCCACTGATGCGATGCGTCACTGGCCCGAGCGTTCCCCTTGGCGCGTGGAGTAGTCTAGTGACGTGTGCCGCTGGTCGGCTCATGCTCGGTACCATCCGATGGGCTATCGACCTTCCGAAGAGTTCGAGCAACAGATCGAGGCGTCAGGTTCGGCAGAATCTCGAAGCGCAACGATGGTGTTCTTTGAGAACAAAGAGAACGACGAGAGGGGTTCAACAGGGTTGATCGCGTCTGGCGAGGCACGGCCTCCTATCACCAGATCGAGCGCGTCCACCAGGACCGATTTGCCTGAACCCGTCTCGCCGGTGAGCACGTTGAGTCCAGGATGAAACTCCACGGTCAGATTTTCAATCACGGCGTAGTTTTGGAGGTGGATTTTTTCAAAGGTGCCTTGCAAAAAGTCGAGGCTCGACGCCAGAAGCAGCAGCGACACTGGCGAAACGGCATCTACGACCAGATCCGAGAAGTGATGCCATTGCAAGGCGGCCTGAGTATCGAGCGCATGTGTCAGTTGGTGCCGGTCAGCCGCAGAGGCTTTTACCGATCGCTGAAGGAACAGCAGCCTGCCGAAGAAGAGATGGAAGTGCGATCTGCGATCCAACAAATTGCCTTGGAGCATCGCCGCCGTTACGGCTATCGGCGAATCACCGCGGAGCTGCACCGTCGAGGAATGCAGGTAAACCACAAACGGGTGGTGCGGATCATGCGGGAAGATAACCTGCTGGGCCTACAGCCGAAGCGGTTCGTGGTCACCACGAACTCGAACCACAAGTTCGAGGTATATCTGAACTTAGCTGCTCGGATGAAACTGACGGGATCAATCAGCTTTGGGTAGCGGACATCACCTACATTCGGCTGAAGGCGGAATTTGTCTACTTGGCGGTGATCCTCGATGGGTTCTCTCGCAAAGTGGTGGGCTGGGCGCTGGATCGTACACTGGCGATACGGCTGACCATCGGGGCGCTGGAGCAAGCCATCGAGAGCCGACAACCAGAACCCGGCCTGGTGCATCACTCGGATCGAGGATTTCAATACGCTTGCGCGGAATATATAGCCATCCTCGAGAAGTACCGCATGATTCCGAGCATGAGTCGGCCGGCGAACCCCTACGACAATGCCAGTTGCGAAAGCTTCATGAAGACGCTGAAGCGGGAAGAAATCTACGCCAACAAGTACGATGATCTAGAACATCTGCGAGCAAACATCGAAGAGGGCGCGATGGGTTGGGGTTTGCAGGTATAGCGAGCCTGTAGTTGTACTTGACCCCTCGTGAGCAGCAGTTTGCCGAAAAACTTCACGCCTATCCGCCGGAGGAACGTGCCTCCGGAACTGGACATGCACGTGATTGTGGACAACTAAGCCACGCACAAGCATCCGGGCGTCAAGCGCTGGCCGGCGCCGCGGCCACGCTTTCACGTGCACTTCACGCCGACCTACGCTTCCTGGCTGAACCAGGTGGCGATCTGGCTCAACCGGATCACCCGGCGAGCGATTCGGCCCGGGACTTTCCGCAGTGTGAAGGGACTGGTGGCCCAGATCGATCAGTTCGTGCATACCGAAAATGCCAGCGCCCGTCTCTTCGCTTGGACTGCCACCACGGATTCCATCTTCGCCAAAGTCCAGCGACTATGTGAGCGTATTTCTGGGACAGCCTGCTAGCGCACATCTTGATCTTGCTGCACACGCACAGCTGTGAAACGCCGAAGGCGGTTCGTGGATTTACATCTTCGCTGGCTTTGACGTCGCAATGTCAGACGCAACATGCCCTCGCCTTGCGTCGTATCTGGGCCGGCATTATCGCCCAGGGGCTGAATTTGCCCCCCAAAGCCTACTGTTCCACGCGATGGGTCGCGGTGATCCAGTGACTGCGTGGTGGTCTAGCACGTACAGTTGGGGCAGCCAGAGAGGTTTCTTTGCTGCGCTCGGAATGACCGCGTCGGCTAAAGGGCCGCAGGCTCGGAATTCAGTTTTTACAATGGGGCTTATTTCTTTTCGAGGGCTTCGGTGAGGGCTGGGATGAGTTCGAAGATGTCGCCTACGATGCCGTAGTCAGCGACTTCGAAAATGGGGGCGTTGGGATCTTTGTTTATGGCGGCGACGGTTCGCGCGCCTTTCATGCCAACCACATGCTGAATGGCGCCGCTGATGCCCAGAGCGAGGTAAAGCTTGGGCGCGACGGTCTGTCCCGAACTGCCGACCTGACGATCCATCGGCAGCCAGCCTTCATCGCAGATGGGCCGCGACGCCGCCAGCTCGCCGCCCAGAAGTTTTGCCAGCTTTTCGGCCATGGGAATATTTTCGGGCGCTTTAATGCCGCGGCCGATGGCGACGAGAATGGGCGCTTGCGCCAGGTCCACAGCTTGCTTGGCCTCGCGAAAAAGTTCGAGTGGCGTACTACGAATCTGTGCAGCTTGCAACGCGATTTCGACCGGCTGAATCGGCGCGTTAGCCGATCCTTTTTCCACCTGATCACCACGAAAGGCTCCCGCCTGAAACGAGGCAAACCAGGGAGCCAGCCCGCAGAAGGTTACGTCTGCAGCCATCTTGCCTTGAAACATCTGGCGCACAAAAATGAGCCGGCCATTTTCGTAGCGGCAGGAGATGCAATCGCCAATCATGCCACGGCCTTGGCCGTGTCCCTGCCCCTGGCCATCGCCGCGGCCAATGGATGCGGCCAGCTGTGGCGCGTAATCGCGAACTTGATAGGTGTGCGGAAACAGCACCAAATCGGGTTTCGATTGCTCGATGACCTGGCGAAGAGCGATTGTGAAACCATCCGGCGTGTAACGCTCGAGCAGGTCGTGCTCGGCGAGCAGGACCTGCCCAAGTTTCAGTGCGGCCAACTCTTCGGCGAGCTTCCGAACGCCCTTGCCCACTATGAGCGCAGAAAGCAGTGGCTTTGTTTGGTCTGCAGCTTGGTCGGGAGCTTTGGCGCTCGCAATTTGCGTCGCGATCTGCTGTGCAGCGGCCACCGTTTCAAAACTGACCGGGTTCCACTGGCCTTCGCGCTGTTCGGTGACGACAAGAATGTTCATTGAGCGCTGATTGGGAGCCGCGCGACAAGGCGTCGCTCACTACTTTCCGCGGTGTTTGAAAAATTCCACTTGCCGCAGACGCTTTGCAGCTTCAGCCTTGCTTTTGTACGGCCCTCCCAAGTTTTTTCCTTTCTCGGATACTACTTTGTAGCCTTCCTTCACTTTCTTAATCATTTCAGCCTCCTGTTAGCATTTTCATCCAGCGAGAGGCCGAGTCAATGGGTACTCTTCTGTACGCCCGTGCCAGCTATATCATCATCATGAATATATGAACGCTCCATATGAATGATCACAACCTCGACGAACCGCACCCGCCGCCAGCGATGGGCCCCGGTTACAGAACGCGGGCTTCATGCCGCAATTTCTCGATCAACTGAGCGGCGGCTTCTTTGGGACTGCCGGTGATAAATTCGGTTTTCTTTGTTTTCTGCGGCACGTAAATACGTTCGACACGTTGCGTCGGCTCCTGCACGAGGCCGAGCGATTCACGAGCAATAGTCGCGATTTCTTTCTTCTTGGCCGCCATGATGCCCTTGAGAGATGCGTAGCGCACCTTATTAATGCCCGACTGAATCGAAAGCACCGCGGGCAACTGCAACTCGATCCACTGAAACCATCCGGCCTCGAGTTCGCGCTTAAGCCTCATGCGCGAGCCGTCGAGCTCAATCTGCATGATGATGGTGGCGTGCGGCAAGCCCAGCAACTCCGCAAGCAGAACGCCCGTCTGGCCGAATCCTTGATCGTCGCTCTGCAAACCGGTGAGCAGCAGATCGCAAGACTCCTTGCGAATCACCGCCGCGAGCGAATTTGCCGAGGCCAGAGGATCGAGCAGAAACACCTTGTCGTCGGCAATGAGAGTGCCGCGATCGGCACCTTTGGCGAGGGCCTCCTTAATGGTTTGGCGGGCACGTTCGGGCCCCATGGAAACCACCATGACTTCGCCGCCATGCTTTTCCTTCAGGCGCAAGGCTTCCTCGAGGGCGAAGCTGTCGGGCTCATTCATTTCGAAGCCGATGTCGCTTTCACGAATCCAGGCGCTGCCCTCAGCGATATGCAGCGGGGCATCTTTCGCAGGAACCTGCTTGATACAGACGCCGATTTTCACGTGGAAGCCCTCGCGCCGGGGATGCCGGACGTTCCGTATTTCCAATTTTCGCAGATGCAGATGAGGATGCGCGGCACTAGAAACCGCCCGAGGGCCAGCGCTGAAACAGGAGGGCGGCATTGGTGCCGCCGAAGCCGAAAGAGTTCGAGAGCACAAAATTGACATCGGCTTTGCGCGCCTGATTGGGAACGCAGTCGAGGTCGCAGGCTGGGTCGGGAAACTCGTAATTGATGGTGGGCGGGAGAATCTGATCGCGCAAGGCGAGGACGCTGATGCCGGCCTCGAGGCCGCCAGCACCGCCCAACAGGTGGCCGGTCATGGATTTTGTCGAGCTGACGGGAAGCTTGAGGGCGTGCTCGCCGAAAACGCGTTTGAGAGCAATGGTTTCAATGGCATCGCCCAGAGGCGTGGAAGTGCCATGAGCATTCACGTAGTCCACTTCTTGAGGCGCAATTTCGGCATCGCGCAGGGCCGCACGCATTACGCGATAGGCGCCGTCACCATTCTCGGCCGGCTGGGTGATGTGGTAAGCGTCTCCCGACATGCCGTAACCAACAATTTCCGAGAGGATGGGAGCGTCGCGACGCTGGGCGTGTTCGAGAGATTCCAGAATGAGAATGCCCGCGCCTTCACCGACGACAAAGCCGTCGCGCTCGGCGTCAAACGGGCGGCTGGCACGCTCGGGCTGTTCGTTGCGCGTCGAGAGCGCTTTCATGGCCGCGAAGCCACCAATGCCCATAGAGGTGATGGCTGCTTCGGTGCCGCCACAAATCATGACTTCGGCATCACCGCGCTCGATGAGACGGAAGGAATCTCCCACGGCATGCGCGGAGGCCGAGCACGCCGTGGCGGTGGCGGAATTGGGGCCGCGCGCACCGTAACGAATGGAGATGACACCCGAGGCAAGATTCACGATCGCGGCGGGAATGAAAAAAGGAGAAATGCGGCCGGGGCCGCCCTCGAGGAGCTTGCAGTGCTCGCGCTCGATGATGTCGAATCCGCCGATACCCGAAGCAATGTAAACTCCGGCGGCATCGGCGATGGCGGGGGAGACCGCAAATTTCGCCATATCCATCGCGAAATCTGCTGCAGCGACGGCCAGCTGAATGAACCGCCCCATTTTTTTTAGTTCTTTCTTGGGAATCCACGCGAGCGGATCGAAATCGTGGACCTCGGCGGCGATGCGGCAATCGAAAGCGGTGGGGTCAAAATGGGTGATAGGCCCGACGCCGCTCTGCCCGGAGAGGAGTTTCTGCCAGACCTGTTCCGTGCCGATTCCGAGGGCACAGACCAATCCGACACCCGTTACCACGACGCGGCGGCTCAAATGTGGTGGACTCTCCCCTAATGGATTCTGGCGAGCGGATGTCGGCTACTTCTTGGCTTGGGCGTGTTTCTCGATATAGGCGGTGGCATCCTTCACGGTGGCGATCTTCTCGGCATCCTCGTCGGGAATCTCGATGCCAAACGATTCCTCAAAAGCCATGACCAGCTCCACCGTGTCGAGCGAGTCGGCGCCCAGGTCGTCCACGAACGACGCAGTGGGCGTCACTTCCGCCTCATCCACGCCCAACTGCTCTACGATGATCTGCTTGACACGTTCTTCGACACTGGCCATTCGTTTTCCTCCGCTGTGTAACGCGCTGGGTGCAGTTTAAACGCGCACTTCGTTGCCAAATCGGCCCAAAAACTGCAGGCGAGCAACCCGCCCATTCTATGCAGGGCTACGGTCGAAATCAACCGCCGCAATCGGAATCGTCTCGCAAGTAAGTCTGGGCGCGACTTCCATTCGGCTTCAATTCATGCGCATTCCGCCATTGACGTCGAGCACGTGGCCGGTGATGTAGGCGGCTTCGTCGCTCGACAGAAACACGATGGCGGCGGCCACTTCGCAGTCCTGGCCCATACGTCCGAGCGGAATACGCGCGAGCAATTGATCCTTCACCGGCTGCGGAAGCGGGTCCGTCATGGGCGACACGATGAACCCCGGAGCCACGGCGTTTACGGTGATGTTGCGCGAAGCGACTTCCGTGGCCATCGCGCGTGTCAGTCCGATGAGGCCGGCTTTCGCCGCCACGTAATTGGCCTGCCCAGCATTGCCGGCTTCGGCTACCACCGAGGTCACGTTGATGATGCGTCCATACCGCTGGCGCAGCATGAGCGCCAGGGCCTGCTGAATGCAAAAATACGCTCCGGTGAGGTTGGTGCGCAGCACCGCTTCCCAGTCGTCGCCTTTCATGCGCACGGCCAGACCATCGCGGGTGATCGCCGCATTGTTCACCAGGATATCGAGACGGCCAAAATGTTCGGCGGCCTGGCGAATGCCCGCTTTGACCTGTGCGGCGTCGGCAACATCCATCGTCACCGCCAGAGCCTCGCCGCCATTCGCGGCAATCTCAGCGGCGACACCGGCAAGCTTATCGGCACTGCGAGCAGCCACAGCGACGCGCGCACCCGCGGCGGCCAGGGCCAGCGACGTAGCTCGGCCAATACCCTGGGACGCACCGGTCACCAGCGCGACGCGATCTTTTAACCCGAACATTATTTGGTCCACGGTTTTGCCGACGGTTTTGCCGACGCGTTTGCACGCTCTTGTGCAGCCGGTTCAGAACACGGTTTGCACATGGATCGATATCGATTGGGACATGAGTTCGAGCACGGGCTTGGACATGGTTTTGAACGTGTGAGCGCCGAACACGCGCCGGTACGAAACGCCGAACGCCTCATGCCGAGGAATTTTGCGCGTCGCCACGCCGCTACGAGGCTTCCGCCGATTCGCCCTCGGCTTGTACCAAACGTTCGAGCGCCGTTTGCAGAGACTTTAAATCTTCCACGTTGACGCAGTGCACCGAGCGCTCGATTTGCCGCAGGACGCCGCTGAGCACGCGTCCAGGCCCGATCTCGACAAACGTCGAAGTGCCCAGTTCAATTAATTCGTGCATCGATTCTTCCCAAAGCACCGGGAGCGAAACCTGGCGAATCAAAGCCTCGCGCGCCTCATCGCCACTGGTGATGACCGCGCCATCGACGTTGGTAATCAGGGGAAAACGCAACGGCGCGAAAGCGGTGGCGCGCAAATCTTTTTCCAGGCGTTTCTGCGCCGGCTGCATCAATTCGCTATGAAAGGGAGCAGAAACAGGCAGCATCACCGCTCGCTTGGCACCAGCCGCAGAGGCCTGTTCGACGGCACGCTTCACGGCGGCCGCGTGCCCGGAAATCACGGTCTGGTCGGGTGAATTCAAGTTGGCTGGGGCAACCACTTGACCGTCGGCTACTTTGCGGCAAATCTCCGCCACTTGACCCGGCCGCATGCCGAGTATGGCGGCCATGGCACCCTCGCCGGGCGGCACAGCCTCGCTCATGTACTGGCCGCGGCGCCGCACGAGGCGCAATGCATCGGAGAATGCCAGGGATCGCGCGGCCACCAGGGCGGAATACTCCCCAAGGCTGTGCCCCGCTACGAAGTCGGGGCGGATGCCCTTTTCCTCGAGGATGCGATAGGTAGCTACGGAAGCGGTGAGAATGGCGGGCTGAGTGTTTTCAGTGAGCTTCAGGTCGTCTTCGGAGCCCGCAAAACTCATTTGAGAAACCGAAAAGTCGAGCACGCGGTCGGCTTCATCAAACACGGCTCGAGCAACTGCGGAAGATTCCGCGAGTTCCCGGCCCATGCCGGAATACTGAGACCCCTGGCCGGGGAATAAAAATGCAAGTCGGCCCATGATGAGTTCGCGACTCCCCTCGCGCGATGGATTCAGGCGATCTAAGCTTCAACGGCAACGGGCAACGCGGACAGTTCCTGATCGATTTTTTCGTTGACCCGGGCGCGAACGAGACCAGCTGCCACACGGATGGCATTTTTGATGGCATTCGCGTTCGAGCCGCCGTGGCCAATGATGGTCACGCCCCGCACCCCCAGCAGCGGGGCGCCCCCATATTCGGAATAATCGATGCTCTTGCGAAATTGTGTGTAAGCGCTACGCGAGAGTACGTATCCCACCTGTGAAGCGATGGTGCTTTTAAGCGCTTTCTTCAGCAAGGACGCTATATGCTGCGCGACGCCCTCGCTGATTTTGAGCGCTACGTTGCCGATGAAGCCATCGCAAACGATAACGTCAACGGCGCCCGAGAAGACCTCGCGCCCTTCGACATTTCCGACAAAGTTCAGCGGAAGGTGCTTGAGCCGGTTATAAGCTTCGCGCGTCAATTCGTTTCCCTTCGTTTCTTCTTCACCAATCGAAAGCAGCGCCACTTTCGGGCGGCGGGTGCCAAAAATCACGCGGTAATAGATTTCGCCCATGACCGCGAACTGCACGAGGTGCGCGACCTTGGAATCCACATTGGCGCCCACGTCGAGTATGACGGCCACCCCGCCACGACTGGTGGGAAATGGAGCTGCCAGAGCCGGGCGATGCACGGACGGCAGCGTGCCGAGCACGAATCGCGCGACCGTCATTACCGCGCCGGTATTGCCGGCGCTCACCAGCCCATTGGCCTCGCCCCGCTGCACGAGGCGCGCGGCGACATGCGCGGAGCTGTCTTTCTTCTTTCGAAACGCCTGCGTGGGCGAATCGCTCATTGCGATTACTTCGCTCGCCGGCACCACTTCAATCGGTAGGTCGCGTGGCTTGTTGCGCGCTAGCTCACGCTTGATCTCGGCAGGCTGCCCCACGAGCAGGACACGCACACCCAGTTCGCGCGCCGCTAGGACCGACCCCTCTACCTCAATCCGCGGGGCGTGGTCGCCTCCCATCGCGTCGACAGCAATCGTAATCATGAGCAATCTACCTGCGAGCCCGGTTTGAACGCTGACGATCGAGCGCAGCGGCCCCATCGCCTGACGACGCACGCTCGCGAACCGGTATCAGGCGGTAGTATCGAGCACTTCCCGTCCCTTATAGTACCCACAGTGCGGACAGGCATGGTGGGGCTGCTTGGTTTCGTGGCAGTTCGGGCACTTATTGAACGCGGGGGCGGTTAGATGGTCATGCGCGCGCCGATTATTTTTGCGCCTCTTGGAATGACGACGCTTTGGATTGGGCATTACAGACTCCTCGATCAGGTCCGCTTATCGCGCGGGAATTCTATGGTGTTTCCAAAGGTATTGCTATTGCTTTTTGAACCAGTCCTGCTTCAGACGTGCGAGCGGAGCCAGCCGCGAATCGGTGGCGTGGCTTTCGCAACGGCACTCATCGGTGTTCAGATTGGCGCCGCAGTGTGGACATAATCCGCGGCAGTCACCGCGGCAGATGACCTTCATGGGAAGGGCCAGCAAAACCTGTTCGGCCAGCACATCGGCAAGGAACAGGCCATCGCCTTCAAAGAATGCGATTTCCGTGTCGTCGAACTTAAGCCGCGCCTCTTCTTCATCCGTCATGGATTTCATGGGACGGTAGAAAAGGTCAAATTCGCGACTGACTTCCTCGGTCACCGGTTCAAGGCAGCGGGCACAGACAAGTTCGAGTTTGGTGTGTAATTCGCCCGAAATACGGATCTGGCCTTCGACAGCCTCCGCAGTGGCTTGCACTTCGAGCGGCTCGACCTGGCGGAAATCGGTCGTATGATAATCAAGCGTGCCCGGGGCGTACGTGCGCCGGAGGCGCAGTTTGCGGATCGCGAGTTCGTTGACGTCGAGAAACATTTTCACCGGGCTTTTTCGCGCGCAAGCGGCGTCGCCCGGCCAGGGGCTCAGATCTGCAAAGAATGATTATACGGCCCACCCAAGTGAAGTCAAGAAAGGTGACAGCGGAACACACCTAAGTATTGAGAATCCAGCAGTGTGAATACCTTCCTTCGATTGCATCGTCAATACATGTCCAATAGGTAGATCGGGTTTGCCGCGCAGGTTTTCCGATGTCTCCACGGAGAGGCGGCGAACTTCTAGCAGGCGATTGTTCCATAGGAACTTGGAGGGGATTTATCTAAGTTGTTCTTTGGCTTGTTCCTTCTCCCGTTCGTTCGCGGACTCAGGGACAAATTTCGTGTGTTGCTCGAGCAAGAAATGGTCCGTCATCCCGGCGATGTAATCGCACACAACACGGTGCCGGGGTTCGTGCTGCGCCTGGACCGCGTAATAGCTAGGCATGGCCTCGGGATGCTCCATGTAATAATGGAAAAGTTCCGCCAAAGCCGTAACGGAATGCTCGCGCTCTTCGACGATTGCCGGGTGATCGTAAAGCCGCCGGGACAAAAACTCTTTCAGTGATGCGTTCCGCTCGGACATGATGGGGCTAAAGCTGACCAACCGTTGCGGCGCCGCGCGAATATCTTCGATCGTTTGCGCACCGCTGGCCATGATCTGTGCCCGGGTCTGTTGGATCAGGTCGGTCGCCATACGATCGAGAATCCGTTTGATAGCGTTGACAATTTTTAGTGCCGTGCGGGCATACGGATGGCTTCGTTGTATGTCGTCATAAACCTCAGCAAAGAAGGGCAATTCACTGCGCAGCACGTCGAGATCGAGCAGCCGCGCCTCCACACCATCCTCGAGATCGGCAGCGTTGTAGGCAATTTCGTCGACCCAATCGGTCAATTGCGCTTCCACGGGAGGCCGCCGGTCGAGTTGATACTCGGCCAGATCGGGAAACTCGGCAGCTGTGTAATCGCGTGAATGCTTAACGATACCTTCCCGCACTTCAACCGTCAGATTGAGACCGGGAAAATCGAGATAGCGTTGCTCGAATTGCTCGACGATGCGCAGCGCGTGCAGGTTATGTTCGAACCGGTCGCCAAATTGACGCATTAACTGGTCCAGACGCCGTTCGCCGGCATGGCCAAAAGGGGGATGGCCGAGGTCATGCGCCAGGGCCAAGGCCTCGGCCAAGTCGGTATTGAGGTCGAGGGCCCCGGCGACGGTGCGGGCGACCTGTGCCACTTCGAGTGTATGCGTGAGCCTGTTGCGGAAGTGGTCGGAAAAGCGCGTGGTGAAGACTTGCGTTTTAGATTCGAGCCGGCGAAATGCTCGCGAGTGGATGATGCGATCGCGGTCGCGGGCGTAATCGCTGCGGTAGGGGTGGGTGCACTCCGGCCAGCGGCGGCCGCGCGACTTGCTTACATCCATGGCAAAGGGAGCCAGTGGCATGCCCTTATTCTATGCCAGGCAGATTGGACGACAAAGAAAGTGACTCGTCTATATAAATGGGTGACCCATTCAGGTCTTTCGTTTTGAATGCCACTGCGGGAGGAATTGCAATGGGGTGAGATAACCGAGCTCGCTGCCGCGTGGTCATTTGAGATTGACCTGCGAGAGCGGCCGACGTAGGTTCTTGCGAAGAAGTTTAGGTAAAATCTGATCTTCCGATCCGAGCCCAGAAAGAGGGTGCACCGTGCCACGCCTGCCGATCATCGCTGCATTAGTCTTCAGCTTTCTCCCGGCGGCGGCACTCGCCCAGAGTGCCCCTCGGTATCTGCCGCTGGGACCCGCCGACGCAGCGCTCTATACCCCCGACACCGGCTCCCCCCCGCACGTCGGCGTGCTGGTCATACACCGAACGGCTGACTACTTGCGGCACCCGGCCTGCACTGAGCTCTCTCGTCGCGGCTTCATGGTTCTGTGCATGAACACGCGCTTTACGAATAACGAAATGCTAGTGCGCTTCGAGGAACTCGCGCTCGACGTCAAGGCCGGCGTGCAGTTACTACGCGCACAGCCCGGGATCACGAAAGTGGTGCTCTTTGGACACAGCGGCGGTGGGCCGACAACCAGTTTCTACCAGGCTGTCGCCGAGAACGGCACTGCGTTTTGCAAGGCGCCGAACAAGCTCGTTCAGTGCACCGAAGAACTGGCTGGACTAGGGCCCGCGGACGGGATCGTCTTCGCGGACGCGCATCCGGGGAATCCCGTTAACGTGCTGCGTGGGCTAAACCCGTCGGTGATCGACGAGGCGAATCCACCGTCATCGCGGGTGAACGCGGCACTCGATCCATTCGATCCGAAGAACGGCTTTAACCCGAGCGGAAAGTCGCACTACTCGGCGGACTTCCAGAAGAGCTACTACGCGGCGCAATCCAAGCGCATGAACGCGCTGATCGATACGGCGCGCGCCAAGCTCGAACGAATGAAGCGCGGAGATTACACGTATCCCGACGACGACATTATCGTGATCCCACGCGGCGGCAATCCAGGCGCAGGTCCGGGCGCTGCGGCGGCGTTATTCAACTACGATACCGACATCCCCGAGATCTTTGAGACTGTGCGACCCGAAAAGCTGTTGCGCAACGACGGGTCGATCGTCACCCAAGTGGTCACGTCAGCATACGTCGCCGAGCCGAGGCTTGCGGTCCTGCACCGGACGTTCGACGCCGGAACCAAGGTTCTGAGCATCCGCTCGTTCTTGAGCGCCAACGCGGTGCGGTCGATCAACAGCCTCGACGGAATTGACGATTGCTCCAGCAACAACTCCACCATATGCGCGGTACGTTCGATCCGAGTGCCCGAGCTCTTTGTCGCGATGGGCGCGCACTATTTCGTCCGCGACACCGAGCACGAGTACGACGCCGCCACAACCCGGGACAAAGATATGATCGTCATCGAGGGCGCGACACACGGCTTCACGCCGTGCACCCGCTGCGAGACAACGCCCGGCCAATACTCTAACTCGGCTAAGAACTTCTTCGACTACGTGCACGACTGGATCGTTAGACGCTACTGAAGAGGTCACACCCTAGTGTAGATAGTTTCGAAATAGCTTTTCCAAACAGTAGCCTTGCTTGTGGACATAACGCCATCAATTCGTCGGCGATTTACAAATATCGCTGAGGGATAATCAGGCGGCGACCGGCGTGTCGATCACCATCAACGATCCAGTTCAGCAGGCTTTTGATTCGTCTGCCGTACAAGCGGTGACTCGCAAACAGCTCAGGGGATACGTGTGCGGCCACCGCACATCTCTCGTATCAATTTGCCGTGGTCATTAGCTTGACGCTCCTCGCCGGGCGTGCTTGAGTCTTTGGTAAGGCTCCTGTGACCAAAGCGGAATCGCGAACCGCACTGTATCGCAGGTTGCGACCCTACAGACGGGTCGGCTCACCCGGAACTTATTGTGTCCGAATGAGCCGTAGGCGACGGCTTATTGGACCCACTTAAATCCAGATCCTTCTCTTACTCTTACGCATCTTTGGCGGCTAGTTCGTCCAATGCCGCCGCCGCTTTGGTCAAGTGGTCAACCCCAAAAACCACCAGCGCTCGCGTCGATCCCGGCTCCAATCCACAGTAGGAATAGTCAATGTTGATCTGCTTTTCGCCCAGCAGCGAAGCCGCCCGGCCCAATTCGCCGGGACGGTGCGCCAGCCTGACCACGGCGACATCCGTCTCCTCGAAAATCATGCGCAGGCCGCCCAGCACTGCATTTGCACTGGCTGCGTCATCCACCAGCAAGCGGGCTAGGCTCTCGCCGTCCTCTACATACGATTGAAAAGCCAGGACGTTTACTCCACGCTCCGCCAGGGCAAGAAAGCACCTTCCCAAGGCACCCGGTTTGTCTTCGATAGTAATTGTAAATTCCTTCGCCTGCGGCATGAGATTGATTCCTTTCTCTCCAGCACCAAGAACCGGATTTGCGACCTCTGTCAAATCAGTCCAATAAACTATCGCCGGTTCGCTTTGAAAAAAGGTCAGAATTGTGTCCCACAATTTGAGCCATTGTAAAGGTAGTTCCATTCTCAATGCAGGAATGAGAGTAGGCAGACGTCACCAGCATGTCCAATCGAAACATCCTATGCTCCGTATAAGAATTTTGTAGCACTTCAAATGCGGCAGGCAAGGCTTATTGAGCCTTCTGGAGACTTTAGGAGAGGTCACGAGATCGTCCCGGCTTAGCCTTTCTAGAGTGTACGTGCCCCTCTTGGTGGCGGCCTCGCGCGAACTTCTGCAGGCGTAAAATGGACAACAATAAAATGGCAAAACTAAAACCAGCTTTCAGTACTGATCTAGGGTCCGTGTATACAAGTTGGGTTACTTCCTCACGGATCGCGTTGCCAAGTTGTCGGAGCCAAAACGCCACATCGAAATGGCGAGGCCCGATGACATGCCGTTCGTGCTGATCGCCATCGATCATGATGGCATCGGCCCAGCTCATCCGAAAAAGTTGAAACGATCCTCAAAGGTCGATCCGAAGCCGGGGACAAACAAATAGCGCACTACCAAGATGCGGCGTAACGCGACGTTGGTAGTAGTCACGCGGAGCCGGCCGGGAAAATTCAGAACCGGCGGTGGCTAGCTCTTGATGAACGCCAACAGGTCGGAATTGATCGTTTCCGCTTCCGTAGTGGGCATGCCGTGCGGGAAGCCCTTGTAGGTTTTCAGGGTTCCGTTCTTCAGCAGCTTAGCGGACAGCGGCCCGGCGGCGACATAGGGCACGATCTGGTCGTCTTCGCTATGCATGACCAACACCGGGACGGTGATCTTCTTGAGGTCTTCCGTGAAATCGGTCTGGGAAAAGGCCACGATGCCGTCGTAATGCGCCTTGGCACCGCCCATCATGCCCTGGCGCCACCAATTCTGGATGACGGCCTCCGAGGCTTTCGCGCCCGGCCGGTTGTAGCCGTAGAAAGGCCCGGCCGGCAGGTCGCGATAGAATTGCGAACGATTGGCGGCGAGTTGCGCCTGCAGGCCATCAAACACTTCCTTGGGCAGGCCGAGCGGATTGGCCGCCGTCTTCAGCATGAGCGGCGGCACCGCGCTGATCAGCGCTGCCTTGGTCACCCGGCTTTCGCCATGCCGACCCAGATAGTGCGTCACCTCGCCGCCGCCGGTGGAATGGCCGACATGGATGGCGTTTTTCAGGTCGAGATGCGCCGTAAGAGCCGCCAGGTCGTCGGCGTAATGGTCCATATCGTGGCCGTCGGCGGTCTGGGTCGAGCGACCATGGCCACGGCGGTCATGGGCGATAACGCGATAGCCATGATGCAGAAAGAACAGCAACTGCGCGTCCCAATCATCGGCCGACAGCGGCCAGCCGTGGCTGAACACGATCGGCTGACCCGAACCCCAGTCCTTGTAGAAGATCTCGGTGCCATCTTTGGTGGTAATGGTGGGCATGTGGACTCCTGTGAAGTGAATGGCTACGGTTCCGATTAGAGCACATCCAGGCGACGTCAAAAATATTAACAAACGCGACGCTGGATGCGTGTTGCGCGATGCTGGCAATTACTCGGCCTGTTACCGAGCTGGGCTCGTCGAGTTCAGTTACGAGAGTTGCCCGCTGCCTGCGTTTAACGTGGGCGGTTCGCACAAGGGAACTGAGGTTTCGGGCCGATCATTCGTACAACCGTTCAACGCGGCGGTCGGCTCGCTTCGTTTCATAAAGAAACAGAATTGCGCATTCTTTCTCACGTAAAGTGTTTAGACGCATCTGAAAAAGTGGCATAACGTTTTCTTTTTTTCGCATATAGCTCGATGAGCCCATCGTCAAGATGGACTCCCGCGCTGTCTTTCAAATCTCCATCTATCCAAAAGTGGCCGCCAAGTCTAACGCCATCCCCGGTTTTTCGATAGTTCAGCATCAAGGCTCCGTAATGGTCAGGGGTTCTGCCCGGAATGTGACCCCGGCAATGATAAACGGCCCAGAGCTGATAATGCCCGGCTTTTGAAATCGTAATTTGTTCGGCTTCAAGTTCGCTCCACGTCTCTTCCGTCTCCAAGCGCATGCTGAGAGTGGCATAGGTTTGTGTGACAAACATAAACCCCGCAATCGGTGGGCGAGGCGGACCTGGATTTGACGAGAACGGCTTTATTTCTACCTTCCAAGTGCCATTAAGGTCTGGTTTTGGAGCAAGAGATCGGGGCAGAAAACGCCATAAGCCAAAGTTGAAGACCCAGAGAGCCACACTCACCGCGGTCACGGCAGGTGAAATAAGGCGGACGAGTGCGCCGGGAGTATTTAGATTAGCTCCGTACGAGATACTAAAGAAAAATGGAATAGCGAAAATCGCTGCCAGCGCAAATACCTGTGCTTTATTCAGCATGCAACGGCCCCATACCTTTCACGGCTCAGAATGCAGCATTCTAATGTGTATAAAGTCGAACGAAACAGTTAAAAAGCCCCGTTTCCCTGAGCGACTGCCCAAAAACCGGCCCGCCACAGATCGACGAATGCGGAATATAGCACCGCGTTAGACAAACGAAGAGATTTGCAATATTTCCGAAGGCGCGTAAACATCGGGCCCCCTATCTGTCGCAAACCTCTCGCGCATACCTGCAAACATTCGGTTTCTCACTCGGAACACTGTTGCGTCGTCGTAAGATTGGACGAGGCATGTTTGCACGGCTGCCGCGCACAACCTGCTTGGGCAAATCAGGAGCAAGATTTTACGGCGGTGGCGCCGGCCTGGCGCAGGCGGGTTTCCAGTTCACGGCGAGAATCTTGCGGCGGGTCGGTGACCCCCACGAGAATTTTGCCACTCCAAATCTCCGGGTCCGAAAGCGGCTTCCTGAAAGTGGGGAGGTGCGCGCTGACGAGCAGGGTCGCCAAGGTGGCCAGAATGGCGCCCAGCATAGTCATCTCGTAAACGATGATGCCATCGGTCCAGGGCGGAACCAAGGGCATGCCTCCCGTGGGCAGCGGATAGGATTTTTGCGTGAGGGAGGTCAGAAAATAAGCCGTGACCGCTCCCAACAATCCACCGATCAGGGCCAGCAGGAACATTGGAGTCTTGTGGCGATCCTCGGCAAACTCACATTCTTCCACAGGCTCTTGCGAGACCACCACGATTTGCTCGGCGTCAAAGTGCAGGGCGGAACTTGACGCGCGCAGAGCGTTGACCGCGCGTTGCGCCGCAGCGGGAGTGGTATACAGAGCATAGATCGCGCTCATGAGGAAGTTTCCGTGGTGAGCGGAGTCTCGTCCGCTAACGGGTCGGCCGCAACAACGGGCTCATGCGCGATCAGCGGGTGTGTTTCGCCGGCCTTCAATTCCCACATGGAAATCATTGGCACGAGCTTCGAGAACACCAGATAAAGCAACGCCATCATGCCGAAGCCCCGCCATGAGCGTGATCTCCACCCAGGTGGGGCGATAGGTGCCCCAGGAATAGGGGAAAAATTTCCGTTCCAGCGTGGGCACGATGATCAGGAAGCGCTCAAGCCACATGCCGATGACGATGGTGCATGGAGGCAATCACGTTCCGGTGATCGTGCGCAGCTGCTTGATGGCCAGGATCGGAACGGGAATGATGAAATTGCAGACCACCATGGTCCAAAAGAGCGGCGCGAAGTTCTGCCGGATGGTGCGTCCAGAACACAATCATTTCGGAGCTCTCGTTGCCGTACCAGGTGGTGAGGCGCTCGGCGAAGGTGAAGTAAACCCACAGCAGGCTCAAGGTGAGCAGCAGCTTGCCGAGATTCTGGAAATGAGAGGGCTGCAGATATTCTTCGAGGTGCAGGAACTTGCGGAGCAAAGCCATGGCGAGGATCAGGGCGGCGATGCCGCTGAAAATAGCGCCGACGACGAAGTACGGGCCGAAGATGCGTCGTGTGCCACATGGGCACGGGGTCATGGCGAAATCCCAGGAAACGATGGTGTGCACCGAGACGGCAACGGGAATGATGGCGATGGCCATGATGTGCATGGCGCTTTCCAGGCGATGCCATTGCTTGGGAGTGCCCTCCCAGCCCAGCGACATCGGCCATAGAGTTGTTTGCGCCAGCCCTACCGGTCGCGTCGCGGAGGCGGCATCGGGAATCATGGGCAGCAAGAGAAAAGCGATGCTGCCGGTGAGGTAGGTGAGAATGGCCAAGAAATCCCACAGCAGCGGCGAACGGAAATTGGGCCAGATGTGACGCTCGCTGGGATAAGGAATCAGATAATAAACAGCCACGGACGGCCGAGATGGCAGACGGGAATAATCGCGCCGATGGATAGCGCGAACACGGTGATGGCTTCGGCGCAGCGCGTGACGGGGCGGCGCCAACTGGCATTGGCCAGACGCAGAATGGCGGAGATAAGCGTGCCGGCATGGCTGATGCCGATCCAAAAAACGAAATTGGTGATGTCGAAGGCCCAGAACACGGGCCAGTTTAATCCCCAGACGCCGATGCCATGGTAGACCTGCTAGAAGAAGGCACAGACACCGGCGAGAACCAGGCTGCCCGACACAGCCACGGCGATCCAGTACCCGGCGCCGGCATGAAACAGCGGCGCAGCAAGTCTCGCTGAATTTGTTCCGCTGTTTTTTCCATCGTTCTTGGACTCCTCGCTCCAGGTAATTTACGTTGGGGAGGGTGCCGAGTTCGCCCAGCAGCTTGGTGCTTCGACCGGATCTCGCCAAGCGCGAAACCTCGCTATTGGGATCGTTCAGATCGCCGAAAACCATGGCCTTCGGGGGAGCAAGTCTGCACGCAGGCGGGATTGAACTCGCCGTCCTTCAATTCCCGTTTTTCGCGCTTCGGCCTGAATCTCCGCGGAGCGAATGCGCTGCACGCAGAACGTGCACTTCTCCATGATGCCCACTTGCGAACGGAAACATCGGGATTCAGTTGCAGGTTCAGCGGCTTGTCCCACACAGGATTGTAGAAGTTGAAAAACCGCACGGTGTAGGGGCAGGCATTGGCGCAAAACCGCGTGCCGATGCAGCGATTATATACCTGCGCGTTCAACCCTTCGGGGGTGTGATAACTGGCATAGGTGGGGCAAACGGGTTCGCAGGGCGCGTCGTCGCATTGCTGGCAAAGCACCGGCTGAAAGCGGAGCGGGCTTCGGGGAACTCGCCCTCCCAGTAGCGCTCGACGCGAATCCAGTGCTTGGCGCGGCCGCGCGCGGCCTGATCGTCGCCGACCGTGGCAATATTATTTTCGGCATGACAGGCGACGACGCAAGCCTCGCAGCCGGTGCAGCGGTCGAGATCAATCGACCATGGCCCATTTGTGAGTCATTCGATTTCGCGCGTCCTTTCGCCGTCACCGCAGCCGAGTCGCGGTACAAATTCTAACGCCGTTGTTCCTCTCGTCGGAAATCCGCTCATCCCTCCAGCGAAAAGATCAGTCTGCCCTGATCGGCACCAGCGACGCGCGTCACTTTCACGCGCGTGGCCGCCCATGCCAGCGAGCCGGTCTCGCGGCTCCGTGAGGGGCGCGAGAAGCGACAAGCGGATTCGCTCCGCGACCGCTCGCGAAGCGGGTGAAGTTCTCGTGTCCCTGTCCAATGGGCATGGCTACCACAGTCGGGTGCGATTCCAGGCGAAAGTATGGCGGGCGCGCGCACGCTGCCATGCTGGCGACGCGATTTCCACGAGTTCGCCGGGAAGAATCTGCAGCCGCTCCGCGGTTTTTGGATTGAGTTCGACCCAACTGGACCACATAGCGCTGGTCAGCGGGTCCGGCATCTCCTGCAGCCATGGCAGATGCGCGAGCGAACCATCACGAAGGGACTGCGAGGCATAAGGCAGCAAATGAAAAGGGAATTCGCCCGCGCGCACCATCGAATTGGGGTTCGAGCAGGCTTGGCGGGAGGCCGCGCGGTGGCAGCGACCGGCGACGGCGAAGGTGCCGCGGCCAGCTTCGAATTTTTCACCGGCGCTCCGGACACGCTCGACCAGCCACCCTGCTGCTGTGCTTTGGTCCAGAATTCATCGTCGTCGCTGCGCCTCAATGGACCCGGAATACTGCGCAGCGGCACAAAGGCCGCGCGCAGCATCTCGTCATATGACTTCCACGGAAAGGCCGCAGCCACCGGACCGCCAAGCTGTTGGCCGAGATCGAGAAGCACATCAGGCATCGCGCGCGTATTGTGGAGCGGATGAACGGCGGGCGGCGCGAGGCTCGCGACCTTGACGGCGCGCCCGACTCCGGAGTATCGTCGAGCCAGGATTCGAGTGGAGCATGGTCGGGAAGAATCAGGTCGGCCATCACGCTGGTCTCATCGATAAAGCTTGCCGAAACTCACAAGATAGGGAACCTTCGCGATAGCGTCGCGGACATGCGCGGCTGGGGGAGTGCCGAAAACCGGATTCGCATCGCCAAGCAACAAGTAACTTTGGGGGCGTGCGCCTGGCCGAGCAGGACGGATTGCGAGAACGCATTGATCGCGGAGAAATTTCCGGGCGCGGTTTTCCGGGCAGGCACAGAATTTGCGAGCGGAGGCTCCGGCGTGAACCCAAGCAATGCGGGCTGGCCGTGGCCGGTGTCTACGAGCGCTTCGAGTGCGTTCACGGCGAGCGCATTGAACAAGCCGTTGGTATGCGCAAGCGGCGCGTCGCCGATAATCGCCGGCCGTGAGGCCACTATGCGTGAGTCTCGTGCGCCAAGCGAGCGATGGTTGCAGCGCTGACACCGGTCTGCTTCTCGACACTTTCGGGAGAGTAATCGGGCAGGCCTTCGGCCCAACCGGCGATGAGCGATGCGGCGCGCGAATGAGCATCGTGCGCATACGTTTTGTCCGCCAAGATAACATGCGCGATGCCGAGCGCCAGCACGCCTTCGGTGCCGGGCTGGCAGGGAATCCAATCATCGGCGTTCGCGCCGGTTTGGGACATGCGCGACTCGACTTGTGCAAAGCGGCCGCGACGCCCGGGTCGCCCTTGGCGCATTTCGCCATATGCAATGGCCTGCGCGACTGGAGAATTCCACGTGCCCAGAAAATCGGCACCGAACGAAATCAGGTAGTCGGCGCGGGCCAGATCGAGTGTGGGGAGCTGGCTGCGGCCAAAGCTAAGAAGATTGGCCTGGCGCGACACCGCTTCATCGAGGGGCGCGTACGCCACGGGCGGCGGAGCACCAAACGCCTTCAAAAAGCGCTCGACAAGTTCGCGCCGCTGGCCGCGCAACGGGCGCGAGAGGAACGCGAGCGATGCGGCGTCACCCGACGAGCGAAGTTCGGTCAGGTGAGAGAGCAGTTCGGCCATCGCAGCGTCCCAAGTCACCTCCTGAAACTCGCCGGAGCCTCGCACGCCGGTTCGTTTGAGCGGCGCGCTCAAACGATCGGGATGATAAACCACTTGCAAACCCGCCTGGCCTCGCGGGCAGAGTTTGCCGCGATTGACGGGGTGATCCGGAAGGCCCTCGAGCTTTTTGGCGAGACCCATTTGCATGATTCCGCGTTGCCCATTGCGCACAACTTCCGCTTCGCCCTCCATCACGCGAACAAGCAGGCCGCAGCCGGCACCGCAAAGCGTGCAGAGGCTGGGCTTCCACGTCGCAACGCCCGGGACCAAATCTTCGTCGGGAATAAAGCGGATGAGTTGGCGGTCGGGACTGCCGCAGGACTCGAGCGCCGCCATGGCGCTGGAGATCGCCGAAATTTTTATGAAGTTACGCCGCTCCATAAAGGAACCGCAACCCCCTGCGACCCTGATTCGCTACCTGACTCGCTAGCTGCCGAAGGTTTCTACGCCAGCCAGTACGCATATCCGGGGGCGCAGCCTCAAATGAGTTCAGTAATGACATGTCTCGCAATCGACCGACACGTTGCGCTCCTCATGACAGCGAAGGCAATAACTCATATTGATGTTGACGACCCGTTTTGCCGTGGTTTGCTTGGTCATATCGCCATGGCAGGACGAACACGGCACGTTGGCGCGAATATGCGGTGCGTGATTGAACCGGACATGGGCGTATTGGCTGTAGTCGTAAACGCGCGCCCACGCGATGTCTTCCCCGCGGGCGCGAAACGCCGCGAGTTTCTTAATCTCCGGCTTTTCAGTGGCGATCACCAGATGACAAGTCATGCAGAATTTGGCGCTGGGCATTACCGCATCGGGGCCGACATCGGCGCCTGCGTGACAATCCAGACATTTGAGGTTGTTCGCGAGATGGGTGTTGTGAGGAAAGGCGATGGGCTGTACCGGTTCAGATCGCAGACCCAGGAAATCGCGTACTGCCGCCATTGCTGAGCGATGATCCGTCGTAAAGACGCTCGAAGGGTCACTGTGCGATGGCATAGGCGCCGGCGCGAGCGAGGGCGATGGAGACGGCACGGGTGCTGGCGCTTGTGCGGAACCGGAAGGGAGCGCTCTCGAAAAGAGAAGCCAGGTAAATATTCCCAAAACCGCAATGAAAGCCCAGTTTTTGTGTCTTTTGAGAGATCGCATTCCCACGGCCCATCTTCAATTCGCAAGAACGAACGAATACGAAACAACCGACACTACACGAGTCTCTTCCGACTGTAAATGGCTGACTGAAAAATGACGAGAAGCAGGCTGGCGCCCACTTCACTCTCCCGTCTGAAGGGCACAAAAAGCGTGACGCGCCGCCAAGACGACCGGCTAAGGCAGAAGCAAAACCCGACCGCTAATCTTGCGCTGTTCGAAGTCCTGGTGATCCTGCGCGGCATCGGCTAACGGATACGTGCGATCGATCCGGATGCGTAATTGCCCCTGCTGTATCCAGGCTGCGAACTGCCGCAGATATTGCGGGTACTCGCGTGCGTAAGGCAGCGCGTTGGTACGGGTGATAAACAACGATCCCTTTTCCTGAAGCGTCATCAGATCGAACGGAGGCACGTATCCACTGGACTGGCCGTAGATCACCAGATAACCGGCAGGAGCCAAGCTATCGAGATTACCCGCAAACGTGTCCTTGCCCACGCCGTCGTAGACGACGCTTACGCCTTGGCCGCCGGTGATACGTCTGGCCTCTTTGGCAATATTCGCCTGAGTGGAAACGATGATCTCAACGGCGCCAACCTCGCTGACAAATTTCGCTTTGGCCTCAGAGGAGGTGACGCCGATCACTCGTCCATTTCTGATCTTGACCATCTGACAGAGCAACAGTCCGACGCCGCCTGCGGCTGCCTGAACGAGACACCAGTCGCCGGGTTTAACGGGATACGCAAAATGCGTGAACGCGTACGCCAGGAATCCCTGGTTAAGGCCGGCCGCCGCTTGCTCGAAGCCGATACCGGCAGGGATGAGGATCAACCGCGCGGCAGGGAGGACGGCATGGGTGGCATAGGAATTTCCCCAAAAGCTGACACGGTCTCCCACGCGCACATTGCCGACGTCCGGAGCGATGGCCTCGATAACTCCCACGCCCTGGCTGCCCATGAACGAGGGCAGCGTGGCGCCGCCCCACTTCTCGTAAAAAGCTTGCCCTGCAAGCTCGCCGCGACGTTTTTGAATATCGATGAAGTTGACGCTGGCAGCGTGCACACGGACCAGGGCTTCTCCAGCCTGGAGCGGGGGCGTGGGCACATCTTCAAGCTGCATAACTTCGGGACCGCCGTAAGCTTGGATACGGATGGCGCGCATGATTATTTTGTGTGGCGCATGGGTGCAATGGGCCGGCGCGATGATGCATCGTGGATGCGGCCATTGTCTAATGTTTGTTGGGGTCTTGTTGGGCTTTTGTTGGGTGCCAGCTTTCTAAAGAAAAGGAGTGTCGAGGGAAAGGTACCTTTTCGTTTTTCTATGCCAGTCTCGCAACAAGCTTCTCGCAACAAGTTTATAAACAAGTGCCTCAACAGGAGATATACTCCGACCGTCACAGGGCGATGGGAATAAATAGTAAGGAGCAACGAGAAATGAAAACAGTTGCAACGCAACTCTCGCGCGTGGTGCCAGCAGGGCTGGCAATGCTGTTCCTGGTTTTGGCGAATGTATATGGCCAGGCGGGAGCGCCGCCAGCGGCTGCTCCGGCGCCGCCCGATTTCAGCAAGGTCGAGATCAAGACGACCAAGATCAGCGACAATTTTTATACGCTGGAAGGCCAGGGCGGCACGATTGGCGTGCTGGCAGGTCCGGAAGGGATTTTAATGGTCGACGACCAATTCGCGCCGCTGAGCCAGAAAATCGTGGCGGCCGTGCGGCAGATCTCGAATTCTCCGATCCGTTTCCTGGTTAATACACATGTGCACCCGGACCATACAGGCGGCAACGAAAATTTCGGCAAGATGGGCGTGACGATTGTCTCCCGCGACGAATTGCGCGCGAGGCTCGCTCACCCGGCGCCTGCGGCCAATGGCGCTCCCGGCGTACCGGCAGCCGCGATTGCGCTTCCGCTGATTACGTATGAGGGCCGCATGACATTTCACTTGGACGGCGAGGAAGCGGAACTGAGTTCCGATTCCCCGCGCGCACACCGACGGCGATACCCTGATTTTCTTCCACAACGCGGACGTGATCATGACCGGCGACTTTTTTCGCTCGGTCGGCTATCCGAACATCGATCGCGCCAATGGCGGCTCGCTCAATGGCATGCTCGCCGGACTGGGCGTAACGATCGGGATGATGGGACCGAATACGAAGGCCATCCCCGGCCATGGACCGGTGACCGACCGGGCAGGGATTACGGCACATCGCGACATGATTCTGGCGATTCGCGATCGTGTGGCGCAATTGGTGCAGCAAGGCAAGAGCGCGCAAGAAGTTCTAGGCGCGCATCCCACGGCTGAGTACGACGCACGCGTCCCGATGGCGAAGGAAACGTCGGACAGGTTCGTGGGGCAACTATACGCGGAACTTACAGCGGGGAAATAGCGTGCGATGCTTTGTCAAACTGCTTCGTCTATTCCTGGTTCGATGATTGCGCGTTAATGTCGCGGGAGCGGTCGCCGTCGGCGCGATGGGTTGCGCGACAATGGGTTGCGCGACAGTTGGGTCTCCGACAACTGGTTCGTCGACAACTGGTCCAGTGACAGACGAGTGAAAATCCATAGCACTGCTCGTCCGCGCCACTGCAGGCGTCGGGGCAGCCGACAATTGCCGGGGCTTCGTGGATGAGATCGTCATTCTCAAGGTGTGAGATGGCCCGGAGGTTACTGCCGAGGATCTAGTGGCCTGTCGCAGTGAAAGTGTTACTGCAGTCGTCACATCCAAAATCAAGAGCTAGTTGATGCATGGGGGGTGCCAGCTATTTGGATCGTATCTTCTCCCCAGTATCGTGCTAACGAACTCTCTGCGACAGGCCACTAGTCAGGCAAGCTAGTTAGACAGGGTGAGGGTCGTCCCGTTGGCGTCGTTCATTTCGCGTGTGGCTTCGTTGTCCAGGTCGGCTACGGGAAACGATCGTCGAATCCCCTCGCGGGTGACGTAAGTAAGACGGCCATTTGCAGTTGTGAAAGCGACGGCAAGGGTCACCTGGCCATCGCGGCGCACCAGGATGAATTCACCAACGTCTTTTACGGGTGTATCCGCGGCTGACGTCATCACTGGGTCGACCGGTAGAGATGAAGGCGGTTCCGCGACGCTTCCAGGATACTGCGGCGAAACCATCATTCCGGGCTGCTGCGACGGCTGCAGATCGGTAGCATAATCGGTATCGTAATAATCATACAGCGGCAAACCGCCTCCAAAGAAGATGGGGGTGATAAATCGCGTCCCACGGAAGCGACCGGAGCGGTCGAGATGTGTGCGATCGACAGCCACCAGGTGATCGTAATTGAAACCGAGGCCCGGAACGGCGGCAGATCCGCCCGGGATAGGAGCAAAATTAGGGTAGAGAGGCGTGCCGACGAGCGGGGCACGAAAGGCTGCCGCAACCGGGGCCCGGCGAACGATGCGCGCTCCACCGCGTGATTGCGCGCCAGTTGGGGCGGGAAGAATGCCCCCTACAGCAAGCGCGAGCGCAACCGCTATAACCGTTTTCTTTATTTGCATTTGGAACACTCGCCACCTAACGTTCGTTAGATGCCGTGTACTCAGGTCCGGTTGCGCTCGCTGACTGTCCGCAATCAGTTCGCCCCCGTAAAGCGCCCTCAGTCGAGCACGGTGCGCTTCCCACCAATCGCGGGTTATGCTATAAGGCGCACATGCCTATGGCTGAACCTGCCGCATCGGGTTTCCAAAAGAGCGAAGGCGCCAAACGCGGTGAAGAATGCGCCTTGCACTTCTGCCCAAATTGCTCCGCGCGGTTGGAGCCTCGCAAGTGCAAATTGCATTGCGTGGTTTGTGGCTATTACCTGTCGTGCTCGGACTATTATTGATTCGCAAAAAGCTCACATGTTCCTATTCATGAGGGGCCCAAAGGAGGCTCGACCGTGGCACTGAAGATAACTGCTCGAGAAGTGGATGGTGTGACTGTACTTGGACTCGCTGGCCGCGTCGTACTTGGAGAGGAAAGCAACGCGCTGCGAGAAACCGTAAAATCGTTGCTGGCGTCGGGCAAGAAAAAAATCGTTCTGAATATGGACAACGTAACCTATATCGATAGCGCGGGACTGGGAACACTCGTATCTTCCCACCACAGCGCGCGGACCCAGGGGGCGTCCCTAAAACTCTCAAACCTCGGCTCAAAATTTCAAGAGATCCTGCAGGTGACGAAACTACTGACGGTTTTTGACGTGTATGACTCAGAAGCGGCGGCAATTCAGAGCTTCACGTAGGAACGGCCAGCAAAACGCTCCCGTGGGCTCCCCAACCATGGATCTCACGACCATGAGTTGGAGCGTGATGAATCGAGACGCTCCAGCTCGCTGCTTATTCCATCCTGTAGAGTGTCAGACCGCTCAATAATTTCGGATAGAAGTCGGTCGACTTCTGCGGCAGAACTTCACCCGCAAGCGCCATGTCCATAACCTGCTCTACGTCCACTGGATTCAACAAAAAACAGATTTGGGCGCGGCCTTCATCGACGGTAGCAACGGCCGCATCCATTTGCCGTTCGTAAGTAATATTGCGCTCAGTTGTGACCGCCGCCGGGGTAATGCCCAAGCCACGCTCGAGCATGATCCGGTGCAACAGGACCACATCCAGCCCTCGTTGCGCGGGCGAAACATCGGGCATAAGCGTGGCCAGCGGCGCGTCGGAACGCAACTGAAAGAGGGTAAACTCGCCCGGCGCATACATCCCAATGGCCCGGCCGGTGCGTCCGTGCGCCGCCAACGCGCGCTGAAACCCGTAAGACGCTACCGCGCGCGCAGCATCGCTTGCAAAGGAATAGCTCTCCTGCTCGAATATTTCACTCATGGCGCCACGAAATGCGGCTGCGCTGAATTCAGGAACGTTCGATACCACGCGGTGCGTAGGCAGAATTAGCAGGCCCTCGGAGCGCGTGTTAAAAAACGTCATCATGGTTTTTTCGTAAGGTGCGCCAGCATCGGGCTTTTCGGTTTGCATCCTGCGCTGGTCGCGATACGCGAGGGCCGTTTCATAGCGATGATGTCCGTCGGCGATGACCAGCTTGCGTCCGGCCATTTGCCGGACGATAGGGGCAATCGTCTCGCGATCGAACACGGGCCAGAGCCGGTGAGTGACTTCATACTCGTCGCGTACTTCGACCGCAGCCGAGTTGCGCCTCACAGCGTCAAGCAGGAAATCAATCTGGCGACCTTCGTCGGTGTACAGCATAAAAAGCTGACCTGTATGGGTGCGGGTGTGGCGAAGCAATTCCAGCCGGTCGGCTTTAGGGCCCGACAGCGTTTGTTCATGGCGAAAAATCACTCTCGCGGCATAGTCTTCGACGCGTCCCAGTGCGATAAAGCCATTGCGTATTTGTCTGTCGATGCTGCCGGGCACGGTGTACTCCTGACTATAAACATAGATCCCGGGAACCGTGTCGCGTAATAGGATGCCATTGCGAATCCAGTCCTCCAGGGCTTTTTCAGCGCGTGTATAAACGTTATCGTGCGGCGAATCGTCCGAGGTGGCTTGTCCTTTCTCGACGGTAATCAGGTTGTATGGAACCTCGGCATAGCGCTCCTGCATGGACGGCGTGATCTTGTCGTAAGGCTGGGTGACAACTTCGGCGAGTTTGACCCGCTCGAGGTTGTACCGATACGCATGGAAAGGAAAAATTTCGGCCATGGACAGTTGCTCTCTCCGGGAGCGCCTGCAAACAGCAAATTCTAACAGCCTGCCGCCGCATCGCAAATGCGGCAGAAACATGGCGCGAACGTTGGGGTGCAAATCTTCTGTCAGACGCAGTCTGGGCACACTGCAAGGCGAGCAAATGCCAGCTCATACCGGGAGACTCGATCAGCCATACTGCCGTGACACTTGAACGGGCCCGTATCTATGGCGGCGTGCTTTCGATTCCAATCCTCGATTACAATGTAGGGAGGCGTTTCGCTCTCCGCGAAGTGCCCCGTTCTGCATGTCTCCAGACTCCCCTAAATTCGGCGATGTCCGCGCACTGGTCTTTGACCTGGATGGCACGCTCATCGATTCTGGTCTGGACCTCGCGCTGGCCGTAAGCGCCACCGTAAAAAAAATGGGCCGCGCGGCGCTTGCGCACCAGCAAATCTTCAGTTACGTGGGGCGCGGGGCGCAGCGCTTGATAGAACAGGCTCTGGGCCCCGGCGCAACCGAAGAAGAATGCCGTACCGGTCTGGCTTATTTTCTCGCATATTATCGCGAACACATGCTCGACAACACGGTGACCTACCCGGGCGTGCGCGAGGGCCTGGCCACACTCGAAGGTATGCCCATGGCGATTCTTACGAACAAACCGGTTCGGTTCAGCCAGCAGATTCTCCAAGGGCTGGGCTTGAGCCCGTATTTCCGCTACATCTACGGCGGAAACAGCTTCCAAACCAAAAAACCCGATCCTGCAGGCATGGAAAGACTGTTACGGGATTTCGGTGCGGCCCCACGACAGGCCATGCTGGTCGGCGACTCGGATGTTGATGTGCTGACCGCGCGCAATGCCGGCACCTGGGCCTGCGGCGTAAGTTACGGGCTGGGCAGTGCCCGTTTTACGCAATGTCCCCCGGACCTGCTGGTGGACACCCTCGTCGATCTCGCCGGGCGCCTTGATTATCAGGCGACTGCGCCGCACGGACGAAGTGCAGTACGCAAATAGGTCGCCAACCATCTACCGTTGCGCACTACCGTTGCGCGCAATGCCAGTCCCAGGTACGCCGCAAACCTTCTTCGAAGCCTACGACTGGATTGAAGCCCAGTTTCTGCCGCGCCAGCGAAATATCCGCTTGCGAATCGCGAATGTCACCGGAGCGCGGCTCGGAATATTTTGCATTGGCCGCCTGGCCGGAAAATTTCTCCAGCAGAAGCAACGTCTGATTGAGGGTGTAGCGTCCACAGGTTCCGAGGTTGAACGCCATTCCGCCGATGCCGGGAGCTTCAAAAGCCTGCAGATTGCCTTTCACGACGTTCTCGACGTAAGTAAAGTCGCGGGACTGTTCGCCGTCGCCATAAACGGTTGGCGAGCTACCATTGCGCATGGCCGCGATGAACAGTGAGAGCACGCCCGAGTAGGGCGAGTTGGGATCCTGTCGCGGTCCAAACACGTTGAAATAGCGCAGCGAAACGAACTCGGTTCCATAACAGCGTTGGAATACATTGCCGTACAACTCGCCGATTAGCTTCGAGACTCCGTAGGGCGAAATGGGAGCCGGAGGCATGTCTTCGCGTTTTGGCAGCGTGGGGGTCTCTCCGTAAACAGATGAAGAGCTCGAGAAAACGACACGGCGAACCCCCGCATCGCGGGCGGCCAGCAGCACATTAACGATGCCATCGACATTGACGCGGTTCGTGCCGGCGGGGTCTTTCACAGAGCGTGGCACCGAGGTTCGTGCCGCCAGGTGCAGAACATAATCGGCGCCGCGGCAAGCGGCGGCGATTGCGGCGGCATCGGTGACCGTGCCTTCGACAAAATCGATTTTGTCGCGCACGTCAGCCAAATTCTGCTTTTTACCGGCGGAAAGATCATCAAACACGGTCACCTGGTGGCCGCGGCGCACCAGCTCGTCCACCGTATTGGATCCGATGAATCCAGCCCCACCCGTAACTACGTAACGCATTCCGTTGACTCCTCTTAGGATCGCAGCGGCAGCGTTTTAAATGCGTCAAAAAACGCCCATTGTGCGGCAAGGGACTGCCGCGTCTAGCGCTGGGTGGCACACACCCAGGATTTCCGCTACGCTCACTATAGCGTTCGCTGCCAGGAGTGTCATGCACCGAGCGATATACAATCGCCGGAGTATCACTAGCACGCAGGACAGCCTTAAAATCACTACAATGAATCGCGCAAAATTTCGGGTAGCTCATGTATTTGCTTCCATGCTCGCCGCCGGTGCTCCACTGGGTTGCATGCTATTCCTATTGCTTGGGATTTCACCAGCGCCACGCGCGCCATTGACCTTTGGCGCCGCGCTGTGGGCGATGGCGCAGACGCGCCGAGCGCGCAAAGCTCCTGCGCCTCCCGCGCCTTCTCACGCCGCACAAGAAGCTGTCGTTCCCTTCCACAGTGGTGAGCGACTCAGTTACCGGGTGCTTTGGTCCAAGTATGCGGTGAACGCGGCGACCATCGAGTTTCAGTCTGTCGACCGGGGTAACTTCTTCGGTCATGCGGCTTGGCATTTTAGAGCCCTCGCGCATACCGTGGACACCATGCGGTTTGTGTATCCGCTCGACGATCAGTTTGACTCCTACACCGAAGCCGCGCAGTTGACGTCTGTAGAATACGAGATGTACCTGCACGAGCAAGGGAAACAACAGAATAACGCCTGGCGAATGATCGTTGACGGTGGGGCCGCGCCGCCCGACGCTAGCGCGGCGCAGGTAGTGCCCGGCACGCGAGATCCGATTGGGTTGGTGTACGCATTGCGTGCAACGGATTGGAATAAGACGCCGGAGTTACGCGTTCCGGTGTTTGACGGACATCGCCTCTACAATATTGTTGCGCATCTGGAGGAACCGTCCACTGGGGTGACGGTGCCGGCGGGACAGTTCGTGGCTTCGCGTGTCGCCGTGCGCATTTTCGAACATGGCCAAGAGCTCACCGACATGCACTTTGCGGTGTGGATCGCTCAAGATGCCGCTCGCACGCCGGTTCTGATTTCAGCGGATGTCCCGATCGGCACCGCACGAGTCGAACTCGTGAGCAAGCTCCAGCCCTAAATCTTGCTCGAGCGATAACGCCGTCTTCGCGCGAAGTGAGCGGCCACTCTACAGAAGAGACAGCATGGCCCGCCCGCAACTTCTAGCTTGAGACGTGCGCAAGATTCAGCGATTGGCGGATTTATCCGAGGGGCGCGCCGTCTTCGCCGGCTTTTCCGACTCTTCCATTGGAGGCGGCGTCCAGCCCTCCGGCGGAAATGCAATGTGCCAGAAGTGCGGAGCGGATTGGGTGAACTCCACCCCTAGCTGTGTTTTTCCGTTCACAGTCGGGCCTACATAAACCACGCGGCAAGCTTGCTGCTCAGGATGAGAGTCGGTGTGCATCTGCAGGGACTGCCCGTTCGAGACTCTTGCCATGAGCGTGATCAGCGCGCCGTGGGCGTTAATAACCAGCGTCTGAGTCTTCTCAGTGAACGGCCCTTGCGCCCCCTCTCCAGCAATCACGACGGGTATGCTGATAACTACCCGCTGGCTGCGACGACGGTTTGCGTCCGAACCTGGAGTGGACCACGTGTTCATAAAAGTAAAGTCAAAGTAGCGGGCGCCCAGCCGAAGGGAGCGGTCCGCTGACAGTCACTCCCTGCGCCACGCGCCTGCCGGCGCGACTAAGCTTAGAGAATACCGAACCGAATCTGCTCGATGAGCGAACAAACAATATGCCCCATGGTAATGTGCGCTTCCTGAATGCGCTGTGGATCAAGTGAAGGCACATTCAGCAGCAGATCCACCCTTTGGGCCAGTTGTCCTCCCGTTTCGCCTGTTAAAGCCACACGAAAGGCGCCTCGTACCGCACCGGCATCGACGGCTCGAACGATATTAGGGCTGGTGCCGCTGGTGGAAAGCGCCACCAATACATCACCAAGGTTCACCAGGGACTCCACTTGACGTTCAAAAACGCGTTCGAATCCGTAATCGTTGGCCGCCGCCGAAAGGACGGAAGAATTGGTCGTGAGGGCCAGCGCAGCAAGCCCTGGCCGATCTTGGCGCAACCTCACAACGAGTTCGGCCGCAAGGTGCTGGGCGTCGGCAGCGCTGCCGCCGTTACCAAAAAAAACGATTTTAGCGCCCCCCTCCAGCGCCTGGGCTGAACGTTCAGCGAAGGCTTCCATGCGGGCGATCAGCTCGTCGGAAAAGCTTTCCTTGACCCGAGAACTCTCGCGCAGCTGCGCGCGAATGGCGTCGCCGTGGCGTCCCCTCCGATGCGCAGCGCCTGATGGAGCGTCCGTCATCGTTTCCGATGCGCTCGCGCACTTCAGCACAGAACAATTTTACTGCGATTGCGCGCGATGCGGCGTGTGGCATTTCGCGTATCTACCACCAACTGAGCCGATTCTACAATGGCCGGATAGTCATACGTGGTGTGATCGGTGGCGATAACCACGCAGTCGTATTTGCCAATATTTGTCGGGGTCAGATCGACCGAGCGCATACCGGCATAGTCATAGTGACGCATCTTGTGGAGTTCGGGAAAGAAGGGATCGCTGTACTCGATGTTTGCGCCGCGCTGACCAAGCAGTTGCATAATCTTGAGCGACGGCGACTCGCGCAAGTCATCCACGTCTTTCTTATACGCCACGCCAAGCAAAAGTATACGAGCGCCTTTCAGCGCCTTCTGGCGATCGTTGAGGGCGCTTCCGATGGCCTCCACCACGTGATACGGCATTGCCGTGTTCACTTCGCCCGACAACTCGATGAAGCGGGTGGAAAAATCGTATTCGCGCGCCTTCCAGGAGAGATAAAAGGGATCCACGGGAATGCAGTGACCACCCAGACCGGGGCCAGGATAGAAGGGCATGAAACCGAAGGGCTTGGAAGCGGCCGCATCGATCACTTCCCAAATGTCGATGCCCATGCGGATAGCCAGCAATTTCAGCTCATTTACCAGAGCAATGTTGACGCAGCGAAATATATTTTCAAGCAGCTTGGTCATTTCCGCCGCGCGCGTCGAACTCACCGGCACGACGCGGGAAACAACCTGCGCATAAAGCGCTACCGCGGCACGGCCGCTGGGCGGATTGACGCCGCCAACCACCTTGGGGATTTGCGCCAGGCCATATTGCTTGTTGCCGGGATCTTCCCGCTCGGGGGAAAACGCCAGAAAAAAATCAGTGGCCATATGCTCGGATTCGGGGCCATGTGCGATGGGACATCGCAATCCATTACTCTCGAGGATGGGCAGCACCAACTCTTCAGTGGTTCCGGGATAGGTCGTGGATTCCAGCACGATAAGCTGCCCGCGCTGCAGATTGGGCTGAATCGCACGGGCGGTCTGCTCCACATAAGAAAGATCGGGCTCGCGCCTTTGGTCGAGCGGCGTAGGGACGCAGATCATCACCGCGTCCATTTCCCCCAAACGCGTGAAATCATCGGTCGCAGAGAAATGCTTCGAATTGACATATTGCTGGATTTTCGTGCCCGCGATATGGCCGATGTAGCTTTGGCCGCGATTTAGCTTCTCGACCTTGCTGCGATCGGTGTCAAAGCCCACAACAGCATGACCGGCTTCGGCGAAGCGCAGTCCAAGCGGCAGTCCCACGTAGCCGCACCCGATGATGCCGACTTTTAGCCGTGCACCTTTGAAGTATTCCGGCTTCCGCTCTATCGGCATGGGAAAATGTGACGCTCCTCTCTGATCTGCTGCAGATGATCCCCGTCCAGGACGACCGACTATAACAAGAATCATGCAAGCGCAAAAGGCGATTGGGAATCGCAAGACGCCAAAGTGCCAATCACGTGTTAGCGTCATAACGCGTTCCATCGCCGTTCCGAAGCGATAACAGGCTCTCTTGAAGGAGTGCGAACAAAGCCTCATAATTTCGGGACGGCAGTCAATCAAGATGCGTACACACATTCGATTCCTTAGCGCTCTTTTGCTCGCTGGATTCGTGGCAGGGGGTTGTTCGCGAGATCCCAATGTACGAAAGCAGAAGTACTTCGACAGCGGGACGCGCTATTTTCACGCGGGGAAGTACCGCGAAGCTGCCATCGAGCTTGAGAACGCAATTCAACTGGATCCCAACTTTGCCGCGGCACATTACCAGTTGGCGCAGTGTTATGTTCGAGAGGCTTTCTGGAACGGCGCTTACCAGCAACTTTTGCGTACCGTCGATCTCCAGCCGCAAAACGCGGACGCGCTCACCGACCTGGCCAAGCTGCTGTTCGCGGGCCAACAGTTTCAGAATGCGCGCGACCGGGCCCAAGCCGCTCTGACGGTGAACCCCGATAATTTCGATGCGCAATTAGTGGTAGCCAATTCGGATGCCGCGCTTGGCAATTTGACGCTGGGACTGCAGGAAACGCAGAAGGCTATCGATATGGCGCCGGAGCGTGCGGAAGGCTATACCGCTCGTGGATTGTTACAACTGAAAAACCACAAAATCGACGACGCGGAAGCCAGTTTTCAGAACGCCGTTGCGGCCGATCCTGCTTTTGTTCCCGCGCGGTTATTGCTCGGACAAGCATATCAAAGCCAGAAACGCTGGGCCGACGCGGAACGACTGTACAACACGGCGATCGCCGCCGCCCCTGGCAATCCAGCGCCGCGGGCCGCTTTGGCAGCCCTATACCTCGCGCAAGGCCGTAAGGCGGATGCCGAGCGGGCACTCGAGAGTGCGAAGAAGGACATGACGAACGACTCGAGCGGATATCGCATGCTGGGTGATTTCTATATCGCCACCGGCGACACGGAGAAAGCTGCGGCCGAGTTCGCATCCCTCGTGCAGGCGCATCCCAAGGATTCAAGCGTCAAAAGAACTTACGTCCAGCTTTTGATTTTTCAAAACCGAATGGCGGAAGCCCAAACTCTGAATGATCAGGTTCTGACGGACAATCCTAAAGACGTCGACGCCACCATCGTCCGGGCGCAAATTCTGAGCCGGCAAGGAAATACCAACGACGCCATATCGGCTTTGCAAGGGGTCGTGAAAAATGCGCCAGATAATGCGGTGGGGCACTACTACCTGGGAGTGATTTACAACCAGACGGGGGCGTCGGAACTCGCCGAAAGCGAATGGCGCACTGCAGCACGGCTCACCCCTTCACTGGCGGATGCACAGCGCGCCTTGGCTTCGCTGGGCGTGAATCGCGGCAACTGGGACATGGTGGCCCAGAGTGCCGCTCAGCTCGTTCAAACGGAGCCAGGAGCGGCGGAGGGCTATTTATATCGCGGAACCGAGCGGGCCGCGCGGGGAGACCAAGCTGCGGCGGAAATGAATTTCAACAAGGCCATCACCCTGGCGCCCGGAAGCGCGGTGGGCTACACCACAATGGGCAAGCTGCGGGTAATTCAGAAGCGTTTGGGCGACGCGGAGAAGCTTTTCGAAGAGGCTTTGGCTCGCGATCCAAACTCGAAGGAAGCGCTTGCGGCGCTTACGCAACTGGCGGTGGAGGAAAAACAGCCGGAAAAGGCACTAAAGGCGGTGCAGACGCAGATCGCGAAGTCTCCCAACAACAGCCAATTTTATTTGCTTCTAGGCGAGTTACGTCTCAATGTGAAAGATAAAACCCAGGCGGAAACAGCGCTGCAGAAAGCGGTAGACCTCGATCCAGCGAACATCGACGCATTCCTGCTGTTGGCGCAGTTGCAAACGGAGCGGGGAGGGACGCAGGAGGCGATTGGCTCCTATCAAAAAGCCATCAAGACAAATCCGCGCGACCTGCGCCCGTATATGGGGCAGGGGTCGCTCGAAGAGAATGCAGGCAATTGGCAGGAAGCGGAAAAATTATACGGCCAGGCACTTCAAGTGAAACCGGGGAATCCGGTCGCTGCGAATAATCTGGCGTATCTGCTTATCGAGCATGGTGGGGACAAGGACGTTGCCGTGTCCATGGCGCAGATCGCCCGCAGGGGTCTTCCAGACGTCTCCAATACCGCGGATACCCTGGGATGGGCCTATTACTACAAGGGAGCTTACAGCGCAGCGATTGAGCAGATGCGGCTCGCGGTCAAAGACTCGCCGAAGAATTCCATGTACCACTACCATCTTGGCCTGGCTTACGAAAAACTTGAAGATAAAGCCCACGCAAGTGAAGAATTAAACCGCGCGCTGCAGCTTCAGCCCACACCGTCGGAGGAGAACGAAATTCGCAAACTGCTGGCCTACAGCTCTCCCCAGTGACGTGACGATCATGATCTGACGATTGGAGGAATGATGCTGCTCAATTCCCTTCGGCCATTCCGCGCGGATCAATCCCCGTTCTATTGGGTCTCATCGCGCAGGCTGCTCTGAAGGACCGCTGGGGTGGCCTACCCCGCCACGTTCCATCCGCCGCAGAAGTACTAGAAACAGCCCGAGCATCAGAAGATCCAACAGGAAAAAAGGAATACCGCCATAATGGTGCAAGTTCCCATATAGAAACCCAGGGTTTACGTAGACCGCGAGAATGGTCAGGGTGGCAATCCGCATACCGTTTTTTAGGATAGCGATTGGGAGCACCAGCGCGCAAAGCACCAGCATGCTCCACCTGGATCTCAGGAAGAAATGGGCCGCCAGAACAGTGGTAATCATTAAGGCCAGAGTCGAGCGAATCCCACTGCATTCCTCCGCCACTCGGATGGAAACTCCCGGCAAAACAAAAACGAGGTCCTGGCGGAGCACCGGCACGCCCGTCAGATTGAACATGGCTGCGGCTGCGTCCGCGCTTCTCCTTTGCAGCACGATGATCAGCTGAGAAAGGAACATGTCTGGAATCGGTACTGCGAAGAACAAAAATAGAAGTGGGAACAAGGCGCGGCGAAACGCAGCCGTTCCAAAAAATAAAGCGAAAGCGCCGACCCATATCAGCACTACGGCGAACATAAGCAACGAAAGGTGATCCGCAGGAGTAAGACCAGGATTCAGCCGAGCCACAACCAGTCCGACGATACCCGGGAACAGAAAAGCAGTGCTCGTCCTCCACCCATAGGAAGGGCATGAAAAAATCGACCGGCGGTCCATGTAAATCAAGAACAGGGTCACGAGTGGGATCAACGGAATATGTGAATAAGTGTCATTGTTGATAGCCAGCAAACCAAGCGCTCGGGTGGAATTCCAGTCAAGCAGTAGCGGCAACGCACACACGAGGGCAAAACCTACCAGCGGCAGGTACGCTTCCGGTGAACGCTTGCCGTCATTTACGACAGCTTCGTCAATCTGCGATTCGTGCATTAATGGCACCGCCCTGGGACCATACGGTTGACGATAGCACAGGACGCAATGCTCTCCCGCAACGCTCTGCCCGCGTAAAGCTGGCACCATTTAGCCGGGAAAGCGACCTCGCGCGCAAGCGTCAAAACGGAATAAAAATAGTGCGGTACATGGAGCGAAGTGTTACCTGTGGCCAGGAGCCGGGCTCGATCAGCCGTTGGCCTGCAAGCGTTGCTCTTGGGCGGCTTGCCCTCTGCGCTGATAGCACAGCAGGATGAGGTCGGCGCGGCGGCGCACGCCAAACTTGCTCAACAGATTAGAAACGTGGAACTTTACGGTACGTTCCGAGATATTGAATTTGCCGGCGATTTCCTTATTCGCCAGGTTTTCGAGCAATTGCTCGAGCACTTCTGTCTCGCGTCTGCTCAGTTGGGTGCCAGTTTCAACTTTCAAGCGGCGCCCATGGGTATTCGTCAGAATGGAATCGACAAATTGGGAAAGCATGGCACGTGGCACCCAGAATCCGCCAGCGGCCACCAAGGGGATGGCCCGCGGCAATTGGTCGCGCGCTTCCGCATAAGTCAGCAACCCCTTGGCGCCCAACCGCAATAGATTATTCGTTTCATCCTGGCTGAATTTTTCCGCGACCAGCAAAATCCGCGCCGTCGCGGAGTGCTCCAGGATGTTGGCGATCAGCGCGGCAGTGGCGGGATGTGAAGCGTGCGCGTCCAGGACATATACCAAAGCGCGTGGTAATTCCAGTTTACGCAGCTCGGGTCCGAGTGATGTTTCCAGTTGCTGCCCCACGACGTGAAAGGAGGGGCTTTCGAGCGCGCGCGAAAATTCGGTAAGCACCAACGGGTGCGGAGACAGAATACAGACCTGCAGCGATCGTTTGCCGTTCACTGGTTTCACGACTTTTCACACTATAGGAAGGAGGAGCACAGCGAAAGGGGCAAGCTGCAGACGCGCTACCCATTAGATACTACGTGCCCGACAGATAAACCCTGCACCATTTGGGTGACTGCGGAGAAGCCGCAGAAGCCATCTGATCCCACTGCAAGTCGAGCGCAAGCGACGAGCTGTAACGACCTCCTCGCCAGGATGCCGGCAGAGCGGGACAGCGACAGCCTCAACGTTGTGGAAAGACAAACGCCTCGAGCATATCCGCACGCGCCTTTTGGTCCGAGGCGATCAATTCCAAAAGGTCGGTGACGGAAATCATACCGTGAAATGTTTCGGCGGCATCGACTACCAGCAAGTGAAAAATTCCGTGCTTTTCCATGCGTCGCAGACACTCGTCCAGCGCCATATCTGGTGACACAATAACGAGTTCGCGAGTCATGATCTCCGAAACGCGCATCCACGCGGGACACTTGTTTTCCGCGGCAACCTTATCAGAAATGTCGCTTTGGGAGATCGCCCCCACCAGCTTACCTACAGTATTAAGCACCCCGACGGCACGCAGATGGTGGTCGCGCAAGTAGCGCGCCGTTTCATGCACGGTCAAATCCTCGTGAATGTAAAACACCCGGTCGCGTGAACGGATCAGATCGTGAACGTTCATTGCCAGACCTCGCGGGTACAGGTTGACCGATGGTAGTGCTATAACGCGCGGCTGGCAACTGGTGATTTCACTAAGCTAGAGAGAAGCGGCGTTCCGAACAATTTGGGACGCCAGGGTCCACAAAACACGAGAGAATGGACGCAACCGGGCCGGCGCCAGCGGTCATCGCCCGCCGCCGGATGGACGTACTGGAGACCGGATGAGCGGATTCTTACGCGACATGCTTCTGGGGACGCTGGGGCTGATCGTGGCAATTCAATTCGTCCGTCCAGCTCGGACCAATCCGCCATTTGATGCGACGCGCACACTGGAAGCCGCTATTACCGTCCCGCCCGCCTTCGCAGCGATTGTCGACCGGTCATGTGCCGATTGTCATTCTGACGATACTCGGTGGCCGTGGTACAGCCAGGTCGCGCCCGTGTCCTGGGTGCTGATAAATCACGTCGAGGAGGGACGGCGCCACATGAACTTTTCCGAATGGCTGAAACCGGGCGTAAACGATCCCGTCCAGTACACGCGTCAAAAGCTCCATTCCGCTTGTGAACGGGTGCAAACGCACAACATGCCTCTATGGTCCTATCTCCTTCTGCACCCGGCCGCCCGGCTGTCCTCTGAAAACATAAAACTGGTTTGTGACACGGCGAATACGGTAGCGAGATAACGTGCTGGATTGTTGGAGAAGTGAAGAGCGCGCGTGAAGTGCCATTTTTGTGCAAACGCTTTCTCGTAAGTGCCTGCCAAGGTCCCACGGGCGACCCGAACGTGTGTAAGCGGACTGCGCTGTCTAACCGATGTTACTGAAAATGCGCAACTTGTGGTTACAAGGACACTCTATTGGACGAGTTGGTGAACAGGGTAACTCTGTAGGTTTGGCGCTCGATTTGCTGTTTCCAATGGGGCTACGTTCCGTCACATGCCCCCATTGGGGTCGAATCTTGGTTTCATCTGGACTGCAAAAGCCCTCTTTTTCTGCTCGTGATGAAGACCTTCCGTCGGAACAGGTCATTTTTGGCCGATCGGCGGCGATGAAGGTCATCCGGCACAAAATCGACAAGATCGCGGCAACCAGCGTTCCCGTGCTCATTCAGGGCGACAGCGGCACTGGGAAAGGTGTCGTTGCGCGGTATATTCACTTCCGCTCGGCCGTGGCTACCGGCACGTTCGTGAAAGTCAACTGCGCCGCCATCCCCGGAGCGTTGCTTGAAAGTGAGTTGTTCGGCTACGAGAAAGGTGCATTCACGGGCGCCAATGCCACCAGAGCAGGTCGCGCCGAACTTGCTAACGGTGGAACTCTGTTCCTCGATGGCATCGACGAGATCGATCTCGGTCTTCAGGCAAAGTTGTTGCAATTGTTGCAGGATGGCGAATTCACGCGCATTGGCGGTCGCGAAGATATTGTCATTCAAGCGCGTATTATCTGCGCGGCGAATCGCTCGCTCGAGCGCGAGGTTGCCGCGCGACGTTTTCGCCAGGATTTATATTACCGCATCAACGTTGTGAACGTGGAACTGCCTCCATTGCGCGCGAGGAGCGAAGACATCGCGGATTTAACACAGTACTTCCTGGAACGATATCAGAAGCGACACAATTCCTGCGCTCTTCCCTTGTCAAGGGATCTCTTGCAGTTGCTCGAGAAGCATCACTGGCCCGGCAATGTTCGAGAACTCGAAAACATGATCGAGCGGTGCGTGATACTGGGATCTGAAGAGACTGTGAGCGCCGAACTTTTGCATTGGGACCGCACCCATCTAGCAACGGAATGGGCAACGTCCGGGCCTATCCATTTGAAGAAAGTTACGCGGCAGGCCGTGCAGGATCTCGAACGCAAAATTATCTTGAGCGTGCTCGAAGCGAACCGCTGGAATCGCAAGCGTGCTGCCAGCGAGCTCAAAATCAGCTATCGCGCTCTTCTTTACAAAATCCGACAAGCGGGCCTCCCCGCAAAACGGTCGCAAGGACGGGCCTCGGTTGTTACGCTCACCGAGACCAAGACCTGAAGGTCGGTTTCGTCTTTTTGGCGAAACGATGAGGATCTCTGCGCGTAGCCGCTGGCTGGGACTTGGACTGCTTCGAATGGTGAGCATTCAGAGGAACCAGGCCCGGCGGGCAGCTTGAAAATCGAGGTAATCTGATGACGGTTACACCGCCTGCAACGCAAGCGAAACTGCCCTTTGGACCTAGCTGGTTGTATCGTACCATCTGATCGAAAAACGCTTTGCAAGGGTCAGGACGCGATGATTGCTCTGCTCCGTGAACAACCAGGTGCGAGCGCTTGGCGACGTGATTTATTCGTGCTAGGCGCAATACTACTCGTTAGCTTGGGGGTGCGCGTGGCGGCGAAGTCACTGTGGGGCACCGGTCCAATTGAATCTGAGGGCTCAGAGTACGCGCGGATAGCGGAGAACCTGCGGAGGGGCGCTGGTTACGTGGGGATCGCCACCCCCGGCCGTGAACTGATGTTTCCTCCTCTTTTTCCCTTGCTGATTAGCTTGGTTTCATTCTTCACCGGTAATTACGTGCGGGCGGGACGATTCGTTTCCCTGGCGCTGGGAGCGCTGCTTCCTTTGCCGGTTTTTGGGATTGCCTCACGATTATTTAATCGGCGCACGGGATTTGTCGCCGCAACGCTAGCCATATTTTGTCCGCTCCTGGTCAATTTGTCCCTCACGGTATATTCCGAAGGACCTTATGCGACGCTACTTCTTACGGCGATCTATGTGACCCTATGCGCCATCAGCCACCCTTCGATTCGGCTGTGGTGCCTAGTAGGCGCGATATTTGGCCTTGCCTTTCTTGTCCGTCAGGAAGCATTCGCGGCACTTATGCTGGCCGCCCTCTTCGCATTTACCTCCACGGAGGGCAAGCTGACAAGCAGGTCCAAGCGCGCGATTGCGGCAGTTGCAGTATTCATGGTTCTTGCCAGCCCGGAGATACTTTCTATTTATCATTTGACAGGTAAGCTGCGTATGGAGGCCAAAAGCTCTATCAATTTGCCGCTCGCAATTGGTATGTTGGCTCGAGGAGGCACTCCGGACGCGGATCACTGGATGAGTTTCGGTGTCGATAACAACCTCGAGCGAACCGGAATCATGATGCGCCCGAATGCCGACGTGGTCCGGAAAGCACAGCTAAAGCTCACGGATACCGCTCACCTGATCGTAACTTTAGCGCGCAGGAACATGCCGAACTTATTCGAAGAGCTCTCATCGCGATGGATGGGAGCACCCTTTCTGCCGGCTCTAGCGTTATTAGGCGCTGTGCGCCGGCCATGGCGAGGCTCGATGGCTGCGAGCCGGCTGTTCGTTCTGTTGATTCCGCTTACCGCTGTCCTGGCAACGTTTTCCATAATTTTCATCGCTGCGAGATACTATTTCATACTCGTCCCATTCTTACTAATTTGGGCAGCAAATGGCCTGGCCGAGATCGGCCTGTGGACCAACGCCTCGCTTAGCGGCAGGCGGTGGTGTAAGGTTAGGCCTGTTGTCCCTCAGTACATCGTTGTCGCCATGGTCGGAATTGTGTTGATCACCTATCCCACCAAAGGAGTCAGGGAACTTTGGGAATTCATGCAGGGCTCTCCTGCTCGTAATGTTGAAAGCGACGTGGGTCAGTGGATCAAACAGCAGCAGGACGATCCGGTTACGATTATGGATCGCGACACGAGTCTGGCCTTTCATGCGGATGCGGAGTTTGTGTGGTTCCCCTACTGTGATGGCAATGTAGCTCTTCGTTTTCTCGATGACGCAAGGGTCGACTATGTGATTCTGCGCCGGGGAGCGACATTCACGCAGTACTACGAGGATTGGCTCAAAACTGGCATTCCAGACTCCAGGGCTCGGCTTGTTTACACGTCCTCAGGCGTTAATCCTGGAGAAATCGTGGTTTATCGATGGCGTTGGACTGACAAGCCATCGCCGGGCGTTGCGAAGGCTCGAACCGATTTGAAAATAGGAATTCCGCCGGCGTCCGAACCCAGGGTGCTTGTGCTCAAATCGGATAGGAGCGGCCCCGCTTGACAGATTGCAGTTTTGTTCGCGGCCTATCCGCTTCGTGCGCAAGCTCGCCGCCCCGTATCTGATGCAACGGTTCTTTTTTCGCATATGCGCTGAACCATGACTATGAAATTCCTTGTCTACCGTTCGTGTCACCAGCAAACGCTCCGGCGAAGGAACTATTTTTCATTTTGGGCAAGCTTCCATTGTGCTCTTCTCGCTCTGTTGGGTCTTACTGCTGGCCTTGAAACCGCCAGCAGCAGACAAGCATACGGTCATTCTGGGGAAATGGGTTGGTCGAAAGAGATCTACAGCGGAAGCACAAAACGTTTTGGCGACGCGTTTACCGGCGATGCGCAAGGCTCAAAGCAGGCGGAGCGTGCGGTACAGGCTACGACTTCTCTATCTTCCCTCGTGACGTCCACGATTACGAAGGATGGCATCACGTGGACGTTCGAACGGCCGGTTCCTGTCGGAGAATTTGTTACGGGGGACTACTACGTTATTGGACCGGTGACCGTTATTGCTGTTGATCCAGCTCCGAATGTGACACCACCTTACGAGAACGGGTCGGTGCTGAATCTCCCCACCGCAAACGGTAAAAGCGGTTTTGATTCGAGGCTAGATGACGGGACCGATCAGTCGTCGTGGTTCGATCCCTCCTCGCGAGTGTATCCGCCTTTTACATTGAGGGCTGGCGACGCGCTCGTTTCGTCGATCAGTTTGACCGAGCCTCATTCGCTTCCGGAGTTGATGCGCGCTTCCACCATGAGTGCCAGCCCGGTGCGGACCGTGTCCATACTCACGGTTCTAGCGAAGCGGCCTTCTGCGGATGCTTTCCGTCCCTCGTACTGCGACCGGAGACAAATGATCTATCGTGCAGATTCCTTGCGCAGGAACCTTTTGCCTGCTCTGCCGCCACCGAACCCGTCAGAGACTCCAAAACTGGCACAATTCGAGGCTTGGTACCGCAGACCCTGGATTGATACAAATACGTTTCTGTTCGATGCGCCAGCCGAGTACATGCCCGGCTATGGTCAGCACATAGCCTTGGCCGATTCCTACGCGGCTCTTCTTCTGACGCTCAATTTTCCAGCGAAACAAAAAGTCGCACTGACGAACTATTTTGTGCAATACGGTATTGATCTCTACGGTTGTTTGTCAGCTGGTGTCGGCTGGCCGGCATTTGGCGGGCACCATAGCGGCCGGAAATTGCCGATTGTCCTCGCAGGTATTTTGCTGAATAACGACGCGATGAAGAATGTCTCGGCGAAATATGCCAATGTCTTTGGCGAAGATATGCAGACGGTCTATGTCACGCAGATACCTCCCGCTGGGCATTACCAACAGGCCTGGCAAGGAGCAAAAGCGATTTATGGCGGTCACTATGGCGTCAAAGCCAGCGGCGAACCGGTAAGCCCGGGCCTCTATGGTCCGTACGAACAACTACAACCACCGAGCTGGCCAACGACTGACAGTGGGCAACTGGGGGAATCGTATCGGAGATGTTGCACGTCGGTTTCATGGGTGGGCGAGGCGCTAGTTCTTCACTTGCTTCGTGCGGAAAGCATTTGGAATCATCCTGCATTTTTTGATTACGTGGATCGCTGGATGATGGAAGACGATACGGAGGCTATCGCATTGATTAAGCAGCAGACGGGTTTTGACTATGCTCCGGACTGGGACCGTCAGAGGCAGACGCGGTATTGGCTGCATGGACAGATTTCAGAACCTAGCTTTATTGATGATATGTGGAAGAAGTATCGCTAGTCGTAAAGCCTGACTGCTCCACGAACAATCGTTTAGGGCGCCATGAATTCGACGATGTGTTCTCGCAAGCGTGCATAAGTAATAAGAACTGGGTGATCCGGTCCGGGTCGATGCCAGCATAAAAGTAACGAGACTTTATCTGGCGGGTTCATCCTCGCACACGCGCGAGCATCAAGCAGTTTCAACTGGAGCGTTATTTTCACACTACAGTAGGCGATGACCGCGCGGGTATTCGTACGATCGAGCCTCTGGGGTATATCGACTTTCTCTGCGTTATGAAGAATGCTTGTCTGGTGCTGACGGACTCCGGCGGCATTCAGGAAGAAACGACCTGCTTGGGGGTGGCGTGCGTAACGATTCGCGAAAACACGGAACGTCCGGTCACCGTTAAAGACGGCACGAATTTGATTGCGGGAACTTCAATTTCGGGGATCCGCGAGGCAATTACGCGGCAGATGGTGCGAAAGGCCCAGATCCACATTCCTGAAAAGTGGGATGGGAAAGCCGCGGAGCGCATCTCATCTACCTTGGTGGATGTTGTGACAAGACAGGTACCCCTGGGCATAGGAAATCCGTAGAATACCTTTGCAGGTGTTTCTTCCTAAATCGACAGCGCGCCCGGCGCTGCGTCCCTGAGCTTTCCCCAACCTCGGTATCCCTCAATGCTCGATCCTGACCCGAAACTGTACAGAGAGCCAGTAGGAGCGAATAACGCTGAGGGGTTAAGGTGATCGTGATCCGAGGAGCAGGAAACCGCTTTTCCAAGAACCCGGGCCATTGCGGACGGGGTCTGGCAATTGTCGAAAGGTTGGGTATAACGTGCCAATGAACTGTAAAAAACTGAGTCAACTTGCGGTTTTGCTCGGAATCGCCTTGATTTCCGGTAAAGCGTTCGCGACAACGTATTATATCGATTATGGCGGCGGAAGTGACGCTAATAATGGCACATCCAAGAGCACGCCGTGGCAGCGGCTGCCCGGGATGCAGGGTGCCAGCGGTAACGCGAGCGGACACAATCCGGTCCCTGGAGATAACTTCATCCTTAAGGGAGGCGTGACCTGGCCGGCTAGCGTATTTGGGATGCAGATGGTCTACACCGGATCGAGCAGCAGTACTTCTCAAGCCGGTTGTACGGGCTCAGGCTGCATTTACATCGGTGTTGATCAGTCCTGGTACGTAGGTGGATCTTGGAGTCGCCCAATCTTCGACGGGGGCGGGACTCAACCCGCGCCATTTCCGGGCGGCCTGCCGGGCACAGTGATTGACCTTTACGGCGGATATTTCATCATTGACAACATCGAGTTCGCGCATTGGGCTCAGACTTCGGATGCACCTGGAACGGTCACGATTGTTTCGATGCGGGGTAGTCACGAGGAAACCAGGAATAGTTACTTCCACGGCTGGTCACACAGCGGCGCCGCGACCCACGACAATATGCAGATTTTCGGCGGCGGAGCTTCGTGCCCGCCCGATCTGACAAGTTCAATCCACGACAATGTGGCTGATGGCGGGGACACCACAGAGGACATGATCGAATTCGCACACCCCGGCGTGGGTTATATCTACAATAATTATATAGCCCATGTACACAACGGGGTCGTGGGGTCGGCAATCTACGTCTTTCAGAATACGTTTCTTCACGTCAATGGATCATTCGACCCGACATCACACGGAAACGTAGTTGAATCCACAGGTTGCCAGCTAATTGTCTACAACAACTATTCAAACGATGCGAACGGTGGTTCGAGCATCTTTAATGGTCCCCACGATGGCACGGTGGACTACGATTTCAACAATGTTTTTGTCAACCAACAAAATGCGGCGATACAGATCGATAACAACGAGCTTTTGACCGGTACAGGCGCAGGAATTTACGTATTCAACAATACACTGCAATCACCCGCCGGATTCTCCGGTCTCGGCATTAATGGACCTAACAGGGTTGGCTATCCGAATCTCCCCTTTATGACAGTCTACAACAATCACCTGATTGGCGATTATACCAGTGTCAATTTCGGGACGGCAGTGACGTCGCAGAAGCAATCCAACAACGTCGGTCAGACGAATTCCGCGGCGGCAAGCGTCGGATACACACTTGGAAGCCTTTATCCCTTTGCCCCATCGAGCGCAAGTGGCCAAACCATCGCTGCCGGCCTCACCGGGCCGACGCTAGCAGGTATTTGCTCAAGTATTCCCTCCACAAACATAGCCGCAGCTTCCACGGCTTGCATGAGCGATACAACGGTGGGCGTCGGATACAACGTCTCAACGCACACCGTCATCGTGCCGAACCGCAACTCAAACGCGAGGCCACTCGGCATTGCATGGGATGCGGGAGCATATCAATTTGGTGCTTCTTCCCAAACAAGTCCGGTACCGCCAACAGGGCTGACGATAGTCGCAGTGCAATAGGCAATTGATGGGTGCGTCGCGTTTCGCTGACCAGGTGGATATGCTCGGTGAGCTTGTCCGACATTCTTGCCACCCGGTTCATCTTCAGGCGGATCAAAGGGATTCCCTGGGCTCCGCAGGGCCGCAGAACGACGATTTTGACCGAAAATATGGAGTAGATGACGTCGACGTTGGTCCAAATCGCTCCGACAGACAGCCCTAATTTCGCTCATGGCAGCCGCTACCAAGCTTCCTGGGAAGACGCCATTACTCCCGGGCGTACTAAAGCATGCGCAAGAACCTAGAAAAGTTGCGGATGACCGACACGCGTGAAATCGTCCTCGGCGACGTAGCCAATTTCACGTTCCCGGACCGCGCGCTCTTTGCGTTCCTTTACAATCCGTTTGATTCCGTCATTCTTGAGCGAGTTCTAAAGAACCTGGCCTCCGCCCAAGGCCGTGTCTGCATCGGCCAGCTTGGCCTCGATGACGATGTAATCCTACGCTCTGGAATTGCCCGGGCGATTGGCTCCGGGGGAGGGGCCACGATTTATAGGTTTCAATACGCGCAAGAGTAGATGGGCGGTCTCAATGGGTCGACGCAACACTAGCTCGAAGTCTACTTGCCGGAGTCTCAAAACCCAAAGTCTTTCGAGGTCGTTGATTTAAACGCAGAGCTACCCTGCCGGGCTCTGATTGAGAATAGCCAGACGAGTCGATTCTTTTAAGAAAGTACTATCGCAGCAATCGGTTCGTGTTTTCGTTGGTACCGCGCTGCCAAGGGCTATGAGGATCACAGGAGTACACTTTCACATTCGTGGCCACCGTGAAGGCCTTGTGTTTTGCCATCTCCAGCCCGCGACCCCAGGTCAACGAGCGCCGCAGGGATGCGGAGAGCTTACGAACTTGCCGGCTCAGTGCGGCCACGACACAGCCGTGTCTTTGCTCGGCACCTTGACGAGCGCGGTATAACGCGAATGACGTTCCACCAGGGTTGCGATGTGACTGTTCTTGGTGCCGCTAAAGATCGCCCTCCCACTGACCGGGAATGGCCTGATCTTCGATTTCTGCGGGCCTTTCCCGCATGGAGATGGCTTCGACGATCTGACCGCGGGACTGTCCACCCACGCGAGAGTGCCGCGAGCGGCCTATGCGGCGCTTGGAACGAAGGTGCCCCGTCAGCTCTTTCTTCAGCACTCCTCGTGCCATCCAAACGAACCATCCGGTGCCCAGCGCAATCGCCAGGAAGCGGAGTACGACTTCACTCTGGCGGGTCACTTCGCTGTCGTTTTCTTGGGACGGCCGCCGTTTTTGCCATTCTCTCGCGCCGCCTTGCGCTTGCGCGGGGTGGAGACGCCTTTGGTGGCGCGCCTTCCAACGACTCCACATGTCGGTCCTCTGCATCGCGGAAAGCCTCACCCGTCTCCCTTGCGTCATAAACACCACCTTTAGAGAAAAGATTTATATCAGATGGTGCTGCATCGACCGGTTGAGCCCGCAATGGATTAGGCGGCCTCAGATATTCTATAATGTAGAATATGGTTTAGTCACCCGCACGGAAGCGGATGGTAATTCTCAGCTCCGTGAACCACCGACTCTCTTGTTATGGCTATGGCCTCTGGAGTGAGTGCGACACATTCAATATTAGTGAGGTGCAATGAAAACATCCAGGAGAAAAATGGAGGAGCTTCTCTGGATCACTGGGCTGCACGCTGTTGCACGATCGCTCTACCGACTTACGGGCGGGAGGCGGAGAACCAAGGTCCATGACGCGATGATGACGTTCTACCGCGGCCTGCTGCCACCGAACGTATCTATCTTCGATATCGGCGCCAATGTTGGGATCCTTTCTGAAATATTCTTATCGCTTGGAGCTCGAGTGCTTGCAGTTGAGCCCAATGCCGATTGCGTTCGACACATGCAGCTTTCATACGCTGACGCACAGCTTGAAACGATTCAGGCCGTCGCTGGACCGAAAAACGGCCTCGCGAGTCTCAGCCTCTCGGACGAAAGAGATGACATCAGCTCTGTCTCGAAAGACTGGATCGCCGCAATCAAGCGCGAGCATAAAGAGTACGAGGGCCTATGGTCCAAGCAAGTAACCGTGCCGATGGTGGCGCTCGACACCTTAGTCCAACAATATGGCCTTCCTTACTTCATCAAGATTGACGTGGAGGGCTTCGAGGAGTCCGTGCTCAGCGGACTTTCGATGCAATCTCCGTTGCTTTCCTTTGAATTCAATACGGCCTACCTGGAACCAGCAATACGGTGCGTAGACAAGCAACTGTTCACGAGCGAATCTGTTTTTAACTTTGTTTTTGGCGATCCTGTTGGTTTTGAACTGTCTAGCTGGGTTGGAAAAGAGCAGCTTAAGAGAGTCTTGAACAAGATGGCGAAGGGTGAAAAGTACGGAGAGATATTCGTAAGGCGCCCAGACCTGGAGGGCGAAAACCCTAACGACCATGTATAAGATTCTGCGCTCCGTCTACGCAGGGCACATAGCAAATCCGGATTGGAACCCTGAGGAGGCTTGGCTACCAGATGAGCTACACAACGCACATGGACAGCCTGAAGCCGCTGAAGCGTTTGCCGGTGTTCGAAGAAGAACCGAACATTTTCGCGTTCCCCATGGACTCGGTTACGGCGACGCTGCCCCTTCCAATATCTCTTCTCTCGTTCACGGCGCCGAGATGCGCATCGCCAAGACCCGCGCCGTCAACCGCGCACTACGCAAAGCCTATGGCATTGGCCTGTGTTCGATCGAGGAACTCGGGTGGTCACTGCGCCCTTCGGATGTTAAACAACCAAGTCACGACGCGCCCTCCGCGAATGGAAACAGCAGCCACCAGAACGGCCAGCTTCGGCTCCGCGACCGTCTCTGCCTCCTGATCCGCCAACATCGGCTCGACACCGGACTAGTGAAGGCCTATGCCCCTCCAACCATCAGATTGACACCGATCAGTGAACAATAATCCCCGTAATCATCGGTGGGCTGGGACGATTGCTTTCTAAGCCACCTCCCGCCGTCAGCTGAATTATGGCGACATCATCACCGCCCATATTGGGAATCGTCACTGAAATGGCGTTCGAGGATACGGAGTAGTCCGTATTAGTAACCTGTACGGGACCACTCGATCCATTACCGTTATCATTCGCCAGCAGATATGCCACCACATGAACGAGCCCACTCGGGTTCAAATAATTGGCTCTGCTAATATTTGCAAAAGCGACTGTGACGTCTCCAGAGCCACCTGCCCTCCCGAACACGGAGTATGCCTGTTGCAAACTCGGATCCTGACCAGCAACGCCATCCACGGTGGCGCTCGGGGTGACACCGACGATGGTTCCGGTGACGTTTGCGTAAGCTTGATATGCGTACCAAGTGGCGTGGATCGTCGTGAGATCAGTTCCGATCAGTCCATCCAAGTTACTTGCAGATACACCGCCTGAGAAACAGTCGTTGAACCAGCAGGCATGCCCCGCTCCCTGAATCTGTGCGCGCTCGACGGCTGCGAGGTACTGCACATTCGTACCGGGTAGGTAAGTCTCAGATGAATTGATCATCTCTGGTATGGCGATCAGCGTTAGGCCGGGATCATTCGCAGCAAGAAACGATTTCAGGTTGGCGATATCACTTGCAGCCGCAGCAGGGCCACCAAACTCATGGAAGGCCACGATGTTGGGCAAGACGTTATTTACCTTGGCGAACGTCAATAAGTCGGTCATCCAAGTGATGTTGCAGCAGGCGCTTGGCCCCATGATGACTTGACTAGGATCAATCCCGCGAATTGTGTTGACCGTCGCCTTCCACATCGCTTGAAATTGTGCTTCTGTTCCAGTCCAGCCCGCCGATATACTTAAGTCAGGTTCGTTCCACACGTCGTATTCAAAGGTCTGTCCATTGGCGATGGCCGTATTAACAATACCGGTGACAAATGAATTCCACGCGGAAAGCGAGCTGCTATCCACGAAGCTGGGATTACCCTCTCCAATCCAGACATCTCCTAGAATTAAGATTGGGTGTGTGCCCTGAGCTACAATGCGCGGATAAAGGTTCGGATCATACTGTGGAAGACCCACCAGGAAAGGGAAGTCGTTTCGGACTTCTTTTAATTTTAATGGAGTGACAAAACCGCTGGCTGGGGTAGTTCCGCGTAGCCCGTAATGTAAGCCACTGGCGCGATAGGTCACTGGGCCGTTGTTCACGGAGAGATCGACAGTGACAGTTTCTTGAGCTCTTGCCTGCGTCACAACTAGCAAGATTAGACAAATTATGGAAACTAAAGATGCTGATAATCTTTTCATATATCCCCTAAGATTGTGACAATTATTGGAATCAATTGCCAAAGCCGTCAGTCGTCTGGTCAACATCAGTCCAGTTAATCGTGGCCGTTTGGGCCTTGACGACAGAAGTTATGGACAGCAAGACGAATAGTGTGATTACTTTGAATATCCTTACCATCAGATTTTTACCCATAATACGCACTCGGTTTCTCCAAGGTACTCAGGCTACCTCGCCGTATTAGAAGATTTCTACTGGCCAGGAGGACAGGCGAAGTCGAATCAGGTATGTCGGTTGAACAACGGAAAATCTCGGCTGCAAGCTGTCGTCGCTGTCGTGCGAACACTCTTGCACGCTTTCTTCGCCGTGTTCAGATCTGACTGCCCATATGATAGCTCCCAGCTGGGTCCATTGGAGCCTGCCGATCCATCTGTCGCTTGTTGCGGATGAGCCAAAAAGGAAAAATGGTTCCACACCGCTCCAAAGAGAAAAACAGCTTGCCAAGAACGAGAGAATCTATAAGCAACATCTAATCCGCGCTGTCGCCCCTCGCCGCTAGTGCAAACACAAAAATCCCCAAAATGGCCGATTGCCCCCCGAGGGGGTACCGCGACCGGAGAGGTCGCGGACGTACTTAGCATTGGAAAATTCGTTGTGTCGAGGGCAGGAAAAGCTTATGATGCGCGAGTCAGACGTCGAAATCGGAAATCCCGAGTAAGGAGTCTCGATCCTTGACCTCAGCGAAGGAGATTGTCAAGGCTCACACTTCCAAGGGGTTTTTCAAAGCAGTCCGCAATGCGAGAGAGGAGTGGCGCATATCCCGGAAACACCGTTCCGCTCTGAAAAAAGTGGGCCCATTTTTGCAGCGCCCGGAAAAGAAACTCAATCTCGGTTGCGGGCCCAACCCTAAACCGGGATGGATCAACATTGATCTATTCGACTCTCGCGCCGATCTGCAACTCGATCTGCGCGAGAAGTGGCCTTTTGCCGACGCGAGCATCAGCCACATTTACAGCGAGCATGTGTTCGAGCACTTCGAACTTCACGAAGAAGTGGCCCATTTCCTCTCGGAAGCCCGCCGCGTCCTCCAGTCGGCCGGGCTTTTTTACGTTGGCGTTCCGGACACAGAGTGGCCCCTGCATGCTTATGGAGATCCAGGTAACCAGTATTGGTCCTTTGCGAAGACGGTCCATCCGGAATCGTGCGAAACACAACTGGATCACATCAATTATCATTTTCGCCAGGGGACAGAGCACAAATATGCCTGGGACTACGAAACTCTTGACAGGACCCTCCGAACGTTTGGGTTCACCGACATAACGCGCCGCGAATTCGATCCCGCGCTAGACGCCGAATCCCGAAAAACCGGGACGCTGTATATAAGGGCGATCAAACCATAACAAGACCGGTGCCGCGTTCTCACGAACCATCAATCAGGAACCACTAGTCCCTCGCTACAGGCCACTCGTCCCGATTCGGACCACAAGTTAACCATCGGATTGGATCTGGGAGATCGATTCAGCATCGTTGCATTTTGAATGAAGCGGGTGAAGTGGTACTGGAGCACAGGGTACCGACTACGCCAAAAGGAATCGACGAAGTCTTCGGAAAGATCCCGCCCAGTCGGATCGCGCTAGAAACCGGGCCATTCACCCTGGGTAAGCCGACAGTTTACCCAGTCGGGGCACGAAGTGATCGTAGCCCATGCTCGCAATGTGCGACTCATCGGGGACAGTAGCCGAAAAGATCCATTCAGCTCTTCGTGTGGGAGATTATCTCCCATCCCATCGCGCCCGTTACCAGTGAACCAGGTTCATTGGTTTGTGGTCGCTATCCCTTTGGGCAGCTTGATCTCAAGATGTTGCTTGAAGGGATCGACTGGAGACACCCCGTGCCCAGCTACGATCCGTCTATAGCGGTGTGAGCAAAAAGTTTTTCGCAGTTTTCCTGTGCGTTTTCATCATTCTGTAATCAAGGTGCCGTAGAGTCGCGCTAATGAATAGCGTGAATCGCATTCTTCCTATCTCGAAGGCCTCAACCGAAACCAACTGAGAGCGCTGATCCGCCGCACTTCCCGCAGGATGCGCTCCAGCCGGTTGTTCGTTCGCAACGATTGCCAGTGCTCGCGCGGAAACGGGTAGTGGTACAGCGTCTGTTCGATCCCGGTGCGCACCAACTCCGCGGCATCCGCCAGCTTCATTTCTTTCAGCTTTACCGCAAAGTGCTCGGCCTTCTGTCGCGCCGCCACGCGATTCTCGTGCGCATGGATGGCCTTCAGCATGGCGGCTACTTCCTTCACCCTGCTGGTCGGCACCGCCGTCCATACGTTGCGATAAGAATGCACCGCGCACCGTGGGAGTATCTTGAATTTTGTGTTTGGAGGTTTATTAATTATTCCTTCTGCAAAGAGGAGGGTCGCCGTCGGCGCTGTGGTAACGGTGGTAAAGCCGGAGCGGTTTTGGTGAAGGCTTTTCCAAACAGCTTGTGGGAATCATCAAGAAGAAGTCGCTAAAGGCCATCTTTATGATTCCCACAGATGTGTCCGTTTCCATAGCGCCTTGTGTTTCAAAAAGAAGAAGGCCCCAGGTTGCCACCTGGAGCCAAGCCCCGTGTCATCAACCGACTTTGTTCAGGAGCAAATCAATGACAACAGATCCAAAGAAAAGCCTGATACCAGCGTCCATCTCCGAGCTTGCGAAAAGTGATGTCGATCAATTCCTGCAAACAGGGCTGGCCGACTTTAGCCTCAGAGAACTTTTGGGACTGCTGATTTCCACTGCCGGCGCTGCCGAGCGCAGCGTCTATTTGGAAAAAGAACTCACGGATAAGCCGAATGGCTTTTAACGATCGTTCCCTTCAGCTCGGAACCATTCCTGTCGAAGTTCGCGTGCCCCGCAGTCGCACCGGAGAGTTCCGGCCGGCGACTTTGCCCTCGCGCTATCGTCGTGGTTACAGCGAAGAAGTACAGTCGCTGCTGTTGGGATTGCTCGGCTCGAGCCGCTCGATTCATGCAGCCAAAGACGCATTTCAGAAGATGGGCCTGTCCAGCTCTGAACAGGATCTGGAACGGGTGGCGACGGGGATGATCGAGGAACTGGAACTGCGCAACAGCCGGCCATTGGACCCGGACATGTTGGCCCTGTTTGTCGGTGGCCAGTACGTGGAATTACGCGATGGCGATAAACTGCGTTCCACTTGTATCTACCTGGCTATCGGGTTAGGGCGTGATGGCAAGAAGCGTGTCCTGAGTTGTATCGCCAGACCAGGCCGTGAAAATCTCGAAGACTGGAAAAACGTTCTTCGGAGTTCGCCTGAGAGGGGCCTTCGGCGGGTGATGATTTTAATTCAGGACGACTTCTCCGGGCTGCTACCCGTCAGCCAAAGTTTCTTTCCCAATGCCGACCCAGCTCTGCGCTGTCCATATGCAGTGCAATGCCAAAACTCATCTCTCTAAGGCCGATAGCACCGATTTTCCACAACGCTAGCGTGCGATCAAATCATCGTGGGACGTTGAAGTGGGCAATCGCCAGTTCGAAGAACTTTGCGATCGCTTCGCTAAAGCCTATCCAACATGGATTGGTGAACTCCGCAAAAAGCGCGAGCACTATCTCGCCTTCTTGAAATATCCCGAATCCATGCGGAGATCGTTTTCAACCACCAACGTCGTTGAAGCCATCCATGTCCAGTTGGAGATGATGCGCCGCAATAGTGGCGGCTACTTTCATTCTGAAGAAACCTTACAGTTCAAAACTTGGACTCGCCATCTCATCACTGGAGGACAGTCGATGGAGAACCGTTGCACGCAGCTTCGCCTCGGCTATTCCTCAGCTCAATGCCTTGTTCCAACCTCGTTTTGAGGAGACCCGATGACTTATCCCTCAAACACCACTTTATTGACAAGCGCCCGCACCGCTGCCACGGTGCTTCCGAATAAAACTCCCCCAGGCTCTCCACCAACCCCAAACACTTATCCGAAACCAACAGCCGTACACCTTTCAGCCCGCGTTCTTTCAGGTGCCGCAGAAAGGCCAGCTGGCCTTGTTTTCCTTGGACCCTTCCGCCACAGCCAGCACTTCGCGAAACCCTCCCGCATTTACGCCGATGGCCACCAGCAGCGACACGTTTCGCACCTCACCGCCCCAGCTCCGCTTCAACCATAACCCATCCCAAAACATATACGGGTGGTTCCCCTCGATCGGCCGGTTGCGCCAGACCTCGATCTGCGCGTAGATCCTCTGGTTCACCTCGCTCACCGTGCTCGGGCTGACCTGTGTACCCACAACGCTTCGGTGATGTCCTCGACTCGTCGAACGCTCACCGCGGCAAGATACATCTCCACCAGCGCCTCTTCCACCTTGCTTTCCCGCCGCCGGTAGTGTTCGATAATGGCCGTCTCGAACGGCAGCGTGCGTAGCTCGGAACTTTGGGCTGACCTGACCCACTTGGCCGCTGGTAGGATCCGGCTCGTGTGTCCTTCCGGGCTTCGGTGCGCTCGCAGCGCTCGGCACGGCAAAGACGGTCCGCCTCCGCATCTAGCAGCGCGTTTGGCGTCTCTTCTACCGTGCTGCGAACCACTTCTCCCAGGTGTGCCTGAATCTTCCCCTCATGATCTGGACTATCGTGGATCCTGTCAGATCTACTGGCGGAAAACTAGAGATGGCAATGGGTCTTTCCCACGCTTTCGAAACCTGATATTGGAAAAGTTCCGTACCAGACCATCCCAGTTTATGAGTACGAGAGCGAGCGAATATCCATCATGGCCCGAAGTCGCAGACTCCGCTTAAAGTCGAATACATGGATTGGTGAGACGCTGGCAATCTCCTCCATGCGGAAATTCGACTATGTGGACCGGTGGATGACAGAGGACGATAAGCAAACGATTGCGTGCATTTCGGGCTAAATACCCGCTCCCTGCGCAACGCACGATTCGATTATACGGACGATTTCGGTGATGCGGTTCGGGGGTAGCGGCCCATCCAGGCATTCCAACGAATGATCAGCAGGTCCGCGAACATGCGAATGCTATCGCCCATTACGTGCACTTTGCTCGCCGAATCGTGCGACCATCGCACGGGAATCTCGATGCTGCGCAATCCATGCCGCCGCGCCAAAAATAATACCTCGGGATCGAAACCGAAACCCTCGGAACGCTGCTGCTTGAAGATAATGCGCGCCCGCTCACACCTAAAGGCCTTGAACCCACATTGCGTGTCGCTGAATGGCACCCCGGTGATCCAACGTACCATGAAATTGAAAATAATTCCCGCCAGCTCGCGAGCGGGTGGCTGATGAACTTGAATCAAGCTGCGGTTTAGCGCCCGCGATCCGATGGCCACATCATAATTGTCCTGGCGCAGGGCTGCGAGGAGCTTGTCTGCCTCCCCAATCGGTGCGGACAAGTCCGCGTCCGTGAACAATGCGATTTCGCCGCGAGCTTCCAGCATCCCATGCCGCACGCTGAACCCCTTCCCATGATTTCTGCCATTCGATAGCAGGCGCAACTGAGGATTGTGAGCGCGGCAATTCTCTACGAGCGCCGCAGTCCCATCGATGGAACCATCATCCACCACGATCACTTCGGCGCGCAGTGGTCGCGCCGAGAGATACTCCTGAATCTCCTTGAGCGCTTTTGGAAGGCGGCGCTCCTCGTTATAGGAAGGAATGATAATGGAAAGTTCCGGCCGAGGCGAAGTCATCTGTGGGTATTTGGAGACCTGCGACGGAATATCAGGCCTCCGATGGCAACATTGTATCTCTCAGACCGTGTACCCGTCCACCAAAGGCAACGCCGGTGTCGCAGCAAAGTAACTGTCGGATACTGAACATCTGTTCCCGCGTTAGGTCGTCAGCAATGCTGTGCTCGGTCAAAGCGAACACAGCTTAGAAACCCTGTGCCCCAGAGATCCTCCCACCATCGGTGTATGCCGTTGGCCTGTTGTAGGTCGCGATTCAAACTGGCCGATGTGACCCAAGGCGTCACCGGGCGGGCGTGATCCGCCTGATCGTGCGAAGCAGTTGCATACTGATCTTGGGTGTGGAGTCGAACGAGCGCAATCAGTCAGAGTTTTCCTTCTTGGGGCGACAGAGGAAACGCTGGAGGTATTGTAGATTTCGAGCCCGCTCGCAAGGAAAAGCCTCACAAACCTGGGCGAGGCTACGACCCTCGCTTTGAGCCACCTTCTCAAGCTCTGTTTTCATTACCCCTTTGAAGTACGAGCCTTGATAAACTCTTTCGTTGAGTTCAAGGATCTAGACTCCCTACACGACCTCCGATGCCGATCAGCTGAGCTTTTAGTATCGCGTCCCAGAAATAACTGCATAAACTGCTCGGCCTCACAGGCTAAAGTCGCGTTCATTTTCATCGGCTTATGTCGGAGCCGAAATCCCGGCCCTCAGGGAGAAATGCAGCGAACTTACCGGACATGACACTACCTACAGGCGGGATACTGTCGGGTTGTCTCCGAAAATCCTCGCCTCCATCTCGGCGAACATCGGTATTGCTAAATAAGCGCGCCGGATCCTAATTCTGCCGTACTAATTTTAGCCCTTCTTGTGTCATTCGACTGTACCAGCCTGTTGTGCCAGTCGCTCTTATTGCTTGAAACAAATCAGACCGGTGTTCCCAGGACGGCTTATGGCGACGTGATTGACAAACTGCGGCAATTGTGGTGGCCTTTAGCTTGCTTTATTGAGGAATTGTGGTTACAGCGAGGAGAGGCCTTGGTGATCGCGCAACGGCGTAAGTATTGGCTGCCCAGAGCAGCGCCCGAGCCCGCCACGTAGTTTTCGTCGAAGAACCACCGCCACCGGCATCGTTCTTTGCCAAGGACCTACCCCTGACGCCAGTGACTGGGAGACGAAAAGGCGGCGCGCTATCTGGGCGTGGAATTTAGTGTATGAATTCAGACGCCTGATCGCTCCGGCTGTGTGCCAAATTGTGTTGAAAAGTGAATCCCGCATGAAACGAAAGTTGCTCTCGTTGAGTTCGTTTGTTATGCCTCAAATCGTTGTCGCGCCAGATTCACCATATATATGTTAGTGATGGTTCACGCCAAGAATCGACAATTCTGGTTCTCCCGAAGTACCACGTTTCACTTTTCCACCTTTCTCGGCGTAATTTTTGTCTTCGCGGTTTTGTCTTTGATTTCGGTCGCGATTGTCCTCGCAGGGGAAGCGTTGTTGGCGTTCGCGGCATCGCCCGCCCATGCCCAGACTCAAACTACGAGTCTTCGTAGCCTCGCAACAGCAAGAGGTTTTGTAATTGGGGCTGGAGACAGTGACTTGCAACAACTCAACGATGTTCAGTATGCACAGATCGCTGGCGCTCAATACAATGCTATTGAACCCGGAAACGTGATGAAGATGTCACAGCTAGAACCTTCCGCGGGTGTCTATGAGTTCTCGCAGGCAGATGCCGTCGCGGCCTTTGCGCAGGCCCACGGCCAAAGGGTAACAGCAACTGCCCCAGTTTGGTTTGATGATGTTCCTAGTTGGTTAATCAATGGAGGCTATAGTAGAGACCAGCTAAAAACAATTCTCCATGACTATATCTTCGCGATCATGCAGCACTATCATAATAATTTCCCCGGAGTCGTGAATCGATGGGCTATTGTCAGCGAAGCGACCCACGGGTCAAGTGTTTGGGAGAGCATTGGTTACACTAACGGTTATGCCAGTTACGTAACCTTGGCCTACGAGTATGCCCGCCAAGCTGATCCCGCAGTCCAGTTGTGCTACGACGATTACGGTGGAGAAGGCTTGGGTGGCGAATCAGATGCCATTTATAATTTAGTTTCATACTTGAAAGCCCAAAGACTTATTGATTGTATCGGCTTGGAGGGCCAGTGGGAAGGGGATGGCATCAGCAGAATTCCCCAGAGAGCCGATATCATCTCTAATATCAATAGACTGGGAGACCTCGGGTTAGATGTCTACTTCAGTCAGGTGGAGATTGGACTGCCAGTGGCAAATGGCGGACCCAGTCTGTCGGATCTGACTGCTCAAGCAAACGCGTATTCCACCTTGCTGAGTGCTTGCCTTTCAACCGCCGCGTGCAAAGCATTTTTCACATGGGGTATCTCTGATAATTATGCCTTTTGTTACCAGGCAGGAATGTGTGCACCTCTTCCCTTTGATGCCAGCTACAAGCCGAAACCGGCCTACTATGCACTCCAATCAGCACTAACTGCTTCACCTACCCCCGCCGCACCACCACCTGATACCAACACTGTCCCCTAGGCCAGTAGTGTCCTCCCGAAGGTCGGACATAAACTGCCCGTTGTTCAATTAAATTGTCATGAGGCCGAAAAGTTAAATAATGAGTCTAGCTCGCATGCTAGGACCGGTTCTCCTTTGTGTTGGTGTTCTTGACCTGCTCCTGGAAATTTGTCCAACCAAAACTCCGCTTCTCCGGGTATAAGACCGCGGGAGGAGAAGTGCTATGAAAGGGAGCCGCTTTAGTGAAGAGCAGAGCGTCGGAGTGTTGAAAGAAGCGGAGGCCGGAGTTCCTATGAAGGAGCTTTGCAGCCGGATCGGTACCAGTGAAGCTACGTTCTACCACCGGAAGGCGAAGTATGGGGGCTTGGAAGTGAGCGAGAGCCGGCGGCTGCATCAGCTGGAGGAAAGAACGGACGGCTGAAGAAGATCGTGACGCAACAGGCGCTGGACTTAGACGCGCTAAAAGTGGTATTGGCAAAAAACTGAGAGGCCCGCGGGCGAAGCGAGAAGCGGTGCGTGTCGTGCGGGAAGAAGCAGGGCTCAGTGTGCGACGCGCCTGTGGGCTGAATCGGGATGCATCGCGGGAGCTGGCGGTACCGGCGAAAGGAACGGAGCGAAGGTACGTTGCGGGCTCGGCTGCGAGAGTTGGCAGCCGAGCGCCCACGATTCGGCTATCGGGGCGCTTGTCAATAAAGTGGTGTTTGAGGGATAAACCATCGGGTCTCCTCAAAACGAGGTTGGAACAAGGCATTGAGCTGAGGAATAGCCGAGGCGAAGCTGCGTGCAACGGTTCTCCATCGACTGTCCTCCAGTGATGAGATGGCGAGTCCAAGTTTTGAACTGTAAGGTTTCTTCAGAATGAAAGTAGCCGCCACTATTGCGGCGCATCATCTCCAACTGGACATGGATGGCTTCAACGACGTTGGTGGTTGAAAACGATCTCCGCATGGATTCGGGATATTTCAAGAAGGCGAGATAGTGCTCGCGCTTTTTGCGGAGTTCACCAATCCATGTTGAATAGGCTTTAGCGAAGCGATCGCAAAGTTCTTCGAACTGGCGATTGCCCACTTCAACGTCCCACGATGATTTGATCGCACGCTAGCGTTGTGGAAAATCGGTGCTATCGGCCTTAGAGAGATGAGTTTTGGCATTGCACTGCATATGGACAGCGCAGAGCTGGGTCGGCATTGGGAAAGAAACTTTGGCTGACGGGTAGCAGCCCGGAGAAGTCGTCCTGAATTAAAATCATCACCCGCCGAAGGCCCCTCTCAGGCGAACTCCGAAGAACGTTTTTCCAGTCTTCGAGATTTTCACGGCCTGGTCTGGCGATACAACTCAGGACACGCTTCTTGCCATCACGCCCTAACCCGATAGCCAGGTAGATACAAGTGGAACGCAGTTTATCGCCATCGCGTAATTCCACGTACTGGCCACCGACAAACAGGGCCAACATGTCCGGGTCCAATGGCCGGCTGTTGCGCAGTTCCAGTTCCTCGATCATCCCCGTCGCCACCCGTTCCAGATCCTGTTCAGAGCTGGACAGGCCCATCTTCTGAAATGCGTCTTTGGCTGCATGAATCGAGCGGCTCGAGCCGAGCAATCCCAACAGCAGCGACTGTACTTCTTCGCTGTAACCACGACGATAGCGCGAGGGCAAAGTCGCCGGCCGGAACTCTCCGGTGCGACTGCGGGGCACGCGAACTTCGACAGGAATGGTTCCGAGCTGAAGGGAACGATCGTTAAAAGCCATTCGGCTTATCCGTGAGTTCTTTTTCCAAATAGACGCTGCGCTCGGCAGCGCCGGCAGTGGAAATCAGCAGTCCCAAAAGTTCTCTGAGGCTAAAGTCGGCCAGCCCTGTTTGCAGGAATTGATCGACATCACTTTTCGCAAGCTCGGAGATGGACGCTGGTATCAGGCTTTTCTTTGGATCTGTTGTCATTGATTTGCTCCTGAACAAAGTCGGTTGATGACACGGGGCTTGGCTCCAGGTGGCAACCTGGGGCCTTCTTCTTTTTGAAACACAAGGCGCTATGGAAACGGACACATCTGTGGGAATCATAAAGATGGCCTTTAGCGACTTCTTCTTGATGATTCCCACAAGCTGTTTGGAAAAGCCTTCACCAAAACCGCTCCGGCTTTACCACCGTTACCACAGCGCCGACGGCGACCCTCCTCTTTGCAGAAGGAATAATTAATAAACCTCCAAACACAAAATTCAAGATACTCCCGCGGGAGGCTGGACTAAGCATTCGGCGAAAGAAGCGCAAACACTGCGTGCGGATCGGACAGCCGCTGCGAAGCTGGACAGCTGCGAATCAGGAGTGGGCACTCGATTGCGTGCACGATGCGGTGGCGTGCGGACGAGCCATCCGTGTGCTGAGCGTGGTGGATGCGTACAGACGGGAGTGCCTGGCTTTAGAAGTGGATAGCAGCTTCGCCAGTCGAAGGGTTGCGCGGGTATTGGAAGAGATCGTCGCCGAGCGGGCACAACCCGAGAGGATTCGTTGCGACAACGGCCCAGAATTGACAAGCCGGCATTTTCTAGCTTGGTGTGTGGAACGGCAGATCGAATTAGAGCACATTCAGCCGGGAAAGCCAACGCAGAACGCACATGTGGAAAGTTTCCACGGACGGATGCGGGAGGAGTGCCTGAACGTGAGCTGGTTCGAAAACTTGTTTGATGCGCGACGGAAGATCAGCGCATGGCAGAAGGAGTACAACGAAGAACAACCGCACAGCAGCTTGGGATACCTAACGCCGAAGGAATTCGCGATCAGGGCGATAGCAGAGAGCCATGGAAAAGACGGCGGCCCTACCGCCTTGGAAAACACCTCCGGCGTTTCCCACTTTCCCACAGCTCCAGCGGCGGCTGCGGGTGACCAAGTTGAGCAAGCTTGTCGTATCATCCTGTGAACGGAAAAAGGGGGCATATATGGACCCATCCCGTTAGCAAGAGCTTTTGAAGGCTGACGCTTTGAGAAAGAGACGCGTGCATATATCCGGCCTCGAACAACTGAGGGGCGGGCTGCTCCTCGGGCCCTGATGGAATCTGCGCTTCTTCTCCTAATCAGGTCATCGGCCTGTTATGGCCCTGCCCCCCCGGGTTTTGAAGAAGCTGGTCTCAGCCATTTGCGCCATCTTCAGCGGCTCTAGCATCTCTACAGGAATCTTTTCCACTATGCCGGGCGCCGGTAGACCTCTCCGCGCGCGATCAGCGACCAAACGATTCGGGCATTCTTGTTCGCGACCGCCACACAGGCTTTCGACGTACCTAAACGGCGCTGCTTGTCAGCAATCCAGAGACTGCGCCGATCGGTTTTCTGACTGGCGCGGTGCACCACTGAACGCGCGCCATGGATCAAAATCGTGCGCAAATAGGGATCGCCACGCTTGCTGATGCCGAGCAGTCGCGCTTTTCCGCCGCTCGAATGCTGCCGGGGTACCAGGCCCAGCCAGGCAGCGAACTGCCGACCGTTCTTAAAGGTCGCTTCTCATCCCATATGAAACAACAACTGGCACCTCCTCCACCGCAAACGGTGTGATGCACGGCCTTCTCTGGGCGGTGATATTTTCAGCGGGCGCGCTTACCAGGACTAAATTTCTCTATTTTCTTGGACTCATCATCCCAATCCTTTTTGCTATTCGCGTTCAGCGCAGCGCTTTCGTCGCGTTAATTTCGCTGGCTGTGTTGTCAATCCCCGCGGTCGTTTATTGGCTTCGCTATGGACTACCTCTATTGAAATACGCCTGGTCTTCGTCGCTTGGAGTCGCTGCGCCTTTCTATTATTCGACGTTACCGCGTTTTGTGAGCTGGACCATTCGAGATTCGCCCGGGATCCTGCTGCCCGTTATGGCCGCCATCGCTGGCGCCGGGTACTTGATCGTTAAGCGGCGTGAGGTGGAATGGGGTACAAATCTCTTGGCCCTATTGATTATGGCTGGCTATTGCGCAATCGGACTTGCCAGTGGCAATCGGGGTGCTCGATTCCTATTCCCTGGGATCATTGCGCAGCCGTTCTTAGTTGGGCTACTCATTGGCGGCAAACATTGGCGGCAAAACGCATGTACTTTCCCTTCGATTGGCAGTCCTCAATGCAATGCTCGTCTTCTGTTGCGTAGTCGCGGCAAGTGTGCCGATGCTGCAACGGGCAAATAGGCAAAGTTTTAACAAGAGTGAAGAGGTCGTGGCCGAAGCTATTAAATCGAACGCGAAACACGTCCTTCTGGCCACTGACAATTCAACTTTAAACCTGGAATTGCTAAAGGTCGCAGTCGAGCTTTCAGCACGGCCTTCGATTGAGGCAGGCGATTTAGGCTGGAGGGCTGTCTTCGGCACACCCGTTGAAGATGATTTCCGCACGATCCGTGAATCTGACCTGATTGTTTTTCAGGATAAGGGCGGATTGGATTCGCCCTTCACAAATTTACGGGTCCCAGACTGCGAACAATACATCCGGCAACATAGCGGCGATTCACAGATGAAGGTAGGAAACGATATCAGTATCTATGAGATTTCTCATTAACTGGCAATAACGTCGTGACGGGCGGGCAGGTGAGCTTGGGCAAAGCATTTTTCCACGATAAGGGTCGAAAGTATCTTCATCGATGTGAACTTACTCCTCCTGGCTCAACCAAGTCTAGATCTGGCTCGCCAAAATCGAACGCGAGGTGATTGCCCGGGGTATCTTCACCTGCGTCCCCCGACCTGGCACGCAAACTCCGCCGCTACATCAATGCCTATTCATCCCGCGCACGACCGACCCGTTGGAAATATTCCGACCCCCACCCGCCGCCTCCGCACTGACGAACTCACCGCGACCGGCCACTAGGAATTCCCTGCATATGCTTCCGAACTCAACCGGGTGGAATATCGGTAGGGGCACAAGAAGCAACACGCTTTGCTCAACTTCTGCCCGCAAACCTTCGGGCAACTGAGCCATCAGCCACGACGGCCGCTGCGCCGGAGGCGACGTCGCCTTAGCCTTGTAAATTAACCCTGTGCGAACAACCGGAGCTCTTGTCACTGTAACTATATTATGCAGCGACTAGTAGTTTCGGTCGGCGAGGCGGTAGACGAGACGGCCGTCTTGGAGGCTGGCAAAGGCCACACGTGCTCGCTCGCGATCTGGGCCTTCGATTTGCCAGGTGTTTCCCTGTTGGACAAGCTTCATCTCCGCTCGGTTTCGCCACCAGCGGTAAGGGTGCCTATTCTATGTCACATTTTTTCCACGTGAGCACAGTGAATAATACCCGCGAGCATGATCAAAACATCCGCATTTCTATACGCTGGTCGTTCGAGGGTGTAAAACAAACACGGCGATTGGGGGTAACAGGAAGAGTACAGACGAAAATGGCGTCTCGACAAAAACGATCTGCGTTTACCTATAGCTATTCAAAAGCCACGTCTGATGGCGAGATATGGAACGAGAAGGATCTCGACGAGTCCTGGAAGTGGGTCATCGAGGCTGAAAACGGCATCCACATCGCAATTCTTCAATGATCGAACATAGCTCTTAAAATCGAGATCGCCACCCAGTATCCCCAGGAACGCCGTGGGGACATCTGTGATCATGCGCACCCATGCCGCTCCAGGTGCGGCTTTACGACGTGAAACTGGCAAGCCAAGCTGATCTAAATACAGCATATAGCTGAAGTCCGTCCCCGCTTGTGTGCCCAGACTGTGGTATCCCCAGGTTCTGGCATTCACATCGAGTAGCTTATATTGGGAGTCCCTCGGGTCTAGTTTATATTCCAGCTCTACCAGCCCATAGTAATTTATTGCTCTAAGGAAGCGCTCAGATAACTCCTCCAAAATCGGTATGTCCACGGTTTCTACGTACGTGCTAGCTCGCCCAAATTGCAGCGGATGCTGGCGTCTTCGTCGCACCACCATCTTGCCGATTGCCTGACCATCTCGAAAAAATGCGCAGTACGCGAACTGTTGCGAGCCGCCTCCAGGGATCAGCTCTTGTATCATCACTTCGCCTGGTCCCGCCAATGCCACTGCTTTTTGAAACAGGCTCTTTACTTCTGCGGGACTGTTCGCGCACCAGGCTTTTGCCTTGGTAGCGTAAACGAAGTGTTCCTTGATGGCGGGTTTGATAGCAAACGGCGGCAAATGGTTACCGAGTTGGGTCAGTTCATCCACGTTCTGAGGATAAATTGTGAACGGCGTCGGGATATCAAGTTCGAGCGCGAGCTGGTGTGTGTTCCGCTTGTCCCAGGCCCACTTCACACTGCTCCAAACCGCGGTGGGTACACGGAACATTTGCTCGAGTTCCGAGCGGTGTCGCGAAAATGCGGCAACAAGTTCATCGCGGGTAGGATAGAGTATCCAGCCGCGCAGGTCCAATTGCTTCCCAACCTCCAGCAAAATGTCAACCGTATCGCGTTCTTCTCGCAGGCTTTCTACCCTCACAAACTTCGTGCAATATCGCGAAAAACGGGCTGACGATGCTTCATCGTCGACAATGCAAACTGGAATTCCGTGGCAACCGAGGCTGCGAACAATTCCAAGCCCCTGGTAATCGCCACCGACAACCACCGCTCCAACCTTTTCCGTTTCGCGATGCGTTTTGGCCGACGCTTCTGCTAATTCAGACGAGGCCGTATTGTCTGGAACTTGCGTTGTTCCACATGAAACTAAGCCCGGCGGCACGATGATCGGATTTCCGGAGTGCTCTATCATAAGGAGTGGTGGTGTGAAGGAACTAGGCTGACGCGACTCGTCAAGTTTCCTTGCGGGTGACGACGCTGACCAGGTCTTTCGAAGCAAACTCGGTTCCAGAGACAAAACACAATAGGGGCCCAAAACTCCAAGCCGCGGGTCTTCCCAGAAAATGCAATCCGGGGATCGACGACTCGAGTCCACGTGTGAGGATGGGGTAGCCGTTAAAAGTCTTTAAGCTGCCTTTGAGCGCATCCGATAAAAATTTGTATCGGGATATGTCCACCTTAAACCCTGTGGCGAGAATGGCATGGTCGACCACCCGCTGGGATCCGTCATCTAGCACTAGTTTGAGTTTACTCGTCGTCGCAGCCGCGGAGGTAACACTCCTGCCCAGCGTGATGGGCACATTCAACAACCGGGGACGTAACCAAAATGAGCCGGCCGGCCGGATGGACCTGTAACTCGCCCGAGTCTGGAACGATTGCGGAAACATTTTGAAGAGCCTCGGCACGGTGACGATGCGGCTGAGCCCCGCCGGTCCCACATCACGCGGCGAGTATAACAGCTTCGATATGGGCCCGAGCTCATGGATCCAACGGTGCGCTCCCACCCAGTGAAGGACGCTTTGTCTTGCAATTACTTCGACGTGGGCGCCGCATTCGTGCAACAAGGCCGCAGATTCAAGGGCACTTTGACCAGCGCCGATCACAACCACGGACTGTCCTTTGAGCCTCTGCAAATCTCGCCGCTCGGCGGAATGAGTAGCAAGCGAAGACGGCACACCGTCGAATTCAACCGGCCGCGAAGCAAACGTGCCAATTCCAGCAGCAATCACGACCCGCCGACTGTTGAACGTTTCTCCATCGGCCAGGGTCAGTTTAAATCCGTTCCCATTCGAATCGATTGACTGGATCTGTCTGCGATCGACATCCGGAACAGCCTGCTTTTGGAACCAGAGCCCGTAATTAACGAACCGGTCGAGCGGCACAGGCCAGGACCAATGGTTGCCGCTGGTCGAGCGATAAGAGTCCAGCGTCAACTTGCCGGTGGGATCGGCGATATGCGACGCAGTCCATCCCGAACGAAGAAACATTCCGGCCGGCATCTGCTTTTCCCAAAATGTCATCGGTTCGCCGAAGACACGGGTCTCCACCCCCGCCGCCCGCAGATAGGAGGCCGAGGAGAGCCCATAGGGTCCAGCTCCCAGTACAGTAATGTATGAATCCTGCGAACTACTTTTCATGACCCCGCCCACCTTGATTTAGTTGATGTGTGTGGAAGTATCGTAACTGACAGCTCTGACCAATTGGATTAAACACGGTGCCCGCATCTTAGTTGCAGGAGTCGCCCAAGTTCCTTCGTGCCGCCAAATCCAGTCGACTCAATATTGAAACTAAAGTTCGAATTGAGACTGTAATGGGGCGATTTACAAGTCTTGATCAAGTCTTGATCAAGTCTTGATCATGGGACGGATGTGAATGTCGGTTACCTCGGCGGTCCGGGGAAGCGCTAAACAATGCGCCACGATAGAAGCAATATCTTCCGGCTGCAACAAAGAGTCCGGCAGGTAATGTTTGTTCTCTTCCTGATGCAGCCGTTTCTGACGCGGGGTTGCCGTGCGGCCCGGGTACACGGTTAAGACTCGGATCCCATCAGAATTCACTTCTTCCCGCAAACTGTCGGCAATGGCCTTCATCGCATGTTGGGTTGCGGCGAACTGCGCCACTTCAGGTCGTTTCGCGTTTAGGCCCAAGCTGGAATTAATGAACACAATCTGTCCCCGAGAACTCTTGAGCATTGGTAACAGAGACTTGGTCATAGAGTACGGAGAGCGGACATTGACGGCATATTGCAAGTCGAAATCGTCGACCCGTGAGTTGCTCGTCAGGTTGTGCTGAATCACGCCCGCACTGTGGATAAGAATATCGAGGCGGCCAAACTTCGTTGCGAGCAGTTGCTGTAACCGTCCTATGTTTTGATCTTGGGCCAAATCAGCTTGGAACGGCACTCCTCGTGAACGAGACCGCATGCTGGCGATCGTTTTGGATAGCCGTTTCGAGTCTCTTCCTACGGCGCATACGGCAGCGCCATCTCGAGCTAATGAGATGGCAATTGCCTGACCAATCCCGCTGCTCGCGCCTGTCACCACAGCAACCATGCCTACGAACCGAGGCCCGTACCGATGAACTCTACGAACGTTCATAACCGAGCGCGGTTGTTGACAGGTTTGGCTGTCCGTCCAACGACAACATCCTAGGCCGGGCCTTCGATACGAGAAGGGGCTAAACCTGATTGGACCTCCGTACCGTCTAGATATAGTGCGTGCACCTCGGCTGGCATATGCGAGAAATCCGTTCCCTTCAAATAATCGCCCATCGTGGTTCCGGTACAGGCAGAATCCACATTGGGTGCTCCTATCCGGAGACGGACATCGTCAAAATGTACGGTGCGGAAATCGATACTGTAACGAGTGAGACCGGACGTGTTGGGCACAGTTGAATGCAGTTGTGCGGCTGAGAACTGATAGACTGCACCGACGTCGCAGATCAGCCGCAGTTCATCAGCGAGGTCAACGGGTTCCTCGGGCCGCGGCTGGACTCGCGTATCGCTCTTAACATGCTTAGCTGCGTTCTGTCGGCTCTGGATGTTCCACTGGTAATAGTTGTATTGGTTCGATCCGTTCCGGATCGGCCGACTCCAGTAGTGGGGATGGATGGCCATGCAGTTATCCGAATTGACGGGATAAACAGGCATCCACCAATTGATTTGGCAGGAAGGCGCCGAATACCACGTGTCACGATGGGGATGAAAAGCATACGCAATCCCAGACTGCAGGTACTCGCCCGGGAAGGCAGTCCGCATTCTGGGCACATCGAAGTACGTCTTATCGATATCGCACCCGAGGTCCGCCAGCATGCCCTTGACGTATTCCTTGGACTGCGGATGATGGATGAACTGCGGCTTCAATTTCGATAGAATTTCAGCACATTTTTCGGCGGGCATCGCATCTTGTAACCTCAGAGGATCCACCGTACCCAATGCCTCGCCGATCATTTCCTGCGCCAATTTACACAACTTCAAGGCACTGGCACAAGGAGCGTGAACGAAAATGGACCCACGATATAATTCGCGTCTGCGCTCATCGTCGTTCATTTTCGAATCAAAGTAGATATTCACGTGTCTAATCCTCTCAGCATTTTTCACAAGTCTCGGCGAATTGTTTGGCCCCGGCGTGGACAGAAGCGTCAGTTGCCCGTTTCAGCCAGCTCTCCCGCCAGTAGTGGTAAATCGCTCTGGGGCACAAACCATGGTAGTCCGACCGGCATGCCACGCCTTCAAGAACAATGCACGGATTCTTCATTTCCATCATTTTGCCGGTCTTCTCATCTACGATCCGATTGACTTTCCGCAAAACCCTATAAATCCCGCCGCAATAGGTGAGCATTTCGCCGTCAAATAGCAAACCACGATTTCGGTTTTGCTTGTCCAGCGTAGCGATGATTTCCTCGCGGGTGCGCACTTGCACGAGTTCGCCGGGCTGAAGATCAAGCACTTCGAGTGGGGTCTTTGCTGCCGAACCTTCAATGAATGGATACGAAGGCCGCCAATGACGCTTTTGCTGGATTTTGTTAAATAGGTTAATAGTTATAGTACGGATAATCTGCAGAATACCGAGCACTGTTTCAAGAGCCCGCTGCGCGGTTGAATCTTGCGCCAGACCCGTGGCAAGATTGCCGGAACGCAGATCGCGAATGTACTGGCGGGGATCCCACGCCGCCATACGGGATGTGAACTTCAACAATTCCGTGGCCTGGCAGAAATAGAATGTATCCCCGCCCGAGTCGACCCGCGAACTGGCGGACACAATCGTCGCCTCGGTACAAAGACCCGCACCTTCCGCCGAGTAACATCCGCGTGGCTGGCAGTTTTCGGAACCACAAGTTCAGTTCCGACCCGCTTGAGCCACGCTTCTTTCCAAAAAATCAGGCAACCGGCCTGGCACCCGCCATGCCCTTCCCCATTACACCGTACACCCTCCAGATGGACGGCGTTCGCCATGCGGCGAATACTCCATGGCTCGATATTGTCGCAAGTTTTATCGGCACGCTTCCCGACGCGAAAGCGCTTGCCGCACAAACTCAACATCTCGGGCATGAATGGGAGATGCTCGGTGCAGCCGCGCGCGTCGAGTGTATCTAGAACTTCTTCCTGTGTGCGAACCTGGACCCACTCTCCGGCCTTTAATTCCAAGGGGGCCAACCTGTCCGCTTCAGGCTTCGGCATTTCGTTCTCTCTTTTTTTTGTCACCGAACGAAAGCCGCGACCATTCCATAATGGTCCCGGCTTTCTCCCAAACCACCAGTTTTGCGTGAAATCGCGTGGCGCGATCAAGCGCCGTCATCCACCGAACCGTCCACATTGCTAGGCTACAAAATAAATGCAGGGGCGAAGTCGGAAATTCCCGCGCGTCAGCTCGGCCTTTGTCGAACCACCAGGTAAGAAAATGCTTCTTGTTGATCTTATTCGCCGGCACCGGGTGGTACACTACGGCTGCGGGCTCATAACGCAGGCGTTCTCCCGCGGAAATCACGCGGCGGCCAAACTCCGTGTCCTCGCTGCGGATCTCGCTGCCTGGCACAGGACCCAGATCAGTTCGAAAGCCGCCATGCTTTGCGAATATCGCCTTTCGAAAGGCCATGTTGGTGCCGAATGGCGGCCCCATGAGATCTTTGGGTTCGGGACCCTGGTCAAAACCAGGGAAGGCGTGCCGCGCGTAGGGGCCCTCGGTCGACAGCCAAGCTGGCACCGACGATGGCCAGTCCAGGATTATGCGCCCTCCCGCTCCGGCCCACGTATCGTCTCCCAGAGATCCGGTGAGGTTCCTCAACCATGCCGGTTCGACCGTAACATCGTCATCCACGAAGGCCAGTACATCTCCCTCCGCCTCTCGAATGCCGCGATTGAGAGCATTCGATTTTCCGGGCTGCGGTTCAAACGCGTACTGAAAGCGTCCAGGATACCGGCGAGAGAATTCCTCCACAACCTCGCGCGTTTGATCATGCGAATTGTTGTCCACTACCAGAACTTTCCACTGGACCAGGTCCGGCAGCGTTGAGACGGCCAAGCTATCGAGAGCCTTCGACAGAACTCGGCAACGGTTATAGGTGCACAAGATGACGGTGATGTTCATTCGATCCGGATTACCCACTGCGAAATTTTCACCGTGCGAAGTTCGCGAATCGACCCACCGCAGAGCGCAGCCCGGTCGAGGCCGGGTTCATCGAAAAGCGGCAAAGCTCGTACTCATACATTGCATTGTTTCTCTGTCTCTTTGCACCGAGCAAGGCGGTAGAATTCCACAAGCTCCCCTGCTTTCCTCCAAACCAACAATTTGTAAAAAAATCTCTCCTGCGGTTTCCAAGCCAGCATCCATCGCGGCATTATTCCTGTTATTGCCGTGACCCCGGTCCTCAGGATGCTGAGGTAAGGTCGCGGAATCCCCCAAACGTCAGGACCGCGCCCCCATTCTCGGACGAGGGCTCGTCCGTAGTCGAACCACCAGGTGAGAAAATATTCTTTACGAACTCGGTTCTGCGGTACGCAGTGATAGACGATCGCCGACGGTTCATAGCGCACGCGTTCGCCCGCAGAAATCAGGCGGCGACCGAATTCGGTGTCTTCGCCGCGAATCTCACTGCTCGGGCTCGGGCCCAAATCGGTTCGAAAACCGCCGTGTTTATCAAACATAGCCTTTTGGAAAGCCATGTTTGTGCCATAGGGAATCCAGTCGATTTCGCCTGCTTCATCGCCGCGGTCAAACAGCGCAAGAACTCCGCCCATATCGTACGGACCGTCAAGTGCAAGCCACGGTGGCGGTGAAAAACCATGCTCAGGAAGAATGCGCCCCCCGGCGCCGGCCCATTTTCCATCGTGGAGAGACGCGGTCAAATTAAACAACCAGCTGGGCTCGACCGTCACGTCGTCATCCATAAAAGCCAGCAGGTCTCCCGCGGCCTCCCGAATTCCCGTGTTCAGAGCATACGACTTACCTTGCCGCGGCTCAAACAAATAACGGAAACGACCCGGATACTCGCGGCAGAATCTCTCCGCCACCTCACGTGTTTGATCGCTCGAATTATTGTCGACCACCAAGACTTCCCATTCGATAGCCTCGGGAAGCCGGGACTCCGCGACGGACTCCAGAGCTTGCTCCAACATACGGCCACGATTGTACGTACACAAGATGACGCTAATATTCATTTTTATTCTTGCTGTTTGTCGTCCTGATTTGATCCCGGACTACGCTTGTTCCGGGACCCTGAAAGCCCACCCCGGCCAATTCGATCGATCCGGTCACAATCGATCTTATCCGGTTGGCGGTCGGAGCGCTCGCCTATATTCGATTTCGAAGCCGCTTGTTTCCAAAAAGCGGCCACACATCTATGCGTTTCGTCTCTTTCCATGAGCTTCTATAGGATTTCTGGCGACGCACTTACGTTCTTTCAAAGCGTTCCAGCAATTGCCTCAAAGGGCGCACGGCCAAAACGGGGCGAGTTCTCAAGGCATGTGCCACGGCTACGACGCTCTTCAAAAATCCTTTTTGTTTCCAATAGAGCCCCGCCGCGGTCAGCCACAAATCCGCGATTTGCCGTCTCTCGGCAAAATCCACGTCAGAAGACTCAAGAATCTCTATCGCGGTTTTGAGGGCAATCAAGTGTTCACCCGCAAGACACATGTTGCGGATCCAATCTCGACAATCCGAAGCGAAAGCAGTCTGCTGCCTATCTGCTGATACGCCCAATTGTGTCAATAAAGCGGGGGTGATTTCTTCCACACCATTCAAAGGATCCGGGGCTCCGCTCATTCGAGACGTGGACGATACTTGCGCTGCAAGCACCGAAAGAGTTTGCTGTTTTCGCTTGCGAAATGAGACTTGATAGGGATGAATCCTGTATTTCAGCACCACCTGTTTAAGATTGGCGCACTGAAACTGCTCTGAGATTCTTAGCCACAGGTCATAGTCCTCGGCCGGTGCAAACGCTGCGCGATAGCCGTTTACGATAGCGAAGGCGTCGCTACGAAGAAGCACGGTCGGTTGACAGAACGTACAGCGTATAGGCAACGCTGCTCTGATTTCGCCGTCCTCGGTCGGATCGCCATTTGTAAATAGGTGCTGCCCTTTCGCATCAACCCACTCCTTAGCGCCACCCAGAACACCGACCTCTGGATGTTTCTGCATGAATTCCACTTCCCAAGCCAACCGTTCCGGAAGGGAGACGTCGTCGGCGTCCATTATGGCAATGTATTCGCCCTGCGCGAGAAAGCAGCCGGCATTTCGAGCTTCCGCCAGCCCGCAGTGTGGTATTTCATGCAGCTTAATTCGCATGTCCCGAGCCGCATAGTCGGAAATAATAGCCTTAGAGTTGTCAGTCGAGCCAAAATCTACAATGATGAATTCAAAGTCGCTGAAGCTTTGGCCGAGGATGCTTTCGATCGACTCCGCCAGAAAACGATCCACATTGCAGACGACCATGACAACTGAAATGAGCGGTTTGCTCATGGATTCGCAGGCTCGCGAGAATTGTCATGTTTGGCTTCACGCGATTGGCGGTAGTTTTCAACCATCTTACCGGCTGTCATCCAGACCCAGCACTTGCTGAAGAACCTCTCGCCTGGATCTAAAGTGCGAATCCAGTGCATCGTGTCTCTTGCAAGGAGTGCGAGGGTAAAATAATACCGCGGAATTCCCCACAAACCAGGTCGCCTTCCCCGCTCACGTATTTCGGCTCGCCCAAAGTCAAAAAACCAAGCCAAGAAATATTTTTTGTGTAATCGATTCTCCGGCACGGCATGGTAGACAACGGCTGAAGGCGCGTAATACAGCCGCTCTCCCGCCGCTAATAATCGGCGGCCGAACTCGGTATCTTCGCTACGAATCTGACTGCCTGGTCGAGGACCCATATCGGTGCGGAATCCCCCGTATTTTTCAAACATGCTTTTGCGAAAAGCCATGTTGGTCCCGTAGGGAGGCCGTTCGAGTTTACCTGCGGTGTCACCCAAATCGAACATGGCCGCAAGCGCGCCGCCCAAGCTCCTGTCGCCCTCGAGCACCATCCAGCGAGGGGGTGAGAAGCCCTGTTCAGGCCGAATACGCCCTCCAACCCCCGCCCACTGCTCGTCTTGCAGGGGCGCCGTCAAATTCTGCAACCATGTCGGTTCGACGGTTACATCATCATCGAGGAAAGCCAGAACTTCTGCCTGGGAGTTGCGGATTCCAGCATTGAGAGCATAAGATTTTCCTGGTTGCGGTTCGAACAAGTAACGGAAGCGACCCAGGTACCGGCTACTAAAGTCCTCGACCACTTCAGGGGTTTGATCCTTCGAATTGTTGTCTACCACGAGGATTTCCCAAGTGACGGAGTCGGGTAACACCGAGGCAGCGGCGCTCTCGAGCGCCTTGGCCAGACTCCCACACCGGTTGAACGTACACAGAATCACTGTGATCTTCATGGCCTGATGTTAAATGACTTTAGATCTATAACCGCTGTGACAGGGATGATGTTGCTCAGACCGTTTGAGCACGGCTCATACCGTGCGAGCAAAAAGAAAAAACATGCGACCATCGCAGTATGTATGCAAGGTTCCTAGCGGCACGTTAACCTTTTCTTCGGGAAAACTAAGACCTCGACGGGATCCAGTTGCCCCATTTCCAGGTGAATCGGTTGACCGAAAAGCGGATCCTGGCTAAGCTTTCCGGCAAATTCCGCATTATTTTCGTTATCGACGTCTTGCCGATCGGTAACTTGTCCAATATAGTGTGGCGCCGTTATCACAAAGTCGCTTTGCTCGGCAAGCGTGAGCACCTTCTGCCAATCGATAGGTCCGTCTTCGTACCGCCAAATCCAAGTCACATCGGGAACCGGAAGACCCTGTGCCACCCAGGGATATTGAATTTGACTGCCGTTAAACGCCCGCCCATTCCCCACGTATGAAATTTTTGGTTCTCCAATGGTATTGTTCCATCCGTATTCGCTTTGACCGTTAAAGGATCTTTGGTCGCGGATATCGAGAATCTTTGGTGAATCAATACCGCACGAATTACTGAAATCTCGCAGAGGTTCCCAATTCCACTGTTGGAACTGGACCAGGGTACGCCACGGGAGCCCGTTGAGCGATCCTTGGTCTACTTCATGCTTGTTTGGCGCCAGCACAGGGGACACCAGCATGAGGAACTGCGCCACAAAGAGAAGGCCAGAGAACACTAAAGTTCTTCTGGAATTGAGCCAGCCGGTGGCTTCAGACAATATACCTAACCCGATGGCGAACGGTATGACCACCGGCGATATATGCCGCAGCAAATAATTGGTGCCAGACAGTTGAACAATTAGTAATGGCGCAATTGCACAAGCGCAAGCGATCAGTACCGCCCGCTGAACGGAACTAAGACCTGTCGGTTTCCTCGGCAGAATTCCCAAAGCACGCGCAATTACGATCGCACCAATCAAAATGGCAGTCCCGGGTCCAAGTAGGCTTACGCAGACGTTGCCCAACCATTGCGCGATCGTTGCGAAGGAATGCGCGCCCAAAGAATGCCTCGGAAAACCTCTGCTTGCGTACTTCGCGTAGGCAAAAGCCGGACGAATATTCTTGAGCCACCAGGGTGCCGCAACCAGAACCCCGAGTGTGCCGGCCTTGATCAGCGAGATTAGGCCCGACCTGCCGCCTCGGTCGCGAGCTGTGATGAGAACTGAGAAAAGAAAAGCAGGACCAGCTACAAAAACGAATGTCGTCTTCGACAAAAAACCGAGACCGAGTGCCAGTCCCAAACCGATCCAGTTACCAGCTTCCTTAGAGCCTTCGGTCCAATATGTCGAAAGGAAATAGAGCGTGCCTGCGGTTGCCAGATATAGCGGCCCCTCGGTGCTATACGTTGTGCTTGCCTGAAGTATGTCGGGCGACAAACAGAAAACAAGCGCCGCAAGGGCACCCGCCGCGGGGCTGGCGAGGCGCCTGGTGGTCATGTATATGAACCACCCACTCATCGCGAAGCATGCCAAAGTCAGAAGTCGCGCGATTAGCGTGTGATATCCCAGCAACACTGTGAACGGCAAAAGAATGAGCCGGTAGGCCGGAGGCCGGCTGCCGTCTCCGTGAACCATCCATCGAGCCAGTTGAATTGGTCCGCGCACGTGAAATATCTGCAAGTCGATTTGAGCTTCGTTGACGTACCAAGCCTCGTCTGCATGAACGGCATACGGGTGCCCGAGCATCCAGCGAACGGCGGCGAGAATTATGAGCGTAACTAACAAGGTCGCGAATGTACGCCATACTCGTGCGTCGGAATCAGGCCGCTGCAATGTTGTGTTCATCGTCTCACGGGGTAACTTTTGTCAACGGTCAATTAAGTATTACGCGCTTGATTTCAGCCATCCTCTTATCGATGTCGAACGACTCGCACGCCTTTCCCCGCGCCATAGCGCCCATCTGGGCCCGCTCGCTTGGGTGAGTAGCAAGGTACGAAATTGCATCGGCTACCCCGCTTACCGATCCTGGAGGTACCACCAGGCCGTGAACCTGATGAGTGATCGCTTCTGCATTGCCACCTACATCGGTCACGATACAGGGCAGTCCACAAGCCATGGCTTCCACGATCGAAAGTGGCAGCCCTTCCCTGTGTGAGGTAAGTATGAAGACCGAGGCGGCCTGCAAATACGCTCTTACATTTTCCTGGAAACCCTCAAAGAACACGTGTCCGCTCAAACCGAGTTTCCTCGCTTGATCCAAGAGCTGGTCTTTGAGCGGGCCGTCCCCCACGATGATGCACTTACAAGGCGTACCATCGCCTAAGACGCGCGCGATTGCCTGAAGTAGGATGTCGATTCCTTTTTGTTCACTTAACCTCGCTGTACAGACAAGAAGGAATTCCTCCGGATGGATCCCAAGTTTGGCTCGGATCGTGAGTCCATTTCGCTTAGACGGAAAGAACTCCGATATCGCTACACCGTTGTGAATCGTTCTCATCTTTGCCGCTGGAAACCCGAAGTCTTTTATCAGAGAGCTTCGGAGTGCGTCGCTGACGCAAATTGTTGTATTGCACAAGTACGCCGCTATCCTCAACTCAGTCGGGCTACTTAAAGATGCGTGTACACAGATCGGCAAGGCGGCAACCCCGGCAATCATGTCCGTCACCCAACGGGGTTCCAGGCCCAATAAGCGTAGAGACACGCTGCGAATCGTTCGTCGCCGCATCCACTGTGCCGATTGTTCAGGAGAGGCCGCGAGGCGCGGACTAATGAGCTGCTGGATCGAATACCGCCTTCGGACGCCGGCCAGCCACGCTCCAATTAATGCTGTCGGTGGGAGGCACCAGAACCAGCTGTAGATGAAGACCACGACATCAGGCCGCGGAGACCGAAAAAGCCTTGTCCAGTCCCGCAGCGACTTTGGTACCTTTTTACAAATGATCACGTCCACGCGCTGTTTAGGATCCAATCGCTCACTGAAAAAATCGTCCCCTAAACAAAGTATGGAAAGCTGAACGTCACATCCGCGAAGGCTACGGATCAACGCAAGGAGGTCCCTTTCGGCGCCCCCAAACTCATTCGTATTGGTAACAAATAATACCCTTTTATGAGCCTTGCCAAGGACAGTGGGACCAACCGGTTCCGTGGGTACCACGTTTTCGGTCAACTCACTCCCATGCCTCTGCATGGTGGGTGCAGGCTTCGGCAGCTTTCTCGCAACCGCAGTATTCTGGCTCATCGAGTTATCAAAATACTTAGCGCCCGACTCAGCTCACCGACCGGGCTGGGCATTGCCAAACTCCGGTGGGGTACCCCAGACCATCTGTGCCACCAGCACTTCAATTGAGTATCACCCGCTTTATTTCAGTCATTCCCTGCTCGACATCAAATTCTTTACACGCCCGCAATCGCGCCTCGCGCGACATTCGGTCACGCTCGTCTGGGTGATTGGCCAGATATCTTATTGCCTCGGCTACTTCGTCCACAGACCCGGCGCTGACAACAAGGCCAGTAACCTTATGAGCCACAGCTTCGGCGTTGCCACCTACATTCGTAACAATGCAGGGCAATCCACAGGCCATTGCTTCGAGAACTGCAAAAGGCAATCCTTCCCGGTGTGAAGTTAGTATAAAGGCGTTGGCCGCTCGCAGATAGGGCCTGATATCTTCGTGGAAGCCCTCCATAAACACATGGTCAGTCAATCCCAGCGTCCGAATCTGCTCCAATGTGCTATCTCTAAGGTACCCGTCGCCGACGATGATGCACCTGCACGATAGGCTTTTCTGTAAAAGTTGGTGCACTGCCTGGAGCAGGATTTCGATTCCTTTTTCTTCGCTCAATCTCGCGGCGCACACCAGAACAAACTCATCCGAACGAAGTCCCAGCGTGCCCCTTATTGTGCCGCCACCGTTGGATGACGGAGTAAACTTGGAAAGGGACACCCCGTTGTGAACCGTCATAGTCTTTCTAAGGGGAAATCCATAGTTGCGGACGAGAGACCATCGGACTGCGTCGCTCACGCAAATCGTCTTCGTGCAGACATAGGGTGGCACTCTTAATGTAAGTAACCGGCGTGTCCTTCGGCCGATGATGCGGCGCACCCTATCGCGAATCGATTTGCCTTCCACCTTCGGCGGAACAGGCGGAGGAATCAGATGCTGGAACGCGTAGAGTCTTCGAATGCCAGCGAACCATCCGGCGGCAGATGCATACCAGGGAAGTTGCAAAAGAGTCCCGTAAACAAACACAATCACTTGGGGCCTAATTTCCCGGAACACCCGGAACCAATCCCATATCGAATTTAGAGCCGTTTCACTTCTGACCTCAACGTTTAAATAATTGCCGCGCCGCAACCTGTCGGTATACGGGTCCGTTTCTGTGCAAAGAATCAAGGATCGAACGGCGCCGTCATCGAACCGGCTCAGAAGTTCCAGAAGGTGCTTCTCAGTTCCTCCGTAGACAGGGGTATGCGTCACGAACAAGACGGTTCGACTTTTCCTAAGGCGGACTTCCTTACTTGGCATACCGAGCCCAGTAGTTCAGCGAGCATCTCAATGAGATAGTTGCCTGATGCGGATTCCTACGCCGCCGCTGCGCAGAAGAAGATACTTTGTCCAGGTCTTCAGACGGCACGGACGGGCAGCCAACCCAAGCCAATACGATTGCGCTGCTTGCGCATATTCACCGCGCCAGTACTGCTCATCCGCAAGATTTGTGTAAACCGCTGCCCGTATGTGCTTGGCGGTTTTTCTATTCAGAATACGTGTTTGAAGTATATTCTCGAACTCCGTTGCGCTCATACCGGGAAACACGCCATTCAATCCTGCTCGCAGGAGGCGCACCGCGCGACGGACGAATGCGGTATCGCACTCATCATGAAGAGAAGCGAGGCCCGCAGACTCTGCGTCGTGGCCAAGCTTTTGAAGAACTACAAACTCATCCGCGATGCAAATGCGCGTATGCTCCCTGAAATTCGCTGCAGTAAGGCTGTCCTGGTGTAACCGGGACACAACCATTGGTTCGGCCAAATACGCAGCTTCATAATGCATCGCGAGCAAGCCCCACATATACCAATCACACGCAAAAGGCAGGTCCACCTGAAACAGACCCACCCTGTCATAACACTGCTTCCGTACCAGGACAGAAGAGGCCACGATACAGTTGGATTCAATCAGGCGCACGAAGAAGGTTCGGTCCCTCCAGATATGATCGTTGTCACCGCAATCGGCCCACTGAGCGATGCCAGTTTCTGTCTCGCCTTGCATCTCGACTGCGCGGCAAAACACAAATCCAACCCGAGCATCTTGTTCCATCACTTCTACGAAGCGCCGCAGTACGTGTGGGCTGCGCAACAAGTCGTCTGCGTGAAGTATCCACACGTATTTTCCAGCCGCGAGCGTTATGCCTTTGTTGAAGTTACGAATGTGCCCGAGATTCGATTCATTGCGTACATGCTGCACTCTTGCGTCGTCAAACGACTGCGCGACATGTGGCGTCTGGTCTGGAGAGCAGTTATCCATGATCAGGACTTCAAAGTCTTTAAAGTCCTGACTTAGAATCGAATTGACGCACTGCGGCAACAGATGGGCCAGCTTGTAACAGGGGACAACAAAGCTCACTAATGGACTCATCGGTTGTAAGGTTTGTGGCGATAGATCGCAATTAGTTCCGAGCGGCGCGATTTCGCTCATGCTGGGACTATTGCGTCGTCCGTGCCTCTTGATTTGAGGAGTTAATGGTTACCGACGTTGGCCAGCAAGCCGGACCAGCGTTTTCACGTTCTAGCTTGATCGTTCATCCGGTGCGAACAATTCGCTGGAGGCCGGCAGATTGCTTGGCGCGTTCTCAGGTCGAGTAGACATTCCCGCGAGATTCCATTTCTGCGGAAAGAATACAATGCCAAAACGGCTGTCAATGACTCTCCCTGACTGATAAAGGTTGGCGGTATCGACTTCAAACGTGATCGCCTGCTCGATATTGTCATAAATCAGGTTCCCTGACATGTCGGTCACCCACAGCGAGAGCGTATATTTCGCAGCCAACAGGTTAAGACAGTCGATCTCCAGGTCGACGTACCCGTCACCGGGTATAAGCGAGGAAATGTAAATCCCATGGTGCGAAGTACTGGTGTCCGTCACCAATACGCCCATCTCGGTATGCATCCGAAATCCGAAGCTTGGGTAAGCAACGGCTTCGTTGGCACGATAATGAAAACGAAAAACGACGGGATCGCCGGCGCGAATGACCCTTTGAGCCACGCCGTCGAGCGAAAGAAACTCGACCCCTGTAAACCGGATCTGGCCAGTACCCCTGCGATTCTGCGCCCCTTCAAGTGCCGCTAATGCGGTCTGGGATTCTCGCACGCTTCCCATGTAATCCCGGATTACCGTGCGGCTCTCGCCGTCGATGCGAACCTTACCTTCATCGATCCACAAGCATCGTTCGCAGAGGTTCTCCACGGCAGACAAATTGTGCGATACGAACAGAATTGTGCGCGCGGATGCGCGCAACCTTTCGATAGCGTCGATACACTTCTTCTGGAAGGCGGCGTCACCCACTGCCAGGACCTCATCTATGATTAAGATGTCAGGCTCTAGGTGGGCTGCAACCGCAAACCCCAGACGCAAGCGCATACCCGAAGAATACCGTTTAATGGGTGTGTCGATAAACTTCTCCACGCCGGAAAATTCCACGATCGCGTCGAGTTGCCTCTTTACCTCTTTCTTAGGCATTCCCAGAATCGATCCGTTCAAATAAATGTTCTCGCGGCCAGTCAGTTCCTCATGAAACCCAGTGCCAACTTCCAGTAACGAGAGCGATTCGGCCAGCGACCTTCACTTGGCCGGATGTGGGATAGGTGATCCTGCAAATGATCTTCAACAGCGTGCTTTTTCCGGCTCCATTGTCGTCCGATAATGCCCACAGTTTCGCCACGCTCGACGGACATCGAAAGGTCACGCAGCGCCCATATTGTCTTCCTCCGGCTCTTTTTTGCGGAAGTCGGCAAGACTCATCAAGTTAGTCAGGTGCTCGCGCAATGTCAGATTGGCGCGGCCAATCTGATATTGCTTCGATACATTGTCCGCAAAGATCGCAGTACTCATGACCTGGCGGACAGCGCCCTTTCGCTGCGCCGCTTCAAATGATATCCGCGAAAGTTTTCTCCACTCTTCTGAAAATAATAAAAGCCAAATGCAAACACCGCACAGCGTAACAGTGGTGGAAGTCGCCATCAATTTCAAATCCATCGGCTGGTTAGGAAACAGACAAGCGCGGAAGCCATCCACCATTCCCCAGCAGGGATTGAGTGCCAGTATCGGCTGGAACCGCTTCGGAATCATACTGACCGGATAAATGATCGGCGTGGCGAATAAACCAAGTTGTATGGCGAAGGGCAGCACGTACTTGACATCTCGGTATCGCACGTTCATAGCCGCCATGATCATGCTCACGCCAGTCGTCAACAGCACCATCAACAGGATCACAAGCGGGCTAAATGCCAGCGTCCAGCCTATCTTGATGTGATAATAAAAAAATCAAGCCTAACAGTAAGGCGGATGCGATCGCGAAATCCAGAAGGCCAGCCAGAGCCGTGCCGGCGGGCAACAGCATTCGCGGGAAATAGACTTTCGTGATCAGTGACGAGTTGCTCGTGAGACAATTGCTCGCCAAGCCCATTACGCTGGAGAAATAAGTCCAAGGCACGAGCGCGCAGTACACAAAAATCGGATAGGGGATGCCGTTGCTGGGCATGTGCGCCAGCCTGCCAAAGATCACTGCGAACATGATCATGTTCAAGAGCGGCTGGAGCACCGCCCATGCTGCCCCCAACACCGCCTGCCTGTAGCGCACCTTGATGTCGCGCCAGGCAAAGAAATACAGCAATTCACGGTGTTGCCAACACTCCGCGAGCGAACCAAACTTCATTGGGTCCCCTTCAATCTTACAGCACCAACTTGCGACAGTAGAAAGCTTCGGCGTGACCGCTGGGAGCGTTGCATTCCATCCCCCGCAGACGCATAAGCGACAAGAATGTATCTTCCTGAAACCAGCGCTTGCTGCGCTGCGAACCGAAGGCATCCATCACGTAACGAATTTTTTTGCGGCATAGCTCGGAATCAAGAGGAACAAACACATTCGGGCGTCCCAGGTCACCGTCGAACTTCGGAATTTCATACTCCAAAATAAAGTGGTCCCGAAATGTGTTCCAGGTCAATTCCGCGATGAGACGATGATCTTGATGCGCGTCCTGCCGGTTGTGAGTGAATATGAGGTCAGGAGAAATGGCGCTCTTCAAGTCTTCAAAAGTATTCTTTATTTCAGCGCCTTCAAACGGCATGAAACCGTCTCGAAAATTCTTCAACAGCGGCCCTCTCAAGCGGGTCGAATCGACAAACAGAGCGGCCGCGCGGTTCGCCTCCGCCTCGCGGATCCCATGCGCACTGAACACCACCCAGTGGAACACGCAATGGGGGTATTGCTCCCCTAGCCGAAGAACGGTGCCGCCACAGCCGATCTCGATGTCATCCGCATGGCAGCCCAGGCACAGAATGGTTAATGATTTGCTCGCGGCTTCGTTCAAAGACAGGTGTATCATACGCCGGTGGAGATCACCTCCGGGTTGGCTAGGATGGCCCTGCCGAATTCCTCGACACTTTCCGAGGCGCCGCATCGTGACTCAGTCACTCCAGACCCTCCTTATCTGCAAATCTCAACACCACCGCAAATGCAGAACCGCTCCCCCCGAGTTTCACTTTGCTTTGTTTCACTTACTTTGTCTCATTTCGCTTTATCTGCGCACGACAGGCACCAGGCGCGCCCGACGGTGTGCAACTAGCGTCCGCTTGCGACCGCCCATTCCGTCAAGCCTTAACCGAGGCGGCCCCTTGCCATCGCGACATTTTAGCTAGTTAGCAAACCAGAGCCAAGTCCGCTGGTCGGTTTGGGAAGAAATGTTACCTTCTGAGAAGCTGGATGGCCAAGCCAATCCAAAGGGTTCACGACGAAGACGTCGCGGTGAAGACGAGGTGAATACATCAATGGGCGGTCCCGACGCCGTTGATGCTTACCGGGGAAGATGCCCCTCGTACCAGGCCAATAAGGAATCGGCCTTGCCAACGCCGCACAAACCCTGGTCAAATCTGCAACTAGTCATACGTCTTCGAGAGTAACTCTGAGGAGTCTGGGATTGCGGGCGCCGGGCGCTTCCAAACCTTCCAAGGCGCAGCGGCATCGAGATTCAGTTGTTCCAGGCGCTCCTTATCCTTAAATGTATCCATGCATTGCCAAAAGCCACTGTATTTATGCGCCAATAAGGCCTGTTTTTGAATCAGCCTTTGAAACGGCTCGCGAACCAGTTCCTCGCCGGGTTGAATATACTGGAACATCTCGTTACGCATAACGAAGAACCCACCATTGATCCAAATCTCGCTGCGGCTCAATGCACAAATCTCTCTGACGACGCCCAGGGGACCTGCGTGGACCACGTCAAAGGTTGCTGTAGGCTGCACCAGCAGCAAAGAGGCTATCGCGCTGCTCTGACGGAATGTCTCCACCATACGGGGCAGCGGCAGATCACTGAGTCCGTCACCATAGGTCGCGAGAAACATCTCTTCGCCCTGCAAATAGGGCTCTACCGCCTTCAGCCGCTCGCCGATATTCGAGTGGCACCGGTCTCGACGAAGGTGATCTTCCAGTCGTCAATGTCTCGCTGTAGATACTCCACCTTCTCACCGCCCTGGGACAAGACAAAATCGTTGGACACCGATTCCTCGTACTGGAGAAAATAGTCTTTGATGACGTTGGCTTTGTATCCCAGGCAGAGAATGAAGTCTTTATGGCCGAAGTGAGCGTAGTACTTCATCAGGTGCCACAGCATTGGCCTAGTCCCGATCTGCACCATGGGCTTGGGAACATCCTCGGAGTACCCTCTGAGCCGCATACCAGCACCGCCGCAAAACAAAACGACTTTCATGGTTCACCCCTAATACACAGTTACCTTGGGGATCGGCACGACGAAACGCCCCCCCCATGCGCGGATGAATTGCAATTGCTCCATGATTTCGCCTTTCAGATTCCAGGGCAAAATGAAAACGTAGTCCGGCTCGGTCTCACGGATCCTGTGCGGATGGTAGATCGGGTATATGACTGCCGGGAAGAAATCGGCCCTGCTTGTTTGGATTGCGGTCCACTGTGTACTCGATTAAGTCTTTCCCAATCCCGCAGTAATGCAACAAGGTCGCGCTCTTCCCTGGCGCCCCGTATCCGGCCACAGTCTTGCCCTGCCGCGCGGCGGTCACCAGGAAATCCACCAGCGCGAATTTTGTCTGTTTACCTGCGAGCAAAACCCTCGTAGCCCACGGGCGAGTCCAGTCCAGCTTTCCTTTCCTTGCCCCAGCAACTGCTCAACGCTGGCTGGATCTCGTGCGTCGTATCCTCGGCCCGGCAGGCATAAACGCGGAGCGAGCCGCCGTGTGTTGCCAACTCCTCGACGTCGAAGGCCTGGAGGCCATGAGCTGCCAAGATGCGTACTGTGGCGAGCATCGAGAAATAGGAGAAGTGCTCGTGGTATATCGTGTCAAACTCGTTCATTCGATCAACCGCAGCAGGTGAGGGAACTCTAGCGTCAAAACCCCTGCGGGTTCAGCAAGATCTTCAGGCCTTCACAAAATCGTTCAGATCTGGGACCTGCGCGAGGACGTTGTTGCCGAGAAGCAGATCGGCGCAGCGTCCTTCGCTCGCCATCTGTTCCGCCAACTTGCGCGCCGAAAAACCGAACGAGAGTAGGCACTCCCTTTTCGACGGCCACTTTGGCTACATTCGCCGCGGGCTCGATGCCTAACACGGGCACGTGCTGGCGGACGAAATATTGCAGGAGGTAGCCGTCGTTACTAGCAACCTCCACCACGAAACTCTGGCCCCCTAAACCGAAGCGCTTCGTCATCTTTTCGCAGTAGTCCTCGCAATGTCGGAGCCAAGAATCCGCGTAAGAGGAAAAATATGGGTAATCGCTGAAGATATTCTCCGGTCTTTCGTACTCTTCCAATTGAACGAGGAAACACTGCTCGCAAACGTACACACGCAGAGGATAGTAGAGCTCACCGCGGTTGAGGTCTGCCGCCGAAGGATAAGTCTCGCAAAGTGGAGACATCCCAAGATCGACAAAAGTTCTCCGCAGCCCTGCCCCGCAGAAGCGACACGAACTGGCAAAGTCTTGTTGCTGAACGCCAGCAGAAAGGGTCATTGTAGCCATATCCATTTGTTGCACTGTTTCGAAATAGAAGATAGGGAATCCACCGTTGTCGACTTGGCAGGCGCTCTGGTGAGCGCAGGCCTCGGGGCTACCAATTGCATCATGCGGCATTTCCCGGAATCGAATTGTCCGTAAACAAGCTACCGCCGATAAGGTGCGAGGGTAACCTGAGGACCTCGCCTAGAGTCTCGCAATCAGCCTGCCAAGGTTGCTAATTGGGAGGCGTAATCTAGTCTGCATTCTTATAGGTAAGTGCGTTGTAAAGTAGGGCTTAGCACCTTAACTTGCACGTAGGCGTCGAGCGCTGGAAACCAAACGGCTTCAGAGCCGCTTTAGGGGAAATTCTTTTCCATCAATGTGCCCAACGCATGGAGGAGTCCACGAGGCCAGCATTCAGGAGTCGGTGAATGTGGTTTATGCGGGCGTATCGGCCACGGTCCCAGTCTTCAAACGTGAGCCCGACTGAACGATATGCGTCGTAGAGCTCCTTCGCGCCAGTCCGAGCGGTCCATTGGGGTCGGAAGTTCGAAAGGACTCGCTGAATCTTGTCACAGTTTATGCGATAACATCGTTTGTCGGGGCCCCCGTCGCTTGCGTATTCCACATGGCATCCCGGAACCGTTTCTGCCACGATCGCCGCCAACTCGCTGATGCGGTAGTTTTCTTCGGTTCTTCCCACATTGAATGTCTCGTTGTGGATCGCGTTGTGCGGCGCCTCCAGCACCGAGAGAATTGCTGCTGTGATGTCGCGTATATGCACGATGGGGCGCCAGGGCGTGCCGTCGCTTTTAACGTAGATTCGTCCGGTCGTATATGCAGATGCGACCAGATCATTTAACACTATGTCTAACCGCAACCGGGGAGACACACCATAGGCGGTTGCACTTCTGAGAAAAGTCGGGCTAAAACTATGATCTGCCAAGCCCGCAAGGTCACGCTCGGCCAAGACCTTGGATTCACCATAAACCGTCACCGGGTTTAGTGGCGCCGTCTCGTCATGGATGGCATCTCCGGCTGCTCCATAGGTACTGCAGGAAGAAGAGAGGATAAACCGTTTCACGCCCGCCGCTTTGGCTAGTTCAGCAAGCCGGACGGAAGCGCTGTGGTTGATGTCATAGTCAGGTTAGGCTCAAGGTCACCCCAGGGATCATTTGACAAAGCAGCCAAGTGCACCACCGCGTCGAAGCCACTGAGATCTGACTGGGTCAGATCACGGATGTCTTTGCGGACTTCCGGGAGTCCTGGAGCGGGCTCCCCGAAATCGCAGCCCGCAAACAAATCCGCATCAAGACCAACCACTTCATGTCCGGCCGAGCGCAAGATGGGGCCCGCCACAGAACCGATATAGCCCTTATGTCCGGTTAACAGTATTTTCATGTGGATCCTATTATCCTATTTCGACTATATATTGCAATTGCGACGTGCTATCAGAGAATCGATTTTATCGATTTGCTATCCGTGGTTCGGATCGATGCCGCTCGGGAGAGGCGACAACAATCCGTTCTGGCATAGAAGCTCCGCAGCTCCTCTGATTCTCGGAAACGGGATACCGGAGCGCTCGGCAATATCGAGCAGAGAGTGCTCTCCGTCCGAGAAATTCAACACCCAGAGGCGTGCGTGGATCTCATTTCCAATCGTTTCGCCGCCGGTAGTGCGATAGAGCTCTCGCCGGCCCAGTTGCGGTTCACAGTAAGGGTTTAGGTTGCAGAACCGTTGATTGTTTTCCAGCACATCCAGGATGGCTGCGCACATCCGGAGCGATTCGGCAAGCTGCAGCGGCCGGATGAATTCTAAATTGTCGGCCGAAGTGTGATATTCAGGAAAGCTTCCCCATACGCTGCGCATCAGGCAACCAACGCCTAGGTTGAAACCGGGAGAGCAGTACTGCCGTTCGTCGTATCCATAAGGAGAAAATTCCAGAATCCCTGGAGACTCGGCGTAATGAGTGAGTACGTGCGTCGCCGCTCGGTCAATCTCGGCGTTGCCCTGGCGGCTCTTCTTGTAGTGGAACCGGCCATTGTCTCCCAGGCACGTCAATACCAGCCCGTGGCGAATCCGTTTCGCCGCCTCTCGATTTCGCGAGAGCCAGGCAATCGCCCCAATTGTGCCCGGGATGAACAGAAACCGATAGGAGTAACGAAGGTTTCGCCCGGAAAGCAATCTGTGCCAAAAAAGTCGCGACCACAAGTCCCGACAGATTGTCATTCGCCAGCGAAGGATGACAGGCATGACACGAAATCAAAACCTCGTCGCTCGATTGTCCAGGCAAATAGCACTCCCCGTAGGTCAAGTGCCCGTCTTCGAGAGTGGACTCAATACACACTTCATACTGCAGGTCCTCGAGCGTCTGCATCTGGTTATGGGAAACACAGAAGCCCCAGTCCTCTCTGTAGTAGGAAGTTCGGTATGGGATCCAGTCTGGTTTCTCCGGAATCGTGAACAGATGTGGCTTGAGTTTGCTCAGTGACATGGTCGTATGCACTGGCACACTGTAATTTAGGACGTGAAGGTTGCACTTCCTAAAATCCACCACTCGTTGTCCACCCGGAGCCTTGATATAGGCATCTCGAATGTTCCATTCTTTCGGCACCGTCCAGTCGAACACGGGAGTACCTGTCGGCACCTCGGACGTCTGCAGCGGAATTCGAGTCTGGATCATGGTTAAAGTTTGTCGGATTCCGTCGCCGGTGATGCTCCGGCAGATCGGGTAAAGGTCTCCAGCGAAGCGATGTAATTCCTGACCGATTGCCGCCAGGTTCTTATTATCGAGTTCCTCTAGGAAGCTCATCGGTCTTATTCAAAGTCGGGGTACGTTCGGTCCCGCTCGGAAATTACTTCGACTTTTCCCGGCAACACAATCTTGAATGCCGGATCGTTCCATCTCACTCCCCGAGCCGATGCCGCATCATAGAATTCAGACATCTGATAAAAGACCTCGCTCTCGTTTTCCATAGTCAGAAAACCGTGCGCGCATCCTTCCGGAACGTAGACCATGTTCCGTTTTTCGGTCGTCAATACTATGGAGATCCAATGTTTGAATGTCGGCGACTGAGGGCGCAGATCGAGCACGATGTCGTATATTGTTCCCCTGGTGCAACGCACGAGCTTGGCCTCTGCATTTGGCGACGCCTGATAATGCATACCGCGCAGCGTTCCCTTTCGTGCGTTGAAGGAAATACTGGATTGCACCAACCGGGTTGAGTCCCTGAGATTCAAACTCCTTTTGGCACCATGTGCGAGCGAAGAACCCCCTCTCGTCCGTTCTAGGATCGAGCCGAACCTCCATCACTCCCATTAGATCAGTTTGATGGAAGATCATGTGGAGTCATGTGGAGGCAAACGGCCCAACGAACGTGTTCGATGCTGCGGTTCTCCAAAAGACGCTCGGTCAAGTGCCTTGCATGTCCCGGGAACTTCTTGTTGCCTATCCAATATGCCTGTAAAGCAACCTGCCCATCGCGGCCAATACGCTGTCAGGCATACCTGCCAATAACAGCTTTGCAAATCGCAGTTGCCAGTCCCCATTATTTGAAAGTTGCGGGGCAGGATATCGCCAGTACAGCAAGCGGCTGGGATCCTTGTCCCAGTGATTCTTGAAGTTCACGAGCTTTTGGTCCTGCTCGTCCGAACGTCCAAGATCAAATTCTGTTGCGCCGTTTGCCTTGGCGTCCTCGATCGCCCTCCAAAGAAGAAATGGCGTCGCGCCCAAACTTTTGAATCTCGCATCAGAGCCCCCGTACTTGTAGACGACTGCGTTCCTGAATCGCAGAGTCAAGATGGAGGCAATAGGTGTGCCGTCTGTCGCATATGCCGTTCGGATAACCGCGGCATCCCCGAGGCAGTCAAGAACATTCTGGAACCAAACATACGGCTGCGGGGGTAAGTGGTGGCGCCTGCGGGTGAGAACTACCAGGTTGTAGAACTCATCCAGCAATGTCTTAGATCGGCCACACTTCTCGGTCACTCCCGCCCGTTCGGCATGTGACACGCGCCGCTGAACCGAGTTTTTGTCTAATAGTCGAAACACCGATTCCAGGCTGGGGCAGAGGTCGACACGATGCAAGTAGTAGGACGCGGCAGAATAGAACCCAAATCGTTTAGCGCTGGCGGCCAAGCTCCCATTTCGTGGCCGAACTTCCAAATACTTCCACTCGCGGTGGTCCATTTCACTCTGCAAATACTCGAGCACGAAGTTCAACTCCTCACGAGACTCGAAAAGGGGCTCGCAATGATCCGAAAACGGCAGGGACACAATACGTCGGCCGGTGATCCAGCTGCGTACTCTGGCAAATACCAATGCGTTGCTCAGTGTGCTTGTGGGAGATGACGTGGTGTATGCTACCGGGCTGTAGTCATAGGTGCGGCGAAGCGCCTCCATCCATCCTCTGGTATGAAATATGGAGGCGTGCGGATGCGTCTCCACCAATGCGCTCCAGCGCGGATCCTGCAGAGGATCGAGTTTGTAAACCGTTGAATTCATTTCCCGACAAGCAGAGATAGCCTTGCTCCGCTCGCAAGGCGTTTCCGATGACCGACTCTGATTATGCGGAGCGTTCTCTTTCGAGATACGCGAAGACCTGCCCGAACGAACCAAATTCATCCAATGCGTCGATGCTGAGACTAATACCAAATTCTTCTTCAATCAACGTAAACAAAGTTACGCTCGATAGCGAGTCCCACTGACGCAGCGTATTCGTGCTCGCAGACAGCGCTTTCTCGGCAGTCAGTTCGGGGAACACGGCCATAAAGCATTTCACGAGGCGACTTTCCACGTTATCCATTGCTCAACTCCGCAATGGTGTGAAACGTCTCCGGAGAGTTAGCCAACAATTCTGACCTGGAAGCCGTGCAGCCCGACGTCGGAGTATGTCCGAGAATTAATTCGAGGAATGTTCTTAGCGGGCCATTCCTCTCCGTCGGCAGGAAATCGAATGCAACTTCCATCGCGTCATATTTGTCCAACAAAACTTCCAAGCACTTGAACTCAATCCTGCGCCCGAACGCTCTGCAGCTCATCACCCAATTGTCGATGCGCAGAACCGCTTTCCGCCGCTGTCCTGTGAGGACTGCGATCTTTCCCAGAGGGCCATACTTGTCTCGGTAAGAAACAACCAAAAGAAAAGTCTCGGGATTCCGCACATATTTCCACCACTCGGAAGGTGTGTAGCGTCGGCCGTTTAGATTAAATTGATTGGTCTTGTTGATTAGCTCCGCCGCCCGCGGGTCCAGAGGTTCTTTGGCGAAGCTAAAACTCAATTCCGCCTCTGCTTGTTCAAGAAACCGATTCGGTGAACCTGCTGCAATGTTCTTGTAATCGGAAATCTCGAGGACGTTTCGAATGCTCTGCCGGCGGATGCCATCCTCTGCGCTGATCGCAACCTTGCCGAAGAGGTCACGCAGGTGGCGAAGCACTTCGTACATGGCCTGCGGCTGATCGGTGGGAAACTCGATGCATTCCATCTGTGGATGAATCGATTGCACTTCCGCAATTTCCGCGGCGCTGTCATCCACAAACACAACCGCATCCGCACCAATATTCCAGGACTGCAAGATCCTTGTCACCGATTCGGACTTCGGCCCCCAATGCACTTGCCAGGGAATGACAGCCGTCGCCGGTAGAATCATATCTTGTCTGCGAAACGCCGCCTCGACAAGCGCCGGTTCGTTCTTACTCGCCACGGCGATTAGCACTCCTGCTTCCGCCAGCGAGTGCAGTAGCTGTTGGTAAACGGCGTGCATGTGACCATGACGGTCAAGGTCCCAAGAAACGCCATCGGCGCCAAGCTCGCCTAGAATTCCACGCCACAGTGTCCCGTCTAGATCGGTAATTAGGCCCTTTTTAGGGACGATGTTGCTGAGCAGCTCCACAATTTGTTGCGCCAGAATGGACGCATGCGCCAGGTGATATGGAAAGCCGTTCATCAGCTCAGAACGGACGTCCATGCGGGCCGCCAACGGCGACAGCCGGTCGATTTGCTGCGGGCTCAGCACCCGCACATTCCTGTTGCGCGCGCTTGCCGCGCTCAGTCCGGCAACAACAGCTCGTAGTTCGAGTTCGAGTTCGCTGGCGAGCCAGCCGGGCGTGAACGCAACCGGCGGCAGTGGAAGGGTGGGGAAACAAATCGCGACCGGCAAGTTCTCTGCCACAGCAGACAGCAGTTCGTTCAGCAAAGCGCCTCTGTTTCGCACCGATTGAAGTATGTCCGGCAGAACTGCGGGGGCCCAATTGCCGAGACTCCGCAACCCCAGGCGCGGGTCCAGGTCGGCCCATTCCAGCATCACGATTGCTGCGTCGTTATCCTGTGTTCGTTCGCGCTCCAGATTTCCCCAAAAATCTCCGTACAGACCCGCGTGAATAGTGGGCACTCGATCGGCATGTCTGCGCCGCAACTCTGCGTCAATAAACGTAAGCAAATGAAGTGCATTGAAACCGCAAATCACTGAGACCGAGTACTTGGTCGCACTACCTCCGACGCGCGGAGTTCTAACGATTTCCAGGGCTTCAATCAGTTTCATTTTCTGCGCCAATATTCTTTTGGATAAGCAGCAGGAAACCGCTCATTTTAAGCGTGGAGAGTCGCGTCTCCATCGTAAGGGCACGCGTACCAGGAATCCTGGTTCACCAGGACATTCCGAAGCGCGATATTATCCGTTTTGTAAAAATACGGACAAGCCGGGTATCGGCGCGAGTATGGTTTCCACACCCGGCAGATGCTTCGCACACTTTCGGGGAAACCCATAATTTCCAATACATCGCTCAGGTTCTTCTTTGCCAGTTCGTGAGCGCCCGCAAGCAGCTCGGAAACGACTTCTGGCTTATCGTCAGCCACAAAAACGTCGGCCACTGAAGATTTTTTTAAGCCAAGTTCACGCACGCTTGTGGTCAACACGATCGCGTAACCCGCCAGCGTTTTCCCATCGTAGCAGGCAAGAACTTGCGGGCTGCTTTTGCTGTGCGGGACCAGAAAATGCCAGTGCAGAATTTCCGGTGTCCGCCACGCCATAAGCCGAGGCCGTTCCTGAACTTTCCGTAACCAAAGAGATTGAAAATCGTCGCCAATTTCCTCGACGCGTAATTCTCGGCACGATAACCGCCCCGGGCGACAGGCAGGCCGCCTCTTCCGCAGGAGAATATCGCCGTGGAGGGCCCCCGAGCCAAGCGTGGCCAGGATGCCCGCGAGCCGTGGTGAGAGTTGCAGCTTCTTGGCCACGGAATGCAGAAAGTCTTGCGGGTCCAAGACCCAGAAAAGCACAGTTCCATAATCCTGCTGCGGCAGCCGTTCCGCCTTGAATGCCTGCATGATCTTGCCCGCAGCCGGAGTAGCTGTCGTATCCAGGTAAAGATCGCAGCCTGGTTGCCGAAAAAACGCGCCGACCATACCCAAGCTGCGGGACCGGTAAGCGGGGTCTACCGCGTAGCTGGTCGTGGCAGCCGCAAGAACTTGTTGATCGCCATACTGGTAGAGCAAAGGGATGCTGCCGAGATATCCAACAATTGTATCGTTCGCCTCTTGCACCCAGCCGATCGGGAAGTTCGCAGCTCCTAAGGAGAGTGCGGGATTGTCCCGCCAAAGACGCCGCCAATTCTCCGGTGAATCCTGGCTCAAGCCCCAGCGTTCCCTTAGCGCCAGGATCGCATTGAAATCAGAAAATAGCGCCTCGCGGCGCCGGACAGGAATCTTACCAGTCTCCGATGTAGCCGCAGCGGCTGACTCGGCAGAAACGGCGCTTTCGTTCCGCCGGCGAGCCATGCGCAGAAGCGTATCGATCATTCCACTCTCGGCTAAAGGCATGGTCTTTATTTACTCGATTTACTGGGAGCCAAATCGCGCCGGCTAGACTCTTCATGGCGCCGCACCAACAATTTGCGTTTTATCGCAAACGCCCATGGCAGCCAGCGATACGCGCCCGCCAATTTTAGACGAAATTCCAGCGGCCAATCGGTGGGGTCCACACGTATCCGGCCAATAACAAATTCATCCGGTCTCACAAAGGCAAATGTGGGCAGGGTCGTAAAAACGCGCTCGTAACCGGCATCGCGACAAAACTCTATGAGTTTGGTGTTGAATCCGCCGAACGGAAAGCTGAATAAGCGGATCTGCCGGCACAAGATACTTTCAAGTTGCTGGCGCGATTGATTGAGTTCTTCGTGGGCACGTTGGTCGCTGACACTGGGAAGTAACGGATGACTTACTGTATGCGAGCCGATGGTAACAAGATTCTGCGGCAACTTCCGCATTTGCTCCACGGACATAATCTTTTCTGGGCGGCCAGACGGGCCAAAGTTCTTGCCAAACTCGCCAGAAATGGCAAACACCGTCGCAGGGATGTGCCGCTTTTCTAATTCCGGCAACGCACAGTGTACAAAATTTTCAAATGCGTCGTCAAAAGTCACACCGACATGCTTTACGCTAGGCGCGAGCGTAACCGTTCCATTCACGTCCACTATTTTCGCGTGACGCATCAGAACGTCGAGCTGATGAGCAAACTGACTTCGCTGGGCTGGCGGAACAGAATGATAATACAGGACTACACATGAGCCGTTTGGCTGCTTGCCAGAAAGCCGAATCAGAAGTCTGCCGAGAACGGAAGCGGCAAATACTGCCAGACTGATGCCGCATTTCAGTGCCCGTTTCCATGTAGCCTGCGACTGACTCTCCATTTTTGCTGTTTAAGGGACGCGACTTCCATCCGCTGCGAGAAGTGCCAGGTTTCAGTCCTCAACTCAACCGCAACCGCGGCCTAGACCGCGCTAACCAATAGCCGCGACAGGAGCCTTTACAAATGCGGTTCCGGCGGCTGTTTTCTCCTTCTCAGCCACGATCACTTCACGATAGATGTCGAGAAGCCTCACGCCCGCCGCCGTCCACGTGAGTTGCGGTGCGGTTCGCAAGCATCCCGCACGCAGCGTTTCCAACAGCGCGCGATTGCCATTCAGCATGGTGATCTGTTCTGCCAGCGCGTTTACGTCGCCGATACGATGTACCAGCGCATTTTCCATGTGTTTGCAGACATCGGTGCAAGCCTCGGAAACCAGCGGAACGCAACCGCTGCCCATGGCCTCAACGCAAACCAAGCCAAAGCCTTCCTCGATGCTCGGTAGAACCAGGAGGTCGCTTTTACGCATCAATTCCGGCACATCGTTCCGATGCCCTAGCACTCGAACGCTCGGATGCGAAAGCATGCCGGCAAGTTTCTCCGCATACGCCGGCAAAAACCCTCCCGCGATCAGAAACGTACCGTCCCGATGCGCGTCCGATTGCAGCCAGGCCTCAAGTGCAAAGTGCACGCCTTTTCGCACCGCGCAGTCGCCGGCGAATAACATCGTCAGCCCCTGCATCGTTTTTCTAGGTCTATCGGTGTCAGGAGTGCAGGATGTTTCATCATAGCCGTATTGATGCTTCAACAATTTATTACGATCAAAGCCGCGGTCCACAAACGTCTTGATCGTAAAATCGGATGGGCACAATAAATAGTCCGCCAAACGATATTCTTCCTCTTCTCTCTCGAGAACGTCCGGCTTGTAGGCATACTCATTGTCGGGCGGCAGAACCACTCCTAGACGTTGGGCTTCTCTCTGGACCGCTTCGTAGGCGTACCGCGTGTGGGCGTTCGGCCTCTCGAGTACTGTAGGGATTCCCAATCTGGCTGCCGTCTTGAGCGTCCTCAGAGCGGCGTCAGGCCAGGTGTGGATAATATCGATCTGCCCCACCAGCTTTTCGACCCTTCGAGCAACGATGTAATCGTGCAGCGCCAGGGCCCGCATGGTACCCAGCAATTTATAGGGGATTCTTAACTTGCCGCGCGCCAGCGTAGGCTGAACTCTCACAGTTGCAGGCAGTGGCCGATGAAGCACCCCCGGAAAGGCTAAGACGTCAGCTCCCGCAGCCGCAAGGCCGTTCACCTGCTGCCAGGCCGTATAACAGATTCTATCCGCCCCCAACTTATGCGGAAAACTATACAAAACGCGAATTGGTTTATCCGTCCGGCTCATGAGTTGAAAGTTCGAATTCTAGACTGGTACGGGCGAACCCAGGGCCGAGGAATTCACCGGATTCGTGGCTCTTTCAAAAAAGGCTCGATGCCACAATTCGAGGGACGCCAGTGAAAGAATCTCCTTCGAGTACATGCCCGTTCGTTCATTTTCCTGAATAAGACCTTCGATTCGGGCGCTGTTAAAGTAGCCGCGCGAGACCGCTTCCCGGTCGAGCAGCAGGCCGCGAACCCAATCCTTCAGTTCGGTTCGCAGCCAGGCATTGAACGGAACGGGAAAGCCGACTTTCTTGCGATTCAGAATTTCGGCAGGAACTCGGCCGCGCAGGGCGTGCTTGAGGATGTATTTGGTTGTAAACCGGCGGACTTTGAAATTTTCGGGTAGCGCAGCGGCCATTTCCAGCAATTTGTGATCCAGCATCGGGACGCGAAGCTCGATCGAATTTGCCATGGTCATTTTATCGGCCTTCAACAACAGATCGTCGGGAAGCGAGGTCTTGGTGTCCACGTATAACATGCGATTCAATCTCTCACCGCTTGTTCCGTTACCGAGATATCTTTTGACGGCGCTGAGCGAGAAGTCTTTATCCACAGAATGAGCGAAATCTTTCGAATACACTTCGCTCATCTGCGTATTGAAGTACAGGAAGGGATTGGAAATTCTGGAATAGTAATAGTCCTGCAACGGAAGGGTCATTAACGGTGCGTACTTCGCTACGCGAGCCGACTTGAGTCCTCGATTCATAAGTGACAGGCTGGACGACACCGTGCCTTTAAATGGTCCCAAAACGCTCTTGAAGCGCTCCAGCCACAGCGCGCCGCGATAGATTTGGTAGCCGGCGAATGCTTCGTCACCACCCTCTCCGGAAATCAACACTTTCACAAACTCTTTTGCAAGTCTCGAAACATAATACAGCGCCACCGCCTGCGGCTCGCAGCACGGCTCCTCCATGTGCCATGCAAACTTCGGCAGAAAATCCGCGAATTCCTTGGAACTGATCGTCATCTCGTGGTGGTTGGTGCCGTAGGTGCGCGCTGCCAGTGTCGCGTAGGGACGCTCATCGACAAGTCCGGGATCGGAAAACCCGAGTGTAAAGCTATGAAGCGGATGATCGGTCTTCCCCGCTGTGAATCCCAGCATGGCCGTGGAGTCCAGGCCCCCACTCAAGAGAAATCCAACCGGGACATCGCTGATCATGTGCAGTTGGACCGCCTCATCCAAAAGCTTGATGACATTCTCTTCCGCCGTCTTAAAGTCTTGCTCCACGGGCGAGAAGTGTAGATCCCAGTAGCTCGAGGTTTTGGCCTTTCCGTCTTTTACGACCATGTAGGAACCAGGGGCCAGTTTGTAGATATTTTTGAAGAGGGTTTCTTCGCCCGGAACGTAATAAAAGCTCAGAAACCTGTCAATCATTCTGGGGAGAACCTCTGGTCGAACTTCCGGATCGGCCAGAATTGCCTTAATCTCCGAACCGAATACCAACGAGGTATCCGACAGCCAGTAATAAACTGGCTTGATTCCGACGCGGTCCCGCGCGAGGAAGAGTTGCTTCTTGCGGTTGTCCCAGATCGCAAAACCGAACATTCCGCGCAGCTTTTCTACGCAAGCCTCGCCGACTTCTTCGTAGAGGTGCACGATCACTTCAGTGTCGGTGTGCGTCCTGAAAATGTGCCCTTGGCATTCTAAATACTGCCGCAGTTCTTTGTAGTTATAGATCTCTCCGTTGAATACGATCCAGACGGAATCGTCTTCATTCGACAGAGGCTGGTGACCCATGCTGAGGTCGATAATCGATAACCTGCGGAAGCCCAAGCCCACTGGGCCGGAGGTATAGTAACCTTCATCATCCGGACCGCGATGGTAGATCGTGTCCGCCATAGCTCTTGAGCAAAGCCGGCGACACACTTGCCTCAGGATCGAAGTTCAACTTACCGCAGATTCCGCACACATTGGCCTCACTTGTTTTGCTTATCGATCTCCCAAAACCAAGTCCTGCCGTCCTATCGCCCAGCGCAAGACAACTCTCCACTTCTCCGACGCGAATTGCAGCGACTCTTTGTCGCGCTGCTTACCTCGAAAAGGAGACAACAGCGTTAGAATCGCCAGGCGCCCGGCGGCCGAACAACCCATAACCGTCCGGTACAGTGTTTCGTAAAACCTGCCGCGTGTCTTGCGGAAGTATCGCGTCATAGCCCGGTGCTTCATGATGGTGGCCCAATGACTGACCTTCTGCCGTGAACTGCTCCCGCCGCCATAATGAATGATGGCTGCTTCGCCCACGTAATAGTTCTTATGGCCGGCGCGCCTGATCTTGTAGTTCAGGTCCAGATCTTCCGCGTACATGAAATATTCTTCACTGAACATTCCGGCCTGCTCGAATACACTGCGTTTCAGCAGCATGCACGCCCCGGGTATGACGTCGGCGCGGGTCCATTTCAAATCCTTCGAGAATAGCGGACCAATATCCCACACCGGGCAACCCGGCCAGAGCAGGTGCAGATATTCTATGTTTACCAGCTGATTCAATATCGTCGGGAACTTCTGGATGGACGTAATCTGCACCGATCGATCCGCATTTAACATCTTACAGCCGACGATCCCGGCATCTGGCAAGGTCCTCAGGTAACTCACCATGGTGTCAATGGTGGGTCCAACCAGTTTAGTGTCTGGATTCAAAAACAAAACATACGCGCCGGTGGATCGCTGGAATCCGAGATTGTTGGCCGCCGCAAATCCCACATTCTTTGCGCTCTTGATCAGCAGCACATCCGGGAACTGACTTTTGAGGGTTTCCACCCCTTCTTGTGGAGAAGCGTTATCGACGATGATGACTTCGAATGATATTTCGTTCGTATTCGCGTAAATGCTGGCGATGCAATCCCTCAGGTAGTCTACAGAGTTCCAGTTCACGAAAATGATAGACAGTTCCATCGGAAAACACCGTGTCGCTGAACGCTGGCGGCGAAGAAGCTTACCGGTTATCGAGCGCTGAAATGCTACGTCAACTTACTTCCAAATCGTCTCTCTTCCAAGAAGTCGCGCGAGTTGCTGCTTCCTGAGGTAGCGGATAAGTTCCGGGTCGTCGACCCTGGGAGCCTGCTGTAGATATGCGCTCACGTAACCATACATCTGAGCGACGGACCCCAGGACGTACGGCTTCCGGGCCACACCGATAGCCAACTTGGCCAGCATGTAAAGTGGATGATAGCCAGTGATGTAGCTAATGCTGCCGTCCTTGGCAACTCCTCCCCAACGTCCCCAGGACGCGCCAGTCGGCCGGTGGTGAATCATGTGCAAGTCGGCAAAACTCATCGTGGTCCACCCGAGCATGTTGGCTTTGACCTCGTCCACGGTGTCAGACCCAGCACCCACCCAAAGCCCTCCGATCGCGTCCCAGCATCCACGGCGGAATATCTTCGCGCCCCCCCGTACATGAAAGGTGGGATTTTGCTCCAACACTTTCGCTCCATGATCGTAGTGATAGAGGACGCCCCCTCCGATGCCAATTCGGGGGTTGTTCGCGAACTTCGTGAATGTTCCTTCGAAATATCCCGGCTCGAACGTAAGATCGCCATCCAGCTTGGACATGAACTCCCAGTCTTTGCAGGACAGCGAATGGAAGCCATCGTAAAAAGCTTCGATGATCCCGCCTCCCCATTTGCGATATCCACGATCTGTGCGGTGCACCACGTGGATCCAGGGATATTGGGCGGCAGCCTGTTCCGCGATATGTCCAGTGCGGTCTTTCGAGCCGTCATTTACGATCACCCACTCTTGCGGGCGCACGGTCTGATGCACAATGCTTTCGATGGAGAGGGGCAGATAGGTCTCTTCGTCCCGCACCGGAGTGATAACCACATATTTTGTCTCGAGCGGGCTCATGCGAGTATTGTGAACAATGCAAGATGGCAAGCGTGGCGATGAGCACGCGCATGCACAATCGGGTCTGGCCTACGCGGAGGAATCCACTCTACGACGTCCTCGATCGCAAATGCGCCGGGCTCTTATGCTGGGAGCCGCTGGCCATCGACCTCGACGGCACTAAGGGCGGATACGCCAATCGGCGATTGCCAACCGCGGCCTTAGGCTGACTTTCTGGTGCCTTAACGGCTTGCAGAACGGGCGCCGCAGCCGCAGTAATCGAGGCCAGTAAAGCAAACCACGCGAATCTCGTCTGATCGAAGTAGTTGACTCCGAAAAATCCTACACGTGTGGGCAAAAAGCGCGGAGCCCAACAGCCAGAAGAACCACTCCTCTTCCACACGCCCCTCCACCCCTTTCCTGGCGCTTCCCAATTTCTTAAAACCGTAAGTAATCATGGCAATAAAAAGACTCAGCGCCAACAGCCCGCCGCCAATGCCTACCGCCGCGAACTGATTTTGGGTATCCCACATATCCCATCCCCAGCTTCCGGTTTCTTTCGTCCCAACCAGCCACCAGTCACTGAAGTGCCGAAGGAACTGATCGACAACCTCGGCACGATGATAGCTCGATGAACTGCCGGTCAAATCGATGTGGGCAATCACAAACCAAACGGGCGCTTTCATAACAATTTGCAGAGCGAAGAGCCCGAACACCAGGCCCCACCGGAACTTGCGCATATTTTTGCGAAGCGGCCAAAATGCGATGGCGAGCAGCCCGGCCACATAAGCCAGCAGCGATGTACTGGAATTGGATGTCCAAACCACCACGCTTGCTCCCATGATGCCAATTGCCGCAAGCACCTTGGCCTTTCCGTTCTTCCATAGTTCTATGAACAAGGGCACTAACGTCGCACCAAAGCTTCCAGCCAGGATTTCATGCATAAACGTTCCCCTGAGCGCGAACTTTGCCATCACGAAAATCCGGCACGCTGGCCACTCCTCCAAGAATCACTCCAAAGAGATTCACTTCTTTAAAATGCTCAATCGCCATGCCCATCCCTAGAACAAATACGATCACCGCAAAACACTTGATCATCCGGTGAATATCTTCTTTGTCCTGAATTAGAAATCTAAGGACGAAGTAGCCGCCGAGGTAATCCAGGAGAAAGGCGGTTTGATTGAAGAAGACTTGACTGCCCGAAAAAAGAACGATGGCGGCAAATACCTGGCAAAGCGTACACCACAAGAAACATTGATCGATCGAATTCAATCCGCCGACCAAAGCGTCGCTTTGTGACGTGAACTTGCTCGCAACCAGTTTCGCCAAACCGGCGATGAGCAGGATGCGGAAAACATAAAAATGAAATCCCGCCGCCACCAACTGCTGGCCGCTTGGAACCAGAAACAACATAAACATCAGCGGGATCATTGCATGCCTGCGAGGTAAGAAAAGCATCAGCAGCACCGCAAAAAACAGCGCGACCAAAACGATCGGGCTGATCTGGCTCGCCGTCGCTCCTCCGCCGAAGCTACGAGCATGGTCTATGGGCATTTGCTGGACCTCGCTACCGCACTTGATCCCTTACAGAATATCGCATGAATGCTTTCACCGTCTCCCGCAAGTGATGCCAAGCCATCTAACACCGGCAGAACCGTGAGGCGGAAGGCCTTGCGGACCACTCGGAACGGCAGACTGGGCCGCGGGCTCTTGGCCAGCGGAGTGCGGCTGATGCCTCCCCTCCAAAGTATATCGTCGATAATGTACCGCGTGCTCTCCTCGATGAAAACTTCGTGGTCCGTAGTCACAGAAACCTCTTCGAGACCCACCGATTGTGCCAGTTTCCGCAGTGATGCCGGCGAGAAATGAGATAGATGCCGGGGCAATTCGAGCGCGTACCAATAAGATTTGAAGATGCGCGCCCCGGCCGAGTCGATGTTGGGCACCATTACATAGAAAATTCCTCCCGGTTTGAGCCATTCGGAAACCCGGGCAAGGACCTCTCGAGGCTGGTAGAGGTGCTCCAGCACGTGAAAGCACGTGATCGCGTCAAAGCTGTTGGGAGCGAACCGGGCATCCAGAATATCCCCAACAAATACCGTTGCGCCGCAGCGCGCTTGAGCCTTCTGGGCGACCCCTTCGGACATCTCGATTCCGTACAAAGCCCAGGAATCTTTTAGCCCCGCGAGAAATCCGCCTGCGCTGCAACCAAGATCCAGAATCGCGCCACCGGATTTATAGCGCGCCAACGTCTCCCATCGGCTCTGCCAGCGTTTTGGCTCTTCACCCGCAGAAGTGACAGAGCGGTCGTAGTCCGCACCATAGTGCTCACCCATTTGCGCCGGCTGCGGCGCGTTTTGTAGCCAGACCAGCGCGCACGCTGGACAACGCACCAGTTGGTACAACTCTCTTCTTCCATGGAAGCGGTCCGGGGCCGCCAAGAAGGGCAGTTCGCCTGATCTGCCGCAGATGGCACATACACCGGTATCCGCGGATTTTGGATCACTCGGTGAAGCTATCGGAGAGGTGGCTTGTGAATACATGGAACCCGCCTTGCGCTTGTGGCGTTGAAAACTCTACACCCGCGAACTACTAGGGTCTGGAAACGCTCCGAAGAGCAACACGCAGGACAGCGGATGCGAGTTTCTTCAATAGCAACGGCTTCAGCGTTTCTTTGAATCCTCGATAGTACGTTGAAAGCGCTGCTTTTTTTTTCCCCGACTCAAGGTAAGTCCAGGCCAAACTATTGTAAATGCCGCATATTCCCCGGTTGACACCGAGGAGGGCGTCCCGATCGCCCGCCAGCGCGGCCTTTTCCTTCAGGAAGAGGCTTAAAAGAAACAGTTTGTCCTTCTCGCGAAATAATTGATGCGTCGCATCCGAAGTGCGCCTCTGAATGGCGAGTACTTCATCGATGTACCCAAAGGAAGCCACCCGCGACAATCTTAGAAATAGGTCCCAGTCGGTTCCGGAAGGCCAATCCTCATCGAACAAACCCACACGATCAAAGGCCACTCGTCTCGCGACAGCCGCGGTTGGCTTTATCGGAATTTCTTCGAGCAAGCATAGATACATCTGGCGCGCAAGCACAACATGTTCGACCGCCTCGGCGTTCCCCCGTATCAGTTCCCGAAAGGCTGGCATATGCGCCATCAAGGACGGCATGATAGTCGCGCCTCCAGGCGAAGCGCGCACTTCCGTGTCACAGAAGACCACATCAACCTCGGGATGCCGGCACAAAAACCCAACCTGGCGCTGCAAATAATCCCGCTTCCACAAATCATCGGAGTCGCAGAATGCGACCAGCGATCCTTGGGAGTCTGTTATACCGGTATTATAGGCGGCGCTGCAGCCGCGATTGCGTTCATGGCGGATGTATCGAACTTTGTCGCAGCCGAAGCTCTCCACGATTTCACGGGTATTGTCGCGCGATCCGTCATCGACAACCACGATCTCGAAATCGCGATAGGTTTGCGCGAGTACGCTTTCCAGCGCCTCGCGCAGAACATAGGCGCGATTATAGGTTGGAATGATCACAGACACTTGCATTGGGCATTTAGAAATCATCTGAAGATGAAAAGCGCGCGGCTTTAGATCAACTCTTTAGAAGTGATCTGGCGTCCAAAACTTCTCTGAAAGAGTTCCGCAACCGATTTGCGCAGCTGGGTCTCCAGAAGGAATAGCACGGCCAAGCCAATCGCTCCGCCGACGGCGACTTCTGCAATCAATATAATCACAGGTTTATTGTTTGCTAGCCATCCCGAAGCGTGGACTAGTATCACTGCACCTATCACAGCCGTAGAGGCTATTGCCGACGGCGCCACGACCGCGATCAGTTCGCGCAGCGAAATATTGCAGAGCCGCATGAAAATATAGAGAAACACCGGAACTACAAGAAAGGCTCCCGTGGCAAACCTCGCGACGGCGATACCCGCAATTTGCGCACTTGGAGAGCCGTTCCTGACGAGAAACCCGGCGAGAACCAAAAGTGCCGTTCCCACCGCCATGCGGCCCCATTCCAGCACTGCGAGCTGATGCGGCCTTGAGAGCGCCTGCAACAATGGGCCTGTAAAATAGGCAAAAATGAGCAACATGCTGAGTACACTCAAAATCCTCAGCACGCCGGCAGCGGGCAGCCACTTCGGTCCGATCGTCGCCATCAAAGGGACACTCACCGCCGCCACGCCAGCCAAAGCGGGCAAGGTTATCGCCGAACTCAAACGAATGCAGGTCAGGGCGCTCCTGTGCAATTCCTCTGGATTGTCTTGCAATCGAGAAAACTCCGGCAATGAGACCGCCTGGATTGACGACGTGGCCATGGTGGCGATGCTGCTCGTTACCCGATCCGCTATTCGGTACAGACCCACCGCCACCGGCCCGAAGAGCAACCCCAGGACCACGGACGCGGCTTGTTGGTCGGCAAATATTCCCAGTTGCGCTATAAAATTCGAAACGGAAAAACTCGTCAGCCCTTTGAGATGCTTCCAGGAAAATTCAAACCGAGGGCGCCACGGGCTTAGCTTCCACAACAGCACGAGCGCCGTGGAATCGCGGGCGAGCTGTTGGCCGACGAGTGCCCATACACGGAACCCCGCAAGCGCCATACCGATTCCCACCACGCCGCTTGCCAATACGGCAACATTCGACCGAATCGACAGGCCTCTGAAGTCCATCTCTCTGCTTAATATCGCGCCTTGCACCACAGCCAGCCCTTGCATTGGAATACTGAGCGACAGCACCGAAATGATCACAGCAATCTCAGGGGCGTGGTTCTTCGCAGCCCACCAGCCACTGAGCAAAATGCTTACTCCGACGAGAAAAATACTGAGTACCTGGTCCATCCAAAACACGGCATCCAAATGCGCTGGTTCGAGATTCTTCTTTTGGATCAAGGCAGCCATAAATCCCTGGTCCAGAAACATCTGCAGAAATCCGATGTAGATCACGGCGATTGAAACAGTGCCGAAATCTCGAGGGCCCAGCAGGCCCGCCAGGAAAACCGTAAAGAGGGCAGAAAAGCCCTTTTCGCCCCAACTCGCGGTGTAAGACCACTTCAGGGCATTCAAAAATGATTTTTGCTTTTCCATCTACATGTTTGACAGATTTAGGAGGAGTTCCGCAAACGAACGAAAATGTCGCCATATGTCTTGTTTTTTGCGAATTCCCGTCCTTCGAGCAGCCGCAGCACCTCATCACGGCTAACCCAGTGATCAAACATGAATCTCAGCGACAGATCTTCTACGAGATTGAAGTCAGCGCGTGGCGGAAAACAATCTAACTGCAGACAGGCCGCTGCGGCCTCCGCAAACTCGCTATTGAATTCAAAACTCAAAAACTTGGGCGGCGTAGAAAGACCCTTTAGAACTTCTCTTTCAAAACCCTCCACGTCTATCTTTATGAATTGCGGTGCACCGAACTTCTTGATCAAGGCGTCGAGCGTCGAGACCGGAACTACAGTCTTTCGATTCCACTTTATTCCGGAGAAACGTTTCGATCTTCTCGCCACCGCAATCCACTCGTCCGACAACGACCCCAGGTAATCGTGATCGCATATATACATATTGGCGGAACCTTCTTTGGAGCCAACCGCTACGCCCTCAACGGAAACGCGGTCAAACGGCCGTACCTTCTTAAGCACTTTGACTAGCTGTACGTTGGGCTCAACGGCAACGACACGTGCGCCGAGATCGACAAACAGCTGGGTGTAATCCCCCGCATTCGCCCCAATATCAAATACAAGATCATCCTTGGAAACAAACTGCGAATAAAAAGCTACCCTTTCCTTCCGGTATCTCCAGCGGCGATGGTTGAAAAGACATTGGTATGAATCCCTTAGCGGAGAGTAAAGGACGGTACCTTGGGTAGCTTGTTTTATGCTGTTCTTGAGGTTCATGGACCCTTATCGCCGCTAACTATTCTAGCTTTGAACCAGCGGGTGCCGCGGCAGTCAAAATGGAAAACAGTGCAGAGTAATCCGGTCCCTAGGATCAGACTTTTACATTCGTTTTGCAATGGCAATCACTTCAGACGCAAGGAATGGATTGACTAGACCAAGTGTCAGGCGGCCAACCGTCTGGGCCCGCTCAGGCAGAAGATCGATCATGGTTTCGAGCCGCAGGCCGGCATCTCGAAACCACTTTCTCACCGTCCGGTGGGACGTCAAATGAATGCCGGTTTTCTCATAGCTGCGCAGGTTTTCGACGCGCCCATTCCCGTAAATCTGCCTGCGAATCGATGAAAGGTTCGCCATGTTTGGTACCAGAGCGATGACTACGGCGCCTTCCGACAAAAGAGCGGCGAACGACCGCAGTATAGCGACGGGATTACGAACCAGATGGAGCACATTCGACAGCATAAGACAATCAAAGACGCGACCCGTTAGTTCTGCTCGCGCAGTCTCCAAGTCGCCATTAACGACCTCGATGTCCCGATGTTCAGCTGCACCAAAAATTACGGGATCCAAAGGCACAGCCACTACCTGGAGTTTCCTGTCGGCCAGGCACGTTTCCATTGCGCCCTGCCCGCAGCCGATAGAGAGCACGCTGCGAACTCTGTCAGGAATTGCCGAAATAATCGCAGGCTCCACCGGCTCGTAATAGTCCTTCGAGTACGAGGCGTCCACAAGTTTGGTTTCTGTCTCAAAAAGAGAACCGGGCCGGTGCCCGTTCTGGCCGATTTTCAAAAGGACTGCCACCTGACGGCGCATTTCGGGATCATTCACGCCAAACCTGGTACCGCAATATTTATTCGGCAAATGATGAACCAGGAAATCATCCAGATGCGAGATGCAGATCAATTTCTGAAGACCGCACTGCATATACGGATCGGTTGCCGCCGAGCATAGCAGGTCGTATTTTCCCTCGTGGGGCTCAACGAGAAAGCCGCCGGATGCGGCCGCCCGTTGGAGTTGCACCCGCGTTAGAACGTAGCAGGCCGAATGCTCATTCGTGAAAAATGCCAGAGTGTAGCCACCCCGGGTGCGCACAGACTGCGGATCCCAGTGAAAGTGGCCGTGTACTTCCGGAAAATTAAATGTGCCCAGCGGGCCGCGTTCAAAACGCAGAAAACCGGGAATCTCATTTTCGGGCAGGACCGCGGAAACCCGCAGGAATGCGCAAATGTTTTTCTCCGAAATTAGAGTGTCATCTTCAGAATAAATAAACAAATCGTAGTCATTGAGCCGCTCGGCAAAAAGCTGCTTATGAGGAAACGGGAGTGACCATGGATTCTTGCCCTTCAGGTCCACGACCATCACTTCTACGCCGGGGGCCACATTCTTCGGTATATTGGAAAGGACCACGATGTCGGTGGCGAACGCCATAGCACGGTATTCGGCGACCAGTTTCGCCAAATACTGGTCGTTCCCAACCCCGTAGCTCGCAATGGCAACGAGTATTCGCATCCTCGTTGCGGGTTCAGCAATCATTGGGCTGGCCGCAAGCGAGCGCGCCACGCCTTCTTGATCTTTTGTAGAAGTCCAGTTTGCACTAACACTCGCTTCAGCCCCTTGTCGATTCCGCCAGCAACAATTCTGATGGCGTTCAGCGCCAGCCCCTTGAACGAGGGCGCGAATATGTAGACAGAAATTTCCTGCCATTCACGCGTCGACAAGATCTCCTTGTATTGAGCGCGGCCCGTCGCGAAATCTATGCCCGTCACCGCTTCAGCGCTCCCATTGCAGAAGCCTTCAATTACTTGCAGGATTAGATACATTCCCGGCGAATACTTCGCAAACGCGGGATCGAAAGCCAAATAGTCGCTGCCGAAGATTCCCCGGTTAATATCTCCCATCCAGAAGGCGCAAGGGCAATCGGCAAGATAAAGGACATAAGCGCGTAGCCATCCTTTGGTGGCCTTTAGCCGCAAGCGCTCGCGGGCCTGGGGGCTATTTACAAATCCTACTCCCAGGCCTCGCTGATATGATTTTCCAGTGATTTGGTCGGCGATGTCAGACAAACTGTCAACTTCCGATGGATCCTTGAAACATTTGATGTTTACCGCGTTAGGAAAATCGCCGGCCAGCTTCTTGGCCTGCCACTTTTGGTTTTTTCGGACCTTGGGCGATAACCCTTTGTAGAAAGCTTCGACGCTGGCGGGAAGCGTTAGGGCGAAATGTGTTTGTGCAATACCGGCATAGTCGCGGCACAGAGCCCCGGGCTTTTTAATCGCGAGCTTGTAAATGTGCGCGTCGGGCTCGAAGAAGTTGAGATAAGCCAGATCCGCTTCTCCGCGAGACAACGACTTGCAGATTTCCTCGACGAACAGCTCGCTGTTTTCAAAAGATGGATTTCCCCTGAGAGCACCGTAAACAAAATACAGTATGACGGCTTTGGGTTTGACGCGGAAATAACCCATACGGAAATTATCGATCCTGCGCGAATCGATTCGCCCCACTAGAATGGCATCCGGCTGGCCGCCGCGGTAAATTACAATCACATGGGGACGGACGCTTTGCGGGCTCGCAGTCAAGACAGTGGAATAAAAATCGATATCAGAATCGCGATTGCCTGGCCAGCGCTCCCAAAAAGAGCGGATTTCTTCCAGTTCAGGCAGCGATCGCAGAATTCGTGTCTCCGCCCGCTGCGCGCTATCGCCGCTTGATTTCACGTCCGTATGACTGGCTAAATCAGGAACTATCATTATTTTAGGATCTATATTTAGGGTCTGTTGCAATAGCCGGCCGCACAACCAATCTTGACATCGATTATCTTGACATCGATTAGCTAACACCTCAACAGCAGCGGTGGTCCTGCAATGGCAAGACAGAGACCAGCACCCGCGACGTTCAAGAATTTGATGGATCCGCGTTTTGAAACGGTAAGACTGGCAGAGGGTATTGCGCTATCTGTGTCGCAAATGCGCAGATTGGTCGAGCCAGATTGCTCTCCGGAGGCTGAATATTACACCTCGGGACGGTTTCGCGCCGCCCCGAGGCTCTCCACCACACCAATTTTGCTTACGCAAATATAGGGCACCCTACGAAACAGGTCTAATCCACCGTTGCCGTTAAGCCCGCTGGTGGCGCCGGAGCCGCTTGACTAGCGCCAGAGCCACCGAGTTCGTATGCCCCGACGCTCCACGTTCCGGGCCTGGGGACCGAAGCGCGATTTGGCACAATCACTGTGTGCGTTGAAGTGTTGTATCCCACACCCACCGTCGAATCACTCATACAAGCCGTCGATGCCGCATCCACTGGCCCGGACGGAATACTTGCGCATATGGGAACCATGGTGGAAGCGCTCATGCCCGTGCCTACGGTTGCACCATTCGTCGGCAAGAAGGGAATAACACTCGCCAAAGCGAAGCCCTTGCTTGCCGCCGCGGCATTGCTTTGTCCGATGTTGTCCGCTTGCGTCTTGTTCGCCACATTCGTTGAGAAATAGACGGTTGGGTTGTCGCCTATCAGCTGGTTATTGTAGACGGTCATGAAGGGCAGAATGCCGCCCCGATTCGGTCCATCGATCGGGGGATCGCCAAACCCTGGCGGCGATTGCAGCGTGTTGTTGAAAACGTAGATGCCCGAGCCGGCGCCCGAAGAAAGGCCATTGCCGTCTACCTGGATGGTCTGGTTCTGCTGCGCGTCGAACACGTTGTTGAAATCGTAATCGACCATGCCGTCACGAGGAGTGTTGAAGATACTCGATCCCCCATTCGCGTCGCTCGAATAGTTGTTGTAGGCAATCAGCTGGCAACCTGTCGACTCGATCACGTTCCCGTGGGAGCCGGAATCAAATGATCCGTTGACGTGCAGAAAGGTATTCTGGAATACGTAGATTGCCGTCCCAACCACGCCATTGTGCACGTGGGCGACGTAATTGTTATAGATGTAACCCACTCCGGGGTGAGCGAACTCCATCATATCGCCCGATGTATCCGATCCATCGGCCACATTATCGTGGATCGCACTTGTCATGTCAGGCGGGCACGAAGCTCCGCCGCCGAAGACCTGCATATTATCCTGGCTAGCCGAGCCGCTATGCGACCATCCGTGGAAGTAACTGTTTCGAGTCTCCTCGTGGATACCGCGCATAGACACAATTGAAACCGTTGCCGGCGAGTTCGAGGTCTGCGCCCAATGCGCAAACTCGATATTGTCGAGGATGAAATATCCACCGTACAGATCGACAACAGCGCTTTGCAGGCCGCCGGGATATGCCGCGGCTTGTGTTCCGCCTCCATCGAAAATGGGACGCGTCCACGACCCACCCGCGTACCAACTCTGATCAACGCCAATGTAAATGCATCCGGAACCTGCGCAGCCGACAGGCGAGCTGCTGTTACTTGAACCGGTGTAAACCATCTGCATCCCGAAGTTGTTTGCGGGCCACGTGACGCCGCCCTTGAGGATGAAGTTATCTCCAGGTACCGGGCTATGGGCCGCTGCGTTTCCGCCGGCTCCCTGCATGCCAGGCAGGCGTTGCCACGGCGTATTCTCCGACGTCCCGTTGTTCCCGTCGTTGCCGCTGGCATAGTCAATATAATAAGTGTTCGCAAACGCTCTCATGGAGAGCAGGGTGACTCCGATCAAGAGAGCAACTTGGCTCAGTTTTTTGCAGTTAATTTGCACGAGAAACCCAACCTTTCGACAATTTGCCGGACCTGGCGCGAAAGAGCAAGTGCGCGACGTTTCACGGCCAATAAGTTCTTTACTTCCGTGATCGCGATCACTTTATCCTTCGACCGTAACGCCGCTCTACTGACCCAAGGTACAGTTCCGGGTCAGTACCGTGAACTCGGGAGCCGAGGTTGGCAAAAAACTCCCAGAGCGGCACCTGACCTCCTTTGCATTGATATGGTTACAGGGCTAAGCAGGTGATCGGCGAATTTCAGACTTGACGAAACTAAACGGGGAGTGTCGCTGACCCTGTCAATTGGCTCCTGGCCGTTCGGGCGGGGTTGGTACAGGTATCGGGTACAGGCCACTTCTGGCCGGACGAATGAAAGTTGTTCACCATCTCGACGCGAACATGGACCTCGTCGCGCTCAATCGCTCCGAAAGCCACGTTGCGACCTTCAGACATATCGGAATCGGCGCTTGAGCCGCATGATCGGAGATTCAAATAGTTGAAAACTAGCGACGGCAATCGAGAGATTCACGTCCAAGTTGAAGGCCAAATGAATGGAGGAACCGATCAGATACGAATGAGTCAAAGAAACAAAATATACCTTCAGCGGGCCGAAAACGACCGTCAGCGGGAAGTGAACGAGATAGAGTCCATAGCTGTATTTCCCGAACATGCGCAGAACCGATAAGGAAAATAAATGCCCCACCCAGCGAACTCCGCCCACGCACATGGCGAGTAACTAGCCGTACATGATAGCGAGGAAGCTAAAGCCGATGGTCGCAATCACGGGGTCGTCGTGATCCACTGTGTGTCGAAAAACACAAACAGAGATCAGTGTGCCGACACCCAGGATGAATACCAAAGGCGCCCATCTCTCAAGACGCTCGCGCCATGAGCCTCTGACTAGAATCGCAATTGCTGCGCCGGTGGTAATTGGATCCATCCTGCACAACAGGAATGTATAGGCCCAGGTCACTCAGGAACCCGGACAGCACAAAGAACAGGTCAACACCTGTCCAGCCAAAACCAAAAATCGTCGCAATTGCTCGAACGACTGTTGAATCAGTGTGATTCCCCGCCCCTTTAGCGTAGTGATAGAAGAAAATACCGAGTATGGCGATTCCTCGCAGTCCATCAAGCGCGGGAATTCGCTTCCGGAAATCAAGTTTCGGAGTGCCCTCAGCTTCGGTGGCAGTCCCTATGGGGCCTAAGTCTGGTCGGGCCATCTCCGTGGTGTCGCCCGAACCGCGCATTGTTAGATTTAACATCCTAATGGGGTAGCTCTTACCAGTTCCACCAATGTGGAAACTTAGCTCTTCTCCTGCATAAAAACGGGCACTTCCTTACGCAGTGCGCTTGCCAATACCTGTACGATGCGTTCCGCAGCCTTGCCGTCCCACTTGTCCGGTACACAAGGTCTCGTGCTGCGGGACAACTGATCGGTTATTGCCTGGCGGATTCCGCCAGATGAGATTCCCGCAATCACGTTGGTCCCGTTCTTCACCGTGACGGGGCGTTCGGTGTTTTCTCGAATTGTGACGCAGGGAACGCCTAAACACGTGGTCTCCTCTTGAATGCCCCCGGAATCGGTTAACACCAGCCGCGCATTCTTCATAACGCACAGGAAATCGATATAGCCGAGAGGCTCGATCGTGTGAATACCCGAACGCCCCTGTATTTTCCCCTCAAAATAACGATCCAACCCAAATTCCTCGATGCGTTTGCGAGTGCGCGGATGAACTGGGAAAATAATAGGCAACTTTTGGCTCAATTCCAATAGGCCTTCCAGAATTTCCTGAAAAGGACTGGCTTCATCGACGTTTGCGGGACGATGCAGAGTCAGTAAGGCGTACTCCTGAGCAGAACCCGGGCTGCCGTTCGGTTTGTCACCAACCTGCAGCCCCAGTCGACCTAATACCGGCGAATCGTCGGCACGATTCTGGAATGAAAGCAGCGAATCAATCATCGTATTGCCCACGAAGAAAATCTTGTCCAGCGATACTCCCTCGTGACGCAAGTTTGCAACGCCACTCTCCTCGGTCACAAACAAGATGTCCGCCACATGATCGGTGACCACACGATTGATCTCTTCGGGCATCGCGCGATCGAACGAGCGCAGCCCCGCTTCCACGTGGGCGATGAGTGGCCGCGGCCGGCTCGAAGAAACTGGCAATTTGGCCGTCGCGAGGGCGCAAGCAAGGGTCGAGTTGACGTCGCCCACAACGATCACCACATCAGGCCACTCGCGGCATAGCACGGTTTCAAACTTTGTCAGGATTTCCGCCGTCTGCTGTGCCTGTGAACCCGAACCGATGCCCAGGTGCACGTCAGGCTTTGGCAGGCTTAGGTCATCAAAAAACTGGTCGGACATCAATGCGTCATAGTGCTGCCCCGTGTGAATCAGCAAATGTTGAATCTCGGAATCTCCGCGGTGCATTATGCTCCCGAATAGCCCGCATGATGGGTGCGACCTTCATGAAATTGGGGCGTGCCCCGACAACCGTGAGAATCTTAATTGGTCTATCTCCGGCCACTTTTATTCGCTCGTTTGACGCAAATTCTGGCGAGCGTGTGCATCAACCGTTGGCCATCCCGAGTCTCGCGAAGGCATACAGTAACCAGCCCAATTCATAAGGCCGGTCTTCGTAGAGGATCTCGAGCGCGCCCGATGGGGCACCCACCTGGGGCGAACGGACAACGCTCAGGGCCGTATCAAAATATTTTCTCACTTTCGATTTTGGACGGATGCATCTCCACACCACATTGTGCTCGGGATCCCTCATATCCAGACTCAGCTCATTTGCGCCGAAGATCCAAGCAAGCCCCTTATGGATCGCGTCGCCAAAACTCCTGTGGGTCACTTCTTCCAAGGCAAAGAGGCCCATCGGCGCCATCCCCTGCTGATGAACGGAGTAAACCGGATAGCGGCTAGCAACTCTGCCCGTGCGAGAATCATACAACCACCACCATTGACCCAGCGGTCCTTGCGCACTGCAAATCGCTGCGGCACATTCCAGAGCTGCGCCCAGCGGCTCTTCGACGTCAAAGGCCAGGGCGAATTTTGACATGGCGTAAATAGGATAGATTTGATCGGCAAAGCTCCCGATTCGCCCTCTCACAATCCCAGCCAGCGACTTGGTCTCACTCATGTGCCCAAAAAAACCGCACTCACCCTGATTTTCTTCCATCCGGTGGTAGGTCTCTACCGCCAAATCCATTAAATCATGCGCCTGCTTTGGAGACGTCAATGCCGCATGGGCGACTCCCGCCAGGAACCAGGCCAGCTCTGTCGTTCTCCCCTGGCGCGCATCGGGGAAGCGCTCGAGCACCGTCTGGATATCCACCTGGCGATAAATCTCTTCCAGTCGATCTGGCGCAAAGCTGGCTGTCAGCCACAGCAGGAGTCCCAGATCACCAATGCCGCAAACCCAATTTGTATCGCGAACCAGCGATTCGTGCAGGGCGTTGGTGTTGAAGGGCACCTCGGATCGATTTTGTTCCACCTCACGAAGGCCGAGCAGCGTCATCATCGTATAACGCGGTGAGAGCCCCTCCCGCAACATTGCACCCTCTTTCTGGAGAAGCCGATGGCAGAACAGATGTTTGTCCGGATCGAGCATCGGCACCAGGCCCCGCACGGCCAGCATGTTCAGCTCACGGATGTGCGCATCCGCAATCCTAGAACCGCCGACAACGCTTACCGCGGGCAGCAGTTGTGAACCTAGCGATGCTCTGGCAAGCATTGGTGCTCCGCAATTGACACAATTCCATCAACGATGCACTGGAAAGCGCCACTCTCTTCCATGCCATTTCGGTACATCGGTTTCTTCCGCTCGAGAACAATTTTCGTTCGGACGTCTTCTACGGTCTCCAGCAGCTGCAGCCGTCCGGTGTCTGCCAGGTGCTGATCCACCGCGCCAATCCGCCCGCGAAAAATGCTGTACACCGGGACGCCCAAGGCCGCCGCTTCGCGGTTCATGGTCCCCCCGCCGCTGATTACGAGGTCGGAAAACCAGATCAGGTTCATGCCGTCGACCACGCGGTCCGGAATTACAATTTTCCCATCCGCGATCCATTTTCCCCAGGCCTTACGGATCTCGGCAGATTGCCTCTGGTTGCGCGGAGTTAGAACCACCTTTATGCCCGGCTGGTGAATCAGAAAATCGAGAGCGGCGTCCAACAAAACTTCTGCTTCGTGATTGTGGTAATGCGCTTCGGTGGCTGGCGGACGCACCGTAACGATTAGGTCCGATCCATTGAGGCCTAGCTCCGCCTTCACCGAAGGGTCGGGCTTGAGCCGCCACGCGTAGACATCTTCTTTAAGGCCGGGGTAGCGCAGCACTTGCCGCTTTGCCCGAACCTCCAGGGATTCGGGAATCAAATTCGACATAAACACCCAATCGTGTTGTAAAAAGCTCAGGAAACCGACGCCGGAAGTGAATTCGTAATCAAAAATGAAGATGTTTGGAATTCCCAATAGCATGCTGGTCAAGAACTGGGCACGCGACCCATGAGAAACGGAGATGTCGGGCTTTGCTTCCATGATGATGGGAGCAAGTTGTGCCGCCCTGAGACACGTTCCGAACACCTTAAGGAGTCGCTTCTTCCCCCAATGTTTTCCGACCAGTTCACAGTCAATCTGGTGAAAAGCTAAAAGCTCACAAACCTGATAAGAGTCCCGGGCCGTCAGTATGACCTCGTGGCCCCTCTTCTGGAGCGCCTCCAAAATGGGGAGAAAAAAGGGGACATGCGGGGTATTGTCCAGATCGATCCAGATCTTCTTCGGATGACTCGCAGTCACAACAGCAAAATCTGCAGTTAATAATTTCGATGAAAATGGCACATTCACAGCCCGCGTCTCATCGTCGGTCGCGAGCATGAATTGGTCCGCCATCATCTCCTGTATACATACATCCAGCACAAAACAATTCCCGGCCTATAGTTAGAGGAAGAGTGCGCCTGGAAGGAAACTACTCCAGCTTCAATGGCCGGCGCGCAGTGCAGTGAAATCCCCGACGAAATCGACAATACGCTGTAAACTCCGTTCATCCAGACCCGGGAACATCGGCAGGGACAAGATTTGGTTCGCGGCTTCTTCCGAAACTGGGAAATCGCCAGGTTTATGTCCCAATCCTGTATATGCGGTCAGGAGGTGCACGGGAATCGGATAATGTATGCCCGTTCCCACCCCGGCCGCAGTCAAATGCTTTTGCAATTCATCACGCAGAGGCGTGCGCGTCACGTACAGATGATGCACGGGTCTTGACCACGAAGGGCGATAGGGCGTGGTCACATTGCCGGCCATAGGCGCCAGCAGCTCATCGTAGCGGCGCGCGCTTTCGCAACGTTGTTGATTCCAGCGCGGCAAATGTTTGAGTTTGACGCTCAGAATGCCCGCTTGAATCGAGTCGAGCCGGCCATTGTAACCTTCCATATCGTGGTAATACTTCTTCGACTGGCCGTGATCGCGAAGCATGCGAACCTCTACGCGAGCGATCTCCGCGTCGTTCGTGGTCACCGCGCCGCCTTCACCGCAGGCGCCCAAGTTCTTTCCCGGGTAGAAGCTGAACGCGGCCGCGTGCCCCATGGAACCGGCCTTGCGCCACCGGTTTCTTTTCTTCGAGAAATACTCCGCGCCGTGGGCCTGGCAGGCATCTTCAATGACCAGCAAGTTGTACGCGCCGGGCCAAGTTCTAGAATCGGATCCATATCGGCGGTCTGGCCATATAGGTGAACCGGGATCACTGCCGTCACCGGCCTGCCAGCTTGCGGTGAACGCATCGCCGCCGTCCGAGGATCGAACATCGCATTGCGTCTCCAGATACTGTCGCAAGCTTCTCGGATCCATCGTGTAGCTGTGCGTGCGTCGATATCAACAAAATCCGGCCGCGCGCCCGCCTGCGAAATCGCCTCCGTTGTAGCGATGAACGTGAGCGGAACCGTCAGTGACGATGTCGCCCGACTTGAACCCCGGCAGCCGATCAGCGCAAACCGCAGCGCGTCGGTTCCGCTGCCGACGCCCACGCAATACTTTGCGCGTCACAAAACGCGGCAAATTCCCGCTCGAATCCCTCCACCGCCGGACCGCCGATGAAACCTGCCGTCTCCAGAGCCGCTTGAAAACCTCCATCAGTTCCGTCTTGAGTCTCCTGGTGCGGCGTCACCAGATCTACAAAGGGAATGTTTTCGTTCGCAGCTCATTCGCTTCGTCCTCGCTCTCTGGTGTCGAGCGACGCGCAGTACTCTTGGCCGGGTTTCCCGCCACGATCACGTTCGCGGGCACGTCGCGTGTCACCACGCTGCCCGCGCCGACGATGGCGTTTTCTCCGACGTCACATTTCGACAGAATCGTGGAGCCCGAACCGATCGAAGCTCCGCGCTTGACCAGAGTCGCTTCGACGCGCCAATCCTTTTCGCGTCTGCAGTTCGCCTTCTGCCGTGGTCGCAGCGCGGGTAAGAATCATTGATGAACGTCACGCCGTGGCCGATGAAAACGTTGTCCTCGATCGTCACCCCTTCGCAAATGAAGGTGTGGCTGGAGATCTTGCAGCGGCGCCCGACGCGGGCATTCTTCTGAATCTCGACGAATGCGCCAATCTTCGTTTCATCGCCAATCTCGCATCCGTACAGGTTGATGAACTTCGGAAAGCTTGACGCCCTTTCCCAGCTTCACGTCCGGCGCGATGGAGCAGAATTCGTTCACAGGCGGACCAGTTCTCCCCTCTTCTGGATCGATCGTTCGGCCGCTTCCAGCATGCGCACCACCCGCAAGCCGGCGCTGGCCGTCATTGAAAGGAGTCTTGCGGTTCATGATGCAGTCGCGCGAAATAGTCCAGTTCCACGCGCAGCGCCTCGAGCTGTTCCACTCTGCGGCGCCCACATGTCGCCGGACCGGTAACTGCACCAGCAAGTCTCGTATTCCTTCGCCGCCGTCTGATCTGCACCCCTTGTCGTAAACGCGAATCTTCTCGTCCGCCACCAAGTCGTTCCACACGAGCATCTTTTTCTGCCCGCCGATCAGCGTCGTCCGGATCTTCACGGGCGAAAGCCAGTTGACATTGATGTGCGCGATGACGCTATTCGGGAAGTAAATCGTCATGAAGGCGACGTCCTCCACTCCATTCAAGTGCTTTTCGCCAGTCGCCACGATCGCTTCCGGCTCTCCCTTGATCAGGTGGTCCATGATCGACAGATCGTGCGGCGCCAGATCCCACATGACGCTGACGTCGTGCTGAAAAAGGCCCAGATTCACGCGCAGCGAATCGTAGTAGTACAAATCCCCCAGTGCTCCGCTCTCCGTCAGTTCTCGAATCTTGCGCACCGCCCCGGTGAACAAGAATGTGTGGTCCACCATGATCGTCAGATTCTTGCGCGCCGCCAGCTCAATCAGTTCCTCAGCCTGCTGCGCGCTTGACGTAAACGGCTTCTCAACGAAGATGTGCTTGCCGTTTTCAGCGCCGCCTTGGCCAATTCGTAATGCGTCCAGACGGGCGTGATCACCGCCACGGCGTCGATCTTGGGCGACTTCAGGATTTCCGCCGGATCGGAGTACGTGGCGACGCCCGGATAGGATTTCCTGTACCCGAGCAAGCGCCGCAGGGCTTTTGTCGCAGACGGCTTCGACGCTGCGTGGAATCCAGTCCGTGCAGATTCCTGCACGATGTTGGGACCCCAATAGCCGTAGCCGATGACGCCGACTCGAATCATGGTTCTCCTGCCTTAACGGCGTGAAGCAGTTAGGGAATTCCGATCTGCCGTTCAATGGTTCTGCGTCGTGTCTGGATGCATGTAAAGTTTTGCGCGCACTTGTCAACGATGACTCGGGACCCGGCCATGGAAAAATAGGAGCTACGCAAACGCCATGCAGGAGCTAACAGCCTTGCTGGCGAACTTGAGCGTCGCTTGGGCCTGAGGAATCTAGTACGCGCCGTCGCCCCAGAAAACCGCCCGCGGAGTTGCACAGAAGAATCTTTAGATCCAACCACAACGACCAAGACTGGGCAATACCGCAAGATCTAATCGCACCATGTCGTCAAATCGCGTACGGCTCCGACCGCTGACCTGCCACAATCCTGTGATTCCCGGCTTTACTTCGAGACACCCTGCGCCGGTGCCAAACATCGTAAATTTCAAATTCGTAGGGAACCGGGGGCCGCGGGCCCACCAACGACATCTCGCCGCGCAAAACGTTCCACAGTTGCGGCAATTCATCCAGGCTCGTCTTGCGCAGAAACCGGCCGATGGGCGTTACGCGCGGGATCGTTTGTGATCTTGTAGACGGTCGGGTACAGTAGCGTCAGAATCCTGCCTCGCGCCTTCGCCTTTGCCCGCGATGAATTGCTGGATGTAATCCTCATGAATCTTGGATTCGCAATTCAACTGCATGGTACGGAACTTCAGGCACTTAAACTCGCGCACCAAATTTGCCCAAGCGCTCTTGCTCAAACAGCACCGGCCCTCTGAAGTGAGTTTGATGATCAGCGCAATCGCCAGCAACACCGGAGATCAGCAGCAACATAGGCGCCGCTGCCCACGATGTCAATCGCGCGCTTCACACCCAGAGAAATTTTCTTCTGCGCCTTGCGGCTGGAGGTCTGGATACAGTTTCGAATCTGCCACCCAGCCGGAACGATTCTGGTCCCAGTTTTCCGGAAAGACGTGGAGCGAAATCGCGATCTTTGTGCCTCGCCGCTCCCAGGCTCTCGCGAAGTCTCGCATGATTTTTGCGCTCAGGGTCTCGATGATGACCTTCTTCTCGTCGCTACCCAACTCGGTGAAGATTACACCGACAATCGCGTTCTGCTGGTACCATCCGATCATATCCGTCTCGCGCGTCGACGACGCCACCGCCTCTAGCGCCTGCTGCAAGATCTTCGCTGCCGAGCCGTTTTCCCGATGTGCATCGAGCAGCATCAACACGAATGGCTTGCGGGATCGCTCCGCGCGCCGCCGCTCGAGTGTGAGCATGGCGTTCAGGGTTTCTTCGCCCAAACCGTGTACGCACGTACTTCGTCCGTCGCGAGCATGGTAGAAGGCTTGGCAGCCTTGTCGGCGCCGGTGTTCAAACTGAACCAGGGAGCGGTCTTCACTGAGCTATTTTCCATTAGAATTTTGGCCTTTTCTGGTCACACAAAAGCATCTACGCGCGTCGCCTATGCCGTCACTCTGCCCAGCAAGGGTTGGCTCGAAAGCGAGCCAGCATCAGCGTTTCGACTCGGACGCACCGGACTCACGCGCGCCCTTTCAATTTCCAACGCCACCGAACGGCGAAGCAGCGTGACTGATACGACGATACGTCGGCTGCCCCTAAATCCAATCAGAATCCCCTCAACACCCTGCAAGGCATGATCTTCAATGCGGACTTTCTGCCCCACTTCCAAATAAGGCCAGGGCTCCACCGGAAGCCCGGAGGAAACCAGCGTCTGGATCGCGGAAATCTCGGCGGCTTCCACTGGAATCGGCACCCGCCCTCTCCCCAGAAGGGAGATCACACCAGGCGTGATCAGGATCGGAAGCCTCTTCAAAACGTCAAAGCGACAGAACACGTAACCCGGGAATAGTGGCGAACTGATTTCCTTGACGCGGCCACTCCAGTGACGCTGAGCTTTATATAAGGGCAGCAGGGTTTCATAACCTTTTCCCGACAACAAAGTACTCGTCGACCGCTCCCAACGAGCCCTGACCTGTACCGCGAACCATTCTTGAGCGGAGCTTTCGGAATTCATTGGGCCTTGGTCTCCTTCTGCACCCACACGATACAACAGGCAAAACTGCGCCTGCCTAGGCTACCGCCATTAATACAGCCGACTCGGCTCTATTTAGTTCGCAATCCGCCTGCCACACTTGACTCCTAACCTCAAAATCAAAGCGGACGGACTTGGATGTTTAAGAGTAGCTATATCAGCGACTTAACAACCACGCGCGATTGCAGAAATTTATTCGTTTCCTTAAGCGCCCGGGAACGTGTAAAACAGTGAAAACTATTTCCGCGTTGTTCCAATTGCATTCCTTGTTACGCCGAGGTCAATAACGAATTTCTGTTCCACGACCCGCCGATCGCAGCGTAAGTCATTCATATACAATAGCTTTAAGTTAGCGCGAACGGAATCGGTTAATCTGCAATCACACATGAGAACGACGCTCGGGTTCTTTGTACGTTCCGCTCTCGCCCGATCCAGTCTTTAAAGATCGTTTTACAGCGAAACAGCGGTAACAAAACGACTCTTAAATGGCAAACTGCGGCGTCGAACTGTCGACCTTGGAGTCGCGAATCGCTCGGCTTAGATCAGTACGGGAAACCATTGACGGAAGATGGACCATTCCTGAACACTGCGTAAAGTCTTATCTTCCTGGAATCCGCACTCGTGAAGATATTTTTGAGGGTTGAACAAGCTTATCTTCGATTACTCTTCGCGTGCAACTCGCGTACAACGCCGGTTGTTTTCTGAGCATCCGTCAGACCCACCCCGAAACTGTCCAGATACATCTAACATTTCCTGGGGGCTTCGCTTGGCCTGAGCCGTAGGTAAGTTTCGCGGCCCCGCGCCTGCGTCGCGAGTAAGGACCGCAAGCGGTGACAATATTTGCTGCTGTGTCGAGAACACAGCAGTTTTCCAAAAGGGCCCTTCTGGCCCTTTTGGTTCCTTAGGCGTTCCGAGCGGGACACCCAGCGCTTAAATCGCCGGTGGTTCAGGAGCCGAACGAAAATTTCCCTCCACTGTCTACGGAATCGTGGCGGAAACCTCGTTTGAATAGCTGCTATTTGCACCCGTCGAATCTACGGAGGTGACCACGTAATAGTAAGTCCCGCCAGCTTGGACGGTGGAATCCGTAAACTGCGTCGTCGTTATCAGCGAGGAGTTCACAATGGTGTAAGGTCCGCCAGAAACCGCGGACCGGTATACATTGTAGCCCGCGACGCTGGACGAGCTCGCAGTCCAGTTCAAAGTCGCCGAGTGCGTAATCGGTTGCGCGCCCGTACCTGACAAGCTGATCGAGACGGGCGAGTTTGCAGCGTTGCTGGCAACAGTGACGCTCCCCGTCATGTTCCCGGTCGCCGCCGGGGTGAAGCTTACGCTTAACATCACAGCCTGCCCCGGGGACAGGATCAGACCCGCCGAGACACCGGTGCCTGTGAAACCTGGACCGGAAATGGTGACATTCGCGATCGTGATGCTGGAACTGCCCGAATTCGTGAAGGTCACGCCTAAACTGTTCGTGCTTCCGGAGCTGACACTCCCGAAACTCAAAGTTGACGTGCTGACGGTTAGCGTCCCCGCAACGGCATTGACGGTGAGTGTGGCCGCGGCGCTCGTTACGCTGCCCGCTGAGTTGCTGACGGTTACAGTGAATTGCGCGCCGCTATCTGCACCCGCTGTGGCCGGAGTCGTATAGCTTGCCGCTGTCGAACCGGAAATGGCTGTTCCGTTTTTCTTCCATTGATAACTCAGCGGAGACGTGCCTGCGGCCGTCACCGAGAAGGATGCGGCCTGACCGGTAGTAACGGTCTGGCTGGTGGGCTGCGAAGTGATGGACGGCGCAACGGGTGGCGCAGTAACCGTCAAAGTCGCGGCGGTGCTGAGTACGTTGCCAATCGAGTTGGCGACCACAACCGTAAACTGCGCGCCATTGTCAGAAACCGTTGTGGCTGGCGTCGAATAGCTCGCCGAGGTTGCGCCCGTGATGGTCGCGCCGTTCCGCTGCCACTGATAAGAGAATGGTGCCGTTCCTCCAGCGGTCACCGAGAAGGTTGATGTCTGGCCCGCCGCAACTGTTTGGCTCACGGGAGCAGTCGTGATCGTCGGCGCCGTTCCTTGTGGAACAACTGGATTGGTGGTCACTACGTTGCATATGGACGTGGCACCCAAGGAGTTAAGCGACCCGATGTTGCTGAGCGTTGTCACGGCGGCCTGCGTGCTCCGGAACGCATAACCTGTCCCGATAACGATCTGGGATCCTCCCGCCGGAGTCACCGAGACATTGTAAGTGTGGTTCGAAATGTTGATATCCAGGGCGAAATGATAGTTCACGCCTGCGGAATACGGAATGACGGTAGCCGCCTGATAGGCGGTCGCATTCATGGCCTCAATTACCCCAGCGACGCTGAACCGGATAATCGCTGCCAGGTCGGTGTATGCGCCGGCAGGGGCAGCGGAAATTCCCACGACCGAATCGAGCAGCGCGGCAGAGGGTGTCGCGTCGAATTCCATGTGGAATGTGCTAGTCTGCGGCACGGCCAGCGCTATGTTGGTCCACGTTGAGGCATTTGAGCTTACGCAGCCCGGGGTCACGGGAGGTGTTACAGGCGCCGCAGTGACCGTCAGTGTGGCCGCGCTGCTCGTCGCGTTTCCGGCCGTGTTGCTTACCGCAACGCTGAATTGCGCTGCGTTATCCGCCGTTTGTGTAGCTGGCGTCGTATAAACCGAAGCTATTGCGCCGCCGATCGCCGCGCCGTTTTTCATCCACTGGTACGCAAGAGGCGCCGTACCCGCCGCCGTCACCGAGAACGTGGCCGTCTGCCCCGCTGTCACCGTTTGATTGGCCGGCTGGCCAATGATCGATGGTGCGACTGAAGCGGAAGTAACGGTCAAAGTCGCCGTGCTGCTTGAAATGCTGCCAACCGAATTGGTCACGACTGCGCTGAACTGTGCTCCGTTGTCGGACACTGCCGTAACTGCTGTCGTGTAGCTCGCTGAAGTCGCGCCGCTAATGGCCGCGCCATTTTTCTTCCACTGGTAAGTGAAAGGCGCTGTTCCGGCCGCTGTCACCGAGAACGTGGCCGTCTGGCCCGCAGTAACCGATTGGTTGGTGGGTTGGCTGGCAATCGAAGGTGCCGAATTGACCGTAAGGGTTGCGGCGTTGCTGCTTGCACTGCCCGCCGCGTTGCTCACCGAAATGCTGTACTGCCCACCATTGTCTGCCGTCCCGGTGCTCGGCGTCGTATAGGTGGCCGAGGTAGCACCACTAATCGCCGCTCCATTCTTCTGCCACTGGTAATTGAGCGGGGCTGTACCTGCTGCGGTGACGGAAAAAGTCGCCGTTTGGCCAACCGTTGTGGTCTGGCTCGCGGGCTGGGTGGAGATGGATGGCGCTACCGGAGCTGCGGTAACGCTAAGGATGGCACCACTGCTTGTAGCGCTTCCGGAGGCGTTGCTGACCACCACGCTGAACTGTGCTCCATTATCCGAAATCGCCGCAGCCGTTGTGGTATAGCTTGCCGCTGTAGCGCCATTGATGACCGTTCCATTTTTTTGCCAAAGGTAGCTCAGCGGAGTTGTGCCGCCGGCCGCCACGATAAACGTAGCGCTCTGCCCAGCGATAATCGACACGTTAACCGGTTGAACCGAGATCGACGGGGCCACAGGACCCACAGTGACCGTAAGCAGCGCAGGCGCGCTCGTCACGGTGCCGTTGGTGCTGTTGATGATCACGCTGTATGGAGTGCCATTATCGGAGGTTGCTGTGGCGTTGGTGGTGTAGCTAGCTAATACTGCGCCGGTGATGGCTACGCCATTTCGCATCCACTGGTAACTGAGCGGAGTCGCGCTCGCCGCTGCCACGGAAAATGTGGCCGCCTGGCCGGCGGTAACCGTTTGGCTCGCTGGCTGCGCCGTGATTGAGGGCGCGGCAGAAGAAACCGGATTCGAGCTCGTCGAAGATGTCGTACTTGTCGGTGATGTCGATTTAGCTGTGGTTGCGCCGACGCAGCCCACTTGGGTCAGTACGCCCATCAACAGCGCTAAAAACGCTAAGGCAGCAAGAGAGCTCGGCCAAGCCGAAATTCCGCTTTGACGCATCTGAGCGGGGTTATTAACGCCAACTGTGTATGTTTTCATCACGCGTGCAGTTTAATGAGTGCGCGCGGTTCGTCTCTACTGGCCGCAGGAAGGTACCAAGAACAGGTGTTCTGGCCTGTTCAAATGGCTTCGGACACTGTCGCCCGGCACAGGCCGCACGAACGTGGCTTCTATGGCATGTGAATGTTGTTAGTAAAACGACGATCAACTTTCATCGGAGGGAACAAAAAAAGGGAATGTTATACTGAGATCGGGAATGCGTCGCAGCGATCCTGTGAAATCCGCTCCATTTTTAAATTCTTGCCCGTATCCTTGGTCCAACCGGATCTTGATAGGCTCTGTTCTTGGAATTGCGTGTTTGACGCTTTTTCCCTTCGACTTCAGCTTTAGCATCCGCATGCAAGGCCATACTCTTGCGGACGCTTTGTTGCTCGGCTCGAGCCCGAAGCCCACGGGATTCCTCAATTCCTTATTAAATGTTCTCCTTTTCGTTCCTCTCGGATTTGGCATCGCGGGTCAGCTCCGCAAGCGCAACCGCTCCTGGGCGTTGACCGGTGCTCTAGCGTTTCTCGGCGGCGCGCTTGTTTCCTATACAGTTGAATTTCTGCAGTTTTACATTCCCGAGCGGAATTCAGGGTGGGACGATATCTTCACAAATTCCGCTGGCTCGTTTGTGGGATTCCTCGCGTTTGCGCTCTGGGGTACGCTCGTACACCGCAGGCTCTTCCAGGACGAAGAGGCTTTCGAAAATTGGGTGTCGCTCCGCAGAATCGCTCTGATTCTGCTGATCTTCGTGACCTGCTCCATAGCCATGTCCGTGTCCCTGCAGCGCGCGTCGGCATTGAGTAACTGGGCCTCCAATAGCCTGCTAACAGTCGCAGGCGACGGACGCGGATCCCATTCATGGAGAGGAAAAATCTTTCAACTGGAAATATGGGATAGGCCTATCCCAAATCAAGAAGCCCGGAATCTCACCGCAGGCGATCAAACAGGTCAAACAAATATTCGCTCCCCTCAACCGATCATATCCTATAGTTTTTTGGCCCCGCCGTTTCAGGATCGCCAGCACTTCCTTCCGGATCTTTCGCCGGTGTCCTCCATCTCTACCTCCATCTCTATCCCTGCCGCGACGTCACAGCACGCCCTGTCCACCGACGAAATCGCCGAGCTGAGTTCTGAGATTCCGTTACCCGCGCTCATACGCAGACTTAAGACTACAAATCAGTTTGCCGTCAATGTAGTCTGCACACCGGCAACCAGCCATCAAGCCGCGGATATTGTCTTGCTCGGAAATAGTTCTGAGCGGCCCAATTTCGAACTCAGCCAGCAGGGAACTGCGCTCTTTTTCTCCTTGCAAACTCCCCTGTCGGACAAACGCAGCTTTCTGGATTGGCAGATGCCCAATGTCTTCGCGAGCGGTGAAAAAAGCAACATCCTGGTGTCCTATGACGGCTCTGCTCTTGCGGTCTACGTGAACGGCAGCAGAAGTTCCCGCCCTTATCGTTTAGGCCCGGGCGTGGCCTTGGCGCACCAGTTTTTTCGCGTTAAATCGGCCGAACTCGATGGTTATACGGTCGTCTTCAACTCGTTGCTCTTTATGCCGATAGGCCTTTTGCTCGGGATGACCATAAGAAAAATTGGACCGTGGAAAGCCTCGGGCACATCATTGTTAATCCTGGGGTTGTTTCTTCCTCCGCCCTTGTTGGAATTTTTTCTGACTCATACGAGCGGGCGGCCCTTTTCGCCTGGAGCGCTAGCCTTGTCTTTGTCGCTGGCTCTGGTTGGTTTTGTGCTGATCAATGCGGACCGCGAATGTTGGCTGCCATGAAAGTTCTGAGGGATTAGAACTTTACGCGGCCCGAACAATCGTCGCAAAATAGCCGGTGCTTGCGATTCGCGTGGCTGAGACCTTCATCGCCGCGATAATGGAAGTGCGAGCGCGCGGTGGTAGCGTCCAGGAGAATGGTACCTATGAAAGGTGTGGTATTGGCGGGCGGAACAGGGAGCAGGCTCAACCCTCTGACTCGCGTAACGAATAAACACCTGCTGCCCATCTATGACAAGCCGATGGTGTATTACCCCATCCAGACGCTGGTCAATGCCGGGATTCACGAGATTCTGCTGGTAACCGGAGGGAAAAATGCCGGGGAATTCCTGCGCCTGCTGGGCAACGGCCGCGATTTCGGGTTGAAACATATCAACTATACCTACCAGGAAGGCGAAGGCGGAATCGCGCAGGCGCTGGGCCTGGCGGAGTATTTCGCCGGCGACGATCCCATCTGCGTGGTGCTGGGAGACAACATCATCGAAAACAATATCTGCCAAGCCGTAGAGAATTTCGCGAAACAAAAAGAGGGCGCCAAGATCCTTTTGAAGGAAGTTTCCGACGCCCAGCGGTTTGGCGTGGCGGAGATCCGCGGCAATCATGTGGCTGGGATCGAAGAAAAACCCAAGGCTCCGAAATCGAATTTCGCCGTGATCGGCATCTATCTGTACGACGCGACCGTCTTCGAGAAAATCCGGCGGCTAAAGCCTTCAGGCCGAGGCGAACTCGAAATCACCGACGTGAATAATTTCTATATGCAGGAAGGCAAACTTACATACGAAGTTCTCGACGGCTGGTGGACCGATGCGGGAACGTTCGAGTCGCTTGCTGCACGCCAATAACTTAGTCGCGAAAAGCGGCGCCAATAAAATGTCCGGCACTACCGCGGAAACCGCCTCCATTTCCCAGAAAGCGCTGCGATGAAGCTCTTTGTCACCGGCGGCGCGGGATTCATCGGTTCGAACTTTATCCGTTACCTGCTCTCGCAGCGAAAGGGCTTCCAGATCGTCAATTACGACAAGCTGACGTATGCGGGCAACCTGGCGAACCTCGAAGACATCGCTGACGATCCCAACTATGCCTTCGTCCGCGGCGACATCTGCGACGCTCCCGCAGTCGAAAAAGCGCTGCAGGGTTGCCAGGCCGTCGTGCATTTTGCGGCCGAATCTCACGTGGATAGAAGCATTTATGAACCCGCGCCCGTCATCGAGACCAACGTGACGGGCACCTTCATCATGCTGCAGGTCGCGAAAGCGCAACGCGTCGAGCGGTTCTTGCACATCTCCACCGATGAGGTTTACGGCGATCTGCCGCCGGGCGCTTTCGCGGATGAGAATTCGCCTCTGCAGCCCAGCAGCCCCTATTCCGCGTCCAAGGCCGGTTCCGACCTGCTGGTCCGCTCCTACGTGCGCACGTTCGGATTCCCCGCACTGATTACGCGGTCGTCCAATAACTATGGCCCGTACCAGTTTCCAGAAAAATTTTTGCCATTGATGATTACCAACGCTCTGGACGGCAAGTCGCTCCCTATTTACGGTGACGGCAAACAACAGCGAGACTGGCTGCACGTCGAGGACAATTGCCGCGGCGTGCTGGCCGTCCTCGAACGCGGACGAATCGGCGAGGTTTACAATATTGGCGGTACCGAAGTCGAAGAAAATCTCACGGTCGCGCGCCACCTGCTTCGGCTGACCGGGAAACCAGAATCGCTGCTCTCCTACGTAAAGGATCGCCCTGGCCATGACCGGCGCTACGCGCTGCGCTGCGACAAGATGACCAAGGAACTTGGCTGGACTCCGTCGGTTACTCTTGAAGACGGCCTGCGCAGGACTATCGAATGGTATCGCAGCAGTACGCAATGGATGGCGGGCGTGCGAGGAGGCGAATACCTCTCGTACTATGAAAAATATTACGAAAACCGCGATTCCTCCCTGCATGCGCTTGCGCCAGGACCGCGGCCTGCCCACTAATCTCGCAGGGCGCTCTGCTGGTCGAGGCACACCTGCCGCTGTCTGAGAACGGGTTACTTCACCTTTCGAGGTTTGGCCACTTGCAAAAGATTGAGACCGCAGTCCCCGGCGTGCTGGAGCTCCGGCCAAAGCTGTTACGCGATCCTCGGGGGTTTTTCGTCGAGACCTATCATCGGGAAAGATTCACCGCCCTGGGCATCGCGGATGTCTTCGTGCAAGATAATCATTCGTGCTCCGCAAAAGGCACCTTGCGCGGTCTCCATTATCAATTGCACTCTCCCCAAGCCAAGTTGTGCCGCGTTGTGGAGGGTGAAGCCCTGGACGTGGCGGTGGATATTCGCACGGGCTCTCCCTATTTTGGGAAATGGGTGAGCGTGCTGCTGTCCGCAGATACGCAGAACCAGATTTATATCCCGGCCGGGTTCGCGCACGGCTTCCTGGCTCTCACCGAAAGAGTGCAATTCGTTTACAAATGCAGCGGATACTACGTTCCGCATGACGAGCACGGCATTGCTTGGAACGATCCTGGACTGGCAATCGCCTGGGGTATTCCAAATCCGATCATTTCGGATAAAGATCGGCAACACGCCGCACTCGCTGACATGCCTCGTGAATTCTTGCCCAGCTATTGAGACGCGATGAACCCCAAGATCCTGTTGATCGGCAAGAACGGCCAGGTGGGCCGGGAGCTAAGCGCGATGCTGCCCGTGGTTGGCGAACTCGTATCTCTGGGTCGGCAGGATCTCGATCTCTCCGAACCCGATGAAATTCGCAGCGCGATTCGCCGCCACCGGCCGGAACTGATCGTAAACGCCGCGGCCTATACGGCTGTCGATCGCGCGGAGTCCGATGAACTGGCCGCGCATGTCCTCAACGCTATTGCTCCGGCAGTCATGGCCGAAGAAGCCGCAAAAATCGGCGCACTTTTCGTCCATTATTCAACCGATTACGTCTTCGACGGCAAGAAGCAAACACCGTACACCGAAGACGATCCCGCCAATCCTCAAAACGTCTATGGACGGACCAAACTGGCTGGCGAGTGCGCCATTCAACGAATAGGGGCTGCGCACCTGATTTTTCGCGCGACCTGGGTCTATGGAAGAGAAGGGCGCAATTTCCTGCTTACGATTTTGCGGCTCGCCACCGAGCGCGAAGAATTGCGGATCGTCGACGACCAGACTGGCGCTCCGACATCGAGCCGTGAAATCGCGTCCGCCACCACACATCTGCTTCACACGTTATATTCCGGGGATCGGAATCTATCGTCCATTGCGACCCGCAGCGGGATTTATCACATGACCGCCGCCGGAGAAACGACGTGGTGCGGATTCGCAAAGGCGATTTTGGAGCATGCTTTCGCGCACTCCGCGTGCGATGCATGGCTGCGGGCGGCTACCAATATGCGCCCGCTGCTGGTACGCCGTGTGATTGCGACCACAACGCAAAGCTACCCGACACCCGCGCTGCGTCCGCAATATTCTGTTTTGTCCAACGCACGGTTGGAACGTGTCTTTGGAATACGGCTGCCGTCCTGGCAGCAGCAGTTGCGCGCAGTCTTCACCCGGACGTAGGTTTATTTTGAATAAGCAGAGAGAGGGAGGCAGCGGCTGGTGTCGATCGATTTGCAACGCCGCGGTCCGCTATGGCACCACGATCGTGTCGCCAGACTTTAACAGAATGTTCTGCTCGGGATTCCTGCCCGCGATGGCATCTTTATAGTTGAATAATATTTTCACCTGCTTGCCATTTTCTTGGCGAAGCAAATAGATCTTCTTCGAGTTTGCGAACGCCGTGAAGCCCCCGGCATTCGATAAAGCCTGCAGAAAAGTCATTTCCGGCAGCAGTGGGTAGGCGCCGGCGCGAGCCACTTCACCCAGCAGGTAGATCCGCCGGCTGTTAATCTGCGTTACCGTGATCGTAACCTGCGGATTGGTCATATACTTATTCAGACCTGTCGTGATCTGCGCCGCCAACTGAAGGGGAGTCAGGCCCGTCGCTTGGACATCGCCAAGCAGCGGCAGGGAAATTTTTCCATCCGGCCGAACCGGAACCACGCGGGAAACATCCGGCTCTTTCCAGACACTAATGTCCAGCATGTCCTGGCCCCCGATTATATAATTCGGATCGTCTGTCGCGGCTTTCGATGACGCGCTATCCCCGGCCCCGGCGGCCGCTGGCGGCTGCGCCCCTTGGTTGTTAGCTTTGTTCTGTGCGCGCGCTGGGATAGCGATGATCAAGAGCGAAAAAGTGATCCATAGCCGCGTCCTGTTGGTCATTATTCGCTTCTCCTGCTTGTGAATTCGCGCGGAAATTACGGCCTGCGGTCCAATAATACCGCTTTTTTACTGAACATGCTCACTCCCATCAAGGTCTTCATGCCCGTAAGGCCTTGATCCGTAATACGTGCCGTAAGAAGCGAGCGCTTCTTCGTCTATCGAATTCAGCACCACGCCTGCGACATTTCTTCCCTGAAGTTCCTGGCAGGCTCTTTGAACAACGGCCAGAGGCGTGGAAGCGGCCTTTACCACGAGCAACACGCCGTCACAGAAATCGGCAAGCACATTTGCGTCGGCGACTGGCAAGCATGGAGGTGAATCGAAAATAATCCAGTCAAAGGCCGATCCGACGCGGTCGAGCAAAGTCTTTAGACGGCCGTTGGCAAGCAATTCACTGGGGTTCGTAGCGTGCTTTCCGCCTGGAATAAAGCACAAATTGTTTTCATGGCCGTTTTGTATCACCCCCAATTCATCCGCTTCGCCACACAGATAATCGCTCAAACCCGGTGTCGTCGGCGCCCCGAAGGGAACATGCAGGCGTGAAGAGCGCAAGTCGCCGTCAATGATGAGCACCCGGCGTTCAGCCTGCCGAGCCAGAGCGCGGCCCAAGTTGGCCGTGACGAAAGTCTTTCCTTCCGCCGCCACTGAACTAGTGATCAACAGCCTTCGCAAGGTCTGGCTGCTTCGTAGCTGATAAAGCCGCGAACGCAACGTGCGGAACTGCTCCGCACTGTGCGCGCTCAAACCGGGGCAAAAAACATTCATATTCTCGTCAGGGCGCCATTGCGGACGGCTGCAGTGCGCTCGCAGATCGTCAAACCTCAGGGGGTCACCCGGCCCGGGAACTCCTATTGCGGGCGGAGTGAGAAGCTGGGTCGTCGCGAACACCCCACCGGGTCTTTTTTCAGTACCCACCGCGACCCGGGGGTCTGTGGTTAGGGTATCCGCTGGCGGAGCACCGGCGCGCTCGCTCTCAGCTTTCTTCAGGGCTTCGTGAATCCGGCTCATATTGTCCTTTCACCGCAGACAGCGATCACTTGTATCCAGTCCTGTTCCGTTAGGCCCGGTCTAACAATCCGCTGGGACCTACGGCCTTGTGGCCCTCTGACAGTTTGATAGCGGGAACCATAGCTAGGACGGGCAAGTGAAGAAGAGCTTCGATATCTTTTTCGCTTCGAAAGGTCGTGTCCTTAAGTTCCATAAATAGACTGAGGGCCACACCCAATCCCAGTCCGCCTCCGAGACCACCCAACGAAAACAACAGCTTCTTCGGATAAGATGGCGAGTCCGGCAAATTCGCTGGATCGAGTACCTGGAACTGTTCCCCCTGCTGACTCTGTTCCAGATCGGTCGCCATTGCCGACTGATCCCGCTTCTTGAGCAAATCATTATAAAATTCCAAAGCGGTCTGGTAATCCCGCGTCAGTTCTTTGTATTGCTGCTCGATGGCGGGACTCGATTGCACCCTGCCCTCGTACAGTTTGATCTGCTGCTGGACCCCTTCTTGACGGGCAGTCAATTCCTTGATCGTTTGATCATACTGGCGAATCTGGCCACGCATGGATTGCATCTGAGCCGGCTCAACCGAATTTTTTACCGTCTTCTCAGTCGGGAGAGTCTTTACATCGTCTGTTTCGGCAGCGATTTTCTGCTCTACTGCCGCAATGTCACTCTTCACCCTCACAACGTCCGGGTAATTATCCGTATATTTGGACTTGAGCGTCGCGAGCTGAGCCTGCAGATTAGCTAATTCCGCTTCCAGCGTCTCGGGGTTCTTTCCGTTCTGGCCAGCCTCCCAATTCGCGGTTTGCTGCGCCAGCATTGAATCGGTGAACGTCCTATCCTGCTGGGCTCGATTCAGTGCCTGCGTGGTGGCGTCCAGCTGTGCGGTTAACCCTGTCAAAATATTCAGATTGGCTTGCTCTTCATCGGGAAGCGATCCGAGATAGTGCCGCTTGAAATCTGCAAGGCGCGCATCTTGTTCATCAAGTTTCGCCTTGGCATCCACCAATTGATTGCCCAAAAATTTTGTCGTCTGTTGCGCCTGCGCCTGGCGCAGCTTCAGATTCTCTTCCATAAACATTGAAGTAATGGTGGAGCAGATCTGTTGGGCGGTGTGTGGATCGCCAAACGTCACATTCACGTAAAAGCCAGGGAGCCCTTGCGCCTGGGTTTCGGCCATGGGCGAAATCGGCGCCACGGATACGGACTTGCGCAGATTGTCGACCAAATCCCCCATGGGTACACTGCCTTCCAGATCGCGATACAGCCCGAGTTGCTGGATCACAGGCTCGAGCCGCGCCCGGCTCATGATCTCCTGCTGCATCGACGCCAGCCTCTGGCTCGTATCTCCTGAAACTACCGGCTTTACGTAGTCTCCCGGCACGGTGGGCTGTTCCACAAGTACCAATGTGGTGGAAGTAAATTTCTTCGGAATAAAGTGGGTAACCCCATAACCGAGTCCGCACCCAACCACTGCGAGAAACACGATGATCAACCATCGACGCCGGAGGATCGCTTTATAATCCTGTACGCCTAGTTCTCGTTGTCCAAGCATCTGCGAACATCCTCTCTTTTCTTCTTCCGGTTTGCAGCAGAGCCTTCGCCCCCCGGCCACGCTCCGAGGCTTACGCCGCGATTTATCGTAATTCAGCCCGGAGCCGACGCGCAGTTGTTACGATTGATGATAGTGGCACCAAGCGCGGTAGGGTACCACATCACACTGCAACAGGAGTTCCATCCTGGAGAAGCGCCAAGGCTCTTATAAGGTGCTTGAAACTAGGGGATTCTAATCTCGCCGGTCGGCATACCCATGTTTGAAGGGCAACAATTCCGAAGAGTATTCCACCAAGTGGCACAAATTTTCCACTCTGCGCGCAATAATGCCCAGGGCCCATTTTAAGCTGCCTTTACCAATTCCAGGGGACCCCTCCGCGCCGCAGTGAGCACCCTACACTCATATCGTGCAGACAGAGAAAAACATTTCCATAATGTGGTAGCATCCGTGTGCAAATGGCGAATTATTTGATCCGCGCCTGATGCCATCCTTGCAGGCACGATGTTTCTAAGCTACTAATTATGGTAGCTTTAAAGATGCATCGCATGTCTTGGCCCCTCCGTTGCTCCTTCTCTGAGCATCACTAACCTCTCACCAACTTTAGGTGATCGGAACAGGCATGCTTATTAAGGCTGACGAAAACTTAGTGCCCACAGACATAGCGGCTGCCCATTCGACCGCTAATTATTTTGTATGTGGCCTTAGTCCAGCCATCCGTTCTGTTGAGCGACTGATCGCTGAAATCGCCCCTACCGACATCCCCGTACTTATTACCGGAGAAAGCGGAACGGGCAAAGAGATCATTGCTCTCGAGATCCATCGCCGGTCGCTGCGTCCGCAAGCAGCATTCCTCAAGTGTAATTGCACGGGCATCGCAGTAGAGTCGTTGACGTCGCGGCTTTCCTTGACGTGTAGTGAGGGCGCCAGTAATGGCGATGCAAGTGTCGGAACGATCTTCCTTGACGAGGTTAGCCAGCTGGATCTCGCAACGCAACGCCGTCTGTTGCAGTTACTTCCCGAAGGCGACACCCCGGCCCTGAGAGCGCGGCTGATTTCATCCACCACCCAGAATTTAGACGACCAAATGCGTGCCGGGCAGTTTCGCGATGAACTTTATTACCGGATCAATGGGGTTTGCCTCCGGCTTCCTCCGTTGCGTCATCGCGCGGTGGATATCCCGGTACTCATCGATTTCTTTCTAAAGAAATATGCGGCTCTTTTCGGCAGGCTGGAACCGCACGTTGGAACCGCAACGATGGATGTATTATTGCGGCATCCGTGGCCCGGAAACATTCGCGAGCTTGAAAACTTCGCGCGTAAGATGGTGGCATTGGGGGATGAGCACCTCGCGCTGAGCGATTTGCCCGTCCATGTCAGCTCGGCCGTCTCAGAAACCTCTCCGGTGCGGGTGGGCTCAAGCATCAGTCCAGGCAATGGTGCGGGGAATGGACGTTCGCTCAAAGAGGCGGCGCGCGAGGCTTCGCGCAAGACCGAACATGAGATGATCCTGAAGGTTCTCCAGCGCACACACTGGAACCGCAAGAGAACCGCCCGGGAATTGCAAATTAGCTACAAGGCGTTGCTTTACAAGCTTAAGCAATTGGGCCTGAATGGCGATTCTGAAGAGCCGGCGCGGTAAGCCGTTCGGGGGAGATCATTTTGTCAGAATTGTTCCCATACTCGCTAAGGGGCAGGTGATGAATTCGCACAGATTCTTGCTCTTGAAAATCTCTGCCGTGGCCCTGGTATTGAGCGTCCCGGCTGCTCGCGCCCAAACGCAGGATCCACAACAGCAGGCGCCGCCGAGTGATTCCTCGCCAAATGCTCCGGATGCGCCGGTACAGCCATTGCCCCCGGACCAGAACGGCGGTACGCGCACCCCTCCCGTGCCAGCCGCACGCGGTGTTTTTATTGGCTCCGAAGGCGGCCAGGACTCTGGGACCTCCCTTGCCGATAACAATGTTCTGTCAGGTATCGAAACGCTGGGTCTGGGCTACGCATCTGGCACCCTGCATAAGTTTGACCCCACGCTCTTCGTTTCCGAATCCGCTGACACCGGAATCATTCCCGGTCGCTGGGAGGCCACAACCACATTTGGCGGCACTTTGCAGCTCGGTCACGCGTGGCACACCTCCATACTTCGCGTCGCGTATAACGGGGGCGATACCGTTTACCGCCAGAATGGGTCGGATGTTAATTCGCCATACCAGGAAGCCGATGTGTCCGCGCGAGTCCTCCGAGGCCGCTACACTCTGGCCTTTCGCGATAGCCTTCTGATATCGCCTCAGTCGCCCTTCGGCAGCCTTAATTTGGGCGGACCGGCCTTAATCGGTCAAATCCCCGGATTGAATTCTCTGGTGCCCTCGATCGCGCCGGTCGGCGCCACGATCCTGACAGGCTGGGTGACCCGGCTGAGCAATATCCCCGCGGTTGAATTGGATTACGCGCTAAACCGTCGATCCAGCTTGAGCGTCACCGGTTCTGAAGGAGAGCTCCATTTTTTTTCCGCCGGCTATGTCAATAGCCATTATGAAAGCGTACAAGCGGGCTACAATCACGCACTCAGCTCCAAGAATTCTGTCGCCCTCAGTTACATTTTCACCCAAACCGTTTACAGCGGCGTCCCTGGACATCAGCAAAATCACACCTTGCAGGCGAGCTTTGGCCGAAAGATCACTGGACGGCTGGCCTTTCAGCTCTCCGGCGGGCCGCAGCTGACCATCTCTGAGAATACCGGACACCCGAATGCCCAAACGACTTACGCGAGTGGTTTCGCCTCTCTCTCTTATCAACAGCGGCGCACCGGATATTCTATTGCTTACTACCGCGGGTTCACCGCCGGCTCCGGTGTCTTCTTCGGCTCGAACAGCAATACCTTTTCTGCTGCCATTAACCGGCGTTTGACGCGGTTGTGGTCAGGATCGGCCGCAGGAGGTTACTCTCGCAGCGATGCCCTCGCGCCCGCTGGCCTGGGCCTGGGCCTGACCTCCAACAATTTTAGTACGTATTACGCGACCGCTAACGCCAGCCGCCAGGTCGGGCGTCACCTTAATCTTTCTGCGGGGTATTCGTTTGAGGGGCAGACCTCGAACGGTATCTGTCCCGTGCTGGATTGCGGCGTGGGCAACTCGGTTCACGTCGTTAGTGTTAACGTCAACTGGCATCTACGGCCCATCGGTTAGACACGCGAAACGTGCATACTTACATCGATCTTCCGGAGAGCACGACACAGAGTCTGAGAGACGACCATGTATAAGAAGTTTTTTAATCTCAAGGAGAATCCGTTCAATGTGAATCCGGATCCGCGTTATCTGTTTCTCACGCGGAACACCCAGGAAGCGCTCGCCTGTCTCACCTATGGAATCGAGACCCGCAAAGGATTCATTCTTGCTGACCGGCGAAGTGGGAACCGGCAAAACGACGCTCCTGAATAAATTGCTGGGTTGGCTGCACCAGGAGAACGTGGCTACGGCTTTCGTGTTCAATCCGCGGCTCAGCGTCTCCCAATTCTTCGACTTCATGATGGCCGATTTCGGTATTCCGTGTGAGTCGCGCATGAAAAGCCAGGTGCTCATTGAAACTAAATCAGTGGCTGCTGGAACGCTATCAGGCCGGCGAACGCGCCGTGCTCATCGTCGACGAGGCGCAAAATCTCTCGCCGCAGATGCTCGAGGAAATTCGCCTGCTTACCAATCTCGAAACGTCCACCGAGAAACTGCTGCAAATTGTGCTGTCCGGCCAGCCTGAGCTGGAAATCAAACTCAATCAGCCTCAGCTTCGGCAGCTACGCCAGCGCATTACGCTTCGCGCGAAAACTCTCCCTCTGACTCTCGAGGAGACCCGCGGGTATATCAACGAACGTCTGCGCATCGCTGGCAACGACGGAGCGAAATCTTCAGCCCCGAAGCCATCGAAGCGATGCATCACTACGCCCGCGGAATTCCCGCGCGTCACCAATGTGCTCAGCGAACACGCACTGATCAGCTCATTCGTCGACCAGCGGAAACCTGTGCCCCGCGAAGTTGTCGAAGAAGTCGCCCATGACTTCGACCTGCACGAAGTCGATCCATCTAGCTCAGGCCGTTCCCCCGCCGGCCGCAGCTTGAAGCATTCCCGCTGCCATGGCGCCGCAAACGGAAATCATGCGCCGCTGGTGGAATCCTTGCTGCAGGCGCTGAATGCGCTGGTGGAGCGGCTGAACAACGCCGAAATTACTGTCGAGCCCGAAAAGGAGGGGCAAACGGGGAAAAAAGCCTGACCGCGTCCGCCCGCCTCTCTCACCCCTGTTCCAAGAATTCACAGCCAATTTCTAAAGCGGTGTTAAACATTCCGAATGCAGCTGAGGCGATTGTGCTGCCGGTGCGCGCGAGTACCGCGACCGATCTGCGGGGCCTCCGTCAGCCGCGAGTCCGAAAACGCCGCTCTTAATTGGGCGTGAATTGCCGCTGAAAGAACTCGAGCGTCCGCCGCAATCCTTCTTCTAGATTTACCTTGGGCTCCCACCCGAGCAGACGCCGCGCCTTGCTTATATCCGGGCACCGCTGTTTGGGATCATCCTGAGGAAGAGGCTCGAATATGATGGGAACGCTCGACCCCAGCAGAGTTCGAATACGCTCGGCGAATTCCAGAATGGTGATTTCGTGCGGATTCCCGATATTTACCGGTTCGTGCTCGTCCACCTGCATCAACCTGTAGATACCATCGATCAAATCGGAGACGTAGCAGAAACTTCGTGTTTGCCGGCCATCACCGTAAACGGTAATCGGTTGCCCGCTCAATGCTTGATAGACAAAATTTGGCAAGGCGCGGCCGTCGTTCAAGCGCATGCGCGGGCCGTAGGTATTGAAGATGCGCACGATATGCGTGTCCACACCACGCGCGCGATGATACGCCATGACCATGGCCTCCGCGAAACGTTTGGCTTCGTCGTAGACGCCACGCGGGCCAATCGGATTCACATTGCCCCAGTAACTTTCCGGCTGCGGTGTAACGTGCGGATCGCCATAACATTCCGAGGTCGACGCCATGAAATATTTGGCTTTTTTCGCCAGCGCCAGCCCCAGCGTGTTGTGCGTCCCGAGCGAGCCCACTTTGAGCGTCTGGATAGGAAGCTTCAAATAGTCGATTGGACTCGCGGGCGATGCGAAATGCAGCACGTAATCTACCGGGCCGGGCACTTCAACGTACCTCGAAACATCCTGGCGTACCAAGCGGAACCGCGGATGCTTTGCCAGATGACGAACATTCGCCTCTGCGCCGGTGACCAAGTTATCAATCGCCAGCACCTCCCAGTCACGTTCGATCAGGTAGTCGCACAGATGTGAACCTAAAAATCCCGCACCGCCCGTAACGACTGCACGCAAGTGGCTTCCTCCTCGATACGCTTACAGTTTGGTCCAGGATGACGGGCCAAAGCAGCGATCCTGTTGCTTCAAAGTGCGCGCCAAGCTTCACATTCTTGGTGTTTAGCGCTTGTCAGCAAACTATAGTAATGCCCACGGTCGGAACTGCCAAGATCCGTTCCGAAGGCTGTTCCACGATCTATATCAGAGGCTGATCATCGAGCCGCGCCGCGGAAGCCTCGCACCTGACAGCTCGCTTTAAGATAAACTGGCACATGCAGCTGAACATCCTCCACTAAATCTGTACGATGGGATCTGTCACGCAAGAGAGAGAACCCGTTCAACGTTAATCCAAATTGTTGATTTGTTCCGACGCAAAAAATGGTTTCCTGGCAATTCTCGCTGAAATTACGGCGCAACTTGGATGCAAGGAGCAATGATGGCAACCCTGGTGACCGGCGGCGCAGGCTATATCGGCAGTGTGACCGTAGAACGTCTGCAAGCAAAAGGTGAAAAAGTTGTGGTGCTGGACGACTTGGCGCGCGGCCATCGCGCCGCACTGGACGCCGATATTGCCTTTTATCAAGGAACCATCGCCGATCGGACGCTGTTGTCGCGGATCGTTCGGGAGCACGAAATCGAATCTTGCGTGCACTTTGCGGCGCTGGCATACGTCGGCGAGTCAGTTACCGATCCTGCCAAGTATTTCGAAAACAACGTCGCCGGCGGCATCGCTCTGATGGGCAGCTTGGTTGAGGCTGGGGTGCGACGCGTAGTATTTTCCTCAACTTGCGCCACGTACGGGGAACCGAAGGAAATACCAATCAGTGAGCAGTCCGCACAGTGGCCCAAAAATCCTTATGGCTGGACCAAGCTCCTCATTGAGCGTCTGCTCGATGCTTACGACGCTGCCTACAATTTGAAATTCGTCGCACTGCGCTATTTCAATGCCGCTGGAGCCACGCAAAAGCGCGGCGAACACCACGATCCGGAGCCGCATTTGATTCCCAATCTGCTTTCCACCGCTCTGGGTGAAAAATCCTACGTCTCTGTTTTTGGGAATAATTACCCTACTCCCGATGGCACGCCCATTCGCGACTACATACACGTTTCCGACCTCGCCGAGGCCCACGTGCGCGCGCTGGAATATCTGCGGCAAGGCGGCTCCTCCGACTTTCTGAATCTGGGAAGCGGACGCGGTTTTTCCGTGCTCGAAGTGATCGAATGCGCGCGTCAGGTCACCGGCCGCACGATCGACACACGCATCGAGCCGCCTCGCCCCGGCGATCCGTCGCGGTTGATTGCCGACTCGAAAAAAGCCCGCAAGGTTCTTGGCTGGGAGTGTGTCGAGTCCGATCTCCCTTCGATCGTCCGCTCAGCATGGGAATGGCGCCTGCGCCATCCTCGCGGATACGCGCCAGCATGACGCCAACATTAATCGGCAGCTCGACGCGCTGGCGACAATGATCCGGCATAAGCGGCGCACCTACGAGCAGGGGCTTGGCAATTCCGGCTTGATCTTGACGCTGGCCCACAAATATTTTGCACCCAGTCAGGAGTCGTTTCCGTGGGGCAAATGGAGTTTTGTAGGCACGCTACGATAATGTTGCTAGACACCCCTTGCGACCCACGACAGCTCACGGCATGTATGGATGTGCGTGGGGGTGCGCCAAGTGAAAACTGACGCTTCTGGTAGCGAGATCTCCGCGGTTGCCAAGGAATTTGTCGTTTCCGTCGTCATTCCTTGCTTGAATGAGGCCAATTCCGTCGGTATTTGCATCGACAAAGCCCGCGCCGCTTTTGACGCCGCTGCCTTGTCCGGTGAAGTGGTCGTCGCGGATAACGGTTCCACCGACGGGTCGCAGGAGATCGCGCAATCGCACGGGGCGCGCTTGGTTTATCCCATGCAGGATCGCGCGATGCAGTTCTTCAACCTTCTAGCCAACAAATTATTTGGCGTGACGTTTACGTGGCTGCTGAGACAAAGTGTGAAGGATTCGCTATGCGGCACAAAAGTGCTGAGCAAGCAGCATTATGAGATGATCGCAGCCAATCGTGCTTATTTTGGCGAACTCGATCCGTTCGGGGATTTCGATCTGCTTTTTGGAGCGGCGAAGTACAACTTGAAGATCGTCGATGTGCCGATTCGCTACCGGGAACGCACCTACGGAACAACTAATATTCAGCGCTGGAGCCATGGCTGGCTGCTGCTGCGCATGGTGCTGCTGGCCATGCCGAAGATGAAATTCGTATGACCGGACTCCTTTGACCGGCCCCCCTTTGACCGGACAGCGTTGACCGGACACCATCACGTATTCCGGCTCCGTCGTTTCTAAGGATGCGCGCCGATTACGCACGCCACTGATAATTCCCTCAATACTTGAAAGCGTGTCCACGGCGCAAGAGCGGGTACTCAAAATAGGTCCATGACAGCCGCGCAAGAAGGTAGGAAACGATCGCCGCGACGCCATTTCCAGCGACGAGTTCCCACGATGGCGGGTGAACCATGATGCTCCTGATCAATAGGGCCGCACCAAAGCGGACGGCATCATGGATCAGATACAGGCAATAGGAGACCCGGCCAATCTCCCGCAGCCAATACGCTCGCGCAATTACGGCGATTGGTCCCGCGGAACTGGTCATCGCCGATACCATCACGAGCCCGTACAAGATGGCGATCCATGTATACCCTATGGTCTGCATCGGCAAGGCACCGGCCGCTGGATAACGTGCGCCGAGAGCAATGAACCCTGCAAAAAATACCGCGGTGGTTAGATAGAGAGCTTTGACGTGAGCGGTGAGCCAAATTCGAAAGCCGACTTTGCGCCAAAGTAACGCCGCCATAATGCCAACCGCCAGCGCATCGGCACGGCACGGCATCAGAGTGTAGGCTAGAGGGAGCGATGCATCCACTTGCGGAACATGGTATAGAACCCACACGCGCAAAAGCGGAGCCGCCAAAATGACCGCTCCGATAAGGCCAAAGAGTCTGCGCGGCGAAACCAGCCGAATCACAAATGGTGCAATTAAATAAAACTGTTCCTCAACGGCGAGCGACCATGCCGGCAAAAACCACGCGTCAGCCAATGCGGTGGGATACTTGAAGCCAAAGTTTTGTAGAAATAGAAACAAGCCCGCAGCCAATTTCGCTCTCGCGAGAAGCTCGCCGGAAAAAGCGGCGAATAAGAGGTAGAGTCCGATCCAGAAATAGTAAATGGGCACGATTCGGAAGAGCCGGCGCGCGTAGAACGTTTTGAAATAGCGCGGCGATCCGCGGACATCCAACAGAATGCCGCCAATCAAAAAGCCGGAGAGCACGAAAAACAGATCCACGCCCGTCCAGCCAAGCGCGAAAAAATGTTCCATAAAAACGTAAGCAGTGCGGATGACGCCGGCAGTGTGGTGCTCAGGGCCAGGATTAAAATAGAACGAGTGAAACACCACGACCAGTGCGATTGCGATTCCCCGCAGACCGTCAAGTTCAGGGATTCGCGAGGTTTGCTCCGGCGGTGATCCGCCGCCCGGTTGATCAACGTCGGATACGGTGGCGGTAGGTTCGGGGACCAATGTTATTGTGCTCGTTTAGAATTGTGAGCTATGGCGCGATCGAAAACCACGCGCATTTCAGACGCGTTCCGTGCCCAAGTATATTTTGCGGCCGTGCGCGAGGCCGCCTCGCCCATGCGATTGCGCCAATCTGGATCTTTTGAAAGTCGCTGCAGCCATTCCGAGAGTGTTTGTGCGTCGGTGGGATCCTCGAGAATCAGGCCATCCTCGCCTTGCGTTATGATCTCGCTGGCTCCCGCCATACGCGTGGTGATGGCCGGCAAGCCGCAAGCCATGGCCTCGGCGGGCGGCAGCGCGAAAGCGTCTTCGAGCGAGGGCCCTGTGCACACCTCGTGCACCCAGCCGGCTTCAAGGAAGGGGTGTGAGTGTAGGTTGCGGCTTGCGTTTTTGTCGCTCGTACGGAGCGGTCTCCAGCAGAGCGACCCCTGCAAGCGCGAAGACGCCGACGATGCCAGCCAATTCTCCCGCCCCCCAGGAGCTAAGGCGGCTAGCCAGCAGCGCCAACACGCCAAAAATTACACCGCAGGCATAAAGAACCAGTACGGCGCGACGCGTGTCCAACCCTAAATTGGCCAGGCGGTGACCCGTATGGTCTTTGCCCGGCGTCGCGAAAGGAAGGAGACCACGCCGCGAACGAGAAATGGTCACCAGCAGGGTATCGAACAGCGGCACGCCGAGCACCAGGATCGGCACTACCCACCCGGCTCCATGCGAGACACCGTTCATGCGCAGTTTAAGCGCCAGCGTGGCCATCAGAAAACCGAGAAGCATCGCCCCACCGTCGCCCATGAAAATCTTGGCTGGATTGAAATTCCAGCGCAAAAATCCCAGCGCCGCGCCCATCACCGCAGCCGCCAGCGTGCTGACCAGCACTTGCCCGCTGAACAGAGCGAGGATGGCGAAAAACAGCGACGCGATAGCCGCGACGCCTGCGCACAAACCGTCCATGTAATCGAAGATACTGAATGAAGCGATTACCCCGGTGACCCAAAACACCGTCAGCACTCCATCCGCCAGGCTACTTGCTCGGCCTGGTGAGAACACCGAAAAAAATTGCGCGTGAATGCCCGCGGCTAGCAGAATCAGGCCCGCGATAGGCATCCCCACAAATAACTTCACTTGGTGGTGGAGCAACCCGCGGTCGTCAAGCGTCCCCACCAGAATCACGAGCGTGGCGCCCGCCAAAATACCCAGAGTTTCGGTGATGGCTGGACCGCTGACCGATACCAGTATGGCCAGAAGCACGGCGGAATAAATGGCGAGGCCGCCCAGCAGCGGGATGGGTTGGAGGTGAACTTTCCGAGGGCCGGGATGGTCAACCATCCCAACGCGCAGGGCAAACTGCCTTACGGGGACGGTTAGTCCGAGCGAAGCCACTAAGGCGACGGTGAACGCCAGCAGCACTGCTACCATCACCGACGCTCCTCTAGCGTTCCGTCAAGCTATGTTCCAGCGTCGCCTTGACGTACTCGCGATCCTTCGTCTTATAGTACCACTCAACAGTCCGCTTTAAACCGTCGCTGAACATGACCTTTGGCTCCCAGCCAAGAAGCTGTTTCGCAAGCGCATTGTCGGCCACACGGTTCAGCGGTCCGGTAGGCATGTCCGGGCGCAACTTGATCTTGGCCTTATGACCGGTTAATTCGAAGACCATCCTCACGGCGTCCAGAACGCGTACGCGCTCCATCGTCCCCAGGTTCACCGGCGTGCCGTCCTCGATTTTTTCTCCTGCCAGAATAGTACCTTCCACAATGTCGTCGATATAAGTCCAATTCCGTATTTGCGTTCCATCCCCCCACACCTCAAATGGATCCTGGCCTACGAACGCGCGCGCGATCATCGCAATAACCGCGTGGTTCTCGACTCCGCGGGGTCCGTACACGGTGAAGTACCGGCAAGAGGCCGCCTTCAGCTTCCCTTCCTTGGCATACGCCTGCAGCGTAAATTCACCCATCAGTTTGGCCCAGCCATAAGTGTTATCGGCCTCGTTCGCACCCTTGGTCAGATCCTCGGTAAGGTAGACTTCTTTGCTCGCATCCGATTGCAGGGAATTAGGATAAACGCAACCTGACGAGGCAAATACCACCTTCTCGACTCCGGCTTTCAGCGCCTCCGCAAAGACCAGTCCATCAAGGAAAAAATTAGACGCTGGCCCAGCCTGATGCAAATCCACGTAGCCTCTGCCCCCATGGTCTGCCGCCAGATGAAACACGGTATTCACGCCCTGCATGGCCGCGCGCGTTACCCCTGGCTCTCGCAAGTCTGCTTGCAGGTAATCTATCTTCCCATCCGCGAGGTGCTCTCGGATGTTGTCGATCTTCCCGCTCGACAAGTCGTCCACGACGCGCACCTTCGCCCCTCGTGCAATAAGCTGGTCCGCGATGCCTGAACCGATAAAAGAAGCTCCGCCAGTCACCAATGTCTGGCGCGCGGACCAAAACGTATTCGCGGACGTCATTAGCGACCTGCCTCCTCAATCGTTTGAACGAAATTGTGAAGCTCGCTCACTCTATCATACGTCCGCGCTAGTTCACGACCGCGTCGGCTCATAGTCACTAGCCTCTCGGGTGCGCGCAAAATCGCTCGTACTCCTTCGGCCAGCCCAGCGGGGTCGTCTGGATCGGCGGAAATACCGCAACCGTCTCGGTCGGCAAAACGCGTAACCTCCGTCTTATCAGTTGCCACCGCCAGCAGTGGACGCCCCGCCGCCAGGATGTTGTACACCTTGCTGGGAACGACCACCCCCTCGAGCCCTCGCTTCACCGTGATCACATGCATGTCCCCGGCAGCCATGACATAGGGGATCTCCGCTGCAGGCCGGAAGGCCATGAACCGCACATTGGAGCAGCCCGTCGCTTCCTTTTCGATTTGCGCCTTCAACGCCCCCTCACCGATAAATACCAATCCGACGCCTTCAGACTCGAGCTTGCGGCTGGCTTCGATGAGCGTTTTCCAGGCCCCGTAAAAGCCCAGGTTCCCCGCATGCACCAGGACGAACCGGAAGTTTCCGCGAATCTCGCGCACAACAGGATGATCGCTCGAGGGCAACGTCTCCGGGAACGGCACCGCGTCACGTACGATCGCGATGCGAGACGGGTCTACTCCTTTGCCGATGATGCGCTCCCGCATGTCTTCGCCCAGCACGATAACGCGTGCCGCCCGCTTCAGCGCCCATCGGTGCATCAACTCCCATCGATCGGTCAACCGATCGGTCCACGTGCCCGCCGGCACGATGCCCCCCCCCACAGCCATGTCGGGATACATGTCCCGAAGGTTGTAGACGAAGGGTCGCCCAGAAAGCTTAGCGACCACCGCCCCGGCGATGCCCTCGATGGGCGGGTCCGTCATGGCCAGGACCACGTCGCTACGAATCGACAACGCCCGCGGAACGGCCAGAGAAAGATAGGTTAAATAATTCGCCACGCGGCGCTTCATGCGAAAGCGCGGAAAGGCCGTCGAGCCCACGCATTCTACGGTAACGTTGCCGTGAGTTTCGCGTCTAAACGGGCGCCAGGTGTAAAACTGGGCCGGATCATACGAAGGCCGCCCGGCAAGCACGGTAACTCGATGCTTTTCCGATAAGGCGTCTACGACCAGCGCCGCATTCTTGGCCGTCGCCGAGGTATCGGGCGGGAAATATTCGTTCAATACGAGGATGTGCACTCTGTTGAAGGCCTCACCGCTTCACTACTCGGAGGACGCCGCCAATTCTGCGGCTCATTGCCTTTGCCGATCATTACCGGTTCCTTGTTTCCGGCAGTTCGCATTTATGGCAAAGCCATAAATCGTAGGAACGATCTTAACTTAGTCAGATACATGCATCTCGGTCCTCCATTACACTCGCCATCGCTGCGGTAAACGCCAGACCCCATGCTGCCTGCACAGCTCCTGTCGCAATATTGGAACTTCAACTTTCATCGCGCAGGAGCCAGGCGCTGCAGCGTGCTGTATACTGCGTGTCGCAAGCTCCGAGAAGAGGACGAACGCGTATAACCAGCCATGATGGCGGCTCACATGCCCATTACGTCCTCCGCCGCCGCCGCGCTGGCTCTGTCCGTTTTCGAGAAAGGCTTGTGAGGAGTTAGGTTTTATGTCCACGCCGCCGATGTCTCCCCACAACGAGTTCAACGTTTATGAATCGGCTGAAGCGCGCTTTGAAGTCGCCTCGAAGAAACTCGCTCTCGAAGAAGGCGTGTACCGCTTCCTGCGGTATCCGAACAAGGAAATCACCATTTATATTCCCGTGATTCGCGATAGCGGTCATCTTGAAGTATTCATCGGCTACCGCGTGCATCACTCGCTGGTGCGCGGGCCGTGCAAAGGCGGCATCCGCTTCGCCCCGGAAGTGACACTCGACGAAGTTCGCGCACTCGCCAGTTGGATGACCTGGAAATGCGCGATCGTCAACATCCCCTTCGGTGGAGCCAAAGGCGGAGTCATCTGCGATCCCGCAAAGCTCTCCGCCGGCGAACTCGAGCGCATCACCCGGCGTTACACCGCCGAGTTGAGCGAGTGGTTTGGCCCTGAACGCGATGTTCCCGCGCCCGATCTCGGTACCAACGAACAGACCATGGCCTGGATCATGGATACCTACTCCATGCATCTTCGTCGCACCACCACTTCCGTCGTCACCGGCAAACCTGTGAACATGGGTGGCTCGCTCGGCCGTCGAGAAGCCACGGGCCGCGGGATCATGCTGGTGTGTGACAAGGCCCTGGCGAAATTTGGCATGAAACGAGCCGAGACGCGCGTGGTCGTGCAGGGGTTCGGCAACGTCGGATCCACTGCGGCTGCCCTCATGTACCGCGCCGGCTACAAAATCGTCGGTGTGGCGGATATTAACGGCGGCCTGTATAACGAATCGGGGTTTGACATTACCAAACTGGAGGACTGGGTGCTCCAGCGCCGCCAGCCGCTGCCGGATTTCCCGGGAGGTGGTGCGCGCATGAGCGCGCGTGACGTTCTCTTCCAGCCCTGCGATATTGCCGTGCCGGCGGCCGTTGAAAATCAGATCACTAGTGCAAACGCTCACCGCTTCCAGGCTCGCATTCTTTGCGAAGGCGCCAACGGGCCCACCACCGCGATGGCCGATGAGGCGCTCGACCGACAGGGAGTTTTCATCCTTCCCGACGTGCTCGCAAATGCGGGCGGTGTTACCGTGAGTTATTTTGAGTGGGTGCAAGACCGCCAGGGACTATTCTGGCGTGAGAGTGAGGTCAACGAGCGCCTCAAGGACGTCATGGAGAATAGCTTTGACGAGGTAGTGCGTTATTCCGAAATGCATGGGGTGAACAATCGTACCGCCGCTTATATGCTGGCGATTGACCGCGTTGCGTTCGTGCTGAAACTGCGCGGGATCTATGCCTAGACGCGTGCACAGCATTCTCGCCGATGGCTGCCCGCCGGCCAAAGATCGGCGGCGTGTCACCCAGCCGCACGTCTGGGAGAACGACGACGCAATGGGAATTGCGCTTGGCACAGTTGAAAATAACCCCGCAAAAACAGCCCAAGGAGGATGGCGCGGCCGGTGGAGCGTTTTGTGAGCAGCAGACGCGGCGTCTCCCGCGCCCGATCATGATTGCGGAATCCCTCTCTCCGGGAAACATAAAGAGCGAAGACCAGCACCGACGTGATATTTGCACCGTCGGCCGGTGGATTCACGCGCGCAACTTCGTCGCCGCTACCGACGGAAATATTTCTGTGCGCATCGATTCCACACGCGTCCTCACGTCGCCCACCGGCATTGGCAAAGGTATGATGATGCCCGACGATCTCGTCATCACCAATCTTGAGGGCTATCGTCTGTCAGGCTGCCGCGCGCCCTCGTCCGAACTGGGTATGCATCTGTTGATTTATCGGCGCCGTCCGGATATATCTGCGGTTTGCCACGCGCATCCACCCATAGCCACTGGCTATGCCGCAGCGGGCGTGGCTCTCAACAAAGCAATTGTCAGCGAAGTCCTTTTGTCTCTTGGATGTATCCCTGTGGCGCCCTACGCCATGCCCGGCACCCCGGAACTCAGCGAAGAGCTCGACCCTTTCGTCCAGAATTACGACGCCTTGTTGATGGCTAACCACGGCGTCGTTACTTATGGCCCCGACCTGCTTACCGCCTTTTTCCGCATGGAGACCGTGGAGCACTTTGCGCAGGTATCGCTGGTTACCGAGACCCTCGGCAAACAAACGCTGCTTTCCGGCCATGATGTGGAGAAATTACTCGCCGCGCGCGCCCGCCACGGATCGGTCAAAACATCAAAGCTCGGTCCCATTTGCCCGGTGACCTCGGAAAGTGAAGTAAATCACCGAGTCAGCATTACGCGCGATCAACTCCAGGCCCTGATCGAAGAAGCCATCGAAAGGGCCCTGCGCAAAGACCGCGAGCCGCAGTAAAAACGTTGTGCCATTGTTGGCTAAGGTCACCGCGGTGAGAATTTGCAGACCCCACCAAGGGTGCCGCGAATAAAAATTCGCAGGTCCCCGTGAGCAGGGACGGGGTGAAAACCCGCAGACAAACCAAGTTCTGGCGAGTGGCGTTTCGATAAAACCAAACAGGCGCGCCAAGCGGCGGTGCGATACAAAACTCTGGGCGTCACAATAAAAACTTGGCAGGAACGTTAGTGGTGAGCCCCGTGCCCCGCAGCGTGACTCGAATCATGCCCGCTAATATGGCCGGCACCGTGTCCCGAAGCAATGGTCGTTCCCGATACAATGCCCCCGGGAACCACCGGAAGAAGGACAGGCGCTGCGGTGAATATCAGCACCAGCGGAGCCACAATCCCAAACGTCAGGATCGCGTATACCTCTGGCAACACCCAGTCAATCGTGTCGGGCGATGTTCCCGCCGCCGAATGGGTGAGATACCACGCCAGCCACGCCGACGCCAGTGCAATCCAAATCGCCGGCAAGCGGCTGGAAGTCGAAACCTCCAGCAGCGTTTGGCAGTGCGGACATTCCACGTTATCCGTGTATGCAGTCAACAGCGGTGCGGGAACCGGTTTCAGGCAATGAGGACAAATGTGAGCAGCCACCATGCACCTCGCGCGAGACCAAGACGGAACGATACCATTTCGCCTGTGCTCCGACTAGTGGCGGCGACCACGCTTGGCTTGTGTCCTGATTTGATTTTCAGCGGGGCCGAGAGTAGTTTCCTCGTCGTAAATGCTCGGGCGGCGGGCGTTGGATCTCACACCATGAGGTGCGGATGACCTGATGCCGAAGGAAGTCGAGGGACGTTGCCTACAAAGCAAGGAAGCAGAGCTATGGGACGAGCGAGGCAAGGCGGGCGGCGGCGCACCCAAGCGATTCTCGATCGCGATCTTGCTCCGGTGGATTTCGGCTCCGGTCAAAACCGCAAATGCGGCGAACGACCCTGCGTACTTCACCACGGCCTACTCTCGTTGCCCAGAGGAACTGGCCGCTGAATTTCGCGAAGCCGGTTTTGGCGATACCCAGATCTTTGCGGTCGAAGGTCCGGGACTGAGTACAGCTCTGTTGCGTGAAGGGTGGCATGATCGGCGCAACGGCAGAGCCTGATGCAATTTTTGTGGTTGATTGAGAAAACGCCATCCCTCACGTCGCCAGCGCAAATTCCACGCGGCGCCGCATGGGATCGATCCGGTCGGCGCGCACGCGAACGCGCTGGCCAAGCTTCCAGATGCGCGCCCGGCTCCCGCGGCCCGCAACGATGGCGTGGTCGCGGTCCCGGTAGAAGCAGTGCTCGCCCGCCTCTTCCTCGAGCCGATTCATGGGCACCAGCCCCTCGACAAAAATCTCCATCAGCTCCACGAAAAATCCGAACTTCTGCACGGAGATGATCAGCGCGTCGTATTCCTCTCCCAGGTGCTGTTCCATGAATTGCGCCGTCTTCCATTCGATTAGCTCGCGCTCCGCAGCTTCGGCGCGGCGCTCGGTTTCCGACGATTCCAGCGCGATGGCCGCCAGTTCGCCGCGGCTGTAGGGATCTGCGCTTCCGGGCCCAGCTTCGGGATGCTCGAGCGCCCACTTCAGCACACGGTGCACGATCAAGTCGGGATACCGCCGAATCGGCGAAGTGAAGTGCGTGTACTGGTCGAACGCCAGCGCGAAATGCCCCAGCGGATCGACCGCGTAGCGCGCCTGCTTGAGCGAGCGCAGCATCAGGTACGACAAGATGCGCTCCTCGGGCTTGCCCGCGATCTTCTGTGTGAGCCGCTGGTAATGTTGCGGCAAGAATTTGAAACTCGTGCGCCCCCGGCAGCGAAACCACCATCGGTTCGCGCGAGCCGCCTTCGCGGCGCCCGCCGCGTCGCGCGCGGCCTTCGTGCCGCCTCGCCGGAGCCGTGCCCGTGCCGAACCGTCACGCGCCGCTCGGAAAGTCCCGGCACGCCCAGCGAGTAGCCAAACGCCCGCGCCAACTCCTCGAAATCGAGCACTTTCTTCGGATCGGGTTTCTCATGCACGCGGTGCAGCGAGTTCAGCCCGCGGTCTTCCAGATATTTTGCGACGGCCTGGTTCGCCGCCAGCATGAATTCCTCGATCAATCGGTGCGCGATATTGCGTTCGCTCCGCGTGATGCCGGTCATGCGGCCTTCGTCGTCAAACGTCAGCACGCGTTCCGGAAGGTCAAAATCCATGGAGCCGCGCCGCGTGCGCCGCGCATTCAGCACCAGCGCCAGATCGCGCATGTCTCGAAATCGCGGGGCCAGCGCGGCGTAGCGCTCGAGTGCCGCGCTTTCGCCTTCGAGCACGCGATTCACGTCCGTATAGGTCATGCGCTCCGCCGAACGGATCATCCCGGGCATGAATTCCGCATGCGTGACCTCGCCCGCCGCGTCCAGATCGAGCAGCGCGCTCATCACCATGCGGTCCTCGTGCGGCTTCAGCGAACAGATGCCGTTCGACAGCTCCTCCGGCAGCATGGGCACCGCGCGATCCGGAAAATAGACCGAGGTTCCGCGCAAGCCGCGCCTCGCGATCGAGGCGCCGAGCTGCGCGCGACATAATGCGCCACGTCGGCGATATGCACTTCCAGATGCCACCCGTTCTCCGCGGCGTTCGACATACACCGCGTCGTCGAAATCGCGCGCCGTTTCGCCGTCGATCGTAACGATGGGCAGCTCTCGAAAATCGCGCCGCTTTTCTTCGGCTGTCGCGACGGCAGCGCCAGCCGCGCCGCCGGCCGGCTGCGCCACGCGCCGCGCTTCCTCGAGCACCTCTTCGCGGGAAGCGGTGTGGCAGATGGTGCTTGCGAATCAGAATCTCGACATCCACGCCGAACTCGCCCGGCCGGCCCAGCACCTCGATCACGCGTCCCGCGCCGGGCACGCCGCCGCGAGGAAAACGCGTGAGTTCCACATTAACCACGGCGCCGTCAAGCTCGCTTCAGCCGCGCCGTGCGATTCGGGCGGTCGCGCCATGCTTGCCAAAAGTTCGGGAGTCAGCTCATCGCCCGGCGGGATCACCACTTCCTCATGCAGGCGCGCTTCGTAAGGAAGCACCACGTTTCCGCGCGCACCGTAGCGGAACACCCCGACCACCGTCGGATGCGCGCGCCCCAGCACGCGCAGAATGCGCCCCTCCGCGCGTCCCCCGCCTTCGCGGCCGCGCATCACGCCGCTCGATGCGTGCGATCACGCGGTCGCCGTGCATCGCGTCCGCCGATTGGTCAGGAGGTATAAACAGGTCGCCGTCCAAATCCGGCCGCGGCGTTTCCGGAACCACAAAACCGTAGCCGTCATGATGCGCGACCAGCCGCCCGGTCACCACCTTCAGGATCGCGACGATCGCGCTCGCGCACTCCGGCCGCGCCGCATCGCCCCGCCGTCCCCGCCGACGCCCGTCGCCGCCATTACCGCCGCCCGCGCTGTCCCCGCGGTCGCTCCGCGTCCGGAGCCATTTTCGCGCCCGCGAGCCGGTAGCAGCCCGCCCGCGCTTCTTCGATCAGCTTGCGCCGTTTTAGTCGCGTAATGCTTTTTGCCAGAGCGCGCCGTGCGGCATGGCGCAGCCCCAGCGCCGACGCGATTTGCCGCAGGCTTGCAGGCTTGGCCGAGCGGTGCAGGTAATTGAGGATTTCGTCATCGCTCAGCGGTTCGGAACGGGGCATGGACGTGCCATTGTAACTGGAAATTGCAGCACCGCCTGCACGTTAATGCCATCGTCGGAGTCAATAACTTCAGCAAACAACGCTGTATAGCTCCGCGCTTGGTAAATGTTCTGCGTACCGCCACCCTGCCTGGCTCAACCGCTACCGCCCAATCATTCTCCGGTGGCAGCGACCGAAGCGCCTCCATCTCCGCGGCGCGGCCCGGACGTGAGCCGCACTTTTTCCGCGCGCTCCACAGCCTTTGGCTGTCGTCCCGGTTTCTTCAGACCTATTTCCGTCCTGCAATTCCCCTGAACGCACCTTCCAATCGTGATAAAAACGTAGTTTGACCATTCATCACGGAATTCTTATTTTCGTCGCCGCGCTCCTTGCCGGCGCCATCAACTCCGTTGCCGGCGGAGGCAGCTTCCTTAGTTTTCCCGCGCTTCTGTTTACCGGCGTGCCTGCCGTTCCCGCAAATGCCACCACCACGTTCGCCTTGTGGGTCGGCATAGTGGCGAGTGGTGGCGCTTATCGCGGTCGTATGAATGTTTCCGGTCGCGTGCTCGTTCCCTTGATTCTCACCAGCGTCGTCGGAGGAATTTTCGGCGCGCTGCTGCTGGTGCACACTCCCGCGCAGACTTTTCTGCATGTAATTCCTTGGCTCATGCTGGCGACTACACTCTTGTTCACGTTTGGAAGGCGTCTCACCAGAATTCTCGCGGGTGATATGTCAAGTCACGCCAGCAATGCTGCGCTCGCCGGCGCCAACCTGTTTGAATTGTTTGTCGCGACTTACGGCGGTTATTTCGGCGGCGGCATTGGCATCATGAACCTGGCGATGTTCTCCGCCTTAGGCATGGTCGACATTCACGACATGAACGCGCTGAAGGTGCTGCTGAGCGTGACGACCAACGGTGTCGCTACCATCACGTTCGTCGTCATCAAGGCCATCTTCTGGCCCCAGGCTCTGGTTATGACTGGCGGCGCAGTTCTAGGTGGCTACTTTGGCGCGCATTACGCGCAGACATTGCGGCCGCTCTGGATTCGTTCCTTCATCATTCTTATCGGAGTCGGTATGACCACCTACTTCTTCGTCCGATACCATTAGGCCGTGCAAGCGCGTCGCGCGCAGCACCAGTGCGAGCGCATGGCCTTCGACAACTCTTTGTCTCCTCGATTATGTTCGATAACGAACATCGTCCCATGGCCGTAACCTGTTAAGATCGCCGGCCGCGCCATCCCGAAGTGCCCAATACGTCGTGGAAGTGACCTTCACGGGGCGGAATCAACCTTCTGCTCCAAAGAAGATGCAAGTTCATTTTGTGCTTTCGGGACTAGGCGAATCGTGAACTCACGAAAACTCTTTTCGAGCACCATCTGGAATGCCCATATTCCCATTGGTACACCGGCGACTACTCCCAAAGCCAAACTGGCATAGCGAACCGCAGCATCCGTAGCAGTATTTAGCACTCCGCTAATGGAGAGCACAAAACCGATAAATAAGCTAGCGCCCAATCCCAACAGCATCGACCGCCAAAGCCACGCCCACCAAATTAGTGCCGCACGCTTGAATGTAGGTGCAAGAAACTGAGCATCTGGTTTCATGAAGGTATTCATTGCCGGAACTCCTAGCGCTTGGGATTTCACCTTTGCAGGAGGTGGAGAATACCTCATTTTGTCCCGCGACACGCGGAGCAACTTCAAAGAACAACGACCACGCCTCAAATCGATTTTAGGAAAGTGGTGCGGATTCGTGCTTTAGATCTCGCAATGCTCTCGAGAAATCACCAGTGCGGGTACGGCACCTGGCCAGCCGGAGCCGTGGCGATCAGCTTCTAGAGCTTCTGTCTTTAAGAACTCTTCTTCCACCCTCGTTCCGCCCACAGCTTTTTGGTAAGCATCAATAGTCGCTTCCCCATCCCTGCAGTTACATTGTGGCGCCTCGTCGGTGAACGTGCTGCTAGAAAACGGCCATAGCAATTGATACAACGATATGGTCGTAGGTTAAAAACAGGCATCACGTGGCACTCCCAAATCGTTTCTCTGCGTAATTTACGGAGGTTCGCACTACCGCACTGTGGACATCGCAGATTGGAAGGCCAGCCAGACGGCGCTGCCGATTTTTTTCGCGGTTTCGGTGCGTTCACCTCGGCATTCAAATGCTCAACCACTTCACTGGTTCCAAGAGTCGTTGCTTGCGTGATCCCGAGCGCTTGCCGCGCCTGGCTCGGTAGCTGAGTGAATCGTAATCCTCCTCTTCTCCGTGTCTCATCCGTCCATACGATTTCACCGATACTCGCAATTTGTGAGCTGGAGTGCCTAGGAAACCAAAACGTAATCGTTCCGCTACTTGGCACTCGAGCGACAGCATAAAATCCAAGTCCTGTGACGGAGACGTCGGACACAATGCCTCCATTATTTGCCCCGAAACCTATGTAGATGTGTTTTTCGGGCGCAGTTCGCGGGTTCTGTCTCCGTTCCGGCATGCTAAAGGCCTACCCGGTGGTTTGTGAATGGGGGCATGTACTTCGTACTTGGCGCCTCAGCGATAGCTTCACCTCGGAAACTTTACATTTCGCAGGTCGGCCGGTGATCCGTAAAAGACACCGTAGCGTTTACCGTCCCGGTTGCCAGACTCGATATTATCCGAGTCACTTTGTAGGATGACAACACGTTATCACAGTGGCACTGTCACGCGTCTTGAAAGCATTCTGGATTGGACGTGAGATTCTGCCGTATCAAAGACTGGTTCAATCAGCGATGGACAGTCTAGAAGAGTTTGGCACGGCCTTTTTTTAGCTTGATCTTGAATTCCCAAAGCGAATCGGTTCCGCGCACAGCGGACCGTTTGAGCTCATACACGTCTTTCAGCGGAAGAATGTTGATCCTGGAACCAATCCTTACGGCCCAGTCTATGCGGTGCCTCTGAAAACAATCGCGCATGACGCGATTGATGTTTTGCTCCGTAGGTACTCTCCCGTACGGGTAAGCGAAGACGCGAGAAAAAGGACACCCGTTTTCCGTCAAGATCCTCACGCACTCGGACACGTCCGCCTCTATCTGTGCCGCCGTATAACGTTCGTAGTTTTCATGACGGTAGGAGTGCAGCCCGAACTCGATGAATTTCCCCGCAACCTTCAGAAGCACCTCATAGGGCATGAGCGGCTCAGCACCGCCATCCCACTGGTTTACGCCGCCGACGTAGGCGACAGGTAAAAAAATGGTGGCCTTGACCTCGTGCTTCAGCAACAGCGGGTAGGCAAATTCGTAAGTGCTTAGGTACCCGTCGTCAAAAGTAATGATCACCGGTTTGGCTGGCAAAGCTCGGCGGCCAGCGAGCGCCTCCTTCAAATCCAGAAACGATATTGGGACATACCCGCTGGACTTTATATATTCCAGTTGTCTGTTCAGTCGATCGGTCGAGATCGTCAAGCTGTCGTTGTGGTTCGGCGAGACCTTGTGATACAGCAGGATCGGTAACCCTTTTGTGGCGGGAATAAACAGGCTGTAGCGGTAGACCAGCCAGAGTAAAATCAGCAGTGAGGCGCCACCAGCGCATTCCACTGCCACTGATGTCACCTGAAGAATTGCCGCCTGCTTTTATAAATCATCAGCGTGATCAATAGCGACAGCGCCGCAAACACCGCGAGTTGGACCACTCCATCCATGTCGGGCAAGCTGAAGGAATTTTGGGGAGGGATAGAAAAGTAATCGATGCCCAGGAGCGCCAGCGCGGTCGCCACGAGCGCTGGCCGAACGCCCCAGAACCACACCGAAACCGCTACAGCCCCCAATAACAGCACCGAATAATCGGCGCCGTCGTGCTGTCGAAACAGAACCATGAAGAGCAGCGCTACTCCCACCAAAAAAGCAGCCAGAACATAGGGCCATGCTGGAGATGAGACCCTGCTCAGCTCTGCCGCCATCCCGAAGAGCCTCCGAATTAATGAGGTCGCGCGCCCGCTCCGGCCGAATGCCGCCGCACGGCCGTGGTGCGTGCTGAGCTGGGGCAGTAGAGCAGGTCGGACGAAAGTGCCTTGCGCTCGTCGAGGTGCGGCAGATTGGTGGAGTTCCAGAAGCTTGAGATTCTTTACCGCCGGATAAAGGGAAGAAAAAAAAGACCACACCAAGCCGATCGAACCGTCGCGGAAGTAGCCGTGGATCAAATAGAATTGCAAAAACTTCACAGGCATCCGGACGAGGGCCGTGAAGACGCCCGCACGTTTTCCATGGGAAAAACACTGGCGAGCGGCTGCACTGGTGTAGCGGTTAAATTTATCGAAATAGTCGGTAATGTTGGCGTACGAATAGTTATACATCAGGTTCCGTAAATGGGCGGGCTTACCCTCGAGAGATACCGACTCGTGTACCAATTCGCGGCCGACACTTCCGTAGCGGCGGTCAAACACTCTGAGCTTGGCTTTGACGTGGCGCTCGTCGGTTCTGACGACGTGATCCCAGAGGACTGTAGCGATCGGCACGTAAAATCCGTGGCAAGCGGTATGATCCAGTTCTCTGAGAATTTCGTCCCGCAAACCCGCTGAGACTTCCTCATCGGCGTCAATCACGAAGACCCAGTCGTTTGTCGCCTGCTGTACGGCAAACGCTTTTTGTTCGCCGTACCCTGAGAACTCGCGATGTAACACCCGGCACCCGTGTTCCCTGCAAATCGCAACCGTGCCGTCGGTGCTGCCGGAATCGACAACAACAATTTCGTCGCACCAGCAGACAGATCTCAACGCACGTGCGATATCTGCTTCCTCATTGAACGTAATAAGGACAGCGCTAATCTTTGGCATAGCTATTACTCCGAGCACTAAATTGATGACACTTTTCAGATGGCGGCGTATTGGACGTGGCGTTCGCGAAAGTAGTTCTTCACCAACTTGGGCCTAGCCTGTGTGATCCGAAGGTAAGAGCGAACGTTGCTCATCATCTCCTGCACGTTCACCGGACGGACACGACCCAGGGCGTTAGTCTTCACATCTTGGTTTAGCAATTCGTCCGGATTCAGTTCTGGACTGTAAGACGGCAGCCAGAAGAGCCGAATTTGCGTAGCGCGCTTCGCTAACCATCGATTCACCAACCGCGATTTGTGTACCGGGTGGCCATCCGCAATCAGGAACACTTTCCTCCTCGTCTTCCGCGTCAGTCGCAGGAGACGGCGGAGGAAATTCAAAAATACCCGCGCGGTGAAGCGCTGACGGAAAATCATGAAGGCCAACCGCCCCCGATTGGTGATCGCCGAGACCATGTTGCATCGGAAACGCTGCCCGGTCTCCCAGACAACCGGTGTTTGGCCGCGTCGTCCGTAGGACCGTCCCACTTGATGGTCCGAACGTAATCCCATCTCGTCCAACCAATGGATTTGCGCCTTGTATCGCCGTGCCCACGCTCGAATGGCCGGGTATTCTTCTTCCAGCCATTTCCGCACCGTTGCTGGATTTTGTTCGTAGGCTCGCCGTACCGGTTTTTGCGGCGTCAAACCCCACGCTCGCAAATAGCGTCCCACCGTCCACACCGAAACGGCCACACCGAACTTCCGAGACAAGAGCTGTTGCACCGCTTCTCGGGTCCACAGGGCAAAGGGTAAGCTCATCTGATCGGGACAGCCGCTGAGTATCCTGCGCACTGCGGTGGCCGCCTGGTGCGGGGCCAGGCGCGACCGCGGGGACGCCCCCGACGACGGGCGCGCAGAGTCCGCAAGCCTTGCCGCTTGGCCCGGCTCACCCAGCCGTTGATGGTTCCCCGCGCTAGCCCAAAGACGCGAGCGGCCTCCGTTTGCGCCATCCCATTCCGAACTGCCTTCACCACGCGCAGGCGCAAGGTCTCCTGCGCCTTGGCAGGAAGAGAACGAGCATCGTGAGTTTCCATGCCCGCGACGATGGCACTCAATCAGGAGTCATGTCAACTATTTAATGCTCCGATTAGTAACTAGCCAATGTTTTGAATCTCGGCGGAATCCGACTGCCGTATTGTGGGACGTTCACCGATTGCTCCGTCCCGCTTGGGGCGATACTATCACCGATTCTGTAAGTCCAAAAGCAGTGGCGAAAATTGCGTACTGTACTATTTGGACATAACTCTGCTGAGATTTGCCGGCAGGATCTCGGGATTTTGCGAGTCACGCTCGAAGCACCGCTCGATAAGACGCGTGCTGACTACCGCGCGCCTGTCGGCCCTGGGAGTTGCATGCGTGGCGTTCGCGTTAGGATATCCAGAGATGTATCGCTTGATCTTTATGGTGGTGGATGCAGAACGTATCTAGCGGACACTTTCGGGTGAGTTGAGCCGGCTCCTTCGTGAGAAAATTAGTTGGCGGGAGCATCGGTTCCCGGCGGATATATAATGATCTCAACAACGCCCCACCCGGTTTCACTGGCCCCATTCTTCTTGCCGACTCCGAACGTCTTGAGTTCCGCATCATCGAAGCCGAAATTGTCAACGAGGTAGTTGCGCACCACCAAGGCCCGAGCCTGTGTCAGCACCAAGTCCTTCTCCGTATCCCCAGCCATGCTCGTTGAAACAACGACGACCGCGACTCCAAACTCATTGTCGGCCAGAAACTGGCCCGCAGCACGCAATGATTTCTGGTTCTTGGGTTTGGCCGTATCCACCTTGTCGAAGAGCTGCTGTGATTCGTAAGGTGAATGTTTTCAGAGGCTCAGCCTGTGGAAGATGCGGGATTTCGTTTTTCGCCAGGTCGGAGGAGTCTTCATAGCCGCGATTTTTGAAATACCCGCGCAGCAGGAAATTCTTCTTCAGCGCCTCCATGTTTTCCTGAAAGTCGGTAACTCCGGCTTGAGCTTTGATTACCGTGTCACGCAATCCGGCTCGTTGTCTGGTCCAGCTGGGTGTAGATTTTCTTGTCGTTTATCAGCGCTCCGATCGTGCCTTGACCGTCATCAATCTTGGCGCTGATCGAACTCAGATTGGCCGTTGCGTGCGTGACATTCTTGAGCGCTTCCTGGCTGCTATCCAGAATGCGGTTCGTTTTCTTAATGAGGGCCGACATTTCGAGCGGCGGCTCGCTGCCAATGGTGCCTCCATCGACGACGTTTGCCCCTATTGGCGGATCCAAACGAGATCGCAACATACTCATTGCCAAGGAGCCCCTCGGTTTCGATCGTGGCTATCGAGTCTTGCTTGATGATGTTGTGAGTCGATCTGTCGAGGTCCATCCACACCGTGATCTTATCTGTCGGTTTGCTCGGCAACTCCACGCTGCGAACGGACCCGCTGTGCACGCCGCCCACGCGAACTTCCGCCCCCGAATCCAAGCCCACGACGCTGCCGAACTGTGTGTTCAGTCGATACGTCGATGTAAACAGATATTGCTTTCCGCCGATGATGAAGATTCCTGACACCAGGATTGTCAGTGCCGCGATAATAAAAGCTCCCAGTCGCGCCGCTCTTGACATATTTGCTCCTTACGAATCCCTCTTGAAGAATTCCCGAACAAAATCATCATTACTTTCCGCAAGCTCCTCGAAAGCTGCCTTCCATCACCACTTTTCCCTTGTCCAGCAACGCCACCCGGTCAGCAATGGTCTTTGCGCTATGAAGATCGTGCGTGACGACGATGGACGTCAGGGCGTGTTCCTTTTGCAGCTTAAGAACTAGATCGTCGATTTCGCCGGAGGTGATCGGATCGAGCCCGGCGGTGGGCTCATCGAGAAGCAGGATTTCCGGCTGCAGCGCCAGCGCGCGCGCCAGGCCCACCCGCTTTTGCATGCCTCCCGAAATATCGCTCGGCATCTTGTTGAGATCCTGTTCCATGCCAACGCTGCTCAACAATTCCTTGACGCGATCGCTGCGTTCGGATTCCGACATCTTTGTATGCCGCTCCAAGGGAAACGCAACATTCTGCTCCACGGTCAGCGAGTCGTAGAGCGCCGCATGCTGAAATAAGAAGCCCATCTTGATCCTCAATCGATTCATCTCATTGAGGCCGAGGCCCGCAATCTCCTGCCCTTGAATGCAAATCGAACCGGAATCCGGATTCTCGAGTCCGATGATCAGCTTCAACAAAACGCTCTTCCCGGTGCCGCTCCGGCCGAGCACGGCGAGCGTCTCGCCGCGAACCACCGTCAAACTGATTCCGTTCAAAACATGCTGCGCGCCAAACGATTTGTGGACATCCCGAAGCACCAAGACCGGCTCGCCGGGAATGTTGGCCGTCTGATTGCTGTCCAAATCGGCTTCCGCAATGGATGGCTTCATGGGAAGAAAATAAGAATCAACTTCACTAGGATGACGTCCGCCAAAATCACGAACAGCGAAGACAAAACGACGGAACTCGTCGCCGAACGCCCGACACCCTCGGTGCCACCTTGCGTGCGCATTCCCTGAAAACAGGCCACCAAGCCGATGATCAGACCGAAGGCGCAGGTTCTAAACGTCGGCGCAAGAAAATCGCTAAAGTTCACGCCCGAAAAACCTTTGTTCAAGAAGTGATGTAAGGAAATCGGGTCGGCCAGGGTCTCCGCTATCCACCCGGCGAATACACCGCAGAAATCGGTCGACCAGTGTCAGCAGCGGCAGGACCACGATGCATGCCAGGACGCGGGTGAACGACCAACAGTTTATAAGGATTTACGGCGGAGGCCTCAATGGCATCGATTTGCTCGGTTACTTTCATCGAGCCCAGCTCAGCGCCGATGCCGGCTCCCACTCGTCCGCTAACCACCAATCCGGTAACGACCGGTCCCATCTCGTGGATGATCGAGTACACGATGGCGGCCGGAAGCATGGACTTCGCCCCGAAACGCACCAGGCTGCTGCGGCTCTCAAGAGCGAGGACGGTGCCAATCGCGGCGCCGGCGAGAGCCACCAGCGGGAACGATTTCGACCCTATTTCGTCGAATTGCCGAAAGATCTCGCGGAGTTCAAACGGTCTTGGTGACGGACGCGCGCAGATCACCTTCCAGGAAAAGCTCCCCAGATCTCCAAACCACTCGAGCGAGCGGTTGATCATTGTCCCGGTCGAGGTAGAAGTTGATTCCATAAATGACAAGTGTTACATCTCGAGTGAAACGTGCGCTGCAAATCTGCTCACAGCCAAACCCCGAGTTCAAATGCCCAGCTGGTTCTCGGGTTCGTTGAGCCACCGGAATCCTTTTGCCGGCGGAGCGCTGATCACTTGCGGTTTTGAGCCACTGCCGTCGGATTGGGGGGTTGGGAACTACGACGGTGCCCGAGTAACGGTGTGCGGTCCTCCATAAATAAACTCCAGAGCTAGATTTCCGGCCGCTTGGCCCAGCAAGGTTGTAATTGCCCATTCGAAATCCGTCCTTCACGCCGTAGCGGTCTGGATACCATGCGAGTGCCGTCATCGTGCCGGCATATGGTGAAACCAGACCAGAAAAGGAAAAGGCGGTATGACCGTCTTCGCCGTGGCGTGCCGTAAAGGTAGAAATCAGCGCATGGCCGACGCGGGGAAAAAACCCTTGCACTCGCAACGATAATATGCAGTGTCTTCGCGAAGAACCTCCGCCATTCCGTAACGTGTTGTCGTGGTCACAAGCTGGATGCCGAAGTTGCTTGCCACCCGCTTCCCAAAGCCACTCCACCCCTTGCCCCATTCCGGCGGCGAGTTACCTTCTTGTTCAACTCCGGCGCCAAAGCGGCTTTAGCGAACTGCATGGGCCAAACGCATCGAATTCAAAGAGCCGAACTTTTTCTTTTTCGGTAGGGCGCGTGTAAACCACAATCGCGGGTACGTACACTGTTCCCAAGGACGGCAGGAGCGCGGCGGTGTTCGCCGATGAAGCCACTGACGGAGGCCCCGCAGCAGGTGCCGACTGTGCCATCACTTCCGATGTTGATATGATGAACACAAGGATGAAAACCGAGAGAAGCGCTTTCAAGAACCGGTTCATGTTTCCACTCCTTGGGCACACACGTGCAGCTGACCTACAAATCAACCCATGGTCATTCTAGTTATGACGTGTAGGGCTGTCTGTCTCGTTTTGAACACACAGCACGACGTTAGCAACCTGCAGAACACTCGCAAAGGGAACACACACGGGATGTGTCTGTTGAAGTTCGCGTTTGCCGCGAAAGTACCCATCTGGACCAAGCAGGCGCCTGCCGCAAGCTGGCGTACAAATTGCCTCAGAGAGCGTTGCGTGCGGACCGCCCGTAGGGCGCATTCCTACTACTATGTCATCTACTTGAGACGCCGACGCAGGTCGTGTCACATTTCAGGTGTTCCTAAATATATTTCTTCGCCTAAATCCCTCGTTGTTGCCTCTACAACGCGAAACTGTACGCAGGCGCAGTCAGTACACGACTGTATGCCACAGTGCTGCGAGTGTAAGTGACCACAACCTCCACACCTCACATCAGCCGACCTACCAGCCATAAACCCAAGTGCGAATGCTGCCATGATCATGGTCGTAACGGGAACTATGATTTGCATAGGACACCTTCAAACGAGTGCGTTCTGTAATCCTGGGCAGAGGAGTGAGGTAAGAAACGGTGGGATAGATAGGCGTCACATGTGTCCTCTTCCTGGAACTGATACCAAGCCGACTCATAAAGTCGCCGACCCACGTTAAGCACGCACTTCAAGGCCCAAAGGCAGCGCTTTGCACCAAGGCCGGTGCATAACCGGCAATGGGCACTACTTTGCATGCGATCGGCAATATTCAGGTGCTACGTGTTATCTCGATGGCTAAAGCGTCATATGAATCTCTTTTAGCTCATGTACAATACTGGTCCGATCTATCCATTTGAACCATGTGCCGTAGTACGCTGAGGCGGCCGCCTGAAACACACTGCGTGACGTTACCCGGCAATTTCACTTCTGATGGGAACTCTCTCTGGCAATCTATGTCCTGATTCACAAAAGGTGCACAACAGATTGTCGCGACCTATGGAGGACATGTGGACGAAACACGAAATCCTTGGACGGTGCTTTCCCAGGCGACGGCCTATGAAAATGCCTGGATTCGCGTGAATCATCACGAGGTAATAAACCCAACGGGAGGTTCAGGTGTTTATGGAACGGTTCACTTCAAGAATCATGCTGTAGGCATCGTTGCCATCGATGAACAAGGTGGGGTCGTTTTAGTGGGGCAGTATCGATTTCCCATCGAGTCCTACAGTTGGGAAATTCCCGAAGGTGGCGGCAGCCTTACACCTACCTCTATTCTCGAGTCAGCGCGAAGAGAGCTCCGCGAAGAATGTGGCATTTTCGCGAAATGCTGGCTCGAAATCCTAAGCATGGATCTGTCCAATAGCGTGACGGACGAACGAGGCACAGCCTTTCTAGCCTGGGATCTCCACGTGGCGACTGCCGAACCGGAGGAAACCGAGCAACTGCAGGTCCAGCAGGTGCCGTTTTGGCAGGCTATCGAGCGCGCTAAGCGAGGAGAAATCCGCGACTCGCTCAGCATCGCAGCTCTCTTTGCAGTCGCTTTAATGGCCCTTCAGGATGAGTTGCCCCAAACGATTGCGAGAGTGCTTCGTTCTAACCAGCGAGCGGAACTACCGGAAGAATGACGGCATTCGCCTGCGCCTCACATACAGCTCTGCAGGTGCTGGTGGCGATGGAGACATTGCGGCCGATCATCGGCCATTCGGAAATTGGAATTCGGGTCTTGGCCATTTCCGAATGCGCGCCGCGATCTGGGCATAGTCACCACACGACAACAGGGATCACAATTGCAGCGGGAGTCAGTCTTGATATTTTTGGCGCAGTCGAGGTGTGAGCCGGAGCATCAGTTGCACGCGTTCCACTTCGGCCAGCCAATCGCCAAGTGTGGCGTCGAGTTCTTCTCTCTCGGGTGCAAAAATGCCGGTTGGACAAAGTGGGCCAAGCTTGCGGAGGGCCAAGGCGCGATACCGGTTAATCGTGCGATCACCCGCCACCGCGCACAATTCGTTATCCTCGGACAGAAAAAGAACAACGGGCACACGATTGCCGCCGTTGATCCGCAGCTCCGGAGGCAATTCACCTTCTCTCGGTCGTTCTATAAAACGCAAGTCGATCTTTCTGGTATTAGCCTGAACGATTCGGTAAATCAGCGGGCACTGTTCGACGCAATCGCCGCACCAGATGCCGCTGAAAATCAGAATCTTCATTTCCCGCACAAAGCCGCCCACAAGCTGTCTCTGGGCATCTGTGAGTCGGGCGGCCTCAGATACTTGACTCCAGCGGCGTTGCTGCTCGTCGGTACCGGTCTGAAGGTAACGGTCGTAGGGCAGCCCGCGTGTAAATTGTTCCGCAAGGAAGGAAGCTTTCATCATAGCTATGGAAGCATATTCATTCACTGTTGTGATCTCAATAGCACACTACCGCCGCCTAGATGTTGACAAGTGCGCTAGAAATGAGGTGGTGCACTTTCCGCGTCTATCGTCGGCCGCTGGGAAGCTCTTCTCACACCGGGACCGGAACCGCAGTGGGACAGATGCTGATCGGTCGTGTTTTCGGAAATGCCCTGGCCCGGCCGGGGTGGAGATATCTTCCGAGAAGCTCGGCGTGTAACACCATGAGGCCAGCGCAAGAAACCAGCCCTCTCATCATTTAGCCGTTTTTCGCAACAGACGATCAGCCTGTTCGCTGTCTACAGGCTTGGAAAAGAAGTAGCCCTGGCCAAAGTCGCACTCCAAGGCCTTCAATTGCTCAATTTCATCGGCCGTCTCTGCCCCTTCCGCGATCACGTCCATTCCCAGGCTGCGGGCCAGACTCATAATGGTGCGCACAATTTCTAGATTTTCCGGATTGCTAGGCAAATTCTGCACAAACGATCGGTCGATCTTAAGCGTGTCCATGGGAAACCGGCGCAGGTAACTCAAGGACGAATATCCAGTCCCGAAATCGTCGATACTGAGCCGCACGCCCAGATTCTTTAACCCTTTGACCACTCGAATCGTTCTTTCCGCATTATCCATCGTCACGCTTTCCGTGAGTTCCAGCTTGATGGCGGTCGGATCTACCTGCGTTTCTCGCAATACCTTTTGCACCTGTTCCACGATGTCAGGCTGCTTGAATTCGCGCCCCGAAACATTCACGCTCATGGTCAGAGGGCGTCCCGGATTCGCGAGGTGCCAGCGGTGTGCCTGCTCGCACGCTTTTCTCAGCACCCAGTTTCCGATGAACACGATCAGGCCCATCTCCTCCGCCACGCCGATGAATTCTCCCGGGGCCACGATTCCTACCCCTGGGCGGTCCCACCGCGCCAGAGCTTCAAATCCCGTGATATTGCCGCTGGTCAGGGAAACGATCGGCTGGTAATAAACCCGGAACTCCTCTCGCTCGAGCGCCCGCCGCAGGTCCGTTTCCAGCTTGAGCCGCCCGACAGCTTGATCGTGCGTCGCCTGATCGAAAACTTCGCACCGCGCCTTTCCCTGTGTTTTCGCGCGGTACATCGCGATGTCCGCATCCCGCAGCACATCGGCGGCGCAACCGTAAGACTGTGAGCTGGCTGCAATGCCCACGCTTGCCGTCGTGAAAACCTCCTGTCCGGCAATCAGAAATGGCTCGGCAAAAGACTGTTGGATTCGCGAGGCCACACGGATGCTGTCGGTCGGACTGCGAAGATCATCCAGCAGCACGGTGAATTCGTCGCCGCCGAGCCGAGCGAGCGTGTCGTCTTTTGTGGTCCATTCGTTCACGAGGCCCTGCGGGGTTGCGGGCCTGGAAATCACGTCCTCAAGCCGCAGCGCGTGCAAAATTCGCTTGGACAACTGGATGATGAGTTCGTCTCCCGCGTGATGTCCCAGGCTGTCGTTCACAATCTTAAAACGGTCGACGTCGATGAAGAGCACGGCAAATTTGTAATCCTTGTGTCGCTTCGCCCGTGCCACCGTTCTCTCCAGCCGGTCCAGGAACAATGCCCGATTCGGCAGATTGGTGAGCGAATCGTGAAAGGCGTCGTGTACCAGCTTCTCTTGCGCCTGCTTGAGTTCTGTAATGTCTTTGAGGATAGCCAGCATGCATACTTGCCCACCTAGATCGATAATCTCGGCGGACTCCAGGCCGTTGCGCTTTTCGCCAGACTTCGCATTAAATGTAATCTCTTGGTCCCGCACGCGACCTTGTTCGGATAAAGACTCCATAAGACGCGCTCGCTCTTCAGGATATGTCCAAAAGCTAAGGTCCGAGGCGGTTCGGCCAATGACCTCTGCACGTTGAAATCCGGTCACGAGCAGAAAACTCTCATTCACGTCGAGGTAGCGCTCTTCAGGGATCGTTGCGATAGCAATGGGTTCAGGATTGGCATTGAATGCTTTATAGAATCGGTCCTCGGCCCTTCTGCGCTCCGTCACGTCGTGCGCGCTTTCAACCTCCAAGCGAGCCATTTCGATTTCTGCACCAACGAATGCACCAATCGTCGAAATGGAAGCGATTTCGCGTGCTGTGTATTCATGAGGCTTGCGGTTTTGAAGATTGATCACTCCAACCGCCCGTCCGCGGGTCAGGATCGGCACCGATAAGAACGATTCGAACTGGTCCTCGGGTAAATCACTAAACCCTTTGAAACGGCGATCTTTCCAGGCATTCAGTCCAATGGTCACAGGTTCTCGGTGCTCAGCAACCCAGCCGGTGATACCCTCTCCAACTTTGAGTTTTAAACGGTTAACGATTCCCTGGTGAGGATTCTTGGATGCTCTTAAAATCAGACCCTCCCCCTCGCGAACATACACAAAGCACGAGTCGCTCTCCACGAGGCTGGTCGCAAAGCCAACCACCTTCTCGAGAATCTCTTGCAGTGGGGATAATTGCGCGTGAGTTGCTAGTTCATCGAGAAAACTGAGGGTTGGATCGTTGTTAACCCGGTCTTCTGGTTGGGGGAGCGTCATGCAACGATCTTCGCCTTCCCTGCGTTTTGGGTATCGCTCGAGAAAAATAGCCGCGCCGCAGGCGGCGGCATTCTATTCAGTGCTAGTTTTGTGCCATGACATTCCCGATATCGCAATACCAAGCTGAGTTCTGAAGGCGGCTTCCGAATTTACCCTGGCTTCGTAGTGTAGGTTTGAGTTAGGCGACCACAAACCCTAATAAATCGATCGGTTCCATCAGCCAAATCGATTCACAGTCGCACTGGCTAAGACATAGGAAGTTGCTTACCGGCGCCGATAGAGAAGGTTATGCAGGATAAAATTGCCCACGGCGTTGGTAGCGGTACCGGGAATCGAACCCGGGTTTCCAGATTGAGAATCTGATGTCCTAACCCCTAGACGATACCGCCTCACCTAACAACAACCGCACGAATTTTCGCATGATCGTCCAGCAGGCGCAATCGCCGAATCGCAATCAGCCGCCAATTATGCGCACGAAATGACATCTCGCGTGGCAGGCTGCGCTAAGTCGCGGATGGCTGGTTCCAAGGCCATTCCCTGCGACGCGCTGCCCGCACAAAGTACAGCAACAACCCGAAGAAAAGCAGGACCGCGGCGTAGCGGATCTCCTTCAGGAAATTCGGGCGCGAGATCAAGATATAGACGAATCCTGCCGTGGCGAGCAAGGCGGGCAGCGGATAAAACCACATTCGGAAAGGCCTGGGCATTTCCGGATGCTGCTTGCGGAGGATCAGCAGACCCACCTCCTGCAACAGAAATTGCAGGAGCAGGCGAATAACCACGAGGGCCGCGATGACGTCGGCAAGTTGCAACACGCAAAATGCCGCTGCTACCCCTCCGAGGACCAGCAGCGAAACATAGGGGAAGCGATACCGCGGATGGAGCCGTCCGAAAATGGCAAAATAGTTTCCGTCCAGCGCCGCAGCGTACGGTACGCGTGAGTAACCGAGCAGCAGCGAAAACACCGAGCCAAACGCCGTCCAGACGATGAGCGCCGTGACCACCTTGCCCGCCCATTCGCCGTAGATTCGCTGCATGAAGAAGGAAATCACGGACGATCGCGCGTCCGCGGTCGCATGCCCGGCGAATTCTTGCCAGGGGACCACACCGAGCACGCTTACATTCATCAGCAGGTAGATCGCCGCCACCAGCGCGATGGAAATGAGCACGGCGCGCGGAATGTTTTTCTCGGGCTCCTGCACCTCACCTGCCAGGTAACAAATGTTGTAGTAGCCCCAATAGTCGTAGGTCGTGATCAGCATGGCCGAGCCAAGTCCTGTAAAGAAACCCGTGGACAAGGCGAACGCGCCTGGCGGGAAAGCGAACGCCTGCCCCGCGTGGAAATGCGTGACCCCGGCGGAGATTACCCAGGCCAGCGTGAGCAGGACGCCGCCCCAGAGCCACTTCGATAGGCGGCCCACACTCGAAATTCCGCGATAGAGCAGCACCACGCCCAGTATGCAACTCCCCATCGCCAACCAGGTGCCCGGGGTAATCACAATATTGGCTTCGAGGCTGCCGAGCAACGGCACACCAAGATGGAAATTGTGCTGAAAAAGCACGACACGTAAGTTCGGCCAGATGAATCCCGCGTATGCCGCAAGGCCAATGCAGCCCGAGGCAATGGAGAGCGGCGCACTGAAGGTCAGTTGCCAGATAAAAAGAAAAGAAACCAAACGTCCAAAACCCTGCGCCCCGTATATTTGCTTCAGGTATTCGTACGAGCCTCCCGCTTGGGGCATGGAAGCGCCCAGCTCGGCAATGACCAGACCGTCGCACATCGCCAGGCCGGCGCCCGCAATCCATCCCAGAATTGCCTGCGGCCCGTGCATTGCCGCGACCACCAGCGGCAACGTGATGAACGGTCCGACACCAATCATATCGAGCATGTTCAGAGACACGGCACTGGAGAGGCCCATGCCGCGGACGAGTTGGCGGGATTGGCTGGCGGACTCGCCAGCGGGTTGTTGCCCAGCGTCGCCGTTGGACGCGGCGTTCAATACCAGCCAGTCCCAGGCGAAGCGAGCCTCGAAGACCTGCGCTCAGATTCCCAAAACATCTCGAAAGAAGACCGGAAAACAATCATGTCTCGTAATTGTGCGAACCCAATAATTCATGGACAGCGTCCGCCTGCAAGCACTGGCATCGTCAGGCGGTCGCAGCCACCGTCTCGCCAAGCACCTGCTGGTAATACGCCTCGTACAGCGGGATCACATCATTCGAACAATATTTTCGTTGCGCGTCGATGCGGGCGCGATGGCCCATTTCCCTGCCGCGATCCGAGCGCGACAGGATATCGACGGCAAAGCGCGCCGCGCTGCTCACATCGCGTGGCTCGACGAGGTAGCCGTCCACTCCGTGCTCGACGACCTCGGGCATTCCGCCAACATTGGTGCCGATAACGGGGACCTCACACGCCATGGCTTCAAGCGCAGCCAGTCCAAACGATTCGAGATCGGAGGGCAGCAGGAACAGATCGGCCAAGCTGAGCTTTTCGTACACCCGGTCCTGTTTGCCGGGTAGAAACACATCCGCGGTCAGGCGCTTCTGGCGAATCAGCCACTCGACAGCGCCACGGTCCGGGCCATCGCCGATCAGAACCAGCTTGGCCCGCACTTTCTCGCGCAACAAAGCGAAAATTTCCACTACATCTGTGACGCGTTTGACGGGACGAAAATTCGACAGGTGCATCACGATCGGCTCTCCATCGGGAGCCCATTCGGAGCGCAGTGCGGGATCGTCGTTGCGGGTGTAGAGATCGCAGTTGACGAAGTTGGGAATCACCTCGATGGGCCGTTTGATGTCGAACTCCTCGCAGCGTGGCCTTCTTCAAATAATGCGAAATGGCGGTCACGCCATCGGATTGCTCGATCGAGAATTTGGTAATGGGCAGGAAGCTGCGATTGTTTCCCACGAGCGTGATATCGGTGCCGTGCAAGGTGGTAATGAAAGGCAAGCGCTTGGGTGCCGCCATGGCACGCGCGAGGAGCGCGCTGACCGAATGCGGAATCGCGTAGTGAACGTGGAGCAAGTCCAACCGTTCCGACTCCGCCACCTCCATCATTTTGACAGCGAGCGCCAGCGAATAGGGGGCGTGGTCGAACAGTGGATAATTCGAGACTTCGACTTCGTGGAACTCGATGCCCTTCGTGGCCGAGTTTAGCCGCACCGGCGGGGCGTAACTGATGAAGTGGATTTCGTGTCCGCGCGCGGCCAGTTCCATGCCCAATTCGGTGGCCACAACGCCCGATCCGCCGTATGTCGGATAGCAGGTGATACCAATTCGCATAGTTTTCCTAGCGGAGTTGCTGATGTAGACTTTGCATCCGGCCTGCGGCTCCGAGTGCCGACTTAGCGGTTCTTCCCCCTCTTCTTGTTGCCCGGCGCGCCTTCCATCGATTTCAATTGCCGTCGGCCGAGCAGTCAGTACTCTACCGGAAGTGCGGCTGCAAACGAAGTCTTGAAAACAGGATGTCAGTTCTAGCATGTTATGGTGCGCGAGATCACGGTCTGGAATGAGTAACCTGTGGTTCCGCCTTGCGAAGTTGCAAGACAGCGACCCGCAAGTGCGCAAGGCAACTGTGCCTGTGCTACCCGAAGCAAACCCGGTCGCCGAAATGGCATGCGGCAGAACCGCATTGTGGCCGAGTTTGAATGCACATAACTTTATCTGCGGCGGCTGCCGGGGCGCGGGATGGATGCGCATCCATCCGAGTTTCTCGTCAGAATCATCGGAAATGGCCTTTAGAAAAGTGATGAGTGAACCCTCCGACGGCGGGGGAACGCAGTTGGCGCGCGCAGAATCCTTGCGCTCGGGAGGCGGTCGGTCATGCCAGAAATGCCAACCGTATTTATAACCGGCGCCACGGGCTTCATGGGCCGCAATCTCACCGCACAGTTGTTGCGCCGTGATTACGTGGTTCGCGCGCTGGTCCGAAGCGGCTCCGAGCATAAGCTTCCTGGCAGTTGCAAACCCATTCATGGCGACGTCCTTGCCAAGAATTCCTTCGTTTCACAAATCGCTCCAGCGGAAACGTTCATTCAACTCGTTGGCGTGACGCATACAAATCCCGCGAAAAAGGACGAATTCCGTGTCGTAGATCTGGGCTCGGCGCGGGCCGCCATCGAAGCGGCGCGCGAGGCCGGGATCAAGCACTTTGTTTACGTCAGCGTGGCGCAGCCCGCACCGGTGATGAAGTTCTACATTGCCGTACGCGCCGAAGTGGAAAAAATGATTCGCGAAAGCGGCATGAATGCTACGATTTTGCGGCCCTGGTATGTGCTTGGACCGGGCCGGCGCTGGCCTTTGATTTTGCAGCCGATGTACTGGTTAATGGAGCGTATCCCTTCTACCAGAGAATCGGCGCAACGATTAGGGCTGGTCACGATCGAGCAGATGGTCGGTGCGCTGGTTCAATCGGTCGAGTCTCCAGCGCAGGGAGTGCGCATCCTTGGCGTACCCGAGATACGTAAATTCGGCCTCGGCTGACTACTACGCGCCGATTCAAACCAAAACTCACACCGCAACATTCCTGTACTAACGGGTGTTGCATGATTGAGTACCAAGACCTGTGGCGTGAAGTCTGGACGGATGGGCGAGCGCTGCCCACGGACGTCGGAGGTAGCGGGAAAGACGCACTCGATCCGCGGTACAACGGTTACTCGGTAGGCCACTGGGAGGATGACTACACCTTCGTCGTCGATACCACTGGATTGGACGACAGAAGCTGGGCCACCAAGGCGGGTATCCTCACAGCATCGATGCCCACGTGCAGGAACGCTTCACTCGCGTGCATCACAAACGATTGAAGCTGACCGTCACGATGGTGGATCCCAAGATCTATACCAAACCTTTTGACCTCGGGACGGAGTATTTCAGGTGGATTCCGAATCAGGAAATTAATGAACGGCTTTGCGTACCGTCGCAGGTCATGGAGTACTTACAGCGCATGGGCGATCCCGCTGGCAGCGATCCTAATGCCGCCCCGCAACGCAGGTAAATCGACGCGGACGAAACTTCTTATTCCAACCTTTTTATTGTATTGACGCGTGAGGTAAAACACCCGGTGTTTGCAAACACACACCCACAGCGTATGACCTACACGACGGCGAACGTACTGACGAATGTCATCTACCTGTCAGGCACGAGAACAACCAGACCGGCGGCCGAACCATAGCTCCAGGCGCTTTCTGCAACTTGGCTTCGTTCAGTGCTATTCCACCGAAACCTTGGTGCCCTGCTGACCCGCTTTGGACAGTTGCTCGATCCGGTCGTCAATCACAGTGCGGATCGCCTTGAGAAACTCTACCCGCGAGTTCGTCAAGTGCCGTCGCACGGCAGGCGAAACACCCAGGCGTGCCCGAAACAGATCGAGCATTTCATAACAAAGGCAGCGCTCGTGAGTAACGTCCCGATCTGTTGTGCTTTGATTGGTGCTTTGATTGATCTGTGACTCGTTCATTGTGTCTCCTTCATTTCAACCGTCAGTACGCCCTTCTCCAGCCTGGCACGCGACGGAAGGAGCATCGCCATGGACCTCGGAAGACCGATGTGGCGGCGCAAGGTGCCGATCTCGACGATGAGTTCATCGCCTTTCTTGAATAATCCGATTTCGCCTTTTACGGCAAACGGCATGTGTACACGAATTTCGTAAACGCCATCTCGTTTCTCAAAGCTGTAGGGCTTCTCTGTCCGCGTCACCGCCGACGGATCTTCACCTTCAGAATACAATAACATCGCCAGTTCAGTATAGCCGCTGCTTGCCCAGGACTTCATGCGCGAATAAAGGGACACGCTTCACCGGTACGGGTGCAAAGTATTCGTCGATTTCACGAAGGACCTGATCCTGCGACAGGTGCCAGTCGTTAAACCAAGTGTCCACGACGTCGGCCGGCAGGACACGATTGACGATGACGGAATCCACCGTCAGCCCGTGAAGTGAAAAATATACAAACGCACGTTGTGTTTCGCGCAAGACCATCTTCTCGGGATTGGTGACCAGTCGGACGCTTGTAGTCTGCGGGTCTTCCATGATTTCGTCGATGCCCTCGAGCTTCTCGAACAAACTCCGGATATTGATGAAGTAGTTGTCGGTGGGCAGTTCGAAGGGCGCCACGCGGTTGGCGATCGGTCGCACGGCTTTGAGCAAGTTACGCTGAAAGGGAAAGATGTGCTTCATGTACCAGTCGAGCGTCGTCGGCATACTGATGAACCGCAGCGATTCGGCTGTGGGCGCCGCATCGAGCACAATGACGTCGTACCGCTGCTCGCGACGATACTGGTTGATGTACATCATGGCGCTGAGTTCTTCCATGCCGGGAAGAATGGCGAGTTCCTCAGCTTCCACGCCGCTGATGCCTGTGGTACGCAGCACGGAACTAACGTAGGAGGAAATTTCCTGCCAGTGACGTTTGATCTCTTTCTGTATATTGAGCTCGAGGATCGAAAGCTGGTCGCTGATCGGCAGCGGATCCGAAGTCTGGAGATGGAAGAGGTCGGTTTCCAGGTCGAAGCAATCGGCTAGGCTATGCGCCGGATCGATGCTCATGACTAGCGTGCGGTGGCCAAGTTCGGCAAGTTTTACGCCGGTTGCCGCGGCAAGGCTCGTCTTGCCGACGCCGCCCTTTCCCGTGAACATAAGAATCCTCATGATCACATTATAGAGCTCGGGAGGCAGCCAAAAAAGGACACCATCATTCCGAGATGGTTAAATATTTCTGAGCGAAGCACAATGAGTCTGTGACTCGGCCCAGCCTGGGTCCGCATAAAGCCCGGCCATATTAAGATTTGCGATATATGGGCCGCTGTTCCACACTCAGTTGTCATGGACATGCGGTGCGGTTTGCGATCCTCCACAATACTCCTGGGCTTGGTGCTTTTCTGTGCATTGACCGCCACCGCGCAGCGTGAGCTGGGTGAGTTGCAGCTTGAAGTACAGGATTCGCAAGGCGCTGCCGTCGCTGCCTCCGTGGAACTGGTGAGCGAAGCCAATCAAGTAAGGCGTAGCTTCACCACGAGCGACGATGGACAGGCTACCGCTCAAAATCTTCCACTGGGCATTTATCGCGTTGCTGTGACACGCCAGGGTTTCGCCCCGAACGTGCAGACGATTGGAATTCACTCTGAGGTGCCGTTACGCGTCACGGTGACATTGATGGTCACCCCCGTGCAAACGCAAGTGCAAGTAACCGATTCCGCTACCCTGATCGATCCTTACAGAACGACCGCAGTGGAGGCGATCGGCTCCCAGGCGCTGCGTGAAGAAGTCCCGGCGCAGCCCGGACGCGGATTGCTCGATCTTGTTGATTCACTGCCAGGCTGGATTTTCGAAGCGAATGGGGTGCTCCACCCGCGTGGCTCCGAGTATCAAGTTCAATTCATCGTCGATGGCATACCTCTGACGGAAAACCGCTCGCCGGGGTTTGCGGCCCCAGTTGAAACTTCCGTTGGAACGGGTGATTCGGGTTCCGTGCAGGTCCGCACCGCAGATTATCCAGCTGAATACGGGCGGAAGCTCGGCGGCGTCATCGAAATCGCCACGCCAAAGGATTTGCCCTCCGGTCTCCACGGCGATATCTCGGTTGACGGTGGAAGTTTTGCGAGCGCAGGTGGAGGAGTTGATCTCAGCTATGCCGCTGGCGCCAATCGCTTGCTGTTCAGCGGCGGCGGGTTCTATTCGCAGCGCTACCTTGATCCTCCGGTGCTCGGGAATTACACGAACAGTGGATCTGGCGGCACAACGGCAGTGTCTTACGAGCGTGATCTTTCCAAACGCGATCGGTTGCGCGTCAGTATCACCCATAACGAGCTTGACTTCCTGGTTCCCAATGAACTGCTGCAACAATTGGCCGGCCAGCGCCAGATGCGGCGGAACGACGAGACTTCCGGAACAGTCCGCTATCAACGCACGATTTCTACGCGCCTCCTGCTGGACGTGCAGGGCAGTGTGCGCGATACGGCGTCGAATTTCTCGTCTAATCCGCTCTCCACCCCGATTTTGGTTTCACAACAGCGTGGATTCCGCGAGGGTTACGTTCGCGCGGACCTCGCCGGCCATCACGGGCGAAATGACTGGAAAGCAGGTGTGGACACTCTTCTCAGCCCCGTTCACGAAATGCTGCAATATGTCATTACGGACCCGGCGCAGTTCGATCCCGGTGTACAACCGCAGTTTTCATTCTCCGACCGGCGCTGGGATCGCGAACAGTCGGCTTTCCTGCAGGATGAGATCCGCGTCGGGCAATGGGCGGTGAGCGCGGGGATCCGGTTTGACGAATATCGGTTTGTGGTCGCCGAATCAGCATGGAGCCCGCGCGTCGGTATAGCGTATTTTTTCCCTTCTCTGGGGCTCGCCCTGCATGCCTCCTACGATCGCGCCTTCCAGACGCCCGCAATCGAAAATCTTCTACTCGCCAGTTCCCCACAAGTGGATTCGCTTAGTCCGGAAGTGCTGCGGCTGCCGGTCCAGCCATCTCGTGGAAACTTCTATCAGCTTGGGTTCACCAAGGGAATCGCCGGAAAACTGCGCATCGATGCCAATGCATTCCGCCGTGACTTTCGCGACTACGCGGACGATGACATTTTGCTGAACACCGGCGTTAGCTTTCCGATTGCTTTTGCGACCGCACACATTTCAGGCGAAGAGGTGCGGCTGGAAGTCCCACGCTGGGGGCGGTTCTCGGGTTATCTAAGCTATGCGAATCAATCCGGAACAGACCAGGGGCCGGTTACGGGCGGTCTTTTTCTTGGCGACGATGCGACCTCGGCGTTGACGGATACCAACCGAATTGCGATCTCCCAGGATCAGCGCAACACGCTCCGTACGCGCGTGCGATTTCAGGCTGCCAAGCGCTTTTGGGTAGCAGCGAGCTATGAGTACGACAGCGGCTTGCCGGTGGAAATCGATAGCGGCACGCTTGATTATAGTTTTCTCCTCTCCCAATATGGCGCAAACGTGTTGGATCGCGTGAATTTCAATCGTGGGCGCGTTCGACCAGCGCTTTCCGTCGGTGTTGGCGCAAGCGTCGAACTTTATCATAAGGAACTGCGCAGCGTTGCATTGCTCTTACAAACAGCTAATCTGACCGATCGGGTAAACGTCACAAATTTCGCCGGACTCTTTTCCGGCACGGCCATAACTCCTCCGCGTAGTGCTAGCGTGCGGTTGCGCGCAACTTTTTAACGTGGACAAAACCAATAGGAACTCAACGTCTTCTGTGGGTCGGCTTGCACCGCCGTCCTCGGCCCGATGGATGGATTGTTACAGGCTGACTTTCTGCCCAATTGGGAGATGACCGCTGAGCGAGCAATGGGCCGCTGCTCGCTATAGAGCAGCGGCCCATGATCAACCGGCTTACCAACATTTCTTACCGCCCCGCCGATGCCGCTCGCGACCCTCCCACGGTTGAACCAGGGATTTGTTCCGAGCCTGGCCCGGAGCCTTGTGTTTGCCTTGAAGTTCCAATGGGTATCTGCCGGCGTTTATTTTCTGCTTCCGGCACGGGCACCGTTACTTCCAAAACTCCGTCCCGGAAATTAGCTCGAGCTTGGTCGACTTTCGCGTTCTCCGGAAGAGGGATTAGCCTCGAGAATCGACCGTAACTGAATTCGGAGTGACGCCATGCTCCCTCGTCAGTCTCCTGCTGCCGGGTCCGTTCTCCCTCGATTAACAATCCCTCGTCTGTCGCTTCGAGCCGGACATCTTTCTCACTTAAGCCAGGCAACTCCGCATGAATGACCAGATTGTTTCCCGATTGCCGCATTTCAATGCGCGGTACCCAGCCCAGTTCCTGTCCCGAAAGTCCCGCGGAACCTCTGTTCTCCGCTAGCCCGAAAGCCCGATCAATGTCTTCGGTGCGTCGCATCAGCGTAATCGGACTCATCGTAAAAAACTCTCCGGGACTGACGGAGAAGATTGACGGGTACGCTCCGCCTCTTTGGGAGCGACGTTCCATTCCCGATGATTCTGGACCGCGATTCTGCCTCCTTTGCAACTGTTGAGTTTCTCCACATGTGGATTGCGTCCGTGCGGAATCCTGTGTCTGCGATTCCCATCCTGTGTGTTGCTGTCTCGCTTTTCCCGTTCCTTGTTCGTCCATCGTTTTCTACCTCCAAACTTTTTTGAGAGACGCCAATTTGGCTTCGGTCGCTCTCGATTAGAAAGAACACCCTTGCTCCGGATTGGACAATACATTGAAATTTGTACGGGCGAGGTAGCCCTTACAAAAACACTAGCTCGCTATTACAGAGCGGCAGAAACTCCAGGCGGTAAGCAGCAGCATTTGTGTGAAATGGGTCAGGTCTACCGTCTTTACTGGATACGATTGGGGGCCGGATTGCGGATATCCTGCTGGCCGTTTCTTAAGCAGCGCAAATGCCAAACAAGCTGGAAGGCCGGACAGACGAGGTTTCCAATAATTTTCCCGGAGCGGATTTCTGGCAGCCAGGAGTGGGAAAACGCGGGTACCGTCGTGCGCAAATTTGAAAGCGCCAACGGGCAATGCTACGCCCTTGATCTGGATGAACCCGTGGACCTCAATAATGGACCAGCTTAGGAAGTCGCGCTCGGAAATTTGACTGGATTAAGGATGGCCATTCAGGCAGCGGGCGCGGAGGATCTGCAGGTTGGGGATAAGATTGCTCTCGAGTGCACGGAACTGCAGCCTACAAGCAAGGGCAACCCGCGAATCGACTTCAAAATACAAATCGAGCGGCCTGACAGGCCGTAAAGGGTCCCGATGGCCCCGGTTACAGTTTACAGTTTGTGATGGCAGTTGGATGATGACGTAGCAAGCGTTGCAGCCACCACTTCGCGCCAACCCTGACCAACGCACATATCGCATAACTCGCCTCAGTGCACACCGGCGGCCGAGACGCGCGTTTCGAGCAATTTTGCGAGCTGGCCTGGAGGCATCGGCCGATTGAAATAGTACCCTTGTCCCTCATCGCAGTCATGCGCCTGAAGGAATTCGAGCTGTTCTATGGTTTCAACACCCTCGGCGATGACCCTGTGGTTGAGCTGTTGACCCATGCTTATGACGGCGCTCACAACGATAGCGTCGTCCGTGCTCGCGATAATATCGCGGACGAACGATTGATCAAGCTTGAGAGCATCAACCGGGAATCGAGTCAAATAACTCAAACTGGAATAGCCAGTGCCGAAGTCGTCAACCGCCAAACGCACACCCAAGGCTCTGAGCTGCTGGAGACCGCTGGCAGCCGCCTCGGCATGTCGCATCAAGACCGTCTCGGTCAACTCGAGTTCCAGATACTTAGGCGCGAGGCCAGTCTTCGTTAGCGCCGCCCGGACACTGTCGAAAAATTGGTCTCCGCGAAACTCAAGCGACGAGATGTTGACTGCCACTGGAACAGCAGACAAGCCCGCATCCAACCACTCTCGCGTCTGTCGGCAGGCCTCGCCGAGGACCCATTTACCAATTCCAATAATCAGTCCGCTGTCTTCTGCAATGGTCAGAAACTGCCCAGGAAGGAGCAGCCCGCGGTCTGGATGCTGCCAGCGCACGAGCGCCTCGATGCTCGTGATGGCTCCAGTCCTGAGATTTACTTTTGGCTGGTAATGCAATACCAATTGCTCGCGCTCGAGAGCATATCGCAGTTGACCTTCGAGCGATTGCCGCTGGACGGCTCGCAGGTTCATTTCCTTCTCATAAAACTGGTAATGGTCGCGCCCTTCGTCTTTCGCGTGATACATCGCCGTGTCGGCATTCTTGATCAGCGTTTCGGAATCTTCACCATCTTCTGGATAGGTGCTGATTCCTATGCTCGCCGTCACGTGCAGTGTGTGCTGGGCGATGTTGTGAAGCTTCTTCAACTCCGCGATGATCTTTGCGGCACTGATCGCAGCGTCCCCCGGGTGCTTGATTTCCGAAAGCAGGATCACAAATTCGTCCCCACCCTGCCGGCTGACGGTGTCTGATTTACGAACGGACATTGACAGCCGTGCCGCGACCGATTGCAGAAGCTGATCCCCCACGGCGTGCCCCAGGGAATCATTGACGCGCTTGAACCCGTCCACGTCCAGGAAAAGCAGAGCCACTTTGCCACGATTGCGCCGAGCCAGCGAAATGGCCTGGCCCACCCGGTCCTTCAGCAAAAACCGGTTGGGCAGGTCGGTCAGAATGTCATGCTGGGCCAAATGAGACATCTCGAGCATCATGGCCCGAGCCATATTCACATCGTGAAATACGATCACTGCTCCCGTCACCTGACCATTGAGGTCATGGATAGGTGCGGCGGAGTCTTCGATGGCGCATTCGTATCCGTCTCGTCGAATCAGAATGCTGTTCGCGGCCAGTCCCACGGTCTTATTTTGCTCCATCGCCTTTCCCAACGGGTTGACTGTCGGTTTATGCGTAGTGCCGTCGATGATCTGGAACACTTCGCTAAGACAGTGGCCCGCCGCTTCTTTTCGCGACCACCCCGTCATCTGTTCTGCCACGACATTCAGGTAGGTGACCTTGCCGGCGATATCGGTGCTCAATACCGCGTCACCGATGGAGTTTAGCGTAACCTGCGCACGATCCTTTTCAACAAACAGTTCCTGTCGTGCGACTTCACGCTCGATGATGCCGCGAATCGCTCGCGCGAGTAAGTAACTGTCGATGTGCCCTTCTAATAGGTAGTCTTGCGCGCCGTGTAACAGCGCGGCCTTACAGATATCTTCGTCATCTTCCCGGCCTAGCACGACCACGGGCGTGCTGGACATGACCGACAACAACCGTTCAAGCGTCTTGGGACCACGGCTGTCCGGCAAAAAAAGATTTACAAAGATGGCCCATACCGCTTCGCCCGGCAGGCTGTCGAGCGCGCTCTGGAGCGTCGTAAAGCATCGGAAAGTTGATGAAGCATTACCCGTGACCTGCAGCGCTTCTGCGAAGGCCTTCGCGTGGACGGGATTATCGTCGATGAGAACTACATTGTTGATCGTCCGGGTCATTCATGAACCTCGCACATTAGAAGAGTGTGCAGCCGGATGCGATGCAAAACTGTTCTCTTTTATACAAAGGCTTACTATATACCTTGTAAGTAAATTGACCAATAGGTTAAATAAACACCACTTCGGGAATACGTTCCGTTATTTTGCAGGATCTCACAAAACGCTGGCAATTGACCGGCTATGCTCGCACCAAATCGGGATATTTGTAAAGGCGAAAGACCCAATATGGGAGGGCGCGTGAAGGTCGCTGTTTTATTATTTTCAGCCACGGTGCTACCATCAACACAATATCGCCATTTTGGGCGGATGCACTGATTGATGGTCGCCTGAAGGAAGTTTAGAAGTTTATGAGACTGCAACGCACAATGTGCAAGGCACTGGCGTACTCCCTCGCGCTGATCGCGCTCTGCGTCTCTGCAGGCGCTGCCGATATCAATTATCGTACCTCGGTGGAGAAGTGGCGCCAGGAATATGAGGCAAGACTGAAATCGGATGATGGCTGGCTGACCGTTGCGGGGCTGTTCTGGCTGCACGATGGAGATAATCGCTTTGGTGCAGACCCGCTCAACGACATCGTTTTGCCCGCCGCTTATATGCCCCCGGAGGGAGGCACGTTTTCTGTTCACAATGGCAAGACAGTGGTGCACATAAATCGCGGCGTTAAGATCACCATGAACGACAAAATCGCCGACGGCGTCGAGTTGCATCCCGATTCACCCGTCGAGCGCCTGCGGATTGGCGACCTGACAATGTATCTCCACGCTAGCGGAGCGCGCTACGGCATTCGCGTCAAGGACAAGAACAGCAAGTTTCGTGAGCAGTTTACTGGTCTGCATTGGTTTCCTGTCGACGACTCCTACCGTCTCAGCGCGCGTTACGTTCCCTATCATCCGCCCAAGCAGATCGAAATTCAGAACGTGCTCGGAGATTTCGATAAGACGGAGATCGTGGGTTATGTTGTCTTTTCGTTGCAGGGTAAAGAGTATCGACTCGATGCCGAACAGGACGAGCCAGGAACGTTGTCGTTTGTGTTCCGCGATCTGACCAGCGGAAAGGAAACGTATCCGGCAGCCCGCTTCCTCGACACCGACTTACCCGCCGCGTCAAACGCGAATGCGTCCAAGGCGCTGGCCTCGAACGTCGATGGCGCTGTCGTCCTCGATTTCAATAAAGCCTATAATCCGCCCTGCGCGTACAATCCCTACACCACGTGCCCGCTTCCAACAGCCGGTAATAGACTGCGCGTGGCTATCCCGGCGGGCGAAAAGATATACAAGCCGGATCACGGCCAGTAGCGGCACGCCGGTGGGCACTCCGCAATCGTTCCTACGGTCACGCCCGTGTCGATCGCACTGGTTGTGAAACCAACATCTTGATATTGAGCTGGCAAAGCGGGAATCCGCGATCAACGCAGTCGCGTACTCAAATCGCATCGGCCCAATTTTTCCTGTACGATCAACTCACATGTGTCTCGCAGTTCATTCCTTCGTACATGCAGCTCTGCGAAAGCCAGCGAAGCCGGGATCCATCCGACCGTACTATTGACCGCACATTGACGCGTTTGCAGAATCGTCCCATGGCGCGATACTCAGCCTTACTTGGAAGGTTTGTCGACGTTTGTTACCGGGCGGGGGAAATCCTACTGCCCGCCACGGGGATGCTGGCGGCGGATTCCGGCAAATCCATTTTTCTCGAAAATCATTTCGGTGAACACCGCGGCTCAAAGACGTTTCGCTGGGAGATTCCGTACAAGTCCATCGTGCATCTCGCGGAAAGCGGCGCGGCACAAAAACCGCCAACCGACGGCTGAAACGGCCAAGCAGTTTTAACGTATCTGAATGGGAAACGCGGCGCCCAGATTCACGCTAAGCGCCCTTTTTCAGCTCCGCCAGAACAAGCTTAGCCACTTCGCGTAATGTCTCAAACACGCCTTCGCCCTTCACCGCCACCGCCTCCACCATTGGCTCACCCTTAACTTGCAATTGCCGCGCAAGATCGTCCTTGGAGAGGACGTTCGGCAGATCGCGCTTGTTCAATTGCAAGACGTAGGGGATGGTGCCGAACTCAAGCCTGTGTTCCTTCAAATGCTCTCGAAGATTTTCAAGCGTCTCCAGGTTGGCATCGAGCCGCTCCTCCTGCGAATCGGCCACGAACACGACGCCGTCGGCCCCCTTCAGGATCAGTTTGCGGCTTGCTTCATAAAACACCTGGCCCGGGACGGTGTAGAGATGCAGGCGGGTCTTGAATCCTCGAACTGTGCCCAGGTCGAGCGGCAGAAAATCAAAAAAGAGGGTGCGGTCGGTTTCTGTCGCCAGGGAAATCATCTTCCCCTTCTTCTCATTGCCGGTATGGTCGTAAATCCATTGCAAATTCGCCGTCTTCCCCCCTAGACCGGGGCCGTAGTAGACCAGCTTGCAATTGATTTCGCGCGCAGGAAAATTAATAAAAGGCACAGTTCTCCGGGGAACAGCCTGGAGGCCATTATAGCAATACAATCAAGCACGCTATCCCGCAGACCACGCAGCGCGTGCCCAAGACCGAACTCCCTGCCCAGAAAGAGCTTAATCTTGTTGAAAAACCTGCTCGGTCGCCAGTACTCCATATGGCCGAAAGCGTCACCCCGCGTGGATTGACGGGTTTTATTGCCTCTGGTAAGATTCGCCACTATGCGTCGCTCTAGAAAAACGGAAAAACGGTCTAAGGCCCAGGGCGGATTCTCATCGGCGACACGCTCTAGTCTTATGAAAAAGAAGGATTTAACGGATTCCAAACCGAAGCCCGGCGTCTTTCAGCCTATCGCCGACGCTGCCTCCGATCAGCAATTGAAATCGTTTGAAGAAGGCCTGCAGCTTTTCCAGCAGCAAAAGTACCTCAAAGCTAAATTGATTTTCGAAAAAGTGATTACGGGTCCCAACAAGGAATTTGCGGACCGCGCTCGTCTCCACTTGCGCATTGCCGAGCAGCGCCTGCAGCCGACCGAGCCTGCCATCTTGCGCTCGCCGGAGGAACACTACCAGCACGGTGTGGCAATGATGAACATGGGACGCTGGGACGAGGCGCGCGATCATCTCTCGCGCGCGCGTAAGCTCGCGCCGAAAGCTGACTATGTCGTATATGCCATGGCGGCGCTCGATTGTTTAACCGGCGAAGCCGAATCGGCAATGGAGAACCTCAAGATCGCCATCCAGTTGCGTCCCGAAAACCGGTATCATGCCCGCAATGATGAGGATTTCGCATTCTTGCAGGAAGATCCCAGGTTTACCGAGCTCCTTTACCCGGATCGCGAAAGTTCGGGTGGCTGACCGAAGTTGTTAAGAAAATCCGTCAACAAATCTGATATATAGCCGTCATCCTTTTGGCATCAAGAGCTCTGGACCGGCTTGCCGCTCCGGGCGTTTCAGACTGGACACACACTTTCCGTTGGTAAAAGCATCCACGCATCGCAGCCGCGCCGCGCGTATTGTAGCCCTGGGAGGCGGGACTGGGCTTTCGACCGTGTTGCGAGGCCTCAAGCAATACGTGTCGCCACGGCAGAGCGATGACGAGCGTTATCCGATTGCCGACCTGGTCGCGGTCGTCACCGTAACCGATGACGGTGGCAGTTCCGGCCGTCTGCGCCGCGAATATAGCGTGCTGCCCCCGGGCGACATCCGCAATTGCATGGTGGCTCTCTCGCAGGACGAAGCACTCCTCGGCCGCCTGTTTCAATACCGCTTCGCTGCTGGCCGGGGACTGCGCGGACACAGCTTTGGCAATCTGTTCCTTACCGCTTTGACCAATGTAACCGGCGATTTTACGCGCGCGGTGCGGGTGAGTTCGAAGGTGCTGGCGATTCGCGGACGCATCTTCCCCTCGACCAACCAGCTGGTCACTCTGGAAGCGGTGCTTAAAAATGGCCGCATTCTTGCCGGTGAATCACGTATTGGCCGCAGCGCTTCCATTCGCCGCGTGCGCCTGGTGCCGCGCAAGGTCGCGCCGCTCCCCGAGGTTATTCAGGCCATTGCGCAGGCAGATTTGATCTTGCTGGGCCCCGGTTCCCTGTTCACCAGCATCATTCCCAATCTGCTGGTGGCCGGTGTTGCCGAAGCCATCGAGAAGTCGCGCGCCAAGTGCGTATATATCTCGAACCTCATGACGCAGCCTGGGGAAACCCGTCGTTTCACCGTGTCCGAGCATGTGCGCGCGATTCGTCGTAATACGGGGCGAAGACTGATCCAGTGGGTGGTAATGAACAACCAGCCCATCGCTCCCGATGTGGCCGGGCGCTATCGCTCGGAAGGCGCGGAACCGGTGACCGCAGACGTCGCTGAGTTGCGAGCCATGGGAATACGGTGCATCTTCGCCGACTTGCTCGAGGTGCAGGCCGTTATTCGTCACGACTCCAAGCGGCTGGCGCATCTTCTGCTCACCGAATTCGTCGCAAAATCCAGGGGCTCCTCATCGTCTTCGTCAGAAAACATGATCTGCAGGCATTCATTGCTGCAGATGTTCATTGCTGCTTTACCGCGGTAAACCAAATCTCATATGCCAGCCAGGGAAGCCGCTCAACAGCCCATCGATCGAATGCGCGCAAGAAGTTAAAAGCGAACTTTGGCGGAAACGAAACCGGGCCGATGCTGATGGGAACGGTGACAAACAGGCCATCGCCCCGGATTTGCCGGACGCGCAGCCCTAGTTGCCGAAAATATCCGCGGTACGTTCCCGGAAGCCGAAAGTTCTGTGTAAACCCCTTCTTGGAAGAGTTGTGGAAACGTACCGGAAGCGAATAAGGCGAAATAGCATTGTTTACACTGCAGACCAACAGCCCTCCCGGCTTCAGCACGCGAGCAATTTCGGCGAGTGCGGCGTGATCGTCCGTTACGTGCATCAGCACACCCGTGCAGAGCACCTTGTCAAACGAGTTTGCAGGAAAAGGAAGCCGACACGCGTCTCCGACGAACGCGCTTGCGCGGTAAGCGGAAAGCCTGGTGCGCAGTTGCGCGACCATGGATTCCGATCGATCCAGTCCTGTCCAGCGGATTTTGGCCGCACCAAGCAGCGCTTCCGTGATCCAGCCATATCCGCACCCAACTTCCAAGACACTCTCGCCGTCCACCAGATGCAACTCTTCTACCGTTATTGACCGGTCGCGATCTGATTTATATTTTCGATAGGGATTTGCTTCTCGCCAGCTCTGCCAGTAGGCGGGGGTCCACTCAAACGACAATGAGAACCTCCTCGGTTCAAACGCCGGCGTGCTTTCTAAAAATAAGAAGGGACGGCAAATTTCACATCGACGTGCCCGGTGCTGAAGCCGGCTCACCCCATCCGGTTTAAGACCGGCTCTCAGCGTGCCGCGCGCCCGGCACCGGCGCAGCTACTTCATTCTTGGTGACGATGGTGTCGCCCAGCACGAGCACGTCCATGCGCGTACGCCTGAAACAATCAATCGCTTCGTCAGGCCGGCAAACGATGGGCTCGTTATCGTTGAACGATGTATTCAGCAGCACCGGCACCCCCGTCAAATTGCCGAATTCCCGGATTAGTTGCCAGTACTGCGGGTTGGCCGACCGGCTGACGGTCTGCAGCCGTCCGGTGCCGTCCACATGCGTAGGTGCCGGAATTGCCGAGCGCTTTTCTGGCCTCACAGAATAAGCAAAGGTCATGAATGGCGACGGATCGCTCCGCACGAAATACTCGCTGGTGGCCTCTTCCAAAATTGATGGCGCAAACGGGCGAAACATCTCGCGGCGCTTAATGCGGCTGTTCAGGATATCTTTCATTTCGGTGCGGCGAGGATCGACGACAATGCTGCGGTTTCCCAACGCCCGGGGTCCCCACTCGGCCCGGCCCTGAAACCAGCCGACGATCTTACCTTCCGAGATCAGCTGCGCGGTCTGCGCCGCGACTTGTTCCTGCGCGAAGGAGTGCACCTCGTAATCCGGCCCGCTCAAACCACTCTCTTCAAGGGCGCCGCGCATCTGCGCGGCGGAATATCCGGGACCCCAATAGGCGTGTTCCATTACAAATCGGCGCGGGCGCGCGAGGATTTGATGCTCGACAAAAAATGCCGCGCCAACGGCCAGCCCGGCATCGCCCAGCCGCAGGCTGGACATAGGCCCTCTCAAACGGAGTTTCCGTGAAGATTTTTCCATTCGCCACGCAATTAAATGCCACTCCGCCCGCCAGGCATACGGCTTTCTGCTTGGTGCGCTTTTGGAGGTCGCGCAGCAATTCGAAATAGACTTCTTCCAGCCGTGCTTGCATGGTCGCGGCGATGTTGTGATGCCGCGCGGAAACAGGCTCGCTCGCCGGACGGGTTGCCCCCATGCGGCTTTCGAGATGTTCAGAAAATATGCGGCCGAGTTCGGGTGTCTTGTCGGCGTCGCGCCAGCTCAATTCCGGAGCGACGCGATGATGGGTGAAATAATCGAGATCGAGGCGGAACCCCGCGCCACCGTCCGTGCGCACGATTCGGCGAAACTCATCCAGAAATTCGGGCTGGCCATACGCCGCCAATCCCATAACTTTGTATTCATCGCCAAATTTCCAGAAGCCCAGGTACTGCGTCAACGCCGTGTAATACAGCCCCAGCGAGTGCGGAAACGCTACCGTGCCGTGCACCTTGAGGCGATTCCCAGCGCCGGTAGCCCACATCGTGCTTGCAAAATCTCCCAAGCCATCTGCCGAGAGCACCGCCGCGTTTTCAAACGGGGAAACAAAAAAGGCGCTCGCAAGATGCGCCTGATGGTGCTCCACCCGGTGGAACTTTGCGCGAATCGTCTTGGGGTCGGCGGCAAAAGCTTCCGCCAGTGACTCCGGAATACCCACGAATTTACGCATGACGTTGGCGCGCTCCCAGGCAAAGCTCGGCATGCGCATTGCGTAAAACAGCTTTGTGCCCAGGCGCGCCCAGGGATTGCGCGGAATGGCCACGTGATCGATTTCAGAAAGCTTTAAACCGGCAACGTCCAGGCAATAGCGGATCGCCGCTGCCGGAAAACCAGCGGCGTATTTAACACGGTTGAAGCGCTCTTCTTCCACGGCCGCAACCAGCTGCCCGTCACAAACGATGGCCGCCGAGGCATTTGCGTGGTACGCGTTGATCCCCAAAATATTCATCGCTCTTATTGTTTCCTGCAAATACGGTTTATGCAAATCCTTCCAGGTGGAAAGGCTGACCCAATCGTTTTACTCCAGGATCCGCGCCACAGCCGGCGTACCCTCAACTGCGGGCCGAAACCGCAGAGATGGATTCAGTGGAAGCTTGCACGTCGAGATGCCTGCGACACCACTCATTCAGCACGTAAAGACTCCACGGGCGCGACCAACTCGTCTGCGCCGATTCAAAAGCAGGCCACAGCGCACGCACACTGCCAGCTTCCAAATGCTCCGCAAGCGAAGGCGCCAGTTCGGAAAGCCGCGCGCGCACATGTGAACCTAACGGCCCTCGCAGCCAATGCTCCCATGGCAAGGTAAACGTTCGTTTGCGTTGCTTCGCAACGTCCGCCGGTAACAAATCTCGCAGCGATTCCGCCAGCAACGCCTTGCTCACGCCCGCGCCGGTATTTAACGCCCGCTGGAAGTCGCGCCACGAACTCCACCAACGGGTGATCCAGAAGCGGAACGCGAACTTCGAGTGAATGCGCCATGCTGACCGAATCGGTATCTCGAAGAAGCGTTTGCGCCATGTAGGACCTTATTTCCAGGCAAGAGACAGCGGCAAACGCGTCGAGCGGTTCAGCCTGCCGCACGGATTCAGCCATCCATTGCCGCCAGGGAACGTCTGCCGCAAGCGCGTTTCCGCTTCCGCAACCACCCACGCCCCCGCGTAGCGCGGACACTTGCGCCGGCGTGAAAAGCGCCCGCGTAAAAAAATAAGGATGGGGCAGTGCGTCACCATCGCTCCACAGCGCCCCCAGTTTCCGCCTGGCGTCGACACCACGGGCGCCCGCGCGTCCCACTGCCCCTGCGGTGACGGAGCGCAACGCGCGAGGCAACCGCCGGCCGATGCCTGCCAGGCGAGTGACGCGCGGTGTTGATGCGAATGTCGCGTAGCCGCCGAATACTTCGTCTCCGCCCAATCCTGAAAGAGCCACCTTCAGGCCGACGCGATGCGCTGCCCAGGAAACGAAATACGAGTTCATCCCGTCCATGCTGGGTTGATCGAGTGCCCCCACGGCACTATCGAGTTCTTCGAGCATCTGCGCGCCGCGCAGAAGAAACTCCTCGTGACGCGTGCCGAATCGCATCGCAGTGGCTCGCGCCAAAACCGCTTCGCTGAAATCCTGCTCGTCAAAAACAACGGTGAATGTGTGCAGGCCCGATTGGTGGCGGCTGGCCAGGGCCACCAGTGCTGTGGAATCAAGCCCGCTGCTCAGAAATATCCCGAGTGGCACATCGGCCAGGAGGTGGCAGCTTACGGCCTCTTCCAGCCGAGGGCGCAAGCGTTTTGCGGCAGATTCGAGCGTTTCCGATGCGGCCTCTTCACGCGATTGTGCGGACGCCCCAAAGTCCCAATATGCTTGCGGACGCATTTCGCGCATTTCGGCAGCAGGACCCTTTGCGTTGACTTTTTCTAAGAGGCTGCCAATGGGAACACTCATGAAATGGCCTGGAGGCAGCGAAAACACGTCTTCCACCAGCGTCATGGGTTCGCAAACGGAGCCGAATAATAAATACGAATCGAGCGCGTCGGGCGAAAGCCGTCGCGGCACCAGTTCGCTCGCAAGCAGCGCACGAACTTCGGACGCAAACAGCAGCACTCCATCAACCATGGTGTAGTAACAGGGTTTGATGCCGAGCCGGTCTCTCGCCAGCAGCACGCGCGCGCGCGAAGGCTTACCCGCGACACCTCACCGAACGCATGTCCAGCACCGCGAAAGCGAACATCCCACGCAGACGCCGAAGCACGCCTTCGCCCCACTCTTCAAACGCGTGGACGATGGTTTCCGTATCGGAATGTGTCATAAAAATATGGCCGTTCTGCTCGAGCTGCATCCTTAATTCGGGGAAATTGTAAATCTCGCCGTTAAAAACGACTGCGACATCCTGCGTTTCGTTGAAAACAGGCTGGTGCCCGCCGGGAAGATCGATAATGCTGAGGCGGCGCATGCCGAGCGCCGCTAAAGGGGCGGAGCGAGGGGCAATCAGCCTCGCCCTCTTCGTCAGGACCGCGATGAAGCATCGCACTATTCATCCTGCGAATCGTGCGCTCAGCTAGCTGGGCGTCTCCAATACCGATGGCTCCGCAAATTCCGCACATAATGGATTGATTATGACGGAGAAGGCCGCACTTTACGCGGCCCTATTATGGGTTGCAGACACTCCCGCCGCGCTAGTCCAACCGTAGTGTTCAAAAACATAGTGTTCAAGACGGTTTACGGGACGCACGCATGTCCGCATAGATGCTTTCCTGTCTGTCCAGCATCTCACGCCAGCTCAACCGGGCTGCCACTTTGGGACATGCGTCCTGAAACGCCCGTAGAGGAACGATCGTTTAGCAGCAGACGCAAAGCCTCGGTCAAAGCACTCTGCTTCCGCGGAATCACCAGTCCCACCTCGCCCGCAACAAACTCGCTGATGCCGCACTGGTCGGTGACGATGACCGGGCCTCCGCAGGCGATCGCTTCCGCGACGCTATTGGCGAAATTTTCGTATCGAGACGGAAGCACGAACAGATCGCAGTCCACCAGCGCCGACTTTTTCTCTTCGGCGTAAACAGGACCGGTGAAGATTGTGCGCTGCTCGACTCCTTCGGCTCGTGCCAGCGCTTCGCATTTCCTGCAACAGATGCGGCTCGCCCTTCCGGCCCGGCGATGACCAGCCGCCCGCGTTCCGGACAAGCGCGCGCGAAAGCCGAAATCAACATGTCCACTCCTTTCCGCGGAATCAATCGCCCGAGAAAGAGCACGACCGGCTCGTCCGGCGGAATCACCCATTTATCGCGAAATGCTCCGGGCGCAGGCAAAGTGGCGAAATCTTCCAGATCGATGCCGTTGTAACGCAGCACGACTTGGTCGCGCGGCACTCCATCATCGAGCAACTCTTTCTCTTCCTGCTGTGAAGTCGCGATCACCCGCGACGCGTGGCGGAACAGTGGCGCGCCGAAAACCCGGTGCCACACGCGTTTCAGCCGAAAACTTCGATCGTTTGGCCGGGACATTCCCAGCGGCTCGAGCGCGTATGGCACGCCTGCGCGAACGCAATAGTGAGCTATGGCGGGCCCGATCAGGTCGTAAAGCCCGTAAATATGCACGAGATCAAAATCGCGCACGTGTTTTCTGCAAAACGACAACAGTCCGGCATTGAGTGTCGCCGCCCGATAATTGGCCACCGGTCGCAGATAAATCACCTCGACTCCGCCGAGCTCAGACCGCGGCGCAATGTGCGGCTTGCCGTGCCACGATGTGAGTACTGTGACGCTGTGCCCGCGCCGTGCCAAACCCTCGGCGATGGCGCGAACCTTGACGGTTGGACCGCCTTTTTCGAGGAATGGGTAGTACGCTGGCGTCACATGGAGGAGCTTCATCAAATCGTGCCGGCGACCGCCGGCATCCGCACGAAGCAGCACTTGCTCAGCAAGATTGCACTATTTGCATGAATCCTCGCGAGCCTTTCTTGTCCATTTCGCTGCGTCTGCAAGCTGCACCCTAAGCCGGCGTTGCGCGGATCGGGCGGATAGGCGCTGATATTTCTATCAAAATCCTGACCGGCATTAAACACGAAGGGAGCTGCAATTGTAGGAGATTATTTATTGCAAGCGCGTGCTGCGCATATCGTAATCGACCAGCGACTCAAAAATCGCGAGCACGTGCCGGCGGTATTCGACCATACGCTCGAGCACATCACGCAATCCGGGCTCGCGTTCCGCCTCGCGGTGCCAGCGAGCCAAAACGTGGGGCGGCACTTCGATGTCCCGGCGAAGTTCGTCGGCCGAATGCCCGCGGAGAAATAAGCCGTAAAAGAAGGCGGCCTCCCGCTGCGGGTATTCAAATTCCCGCTGGGTCTCTTCCGAGATGATGGGTGCGCTCCACATGAGAAAAGTGCAGTTTACAGAAAGTCAGACGACGTCAAGAGGGACGCTGGTACCATATGGGCGTAGTACCACCCCCTCGGCACCTCCCCTATCGAAAATTTGTTTAAACAGGCGTGCTGGCTTCGGTCAGCTTGGCTGGCGCGCTGAGCGCGCGAAGTCGCGTAAGGCCGATACGTTAGGACCATAAGCGCCGATACGAACCGCATCTATGGGCAAGCCCAGCCGCTCGGCAATATCCAGATTTATGCCCGCATCGTCCAGTTCCGACAGACTGAATCCGGCAGTAGGCAACAGGCGGTTGGTTCCCGACGGCACTACCGGCCGGGGCGGTCGGCGTCGCTGCCACGCGGCGCTGCGATATTTCAAAAAACTGCTGCCAATCCCGCTTATCCCACATCGCGCGACCTTTCTGGGATCGAACCTCTGTATATCGGATGCTTCTCGGATGCGCTGGGTCGCCTGCTGCCCAGCCATTCTGACTACCTTCCCATATACGACAAAAGTGCGGTGCGCGTCCACCTTGCTTTTTGTACGGGCTGTTCAAAAACGCAAACGCCTGCAAACGACGGGCATTCCGACTCAGGTATTCCCCTGCCATTTTGGTACATCGTTCTGGGCATTTCGGATGCCGGCAACATCTCTGCGTAGCTGGCCATCCTGAAGTGCCAAACCATCCAGCCGGCTGTATACTGGATCATCCGGGGAACCTGTCGCGGGAATCGCCTACATGTCCATGCCTGTCATTGTTGTCCATTATCACGAGCTTTGGCTTAAGGGACGAAACCGTAAATTTTTCCTGGGCAAACTGGTGCTGGCATTGCGCCGGGCGCTGGCGGATTTCCCGGTCAAGCGCTTTGCGCAACCCGGCGACCGCGTGCTGATTCACCTTGCTGAAGGCGCGGACATCGAGCAAATCATCGCGCGCCTGCGGCAGGTCTCGGGAATTGCGTATTTTGCCGTCGCGCGGACGGTTGAGCGCACTCGAGCCGACGATTTCGAGGCTCTTTGCCGGGCCGCCTGGGCCGAAGTGGAACCCTATCGCTTTTCCAGCTTTGCCGTGCGCGCCAAACGCAGCGATAAATCATTTCCCATGCGCACCGATGAGATCGAGGGGAGTGTTGGTCATTACTTGCTCGAGCGCTTGCGCGCGGCGGGCCGGACCGTGCGCGTTAATCTGGATCAGCCCGAAGTAACGTGCCGCATCGAGATCACATCCGGGCCCATGCTGGTCTATGCGGAAAAAATTCCCGGCATCGGCGGGCTGCCGGCCAATACCACCGGCCGCATGGCGTGCCTGCTCTCCGGAGGTTTCGATTCCGCTGTTGCTGCGTTACAAAATGATGCGACGGGGCGCGCATCTGACCTTCGTGCACTTCTGGGGAGGAGGAGCTCGGCCCGGCGAATCTTCGGTCCACGTGGCGCGCTCGCTGGTCGAGCGGCTGGTTCCGTACCAATTTACCGCCAAGCTCTATCTGGTCCCATTTGAAGCGATTCAGCGGGAAATCGTGCGAAGCGCGCCGGAAGTTACCGCTTGCTGCTTTATCGGCGAATGATGCTGCGCATCGCGGAACAATTCGCCCATAAAAACCATGCGCAAGCGATTGTGTCGGGCGATAGCCTGGGGCAAGTCGCCTCGCAAACGCTGCAAAATATGGTGGCCGTGGGCGCGGCGTCGGCGATGCCTGTTTTTCGGCCTCTCGCAGGTGACGACAAGCAGGAAATCGTGAATCTCGCGCGAAAAATCGGCACTTACGAGATCTGTGCAGAACCGTTCCACGATTGTTGCCCCATGTTTATGCCGCGGAGTCCTGCTCTTTATGCGTCGGCCGCAGATCTTTCGCGCGCCGAGCAAGGCCTGAATTTGTCGCAGATGATTACAGCGGGAGTAAAAAGCGCCTCTGTGGAACGTTACGCCTTTGTTGCAGGACGCGTCGAGCGTACCGATTCGGAAACACCTGCCGATTCGCTCGTGATCGAGCCGAATCCCCTCAGGCTTGCCGAGCTCGCGGAGAACGTCCGAGCAAAGGAAAAGGTGGGCTAGCGGCCGGAGGATTAAATCACAGGGAAGCGCGATACGACTCGTCGTTCTATTCGATAAGTGTTGCAGGTGAGATTTGCCCCGGTGCCGGTCCAGAGATTAGTCGTGAAAAACCGGCGCCGGGGCAAACTTACCAGAACCATCGTTTTGTTTTACATTGTTACCTAAAAGCCTTGATCAATAACGGCCGCCGCCCCCACCTCCACCGCCTCGCCCACGGCCGCCGCCCCCTCCGCCACCGCCTCTGCCGCCGCCACCCCCGCCGCCACCACCATATCCACCACGGCCGCCACCGCCTCCGCCACCACCGCGGCCACCGCCTCCGCCACCGCCGCCCTCGCGAGGTGGCCGCGCTTCATTGACGACAACGTTACGTCCCATGAAGTCTTGGCCGTTCAGCGCCTGTACCGCACGGTTAGCATCTTCGTCATTCGTCACTTCGACGAAGCCGAAACCGCGCGGTTGGCCGGAGAAACGGTCACGCACCAGCGTAACATTGGCCGGAGTCACTCCTGCTTGCGTAAACCAGTTGCCTACATCCTCTTCAGTAGCCTGAAACGGAAGATTCCCCACGTACAATTTTTTCACGAGCGCACTCCTTAAGCCTGCAGCGAAGGGAAACCGCAGGCGTCCGGCTGAAGGGCAAGGCCAACTCCGTTCGCAGTCCGAACCAGCCCAGGCTACTCCGGCGTGAGATTGACGCTTCAGCTCTAGCGCATCATCCCGCCAAAGCCAGATGCCCGTCAACGGAAACATCGAAACAAGCGATACACGCTTTTACCGACAGCTCAGAGCGCAGTGTTGCATTAATGAGTCGTGAAACTAGCCCTAGGTGCGGTAACTCGCATTAATGTGTACGTAGTCTGTGGTGAAATCGCAGGTCCAGATTCGCGCCTTGCCCGCGCCTCCGCCGAGATCCACCAACACCGGAACGAAATCGCGCAGCAATCGATCGTGCACTTGCGACTCGCGAAAGGGGTGCTCGACGCCGCCCCGGCACGTCAAAACGCCCCCCAAATAGACGTCTGTCTTGCCCGGATCGAACTTAATTCCCGCCCGCCCGGCCGCTGCGAGGACGCGACCCCAATTCGGATCTGCCCCGCAAACATGGTCTTCACCAGCGCAGAACCCGCGATGGTACGCGCCACCCGCTCCGCAGCTTGATCGCTTGACGCGCCACGTACTTCAATTTCGATGACGTGGCTCGCTCCCTCGCCGTCGGCAACGATCTGCAGGGCCAGTGAATGACACACCTGCTCGAGCGCAGTTACAAAACTATTGTAGTCGCTAGCTGTGCCGGAGCGCTGCTGCCTGTGCCTTGCTCAGGCACCGCGGTAATCGCTCGATTGCCCGCCTCACCGCTCGCCAGCAGTAGCAGGGTGTCATTTGTCGACGTGTCGCCGTCGACTGATATCGAATTGAAAGTCGTGCGGACCGCCGTCGTAAGCGCCTGCCGCAGAACGGGAGCGTCAATCGCGGCGTCCGTCATGACGTAGGCCAGCATGGTGGCCATCTGCGGGTGAATCATTCCCGCACCTTTACAGCAACCCAGCAGACGCACCGGGCGTCCGCCAAGCCGGCACCGTACGCCAGCCCATTTCGGCCGCGTGTCGGTGGTCATAATCGCCCGCGTAAATCCATCAAATGTTTCTGCGGTGCTGGTCGCCGCCTGCAGAAGTCCGGGTACCGCGGCAATGATGCGTTCGACGCGCATCGGCAAACCGATTACGCCCGTCGAGCAGACCAATATCTGCTCCATATCGCACCCAATCGCTTGTGCCAGTTCTTGCGCCGTCGCCGCTGCAGCGGCCATGCCCGCCGGACCCGTCGCACAGTTCGCATTGCGCGAGTTCACGATCACCGCGCGTATACGCGATGCGGCCTTGTGCAAGTGCTCGCGCGACAGCACTACAGGCGCCGCCTGCACCAGGTTCTGTGTGAAGACACCCGCGGCTGTGACCGGTTTGTCAGCCACAATGATGCCCAGATCCAGGTTTGGAGGCTTCCTCAAGCCGCAATTCACCGCAGCAAAGCGAAAACCGCGCGGCAGGGCGGATTGAGCGGCAACTTTTAAAGGAGTCTTCATGGGATGACTAGCCCCTCCTCCCGGAGGTAGCAATTAATTGCGTCGCGCCGAACGGCAAAACGAATGTGCAACCGGTACTTCACCAGCCGGCTTCTCACGGGCAATCCTTTAATACGCGATCCTCCCAAAAAGCCAGGCACCCGGCGAGCCGCCGCTGAGAATCGGCAAGCGCCTGGCGAACGCGCGCGGGCGCTGTTCCTCCCGGAACGTCGCGGCTTTTGAGCGCTTCCTCGACGGTCAGTGCCGCATGCAGGTCCGCTTCAAACAGCGGCGAGAAAGTCTTTAGTCTCGCGAGCGGCAGGGTGGCCCAGGACGCGCCTTCACGTTCCGCATCTCGCACAATATGTCCGATAATCTCGTGTGCCTGGCGAAAGGGCACACCGCGCCGCACCAAGTAGTGAGCGGCCTCGGTCGCGAGCAGCGCATCATCGCCGGCAGCTGCCCGCAGCCGCGCTTCGTTTAGTCTTGTGGTGGCTACAGCGCCCGCAGCGATGCTCACCATCGCCATACTTTGATCGTGCGCGGCGAATACCGGCTCTTTGTCTTCCTGCAAATCGCGTTGGTAGCTCGACGGCAACCCTTTGAGCATGATGAGTAGTGAAACCAATCCGGCGGTGATCCGTCCTGTCTTGCCGCGCAGAAGTTCCCACGCATCGGGGTTTTTCTTTTGCGGCATCAGGCTGCTGCCGGTGGAATATTCGTCAGGCAGAACGATGAAATTAAACTCCTGCGAGGCGAAAAGGACGAAATCCTCTGCCAGTCGCGACAGGTGCGTCGCCAGCGTGGCCAGCGCATAGAGGTAATCCAGCGCGAAATCGCGATCCCCTACGGCGTCGAGGCTATTCGCGGAAACGCGGCCAAATCCCAACTCCCGCGCCAGTTCCGAGCGGTCTATGGAGAGCACGCAACCGCCCAGCGCGCCTGAACCTAGCGGACAGCAATCGGCCATGCGGCTGGCCGCGGCCAGTCGCTCCACGTCCCGGAAAAACGCCTCCGCATGCGCGAGCAGGAAATGCGAAAACAGCAGCGGCTGCGCATGCTGCATATGCGTCATGCCGGCCATCGGCACGCCCATGGCACGTTCAGCGAATTCGATCAGCGCCCCAGTTAGCGTGGCCACGCCCCGCGCCATCTCCTGCGTCGCATCCTTCACGAATAACCGGAAGTCCGTGGCGACCAGTTCGTTGCGGCTGCGCGCGGTGTGAAGTTTGAACCCCAGCGTGCCTAGCCGCTCCACCAGCGCCATCTCCACGAAGTGATGAACGTCCTCGGCGTGTGAAGCGTCAAGATATGCGGGATCATCGACAGCCCGCCTGGCAATCTCATCGAGCGCCGCAAGCGTTCTCTGCAACTCTTCCGCAGTCAGAACGCCGGCTCGCTCGATCGCGTGCGCCCAGGCGCGGTCGGTTGCCAATTCGTACGGCAACAATCGCCGGTCGAATGGAAACGACCGCTGGAATTCGTAGAACAGCTCATTGGGAGGGCGGTCGAACCGGCCGCCCCAAAGCTTGCTGTCATTTGCGGATTGTGCTTTCTCGCTCACGTATGTTCGCGTAGCCTTTGCAAATTAGAAATGACAGGTCGATGGCACCTGAAGGAACATTTCCCGTTATGTATCCCTGCTCCAAGCTATGGTTGGTTCAACGTTTGTTGGCCGTGGCCGGTTCGGATGGTTCGGTTGGTGCGGATGTGGATGACGCCTCACGTGATAACGCCTGATTTGATGATGCCCTGGATGACGTCTGACTGGATGACGCCCGCGCGTCCGCTGGCAATACCACCGGCAGGGCGAACAAGTTGATGAATCCTTCGGCGTCTTTCGGGTTGTAGTGCGCCATGCTGAAGCTCGCCAGATCGGTGCGATACAGCGAGTACGGCGATTTGCGCCGCACCACGCTGACGTTGCCCTTGTAGAGCCGCAGGCCCACCGTTCCCGTGACGCGCTCTTGCACTTTCGTGAAGAACGCATCGAGTGCCTCGCGCAAGGCCGTGAACCACAAGCCGTAGTAAACGAGCTCCGCGTAACGCAACGAGAGGATCTGCGCGTAATGTGCCGTCTCGCGATCCAGGCACAGCGCTTCCAGTTCGCGATGCGCCATTACCAGCAGCGTGCCGGCGGGAGTTTCGTACGCGCCTCGCGACTTGATACCCACCAGGCGGTTTTCCACCAGGTCGATGCGTCCCACCCCGTGCGCTGCCGCCACCGCATTCAACTCTTCGATCAGCGCTACGGGCCCTGTGCGACGGCCATTCACCGCTGACCGGCGTGCCCTGCTCGAATCCAATTTCGACTTCTACAGCTGTTTCCGGCGCGCGCTCGGGCGAAACGATCCACTGCCACATCGACTCTTCGGGAGCATTGTTAGGATCCTCGAGAACGCCGCCCTCATGGCTCAAATGCCAGATGTTGCGATCCCGGCTATAAATGTTCGCCTTGGTCTGCTCCACCGGCACGTTATGCGCACGAGCGTAGGCGATGGCGTCCTCTCGCGAACTCGATTGTCCACTCTCGCCATGGAGCGATGATCTCGAGTCCTGGCGCGAGTGCTTTGTAGGCCAACTCGAACCGCACCTGGTCGTTGCCCTTGCCCGTGCAGCCATGCGCCAGGGCATCGGCACCCTCGCGCAGCCCCACTTCCGCTTGTCGCTTGGCGATCACCGGCCGCGCGAACGACGTTCCCAGCAGATATTTGTGCTCGTACACCGCTCCGGCCCGCAGCGTCGGCCAGATATATTCGGTAATAAACTCTTCGCGAAGATCTTCAATGGTCGCGGCCGACAGCGCCGGTAGCCAGCGCCTTGCGTTGCGCCGCCGCCAGGTCTTCTTGTTGGCCGACGTCGCCGATCATGGCAATGACTTCACACCCGTAGGTTTCTTTCAGCCACGGGATGATGATCGAAGTATCCAAGCCGCCTGAATAGGCGAGAACCACTCTGCGAGGCACGCGGTCTCCTTTTTTTAGCTTTTTAGGTGAGTAACATCAGCAAGATGGCTTTCTGTACATGCAATCGATTTTCCGCCTGGTCAAACACCACCGAGCGAGGCGAATCGATCACCGCACCGGTGACTTCGCTGCCGCGATGCGCCGGCAGGCAATGTAAAAACACCGCCTCGGGCGCCGCCAGCTTGAGGCAATGACGGCGTGACCTGGTATGGCGCAAATACCTTTTCGCGTTCGGCCGCTTCCTGCTCCTGCCCCATGCTGGTCCACACGTCGGTGTAGACCGCCTGAACCCCCTCCACTGCCTCTGCAGCCGAACGGTAAAATCTCGATTTTGCCCTGCGTCTCACGCGCGGTGGCACGCGCCTGGCGACGATTTCGGGGTTGCGGCTCATATCCGGCGGGCGTGGCGACGCGTACTTCCGCGCCAACGCGCGCGCCGGTGAACAACAACGAATGGCAGACGTTGTTGCCGTCTCCGACGTACGCAAGCTTCAACCCGCGCAAGTCCCCAAAGCGCTCTTCCAATGTAAAAAAATCGGCATAGCCCTGGCACGGATGGAACAGCGTCCGACAGTGCATTGATGACCGGAATACTCGCATATTCCGCCAGTTCGTCCAGTTCGCGCTGATCGAAAACACGCGCCACGATGCCTTGCACCCAGCGCGATAAATTCCGCGCCACGTCTGGAATCGACTCGCGCTCCCCCAGACGCGTCACTGTGTGATCCAGCAAGACCGCCGAGCCTCCCATGCTTTCCATGCCCACTTGGAAAGTGACGCGCGTCCGCAACGACGGCTTTTCCAGAATCAGCGCGAGAAACCGGCCGTTGAGCGCGCCGCGATAATGGCTGGGCCGGGACTTGATGTCCGCGGCCAGTTGATACAAGCTCGCGAATGCGCGCCGGTCCCCATTCGGCGCCGGTCAGCAAATCGGTGGCCAGAGCGAGCGGTACGGGAGTAGTCGTCATAGAGCCTCGGGTTCACTTCTGTTCAGCCGTTTCATCTCGGAAGCGACGCGCAAACGTGGCACGGTTGGCTCCGCCGCGGCCTGGGCGCCATGCGCCACGGGCCGCTTGGTTTCGCGCAGCACCGCGCCGAAAATTTGTCAGGAAATTCTGCACTTGCCGCTCCGTCACGATGAATGGCGGAAGCAGCCGGATCACATGATCGTGTCGTGCAGTTGACGATCAGTCCGCGGCGCAAGGCTGCGGCCACGTATTCTCGGCCCTCGACCTCCAGGTCCATGCCGATCATCAGGCCCTCGCTCCGGATCTCACCACAGATCGAGTTGCGCGGCGAGCCGTCCAGGCCCGGCGCGCAATTGCGCGCCGCGATCGCGAACGTTCTCCAGCAGGTTCTCGTCTTCAACCGTGTTCAGAAATTCGAGTGCTGTGGCGCAAGCCAGCGGCCCCCCGCCGAAGGTCGATCCATGCAGGCCGGGCGCAAATGCCTCCGCGAAACTTTCGCGCGCCAAAATCGCGCCGAGCGGAAGCCCGCCGGCCAGTGCTTTGGCGACGACCACAATATCCGGAGCGCCGTATATCGCTGATAAGCAAATGGCTGGCCGGTACGGCCCAGCCCGCACTGTATTTCGTCCGCAATCAACGCGGCGCCGTGACTGCGAAGCCAGCTCCCGTGCGCGCGCCCAGAACGCGCCGCTTAACGGAAAAATTCCGCCTTCCCCTTGTATCGCCTCGAGGACGATGGCACACACGCTGTCGTCGAATTTCGCTTCGAGATCGGCAACGTCGTTAAAGCGCACGAACTCCACGCCGGGAACCAGCGGCGCAAACGGACTCGCGATATTTCGCTGGGTGCGTGATCGATAACGCCCCGAACGTGCGCCCGTGAAAAGACCCCTCTAACGCCAGGATGCGCGTCTTGTCGCTGGCGCCGCTCTTTGCGCGCTGCAACGCGCGCTAGTTTCAAAGCGCCCTTCCACCGCTTCTGTGCCGCTGTTGGTGAAAAACACGCGGTCCATGCCGGACCACGTCGCGAGTTTGCGCGCCAGAGGCCCCTGAAACCGGTGGTGAAACAAATTCGACACGTGCACCGCGCGCGCCGCCTCCCGCCGCATCACGCGCACCAGCCGAGGATGCGCATATCCCAGCGCGTTCACGGCGATGCCGCCGAGAAAATCGAGATATTTCCGGCCCGCGCTGGTCGTAAACGTAGCAGCCCCGGCCGCGCACGAAAATGATCGGCGGCCGGCGATAGGTATTCATGAGGTAACGCTTCGGCGTCGCGCAGAATCGCGACAGCCGAATCCGCACGCGCCTGCCCAGGCCGTTTGCCAGCCTGCCGTCCGCGGCTTCGCTGCGGCTGTTGGCTTCTTATCAGCCGCTCTGGCTTTGGATGGCCACGTTCAGTGTCCTACCCCTGCTCCGCCGCAGTGGAGGGATAACTGGGCGTCACTCGTGTTCCCGGCCCCTTTTTACCGTTGGCGGCGGAAAGTAATCCATTGCTCGGTGGTCCCGCCGACGATCCGCACCTGGCTCACGCCCGCCGAAAGCGCGCGTTTACACGCCTCCAGCTTCAGTACCATCCCGCCCGAGACTTTATTCTGCCGGATCAGGTCTTCGATCTCCTCGCTCGAAACCGCCTTCAGTACCTTCTTGCCGTCCAGCACGCCGGCCACGTCAGTCATGTAAATCAGCCGGTCGGCATGGATGTATTCGGCGCAGGCGGCGGCCATATGATCCGCGTTGATGTTGTAGAGTTCGCCGTCGGCTCCCAGCCCCAGGCACGACGCCACCGGCACGATCCCTCGCGCGCCACATGCGACTCGATAAATTCGAGATTAACGCCCGTCAGATAGCCCACGAATCCCGAGCGAACCGACCACTCTCTTCGTGCATCATCGGCTCCGCCAGAAAGCAGCCGGCATCGGAGGCGCACAGGCCGATGGCCGGCTGGCCCTCGGCGGAAATGGCGCCCGGCCATACGCTTGTTGAGCAGCCCGCCCAGAACCATCACGGCCACGTCTCGCGTTTCGCGGTCGGTTACGCGCAAGCCGTTTACGAAGCGGCTCTCGATGCCCATGCGCGCCAGCGTCGCCGTAAAAATCTTGCCGCCCACCGTGCACCACCAGCAATTCGTGGCCCTGATGCGCGAGCTGCGCGATCTGTCTCGCAAGCGAGACGAACCGCATCCGCATCATCCAGCAATGCTCCGGCAATCTTGACGACCATTCTCATTGGCATACTCTCATCGTGGCATTCGCTCATGTAAGCTGCTCCGCCGTTTGGTCATATTCGCCATTTTCATTCCCGGTGCGCTTGTTCCTCACCTCGCGTGCCTCATCGCAGCCCCGCCGTTTCCTCGAAACCCATCATGCCATTCATGTTTTGCACCGCCTGCCCCGCCGCGCCTTTACCCAGGTTGTCGAGGCAGCTCACCACCACCAGCCGCTCGCCCCCGGCGATCGAGCGCAAAACCGATGTCGCAGAAATTCGTGTGCGCCACGTGCTGCAGTTCCGGTAAGCGTCCGGCAGGCCACAGACCGCACCATCGGCTTTCCCGCATAAAATCGTCCGATACAACGCTTCGACGTCGCCCGCCGTGCGCGGCCGCGTCCAGCCAGACGTATAGTGTCGACAGAATTCCGCGCGCCACCGGCAGCAGGTGCGTCGAAAACATCACGTCGCCGCGCATCCAGCCCCAGATGCTCGATTACTTCCGGGGTGTGCCGGTGCGCGAACAGACCATACGCACGAAAATTTTCGTCCACCTCGACGAAGTGCATTTCGCGCTTGGGCTCCTTGCCCGCGCCCGACGCGCCCGGACTTGCAATCGCAAACGATCCCGCGCTCGCGCGCGATCCACCCGGCCTCGATCAGCGGCCGCAATCCCAGAATCACCGACGTCGGATAGCATCCGGGATTGGCCACCAGGCGCGCCTCAGGCAGCGCGTCGCCGTAAATCTCAGGCAATCCGTAAACCGCCTTGCGCCAGCATTCCGCGGCGTCCGGCGCCGGCAATTGGTACCACTGCGCGAACGTTTCCCCGTCACGGAAGCGGAACGCGCCGCTCAAATCCACCACGCGCATGCCCGCCGCCAGCAAGCCTGCGGAACCAGTTCGAGCGACGCCTCGTGCGGCGTCGCCAGAAACGCCACGCTCGCCCCGCTCGCCGCCACCGCTTCCACCGAGAATGGCCGGCAGGGCGCCTCACCCCAGCCGCGCAAGTTGCGGGAAAATATCGGTCAGGCAATTCACCGGCGCCTTCGGCGACCCTCGCGCAAATAAAATGCCGGTTTGGCTGATTCCGGGGTGCCGAAGCAGGAGCTGCGCCAGCTCGAATCCTGCGTAGCCGGTAGCTCCAACGACGGCGACCCGTTGCGGGTCGGTCATCGGAGCATAGCCTCCAGTCGTTGCTGCACGGCGGTCCGCGCCGCGCCGGGAGGGCGTGATCACCAGAACCGTGTCGTCGCCCGCGATCGTTCCGGCCACTTCGCGCAGCCGTTCGCTATCGACCGCGGCGGCCAGCGGCTGCGCTCCGCCGGGCGGCGTCTTCAGCACGAGCAGATTGTCCGCCGGCCGCACGTCCAGCAGGTATTCCCGCACCGCGCGAGCCAGAGGCGCGGCGCGGAGCGCCCTGTCTTCGCCCGGCCGGCGCCGAGCGGCTTGTAGCCGGCCGCCGTCTTCACCAGCTTCAGCTCGGCGATGTCGCGCGAAAGCGTCGCCTGCGTGACGCGCAACTTCATATGCGCGAGCCGCCGCCGCAATTCGTCCTGGCTCGAAATGGCTTCGCCGGTGATCAACTTCAGAATCTGTCCTTGTCGGAATCGTTTTTGCGTGGCCAAACCGTAACCTGCACCCCTTATGCAGACGTATGCATAATTATGCGAGCGGGAATTGTCGCCTGTCAATGAAAAAATCGCGAGGGCCTACAGAAGCCGTATTCTCAGCGGGCGGCGGCCGCTATGAGTACCGGGATAACGAATTCTGATGCGCAGACACGAGATACAACCATGGTTCTTCCCCTGCCGACGACTCGCAATCGAAATTCCGTGCTCGCTCCCGGCGGCCGTCCCCTCGGCGTCTGCTTGCCGAGCTCCGCCGGCCGGCCTCCGCCGGTCATTGAGCTTCGATGAGCCGCGGTGCTATCCTGCCGCATGGGCCAACTCCCGGCATCAGCGTCGCCGAAGACTCGCGCGGCGCCCGCCCCAGCGCCCTCCTCGAAGTCGCCGAATCCATCGCGCATCATCGCGACCTCGGCGAACTCTTCCACGATCTCGGCGCCCGCCTGCATCGCGTCGCCCATTTCGATTTCCTGAACCTGCTCCTCTACGACGGCGAACGCCAGGTCATGCGCCTGCACATTCTCGAAACCCAGCAGCCCACCAGCATCCAGCGCGGGCCGCGAATCGCCCGTTGGGCGAAACCCCCGCCGGCCGCGTATTCGAGACCCAGCAGCCCTACGTGGTCGACGACGTCGAAACCGAAACCTCGTTCCCGGCGCTGATGGAGACCTTGCGCGCGCGAAAGATCTGCGCTCGTTCTGCGTCGTGCCGCTGACCACCGCCCAGCGCCGCCTCGGCTGCGCTCGGCTTTGGCAAGAGCGAGCCCTACCACTACACCTCCTCGGAAGTGGAGTTCATGCAGCAGGTGGCCCGGCAGGTGGCCGTGGCGGTGGACAACGCCCTCAATTTCCAGGCGGCCCAGGCCTACCAGCAGCAACTGGCGCGCGAACGCGATCGTCTGCGCGTCCTGCTCGAGGTCAACAACGCCGTCGTCTCCACGCTCGACCTGCGCCGAACTTTTTCGCGCGATTGCCGCGCAGCTTGCGGCGCGTCATGCACCACGAATACACCAGCCTGGCGCTTTTTGATCGCCGCCACGCAGAAGCTGCGCACCGTGGCGCTCGACCTTCCGCAAGGCACCGGTTTGGTGCAGGAAGAGATCACCGCGGCTCTCGAAAATACGCCGGCCGGCCCGCCTTCTCCAATCGCGCGCCGCTGCGCTTTTCGCGTGCCGATCTGGAGCGTTGCGACTCGGACATCTGTCCGCCGCTTGCTCGCCGAAGGCGTGCGCGCGGGCTGCTGCGTCCCCCTGGTCACCCGCGAACGTGTCTTGGGCACGCTCAATGTCGCCAGCCTGCGCGATTCCTCCTTCAGCCAGGAGGACGTGGACCTGCTGAGCCAGGTGGCGACGCAAGTCGCCATCGCCGTCGAAAATGCGCTGGCCTTCCAGGAAATCGCCGAACTCAAGAACAAGCTCGCGCAGGAAAAGCTCTACCTCGAAGACGAAATTCGCACCGAACACAATTTCGAGGAGATCGTCGGCGAGAGCCCCGCGCTCAAGGCGCTGCTGCAGCAGGTGCGAGACCGTCGCTCCCACCGATTCCACCGTGCTGATTGGCGGCGAAACCGGCACGGGCAAGGAACTCATCGCGCGCGCCATCCATAATCTCAGCCCGCGCCGCGATCGCACCTTCGTCAAAATCAATTGCGCCGCAATCCCCGCCGGCCTGCTCGAATCCGAGCTGTTCGGCCACGAGCGCGGCGCCTTCACCGGCGCCATCGCGCAAAAACTTGGCCGCTTCGAGCTGGCCGACCACGGAACGCTCTTTCTGGACGAAGTCGGCGACATCCCGCTGGAACTCCAGCCCAAGCTCTTGCGCGTGCTTGCAGGAACAGGAATTCGAGCGGCTTGGCAGCACCCGCACTCGGCGCGTCGACGTACGCGTAGTCGCGGCCACCAATCGCGATCTTACCCGCATGGTCGAAGATGGCTCCTTCCGCGCCGACCTCTTCTACCGCATGAATGTTTTTCCTCGTGGTCGTGCCGCCGCTGCGCGAGCGCCGCGAGGACATCCCCACGCTGGTTCGCTATTTTGCGCAAAAGTATTCGCGGCGCATGAATCGCCACGTCGAGACCGTCCCGGCCGAAACCCTGGCGGCCCTCGAACGCTATCACTGGCCCGGCAACGTGCGCGAACTCGAAAACCTCATCGAGCGCGCCGTCATTCTCTCTCCCGCAGAAGTCCTCCGCGTTCCGCTGGCCGAACTCAAGCATAACCGCGACGGCGCGAGCACCGAACTTCGCCACACTCGCCGAAGCGGAGCGCGAACACATTCTCCGCGCGCTCGAAGAAACCAACTGGGTGCTCGGCGGCCCACGAGGCACTGCGGCACGTCTGGGCATGAAACGCACCACGCTGCAGTCTCGCATGCAGAAGCTGCGAATTACCCGGCCTTCCTAGCAGGCCGCCACCCCGGCAGTCACGCTCGCCCGGTTACATTTTGCCTGCCGGTATGTCGTCACGTGACGATATATCGACAACATCACTCCCTTAGGCGCGCTCGTTCTATGCCGCTCCTTAAATAACCGCTTTATTTCTATACCTTTAATTGATTGCAAAACATTTATTCGATTGGCTGGCAGGGTGCACGTTGACTGCGGCGGAATGCTCAAAATCTCCAGGACGGAAGATACCGCGGGCGTGGCACTCGACATAGAAGGCCGCCTGGCCGGTCCGTGGGTTGCGGAACTCGAGCAGTGCTGGCACCGCGAAATGCACGCACCCGGCAAACCGCTTTCCGTGCGGTTGTCTGCGGTAACTTTTATCGACGATTCTGGTAAGCAGCTTCTGGCTCAAATGGCCGACCACGGCGCCCACATTCAAGGGAATGGCTGCATGATTCGTGCCATCGTTGCGGGAATCATCAGCCGGTGCAAAACCCATAGCTCATCCTGAAGCCAAGTTTTCATCTGACTCCGCGGCTGAGGGGTCAAAAAAAGCAAGAAGCGAAGTAGAAATCGAAGGGGGAACTGGAGATGGGCGGCATACTAGACAGCACCATAGAGGAAGCGGCCAGGACCAGCGAATCCGAACTGCTCCGCCGTGCCGTGGCGGGCGACCGTGCGGCCTTAGAAACTCTGTTCGGCCGCAATAGCCGTGCTTTGTACCAGACGGCGCTGCGCCTGCTTGGCAATCCGGAAGACGCGGAGGATGCGCTGCAGGAAGGTATGCTCGCCGCCTATCGCAACTTGCGCCGCTTTGAAGGCCGGTCGCAATTTTCCACCTGGCTTACCCGCATCGTAATCAATGCCGCGTTAATGCGGCGGCGGAGCCAGCGCGCACATCCCGCAGTCTCGCTTGACGAACGTCCCGGCGATGATCTGCCGCCCCCGGCCGAACGATTCGCCGACGATGCCCCCAGTCCCGAAGAGCTTTGTGCAGGCAGCGAACTTTCCGCGCGCCTGAAGGAAAACCTTGACGATCTTTCCCCACTGCTGCGCAACGCGTTTCAGCTGCGCGAGTTGCAGGGATTATCCGCTGACGAAGCCGCAAAGGCGCTCGGTGTCTCCCGTAATACTTTGAAGGCGAGATTGTGGCGCGCTCGCCAGCAACTTGCTGCCCGGCTGGGTGATGTTTTGCGCGGCCCCCGTCGGCCTGCGGGCGGCGGGTCCTCCCTCGGAGGAGGCTTGGCTGGGAGTTTTGAGGCTGCCGCTGGCGGCGCAACCGGCGATTAACCCCGATTGACACGCGCCCGATTAGCAAACGCTCGATCAAACAAGCGCCCGGGACACCCGGCTAGCGAATTCATGCACTTGAAACAGCACCTTTATATCGCATAAGGTGTACTCTGCGCCGCTCGTGACGGACATATCCGGAGTCCCGTATGACGACTCCCACGTCCGCGGTTTCGCTTCTGCCTCAGCGCCGCGCCGCCCGGCGGCAATTCCATCGAAGAGGTGCTCGCTACCATGCCCGCCACTCCTGCGAACCAGAATTCGTTCCCGCACCGGATACTCGGCCGTAACGGTCCGAGCGTTTCAGCGCTTGGCTTGGGCTGCATGGGCATGTCCGAATTCTACGGTTCCGCCGACGACGCCGAATCGATTGCCACGATTCAGCATGCCCTCGACCAGGGCATCAATTTCCTCGATACGGCCGACGTTTACGGCCAGGGGCGTAATGAGGAGTTGGTCGGGCGCGCCCTGCAAGGCCGCCGCGAGCAAGCCATACTGGCCACTAAGTTCGGCAATGTTCGCGCCGAAGACGGCCAGTGGCTGGGCGTCAATGGCCGGCCCGAATATGTGCGCCAGTGTTGCGATGCCAGCCTTCGGCGGCTGGGTGTTTCGCATATCGATCTCTACTATCAACATCGCGTCGATCCCGACACCCCGATCGAGGAGACTGTGGGAGCCATGGCCAGACTCGTGGAGCAAGGCAAGATCAGGTACATCGGCTTATCGGAGGCCAAGGCCGATACTCTGCGCCGCGCCAGCGCCGTTCACCATGTAACCGCTTTGCAAAGCGAATATTCGCTTTGGACACGGGACCCTGAGGGTGAAATTCTCTCCGCCTGCCGCGACCTCGGCATTGGATTCGTCGCCTACAGCCCGCTCGGCCGTGGTTTCCTAACCGGCCGAATCCGCAGCCAGGCCGATTTGGACGCTGCCGACTACCGCAGGCGTTCCCCGCGATTCCAGGGCGAGAATCTGGATCGTAATCTCGCCCTGGTTGGCCGCATCGAGCGGATCGCCAGGGAAAAAGGCTGCACGCCCGCACAGCTTGCACTCGCCTGGCTGCTCGCGCGTGGAAACGACATTGTTCCGATCGCCGGCACGAAACGCCGCAAATATCTGGATGAAAACATCGGCGCCGTCAAAGTTAATCTCACGGCTTCAGATTTGGAGCGCCTCGACCAAGCTGCGCCCGTGGGGGCCGCGGCCGGAGCGCGTTACCCGCACGAAGCGATGCAGCGCGTGAACGCCTAAGCGCACCGCGTGCAACCCACTGACAAACGATTGACAAACAATTGAAAAAAAGAAGAGGCCGCTGCAACGAGCGGCCTCTTTTATTTACCTCTAATTCTAAATATCTCTGACCGTCCGAATTATCATTACGCCGGCCCGGCGAAGCTCACACCCTAACGCGCACCGTCGACACCAATGGCCAGCACCGGAGCCATCCAAACCGTTCGTTCTAGGCGCGGCGGGCCGCCTTGCGGCTGCGCCGCTTGCTCCGCGTCGGATTTACCGGCGCATCGCCAATCAGCTCTGCATTCATCATACTCGTGACGAACAATTTCTTCCCGTGATCGTCGAAATCGATGGCCGTACGTTCTGCGTCGGACTCGGTTACAATCCCCCATTCCATATTGTTGGTGTTTCACCTGCTGCCCAGTCGAAAGAACCTGCACAAGTGCCTCCTTGGACGAGTTACCACTTCCCGGAACCCCCAAAAAGCGACCTCGAGCCGGCCCCCCGGCCCAGCCCAAATGGCCTAGAGTCCTACCACATTCTCTGCCTGCAGGCCCTTGGGCCCTTTACGAACCTCAAACTCCACGGCTTGCCCCTCATTCAGGCTCCGATAGCCTTCCGACTGAATCGCGGAATAATGCACGAAAACATCCTCGCCAGTCTGGCGCTGAATAAAGCCGTATCCTTTGCTGGCATTGAACCACTTCACAGTTCCTTGTTCCTTCACTTCTGTTTCCTCGTTTTGAAAGCTGTTTGGTTGCTTCTGGCAGACAATGAACTAGACCACCCGCCCGGCGGAAAACGCCGCAAGAAGATTGCGGCCCATTGGAAAACAGGATGGCAAGAGCAACAAACGCAACATCATAATAGCACACGGCGCCCCCTGGTGTCGATGCCCGAAGCCATGCGCCCAGGCCTCTCCCAAGCCATGGCAACGGCCCCAAGGCATGGACAAGTCGCGGCGGCCCCAACGGTAATCGCGCGATCTAAACCACATGCTCGACCTTCCGGTGGTTTCTCGTGCTACCTCCCCGCACATTGACTCTGCTCGGCCGCGCAATCTATGCTGGCCCCTCCATTTGCTGACATTTGGATCGCTTTGTCCGTCTAATACTGCGTAAATGCTGTTTAACTCTTCTTTAGCATCGTACTTTTCTTTAGCATCGTACTTGGGGGAGCGTTACATGCGGACATTGCGAATCTGGGTAGCAGCGGTCGGCTGGGTGCTGCTTGCCGCAGCACTGGTTATTTTCGCCGGCGGCTCGGCGGGCTTGACGCACCAGGTGCCTACTGTCTCGGCAGCCGAAAATCATGGCCTCAATCCAGCTGATCTCGACACCACGTGCCAGGCTTGCCAGGACTTTTTTCAATATGCCACCGGCGGCTGGATGAAGCACAACCCGGTCCCGCCCGCTTACCCCAGTTACGGCCGCTTCAACGAGTTGCAGAATAAGAACCAGCTCGTGCTGCGCCAAATCCTGGAAGCAGCGGCGCGCGATAAGCATGCGGTGCCTGGATCGATCGAGCAGAAGATTGGCGACTTCTACGGGAGCTGCATGGATGCGGGTCGCGTCGAGGCCGACGGCTTAAAGCCCATACAGCCCGAGCTTGCGCGCATTGCCGCTCTTTCGACTCTCCCCCAACTCGAGGACGAAGTAGCGAGGACCCAGGCCGAAGGTGTCGGCGCGCTTTTTCGTTTTGGTTCCACGCAGGATGAGAAGGATAGCGACCAGGTGATTGGTATCGCCCGGCAGGGCGGTCTCGGCCTTCCCGATCGCGACTACTACCTCAAACAGGACGCGCACTCGAAGCAACTCCTTAAACAGTATCAGGAGCACGTCGCAAAAATGCTTCAACTGGCTGGCGACCCTCCCGATACGGCCTCCGCAGAGGCCCGCACGGTACTCGCCGTGGAAACGCAAATTGCGCAATCGTCCAGGACGCGCGTCGAGTTGCGGGATCCGCAGAGCAACTACCACAAGATGACTGTGGCCCAGCTCCGCGAGCTCACGCCCGATTTTTCGTGGGACACCTACTTCCGCAACGTCGGTTTCCCCGGCATCGGTGAAGTGAACGTCGGCCAGCCCGAGTTTTTCCAGGCGCTCGATAAAAGACTTACCACCGTTCCGCTGGATGACTGGAAAAGCTACCTTCGCTGGCACCTGATTCATGCCTCAGCCGCGGAATTGCCGGAGAAGTTCGTGGACGAGAATTTCGATTTCTACGGGCGCGCCCTTACCGGCGCTAAAGAGCTGCAGCCTCGCTGGAAGCGCTGCGTTGTTTCTACCGACCGTAATCTGGGCGAGGCCCTCGGACAGAAGTATGTCGCGCAGGCCTTCCCCCCGGCGGCCAAGGAACGTGCCCGCGCCATGGTTGAGAACCTGGTCAAAGCGCTGCACACCGACCTCGAAACCCTGCCGTGGATGAGTGCACCCACCCGCCAGCAGGCTCTTGCCAAGCTTTCGGCCATGACCCTCAAGATCGGCTATCCCGATAAATGGCGCGATTACTCCGCGTATCAGGTAGTGCGCGGGTCGTACATCGAAAATGTCGAGCGAGGCAGCGTCTTCGAATTTCGCCGCAACCTTGCGGAAATCGGCAAACCGGTTGACCGCACCGAATGGGGTATGACGCCTCCGACGGTGAACGCCTATTACAGTCCGGAAATGAATGAGATTGTTTTTCCCGCCGGCATTCTGCAGCCGCCTTTTTTCGACGCCAAAGCCGAAGATGCCCTCAATTACGGCGGCATCGGCTCCGTGATTGGCCACGAGATGACTCATGGCTTCGACGATGAAGGCCGGCAGTATGACGCGAAAGGAAATCTGCGCGATTGGTGGACTCCGGAAGACGTGAAGAATTTCGAGGCGCGCGCCACCTGCGTTGAGAAGCAGTTCGATGGTTTCGCTGTCGGCGACGATTTGCACGAAAACGGCAAGCTTGTGCTCGGTGAGAGCATCGCCGACCTTGGCGGCATCACCATCGCGCACATGGCTTTCGAGCAGGCGCAGGCTGCTAAACCCGTCCCGCAAAATGCGGCGAAAGCCGGTGGCTCTACACCGGAGCAGCGTTTCTTTCTGGCCTGGGCGCGTATCTGGAGCACCGTCGCGCGCCCGGAATACGAACGCATGGAGTTGACCGTCGATCCGCATCCCTTGCCCCGTTTCCGCGGCAACGGGCCACTCCAGAACATGCCCGCTTTCGCGAGCGCCTTCGGGTGCCAGGCAGGCGACCCCATGGCCCGCACCCGCCAGCGAACAATGCAAAATCTGGTAAAGCGCGGCTGAAAAAAGGATACTCTGATCGGCCGTGACCGAAAACTATCAGCGTCTGGGCGAGTTACTGCGAAGAAAATCCCTTTTCCGCGGCGAGATCACGCTCTCTTCAGGCCGTAAGAGCAGCTATTACCTCGATTGCAAGCTGACCACGCTCCATCCCGAAGGGGCGCTGCTTACCGGCTATTCCGTTCTTGAGCTATTGGACTCCATGAATGTAAAGCCGGACGCGATTGGCGGGCTTACCATGGGGGCCGACCCGATTGTCTCGGCGACAGTCGTGGTGAGCCAGTTCGAGGGTCGGCCCCTTGCCGGGTTCCTCGTTCGCAAGGAGCATAAGAAACACGGTCGCGGCAAGCAAATCGAAGGCGTGGATCCTCCTCCTGGCAAAGTCGCGATTGTGGATGAAGTCTGCACTACAGGAGGCTCGACATGGGAAGCAATTCGTGCCGCCGAAGCGGAAAACTGCGAAGTCGTAGCTGTAATAATTCTCGTCGATCGCGAAGAGAATGATGCGCAAGGCCTGCGAACCAAATACAACTACAGAGCCCTCTTTACCGCCCGCCAATTGCTGGACACGCCCGGCCAGGTCCTCGAAACGGTGCAGGATTAAACCGTTATCTTAGCCGCGACTCTGCTACTGGATTCCCCGAGTCGAGTCACTGATGTGCGGCCATAGTGAAAGTGAATAAGTCCGCACCTGATTTGTCCTGCGCCTGCAGCCACGCGCCGGTCAAGCTGACGATAATCGAGCAAGTTAAACTGCTAAAGCAAAAGAGGTCGTTCTGGTTGTCCGTGCCTGCAGCAAGTGGCGCACAGAGTGAACAAGTCAGCCTGATTTGTTTTGTGCATGCCTATGAACCCCTATAAACACGCCGAACGTCCGATTTGTTGTGTTTTTACCACATGCGTCCTTCCGACCTGCTTGTAACTATAAGCTATATAGTGGCTTATTACCACTTAGGAACGGGCAAGGACGTGCTCTAATTGTAGTGTGTCTAACCAAACCACCATTCTGCGCTCTGTCGAAACACACGGTATAGGCCTGCACACCGCCGTGCCCAGCTGCATGCGCTTGGTGCCTGCGCCATCTGACACAGGGATCGTGTTTCGCCGCATCGATCTGGATAATTTTGAAATCGAAGCGCACGGCCGCAATGTAGCGCGCGTCAGCTACGCTACCAGCCTGATGAAAAAGGGCGTGCTCCTGTCTACCACCGAGCATCTGCTCGCCGCCCTCTATTCCTGCGGCGTCGACAACGTTTATGTGGATATTGACGCCATCGAGTTGCCGATCCTTGATGGTTCTTCGCAGCCCTTCATCGAGATGCTCGAGTTCGCCGGGGTTCGCCGATTGCGCCGTCGGCGCCGTTATTTGAAGGTGCTTCGCCCGCTGGAGATTGCCGACGGCGATCGTTGCGTTGGCATCTACCCCGCAGAAGAGTTCCGCGTTCATTGCATGGTGGATTACGCGCATCCATCCATCGGGCGGCAGGAAATCGACATCGTCGTCAACCGGCAGACATTCAGCGAGCAGGCTGGCGCGCGCGCGCACGTTCGGCTTTCTTGATGAAGTGGCGCGGTTGCGCGCCGTGGACTTGATCCGTGGTGGGTCTCTTGATAACGCCATCGTGCTGACGCGCGATGGCATTATGAATGGAGAGTTGCGCTTCCCGGACGAATTCGGCCGCCACAAGACGCTGGACCTGATTGGCGATTTGGCTCTGATCGGACGGCCGCTGCTCGCGCGCGTTGTGGCACATAAGGCCGGGCATGCGCTGCACACCCAACTGGTGTCACGCCTCCTGGCCGATCCCTCACTTTGGATCGAGACCTCCGCGCATGTTCCCCAGTCCGACTCTCGTGAACCTGAGGAAGAAACCTACGTGAGCCAAGAGTATTCGCGCCGAGTCGCTAGCGGAGCCCTCGGCCTTCTGAACGGACCCACCGTAACCCTTCACAGGCGGCGGACTGAACCATCTCTCGGTCCACCGATCCGCACTCATCCTTATCACTGAACTCTCATTGAACGTGCCTTCCAAAGCTCGATTGTCATTGCCGAAGAATCGACAGACAATATCAATGCATGGCACTCGCTGATTTCGCCATTGTCATTCTTGCCGCCGGAAAGGGTACGCGCTTGCGATCTGCGCTGGCGAAGGTGCTGCATCGCGCCGGCGGGCGAACCCTGGTGGAGCATGTGGTTCGCGCGTGCACACCTCTCAAAGCGGCCGCGACGCTTGGAGTGGTTGGGTATCAGGCTCCGGAAGTGTCCGCGATACTCGAGTCCCTGGGAGTACAAACGGTGCTGCAAAAATCGCAGCGCGGGACAGGCCACGCCATGCTTGTCGCGCGGCGCGCGATTGAGCGCTCACGCAAGCGTCTCAGCCTGCGCCCGGCAGGACGCCGGGCCACAAGCCGCCATGCCCACGCTCCCGTCAAATTCGTGATCGTGCTTCCCGGGTGACGCGCCGCTGATCCGCACAGAAACCCTGGCTGCTTTGGCGCGAATACACCGGGAAAGCAATGCCGCCGCCACCATTCTCTCAGCCGAAGTGCCTAACCCGGCGGGTTACGGACGCATTTTGCGCCACGAAGATGGCTGCGTCGCTGCGATCGCGGAGGATTCCGCACTGACCAGCGATCAACGCGGCATCGCCGAGATCAACTCCAGCATTTATGCCTTCACCCTCGAAAAGTTGTGGCCGGCGCTCGGCCGGGTGCGTCCGTCAAACATGCATCGGGAGATTTACCTGACCGATGTGATTGGACTGTTGCGCGAGCAAGGTGAAATGGTGCTCGCGCGGATCGTTGCCGACGCCGACGAAGTGCTCGGCTGCAATACCCGCGCCGATTTGGCCGGCGTGGATTTGGTATTCCGCCGCCGTAAGCGCGCTGCACTGATGGACTCCGGTGTCACCATTCAAATGCCCGAAACCGTCCTCGTGGATCCAGACGTCGTGGTCGGCATGGACACGGTGCTCGAGCCGGGTGTGCAGCTACTGGGCCGTACGCGCATCGGCGCCGATTGCACCATTCGCACCGGAAGCATTCTGCACGATTCGACGCTTGAAGACGGCGTCCTGATCAAGCCGTACACCGTGGTTTCCGCCAGCCATTTAGCTGTGGACACCCAGCTGGGTCCATTCGCGCACCTCCGTGGCGCGGTGCGACTGATGAAGGATGCGCGTCTGGGAAACTTCGTCGAGGCGAAGAACAGCGTTATCGGCGAGGGTGTCAAGGCCATGCATTTGACTTATTTGGGCGATGCGCGCGTGGGCAGCGGCAGCAACGTTGGTGCGGGTACCATCACATGTAATTACGACGGCGTGCATAAGCACCCCACGACCATTGGACGCGGTGTGTTTATCGGCAGCGATTCGGCGCTGGTCGCGCCCCTGCGCGTCGGAGATGGCGCCTACATCGGCGCGGGCTCGGTGATCACCGAGAACGTTCCCGCGAATGCTCTCGCACTTGGCCGTGGAAGGCAGGTGAACAAGCCGGGATGGGCCGCAGCGCGACGCCGTGCTCTGGCATCGGCGACCAGGGAGCGGTCGAAATCAATTTCCAAAATGTCGCGAAGCCACAAGACTCCGCGTCCATCCGTAACGGCGCGCGTTAGTACCGCCAAACGGACAGCCGCGAAGCGCCGGCCGGCGCCTAAGCGCCCAGCCCCCAAGCACTCAGCCCGGGTCCCGAAGCATTGAGCAAAGTGCGTCACCAAGTTGTGAGGGGCGATACCATGCACCATGCACCGCGGAAAACGTAGAAGAGACGCCGCAGTTGTTCACATCACGCCCCAGTGCTTGTTGTTCGCCTGGCTCGCCGGGCGTAAGATCGCTGTTCGCTGATGTCTTCTCCATTTCACATCCTGACCAACGGGCGCGGAACCGCTCCGCCACCAAGCGAGCCCGTGCCGCTTCCGGGCACCCATCCTCGGCCCGACTGGCTTAAAGTGCGCTTTTTTGGCGGCGACAATTACCAGGAACTTAAGCGCATCATGCGCACGCTCGATCTGCACACCGTTTGCGAAAGTGCGCGCTGCCCAAATCAGGGCGAGTGCTGGGACCATCGCACTGCGACATTCATGATTCTGGGCGACATCTGTACGCGCGCGTGCGGATTTTGCGCCGTTCCTTCTGGCCGCCCCGCCGGGCCGCCCGATGAAGCCGAACCCGAGCGCGTGGCGCAAGCCGTCGAGCAGATGCATCTGCGCTATGCGGTGGTTACTTCGGTAAACCGCGACGACCAAGCCGGTGGCGGATCAGCATATTTTCGCTAGGACCATCGCCGCGATCCGGCGCCGGGTCCCGCACTGCAAAGTCGAGGTGTTGATCCCCGATTTCCGCGGAGACTGGCAAGCGCTCGGCACCGTCGTTGCTGCGCGTCCCGGACGTCCTGAATCACAATCTGGAGACGGTTCCCAGGCTTTATCGTCAAGTTCGCCCAGGAGCTATTTACGAGCGTTCGCTCGAACTGCTGCGGCGCGCCAAAGCGGCTAGCTCCCGCAATGCCCGTGAAAACGGGCATGATGCTCGGCCTGGGCGAAACCCGCGACTGAAGTGCTGCGCGCCATGGCGGAGCTGCGCGATCAGGGAGCCGACATTTTTACGCTCGGCCAATACCTGCAGCCCACGCGCGAGCACCTGCCAGTCATTCGGTACGTGCACCCCGACGAATTCGCCGAGTACAAGACCCTGGGAGAAAACATGGGCCTGCGGCACGTCGAGGCCGGCCCGCTGGTGCGTTCTTCCTATCACGCGTTTGAGCAGGAGCAGTCGGCGGCAACTAAAATAAAGTTTCCGTGGCTCTAAGCCGAATAGAAATCCATCATTCGTTCATCCAATTCTAAATGCGTAGCACCAGACCCGTCGCTCGCAAATACACGTATATAATCTCCCTGTAGCGAGCGCAAGCCTGGTGCAATCGAGCGACTGCATGATGGCGAGCGTTCGAGATCGTTACGTCCAACACAGCAAACGCGGCGATTAACTAGCGGAATCGAGGTCGCCACCATCCGGCGGTGGATTCGCAGAATCGCGCGGCCAGTGTGTGCCATTTGTCTGCTGGGCATATCGATCGCCATGGCCCCGTGCGCCTCTCGCCGCAAAAGCGCCGGCGCCCGCGGCCGATTCCCTAAAGCTCACCGTATCCGGGGCCGCAAGCCTGAAGGATGCGCTTACGGAAATCACCTTGAAATTCAAGCGAGCCATTCCGAACGTCAAGATCGCGCTCAACTTCGGCGCCTCCGGAACACTGGAACTGCAAATCGAGCGGGGCGCGCCAGTGGACGTGTTTGTGGCGGCATCGGCGGAACAAATGGATGCGCTTTCCTCGCGCAAACTCTTGCTCGACAACTACACGCGTAGACTTGCTGCAGAATGAACTCGTGCTCATCGTGCCGCGCGATTCCGCTGCGCCGCCGCCCCGGCCGCCTTTCGCGATCTGGCGCGGCCCGAAGTGCGCGTGGTGGCGCTTGGCGATCCGCGTAGTGTTCCCGCGGGAAAATACGCTCAGCAAATGCTGACTGCGCTCGGAATTTACGAAGCCGTCAAGCAGAAGCTCGTCGTTCGCCACCGACGTGCGCCAAGTGCTTGCTGATGTTGAGACCGGCAGTGCCGACGCAGGACTGGTGTATGCCACCGACGCCCGCATTTCGCCCCGCGTGCGCGTGGTGGCGGCAGCGCCACCCGGCACCCACGATCCGATCGTTTATCCCGCGGCTGTTCTGCCGCCGTGCAGGGGAATCCGGAACAGGCCGCGGCCGCGCGCGCGTACTTGGGATTCCTGAAAAGCCGCGGACGCACGCGCGATCTTTGCGAGGTACGGGTTCCGGCCGCGGAAAAGTCCGCAAAAAATTAAGGCTTTGTTTCCTCAATTTTTTCGACCGTTCGATCGACTGCCAGCGCGCTCTCAGCGGCCCGCCCGATCGATTCTCGGCCGCCTGCTGGAGTCGCGGCACAAAGTCGCTACAATAAGTCGCGGCAAAGATGCGCGGCACTCAGTCGCGACCAAAGACGCGCGACAAAGATGAGCAACAACGATGAGCGACCACGATTCACCACACCTATTCGCGGCAAAGACGTGCGGCAAAATGAACAGCGATGCCATTTGATTTCTCACCCCTGTGGATTTCGCTCGAGACCGCGCTCACCGCGACGGCACTTGACCGTGGCGCTGGGACTCGCCGCCGCGGGCTGGCGGCCCGGGCGCCGCAGCCGCCTGTGGGAAGTCTTCGACGGCGTGCTGCTGCTTCCGCTGGTATTGCCGCCGACGGTGGTGGGATTTTTCCTGCTGGTGCTGTTCGGGCGCACGGGCCCGCTCGGGCCGGTGCTCTGGCGCGCGGGCATGACCGTCGTGTTTTCCTGGCCGGCGACGGTGATCGCAGCCACGGTCGTGGCTTTCCCCTTGATGTACCTGACGGCGCGAGGCTCGTTCGAGCTAATCGACCCGAGCATGCTGGAAGCCGCCCGAACGCTGGGTGCATCGGAGTGGGAAGTATTCATGTATGTCACGCTGCCCCTGGCGTGGCCGGGGATTTTGGCGGGGGCGGTGCTTTCGTTCGCGCGCGCTCTGGGTGAATTTGGCGCCACACTAATGTTGGCCGGGAACATTCCGGGCCGCACGGAAACCATTCCCGTCGCGATTTTTTTTGCTATCGAAGCGGGCGACACGCGGCAGGCGCTGGGCTGGGCCGCCGTGGTCTTGGCCATCTCGATCGCCGTGTTGCTTGGCCCTGGGCGCGTGGACGCGCTACCAGCGTGCCTATCTGGTGCGCGGACCAGGCGCGCCGAGACGCAGCGAATTCCGGGCCTAGCGGCGAATAAGAGATGGGAGCGTAATAGACGGTGGCGCCTCGAAATCGAAATCGAAAAGAAGCTTCCCGGTTTCACGCTTGCAGGTGGCTTTCGCGGCGGAGAACGAGCCCGTCGGCATTCTCGGCGCATCGGGCGCCGGCAAAACCATGACGCTGCGCACCATTGCTGGACTCGACTCGCCCGCCCGCGGTCGCATCGTGCTGGATGGACGCGTGCTGTTTGACTCTGCCGCGGGAATTGATTTACCCAGTCGGGCGCGCCGCGTGGGCCTGCTTTTTCAGCACTATGCGCTTTTCCCGCACCTGACTGTCGAGCGAAATATTGCCTTTGGACTTCGGCATTTGCCGGACCTCACCCCACGAACGCACTGGGCACGCACGGCCGAGCAGGTGGCGGCGATGCATCTGTCCGGGCTCGAGCGGCAATTTCCCGGGCCGCGCTCTCAGGCGGGCAACAGCAGCGCGTGGCACTCGCGCGCGCGCTGGCGCCACAGCCGGCGGCGTTGCTTCTCGATGAGCCATTCTCCGCGCTGGATACGCACCTGCGCAGCCAGCTCGAGCGCCAACTGCGCGAAACGCTCGCTGGATACCTAAGCGGCGTGACGCTGTTGGTGAGCCATAACCTTGAGGAGATCTATCGTTTGTGCAGTTACCTGGTGGTCCTCGACAAAGGCCGGGTGATCGCGGGCGGCGCGCGCGAGGAGATATTCCACCGTCCACCGAACCGCACGACAGCGCGGCTGACGGGCTGCAAGAATTTCTCGCGTGCGCGCACCCTGAACCAGGGCCATGCGCACGGCGCGCTCGGTGCTTCAACGTTGATTGAAGCACTCGACTGGGGCTGCGAGCTGCGGGTGACGCAGGACACCCCCCGTCCGCCCGCCCATGTCGCCATTCGCGCGCACCACGTACGCGTCGAAGCCCCGCTGGGCAAAGCCCCGCTGGTCGCACTCGCAGCAATCGAAACCCCGCCGGTCGGCGTCTCGTCAATCGAATTTCCGTTAGGCGAATTTCCGCCAGGCGAAGCCCCGCCAGTTGGCGTGTCTTCTGCCGCCATCAACGAAAACACCTTCCCCTGTTGGGTGGCGGACAGCAGTGAAGCGCCTTTCCGCGTAACGCTTTTTTTGCGGTTGCATGCACCGCCCGCAAACGCGGCCGACTATCATCTGCAAGTGGAAATAGCCCGCGAACATTGGACCGCGCTCAAGGCGCATCCACTTCCCTGGCGCGTGCAGCTCGACCCCGGCCGTCTGTTTCTGCTTCCGGATTAACCGCGGCACACACCTGTGCGCGAACGCTGAGAATACTTCACGGAAATTCGCCGCAACTCGCGATTACAGCACGACGTGGTATGCGGAAATTAGCGGGCTGATGTGTCCAAGGTCGCCAGTGGCACGGTTGCCGGAGTGCACGCGCCAGATGCGCCGAAACAGGTATCGCGCAGGAATGCGCCAGTCGTGGGTAAAACTGCGGACCCGGTCGGTCCGCTGCTCGTCATGCCGCCTGGAACGAGGCCAGGTACAACGCCAGACGCGGGGCCAGCCACAAGATTTGTCGCGTCCGACTCAAAGGCCACGTACCGTCCGTCCGCGCTGATCGAAGGAAGGCCACTCGCGGCATTCGCCATGCTCCCGTCGAACGCGATGGAAATCAGCGTCGTCGCCGGCGTGCACCCTGCTGGTCCCCCGATACAAGTGTCGCGCAAAAAAACGTCAGGAACGCCGTTGTTGTCTCCCGCGACGAGATTGGTGGCATCGGAGGCGAACACCACGAAGCGTCCATTGGCGGTGATCGAAGGTGTGCGGCTCGCGCCGTCAGCGCCGGTGCCGATCAATGCCGCTGAAATAAGAACCGTTTGCGGCGTGCAAGCCGCCCCTGCTCCTTGACAGGTATCGCGCAGAAAGATTTCGTCGACCCCCGTTCTCGGCTCCGCATTCGCGGCAGCACTCGCACCACTCGCCACGAATGCGACGTACCGCGAGCCTGCACTGATCGCAGCGCCACTCGGTATTGATTGTCCGGCCGACCCTGCGAGCGATGCTTCTTCGCCCGCTGGAATCGCGGCCATGCCCTTCGACGTGACCGTGAAAACTATCGTGCCCGAAGGCCCGCCGCCCGGCCCGGGATTAGCGACGCTGACATTGTCGGAGCCCTGCGCGGCGATATCTGCCGCCGGGATTGGTGCCGTCACCTGCGTCGCGCTTACAAACGTGGTGGTGAGAGGCGACCCGTTCCAGTTGACTTGCGTGCCCAGGACGAAGTTCGTGCCGGTCACGGTAATCGTGAACGCCGGCCCGCCCACCGCGGCGCTTGATGGCGATAATTGTGTAATGGCTGGGAGCGGGTTATTTGCTGCGCTTATCGTGAACAGAAGAAAGTTGGAAAGGTTATTGCCGGCGTTGTTGCCCGTCGTCGGACCTGGCGATGTCACCCCGACAGATGCATTGCCAGGTTTGGCTAGGTTCGCTGTGCTCAGGGCTGCGGTCAATTGCGTCGCGCTGACGAACGTTGTCGTGAGCCCCGCGCCATTGAACGTTACTGTGGAGCCCGAAACAAACCCGGTGCCGGTTATCGTAAGCGTGCAACTGGGCGTGCATTGCGTTCCGGCCGCCGCAGCTGCGGGGGCGAGCAAAGTTAGATTTGAGGTTTGCGTCGGCGCGGCGCCCAGGTTCGGATTGATTGTATTGCAGCCGGAAAATATCCCGAAAGCAGCCATCGCCGCCAGACTGCCAAGCAGCGTCAGTAATCCGCGCGACAGGCCTCCAGCTGCACGGTGTCGCTGGCGTTGCGCAGTGTCGAAAGATCGTTCATCGAGGCCGCCCGGAGCTGAGTGCCCACCAAACAAGTTCTTAGCGATCAAGGTGATTCGGAGTCTCCCGACTGGACGGATGGGTGTCTGATACCATCGCCTCGCGCCCAAGTCAAATCGCGTCTTCTATGTCAGTACTTTATAGCAGTACTTCTATATCAGTACTTCGCACTCGGAAACTTTCACCTGGCGAAACCCGCCAAGCCCCAAAAGTTTACGCGAGAACGACCTTACCCGAGAACAACATTACGCGAAAACAAAGTTATGCACATCTTCTCAAACACAAACGACGTTTTGCCCCGATCTTAAGCTGAACGATTGTTTGCCGAGCGGAAGTGAGATGCCCGTTCCGGTGAAGGTCGTTGTACGCTCTCTGCTGCTCGTGTTCAACCTGGAGCCCGAGCCTCCGGCCAAATCTCATGCCAACCCAAATATCACGTCGCGCCTGTCCGCGGCCATTCTGAGCGCAGCAAAGGATCTCTCTGGAGATGCCAATACCCTTGCGAATGCAGCGCCGTAAGCTAAGCATCTAACATTGCCGGCCATTTCAATCGAAGTACAGGCTCGCTGCATTGGCCTCCGGTACCGTTGGCCCCAATTTGGCGGCGACGCCGGTCCTTTCACTCTGCCCGGCTTTTAGCTAACAGCGCCGCGTCCTGCTCCACCAGATCGTGCACACGCTGCGCACAAGCTGCATCGCTCACCGGAAGCTGTTCGGCGGTGTGGAAGCTGGCCTGCGCGAGCTCTGTTTGGTGCAATTCTCGCTGAAAGTCTCCGAGCATTAGATGAAAGATAGGATTCTGCGGATATTCCATGACCAACGGCGTAATCACCTCGACGGCGCCGCTGAAATCATGTTCGTAAATGCGCAAGTTTTTTGCCAGGTAGAAGCTCGCTTCCACGCGCGTCAGCGTACCGTGCTCGATGGCGACACGCAGTTGGCGGATGCCTTCATGTTTATCGCCGCCCGGGATGCCCATCAGAAACCGCAGCGCTTTCGCCATGCCTGAAAGCGTATCGACATAATAGTTGTAGAGCCCCAGGCCGGTATACGCGTCGGCCATATCCGGATCGAGCTCCAAGCTCCGCATCAGGTGTGACCGGGCCTTCACCCCCGCCCGCGCAGTCGGCAGCCGCTCTTCGCGCAACGCCAGCAGGCGCGCGCGCAGCAACCAGCCCATGCCGGCATACAGTTCCACCGCCGCGGAATCGTTTTTCGCAATTTGTGCCTGCGCTACCGTGACGACTTTGTCCGTCAATGCCAAATAGGCTTCGTCCGAGCGAATGCGCGGCGGTTGCGGCCACGCGTCCAGCATGTTCCATTTCATTTCGCAGGCCTGGCAGTAGATTTGCCACCAGCGCGCGTCCGCCTCGAGCAGATAGCCCAAGGCATCGTCCGGATGCTCCTTTTCAATATCTTCAAACTTGGATAGAGCTTCCTCGGGCTGGCCGTTGTAGAGCAGGTTCAGGCCCTGCTTGGCCGCAGGCGGCAGCGCAAGTCCTCCTGCATGCGCCGACGCCGGCCACAGGACCATACCCATGCAAAATCCGGCCAGCGCCATGATTGCTATGGAGCAAGTGATTTCTGAAATCGTCGAGAATCTCGACTTGATTCCTGCAGCGAGTTGCGGCGACGACGCAAACACCAACGAATCCACACCTCGGCTCGGCATGGCGGCTATCGTATCTCACGGAGCGGCTTCGAGAGCCGCCTATCTGATATTCTGGTGCCGCGCCGGTGACGGACGAATGATAGGCTACTTAATCCTCAGCACGCTCTCTCGATAGACTCCCCGACGAGTGCATCGCCGGGCCGTGAATTGGAATGACCGATGTCCGTAAATCAAAACGCTCCTTATGCTTCGGCTGAGCCGCTCGGGGCAGTTGCAGAGCCGCGCATGCTGCCGATTCCCGAAGGCTGGTTCGTCATGGGATGCGACACGGGACGTGACGACGAAAAGCCCGTCCATCGCGTTTGGGTGGATGCCTTTGAGCTGGCCGCCACTCAAACCACGCGCGCCGAGTATGCTCGCTTTCTCGCCGAGACGGCGAGGCCCGCGCCGCCTTTCTGGGACGATACGAATTTCCAGCATCCCGCCTCGCCAGTCGTTGGCCCATCGTGGTTCGATGCCGCGGCCTATGCGGAGTGGCTGAGCGCCGTTACCGGGCGCGCGTATCGACTCCCCACGGAGGCGGAGTGGGAACGCGCCGCATGCGGAGGCGCCGGCGGAGCGCTGTATCCCTGGGGCGATGCTTCACCCGAGACGCTGCCTGATTATGCCTCCCGCTGGAAACTGGGTCCCGAACCTGTAGCGCTGTACTCGCCAAATGCTTATGGACTTTTCAACATGGGCGATAACGTGCACGAATGGTGCGCCGACTGGTACGATGCGCGCTATTACGAGCACGCGCCAGAACGCAATCCCCGCGGACCCGATAGTGGCATTCGCCGGGCATCCCGCGGCGGTTCCTGGCGGCACCACATCAAAGTGTCCCGTTGCGCAGCCCGTTCAAGCATCCCGCCAGAATTCAAGTATGCCGACTACGGCTTTCGCATCGCCCGCTGACCACGTCGCCGAAGCTGTGAATCCGCTAGGCATGCCGGCACGAGCGATCGGCATGACCAGCCGGCCGTGACCACATGTCATTCCCATCTCCAATAAGTCTGCGGCTGCCTCTGCTTGAGACGATTGAATAACTTTACTGTTTCTTGCTGACCTTGCTGACCTGCTGACCCGCCGACCTGCTGACAATGATCGGTCAACAATGCGACAACTCCCCTGATTGCCGCCGCTAGGACACCGCCCATTCCATGCTATCGTCGCGACCGATGGCGATTTGTGCCCGCCGGCGACGCGAAAGATACTCCCGGCTTCATGGCGCTGTCGAAGAGGAAGCAACAAAAATCATCTCGCACGGCCCGTGCTGCAAACGGAAAGAACGTAGCAATTTACAAGTGAACGTTCGGGCTAAAGCCCGCGAAAGCGCCGAAATGGCCGCGGAGGAAACGATGTATTCGCCGAAAAAGTTGCTGGGCTGTGATGCCGAAGCCCAGCCGCCGAAAATCGGTCGCATCGGCGCAGGAGTCAGAAAAATGTCGGCCCAAAGGTTGGCGGCAGCACCCATCGCCGCACCCGCCGCCGCACTCGTCATCGTGCTTGCCGCCGTGCTTGCCATCGCGCCTGCGCCGCGTGCGAATGCATCGAACTCGCGCGACAGCCGCGCTCCCGACAAAACCGCGCAAAACCAGAAAAACAGCGGCAAGAAACAGCAGGACAATTCCGATGCTCTGTCCGCCGCCCTGCCCGACCCGCAGGCGATCGACCTCCTCGTCTCGCAAATGCTGGCCGCCTGGCAGGTGGGCGACATCGAGGCGATGCACAAATATTGTGACGACGACATGGCCGCAGTCAGCGGCGCGTGGGAGCCGCCACTGGTTGGTTGGGGAGCCTATGCGGCGGCGTACAGGAAGCAGCACGAGCGCACGCAGGGCAGCCGGCTCGATCGCACGAATACGTTTACCAAGGTAATGGGCGACACCGCTTGGGTCACATATCAGTGGGACTTCTCCGGGCAGGTCGATGGCCAGCCCGCGAAGGCTGTGGGCCACACCACACTCGTATTGCAGAAGCGCGCCGGACGCTGGTTGATCGTGCTCAATCACACGTCCTCCGTTCCCACCGGCGCGCAGGCGAGCAGCAACGCGCCGGCTGCGATCCCGAGCGCGCAAGCTCACTAGGAAAGTCGGACGCAACGCCCGGTATTTAACGGCGTTTGCGCTTCAGGACTCAAGCGGTTTCCTGCCGCATTTTCCACACTCTTGAACGATAAGGGCCAAAACTTCATTCGCAACTCGAAGGAAATTATGGCGCGTCCGATACATCGGACAAGTCCGGTCAATCTGATCGGTGAAGAGTGAACGTTAGAAGAAGTGAGAAACGTCGGTGGTGCGGGGAACAGGATTTGAACCTGCACAGCCTTTCGGCCATAAGCGCCTGAGGCTTACGCGTCTGCCAGTTCCGCCATCCCCGCACCGGCGAATAATTGATCTTATCATCGAACGTCATCGAACCGCTCTCAACATCGAAGCCGCGGTGCCGGTAGCGCGCAGCAACATCCTCGGCATTGCACCACGTGTACATCCGCGGCGCCGCGTGATGATGCGCGCTATATGGGCGTGCAGACGGCTTTGACCTCCGTATACATTTCAAGGGCTTCGTGGCCCATTTCGCGGCCCCAGCCCGACTGCTTGTATCCGCCAAAGGGCAGCGCGGCGTCGAACACGTTATAGCAATTGATCCACACCGTTCCGGCGCGCAGTTGGGAAGCGATGCGGTGCGCTTTCTGAATATCACGCGTCCAAACGCCCGCGGCCAGTCCATAAACGGAATCGTTGGCTTTCGCAATCAGATCGTCGAGATCGCTGAAGGGAATGGCGGTGACCACCGGGCCAAAAATCTCTTCCTGAACGACTTTCATTTTATCGGTGGTGTTGATGAGCACAGTGGGCTTTGACGAAATAGCCCTTATCGCCCAGACGGCTTCCGCCAGTGACTGCCTTCGCTCCCTCGGATAATCCGGATTCCAGATAGCCGCAGACGCGCTTGCAACTGTTCGTCGGAAACCAGCGGGCCCATGTCGGAGGAAGGTTCAAGGCCGGGGCCAACGCGAATGTTATTCGCCTGCGCGGCAACGCCGTCGACGACCTTGTCGAACGAATCCTTGGCGACGTACAGACGCGAACCCGCGCAGCAGCACTGGCCATGATTGAAAAAAATGGCGCTGGCGGCACCCGGAATGGCGTTTTCCATGTCGGCGTCCTGCAGGACGATGTTGGGAGACTTGCCACCCAATTCGAGCGAGACTTTCTTGAGATTGGCGGCGGCAGCATGCACGATCAACTTGCCAACTTCGGTTGAGCCGGTGAATGCGATTTTATCGACATCCGGATGCGCGGCCAGAGCGGCGCCAGCGGTTTCGCCGTAGCCGGGAACGATGTTTACGACGCCGTCGGGAATGCCCGCCTCCTGAATAAGCTCGCCCAGGCGCAACGCGGAGAGCGGAGTCTGTTCGGCCGGCTTCAAAACCACGGTGCAACCGACGGCGAGTGCGGGTCCAAGCTTCCAGGCGGCCATCAGCAGCGGGAAATTCCACGGGATAATTTGTCCCGCAACACCCACGGGCTCGCGAACGGTGTAGGCCAGATATTTCTGCTGGCTGCCGCCCGCGGAAATAGGAATGGTGTTCCCTTCGACCTTGGTCGCCCATCCGGCCATATAGCGGAAAATATCGGCGGCCAGCGGCACATCCGCGGCACGGGCGACTTTGAGCGGCTTTCCGTTGTCGAGGCTTTCAAGTTGCGCGAACTCTTCGAGATTCTCCTCGATCAAGTCCGCTAGCTTCCAGATCAGGCGGCCGCGCTCTGAAGAACTGAGGCGCGACCACGGGCCGTGATCGAACGCAGCACGCGCCGCTGCGACCGCGCGATGGATGTCTTCACGATCGCCTTCAGCGACTTGGGCGAGAACCTCGCCGGTCGCCGGATTGTAGGTCGGAAAAGTCTTGCCGGAGGCGGCCTCGGTCCATTTACCTCCGATTAGCATTTTCTTGGTACCGGAGATGAAACGGCGTGACCTTGTCGTCGAGTTTAACGGCTTGCGTTGCGGTTGCCATTGTTTCGTCCTCCTTGGGCGTCAGCGATTTTGAGCGGAAGCCGCAATGTCTCACCCGCATCTTTGCACTGTCAATGCTCAAAGTGAATGGCGAAGTGCACGCGGGCACGTGGGGGCTGGTCGCGAGAATTCTGAAATCGCCGGAGGTACCCCCCGTAATTTGTAACGATATCAATCCAAGAGGTTTGCGACACAGGGCGTACATTGATATGAAAACAAAGGACATGAGTGAAGAGAGACGCGCTTTGGGCGCGCAAAAGCGCGGGTAAGGAGGCGAAGTTGAGCTACAGCGGAAATCTGCTGGTGGAGAATCGCAACGGATTGATTGTTTCGAGTTAGGTGTGGGAAGCCACGGGCACGGCTGAACGTGTTGCGGCGATGGCCATGCTGCAGCGGGTTCCGGGAACCGGTCGGGCCACCGTGGGCGGAAGCAAGGGTTTCGATACGACGGGGTTTGTACGTGAGTGCCGGAACATGCGTGTGACGCCACACGTGGCGCAAAACCTAACACGACGCAGCAGCGCCATTGACGGACGCACCACGCAGCAGGCGGGCTACGGCATCACCCGAGAGAAAAGGAAGCGCATCGAAGAGTGCTTTGGCTGGCTGAAGGCGATCGCACTGTTACGCAAAGTGCGGGATCGCGGAACGTTGAACGTAGATTGGATGTTTACTTTCGCTTACGCCGCCCACAACCTCGTACGCATGCGAAACCTGATGGTCGCCACGGTTCTAGCGGAGTAAGTCGGCGTCGTGGTGTCTGCGAAACGGTGCTGAAACGCGCTCCCCGGGCACCGACAAAAGCCCGCGCAAATCCTCTCATGGCTAACAAACGACGCAACGAGAGCAGATCGCTCGGTGAATACAATTTTTCAGCAGCCTTCTAGGCCTCAGGGTACGTTAGAATCAAAAACGGAGGAGTGGCCGAGTGGTTGAAGGCGCCGGTCTTGAAAACCGTTAGACTCGCAAGGGTCTCGGGGGTTCGAATCCCCCCTCCTCCGCCAGCCAGTCTGGCCCTTTCTCTCTCTCGGTGGCGTTCCGCTTGAAAAGTCGATTTTACCGCCCAAAACGCGCGAATATCGCATGGACAAACGTCGCATGTTTGTCTAAAAGGGAGAGCAGGCGCGCTAACCGGGTCGTATTTCTCCAAGGCAGAGTCGAGTAGTGGCGTTTCACTGGTGAACCTCAACCATCGGTTCGCACTGACTGCCGCTCAGCAGCCAGTCCAGGGGATACGATTTGATCGGCTAGTTCTTTTGCAAAAGACGCACTCAACCATCAGTTCAGGCCGAGTCAAGTGTTGGCGTTTCACGAGCTAAACTCAACCGTCGGTTCGCATTGACTGCCCTCCGCCAGTCAGTCTGGCGTTTCTGCCCCTTCGCGAGCGTGCCCGTGAGGTACGCCTCTGTGTAGATATGCTTGTCGTCAATCGGCAGCTGCATGGTGAGCCCCAGGGCCATGCCGTGCGGGATTGCACACTTCTAACACTTTCGCAGGGTTGTCTCCTCGACTTTGGCTCCAGCCTTGAGTATGGTCAGAAGGGCAAGACGCACTACAACGGGTTCGCCCGCTCTGCACCAATTGCTTCTAGAAAATACTGATTTCGCCTGAAGAGAATGACGATGCCGGACGAAGAGCGGATCAAAATACTTGAAGACGGCAGAAAAGTAAAATTCATTTACCAAGAACTGCCGATGGAAACTGGAAATGGCACGTGGATATTTGGAATGCAAATCAATAGAATCCGCGATTTACCGTTCTCGGGAGAGCTGATTTGGAAGTCCATGATTTGCCAAAACAAAAGTCGGTTTTCGGCTTGGAGGCATTGAACGTAACGAGCCCTGGCGACAAACGACGCAGGGCTACGAGCCCAATCGCGCTTCCTGGCGTCCACGCATTGGCCAAGTTTCTCGTGTTTTCCACCTGAAAAACTCGCAAGGCTCGAATAGCGTTATTGATTGCAAGTCGCTCCTTCTCTTCCACCAGGATTTCCTGCGAGTTCTTGCTTTCGGATTTACTCAACCTCTTGAAACTGAAGTCAAAGCCGACAGCCCTTCACGCCGAACAGGCCGCCGAATCGTTCACCTAGAACGATTGCTAGCGTCGTTATCCGCTCGCTTGGACGTTGGAAACAATGACGCGCATTCTCGCCATTCTACGCGCCATCGAAGCGAGAGACTGCAACAATTGTCGCTCGGACTCGCGCGATGTTTTGCGGTGTTCTCGAAATGAGCACTTCAGTGTATCGCGGTTTCCGAATTGTAATCGCCACCGATAATCGCGCAGACACAACTACTCAGTGGTTCGCGCGCTGCTTAGTGACTGCGACGGATTCTCGCTAAAGCAAAGCGAGGTCGGAGTAACCCAGACCGGCGTACTACGACGTGGGTACCGGAAATAATAGAGCGGTCGAGCCATTGAGGCAGTCGCTACATCCTGTGAAACTTCTCTCGATGGGTTGGCGCATTGCTGCGGGGACAGCTACGAGTAAACACGAACCATGAACCATGAACCACTAACCATGAACCATGAAACATGCTTGCTTCCATGTCATCCCTGGCAACTAGTGGCCTGTCGCGGTGAGTTCGTTAGTATGAGTTTCGAAGGGAAGATGCGTTCAAATAGCCGACACCCCCCGCGCGTAAATTTGTTTTTGGTTTTTGGGTGTGGCGACTGCAGTAACGCTTTCAGCGCGACAAGGCACTAGAGCACGAGGTTCCGTCAGGTCACCGAAGGCAGGTCCTCATCGCATGGGACACACAGCCGTTCCCCGCTATGTTCGCAGGTGTGAACCTGCCAGAGCACTCCTTCACCAACGTCCGAAGGACATCCGCATTGTAATTGCCGATGGGCAGCCTATCTTTTGCCAAGGCCTACGGAGAGTGATCGAGACCCAGTCCGACTTGCGGTTCGTGGCCCAGACCTCCGATGGTGCCGAGGCTGTAAAACTCGTGCGCAAATACAAGCCCGACATCCTGCTGCTCGATCTAGCCATCTCCGGGCTAGCTGCACTGAAGGTTTTGCGCAGCGTCCAAAGCTCAGCCTCGCAGGTGCGCGGTATTATTTTGGCCACCGAAATAGAAACGCCGGAAATCCACCAAGCGCTGAAGCTCGGCGCCCACGGCGTGATGCGTAAGGACTCTCCGCCGGCACTGTTGCTCAAGGGCATACGCAGTGTCATGGCCGGGGAATGCTGGATGGCTCGCGAAAACATGGCTAACTTTCTGACATGGCTTGGTAACGGGACGTCGCCGTCCGCAGATGTGCCCCCCGGAAATCACCTTCACCTGACGTCACGCGAGCTTCAAATCGTTTCGGCGATTGTAGAAGGCGAGACAAACAAGGCGGTCGCTGAGAGGTTCGGTCTCAGCGAGAACACGATAAAGCACCATCTGACCCACGTTTTTGACAAGCTTGGCGTGAGTAGTCGCCTGCAGCTGGCGGTTTTTGCCCAGCGTGTTCTCCCTAGTCAGTAGAAATCAGGCCAGCCACTCGCATGACAAGAAGTTTGTTTTGGCACCTTCGTGCCCATCTCCCACCACCTTTATGCCATTTACAGCCTTACGCGGGCCTGTTCTACTGCGTCATCCAATCGCTACCTGGTTCGGAGGTCGAGCCACAAACAGACACTCGAACTATAGGTTATGGAAGAGAACCTAACCCGATCAGTCCCGAACCCTACCACCAGCTCGTCGCAGAAGAGCAACTGCCAAAGTCAGGCGTTTCATTGTGCTTTCAGTTTCACCTACAAGCCACTCATCCTAATCATATTATTGGCACTTCCACTGCGTATCTACTGGATGGCGACCAGAAACTCAGTGATCAATGGGGACGGCTCGGAATATGTCCGAATGGCAGAAAACCTGGCGACTGGCAAGGGCCTGACTGGTAACTTCGATGGTCCTGAGACGATGTACGGACCCTTGTTTTCTGTGCTGACGGCCGGACTCAGCCTTCTTACAAGAAGTACTGAATTGGCAGCTGACATAATCTCAATTGCTTTCGGGACCGCGCTGATTGTCCCTGTCTTTCTCATTGCGCGGCGCATGTATGGTAACCGCGTTGCATGTCTGAGCGCGGCGCTGGTCGCGTTTCATCCTTTGTTCATCAAGCTCTCGGGATCAATCTACAATGAGAATGTGTATCTTCCTCTGCTTCTAGGGGGTGTTTATTTCGGGATGCGCTCTTTGGAATCTCGCAGAAACAGAGATTACGTCCTGTCAAGCCTATGTCTGTCACTTGCCTATCTGAGCCGTCCCGAAGCATTTGCGTACGTGGTCTTCTTTGCATTCGCGCTTTGGATTTCTGTCATCTTTTCTAGCGTCCCTGTGCGCCAGGCTGCGCTGGGATCCCTTCTCATACTCGGGACCTATCTCCTGGTGGCTTCACCTTACATGGCATTTCTGTACGTGCACACGGGACATGTTCAGTTGGAAGGGAAATGGGACATCAATTACACCATTGCCAACCGCATCCGGTCGGGCCTAAATCACACTGAAGCAGCCTACGGCATTGCCGCGGACGCAAGCGTTGTAGGCCCCCTGCTGGACCCATTCCGGTTTGCCTCGTACACTCCTTATCCCGATCACTTAGCTGACAGGGTCCAAGCGCTGTTGGCGATGGCGAAAGACAACCGACAGGAAGTATCCCGTTTTATATATGATAACAGCATCGGGGGACCATGGGTGTTAGCGCTTGTGCTGATAGGATTGTTTCGGCAATCCTGGGGCCCGCGACGTCTGTTCCATGAATCGATAATCATTTGCATGATCATCTCGGTCCTTATTCTGATGCTCACCGCGTCAAACGCCGACTTCCGTTATATCCTTCCGCTTGCCGCTCTTGGAACGCCTTGGATAGCCAAAGGGATCGACGAACTAGGCCAGTGGACTAGGGACCTTGTGTATGCTAACGGTCGCCTGACCGCGACGGCCAGGACCTCGGGGCTGATTGCTGAGGTCAGCTTAGTGCTCTTAATTTTTGTTGTGGCTCTCATTGGTACGCGGTCGAATTGGCTGTTTGTCTGCGAGCAAGCACCATTTGCCGATCAAAAACAAGCTGGCCTATGGATCAAGAACTTCAGTTCCGGTCCTAGGCGGCTCGCCTGCCTTGGGGTAGAGGGTTACTACGCTCAGGGCAAAAACGTGCAGATACCTTACGCCGAATCTTTGGAGGCACTGCGGTACTTCGATTCCAAGAGCGTAGACTTTATTATTCTTGAGTCCCGCAACTCTGGTGGGTTTCCTGAAGTGACGGACTGGATTAAGCAAGGCATCCCAGACAAGCGCGCTAGCTTGATTTACGAGAGCGACACCGCCGGCAACGAACTCGAAATCTATCGTTGGGAAAAGCGGTCGCCCGTACTTTGATAGCCAAAAACGCAAATTAAAGTTTATAGCTATTTTGTCAAAGGCAATAAAGTAAGTGCTCTGGAGCGAGTTCGTCAGGGCGAGGACAGCCATAGTTCTGGAGCGGATTTGTTGCTTGAGTTAAGGGCAGCCGATGACGATCCTGCCTTACGGATGCTCGCCGCCGACCTCCAAATCAGTGAAGTCGTGGATGGCGACGACGGCGTCCACATGATGATCCCCAAGGTGATCTTTGCCACGACGCGATGAGTGATCCGAGCGCGTGCTAGAATGATTGCCTTCCGGCTCGGAGGCAAGGCACGCAACCAAGCGGCGTGGGCTCTTTCAGTTAGAAATCGTGAAACGGTTTCAGAGCAATTTCGGAACACTGAGAGCCGAACAGTAACCAAAACCACCAGCACTGCAGTCACGCCACTTCCATCTAATGATTGGGTCGGCTTGCCATCCGTGCCGCGAGTTTTTGCTCGCTCGCCGACGCTGCCCTGCTGTTAATGCTGCCTTTTGCTGCCTCGCGGTTTTCGCAAGTCCTGTGAAGTGAATAAGAAAGCTGGTAGGGGCGGTGGGGGTCGAAACTGCAACCATCAAATGACAAATCCCGCATTGTCAAAGGCGTAGCGCCACTGCCCTTCTTCCTATTGGTGTCAAATGGTGTCTAGTTCAACTAAGTCGAGATCTGGGTCGCCAAAATTGAACGCGACGTGATCGCCCGGGTGTCCTTCACCTCCGTTCACGCTCTAGCTCCGCGCTCCGCCGCTACATTAATTGGGGCGAGCACAAGGACAGACTTCTTTGAGGAAAGCGACGAAGTCGCGGCTAGTGTGGCGGCTGCGGGTTTTCCATGCACGCGGCCGGTCTCGGGTGTCCAGCGCCGCGTACAGCGACAGCGTGCCATGCCAATAATACTCGAAGCCGTGACGCTTCGCTCGTCCCGGCATCATCTGCCGTGTGAACCTTCGTCGTGATTTCGCAAAGAACCACGCTGCACACGTACCAGCCATTTAGCAGACCGATCCTCTCACCGAGGTCCTGTCCGGCCCGGTTAGCCTACCAAGTCTACTCGGTCGAAAAGCCGACGCCGTCATCTAATCAGACAAATCCTAATCTAGAGGATCCCGATCAAAACCTTCAGTCCAGTGATCCTTATTCAGGCAGTAATCGGCAATTTCAAATAGGCCACCTTTATCCGAAAATCCAGGCTTTGCCTCCGTTCGCTCAAGCGCAGAATGAGCATCCGCTTCCGTCCGGTAGACGCCGATCAATTTCTCATCCCCGTGTGCGTCAGTATGCCAAAGCAGGTACACGACATCGATTGACATACGTGGGTTGGCCTTCTTACCTCTACTTTTTTCTTTCAATCCTGAAGCCAGTGTCATCTCTCTCACCTGCTGCTATGCCTCTTAATCCAATCCTGAGCCCATTTTCTAATTTTATTATATTCGCTTGCAGGACCCTTACCACAACTGGCGCCATTATCTTCAGGGTAACGCTCCTGGCAAACTCGCTGAGTAAATTCATCCGCGGTCTCGCCCGCGCGAGGAACCTGTCTGACCCAAGTAGGCTTAGGATTCTAGCTCGCGCCGCCCTTTGCTAGGGTTATAGGCCAGATCAGGCGTATCAGCCACGCAAGTGCGTCCGCGCCACCCTCCACCTCCCATGGAATGGCTGGACCCTGAAACCCAAATATCATCCCGCCGCAATTGCCGCTGCCGTAGGGGCAACCAATGTCACCGGGTAGGATCAGGCCGGGCAGACCTAATGTCGGAATCTGTAAGCCGTTGGGGATGCCATTTGTCTCGCCGTCGAAGGGATTTGGATCGTGGCCGACAGCAGCGGGAGAGGAAATAGCGGGTTGCGGACCATTACTCGATTCCCAGGGACTATCGTTCCAACTCCAGGAAATCGAGAAACCGTCGTCGCAAGAAGAATCATCCTCGAAGCCACATAACCCGGTCGGATCCGTCATGTTAATCGGATTGTTGTTGACATAGGCATATTGGTTCAAAGTCTGCGGATTAGATAGATCGGCAACTGCGAGGCCCGCAGGGTCCGCCGACATGAAGCGTTGATATTGGGGGGAGTGGTAGCGCGCACCGAAATTATACAGGCCGCTCTCACTATCCCGCTCTTTGCCGGTGAATTTGTAGGGGTTGCCACTACCGGATGAGGTTACGCGCTCGCCTCCATAGGGGTAAAAGTCGCTGTCGTCTAGAATCGTCCCTGATGAGTTCGTCACCACCCGCGCGCTGCCCAGATGATCGGCGAAGTAATAATCCACGTTCCCTGACGAATCGCGCCGCGCAATGCGCTGGCCATTAAAGTAAATGTATTCGTTAGTGATGCTCGCGCCGCTGTTTGTCTCGTCGAGAACCTCGTCGTTCAAGCCATACAAATACTCCGTGCCGCTGGATTTATACATCCGCAGACCGTTTGCGTCGTAAATGTAGCTCACGCCCGTGCCTGAAGTCATATGGCCGTCGGCATCGTACACTGGCGACATAATGCCATCAGCAGTTAGGTTTCCCGACGCGTCGTAAGTAAAGCCGCTCGTGGTGATCTGGTTGCCGCTGCCGACGGAAAGACTGAGATTCTCCTGCGTGCAACCATAATATGCCGATGAAATCGGGCTAATCCCCGTGAGGTTTCCTAGCTGGTCGATTGTGAAGGACTCTCCCCAACAGTTCGAAGGGCTGGTAGCAAAATTGGACGCCGCTGCCGTTGCAATCTGATTAAGCGGGTCGTAGGTGAACGTCTGAGAACGCGTGCTATCTCTGTTGTTTGTAATCCCCATCACGTTGCCGTTGTCTGAGCTGCCCGCACTGAAGCCGTACGCAAAGTCTAGCACGTTACCGTAGTTGGTCGAATCCGCGCACGAACCGGGCGCCGTGCCGCTGCTGGTCACTGCCATTCGGCATGGCTGAAGGCGCGAGTTGAAACCCATTCTCGGTGGTCACAAACTCCTGCGCCGACTGCTTCTGGGGGGATAGTCGCGTGGGAAATAGGCTCTTGTACCATTCGCTAGACATCAAATTGCGGCAGTCTAACGAATGCTTGTACGCCAACTCTTCTCCGTAGCTTGCGCATACGATTTGCGTGCTCGGGTTGTGGCCCAACAGAAAAGCTGGAAAAGCAACCGCTGCAGCATGTGATTTGAGGGACCGGGGCGGCATATTGACGATCAGTCGCCGCAGTTTGCCACTGCGGCAGGCTTCCAGTTTTGCGGCGACGAGCTCATTGTGCCAGTTGTGTAAGAACGGCACGCTCGGGTTGAGTTCGCGAAAAGCCCGGTGCATGAACGTATAAAAATCGGCACGTGAAAAGGCTGTGTATTCAGTTGCGCTGATCGTTGGCATTGCTCGCCTCCGGAATATCTGAGCCGCTATCTTCTGTTGCTGAAAAACGTTCTAGAATCCCCTGCATAACCTCGTGGTCGAGATTACTTGGAACTACGTTCCGCGCTCCTGGAAGCCTCTGTCCTGCTTCGGCTTCTCGCGCCAATTCAAGTAGCTGCCGGAGAGCCCGCAGGTCGCCGGTAGCGGCCTTGTTCACGAGCTGTGTGAGTGCGGCTTCAAGTTTCGTCACGGTCTTTCGCTGGCCGTGCTCATTGACCACTACTTTCTCGTGAAGAGTTTTCAGGAAAACAGTTGCTACGTTCAGGCTTCCCTTCGGCCGTCCCTTGGGATTGCCCGAAACTCCCTTTTTGAAGCGGGTGGCCTCTGGCGGTCTTTGGTAACCCACACGGTCCTTGGTTTCCCCAGGCTTATCGCTGTTGTTGGCATTCATGTTGGTGCTGTGCCTCCTTTTCCAGATCATTGAAGCTACGCCCCGAGGTAACGTGCGTGGCAGAAAGGCCTGTAAATGCCTGCCAGCGGCGAATAATTATTACTCCGAGCACTAAATTGATGACACTTTTCAGATGGCGGCGTATTGGACGTGGCGTTCGCGAAAGTAGTTCTTCACCAACTTGGGCCTAGCCTGTGTGATCCGAAGGTAAGAGCGAACGTTGCTCATCATCTCCTGCACGTTCACCGGACGGACACAACCCAGGGCGTTAGTCTTCACATCTTGGTTTAGCAATTCGTCCGGATTCAGTTCTGGACTGTAAGACGGCAGCCAGAAGAGCCGAATTTGCGTAGCGCGCTTCGCTAACCATCGATTCACCAACCGCGATTTGTGTACCGGGTGGCCATCCGCAATCAGGAACACTTTCCTCCTCGTCTTCCGCGTCAGTCGCAGGAGACGGCGGAGGAAATTCAAAAATACCCGCGCGGTGAAGCGCTGACGGAAAATCATGAAGGCCAACCGCCCCCGATTGGTGATCGCCGAGACCATGTTGCATCGGAAACGCTGCCCGGTCTCCCAGACAACCGGTGTTTGGCCGCGTCGTCCGTAGGACCGTCCCACTTGATGGTCCGAACGTAATCCCATCTCGTCCAACCAATGGATTTGCGCCTTGTATCGCCGTGCCCACGCTCGAATGGCCGGGTATTCTTCTTCCAGCCATTTCCGCACCGTTGCTGGATTTTGTTCGTAGGCTCGCCGTACCGGTTTTTGCGGCGTCAAACCCCACGCTCGCAAATAGCGTCCCACCGTCCACACCGAAACGGCCACACCGAACTTCCGAGACAAGAGCTGTTGCACCGCTTCTCGGGTCCACAGGGCAAAGGGTAAGCTCATCTGATCGGGACAGCCGCTGAGTATCCTGCGCACTGCGGTGGCCGCCTGGTGCGGGGCCAGGCGCGACCGCGGGGGACGCCCCCGACGACGGGCGCGCAGAGTCCGCAAGCCTTGCCGCTTGGCCCGGCTCACCCAGCCGTTGATGGTTCCCCGCGCTAGCCCAAAGACGCGAGCGGCCTCCGTTTGCGCCATCCCATTCCGAACTGCCTTCACCACGCGCAGGCGCAAGGTCTCCTGCGCCTTGGCAGGAAGAGAACGAGCATCGTGAGTTTCCATGCCCGCGACGATGGCACTCAATCAGGAGTCATGTCAACTATTTAATGCTCCGATTAGTAGGTCAACATAGAGCGGATCGATTTCCATTCCGTAGCAAACTCGTGCCGTGCGCTCGGCCGCGATGAGGGTCGTTCCCGAGCCTAAGAAAGTGTCCAAAGCGATGTCACCGCGCGCGGTTGAATCCATCAAGGCATCGGCAATCAGGGCAACCGGGTTACCGGCGGGATGTATTTCCAGCAGATTGCCTTCTTGGGTTGTTCGAGCGAAGGAGTTTTGACCCGGGTAGTCCCAGACGTTCGTGCGATTGCGTCCAAACCGGCCGAGCTCAATGTTGTTGCGATGAGGGCCTGTGCCGTTCTTGAAAACCAGGACCAGTTCATGCTGCGAGCGGTACAGACTGCCCATACCGCCTGTCATTTTGTTCCACACGCAAAAAGCTTTAAATTCCTGCTAAACAGCTTTGCCAGCGGAAAGCAATTCCCCGAGATGCCGCCAATCCATACAAATATAATGTAATGAGCCGCTTACTGAATTTTCTGCCAGGAGTGCGCAGGCGCGAGTCAAGAAATTAGTGAACTGGGCTCCGCTCATCTCGCCATAGGCCATAGCAAATTCGCGGTGCTTGAGCTCACCAGCACGCTGGAAAATGCCAAATCCGCGCGCATAGGGGAGTAGCGCCGGCTCAGCCCTATCCACGGTTTCCGTTAGTGCCGACCTTGACCAAAATTGTCGATGCGGACGGCACCGAGTCATCCTCTTCGATGGCCTCAACCAGGAGAAGGTGTCAGAGGCTCGCATACACCGTCTCCCATTCGCGGAACAATTTCAGCGGTCTGGTTGACTGTTCCGACCATCGACCGGCCGGCACCGCACGTGGGCAGCGATCTCCCGAGCACACGCTCACGCCATCAGCGTAGTGCTTATCCTTCAGAAAATCACTCAACAAGAATGGTGTTTTAGAATCAGGGGGAAATGCGGTGGCCCTTTTCTAACATGACCAGACATGAGAAGAAACCTTTCCTCCCGACGGGTTGGTCGATCCCCTTCGAGGTTTCTCCTTTGATTGCCGACTATACTGAACCACGTCCAGTCTTTGCAAGGCAAAATTGTCTGAGCGTGAACTCGCTGCAGCGACCTGTGCGGCATTTTTAGCAAATGGGTGAGTTTATCGACGGCATGGTGTCGACACCGGCTTGGGATTCGCCAAAAATTCCAGCCGTACTGAAAACTGCTGCCGTTTGCTAGCGCCTTCGCCTGAACCAAGTGGGTTTGAGCCCAGCAGGGCGATGGAAGGCACGTCTTCCTGAGATTGGGGGCGGCTCCGCAGCTAAACCGAGCCCGCAGCCAGAAAGTGAGTGGAGCGCATCTCCAAGCGTACTGCGCTCGATCCACGTAGTGACTGCAACTCAGGCAACCAATCGCATCGCTTGTTCGTTGCCTGTATTTCGTCCAGTCACAGCCGTCCGAGCAATTTCTCGCTCCGTCCAATATTTTCCCCAACAGCTTAATTCCTGTCTGCCGAACCCTTCGGCGTGGAAGTGGCGGTAAGCCGCATCTCGGTTGGTGGGCCGGGACTCGTAAAGTTTTTCCCTTACCATCTCTGGCCTGCAACAAATTGAGCACTGGCAGTAGTCGCAGAATCTGACGTCATAACCGATCATTGCTTCCGTTCCCATTGCTCGGACCAACGAGTGAAAAATAATTTGCGGCAGAGCTATTCTTTCTAATGAAAATCGTCTGTCGACCGGCGTGAAGCAGTTGTACAATATTCTGTGCGAGCCCGCGGCGAGCCCGCAGGACTCTCGACTTTAACGCGCCGTTGTTTATCCCAAGCATCTTGGTTGATTCCGCAGTTGTGAATCCTTCTACGTCGCAAAGCACAACTGCTGTTCGAGTTGTTGGCGGCAGCAGATCAATTTGCCGGGCGAGTAGGCCGCTCATTTCTCTATTCCTGCAAGCTTGCTCAGGATTGGGCCGATCATCAACGAGAGAGCCTCGCACGCTCTCGTCGTTAGAGGCTTCGTCCAACATTTGGTGAGCTTGGTGCTTGTTTTTTCGCCGAATCATAAGAGCTGAATTGATGACGATTCGCGTAAGCCAAGTGGAGAGAGACGATCGGCCCGCAAACGTGTAAAGTTTCGAGTAAGCTCTTCACCAAGCGTCTTGCTCTTATGAAATCTCTCCACTGGTCCGAGCGTCAGCGAGCGTCAGCACAAAAGCCAGGGCTGTCACCGGACCCACTCCCGTCTGTTTCATCAAATGAACGGCGTGGGGACACTTCTCGGCTTCCAGCTCTACTGCCTGGTTTAACTCCTCAATCGGCGGATTGAGTTGGTCCAGTATTTCAAGCAACTCTCGTCTGCGGCGGTTGGCCCAAGGATCAAGTGCGAGAGCTTCCAGTTCTTTTCGGCCAGCTGGTGCCCACAGCTTTTTCATCCGACAGACACCTTGACTCATCGCCAGTGCATGCAACTGATTCTTCACGGGGCTGCGCATGCAGATGAGTTTGAATCGATGCCGCAACAGTTGGCGAAGATCGCGCTCCGCTGGCGAAGGGATCCAGATACGCGGAAACCGATTCTCGAGCAGTAACCTGAGTAGGTGGGCAGCATCACGTCTGTCCGTCTTCTGCTTCCGAACCATCCTCGCGCGTATTTCCGCTGCATCACCAACCCACAGCTCGTGCCTTTGCTCTGTAAGCATTCGTTGAAACCAATGCGCGTAATCCGTGGCTTCCATACCCACGAGTGCCGGAGCAGGGAGTGCTGCATTAAATGTTCTGGCTTCTCCAGTCTCGTGTTCTAACCGGCGCTCAATGATCTCGCCGGTCTGGTCCTCCAGCATTGCAATCTGCTGAAAGCGCGAATGAAAACCACAGCCTATAGTCAACATGCTCGGCTCCTTTCTTCCGAGCCTTGGTCAACACCACCAAGTCTACTCGGCGGGAGAAGCCGACGACGTTATTCAATCAGATTTATTGGAAACGTTGTTAGTTACTAATCGGAGCATTAAATAGTTGACATGACTCCTGATTGAGTGCCATCGTCGCGGGCATGGAAACTCACGATGCTCGTTCTCTTCCTGCCAAGGCGCAGGAGACCTTGCGCCTGCGCGTGGTGAAGGCAGTTCGGAATGGGATGGCGCAAACGGAGGCCGCTCGCGTCTTTGGGCTAGCGCGGGGAACCATCAACGGCTGGGTGAGCCGGGCCAAGCGGCAAGGCTTGCGGACTCTGCGCGCCCGTCGTCGGGGGCGTCCCCCGCGGTCGCGCCTGGCCCCGCACCAGGCGGCCACCGCAGTGCGCAGGATACTCAGCGGCTGTCCCGATCAGATGAGCTTACCCTTTGCCCTGTGGACCCGAGAAGCGGTGCAACAGCTCTTGTCTCGGAAGTTCGGTGTGGCCGTTTCGGTGTGGACGGTGGGACGCTATTTGCGAGCGTGGGGTTTGACGCCGCAAAAACCGGTACGGCGAGCCTACGAACAAAATCCAGCAACGGTGCGGAAATGGCTGGAAGAAGAATACCCGGCCATTCGAGCGTGGGCACGGCGATACAAGGCGCAAATCCATTGGTTGGACGAGATGGGATTACGTTCGGACCATCAAGTGGGACGGTCCTACGGACGACGCGGCCAAACACCGGTTGTCTGGGAGACCGGGCAGCGTTTCCGATGCAACATGGTCTCGGCGATCACCAATCGGGGGCGGTTGGCCTTCATGATTTTCCGTCAGCGCTTCACCGCGCGGGTATTTTTGAATTTCCTCCGCCGTCTCCTGCGACTGACGCGGAAGACGAGGAGGAAAGTGTTCCTGATTGCGGATGGCCACCCGGTACACAAATCGCGGTTGGTGAATCGATGGTTAGCGAAGCGCGCTACGCAAATTCGGCTCTTCTGGCTGCCGTCTTACAGTCCAGAACTGAATCCGGACGAATTGCTAAACCAAGATGTGAAGACTAACGCCCTGGGTTGTGTCCGTCCGGTGAACGTGCAGGAGATGATGAGCAACGTTCGCTCTTACCTTCGGATCACACAGGCTAGGCCCAAGTTGGTGAAGAACTACTTTCGCGAACGCCACGTCCAATACGCCGCCATCTGAAAAGTGTCATCAATTTAGTGCTCGGAGTAATAAGAGCAGAAGAAGGAGCTGATGGAGTCGAGTTCGGTGCGCCCAAGGCATTGGAACCTATGGAAGCGTTGGAGGGAATGGAAGGCACAGAAGCAGCGGTGCCAGCAACATAATTGATCCTGGTGACTCCGTCAAATCGCCTGCCGCGTGAGCATGGGCTTTGCCCTAGGTCGTGCCGACAACGGAATCACAGCTCGGATAGGCTAATCGCTAACAGCGATGAAATCAACGGTGCATCAACGTAAGGGCCATGACCGATTGTAATGAGAGGTTCAAGCTCATTATGCGTTGACTTATTCGGAGAATGGCGCTCCTGCGACGAGGTCCGCGAAATTTGGAGGTGTGAACCCCTCCACGTATCGAATGCCGAAATCCCGAAGAATGTTGTCAACCGCCGTCATCGGTCTCTGACGAACGACGTTGCAAAGGCATCCTTTAAATCCGTCCTTGAATGCGAGCCGAGGAAATGCGGTTAGGATCGCCTGCTGTTTCTCCCGCGAGATGCGATCAAGACCGGCGCCAAGCACATCCACCGCGATTCCTGAATGAGTCATCACTACTTCGGGCTCTTTATGTAGAGCGAGTGTTGGGGTCGTGTGAAGTGCAATAGCGTCCCACACAAGCTGCGTCTGCTGAGCCGAGATGCCGCGTTCTTTCAAGAATTCGCGAGCCGCATTCGCGCCGTCTACCTCGAAGCGATTCTCCCCGTTGTACCGCTCGGTCAAACCGAGATCGTGCAGGATCGCTGCTACAGCTAAGAGCTCAGCGTCCGGTGCTATCGCGGCGCTCTCTGCAAGGACGATTCCGAACAACCAAGAGCGCATCACATGATTGAAAAGGAATGGCTCTAACAAACTCCGCGACAAGTCCATCGCGTCGTGCACCAGCGCTGTGTCGGGTACTTTGATCCCTGCGAAATCCATGTTCGTCCTTTCTCGCCTTCAGACCGTTGGGATATAGCGTGAAGTTCTCTCGACCGCGGCATTGTTGAGCAGTCTTTCTACCTTCGAATCCAATTCCCGAGCGACCTTCAGGGCATCCGGGTTTTCGTATGGGGACAGAAAGCTGGTCATCCTGTCGTAGGACAAATGCACGCCATCGTCCCGCTCATCAACGAGCACGGTCACAGGCGCATATGACCCCGCGTCCGGAACATGCTTGGCCATCTCCTTCATGACTAGAGGATTGCCGATCACTAGCCTCATGATCTTCGGTTTCGCGAGTCCTGTTTCCTTCCGAACGACGGCACCGTGATCGAATTCCAAGAACAACATCAGACCTGATTCCCCCATGTTTCGGTTGATCACTTCCTCCAAATCGGCGAATGTGCCGGACGACTTGGAAGCGCTCGCGAACGCGGCCAGATCCAGTTGCCCGATACTAGATTTCAAGGCGCATACCACCGACTCGAATGGTCTTGATGTTGTAAGACTGAAGCGCTCTACTTCGACTTTTCTAACTGCCATTGGATCGTTCCTTTCAGGCTAATGTTCGCTCTAAAAACGTGCGGCCTACACCTGGGCGAAGCCGCCATCGACGAACAACTCCGCCCCCGTCACGTAGCTCGCATCATCAGATGCGAGAAACACTACTGCTTTGGCGATCTCATCCGGCTTTCCGAGCCTGCCGAGCGGTACTACATTCGAGATCATCTTCAAACGTTGCTGTCCCGTCTCTGAGGAACCCAGTAATTCGCTAAGCCCCGGAGTATCGGTGGAACCTGGGCTCACGGCGTTCACGCGAATGCGGCGACTCCGCAGATCCGTCGCCCACGTGCGGGCGAATGAGCGCACGGCGGCCTTGGTAGCGCTGTAGACGCTATCCGACGGCAGTCCCTTGCTAGCAACCACAAACGCACAAAGGACAATGGAGGCACCGTCCTTGAGTAATGGCAATGCCTTTTGTACGGTAAAGAGCAGTCCTTTCACATTGACATCGAATATCGAGTCAAAGAACTCCTCGGTGATTTCCCCGAGGGGCGCATATTTTGCGGTGCCCGCGTTGGCAAACACAATATTGAGACGACCCTTCTCCTGCTTAATCTGGGCGAATAGTCGTTCGAGGTCACCGATTTGAGATACATCTCCTTGCACCCCAGTGACGCTTTCTCCTATGCTCTTGACCGCTGAATCCAACTCCTTCTCACGCGACCGGTGATGAAGACGTAGGCTCCTTCGGCCACGAAGCGTTTCGCGGTAGCAAGACCAATCCCGCTTGTCCCACCGGTGACAAGTGCGATCCTTCCATCCAGCTTGCCAGCCATTTTCTCGTCGGTCGTCATTGTCTGCCTCTTTCAGCGATGTCATCATCGCCAATCCGTTCGAGCTTTCTCTTCTTGCCGCTCCCTAGACATCCACTCCTAGATATAAGGCGAGCGATGCAACACTGAGATACCTTCATCCTCGCGGGCATTGAGGAACCGAATTGCTTCGATGTCCAAGAGATCGAACTCCTCCAAATCCAGCGTGATCGGCTCTCCACGGCTGATCTCGGCCTTTACCTGATCGAGATGGTAAGATCGAAATTCCCCGCTCAGCCGAAGTCGAACTTTGCGTGAATCCCGGATCCGTTCGATCTTCAGAAGCATGGGCTCCTGACTCCTAAGCGCACTCTTCCAGCTGCAACAAACTGTGCCACTTCTAAATCTCTAAGCGGATGCAGCTTAGGATTATCAATGCTACGGAAGCCTTCAGCTGATGCCTTCTGAATCGAGAAACAGCGAAGCTTGCCGAACGAATGACTTGTGAAACTGGAACAACGATCCATGCCCAGCGTCGGGGTAGGTCAACAGCATGGCGTTTGGGAGATGCTCGCTCAGCATGTAGGAATTGCGGACTGGAATCATATTGTCGAAGACGCCGTTGACGACCAGGCACGGCTGCGTGATCTTGCCGAGCTTGGCGAAATGCTCGCCACTGTATTGTTCCCAAGCTCGAAAGGCCGTGATCTGAGCGATTGCGACATTTTGGCCGGCCAGAGGCTCGCCATCTTGCTTTCTCTCTGCGAGCCGAGCCGCGAAGGCCTCTCCTGCCGCTTGACTCGATTCGCTTGGCGCAAAAAAGAGTTTCACTAGTTTCTCCAGCCCAGGCATATTCGGATCTTCCGTAATCTTCCTGAGCTCCGGTTTATCCATGTGCATAATGTCCTCGCCTCCCTCCGGAGCGGTGGCGACAAGCAGCATTTTGTGGACGAGCGAGGGACGTTCCAGCGCCACCTGCTGCGCCACCATTCCACCGAGGGAGTAGCCGAGGATATCCAGGCGCTTTAGGCCAAGTGCATCGACGAATGCGAGGGCGTGTGCCGCCATCCCTGCCATGTTTTCGGGGACCTGGCCAGTTGAGCGGCCCAGACCCGCACTCTCAAATAGAATTACCTCGCGTCCTAGGGCGAGCGGATCGGTTACGGCCGGGTCCCAATTGTCCAGGGTCCCGGTGAAGTGTTGAAGACACAACAGCGGCAGCCCCTGCCCTTTCCCAAAGCGGCGATAGGCATATTTTTCGAGCTTCGTCTGGATGAATTGTGTCGGTGCGGTCGTGTTGCTTGCATTAGCCATGGCCATTCCTTCCTTCCGTTGTGGTGACTGTTGCGGCTTATGGCTAGTCGCTCCATCACACGGCGCTCGCCTGGATGCTGTTCAGGACGGTGTTGTCCCAATAGGCGTCAAGGCGCGTAATTTTTCCGTCCGCGTCGAAACGCAGAATGTAGCAGTGAGGGATGTGTACGTCCTGGCCCTTCTTTGCAACTCCAGGCACTTCGGCAGGTATAGGCCCGCTCATCTCGGCTTGGATCACCACTGTGTTCCCCTCGGCAGGGATCAGCTCGATCACTTTGACTCGGAAGTTCGGAACGGCATTCGGAAACGCACGCCAAATGACATCGATGCCACCACGAATTGGCACCACGCTCTCGCGGCCGTACGGAGCATATCGTCCAAGTGCGCCATCCGCGCAAAGAGCGAGCATGCCATCAACGTCGTGTGCATCGTAGGCAGTGAAGAACTGTTGGGCAATCGATACGTAATCTTTCGCATTCTTTTTCATCTCTGTGCTCCTTCGGGATCGCTTTTTTCTGGGATCTTCGTGGCCTAGTATTCAAACCACTGGCTGAGCGCTTTGACCTTTTCCTCCGTATACGGCGGGAACAGGTGCTCGATGGCCACGTCGGGCGGCGAAATGAGAACCGATTTCGCGTGCGTGAGAGCGTCAAAGCCGGCCTTGCCATAGTAGTGACCGATGCCGGAATATCCGACCCCTCCAAAGGGCATGGTTTCGATAAACAGGTGAATGTTCACCTGATTGATCGCACCGCCGCCAAAGGACAAGCTTGCGAGGAAGTGATCGATTGCCTGCTGATCTCGGCTGAAGAGGAAGCCGGAAAGAGGCTTCGGATGCTTCTTCACCTCGCGAATGGCCGCGTCCATGTCCTTGTAGGTGAGGATTGGAAGAAGCGGCCCGAAGATCTCGTCCTCCATGATCGGATCGTCCCAAGTCACTGGATAGATGACTGTGGGATCGAGATAGCGTGCCTCTGGGTCGGAGGCCCCGCCTATGACGACTTTCTTCTGATCGATGAGGCCCGCCAAACGTTCGGTGGCCTTTGGGCTGATAATGCGGGAATAGTCGTCGGGCCTGCTCTTAGGGTCGGTCCCGTACAGCTCAACCATCGCCTTCTTGCACTCCGCAACAAACTGCTCTGCGATTGATTCATGCACGTAGGCGTATCCGGGCGAGGTACACCATTGGCCGCCCCAGGCCGTCGCACCCCAGACAATCTTCTTGGCTGCATCCGGGATATTGGCGGTCGCATCGACGAAGGCTGGATTCTGTCCGCCAAGTTCGAGGAGTACGGGAGTCAGATTCTTTGCGGCCGCCTCCATGACGATCTTGCCAACCTTGACGCTGCCGGTGAAGAAGATGAAGTCGAAGGGCAGCTTGAGAAGCTCCGTCACCTCGTCTTTGCTGCCGGTGACGGCAGTGACGGCCCGAGGATCGAAATATTTTGGAATGAGATCGAGCAAGACCTTACTGGTGGCGGGCAAACCCTCGGAGAGTTTGAGGATGCATGGATTGCCAGCCGCAATAACCTGGACAGCGGGATCGAAGAGCAGCGTCAGTGGTCCATTGAATGGCCCGATAACCAAGGTGACGCCGTAAGGTTCCCGATAGACTTTGGCAGTATGCCCGCTCTCCCGAAGGGCCTTGGGCACAACCACATCTACGGGCTTCATCCACTCCTTCAAATCTTGCTTCGCGAAGGCGACGGTTCCTACAGGCGCCATAATCTCGAAGACTTTTTCTTGGCTGGCCGTCTTGAAGTCGCTGCTCATCGCAGCCTCAAGAGCCTCGGCGTTCTCATTGCACAAGTTCTCAAGGCGTGTCAGCTGGTCGATGCGCCACTCGTAAGACTTGGTCGCATCCGAATCGAAATATGCTTTCTGCTTGTCGAAGATTTCCTGGAACTGATTCATCTGAGTCTCCTTTGCACATCGGTTTGTCGATGCTGCTTTTCAGCGGCGTCGTGATTTTTAGGCCATTGTGAGAACCATGCGGAATCGCGCATCACCAGACATCATGCGTCGATACGCTTCTTCGGCTTTTTCCAAAGGAAGCGTTTCGATCATGGGGCGAACGTCGGTGAGGACGCTGAAGTCAAGGGTGTCCTGTGTCTCGATCGCTCTTCCCGTCAGGCTTCCAACGACCGAGCGGCCACCAAAGATGAGGGGAACTCCGTTGACGGGAATCGGATCACCCGAAACACCAACTACCACGAGCTTTCCGCGAACTGAGAGGCCGGGAAGCAGGCTGGCGATTGCTGCTCCGCTGGGGGCGGTTGCCAGGATCACGTCGGCACCTCCCAATTTCTGCAGGGCGGCTCCCGCATCCTCAGCTTTGGCGTCGATGTAAACGTGAGCTCCCAGCTTGGGCGCGAGATGTTCTTTGTCTGGACCGAAGCCGATTGCAACGGTGCGAAAACCCATCTTCTTGGCGTACTGCACGCCAAGATGTCCTAACCCACCAATACCCTGGATAGCAACGGTATCGCCAGCACGTCCGGCGTTGCGGAGCGCATTGAATGTCGTGATGCCGGCGCAAACCAAGGGGGCCGCGTCTTCTGATTTGAGCTCATCCGGTATGAGAGCCAGTGCGCGTGCCTCTGCGATCATCATTTCCGCATAGCCGCCATCACTCGTCACGCCAGTGATAATGGGGTTCTGGCAATATGCCGTGTCGCCGCGGCGACAGGTCTCGCAGGTTCCGTCTTCACCTCCAAAGAACCCGACTCCTACACGCTGGCCGACCTTCCAGGTCGTAACACGCCGGCCAACCTCCTCGATGCGGCCAATTGCTTCATGGCCCGGCACACGCGGATACACGACGCCGGGCAGTTGTCCCTCAACGGTACCCGCGTCTGAGTGACATACACCGCAAGCCTCTACCCGGATACGTACTTGTTCCTCACCCGGCCCGACGACAGGCTTCTCGACGAGGCGAAAACTCCCGGGTTTGGTTATCTCGACCGCCTTATATGTTTTTCCCATTTTCGTCTCCTATCGATCTGGAAGAACTCATGTGTCGTCTTGCACAAGAATTGCGGACAAGCGGCAGGTTGAAAATTCGCCGTCGCTCGCGATCCTGGTCCCATTATTTTGGAAGTTTCAATCCTTGTCTTGATTGAAAGTGCCGCAGTTTGGCGTTTCTGTTGGGCTTTAGTGGGTGGGAAACGCGAGTGACGACCTTTACTTCTCTTCAGGCGCGGGGAGGTTGAACGCCTTCGGCATCGGTGCGTTTGCTCTTCGCCACCGTCCTGGCGAAGTTCCAACAATCTCACGGAAGCTTCGATTGAAAGCTGGCTGGTCAGTGAATCCGACTTCCAACGCGACTGTTAGTAAAGAGTCGTTCGAGTGCAACATGAGAGACTTTGCGGCTTCAACTCGCTTATAGAGCAAGTAGCGCCGGACGGGAACACCAAAAGACCTTTTGAATGCGCGCATGAAACGACCCGGCGATAGCGCACACTCTTTTGCAAGATCGGCAAGCGCCAGATCACCATCCAGATGTTCGTTCAACACCTCGATCGCTCGATCCTGTTGCCAGATCGTCAACCCCCCGGTAACAACCTCCGGCGGCTGGCTCCGGCCCTGGTATGTGCGGCTCAGATGAGCGCAGAACATCATGATCATTTCGTCGATAACTAAGCGTGGAAGCTGAAGCGGACGATCAGAGAACGGCAACATCATCCGGGCCCAATGAAGAATCACGTCATCCTTGGTTCCCGGGGTGCAATGCAAGTTGCGAATGCGCTTTTGCTCGTTCTCGTCACTGAATCGATTGATAACTGACCGGGGTATATAGACGTGAACCGAGTCGAAACCTGAAGTTCGCAGTGCGACCGGCTCCGACTCCATATCGAATATCTGAATCCCGCCGGCATCCCATTCGGTGACACGATGAAAGCGTCCGTCAAGCCACGTTCCCCAGCCCTTAATGCTGTCGGGACGGCGCAGGTGCACGGATATCGAAAAAGCCTTTTCTGGTGGAATGTGTGGAGTGGGTCCAGGAAAGCCGTTCGGCATTCGCATACGTGTCAACGCAACCTGAGAATTTCCCTTGGGACCAAGCACAAGTGAGGAAGACTCCAGCAGAGAAAAATGCTCCGCCAATCTTTTTCCAAACATGCCTTGAAGCATATGTTCTGCCTCGCACCGCACTAGAACTTACCGTTGCTATTTTTCCATTGATCGCGAGGTGGAATCGCTTCGAGCGTATCCCAGTGCTCGGCGATCCTACCCTTTTCAATGCGGAAGAGGTCATAAATGCCAGTGGGTACGCCACCAAACGTAGCCTCGGCGACGACGAGGACGAAGTTACCCTCGCCAAGTATCTTGTGCACGCTTTTGTATACGACCGCCTGACCTTTGGCGGCAAGAGCCTGCAAACCCGCAATCAGCCCCGGGATTGTATCGGCGACCCAGGGGTTGTGCTGAATGTATTGGGTTCCGTTGAAGTAGCTCGGGAAGGTCTCCCGACGGCCTGCGAGAAGGTCCTCCATATAGCGCTGCATAAGCGCCTTATTGGCATCGGTCTTGTCCAGATCGGAGGCGATCGTGGGACCGTCGATCATCGTGTGTCCGCTCGGGCTAGGTTCGGTCGCGGTCTCCTGCAAATTATCCCAATGCTCGACGATCAGGGAATCTTCGAAGCGGAAGATGTCAAATCCGATGCGTGGTCCGAAGAAGTTGTACTGCGTGTGAGCGAAGACATAATCCCCATCTTCAAAGACGCGGATCGTATTGACGGACGCATCGGGCGGCATGTTCTTGATGAGGGCGGCGACACCTGCCGGACCGGGTCCCGACCTGCAAGTTGTGCTGGATATACTTATTGGGATTGACATATGCGAGCGGAACCGGATCTTTGGTCTCAAGCGACTTCAGCAGATCGATGACCTGTTGTTTACGGCTGGGCGCCATGGGTCCTCCGGGACAATCTCTCTCTTTGTAATAATGGACCATTCGGTCCTTTATTTGCAAGCCTCGCAGTCGAACTGAGCGATAATGTTGCAATGGGACGACGAAAACTGTTCACCCGAGAGGATGTCCTCGATAAAGCAATCCCAGTCTTCTGGAAGCATGGCCTCGCTGAGACGAGTGTTCAGGACCTTGAAGAGGCCACAGGCGTGCGCAAATCTGGCTTGTATACGGAATTCAAGGACAAAGAAGACCTGTTCGTGGAGAGCCTGCGCAGGTATTTCGACGTCCTGATGGCACGCGGACACCTGACGAAACAGCCTCTGGGTTGGACCAATGTTGAGAGTTTTCTCAAGGTCTGCTATGGGAGTTGGGGGCAGAAGGGCTGCTTCTCGGTGAACTCTATGCGCGAGTTCGCAGACCTCCCCCCAAAAGCCCGCCAGATCATGGTCGCAAGCGTAATGAAAGCCCATCAGCTGCTTATCGACAATCTAGCTGCAGCGCGTGGATCTCGTGACGACCATGATTCCCTCGCTGGCTTGATCGTCACGTTCTTTAGCGGAATTTGCCTGGAGCAGAACCTCGGTCCCGACCGGGCGAGAATTACGAAGAAGATCGACACCTTCATGCGGCTGATTCGCGCAATCTGATCGTCGAGTGAGACGAAGAAGGAAAGAATCCAGTCCAAGTTGAACACTCACCAGGGTCCAACCCCTATCGAAACCAGTTGGAAACAGGAGGAAGAATGTCGCAAGTGTGGTTAGTTACGGGTAGTTCTCGCGGTCTGGGTCGCGCCATTGTCGAGGCCAGCCTTGCAGCCGGTAATAAGGTCATGGCGACAGCCCGAAACACCGAATCACTTAACGATCTGTCGGACCGCTACGGTAATCAGGTGAAACTATTTGCCCTGGATGTGACCGACGAGTCCGCCGCGACTGCTGCCGTGAAGACAGCTATCGATACGTTTGGCTCGCTGGACGTTGTTGTCAACAACGCGGGATACGGCAATCTCTCGTCTGTCGAAGACACACCCATGTCGGATTTTCGCGCGCAAATCGAAACGAACCTCTTCGGGACGATCATTGTGACAAAGGCAGCCCTTCCGTATTTCCGCGAAAGGAAGGGCGGTCATTTTGTTCAATTTTCATCGATGGGAGGAAGGATCGGACCTCCGGGTCGCGGACCCTACTCGGCTGCGAAATGGGGCGTTGAAGGTTTCTCCGAAGTGTTGTCGCGCGAAGCATCTCCGCTGGGCGTTAAGGTCACCATTGTTGAACCAGGTGGCTTTCGCACCGACTTTGCGGGAAGTTCTACAAAGCTGAGCGAAGGGCGTCCCGAATACGATTCGACAGTTGGCGCGACCGCCAGGTTTCAGCGTGACTACAATGGAAAGCAGCCGGGCGATCCGAAAAAGGCTGCTCAAGCAATCGTTCGTCTGACTCAGGAGCAAAATCCACCGTTGCGGCTTTTACTCGGCAGCGACGCGTACAATGGCGCAGAAAAGAACGACCTTGCGCGGTTGGAAGAAGCCAGAAGATGGAAAGAGCTCAGCTTGTCGACTGATTTCTAGTTTCGTCTGCATCTTCGGAGGGATCAAATGGGACTGCTCGAAATCCTTGACCATCGACTGTGCGGAGCAGCTCAGGGCGAACCCCTCAGTCCCGGGCCAGGGCAAGCCGGCAATCCCGGCAAAGGTCAGAATTAGAACTGTTGTGATCGATGTGATCTTCATGAGGAATGCGCTGGAGTGAACCCCTAAATTGAGACAGTTTTATGATGCACACCTTGTGGAATTTCCAATTACTTCTGGTTAGCCCGTCAATCAGGAGTAATCGCGATCACTTCCTACAAGCCGACTTCTCGTTACCTATCTTGATCGCGACATAGAGCTCGTCGGTTCAAATCAAGCCTCCGCGATTCACTACCCGTCCGTTATTAGGCCTGGGCCTTCGCGCTTGCGGGCTTGTTCGCAAGCGCTGTACCAAGCATGTCCGCCAGCATCTTCCGCACAAGAGAAGCGGGGACGAGGGCGTTCAATATGCGGTTGAGCCGACCTGGAACGATTCTGGAGCGGTTTTTGACCAGACCGCTGAGGCCCTCAGATACGCACTGCTCGACGCTCATCGGTTTCATCGGCATAGTCTTCGGATCGAGGGCGAACTTTTCGAGCACCGCTGTGTTCGTAACCCCGGTTGCCAGTACAGTGACGTAGACACCTAGAGGTTTGAACTCATAGTGAAGCGCCTCGCCAAGGCTGTGTACATACGCCTTCGCGCCTCCGTCATTCGCCATACAGGGAATGCCGTTTTCCGCACCCATTGCCCCCACGAGGATCAAGCCGCCCCGCCTCCGCTCGGCGAGCTTCCCGCCGAAGTAATGGGCGATGTCTAAATGCGACATGGTGTTGAGTCGCAAGGTCTCCTCGAGCAGCTGTCGATCGAGCTTCAAGAACTCGCCGGGATTTCCGGTGCCGGCATTGGAGACGACAAGGCCGATGTCGAGATCGTCAGTGGCGGAGGCGAGTTGCCTGATGAAATCCTCCCGGGAGACATCAAGCACGACGACTCGATGCTCCACACCGTAACGCTTGGTAAATTCAACGCCCACTTCCTTAAGCAAGTCCTCCCGCCGCGCCACGAGGACAATATTGATTCCTGAAGCTGCGATTTGCTGCGCAAATTCCTTGCCTATTCCGGACGAGGCACCCGTGACGAGTGCCCAGGGGCCGAACCTTTTTTTATCGAGCGCGACTGTCATCTTTTCGCTCCGTTCTGCCTGCTTAGGGCTTGTTGTGTTTGTTGTGTCATAAATTATTCGTTCGAATTAATTCTGAGTTCTGAGCATGCGATCAACCGATCGGCTCATTTGTTTCAAAATGAATCCAGGTGCCAAACGACTCATTAGTTTGAGCTGATTCGCCTGACCAGGACGAATTTCAAACCGATCGGTTTGCATCCCTTTGACGGCGACTTGAATCATTTCTTCCACCTTCATGATAGAAGCGCCTTTCAAGTCTTCAACATCAAAGTCACCCAAGAGTTCGGTTTGTATCGCAGGCGGTGTCAGGTCAAATACCTTCACTTTGGTGTTTTGCAGTTGCACACGAAGAGACTCGGTGAACGAATGCAGACCGGCCTTGGTGGCGCAATAAACCGGTGAAATGGGCAAGGGAACAAATGCCAAACTCGATGAAACGTTCATGATTGCTGCATTTGATTTTGTTTTTAAATGCGGCAAGAATTGTTTCACCATGCGAATTGGCCCGCTCAAATTGATTTCAATCTCTCGAGTGATGTCTTCGAGGCTTCCACCTTTGTCGTTAACATTGATCTTACGCATGATGCCGGCGTTGTTGATCAGAATGTTGAGCTCGGGAAATTGTTTGGTGACCTCTTCGTAAAGAGTGGCGATCGCTTTCGGATCGGAAACGTCGCTTCGAAAGGTGTGAATTTTTGGAAAGGCCGCTTTCGCACGGTCCATCTTAGCTTGATCGCGGCCCGTGATAAGAATCGTGTTACCAAGCGTCGTGAGTTGTTTGGTGAGTTCGTAACCGATGCCGCTGGCACCGCCGGTGATCAAAATCGTATTGCTCGTGAGTTTCATAATTAAATACCTCCTAAGTTATGCAACCATTTATAAACCACACTCCACGTCGACGAGACGGCTCAGAAGGTTGATGGGCGGTCTTCGAATAAACGCTGAGTAAGCTCAATCAACTTTGTAAACGCGGCCGGTTTGCGCGCCCAAGATAGCGCGTTTGTAGGCTTGTCCAACTTTCCATCCTTCGACCGGAATCATGCCGATGAAGAACTGGGCAAATTGAGATTCGGATTCTTTTAGCATCGTGGGACTCACCACATTGATACGCAGTCCCTTAGGAAGCTCAATTGCGGCAGCCCGAACAAAAGCTTCCAACGCGCCCGAGACGGTTGAAGCCGCGACCCCGGCGATGATCGGGTCGTCATTGAGAATGCCCGAAACCAAAGTGAAGGATCCCTTTTTCTAGGATGAACGGAATCGCCTCCTGAACCAGATTGATCTGCCCCATGAGTTTGTTTCCCAACGAAAACTGCCACTTTTCAGCGGTGAGTTCCGAAAGCGGAGCAAATGCGACTTGGCCTGCTGCAATGGCCACGGCATCAAACGAGCCGACGGCTTGATAAAGCTTCCTGACACTTTCGCGGTTCTCGATCTCGACTTGAAAATCGCCTGATTTGTGCCCGACCTTGACTATCTCATGGCCAGCACCCGCCAACGCCTTTTGAACCAGTTCGCCGATCTTTCCGTTTGCGCCAATCAAAACAATTTTCATGAAAACTCCATTCTCGTTTCTGATCTCAGGATTTATTTATTCACTTTCAATTTAGGGGGCCAATCCGCCAGTAGTGTTGAGCACTTGCCCAGTAACCCTGCGAGCTTCGGGCGAGGCGAGGGACGCGACTACATGGGCGACATTAGACGTCGTTCCGAGCCGCCCCAGCGGCGTGCGCAAACCCTTCCCTTCACCGCCTCCTCGCCCATCCGGGCGGTGGCTGCCCTTACCATCGCTGTATCCACCAGGCCGGGGGCAACCGCGTTTCCCGAAACGCCCCTGGGACCGAGTTCCGCCGCCCAAACGCGAGTCAACGCATCGTGATTACCTGTCACAAGGTCCCGATCCAGGCTTTAAGCCTCTTTGTCTCCATCACCACCACCTCGCGGTCGTTGGTGCCGAGCGCAACAGCCGCCATACCCTGAAAGGCGGAGAAGAGATGGACCGCGAGTTCTCGTGAATCCTTTTCATGGCCAACGGCCCGGAACTGCTCCTCAAGCCAACGCATGGGCTCAGTGAAGAGCGCCGCGGATTTCTTCGCGAGAGCGCCGCCCTCCTTGTGCAACTCCGTACACAGCCCGCCAAGAGGGCATCCTCCGTGCGCCAGTTGCTCCCGGTTGTGGTGAACGCTCTCCACGAAAGCCAACAGCCGCTCCTTCGGAGAACTCAAGCACTCCCAATCCGCCCGGGCTGCGCGAAACTCCTCCAGGCGCCGCTCCACCACGGCTTCGGCAAGTTCTTCCTTGGTTTTGAAGTAGTAGTAGACATTGCCTACCGGCACGCGAGCCGCCTCCGCGATGTCCGCCAGACTGGTCTCTCGGAAACCGCGTCCATACGCCAGCTTCGTCGCAGTCTCAATCAGCCTCGTTCGCTTGTCCGGTTGTGCCGTTCGCATATTCTCTGACTCGTAGGAGTTAGTCATTTAACTAACTCAGAGCATAAACCCCATGCGCCCGAGTTGTCAACCCCCGAACTCTTCCAGATCATGGCAAGCCGGGAACTATTCGATTTTTCTGACGGACCGCAACTGGAGTGAACCCCTACAGTGAGACAACTTAATCATGCACACGTTCCTTTTCAGATGACAGCGCTGCGGATGAAGAACGGAAGAAAGTCCTCAAGAAGTTTCAAAGATGGGTCCGATTTCCTACGAACGATCGCCCCGTACCAGCAAGTGACCAGCAGTGACGCCAGCTTTTGGGGATCTTGCGCAGTTGGTGTTCCGCTTTCTATCTGAGCGAGTGATATCAAGTCGCTTACATGAGTGATCCAGATGTCTGTGCCACGAGCGATACGTTGCGTAAGGGCGACGGGGATCGCTGGCGCCTCCGCAGCGAGGGTCGCCAGAAGTTGAAGCGGGGCCACTTCAACCATCGGTGGTTCTATGGCCAGGAAGCTGCAGTGCTCTTTCAGTTGGTGGCTCGCGCTATGACCTGTTGATCGAGAAAGCGATTCACGAAGGGCCTCGAATTGGCGATCTACAAGTCTCGATGCGAGGTCTTCTTTGCTCCTGAAGTAATTATAGAAAGTGCCCTTAGGCGCGTTTACTGCAGAAGCGATGCGGTAAATGCTCGCTTGGACATAGCCGACGTCCTGAAATAGTTTGCCAGCGGAGCGCAGAAGCATTTCGCGCGGATCGTGCTCTCGATGTGAGATCTCCCTCTGAATCGGAGACATTCTTCGAATCTTGGCAGGTAATTACCCGTCCTTGGCTTGTCGAAAAAGACTGAATTTGTCGATTCCTGCCTAAGTCTCGCTCTCTTTTTAGGCTCTTCGAAAACTGTGTCGAAAGGGGTGGTATTCTTCGACAATAAGGCGACCGGTCGTCTTACTAATCGGAGCATTAAATAGTTGACATGACTCCTGATTGAGTGCCATCGTCGCGGGCATGGAAACTCACGATGCTCGTTCTCTTCCTGCCAAGGCGCAGGAGACCTTGCGCCTGCGCGTGGTGAAGGCAGTTCGGAATGGGATGGCGCAAACGGAGGCCGCTCGCGTCTTTGGGCTAGCGCGGGGAACCATCAACGGCTGGGTGAGCCGGGCCAAGCGGCAAGGCTTGCGGACTCTGCGCGCCCGTCGTCGGGGGCGTCCCCCGCGGTCGCGCCTGGCCCCGCACCAGGCGGCCACCGCAGTGCGCAGGATACTCAGCGGCTGTCCCGATCAGATGAGCTTACCCTTTGCCCTGTGGACCCGAGAAGCGGTGCAACAGCTCTTGTCTCGGAAGTTCGGTGTGGCCGTTTCGGTGTGGACGGTGGGACGCTATTTGCGAGCGTGGGGTTTGACGCCGCAAAAACCGGTACGGCGAGCCTACGAACAAAATCCAGCAACGGTGCGGAAATAGCTGGAAGAAGAATACCCGGCCATTCGAGCGTGGGCACGGCGATACAAGGCGCAAATCCATTGGTTGGACGAGATGGGATTACGTTCGGACCATCAAGTGGGACGGTCCTACGGACGACGCGGCCAAACACCGGTTGTCTGGGGGACCGGGCAGCGTTTCCGATGCAACATGGTCTCGGCGATCACCAATCGGGGGCGGTTGGCCTTCATGATTTTCCGTCAGCGCTTCACCGCGCGGGTATTTTTGAATTTCCTCCGCCGTCTCCTGCGACTGACGCGGAAGACGAGGAGGAAAGTGTTCCTGATTGCGGATGGCCACCCGGTACACAAATCGCGGTTGGTGAATCGATGGTTAGCGAAGCGCGCTGCGCAAATTCGGCTCTTCTGGCTGCCGTCTTACAGTCCAGAACTGAATCCGGACGAATTGCTAAACCAAGATGTGAAGACTAACGCCCTGGGTCGTGTCCGTCCGGTGAACGTGCAGGAGATGATGAGCAACGTTCGCTCTTACCTTCGGATCACACAGGCTAGGCCCAAGTTGGTGAAGAACTACTTTCGCGAACGCCACGTCCAATACGCCGCCATCTGAAAAGTGTCATCAATTTAGTGCTCGGAGTAATATGTTTGGAGGTTGCTGTGAATAGGACTCACTCGGGTGAACGGAACCTGGGTTCCGCTCATTCGCCTGAAGCTTGGTCCGAGGATCCGTTTACGACTCACATTAAATTGGACCGGAACTCTTCGGTCCCCTCGCCGTTTCGAACTCCAGGCACTTTTACGGTCACGCGTCTTGAGTCATCAGCTGGACTGCCTGACCGGGTGTGCCAGCTCTCCTCGTGTCGATCTCCCTCAAATCTTTGCCGCTACATAGCTACCAAGTGTGGGTAGCAGACAAAGTCATACCCACACCGACCATTCCGCCGTTTCGGAGTAATGTCATCGATTTTGATTCCGAACCAAGCTGCTGGGCCGGTAAGGCGTTCGATTACGTTCACTATACGGTGCCGCGTGGCGAGCTTGACGACATCGCGGCCGATCTTGGCTTCGGCCATGTACGCACTTACAGGTTATCGGTTGTTGAAGACGATTTGGTTTTAGCCCAGATCACGAGAAGCATTCTGCCCTTTATTGGGCGTCGCGATCGTCCCTCGCTGCTTGCGCTCGATCAGTTCAGCCTGATTTTGGGAGCGCATCTGCTTCAACGGTACGGTGTACTTCAAAAAATAGGCAAGGTTTCCAAAGGTGGCCTTGCTCCTTGGCAAAAGCGCCGCGCGACGGAAATACTCCGGGAAAATTTGGATGGTCGGATACGGCTGACGGACATTGCGCGTGGGTGCTCGCTCTCCGTGAGTCACTTTGCCCGTTCATTCAAAGCGACCTTCGGTATGGCACCTCACAGGTGGTTGATTGGGCGTCGCATCGAGCGCGCCAAAGAATTACTTCTCCAGCCGACCACGCCGATTGCGGACATAGCAATTCAGTCTGGCTTTGGCGACCAGACGGTTTTCACGCGCACCTTCCGCCAAATAATGGGAGTCAGTCCGGGACAATGGCGCCGCTACATCGCTGCTAAAGCTATCGAACCTAAAAAGCCTGCCTAATCCCTTGCGAATTGGTGGAAGGTTGCGCTCAACCTCCAAATGTCGCTGGCAAGCAATTCCCCGTCCGCGGTTTGTCGAAAAAGACTGAAATTGTCGATTCCTGCTGAAAGTTTCGATCTCCTTTCGAAACATGCGCGGAAACAGGTGGTACTCTTCGGCCCTCAATAAAGTGACCGTTCGTCTTCTGTTGGAGATTGCCGTGAACAAAACTCAATCCTGCGAACAGAATCGGAATTCCGCGCACTCGCATGAAGCCCCAGCAAGCGCCCATGGCGCGCAGATGGCGAAGTATTTCACCATGAACCAACCGCCTAATGTTGCCCTCGATTCCGTGGTTTCCGTTGTCAGGCCCCAATTGGCGATTACCCGACTGATCGCCCGAAGCGGTATCCCGGAGCGAACTGCGTCCATCCCATCTGAGAAGGCCTACGTTGTTTCGGTTCATCTTAATCATGCAAACTCCGGCGAATGGGAACTTTGGACCGATGGCAAATACACAAGGACGGGGGCATGGCCAGTGGGCGGAGTCGCAATGTGCGACCTGGAGTCAAATACAAGTATTCGAAACCCAGGACCAATCGACTGGGTCCACTTCCACGTTCCGCGTGCAACCTTGGACTCGCTTACAGACGATGCCGAAACGACTAGAATTAAGCGTCTCTACTGCGTTTATGGAACCTCCGACCCAACCGTCTATCACCTAACGCAACTGATCCTGCCGTGCCTAAACAGGCCGGAAATGTTCTCTCAGTTGTTCATGGATTCTTTCAGCATGATGATTTGTTGCACCTTGTTGGGCGGTATGGTCGGATTCGCGAAACCATCCCGCAATTCAAAGGCGGCCTGGCATCGTGGCAAAAGCGCCGCGTTGAGGAACTGTTCCAAGAGCACTTGGACGGTGAATTGAAACTGGCAACACTTGCCGAGGAATGCAGGCTTTCAGTCAGCCATTTTGCGCGATCATTCAGGAGATCGTTTGGGACCTCCGCACATCGTTACCTGATTCTGCACCGCGTTGAGATCGCGAGGGCCCTCTTGTCTGAAACGAATAGCTCGCTCGTGGAAATTGCCGCGCAGACTGGATTTTCTGATCAAGCCGCCCTTACCCGGACGTTTGCAAACGTCGTTGGGGCGACTCCGGGAAAATGGAGGCGTGAACACTCACGACGCGGTATTTTTGTCGACATATCCAACCGCCAATCCCTTCAGCCACACGAATAGATCCCATCCTCAAGTCCACCGTTCCGGTAACGGTGGTGCGCTGAGTCTTCCTGTAGATCCAATATCGTCGCCGATTTGACTTTCGGCTAGAGGCCTCGTGTTGAACCTCAAGCCTGAAGTAGCCTTTTCGCCCACCTTCACTCTCCACGTTTGAAGCAGGAATCTACAAAAGTGGTCCGTGTTTTCAATACTGTCGTCCTCGCTCCCGGTAATTTCCAGTGCGTGTTCGAGGCTTAATCCAAGATTCGCCAAAGCCCAAACTAGAGAGGAGAACTGGGCTTATGACAGAGACGCGGGCGCAAAGGACGTCAAGGACACCGTCAATGCCGTACGCAACCTCCCGGAGTGCAACGGCAAGGTCGCCCTCCTCGGCTATTGCCTTGGCGCGCTGATGGTCTTCCTGGCAGCCGTGCGCTGCCACGGTGTCGACGCCGCAATCGCTTATCACGGCGGCGATACTGAAAAATATCTGGGAGAAGTCGACGGGCTTAATGCGCCGCTTCTAATGCATCTGGCTGAGGAGGATGAGTTCATTTCTAAGCCAGCGCAAGCTGAAATTAAAGCGGCACTTGCTAAGAAATCAAACACGACAGTCTACAGCTATCCGGGTCAGAATCATGCCTTCTCTCGGCATAATGGTACACACTACAATGCCGCCGCGGCAGCGCTAGCCAACGGGCGGACAAGCGAATTTTTGCATCAACAGCTGCGGTGACCTTCGGTCGCTCCACCGTTTCGGGCGACAGGAGCACCTTCGCGATCGGACAGGGCGGCGTTTCTGCCGAGCTGAAAAGCGCAGCCGAGAAAGGTTTGAATAAAGCAGGACTGATGTTGTTCATGCAGCCTGGATCAAGGCGCGGTTGCGTGTAAAGAGGTCCGAGATGATAAGAAAAATCGAGATGGAGCGGTTCAGTCTGACCACTTCCAGGCGGTTTGATGAAGTAATAAGTAGCGTGAACGCCGAGATCGGTCATCCGGATATGGCTGAATTTGGGAGATCAACTCACGAAGCGCACTCTTTTGCCGAACTGGAAAGCGTAGTCGAGAAAGGCTTGAGCGAAGTAGGACTGATGCTGTTCATGGAGCTTGATCACGGCGCGGTTCTGCGGAAAGAAACTGGCCGCGACACGCCCAGGATCGTCCGCTTCATCATTGGCAATCCACTCATCATGAAGGAAATGGCGAAGCACGTCCCGGACGCAGGCTCTTACGCGCCGGTAACAGTGCTCGTCGATGAGCGCGCCGATGGCGTCCATCTGTCGTATGACAAGATGGAGAGCCTGTTAGCCCCTTATGGGAATCGCGACGCGCTAGAGGTCGCCCGCGAGCTAGACAGAAAAATAGAAAAGATATTGGAGCAAGCTGCGGCTTGAGTAAGGTGGAGTGAACCCCTAGAGTGAGACAGTCTGATAGTGCACACTTTGCAGAAATCCGCCAAAGTCTGCCCACAAGCGAAGTCTGCACGAGCGTGCCGTTCACGGACGCCTGTCTGGTGAGCAGGTGTCCTGGATTTTATTCATCACAGCTTAGAGGCTGCCCGCCGAAGCGACCTTTGCGGTCGTTTTCGGAAAGGGGGGTGCAAGATTCGTTTTAGGCAGATTTACTACCGGGCCGTGATGAAGCTGGCGATGCGCTTCGCCAGATGCATGGGTCGTCAGTCAGAATTGGGTGGCCGGGTAGCGATGCACGCTCGAACAGACGGTGGCTACTTACAATTGGGATCTTGCCGGATTATCAGATTATCTCGGACGTAGTCGTCCTCTCTGTCGATTAGAAAACCAAGACTTGTTTTGCGCTCGCTTTACCGGCTTCGACCGCTTCGTACGCGGCGACCGCTTGCGCGAACGGATAAGTTGTTACCGCTGGTATCTCTAGGTAGCTTTGTTGAAATCCGGCACTCAGGTCGTTCATCGCCGCTTCGATCTCCTTGCCTGTCAGAGCGTTGGTATCCACGCCAATGAGATGGGATAGATTGTGGTAGAAACTTACCAAATCAAAATTGACCCGCCCATCTTTGCCACTGGCGATGGCGATTTGGCGACCCCCTTTGCGAAGCGAATTCAGAGAGGGCTCAAACATCGGCCCGCCCACGGCGTCGACCACAAGGTCGACGCCCTTTCCAGATGTCAGGGCCCGAACTTCCCGTAAGCTCCAGCACGAAGTCCACGCCGGACGTCGCAACGTCCATCACGTTGGAACGTACATCGGCGGTGCGTCCGTTGATCTGGTGGGTAGCATCCAACTGAGCTGCCAACGCCAACCGCTCGTCGTTGACGTCAACGGCGATGATGGTGCTGGCCCTCGCGTAGCGCGCGGCCATGATCGCCGCCAAACCGACGCCTCCCGCGCCGAAAACGGCGACGCTGGCCCCGGCCGGAACACGCAGAGAATTCAGCACCGCACCGGCACCCGTTTGCATGCCGCAACCGAGAGGTCCCGCGAGTTCGAGCGGCATGTCGTCGGGCACCTTTACGACGTTCCTCTCGGTGGCCAGTGCGTACGTGGCGAACGAAGATTGTCCGAAGAAATGACCGTGCACACCGTCTTGAGCGAGAGAATTGCTCCCGTCGAGCCGTTTCATTGCGAAGCAGAGTTCAAACTCGTGTTCGCAGTACGGAGCACGTCCCGACAGGCAGTACCGGCAGTGGCCGCGTGATGGGTACGAAAGCGCAACATGATCGCCCGGTGTGACGCTCGTAACACCGCTTCCAACCTGTTCGACGACTCCAGCACCTTCGTGCCCGAACACGGCGGGCAGTGGCGCTTGATATTCCTGATCTCGAACGTGAGCGTCGGTTTGACAAATGCCGGTTGCTACGATGCGAACCAGAACCTCGTCTACGCGCGCCGCCTCAAAGTGAAGCGTCTCAAACTCAAATGGGCCACCCTTTTTACGAACCAGTGCGGCCTTGATTTCGCGCACTTTCTTGCCTGTTTCACATTCCGCTTCGAGGCTCGACATTACGCGCGCGTGTTGTTGTCGCGCCGCGCCGGATCACAGTCGCCCTCAATCAGTTGAACCGGTGATATTTGTCATTGCGCCTCCCCTTGATTGCCGTCACATCCTTGACTCGTCGAGGTATCAACGCAGACGCTCCGCGATTTATTGCTTTGAGTGTTTCCGGAGCGATATCGCGATACCTATCCAGATTGGTCGTGAACGTCTTCGAAACCTTCTCTGATGCGTAAGGAAAATCCGTGCCGAATACGATGTGTTCCGATGGCGCAAAGGCAAGAAGGCTCGGTAGACCACTGGGAGCGACTAGGGCAGTATCGAAATAAAATGACTGCAGCGCCTTAGTTGCCCATTCCACCGACCTGGCGGGGTTCAGCGAAGCACTCAGCTCCGCGAAGCGCGTAGCAGCATAGGGCAGGAATCCACCGCCATGGGACAAAATGATCTTTGTCTTACTAAATCGGTCTGTATGGCCATTCAAAACAAGATGCAAGGCAGTGCGCGTCGTCTCCGCTGGATAGTCCGTAAGGGGTCCGGGGATGCCGGAAAGCATGGGCATCAGCGGGGGCGTCGTCGGATGGACAAAGATTGTAGCCGAACGGCGATTCAATTCTTCCCACAGAGGATCGAATCGCGGGTCGGCCAGATATATGCCGTCGAAATTGCTGTGCAACACCACGCCATCCACGCTGAGAGTTTCGAAGGCATGCGCAATCTCGGCGAGACTTGCGTGCACGTCGGGAAGGGGAACGTAGCAAAGTAGCCGAAGCGATCAGCGTGTTTTTGCACCAGGTCAGCCCCGTAATCGTTGACACGGCGCGCCATTTTCACGCGCTCGTCCACCCTCCAGCCTTCGATCCCGGGAGCAGTGAGAGACAGTACAGAAATCCGAATGCCCTCATCGTCCATAAAACGAAGAAGAGAGTCGGGCGACCATTCGGGTAAGCCCCATCCCGAGGGATCGCCGCCATGGTTCTTTAACTCTTCTGCCCAAAAGGGCGGGATGAGATGTGTGTGTACATCGATTCTGTCGGCACTCATCGGTTTTCTCCCGTTGATGTTCGGTGAATGCACGCGCAGAATTTCCCGAGTTGATCCGCTAAATGAGACTGAATTCCTAGCAGTCGCTCGGCATTGAGGCCGGCGATTTTTTCGCGAGCAACTCCGGCTCAGGGGCGCGGAGTTGAGGAAACAGATCAGCCTCTTCGGTTGACTCGTATGGATAGTCGATTGCGAAGAGGACGGAATCCTCTCCGATGGCCAATACTGCCCCGGCAAGTGCCGATGGCGAAAACACTCCGCTGGTCGTAATGAAGATATTTCGGCCAAAGTATTCCGAAGGTAAGCGTTCAAGGTTTTGGTTTTTCAGGGTCCTGTACCGGGAATCGAATCTCCAGAGCTGGAAGGGTAAAAATTCCCCCATATGCCCCAAGATCACTTTGGCAGTTGGGAAATGGTCAAACACACCACCGTGAATAAGCCGCAGGGCATGTCCACCCACCTGCGCTCCGCCAGGCCCATGACGCTGCCGTCAGTTCCGGGTATCCGTTGAGAACATTCCATCGATCCAGTGGCGGAGCGCCTGGATGAATGTAGAGGGGAACCTGGGCTCTGTAAGCGCTTGCCAAAAACACCGAATTGGGGCTCGTCAAGGTAGTGGCCAAGCGTGTGGTCATTCACCAAGGCCCCGCAAAACCCCAGTTCTCTTACACAGCGGTTTAATTCCTGCGCCGCGGCCTCAGGATCTTGCAAGGGAAGTGCCGCAAATCCACGAAATCGGTCTGGATGCTTCGAGACTACAGTGGCCAGATAATCGTTGGCTATCTTTGCATTCGCCAGCGCTGTGGGGGCATCAGGCACAGCCTGAATACCCGGAGCTGTCAGCGACAGCACTTGAACTGTTACTTCGTGAGCATCCATATCCGGGAGACGCCATTCTTCGAAATCACGCAGCCGCGTCCCCCAGGTCTCCATGATTTGCGGATCGATCGGGATTGGCCATTCGTTCGTCTTGGGAACCATCTTCAGACCTTCCGTGGAAAAGGCCTCTTCGAGCGCGATGACCTTCATGTAACCTCCTCTCGGTACTGGCGGCAAAACGACAAGTCGATTTCGCCAAATTTCTCATCGGTTTTTATCCACCCCATCAAGACGTTTTGATATCAGCTCTGGTACCCCCCAAACGCCGCTACCGGAGACCATGCCGGTGTTATCGCGGGCAGAGGTGTTATTGGGATTTTTGTGAACGGCATGGCCGAGTACACGACGTCACCTCCGGTCATCGTTAAGACGGATTCGATGGACCGAATCCGCTCCGGCGGGACAGTCATGTAATCGTCCGAAAGGATCGCGAAGTCAGCATACTGGCCCCGCCTGATCCGACCCTTCACCGCATCTTCATTGCTCAACCAGGCGCTTCCAACCGTGTAGAGCTTCAGTGCCTCCTCACGCGACAGAACGTTCTCGGTTCCGCCGAACTGCGTGCCGCCGAGGGTCTTCCTTGTCACCAACCAGTAGAGGGACAACCAGGGGTTGTAACTACTGACCCGCGTTGCGTCCGTGCCGGCGCTGACAGACACTCCCATGTCAAGCATGGCCCGCACAGGTTGAACCACGGCAGAGGCTTGTTTGCCATAGCGCTCAGCGAAAAACTCGCCCGAAAATGCGAGCCGGTTCTGCAGCGCGATGCCGCCGCCGAGCGCTTTGATCCGAGCAATGTTCCTTGGCGTGATCGTTTCAGCGTGGTCGATGGCCCAACGCTGTTTGTATCTGGGCGGCCTTGAAGGACGGCTCAAAGACGTCAAGGATCTGCGAGATGGTCTCATCGTAAGAAGCATGGATGCGGATCGGCCAGTGCTTCTCGGTCAGCACTTTGACGACATCCTGCAGCCTCTTTCGCAACTCCCGGCTTCCATTCAGGACGGGGCAGCATGAAGTCCTCGTAGTCACTTGCATCCCAAACGAGAATTTCTCCGCCTCCTTCAAGAAGGTAGCCCGTGAGCCGGCTCTTCGCCATGTTGACGCCGATCGGGTCGTTGGCAGTCCACGACTCGAATGACTTGAGCTCCGTTCCCGATTTCTGGGCGAAAAGGAAATTGGAGATACGCACGGGAAAGCGCGGACGTGAGGCGAGTTCAGCGACGGCCCCGTAGTCGGTCGGGTACGAGACGCCAGTCGCGCCAGCGTCAATGAAGCTGGTCAACCCAAACCGATTCAGCTCGCGTAGAAAATGTTGCGTTGAATTTAGCTGATCCGCCCTGGATAGCGAGGGCAGGTTCGCGAGCACTTTGTAGATGGTCGGTGTACCGCTGGCAATGGCGCCATTGTCCATGAACTCGTAGTGGCCGCCCTCTTCGGGCTTACTGGCCGGAGTGAGGCCTATTGCAGCACGAGCCGCCCCGCTCAAGAACGCCTTGCTGTAGGCGAATAGCACCAGCGCCTTCGCCCCACCCGCTGCTTCGTCGATCTCGGCGACAGTTGGGAATCGGCGCTCTTCAAATTGGTACGGCGACCAGCCGCCCATCACCCGTACCCACTGATCCTTCGGAGTTCGTTTCGCCTGCTCCCGGATCATCTGGAGCCCATGCCGCAGGGACTTCACCCCATCCCATCTCAGTTCACTGTTGAATTGCAGCCCGCCGCGAACGCCGTGAAGATGGTTGTCATTCAATCCAGGAATCACTCGGCGCCCTTGAGCATCAACGACCCGTGTGCTCGGAGTGCGGTGGCGCAGGACTTCGGCATCCGCGCCAACGGTAGTGAACTTGCCGCCGCTGACAAGGAAAGCGGTCGCTTCGCGCCGTTCCTCGTCCAGTGTCGTCACCTTGGCGTTATGGACGATCAAATTGGTGTTCGTCGATCCTTCGGCATCCATTACCGATCCCTTCAGAGCGATCTCTCCGCCGGCTGCCGCAGCAAGGAAGGCGCGACGGGATATGCCCGAACTAAAAGTGTTTTGATTCATGCTTCTTACTGCCTATGGAATATTCTTCGCCACGCCTGTAATCTGATCCCTCGACTTCCGCCGAACGAAGTTGAGAAAACTCAATACCACGAGTTTTGCCCGCATCGCGATTCTTCTTCCCCTGCGGAGCGCGCCTTATTTACGCAGTTGATGCATTCTTGCCCTCTAAAAACAACAGCCGTCTTCGCAACGCGGTCTGGGCAATGGTCGCGCGCGGGGCGATATTCCGGCGAATCGTACCAGGTCTTCAGCTGGTCCATGCTTGGGAACTCGATCACGACCACGCGCTGTTGCGACGGCCATTCGCCCTCGGCAACTATGGGCTGCCACCCTGAACAAGGAACCGCCCGCCGTACTGCAGCGACGGCGGCTTGTGCCAATTCACGGTAACGTTTGTATCCGTCCTGATCGATTACCTCTACCTCGGTGATGCTGTATGCGGGGACCGGGATTGTTAGCGGGCATCTGGTGTTCCTCCTCAGCTTTTGGTGCATCATGCTCTCACGCTTTCAGATGCCCGCGCAGCGAGGGAAGATATCGTCAACGGCCCTCCAATGCGGCCACGTCCCGGTGCCAGAAGGAAATCTGATCAACTTCCTGTACCCGAAGTGCGAAATTGTCTCGATGGTGTGCTCGCGCCCGTAGCCACTGTGTTTGGTTCCACCGAACGGCAAACCGAGCAGCCCCCTGAAGTAGTTGTTGATGAGGACCACACCGACGTCGATCCGACGCGCAATGCGAAGAGCACGCTCGGAGTCGCGCGTGTAGAGCCCCGCGAACAAGCCGTACTCGGACGAATTGGCGATCTCGATGGCTTCCTCCTCCGAGTCGAATGTGGTCACGGTCACCACTGGCCCAAAGATCTCCTCTTGGGCCACACGCGCGGTCGGCCGCACATCGGCCAGAAGCGTCGGAGGCAACGAAGAACCCTTCGGCGTAGAGCCGGATCTGACGGCAGTCGACCTTCGGCGGCAACTCTTGGCGCCCTCCCGTTTTCCGATCTCGATGTATTCGAGGACCTTCGACTGCTGCACCTTCGAAACGACAGGGCCAACGTGTGTTGCCGGGTCATTACCTGCGCCAACTTTCAATGCACGCACGCCTTGCGCCAGCCGTTTCGTGAACGCATTCGGCGACGCCCTTCTGGACAAGAACGCGCGACGAAGCAGTGCAGGCTTCACCCTTGTTATAGAAACCTCCTTCAAGTGCGTCATGTACCGCACGATCGACATCGGCGTCGTCGAACACCATGAACGCGTTTTTTCCACCGAGTTCAAGTAGCGCGGGGGCGATGTGGCCTGCGGCCGTCTGAGCCACGGCGGAGCCCGCTTTCGTCGATCCAGTGAATGAAACCATCTTTACCAGCGGGTCGGCCGCCAGTGCCTGGCCCAGCCATGGGACCGCGGCCAGGTACCACATGGAGCACGTCGGGAGGCAGCACCTGTTGCACAGTTCCGCAATCCGAATCACCGTCAATGGATCGGCTTCGCTCGGCTTGAGAACGACCGTATTTCCCACCGCGAGAGCGGGTGCGATTTTGCCGCCGGTGTGAATCGGTGGCCAGTTGAAAGGAATGATGGCTCCAATAACCCCGAACGGCTCCAGAACGGTTAGCGAATAAATCGCTCCGCGTCATGAGAAATCGCCGGCTGGGTAGTTTGTCGATGATGCTTCCAAAGAAGCGAAATACGCCGATCAGGAATTCGGACGTCGTTCTGACGGGCATCTGCAACCGGCTTGCCGTTCTCGAGCGATAACAGATCTGCGAGTTCATCTGCGTGCTTCTGCAAGAACGTCTGCGCATGCAAGAAGCAACTGGCCTCGCTCTCTGCGAGCACGCCAACGCCAGTCAGTCGCGAATGCACGATGAGCAGCTTCGACGGCCGCGTTCATCTGCTTCGCGCCACCACCCTGGACGTCGGTGATCACCTTTCCGGTTGCGGGATTCTCGACGGGGAATCGATCGTCTTCGTCGTCTGAAGACCAGCGGTACCGGGTTAGCTCATCAAGTGTTGAAACACTCATGTTCTTGCTCCTTTCTATTGACAAGGTCGCGCCCGCGGGCGGCGCTTCAATTAAGACATGTGTTTCTCAAACCACTCCAGCATCGGCTCGCGGGCGGCGCTGGAATTCGAGATAGCCGTCCCAGCGCGCCGAGGTGCCATTGATCCATTGGAGTTTCTTGTCTGCGACCGGGATGTTGTCGAACATTGTCTGCACGTCGTTAGGCCGGGTCAGCACATCATCGTGTACCTGATACAGGAATGTGGGAACGCAGACATGTTTTGCCCACTCGACTGGAACCCGTTGGCCGAATCCGATGCTCTGTCCGCAAGACGATCCGCCGCTCCAAGCTCTTCGATCCGGTCCGCAGGTACCCCCAGCGAGGTTCAGCCTCCGTTCGACAATGATTTTCATCGTGACTGGCTGCGGTCCGACCAGGCAGCGGACGTCACGGAATGCCGCGGGATCGTCAGCCATCGCGCGGAACGTGGAACTGCAGCCAAGGCAGCGGCTGAAGAGACCGACAGTCATGTCGCGTGTGTCCTCGCGGCTGCGCACGTACTTCAGCGAACCGAGGACATCGCGCGATTCGAAAACCCCGCTTGAGGCGATCCCGCCGTTCGCAGCCCCGCTAAGGCCGAAGTTGCGCAGGTCGTAGGCGAGAACGTTATATCCGGCATCATGCAGAATCTTGTAGTCAGGCACGAAGTTCACCTCGAAGTCGTTCCCGCTCGAACGCCAAATCGATCTCCACGGTTCGAGGTGAGTCGGGAATTCCTGACCGGCTGAACCCCATCGGATGATTGGCGATGATGAGCTTGTTGGAGCCGGCGGCTGGAATGAACCAGCCCTCCAGAGGAACGTCGTCCAATGATAGAAAAGTGACATCCTCGTAATCCAGGCTCTCCTCTGACGGTGAGTGCAGATTGGGGAGCGAAGTTGCTGACCAAACGAGTCGGCCATCTGGTTTAGAATGCGGTCGATCTGGTCATCGGTGAGACCGGCAGTGTGAGAAACAGTTCAGTTGGCATGGAGTTCTCCGTTAGCTTGCGTGTCTTTGTTTTAGGCCCGCAGGCGTGGCTTCCTGCAGGCGTGGCTTCAGGACCTCCTCACACCACTGGCGGAAACTCGTTGGCGTCGTCGACTCCGGAGTCCGCGTTTCGGCGTTGTCGAGCCCCTTGCCGTATGCAGTCCACATATCGACGTGCCCCTGGGCCATGGCCTCCGACATTCCTAGCTCCATCAACCTGGCTTTCAAGGATTCGATGGAGCTTTGCTGGAAACGTATAGGCTTTCCGAGCACCTCGGACATGATCTGCGCCATGTCGTTGTATGAAAGGTCCTCTGGCCCGAGCACCGGGACACTCGCGACTCCGGTCCACGATTTGATCGAGCAGCAGATTGGCCGCAGTCGTCGCGATGTCGCGGGTGCAGGCGCTTGGCTGCTTGAGATCGCCAGAAATGGGCAGCGAGAACATGCCTCTGGTTCTTGATCAACTCGACCTGGCGGAGCAGGTTGTCCATGAAAGAAGGATTTGTTACCGCCCGGTAGCTAACTCCCGTGCTCGCGATGAGGTCGTCCATCTTGAGCGATGCCGTCACCATACCGGCATGCGCTGGCGGCCCAAGGCGTGCCTCGACCGAGCGCTGAAATCCCGACAACGCGTTTCACCCTGTGCTTTTTGAATGCATCGCATGCGGGGCGGGTGAAGTCGATGTATGCCGCCTCGACACTCTTTGCGCGGGGGTCCGGCGGCACGACCCAGAACACGGCATCGGCGCCGGCGAACGCCCGGTTTACGACGTCTGCGTCGCCGTGCGACCCCTCGATCACCTCGACGCGCTCGCGCACCGCAGGCGAAAGTCGCGAGGGGTCGCGCGCGATCACGCGGATCGGCTCCGCGCTGCGCAGGACATGCTCAAGGACTTGGTGTCCGATAGCACCGGTAGGGGTAGTAATGACGATCATGACATTTGATCCTTTCTCGAACGGCGGTCAAAAAAGCATCGTCCTGGCTGTTTGATGCCGCAGTGAGAAAGCCGGATTTACATGCGATGCGCATTCGTTGTCAAAAAAGTGCTTCTTTTTTATGTGGGCCATCCACCGGCGCTATAATCGTTCTATGCTCGACTCGATTCTCTCGCCGGTGATTTTGGGCCCGGCGACATTGATCCGGTCGAGTATTGCGCTTCGATGGCAAAGCCTTCTGCTTGAAAAGTACAGCTGCAGTCCCGGAGAACGGCCAGAGGAAAAACCGCTCGACCGGCATGTCCTCGTGATGCTGTGCTCGCCAACGTGGCGCGGGGAAAAGAAAGCGGCTGATGGTACGTTTGTTTCAACCAGCAAAACATTAGGCGCATTGACGACTGTGCCGAGGGGGCCCGTGCCGGTTGGACGGTCGTTGCAGAAGGCCGATATTCTGTATTGCGCCTTTGACGACTCGTTGCTATCAGCAGTACGTGAAGAACTGGATGGCCCGTTGCCCTTGCCTGTTAGCTCGCGTTCCGGCCTGCACGATCACGCCGTTTCAGAGATTCTGAATCTGTTGTTTGCGGAGGTTGAGTCTGGCGGGGCATCGGGTACTCTGTACGCCGAATCGCTCGCGCACGCACTTGCGGTACGGTTCCTCTTTCTCGGCGAACATCTCCCGACGCAGTCACGCAGTACAGCCATACTCCCTCAGCGAAAGTTGCGTAACATCCAGGACCTCATCGAAAGCCGTTTGGCAGCCGACCTGACACTTCAGGAACTAGCGGCAGAAATCGGCTATAGCCGGAGCCATTTTTTGCGGATGTTTCGTGCAACGACGGGCATGACGCCCCATCGATACGTGTTGAAGCGCCGTGTCGAGCGCGCGCGACAATTGCTTGAACAGGTAGAGCTCAGTATCGCGGAGGTCGCATTCAGTTGCGGGTTTTCAAGCCAAGCCCACCTGACCGTTGCGTTTCGAAATGAATTTGGAATCACCCCGGCTGAATATCGACGGCAACTCTAGCGCTGCCTTACCCATGCCGACCATTTTTTCACTGCCCTCCGTTTGCACAAAAGGCCACTCAGACTGATCGGTTTTCCATCCGCCTTAGTCGAGGCACAGTGGCCTGAAATCGTTCTGGCGTTTTAATCTCTGTTTTTTTTATCCATTCCAACTGACCATTGAAAGAGGCTCGCTTCGCAGAGGCTCTTCTGCCCGCAGATCATTGATCAGTCATTGGGTTCCGCTAGAACACCGAGAAGCGAAAATACCAAAGATGTGAAGGGCTGATGGAAAAGGCGGTATGGCATATCCGCGGTCTCGATTCTATCAACTCCGGATATTTCCCCCGCGATGCCCACGGATGACTTGCTCGACCAATTCCTCGCCGAAACGTCTGGTAAACGCGCCCGAGCCCAATAAGAAACGGTAATAGATCGCGCCAAAGATCGCGTCGTTCAGTAGGTCAGGTTCTGTATCTGGTTGCAGCTCACCTGCATTCTTCGCTCGCTCCAGATCGGCGATCGTAGCAGTCCGCCGGGGACTAACCCATCGATCGAAGAATGCCTGACGGATTGCCGGTTCACTCTGGCCCTCGGCGATCAGCCCGGCCACAATTTTGCCGAAGGGCCCGTTGAACGCGTCGATCAAGCTTCGCACTCGAAACCGCAGAGACTCTTCCGCGGTGAGAACCGCCGGCTTTTCGAGGTTGCGAGCCATCCGCTCGGAGAGCATCGCCAGTACTAAAGCCGCTTTGGTCGGCCACCATTTATACAGTGTAGGTTTGCCGACCTTGGCCCGCTTGGCGACCTCTTCCATGGTCAAGTCGCGGACCGATTTTTTCTGAAGCAGGACATAGACTGCATCCATGATCGCCGCATGCGATGCGGCCATTTCGCTTGGTGGCCGGCCCTTACGCGCAACGGGAAGCTTGTTCTTCTTCATGGAGCTAATGTTAACGGAACGTATCGTAAAGTCAATTGACACATTGGCGGCTGCGATGTATTATAAAACTGAACGTAAAGGAAAGTTAATGGCGCGCCGGAAGGCTGACTGAAACCAGCATCAAACGCAAAGGAGAATGAAATGAATAATGAAACGCATCCGTACGAACCGCTGACTTCTCAAAACGCGGCGCTCGTCCTGGTCGATCATCAAGTCGGCCTGATGACGGGCGTTCGGGACATTTCCACGGGCGAGCTTAAACACAATGTAGTCGGGCTTGCCAAAGCCGCCAAGCTACACAACCTGCCGATCATCGTTACCACCACCGCACGCGACAGCATGTGGGGTCCAACCTTCCCGGAACTGGTCGAGGCGTTGCCGGGAATCGAAATCATCGACCGCGGCACCGTGAACGCCTTCGACGATGCGCGCGTGGCTCGCGCGATCGAGGCGACCAAACGCAAGAAGCTGATCTTCGCCGGCATCTCACTCGAGATCTGCGCGGCCTTTCCCGCGATGACTGCGGTCGGCAAGGGCCTCGACGCGTATGTGGCGGTCGATGCCTGCGGAACGTTCAGCCAGACCAAGCGCGAGGTCGGCCTCCTGCGCATGCTGCAGGCAGGTGTGATTGTTACCGACTACGCGAGCTTGATGGTCGAAATCCTGAAGGACAACTCGCGTCCGGACGCAGGCGCCATTTATGGGGCCATGGACATGCCCTGGGCCAAGCTCGTCGGCCAGATTGCCCACGCGTACGGAAAGTAAGTGGGACAACTCTCCGGATTGCGTGCTCCTGCTGACAAGCTGACGGCAGTGGCTCGCCTCAGCCCCTGCCGTCGACGGCGAGGAACTCGGCCAGCGCGGCAATTGTTGGCCGCTGCGCTTGCAGTCGGTGCGGCCGTACCGATTTGGGCGCAGTCATATCCTTCCTTTGCCCAATCGCAATTTACGCAAATCTCAAATGCCGAATGCGCGCAGGAACCCCACGTCTAACAAGAGGCGTGATGCACATCTTTCTCACCGAGGGGTTCACTCTATAGGATTTCTGATGGGACTCGTGGAGTGAACCCCTAAAGTGAGACAGTTTTCGCGGCCACACTTCCACAAAGCCTCTGATGCGGATCTACAAGCCCGGCGCGGCACCCCTCCTGACGGAAAGGTGCGCGGCTATCCAGCCCTTGATATCAGTCATCACTTGTTCCTTCCCAAGGTCGTTCAGCAGGTCATGATAGTACCCATCGTAGAGTTTCAATGTCTTATCTGTTGAGCCTGCCTTCTCGTAAAACAACTGGCTTCCAGTTGCCTTCGCCGCCTTGTCGGCCGTGCCGTGAAGGATGAGCGTTGGTAGCGTGATCTTGCCGAATCCGGCTTTAAGTCGTTCGTCGGCACGCACCAACTCCGCAACCGTGCGGGTGGGCTGCGTCTCATGGGCAATAAATGGGTCCTCATTCATGATTTGGACCGCCTTCGGGTCGCGCGAAAAATCCTCGTTCTTAAGATGAAGAACGTGCGCATGCGGGGCGAGATGACTTAGCCCCTTGAGCACGGCGAGGGCAAAGTCGGGAGCTGGGGTCTGAAAGGCGAAGCTTTCACAGATCAGCCCCGCCAATTCGTTCTGGTGGTCGAGCGCATAGAGACATGAAACGACGCCGCCCCGCTGTGGCCCATGAGAAATACGGGAAACCCAGGCTCCCTCGACTTGACGAGATTCATGAGGGAACCAGCATCGCCGACATAGTCTGCAAATGTGTCGATGTAGAATCGTTCGCCGTCCGATTGCCCCCGACCGCGCAAATCCACCGCGTATACGGCCAACCCGTCGGCTGCGAGTTGCTCACCGACCCACGCGTAGTAGCCACACGGTTATCCCTGTGCGTGTGCGCTTCGATCGTCACGTGGGCGGGCACGAACAGCAGAATGGAGTAAAAGCCGGCCTTGGCGGGATCGCCGAACAGCACCTTGGTGTGAACGCCAGCGAGGCCCGAGCTGCCGATTTGGTTGTTGTCTGTCGGACTGCCCTTGATTTCTGCGGGGGTCATGCGCATCTGCGGAAGTGTCTGCGCACTCACCGCAAGCGTGGAGGACGCAATACACAACAGGGTCACCACTATCTTCTTAAACATTCTGACTCCTCCTCGGGCGCTTATTAAGGAATTCCGCGAGTTCTATACGCGCCGATCACAGAAATTTCATCAGCGCGTCAGTCGTTTCCTTTGGCCGTTCCTCCAGAACCCAATGTCCAGTGTCTTTGAGGACAATCATCGTGGCGTTCGTTGCGACGACCTTCATCTGGTTGCCAAGCACAGTTCCGTTCGCCTTGTCACCTCCGATGGCAAGGACCGGCATAGTCAGCTTCGTCTGGGAGAGCTTTGCGAAGTCTTCGGCAGCCTGCTGGAAAGAGACAAAATAAGCCCAACCCGCGCGCATTCGACCGGGACGCGAATAAGCTGCAACATACGCCGCCCGATCGGCATCGGGAATCGAACGCGTCTTGTCGGCGGCGAAGTCGTTCCAGAAATAATCGAAATAGATCCGTTCGCGCCCGCGGACCAATGTTTCCGGCGTTGGCCCATTGAAGCGAAAGTGCCAAATGCCGGGGTTATCGTAGACGTTCTCCCACCCGGCTACACCGGGAAGAAATGCATCCATCACCACAAGTTTCTCCGTTTCCGCAGGGAACTGCGCAGCGTAAGCGTAGGCGACCATGAGTCCAATATCATGGCCAACCACCTCCGCTTTCTGAACGCCCAGCGATTTCGCAAGCGCATGGATACGGATCGCAGCCATCTTCATGTCCAGGCCGTCCTTGGGAATCGACGAATCGCCGATGCCGGGTAGATCGGGTGCGATAACGGTGAACTTCTCGGCGAGTTTCGGGATGATGGGCCGCCACATGCGCGACGTCTGCGTGTAGCCATGCAATAAAATCACTGCGGGGCCATGGCCAGCCGTCAGGTAATGCAGCGTTACGCCATCGACTGCGGCAGCCCATGAGCTAATCGCATTCGAATTCTGCGCGCGCGCCGTTCCCGGCAGGGCCACGAACGATAGTAGAGCAATTGATGCGACAAGGAATCGGACGGTACATCGTGCTTTCATGGGAGAACTCCTCTCCTGCCTACAACCCAGTCTGCAAACATTATAGACCATAAGGTCTGGAATGCGCTGTGTCAAGCAGATCGTTATAGACTAGGAAGTCTATAATGCCACGCAAGAAAGAATTCGATCCCGACCAAGCCCTAGCCAAGGCGATGGCCGTTTTTTGGCGGCTGGGTTACGAGAATACGTCGCTGGAGCTACTCCTGCGGGAGATGGGGATTGCGAAGCAAAGCCTCTATGACACATTTGGCGACAAGCGCGGGCTGTACATGAAGGCCTTGGCCTATTACCGGCGCCAAACCAACGACGGTCTGCGCAGACTTTTCGGTGCTGGCCGGCCCGTCAAAGAGGTCTTCGCGAAACTCCTCTTTGGCCTGAGCACTGAATCCAAGCATCAGCACGAACGAGGCTGTCTTTTATTGAGCGCCAATCTGGAGCGCGACACGTCAGATGCTACGCTCGCGGAGTTTTTGCGCGACAATCAGGCGGAAGTCGAAGGGATTTTTAGTGAGGCGCTCCTCCGCGCACGAAAAGCCGGAGAATTATCGCATAACGCGGATACAAAAGCCCTGGCGCGGTTCTTCACTGTCACAATTCAGGGAATGCGAGCCATGGCACGACTGAGGTCCGACCGGAAAAGTCTCGAACAAGTAGCGCGTGTCGCTTTAGCGGCGCTCGACCAATAGACGAAACTGCCGGTTTTAGCGGGAAAGGAGCGCTGAAACTGCACGTTCCTGTCATGGTAGTGGCGGATTCTGCACCGCACGGCGAACCGCGAATCAACGTTGTGGAGGTTGGGGTCCGTTGGCACGCGTTGTATTGCCCTCGCTATACGCAGAGGAACCCGAATCATGGCCACGGTTGTATTCCCGCGGCGAGCATCCCATTATTTTCTTAAAGACTTTGGCGAAGGCGCTTGCGGATTCGTAGCCAAAGGACTGTGCGATTTCAGAAATGGAATCGCTGGTATTCGCTATTTTGTCCGCAGCTAGAAACACTCGCCAGCGTGTCAAGTACTCGACCGGCGACGCGCCAACCGTCTTCTTGAACCTTAGCGCAAAGGTCGATCGGGACATCCCGGCACGCTGCCCCAACTCCTCGACTGTCCAATCATGTGCCGGCTCATCATGCATGGACGTAATCGCCGCGCTCATTTGCCTATCGGATAGAGCAAAGAGCCACCCTACCCTGCCTTTCAACCCTTCGGCCATATGCAGACGCAAGCCCTGAACCAGGATCATGTAGGCGAGTTGCTGTGTGATCAGAAAGCCCCCCGGCTGCGGATCGCGTAGTTCCTCGTTCATCCGTTCCACGCACCAGCGCATGGCCGCCTTGTCCGATTTTTTCCGGATATGGACGACGGGCGGCAGCTCCGCAAAAAGGATATCGCCATGCTTGCCAGTCAGGACGAGGTGCCCGCCGACAAGAAGGCAATGCCCGCCGCCATCGCAAGATGCGATGCGACCATTTAGCGGGACCGGAAAAATGGTGTGAGCATCGACCGGCGGCAGCGTCAGATCGCTTGCAAGGCACGACGCAAGCCCACGCGGCAAAAGGAAACAATCTCCCGCCCTAAGCCGGACCGCCTCAGGAACGCCTTCCACCGCTAGCCAGCACTGGCCAGAGATTACGGCGGTGTACTTAATGCCTTCATGCTGTGGGAACCTAATACAAAAGTCTCGGCCCAAATCAAAGGCACCAGCCTTGTAAGCGCGTGGTCTCAGCAGCGAGAGCACATCTGAGAGTGGATCCATCAATCAAAATCTCTCAAAATCTCTCCGGACGATCGAGCTAATAATACGGATTTTCAGGATAGATCATCTCGTCCCAATCGCCAATCTAAGTTTATAGGCCTGCGAATGCGGCCATGCAGGAAGCAAATATCCTACGGAGGAATTCCCGATGATTACCGGCAACAACCCATCGTCCGCGGCGCACGCCGCACCAGTGACCGAAGCGGGTCTCACAATACTCGACCCAAGTGCCGGCTATGTGACGATCATCAACACATATGCGGTCGTCCCCGAACGTGCCGAGGCGCTGCTGGATTTTCTCGTGCGTGCGACGAAGGAGACCATAAGGTACGTGCCCGGGTTCGTCTCTGCCAACCTCCACGTGAACTTCGACCGCACCCAGGTGGTCAACTACGCCCAATGGAAGAGCCGTGAGGCGATTGCGGCCGCGCGTGAAAACCCCAAAGTCGTAACACTCATGCGGGAACAACTGCAGATCGCCGACAGTTTCACGCCGATCCAGTACGAGTTGCGTCAATCCGTGGCGGCGGCCGGCGAGTAAGGCCAGGACTCGTTCCGTTTAGATTAGGGCGCACTAGAAACCACGGAGGGAGAACGGCAATAAGAAAGGAAAACAACATGATGAGGGAAAATCAAGACATCAACCGGACCGCACACCTGCTCGCTCTTATGAAGAAGGGCGACGGTGCATTCAACGCCCGCGACTTTGCAGCCGTGGACGCGATACATCACCCGGACATGGTCGCCTACATCACGGGCAACGCACAGCCGATCTATGGACGGGTAGCGCACGCCGCGGCGATGCAGCAAATGTTGCGCGTGTTCCCCGACATGCACGTGTACAACGACCCCTACCCGATCCAGTTCGGAAGCGGCGACTGGATCACCGTCGTGACCCGCGCCACGGGAACCTTCACAGGGGACATGGTTCTGCTCGACGGCAAGGTGATCGCCCCAACAGGAAAGACGTTTGACGTCGAATTTGGCCAGACCGTCAAGTGGGACGGCGACCTGCTCGTCGAAATTTCAGCCTTCTGGCACGCCGGCGGCGACCGTTGGTTCCTTGCAGAAAAACTTTTATCGACAGGGCTCGTAACAGCGTAACAGCACGTATCAAGGATTTGCATTCCCTGTTCGTTCCCTGTTCCGACTCGCCTCAAACACCCCTCTTCTTTGCTAAGGTACTTGTCGGGCAGGTACTTATCTTCGCAGAGTTTGGGTAGAAAGAGCGGAATTCCCTGTATTTTTCCCTGTTAGCAGGGAATTCGGGCCAGAGAAGAGTTCGCGAGGGACTGCGTCCTCCGCCATTTATTTCGAGCGCTAAAGTTAGCCCCGCACCTACCCGTAAGCCTACCCGCAAAAGCCGTTTTCTCTCAAAGTTGGTATTGATAACTATAGGAGAGGAAAACACGGCAAAACACAGAGTCGGGTTGTATCTGTCATTCACCATCGAGAAACGGCAGAAGTACGTTCCCCTTCGGTTGCCGCACAAGGCAGGATGAGGAGTCCTGAAAGGCGTCCCGACCGAGTTCCACAATCCAACCTATGCTCCGGTACAGCGACAACGGACGCAGAGTATGGGAAACCGTCGGCAAGGATCTGAATGAAGCACTCACGGCGAAGAAGAGACGGGAGCAGATACAGGTGGCTAGACGAGCGGGATTGACGCTACAGGCAAATGGCCCGACAGTCGTGTCAATGGAACGCAAGACCCTCAAGTCCGCTGTGGCAGCGTATGAATCTGAAATGCTCATGCTAAAGGTTCCCCGATCTGCACGAGCTGACATGTTCGATGTGAATCAATTCACCGCGACGTGTTCCAAAACATACATGGACGAAATCAATCGAGAAGATATGCTCAGGTTCATACAAGCACTCCGCAATCACTCACCACAATATGCACCCTGCACAATCTACAACAAGACTATGGCGATTGTGGCTTTCCTTAACTGCCACGGCATCAAGAAGTGCTGCAGCGCAGCGACTGGCCACGGTTCGCGGAGAAACAAGTGGAGATGTACACGGATGAGGAAATCGCGGCACTCTTGGCTGCATCGGACACAGTGCTCCAAACTGGTGATCAGATTCTTCCTGGGATCAGGATGTCGAGAAGGAGAGGTCATGCATGCTTGCTATTTAGACATCAATTACGCGAAACGCACGTTCACGGTCCAGGCCAAGCCGCAATACGGATGGAGTCCGAAAACCGGAGAGGGGACACGAGAGATTCCGATTGGCGACAGGTTGCTCATGGACTTGAAAGACCGCCAGGCCAGCGGTCCGACATCGAGGTTGATCTTCCCCGCACGCAACGGCGGAGTGGAAGGACACTTTTTTGCGAATGGTCCAGGCTGCAGCAGCCAGAGCAAACCTCACTTGCAAAGTGGAGCTACATAAATTCAGGAAGAGTTATGCGACCGATCAGCTGCGTGAAGGGACCGATCCTCGCACCTTGCGCAAGCTGCTAGGCCACAAAGACCTGACTGTCATCCTCAAGTACCTGGCAACCGTGCGGCTGGATTCTCCGGCAGCCCGCGCTAAGGCAAATTGTGCTGACCGATTTTCTTCGCAGGACGCTAGCGCTGCCTAATGGCAAACAGCTGTAGCGGGCTAAGAGGACTGCTAACCGTGGAAAAAACCTCCGCACGATCGCGCTCGCCAACAGTCCAACGAAAGGTTTGCGAAGCTGGCGCAGTTGTATCCCTTGCTCCAACTTGTCAGTAGATCTCTCTACACGCATATATTCGCGAATTCCTTGGAGGGAACACAAATGACGAAGAAACAGAAGCAGTCGAAGAAATCGACGAAGAGTTCAAAGCGGACCACGGAGCCGGCACAGCCTGACGATGAAACTGATACGGTCAGCCAATCTGGGTGGCGGAAGCTCCCCCAGGCCACACCAGCAATCCCAGAAGCCGAAGTTGCCGTTGAATCTCAACAGGCCGAACCGGCCGCCGCCCTCGCTGCTCCGGTTACACCAGCTACCCAATTCACTCCCGGTGCCCGTAGCGAAGCGGCGAAGGCCCACATAAAGGAAGGCTTGCGACTCCACCAGATCGCTGGCAGACCGACCAAGCGGCAATTGATTCTTATATTTGGGAAGGCCGGATATCTACTTACGTGGCCAAAAACGAACTGAGAGATTCGGCATACACCGGAAACATTTCAGGCTGCGCTAGCAAAGAGCGTTCCGGCTGTGCCACTCACCCCTGTCGCCAAGCCTACTGTGGAGAAAACAAAAGCGACAACGTGAAGCCCCTCTTCACGCTTGGTCAAGTTGTAGCGACGCCCGGTGCCCTCCAAGCGATTGAGGCATCGGGCGATTCGCTTTTTACCTACCTCAGTAGCCATCAGTCCGGCGATTGGGGTGACGTTGACCCTGATGACCAGAAGGAGAAGCTACTTTCACTTGAACATGGATTCCGCCTAATGTCCATGTTCACACTCAGTATTACTGGGGGCAAGATTTGGATGTTCATCAACCTGTATTTTGCTGCCCGAAGAATATCCCTGCATGTGGATGAGGGGGAAATGGTGCGATGCGACTGATGCGGCTGATCGAAGACGTGAAGTTTTCAGCGCGAACGGGTACTTTGTGTTCGTGCCGTGACAAATGAGACAGAAAAGCAGAGTGGTTCACCCCTAAGTATGGAATACCTCCCTCTCGGATTGAACTCGAACCGAGAGCGCGCCAGCCAACTGCAGCTACGGTTCAATGACTTGTGCCATCCACTCCGGCAAGGTACGGCGCCCGCCTTATTCAGTCGGACCCTCTTTCTTTTTGTGGTTGCTGACCTGAAGAGTCACACGATTCCATATCATCAAGACGTCCAGGTTGTAGATGGGACTGTCTCCCACGCCTGATCCTTTTTCCCTTGATCGTGAGAAGCTTTATAAATTTCGAATGTGTCGTTTATGCCTTAGTTAGAACAAATGGACAAATATGTATGTGGCAACTCCAATGGAATATGACGCAAAAGACTCGGTTGGGCTCGTCAGGATTTTTTGGGCTGGACTGACTCTCGCCTTGATCACGTGCGCATTCAGCAGCGCGTGCGCTCAGGATCTGGCCAGCGTTGACGTTCGAGCTGAGATCCAGGACCTATCCAAGTCTTTCTCTGTGCCAACCGCTCCCAACCTGCCACCGCAGGGCAGTGCCGGTGGAATCACGCGTTCTGCGCCCGAATTTGCGGGTGGACGCCGGCTAAATGCCACGATTGTCGAGCAGATCTTTGCCCGTTACACCAGCTACACAGTTCGCTTGCAAAGTTCCTCGGGTGCCGAACAGTTGATGGATGTTGCCGCACCTCCTGGGGGGCTACTGCTCGAAATGCGAGATATGAGCGGAGACAATATTCCGAACGATTTAGTCCTCACGCCGGCTCTACTCCCGCGAACTCCTATCGTTCTTCTTAACGATGGTAACGACAAGTTTACCGTGGCAATTTCGAGCAGTATTCCAGGTACCGTCGAGGCCGGGGAAGCCGAAGCTTCCGGAGAACACCAGCTTCGGGACACAGCGGCGCTGGTGTCTCCCGGCTCCAGAGCTGGCGGTCACCCGAACCCCAAGAGACTGTTTGTCCCGCAGTTGCAGGAAAAGCTCTCTTCTATACCCGCCCAAACCACCATAGGGCGCTGGGCCTATACCTCACACGCGGGAAGAGCACCTCCTGTGCTCGCGCCGCGGCTTTAGCCTGCACTGATCAAAACAGCTACTAGACAGTTGTGTGCAGCGGGCGTGTCATCCCATGGCCGCGAAGGACACCGCCACTGCATTCGGAGAGTTCGACAGTTATCGCGGCGGACGGGACGATCGATGAAACGTAAGGGTCCAAAAATTGGTTTGCTTCTCGTGCCTTCACTGTTGACCAGGGCCAACGCTGCGAATGTCCCTGGGCAACAGGCGGCGGAGCCACCAACACGCGGGCAATGACAATGAACAAGCGTCTTTACCGATATATTCGCAATGCGATGGTAGTGGCTGTGTTCCTGCCGATTGGTGCACGCGCACAGTCGGCTTTGACCTGGGATCAAATCAAGGCCAAGTTCGAGGCTGTCAACCCGACGCTAAAAGCCAATCAGGCCAACATTGACGAGTCCAAGGCGCAGGAAATCACCGCGTATCTCCGTCCCAATCCGGACGTCTCTGTGACCCTCGACGGAACTCAAATCACTCCGGTGGACGGAGTCTGGCAGCCTATCCGGGGCACCACGGTTACTCCTGGGATCAGTTACCTGCACGAGCGCGATCACAAGCGCGAGTTGCGGCGTGACAGCCAGAAGGAAACGACTGCCGTCACCCAATCTACCTCGAACGATCAGGAGCGCACCATGCTCTTCAGTCTGCGAAGCGCATTTGTTCAGGTCTTGCAGGCGAAAGCGGTCGTCGAGAACGCCCGGCAGAATCTGGACTATTGGGATCGTGAACTGGATGTGAATCGCACCCGCCTGAACGCCGGGGATCTTGCGGAGGTGGATTTCGACCGCCTGGTCCTGCAGCGCGTGCAATTCGAGTCCGATTTCGAGACCGCGATGGTAAACCTGCGAACCAGCAAGATCCAGCTCTTGACCCTGCTGAATGACCGCACGCCCATCGATCAGTTTGACGTTACCGGCCCATTCGATTTCAGCGACCAGCTCATGCCGCTCGAGCAGTACCGGAATATGGCGCTGGCCATGCGGCCAGACTTGAAGGCGGCGATGCAATCGGTGGACTTGGCAAAGATCAATCACCAGCTTGGCGATTTCCAATGGCTCGACGGATCCAACGTATAGTTTGTGGTACACGCATAACGGTTCGTGGAATAACCCTGCAGCGCTCAACACCCTGGGCGTCAGCGTGAGTATTCCGCTGCGCGTCTTCGATCGCAATCAAGGCGAAAAGGCGCGCACGCAAATCGATATCGACCGGAACCAGCAGTTACAAGCCGCGACCGAAGCCGGGGTCTTTAGTGATGTCGATTCCGCTTATTGGACGTTGGTCCAGAATCATGAATCTTCTAAAACCCTATAAGGCAAAGTACCTGGCGTTGGCGACGGACGTTCGCGATAAGACGACGTTTTCATTCCAAAACGGTGGAGCATCGTTACTCGATTTTCTCGACGCGGAAAAGTCATACCGCGATACCGAACTCTCGTATTTGAATTTAATCGGCTCGTATTTGACCGCCGCCGCACAGATGAATACGGCGGTGGGACAGGAGGTCTTGCAATGATTCGCTCAACTGCATTCAAGGTAGTGATTTGTATAAGCCTGGGGCTACTGTTCGCTGGTTGCCAGCGGAGTGCGACCGCCCAGGAAAATCCCGCGGCGACAGCGCCGCCTCCGGCGAACGTGGTGGCCGGTTTCGACGTCACGAACGTGGCCGTGGATCATCCGGACCAATTTCCCTTGGCGACCGCTGTCGGACACATGGCGGCCCCGCTGTTGAATGTAACCGGGACGGTCAATCCAGACGTGACCAAGCAGGTTCCGGTGCCGTCGCTAGCCAGTGGGAAAATCATGGAAATCGACGCCAAGCTTGGAGACCAGGTCACGCAGGGCCAGCTGCTGTTCAAAGTGAGAAGCAGCGATATTGCCGGCGCCTATTCCGATTATCGCAAGGCCGTCGTGAACGAAGGCCTCACGAAAGTGCAGCTGAATCGCGCCCAGATTCTGTTCGATCATGGAGCGATTCCGAAGAGTTCACTCGAAGTAGCCCAGACTGCCGAGGACAATTCCATGGTCGACGTGGATACGACCACCGAGCATCTGCGTCTGCTCGGAACCGACCCCGACCATCCTACGGGAATCGTGTCGGTTTTCGCTCCGATCTCCGGGGTCATCACCGATCAACAGATCACCAATGCGTCCGGCGTCCAGGCGCTCACTCCGCCGAACCCCTTCACGATTTCAGATCTGTCCGACGTCTGGGTTCTCTGCGATGTGTACGAAAATGACTTGTCCGACATCCACATTAATGACAGCGCGGACATCCGCTTGAACGCGTATCCGAACCGGGTCCTGAAGGGGCGGGTCAGCAACATCGGGGCGATCCTCGATCCCACGCTGCGGACGGCGAAGGTTCGCATCGACGTGCAGAATCAGGGAAAGATCATGCACTTCGGAATGTTTGCGACGGCTACGTTCAAGGGCCAACAAATGACCATGCACACGGAGATTCCGGCCACGGCGATTTTGCATCTGCACGACCGCGACTGGGTGTTCACGCCCGCACCGGAAAATAGATTCCACCGCGTAGAAGTCGTCAGCGGAGAGATGCTGCCGAATCAAAATGCAAGAAATCATTTCGGGTTTGCAGCCGGGCGAGCAGGTTGTGTCCAACGCGCTGGTGCTCGAGAACTCGATCGAGAACCAATAGACAGGCGTTTCGCGGAACGACTTTCAGCCCAGGACCAGGAGGGGAAAACGAAATGATCCGCAAGCTTGTAGATTTCGCGCTCAGTAATCGGGTTGTCGTGCTTGCGCTGGCAGTGATGCTGGTGGCCTGGGGCGTGATCTCGTATCATGCGCTTCCCGTGGAGGCCTATCCCGACATCGCGGACAACTATGTCACGGTCATTACGCAGTGGCCGGGTCGCTCGGCAGAGGAAGTGGAACAGCAGGTTACCGTTCCGATTGAAATCGCGATGAACGGGATTCCGCATCTGTCCTATCTGCGCACCGAGTCCATTTTCGGCCTTTCCTTTGTGCTGATGATCTTTGACGATCAATCGGAAACGACTGGAACCGCGAGAAGGTGAACGAACGAATCACCCAGGTGACCCTGCCGCAAGGCCTCGTGCCGCAGATGGGCACTGACTGGAGCACCGTAGGCCAGATTTATTGGTACACGCTGCGCAGCACTAACCCGAAGTACGATCTGATGGATCTGCGGTCCATCGAAGATTGGACTTTGGTGAAGGAATTCAAGTCCGTCCCGAATGTCGTCGACGTCTCCGACTTCGGAGGCACCGTACGCGAGTACCAGGTGCGCGTCGACCCGAACAAGCTGATCTCATACGGGCTGAGCATCGGCCAGGTGGAGCAGCAACTGAGCAACAACAACATCAACGCCGGCGGCAACTTCGTGGAAACGGGCTTGCAGCAGATGAACGTCCGCGCGCTTGGCCTGTTTAGCAATGTGCAGGACATCGAGCAGACGTTGCTGACCACGAAATCCGGCACGCCCATTCGCGTAAAGGACATCGCGGAAGTGCAGCAGGGCCCGAAGATTCGATTGGGGCACATGGCGAGGGCTAACCACCTGGAAGATGGGAAAATCGTTGACGAGGCTGACGTCATCCAGGGCGTCGTGCTCCTGCGCAAGGGCGCGGATGCCGGGCCAGCTTTGGACGCCATTCACGCCAAGGTGAAGGAGCTCAACACACACATCCTGCCAAAGGGCGTGGAGGTTGTTCCGATGCTGGATCGCGCCGACCTGCTGCATTTCACGCTGCACACGGTCGAGCACAATCTGCTGGAAGGGATGATCTTGGTAACGATTATCCTGTTTCTGTTCCTCGGCAATGCTCGTGCGGCCCTCATCGTCGCGTGCACGATTCCTTTTTCTTTGCTCTTTGCCTCGATTTGGCTCGATTTGAGCAAGATTCCTGCGAACCTTCTTTCGCTCGGCGCGCTGGATTTCGGAATGGTTGTTGACGGCGCCGTGGTGATGATCGAAAACATCGTTCGCCATCTGGCCACGCGGAAACGGCTCCGCAGGATCAGGCTCTCTCCGGGCGACACTGACCCTAAAATCCGTTGCGGAAACCATCCGCGAGGCGTCGCATGAGGTTCAGCGCCCGGTGTTCTATGCCATCGCCATTATCATCACCGCTTACATGCCGATCTTCACGCTGCAACGTGTGGAGGGCCGCTTATTCAGACCCATGGCCTTGACAGTGGCCTTCGCCCTTTTGGGTGCATTGACGTTTTCGATTCTGGTGGCGCCTGTGCTGGCCAGCTGGCTGTTCCGAAACGGCGTCAAGGAATGGCGCAATCCCGTGATGGCCGCCATCACGAGTTGGTACCGGGGCGCGGTTGGCGCGCGATCGAATATCGCTGGGTGACGATCGGCGTGGGATTGGCGAGTTTTGCTGTGGCGATGTTTCTGACCTTCAGCGGCGTAATGGGCGCCGAGTTCCTGCCCCATCTCGACGAGGGCGCGATCTGGGCGCGCGGCTCGCTGGCGAACAGCACCAGTCTCACGGAAGGGTCTCGATTCACAGACCAGGCGCGATCATTTTCGCCTCATTTCCGGAGGTGACGGATGTCGTTTCGGAAGTGGGCCGGCCCGACGATGGAACCGACACGGGGGGCTTCGGCAACACCGAGTACTTCGTTGATCTGAAGCCAAAAGAGCAGTGGCGACCGGCGTTCCATAGAAATAAAGACGAACTGATCGCCGCCATGAATCGCGAGGTCTCGAAATTGCCCGGCGCATTCTGGAACTTCTCGCAACCGATCGAAGACAACGTGAATGAGACAGTCACGGGCACTAAGGGTGGACTCGCCGTTAAGATTTACGGCCTGATCTGGGCGTCCTCGAGCAAACGGGCGACCAAATGGTCTCCGTTATGCAGCACATCCCCGGCGTTGAAGACCTTGGCATTCAGCGTGATACCGGCCAGCCGAATCTCGATATCACCGTAGACCGCCTGGCGGCCGCTCGCTTTGGAATCAATGTCGCGGATATACAAGACGCTGTCCAAACGGCCGTTGGGGGGAATGCCGTAAGCCAAGTGCTCCAGGGTGAGGCACGCTACGACGTCGTCGTGCGTTATCAAGAGCCGTACCGAAATACCCCAGAAGCAATCTCCAACATTCGCCTTCTTGCGCCATCCGGAGAACGAGTTTCGCTGGCGCAGCTAACCAAAGTCGAGGTCAAGGATGGCGCATATGACATCTACCGCGACGGGATGAGCCGCTACGTTGCCGTGCGTTTTAACGTTCGCGGCAGGGATCTCGGCAGCACGGTCCATGACGTAATCGATCAGGTTGGCCAGAAGGTCAAGCTGCCGCAAGGCTATCGCATCGACTGGTCGGGAGAATATGAGAGCGAGAAGAGAGCCGAAGCACGTCTGTCTGCTGATCGTACCGATCACCGTTTTGATAATCTTCATCATTCTCTACGCGATGTTCCGATCCTTCAAATGGGCGTTGCTCATCCTCATGACGGTGGCCATGGCTCGCGTAGGCGGATTGCTCGCCTTACTGATCACAGGCACTCATTTCAGCGTGTCATCGGGAGTCGGCTTCCTGGCGCTCTTCGGCGTGTCGGTTCAAACGGGCGTCATTATGCTCGAATATATCAACCAACTCCGGGCCCGGGGCTTTACCGTTCCCGATGCTGCGGTCGAGGGTGCCGTCCTGCGACTTCGACCCATCATGATGACCATGCTGGTGGCGACCTTCGGCCTGCTGCCGGCGGCGTTCTCTCACGCAATTGGCTCTGACTCGCAACGGCCGTTCGCCATTGTCATCGTTGGCGGTCTGATTGCCGATTTGGCGATGAGCATCTTCATCTTGCCTACCCTTTATGTTTGGTTCGCGAGCGATGGCGATACGCTGCCGGAGCCGGAGGTATCCTTTGAAAGCTAGTTGCCTTGCTATTTCAACGTCCAGCTTAAAGCGGCGGTCTCCGTTAGGGTCCGCCGAAGGAGCCGGGTAAGTGAAAAAACACGAGGTGCGAGCTTGGATCGAGGACGTCGGTATCGTTCCAGCCATTCGGGTTTATTCGGCGGAGGAGGCCCTATTCGCTGCCGGGGCCATAGCCGGCGGCGGAATCCCACTTGCGGAGATCACCCTCACCGTGCCGCTGGCTACAAAAGTGATCTCACACCTGAGGAAGAATAGTCCTAGCATGGTCGTCGGAGCAGGCGGCGTGACCGACGCTGCGGCTGCGCGTTATTGTCTCGATGCTGGTGCGCAGTTTTTGACGAGTGATGGGCTCCATCCGGAGCTAATGGAATTTGCTGCAAAGGAAGAAGTGGTTATGCTTCCGGGTGCCCTGACTCCTACCGAAGTCATCAATGCTTGGAGAGTTGGCTGCGATTTCGTTAAGGTTGTTCCCTGCGCCCAGATTGGCGGCGAAGCCTATATCAGGTCGCTTAACCGAATGTTTCCGCACATTCCGCTGATTGCCGCTGGGGGTGTGAATCAACAGAACGCTTCCAATTTCATTTTCGCCGGAGCTATTGCGCTCGGTATTGGCGGAGAGTTAATCCCTAAAGATGCTATCCGGCACCGCCAGACAGACCGCATCGGTGAATTGGCACGAAGATTTGTTGGGTTTGTGAAGAGCGCACGTGCTCATCTTTTGGCGCTGCAACGGCCCGTACCGATTCGGTGATCAAATTGGGGAGGGAAAGCAATGCAACAGGCCAAACGCTCGATCTATGGGTTTCATGTGCTCGGTGCGCAGCCCCTCGGCTCTGTAACGGATCGGTTCTTCGCGCAAACCCACATACCGGAGAGACGTGCACCAGATCCCAGTTCGCGTAAGCCGCTGTTGCTGGACTCTGAAGGGCCAACCGCAATGGAAAGAGGCGCATTGCCTCAACGTCGGGACGCTGGAAGAATATCTCGCCTTACCGTCACGCTCGGACGCTATCCGTCTGCTTACTGTGGTGCTGTCTGCTTGCGACCCATGTCGATAGCTGTGAGAAACCGGCGGCCCAACTCCTGAATCCTGCGAGTCTGGCGAAGCCAGATAGATTCATCTGGTATCAGCTCCTTCCCCACACTGAGTGATGTAGCGCCGGCCTTAATGAAGTTGACAGCTGTCAGTTGATCTACCCCTCCTGCGGCAACCAGGCGTATGTGAGGCAGAGCTGTCTTCAACGATCGGATGTAGTTATGGCCACCTACCGCGTCGCACGGAGCAACCTTGACGAAGTCCGCACCGGCATTCCATGCCGTCATAACTTCGGTGGGGGTGAATGCCGCAGGGATCACTAGGATTTCTTCTCTGGCCGCTAACTCGACGACGCTTGCAACGAATATGTCACTTGTCAAGAATTTCGCACCGGCGTCAAGACATCGGCTGGCTTCATCCACGTTGAATATGCTTCCTGCCCCCACAATTATTCCCGGAGCGTGCCGCACCAGGTGGGAGATGACATCGAGCGATCCGCGTTCCAAAATGCTGATTTCGACGACCGAGATACCGACCTCGCCAAGCGCCTCGGCGACAAAAAGCGAATCCTCTGCGGAGGCCAAGCGAATTACAGGAATAAGGCCAATTTTCTCGATGCGGGCGCCAACATCTTCCTTTACCAGTGTTGCAGCGACGGAGTCTTCAAAACTCGTCTGATCGACGACTTTTCTTTGATTTCGAGCTAGGTGAATGCCTGCTTCAACTTGAGCTTCGCTCACGGTGACCTTCCCTGTGCAGGCCGTGCTAGCCAAAACCTGCTAAAGGTTGTGAAGCGCTTATTGCAGCATAAACGGACAATAAACACAACATAATGAAACCATAAGCTCGGGTGGATGTGACCTTACTTTACGAGGGCCTGTCGAAGCGCTTCCCTGCCCACTAGGCGTTGCACAAATCGATTCGGTTCGTTTATGCCTTTTTAATCCCTAATGCGCTAGGTTTGGGCATGAGCGACAAGCGGAGTCCGGGACCGCTTTTCAGTCAGATGTCCGGTTTGAAAATGTGCGCCCGGATGTGCCGAACTGCGTTTGGCGCGGGCGTCAGAGTCGTTCCTTTGTGCCTCTTCTTGTTGTTTTTTCTTTTTTGGACGCAAGCTGCTGCAATTGCAAAGGGCAAGCCCCCGAGCTATCCGAATAAAGGCAAAGTGGTCGCGGTGCGCGTCGACGAACACACCGACTACGCGCCCATCTTCCCTACGGACTCGAAGGGGAGAACGCACGGGGGACAAGCGTTCACCCACCGGCAGCAGGTCTATCGCGTGGAGACCGACGACAGAATTTATGAGTTCGCGGGAGGAAAAGATCCGGTCCTGGCTGTCGGCGATGCCGTGGAATTTCGCATCGAAAACGAAACCGCACATGTCCGCGCCGGGGAGAAGGACAAGAAATACCGAGTCGTCTCGACCACGCCGAAGTCAAACTCCCGAATAGGTCGGATTTCGGAAACTGCGCCGGGCCCCAACTTTTAGGTTTCCGCTTAGAACATGACTGCGAACGCCAGATTTCAGACGACGCTAGTTATCGCCAAGTCGAAGTCTTCGTTCCCCTGAATCGGTGCGGGGGCCGTCTACGGCGTGCCAGGATCCATCACTTAAGAGTTGTGAGGTCCGCGAAACTCCGGCGTGCTCATAGGCCTTGAAAGGCGTGAAAGGTAAGGAGTGATCGTTTCCATCGGATCAATCGATGTTTAGAAATGCTCAAATGCCGCCTCAGTACAGATAGCGGACGCGAATCAGGAGGGGCACGCGGCCTCGCATCTGGTATGCGATGAGGATTTTCTTGTCCCTGCTTTGCACAGTGAAGTTAGTCACACCGGTGTCAGGATCTTTCCCGCCACTGAACTCGAACCGATCGGCCTGTTCAATGATCTCGGCCAGCTCCACAGTTTGAGCAGCAGTGAGCACCACTTCGAAGCCAAGGATCCGATTGTCTGGACCCACTACAAGCTCCGCGCGTTTGCAGAAATCCGGAGCATTGGGAGAATCAACCGTAAGGTCGGAAGTATCAGTCTTGCGGGCAACCTCGAATTCCGTTTCCGCGAGCGCCTGTTCGGAAGTCAAGTGAGCGAACACCGCATACGCCGGGCTGCTGGCACAACTAAGCACATCGTTGAGTGTCCAGTTCTTGACCTGTTCTCCCACGGCCAACCTGAACTCATGTATCAGATCTCTGCTTGCTCTGCCCACGAGCATGTATCCCCAGCGCTTGTAATCGGTCCAAAGAGCTTCGCCCGTATATGCATCAATGACGGTAAGAATTGTAAAATCCACAACAGCAGGTCTCTTGTCGGGACCATCGCGCGTGAGATAGTCCCCCAGATATGTGTTCATCGAAAACAGAAGGATTAGGTCAGCTTCTTTGCGGTCCGGCGTGAGGCGGTACCGTCCCCAATCGAGCAGTTCGGGTAAGGCACTTGGCACCGAGACAGCCATTTCCTTCCGGCAGTCGCAATCGAGGTAAACGGACTTCGCTTCCAGGATTTTTATAGGAAAAGCATGGGGCACTACTTTTGTTTTGGCAAATGCAGACGACAGGCAGGCTGCCGATGCAAGCAGTACGAAGACCCATTGTGCCAAGCCTCTCGTCCTCATCGCCGCAACCATCCAACCAAGTTCAAAAGAGGCGTCATTCTGTCACATTTCAGCGCCCAGGCAAATCCGGGTATTGCAAGAGAAGGAACGGCGAAATCCCAGGGACAGCCTAATGGGCAGGTTGAACCCGGCGTGCAACGCGGGCCGCGAGCCGCGGAAGGCATATTTCTGCGCCATCTGCGATGACTGGAAGGTGCTTGCTTTCCCGTACCCAAAAAAACCGGGGCCGCCGCAGCGGCCCCGATTCCTCTCTGTGCGCTTAGAACCTGACCATGACGCCCAAACTAATGGCGGTTTGGTCCCTGACCAGATCGGGGGCCCAAGCGGTCCAGCCAGAGCCAAATTGAGCAGTACAGGAAGCCGCAACTGCATTGCCCAAGTTATCCGTGGTAAAGCCGTTTCCCGAAGGAGCGAAGCTGGAAACCCCGGAAGTGGTTCCGTTGGTGCAGACATAACTGCCCGGAGAACCTGTATTACCGCCCGGAGGTGTGATCCCCTTTCGCCCAGTCCAATAGGGCACATCCGAGTGGCGATAGCCAACCTCTCCCCACCAGGTGATCCAGGTCTTGGGCATATAGTTATAAGTAATCGTGCCATCCCACATCTTGAAGGGCTGTCCGAAATTTTCGGTGAAATATGGTGAACCGGTGACCGCATTTGCAGCATTGATCGGCGGGAGAAGAGTCAGATAACCGCCGGGATTATCCATTTTGCCGCCGCCAATCGTAATTGCATGATGATCTTTGCTGAACCACCACCTGTTGTAGAGCATCCAGCCGGCAAAGGATGTCTTGAGCCCGTTCGCGGTATTCTTAAAGCAACTGGCGCCACCGCCATATTCGCATCCAAGATCTCCGGTGACGGAGAACGCCATCTTGGAAAGACCGGGGTTATCCGGCCGGTTGAAATAGCGAATCTCGAGGCTGTCATCGGTGTGAATACGCGAGACCGCGGGATTGTTGAGAGTATCCGTCCCCATTCCGTAGTTGTTGAAGACCATGGAAATCCATTCCGCAGGACGCCACAAAATCTGGCCTCCAAGACCAGGGCGGCTGTTGTACTTGGCATAGGACTGCCATCCGTTAATGAACCACGGCTCGATCTTGAGTTTCTTTGTGGGGAACCACTGGATGCGCAGTCCGTTGAAGAACCAGGGCGTGTTGGATGACACATACGATGGTTGGTAAGTCCAGTTATCAAAATTGTAATAGCTGAACAGGCCGATATAGGAAACGAAGATTCCTGCGTCGACGTTCAGCCCGTGACTGACGTTGAAGTGGTATCCACCCCACGCTTCGGAAACATATCTGTACGCATCGTTCAAGTCCCATTGCCCGACGCCCGCGCTAGCGTCGTTTCGCGGTGTCGTGGTGGCAAACTCGCCAAACATCGTGAGGATTCGGCCGCGGACGTTGTTCCAGTGGAAGTCACCGCCAAAACTGGCCTGTTCGATCTGAACTTCGCCCGACCGGTACGACTCGGTCGAGCCCCCCAGCGTATGATCCACCGGATGATTCAGACTCTCTATATAGTTCGTGTCGAATCGAATTTCCGGAGTGAAAAATGAAGTATCGAAAGCTGGCGTGCCACGGCCCGTGCCGTTTAACCAGCTAAAATCACCCCACGCAAACGGAGTGTAATTGTCGGGTGTCTGACTGGCAGCGGGTGCCGAAAGGCCCTGTGGAGGAGCCGGTGCCGGATCCGCCGCCGCACTCGAGGATTGCCCTGGCCCCGCTGACGCCGTTGGGGCTGACGGTGGCGGTTCCTTGGCCGTCCCACTCTTGAGCTCAGCTTCAAGCTCCTCGATTCGTTTCTTAAGGGCGTCTAGCTCTTCCGTAATTGCTATGGTGGTCGGTTGGGTGGCCCCGACGAGCGGGTCGGGTGCGCCGCTGGTAGCAGGAGCCGTAGCAGGCGCTGCTTTGTCAGGCGACGGCTGGGCGGTTTCGTCCAAGCTCGCCACTTCCGTCCGAGAGTGAGGTTCTCCCTGTGCCTGCGCGAAGGCGAGCTGGGCCTGAGAAAACGTGATACTCAATACTACAATGCCTTTGAGGCAGTTCCATATCAGTTTCATGCGCTCACCGTCTCCCATGACATTCGTTTTTTGTGCGCTGCTGATCACTCGTTTAACCAACTATTAAACCGCACCAGAAAACTACAGACCCGGGGATTCCTGTGACAAATAACAAAATAATCAGGCTTTGTGTTTCTTATTAAGTTATATAGCTATGTAATCTACAGCTTGTGCTTTTTGCTTTATACACTCGCGTTAACGACCGCCGGGTCCTATCCTCTAAAGGTTTCGTACGACGTAATAAAGACGCCCCGATAGTAAGACTTGAGTGGTAAGGAAGGCATAAACGGCACATTCAGAACTTATAAACGGAAGCGACCTTGGAAGTTAGTTTCGTCACGTAAACTAGTACAGTTTGTTCGCGGGCACCAAAAAAGAGATGAAATCAGTCGTCCCGCATCTCAATGCGGGCTATATTGGCAGGGCGGATACTTTTTTCCACAATTGATTCGATCCGCGTTAACAGTCGAGGTTTGAAAGAGCGATACAAACACAACGCAGCTGGCGCTAGGGTTCTCGGCGCTAGTGGGTCGAGGGAGATTTCTTATTTCAGCTGCCAGCGGCGAAGTGCGATCGAGAGCCCGGACAGCTTCGACGCTGCCGAACAGACCGAGTCTATTCGAGAAGGGTTGCCAGTAAGCGCTAAGAAGAAAACCCCAAAATGCGGCCTACGGCGCGCCAACGTATAACAAATTAATATCGGCGTTACTGCACATCGTCCGTACAGGTTAACTGGATTCCCGGCTGCAGTATGAATAACACCGGTTCTACGCTGGCAAGCGCAGGCGATACCCTACCCAGGGTACGGTGAGCAAATACTCGGGTTCGTCCGGCGAGCGTTCAATCTTTTTTCGTAGTCGATTAATGAACACGCGAAGATATTCTCTTTCGTCTCCCGAGCTGATTCCCCAGACCATCTGTAACAATTCGCGGTGAGTGATGATCTGATTGGGATGAGACGCAAGATAGGAGAGCAAAGCAAATTCCTTAGGGCTTAATCTGTTTTCTTCGTTGCGATTCTTAACACTGCGTGCTGCAAAATCGATGGTGGCGTCACCCAGCTGCAAATGGTCGCGCTGAACCGAGGATCGAGCTTTCCTTCTAAGAGCGGCATCGATGCGAGCTAGCAGTTCAGGTGTGCTGAACGGTTTCGTCACGTAGTCGTCCGCTCCGACTTCAAAAGCGTGCGTCGCATCCTTAGCTGCCGCCCGCACCGTGAGCATGATAATGACCACGTCGGCGTCGCCGCCGCGCAACGTTTGGCAAACCTCAAAGCCCGTCATGCCGGGCATATTAATATCCAATAGCACAAGCTGGTATTTCTCAGACTGAAGGCGTTCGAGCGCCTCCATGCCGTTTCGTGCATCGTTCACTTCGAAGCCGCGTGCGATCAGGGTCGTGCGCATCACGCGGCGAATTTGCGGATCGTTGTCCACTACCAGGATACGTTCTGCACCCATACAACACCTCCCGAAGCAGACAAATCCAACAACCACTTCGCCGATCAGCGCAATGCTAGCTTTAACCGGCTAAATTAGGCATAAATGGCGGCTAAGTAATTTATAAACGCAGAAAGTATTGCTATCGTTACCAGTCGATACAACCCGAACCACCTGAGGGGTTCCTACACGGCGATGCGCTAAGGCCCTTAGCTCGCGCCGCACACCGGGGTAGCGGGTGGAGGTGTGTGTAAAAAGGCGTGCAACTTTTTAGGCATGACATTCTGAAAGGGTCGAACTGCTTTCGATCGGCAGGCTAAAAGTGAAAGTCGCCCCCTGTCCTTGGGAGCAGTTTACCTCGAGCGTTCCCCCATGGGCCTCGGTGATCGCTTTTGCGATGGCCAGGCCCATGCCTGTCCCCGGAACCCGTTCTCGCTGGCATGCACCCCGGTAGAACTTCTCGAAGATTCTACTAATTTCGGCTTCCGCGATCCCCGGCCCCTCGTCCGCGACACTAAAAAAGAGAAATCCATCTCTCTTTTCCGTACAGATCTTAATCGGTTGACCAGGTGTAGAATATAAGTTCGCATTGTCAACAAGGTGTACGAGAACCTTCTTTGCCGAAGGCAAATCCGCAAGCACTTGCAACTCTTGATGTTGGGCCTCGATGCGAAGAGGGCGATCGCCAAGCATTCCCTTACAATCAGCCAGTGCTACCGAGATTAATTCACCCGCCGCGTGTACTTTGACGTCCAGCTTAACCCGAGCTGCCTCGAACCGGGACATCTCAGCCGCAGCACTAACCAATTGGTCGATTCGATCGCACTCCTCGTTGATGATTGTAAGAAGTTCCCTTTGTTGATCTCGACTGAAGTCGATCGCCGCGAGCAATCCCGTCACCGCTCCTTTAATTGATGTGAGAGGCGTCCTGAAATCATGCGTGACGCTCTCTAAGAGGGTCGACCTTAATTGCTCACCTTGTCGCTCCGCTTCCATTTTGGCAGCGCGTTCCAGTGCGCCCGCTCGCTCGATTGCAATGGTAATCAAGGTTCCCATAGCTTCGAGGGTCGCTCTGGAAGGTGCGGGGCGGGAAACATGAATGTCCCCGATCTTCCGTCCTCCCAGAAGTATGGGCGTCACGCAAATACTCTGTTCCGCCTTTGCTTCTAGATCACCGCTCGCGATCATCCTGTTCGGTTCCGCACAATCCAGTTGCGCTACGTTGATGCCCCAGTAATGGACCTGCTGCCCTTCCACAAAAAGAGCCGCGGCCGTGACGCTGAAAGATTCCACAACGTGCCGGGGAATTGTGCTCAACAGCTCCGTCGGATGATCCGAGCTTAATAATCGCTGGCTAAACTCGTACAGCCGTTCTGTTTCCCGGCGGCGCCGATTCGATTCTTCCGCTTCGCGCCGCGCCCAGGCGGCTAGGGTACTTCCGAGGACCGCTGTAATAAGAAACGAAGCAAGCGCGACCCAGTCTCGGGGGTCTGAGATCGTAAATTCTCCAATCGGAGGCAGGAAGAAGTAGTCATACGAGAGAGTGGCAACTATCGACAACAAAATTGAAGTATTTAGACCCCAAAGCGTGGACGCGCATAGAATCGCAAGCAGATATGTAAATCCTATTGCCGTCTCGTTGAAAAAAGCCGCATGTCGATAGAAAACGGTAATTAAGAAGATGACGCAGAGTCCGGCCGAACCGCGGACGGCTAGTGAGGGCAACGTCAGCCAGAACCTTTGCTCGTTTAAGGCCATCTTGTTTTCGCGGATGCCGCGCCTAATTCCGCCAACGGACCAGTGCCAGTTGCCCCAAAGTCGTCTTGATCCTATTTCCAGCACGTGGAGACTCCTTGTCTGCAGGCTCAAATCGTAAACGAAACATACCGACACGAGTCCTCCCGGTCCAACTCATTAAATCGATTGATTGCATTCACAAGGAGAATGGGCAGAAACTGATAATTGCGCGGTCTTTAAGGTGTTGCAGGCATGGATTTATTAACGTTTTATGAACAATTTATGCCTTTCTTACCCGGCCAGGATTAGCTTCCAGGCGGCGGCCATGATGTAGGTCTGCCAATCGTGCGGAGGACCCCAATCATGGGTCGAGGTCGTGTTCTAATCGTTGACAACGATCCACAGATTCGCCGCATGATGCGCACAACGCTTGTTTCACAGGCTTTTGAGGTGGATGAGGCCAGCAGCGGTGATGAAGCCCTTGAGTCCATACGGTCCTCAAAGTACGAGCTTATTCTCCTGGATATAAATATGCCTGGAACAACGGGGATTGAGACCTGCAAGGAGATCCGGTCCGTCTCTGACGTTGTTATCATCATGCTTACGGTGCGCTCGACCGAAGGAGATAAGACACGAGCCTTCGACGCGGGGGCCGATGACTATGTAACAAAGCCATTCAGTACTCCTGAGTTGCTTGCCCGAATCCGTGCCGCTCTGCGCAGAAAAGCGCGCGCCCTGGACACGGCGCCTGCTCGTGTCCAGCTAGGAGCGATTGAAATCGATTTTAAAACGCGTGAAGTAACGGGGGGCACCGGGCAGGAACGCTTGACGCCGAAAGAATACGATCTTCTATCCTATCTTGCCTCTCGTCCCAATCAGGTGATCACTCATCGCGAATTGCTGCGGGAAGTATGGGGCCCGGACTCCGGTGAGGAAAAAGAGTACTTACGTGTGTTCATCAATCGGCTCAGAAAAAAAATCGAACCCGCCCCGGACAACCCGGAATACCTGCTCACTGAACCCTGGGTGGGGTACCGTCTGCGGCTGCCGCAATAGCGAACCGTACAACCTCGCCGGACTGGCACGGTCAGAGTAAGCTGTTGCTACCCGTTTGTCGCTTCTTGGTGACTCCATCCGAAACCAATTCAATTCTGGTCTTCGGGGGCATGACGTGGGTTCATTTTCATCTTTTTACGGAATGTTGAGGAATTTATGAAATGCATTTGCGGGCTAGGCCTAGTGCGCGCAAGCAGTCGTTGCCACGCCTGCGAGCAGTCCCAGGAGCAGCTGTTTTCAACATGGGTTACTAGAACAACCGACCGCGCTCACCTTGCAGCAGGCCGCTAACGGCATAGGCCTCCGTTTTCCCTTAATGCGTCACGGAATGTGTGTGTGGTTCACCCCTATGAAGGCTCATGCCAATCGCTTTTTTCGATTGGTACGCTCCCGAAGTTTAGCGTGATCCCCTAACCTCTGAAGCGCTAGTATTTATATATTGTTTATGTCCGTTGTTTATGGTGGCAGGCATCTGGCACGCGAGAGGCACCCATGCAACCCCTCCTCGGAAAACACCTGGCGAATGCTTCCCGACTTAGCAGCATGGCTCTATGGATCGCCATCGCTTTTGTAAGCTTTGGCGTGGCCCCATCCGTCAGCGCAATGCCCAATGACGTTGCAATGCCTTTGGAATCGCGCAGTTTCAACGTCTCCTACAGAATCAGTGTGGTGCCGCGTCCAGGCCGTCACAAGGTGAATGTCTGGGTACCAATCCCCTCGACCGACCGATTCCAGACGATCTCCGGGCTACGCCTAAAAGTTCCGGCATCAGTCCACATCCGCAAAGACCCGACCTACGGGGACCGTTATGCGTTCTTTTCGATGGACCGGTCCCGCTCAAACGACTCTTTTGAGATCCAGTTAAGTTTTCACGTCGTCCGTTTTGAGCGCCGTCCGCAGACGACGGGTGATCGGACAAGCGCTTTTGCGAAAGAAGTCACTCCATACTTGCAGCCAGACAGACTAGGATCCGACGATCGAGCGATCGTGGAGTTCGCACGTGAGCAGACGCAGGGAATTAGCGATCCGCTACAAAAGGCCCGAAAGATCTATGACGTTATGCTCTCGATGATCCATTGCGACGAAGTTTGCGTTGGGGACAATGGCACCTCGGCCTTGGCAGCCGTCACGCACCATGGCGGTTGGACTGATCCCCAATCTCTATTCACTAGCATGCTACGCACCGTTGGTATTCCAGCGCGTCTTGAAATGGGGTTTTCACTCCCTGAAGCACAAACAGGTGGCACGATTGCGGGCTATCACTCCTGGGTAGAATTCTACGCTGATGGAATCGGCTGGATTCCAGTCGACGTATCGGGAAAAGGTCCAGCTTCGCAGAAGGGTGATTTTCTCTTCGGCGCGATCGACGCGAATCGCGTGATGCTTTCAATGGGGCGCGACCTGGCGGTGACGCCAGCGCCGAAAGCAGGCCCCCTTACCTTTACCGCCTATCCATACATTGAGGTAGACGGTCAGCCATTCTTGGAGTACTCGGCAGATTGCTTCTTTCGTGAAACTGGAATTGCCGGCGCGATAACATCAATATCAAGGAAGCCGATTTTTGCAGAGACCCATTTTTCGACCACTCGCCAAATCCCTCATCTTCCGTCATAGGTAGCTTTCCAGCCCCTCGATTCGTTAATTACATTCTTAGCATCCGTTAATTGCGTTCTTACCATCCGTTTATGCCTCGTTTAGTGCTTTAGAGTTAGTGTGGATGATGTGAGCGATATGGATCCCACGAACAGTTCGCTGCAGCAAAAGTGCTGTCGCCTTCGTTCGAGGAGTTCGGCATGGTGCTCACCGACTGGAGAACAAAATGAGCGGAATGAACAGAAAGATCGTTACGTTGGGGCTTGCCGGCATGCTGATGTCGCTTGCGATGGGATTCGCCGCTGCTCAAGCGAAGACCGGTTACGTCGGAATAGTCACAGCGAGCCAAATAGCCTCAACCGGTGGTTTGTCTGGAATCGGCATCTGGATGAAGAAGCTCAATTGTCACGATGACGCGGAATGTTCCCGGCAACTCGTACGGGCGGGGGGGAAATACGTCCTGCTCACGTCTAAGGGAACATACCAATTGAGTGATCAGTCCAAGGCCGCGCAGTTTGCCGGTATGCGCGTTAACGTCACCGGGGAATTCGACAGTCCCAAAAAGACGATCGAAGTAGCCGATGTCCAGGCATACAACCCGACGACCGCAAGTGCTGGAATTCAGTGAGTGTAGGGACAAGGATTCAAGTGGCGGACTAAGAGCCACAAACACGGCTCTTTAGTCCGCCGCCGGCCTTGCTTACGCAATTTTCGATCGGTGAACCTATGTTCAAACCCGGTGACCGCATCAACCAGTACCGCGTTGACGAATTGGTGGCGCGTTCCTGCCTGACCTCGATTTTTCGGGCGACCGAATTGACCACCGGCCGAAAAGTTGCGATTAAGATTCCCAGCATCGAGGCGCAAAGCGACCCCGTAACTTATCAACGGTTTCATCGCGAAAGTCAAATCGGTAGGAAGCTTCATCATCCGAGCATTGTCAAAGTCTTGGATGACCATGACCGTAGCCGAGCCTACATCGTCATGGAGTGGATAGACGGGCGCACGATACGTACGATCCTTCGGGAAAACGGCCGACTCTCGACCGAGCGTTCTGTGCGTCTCGCGATAAATGTCTGTGAAGCGTTATCGTACGTTCACACTCGTGGGATCGTGCACCATGACCTGAAGCCAGACAATGTAATGGTCAACTCCGCGGACGAAATCAAACTGATTGACTTCGGTATTGCCACTGCCGGTGGCGCCCACCGGCTGGTTCTCTGCCAGCCTGAGGAGGCAATGGGAACGCCCGACTATATTTCTCCTGAGAGGGTTCGAGGAATACGGGGCGATGCACGGGGCGATATCTATGCCCTCGGCATCATGCTGTACGAGATGGTGTCAGGGCGCGTGCCATTTGACGGTTGTAACGCCTTGCTCATTATGAATGCACGTTTGAACGATGATCCCGCGCCTCTCAGCACTGTTATTCCTGGAATTCCCTTGCCATTGAGTGAAATCGTTAGTCGCGCTATACAACGGGATCCCAGAAAGCGGTACAGCGACGCCTCTGAGTTCGCTTCAGATCTGGAATACACGATCGGCCTGCGGCCGCAGGACCTGCTAGACCACGCGGGCCTAGCAGGCGGTTCTGGCAACAGAATCTTTTAACCGGGCTACGCTGTCGGGACGACGATTCGGTAAATCGCGAAGGGTACCTCTTTTCAGTTTGCGCCTGGTTATTGGGTGCGCCTACGTGCTCCATACATGCCAGCCTTTGCGACATTTGCCGACTCTGGGTACAGTCTTTGACTCCAAAAGGTCCCAGATGGTGAATATCCATGGGTTCGCGGCGTGAAATGTTTATCTATTTTTAGGTCGGCGTTTATGCCTTCCTTATCCGATTAAAGGTAGCCTGACGCGTGCACTGGAAAGGGGAATCCCGCAAACCATGGCCACGGCGACAAATCTTTTTGCAGTTCCAATCAAGCAACCTAGTTGCGATAAGCGCAACCCCAAAACTTTTTTGACTCCGGTTGAGCTTCTGGCTGTCCTCCGAGCAGCTCGCAACAACCGGGCACGAGATTGGTGCATGATCTTGATGGCGTACCGCCACGGCCTTCGTAGTGCGGAAGTCTGCGGACTCAAGCTCAGCGAGGTGCAGTCCGGGGCTGTTTCCGTGCAGCGCCTACAGGGTTCGCTAAAGACGATTCAGCCTCTATATCGTCATTTGGGAGAGCCGTTGCTCGACGAAGTTTTGGCGCTCCGCGCCTGGCTCAGAGAGCGCCGGCCAGACCCATCCGATGCTTTGTTCACGAGTAGAAAAGGGGGTGAGCTCGACCGAACGGCTTTCTTTCGGATCTTCTAGGCCGCGGCGAAGGCAGCCGGTCTCCCTGCAAATAAGAGGCATCCGCGCGCCTTACGATATTCACTCGCCTCTCATCTGCTCGCTAGCAAAGTTGATGTCGCTCTTGTGTCGCAGGCGCTGGGGCATCGCTCCATCAATAGCACGCTGCCCTACACCAGGTTTAGCGACCAGGAGGCTTCCGAAGCCACGCAAGGGGCCTTGCTGAGACTCTTTTGATGGCGGCAACTGTGGTGTGCAGATTTGGCGTATCTCTACAATGGGACGGATGGCCGCTCATCTTTAGCTAATATGCGTGGGCCCACCCGCGACGACCGTGCTAAGTCTCAGAATCGATCGATGCGGCCCCGTTGTTGGTCATTAAATTTGCTCACAGCTTTATTTACAGCGCCGGAGCAATGATGCGCCGTTAACCGGATTTAAGGTGCCACTGACCGATCTTGGCATCGCCTACGGCTCCAGTTGTTCTTGGCAATTGTTCGCCGGGACGACCGCACGTTTCTGTCCGGCATCTCATCTGTTACGACGAACCGGTAGCCTACCCGGGGCTCGGTTCGGATATATTTCGGCTGGGCGGGATCGGATTCGATCTTCTTGCGCAACTGGTTCACGACGACGCGGAGGGATTCTGTCTCTTCGCCATAGTCAGGTCCCCATACCGCTTGCAACAGGCGCCTGTGTGAAATGGGGCCACCTTGGTTGCCCACAAGCTGGCGTAACAGTTCGAATTCCTTAGGGGTTAAATGCACAGCTTTTCCGCGGACCGCTATGAGTCGCTTGTCAAAGTCAAAACTGAGCTCTCTGGATGTGACTGAGACACCGGATGCTTCGTTGGCAGAGCGGCGCAGGGACGCACGGATGCGGGCAAGTAGCTCCTGAATTCCGAACGGCTTAACAATGTAGTCGTCGGCGCCAGCGTCGAGCGCCCTCACTTTGTCTTTTTCGGCATCGCACACCGTCAACATGATGATCGGAACGTCAAAGCCGGCGCGCATTTCACGGCACGCTTCCAGTCCGGCCAAGACGGGCATGTTCATGTCGAGCAATACTAAGCGGGGATGCTCGCTCCGAAGCTTGAGAAGTCCCTCCTGCCCATCAGCAGCTTCAATAATGGCGTAACCTTGCGCGGAAAGCGTGGCGCGTAAAACGCGGCGAATCTGCGGCTCATCATCTACCACAAGTATCGTTGCGCCTTTCAGGTACGGTTACCTCCATTCTCATAGAGTTGAAAAACTACTCGATGTTAAGGCGATAGCCAAAACAAGGCTCAGTCAGTAAGTACTTGGGAAGTGTCGGATTTTGTTCGATTTTCTTGCGCAGACGATTGATAAATACTCGGAGGTATTCCATTTCATCGCCGTACCCGGGTCCCCACGCAGTACGTAGAAGTTCTTTATGACTTACAGCCTCGTTCGGATGAGTCGCCAAATCAGAAAGCAGATCGAACTCCTTTGGCGTCAGGTGTATTGGACCTTGTGGACCGCTGATCTGTTGGGCTTCAAAGTCGATCTCAATAGGTCCCAGCTGCAGATACTTATGTGCGGGTAAAAGAGACCGGGCCCTCCTGCGCAACGCAGCACGCGCGCGAGCGAGTAACTCGGGCATGCTGAAGGGCTTTGTGATGTAATCGTCCGCGCCCGCATCGAGCGCCTGCACCTTGTCTCTTTCCGCAGTACGCACCGTGAGGATAATAATGGGCACGCCAGAGACCGCGCGAATGGCACGGCACGTCTCAAGACCGTTCGTGCCGGGCATATTAATATCTAAGAGTATGAGATCGTATTTCGCCAAGTGAATGCGTTCAAGCGCCTCATCGCCACACTTGGCGTCGTCAACTTCGAACCCTTCGGAGATAAGCGTGGTACGCATTACGCGTCGAATTTGCGGTTCATTGTCTACTACCAGGATGCTTGCTTCGTTCATGGGGAGCCTTCACTTCCTGCAGAACATACGACTCGTCCTGCACCTCAGGCTAGCCCGTCGGACATTAAAAAGTCGTAAACAATTCCTTTGAAAGTTATGATTTATGGGCCACATTGCCCTCTTTTCAAAAAGAATCCATTCCAGGGAAATGTTAGAAGGGTCGGGCCGTAGTCGAAAAAGTGACGAAATGCATTTTACGAAGTGATTATCCTTCCCTAACGTATTTCTAACCTAAAGCGAGCTATCGTTCGCAAGCTCGAGATATGGCTGGGGAAGGAGGCCCGTATGGGAACTTCGCTTTTTCTGGTCTTGAGCCTGATTGGGGAGGTCTTCCTGGTGTACTGCCTGATTCATTTTACCCATGAGTTGAGGGTATTGGACCGCGACGCTAGCGCTCGACCAGGAGCACGGAACCGGTGCACCCCGCCGTTTCCGGAAGGCCGTCCAGTTGAAGATCAATTCGTGCAGGCCCACCACCATGCCTGATTTGATCTTTGCTGCAGCAGCGGTGCTTTTCAATTGGGGTTGCGAACTCTTACGCGCTTGGCCGCCAGCGATTTAGATAGGTGGCTAGCTAGAACGCATTGACGAAAACACCATCGCCATGGTGCGGTAGCGGCGTATCGATGGCCTGCGGGTTCACGCGGTTATCTCAGGCAACGACGGCGCTGAAATCAGAGCGGCGCAGTCACTTGCCACGACGCTCGGCAACAAGGTTAGGGGACTTCGTCATCGCATTCTAAGTGTAGGATCCGGAGCGGACCATCATGATCGAAATCGACTCTAAAAATCAAACCTCAGCATTGGTTCCTTGGCGCGGAAAGGACGCCGAGGTGGCCAGATGCATGGCGGCATAGGCCCGCCACGGCCTCAGCGTCTCGACATCGCGTAGAATCAGCGACGCGCTGGTGCAGCTCCTGCGAATGCCCAAGGCGCGCTGCAGGCCCGGATCCGTGGCGGGAAAGGCGTCGGGCTCTCCTAGGCCTCGCATGGCTATGTAGGACAGGATTCCCTCTCCGATACCCTGAATTGTTTGCAGGCGAGAAAATACGTTCTCTAGACCTCTGCATGAACCGGGAGTGAGTGCCCCCACCGAGAATACCCGTGCGAGTGAGCGAATCGTTTCGGAACGAGCCGACGGGATGCCAAGGGCTTCGAGGTCTGCTTCCACCAGAGCATCGGGACCCGGGAACAGGTGAGAAAGTCCTTGAACAGGCACCTCGACCCGCCGACCGAATGTTTGCACGAGTCCACCGATGACCGCGGGCGTGTCTACGACGGTAATTTGCTGTCCGAGTGCAGCACGCACAGCGAGCTCGAAACAGTCCCATGCCACCGGCACCCTGAGCCCGGGACGTTCCATGACAACCGATGCCAGCCGCCGATCTCGCCGTAGGCAACGACCGATGCGCAGCGGATCGGCGCCCAAGTCGAACATTCGCCTGACGCGGCGTACGACCTGCGGAAGATGGTCATATCCAGGCAAGACGATGCGCACTGAAAGACGAGAATGGTTTTCTTCGGGCCAGACGGCAATAGCGCCTGGCAAGCCATGAATTTCAATCGTGCGGCGATAGCATTGCTCGCCAATAACCTCCACGCCGGGAGTAGCCCGCAGCTGAAGAAAACGAATCATGGCTAGCCAGTCAAAGGGAGGCCGATACGGGAGGTGGATCAAGACGCCACTCACATCCCGATTGTCCCGCAACGCATCCGGTCCTCTACGAAGTTGCGTGGGCGACGCCCCAAACGCTGTCCGCACAGAATCATTAAATTGACGAATACTCCGGAACCCGGTGCTGATGGCAATCTCAGTGATCGGAAGATGGGTCCGGTCGATCAGGTTCTGTGCAGCTTGCACGCGGTGCGCGCGCGCTATTCGCAGTGGGGAAGTGCCCAAATGTTTGCGGAACAGTCGCCTCAGATGCCGCGAGCCAATGCCAACCCGATCGGCGAGTTGCTCCACGGTATCTTCATTCAGTGCCCCTTCCGCGATCAGACGGAGTGCGCGCGAGACCACTGCGGAACTGCCAGCCCATGCCGGGCTGCCCGGTAGCGTGGCCGGCCGGCAGCGTTTGCATGGACGAAATCCCGCGGCCTCCGCCGAAATGGCAGAACGGAACCACCGCACATTGTGTGCGCGACCGAACGAAGCCGGGCAAATAGGCCGGCAGTAAACGCCGGTGGTCACGATGGCCGCCACGAAGCGGCCGTCGAAACGATCATCGCGGCTACACACGGCCTGCCAGCAAGATGCTGGTGTAAATTCCAGATTTCTGTTCAAAGCGCTTCCCTGCATAGCGGTGTAGTCACAATCAAAGTCAACGACGCTAATCTAGACGATGATGTCTAAAGAAGTCATAAACGTTCGACAATAAAGCTCGATCAGGTCCGAGTTCGACTAGCCGCGCACAAACCATGCTCGATTTACGGGGCGTGTGGACCTACCAGCTCCACGTGTAACCGACACTCGTGGTCAGATACCAGGGAACCGTAACCACCTTGTTAAACGTCTCCTGAATCCATATCGAATTGTGCTCGTTAAAATGGACAACGGCACCCAGAGACTCGCCGTCGTAAAAGCGATTTTGCGCGTGCGGCAATCCCGTCAGTGTAGTAATACCGATCTGTACCCAGCTATAGGCAGTGACACGCTTCGTTTTCGGCAATCCAAAGTTCTTCATGATCCCCAAACTCTCCGTATCGGAGTCGAATTGGGAATGCCAGAAACCAGGGCCGCCATTCTCGTATGTATATGCGAACGTGACTTCATCGCCGATCGGATCTTTTTTGAGAAAACTAAAGGTGTGGCCGATTCCAATGTTGTAGTTCGCCTTGGTGTGCCATCCCGGTCGATCGAAGTCGGAGCCCAGCATCACATACAAATCAGTACTGGTTCCGGAATCCGCCGCCGGCGCCTGCGCTCTGCAAAGTTGCGACGAAGCGAATACCATGACGATCGCCAAGAGGCCTTTGCTAAACATCGACAAACTCTTCAAGATGGGTTCTATCATTTTCATCTCCCGTTCGCATTGTGGGCCACAGTCATTGGTTTCCATCGCGCGCCGCAAGATGTCCCGGCGCGCGGATAAACCCAACAGAACTTGAACATTGTGTTCTCTCGACCTGCGAACCCGTCGGAACCAAAACGCGACCGCGTCCGAATTCCGCTGCTCGTTTAGAGCTGGCCGAGCAGACAACTCACGCACACGACGCCACTCATCTTGGCCTTTGGGATCTGAACCAGGAGTTCAAGGGAAATCGAGTAGTGCTCTAGCGCTCACTCTCTAAGCGCACGAAACGAGCATTTTCTGTGCTACTGGTCGATTTAGATGGTTAAAGCATATCAATGATGCGTATGATCGTCGGGGGCGTAACCGAGCTTTGTGTAGAGTAGCCGACGTCCTGCGCCAATCCTGCCGGACGATCGATACACCATGTCGGATCGGCGGAGATGAATTTGTCCTGGTGATGCCGGAGACGCGTCGATTGGCCGCGGAGGATTTGCGTCTTCTGGAGGCGGATGGAGCGAAAGCGACTCCAGCGTGTTGCAGAAACATGCCGACCTGATTCGTCATCAGGCAGAGCAAATGGTGGACAGTTGGCGTTCCGTGATCCCTGCAGGTAGCGGCAAAAGTTTGCCATTTTAATGCCGCTTCAATCTATGGATAGCTTCCGAGAACACCATCATCCGGCTGGAAACAACCCCCAGGAACCGAGTGGCAGCGGGAGACCCATGAGGAACAATAACCGCTTGCGTACACGGATGGCGTCCGTTTCAAGCCTTTGGCTTCCTGACGAAATCAAAATAGAAACAGAGCTAGTAGAGGATGAAATGGACGATGGAGCGGCCAACGGTGATCCGAGGTGTTTCGACAAAACTTGTCCCCAACAAAGGCATCGAAACATCGGCGAGATAGAGGCTCCCGACAGCCTGACAACAGCCGCAGCCAGATAGAGGGCAGTGATCATGCCTTTCTACTGTCCGCCTCCCCGCCGTATCTGGGCCGATGGTGTGCCTGCGCCACTAGCCCCTGTATCAATTTTGCCGTATATTTTAAAGAATAGCGAACTGCATGAAGAAACGCCTAGGTCATGCGTGCGAGTGCGGACCAGCGGGCATTCTGGACGTCGAAATCGATGTACTCCTGCGAAAACTTCTCAGTGAAATCGTATTCATTGGCATTCGATGTACTTTGGCATGACCACATGTCAGGCGAAGAAGGACCGCTTTTGTTACCGTGGCCCGGTCCCTCGCTGACGCCTACCCGCATTCGGCGGCGCGCGCGAGCAGCAACTCCCGCTCGCGGGTATTTCGCGTCAGCGACGCGGCGCGCTCGAACTCTGCACGCGCTTCGGCAAGACGCCCGAGTTTGTGGAGGAAGTCGCCGCGAACGCTGGGGAGCAGGTGGTAGTTTTTCAGCTCCCCGCGCGATTCGAGCTGATCGACCAATGCGAGGCCAGCGGCAGGCCCTTCCGCCATGGCAACAGCGACTGAGCGGTTAAGGTCGATGATCGGCGAGGGCGTTACGCGCGACAGCTCCGTGTAAATTTCGACTATGCGGCGCCAGTCGGTTTCTTCGGCAGTTCGGGCGCGCGCGTGACAGGCGGCGATGGCGGCTTGCAAGGCATACGGCCCGCGATGGGCGCGAAGTCTGCTCCGCGCGATCGAGCGCGGCGAGGCCGCGGCGAATCAGCAGTTGATCCCAGCGCGATCGGTCCTGATCAAGCAGCAAAACCGGTTCGCCCGAATCGCTGACACGCGCGCGCGAACGCGACGCCTGAATTTCCATCAGCGCGACGAGGCCGTGGACTTCGGCTTCCTGTCGGCGCGAGTTCGGCAAGCACGCGGCCCAGCCGCAGCGCCTCTTCGCAAAGCGCCGGCCGCATCCAATCGGCTCCGGCGGTGGCCGAGTAGCCTTCGTTGAAAATCAAATAGATCACTTCGAGCACGGAGGCGAGCCGTTCGGCGCATTCTTCGCCGCGCGGAATTTCGAACGGAACGCGCGCTTCGGCTGAGCGTCCGCTTGGCGCGAACGATGCGCTGGGCGATCGTTTTTTCGGGAATCAGAAATGCGCGCGCAACTTCGTCAGTGGTGAGGCCGCCGAGAAGGCGCAGGGTCATGGCGACGCGTGCTTCGGGCGAAAGAACCGGATGGCAGGCGGTGAACATGAGGCGCAAGAGATCGTCGCCGATGTCGTCGTCAATCGCAGCGTGAAGTTCGGCCACTGCGGTCTCCCGATGCCTTTCGAGTTCGCGGCCTAGCTCTTCGTGCTTGCGTTCGAGCATCGCGCCGCGGCGGAAGTGATCGATGGCGCGATATTTGGCGGCGGCCATGAGCCAAGCGCCGGGATTATCAGGCACGCCGGAGCGCGGCCACTGTTCGAGAGCGGCAACCAGCGCATCCTGGGCGAGCTCTTCTGCGACGCCCACATCGCGCACGATGCGCGCGAGCCCCGCGATCACTTTCGCAGATTCCATGCGCCACACGGCGTCAATCGCCGCGTGGGTCTCGCGGAGCCGGTCGTCGGCCGCTTCGTGCGGGGAAGTGGAGTGAGATTCGGGAGCCGTCACGGCTACCCATCACACCATCTTCAACGTGGGCGCACAAGACTCGAGTTGTTTTAGCAAGCCTGTACGTCGTGCTACTCGCGCGCCTCTTATTCTCCTCGGGCGGCGGCTTCGATCTTGGCGATGTCGATCTTCTTCATAGTCAACATCGCCTGCATGCGCGCGTTTGGCCCGCGCGGGATCGGAATCACCGAGCGCCTTCATGAAGCTGTTTCGGCACGATCTGCCAGGAAACGCCGTAGCGGTCCTTCAGCCAGCCACACTGAACTTCGATGCCGCCGTCGGTGAGCTTTTCCCAATAGTGATCGACTTCGGCTTGGCCGTCGCAATGGATGACGAACGAGACGGCTTCGCTGATTTTGAATACCGGGCCGCCGTTTAGCGCGGTGAATTCCTGGCCATCAAGATCAAAGCCGACGGTCATCACCGAGCCTTTCGGGCCCGGGCCGGCTTCGCCGTAGCGATTAACGACTTTGATTTTGGAATTCGGGAAGATCGAGACATAAAAGTTCGCAGCCTCTTCGGCCTGATTGTCGAACCACAAGAAGGGCGTGATTTTCGGCATTGGTCTTGCTCCGATATTTAAAATTTGTGTTGGCGATGCGAGATCGATGACCGAATCTCGCATCGCCCCGCTTGATTGAGCCGTGCGGGTCGTCAGCGGCTTCCGGCCGCTGACTCGGGCTGCTCGAAGATCTGGCGGATTTCGGATTCGCCGTCACCGGCGACGTCCAGAAAGCGCTTCGTCAGTTCGATCGCTTCCTGCTTCGAATCTGCGCGGATCAATGCGAATCCACCGATGATCTCTTTTGATTCCGTGAAGGGGCCATCGGTGACGGTAATGCTTCCCCCAGAGCGGCGTACACGTGCGCCAAGGGCGCTGGGAAGGCAGCCTTCCGTGGCGAGCAGCCAGCCGACTCCTGAAGCCCTCTTCGATCAGCTTTCCCATCTTGCCGATCATCTCTTGCGAGGGCGGCGTTCCTTCGGGCTTGCCCGGCTTGTAGATGCACAAGAATTTCATCGCCATTCTCCTTTTGGTTTCGCATTTTTGCGCGGGCGGCTTTCGCGCCACTCCGCTGCTACTTCTGCTTTCAATTTCACGTCGAATCGCGCGAGCGACTTTCGACACGCTTCTTGCAATTATTTTTGCTCGGAAACTTGTGAGCGAAGGCGGGCCTCACGTTCGAGAATTTCCGGCGTGGCATTAGCACCGAAATCCTCCGCTTCGAAGACGCGGCGGATTTCGACTTCCGTGCCGCCATCAAATGGCGCGCGCTTGAGCCATTCTACTGCCTCTTCCATTGAACGCACTTGCCACAACCAGAAACCGGCGATCAGTTCCTTGGACTCGGCGAATGGGCCGTCAATGACGGTGCGCTTTTCGCCTTCGAACTTGACGCGCTTCCCTTTCGAGGTGGCCTGAAGTCCTTCGCCGGCGAGCATCACGCCGTTTTTCACCAGCTCTTCATTGAACTTGCCCATCTTCTGCAGAATTTCCGTGCTGGGCAGCGCACCCGCCTCGGATTCCTTGCTTGCTTTCACGATCACCATGCAACGCATTGTTTAGTCTCCTTTTGGTTTTGATCGGAGCTAGGCATCCCGGCGCCTCAGACCCCTGATACCGCTCTCCACTTAGACGTCGAACGAGGGGCCGCCAGATCGACACTCCACCCAGGGGACGCCTATCGATCGACCGCCTGTCAGCCATTCCGCTACACTCGCATGACATTTGGCAATTTTTTTGTCTATGCTGCCCGCGCGGTCAGAAAACAACCCTGCCCCGATGACGACTACCCCGATGGCTCGTGCGATGCGCTCTCCGGCCGACAAGGTGACGTGCCTTCCACGCGGTGAATTGGAAAGAACCGGCAGAACTCTCCGAGACGCAACACGCGTTGCTCAAGCGCTACGTTGCCGCCTTCGAGCAATATGACGTGGATGGACTCGTAGCATTGATGCGCGACGACGTTAAGTTCTGTATGCCTCCCTATTCGCTTTGGTTGCAAAACCCCGCGGAAGTCCGAACTTGGATGCTGGGGCTGGGAAACGGATGCCGAGGTTCGCGTCTGGTTCCCACTTCGGCCTGCGGTTCGCCTGCGTTTGCACAATATCGCCCGATTCCTGAAGGAAAACACAGGGCTTGGGCCTTGATCGTTCTCGAACTCGCCAGTGAACGAATTGCGGGCGTCAATTCGTTCCTGGACACCGAGGCCCTGTTCCCCCGGTTTGGCTTTCCTCTCATTCTCACGCCCTGATTCCCCTCCAACGAGGCTGCAATTTTTTTAAGCTACACCGATGAGTTTCGCTCGACGTTGAAGTCTAAACATTTGAAGGAGAAAATTGAAATGAATGCACCGAGCATTTCATCGGAGATTGGACCACATATTATGGAAACCACAAGCACAGTCATTTCAAAGACGCGAATCTGGACAGGCCGTATTCTCGGCGCGCTGTCCGTCCTCTTTCTGCTGATGGACGGAGCCATGAAGCTGTTCAAACCGCCTTTTGTAGTCCAGGCCACGGTACAGCTCGGCTACCCTGAATACACAATCGTAGTTATTGGCGCGGTACTGCTCTCTTGTACCGTGCTGTACGTAATACCGCGCACCGCCGTCCTTGGTGCCATTTTGCTCACCGGCTATCTGGGCGGAGCGGTCGCGAGCAATGTTCGTGCCGGCACTCCCTTCTTCAATGTCGTATTTCCATTGCTGTTCGCAGTTGCAGTGTGGGCTTCATTGATCCTTCGGAACAAGCGTCTAGAATCCATTCTGTTCAACGGTGAGTGAATAAGGAGCGACGAATGTCATTCCAAGCGTACCTAGACAACATCAAAGCGAAGACGGGCAAAACTCCGGAGCAGTTTAAAAGGCTCGCACAAAAGGAAGGGCTGTTGAAGCCAGGTGTGAAGGCCGGTGCCATCGTCGCTTGGTTGAAGCGGGATTTCGGTTTGGGACATGGTCACGCAATGGCAATCTACGCCACGTTCAGCGGGAGGACGAAATAACAGTGGCCAAGGCCCTGGTAATTCGGGCTTTGGTTGAATTTATGAATTTAGCGTGAAACGGGATCGCCTGATGAAAATGAATACGTATGTGAACTTCTCTGGCTCGTGCGCGGAGGCCTTCCGATATTACGAGAAGCACCTGGGAGCCAAAATCGGGATGAACGGCTCATTATCGAAAGAGGGAGGGTTCGATGCAGAGAATCCGCACTTTAGACGAATATTTCTCTGCCTTACCGAAAGAAACCAGAGTCGCTCTAGAAGCGTTTAGAAAGACAATCCGGGAAGCAGCTCCGCAAGCGGAAGAAACAATCAGCTATAACATACCGGCGTTCAAATGGAACGGCGTGTTGGTGTGGTACGCCGCTTTCAAGAAGCACATCGGCCTCTACCCAAAGGCTTCCGCGATTGCGGCCTTTCAAAAGGAATTGGCCGCTTATAAGACATCGAAGGGCGCAATTCAGTTCCCGATCGGGACGCGCATTCCGGTGGGCCTAGTCAAGAAAATCGTAAAGTTCAGACTGAAAGAGAATGAACACGGCAGGACATCAGCTTCAATACGCACTTCATGTATGCCGTCCGATGATGGTCATATACTCCGCAATCTACGAACTCACCCGATGACCGCATCAGACTTTCGCAGGCTTGCACTGAGCCTGGAGGGGGTGGAAGAGTACTGCCACGCAGGATTGCCGGCCTTTCGTGTAGGAGGCAGGAAATTTGCTTCGCTGGCCTCGCAAGCAGAGGGGTACGGAAATCTGATGCTTACGCTGGAGCAGCAGGCGGCGTTTGTGGAGGAGGCGCCCGAGATTTTCCTGCCGATTCCTGGCGGCTGGGGAAAGATGGGGCACACGCATATTCGTCTGGCGGCGAGCGAGGATGTACTGATGGGTGCGGTCCGAACGGCGTGGAAACTGCGAATTGATAAGGACGCAAAGACCAGCCGAAAAAACCCATGTGGCGGAGCGCAGCGGAGCAAAAGATAAGAAACGCGGGAAGCGACGACAATGAGAGAGAAAAGCACGCGGAACATTAATAGCAATAAAGAGGATCTGTCGCCCGACCAACGTGAAAAACTACTTAGAGCGTTGCAAGCCCGTTTTGAGAAAAACATGAGCCGCCATAAAGGTCTTGAATGGGCGAAAATACGAGCAAAACTGGAAGCTAATACTGAAAAAGTGTGGTCACTTAATGAAATGGAAAGAACTGGGGGTGAACCTGATGTTGTTGGTCATGATAAAAAGACGGGCGAATACATTTTTTGCGATTGCTCAGCGGAAAGTCCTAAAGGCCGCAGAAGTCTTTGCTACGACCGTGAAGCGCTGGACTCCAGGAAGGAACATAAACCAGGAGGTAATGCTATTGATATGGCAGCTGCCATGAGCATTGAGCTTTTAACGGAAGAACAATATCGAGAGTTGCAGAAACTTGGAAACTTCGATACGAAAACGTCGAATTGGGTGAAAACACCTTCTGATATCAGAAAACTCGGCGGCGCTCTCTTTTGTGATCGCCGCTTCAACACTGTTTTCGTGTATCACAACGGTGCGGAATCTTACTATGCCGCTAGGGCGTTTCGTGGGTCGCTAAGGGTCTAAATGCCGCAAGCATCCTCGATACCCGCTGGCTTTCATAGCGCCATGCCGTACCTGATCTTCGATGGCACGGCGGCGGAAGCGATTGCGTTTTATTGCGAAGCTCTTGGGGCCACCGAGCTGCCGGGCAGGCTTACGAGTCCCGCTGGAAGAATTCTAGACGCCGGCATCATGATCGGGGACTCGGTTATCCGTGTCGGGGATGAAGCGCCCTGGCGCATTGCGAAGAGCCCCCGAACACTTGGCGGCACATCCTCATTCGTTCACCTTTACGTCGCCGATGCGGACGCGGTGATTGGCCGGGCCGTGTCCCTCGGCGCGAGAATCTTACTGCCCATCAAAGATCAATTTTATGGAGACCGCTCCGGAAGTATCGCCGATCCGTTCGAGCAGGCGTGGACTATCGCCACTCATAAGGAAGATCTATCTACGGAAGAGATCCAGCGGCGGTTTGCTGCTTCTGTTCGCGGTTCATAAGTGTGCGTAAGGTAGCGAAATTGCACATCACTAGCGGATGGCACGATCTGTCCTGGTGTTGATCCCCACTGATATGGCGGTCGTCTAACGGGTCGTTTATGTCAAACTCAGCGCGTCCGGGCGTATTTGAAGTAATCGCATTGTGGTGCAACTTGAACGCGGCAGCCGTTTTTTAGGGGTTAAACGATTCAGCGTTTCCTTGTGAGGTTAACGGCCGGATGCTCTGCCGTCGAGCTAGCGAGGGACCGGGCACCATCGAATATCAGCTTTCAACATTGTGCAGCCGAGCGGCAGCATGTGAGCGCTTCTGTCGAACAATACCTCTAAGATGCCCACATGTCTCCTTTCCGCATTTCTTATGGATTCGAATCCTCTGACGAATCCGATTTCCCTATCTGCAACTTCTCCGCAACAAATAGCTGAAGCTGCCTTCCATTCTTCATTTCGTATAGTGCCTTGTCCGCCGCCTGCAGCAAGTCTTCGCTCGACTGACCATCCATGGGATAGGTAGCGCACCCGAGGCTCACCGAAAGTTTAGGTTTTTCCGGTTCGGCAGTTAAGACATTGAAAATGCGTATCGCCAGTTGCCACGCTTGGGGATTCGCTGTTTCCGGCAATACCACGGCGAACTCGTCGCCTCCAAATCGAGCGGGAGTGTCTACCGAACGGCAGCACTGTCGAATAATATCCGACACGCGCACTAGGGCGCGATTGCCATGCAAGTGCCCGTACTCGTCATTGATCCGTTTCATGTCATCCAAATCGAGCAGAAGCACGGAAAATTCCCTATTGGTGCGTTCGGATCGCCGAATTTCGGCTTCTAGCGCATTCTGCAGGCTTCTGTAGTTCGGCAGCCCCGTGAGGGCATCCGTGTGGGCGACTCGCCGAAGCTGTTCCTCGACGGCGCGCTGTTGATCGATATTTTCGACAATAAGTTGGTAGCCTTGAACGCCGCCCCGATCGTCAGCCACCTGCCGTCCGCTCACACGAACCTTGATCGTTGAACCGTCTTTACACGGCCAGTCTGATTCCGTGTACAAGAGTTCGCTCTCGAGAGGCCGAGCCTCAAACAGGCGCGTCCATTCCGCACTGTTTCCGAAGCTATTGATCGTCAGGCCAGCCCCAACCAACTCCTCAGCCGACGCATAACCGAGCATGCTAAATAAGGCCTCGTTGACATCCTCCAACTTGCCGAGGCTGTCGGCACGGCAGATGCCGTAGACCGGATTATTAAATAAAGCTCGATAGTAGGGATCTAACACCATTGATAATCAGAGTGTAACATTTTTGGTACATTAAGGCCCACTTTACTACATGGGGTTATCCTGTATAGGGTCGCCGGCCTCTTACATCCGGGCCAGCGGTGTCGCTCATGTTTGCGCTTAGTTTTTCTGCAAAGCGTCGGCAATTCGTCGTAAGAACTTCTCACGTGTAAACTCCTGGTTTACCCACTGCTTAGCGTTCTTTCCCATCTGGCCGGCGCGATCCCGATCTGTCAGCAGATCGATCAGGGCTTGGGCAATCTCCGCTTGATTCGATGGATCGACCAGTAAGCCATGTTCACCCGAGCGTATGAACTCAGCGGGCGCACCTGTGCGAGGCCCGACGACGGGCTTGCCGTGGGACATAGCCTCGATAAAGACGATGCCAAATCCTTCTCCCTGCGGTGAATCGCCGTTGAGCTCCGTTCGCGCGGGCATAGCAAAAACGCGGCAGCTATCGTAGGCCGCGTTCAATTTGTCCCCGGAAAGCGCACCCATGAAACGCACCGAATCGGCGATACCCAGCGCGCTCGCACGCGACTCAAGCCGGGCGCGATCGTCTCCATCGCCGACGATCCAGTATTCCGCGTCAGGAACGGACTGAATAACCGTGGGCCAGGCTTCGAGCATCACGTCATGACCTTTGTACCGCTCCACTGCCGACAAACGCCCAACGGTAAGGACCACAGCGCCGGGCGATGAGGACGAAGCCCCCGCAGCAGACTTGTGAACGCTTGCGAGCGGCGGCGGGAGAAAAACGGCTGCCGGCTTTCCCAGGGCATGGCGTGCGATGGTCGCGTCAAGTGTGAAGTGGGTGAGCGCCACATAGCATTGCGCGCCCCGCAGCGCCCGCTCCTTGGGTGCTGGAAGTGCCCCCCATACTTCGATGCCATGTAGCACCAGCCAGTAGCGGATCCCGCAGCATTTTTCAATGATTTGTGCGGCTGGCGCGACTCCTAAATGTGTGCAAATCACCAGGTTGGGACGCCAAAGCATCGCGGTCGCGAATGCTCGGAGAAAGAAAATCGCCTTTACAGACGGAGGCAAACCCGAGCTTCCGTCCTTTTGCAGTCCGGGCTCGCCGGGTACGGCAACCATGCGCACGTGGGTGCGGCCCAGGGTTTCTTCAAGTCCGGCCGCCAGTGTTTTGGTATAGCTTTGCACACCGCCAATTGCTTTTAACGAGGGCGCAAGGACCAAAACCTTCATAGCTTTCATAAAACTCCGTCATCCAGCGGAGCTTCCTGCTACGATTCGAATTTTTTGAGCGAAAGCGTCGATGTTAGATTCGAGCGCCATGCATCGGCAGGTCTTGCCTGGCTACGTACCATTCCATCGTGCGTTCGAGGCCTTGTCGCAGAGTCGTTCCAGCTTGCCATCCCAGAAGATCGCGAGCCTTACTGATGTCGAGCGAGCGACGCGGCTGGCCATCCGGCCTAGTGCGATCCCATACAATCGTGCCCTCATATCGGGCCATATTTCGTATCAACTCGACCAATTCCCGGACGTTCACCTCTTGGCCCGATCCCAGATTCACGGGTTCCGCGGCGTCGTACTTCTCTGCGGCTAATACGATGGCCTCCGCCGCATCCTCGACGTAAAGAAATTCACGCGTAGCTTGTCCTGTACCCCACACCACCACATTCGAGGCGCCTGCGCGCTTGGCTTCGACGCACTTGCGGATGAGTGCGGGGATCACATGGCTGGTTTCGAGGTCAAAATTATCGCGCGGGCCATACAGATTCACCGGAACCAGGTAAATGCCATGCAGGCCGTATTCCTCGCGGTAAGCCTGCAGCTGCACCAGGAGCATTTTCTTGGCCAGCCCGTAAGGCGCATTGGTCTCCTCCGGGTAACCGTTCCAAATATTTTCTTCCCGGAAAGGCACGGGAGTGAACTTCGGATACGAGCAAACCGTTCCAACGCAGACAAACTTCTCCGTTCCGTGGCGTCTCGCTCCCTCAATCATCTGCAAACCCATCATGGCATTATCATGAAAAAAGAGGCCTGGGTGCGTGCGATTAGCGCCAATACCGCCTACCACTGCCGCCAGGTGGATGACCACTTGCGGCCGGGCGGCATCAAAGAGCCGCTCCACGTCGTCCTTCTCGCGAAGATCGTACTCCGTGCTTCGCGGCACAAAGACTTGGCGGCAACCCGACTCGCGAAGTTTGCGGACAACAAATTGTCCGAGAAACCCTGCGCCCCCCGTCACCACCACGCGCTTATCTGCCCAGAAAGTCATGCGCATGATCTTTCGCGTCTCTCAGTGCGATGCCTGTCCGCTCAGCGATTGCACAGCCTTGGTTACCGAATTCTGCCATTGGTTCCAATGACCCAGCCTCGCTTCAAGAATCCGCTTGCCGTCCCCCGGCGGCTGCAGCCCCGCCGCTTCCATGTCCGCATCGACCATAATCGCCACCAATTCCTTGAATGTCACGCGAGGTTCCCAGCCTAGATGCTCGCGGGCCTTGCGCGTATCCGCGAGCAAGTATTCCACTTCCAATGGGCGGAGATAGCGCTCCGCCAGCTTGACGTGTTTGGACCAGTCCACGCCGCCGTAGCGAAATGCCTCGGTTACGAATTCGCGGACCGAATGCGCTTCGCCCGTTCCGATGACGTAGTCACCGGGTTCCGGCTGCTGCAGCATCAGCCACATGGCCTCGACATATTCCGGCGCATAACCCCAGTCGCGCACGGAATCGAGGTTCCCCAGAAACAGATGCTCCTGCGTACCGGCCGCAATACGCGCCAGGGCCTGCGTGATCTTGCGTGTGACAAACGTTTCGCCGCGCCGCGGGCTTTCATGGTTGAACAATATTCCGTTGCAGCAATACAGCCCGTATCCTTCGCGATAAATCCGGGTCATCCAGTAAGCGTTGAGTTTCGCCGCCGCATAAGGACTCCGCGGGATAAAGGGCGTTAATTCGTTCTGAGGCGCGGGGGCGGCGCCGAACATCTCCGAACTCGAGGCCTGATAGAAGCGCGCTGCTACACCGCTGCGGCGTATGGCTTCGAGGATGCGCGTGGTCGCCACTCCCGTAATATCTCCCGTGTATTCCGGTATCTGAAAACTCACTTGGACGTGACTTTGCGCGGCCAGGTGATAAATCTCGTCGGGCCTGAGGCGATAGATCACATCCATCATCCATTCGGTGCTCGCCAGATCGCCGTAATGCAGAAATAGGCGCGCGCTTGGGCTGTTGGGGTCTTGGTAGATGTGGTCGATACGATGCGTGTTGATGGAACTTGCGCGACGAATGATCCCGTGGACCTCATAACCTTTATAAAGCAGCAACTCCGCCATGTACGAGCCGTCTTGTCCCGTAATCCCCGTGATCAATGCTCGTTTCATGCAACGGTCCTCCGGCGTCGGGCACTACCACGTGCAAGCCTGCAGCAGCTGGCTAAATATAGTGCGTAGATAATGGTACCTCAGGTTTGGTCCAGGGGACGCACGCGGAATCACCGCAGCCATGACGCTTTTCGTGGCGCCTTCCAACGGCCAAGCAGATCTCCGTGCTCCAGCCAAATCCGTGCTCCAGCCAAGCAGCGCCGCCACAAGAATGCAGAGGTAAGCTGGTATACACGCCGAAGATTTGAACGGAAAACGCGAAACAAAAAACCAGGCCGCGCCCACCGGCCTCACAAGCCTTGCTTGGCCTCTTCTGCAACCGCTTGCAACGCATCGCCGATCAAGCAGGCCGCCTTCCACTCGTCGAGAAACACGGCCCCGAGCTTGCGATAAAAATCGATCGCCGGGGTATTCCAGTCGAGCACTTCCCAGCGCATGCTGAAGTAATCCTCTTTCCAGGCGATTCCAGCGACGTGCGCGACCAGCGCCCTGCCGATGCCTCGCTTCCGAAACGGCGGACGGACAAAAATATCGTCCAAAAACAAGCCAGCACGTCCTTGGAAGGTCGAATAAAACTCGAAGAACACCGCGTATCCGGCTGCGTGCCCGTCGGATTCCGCGATGACCGCGCGAAATTTGGGCGCGGGACCAAAGCCATCGCGCACGATGTCTTCCTCGGTAACAACGGATTCATGGCCCAGACGATCGTATTCTGCAAGTTCATGGATCAAGGTGGCGAGTAGCGCCGCATCCTTGATCGTTGCGGAACGAATCGAAAGCATCGCGCGACTCCCGGAGTAAGTTGTGAATTGAAATTGTAGGCTACTCCGAACCCGCTGTCGACGACCTGCTTTGGTACCGACGTCACTATGATATATGTCCTCTATCAACCTCTATCAATGGCTTGACAAATCGTCGCAAATGGCCTATCACCAGCATGCATGGCTGCCTAGGTACCCGCTCAAAGATGCTTTCCTGCGTTCCGCGGTGCCCCCAAACGGGAGGTCTTACATGGGATCGTTATCCAATCTAAGCCGCAGGTCATTGGTAAAGCTGGGTTTGGCATCCGCCGGACTGCCCGCCTTTTCCAAGCTGATGAGCTCGTCTGCTTTTGCGCAGGACGCCAGCTCCGAGGCCGGAAAGATGGGAGTCGTTGGCGGGCGGGCCGAAGAAGAGCTTTTCCCCGGAAAGGCCTTGCCGGGAGGCGGACAACTGGAGATTCGACTGACCGCGTCGATCTACACGAGCGATCCCGAAGCGCTGGAAATTGCGCAGCGTCTGAAGCCTTACGACCTGGAATCCTGGATCGCCGAGCACACACGCATCGCGGAACGCAACGAAGAGACAGCGGAGAAATTCGCCTCTCAGGGACTTAATGTTACCGCCAATGAATTCTATACCCGGGCCGCGAACTTCTATCGCGAAGCAGCCTGGCCACAACCCGTCACCGAGCCTCGCATGCTCCCTACCTATAAGAAAGCGCGCCTTATGTTCGACAAGGCTTGGGACCCGAAGCTGGCACGAGCGCCCTTCGAGCGCGTGCAGGTAAACTTCGAAGGTACCATGCTCGATGGGTACTTCAGAAAGCCGGGCGGCCCCGCCGGGAAGAAGTTTCCCACCGTGATTCCATTTCAAGGCGCGGATACCATGGCCGAGGCCACCATCATGGGTGGCGGAGCCTACGCTGCGCGGGGAATGGCTTTTTTGGCAGTCGATTTCCCCGGACAAGGTGGAGCGCTGCGTTTGAAAGATCTGCATCTCCCTCCCGATACCGACCGCATCGTGAAAGCTATGATCGATTACCTCGCCACGCGCCCGGATGTGGACATCAATCATATCGGTCTCGAAGGTATCAGCATGGGTGGGTACGGTGTGCCCCGCTCCGCCAGCGGCGAAAAACGAATTAAGGCTGCCTGCATGAGCAGCGGTTCCTATGATCTGGGGAAAGATCTTTTCGACTACCTGCCGTCTATTCAGGAGCGGGTCCGCTGGATCATTGGCGCCAAAGATTTAGCCGACGCCAGGAAAAAGCTGCAGGAATATACGCTCGAAGGCCGGGCCGACAAGATCACGGCTCCGATGCTAATCGGGTACAGCAAGGATGACCGCATTATGGATCCTGCGGGCGCGTTTAGGCTCTACCAGGCCGCCGTCAACTCCAAGCGGGACATGGTGGAGGGTACCGGGCATAACCAGGCGTCGAATGCCGGCGGGCCTCGGTCAATGCGCGCGCCTGTATTCCCGGACTGGATGATGAAGCAGCTCGTCGTCGAGAGCTAGTAGTACCAGAACTCGCGGCTTTCTCGATATGCGGAGCGAGCAAAAGTAACATGTCCGCTCCGCATCACCGTCGTTTCGCATGCCCCTCCGCATGATCGTTGCGCCCAATCTTTAGACATTCTTGCTGGTGCTCCCGAGTGCCATTCACCCCTCTAAATCTGTAACCCTTCACCAGCTTACAAGATCGTGCCCTTCTCAAACAAAAATCGCTCTGCTGTTTAACGTCCCAGGCGAGGCGAACTCCGAAAGCTCTTCGTGGTAAAGCACGTGGTAAAGTACATCTACGTCTGGCAGGGTTTATTGCCTTTCTATACAGTGTTCTCCTCAAATCACGATCTGGCCCAGCCTATGCTGCAGCGTTCCGCCTAGGTAACTTCCACAATCGTGCGGCCGGGTATGTCACTTAGTGTTTAGCTGACATCTAATCACGTAGCCATTGTCGAGCAGGAAGACGCGTATTGCTATGAATCGTCGATCTGTTCTGGCGGTTGTCATCGCGATTTTCGCGGTAACAAGCGCCCACGCAAACCAACTTAGACCTGAGACGCTACAGGCTTGGGACAGTTACATCCAGAGCGCGAATTTGGAATTGAACCGGCGAGTGAACGGACAACGTTCATTTCTTTCGATCGACGAGAGGCCGGATCTCGTCCAGTTGGTGCGTCAGGGGCAGCCTGTGGCATTCGCCCCAGACGGGATGCCACAAAAAGTGCTCCATGGATTGATCCACGATTGGATTGGCGACATTTTTATTCCCAATGCGAAGCTAGGTGAAGTGCTGACCGTCCTTGCCGACTATGACCATTACAAGGACTTCTACAAGCCGATGGTTGCCGATTCAAGAGCAATGGAGCGGAATGGAGCGAACGAGAAATTCACCCTGCTGATGGTGGACAAGGCGTTCTCCGTGATTGCCGCGATTGATACCGAGAATGACGTGCACACGGTTCGGCTAGGCACCCGCAGAGCTTATATCGTCTCGTATGCGACACGTCTCCAGGAAATTTCGGATTTCCGCCAGCCGACCCAAAAGAAGCTCGCGCAGGATTGCGGTCCCGGCTTTATTTGGCGGCTGCAAAACGTCATTCGCGTGGAACAGCGGGACGATGGCGTTTACCTCGAAATCGAAACCACCGCGATGAGCCGGGGTATTCCCGCCGGGATGCGCTGGTTGTTTACACCACTCACTGAACGCATACCCAGAAATAGAATGCTCTTAACCCTGGATGACACCCGGAGAGCGGTGGCTCAGTTCAGGACTGCGGCCACCAAATAGCAAGTTCCAGCCCGCGGTTTGTTATTTGACGCCGAGAAGTTCCACGTCAAAGATCAGCGTGGCATTCGGCGGGATTACGCCTCCGGCTCCGCGAGACCCATAACCTGCTTCCGAGGGGACCTTCAGCTGTCGCTTGCCGCCCACCTTCATTCCCGCAACCCCTTCATCCCAGCCCTTGATGACCTGACCCGCTCCCAGTGCAAAGACGAAGGGCTGCCCGCGGTCGACAGAGCTATCGAATTTCTTTCCGTTGGTTAACCATCCAGTGTAATGCACGGTTACCATTTTCCCTGCAGTTGCCGTCGCTCCGGTGCCCATGGTGATGTCCCAATACTCCACACCCGAGGCCGTTTTCTTGGACTTGCCGGTGACTGGCGTAGGACTCGAAGTGTCCGCCGCGGCGTGGCCCACGGCCATCGCCACACACATAAGAATGATTAAGACAGGTGCGAATTTTGATTTCATCGTGGTTCTCCTCGGTGCGGAATCATATACCAAGCGAGTCCCACGGACGAAGCCAGAACGAACTTTCTCGGGAAAACGACATGGGCTGTCGTGGAAGCTGCGGCCCTTTGTGTCAGCGTGTGGCGACCGTACTGAGAGTAAGAGAACCAATCCGAACCAATCGATTATTTACCAAATGAGACTGTGCAATGGAGCAATTGTGCATTCAATTGCAGATAAAATGCGTGCACAAAACTCATCACTAACAAAGGTACGGGGTTAGATCGATTCCAAAATGGAATTGGGAATGCTCCCAAGATGGTGCGCTCGTTATAGCTCGCTTGTTGATACCTCACCGAAGTGGTATCGCAGAACGGCGCAGGGGGGCTTGGGATGTTGAAACTATCCGAAGCAATAGAATTAGGAACGTGCTTGGAGCGGCCGGGCAGCCCTTTATCATTTAGGGCTTGTGCGCTGGGGCTGGCCATGTCCGCAGTGGGCGTTCCGGTAAAAGAACGCACGTTCAAGAAGGCGGAACAGTTGTGGCCCTGGCTCGGGGAGGTGTCTCACCGGTCGTTTTTCGGATTAACGGAAGTCGACCACATGCGGGACATTGGGGAATGGTATTTCAACGTCAGGCTAGGACGAATGACCATGACCACCCTGATCAACCGGGTTCGTCAAGTCGAGCCAGTGGAAGGCAAACTATCGCAAAACGTGTTCGTTGGCGTCGATGGTCAAATGATGGCCGCGCCCGACGATAACCTGAGCGACTGATAGCCGAACGAGTGTTGACCTGAAAGGTTGACTGGCTACTCACGGGGCAGCTTTGCGGCTAGTCGAAGACGCTCGGACCCGTTGTCAAGCGGTCGGGGTATTCTAGCCGGAGCTGGAATGGTTCGGCTGCACATATCCCACGGCGGGCATGCGCCGCGTTTTGCGCTTCTTCATCGCCTTTACCAGGCGACTTTGTCGCACCCCGCCAGTGGTAGAATTGGGCCCACTCGCCTTACGGTGAGGCTGATTGGAGACTGCAACTGGGCGCCCCTACGCAGCCACCGGTCACTGCGGCTGATGTCTTCCACGTCACCGGCTTCACGGCACAGCAAATCAGTGACGGCGCAATGTCTCGCATGATGAACCTATGGAGCGGGAATTTGCGACATATGGAGGAATTGCGCCGCCGTTTCGGGTCGCTCGGCAGTGCGGCCGCGGCGGGTGTGCTCGCTCGCGAACTGGTCGAGATCTATGGCCTTCCTTCTTCGGGCGCTGAGGGAGACATCAACCTCCGGGAGCGGTACGGCAACCTGTACGGCCTGTACGGCAACGATTACCAGAGTGTTGAATTTCTCAACGACGCCGCTCTGTGGCTGTGCCAGGAATTGAAAATCGACCTGCCGCCACTCATCGGCCGAACCACGCGCGCGGAACTGCCGCCGCACCTCGAACTGATCGTGCAATTTCCAACTTGTAGAATTGCGGCGCGGCCTTAATCGTATAATGCTCGCTCTTCTTGCCCGTTTCTAGCTTTTCCAGTCGGGTGTGGCGACGTACGCGCGGTTAATCTCCGCGACTGTTCGCGTGCCGCAATTCCCCATGGCCAGTTTCAATTCACCTTGCAGGATTTCGAGCACCCGATCGACTCCCTCCTGCCCAAAAGCCCCCAAGCCCCACAAAAAGGGGCGCCCGATCCCCACGCCCTTCGCGCCTAACGCCAGAGCTTTGAAAACATCGGTGCCGCGGCGGAAGCCTCCGTCCACGAATACCGGAATGCGGTTACCGACCTCCGCTACCACTTCCGGCAGAGCCTCGATCGTGGGCCGCAAGGTTTCCGTGGAACGTCCGCCATGGTTCGATACCAGGATGCCATCGATCCCGTGCTCGACGCATAGCCGCGCATCCTCGCGTGTGTCCATTCCCTTGATGATGAATTTACCCTTCCAAAATTTCCGGATGCGATCGGCAAAGGCCCAGTCCATGGCAGGATTCGTGATTGTCACGCCGCTCATGTTGATGCCGTCGTACATCGGGCGTTCCTGGACGCTAGGCCCCGCCGCGCTTTCGTGGCAGGCGGTGCACTGCTTCAAGTCCTTCGGGCGGGTGCGGAGGTAGGTTTCACTGTTGCGGCCGGTCGTGTTATCCACGGTGAGGGCGATCACCGTGCACCCAGCAGCTTCCACGCGCTGCAGGATTTTTCCGCAGGCTTCCCAGGTGCTCGGCGCGTATAGCTGCTGCCACACTGGGCGGCCGAGGGCCTTGTTGACGTCTTCGACGCGGGTTGAAGTCACCGTTGACAGGAACTGCAGAGTTCCGCGTGCTTTGGCGGCCCCTGCCACGGCCAATTCGCCCCCAAAATTGAACGATTTCTCACCGCCTGTCGGGCACAGGAAGATCGGGCTGTTGTAAGTGGTGCCGAACAACTCCACGCGCATGTCGACCTTGGTGGCGTCGCGCAGGCGTCGCGGACGCAGTTCGACGTGCTTGAACCCTTCGCGATTCGCGCGCAGCGTGCCGTCGTCGTCAACACCGCTCGCCATGTACGCCCAATGGCCGGGATTGACTTTCCGGTGAGCGGCTTCCTCGAAATCAAAAACGTTGAGCGCCTTACTCGGGTCGGAAATAACGTCGGAGTCGGCGGCCGGGGCACTCTGGGCTAGAGCGCTTCGCCCCAGGAAAGCAGCGACTCCGCCAAGCGCGGCGACGTAAGGACTCGCCGCCAGGAACTTCAGGAATTCGCGTCGCGCGATCGAGACATCCGAGGCATCCGATTCTGTGGTTGGTCTCATAATGGCGGCGATTGTAGCGCCGGAATTGCGTTCTTACTAGCGCCGATCTCGTGCGTATCCAAACCGTCCGCGACGTAGCAAATGGTCGATTCTTCCGCGTTTCCGCTACGGCACCCGGCGCAAAAGTCACCCTCTCACAGTTACCCAAGATTCCCCGTGTCTGGCGACTGTCCACCGGTCTGCCAACGGATCGATCGATGATAGAGTGCTGTAGTTGCGAGCGATGCACGGCGGTTGGCAGAGGGCAGGGTGGTTTGCCGGCGGCGACATTTGCGATTCGAGTCGATTTGGATTCGCAGCTTTCCCGGTACGATAAAAAACATCTGTTCGAAACCAGGCGTAGAAAACTGGCGTGGAGCAAGCGTGATGAAAGGTGCCGTGGTTTTCCGGAACGATCTGAAATAATGGGCCGAAGCGGTGCACCTGAATGCCGATAAATGGTCGTAAGCGAGGCAATAGCTAACCACGCGCCGAAATAATAACACGCGTGGATCGCGTCGAATTCAGTTCGGCGTCGCAACAGAACGGAGCGAACCAAGCATGAGTTCCTATCGAAATAATTCTCTTCATCTGCGCCACAGTCCGAGTCTATCGCGGCGCGATTTGCTGAAGTACACGGGGTCGGTTCTCGCCACTGCCGCCTTTCATCCCTGGGCCGCATTCGCGTCAGAGCCCGTTAGTCCGGTCATGGTCACGCTCAGCACCTACATGAGCGAAGCTCGCACGCGCGCTCTGCCGGATGAAGTGGTCGAGACGCTGAAGCACCACATCCTCGACACCGTTGCCGCTATGGTTTCAGGCTCCGGACTTGCTCCCGGGATTGCGGCGATCCAGTTTGCTCGCGCCAATGCCGGTGATTTTGTTCGCGGCAATGCTGCCGGCGCGAAGGGTGGAACTGCTTACGGCCCCGATCAGGGGGCTGATCGCGGCATCAATCGCGGCGCTGGCGGCGTCACTGACAACCTGGCCACTATCGTTTGCGCGAATTTCCTTGCTGGCCCGATCGATGCCGCGCTCGCCAATGGTGTCCTGGCCCATGCCGATGAGACTGACGATTCGCACCCCGCCTCGCTGTCGCATCCAGGCTGCGCGGTCGTACCCGCCGCCTTTGCGGCAGGGGAGCACTTTGGTATTGCCGGGTCGCAATTTCTGCGCGCCGTCGCTCTCGGCTATGACATTGGGCCCCGCGTGACCATGACCCTGGGCGGTCAGAATTACATGAACGAAACGCACCGTGACACGCACAGCATCGCGGAAGGCTTTGGCGCCGCTGCTGCCGCCGGCTGTGCAGCCAGTTTGAACACGCAGCAGATGCGCTGGCTGCTCGACTACGCCGCGCAGCAATCCTCCGGAATCGCCTCCTGGCAGCGCGATACCGACCATATCGAAAAGGCGTTCGTCTTCGGAGGCATGACCGCCCGCAGTGGCGTCACCGGCGCGCTGCTGGTCCAGGCAGGCTGGACGGGTGTGGATGATGTGCTTTCAGGCCCCGATAATTTTCTTTTGGCGAGTGCGCCCAAAGCCAACCCCGCGGGCCTGGTTGATAAGCTTGGTGAGCGGTACGAGGTTACGCAGACGGCCATCAAGAAATGGTCGGTGGGATCGCCGATTCAGGCGCCACTCGACGCCTTGGAAAATTTGCGCAAGCGCCATCCCTTTGACTCCCGCCAGGTGCAGCAGGTGACCGTGCGCCTCGCAACCGATGAGGCCAGCGTTGTCGACAACCGTGACATTCCCGATATTTGCCTCCAGCACATGCTGGCCGTGATGCTAATCGATAAAACCGCGTCTTTCCACGCCGCGCATGATAAGCCGCGCATGAAAGATCCTGAAATACTTCGCCAGCGCGCGAAGATACAACTCGTGCCCGACGCGGAACTCGAACAACTCCTGCCCAAACGCGAAACGATTGTCGAACTCACGCTCAGCGACGGCACGCATCTGAGCGAACGTGTCGAGGCGGTACGCGGCACTCCCGACAATCCCATGACGCGCGAGGAGGTCGTCGCGAAATCGCGCGATCTCCTGACGCCTATCCTGGGTGCATCCACCTGCACCAGCCTCATCGAGAAAATCTTTGCACTCGAAAATGTGCCGAACATTCGCGATCTCCGCCCGTTGCTGCAGCGCGCCTGACCAAGCCTTCTCATCGCGTGGCGAACGCCCTTGAAGCACGCCGCAATATGTGATCGCCCTCTTGCTTATTGTCGTGCACGCCAATGTGGGCTTCGCGAGCGGCTACGCCGTCGCTACCGCCGCCATCGTCACGCTGGGTTCCGCCGTGCTCGCTTTCTGGATTGTGGATCTCGCCGGTTGGGACTGGAACGCGCTCGCCAACGGACACGCTGCCGAAAAGGTAATGGAGATGACGCAGGGGGCCGGCGTCGATGTACCATCGAGGCGGTCGGGGATTCCGGCTACTTGTGATATTTGCCAGGCCATTGTCGCGGCAGGCAGACGGATCGCGAACGTGGGTGTGCCGGCAAGCCAGTGGAACTGCGCATCGAGAAGCTTTGGGACCGCAACATTTCGCTCACCACGAGACTGGTGGACACCATCACAACTCTATGCTGCTCAAGACTGTGGAATCAGGCAAGTTGCAGCCACGCAAGCTGGTAACTCGTCGCTTCACGATGCACGACACTATGAAGGCATACGACACGTTTGGAAATGCGGCTAAAGAGGACGCACTTAAGGTCGTTCTAACGAATGGGGAGTCTCGTTGATAAGATAAGACCGATAGCACGATGGCATAGTTTAGGTTGGGACTCGGAGAGAGTTATGGCGAGTACCCAAGGAGATGGCGAAGGACGCCCCGGCCCTTTCTTCGCCGCCGAAGCTCAGTGATCCGTTAAGCTAGCCATCCTCGAACCACCTGAAGCTTACCGGCACTTCGTAGAGCTTCCGGCTATGCTTTATCTTTATGGTGATGCGTTCTCCGGCTAAGGGGCAAGCCGAGCGAGTGTGGCGTAGCGACGGGACTCCGAACGGAAGCACTCGAAGATTCGGTCCGCAACAGATTGCTGGGAGAAGCTCTTGGGCAAACAGACCCGTGTCAGCCATCCGATATACAACCTTCTGCCGACGGAAGTCGAGGGTTTCGATTCGCTAGCGGAGCTTGCTCTTGACATGCGCTGGTCGTGGAACCATGCGACGAACGGAGTGTGGCGTGAGCTTGATCCTGTACTCTGGGAGTACACTCGAAATCCTTGGGTTGTACTGCAGACCGTTTCGCGGGACCAACTCGAGCGCGTGTTGGCCAATCCCGCCTTCCGTAAGAACGTTGATGACCTGCTCCAAGCCGAGCGTCAGGCGGCGGAGAAGCCCGCATGGTTTCAGCAAGCGCATCCTCAAGCTCCGCTGACTTGCGTCGCGTATTTCAGCATGGAATTCATGTTGAGCGAAGCGCTGCCAATCTATTCGGGAGGACTTGGGAATGTGGCCGGCGATCAACTCAAAGCCGCCAGCGATTTGGGCGTGCCGGTGGTCGGAGTGGGGCTGCTCTATCAACAAGGCTATTTCCGCCAGGTGATTGACAAGGACGGAGCGCAACAGGCTCTTTACCCCTACAACGATCCTGGACAGTTGCCGATCACGCCATTGCGCCAACCGAACGGGGAGTGGTTGCGGTTGGAGATCGCCCTACCAGGTTACTCGGTCTGGCTGCGCGCCTGGCAGGTCCAGGCCGGTCGAGTCAAGCTCTACCTCCTCGATAGCAATGACGCGGCGAACTATCCCGCTCATCGAGGGATCACCAGCGAGCTGTATGGGGGCGGGCCGGAGTTGCGCCTCAAGCAAGAACTGCTTCTGGGGATTGGCGGCTGGCGGTTGCTGAGCGCCCTGCGAATCAACCCGGAAGTTTGTCACTTGAATGAAGGGCATGCGGCCTTCGCAATATTGGAGCGTGCTCGAAGTTTTATGGAAGAAAGCGGGCAGCCCTTTGAAGTTGCGTTGACCGCCACGCGAGCAGGGAATCTCTTCACCACCCACACAGCAGTAGCCGCCGGCTTTGATCGCTTCGCTCCTGCTCTCATCGAACAATACCTGGGAGGGTATGCCGAAAAGAAACTCGGCATCACGTTCCACGATTTGCTGGCACTGGGTCGCAAGAATCCGGATGATCCGTCGGAAACTTTCAACATGGCTTATTTGGCAATTCGTGGGAGCGGTGCGGTGAACGGCGTGAGTCGCTTGCATGGAAAAGTCAGCCGGCAGCTCTTTGAGCCTCTGTTCACCCGCTGGCCGGTGGACGAAGTGCCCGTCGGATATGTGACCAACGGAGTTCACATGCCGAGCTGGGAATCTGCGGCAGCGGCCGATCTTTGGACGGAGGCCTGTGGGAAAGATTGCTGGGTGGGGCCGGCGGAAAGCGTGGAGCGGGACATTCGCCGCCTCTCCGATACCGCGCTCTGGCAATTTCGCACGGCCGCCAGCATGTCCCTTGTTGAATACGCCCGCAAGCGATTGTCCAGGAACCTAGCCGCCTCCGGCGCGTCGACCGATGGGATTAACGTGGCAAAGCACCTGTTCGATCCCAATGCGTTGACGCTGGGCTTTGCCCGGCGCTTCGCGACTTACAAAAGACCGAATCTGCTTCTGCACGATCCAGAACGATTGCTTCGTCTCCTGAGTAATTCACAGCGTCCGGTGCAACTCATAATCGCCGGAAAGGCCCATCCGGAGGATCAGGCCGGGCAAGCCTTGGTGCAGGAATGGATCCGTTTCATCCGGCGTCCAGAGACGCGCCCCCATGTGATCTTTCTCAGTGACTATGACATGCATTTGACTGAACGCCTGGTGCGCGGAGTGGATGTCTGGATCAACACGCCGCGCCGGCCCTGGGAGGCTTGCGGAACGAGTGGAATGAAAGTGCTCGTTAACGGGGGCATCAATCTTTCCGAATTGGACGGCTGGTGGGCGGAAGCTTACGCGCCTGAAGTGGGGTGGGCGCTGGGGGACGGCCAGCAGCATGGCGACGATGCAGCATGGGACGCGGCCGAGGCGGAGGCCCTCTATGACCTGCTCGAACGCCAGGTGATCCCGGAGTTTTATGCCCGTGACAAAAATGGCATTCCCGCAGCATGGGTGGCGCGGATGCGGGAAAGCATGGCGCAATTGACACCGCGCTTCTCCGCCCACCGTGCTGTGCGCCAATACACCGAGCAACGCTACATCCTAGCGGCTACCGCCTACCGGGCGCGCGCGGCAAACAAGGGTGCAGTCGCGAGTCAAATAGTCAATTGGCAGCACAGTTTGGAACAGAAATGGGCCACGCTGCACTTCGGCGAATTGAAAATTGAGACGAGTGGCGAGCAGCACATATTTGAGGTTCAGGTCTATCTGAGTGGTCTTGACCTCCAAGCGGTGCGAGTTGAGCTTTATGCCGACGGAATCAACGGCGGCGATCCCACGCGCGAGGAGATGAAGTGCGCCCAGCCGCTATCTAGTGCGTCCGACAGCTGCGTTTGTCAAGCAATGGTGCCCAATACACGTCCGTCGAGCGACTACACCGTGCGAGTAATACCTCACTGCTCCGGGGTGGCGGTTCCGCTCGAATCTCCTCGAATCCTATGGCAGCGGTGACAAAAACGCCCCGCCGCGAGTTGCGCGACAACACCTCGGAGATCTCCGAACGCGCTGAGGTTTGGGTAGGCTCGCCTCTATCCTTGGGAACTCAGGAAACGGGAAGGGGGGTTAATTTCGCCATCTTCAGCCGTTGCGCTACTCGAGTTCAACTGGCGTTGTTCGACCATCCTGAAGATTCAGCGCCCGCCCGGGTGATTGATCTAGATTCAGCGTGCAACCGCGCAGGCGACGTGTGGACAGGCGACGTGTGGCACGTTTGGGTTGCGGGGATCGGTCGCGGTCAACTCTATGCTTACAGCGTGGATGCACCCTAAGAACCCAGCGAATGGCATCGCTTTAATCTCAACAGGCTTCTCTTTGATCCCTTCACCACTGCAATTTCCCGACTGCCTTGGCGGGATTTTGCATCGGCACGTAGCTACCACCCGTCGGTCCCGGAGCAAGACTTGGCTGTCTCGAAGCTGGACAATTCCGGGTCGATGCCGAAATGCGTCTTAGCGCCTAAAGCCTAAACCTGTGAGGCTGAACTGTGCTGCGCCGAATGACCGTCTTACTTTTCGAAGCCGGCAAAATCGCCGTTATCTGTGCATACCTGTTCGGAGAGACTCCAGTCAGGGTGTAGTTCGAAGCCTATATGCGCGTTCCAAGGCTTAGCCAACGCCTTTGGGTCTTCCATCGTGATGTCGAGCTCGAGATCGTTGAGGTTTTTTCGCTGGAAGCGCTCAATCACGTGTAGCTGATCGCTATGAGGATGGCCGATGCGATCGAGCCAGGTTTTTTCGTTGAAGCCAACCGTGTCGACGACAAGAGTATCCCCATCCCAATGACCGATCGAATCGCCCATATACGTCAGACTGATGTCATTGCCATTCGGATGCTGGCGCCCATCGATAAAGACGTGGCGTATGGTGTGGTCATACTCATAAAGGATAAGGACCTCTTTCGGAGTCTGTACGATTTGCAGTGGAAACGGCTGCAGGTAGATTCGCGGCACGCCAGGAGGAAAACATTTGGCAATCACCGGATCGTTTGTTTCCTGAAGCGTGTACTGCCCACTGTTTGAAGACTTGGCGAGTTTGTATTGCTGCTGGCCCCAGGCAGTCATGTCCGGTCCCTGTCTGTCGTAAGAATTTCCTCCGTAGCCCCGGCGTGTATTCCAAACGCCGGTCAAATCATGAGGGTCATGCGGCGGCCCATTCACGGGCCCCGCTGGCCCTCGCCCCGCTCCTTGCTGCGGTGGATTACCTTGCGCCGGCTGCTGAACCGCCTGAGCGCCGTAGCCCTGCGCACCAGAAGCTACGACAATAACTGGCAACCCGGATAGCAGAAAAAGTGCAAACGCATAACCCTTTGGCATGGCAAAAACCCTCGAACTGCTGGCGCATTGAAACGCTGCCGTGGCAGAGTTTTCAGCCGGAATTTTCGATTCGGCTCTCCGGCTGGTGCATAGTATACCTCTCATGCGGCTATACACAACGAACCGCTAGCGAGATTGGCGCAGGAGCACTACCCTTCAAGTCATTCCCATGGCAGACGGCGCAATGTTGGCTGTACAGTTCAGCACCCGACAGGGGATTTGAAGATGCGGTCGTCTGTATTGATCCCAAATACTTCACGAGATTCTCCAATCTAACGTTGCCCCAGTCCATATCAGACTCAACCTGGTGAAAGATAGATCCCCACAGCGGCATCTCTCGGGCACCATGTGCTGCGACAATTTTGTCGCCGCTAATCATTTGGCGCACCTGCATCGCAGGAAACTGTCCTCGATTGTTCGCGGCCAGCAAAGTCAGATCGGGTACCTTGGCCTTCAATGCAGACGCTCCCGGTCCTGCTCCTTTGGCGTCCAGGCCATGGCAGGGCGCACAATACGCCCGGAACAACTCCGGTCCTTCAATAGGGCGGATCAATCGCGTGAACTGCTGCTCCGCATCCGGCGCGGTCTGAGGTTGCTTGCCAGTCGCTGCAAGAGCAACGCCAGTAAACGAACTTGCCAGCACGAACTGCAAGACCTTCTTGAGTCTCTTGTCCATCTTTTTCACCGAACTCCCACTTCGATGTACCGCTTCCGGGATGACGTCCTGCGAGCATTTCGCTCATCGGCCGTATTCCGTTTGCACGGCATTAGCTGCGCCCAATCTCCTCGACTTGTTCCGACAATTGTCCAAACGTCGCATCTACACCCGGACCGTGAGCAGTGGGCACACTGCCTGACTGGCTACTGCGTATGCAATCTCCAGCCGAAGGTGTCTGATTGCTTCGAGATAGGTGGGCGGCTGCCTCACCCCAAGGGCGATCAAATCGACCGCCAGTTCGTTCGCCAATTCCAGAATCTTTTTCGCGGGCGGCCCATATTCTATGAAAGCTTTCGGCTCGCAACCCAGTTCAATCGTCGGGGGTACCAAATTGCGTAGCCTGCTCTTCAAGACCATTTCCGACTCAGGTGCCGACTCCTGGACAACGTATAACAAATAGAGGCGCGCTCCGTTTTGTTGCGCCAGCGAGATCGCATGTGGCAAAGCGACCAAGGACGATTCGCTGAAGTCGGTGGCGAACAGGATCTCGTGCAAATCCACAATGCTTTCAGGTTCTCCGGAAACAGCCGGTCCGACCGTGAGCACGGGACACGGCGCGTGACGGAAGATCGTTTCGGCCACCGATCCGGCCACCATCTTGCCGATTCTACTGCGGCCGTGGGTTCCGGTTACGATGAGATCGATCTGCTTCGCGTTGATAATCTCGGAAAGCTCCGCCCAGATGTCTCCCTTCTTGAAGATCATCTCGTAAGGAATACGGGGCATTTGCGCTTCCAGCAGCGCGACCCCTTGTTCACTTTCATCTCTAAGGCTCGCTCCCAATGCCGCCTTCCCTTCGCGTACAGACGCCGGCGCGCCGACAGGCTCCGGGCTGATGTGAACCGGATAGAGCTTGGAGCCATATCGCCGCGCCATCGCCAGCGCGTAGGGCAATGCCAACTATTTACCGAATTGACGAATGCAGCGGCCCACGATGAGCAGTGGGGTCCCCTGAGCGGCACGGCTAAACATAGGGCGAGCGCGGCGAATCAGAGTTCCGGCACGCTCTGTTTGGACGTATTTTATGGCCTGCCCCGGCCGGCGTTTCAGACTTGTGGCATGGGCATCGGAACGGCTTTTCGCTTGACAATCTTCTGCGGCGCGTACATCTTTACTGGCTTCGCGTAGGAGTTTTGTCCCCTGGGTCTTGTTGACTGAGGATTTCGTGCCCAACCCTGTTATCGCGCGCCTTTTTTTTCATGACCGGTGTTTTGATGGCGCCGCGTCGGCGGCAATTTTCTCCCGGTTTTATCGGGAGTGCGTCAATGCGCAAACCGAGTTTCGGTTCACCGGCATGACGCATCGCGCGGCGCAGCCGTTTGAAGAGCCTATGTTCGACGGGGATGAAAATGTTATCGTCGACTTCAAGTATTCCAGCTCTCCGCGCCTCACCTGGTGGTTCGATCATCACCAGAGCGCATTCCTGACGCCGGCGGATGCTGCCCATTTCCGCAGCGACCGCAGCGGACACAAGTTTTACGATCCCTCTTACAAATCGTGCACGAAACTATTGGCGGATATCGCCAGCGCGCGGTTTGGCTTCAACGTGCAACCTCTCGCCGAACTCATACACTGGGGCGACGTCATCGATGGCGCGCAGTTTCCGACGCCGGAATCCGCTGTCGAACTGAGCGAGCCGGCGACACAGTTAGCGCTGGTGATTGAGGGAGCGCCGGAAGACGGGCTGGTTCCGAAACTGATCCCGGAACTCGCCTATCGCCCGCTCGCCGAAATGGTCAAGCTTCCCATTGTCGCGCAATACCTAGGGCCGCTCCTTGACCGCCATAAGCGTTCGATTGAGTTGTTACGGCAGCGTGCGGAGGCCTGCGACGGGGTTGTGTTTTTCGATGTCAGCGATTTGGATCTCGAAGGTTGCAACAAATTCATTCCTTATCTTTTGTTTCCGCGCTGCCGCTATTCGGTCGGAGTGAGTGCGTCGCCCACCCGCGCAAAGATCTCCATCGGATCCAATCCCTGGAATGACGATTCGGCGGAAAAGAATCTCGCCTCGCTAGCCGAGGAGTTTGGCGGCGGCGGACATCCGCGCGTCGCCGCAATTTCACTGGCTCCGGGCGACATCACACGCGCGCGCCAAGTGGCCCGCGAAATTGTGGCGCGGCTCAGCTCCTGATCTCGGCCTTTACACCCTGTTCTGGTTAAGGATGATTTAGTCTGCGGATTTCCGCTCGGTGTCCTGCTGTCCTCGTTTCCTAGAAACGAAGACGTGATATGTGACCGCGTCCCAGGCGTTATGAATGCCGATGAAGAGCAACAGGAGCACCGCCGCTCCAACGACAAGAAGGGTCACACCGACATGCGAGCGAGCTCCATACGCCGATACGGCCAGCGTTGCGTATGCGGCGCAGGGCAGCAGAACGTGAAACAACCAGTCTTCAAACTGAGGCCTGTATTCGACTTGTACTCGCATACGCCGAGCTACGATCACGACGTAAACAACCCCAACCAAGCCCACTAGCCCCCAAATCACTGCGGCCGTGCCGATTACGTACCATGGGATGTTTAGAACCGCTGACAGCAGAAGTACAGTTCCGAAATGAACGATGGTCGGCGTGCCGAACGCGCTGTTGGCCTGCGCCACTCCTGCCATCGGGAAGTCTGCGATGAGAGTAACGACGACGAACTGCAATCCGATCAACGCACCTGCAGACGACCCGACGATAACGTAGAAGTTCTCCCACCTGGCGAGTGCTGGCATATTATCGTCTCATCTTTCCTGTGCGGGAATTGTTCAGACCGCAATGTCCTTTCCGCACCCTGAAATACCAAGGCGAGTTTGAGATTCCTGCGCCGTAGAGCGGAACACGATCTCATTTAGTCCACATCCTCCAACTCAATCATGGCGAAGGTAACTGCCCCGCGCAAACCATTCGGCAGGAACTGCCATCTCGTAAACTCCACGCACGCTTTCAGCATATCCGCTTCGGTCAAGCTATTTTGGGAATTTGGTGTCTACCGGATCGGGCGCCTGCTTGCCGCTTTTGTCGTCGCCGCAGTACACGAGGCTCGGTCGCGTTGTTTTGCGCCTCGCTTCGTAAATGCCAAAGAGCACTTCGCTGGGAACCGTGTTGAATGCGGAGACGACTCGAGCCTTTGGGATCTTCGTTGCAAGTTCCTCCGCTCCCCACGAGGTATGAGCAACAATGAGTTTCGTATTGCCAGCATCCATCGGTAGCGAGCAGGTCACAATCACTTTGCCGTGCAAGTCGCCTGCCTGGCTTAGCACATCGTCGATTCGGAACCAGTGCACGGCCAGCCGGAGGGCGTCCGCTTCCTTTGACGCCTCGCGAGGTGTACCGGCGCGTGAATTACCTTGGGCATCGCGCGCCAACTTCTGGAGCTTCTCCTGGCTGCGCGCATAGCTGAAGACCACTTCATGTCCGGCTCGTGCAAAAACCGTTCCGAGCTTTCCGCGCATCAAGCCCGAACCCAAGATGCCTACTCGCATAGGGCTCTACCTCATTTTTGGTTGCTCTTTTGCTGCTTAGCGGCCCACCATTTTTTGCAGCTCTTCGGGGTATCGCGCGCCTTGGACCGTGATTTTTGAAGCGGCGCTGTCGATTTGACGGAGATCTTCAGGCGTAAGTTCGACGGCAGCGGCTCCAATGTTTTCTTCCAGGCGATGCAGCTTCGTTGTGCCGGGGATAGGAACGATCCAAGGCTTCTGCGCCAGCAGCCAAGCGAGTGCGATCTGAGCAGGTGTCGCTTTCTTCCGTTCTGCCACTGCGGTAAGCAAATCCACCAAAGCCTGATTCGCTTTTCGGTTTTCCGGTGTGAAACGAGGGACGATGTTGCGGAAATCGTTTTTGTCGAACTGCGTATCTTCGCTGATCTTGCCGGTGAGGAAGCCCTTTCCCAGAGGACTGAATGGAACGAACCCGATCCCGAGTTCCTCCAGCGTCGGCACCACTTCCTTTTCAGGCTCGCGCCAGAAGAGCGAGTATTCGCTTTGCAATGCGCTGACGGGCTGAACGGCGTGTGCGCGGCGGATCGTCTGCACGCCCGCTTCAGAAAGACCGAAGTGCTTCACCTTGCCTTGCTGGACCAAGTCCTTCACGGCTCCGGCGACGTCTTCGATTGGCACGTTCGGATCCACACGGTGCTGATAGAAGAGATCGATGACGTTGGTCTTCAGTCGCTTGAGTGAGGCCTCGGCAACTTCCTTGATGTGCTCTGGCCGGCTGTTCAGTCCGGCCAGTTTGCCTGTGTCCGGATCAAATTTGAAGCCGAACTTGGTGGCGATCACCACCTGGCCGCGGAAGGGAGCGAGGGCTTCGCCTACGAGTTCTTCGTTTGTGAAGGGACCGTACGCCTCAGCGGTATCGAAGAATGTCACTCCGCGTTCGACGGCCGCGCGAATCAGCGAGAGCGCCTCCTGCTTGTCTATTGCCGGGCCGTAGCCATAGCTCATTCCCATGCAGCCGAGGCCGATAGCGGACACTTCCAGATTGCTTTTTCCAAGTTTGCGCTTCTGCATTGGCGTCTCCTTTGACTGATCTCTAATCCCAAGGTTAAGTTTAAACGCTCCTGGAAGCGGTAGCCTGATTCTCCCGATTCATTACCGTTTCATTACCTATTTATCTTGTTCCGTGAAAGACCATTGCTGCCTCGCGTTACGAATGGCTATCCGAAGCAAGGAATAAAGGAACCTTCTGCATGAAAAGTCGCAACAAAGACGGCGTTGGGCAAGCAAACGGATCCAAGGAGGAATGCGCGCGGACCTGGCGCGCATTATTGCCTTATCCTTTCTCTACGGATCTCATGCACAAGAGATTCACACGGTCACGCTGTGACGCGAATCAGTTCCACGGTGAAGGGCAAGGCTGCCAAAGCGAATCGTTGCAGCTCCGCACCCATACCCTTTCGTTACAAAGATGGTTCCTTTGGCCGCGGAAACAGTTCGATGTCTTGTAGAGAGAAACCTTCTGTCGGTAGGTCGCCGTATGCCCGGTCGATGGCAAATGGTTTTAAGTTCTTGCTGTATCGCTGAATGTAAGATTCAATTTTGGCGCTTATGAGGTCGGCGCAGCGGTCCCCATCCGCTGCACACAGGTCGGGGTTATTCGTGCACTCCCATACACAAGCCGCAAGCGCGTCCTGCACTTTGGCAAACTCGTCGGATTTAGGGTCGGCGATCTTCCGCCCCGCCGCTCGAACCGCCCTATCCAGCGCTGATTCGGCGTCGCGGATACCCGGAATTTGCATCCAGTTCGGTCGTTCCTCGGCAACCTCGATCGTCAGCACCATGTAGGCGAAGCGATTCACCGGAACTCCACCTTCCAGCAGCGTGTAGTCGGAAGAGAAGCCGTAATTGGTCCAGTTAAATCCGGAAGCGTCGGTCGCGGCGACCAGGAAAATCCCTGTGTTGCGTGGCAGATTCCCGGCGTACACAATCTGCGTGCCGGTTCCCCCGGCGACTTCAGTCAGTGCCTGTATCCCTGAGATCAGCGGTTCCGCCAATGGTGCCGCTGCGGAAAAGAACGTCCCACCTGCGACGTTGGAAATCTTCTGCAGGGTCGAAAGCAGCGGCTTCGCGTAATCGACGGCTTCTACCGCGAGCAATGCAATCGTGGAGGCCATCTGGGTGCCTTGAAACGGCGCAAACTCCAACAGTGTGCGCGGGCCCTGCACCATCTTTTCCCCGGCTCGTTTGTCGATCGCGGTCAATCCCGGATCCAGGCTCGCGAAGGTGGAAAGGCTTCGGGGTTCGCCCACTTCGTCGCGAACGATTATGGTGGAGTGCACGGCACCGTAGAAGGTCTTGAATAAGACCCGATCATAAGGCAGAACGGTTTTCTGCGCAGTGACCGTGATGTAATGCTTCTTCGGCACGATCTCGCTCTGCTTCACCGTCGGAAGGTTGGTTGTGGACGGTGGTGCAAACTGCGCCACCCACTGTTTCGAAGGAGTGTGGTAAATCTTCTCCAGCGCTTCATCTGCAGGTGAGTTAAGCAGATCCCATAGATCGGAAAGGAAGGTCATTTCCAGCCTCCTGCTGGGCAAAGCAGCATATGCCATTGCGGCGACGTCAGGCTATGATTTCTTGCGTTGGTTCTGAGTCGCAGGCTCAGCCGCCCTTTATTGTCGGAGTGTACTGTCGGAATACGGCTCACAAAGGAGCACCGTGATGCAGGACTCACCGGCTCGCGATCCCCTCTCCGATTGGCAAGTCTTTGTACTGCCTGGATTCGGCTTGCTGCAGATCCGCACTTCCCCGAGTTGGATCGCCGCTGTTCAACAAGAGGCCGCGACTCCTCTTCCGACCATCGCTTTCCGGGAAACTCCTGCCGGTCAGGCACGGCTGATCGTCACCGTCAGCCCTCTCGATGCCAACGGCGCACCATCGGGCGAGCAGTTGTGGGCCTCTTTACAGCAACTTTTTGAACAGCTGAGAGGGCAGGTTCGCGAAGAGAAACCCGAGCCATGCCAGATTACCACCAGCGCTGGACGGGGATATTTCTTTACCATGACGGACCGCGCTCCCGAGCCCGGCGAATTCCTCTTCATGACCAGCGGTCAGGTTCCCGCCGGCGGCGTAATGCTGTCGTTCACCATCCTGACAAATCCTCAGGAGCAGATGCTGTTTGCTCGCGCGCTCGCCACCATTCGCTCCGCTGTTCATCATCCCGAAGGCGGCACGGCCCTTCCCATCGGCGAAGCCGCTTCCAATGCTCCTATCGAAACGCCGCAGCAGGTGCTGGCGAATTTTTTGGATATGGATCTGAACAGCGAAGCCAGCCTCTTCGTGCAAAGTCACCCGGATTTGCTCAGCGATCCCGTGCTGCAGCACTTGCGGCAAATGTCGGACAGCACCCCGCCGGGCATTGATCACAACCGCTTCTTAGGCGCACTAACGACGTTGCGAGCTGCTCGCACGCTTGGCGTTGCAGGCCTGTTTGCGCCGATGCAACTCATCGTGCCGATCAATCTGGTGTGTTTCACCGCGGATATGCTGGCGAAGCACACCGGCACTCCGATTCAGGATCGTGCCGCCTACGATGTGACACTCCAAACGATGGCCGATGCGATTGATCCGTTTTCACGCGTTGTTTTGCATATGCTGTCGGCGGTCGAGTTGATGCCGCTCATCGACGGGCCCGATGGGCAGGAGTTCCTGGAGAAAACCATCGGGCATCTGCTGGCCGCCCAAATCGATTGCACGCGCGAGCAGGATGTTTTCCTGCGAGCTACGATTGCCAGCCAATTGAGCAAGCTTTACCTCGATCGGCGGCGCGACGAGCGAGCAGGCAATCTCGAAGCTGCAGTCGAGTATGCCGAGAGCGCATTACGCGATTTGGACGCTAGCGGTTTCGTTGAGGATTGGATTGTTGCTAAGAAGCGGTTAGGTTTGGCCGCCGCGAAACGGGTGCACGGCTACCATGCCGACAATGTGGAGTACGCAATCGAGTGCTTCCAGCGCGCACGCTCCTTTTGTCCAGAAAATTCGCCGGAGTTGTGGGGCTTGCGAAACAACCTGGGGCTTGCCTTCCTGGAACGCGAGGTTGGCGATAAATCTGAAAATATCAAAAACGCGATCGCACATTTCGCTGCGGCTCTGCCGCTCGCGGAGGAACGCTTCCAGCCGGGAATCCAGACGAATCTCGGAAACGCGTGGCGCCAGCTTGCCGCAACCGACGTCGAAGCGATGGAAAAAACGATCGCCTGCTACAACAACGCCGCACTCTCCTACCAGCACGTTAACGATTTATGGAATTGGGCTGGTGTGAAACATAATCTCGGAAGCGCTTACCTCGAGCGCGAGTTGGGAACACGTTCCGACAACCTAGCCAGCGCCCTGCAATGTTTAACCGATGCTCTGACTGTACGTACCCTGGAATATCCCCGGCAACACCGCAGCACGCAGATTCTGCTCGGGGGATTGCATCTCGTCACCGGGCGTTGGTCTGAAGCGACGGCAAGCTTCACCGCTGCAATCAAAGCCGATGACATCATCGATGCGACGACCGACACTCTCGACGCGATGCAGTCAGAAAGTCAGAGCATGCACTCGGCGTATGCCGATGCGGCTTACTGTCTGCTCCGCCTGGGTCGTTGGGACGAAGCTTTTCTGACGCTGGAAAAGGGTAATGCGCGTACCCTCGGCCGCGGCTTCGAAGCGGTCGTTGCCGATCCCCTCAATGAAGTAAGCGCGCCGGCTGGCGAGAACAACCTCACTTCGGCACAACTGCTGGAAGTAAATCTTAACGCTCTCGCACTGTCAAAGACGTATGCGGCGCAACCGTCGCCGGATGATCGCGCCCATCTGCAGTCACAAAGTGCGACGATTCGCGCTGCGTTGCCAGCTCTGGTAGCCAAGGTGCGGGAAGTCCGCACGGCCGCGGCGGCGGTCGATCCGGCGTTGCGCTTGAAACAATATCTCGCGGCCATGCGAACCGATGGCGTCATCGTCGCCCCCATCGTCACCAAGGCCGGGAGCGCTGCTTTTGTGATTCGCGGCGGAGCGCACGCCATCGGTCCGGATGATATCGTTTGGATCGACAACTTCTCCGATAAGGATTTGGCACGCATATTGAATGGAGAGCCCGGCGTTGCTCAGTCGTCGGGATGGCTGGCGGCCTACGCTCAAAGCAACAAGGCGAAGAGGAACTGGAGCCGCGTCATATCGAGCACTGGCAGCGTAGTTTGGGACGAATTCTTCGCGCCTATTCATGCCCGTCTCGGAAAGTTGGCCATGCCGCCCGGGGCCCCTTTGGCACTGCTGCCAGCCGCTGGACTCAGCATTCTTCCGCTACATGCCTGTTGGCGGAAAGAGAATGGCGTCACGAAGTATCTCGCGGAGGACTACACAATTTCCTATTGCCCGAGCGCAATGGCACTCGCGAGTACGAGTGAAAAGCTGCTTCGGCACCAACGCGACCATACCGAGGCTTCGAACTCGCTGCTGGTGGTCGCCAATCCCACCGGAGATCTGCCGTTCGCAACCCTTGAAGGAGATGCCATCGCGGCTCTGGGCGAGCCCTCGCGAACGCAATTGCTTTCCGGTCCGCAGGCTTCTTGGAGCGAAGTGGGCCGCCAGTTCAAGGATCGCGACTACATTCATTTTGCGTGCCACGGCCGATACGATCCTAGATATCCGATGCGATCGTTCCTAGCTTTAGCGCCACCTCCTGAGCGACCCGGCGCGTCCGGTTTCTTGCGCCTTCACGAACTGATGGTCACATGGGATAACGCGACACGCCTGGTTACCCTTTCAGCATGCGAAACAGGCGTTGCCGACATCGCGCATGCGCCGAGCGAATTCACCGGGCTCTCGTCTGGCTGGCTGCGCACCGGCGCCATTGCTGTGATCAGCAGTCTATGGCTGGTCGACGATCTCTGCACGATGCTCCTGATGGAGCGCTTGTATCAGGGTCTCGCTCTCTCGAGCAATCGTTCCGCAAGCACCGTCGACGGCGACCCGCGCCCCGACGTTGCGCTACGAGCAGCACAGCTATGGTTGAAGGAACTCACCTGTGGAGAAGTGAGTGAACGACTGGCCGCTCTTCAGCAACAGCCTGGCCTCACGTCCGAACTATACGATATGATTTCGCTTCGCCAGGAGGAATTCAGCAGTCAGCCTAGCTCCAGCAAGCCTTTCAGCCAGCCTTACTGGTGGGCTGGATTCCTTTGCTCCGGCGCTTAAGGTGTCGTGATTTTGTCCTGCGGAAGTTCGGATTGAAAAAACGATGGGCAACTCTTTTCAAGCATGGAGAAACCTGCGCAACCGCATATTTTGACGCTGGGTAGCCCGCGCGACAGCCCGCGTCCGATCCGCCGGGAAGATACGATGCGACCGGACCCTTCCACACTAGCCTCTCGCTTGCCAATTGGGGCGGCGCCGCCTAGAATGGAAAATTCCTTCATGATTGACCACCAGCGTATGCAAATTTCCTGACAGCCCAGCGGTATCATGCTGGGCTGTCAATTTTTGGGGCACGTCCGCCGCTCGAGGAGACCAGGATGGAAGGCGCGATCACCGAAGGTTTAACGTTCGACGACGTGCTGCTGCTGCCGGGCAAGTCTTCCATTTTGCCGGCGGAGGCGGACACGCGCACGAATCTGACGCGCAAAATCCTGCTCAACATCCCCATGGTTTCGGCCGCCATGGACACGGTGACCGAATCGCATTTGGCCATTGCCTTGGCGCGACAGGGCGGCCTGGGCTTCATTCACCGCAACATGAAAATTGAGCGCCAGGCGGAAGAAGTCGACCGGGTGAAGCGGTCGGAGAGCGGCATGATCGTCGATCCGGTGACGATTGCTCCGGAACATTCCCTGCAACATGCACTCGATCAGATGAACAAGTACCACGTGTCGGGACTTCCGGTGACGCGCGGCTCGCGACTGGTGGGCATCCTGACCAATCGAGACTTGCGCTTTGAGCGAAATCTGGAACAGACCGTCGACGCGGTGATGACGAAAGAAAACCTGATCACTGTGCCGGTCGGCACGACACTCGAAGAGGCGGAGCGGCTCCTGCAACGCCACCGCATCGAGAAATTGCCCGTTGTGGATCAGAACTTCAATCTCAAGGGACTGATCACCGTTAAGGACATCCAGAAAAAACTCGAATATCCCAATGCCACCAAGGACGAGCAAGGACGCTTGCGCGTGGGCGCGGCCATTGGGGCGACTGGCGACTTCCTAGAGCGCGCCACCGAATTAGCCCGCAACAAAGTGGACCTGCTGGGAATCGACACAGCGCACGGGCACTCGACGCGGGTGATGGAAGCCATTCGCGTGATCAAGCAGCGGCTTCCCGAGATGCAGGTGGTGGCAGGCAATGTGGCAACCTACGAGGGAACGCGAGACCTGATTTCACTGGGCATTGACGGAATCAAGATCGGCATCGGACCGGGCTCGATCTGTACCACGCGCGTGGTCACGGGCGCCGGGGTTCCCCAGATTACCGCAATTCTTGAAGCCAAGCGCGCCGTGCAGGACACCGGTGTGCCCATCATCGCCGATGGCGGCATCAAGTACTCGGGCGACATATCGAAGGCCATTGCCGCGGGCGCATCGGTGGTCATGATCGGCGGATTGTTTGCCGGCACCGAAGAATCGCCGGGCGAGACGATCCTGTACCAAGGCCGCACGTTCAAGTCTTATCGCGGCATGGGATCGCTCTCCGCCATGGAAGCGGGCTCAGCCGACCGCTATGCGCAGGAAACCGCCGACCGGGGCAAATCGGTGCCCGAAGGTGTCGAGGGACGCGTGCCGTACAAGGGCTCGCTAGGCGCGCTTGTTGATCAGCTGGTCGGCGGGTTGCGCAGCGGGATGGGCTACTGCGGCGCCGCGAACCTGAAGGAATTGCAGGCGCGCAGCCGCTTTATTCGCATCACTTCCGCCGGCCTGCGCGAAAGCCACGTCCACGACGTAATCATCACGCGCGAAGCGCCGAACTACCAGGTCGAGTAGGCCGCGCGATGGCGCGCGTGCAGCGGTGGATTCCAGTAGCGTTGTGGGCGATTTTGATCTCCATATTTTCCACCGACCGATTTTCAAGCAATAACACTTCGCGGTTCATCGTTCCGGCGCTGCGCTGGCTGTTCCCGCACGCCAGCATGGACACGATCGAGCTCCTGCACCACCTGATTCGCAAAGGCGCACACGTATTCGAGTATTTTGTCTTCGGGACGCTATTGTTCCGCGCCATTCGCGGCAGTGGCCGCGGGTGGACCATTCGCTGGGCAGCGAGCACGATCGCGCTGGCCGCCATTTACGCGGCTGGCGATGAATTTCATCAATCGTTTGTACCCAGCAGGGGCGCGTCACCCTGGGACGCGTTGCTCGACACGGCGGCCGCTGCGACCGCGGTACTGGTTTTATGGCTGCTGGCGAAGTGCAGCCATGCGCGAATAAGCGGGCCGGGGCCTGGATCGGGCGCCGCACGCGCGATGGCCAATCCCGAATGACAAATTTTTCGCTTTCGTCGAATTTCACGGTAGCCGGGAATGTCGTTCACTCTGCGAGCGGGGCAGGGCGCCACATCGGAAGAAATAAAAAGGCCCGCCCTCGGCAATGAGGGCGGGCTGAGATTCGCAACGCCGCGTGGCGTTTTGTCGCGCCAATCCAGGACTCAGGACTTAGGCTTCGTTACGCCGGCCTTATTTCCCGCTTTGCCGGAAACTTCCGACACCTCGTCTTTCACATTCTTCGGATCGGATTTTTCTCTGGTTTCGCGGTCGCCCTTTTCCTTCTTCTTCAGCTTCGATCCGAGCAGTTCGAGAATGGCAAGTTGTGCGCCATCGCCGATGCGGAAGCCGGCATGAATGATGCGCGTGTACCCACCGGCGCGGTCCGCAAACCGCGGAGCGATATCCTGAAAAAGTTTTTTGGTTGCCGCTGGAGTCATCAGGTAAGCGGCCGCCTGACGCCGGGTGTGCAGCGAATCCCGCTTGCCCAGGGTGACCATACGCTCGACGAGCGGACGGGCCGCTTTCGCGCGAGTGATGGTGGTGGTGATGCGCTCGCGCTCGATGACATTGGTTACCAGGTTGCGCAGCGTCGCCCTGCGGTGGGCGGGCTGACGACCCAGCTTCGATCCGGAATTCAGATGTCGCATAGGTTGATCCGCGCGCGTTACAACCCCGCGGTTTCCTCCGGAGTGGGAGGAGCGGTCTGGCTGGGAAGCGGCGGCCAGATGATGCGGCCGTGTTCGTCGAATTTCATTCCCAGCCCTAGACCCATGCGCGTGAGGATTTCCTTGATCTCGTTGAGCGATTTGCGGCCGAAATTCTTGGTTTTCAGCATCTCGTTTTCGGATTTCTGCACCAGCTCGCGAATCGTCTGAATGTTCGCATTCTTCAAGCAATTGTAAGAACGCACGGAGAGTTCGAGTTCCTCGACGGAACGATCGAGATTCTCGAGGCGCGGATCGTTGTAGGACTCGATCGCTTCCTCGGGCAATTCGGTTTGCTCCTCGAAATTGATGAAGATGCTCATGTGGTCCTTGATGAGCTTGGACGCAAGGCCAATCGCATCCTGCGGGGTGATGGCGCCGTTCGTCCAGACCTCGAGCATCAGTTTTTCGTAGTCGGTCATCTGCCCCAGGCGCGCCGCTTCCACCGAATAGTTCACCTTGCGCACCGGCGAGTGCACCGAATCCACCGGGATATAACCGATGGGCAAGTCTTCGTCGAAGTTGCGATCTGCGCCGACATAGCCGCGGCCATTCTTGACGCGCATTTCGAGCTGCATTTTTCCACCTTCGCTGACGGTGGCGATATAAATACTCTTGTCGAGGACTGCAAAATCGGCATCTTCCTCGATCATCGCGGAGGTGATGACGCCCGGAATTTCGGCGTTGAGCGTGATGGTCTTGGCCTGGTCGGTATTGAGTTTGAGCGGCACCTGTTTCAGATTCAGAATGATGTCGGTGGCGTCCTCGACCACGCCTGGAATCGAGCTGAATTCGTGCAGCACACCTTCAATCCTTACAGCGGTGATCGCTGCACCCTCGATGGAACTGAGCAGTGCGCGCCGCAAGCTGTTGCCAACCGTAGTGCCCCAGCCGCGCTCAAACGGCTGCGCCGAAAACTTTCCGTACTTGTCGGTGAGCGACTCGAGTTCAGCCGCCAATCGCTTCGGTTTCTGAAAGCCTTTCCACATTTTGTTCCTTTCTTCCCGCGTGGCGGGAAAACAGCTCAAATCCGAAAACTACTCCGGGAGAATCGGCAATCACGATCCTGCCGGGCGGGTATGCAACCGCGGCCGCTTGCAGCTACTTCGAATAGAGCTCAACGATTAGCTGCTCAGTGAACGGTGGCGTCTGCACGTTTTCACGTTTGGGCAACGCGATGACGCGCGCCTTGTAATTGTCGCGATCAATATCGAGCCACGGCGCGGAACTCTGGCTTTGCGCCACGTTGCGCGCTTCCAGGATCATGGTGTTCCCGTGCATCTTGGGTTTCAGCATGATTTCCTGCCCGACGCTGATCAAGCACGAGGGAATATTCACTTTCTTGCCGTTCACCAGGACGTGGCCGTGCAGCACCAATTGCCTGGCTTGCGCGCGCGAACTGGCCAAGCCGCTTCTCCAGACGGCATTATCCAGCCGCCGCTCGAGCATGATAATCAAATTCTCGCCCGTGGGTCCTTTGGTCTTCAGAGCCTTCTGGAAATAGTTGCGGAACTGCCGCTCAAGCAGCCCATAGGTGCGCTTGACTTTCTGTTTCTCGCGCAATTGTAAGCCGTAGCCGCCCATCTTCGAGCGGCGCGCCTGGCCATGTTGCCCAGGAACGAAATTCCGCTTCTCAATCGCACATTTTTCGGTGAAACACCGCAGGCCTTTCAGGAAAAGCTTCTGCCCTTCCCTTCGGCACAGCCGGCAAACCGCTTCCCGGTGTCTTGCCACTTCGTTTTCTCCTTTTCTCGAATCCCGCGCACGCGGTCTAAATCAATAGCGCGCGCGGATGGAACGCATCAAACGCGACGGCGCTTCGGGGGACGGCAGCCGTTGTGAGGAACCGGTGTGACGTCCTTGATGTGTACGATGTGCAGTCCCGCGGCAGCCAGCGCGCGCACAGCGGATTCACGCCCCGAGCCAGGACCCTTGACGCGAACCTCGATGCTTTTCATCCCGTACTGGTCACGCGCCACGCCCGCCGCAGTCATGGACGCTTGCTGCGCTGCATAGGGAGTGCCCTTGCGCGAACCCTTGAATCCAATCGAGCCCGCAGACGACCAGCACACGGAACGGCCATCGGGTGCGGTGATGGTGACAATGGTGTTGTTGAATGTCGCCTGGATACATGCCAAGCCGTGCGGCACGGTTTTTCGCTCGCGCTTTTTCTTGAACTCCTTCTTGCGCTTGGCCGCGGGCTTGGCGCCTGCCTTTCCGGACGGCTGCGGTGCTCCAGTATCCTGTGCTTCTTTTGCCACGCGTTCCCCTCTCTATCGAAACGTCTTCTAAAACGGACAGCCAAGCACGTTTTACTTGGCCTGCGCTGCGCTTGCGCCGGGCACGGCCATACGATAGCCGGAGTCCAGCCGGACCTACTTGCGCGCCATCACCTTCTTCTTCGTCGCCACCGCACCCTTGCGCGGACCTTTACGCGTCCGGGCGTTGGTATGCGTGCGCTGCCCGCGCACAGGCAGATTGCGCCGGTGCCGAAGTCCGCGATAGCACTGGATTTCGATCAGCCGCCGAATATTCATCTGCACTTCTTTGCGCAGGTCGCCTTCCACGCGGCCTTCCGCCTCGATGGTCTGACGGATGCGGTTGACCTCTTCCTCGGTCAGGTCCTTGATTTTCTTCACCTGATCGACATCGGCCTTGGCGCAGATCGATCGCGCGCGCTCCTGCCCAATGCCGTAAATCGAGGTCAAGCCCACCCACAAACGCTTTTGCGGCGGCAAATCTACGCCTGCAACACGTGCCATGTACGCCCTCGCTATCCCTGGCGCTGCTTGTGTTTCGGGTTACTGCAAATGACCCGCACCACACCGCGCCGGTGAATGACCTTGCACTTATCGCAAATCTTCTTGACCGAAGCCCGAACTTTCATCTTGCTGCTCCATTCCCCAACGACTTGGCCCTGGCGACAAACTTGCCTATCTGTGATTAGACTACTTATATCGATATACGATGCGTCCACGCGTCAAGTCATAAGGCGAGAGCTCGACGGCGACGCGGTCGCCCGCGAGAATGCGAATGAAATTCTTGCGCATCTTGCCGGAGATATGCGCCAGCACCTGGTGCTTGTTTTCGAGCTGCACGCGAAACATCGCGTTCGGCAACGGCTCGATGACCGTCGCCATCACTTCGATGGCGTCTTCCTTCGAGTTACCGGAATCGCCCTTTTTCTTTTCCGGCTGCGGACGCTTGGCCATAGACTCCCGAATTGCTACCAGGATGCTCCAGAGATCTCACGCGGCCGTGTCAAGATCCACGGGCCGTTCGCGGTGACTGCCACGGTATGCTCGAAGTGCGCCGAGTAGCTGCCATCCACCGTGGTAGCCGTCCAGCGATCATCGAGCACTTTCACTTCCGGACTGCCGGCATTGACCATGGGCTCAATCGCGAAGACCATGCCCTCTTCAAGACGCGGTCCGCGCCCGGGCTCCCCATAATTCGGCACATTTGGTTCCTCATGCATCTTGGTGCCGATCCCGTGCCCTACAAACTCCCGCACCACCGAAAAGCCGTTTTTCTCCACCCATTTTTGCACCGCGGCGGAAACATCGCTCAACCGGTTGCCGGGCTGCACTTTCTCGATGGCCAGGTCCAGCGATTCGCGCGTCACGCGCAAGAGCTTTTCGACCTCAGACGAAACTTTGCCGACGGGCACGGTGACGGCCGCGTCCCCAAAATACCCGTCGAGTTCGACGCCGAAATCGAGTGAGATGACGTCACCCTCTTTGACGCGCCGCGCCGCCGAGGGAATCCCGTGAACGATTTCCTGGTTCACCGACGCGCATAACACGCAGGGATAACCCCGGTAACCTTTGAATGCCGAGCGCGCGCCGTGTTCAGCCGTGCGCCGCTCCGCGAGTTTCTCGAGTTCGAGTGTCGTTACCCCGGGGCGAACGGCCGCGCGCAAATCGTTGAGCACCTCCCACACAATCAGGCCCGCGCGGTGCATGGTATCGAGTTCCGCGGATGATCTGCAGACAATCATCTTTACTGCGCTGCCGGCTGCCCGGCAGCGAGGATCTCGAGCACGCGGCCGGTCACCGATGCGGGCAGCGCCATGCCGTCAACGTCGACCAGCACTCCTTGCCTGTGGTAGTAAGCGACCAGCGGGCGCGTTTGCGCCTCGTACGCGGCCAGGCGTTCGGCAATCACTTCCTCCCGATCGTCGGCGCGCTGGATCAATTCACCGCCGTCGTTGTCGCAGCGACCCGCAACCCGTGGCGGCTGGTCGTAAATATTGTAAATCTCGCCATTTATCGCGCAGCTGCGCCGGCCGGTAAGACGCCGCAACAAATGCGCTGGATCGACGACAAAGTGCACCACCACCGGCTTGCCCCACGAGCGGGCTTGCAGAATCTGGTCCAGCTTTTCCGCCTGCGGCAGCGTCCGGGGAAACCCGTCGAGCACGAAGCCATGGGCCCCGTCCGGGCGCGCAATGCGCTCGGCCACCATGTCCAGCACAATTTCGTCAGGCACCAGGTCCCCGCGGTCCATGATCGGCTTGGCGCGCCGTCCGAGCGGCGTATCGTGGCTGACATGATCCCGCAACATGTCCCCGGTCGAGAGATGCGGCACGCCGAAATACGTGGCGACTTGCTTGGCCTGCGTGCCCTTGCCTGCCCCGGGCGGCCCAAGAAAAATCACCGCGCGCCCAAGCGTCTGGTGATGCGCCTCATCCATACCGGCGGCTCCGCAGCTTTCCTTTCTTGACGAAGCCCTCGTAATTGCGCATCACCAGCTGTGCCTCGATCTGCTGCACGGTATCCATGGCCACGCCGACCACAATGAGCAGCGAAGTGCCGCCGAAATAAAACGAAATGTTCAACCCCTCGAGCACGAAACGCCACATGTGGTTGTCGAACCAGGTGCCCACGACGCCCGGCAGGTGCTGGAGGTGCACGCCGGCAATCATCCATTCCGGCAGCAGGCACACGGCGGCGAGATAAACGCCGCCCACAAAAGTCAGGCGCCGCAAGATGCGGTTGATATGCTCCGAGGTATTGCGCCCAGGCCGGATACCCGGAATGAATCCGCCGTACTTGCGCATGTTGTCCGCAAGCTCGGTAGGGTTGAATACGATGCCCACATAGAAAAATGCGAAGGCGATAATCAGCACGACATAAATGAACGTATACAGCGGCTCGCCCCACGACAAGGCCTTGGACATGCGGTCAAACGTGGGGAACCGTTTGCCAATCACCAGGTCAATGGTGCCCGGGAAGGTAAGCAGCGAACTCGCGAAAATCGGCGGTATCACGCCGCCCGCATTCACGCGCAGCGGCAGGTAACTCATCTGTCCGCCCATGACGCGCCTGCCCACAACGCGCTTGGCGTACTGTACCGGGATGCGGCGCTGGCCGCCCTCCACGAACACGATGAAGCCAATCACCACGAGCATGACGCCCACAAGCAAAATCACCGCGAGCCCAGTGAATGGCCCCCACTGCGCGGTTGCGACCTTGGTATACAAATCGTAAATACCGCGCGGCAGTCCCACGACAATGCCCGCAAAAATGATGAGCGACATTCCGTTGCCCACGCCACGTTCACTGATCTGCTCGCCCAGCCACATGATGAACGCCGAGCCGGTGGTGAGCGTCAGGATGGTCATCAGCGTAAATCCAATGCCCGGGTTGTACACCAGCGCCGACCCATTCGGCCCCGATTGCCGCTGCAGCGTGAAGGCGATCGAAAGCGACTGCACGATGCTCAGGATAATCGTAAGGTAGCGGGTGTACTGGGTGATCTTCCGCCGCCCCAGCTCGCCTTCCTTCTGAAGACGCTCGAGGTAGGGCCAGGCCACGGTCATCAATTGCAGAATGATCGAAGCCGTGATGTAGGGCATGATGCCCAGCGCGAAAATCGTCAGGCGCCGAAAATTACCGCCGCTAAACAAATCGATAATGCCCAGGACCGAGCCCTGGTTTTGCTGGAAGAGTTGCGACAGTACATCGGTGTTAATCCCCGGCGTGGGCAGAAACGCGCCCAGCCGGTAAACCGCCAGGATCGCCAGCGTGAACAGAATCCGCTTGCGCAGATCCGGGATCCGAAACATGTTGGCAAACGCTTCAAAGAACTGGTTCATGGCAGCCGTTCGACCTTGCCTCCGGCGCGCGTGATTTTATCCTCGGCCGACTGACTGAAGGCGTGCGCGCGCACCGTGATCGCCGCCTTCAAATTACCGTCCCCCAGGATCTTGATCTGCCTTCGGGCGTGCCGCACCAGCCCGCGCGCCGCCAGGGTTTCCGGCGTCACGACGTCGCCTTCCGCGAAGGCATTGAGCATCTCGATATTCAGCACCGCGAACTCGTGCGCGAAGGGGTTGTGAAATCCCCGCTTAGGAATGCGCCGGTGCAATGGCATCTGCCCGCCCTCAAATCCCGGACGGCGCGAAAAGCCCTTGCGCGATTTCTGGCCCTTATTCCCCGCGCCCGCCGTCTTGCCTAATTTCGAGCCAATGCCGCGGCCCACGCGGACTTTCTTGTGCCGCGAGCCGCGCGGGGGACGCAGGTTCGATAAATTAACGGGCATGTTCTCCTCGGTCGCTCGTTTTCGATGGCAATGCTAATCCGCAACTTCTCATCGGCATGCAACCCTAATCGACTTGCACCACTAGATGGCGCACCTTATGTACCATGCCGCGCACCGACGGGGTGTCCGCGCATTCCACCACTTGCTGCATCCGCCGGAAACCCAGTCCACGGATGGTCTGCCGCATGTCTCGGGTGCAGCCGATGAAGCTGCGCACCCACTTGATCCGGAACGTGCCGACCGGGTTGGCCGTCGCCTGTTTGCCGGTTGCCTGTTTGTCCATCAGGTGTTTGTCGGTAGCGTCTTTCGCCATTTTCGGTCGCCAGCCTTTTCGCGGCTAATGCCGCAAATCTTCCACGGATTTGGAGCGCTGCTCGGCCACCTTGGCCTCATCCTTCAAGCGCAGCAGCGCGTCGAACGTGGCCTTGATCACGTTGTGCGGGTTCGACGTGCCAATCGATTTTGTCAGCACGTTGTGAATTCCGGCGACTTCCATCACCGCGCGCACCGGCCCTCCCGCAATGATTCCCGTGCCCTCCGAAGCGGGCTTGAGCAGCACCTGGCCCGAACCATAATGGCCCAGGACCTGGTGCGGAATCGAGGTGCCCTTCAAGTTCAGCTGGATCAAGTTTTTCTTGGCCTGTTCGATGGCCTTGCGGATGGCCATGGGAACCTCGCGCGCTTTGCCCATGCCGAACCCCGCGTGGCCTCGCTGATCACCCACCACTACCAGCGCGGAGAAACTGAGGTTCTTGCCACCCTTGACGACTTTCGTGACCCGCTGGATGGACACGACCTGATCCTTCAAATTATTCGCGCTGACTTCAAAGTTGCGGCGTACCGACAGGGTTTCTCGTAGGATTTGTTTCGACATAACGTTAGAACTTCAAGCCTGCCTCTCGGGCCGCATTCGCAAGAGCTTCGACACGGCCGTGATACATATAGCCGCCGCGATCAAACACGACCTGCTGGATACCGGCGCCCAGCGCACGCTCGGCTACGATCTTACCCACCTCTTTGGCCGCCACCACGTTGCCGCCGCTTTTCTTGCCGGTGTCGGCGCCCTCGCGCAATTTCTTGTCGATGGTGCTTGCGGAAACCAGCGTGCGCCCGCTCTGATCGTCAATCACCTGCGCGTAAATGTTGTCGAGCGAGCGAAACACGCACAGCCGCGGCCGCTCCGGGGTGCCGGCAACGCGCCGGCGCACGCGCGTGTGTACCGCGTCCCGGTGCAGATTGCGCGACAGCTTGCGAACCGATTTCGCCACAACGTTCTCCTTGTCTACTGACTTGTTTACTAGCTTGTTTCCCGGCGCCCGCAGCGCCCGCGCGATTAAGACGCGGTCTTGGCCGCCCCTGCCTTGCCAGCCTTCTTCTTCAGCCGTTCACCGACCAGCCGAATGCCTTTCTGCTTATACGGGTCGGGAGGGCGCAAGCTGCGAATATCGGCTGCGACCTGGCCCACCCGGGCGCGGTCGGCGCCACTCACGGTTACATGCGTCTGCTTCTCGATCGCTACCTGGATGCCTTCGGGAACCGGAAACTCGACGGGGTGCGAATACCCCAGCGCGAACATCACTGTCTTGCCCTTGAGTTCAGCGCGATAGCCTACGCCCACGATGTCCAGTTCCTTCTTGAATCCGTCGGTTACCCCGCGCACCGCGTTCGCCACCAGCGCCCGTGCCAGGCCGTGCAGCGCGCGATGTTCCTCGGAGTCGCGCAATGCATTCAGCACGCCGTCTTTCTGTTCAAAACGAATCCCTACGGGAACAGGAACCACCAGCTTACCCTTGGGGCCTTGCACCTCGATAGCCGCGCCCACCTGAATTTTCACGCCCGCGGGCAGTGGTATCGGCTTGTTTCCAATTCGCGACATGGCTTGTTTTCCCTCACTGCTTGCTAACTTCGCTTGGTGCCTGGCTTCGTGCCGGGCTGCAACGGGTGGTTCGCAACTTGACGGTGCTTACCCAAACGTCTCGCTTACCACACCTCGCACAATAACTCGCCGCCAATGCGTTCCTTGCGCGCCGAGCGGCCGGTCATCACGCCGCGTGGCGTCGTCAAAATACAGATGCCCAGACCGCCGACCACCCCGCGAATTTCATCGGCGCCGACGTAACGCCGGCTGCCCGGCCGTGACAGCCGTTTCAGGTCGGTGATTACCGAACGCTTGTCCGGCGTGTATTTCAAAAACACGCGCAACGCCCTGCGGGTCTTCGATTCATCCACGATTTTGTACGTGGAGATGTAGCCCTCTTCCTTCAACACCCGCGCGATTTCAATTTTGAGCTTGGACGCAGGCAACTCCACCCGGGCGTGCCGCGCCCTCATGGCGTTGCGAATGCGCGTGAGCATGTCGGCGATAGGATCGGTCTGCATACCCGCTACCAGCTCGCCTTCACTACGCCGGGAATCTCGCCCCGCAGCGCGAAGCTGCGGAAACAGATGCGGCACATCTCGAATTTGCGTATAAAACCGCGTGGACGGCCGCAAACGCGGCAGCGGTTTCGCTGGCGGTTCGAAAACTTCAGCTTCTTGCTCAGCTTCGCAACTTGGCAGGTTCGCGCCATAAATCTCCTTTAGCTTACGCTTGCCCCTGCGTGCGCAGCGGCACGCCCATCAATTTCAACAGCTCGCGCCCCTCTTCGTCATTGCGCGCGGTGGTGGTCAGCGTGATGTTCATACCCTTGATCTTGTCGACCCGCGTGTAATCGATCTCCGGGAATACCAGCTGGTCGCGCAGGCCCATGGTGTAGTTTCCGCGCCCGTCGAAAGCGTTCGCCGGCAGTCCTTTGAAATCGCGCACGCGCGGCAGGACCACGTTGCACAGTCGGTCGAGGAATTCATACATCCGGTCGCCACGCAGCGTGACGCAGCAGCCGATCGGCATGCCCTTGCGAATCTTGAAATTCGCAATGGATTTCTTGGCGCGGGTGATGATCGGCCTCTGTCCGGCAATCTGGCCGAGCTCAATGGCCGCCACATCAAGCAGCTTGACGTTCTGGCTGGCCTCGCCCAGCCCGATGTTCACCACCACTTTCGAAACCTTGGGCACCGCCATGGGGTTCTTGTATCCAAAGCGCTTCATCAACGCAGGCACCACGTCGGTGCGGTACCGCTGTCGCAATCGGCTTATTTCAGCTGGCATTTCGCAGGGCCTCTACTTCTCGAGCGTCGCGCCGCAGCGGCGGCAGACGCGGTTTCTGCTGCCATCGGGCAGCGTGTTGTGGCCCACACGCGTGTGCTTATTGCACGCCGCGCAGAGCAGCAGGACGTTCGAGATCTGGATGGGGCCTTCCTTCTCCACAATACCGCCCTTCACGTTTTTCGACGGGTTGGCACGGGTGTGCCGCTTGATGATGTTGGCATGCTCCACCATCACCGTGCGTTTATAAGGATTGACGGCCAGTACGCGGCCCGTCTTGCCCTTGTCGCGGCCGGTCATCACGCGCACCTGATCGCCTTTGCGAATGCTCGCATTGGTCGCCGCGCGGTTTGTCGATTCCGTCTTTGCTGCCTTGGGCACTGTGCTTACTCCATCCTTCGTTTTACCCGGCGTTTTACCGGCGTTTTACCCGGCGTCTTTTTGTCGGCCCTTCCTGCCAGTGCTTCTGGGCCGGCGTTTCTTATTGCATCCCCTTACCGGTATCCGGTTTCCGCTGTGGTTACCGGACTTCACCAGACTTCCGGGGCCAGCGAAACGATCTTGGCGAATTTTTTCTCGCGCAGTTCGCGCGCTACCGGACCAAAAACGCGTGTGCCTACCGGCTCGTTGGCGTCGTTGATCAGCACCGCGGCATTATCGTCGAAACGGATGTAGGTGCCGTCCTTGCGCCGGTGTTCTTTGCGCGTGCGCACCACCACGGCTCGCACGACTTTGCCCTTCTTGATGGGGCTTTCCGGAGTCGCCTCTTTCACCGACGCGGTGATGACGTCGCCTAATCCCGCCCGGCTGCCTACATCGCCGCCCAGCGGCAGGATACACATCAGGCGGCGCGCACCGGAGTTATCGGCTACGGTCAGCCAGCTTCGCATTTGAATCATTGCCGAACGCTCCTCGCGCTAACGCACTTTGGTGCTGCGGGACATCACTTCCGCCAGCCGCCACCGCTTCAATTTCGACATGGGCCGGGTCTCGACGATGCGCACGGTGTCGCCGGTGCGCGCGTCCCCCTGCTCGTCGTGGGCATAAAATTTCTTCGATATGCGCACGTAGCGGACGTACAGGTTATGCTTCATCCGCCGCGTCACGCGCACCACGATGGTTTTCTGCATCTTCGCGCTGGTCACCACGCCGACCAGTTCCTTGCGCCGGTGTGCCTGCGCCGCCGCAGCTTCCGGGGTCGCGCCCGGTGCGCTGCCAGCCTGACTATTTCCTTGCGTCGCCATGAGCATTCCTCAATTCGCGTTCTCGCAGCAGGGTCTTTACGCGCGCAAAGTCGCGCCTCGCCAGGCGCAGCCGCCCAACCGCCTCCGCCTGGCCCGAGGTGAGTTGGAAGCGCAGCCGGAAAATCTGTTCGGCCAGTTCGCGCTCGCGTGCCTGCAGTTCCGAGGTATCGAGATCGCGCATTTTCTCGACAAATCCGCGCGCAGGCATCAGAGACTCCCTGCGCGGGTGACAAACTTCGTGCGAATCGGCAACTTATGCGACGCCAGCTCCATCGCCTGGCTGGCCGTGGCCAAATCGACGCCCGCCATCTCGAACATCACCCGGCCCGGCTTAACCACCGCCACCCAGTGTTCTGGCGCGCCCTTGCCCTTGCCCATGCGTGTTTCCGCGGGCTTCTTGGTGAAGGGCTTGTCCGGGAAAATCCGGATCCACAGCTTCCCGCCACGCTTGATGAATCGCGTCATGGCCACGCGCGAGGCTTCGATCTGCCGGTCGGTGATCCAGGCCGGTTCGAGCGCCTTCAGGCCGTATTCACCGAATGCCAAGGTGCCGCCGCGCCAGGCCTTCCCGCGGCGCCGGCCGCGCTGCTGTTTGCGATACTTCACTTTTTTGGGCATCAACATAAAAGGCGCCTCTTAAGCTCGGTCCTCATTAAACTCCAATTAAACTCCGACTCCCACGCCGGCGGCTGCGCTCGGCACGCTGCGCTTGTTCCCGCGCTCGGGCACGTTTTCGCCCTGGTAGACCCAGCACTTCACGCCAATCACGCCGTAGGTGGTATAAGCCTGCGCAAAGCCATAATCGATGTCGGCACGCAGCGTTTGCAGCGGCAAGCGGCCTTGCAAATACCATTCCTTGCGCGCGATTTCCGCGCCGTTCAGGCGCCCCGCGACACGCACCTTGATTCCTTTGCAGCCAAAGCGCAGCGCCGAGTCAACAGCCTTACGCATCGCGCGGCGAAAGGCTACGCGCTTTTCAAGCTGCAAGGCAATCGATTCCGCCACCAGCTGCGCGTCCAGTTCCGGGCGGTGCACTTCCTGGATGTCGATGTGCACTTCGCGCTTGGTGCGCTTCTGCACTTCGTTCTTGAGCTTGTCGATTTCCGCGCCTTTGCGGCCGATGATGATGCCGGGACGCGCGGTATACAGACGGATCACCAGTTTGTTGGCCGCGCGTTCGATATCGATTGCGCTGATCCCCGCCGAGCGCAGCCGTTCCTTGAGCTGGCGGCGCAGCACAACGTCTTCATGCAGCAGGTCTGCGTAATCACGGCCGGCATACCACCGCGACCTCCACGGCTTGTTGTAGCCCAGCCGAAACCCGTATGGATGTGTCTTCTGCCCCAAGCGATTCCTCCCGCTGCCGTATCTTCTGCCTTCGTGTGCCTTCGTGCCGTCCGGCGATGCTTGCCGGCGGCGATCTCTCTTGGCGGCCACCACTGCGGCGGTCCGCAAGCGCCCCGGTAAGGGGCATTGCCGCAAGAGCGGCGCCTTCGGTTACTGCTTTGGCCCTGGCTTCGGCTTGCGTGGTGCCTGCTTACGTTGTGTCAGCACTCGGCGCGCCTTCTTTACGGCGCCGCGAACACCCTTGCTCTCGGCCGCGGCAGCGGCAGCGGCAGCCGCGGTGCGCTCGGCGGCGGCCATGTGATGCTCGGCCACGGCTACAACGATGTGCGCCGTGCGCTTCTGATACCGATAGGCACGGCCCATCGGCGCCGGACGCAAGCGCTTCCAGCGCGGGCCTTCGTTCACGAAACAGCGCGAAACGTAGAGCTCGTCCACGTCCAGCGACGCGCCCGCATCCTCCGCTTTACGCTCCGCATTCGCAATCGCGCTCCGCAGCACCTTTTCAACATCGCGTGCGGCGCGCTTTTTCGTGTAGCGCAGCGTCTGCAGGGCCTGTTCGGCGCGCAGGCCGCGAATCAGATCGATCACCAGCCGCACCTTCTGCGGCGACATGCGCACAAAGCGCGCCAGGGCGTGCGCCTCAATGGCGGGCAACGCGCTGCCAGGAAGTGTGACGTTGGTGGCCATAAAGTTATCCCCTGGGCCCCGGCGCTCCGGCACCCGGCCCGCCGGCGCCCGGGCCGCCAGCGCCCGGTGCAGGCGCCCCCGGAGCTCCCGCTACCCCGGCAGCTCTCTCCAGCGCCGCTCGCACGGCGTGGCCCTTGAAGGTGCGCGTGGGCGCGAACTCGCCTAGCTTGTGTCCGATCATCTGCTCGGTGATGTACACGGGGATGAACTTCTTCCCGTTATGCACGGCGATGGTGTGGCCGATCATTTCCGGCACGATGGTCGAGCGCCGCGACCAGGTCTTCACCACTTTTTTCTCATTCCGGACGTTCAGCGCTTCCACCTTCACCCGCAGGTGATCGTCAACGAACGGACCTTTTTTTAGCGAGCGACCCATCTGTCTCCCTTTCCTGGCGTTCCTGCTTCGCTGCCTGTTCCCCGTCTCGGCTGCCGCTTCCTCTTCCGGTCCCTAGTCGTCACTCGTTACTTGTGACTCCTCATTCCTCGCCGGTCATTCATCCGTGCGCCGCAGCTTGATCCACTGGGCCTTGCGAACTTTGCGGAAACCGCGCACCGGGCCCGAAACACGGTGCGACCGCGAGCAGAACGGGCAAACGAAGCGTGTGCCCTGCTGGCTGGGCTGCCGTTCCACCAACACCGCCCAGCCCGGCTTGCAAAACCGGTGCAGCAGCGGCTCGAGCGGCGCGCCGGATTTCTGCGCTGGCTTCGCTGCCGCCGGCTTCGCTACCGGCTTGGTAGCACGCAACCGGGCACCGCGTTTGTGCGCCGCTTGCGTCTGCGCTCGCTGCCGCTGTGCCTGCTGTTTCTGTGCTGCGCGTCTCTCGGACCGCGCACGTTTGCGTGCGGCTGGACGCTTGGCGGCCCCCGATCGCTGCTGCGCTCTCCCTGTTCCCGCTCGTACGCTTCGCGATGCTCTCATCGTTCGCGTCTCCAGCTTCTCCACAGGATTCGCCGCTATTCCGCAACTGCGCCGCGTTATCCTCTGGGTTTGCGTCCCTGCGCAATCATCCGGTCGGTGCGCTTGTTGTGCCGCGTCTTGGCTCCCAGCGTTGGGAATCCCCACGGCGTCTGCGGGTGGTTGCCTTTCACGCGGCCCTCACCGCCACCGTGCGGGTGATCCACCGGATTCATGGCCACGCCGCGAACCGTGGGCTTTTTGCCGTGCCAGCGAGTGCGCCCCGCCTTTCCGTACGTGACATTTTCGTGGTCGAGATTCCCGACCTGCCCCACGGTGGCCATGCAATCGACGCCAAATCGCCGTACCTCGCCTGAAGGCAGCTTCACCAGCGCCAAATCGCCTTCTTTACTCAACAGCTGCGCCGAGCCGCCCGCGGCCCGCACGACTTGCGCGCCTTTGCCCGGCGCGAGTTCCAGGTTGTGCACCTGCGTTCCCGGCGGAATCAGGCGCAACGGCAGCGCATTGCCCGGCAGGATGTCGGCTCCCTCCCCTGTCTGCACCGTCATGCCGACTTCCAGGCCCACTGGATGCAGGATGTAGCGCTTCTCTCCATCGGCGTAATGCAGCAGGGCCAGGCGTGCTGAACGGTTGGGATCGTATTCGATGGCTGCCACGCGCGCCGGGATGCCTTTTTTCTCGCGCCGGAAATCCACGATGCGGTATTGGCGCTTGTGGCCGCCCCCGCGGTGCCACATGGTGATCTCGCCGTGCGCATTGCGTCCACCCGAGCGCTTCTTGGGCTCGACCAGCGACTTCTCCGGCGTCTGCTTGGTTAGCTCGCTCTTGTCGAGCATGGTGATAAAGCGTCGCGAAGCGGTATATGGGTTGAAACTCTTCAGTGCCATCGTCAGTGCCCTTCGGTTGCGTTCGAGCCGCTACGGACTCGCTTTAATGCGATTCTGACTCACCACCCGGAACCGCTGCTGACCGTCCCCTACAAGTTCTCCGCGTACTCAATCATTTTTTCGTTGGGTGCAAGCTTCACGTAAGCTTTCTTCCAGTCACGCCGAAAGCCCTCGGCGCGGCCGCGCCGGCGGAACTTGCCGTGATAAATCGCCGTGCGCACGGCATCCACTTTGACCTTGAAAATCGTCTGCACCGCTTCCTTGATTTGGGTCTTGGTCGCGTCCTTAGCCACCTCGAACACCACGGTGTGCTGGGTCTCTTTCACGGCCAGACCCTTTTCGGTGATGATGGGCCGGCGAATCACTTTGTAAACGTCGGTGTTCATCGCTATTCCTTGGCCTTTTTCGACTTTGCGGCAGGTTTGCGAGCCGCGCGTGGCTTTGCGGCCCGCGCACCTGCTGTCTCCGGTTTGCCCGTCTTGCGGGCTGCGCCGGATACCGTCTGTGACTTGGCCTGCGACTTCGCCCGCGATTTCGCACTGCGCACCGCGGCGACCGGAACGTCGGGGGCGCTGGCGGAATTTTCCGGCTCAGCCCCTGCGCCATCTGTTTCGTGCGCATCAACCGAGTGCCGGCCCGCTTCTGGCCCAAGCGAACGCTCGAGGCGCAGTGCGGCCTCCTTCGAAAGCATCACGCGGCCATGCCGCAGCAGGTCGTAAGGCTGCAGCGCAGCGGGCGCCACCACTTTGACGCCTTCGAGATTGCGGCTGGCCAATTCAAGATTGCGGTTGCCAGGCGACTCGACCACTAGAATCGTTCGCGTCTCGCCATCGAGGCGTGACAGTGCCTGCCGGAATTCCTTGGTTTTATGCGAGTCGAGTGCGAACCCTTCGACCACCGTCAGCTTGGCGTCTGCGAGCTTCGCGGAAAGTGCGGAGCGCAATGCGCCCACCACCATTTTTCGCGGCAGCCGGTAGGAGTAGTCGCGCGGCTGGGGCCCATGAACGGTGCCGCCCTTGCGCCAAATCGAAGAGCGAATCGAGCCCACACGCGCGCGACCTGTGCCTTTCTGCCGCCAAAGCTTGCGGCCCGAGCCCGCTACTTCGCCGCGCCCCTTGGTCTTGTGCGTGCCCGCGCGCTGCCCCGCGAGGTACCAGCGCACGGTTTCATGCAGCAGGTAAGGGTTAACGGCAGCGGCGAAAACCGTGTCGGCTAGCTCCAGCTGGCCTACCGTCTGTCCGTGCAAGTTTCGTACGTCGACAACCGCCATGTTCGTCGCTTCCTTCGCTTTCACTACAGCGCGTTCACTAAAACGCTTGCAACCTAAACCCCTGCGCCTAAATCTCTGCCTCGATAGTCATCCGCAAGCCGCGGCACCTGCGGTTTCTCTCCTGCTATTTCCCCGGCTTGGCTTCCTTAACGGGAGCGCCTACGCGTTTCGCGGTCTTGGCTTTACGGATCAGCAGGTAACAGCCCGCCGGGCCCGGCACTGCGCCGCGCACCAGCAAAAGGTTTTCATCCGCATCCACTTTAACCACGCGCAAGTTTTTCACCGTTACGCGCTCGTGTCCCATGTGCCCCGGAAAATGCTGTCCTGGCCAGACGCGCGAAGGGAACGAGCTCGCTCCAATCCCGCCTGGCGCGCGGTGAAACATCGAGCCATGCGTTTCATCGCCGCCGCGATAGTGCCAACGCTTGACGCCGCCCTGAAAGCCTTTGCCTTTGCTGACGCCGGTAACGTCCACCAATTCTCCGGGTGCGAACCCGTCGACCAGCACGCGGTCGCCTACCTTGCTCTCGTCCGCGGACTCTGGCAGGCGCACTTCACGCAACAGCCGCATGGGCGCTACATCCGCTTTCTTGAAATGGCCCGTCATGGGCTTCGAGATGCGTTGCGACTTCACGAATTCCACTAACCCCAGTTGCACGGCCTCGTACCCATCGGCCTGCTTGGTCCGCCGTTGCACGATGACGCAAGGCCCCGCCTGCATTACCGTGCAAGGCACCGCCGTGCCGTCATCGGCAAAAACCTGTGTCATCCCCAGCTTGATACCCAGAATCCCATTCACGGCCATTCGCGTTGATCCTTTGCTGCTGCGAGCGATGTCGCTGCCAACGATGTCGCTCCCAACACTGTGCTGCTGTGCGAATTTTGCTCCTGCCCAGCTGCGGATCGCGCCCGCAACTTCGCGCCCTTTTTTGCCGGCGGCTACTTGGTTACGTGCTCGCGGCCGAACGCCTTGATTTCCACATCCACTCCCGGCGGCAGGTCGAGCTTCATCAGCGCGTCCACGGTATCGGGTGTGGGCTCGAGAATATCGATGAGCCGCTTGTGCGTGCGCATTTCGAACTGCTCGCGCGATTTCTTGTCCACGTGCGGAGACCGCAGCACGGTCCAGCGATTGATGGTGGTTGGCAGCGGAATCGGTCCTGCGACATCCGCGCCGGTACGCTTGGCGGTCTCGACAATTTCCCGCGTGGACTGATCCAGAATGCGGTGGTCGTAGGCCTTGAGCCGAATCCGAATTCGTTCTCCTGATGGCATCGGTTACTCGACGATCTCGGTGACGGCGCCGGCGCCCACCGTGTGGCCGCCTTCGCGAATCGCGAAGCGCAGCCCCTTCTCGAGCGCTACCGGCGTGATCAGCGAAATCTCCGCCGACACATTATCCCCCGGCATCACCATCTCCACCCCGTCCGCCAGCTTCACGTCGCCGGTCACGTCAGTGGTCCGAAAATAAAATTGCGGCCGGTACCCCGTGAAAAACGGCGTGTGCCGCCCGCCTTCTTCCTTGGTCAGCACGTACGCTTCCGCCTTGAACTTCGTGTGCGGCGTAATCGATCCCGGCTTCGCCACCACCTGCCCGCGCTCCACTTCTTCTTTCTCCGTGCCGCGCAACAGCAATCCCACGTTATCCCCCGCCATGCCCTCGTCCAACAGCTTGCGGAACATTTCCACGCCCGTGATCACCCGCTTCACCGTCGGCCGGAACCCCACAATCTCCATCTCTTCCCCAACCTTCACCTTGCCGCGCTCAATCCGCCCGGTCACCACCGTGCCCCGGCCCGAAATCGAAAAAATATCTTCAATCGGCATCGCAAACGGCTTGTCGATGTCTCGCGGCGGCAGCGGAATATTCTTGTCCACCGCTTCCATCAGCTCGAGAATCGTCTTCTCCCACTTCTCTTCCCCGTTGAGCGCTCCCAGCGCCGACCCGCGCACCACCGGTATGGTGTCGCCCGGAAACTGGTAGGTCTTCAGCAACTCGCGTACCTCGAGCTCCACCAGCTCCAGCAGTTCGGGATCTTCCACGCTGTCGCACTTGTTTAAAAACACCACGATGGCCGGCACCCCCACCTGCCGCGCCAGCAGTATGTGTTCCCGCGTTTGCGGCATCGGTCCGTCGGTCGCCGCCACCACCAGAATGGCCCCATCCATCTGCGCCGCTCCGGTGATCATGTTCTTGATGTAGTCGGCATGCCCCGGACAATCGATATGCGCGTAATGCCGGTTGGCCGTCTCGTACTCCACGTGCGCCACCGCGATGGTGATCCCGCGCTCGCGCTCTTCGGGAGCATTATCAATCGAATCAAACGCCCGGAACTGCACTTTGGCGTTGTTTTTCGACAGCACCTTGGTGATCGCCGCCGTCAGCGTCGTCTTCCCGTGGTCGATGTGACCAATCGTCCCAATATTCACGTGCGGCTTGCTGCGCTCGAACTTTTCCTTCGCCATCGCTCCTATGCTCCTCCGCTGGTGCGTGCTCGCACTGGATCTCGGTTAAAAATCCTGCTCTGCATTTCGTTGTCGCTGCGCTACCGGACCACCTTGCCTGTCGCCTTCGCGATGACTTCCTCGGCAATCGAGCCGGGCGCCTCGGCGTAATGCGAGAAGTGCATGGTGAAGCTTCCCCGGCCCTGCGTGCGGCTGCGTAAATCGGTGGCATAACCGAACATTTCGGCCAGTGGCACCTCGCAACGGATAATCTGCGCGCCACCGCGCGATTCCATTCCCAGGGGATGTCCGCGGCGCGAATTCAGATCGCCGAAAACTTCACCCATGTATTCCTCAGGCACCACCACCTCGATGCGCATCACCGGTTCGAGCAATGTCGGCTGGGCCTTGCTGCACGCTTCCTTGAAGGCCATCGACCCGGCAATCTTGAACGCCATTTCCGAACTGTCTACATCGTGGTAGCTGCCGTCGGTCAGCACTACCGCGATGTCCACCATTTCGTAGCCGGCGAGCACGCCGTTTTCCATGGCTTCCCGCACGCCTGCCTCGATCGGAGCGATGAATTCCCTCGGAATCGCGCCGCCGATGACTTTGTCGACAAACAGCAGCCGGTGCTCCTTATCGAAGTGCCATTTGCCGCCCGAGCCTGCGACGCTTTTCGAGAGTGCATCGATCTCGTCGGTTGAAAGCTCGTGCATATCTTCGTGACCCGAGCTTGGGATCGGATGGATTTCGAGTTTGCAATGCCCGTACTGTCCGCGGCCGCCCGTCTGGCGGATGTACCTGCCTTCCGCTCCGGCACGCCTGCGTATCGTTTCGCGGTACGCGACTTGCGGCCGGCCCACACTGGCCTGCACGCTGAACTCCCGCATCATGCGGTCGACGATGATTTCGAGATGCAATTCGCCCATGCCGGAAATCAGCGTCTGGCCGGTATCGGGATCGGTGTGCACGCGGAAGGTTGGATCTTCCTGCGAAAGCTTTGCGAGCGCGTTGCCCAGCTTGTCTTGATCCACTTTGGTTTTCGGCTCGATGGCGACCGAGATCACCGGAGCGGGGAAATCGATGGATTCGAGCACAATGGGCTTGTCTTCATCGCACAGCGTATCGCCGGTGGTGACGCTTTTGAGCCCCACGCAGGCGGCAATGTCACCCGCGTAGATGGCGTCGATTTCTTCACGCTTGTTGGCGTGCATGCGCAGCATGCGGCCAATGCGTTCGCGGGTGTTCTTCGACGAGTTATAAATGTAGCTCCCCGCTTTGAGCACCCCGGAATAAACCCGCACATACGTCAGGTGACCCACAAAGGGGTCGGACATGATCTTGAATGCGAGTGCGGCGAACGGCTGATCGTCGCTGGCGCGGCGCAGCACTGGTTCGGCATCGTTGACCGTGACACCTTCGACCGGCGGCACATCGAGCGGCGATGGCAAGTAATCGACGACCGCGTCGAGCAGTGGCTGAATGCCTTTGTTCTTGAATGCCGACCCCGCCAGCACTGGAACGAGTTTGAGCGCCATCGTCGACCGCCGGACCGAGTCGCGCAACTCCCCAGCCGTCAGTTCATGCTCGGCCAGATACTTGGTGAGGATCGCGTCATCATGCTCAGCGATGTACTCGACCATGCGGTCGCGCCGTTCCTTGTAAAACGCCTTGTCGATGGCGGAAACTTTCAGGGCGTTGGCGAGTTCCGGGCGCGTTTTCAGGAATGCCTCGTTCCACAGCCGCTCGACGTCCAGAACCTCGAATTTCGCTCCCAGAATATCTTCGAGCCAGATCACCGCTTTTTGCTCGATGAAATCGATCACGCCGATGAAGCTGTCTTCCTTGCCAATCGGGAACTGCAAGGAAACCGGATGCGCCGCCAGCCGGTCCCGCATGGTGCGCACGCTGTGATCGAAGTCGGCGCCGATGCGATCCATCTTGTTGATGAAAGCGATGCGCGGCACGCGGTACTTGTCGGCCTGCCGCCAGACCGTTTCTGACTGTGGCTGCACGCCGGCCACCGCGTCGAAAACCGCGACACAGCCATCGAGCACGCGCAGCGACCGCTCTACCTCCACGGTGAAATCCACATGGCCCGGCGTATCGATGATGTTGATCAAGAACGACAGGTCGTTGCGCTTCCAAGTGGCGGTGGTCGCAGCCGAGGTAATGGTAATGCCGCGCTCGCGTTCCTGTTCCATCCAATCCATCGTGGCCGTACCTTCATCCACGCTGCCGATCTTGTAGGTCACTCCCGTATAAAACAGAATGCGCTCGGTCGAAGTCGTCTTTCCGGCGTCGATATGCGCCATGATTCCGATGTTGCGCGTGTGCTCGAGTTGTACTTTGCGTGCCATACGTTCCTGCGGTCTCTTTTATCCGCTTTTCCGCCCTTTACCAGCGATAGTGCGCGAAAGCCTTGTTGGCTTCGGCCATGCGGTGCACGTCCTCTTTCCTCTTCATCGCGCCGCCGCGTCCGTTGGCGGCGTCCAGCAGCTCGTCGGCGAGCTTATCCATCATGCGCTTGCCCGGCCGGGTCCGGGCGTGCAGCAGCAGCCAGCGAATGGCGAGCGACTGCCGCCGGAACTGGCTCACCTCGACGGGTACCTGGTAGTTGGCGCCGCCTACGCGCCGCGATTTCACCTCCAGCACCGGCTTGACGTTCTCCACCGCTTTCTTGAAGAGCTTGAGGGGTTCGTCGTTGGCCTTTTGCCCGATCTGTTCCATCGCGCCGTAGAAAATCCGCTGCGCATTCGACCGCTTGCCATCCCACATCATGGAGTTGATGAACTTCTGCACCAGGTCGCTGCTATAGACCGCGTCGGGCTCAACCGTGCGGCGTGAGACGAATCCTTTGCGAGGCATGACGGGCTCCCTCTACTTCTGCGCGGCTTTGGGCCGCTTGGCGCCGTATTTCGAGCGCCCCTGCTTGCGATTGTCGACACCGGCGGCATCGAGGGTGCCCCGGATGATGTGATAGCGCACGCCGGGCAAGTCCTTCACCCGGCCGCCGCGCACCAGCACGATGGAATGCTCTTGCAGGTTATGTCCTATACCAGGAATGTACGTAGTTACCTCGATACTATTGGTGAGACGCGCGCGCGCCACCTTGCGCAGCGCCGAATTGGGCTTCTTCGGGGTCTGCGTGTACACGCGAATGCACACACCGCGCTTTTCCGGGCATCCCTGCAATGCCGGCGATTTCGTTTTCGTGCGTATCTTTTCGCGTCCGTTTCGGACTAGTTGCGCAAACGTCGGCACGGCTCTCCCTCAATCGAGCAAGAAATTCGTCTTTATTCGCGCGGGCACCTCTCGTGCCGTCGTGCGGGTTTCGGGCTTGTCAACAGAAAGGGCCAAACAGCAACCCTGGCGGACCGACAAGATCTCCACACATATTCCAGCTACCCGTTGTCGTAGGCTGGGCCTAGCGGAGAGGCTCACTCGGCTTTGCGGGGCTGGCGCCCCATTCCGGCCGCTCTTTCATCCCGTTCCTTACAGGCCGGGATAGAAGACCTTCCCCCTTCAACAGCGGGGACGAACTCCCTTGACGAAGAGGCAAGTATAGGGAACAAAGTGCACTCTGTCAAAAGAAAAAAGCTTGCTTTTGTGGACGCCCTCAGCATTCCCTACCAGTCCCCAAAGGCGCTTGCGCCCGCGTCTTAAGTCTGGGTGCCGCGGCCGGGATGTTTACACCCATCGCCACACCCCGGCTAATCCTGGCGGCGCTTGGTCGTCTGGGTCCCTGGGGCGAGCAAGACCTGCACCAAATCGCGAAAACACAACGAACGTTACACTTCGCTACTTTAGTTCCAGTACTTCCCTTTCCTTGGCCGCGCAAAGGTCCTCGATTTTTTTTGTTTCCGCATGCGTGACTTTGTCGAGTTCCTCGATTCCGCGCTTGCGCTCGTCCTCGCTGATCCTCTTTTCTTTTTCGAGGCTTTCGATGGCCTCTTTGATGTCGCGCCGCACGCTGCGCACGGCGGTGCGGTGATTTTCGAGCACCTTGTGCAGATTCTTTACCAGATCTTTTCGCCGTTCTTCGGTCAGCGGCGGGATGGGCACGCGGATGACCTTCCCGTCACTCGAAGGATTGAGACCCAGTTCGGCGCTGCGGATAGCCTTATCCATCATCTGCAGCGCGCTGGGGTCCCACGGAGCGATCACAATGGTCATCGGATCGGGAACGGTGACCGTGCCCAGCTGGTTGACCGGCATCATCGTGCCGTGATAATCGACGCGCACGTGATCGAGCAGCGTGACATTGGCGCGCCCGGTGCGCACGCCCGCAAGCTCACGCCGGAAATCCTCGACCGCCTTCTCCATCTGCACCCTGGCCTGCGCCAGAGCGTCTTTGCTGGTCGCAACTGTAGTCATTGGCAAACCCTCGGACAGAATTTCCGGCCTGCTACCGTACGGCACCCGGCGTCAGCTGGCCGTCACGAGCGAGCCCACTTTTTCGCCGAGCACCACGCGCCTGATGTTGCCGGGCTCGTTCAGGTCAAAAATAATAATGGGCATCTTATTTTCCATGCACAGCGAAATCGCCGTCGAATCCATCACCGCCAGGCCGCGCTGCAGCACGTCGATATAACTGATGCGATCGAAGCGCTGCGCGCCCTCCACTTTTTCCGGATCCGCGTCGTAGATGCCGTCGACGCGCGTGGCCTTCAGAATCACCTGCGCCTTGATCTCCATCGCGCGCAGTGCCGCGGCCGTGTCGGTGGAAAAATAAGGATTGCCCGTTCCCGCGGCGAAGATCACGATGCGGTTTTTTTCGAGGTGGCGGGTGGCGCGGCGGCGAATAAATGGCTCGGCCACCTGGTGCATTTCGATGGCACTAAGCAGGCGCGTGTGCGCGCCCTGTTTCTCGAGTGCGTCCTGCAACGCCAGCCCATTGATCACCGTCGCCAGCATGCCCATATAGTCGGCTGTGGCGCGATCGATCGCGAGCGTCTTCTGGCGGGTACCGCGGAAGATGTTCCCACCGCCAACCATGATGGCCATCTGGATGCCCAGATCGCTTACGTCCTTGAGCTCGGCGGCGACGCGCGCGACCGTCTCAGCATGAATACCCGACCCGAGCGGTCCCTGCAGCGACTCGCCGGAAAGCTTGAGCACGACCCGTTTGAACACGGGCCTTTCGCCGGGTTGAGGGGTAAGAACTGTGGACACGGTTATTTGCGAGCATTCTCGCTACACACGGAGCAATGCCCGGCGGGCATTCTAGCAGAGATCCGCGATGGAGCAGCGCGGGGATTCTGAATTTGGCAGTAAGGCGATGCAGGCCGCCCGGCGGCGAATCAATCCGAGGCGCCCGAAGAGTTCGACTCGGGCGGCGCGCTCGGCGCGCCGGAGATCGAACTGCTTGCGGGCAGCGGCGCGGTTTCGCCAACCTTGAGCCGCACAAAACGGCGCACGGAGATATTCTCGCCCAGCTTGGCGATCATCTGGGCGATGAGTTCTTCGACCGTAATCGATTCGTCCTTGATGAAGTGCTGTTCGTAGAGACAGTTTTCCTCGTAGAACTTCTCCATCTTGCCAGCCACGATCTTTTCGATCACCGGTTCCGGCTTGCCGGTGGCCCGCGCTTGTTCGCGATAGATTTCACGCTCATGATCCAGAATCTGCGGCGTCACCTCTTCGCGGCGGACGTAGCGGGGATCGAGCGCGGCCACGTGCATTGCGACGTCGTGGCACAGGCGCTGAAAATCCTCGGTGCGGGCCACGAAATCGGACTCACAATTGATTTCGACCAGCACGGCAATTTTTCCGCCGGCGTGCAGGTAATGCCCAATCAGGCCTTCGGTAGCTTCGCGCTTGGCCTTCTTTTGCGCGGCGGCCTGGCCTTTGCGGCGCAGGACGTCTATGGCTTTATCGACGTCGCCGCCAGCTTCCACAAGCGCGGTGCGGCAATCACTGAAACCCGCACCGGTACGCTCGCGAAGATCCTTCACCAGTTGCGCGGAAATATTCACTTGTTCGGGTTTGGTGGTCATCGATCGGCCTTAGGTTCCCGCGCGGGGCTCTGTCTCGGCAGGCACGGTCTGCCCTGGATCGGCGATGGGTTCGGTACCTTCCGGCACATCGACAAAATCGCCTTCCTGCTTCTCATAGGATTCGTACGCGCTGGTGTCCACGTAGTCCACGCCCTCGCCGCTTTCCGCACCTTCCTGAGCTTTTTGATCGGCAAGCTGCGTCTGCTCGTAGGCCTGACGGCCTTCGATTACGGCGTCGGCAATTTTGGAAGTAAACAGGCGGATGGCGCGCAACGCGTCATCATTTCCGGGGATGACCCAATCTACCTGGTCAGGGTCGGAGTTGGTATCCACCACCGCCACCACCGGCACGCCCATGCGCCGCGACTCGCGCACGGCAATCGCTTCGGTGTGGCAGTCGACGACGAACATGGCGTCCGGGGGCATGGTCATGTTCTCCACGCCTGCAAGGTTCTGGAGCAGATGCTTCAGTTCGCGCTCGAGGCGCGCTGCTTCTTTTTTCGAGAGCTGCGCCATGCGGCCGTCCTCGATCATGGCTTTCAGCGTCTTGAGGCGCTTAATCGATTTTTGCAGCGTCGACCAATTGGTCAGCGTCCCGCCCAGCCAGCGGTGGTTGACGTAGAACATTCCGCAACGCTTAGCCTCTTCGGCCAGGGCTTCCTGTGCCTGGCGCTTGGTGCCGACGAAAAGGATTACGCGGCCGCGGCCGGCCAGCTCGCTTACAAAGCGTCCTGCCTCGCGGAACATCTTTAAGGTTTTTTGTAAATCGATGATGTGAATTCCGTTACGTTCTCCGAAAATATACTCCTTCATTTTCGGATTCCAGCGGCGTGTCTGGTGACCAAAATGAACACCAGCCTCGAGCAACTCCTTCATCGTTATTTCAACTGCCAACGGACCTCCTCTGTAATTAGGCGCTTGCGACCCTGGCGGAAGCGCTTCCCTTGCTTCCGCGGGGTAGAGCACCCTTTTTGCCGGCAGCTTGCCGGCCATGTATTCGGCCCAGGCGACCGGGCCGGAGAGCATTTGCAACGCACAACCAAAAATTAACGCGATTTTTTTTATCCCCAGGCTCCCCTTACCGGGGACCTGGGCGGGCCTTTTTTAACCCCCAGGCTCCCCTTACCGGGGACCTGGGCGGCCCCTTTTTTAATCCCCAGGCTCCCCTTGCCGGGGTCCTGGGCGGGGCTTTTTTTATCCCCAGGCTCCCCTTGCCGGGGACCTGGGCGGGCCTTTTTTTCCCCCAGGCTCCCCTTACCGGGGGACCTGGGCGGCCCCTATGCAAAAATAACCGGCGCAAATTCGGACGCAGTGTTTGCCGCGAGAAACTAGCGCTTGCTGAACTGGAAGCGCTTGCGAGCGCCCTTTTGTCCGTACTTCTTGCGCTCGCGCATGCGCGAGTCACGCGTCAAGAACCCATTCTTGCGCAAGCCCGGACGCAGCTCAGGGTTAAATACCGAGAGGGCGCGCGACAACCCCATGCGCACCGCGCCCGACTGCCCGCCAATGCCGCCGCCGTTAACCGTGGCCATCACATCCATCTGATCCTGGGTGCTGGTAAATTTGAGCGGCTCGACCGCGCGGGTGAGCCAGGCCACGTTGGGGAAATATGTTTCCACTGTCTTGCCGTTTACCAGGAACTTCCCCGACCCGAGGCGCAGGAATACGCGCGCCACGGCGTTCTTACGGCGCCCGGTACCATAGAAGTGGTTCTTGGCCGCGCCCTGGACGGGCTGTGTGCTGGAACTCAACGTACCTCCTCAAATTCCCCGTTTGATTCTAGGTTCGCTGTTTCAAATTCTCTGTGGCAACGACCTGACCGTCGACGACAATCGAGTGGAGCGAGAAATTCTGCCCGCGGGTGCTGCGACTCCGTCGTGCGGAGAGGCCATCGGCAGGATCTACAGAGGGAGCGGCTGGGGCTTTTGCCCGGCATGCCGCGACAGCCCCTTATCGTCCATATAAATGCGCAATTTCTTGGCGCGACGAGCGCGTAACTTGTTCTTCGGGAGCATCCCCAGAACCGCTTCGCGAACCATCCAATCAGCGCGGTCGGCGCGAAGGCGCTTAGCCGGAACTTCTTTCAGGCCGCCGGGGAAACCGCTGTGGCTGCGGTAGATTTTGGCTTCAATCTTGTTTCCGGTGAGCCGAATTTTCTCGGCATTGATTACTACGACGTGATCGCCGCAATCCATATACGGAGTGAAGTTGGGCTTATCTTTCCCAATGAGCACGCGTGCGATGGTCGTGGCCAAGCGTCCCAACACCTGTCCTGCGGCGTCTACCACCACCCAGTGAGGGCCGGTCATGAGGCTTTCCGCTTCGCGGCCTTTGGGAATATGTGTTGCCATCTGCTCAGTCACACCCTTCCGTCTAAAGACAAACGTAGACAATAAGCGGTTGAGACCGCTTTGTCAAACGAAAGCAGCGACGGGTAGTGGCATCATTTGAAAATAGGAGGCATGAAAATAGAAGGCCACTGTTCCCGAAATGGAACTTCTCGTGCTACATGTCGGTTGGCTCCAGCCCCCCCATGCCCGTTTTGTCGCAAGTGTTGATTCTGCGGACGTTTAAGTCTCACAAGTTCCCAAGTGTTCATTCGGCGCGACTTGCAGGCGCATTGTTCGGAAGTGTTCATGGCAGTGAGGTTACCCGTTGGAATGCAATTCGGGCTGCAGACGGGCTGCCCGGCAACCACACTGCAGTATAACATACAAGTAACGATCCGTAAAAGTGTTTACTAGTCAGGTATTCGAACGGCAAGAGTCAAAAAAGAAACAATTTGTGGCGCAGCAGAGTCGTTTGCAAAATAAAAATCCGCGCCAGGGCAGGCGCGGACCCGCTACTCGCCTTTAATCGCTTGCTCGCGCGGCCAGCAGGAGCTAGGGGGGACGGCCGCAAGGTCGTCCCACCAGTCGCAAAGGCTCAATGTTGGCGGAGATTTGACGGTTTCGCCGAAGGGCTAAACCGGGCTTAGCTGTGTTTATTGGAATTAACGCTGACGTTGGCGTTGGCGTGGGCCACATTCGAGGGAACCACAGCCGGGCGCGCGTACGCCGGCTTCTCGGCTTCGCCTCCGGTTTCGGAAGCGGTGCGATCGATTTCGATGGAGCCTTTGAAGTAGGCGCCATCCTCAATCATGATGCGCGCGGTGGTGAGATCACCGATGACCGAGCCGTCTTTCTTGATTTCGATGCGATCGCGCGCGCGAAGATTGCCTTTTACGCTGCCATACACGACAACCTCGCGGGCCACCACATCCGCCGTAAGCTTGGCGGTGGCTCCCACGGTCAGCTTGCGGTCTTCGAGCTGGATTAATCCTTCGACGCTGCCGTCGACATGCAGATCTTCATTACCGGAAATTTCGCCTTTGACGTGCAGGCTCGAGCCCAGGCGGGCGGTCGCGCCTGTTGGCGTCGAACCCATTGGGCGAATAGCGTCGGTGCTCATGGCAGTAACCTCCAAAGGTTTTGTAGCCGAATTGATTGGATTTGTTTCCGCAGCCCGGGGGGCTGCCGGCACAGCTGGTTGCGGCACTTCAGGGTCGGGTCTCTTGTTGCCCCACATTGGGCCTCCACGATCCAGTACCAAATGAAACAACATTAAGACTGGGGAACTGGGGTGCAAACACTGTATTCCGGCGTTCCAAAGTGGAGCAACCGGAGATCAGCAGATTCGTTCGTAGGAGTAACGACGTTGCAGGCGTTAGGCTGTTTTTTTTTGCCTCATTGTGGTGCGAGCCAAGTGAAGACACATGGTTTAAAGGCGATTTGGGCGGTGACTGGGCGTGCATTGCAGCGAGGAAACAGGCAGAAAGATTCTTCGCTGCGTTCAGAATGACAACGGCCTAATTCAGAATGATGATGGCGCACCGTGACAATGGTGCATCAATGACAATGGTGCACTTAGGTAGCGGCGGTTTTGGCGCGATCCGGGCGGTACTTCGCGACTGGGGCGGCACTGGATGGTGCACGGAAGCGGCGCAACGGACTGAGGGATTCTTCACTTCGTTCAGAATGACAGCGACTTCGTGCAGAATGACAACGGCCTAATTCAGAATGATGATGGCGCACCGTGACAATGGTGCATCAATGACAATGGTGCACTTAGGTAGCGGCGGTTTTGGCGCGATCCGGGCGGTACTTCGCGACTGGGGCGGCACTGGATGGTGCACGGAAGCGGCGCAACGGACTGAGGGATTCTTCACTTCGTTCAGAATGACAGCGGCCTAGTTCAGAATGATGATGGCGCACCGTGACAATGGTGCATCAATGACAATGGTGCACTTAGGTAGCGGCGGTTTTGGCGCGATCCGGGCGGTACTTCGCGACTGGGGCGGTACTGGATGGTGCACGGGAGCGGCGCAACGGACTGAGGGATTCTTCACTGCGTTCAGAATGACAGCGACTTCGTGCAGAATGACAACGGCCTAGTTCAGAATGATGATGGCGCACCGTGACAATGGTGCATCAATGACAATGGTGCACTTAGGTAGCGGCGGTTTTGGCGCGATCCGGGCGGTACTTCGCGACTGGGGCGGTACTGGATGGTGCGCGGGAGCGGCGCAACGGACTGAGGGATTCTTCACTTCGTTCAGAATGACAGCGACTTCGTGCAGAATGACAGCGGTGCACTAATGATGCGGCGGATGACGCGCAGACGAACGATGGGCAAATGACGATGCGCACACGGCGATGGGCAAACGGGCGTGCGCACCAATCGGGTGCGTGCCGCTAGTATTTGCGCAACACGCCAACCACCCGGCCCTGAATCTGCACGTCTGCTGCGGCGAACACCATGGGGCGCATTTCGGAATTGGCGGGCTGGAGCCGCACTTTGCCTCCCGGCTCGCGATAGAAACGCTTGAGCGTGGCTTCGTCATCACCGATCAGTGCGACGACAACTTCGCCCGGATTCGCCACCTGGGTGGGCTCGACCACGACGTAATCTCCATCGAGGATATGGTCTTCAATCATTGAGCTGCCCTTCACCTGCAATACGAAGCTGCCCGTGGCGCGCGCGAATTCGCCGAGTGAAAATGTCTCCCGCTGCTCGAAGGCTTCCAGGGGACGGCCAGCGGCGATACGTCCGGCCATTGGCAATTCGACACTGTGACGCTCGAGCACCTGCTCGCGAATGGGCTTGGGAAGCTGCATGACCTCAATCGAACGGCTCTGGTTATAGCCGCGCCGGACAAAGCCTTTGCGCTCCAGGGTAGAGATATGTTTATGCACGGTGGCGAGCGAGGTCAGACGCAAGGCGCGGGCGATTTCCTCAAAGCTGGGCGAGTAGCCGTGCTTGTTGCAAAGCCCACCAGAAAATCGAGCACTTCCTTCTGCCGCTTGGTCAGTGTCATCGCGCCTCCCCGGAGCGCTTGCAGTATAGGCGAACCAAAGGCGAACGTCAACGGCACTTTTCCCCGCCCGTGCGCCAAATCGAACCAGTTTCGGGGGCGGGGCGAAGCAGTTCTACGAGCGGTTCTACGATCCCAGACGTTCACAGGCATGGGTGACAGACGCCAAGGCACGTGACAGGCCAATCAAGGCGAAACTGGCCGAGGAGCGTTGGGCCTTTGTGCCGTTTTTTGTGCGGTTCATGGCGCCCCCGGGGACACAGCACTCCCGGCGATTTCGCGGAACCACAACGGGCCCGGTGCATGTACCAGTACGTCCAGCTTTTGTCGGAGATACTGGCAGGGGGAGATTTGGCAGGGAATGGCCTGCGACGGTTTCATCCTGAGGTAGCGGCGCCGAGAGCAACAGCCGCGCTACAAATAATTGTGCTATATTTAGAAATCGGCGCCCCTCCTTTAGGGATCCAACTCCAGCATGGGCTGAAGCAGGCGGAGGGAACCGCGCGGCTGGAAACCGGATCTACTGGACGTCGAATCTAACTGACAGGAAGACTACGCACTCATGGCTACCATTACGGACCCAGTCGTAGGCAAACAAGCGCGAGGTCATCGAGAAGGCGGTTGTTCGCTTCGGCGGCGATTCCGGCGACGGCATGCAGATTTCGGGCAACCAGTTCACCAGCACCGTGGCGCTGTATGGCAACGATTTGGCCACTTTCCCGGATTATCCGGCCGAAATCCGCGCCCCTGCGGGAACCCTGCCGGGCGTCAGCGGATTCCAGATCCAATTTTCATCGGGCGACGTGTTCACCCCGGGCGACGCCGTGGACGTGCTGGTGGCGATGAATCCGGCGGCGCTGAAGATGAACATTAACGACCTGAAGACCAAACGGCATTCTGATCGTAAACAGCGACAGTTTCACGGACAACGATCTGCGCAAGGCGCACGAGACCACCAATCCGCTGGAAGATCACTCGCTTGACGGCTACCAGTTGTTTTCCGTGCCCTTGGAACGCCTGACGCACGCGGCGCTGCAGGAACTGGGCCTGGACGCCAAGAGCATGAACCGCTGCAAGAACTTCTTTGCGCTGGGCATGTGCTATTGGCTCTACAACCGCTCGATGGATCACACCTATCACTGGCTCGACGACAAGTTCAAGAACAAGCCGCTTGCTGGCCGAAGCCAACAAGCGCGCCATGAAGGCGGGCTATAGCTACTGCGAGGCGACCGAGGCGTTCCAGGTAAGCTATGAAATTCCGCCGGCGAAGCTGACGCCCGGCACGTATCGCAATCTCAGCGGCAATCAGGCGCTGGCGATGGGCTTTGTGGCCGCCGCGCAGCAAGCGGGCCTGACGCTGTTTCTGGGCTCCTATCCGATTACGCCCGCTTCGGACATTCTGCACGAGCTTTCCGGATACAAGAATTTCGGCGTGCTGACGTTTCAGGCCGAAGACGAAATCGCCGCGATCACTTCGGCCATCGGCGCGTCCTATTCCGGCTGCCTGGCGCTGACCACCACCTCCGGTCCCGGCATGGCGCTTAAGACCGAAGCCATGGGCTTGGCGATGATGGTCGAATTGCCGCTGGTGATTTGCGATATCCAGCGCGGCGGCCCTTCGACCGGCTTGCCCACCAAGACCGAGCAGGCCGACCTGCTGCAAGCGCTGTTTGGCCGCAACTCGGAGGCTCCGCTTGCCGGTGCTGGCGGCGTCGCACTCCCGGCGATTGCTTCTGGATCGCCGTCGAAGCCAGCCGCATCGCGCTGAAGTACATGATTCCCGGTGATCGTTCTGTCCGACGGATACCTGGCCAATGGCGCGGAGCCCTGGCGCATTCCGTCGATTCGACGAAATGCCGAAGTTCCCGTACATTTCGAAACCAATCCCGAGGGCTTCCTGCCCTATAAGCGCGATCCGCAGACGCTGGCGCGCCCGTGGGCCATTCCCGGCACGCCCGGGCTGGAGCACCGCGTTGGCGGCCTCGAGAAGCAGGACGTCACCGGCAACGTGAACTACGAGCCGCTGAACCACGAAAAGATGGTTCGGCTGCGCGCGGCCAAAGTCGAGGCCATCGCGCAGGATGTTCCCGACGTCGTTCCGGCCGGAGATCCCGACGGCGATCTGCTGATCGTTGCCTGGGGCTCGACCTACGGCGCGATCACCGCGGCGCTAAAAGCGCAGCGCGCAAAAGGCCACCGCATCGGCCACGTCCATCTGCGCTATCTGAATCCGCTGCCGCGCAATCTGGGCGAAGTGATCGGGCGCTACCGCAAAGTGCTGGTCCCGGAAATGAACATGGGCCAGCTGTTCATGGTCTTGCGCGCCAAGTATCTGGTGGACGCGCAAGGCTACAACAAGATTCAAGGGCAGCCCTTCAAGCAAGCCGAAATCGAAGCGAAAATCGAAGAAATTCTGGGCTAAGGCGCACGACAGGAGCCAGGAACAAAAAATGACCACGACAATGACCGTTTTGACCAAGAAGGATTTTCAGACCGACCAGGAAGTTCGCTGGTGTCCGGGTTGCGGAGATTACGCCATTCTCTCCGCCGTGCAGGCCGTTTTTCCGGAGCTGGGAATTCCGCGCGAGAAATTCGTCATCATCTCCGGCATCGGCTGCTCGAGCCGCTTCCCTTATTACATGAATACGTTTGGATTTCATACCATCCACGGCCGCGCGCCCGCGGTAGCGACCGGAATCAAGATCGCGCATCCGGAGCTGGAAGTTTGGGTGGCCACCGGCGACGGCGATTCGCTCTCCATCGGCGGCAACCACACGATTCACATGCTGCGGCGCAACGTGGGCATCAAGGTGCTGATGTTCAACAACCGGATTTACGGCCTGACCAAGGGCCAATATTCGCCAACGTCGGAATTCGGGAAGAAAACCAAGTCCACTCCGTTCGGATCGACCGATCGCCCGTTTAATCCGCTGGCGCTGGCGATCGGCGCGGAAGCCACGTTTCGTGGCGCGCTCGGTGGACGTCTTCCAGCAGCACCTGAAGGACACGCTGCGGAAAGCGGCGGCGCACTCGCGGCTCGGCGTATGTTGAAATTCTGCAGAATTGCAATATCTTCAACGACGGCGCGTGGACCGACCTTACGGAAAAAGAAGCGCGCAGCGAGCACGTCGTGCAGCTCGAACACGGCAAGCCGCTGATCTTCGGCAAAAATCGCGACAAGGGCATCCGCCTGAATGGCATGGACCTCGAAGTCGTGCATCTCGGCAACGGCATCGCCGAGAACGATCTGCTGGTTCATGACGAGGAATACCAGAACCCGGCGTACGCCTTCCTGCTGGCGAAGATGGAAGAGATGCCCGGCTTCCCGACCCCGATCGGCGTGCTGCGCTCCTGGGACCGCGTCCGCGATACGAAGATGTGATCAAGCCAGATTCAGGACGTCATCGCCAAGCGCGGCCCCGGCGATATCGCCAAGCTGCTGCGTTCCGGCGATACGCTGGGAAGTGCGGTAGAGCGTGCGAAGATAAGCACTGGAAAATCTGGATTAGCCAGGTTAGAAGGTCGAGACGAAAGCTGCGCGAGCCGGGCGACTTATCATAGTGCCCGGCCCGCGGTTCGTTTTGAGCGTAGTGCGATGCTGAGCGGCCTCTGATGATCGAGATGATCGTGACGAAAGCGCAGTGACGAAAAGCCTGGTGATCCGCGCTGGTTCCTGGCGAACGACTTCAGTGCTGTAAACCGTTCGATCTAGTACCTCTTTGGTAAACGTTGTAAACTTGCGGCGTTGCTCAGTATTGGTACTTGTGACCTTTTTGCAGGAGGGGATTCTCGAAATAAGCCCATGACAGTCGAGCAATCGCGTAGGTGAGGACTAGGGCTCCGCAATTCACCGCTATAAACTGCCAAGAACTAACTCGCCTCAGGAGTCCGATCAACAACGCCTGACAAAACATTCCAATCGCCATATGAATCAGATAAACACGGTAGGAGACCTTACCCAGTTCCCGCAGCCACGCCATTCGAGTTAAGTATGCCAACCAGCCGCTCGGTTTCGAGAGCGCGAGCAAGATGACCAGCGCGTAGAAGATTGCGATCCACGTGTAGCCAGCCGATTGCTCCATCAACGAATCGTGATAAGGAGCCCATTTACACAGTGCTCCTACTCCCGCAAAAAACACGGTGGCGGCAATAAGCAGTACGCTGCCGTGTTCCTTAAGCCACATGCGGAAGCCGTGGTTGCGCCAGAGCAAGGCTGTCAAGACTCCCATAGCCAGCGAGTCAGCGCGGCATGGCATGAGCGTGTAGGCAAGACTCAGGTCGTGCGATGGCCGAAGCGGAAAATGGTAGTGGATGTACGAGCGAAGCATCGGTGCTGAAAGGATGACCATGCCTAAGAACAGAAAGAGCCAGCGCTTGGTCAGGAAGTGGATCACCAGCGGTGCGACAATATAGAACTGCTCCTCGACAGCCAGTGACCATGTCGATAGAAACCAAGTCCCGCCAATCACGGAAGAATAGGCAAGCGTGTGAAAGTTTTGCAAGAAGAGCACCTGCCCAGACATCGTGGACAACATTTCCCAGCCGCCCCCGCCTCCAGGAACGTGTGCTTCAAGGAAGCGCCCGGCGATTGCCATTACAAGGACATAGGCACCGATCCAAGCGTAATAGATCGGGAGAATTCGGAGGGCACGACGCGCGTAGAATGTCTTGAAATAGTTCGGCGATGCTCGCGCGTCGAGGAGAATGCCTCCAATCAAGAATCCCGAAAGCACGAAGAAGAGATCGACACCGCTCCAGCCGAGGGGCGCCCCTGGAGCGAAGTCGAAGAAATGATGGATCAGCACCAAGGCAATCGCGATGCCGCGCAAGCCATCTAGTTCAAGAATCCGGGGAGCGTTTGCCGTCGTTTCGGAAGCAATTGCCGTGCTGGTTGTTGCGATTGCCGTGACTCTTCCCTCTTCCGTTGCCAAGCCTTTCATTAGGCTTCCCATACAAATAGGTTAAGCCTAATCGTTCAGCACGAATCTGCAATGTTAGAAAGGAGTGCTTTTATGAAAACTGGAATGCAGCAGCCTGAAGTGTTCTGTCACAAATCTGGCCAGGTCCCTCTAGTATCCTGTCCCGTAAATATACAACCCCGGCGCCGGCGCGGCCGGCTTCGGTCAGGAAGCCTTGCTGGGTGAAGTCGTGATCGGAGTGACAAAAGATGCAGCCGGAAACGGTGTTCGCCAGATACTCGCCCACGCGCCAGGCGCCCGGGCGTGCGCACAAACGTACTCCGGGTTGCGGGCCGGATTCGCGGGCCCAGGAACGGACGCCAGCCAATCGTAAACGTGATGCCGGCCAGGAGAGCTGCGACGATAACGAGAATCACCACGCCGGCGATTTTCCCACCTCGTGCCATGTGCGGCCCTCCCTGCGCTTGATTTTACTGCGGCCGCGCGCGGCGTCGAGTCTTTGCCGCCCCGAGCGCACAACACTCGAGTGTGTGCGCGGATACGCTGCACGGGATTTCTTACGGGTGCAAACGATTCTAGATCCAGGATGGACGAAGCGACCAAGGCGGAGCGCAGTGCAGGCCGGCCACAGGTAACGCGCAATGCGAAGACCGGGTGCAAAGGTTCCAGAAACCGCGAGATCTACCGGCGTTTACAAGGGGCGTTTACAAAGAGTAGTTTACGAGCCGGCTTTCGTGATCGAGATCGTTGCAGGCTTGGAGGGCCCGCCGGTGGGCGGCGGGTTGTCGGCGAAGTAGTTACGTTCGTAAAGGCGCTTGTAGATCCGTCCGGCGATTTCAGCGGCGAAGGGACCCTTAACGATGGTGCTCTGCCCGCGCATCAAGACCGCCAGCACGATTTTGGGATGCGCCTCGTCGGCATACGACACAAACCAACCCACACGAGACGCGGAATCCGAGCAGGTACCCGTCTTGCCGAGTGGCTGATCGCCCTCGCCACCCCAGCTTAAGCGGGCGGTCCCGTACATGACCGCGGCCTGCATTCCGTCGCGAATATCGGGGACCAGCGCGGCGATGTCCAGCTTGCGCTTAACGCGCGGCTCAAAACTTTCTGCGTCCTGCGAGGTTTGGGGGTACTGAAGGTAGTAAATCGTTCCGCCATTGGCAAGCGTGGATACCACCGATGCAAGCTGCAGCGGCGTGATTTGAATGCCTTCGCCGAAGCTAGACATGCGGGCTACACCGCCATTTTTGGGAGGCTCGGACGGCAAGAGACCTGGCTGCTCACCGGGCAGACCATAGCCGGTACGCTCTCCTAAGCCCATCAGGCGCGCGTAACGGGATACTGTATCGAAACCCATGCGGCGGCCGAGTTCCTCGAAGAACGCGTTATTCGAGTGTGCAAGCGCCTCGATCAAGTTCAAGTAACGGCGGGGGGCAACCTTGATCATCGAGTCGCGGGTGATCACGCTTTCCTCGAGGGCGGCCACGGCAATCACTGGCTTGATGGTGGAACACGGGATAAAACCGGAGGAAAACGCCAGCTTCTGATTGACGATGCTGAGGACGCGGCCCGTGTTCGGATCGAGAGCGACCACCGAGCCATTGTAGCGGCCGAGTCCGGCCAGCGCGGCATCACGCACCACGGGATCATCAAATTTGCCAACGTCGTCTTTTGCCGAATCCGCGAAGGTAGGCACACCCAAAATTGTGGCCCGGGTGATACGCCTGTGAACAACCGTCGGGTGCGCAGCTGGCCGGGCTACCGGGTGAGCCGAGCGCGCAGGCGTATTCACCGTCGCAAACGCTGCGAACGGCGCGCACGTCAAGGCGGCACAAAATGCGGCTGTGATCAGGCGAGAGCGAGTATAGCTGGGCATGCTGGGTTAGACGCCTTGTTAGATGCTTGTACCGAAACTGCTTTGTCCGATAATTGGCTCTGATCGGGGCTCGGACCGGGTTTCCGACCGTGCTTCAATCAGGCTTCAACCAGGCGGAGTATATGGCAAGACCCGGGTACATGCAATAGTGCATTGGGTCTATGCCGGCCTAGTACTTACGCACATGCTTCCTGGTAGGTAATCGGCTCTAAGCTTCTGCCGGGCGCTACCGGCTCATCTTGGCTCTGGCCTGAGAGGCTACGACGGACGGCGCGTGCGGTACGGGCCGCTCGGGAAGTCTTTCGGCGACGGCTTGTGGCTTGTCGGCTTGCGTCTTGTCGGCCGACCTGTCGGCTGGCCTGTCAAGTGACCTGTCCGGCGCCCTGTCCGGCGACTTGTCGGCTTGTAGTTTGTCGGCTGCCAGCTTGTCGGGCTGTTTTTCGTGTGTTGTGGCAGGCACGTCGGGGCCCGCTGCCGGGTTGGCCAAGCCGAGTTTTTTGCGCAAAGCGGATTCGAGTTTCGCGCGAACGTCAATATGTTCTTTCAAGAACACACGGGCGTTTTCGCGTCCCTGCCCGAGGCGCTCTCCGCCATAACTGAGCCACGTGCCGCTCTTTTCGATGACATTGTGCTCGACGCCTAAATCGAGCAGGTCGCCTTCGAGAGAAATTCCCTCACCGTACAGAATATCGAACTCCGCTTCCCGGAACGGCGCGGCAACTTTGTTTTTCACCACTTTTCCGCGCGTTCGGGAGCCAATGACGCGATCGCCGTCCTTGATGGCCTGAATGCGGCGGATATCCAGGCGTATGGAAGCGTAGAATTTCAGCGCGCGGCCCCCGGTGGTGGTTTCGGGATTGCCGAACATCACGCCGATTTTTTCCCGGATCTGGTTGATGAAGATCAGGCAAGTGCGAGACTTCGAAACTTTACCGGTCAGTTTTCGCAGCGCCTGCGACATCAAGCGCGCCTGCAAGCCCATTTGCGGGTCGCCCATATCGCCCTCGAGCTCCGCCCTAGGCACGAGTGCCGCAACCGAATCCACCACCACAACGTCCAGCGCGCCAGAACTGATCAGGGTCTCGGCGATTTCGAGCGCCTGCTCACCGTTATCGGGCTGCGAAACCAGCAGGTTATCAACATCGACGCCCAGCCTGCGCGCATAGGCGGGATCGAGAGCATGCTCGGCATCGATAAATGCCGCCTGGCCGCCCATTTTCTGCGCCTGGGCGATGACGTGCAGAGTCATGGTCGTCTTGCCGCCAGACTCAGGTCCGAAGATCTCGATCACCCGGCCCCGCGGGAAGCCGCCCACGCCAAGAGCCGCATCAAGGCTCACTGCGCCACTAGGGATTACGCTGACGGGAACGAGCACATCCCGGTTGCCGAGGCGCATAATGGCGCCCTTGCCGTATTGCTTCTCGATCTGCGCAATCGCCGATTCGAGAACCTTGCCGCGATCTTCTGCCATGGTGCACCTCGAGGGGAGATTCCGCCGCCAGGCGGGGCGTGAGTGTATCAGGATGGTACTGCTTCGGCCTGAGCAATTCTCCGCCAGTAATGACGCGGTGACTAGGAACTAGTTACGGAAAAGCATCCTATCCGCTAGGCGAACAAAAAGCAAATTGTTTTTTGTGGGGCCTGCACGCGCTTCCCACCTTAACGCGGCGAATCACTGTTGATAATGACTGTTGATAATCATTGGTGCTAATCACTGTTGACAATCACTGGTGCTAATCACTGATGATAAACGTAAAAACCGTGGCCCGACTTCCTTCCCAGCCAGCCGGCCGATACCATTTTACGCAACAAGGGGCAGGGCCGGAATTTGGGGTCGCCGAAGCCTTGCAACAGTACCTCCATCACATCGAGACAAACGTCGAGGCCGATGTAGTCGGCCAGCGCGAGCGGACCCATCGGATGGTTCATCCCGAGCCTCATAACTGCGTCGACGGAGTCCGGGGTGGCGACGCCCTCCATCACACAGAATGCCGCCTCGTTGATCAGCGGCATAAGAACGCGATTGGATACAAAGCCGGGCGAATCGTTGACGGCCACCGGCTTTTTACCGATTTTTTCACATAGGTTCATCGTAGCCGCAAACGTCGCATCGCTGGTTTGCAGCGCGCGAATGACTTCGACGAGGGTCATTACGGGCACAGGATTCATGAAGTGCATGCCGACAAAGCAGTCGGGGCGATGGGTGAAGGCCGCAAGCGAGGTTATGGAGATAGAGGACGTATTCGTCGCCAAAATAACATGCGGCGGCAGAACGCGATCCGCTTCGCTGAGCACTTCGCGTTTCAACTCGATGCGTTCCGGCACGGCCTCGATGGCGAAATCGGCGCGCGCGATGGCGGCAAGATCGGTGACGGGCTCGATTTTTTTCAGGATCTCCGGCTTATCGGCAGCGGCGATTGTGCCTTTCTTGATCTCGCGATCGAGGTTTTTGGAGATAGTGTCGAGGGCGCGGTCGAGAAATCGCGTTTCCACGTCGCGCAGGATCACGCCAAACCCGGAGCGAGCGAATACGTGCGCGATGCCGTTGCCCATGGTGCCGCCGCCAAGCACGGCGACGGTGCGAATCTCGTGAGCGTTCATGCGGTGCCGATGTGCTCCCTTCCCTTTTCCATTACGTGACGGAAATGCACAGAGAGATTCTTCGCTGCACTCAGAATGACACCTTTTTGCACAGGTGGCTTTGCAAAATCCGTACCGTGCTACAAGGCCTGTGGATTCACGGACGCTGCATAGGTCACAACATCATGCAGCGCGAATGCGGTCGGCGGGAACCTCCACCTCGGTTACACCTTTAAACGAAAACAGCAGCTTAACAACGAACATCGGCGGATTTTCCTGCGACTGGCGCAGAATGTGGCCCACCGCATCCGTTACTGCGGCGTGAAACAGAACACCCTGGACCTGTATTCCAGCAAGGTTGACGCGCACGGTTTGGCCGGGACTAAACATGGAGGCTGAACATTTCAGACATTTTAAACATGGGGCAATTTAAACATAAGGCGATTAAACGCAGGGCGATTAAACGCGGGCCTATTTGCTCCGGGCCACGATTCCGGCCGACATTCGGAAACATGACACGCGCGTCAGCGCTCGACCGCGAGCGCCACGGCGTTGCCGCCGCCCAGGCACAGCGCGGCAATGCCGCGATGCACGTTGCGGCGCGCATTTCGTAGAGCAGTGTGACGAGAATCCGTGCGCCCGAGGCGCCGATGGGATGGCCGATCGCTACCGCGCCGCCATTGACGTTTACTTTGGCGGGATCGAGGCGCAACTCGCGCATGACGGCCAGCGCCTGCACAGCAAACGCTTCATTTAGCTCGTATCAGATCCACGTCGCGATCGCGATCCCAACCCGTTTTTTGCAGAATTTTCTCGACCGCTTCGACAGGCGCCATGAGCAGCCACTTGGGTTCGACGCCGGATACCGACTGCGCGACGATGCGCGCCATGGGCGTGCGTGCCCAGACGCGCGGCGTTGCTCTTCGCTGGTGACGACCACGGCCGCGGCGCCGTCATTGGTGCCCGGCGCATTGCCAGCGGTGACGGTGCCGTCCTTCTTGAACGCGGGACGCAATTTCGCGAGCGATTCGAGCGAGCTGTCGGGGCGGGGCGATTCGTCGCGGCGGACGACGATGGGCTCGCCCTTTTTCTGCGGCACCTCGACGGGGACAATCTGCGATTCGATGAAGCAGGAGTTCATCGCGCGCGACGGCTTTCTGGTGGCTTTCGAGCGGCGAACTGGTCCTGCTCCTCGCGGGAAATTTTGTATTTTTCGGCCACGAGTTCGGCGGTGATGCCCATGTGGATAGTTCTCGTAGACGTCCCACAGACCGTCGTGGATCATGGAGTCGACGACCTCGCCGTTGCCAAAGCGGTAGCCGGTGCGCGCGCCGGGCAGCAGATAAGGGCAATTGGACATGGACTCCATGCCGCCGGCGACAACGATTTCGCTCTCGCCGAGCATGACGCCCTGCGCCGCCAGCGCCACGGCTTTGAGGCCCGAGCCGCAGACTTTATTGATGGTCATGGCGGCGACGCGCACATGCAGGCCGCCGCCGAGCGCAGCCTGGCGCGCCGGGTTCTGTCCCAAGCCCGCTTGCACCACGTTGCCCATGATCACTTCGTCGACCGCTGCGGGCTCGATGCCGGCGCGGCGCACAGCTTCGGCAACGACCTTTGCGCCGAGTTCGGTGGCGGAAAGCGGCGACAGCGCGCCCTGAAATTTGCCGACGGGCGTGCGTACCGCGCTCAGGATGACGGCGCGCGAGAAGGCAGGCGAGGATGTTTGGTGCATGGTGGTGCTCCTGACAGGGGCGGGCCGGTTGCGAACCGCTTATGCAGGTATAGAGTTGTCGAATTGATGTTTCGCTAGTGATGTTTCCATTCAATTGCGAGGCTGCCTGCAAAGCACTGAAGTCAGATTTTGCTCCTGATATAGAGGGCGCCCCTTTCAATTTCCGGAAACATTGTACTCTCGTTAATCCACATTCTGTCCAGTTCCCGCAAGATGTCCTGCTTCTTGCCAGGGTCGATCTCATACCTCTCAGACGGTTGATCTCTGCGACCGGATGGGTATCCAAATCATCGGTCCAATGCCAAATGAGAAGAAACCGCCGACTTATGACGTCTCCGTTCGTTACTCCCGCCGGTAATCCTTCACGCTGAAGTAGAAATCTATTCGAGAGTGCCGCGTGGTCAGAAGAAATGATGTGCCGTTTATTTTTGATTTGCGGTGGCCGCACCGCGAATAAACAATGAGAAAAAGATTCTTGGATTGGTCCAGTATTGCATTGCACTGGATTTATCACCGTTCTAGCGGAGCAAGCATTCCGAGATACCCTTTTCCACGATCCTCCTCACGCATGACAGATCTTTCAGTCTTTGAGTCATTGATCGCCGACATTTCCAATTGCGTGATCCTTTTCCATCTGAGAGTCCTGGAGCCTTTGCGGAAATGGGATTTTTTTCAGCTACAAAAAAGATTAGATCGAAGACTTTGTCGTTAATGACCTTCGGTATCAAGCTTCAGACTCTTTCGCCAACTTGATCCGATCGATGCCATCAACCGTACTCTCTCCGGGAACCCGAGGACTCTAGCCGCGAAATCACAGAGCCGACCAGGGATCCAGTTCGCACCAATAAAGGAGTCTTGGAGAAAGATTGATGCAGAGGAAAAACGCACCAGCCAGCTCATCAATGGTGAACTCAGTCCGCTAGAAAAATTTGGAATAGTCTGGAGATGAACAGAGTCTCATACAAGCTTTCGGCTCAAAATTGCATGCTCGGCTTTTAAAGCTCTCGGATCACGCAACAATGACGAAAGAGTTTAAAGCTCTTATCGTGGTGACCGCGTTAGAAAGACTTGAAGGTGATGACTATGTCTTGGCCAAAGGCGCAAAGTCTGGATTGGAATTCGAAGGTGTGGACGTCCGCGACCTGAAAGCGCACGTTCTCCATTACTACAGCAAATATCGTCGTGACTACTATCAGCATGTACTGAAAGGAGGCATGATTGCCGAGAAGATCGTGCAAACTGGGGCTTGACTTGAATATGTGATGAAAATTGCCGTATCGGCGAGTCACCGCTATAAGTCATATGAAATACCGAAGCGCACAGGTGGAATGCGTACCATTCATCATCCATCGCGAGAACTTCAAGCTTCTTCAGGGATGGGGCGTTGACAGTGTCTTGCGCAACTTCGTTCACAAGGCCGCATTGGCCTATTGTAATAACATCAGCATCGGAACTACGCGCTGTCCACGTCGCCCAGAACTATTTGTTGAAAATAGATTTTAAGAACTTTTTCCCTCAATTTAGAGACAGACATTGTGCGGATATTGGGATCCGATCTTTAGCGCGGGCAGGAGTTGAACTCACTTTCAAGACCTACATTTTATAGGGCGTATCGTATGCCGCAACGGGTCTTCTCACGGTCGGTGCTCCGAGTCTCCATTTTGTCAAATGCAGTTATGTATGACTTCGATGACTACTGGTACGGAGAAAGCGAAGCAATCAATGTGCGGTATTCTCGATATGCTGATGACTTGTATTTTTCAACTGACCAACCTAGGGTTCTCTCAGGTGTTTTGGATCGCGTCCGAACGGACCTGGGTCCCCGCCTTTCTCCTAAACTGACGATCAATGATACCAAGACAGTTTTTACTTCTCGAAAAAGAAGACGCCTGATAACGGGTTTGATTTTGACGGCTGACAAGCGGGTCTCGTTGCCGCCGTTGTTATCGACGCATAAGATCGCTCGTCTACAGGCGCTAGTTCTCCGGGTTGTCCGACGGACAGCGAAAGTACCTTCGGGGGTTATTGCATATGCAAGCCTTGGAGCCGCCTGTCGAGTCGCTAACAAAATATGCTTACGGGCGATTGACTATTGATTACAAGCCGCGAGGCAATCGCGGTTAATTCTCCGCGAGGTCTTAGGGAAAAATTCGCTATGGACCCTAAATCCACATAGGTAGTTCCCTGTATTGAATGGCCCCTCCTAACAGGGGACAGTCGATAGCTGGCGTAGCCGTTTGGCCCGCCATGGTGGCGGGAAGAATGACGCTAATTTGTAAGACCAGATTTCGCATGTGCACCTTGCGGCTGGTGCTGAGCTAAGGGGGCACGTGGGAAGCTTGCGGCAAGGTACAGATCGTTGAGAGCTTCGCAAGCTCTGCGCGAACAATTGCACTCTCAGGCGGTTCACTTGCATGTCCAAAAGAGAACAGAAATTATAGGAAATAGCCCTTACATTAAGCCCTTACATGAGATACAAGCGTATGGCGTTGAAATCTTGAGGAGGCTCCCCATGACTGCTGACGAAAAACCTAAGTCCGAAGAGTCCAAAGTCGCCGACGAAATGGATGCGGAAATGAACGAGCGGGAAGCAGAACGTCTGGAAGGCGAACAAGACGAACAGCAAGACCTCAACCAGGGCATGGACACGGGAACGCATTCGTTCGACGAAGAGTGGAGTGGACTGGGGTCCTTCGTACAGGAATCTGAGCAAGCCAGCAAAGCCAGCGGAAGTCCCGAAGGATGAAAAGAGCGATTCGGAGTAAGCGATCCTGAGTTCGCGGCCTGCGGCCGTCGCCTGCCCGACTATAGTTCGTGAGAAGGCGCCCGGAGGAGGCTGTCTCACTGGTCAGCACGTTCGCGCGTTCGTAACTTCGCCGCTTACCAGTGTTCGCCACGACTGTTTTTAGGCCGGGCTCCAGGGCCAATTCTTGGCCAATTCCTCGAGTAGCGTCCAATTGCAGGAGCCGGCTCGCCGGTCTATACACCAAGGAACCTATCGCCGCACAGTTTTTACCCACGCCACAATTTACGCACGCCACAATTTTGCTCGCAAATCGGCTAGGATGGCGGTGTGTCCGATCTGTTTGAGCTGACTCCCCCTCCCATCTCCCGGGTCCTGCGGAAACTTCCGGCGAGCAACTCAACGCGCAGCAGCGCGCTGCCGTGCACCACGGCGAAGGGCCGCTGCTGGTGGTGGCCGGCGCGGGCACCGGCAAGACGCGCGTCATTACCGAGCGCATCCGCCACCTGCTCGAATCCGATCCCGAACTGCCCGGCGAATCCATCCTCGGCCTGACCTTCACCGACAAAGCGGCGGCGGAAATGAAGCATCGCGTCGCGCGCACCGCCGGCGAGCGCGGCCGAGCGGTCTTCCTCGGCACGTTTCATGCGTTTTGCAACGCGCTGCTGCTCGAGCGCAATCCCCAACTGAAGACGCTCGAAAAGGAGGATCACTGGATCCTGCTGCGCCGCAACTTGCCCGTGCTGGCGCTGGAACATTACCGCCGGCTGGCCGAGCCGGGCCAGTTTCTGGGCGACTTCGTGCAATTTTTCTCGCGCTGCCAGGACGAACTGGTCACGCCGGACGATTACGAGCGCTACGTCGCAGCTCTGGCCGAGCGGTACGCGCGCGGAGCGCGCCGCGCTGCCGGAAGACGAGCAGCACCTGCGCGAGGAGGAGATCGCGCAGCAGCAGGAAATCGCGCGGGCCTACCGGGCCAGCGACCGCCTGCTGCGCGAGCGCAACCTGCTGACCTTTGGCATGCAATTGCTCGATGCCGTGCGCGCGCTCGACGAAGATCCGGCGCTTGCCGCGCAGCGTGCGCGGCGCTACCGGTACATCCTGGTGGACGAGTTCCAGGACACCAACGTCGCGCAGATCGAGCTGCTGTGGCGGCTGGCCGGCGAGCACCGCAACATCGTCGCGGTCGGCGACAACGCGCAGGCCATCTACCGGTTCCGCGGCGCGTCCTTCGGCAGCTTCACGATTTTTCTCGAGCGATTTGCCGGCGTGCCGCGCGGCGATCGCGCGGCCGCCGCGCGTTTTGTCCAGCCGCTGGTCGATAACTACCGCTCGACCGGGCGCATTCTGCGGCGTCGCCGGGCAAGTCGCCAGCTTCATCGAGCACTCGCCGCTGGTGCCGAAGAAAGAACTGGTGCCGCACAAACCCGAAGGCGAAAAGGTGCGCATCGCCGAATTCGGCTCGGCGCAGGAAGAGGCGCGCTGGATCGCGGCGGAAATCGAGCGGTTGCACAGCGCGGGCCAGCGGTGGCGCAGTTTCGCCGCGCTCTACCGCATTCACACCATCGCGACGCACTCGTCGAGGCGCTCGACGAGCGCGGCATTCCTTTCGTGATTCGCAATCTTTCGATCCTGGGCCACCCGCTGGTGCGCGATTTGCTGGCCTACCTGCGCCTGCTGGCCAAGCCGTCGGACAACGTGGCCTGCGCGCGCGTGCTGGCGGCGCCGGCCTGGGGCTTGGAAGCCGGCCGATCTGGTGCGGCTTTGCGAGCGCGCGGCGAAAGGCCAGCCTCGCTGTGGGACGTGCTGCAATCGGCGCAGGGCGAACTGCCGTTCAGCGGCGCAGGACGCGCGCACCGACAGCCTGGTTGCGGGACTGACCGAACTGCGCCAGCGCGCATGGCGGCTGACGGCGGTGGAGCTGTTCGACGCGCTGGCCGAATGGCTGGAGCTTTCGCTGGTCGTTTCGCCGGGCGACCGGCGCTACGTCGACCGGCTGGCGCATTCATTCGCGAATGGCAGCCGAAGAGCGAGACGTCGCGGCTCGCGGAACTGGTCGAGTATCTCGATTACTTCGCGCAGGCCGGCGGGCAGATCAATCTCGAACAGGACGCCGGCGACGCCGTGCAATTGATGACCGTGCACGCGGCCAAGGGGCTGGAGTTCGAACACGTCTTTGTCCTGCGGCTGACGCACCGCGGCTTCCCGATGGCGCCGCGAACGCGCGTGCTCGAATTTCCCGAAGCGCTGATGAAGGAAGAGTTGCCCAAGGGCGACTTCCACACGCAGGAGGAGCGGCGGCTGTTCTACGTGGCGCTGACGCGCGCGAGGGAGCGGCTGACGCTGACCACGGTGCTGCACAAGCGCTCGAAGCCGTCGCTGTTTCTCGACGACATTCTGAGCGCGCCGAAACTCGCGCGGCAACACGTCAAGCGTCTGCTGCCCGCCGTCGTCGCGCCGCCTGCAACCGCGCGCACGGCGGCGCTGCCGCTCGACGGCTCGCTTTTTCCGGAGGCTCGCCGCAGGCGCGCGTGCTATTCGCGCATCGGCGAGTGGGCGGCGGAACTACCGGCCGCCCGTCTTCGAGCCGCTGCAGCTGAGCGCCTCGGCCGTGGAGTCCTACCAGAACTGCCCGCAGAAATATCTGTTCGGCACGGTCTGGGGCATTCCGCGGAGGCCCGCGCGCGGCGACCACGTTCGGCAACGTGATGCACACGACGATCAAGCAGTTCATCGAGGCGCTGCGCAAGGGGCGGAGGCTTGCCATTCGAAGAAGTGGAGACGATTTTCCGGCGGGAGTGGTCCTCGGCGGGCTTCGAGGACGCCTATCAGGAGGAGTGCTACCTGCGCGACGGCATCGAGCAGCTGCGCGCGTTTCATGCCAGCTTGCATGGCAGCGCCGCCGGACGTGTCGCGCAGGAAAAACGCTTTACGCTCGAACTCGAGAACAACGTGCAGATCACCGGCCGCATCGACCAGATCAATCGCGTCGGTGCCGGGCGAAGTGGAAATCGTCGACTACAAGACCGGCAAGCCCAAGACGGACGCGCAGGCGCGGAACGATCTGCAGCTGGGCATCTACGCGCTGGCGGCGCGCGAGGATCTGGAGCTCGACCCCGCGCGGCTGGTCTACTACAACCTGCAAACCAACGAGTGGCGTGGCCGCGACGCGCGACGATAAGCAGCTCGAACGAGATGCGCGGCACGATCCAGGAAGTGGCCGCCGACATTCGCGCGCGCGATTTCCCGCGCAACCTGGATTCATGTGCAAGACCTGCGAATACCGCTTCATCTGTGCCCGCCCAAGAGCCGCGGCGCGGCCAGTCGACTCGAGCCGGACGCAGAAGCCGCCGGCGCTTCAGCGGTACGGCGCCAGCTTCGAGCTGGCAGGATAGTCTGCCGGGCAAGATATTCTACTCGGCGAGGCCCGCGGCAAGAGGTCGCGGCGATACGAACGTCACGGGCGCGGAACGCGGTAGTAGCCGTCGCGAGCGAGCAGGCTCAGCCCGGGACGCCGGATGCGGACTTCGATCGAGTGGTAGTCCTTGCCGCGATCGGTGCCGTGGGATAGATAGCCGAGGGTGTACTGGTGGCGCGCCTCCTCGGACACCTGCGCGTAGAGTTCGGCAAATCCGACTCGTGCGCGGCGTAGTAGATGTCGCCGCCGGTCGCGTGCGCGTAGTGGGAAAGATCGGTCGTGCCGCGCAGGAGTACCGCCGATCCAGTCCGATCGGATACACGGAAATATCTGAGGAGAGCAGCAGCTTCAACGTTCCTCGTAGCTGTAGGCGTTGTTCTCGCGATTCGCGCCGTCGGAGACGATCACGATCACCTTGCGGCGTTCGCGGCCGCGGCCGCGCAGCTCTGCGCGGCGGCGTATAAGGCGTCGTCAATGTGCTTCGTGTTGACTGCGCCCGCTGCAAGGGCTTGTTCGGCGACCGTGGGCACCCGGCGCCCGTGACCGCTGATCGCTCGGCCCAGCGGTCATCGGCCTCGGGCCCAGGCCCGGGAATGCGTACTGATTCCAGATCCACGTCCTTGAGTGCGGTGATCAGCTTGTCGTTGTCGGTGGTGAAGTCGAGCACCGGCGTGTAATACGCGTCGAATCGCCCCACGGCCACTTCGTCGGATTCGCTGAAGGCGCCGGCGATGGCCATCAGGGTCTGCTTTACGCTCGCGGAGGTCTTGGTCTTCAAGCCGTCGTCCAGCAGGACCACGGCGGAGAGGGAAACGTCTCGTCGGAAAAAAACGAGATTTTTGCTCGACACCGTCCTCGAGAACACGAAACTCGTCTCGCGGAGATCGTCACCAATTCGCCGGAGGAGTCTTTGACCGTCACCGGAACGACCACCAGTTCGACTGTGGTGCGAATGGCCGGCGGCCCTGACTGGACTCCTGGGATGCGGGCGGCGAGCGGGTGGCGAACGGAGGCTGCGTCCTGTGGCTCCTGGGGCGGAGACGCGGGGCAGCGGTGGCCAGCGCGCAAACCGCAGCGCGAGTGTGCAGAGCCTAGCGCCAGGATTTTTCGTGGACAAATCATGGCGGCCGATCAATATACTCCACTGTACTCTGGCCTACACTGTCAAAGGCCCGTTGATGGTCAACGCGCCCGCTGTCAGGGCACTTAACGAGGCGCAGCGAACCGTCCGAATCAGGATCGGAAACGCGCACCCGCAACAGGCGCCGTCGAGCGACATGCGTACCGAGAGCGCTGTTATAACCGCAACCCGCGAGCGTGCCTGCATCCTGAAAAACATGCGCGACAATTCTACTGCTCGAACCGCAGCATTGCCACCGGAGATTATCGATGCGAGTCCAACTTCGGGTTGATTGTTTGCGCGACGGTTCTTGGCGCTGGCGGTCGTTGCTCGCGGCTCACGTGGCGGCTCCGGCTGCGCGGCGCAGAACACGCACCGCAGGAACGCAGCAGGCGCAGCAGCCTATTCGCGTGCAGGTCAATCTCGTGAACCTTTTCGCCACGGTTCGCGACAAGAACACCAAGCAGATCGTCTCGAGCCTCGAGCAGAACGACTTCAATGTCAGCGAAGACGGCACGCCGCAACAGATTTCATCTTTTTCGAAGGATCGCAAGCTGCCTGTTACGCTGGGACTTCTGATCGACACCAGCGGCAGCGAACAAAACACGCTGGGCGCCGAGCAGGATGCGGCGACGCGCTTCCTTGACGCGCGTCATGCGCAAAAACGATCTGACCATGGTATTCAGCTTCGATACCGACGCCGACTTGCTGGCCGATTTCACCGACGACCTGGACTCCTGGACCGCGCCATCCGCCGCGCACGCATCAACGCGCCGAGCGGACAAGGCCCGCTGGCGCAGGCATGGCCCGGGCACGGTTTTCTACGACGCTGTCTACCTGGCGTGCCACGACAAGTTAGCGAGCGAAGCCGGGCGCAAGGCGCTGATCATTCTGACCGACGCGCAGGACGAAGGCAGCCAGTTGAACGTGCAGGACGCCATTGAGGCGGCGCAACGCACCGATACCGTGGTGCACATCTTGCTGGTCGGCGATCCTTTTCACTTCAGTGTAAACGAAGGCGTAGCGAAAAAGCTGACCGACGAAACAGGCGGGCGCACGATCGTGGTGCGCAGGCGAGAAGAACCTGGAGCAGGCTTTCGATCAGATCAGCGACGAACTTCGCAGCCAGTACACCATCGGCTACTACTCGACCAACGCGGCGCGCGACGGCAGCTATCGCAAGATCAAAGTGGACACGACCCACAAGGACCTGGACGTCCTCACGCGTCGCGGCTATTACGCGCCGAAAATTACGATCCCTGGCAACGTTAACCAGCAATCCTGCAGATCGGACGCCGGGTAAACAGATTCCAGGAATTCAGAATGCGGTGCGTTCGGAGGCACGGCAGGACCGGCTGGGATCTGCTGGAGGGAACGGGCCGCCGCGGTCGCGTAATAGCCTTTGCGTGCGTGGACCTGCAAACCTTTCTCGTCCACGGCAACGCGGATGGAGTGGAATTTTTTGTCGGACGTGCGGCCCGCCGGTACATAAGCGAGCGAATACTGGTTACGCAACTCCTCTCCGATATCGTGGAATGATTGCGCTAAATCGTCCACATGATAGGGAAAAAAGGCGCGGCCGCCACTGTCGCTGGAAAATTGGTCGAGCACGCGGTCGCCCTCATTCTTCTGATACTTGCGATTAGCACTCTTCGAGGCGTTGGTTTCCTGATCGGTGACGATCCAATCGATGCTGGTGCTGACGGTATAGATGACGATTCCGGCGCGCTGCGCCATATCCAGGGCCTCGCCCCGGGAATGGCGGCTCAGGTTATCGTCGCCGTCGCTGATCACTACGAGCACGCGCCGCACGTCGGGATCGCGGCCCGGCGCCGGGACCGGGGCAAGCAGAAGTTCCTGGCAACCTTGATAGACGGCGTCATACAAGGCCGTGCCGCCACCGGCGCGCTGCCGCACGATGACATCGCGCAGGTGCTGGACGTCGGCGGTAAACGGCTGGATCACCTCGGGGCTGTCGTCAACGTCCATGAGGAACGCCTGATCTTTGTCGCGCCGGATGACGTTGAACAGAAAATCGGTGGCCGCCTGCTGCTCGAACTGCAAACGCTGGCGAATACTGTTTGAAGTATCCAGCAGCAATCCCACGCGCAAAGGCAGATCGGTCTGCCGGCTGAAGAAGCGTATTTCCTGCTGCACGTTATCGTCGTAGACCTTGAAATTTTCTTTCTCAAGGTTAGAAACGATTTTGTTTTTCCCGTTGAAGACAGTGAATAACACGTCCACCAGGTTAACGTTTTGCCGGATGGAGGCGCCCTGATCGGAAAGCTGACCGAAGGCTGATCGGAAGGCTGACCGGAAGACGCGGCGGCCTGACCCGAGTTCTGGCCTCTCGCGCCGGGCTCACCAAGCGTCAGGCAGGCGCACAGGCAGGCGCAAAAGATAAGCGACAAAGAACCGACGGGAATACGGGGGAAGCGCATTGTGGGGATTATAGGTACCCGCGCAGAGCGGAGTCAACAAGTGTCGGGTCCATCCCAACAGCATCCGCCAACTCGCCCAAGTAAATCCGCAGCGCGGGCGCGAGCGGTGCTCGCACTTCGATCGGGTGGCCGCTGCGCGGGTGGTCAAAGGCGAGCCGGGCGGCATGAAGGAAAACGCGATCGAGCGGGGGGAGCGCGTCGTTCGGGCTTGCGGCCGGGCTTGCGGCCGGGCAGGCGCGCCGTAAAGGGTGTCGCCCACCAGAGGATGGCCCGCCGCAGCAAAATGAGCGCGTATCTGGTGGGTGCGGCCGGTGCGGGGCTCGGCAGCAATCAAAGTGAAATTCCCCAGGGCCAGCAGCGAGCGCCAGTCGGTGCGGGATGCACGCCCGCCGCGCAGCCGCGCGGTCATGCGCGTGCGGCGCCGCGGGTCGCGCGAAATCGGCAGATCGATCGACCCGGCGTCGCGGGACATGCGCCCCGTGAGCAGCGCGATGTAGGTCTTGTGTACCGTGCGTGCGCGGAATTGTTCAGCGAGCGCGCGGTGCGCGGCGTCGTTGCGCGCAACAATCAATGCGCCTGAAGTGCCGCGATCCAGGCGATGGACGATTCCCGGACGTAGTTCGCCTCCAGCGCCCGACAATGTTCCGAGGCGATACAGCAAAGCGTTCACCAGCGTGCCGCTGGCCACACCGGCCCCGGCATGCACCACCATACCGGCGGGCTTGTTCACCACCACGAAGTCATCGTCCTCATACAGCAGATCGATCGGAATTTCTTCCGGCGCGGCGGCGAGCGGCCCGCGCGGCAACACCTCGACGTCGATAACGTCGCCGATGGCCACACGCTGAGCACGCCGGGGCAGCTGCTGCCCCACGTGCACGTGACCCGCGTCGATCAATTCCTGGATTCGCGTGCGGCTCAGCTCGGGAAGGTTTGCAGCTAAATAGAGATCGAGGCGCTGTCCCGCGTCGTCTGCGGAAGCAGTGACGCGCCGGACCACGGTGGCAGAGGGCTCCGAAATTCCATGGGGAATGTCCTTGGAGACTTGCTTGGGTGTGCGAGGCAAGACGGGCCTACACGTGTTCGCGTCTCGGGTGCTGCCCGGCACGGAGCAGTTCGAGAATGACCAGCAGCGCGCCAATCGTGATCGCTGCATCCGCGAGGTTGAATGCCGGCCATACAAACGAACCGGCGCGCAGCTCGAGAAAATCGGTTACGCCACCATGCAGCAAACGATCGAGCAAATTCCCCGTCGCGCCTCCGGCAATCAGAGCCAGACCAGCCTGACTCAGGAAATTGCCGGCGCGCCCTTTTATCAAGAGCCAGAACAGGAGCGAGACCACCGCGACCGAGCTTCCAATCAACAGCAAGGAAACGGCGCGCGACGCGGAGTCGGAAAGCAAGCCGAAAGCTATGCCGGGATTCACGCTATGCACCAGCACCACCGCATTGGGCACCAACTCTCTGCGAAACCCGTCGGAGGTGAACCGTTCAACAGCGTATTTAATTGCGCGATCGGCAACGACTACACCGAGAATCACCCATAACCAACGGCCACGCCAGGCGGAGTTCGGCTCCGCCACCATCAGGCGTTGGCACCGTCGCCAGCGGGCGGCGTGGCAGCAGCCGGTCCCGAAGCTGCCGAAACGGCGTCGCTCGCCTCAATCTCTCGCAGCGCAGCCACGCAACGCTCGCAGATGGTCGGATAGTCGAGATTCTCGCTAACGCGAATTGAATAGTTCCAGCAGCGCTCGCATTTGGTGCCACTAGCGCGGACAACCGCGATGGTGAGGCCAGGGAGCGCTTCGGAGCGCATGGCGTTGCCGGAAATGGCATCGACGGCAGTTGACGCGAGCTCCACCTGAGAAACGATGAACAGCGCCGGCAGCCAGGCCGCGTACTGTTCCAGCAATTCGGCCAGCGTGCCTTCCGCCCCGAGCACGACACGAGCTTCCAGGGCGCTCGAGATGCGCTTTTCCGCACGTGCCTGTTCGAGCGCTTTCAACGTTTCGGTGCGCACCTCGCGCAGATGCTCCCAGCGAGCGTCAAGTGCCTCGTCTGGAAACGCGCGGCACTCCATGGGCTTGGGGAATAGCGCGAGGTGCACGCTGTCTGGTTCGCTAGCGGTTCGCGGCAAATACTGCCAGATTTCCTCGGCGGTGAATGCCAGGATGGGGGCCAGCAAGCGCACGAGTGTGGTGGCGATGCGATAGACGGCCGTTTGCGCCGACCTCCGCGCGGGCCCGCGAGGAGCGAAGGTGTAGAGCCGGTCCTTCAGAATATCGAAGTAGAAGGCGCTCAGTTCCACCACGCAAAAATCGTGCAGCGCGTGATATACGCGGTGAAAATCGAAGGCCTGGTAGAACGCCTCCACTTCAGAAACGAGGCGGCTGGTGCGCTGCAGCATGAACCGATCGATCTCCTCGAGTTCACTTTCGGGCATGGCGTCGCGAGCGGGATCGAAGTCAAACAAGTTGCTGATGGCAAAGCGAAAGGTATTGCGAACTTTTCGATAAGCCTCGGAGAGTTGCGTCATGACGTTGTCCGACATGCGCACGTCACTCTGGTAATCCTGCGAAGCGACCCACAGACGCAAAAGGTCGGCGCCCCATTTTTCGCAGATCTCGGTTGGCAGCACGGTGTTGCCCAGCGATTTGGACATGGGGCGGCCACGCTCGTCGAGCGTCCAGCCGTGCGTCAGCACCTGGCGATAGGGAGCGCCGCCGCGCACCGCCACGCCAATCAGCAGCGAACTGTGAAACCAGCCGCGGTACTGATCGGGCCCTTCGAGATACATGTCCGCAGGCCACGGCAAGCCGGCGTTCAGCGTTCCGGGAGGATCGAGCACCGCCAGATGCGAGGAGCCCGAGTCGAACCAGACATCGAGAATGTCCTTTTCCTTGCGCCACTTGGCTCCGCCGCACGTGCAACGCGTTCCGGGCGGCAGCAGTTCGTCGGCGGAGTGTTCGTACCACGCATCGGCACCTTCGCGCTCGAACCAGCCGACTACGTGGCGCAGCGCGGTGAAATCTTCGAGAATTTGCCCGCACTGATCGCAATAAAAAATCACCAGCGGCACGCCCCAAACGCGCTGGCGGGAGATACACCAATCCGGGCGCGTCTCAATCATCGAGTAAATGCGTTCGCGCCCCCATTGCGGCGTCCAGTTCACGTCGTCGATGGCGGCAAGAGCGCGCGGCCGCAACGCACCGGTTTGCTGTCCGGAGGAATCGCGCCCCGATTCGTCCAAGTTAATAAACCACTGCTCGGTAGCTCGAAAGATCACCGGGTTATGGCAGCGCCAGCAATGCGGATAGCTATGCATCAACTTGCTTTCGTGGGCGAGCATGCCACGGTCGCGCAGAAGCGCTATAACGATGGGGTTGGCCTCGAAGACGGTCTTACCTTTGTATTCCGGCAAACCCTCGGTGTAACGACCCTGGTCGTCGATGGGCGCATATGTCTCGAGACCATATTTTTGACCTGTCTGAAAGTCGTCGGCACCGTGACCCGGAGCCGTATGCACGATGCCCGTGCCCTGATCGAGCGTCACATAATCGGCAAGCACCGCGGGCACGCGGAGTTCGAGAAAGGGATGATGGAATTCCAGGCCAGCGAGCTCGCGGCCTTTCCACGGTCCACGTACGTGTGCCTGTGCGGCGCCCAGGTGTTCGGGTAAGGCCGCGAGGCGTTCCGCTGCGACGAGCAAGTTCCCTGCCGGAGTCTCGGCCACCACGTAGTCGAAGTCAGGATGAAAAGCGAGCGCGCGATTGTGCGGCAGCGTCCATGGAGTGGTGGTCCAGATTAACGCATCGACCTCCGCAGCATTCTGCGCACCCGCCTCCAGCTTTGCCGAAGCCTCGTGCGCAACCAAGGGGAACTTCACCCAAATCGAAGGGCTGGTGTGATCCTCATACTCAACCTCTGCTTCCGCGAGAGCGGTGCGATCGTGAATACACCAGTACACTGGTTTCAAACCGCGCGAGATGTAGCCGCGTTCGAGGAAGGTCACAAAGGCGCCAGCGATAGTGGCTTCGTACGCATTGCTCATCGTGAGATAAGGATCGTCCCAGCGTCCGAGCACTCCCAGGCGCTTGAAATCACGACGATGCTGATCGACATAACGCAGTGCGAACTCCCGGCACATGCGGCGAAACTCCACCGCCGGGATGCTGCCCTTTTTGCCGCCCAGCTCCTTCTCGACTTGCGTCTCGATGGGCAAACCGTGGCAATCCCAGCCGGGCACGTAGGGGGCGCGAAAACCGGCCATGGTTTTGGATTTCACCACCATATCCTTGAGGATCTTGTTCAAGGCGGTGCCTAGGTGTATGGTGCCCGTGGGATAAGGTGGTCCGTCGTGCAGAATATAGGTTGCAGCGCCAGTACGCGCCTGCTGTATACGCCGGTAGAGGCCATCCCGATCCCATTTCGCCAGCATTGCCGGCTCGTGTTGTGGCAGACCGGCCTTCATGGGAAAAGAGGTACGCGGCAGATTCAGCGTGCTCTTCAGATCGACAATTTTGGGCATTCGTTCTGGGCCCCCGAGAACATTGATGATGGCGTGGTCGTCAACCGCTCGCCGGGCCGCGCCGTCGCGAGTCCGCGATCAGCCATGGCGGCGTTTCTGCGGTTTACGTGGTGGAAACGCGTTCTTGACAATAAAGATCACATGGTACAATGGATTGCCAAGCAAGTCAGCTTTTGGAGCCCGGGCATCCTTTTAGACACCACCGAATCTAATTCCTGAGGCGACCAGCCGCGCCGAGTGGGTATGCAGACATTCAATATCAGCCCGAACGCTCGCGATCCTCACGCTGCGCCTGTGCAGCTTGCGGCCGGATCGTCGGCACCCAGGTTTGCCGCGGACAGCCAGCTGCGGCCACCCAGTTTCTGGACCAACCTCAAGGATTTTCTGACCGAGCGCTCCGTGCGGGTGCCGCGTAATGCTCGCCAGGACGTGTTCCGCAACGATGGTCTAGACACCAGTTTTGCCGAAAGCTTCCGGGCGTTTTTCAGCCCAGCCCCACCCAAAGGCGACCCCACCTCGGGTGCATCTCCATCCGGCATGGTGGTGGATTTGGAGCCGGGATACCGCGTTTTCTGGCGCAACCTGCACGACCTGATTTCACCACCGAAGCTTCCGCCGCTGAACGTCAGCAGCAAACCTGTTCCCGTTCGGCCGCTGTGGGAGAAGAGGAAAGAATTCAATCTCGCACAGGGCATTTCGATTGGTTTGCACGTAGTGGTCGCGCTCCTGATCATAGTGCCGTTTGCGCGCAAAGTCGTGCAATCGCAACTGCGGGTACAGCCGGTGGTGCTCGTCGATGATATTTCGCCATACCTCGCAAAGCTTCCGGCCGGTAAGGACAAAGCAGGCGGCGGTGGCGGTGGTGGTGAACGCATGCCCACACCTCCGTCGCGCGGAAAGCTTCCTCGCTGGAGCATGACGCAGATCGCTCCGCCGATGGCCACGCCGCGGAACCTCGACCCCAAGCTGCCTGCCGAGCCGACGCTGTTGGGACCGCCGGACCTCAAGATTCCGAGTCCGAACGACGCGAATTTCGGTGATCCGCTCGCCAAGATGATGACCGGGTCAGGCGGCCCTGGAGGCGGTGGAGGCATTGGAACGGGTGAAGGCGGCGGTATTGGAAGTGGCACGGGCGGCGGACTTGGACCGGGCTCTGGCGGCGGAACCGGCGGGGGAGCTTTCCGTCCCGGCACTGGAGGAGTGGGATATCCGACGTGCCTGTATTGTCCCGCGCCACAATATTCCGAAGATGCGCGCAAGGCCAAATACCAGGGAACGGTATTTTTGCAAATTGTTATTCAGCCTGACGGGCACGCCACAAATATCGAAGTGGTGAAAGGCCCGGGGCTTGGTCTTGAAGACAAAGCGATCGAGGCGGTGCACACCTGGCGTTTCAAGCCGGCGCTGGGGCCTAATGGAACGCCGGTCGCAACCATCACCACGATCGAAGTAACCTTCCGCTTGCTCTAACTCACTTGCGCGCGATTCTCGCGCGCCACCGATGCTAGATTCTCACCGGCAGTTTAGATTTCTCATCGAAAGATTTCGTGCGGCGGGTTGCGCATTGGGGTGTGTCTTACGCGAAACACCACGGTCGGCAAGCTCTTTTGAGGCGTCGAGAATCTGCTAGCATGGCCGCATGAGATCTTTTTGGCTGCTTTGTGCGCTGTGTTGCAGTTTGAATGTTGCGGCAGTTCGGAAATGCGCTGCGCAGGAAAGTGCCACCGGCACCGGCACGCTTGAATTTGTTGCACGCGTCGCGCCTGCCGGCGGACACCCAGAGCCAGCCCGCCAAATGTCATTTTACTTGTTGCGCAAGAGCATGGCCGGCATTCGCGCGGACGTGGAACAGGTGCACCCTGCGCCCGACATGGACCACTTTATTGACGGTTTGGACGTTTCGCCAGAGCTTAAAATCTGGCTGAAAAAACACCATACGGTCGACTTGACGGGTAAAGACTTCACCAAGCACCTCACGTCGACCGATGTGATCAAGGTTCCCGAGTTCCTCGACGCCTACAAGAATATTAACGGCGCTGCGTTGAACGTGGGCGTGCCGGACAGCAAGGTAAAGGAAGCAGATCGCAAGAAGAATCCGGAAAAGTTTGCCCATGCAAAGGAACAATACGAACTGGCCATGCATCGGTATATCGACGGCAACCCCGATACGCTCGATGGACTGGACGCGGAACTTGGCGACAAAAATCCCGCGCCGCGCTGGGCGAAAGTACGAGGCGAGCAGCAGCGGTACGTCGATCGCCGCACCGTGGAACTCGCACAGACCCAATACCTGGTAGCGACAACCGATTCCGACCTCGAAGGCCGGGGCACGCTCGCGGGCATTGCTCCCGGCGTTTACTGGATCACTACGCTCGATACACCCGCCCTGGCGGGCGACACCCGGCTGCTGTGGGACCGGGCGGTCAGCATTCGGGCTGGGGAGACAGCGCACCTGGAGCTCTCGAATGTAAATGCAGTCGACCAATCCGAACGCGCATCGCAATAGCCCACCGTCACGAGCAATGCAGCGGCAGGGGAAATTCAGAACCGCCGGATTTCTACCTTCGACGTGCGAAGTCCCGCCTATAATAAATTCGCCCAGCGAAGATGCCCTTTGTATCGAGATCCGCTTGCACCAGAGTGACTCAACCGCTGCATTAATCGCTCAACTGTCTCGCCCCGCGCCGGACGAGCGCGAACAAGCCGGCCGCGAACTATTCCGCCGTGGTTGCGCGCTTGCCGAACCGGTGCTGCGAAGCTGGTTCGCGAATCCCGCGTTTCGCGCGCTGGCTCGCGCAGGCGGTCCGCTACTCACTGTGGGAATAGCGGTCACACCCGTACGTTTTGAGGAAATTCGTGCGGCGTGCGGGCAACCAACCCTGGCCGAAGTTCCGGCAGAACAAGATGCACAGGAATTCGAGATTGAATTCGCACACGGTGTGCGCCTGGATATTCTGACGCCACGCGATCCATCGGGTAATGGCGCCCTGGCCCGCTTCCTCGCACGTTTTGGAGAGGGCATCCAGCAAGTCGAGTGCGATGTGCGCAACGCCGGCCGCGCAACCGAAATCCTGCGTGAGCAATTTGCGCTGGAGCCTGTCTACCCTGAAGCTTGTACCGGAGCCGGGCATACACGTGTAAATTTCTTTCTTGTGCCGCTGCCGGAAGGAGAGAAAGTTCTCATCGAGCTCGTTGAATTGCCCGCGCGAAAATCACGCAAATAACTTCAGCGGCGTGGCAGGGATCGTTTGGCCGCGTGATCTGCTTCATAGCACGCGTGCCAAGCACGCAGCACTTCCGCCACGCTCCACGCCTGGGAGATTGCTCCGCAAGGCGGGAACGGTGGATCTCCCTCACAGATTTCGTTCACTGTACCGAGCCCCTGGGCAAGAATATGATGCGCCATGGGCTCGATAAACGTTAGGGCGACTTGCGGGTCCCGATGGACGCGCAGGTGTGCCAGAACGAAGGGACCCAGCAGCCACGGCCACACGGTCCCCTGGTGATATGCGGCGTCGCGTTCCGCGGGCGCGCCTCTATAGTGCCCGTGATATTGCGGGTCAGCTGGATCGAGCGTGCGCAAGCCATACGGAGTGAGCAGCCTACGCATGCAAATCTCTACAACAGCGGCACGCTGGTCGGCGCTGAGCGGGCTCTCGGCCAACGACACCGCGAATATCTGGTTTGGCCGGAGGGCTCGGTCATTACCGCCCGGCCCGTCTAGCACGTCGAAGCAGCAGTTTTTCTGCGCATCCCAGAACCGCGCAAAACCTGCTTGCGCGCGTTCCGCCATGCGGTTGTAGTCCCACGTGGGCTTGTCGAGCGCGAATGCGAAACGTGCCATGGTGCGCAGCGCGTTATACCAAAGCGCATTCACTTCAACCGGCTTACCGATTCGCGGCGTAATTACTGTACCGCCCACCTTGGCGTCCATCCAGGTGAGTTGCACACCGGGTTCACCGGCGAACAGCAATCCGTCGGCTTCGTCGAAGTGTATGGAATAGCGCGTGCCGCGAGCGTAATGGTCCACGATGCCGGCGAGCACTCCAAAAAGCTCCTCGATCAACGCACGATCCGACGTTGCATCGTAGTATTGCCGGAGGGTATCGCAGTACCACAGCGTGGCGTCCACGGAATTGTATTGTGCGGGCTGGCCCGGCTCCGGAAACAGGTTCGGAAGCATGCCGCCATCGACAAAACGTGCCGCGTTCTGCAGAATCGCGCGCGCCAATTTGCGCCGGCCGGTTTCGAGCGCAAGGCCTGGCAGCGCAATCATGGTGTCCCGGCCCCACCGCCCAAACCACGGATAGCCGGCGATTACCGCACGCGCCGCAGCCTCGCCGGAGTTCAGTACTGCATTCAGGTTTGGGGATGTGCCGGCTGAGCGCGCTTGGCGTGTCTGCAATTTTTCGCCGTTGTCGGGACCGGTGGCAGCGTTGGCAGGCTGTGGGGATTTGGGCGGCTGCACGGCGTGCACGGACGCCGAACGAATCGGAAACTGCGCTGCGGCCAGAACCAGCTGGCGTATCCATGGCGGCGCATCGAGCGAAGCTTGCGGCTGCGCCGCCACCCAGTACTCAACGAGTTGCTCTTCCAGAACAACGTGCGCTGCGAGCGCGGCCTGCCCATCGAGCGAGGCGGCGGGATCGGTGCTTAGGACGAACGTCAGCGGCTTCCCGAGCGCCAATCGCGCACGAAAGATCCCTGCCAGCAGATGGTCTTCGCGATCGTCGAGCCCTCGAAGCCGCTCTTGGGCGAGATCGAAATTCAAGTACCACTCATGACGAGGTTCCGCTGCAGCGGCATCACTCAGCAGATAAAAAGGCACCGCGTCCGCCCCTGCGGTCACACGCAGGCCATGCAACATGGCCGCGATTTCCATGCTCCCGTCGCGGTTGAAATTCGCGGCCTGGGTCGTAGAGTGAAAGTCGCGATAATTCACCAGCGCTTTGACTTCGATTTCTGCCGGTCCGGCGGAGGAACGCGCAAGGTCGTAACGGACATAGGTTGTGTTCGCGCCGTCCTGCATCCAAACACGTTTTTCGACCAGCGCGTCGGCACAGGCAAAAGTCCAGACGGGCATCGTGCCCTGGAGACAAAATCGCTCGATATAGCGAAAGCCTTCGGGAGCGACAGCCGGGACGGAGTCGCCACTTTTCCATCGGTTGGCTCCCAACTCGTAGGCGCGGCCATCGTAGTGAAAAATTTCATCGAACTTCGCAACCATCAGCGTCCGGCTGCTCAGCTGCGCACTGGGAAGACTTTTCTCATGTGCGGGATCGGAAATCGCAACGACACTTTCGGAGGGAGCCGCAATCAGCAAGCCGTGGTAACGCCGGGTGAGCACGCCCGCTACGGTGCCGCAAGCAAAGCCGCCCAGTCCATTTGTAACCAACCACTCGCGCCGCGCAGCTACTTCGAGCGAGCCACAGACTTCCGCACCTAAGTCCACCGCCAGCGGTTTGCTCAAGGTTCAGGTCCTGCCATAAACGGGAATGGCGGCGCCATGAATGACCTGCGCCTCGGGGGAGCACAGAAACCGGACGACGCTCGCGATTTCTGCCGGCTTAGGCCACAGCGCATAATTCGCCGAAGGCATCGCGCGGCGGTTGGCGGGTGTATCGAAGATGCTGGGAACCACGGAGTTCACATTGATCGCGTAAGGCTTCACTTCTTCGGCAAGTGAATCGAAAAATGCCAGCGCGCCGCCCTTTGACGCTGAATAGAGTGCCGCACCTCCTGAATGCCCGTAGCCGGCACGTGACGCGATATTCACGATCCAGCCACGGTTCTCACCGATCATGCCGGGTAAAACTGCCCGAGCCAGATTGAAACCTGATTTCAGATTGAGTCCCATCATGTGCTCGTATGTTGCAGGATCTTCTTCCCAGATGTTTTTGCCGCCTGCATAGCCGCCCACAGCGTTGATGAGGATGTCGATGCGGCCGCCGCCCGGCGTTTTTGCCGCGCCGCCCTGCTGCCCCTCTTGGCCGCGGTCAATACTCTGAACCATTTCGGCGACGGCTTGAGTGTCAGTGGTATCCACCTCGGCGCCTGTAAGTGCGGGCATCTGGGCACTCACTGCGCTGCGCGCGTCCCTGTTCAACGCACCGGTCAACGTGCCCGTCAACGTCTTGGTCAACGTGTTGGTCAACGTGCCCGTCAAAGCGTCGAATTCGGCCCGCTTGCGATACGTCGCAATTACGCGCGCACCTGCCGCCAGGAACGAAATGCAAATTTCACGTCCGAGCGCCCCGGTACCGCCGGCCACCAGTGCCAACTTATCCGTAAAATGATTCAAGGTTTGTCTCCCACTCGCTGGGCTTGCCGTCGCGATGTTTGTTTCCATATCCTTACATCTGGTAATCAGGAACGACACGCCGCATGCCGCCCAAACCGCCGCACCTAAAACATTTTTCGTGGCTATGCGCCACTTTGCTCGATCAGCTTGGCTACCAGAGCCGTCCAGCCGGTCTGATGGCTCGCACCGAGTCCTTCGCCGGTCTCTGCGTGGAAGTATTCGTAGAATAAGATCAGATCGCTCCAATGGGGATCGTTCTGAAACCGCTCGATAGCGCCATAAACAGGACGGCGTCCGTTTTTGTCCCGCAAAAAAATCCTTGATAGCGACCGAGACAGCGAGGCAGCGACCTGCCACAGCGTGGACTTTTGACCGGAGCCCGTAGGGTATTCCACCTGGAAGTCGTCGCCGTAATAATAATGGAACCTCTGCAGCGACTCGATGATCAAAAAATTAGTGGGAAACCATACCGGGCCTCGCCAATTCGAGTTGCCTCCGAACATGCCGGTGCGGGACTCACCCGGCTCGTAGTCCACGCGGTACTCCGCGCCATTGGCACGAAAAATGTAAGGATGATCGCGATGGATTTTGGAGAGGGCGCGAATCCCGTGGGGTGAAAGAAATTCACTGGGATCAAGCATGTAGCGCAGCACGCGCAGCAACCGGTCTCGTGGTACAAGCGCAAGCATGTGGCGCACGCCATTGGGCGACTGCTGGCTCATATCGATGTGCGTTTTGGCCTCCGGCACATTGTCGAGGAACCATTGCATGCGCCGCTTGAAACCCGGGAGCCGGGCGAGCATTTCGGGCTCCAGCGTTTGCACCGCAAACAGTGGAATCAGTCCGACGAGCGACCTAATTTTCAAGAAATGCTGCTCTCCGCTGGAGAGGTGCAAGGCATCGTAATAAAAGCCGTCCTGATCGTCCCATAGTTCGATGCCCGCCCCGCCGTGATCGTTCATGGCCTGCGCGATATAGATGAAGTGCTCGAAAAACTTGCTGGCCACGTCTTCGTAGGCGGGATCTTCGCGGGACAGCTCGAGGGCTATGGCCAGCATGTTCAAGCAATACATCCCCATCCAGCTGGTGCCGTCGGACTGTTCGAGATGGCCGCCTGTGGGCAGCGGGGCCGAGCGGTCGAACACACCGATATTATCGAGGCCCAGAAAGCCTCCCTCGAAAACATTCAAGCCGTCCGGGTCTTTCCGGTTAATCCACCAGGTGAAGTTGATGAGTAATTTGTGGAAAACACGCTCGAGGAATGAGCGATCCGTGCGCCCGTGGATGCGCTTCTCGATTTTATAAACGCGCCAGGCAGCCCACGCATGCACGGGCGGGTTTACGTCACCCAAGGCCCATTCGTACGCCGGCAGCTGTCCGTTGGGATTCATATACCATTCGCGCAGCAAAAGAATCAGCTGGTCTTTCGCGAATTCGGGATCGACAGTGGCCATGGCAACACAATGAAACGCCATGTCCCAGGAGGCATACCACGGGAACTCCCATTTGTCCGGCATGGAAAGCACATCGGAATTGTAGAGGTGCTTCCAGTTATGATTGCGGCCGTATAGCCGTGCAGCCGGAGGTGACGGCTGGGTGGGGTCGCCTGCGAGCCAGGTTTTTACGTCATAATTGTAAAACTGCTTGGACCAGAGCAATCCGGCAAACGCCTGCCGCTGCACTTGCTTGGAATCATCGGAGGACTGGCTGCGAATACGTTTTGCGTAAAATTCGTCAGCCTCGGCAATGCGAGCGGTGAACGTGTCCTCGAACGCTTTCCCGAAAGGGCCGTCGGGAATCGTTGTGGGATCCTGGTCGGTAAAGCGCAAACGGAGCGTTGCCGACGCACCGGGCAGCATATCGAAGCGATATAAAGCGGCGGCTTTTGTGCCGGTTCCCTCCGGATTGACCGCCTGCTGCTTCCCGTGAATCAAGTATTCGTGGAAGGCGTCTTTTACGTAAGGCGACGCGTTATCGACACCAAACAAGCGGCGGAAATTGGTCTCATTTTCGGTGAACAACGTTTGCGGCGTGCCCTCGCAAATCAGCCAGCGCCCCCCGTACTGCTCCTCTTTGACGGCGATGGACCGCAAATTTGTTTGATCGGGTTCGCGCCAAAGCTTAGGTCGCTGTGAACCGGAAGCCCAGGACCAGGTATTGCGAAACCACAGGGTGGGAAGCAGATCGAGCGAGGCGCTTTCGGGACCGCGATTCCACGCGGTGATGCGCACGACGATGTCTTCAGCCGCAGCTTTGGCGTACTCGATGAAAACATCGAAATAGCGGTTATCGTCAAAGACTCCGGTATCGAGAAGCTTAAACTCGGAATCGGCCCTGGTTCGGCGGCGGTTCTCCTCGACCAGGCGCGTGTAGGGGAACTCGGCCTGCGGGTATTTGTAGAGCATTTTCAGGTAGGAGTGCGTGGGGGTCGCGTCGAGGTAGAAGTAGCACTCCTTCACGTCCTCGCCATGATTGCCTTCGTTACCGGTCAGGCCGAAAAAGCGTTCCTTGAGGATGGGATCGCGCCCATTCCACAGAGCGAGTGCAAAACATATTTTTTGGTGCCGGTCACAAATTCCAGCGATGCCGTCTTCCGCCCAGCGATAGGCGCGCGAGCGGGCATGGTCGTGTGGGAAGTATTCCCACGCGCTGCCCCATGCGCTGTAGTCTTCGCGAACCGTGCCCCATTCGCGTTCGCTCAGATAGGGACCCCAGCGCCGCCAGTAAACGGTGCGTTGGTGGGATTCGGCCAGCCGCTCGTCTTCACGGGTCATAGAATTTGGTTTGGTTTTCGCCTTACCCGCAGAGTCTCCCGCTCGGCTGCGACCCAGCGCGGGTAATTTAGCGCAAATACAAGCAGTCGATTCTACCTGCTTTCAAGTCGATTCGTCGGCTGGCTTGTAGCACGGAGGCGCGGCGGCACGCGCGCCACTCGCATGAATGGCCGGCACCCACGGTTTGACTGCCGTTCGTAATTCTCCGTATATTCTTGGGCGGCGAATTTTCCGGCTGCAGTGTTCAAGCAAATCTTAATCCACTAGTCGATTCACAAGGATTCGTGCTGAGCAACTCCAACTTCCGCGCGCAATCGGGCAATACCCCACGCGCGAGCCGTTCTCCCTTGGGATCTGCCCCCACCGCTTCTGTCATTATGGCGTGCTATGGCGATGCGGATATTGTCGAGCGCAACCTCGCCGCGTTCGTACGCCAGACCAGGCAGGATTTCGAGCTCGTCATCGCCGATGATGGCTCGCCCGAAGACTACCGCGCGTTGCTCGAGCGATGGGCGCCCAGGCTTGTCCATCCTATCCAGCATGTCAGGCACGAGGATCTCGGTTTTCGCAAGACGCGCATTCAAAATCGCGCCGTAAGCGTCAGCCGCGCCGACCGGCTGATCTTCATCGACGCCGATTGCCTTCCGCACCGGCATTTTGTCCGAAATCACCTGCAATATCTCGAGCGGGACATCGCACTATCGGGCCGGCGGACACACGTCGCGCGGCAAGATATCCCCTCGGCGGACGAGATTCTGAACCACGGAGTCGGATTCAGCCCTTTGCGCCTGCTGGGACTGTGGCTTCGTGGGAGAGCCAAGCTGATTGAACATGGAGTGGTGCTCCCGATTTCCTACGAAATTCCCTATCGCGGGCTTCTAGGCTGCAATTTCTCTATTCACAAAGAGGATCTCGAGAAAATCAATGGATTCAACGCGGAATTTGTGGGGCCCGGATGGGAAGATACCGACATTGATTTTCGGCTGCAGCTTGCGGGCGTGAAGATCCAAACATTGCGGCACAAAATCGTGGAATATCATGTGGACCATACGACGCGCGTGTGGAGTGACGCCACTAACCAGGCACGGCTTATCGCCGTGCAGAAAAATCGCATTGCACGCGCGCCGATTGGCCTCGCCGAAATCCAGGAAGGCGATTTCGCGCACTGGGTATACGACGCGCGTCGCTGATTTTTAGCTGCTAATCTCAATCCCCTAGTTGCAGGGTGTGGCTTCGAATAGCCGCCTACTGCGTATCCCATTCGGGCAGCGCTTTGCGTCCAAGCGCGGTTTCCGCGGCCCATCGGCCAAGATAGACAGAGAGCGCGACACCATGTCCAGCATAAGCGCCCAGTACAATGGCGCGTGAACTTTGCGGGTGCCGCGCGAACACAGGACGCCATTCGTCCCCAATCAGGATTGGTCCACCCCACCGATGGACGAAACGAACATCGCGTAGCAGGGGATGAAGCCCCCGAACACGCTTTTCCAGGCGGCTCATAAGCTCGGCCGACTCCCCCGCCGCGATATCGATTTTGGAAAATGCGCGCCAGTCATCGAGATGGACCAGGCCGCTACCGAACACAACTCCATCGTTCGATAGCAGGCGGCCCCACAGATACGGAAAGTCCGTAGTATAAAACGGCCTGCGCGACGCCAGACCCAACGCCTCCAACTGCTGCGCCGTAAGGGATTCGGTGGCCATCGCAAGCGTGAACTTCGGAGCGGCGTGGCCGGCCAAGCCGCTGACCTCGAGAGACTGGGCATTGGTAGCGAAGACCACGTGCTTAGCCCGAAGCCGCTGGTCGCCCACCTCCAGCCGCGAAGTTTCGCCGAAAACCACGTTCTCGACGCGGGCATGCTCAATCAGCAGCGCACCGGCGCGGTCCGCGGCGCGGGCGAGCCCGCTCACAAGTTTACCGGGATCCGCCGACCCGCCAGGAACTTCGTCGACCGCACGGAGATCGCCGGAATCGCTCCAGGAGATTGGCGAATTCGGTAAATAGTTTTTTCGGCCCAACTCCCACACGCCAGGGAACGTAAGGTCGCAATCAATCTGGAGTTCGCGCAGGATTTGAGAAAAACCGCCAAGCACGTCGCCCAGCCCCGGAAGATCGCCGGCCGATGTTTCCGCCAACACCAAGCCCCCCGAGTGCCCACTCGCACCGGCGCCAATGGTTTCGGCTTCGAGCAGCGCGACACTTTTCTGCGGATCGAGCCGGCGCAACGACGCGGCCGCCGATAGTCCCGAGAAACCCCCGCCCACAACGGCGAAGTCCACCTCTTCCGGGAACGCGCGCGCCGGAGGATGAAAATGAATGGTCCAAGGTGGGTTACCCCAGCGGGTCACGCGCGGCGATTCCGGCAACGTATGCCTCCCATCTCAGAGATGCGATCAGATACGCAAGCGCGTATCGTTTTGTAAAAAGGTTGTGTCCAGCGAAGCCTCTCTTCTTCTTTCGGTTCTCGGTCCTCCTCTTCGGCACGAAGCCAATGGGACGTGCTCAGCCTTTTAGATGAACGTATCGCTAGCGGCACCTCGGCCGGCGCAAACTGAATCATTGCGTGCCTAGAACAGACATGAGGCGATGATTCTGAAATTTTCGGCCGGCTGAAGTTGTTCAGGCGGCGGGTAAGAAGAACCGTTCGAGTGTCACCGGAAGCCCGCTATCCTCGTTCTGCCCGACCTTAATATGCAACTATCTGGCGGTGATTTGGTCACGAATCTTGAGGTAAGCAGCATCCGGAAGAATCCTCTTTGCGACTAGTTCTCCAGGGCTGCTGTAGGGGCGGCCCTCAATGATCTTCCGAGCGTCGCGCTGTGTTATGCCCGGCAGGTCCATCAACTCGCTCTGTGTTGCCGAATTAATGTTGAGCACCTTATGACCGCCGCGGCTCCAGCCCTCTAAAACCCCCTCCACCGCCGCAACGCCGGCGTCAGCGATTCTTTCAACCGCCTGTGCCAGCTTCTTCGCGGTCCACTCCACTTCGGGCTTCGTGCGCTCCGTAACTCTGGCAGCTTCCTTTCGAATCGCTTCATCGCGTTCCTGCTGCTTGTCTTCTTGTGTACGCTGGTTGGGCAACGTCGCTGTGCAGCCCAGTAAGCACATCGTCAATATTACGAACCACCGCCACTTTGGACGGCCCCGCCTTTGATGATGCATAAACCTCTCCTGCTTATTTGATGCAGCGACGGCGGTGACGGGAGGGGCCGACCCGACCCTTTCGGGTATCTAAGGGCACCGCACTGTCAGCGCCATGCACATCTGAAAATGAAGTTTCGCTATTCGCGCAACCGTGTCTGGCAGAAGTGAACGCGAAGTATGATGCAACGTGGGGAGGAGCGGCGCTTGCCGCGATGAATCGCGTGGTGGGCAGCGTTACTCGCGGTTAACATGATTCTTCAGGAATTTCACGATCATCGCCGACACTTCCTCCGGATAGACGTGCCCTCCGGGGTGGATATAAGTGATCACGGGCGTGCCTTTGGTCGAGGCATAACTTGTGCAATATTTCCCACACGATTCGCCATTTCCAGTGCTCCCGTTCACCTCACGCGCCATGGCAATCGATTTCTGCTGATCCTGGAACGGCACCACATCGTCCATTTCGCCCGCAACATGAAACAGCGGCTTTGGTCCCTGAAGGTGCACGGCGGGAAAAATCTGAGCAGCCACGGGAGCAAGCGCCGCAAACGTGCTGGCGCGCGTGCCCCAGAGCAGATAGGTGAACATTCCGCCGTTTGAGAATCCCGTAGAATAGATTCGCTTGTCATCCACCGGATATTTCGATTTCAGCGTCGTCACCACGGCGTCAAAGAACTTCAGGTCGCGATCGCCAAACTGCCCCGGCTCCTGTTGCCAGCCACGCTGTGCGCCCTGGGGATCCACGTAAATCTTCGTCGGCAGCCCCTGCATGTAGACGACAATCGCTTCCGGCCATAGGCTTTCGAAATGCATGCCTCGCGCAGCGTCCGTCATACTCCCGCCATGCCAATGAAAAACGAAAAGCAAAGGCTCCTTGGCTGCCTGATGACCTTTCGAAGGCGCCATGACAATGGCCTCGCGCCCAACCCCGTCAATTGTCCACTTCAATACGTCGGCGCGCGCGTCGCATGGCGCGATAAGCGTCGCCAATGCAAGGAGCATCGTGCCAATCGTCAGAATGAACGGAAATCGTTTGCGAAGATTCATGGTGGCTGTCAGACCTATTGAACCACGCTCCCGTCAGATATCAATATACCCAGCGATACCCAGCGAAGGATAGTGCCAAGGGACCCGCTGGAGGTCAGGGCGCGTTTTTATTGCGATCAACTAGCTAGTACTCAGTTGACGAGCGGTGCGTTGAAGTTCTCGGACAATTGCACGGCGATACGCTCAATAATTCAATAATTCGACTTGACTCAAAATCCCGTGCCATCTCACCGCGCTGGCGCTCGCCGTCCGGGTGTATGCTTGTCGCGGTTTGCGAGAAGCTTTGCGGATCGATATTTATGAGCGCCAAAAACAACCCCATGAACAACCCTATAAACAAATGGATCAGCGTTCTGCCTCTGGCTCTGTGGGTCGCGTTGCTGGCCGGATTGTTGGCTGCCGCGCAAACACCGATGCCGCAAGCCGTCCCCAATGGTCTGCCCTCCTGGGCTTACAACATCCCGGATAAGGTGCAGCCTCCGATCGCGCCAGTGACCGGCACGATCCGCATACCGGGCAGCAGCAAGGAATACGACGCCGCCAGGGTCGCCGGAAACACGAATCCACCCGACTGGTTCCCCGATGAACATCCGCCAGCACCCCGGATTGTGCAAGGCGACAACGCACTGGCAGGGATGGTCTGTGGCACCTGCCACCTTATGTCTGGACAGGGCCATCCTGAGTCCGCCGACATCGCCGGCCTGCCCGCCGAGTACATTGTGCGCCAGATGAATTATTTTAAGAGTGGAGCCCGGCGCGACAACGAGCGCATGGGTCCGATCGCCAAAAAAGTATCCGATGAGGATGTGCGGCTGGCGGCGGACTATTTCGCGGCCGTCAAGCCTATTCCCTGGGTGAAGGTTATCGAAACGGCCACGCCACCAAAAACATATGTCAACAGCGCGGCGCGCCATCGTCTTTTGGATCCGAACGGCGGTACGGAGCCTATGGGCCATCGCATCATCGAAACGCCAGAAGATCCGGCCCGAACGGCGGATCGCGATCCACACTCCCCGTTTCTCGCTTACGTTCCTCCCGGCAGCATCGCCAGGGGAGAAGCTCTCGTGAAGGCTGGCGGCTCGGGCAAAACGATTCCATGCGCAACCTGCCACGGAGACGAACTGCACGGTCTAGGTGAAGTGCCCAGGATCGCCGGCTTGCAACCCGTGTATATCGCTCGCCAACTCATCTGCATGCAGAACGGATCGAGCGCCGGCACGGCTGCGGCTCTCATGAAGAAAGTGGTTTTGAACCTGTCCGAGGACGATATCATTTCTATCTCGGCATACCTGGGCTCACTTCCGCCTCAGTAAACCCTCAGTAAACATCGACAGCCAAGTACAGGCTCTTTCTGCGGGGATTGCCTGGCGGTCTGATTCGACCCTCAACAGGTCGTAGACGCGCCGGCACGCGCTGATCCGGCAATTCTGTGCGCACGTTCACAAAAACAAGTGAGGTAGCGCTGAACCCATTTTCGGGGCCAACGGCCAAAAGCGCGCCGGCTGTCCAGCGTCGAACGGGAAGAAGAGAATATTCGAGGCATGAGGAAGGCGGGGGAAGCCAGCCCGGGGGCGCGTGAGCCGCGAAGCAGTAAACCGAGACCGGGAGTGCCTGCCAACCGAGCAAGCGACATCAAGAATAGAGGATAAGGCTGGGATCGCAGGGGCGGACAATTGTCAGGATTACGACGTTAAATAAAAAGGGAGGAAGCGTTTGCCTCCTCCCGATTTCTGCTACTCGCGAAACAAGCCTGCTCGTTGTTAGCTGATCGGAGTGCTGGTAACCGTGGCCGCGCCAGAAGGATCGGAGCGGATCACGCCGGACTGATCTGTGAAGAATCCGCGCTGGCCGGTGGTACCAACCGTTACGGGTGTCGCGGTGATGGTGTAGCTCAGGTTGCTGGCTCCCGGGGCGAAGACGAAAGTATACCCGCTCTTGGTGCCGCTTGAGAGAACCGAGTCAATCAGGTCGGCTGACGTCGAGGTGGCTGGTGTGGCCGGACCGAGGTTCGCAAGAGCCGCTTCGTAGGTGCCATAGGTGGTCGAGTAAGCGACGGAGCCGGTGTTAATGGTGCGCAGCGAACCTACCGCTGAGGCTTCATTGGCCGCCATCTTGGACCGCAATAAGTTCGGGATCGCAATGGCCGCGATAATCAAAATGATCGCGACAACGATCAACAACTCGATGAGTGAGAAGCCCTTCTGCTTGTTCCGCATCTAAATCCTCCGGTGTGTTTTTTTGAAACTACACGGCTATTGATGCAACCTTCGGGCCACTCACCGCGTGCGGGATAACCCTTACAACACATAGCTCCTAGCCCCACATATTCAAACCAATTAGCGCAGGGACCAGGACTTGTGATCAGCGCAAGATGCGCTGCGCGGACACACTCGGGCGTGGCCAACGCAAAATGTGTCATTTTGGCAGACGTAAATTGTCACTTGCAGCGCAGCAGGGCCGGTGGAAGGGTCGCGATACCTTCGGGGGTATTGTGACGTTGCGAAAAGTGCGGACATCCACACGGAAAGGCTGGACGATGACACCGAGGGGAAAAGATAAAGGCCGAGTGAATTTACCTGGACAATTGAATCTTGTGAATCTTGTGACATCGCCAGGACATGCGGCGACGCGTGCAGTACTTTCCCCCTGGAAACTATTAGAGGGAAGGTACGGTACACGCGGCGACGATTCCGGACACGCGGCAAGCGGATTCGGACGGGGTTGATGGACCGCTACTCGGCCGACGTATTGAGCCACTGCACACGCTGTATCGTCGTGGTCACATTGCTCGGCAACGGACCGCCCTGTTGTATCGAAGTGGAAGGGAACCACGGTGGGGCAAATCCGGCGCGCGCGGTGAAGCGCCGGTCAAACCAAATATTCTCGACGTTGATGTCGGCGCCATAAATACAACTTTGAATCTGGCCACCCACGTTATTGAAGGCGTTGATATGTCCGCCGGTATTCAAGAACCCGCCATCGCTGCCATTACAATTGCTCGAATCCTGTTGCGAGAGCGTCGCGATGCTGCCGTCAATTTGAATGTTCTGATCGCCCTGGGTATTGGCCAAATCGAAGTTGCCCGTAGCCGTGTAAATCCCCAGCACCTGGTTCATATTTTGGACGCCGGGAATCAGCGTGTCCATGGGCGTACCGGCGCAGCACGGAGGATTGGAGCCCGGTACAATTTGATTCTGCGAGTACGTTACCGGCTCCGTCTTATAGAGCACATCCCCGGTGGCCGTGACGCTGCCAGCGGCCGTCAGCGTAATCATGGCGTTGTCCTGGATGGCGCCTTGGCCTTCCCCGGGGCCAGTGAGTCCCGTAATATTTCCGTCCACATACACCATCGTGGACGGCAATCCGGTAATTCCATTCATCGGAACGCCGTTGAGAGTCAAGGTGGTGCCAGCCTGTGCGATAACCGTCGTCCCTGCACCACCGTTAGCGGCGGGATCGATGGTGATCGTCGTCGTGGTGCCGCCTTGTGTGATCTGATAGATCTGGGCCGTGCTGCCGCTGGGCTGAAGCAGAATCTGCGCGTCCCCTTCGACGTAGAAGCCGCCGCCTTTTACGCAGGGCGGCGCCACAGTGCCGCACGTAGCCGACGTCCCGGGATCATCGACAAATACCCCGGAGGTCGCGCCGCTGGTGTACGCGGCCCCGTGAACATTCTCCAGCGAAGTGCTAAGTTGGGCAGCAGTCGGAGCGGCGGGGCCTTCACCCGTCCCCCTACCATCGAGGACGGCCCATTCCTGGTTGAAGGAATTTGTGGGCAATGCGACGGCCGGCTGCCCCATTTGAAAGCCCGCTTGGAAGTTCGGGTTCACGATGCTACTTCCGGAGCCCCATGGACCAGGGGTCGTATCGGCATGGCAGCCCCAGCCACTGTCCCACCAGTAGGCGGTGCCACTCTGCTGCCCGACCGGATCGGTAAAGATATACGGGGAGGTGTAAGGCGGTATGGAGGCCATGAACTCCCAGGAATCATTGGTAAACATGGGGCCGGTCATGGTGCCGGGTACCAGCGGTCCGATGCAGGCCGGATACTTATCCACAAAGCCGCCGAAATACGCGAAACTAACGGAGTTGTTAGCCTGCAGGCCCGTGACATTCATCAAGATGCTGCCATTCTCGGTCACTGTGGCCCTTTCACTGCCTTGCGCCGATCCCACCGACGTGAGCGTGTAGTTATATGTATATAAATAGCTCACCGGAAGGCCGGTGGTGGGGTCTAAACCGATTAGCGGGTTCACACCCGGACCGAGAGATAAGGTGGCTCCGGCTGCTCCGGCGGGAATGGTGAAGCTTTCCTTCCAGGCATTGGCTCCCGCGCCACCGTTCAAGGCAGATGAACTCCCGTAAGAGGTCGTCAAATTGGCAAGGATGCTTGCTGGCAGAATGCCGCCGGCATTCGCAATCGGCAAGAATGTGGGAGGCACGGCCGCGGTAAGCTGGTTGACCAACTGTTGGCGGGCTACATTTAATCCTGAATCGGCTGCATAAAACGACCCGCGGAAATTGCGGTAGAACCCGCCGATAAGCGTCTGCGAAGTGAGCGCAATGACGATGCCTAGCGACATCACCGTCATCAGGGCCAGTACCAGCAACGTGGTAACGAGCGCGATACCCCGGTTGCCTCGGTAACTTCCGTGGCGCGGTCCGCGCCACTCGGCGTGGCCAACAAGACTCGAAGAGCAAATGAGATTAAGAACGTTCATGGGTACCTCGCGGTTGGCGCTCAATCGTTCATGCTCATGTTGCGTGGATTTACGACCACTGTCGCTCCCACCACCTGGTAGGGGCCTTGATCGAACGCGTTCCGAAACGTGTAGGTAGGATCGGGTGTGGGCGTGGTCCGGCCGATGAGCGAGACACGCACGGAGCGCACCAGCGTGGGGTCATGGAAATATTCGCCCGGGTTGAAGTAATACCTCTCGCTGTCTGTGTCGTTCCACTTGGTTGCGCCTACCTTAAAACCGATCACTTGCTCGGCGATGATGTCGGTGTTGCCAGCGCGAATGCGCTCGAGCTTAGGGTCCTGCGGATTGCTGATATCCACCGTGTAAGTGGTTGGTTGGAGCTTCATCACCCAGCCGGTGTTGCTGCAAAATGAATTTCCAAGCTTTGAAGGATAGGATGGGGTCTGCGTCAGACCGCTTACAAGTGTAAATCCCAGCGGATCGTTGGCCGAAGTATTGGTGAAATAGGTCGGGTCAGACGCGAGGTGTGAAAGCGCGACATTATTGCTTCCCGCAACCGCATTCGAAGTCAACACGAACGTGTTGACCAGCGCGCCATTCGCTTCCGTGATCAAGATCACCTGATCGCCGGCACGGAACGATGCGGCCGTGCGCGTGGCAGCCTGCGCCACGGTCTCGGAACCGACCGGGGTGTACGGTTGAATATAAAAAGTGGTGGCCGCTGCGTTACTGCAGCCATTCGCATCGCCCGCGGCGTCGGTGGGGTGTGCCGGAGCGATGTTCGGATTCATGGTCAGCACGTTCAGCGTGTCGAAGCAGGTCGCAGTATAGGTGTAGGTTGCGGGGATATTACAGGGAGTGGCCGGTAACTGATTGTTGATCACTACGCCCACGGGCCAACCGGGAACATTGGTGTTCGCGTAAAAGCCCGTACCGGCATTGGACAGATCGATCTGCATCTGCGTAACCGCGTTCTGCAAGGAGATATTCAACCCGGCCAGATTTTGCTGCGCGTTGAAGTATGGGGCGTGCGTGCGGAACAGAGAAAAGGTGGCGCCGGCCACGACGAGGAACATGGTCATGGCCACCAGCAATTCCAGCAGCGTGAAGCCGTTCATTCGGGTTTTGCGGCACAGCTGTGATTGTGAGTTGTTCATGGGCGCACAATGCTCATTTGAAATTGCACCGCCGGCTGCACGACTGCATTCTGCAAATCCACTTCTACGGTGATGCGGCGAACGCCCGTGACCTGCGATCCCGCTACGGAGGGATTGAATTCGATGATCCAGCGGCGCTTGAAGCCAATGGCCCCAGCCACACTCGGCAAGGTCGAGGTCGGGGGTGGAGGCGGATCTTGCAGCATGCCTGTCGCCGGGTGAGTGATCGTGGTGTACTGGGGGTTCCCTAGAGGGTCCAGGCTGCTGACGATTTCTTCGAGAGAACCCTGCGATGGCGAGAAATACACCAAGTCGTAATAGTTCACGGCTTCGGTGGTGCCATTCGCCGTTACGTTTTGCACTACATCCGCAGTCAGGCTTCCGGCGCTGACGCCGTTGGTGACAATCACGTGGGGGTCGCCTGAATCCAAGCCGGTATTCACGTTATACTTCGCCGGCCAACGGTTCAGATCCTCAAGCTTTTCCGAGGCCAGCGTCGCCGCCTGGTTCATGTACTCGCTGCGTGCCGTGCTTCCAATGGCATTGCCAATGAACGCAGCGGCAGCCATCAAGCCCACCACCAAAATGAAAGCAGCCACCAGGACTTCCATGATCGTGAAGCCCCGAGGGTGTCCGTTACTGTACTGATGTCGATCCATATTTGGATACCGTCACTGTCTTTGTGTAGGCTTGGTAGGTAATCGTAAAATTCATTTGTCCGGTCGTCGCCGAAACGGAACCGTTGGGACTGAACTGCAGCGTCGTGTTCGTGCTGAACGTAATGGGTGCTCCGGAGAGCGGGACCGCGGTGCCTACATTGGCAAATGCTGGAGGCGTTGGAACCGGTGGTTCGCTCAAGACCTGGAAGGTATTCTGCGTGGCATCGAAGGCAACTTGGTAAGGGTAGCCGTGCATAATGGCCTGATACCGGGTGGATTGAATGGCCCAGGTAGCGCTGTCCACAGCGGCAGTCAACTTATAGCTGTTGATGGCCGACTGCATGGACGGAATCGCCATAGCACTCATGATCCCGGCCACTGCCAAGACGATCAACAGCTCGAGCAGGGTAAAGCCGGTTGGATTTCGCCCGCTTCTGGCGTGTGGAACCTTGTTGGCATTGTCGAATGTAAGAGTGGAGCGCAACATACGGGTTAGAGAGTGCACTCTTGCTGCCAATCAACTTGTGAGCCGCAACACACACATACAAAGTCCGTTAGAAGGTGTTGAACGGCAACAAAATTAAAGGGCTAATGCTCGCACGGATAGGAATGTTACGCTTGTACTCCCCGCGTGCCGTCCGCAGACCGAGTCAAGCAGATCGCCAAGGTGCCAGCTTGCGCCGTGCCATAACCGGGCGCGTGGTCAGCAGGCTATGTGACGCGTTATGCACGTACTTATACGAGAACCGTGGGGACAATCCAGACGGAACGCTACTTGGCTGTGCTGCGTAACCCGACCAATTATCGCCTGGGTTTGCCGACATATTGGTTGCGGGTATTCGATGTCGCAGCGGAGTTGAATAAGGCCGTGGAGAATAGAGGCCTACCCCGATCGGCAAGATTTAAGCATGGACCTGCCGAGACTCGCCAAAACAGACGGGGCCGGATTTCGCTGGAACCGATTCTCACGGCGCCTCACACCTGACATTTATCGAACCGGGGCTCGCTTCCGCCCTGCTTGGTGGAATCAAACGCGAACGAATATTGAATTTCATGAAGCGAGAACAGTTGCTAGCGTGGGTGGTGACAGTTCAAGAACAGGGACGCTCCCTACGATGATTTGGTGACGCGGAGCTTTCGAGACAAGACTGGTCGCTGCCATTGTGGGGAACAAGCGAGTCCAGGACGCCTCCTAATTTTTCAATGAAACCAGAGAATACAAGAAGACCAGGACGCCGGCTGCGACCAGAGGGATGCCCGCAAACACAAAGATGAGAAAGGCCGAAGGGTGCACTCCGCGGAGTACCAATGTTTCGACGAGCAGGCCGGCACCCACAAGAGCGGCCGCGATGCGCACGCGCCGGTCAATACTGCTGGGGGTGCCCGGGCCCGTCACGGCGTGCCTTTCCAGAACTTGACGTTGGTAAGGTTTGCGACGTTATGCACGGTGTCATGGCATCCACTGGAGATGCAGGAAATCTGATTCGATAGCACGTCGCTACGGATGGCCGTGTGGGTGGCCGACTCCTCGAACGAGCGCGCACCCAGGTGGCAATGCAGGCATTCGCGATTGTTATAAGGCGTGTACAAATGGATGTCCGCGGGCGCCGGCGGTGTGCCCAGATACTGCACGTAAACGTGACGCATACCTCTCCATTTGGCGCGAATACCTCCATAGAGCACGTAATCGGTGTGACACGTGTAGCAGGCTTCGTCGGCTGGAACGCGATGATTTTGGAAGTGCGCCGCCGGAATGTACTGCTTGTCGTCCACAGCGAGGCTCTTTCCGAACGGCTCCATAACGTGGCAGGAGAGGCAGAATGTCGTGGTTTTCGAGCGCTCCATGTGCGCCGAGAATCCCACCGCGCTGCACAACACTGGAAAAAGAAAAAGCGTGACGAAGGCCAGGATTTTTCCCTCACGCGTCGCGGTAAGCGCGGGCCGCGCCAACAGCAGGACCACCAGAGCGAGATTGCTCAGGAACGCGAGGACCGTGAGCGTTTCGGGTGTGATCATGGAGTCTGGCGATCGGGTCCGGCATTCTCCCTAGTCGTTTTTTATTTTCTCGCTTATCTGCACGCTTATTTTTTCGCGGCCAGGGAGCGAATGAAGGCCACCAACCCCTTTACGTCATCGGGTTTTAGCGTTTTCGCGTAGGCGGGCATCTTGTTTTTGCCATTGGTGATGATTTCTGTCAGCTCCGCATCGGACATTTTTTGCACATCGGCCGAGCGCAAGTCATGCGCGCCTAGCTTGGTGCCAACGGGCGTCCCGGCCCCATCAGCGCCATGACAGGCGGCGCATTTCGCTTTATAAAGGGTGGCCGAATCGTCTGCGCGCGCCGACGAACTCAAAAAACACGCGATGGCCAGCGCCAAAAGCAACTTGTGAGCCACGCGAAGTCTCAAAACGTTCATCTTGCACTCTCCATTCCTGCACTCTCCATTTTCCTGCACCGCTGTAGCTTTACGGCCCAACTGTTTTGCGCCTGTTCAGAACGCATATCGCAACGAAAACGTGACGTTATTGCCGTTAAAATCCTGCGATGGAAGTGCCGCAAGTCCTGCGGGATTGGCGACACCGTGATCGCTATATCCATAATAATTCCACGCCGTCTTGTACGCGAGCCCTCGATAGATATCAATCGCCAGACTCGCAAACGGCTTGCTGTAGTTGAAATCCAGGGTGCCGGTCGGCGTCAGTGGATTCAGAAACGTGGTATTGCCGCGAACGATGCTCGCTCCGTATCCTGCCATCGCCGTCACACGCTTCTGCGGCTTCCACATCAGATTGCCGTATACATAGTTATCGTGACTGGAATAATAGGAGAGCGTTCCCAGTGGAGACGATGCGCCCGGAACCGGACACGGTGTCGTGAACACGGTCGAGCCCGTGTCCGGAAAACAAATCTCAGTCTGCGTGTATACGTCCATGTAGCTATAACCGAAGTCGATCCATAGACTAGAACTGGGCGAAAGCGTGGTGACCAAACTATACGCGCGAGCGTGCTCCACATTATTCACGGTGAAAACGTTGTCGCGATTTTCGTTGATGTCCACCGTAGCGCCGACATTCGCCCAGGCTTTGGGAGTATACCTGGCGCTAACCTTGTAACTCTGTATCTGCCGGGGACTAACACGCGTAAAGGAGTTGTCGTTGTACCCAAACATCAAATCCGCATTGAGTCGCAAAGAGTCAATCGGACGGGCGGAAATCCCAAACAGCCCCACATTTTCGTGAATGTCATAAACGTTGCGTGCGGTGTCGTTTCCGGCTTCCGCTACCAGATTCGTGCTCGAGCCTTCTTGAATCGAGCCGTTCGCGTTCAGTGTGCAGCCGGAAGGCAGTTTCCCGGCCACCAATGCGCAATCGCCGCGCGCGGCAAAGAAATCGTTTCCCACATTTCCTCCGGGCCCCCCGGGAAAGTAAATCTCCCCGGTATCGAAGGTGGCACTGAAATCCTCGATGGCACGGGCCGTGTACGCATAGCCGAGGTACCCGCCTAGCCTGTTCGTGAAATCGTACTTCACCTCAAACGTGTTCGACCGGATGTTCTGTCCCAGAAACTGAGAAACCAGTTCGTTGGTTACATCGGCGAGTGAACTGGAATTGTGTTGCGGACAGTTGGGACCATTGTAAGGGGCCACCGGGCATATGCTGGCAAACGTAGCCGGGGTCACCATCGAGACCGGCAACAATAGTCCGACCTGACTCGGGTTCTGGGGCGGCGTACCGTACAAGTTTGTTTCCGACGTCGTCCACAGGGAGGGAATTCTCCAATTATTATAGGAAAATTCATCAATGATGTTGAGCTTGTCCGTCACGCGGTAATCGCCCGACCAATTTGCGTTCGCGGAAATACGGTTGGCCTGCGCCGGCCCTCCGGTCGTGCTCACGCGCGCGAGGGTCCTGGTGGTAAAGCCGTTAATGGCGTCGTTAAAGCCCGAGACCGTATTGGTGCCGCTGCTGTAGGCAGCCGACCCGGTCATCGACAAATTCCTGAAATACGTGGATTGAAAGCTGAAGCGTTCCGTGGGAAAAGACGACCGGGGATTTTGCACCTGACTGTAAGACAGATACCCGTTGCAATTGGCGGTGACCGTTGGAGGAACGCTAGCCGCATTCGTAATCGGCTTGGCACAGGGTGAAGTGCCGACGAAAACGATGCCCAGATCCACCGCAGCGCCGCTCGAGAGTTGAAACAAGCGATTATTGTCCACCACCGTCTCGTTCACCGCCGTGTATGTCAGCAGTTCATCGAAAGAGAGCGTCGTCTTCTTAAGACCGCGGTAATCCGCCCCCATGCGATAGGAATTCGTAACGTCGTTCAGGTTCTCCGTGAGCAACGGCTCGGTCCCTCCCTCGAGTGTGCTGAGCGCGGGTCCCGAATTGACGTTGCGCGCATACCCCAGGCGGAAACGAAGTCGCGATTGGGGCAGGAGTGTCAGGTCGTAATCTTGCATGCGGCGCGACAAATCCAGCGCGTGCGGCGAACTGGTAATGGCGGGGTTCGGAACAATGGCGCCCACGGGATTCAAAGGGTTCGCCAGCAGATTATAATTCCAAAAATTCTTGTCACGCCGGAACATTCCCCGAAAGTCGTACCACTTATTCCTGTCGACGCGGAGGCGTGAAACGTCGTCTGGGTCGCCGCCATAACCAAAATTGGAGAACGACAAATTATCGAAAAAAAGACCTTGGTGGTTGATGGACCGCATATCCACGCTGTAATCGAAAAGCCGCAACCCAGACGAGAGGTTTTCAAACGTGTCGTAATTGTTCAGGTTCCCGCCCATCATGCTATCGCGGTAGCCAAACTCGATCGTTTGTTGAACCGTGTAATTCCCCTCCACTCTCCCAGTGGACTCATTCGTCGTTGTGGCTGGCGCTGAAGAAGAGGTCTGCGCCGGAGGTGCAGCCTGGCTCTGGGGTGGCGTCTGAGTTTGGGGTGGGCTCTGCGTCTGCGGCGGTGCGGGGGATTGGGCCTTAGCCGCCCTCACGAACACCACCGCAAGAATAATGACTAACATCCGCGCCCAGCGAGAACCGTGCCGAGACGCAATCGCGATGGCCACCCTCATCGCGGCATGCTGGTAAGGCATTCCCATCGCATTGTTCTTCTGCAAATCGCCGGCGATCATGGCCTCTCTACTTGAACATCTACTTAAATATCTACTTAAATAAAGTGTGGTCGACATTCGACCCGTGCACCTGCGTGTGACATAGCGTGCAGGCCTGATACTGCGCAGCCTGGTTATGAAACGACGGTGCGCCGGTCGCATTCGCGAACGATGTCGTATGGCACGACAAACACAATAAGTTCACATTGCTCGTCTTGAGCAGATGAGCGTTGGGCGAGCCATGGGGCGTGTGACAGGATTCGCAGCCTTCCACCTTTACCGGCTCGTGCTCGAATACGAATGGGCCGCGCTTATCGGCGTGACACGTGAAACAGACGATGTCTTGTGCCGCCGATGTGCGTACCTGTTTAGCGGCGACCGTGCCGTGCGGATTGTGGCAATCGGTGCACTGGACCAGGCCCTCGTTCACACGATGATGAAAGGGCATGGCAAACTGCGGCTTCTGTTGCAGGTGACACGAATAGCAAAGCGCCGGCTGCGACTTGACCAGCAAAAATTGCGCTTCTTGCGCATGGTGGGGCGAATGGCACGAAGTACAGGAAACTTCGCTTCTGGTGTGCAAGGAATTGATCGCCTGCATGTGTTCGGTGCCGGATGCGTGGCAGGTCAGACAGCGATCGTTAATCTCTTTGCTGGAGTGATTCTTGAAAACAAATATTTTTGTTGTATCTCCGCCGCCTTCTACGTGAGCTGAACCGGGACCGTGGCAGCCTTCGCATCCCTGGTGCGAGGGACCGCCCTTGGTGTCCAGGGTGGTCTTCCAGTGAGGTGTTTTTTCCCAGCCGTTATAAATCTCTTCGTGACAAGTCTTGCACGTTTCCGAGCCAACATAGTCTGCAGGTGGGGCAGGCGCCGCAGCAGGCGCATTTGCGTTCTGAGGGGATTGGCTCTTAGTTTCCCGCGGCTGAGCATGTCCGGTCGAGACCATCAGCAACGCAAAAGTGATGGCCACCAGAACATTGTGGCTTGTCGCCCAGAGCCGCGGCCTTAGCATTTCGACCGGCCCTCCGGGCCGGGATTGATCAATTCCGCGTTATTGCAAACAACGCTGTAAATAACGCCGCGTGGACAATCTGCTGATGAAAAACGATAAGGAATTTGAGGACATTTTCAATGGGCGGCGGGGACACACTCTTGACTTGCTTTTCGATGCTGCCCTTTTGCTAGGCATCAGTGTCAAGATATAAAAAGTCTATCCGATATTTACCGTTCACAATAGTCAATATATGGTAATGACCGTGTTATAACGCAATCATGGGCAACCAATACCGTTGCAAACCGTAAGGTGTTTTGAGCTCCGCTCATGGGCATGATACGCGCTCGGCTTTCACGGCAAACTGCGAAGTTGTGGCGCATTGTTCGTCTGTACAATACATCTCCTTTGAGCGGCCTCGCGGATGTGACAGCAAGCGTATCGCATGGTGACCCGCATCCCTGCCTAGGCTGGTTGAAGGGGAGAAGAGAAGATTCACAAGCGGCGGCAAAGGCATAAGAGTGATCGTGAAATTTTGTGCGCAACGTGCGCAATGAGACCCGGACACGATTTCGTGGAGAAAGCTGGTTATGCGGATCCGGTGCTTGCGCGAGAAAATGCCATTTTTTTGAGATTATCAGGCTTGCATGAACTATGATTTGCAGCATTCGTCTGCGCCGGGCACGGAATCCGTGCCGATGCCGGCGCCGGCGGTACCCGGAATTGTGCGTAGAGAAGGTCACATGCCGGCACATTCCTTTACACGAACGGGTGGAGCTTCACAGATACGCCGATCACCATGAAACCGAAGAGGTGTTCCGGAATCGGGATCGAAGCATCATAGAGAATCTAAAAGAGAGGGCAGGGCCCCCGAGGGCGTACAGAAGGAGTGTAAGCGAACGCACACCTAAAGGAGGAAAGCGGGAATGAAAAATAGCGTGGATCGTGTTTTCTCCGTGGGCAGAGTTCCCCGCAAGGGACTCGTTATGCGCCGCGTAGTTCTGTGCGCCATGTTCCTGAGCTCAATCTGCGCAACAGCCACGAAATCGCAGCCAACCGTAGATGAAACGCTTCCCTCGAATTACATACCTTCGGGAAGTGGGATGTATAAGCAATATTGCGCAACGTGCCACGGCGCTACGGCCAAGGGTGACGGCCCTCTCAGGTCGTTTCTCAAAGTGCCGCCACCGGACCTGACCAAACTCGCTCAACGACATGCAGGCCAGTTCCCGTACGATTATGTTTCGAAAATTCTCGAATTCGGTCCAGGCCCTACTGCTCACGGCTCGTCTGACATGCCGACGTGGGGGCCCATCTTCCGATACTTCGACAAGCAGGACCAAAGAGCTGTGCAGCAACGTATTAAAAATCTTTGCGACTACCTGGCATCTTTGCAGGAGCACTAGACAATCCCTTCCGCCAATTTCAATGGAGACGCCGATTCAATGGAGAGAAGACCGGCCTCGCTGCGACAGAAACGGGCACGGAAATCCCATCGGCATGTTCTCGGATTTTGGGACCGGCGCTAGATTGCGCGACGGGAAACCCTTTTGCGTCGCTGCGACACAAATCCCGAGACAGATTTCGAGACAGTTGAGTCATTCATTTGTATGCGAGTGACGTGTCTCTTCTGAGTGTGCGCAAGATTAGGCAGTGGCTCCCCTGCAACTTGCAGCCAGCGCACTGGGCACGCCACTAAGTAATAGGGAACCGTATGCACACAGTATCCAAACGAGCAACCACGTGGGGTCAGGCCCGGAGCGGAATCCTCTTGTCAACGCGCGGCGTTGGGCATATGAATACACTTGAATCGCTTGGAAGCCACGGAAAGCAGGTTGTGGCGGCCGCCAGGATGACAGGTGGGCGGTTGTGCCAGGAAGGACGGAAAGAGATGCTTCTGCGCGCACTTGTGAAAAACAATCTCTTGACCTGCTGTGCTGTGATGGGTGCTCTGCTGATAATTTCACAACCGATGCTTGCGCACCACGGGCAGGTCGTCTATCAGCGGAAGAGTATTACGCTAAAGGGATCGGTGACCAAGTACGAGTGGTCAAATCCGCATACCATCATCACTCTGGCGGTGCCAACTGAAAAAGGCGGCGTCGAGGAATGGTATCTCGAAGTCCTTCCCCCAACGCAGATGCTCCAAGCCGGATGGACCAAGGAAACCCTCAAACCTGGTGACGAAATCACGGTAAGCGGGCGCCCCGGCAGGGGCGGTGAACGGATTATGTGGCTCGAATATCTAGTCACCGCGGATGGCCGAAAGCTCTTGAGATAGCAGTTTAAAGCTCCTAACTGCCTGCCTGGATTGCGCTGTTGGACTTGGGTCTCCTCACCCAGCGCTTGCGAATTCATACGCTCACGTTCATGCAACCTGCTTTATAAAACAATCCGGTAGCGAATGCATTCCTGCCGTCGCACTAAGTGAAACCGAACGTCTATTCGAGCTTGCCGATCCGCGCCTTCCATAAGTCCCAGGGGCGCATGATCTGCTGGTCATTTCGTGCGGCTGCTTTTTCGGCTTCTTCTGGAGTGAGAAAATTGATGGGCCCGAGGTGGGCAGCTTGTGTTTGCACGCGGGCATTCATTTCAGTGTAGATGGCCCGCCACACGGCAAGTTGGATGGAATTGGCGACTACGACCGACCCATGCACCCGCATCAGCGCCACCGACCCGTGCCCCAGCGTTTTTGCGAGCCCGTCAGCCAATGGGTTGTTGCTGATGAGCATGTCCGTCATGCCGCCGACGTCGCGAATCTCGAATATAGGTGTGCCCGCCCCGAGATATCCGGCCATATGGGAGATGGGTCGCAGATTCGTTCCCGTCGCACCAAAGGGGATCACCGACCGCGCGCATCTTCGGCATTCTGCTTTGTCTCCAGGCCAAACCTATTGAATTTCGACAAATACGATCTTCTTCCGCCGACGAAGTCAGGGAGTGAGCGCAGAATCACACGCAGCGACTTAAGCTCTACTGCTCGCCTGCAGATCTCCCCGCCACCAGCGCGCAGAAAATACGATCGCGGCTGCGGCCAGTCAGCCGATCGCATACATTGGTTGCGCTCCCCAGCGAAAAATTGGGGAGTGCTTCAGCCCTAGCCAGGAAAATGCGGCACCCACCAAACACCAGATAGAAGCGCGGCCGAAGTTACGGTCGATCGTCTCCGTTACAAGCGCGGCCATGACCAGCACTAGAAAGAGGAAGCCATTGCCGAGTCCCTGCACGAGGACCAATAGATCGAGCGATTGAGCGCCGCTTCCACCTCAGGATTCGCCGCCGACAGCTTCAATGCAGGCACCGCCGAAGTAATCGCCGCCGAGACTACCGCACCGGCCGGCAGGACCAGTCCTGGCAGGACGGCACTGTAGTATTTCGGGCTTACACGGTGAAATGTAGCGTGGCCGAGTGGATGCAGCACCGCCTCGTTTTGCAATGTTCCCGCGTGAACGGGCCGGCATTGCCCGACCGCGTTCAGATAGGCGATGATACGGAGCTTCGGTTCGTCGGTGAGGATGAGGTGGTCGGTCGAAATTCAGAGTAAGGAGCAAACTATGAAGGTGGGTGTTGCTGGTCAGGGGGCTTTCGGCGTGAAGCATATCGAGGCGATTGCGAATATTCCGGGCATCGAGGTCATTACGCTGACAGGCGGAAACCAGGTGACTACCGCCGAAGTAGCCAGGAAGTTCAACATCCCCCATTACACCGGTGATTTGGCCGAAAGCCTGAAACAGGCCGGCCTGGAGGCCATGATTCTCGCCACCCCGACTGGACTACATGCGAAGCAGGGCGAGATGTGCATGCGGGCCGGCAAGCACGTACAAATTGAAATTCCCATTGCGGATAACCTGGCGGATTCGGAGCGACTGGTAAGGGTCCACAACGAAACTGGCGTGGTTTGCATGGGCGGCCACACTCGCCGGTTCAATCCCAGTCATCAATATCTTCACAATAAAATCAAAGGTGGCGAACTAACAATACAGCAGATGAATGTGCAGACGTATTTCTTTCGCCGAACGAACATGAACGCGGCCGGGAAGCCCCGGAGCTGGACCGATCATCTCTTGTGGCACCACGCCTGTCATACAGTGGACTTATTCCAATATCAGACGGGCGAATTAGTTTCCGATTGCTATGCGGTACAGGGACCGTTTCACCCCCAGCTTGGGATCGCCATGGACACGGGAATCGTGTTGAAGGTACCTTCAGGTGCGATCTGCACACTTTCTCTATCGTTCAACAACAAAGGCCCGCAGGGCACGTTTTTTCGTTACATTTGCGATAACGGGACGTACCTGGCCTATTACGACGATCTTGTCGATGGAGAGCAGAATAAGATCGACTTGTCTAAAGTAGATGTGTCGATGAATGGCATCGAGTTGCAGGATCGCGATTTTTTTTCTGCGATTAAGGAGAAACGTACTCCTAATGCGGACGTCGCGCAGTGCTTCACCGCGATGCAGATCCTCGACAAGCTCGAACGTATCTTGAACAAGTCATTGCAAACCGCAGCGCACTAGCGAGGATGCGGGTGCTTCTGGCGCCGCGGGAACCCACCTGCGGCGCTTTTTCTTGTGGAATATTTCGCGATGTGCCGGGCTGTATTGTTTCCGGCGAAAGGCGCGCCAGGAATATTCGCTAAAGATAACGGGTGCGCTTCTTATTTGGTGACACTCGCCTTTTCGCCTTCCGGCTTGCCCTTCCCGGCGTCCCGCAATTTGCGCAGTTCGGAATGCATGAGTATGACTCCCATCCACATTCCGAGCGGGTGCGCGCCCATCTCGACCAGCGGATGGACCGATCCATTGCGGAAACGCTCAATGTCCTCCTCCTGAAGCGTCTCAAGCACCTTAGCTTCTTTGTCGTTCAGCCGGTATTCCCTGGCCACCGACGGAATGTCGTGAATCAGGCGCATGCGCAGGTCGTGTTTGAATCGCAAGTCGTACAGCACCTTGTTGAGCTTGTAGGCCGACGGGGCCGGGTGCTTGTAGAACTCATAGCCGCCTGCATTCTTGAATTGATAACTGGCGGGAGCCTGCGCGGCTTCCTTGGAACCCTTCCCAGTTCTGTTATCAGGCAGGAAACGAATCACCGCATGGCCGTGATGCCAGGTCGGCTGGTAAGTGAGAAGCTCACCGGGCAAATTTCCCATAGCGCCGAACAAAACCATCCAGGAAAGCAGTTCGGTATTGCCAACTTCATCGAGCTGTTCATTGCTAAGGTCGAGAAGCGCGTCCAGATTGCCCTTCTCAATTTGGGCGATGGCCCAGTAGTCGAAATCATAGGCAGGCTTGGCATACTTCCAGGTTCCGGGATAGTGAGACATGCCTCCACTGGCGATCACCGCGACTCGTTCATCGCGCGCGGCAATCACTTTGGCGATAGCCTTGCCAAGCTGTTGACAACGCCTGGCGGTGGGCAGCGGTGGAAGATAGGCATTCACAAAAATCGGCACGACGGGAAGCGGACGTCCACCGATTACCCATTCGTAAACAGCGGCAAACGCGTGGCCCAAGACGGCATCCTGCGAATACGCCAAATCAAAGCCGTCGTTCATCAGCTTGTCGAGCAAATCCTCGGCCAAGCCTTGATGGATGGGGAGATCGTAGTGGCGGCCTGCAAACTCGGCAATCGACCGTTCACCGGAAAGAATGGCAAACGTCGGAACGGAGGTCAGAAAAAATGTCTCCAGATGGTCGTTGCCAACGACGATGACAGCATCGGGCTTGCTCTCTGCGAGATCTTGACCCAGTTGGCGCATCGCGGCAATATCCGCGTCCAGCTGCGCGGGATCTTCACTGGGTGGCCGCACGAAGAGCTGCGGCGCGTGTACGGTCGCCATGGCAGCTACGACTTTTCCCATTTTTGGCTACCCCATTTGTCCCATCGCCTTATGCTTAACACGCTTCGCATCAATGACTTAGGCTTGGCGCGGACGCGCTCGGAGCGACGCCGAGCCTGATTGTGCGGAAACAACGAAGGTTCGTCAAGCGAAACTGGTCCCGCCATTCTAAGCAGTGGGCCAACGTGAGGACACCCCGCGATTTCAAAACATGGCACACCGCCGCGGAGTGTGCCAGGGTGGGTCCGGCAGCCTTAAGCTTTGGCTGTGCCGGATTGACGCGATATTTGCTTTGCGAGCCTTGGGTACACTTGGAGCGCATTCGTTTCGAAAATTTTGTGCTTATCGTCCGCGCCCAGGCCCGCTACTCCCTCCACGTAACGCCGGGTGTCGTCGAAGTAGTGTCCTGTTTCGGGATCAATGCCCTTGACTGCCCCTACCATTTCCGACGCAAAGAGAATGTTGTCCGACGGAATGACTTTCGCGAGCAGATCTATGCCGGGCTGGTGATAGACACAGGTGTCAAAGTAAACATTATTCAGCAGCAAATCCTTCAGCAGAGGACGTTTCATGTCTTGAGCGATACCGCGATAGCGTCCCCAGTGGTATGGCACCGCCCCGCCGCCGTGCGGGATAACGAATTTGAGAGTGGGGAAATCTTTGAACAGGTCGCCTGTCAGGAATTGCATGAAGGCCGTCGTGTCGCCATTTATATAGTGCGAACCGGTGGTATGGAAGGCGGGATTGCAGGTGCCGGTGACGTGAACCATCGCGGGTACTTCGAGCTCGACCATTTTTTCATACACCGGGTACCACCAGCGATCGGTGAGCGGGGGTTCCTTCCAGTAGCCGCCCGAAGGATCTGGATTCAAATTGCAACCCACGAAGCCCAGATCCTTGACGCAACGCTCCAGTTCAGGCAGGCAGTTCGTCGGCGACACACCGGGCGATTGCGGAAGCTGACAGACTCCGACGAAGTTTTTCGGGTACAGATTCACAATGCGATGAATCATGTCGTTGCAGATGCGCGTCCAGGCCAGGCTCAAGTTCGCGTCTCCGACGTGATGGCCCATAGCAGAGGCGCGGGGCGAAAAAATCGTGAGGTCGGTGCCGCGCTCTCTTTGAAGTTTCAGTTGTGCAGGTTCCAGGCGCTCGTGGATCTGATCGTCGCTGATGTTTGGCTGTGCCGGAGCCTGTGATCCATCGGTGAATGCGGCGACCTGCTGCTTGCGAAAATCGATAAAGGCGGGAGGTTCCGACGTGTAGTGCCCATGACAATCGATAATCATTCCGCTTTCTCCTTGCGACACCTAAAAATCCGTTTCATGGTTACTTCGCGACTCTTCACAAGCGCCAGCGATTCGCGCGGTCAACTGACGGTCCACCCGCAACGCGATATGCGGAACTAACGTGCCGTTATCAGGATGGGGATTGCGCGCGGTTGACTCTTTAATTTCAGTGAGAGTTTGAACTGCGCGCGGGACTCACCCAGCAAACTCCGAGTGCTTGAGAAGATCGCAGCGGTGCGCGAGTTTAGCACTTCAGCAATGACCACGCCAAGACGCGGCGCAACTCGTACATCCTCTTATTTATATATTTAGCCGGTTATTTAGATATTTTAAAGAGTCCGGACGTTGACTAACGCGTCGGCAAGTACGCGCCAGGAGAAAGGTTCGTCGGAGCGATACTGGATGCCACACTCAGCCATTTTCTTAACGAGCCAATCTTGGCGTTCGGCTGTGCCTAACGCGGTGAATGGCTCGAGACCTGCGTCGGAGAGCGTTTCAGCCACCTCGCGCATCTCGGCCGCACGGCGCTGGCCATGCTCGGCGACCCGGCTGATCAGATAATCCGGTAGCTTGTCCGTCCATCCCATGCTCGGGTAGGTAGCGTCCAGTGAGGCAAGCACAGCTTCCTCCGCGCCGTAGCGGCGCGCGGCGAACATCGCTTCCAGCGCCAGCGCTTCGATTCCCTTAATAACTACGCTGCGACACATCTTGATGGCCGATGCCACACCAATACGATCGCTGACAGCTTGGGCATCCATGCCCAATGCTCGCAGCCGCGGAGCCAGCTCAGCGGCGCGCGTGCCACCGAGCAGCATGGGAACGCGGAGCCGATGGAGGGAAACAGGCGCCATAACGGCGGCTTCGACGAAGTTCGCTCCGGCCGACTCTATACGACGGGCCATTTCCCGTTTGGTTTCGGGAGAGACGGAATTAATATCGAGATGGATCTGATTGGGGCGGAGCGCTGCGGACGATTCTTGGGCCACATCGCGCGCCGACGAGCAAGTCACCGCGGAGATGACCAGCTCGACATCGTGGGCGGCGGCGGCCAGACTCTCACAGGCGCGAACTCCGGCGCTGTTGGCTTTTGCCAGCATCGCGGCGCGCGAGGATTCGGCTTGTAACAAAATATCAAACATGTTGACGGTAATGCCCGCTTTAGCGAGATCGGCGCCAAGAATGCCGCCGGCCTCTCCAAAACCGATCAGGGCGATGCGTTCGATGGGTTTTCCGGGCATGACGATCTAACCTCATCTGCGAAGGTAGAATCCGGTTGCGCGAAAAGCTAAGAAAATCCGCTTGCCGTTTAAATATACTTCAGTCCCAGTTTGGCGAGCTTTTCACGCATGCTGTAAATGTCGAGTCCAAGCTCGCCTTTCTTGAGGCGCTCGCGGGCAGCGCTTTCCTTCTGCGCGCGTTGTGCCGAGGCTTCGATTACCTCCGCTGCATCTTCGCGCTGCACGACGACAACACCATCATCATCGGCGATGATCACGTCACCGGGACGGATGAGTGCGTCAGCGCAAACAATGGGGACATTCACCGAGCCGAGGGTTTCCTTTACGGTTCCCTGGGCACTGACGGCGCGGCTCCAGACCGGAAATTTCATTTCTGTGAGAGCACCAACGTCGCGGCAACCCGCTTCGATCACCGATCCTTTCACGCCGTGCGACTGCAAGGAAGTGGCGAGCAGTTCACCGAAATAGCCATCGGTGCAGGGTGAGGTGGGTGCGACCACAAGGATATCGCCCGGCTGGCAGACCTCTACCGCTACGTGAATCATGAAATTGTCGCCTGGCGGCAGGGAAACTGTCACGGCATTGCCGGCGGCCAAAGCACCGGCGTAGATCGGCCGCATATAGGCCGCGAGCAGCCCGCAACGGCCCTGGGCCTCGTGAATGGTCGCCACGCCAAACTCTTCGAGCTTTTTAACGAAGTCCAGCGGCGTTCGCGGTATCTGTCGCACGCAAACGGTCTTGTTCATTGCTGCTCCTCACGATCGGAAAGATTCGACTTAACCATGCGACCTGCTGCTCCTTCGTTCCGCCATTCGTCTGGCCAATTTTATCGCGTCGTCGTCACGGCCGAGGCTGCCATTGTAGCTGTAACTTCAGCCTTGGTTAACGACGGACCAGGCGTGGCCACGTTCAAAAAGACTCAAGGGCGCTTAAGAGAACGGCGCTCAAGAAACTCTAAAGCTGCTGAGCGAATTTGAATAAGTGACGTGGGTTTTCCACCAAGATGCGTTTGAGCTTCTCGTCATTCTGGCCAGCAATCGGCCAGATCCAATGGTTGACCAAGGCGCCGTCATTTGGCATCTGTCCCTGTTTCATATTGGGGTGGGGCCAATCCGTGCCGGCGATCACCCGATCGGGGAATTCTTCCACAAGCGCATACGCAAAGGGCAAAGCCTTACTCCAATCTTCAGGCTTGCCACTGCCTGTGAGGCGCTCCGGACAAGTCACCTTTGCATAGCAGTCCTTCTTATCCCGGAAAAGCCGCAGGTAGAATTGAAAATCAGGATCTTGCACGCCTTTGTCTACGGAGGGCACCGCCATATGATCGAAAACGACAGAGGTCGGAATGGCTTTGATGTGCGGCTCGAGATCCTTGAGATCGCCCGGCTCGCAATAGAGGTCGATATGCCAATCGTTCTTCAACGCTTCCTGACGCCTCAACTGCTTTAGGCGATTCGCCATAGTCACCATCTCCTGGGGCGGAGGAGGATTCGTGAGGCGTTTCACGTAGCTGTAGCGCACGCCGCGAACGCCAGCGGCATCGAGATCGATCAGAGCTTCGTCGGATATATTCGTTTCCACGAACGCAACACCCAAGGCTCTCCCCCCAGCTCGTTTCAAGGCGTTGAGGAGGTAACTGTTGTCGGTGCCATGGCAGGTTGCGGCAACGATAACTTCGCCGGAGAAACCCAAATGGTTATCCAATTCCTCAAGCTTTCGCCATGGCGCAAATGCCGGATCGTATTTTCTATCCTCGGACCAAGAAAAAGGAGTCATGCCGTTACTACTGACATGGCAGTGGGTGTTGATTGCTCCCGGCGGCATGGGGAAAATAACTCGATCAGGCTCGGAATCGGGTGCAAGGTTCCTGGGTAGCGGCTTGGCTGTTTTGCGAGGCTTATCGTTATAGTGATGTCGGTTGACCTCGCGGGTCTCGGAGACCATCGTGTACTCGTGTCCCTCCTTCATGTTGTATTTCTCGGAAAGGTGGCAAACGATTATGTCCTCGAGATCCAGTCCCAAATCCTTGCGAAGCCTGTCGCCCAAGGGCCCCTTCCGGTCCGCCTTGTCGCCAAGCGCGAAGTTCACGGAAATTCTCCTGCTAGGTGCGGGTTCATCGCCGACAATGCAAAACTCCCAGGGAACCAGGGTGGTCGCGACACGGTTGCGCAAAACTGTGTTTTTGGGCTGTTCGGTCACCGGGTCTAGGGACTGATGATTTTGCAGGAGAGCATGCATTTTTTTGAGAAGGTATGCGTCATCGTCGAGAAAAACCCTCTCCATCTCTTTGGAGCATCGAACCTCAAGGTTGGGCATGGCTTCTTCTTTATGCTGGGTTCCTCGATATTCGCTGTGATCTCATCGAATTCAAACCGCCACGCGCATGGGTCCGATCTCACAGCGCCCCTTGACGCGGCGATTCCTGACGCCCAGTTCTCGCGACACCGTTCTTCGATGCATTTCTTTCGCTGCCGTGAGATTTCTCGGGTTCATTCTCACAAATCGGGCTAAGTCACGCAACAATCGCACCCTGAGTCCTGTGGTCTAACCGAAAAAAAGCCAGCGTCTGCTTCTCGCGACACCGTCGTTGGCATTCTGTGCTATTGCGACCTGCTAGTTTGTCGGCGCTACCAGGCCATCGTGATTTCCACGGGCGGACCGTAACCTCAGGAAGCATTACGAGGAAGCAGTACGCGCGGCGCAGCTGCATACTGAACCCCGCGCCGCAGCTGCCCAGAAGCTGCCAGAAGCTGGTGGATGGTCGCAGTGCAGCGTACGGTAGCTGTTTTCGGCGGGCCCACAAGGGTATTCGGGCCACTGCTCGCGATTGTCCTTGACAGCAAATCACACTGATGATAGCAGTCGCGCAGGAGAAGTACATTTAGGGGGCCGCAGCTCCCATGCCCATGACTTTCAACGGCTGTTGCGTGGTCGGCATGCGCGCCGACGCCAGCCGCGTGGGCATGCCGTAATCTATGCGGTGAATGAGATTGCGTGACTGGCAGCTCGTCCCATCTGTACGCTGCCAGATCTCTGAACGCCGGCAAAACTCGCAACCCCGAGGGGGATGGCTTATGCACATTTCACGCCAGACAGCTGGGAAATCCTGCTCAGGCAATATAGGGAAAGGAATTCGAGTCCTGGGTGCAAGCCTCGGCGCATTGCTGTTCTGTGTGCCCTTGTTTTCGCAAGCTAACTTGGGGCGTATTGTCGGCGCCGTCACCGATCAAAGCGGGGGTGCGGTAGCGGAGGCCATGGTCACGGTGACAGACGTGCAAAGAGGTATCTCCAGAGCGTTGGCTACTGATAGTGACGGAGGATATTCAGCGCCTAACCTGATTCCAGGCAGTTACAGCGTCCGAGTTGAGGCCAAAGGCTTTAACACGGTACAGCGACAGGACATTGTAGTGGAGGTTGGCACGGATGTTCGGGTGGACCTGACGCTGCAGCCTGGCTCCCAAGCGCAAGTGGTGACGGTCACAGGTGAGCCGCCAATGATCGATACACAGAGCGCCACTCTGGGCGGGATTGTGGAAAATCAGGCGATCAATGAACTCCCGTTGAACGGCAGAAATTACCAGGAACTGCTCTCGTATAAACCGGGAATAGAAGCGAGGCCGGGTGGTGGCACGGGTGCGTACATAACAAATGGAGGCCGTTCCGAATACAACGTTTGGCTTCTTGACGGCTTATATAACGATCAAATAAACAGCGGATGGAGCATTGTTGGCGGCCCAGGGCAAGCCGGAGAATCCATGACGATTCTGCCTCTCGACGCCATTCAGGAAGTTAACGTCGAACAAAATCCCAAAGCAGAGCTTGGTTGGAAACCTGGCGCCCAGGTTAATGTGGGATTGAAGTCGGGCACCAACAGTCTTCACGGCACGGGCTTCGCGTCTGGCCGCGATACTTCGCTCGATGCGCGCAATCCTTTCTTCCCAACACCCGCCCAATTGGCGATGGAACAATTTGGAGGCAGCATCGGCGGGCCCATTAAGAAGGACAAACTTTTCTATTTCGGAGCTTATGAGGGACAGCGCTATGCGGTGGGCAACCCGAGCACAATCACCGTACCTTCGACTGAGTCTGGTCTTGGCGTAGGAAACAGTTTGCCGGACGCCATCAATGCTATGAACGCGGCCGGCCATCACTTGAGTCAATTGAGTCTGAATTTGGCCGGATGCAACTCATCCGGTGTTTGCAACGCCGCAAATGGCGTGTTCGGAAATTCAGGAAGCGTTAACGAGCCTGTCTCTTTTTCCAACACGGGTGGTTCCAACAACGCGATTGAGAAGGTCGATTATAGAATCAACGACCACAACATGCTCAATGGAGAATATTACTATGGCCGCGGCCTCGTCTACACCGTCTCCTCTGCAATCGTGGAGCCGTATTGGCGGACGAGGGTTTATACCAACGCCCAAGTCGCGCGCGCGGTGGAAATCTGGACTCCAAACTCCACTTGGCTGAATGAAGCGCGATTCGGTTTTGACCACGTAAACATCCCTAACCTTACCGGCGACTGTTATCCGCTTGGTCAGCCAAACTATGCAAGCCTTGGGTTGGTCACTGGCTTGACAGGGCCGCAATCGTGCGGATTTCCAATTGTGAGTATAAGCGGCTTTACCCCCAACTTAGGAGTGCAAACCGTCAGATTAAATTTGAGCAATACCTACCAGTTTGCAGATAGCGTTTCCTACACGCGAGGCAAGCACCTGATCAAATTCGGCGGTGAGTTCCGCAGGACGGAATGGACCGGGGGAACGTTCTCGACGGCTAAGGGGGAGCTTATCTTCGGCAGCGGAGGCGTCAGCGCCTTCCCGGGGGCCACCGGACTCGAAGATTTCCTGGCTGGCTCGCCGAACCAAGCGCAGGTTCTAATTGGAAATGTTCAGCGGACAATTGCCAATCCTGCATACGCTGGCTTTGTTCAGGATGATTGGCGAATTTCTCCGCGCGTGACCATCAACCTGGGTATGCGGTATGAGTTGATTCCTCCGATTTCAGAGAAAAACAATTTGCTCGGCAATTTCACTCCGTCGCAAGGATTGCTACAGACTGGAATGCAGATCAACACTCTTTATAAAATCGACCCCGACAATGTTGCGCCGCGTCTAGGAATAGCGTGGGACGTGACTGGTACGGGAAGGACGGTCGTCCGCGCTGCTGCCGGTATCTTTTATGTGACTGAAGAAGAGGCTGTCTACGTCCAGCCTGTGGGCCACTATACCGCCGCCACCGGCTTGAATGGCGACCCCACGGGAGCTACTTTATACGCGGCCAACGGTTCGATTTTGCCGAGTCCCGGAAATATCGCGGTCGGCGGCCTGGTACTCAATACCACACCCGGCAATCCTCCTACCCTTCCTGCCGGAATCAATTGGAACGCAGGCACGCCGATTTTTTCTAATGTAACAAGCGGCATCAAGTGTGGAAATGGTATCGGGGCAAACCCTCAGCCCTGCCCCATCACGGCGATCAACCAGAACATTCGTAATTCCTATGTGACAGAATGGAACGTGGGCTTCGAGCATGCGTTTACGAACAGCCTGTCCCTGGACGCCTCCTACGTTGGCAACCATGCTACTCATCTTTGGGGCGTTATCGATGAGAACAGCGCCACACCTGGTTCTAATGCAACTGCCGCAGAACAATTGCGACGGCCGCTGAGTGCCGCTTATCCGTACTTGTCGGCGATCATTTATATCTCAGATAACCTGGAATCGAACTATGATGGCTTGCAAGCGACTCTAACCAAGCGTGTCTCACGCGGGCTGTCCTTCACCGGAGGGTACACCTATTCCCATGCCTTAGATAACTCTTCGAGCGACATGGGCCAAAACGTCCCCATGGAGAGCGCGAAACCTGGCCTGGATTATGGCGCCTCGAACTATGATATCCGCAATCGGTTCACCTTCACGGCCAGCTATGTTCTGCCGGAGAAAAAAGCCCCTCTGCAGATGTTGCAAGGCTGGCAGATCAACTCGATCGTCAATATGGTCGGCGCGCTTCCGTTCAACGCTACGGATACCACGACTGACATCAGTGGCTCCGGTGACTTTAACGACCGTTGGGACCTGATTGGAACTCCGACTGATTTTAAGCTGGGAGGTCCTTCGGCGATCCCTTGCTACGGCGCTCTTGGAAGCAGCTTCAGCAAGGCAGGTTGTGCAGCACTGCCTGCGGCTTGCACTTCGGCAGCTTCGGCTCTGGGACCTGCTACGGTGACTTCGCTTAACACTTACGGGTGCTATATGGAGGGAAGTTCGGTCATCATACCTCCGGCTCAAGGAACTTTCGGTACGATGGGCCGCAACGTCCTTCGCGACAAGGGCCTGCGAACATGGGATCTATCCGTATTCAAGAACTGGAAATTCAAAGAACGCCTGACCAGTCAGTTTCGCGCCGAGGCTTTCAACATATTGAACCGCACTCAGTATGGTAACGCCACCAATGGATTAACGACACCGACGACGTTTGGTGAAGCCGTGGGAACTCCCGACGTGATAAATCACAATCCGTTGATCGGCTCGGGGAGCGCGCGTGCTATACAGTTGAGCTTGAAACTGATCTTTTAGTAACCTTGTAATTGGTCGCGCACGTTTTCCATAGCAGGAGGTACATCACGAAGCCATGATCAAATCACAGAAGTCTCTTGAGCGTCGCAAGTTTCTGAAAGGGGCCGCAGCCGGAAGTATCGCCGCTATCGTGGCCCGATCCGGCGCCATTGCGGCACCGCCGCCGGCGCTCGTGCCGCCCTCCAGGATGCCGGCGCTGGCTGTCGAAAGCGACCCCGTGCCCGACGTGGAAGTGCTGACGGTAGACCGTGCTGGATCCGATTTCATGGTTGATGTGATCAAGGCCCTGGGCTTCGAATATGTCGCTGCCAACCCGGGCTCGAGTTTCCGCGGACTGCAGGAATCTCTGATCAACTATGGCGGCAACAAGGCGCCGGAATTCATCACCTGTTGTCACGAGGAATCGTCTGTGGGCATAGCGCATGGCTATGCCAACGTGGAAGGCAAACCGATGCTGGTGTTGGCCCACAGCACCGTGGGCTTACAGCACGCGACGATGAATATTTACAACGCCTGGGCGGGCAAGGCACCCGTCTATCTGATGATTGGCAACACGCTGGACGAAACGATGCGACGCCCGGGTGCGGAATGGTATCACAGCGCGCAGGACGCAGCGGGACTAGTCCGCGATTTTACCAAGTGGGACGACATGCCGATTTCGCTAGGCCATTTCGCGGAGTCCGCAGTGCGCGCTTATAAAATTGCGATGACCCTGCCAATGGAGCCGGTGGTATTGGTACTGGATAGCGATCTACAAGAAAGGCCGGCTGGCAAGAACGCCGGGCTGGTGATACCGAAGCTCACGCTGGATGCTCATCCACAGGCAGATTTAGGTGCGGTCGCGGAGACGGCGCGGCTTCTGGTAGCAGCCGAGAATCCGGTGGTTATCGCGGGGCGGGTCGCGCGCACACCAGAAGGTATGCAGCGCCTGATCGAATTCGCCGAAGCGCTGCAGATACCGGTCATTGATCAAGGGGGGAACCTGCCGTCACGTCATCCGCTCAACCAGGCTGGTGGCGGAGCGCTGCTACGGAATGCGGATGTGATTCTGGGGCTTGAGGTGACGGGGTTCTGGAGTGTGGTGCACTCCTACCGCGATCAGGCGGAGCGCAGTTCCGAACCCATCACCAAGGACGGCGTGAAGCTGATAAGCATGGGTGTCAATGATTCTTATCAGAAGAGTAATTACCAGGACTTCCAGCGGTTTCAGGCGTTCGATCTGTCCATGACTGCCGACCCGGAGACGACTCTTCCTTCACTGACCGAGGCGGTCAGACGCTTGCTTACCACCGACCGCACCAGCGCCGCTCAGGACCGAGCGAAGAGGCTCGCCGATGCCAAACAGAAGGCCTACGAGCGGGCTCGCACCGAGGCCACCTATGGCTGGGATGCCAGTCCCATCAGCCTGCCGCGTCTATCCGCTGAGGTTTGGGCGCAAGTGAAGAACGAAGATTGGGCCGGCGGAATAGCCGGTTTTGAGTGGAATTACGAAAAGCATTATCAACGTACGCACGGTGGCAGCGCAGGAGGCGAGGGCGGAGCGGCGCCATCTGCGGTGGGTGCGGCACTCGCACATCGGAAACATGGGCGGCTCTACGTGCAGCTTCAGAAGGATGGTGACCTGATGTATGCGCCAGGGGTGTTGTGGACAGCCGCGCATAGCCGCATCCCGATGCTTCTCGTCATGCACAACAACCGTGCCTATCACCAGGAGGTCATGCACATTCAACGCATGGCTGATCGGCGCCAGCGGGGCATCGACCGGGGCGGCATAGGCAGTACAATCTCGGATCCGAATATCGATTACGCCAAGGTCGCTCAGGGTATGGGCTGGTACGCGGAAGGGCCGATTACCAATCCTAATGACCTAGGACCGGCGATCAAGCGCGCAATCAGTGCGGTCAAACGCGGCGAACCGGCCCTACTGGACACGGTCACCCAGCCCCGTTAGAAAAAGGGCGCCGGACCTGGTCAACAAAGTAAGAACGTGAGCCTGATCCGCCTCATATTAGAGCCATTTTCTTGTTTGTCTAAATCTCTGTCTCCGAGCGCCTTGGACGTCGTAAATAAGGAAGCAGCCTGGTTATGACTGGGCAGCGAATTTGCAAGGAATCCTTACTTGGGATTTTCGTCGACGCCGCCGAAGGTCTGCTGATCAGACTCCTATGGTGGATCATCTTCGAGGGCACGCAGATCTGTTCTTCCGGTTCCTGATCCGGGACCCGCCTGTATTCGTTCTTCGTAAGCGCAAAAAGTTTCGTGTAGATAGTGTAGATAGATTGTGGGATCGTCAACCGTCGTAACCATCTGCAACGTGGTTCGGAGGTGCTGACGGTAGTGACTCCGGCATTTCTGTTGGTGTACTATCGGCGCATTCCTTAAGGTCGCTGGCGCGCAAGCCATCATCAATACGAATTCCGTTGCCATTGGCCGGAATCAAAGAACGCATCGGATTCTTGACAAAGGAGGACGACATGTCACCACGCTCGCCGCCGCGGGCATTGTTTGCTGCTTGCCATGGTGGTCGCTCTGCTCGTGACTCCCATGGCGTTTGGGCACATTCGGATCTATCCCACCGAATCCGCTTACGGAGCGCGCGAGAAATACACTATGCGCGTGCCGAACGAAAGGAAGTCTCCAACTATCCGCGTCGAAGGCGAGTTTCCAGCCGGACTGGAGATATATGACTTCGAATTCAAACCCGGCTGGAAAATAGATTTCAAGAAGGACGATAAGGGCAAGATAATCGGCGCCGTGTGGACCGGCCGAATTGATCCCTACGAGTTCACCGAGTTTGGCATGCTGGCCATCAATCCCAAAGCGGGCGATCCGAACCTGCTGTGGAAGTTCTATCAATATTACGAGGACGGGTTCAAGGAGGAGTTCACTAACCCTCCCGATGCCAAGATGCCCTTGCGGCCCATGCCGTTGGTGACGCTCAAACCTGCTGACGTGCCGGCTTCCGCTTCACCTTCCTCCGATGCCAACGCCCAGACCGGTCAAGAAGTGCTCAAAATAAATGAAGCGTGCAACGCAGCCGAACTACGGGCGGACATATCGGCCATGGACAGTTGCGAGACGGAAGACTTCACGCACACCCACGCCAACGGCATGGTGGAACACAAAGCCGAATACTTGAAGGGCGTTGGCAGTGGTGCACACAAATTCCTCTTGCTGGACCTTTCCGATCTGCAGGTTCGTTCCTATGGCACGAGCGCGATCGTTGAGGGGCGTATCCACTTGAGGGCGAATAACAGCGGAAAGATCGCCGATGTGAACAACCACCTCATGACGGTATGGGTGAAGCAGCAGGGGAAATGGCGCGAAGCTGCGTGGTTCGCAGTCGGCCTGCCCGCTAGTGGGCCCAGCGCCGTTTCCGAAAAATAAGCGATCATCCTTGCGGCACGTACAACGTAGTACGAAAGAAGCCACACGGAGTAAGCCATCGGCCAGCGGCGGGAGATAACCACCCGGGCACGACATTTTGCCGCTATAGATTTATGTGCGGTGTAGAGTCAGGGACGAATAGCGTCTTTTGCTTTTATTCGGGGAAGTTCAATTTTTCTACCTGCAGGGCACGTAATTCCACCAAAGCATGTTCCATTGCGCGCCACTCCGCCCGCCCATCCCAACTTTGCATCAACTCTTGCGAACGGCCAAAAATTGCATTTTCGGCAGCCATGACCAGTGGCAGCAATTTGTGTGGATCATTTTCTGCGAGTGCATCCTGGCACAGCGTTTGCCAAGTTTGCAGTTCTAGATTTCTCATACCATCCTCGCCGTAGTCAGGTTTTGGCACAACGGCAAACCTAGCGTGCCGCGTGTTCCAGAGCAGGCAGCCTGCGCGTTGCCTCGCGTTGGTCCCGGGCACGACTTCGAAGCACTTCCTGTAACAGCTTACGAAGCCGCACGCGCGCTTTGAATAACTGCGACTTCGAATTTCCGACCGAGCACCCAAGAACCTTGGCAATCTCCCTATGGTCGTATCCTTCCACATCGTGCAGAATGAACATCTGCTTGTATCCGTCCGGCAACTGCTGAATAGCCTGGCTCAGATTCACATGGTCAAGCACGGCGCTCAGCCTAAGGTCGATTCCACCGAGCTCCATGAGCGGCTTCGAATCTTCCTCACCGGGTTCAACCGTCGCATCCAGCGAGATCTCGGGATGGCGCTTCTTGCGAAGTCGCGCGAGTACGACATTGACGGTAAGCCGGTGCAGCCAGGTCGAAAAACGCGCTTCTCCGCGAAAAGTGTGGATTTTGCGGAACATCTGCAAGAAAGCCTCTTGGGTGAAGTCTTCGGCTTCGGCGGGATCGCCTGTTAAGCGCAGGCACAAACTATATACGCGTCGTCCGTGCAGCTTATAAAGATGCTCGAACGCACCAGAATCGCCGTTGCAGGCCGCACGAATGGCCTCGGCCTCATCATCTGTATGCGCCTGCGCTGGCCGTGTGAAACTGTTCTTCATAACATGCCAATATCAGCAGGGGTTATGCCAAACGGCGACTACCGCACGCAAGTCTAATAGCTCAATGAGAATCATATAGTTGCGATGAATGGTCCGCTCCGAGCATCAAAAAAGGCGAGATGAACCTCGGTGCATTTCGCGCACCGTTGGTGGTTTTCAGCCACCGCGCTCTTGCTCAGAACTGCCCAGAACTGAGGGTTTCGGAAGTGCAGAATTGCCGGGGAACGCATAAGTCTGCGATTGTTGGCGAGCGATTGCTAGGCGAGATTAATCGCTGACCCCAATCAACCCGCCGCACGAGAACACTGCTCTCGCCCAACACACCACGAATCTCCACCAAAGTAAGTTCCAGAGGGATCCCAGGCGCATCTCCTCCTCAAATTGTTGTTTAAAGAGGACGCCGTCTCAAAACTCGATCGCTTGGGAGTGGGCGCGTCACATCAATGCAACGCAGATTCGTCTTTTCACCTGAAATGGACAAGGGCTATGCTTCGCTTTGCCGTTTCTCGGCAGCCGTTTCTCGGCAGTATGAGTCCCCAGTTTGAGTCAATCCAGAATCCGATGCGGACTGCGTTGGAATCTGAGCCTATCAGGTGTAATATCCCTCTCACTACGTCAATGCCAGGAGGCATTTGCCATGAACAGATTGTTACTGGGTATTGCACTTTCCGTACTGGTTAGCCTTGCCCCTTTTGGCTGCGCTCAAAGTAGGCGATAAGGCGCCCGATTTCTCGGCTCGCGCTTCATTGGCAGGAAAAGAATTTAATTTTTCTCTGCAAGACGCGCTGAAAAAGGGCCCGGTCGTCGTCTATTTCTATCCGTCCGCCTATACCAAAGGCTGCGATCTCGAAGCGCACACGTTTGCGGAGATGAAAGATAAATTCGATGCCGCCGGCGCCACCATCATCGGTGTATCGGCCGACAGCATCGCGCGACTCGATCAGTTCTCGGCAGACCCGGAATATTGTGCCGGAAAGTTTCCGGTAGCGTCCGATGCGAATCGCGAGATCGCCGCATCCTACAATCTGACGACGACCGCCGTGAAACCTGGCCAGATGGATGTGCGCGGCACCACGATTGACCATGACTTTATCGAACGTACGACTTTCGTCATCGGCAAAGACCACAAGATCATCGCGACGCTTTCATCAAAGGACGACGGTCTGTCACCCGATGCGCATGTGCAGAAATCGTTGGCGATCGTGCAGCAGCTTGCCTCCAAATAAGGAGCGTCTGCACGTTCTGAATTCGCACGCAGTGCAATTGAAGCGATGACGCTCTGGTTTACCGGGAGCAATAATCAGGGGTAATAATACTGAGGGCGTGCACACTCTTACCCATACGGAGGAATCCTGTGAGAACTAAGCTCGGGCCGATCTCGCTTTTGATTGTGGGTTTCCTCGCCGCCTCCTGTCCTCTCTTCGCGCATCACGGAAACGCTTCATACGACACGGCCAAAACAGTCACGGTAACCGGAACTGTGACCGAATACGTTTGGGCGAATCCGCACGTGTTCCTGAAAGTCGACGCGAAGGACGAGACTGGCAACACCTTGCACTGGGTCATTGAGGCCCAGAATGCCGTCAACCAGGCCAATGCCGGATGGAGCAAAGATACCTTTAAACCCGGCGATCAGGTGACGATTGACGCGACGCCGGCAAAAAACGGCGCGGCCAATCGGACGCTTCAAAGGCCGCATCGTGATCAATGGCCAGGTATTTAAGCCCTGACCGGCCGCCCCTTGGAAAGTCAAATCTCAAGCCGCGGAGCCATTTCGACATGCGCAAACGCTCGATTTGGACCGTCTCGCCGATGGCGCTGATTTTGACTGCTGTGCTCGTGCCGATTTTGGGCGCCCAGACCGCTCCGCCTAAATCCGTTGACGACATCAAGATTGACAAGTGGAATAGCGTGCCTCTTCACGGGACTGCCTATGCAGGGTTGAAGTCGGCGCCTGCTCCGCGCCACGACCTCTCCGGAGTTTGGGACGCCACAGGCGATGCCACGAACAGTCCGCCACCCGGAATCCAGCCGACCGGTGCGTATGAACACCGGGCAGTGCTGCCCGACAACAACTCGCCTCCAGGAGGCGAGCCCGACGAGAGAAATATCCCGAATCCTCTGCCCTACACGCCTCTCGGCGAGGCCACGCTCGAGGCCCACAAGCCGACCGGATTGGGAGTCAGATCGGTTCCCGCCGTCCTGGGAAACGATCCGGTCGATATCTGCGACCCGCCGGGATTTCCGCGCATGGACCTTTCTGAATTCAGGACCATCGAAATCACCCAGACGGAAGACCACGTGATTGTCTTGAATCAATTTTATCGCACCTGGCGCACCATTTGGACCGATGGCCGAGAACTTCCCAAGGATCCCGAACCAAGGTTTAATGGCTACTCGGTGGGTAAATGGGTGGACGACTACACGTTTGTGGTTCAGACGGTGGGGATGAACGAAAAGACCTGGATCGATAATCGCGGGCCGCCCGCACAGCAGCGAACTAAAGGTAGAAGAACGGTTTCACCGGGTCGATCATGACCACCTGGAGCTCACGGTGACCATCGACGATCCGAAGATGTATACGAAGCCTTGGCTGGCCCTGAACAAGTTTCCCCCTGCGGTTGCAACCCCGCGGCTTCGACATTCGGGAGTTGTACTGCGCGCCGTCAGACTTCGCCGAATACAACAAGGAAATCGGCGATCCCATCATCGCTCCCCCCGCTAAATAGCCCGGTACCTGACCCGTTAAATAGCCGTTAAATAGCCCGCAAATAGACGAATAATGGAGAAGCTGAACGCATTAGCCCAGCTCTTAGCCCGCATGCTTTGCCCTTGGCCGCGGTTGGTAGTTTGCTTCACAGGTTTCACTCGTTAGACAGCCCGTCAGACAAATTGGCAGGCGTTCTGAGGATTGGTCTCCACCGTGCGGTAGGTTCGGAAGCACTCGTTGGTATCCCGGCTCTCCGATTTCGGCCATCCGTACACAGGAATGGCTCAATCCTGCTTCTGCTCTAACTGCCTGGTTTCGTCCCGGAAGATTGCGAGGCAGTCGTGTTCCGTGCGGTGTTTCAATAGCGCGGAAAACGCCGATTGGCAGTTGGCATATGTTTCGTCAGCGCGTTTTCGGGCTTGTGCAGATTCCTCCCGCGAACCCACAAAGTTCGAGGCGGTTATGGCCGCTTCGACGAAGTCCTTCGTCGCGTTAGTGTACTTTTCAAAAAGGGTCAAGGCTTTGGTGCATTCCATGCCGTTTATCATATTTATCGGGCAGGGGATTTCAAGGGCCGAGTGTATCAACCGTGTTGAATATTACAGCGTATCGCCCGCGTGCCAGCAATTCTGATCGCCGGCCCAAGGAACCTGCGCAAAGCGGACCGCAATTGAAATCGGGGCTGCGTGTCCGTAAACCTTACGATGCTGACGGATGGCCTGGCGCCGTGAGAATATATCCCGGTCCAGACGGCAGGCATGATGGACTGTTTTACTTTGTGCCATTGAACATGAAGGAGCAATCGGAAGGCAGCAAGTTTTCTCCAGTGATTAAATGGGTCGGCTACCTCACGGCGATCTCGTCTCTCTGTGCGACTATCGCGGGAATCGTGAAAATCACCTACGATCGCCTCGACGCCCGGCGCAAAATAGACGCACTGATTTCCCGAAGCGGTGCAATTAGAGTCCCGCGATTATGCGTCTGCCTGGCGGACTCTCGAGTTAGCTTCTCGGCTTAGGCCGGATTCGCCCAAAGTTCGGTCCGCGCAGGAGTCCTTGGCCATGGCTTGGCTCGATGATGTTCACCTGTCCGAAAACCAGAAATTCTCAGACGTCGTCCAAAAGCTTGAGCCTGTGCTGACGCGCGCCGTCGCTACGAGCCAGCCTGGACCACGACGGGAAAACAATATGCGGAAAGAGCAGCGAAGCATTGACCTTTCGTCAAGGAACCAGATCTATTCGCTCTACAGCGATTTTGATTCGCGGACTCCTAAGGTCGTCCGTTTCGTCAACGCTGTTCCCCCAGCCGAGCACCTCGCCACTTTTCACTGGCTCTTCGACACGCTCGATAGTGACAGTTCCCGCAGCATCTCCCGAGCCTTTTTACCTCGCGGTGCTCGAGGAAGCAGCCGGCCAACGCGATGATGCAATCGCTAGCTACCGCTTAGTCGTTCAACAAGCGCCGCCGTACAACTCCCTATCGGAAGCCGCCAGCGTCGCCAACAAGCGCCTCTCGCTCTTGCCCTACGATCCTCGTGGTCTTTGGTACTTCGAGACGCCTGAATTGACTCGCCGATTGAGGTTCGCGCTTTCCCCGGAAAGAAGCGGTGTCTGCCTTGGTGCCGCTCTTATCTCGGTTTAGCGGCAGGTTCTCTCATATCCTCTTTGTAGCGCTGTTCGTCCGACGGCGCACAGACATCTTCGTGCATGCGCTCCTTAGGTGCGAGCTTCCAGGTTTTCATCTCGCTGACCCAAGGCACTGTGTAAGCCTGCGGATCGGTGAGTGTCATCGTCGATTGGATCGTGTCATGGTCAACTCGTTGGAAGCGCTCCTCGATCCGCATCTGATCGCTGTGTGGGTGTCCGTCGTTGTCGAGCCAGGATTTGTCGTTAAAGCCGATGGTCTGCACCACCAGCGTGTTGCCTTCCCAGCGTCCCACCGAGTAGCCATACCAGGTTGGGTCGGGATCGTCAGGCAGCTTGCGTCCATCGAGATAAATGGTGCGCTGCGTATAGAAGAAGTCGAACAACTCGATGATCCGGTCTTTCGCCTGCACGAACTCCATGGGGTAAGCATTGTAAAACGCGATACGCGGGTAACCGATCGGATCGCAACTCATGATCGGATCGTTGCCCAAAGGCTGCGCTCTCTTGCCGATCCCCGGTTTTGCCGCATCATAACGAGCTTTGGCCCACGGCGTCATCGGTGGCGGATCGTTGCTTAAAGTGTTAAATGCCTTTCCGTGCCCCATCCAGATCCCGGAAAAATCGTGTGGGTCGAACGCCAAGTTGGCAGTCGCGGATGGCGCACCCGCTTGGGCCTCGGCGCGCCGGCTCTCTCGGCTCACCCTCTCTTGACCATCCGGTGGTTTGACCTCGGTTTGTGCGTACGTAACCAGCGAGAATGCCAGCATGGCGGCCAATACCGGGAACAACCCTTTCGGACCATTTCGCAATTTAAATCTCCCTCGCAGTTTTCGCTTCTGCGACGTTGCTCAGTCTCTCAAGATTGTTCCCCAGATCACGCGCATACCGGTGACGGCTTCATCCTTTATTCACCGATATTCACCGATATTCACTGGTATTCACTGGCCCGCATCGCGTCCTCGCGACACGTCATCAATGATCACTTTGTCGTTCAACACAATCTTTGCCAAAAGCCCCCGGGGCGCGCCCGTCTTGGAGAGAAAAACGGAAATCGTCATTTGGTCTCCAGGTTTGAGGGTCGCCTTCGTCCAGCCATCCTGATCTTCGCAAACAACTGGAGAGTGGGTCTCTGCCCCCCAATTTGCAACGTTTCCCTTATCGTCCTTCACATCGTAGAGAATATAAACGTGCGGATTCTTCCATTGGAATTCCGTCACCGTGCCCTTCATGGTGACCATTTTCCCCATGTCGTACGACACTCCAGACCCGTGGTGTGCGAATGTCAGATCAGAAGTCATCAGCAGCGCTGCTGCCAGTCCCAAGCACATCAACGACTTTTTTCTCATCCCACCCTCCGCTGGAAGATCAACGCCGGAGTTTCCGTATTGATTGCCACATGGGCCGTACATATACACCCCGGTCGCCTCGCAGTAAAGCCGCTTGCCGCTGGTCAAACGTCGGGGTGTGGCACTTTTCAATTTGCCTGGTATTTCCTCTCGCATACGCCTCCGTGTCTCCTTCTAGGTTTTCATGGTTACCTTCTGCTGACGAATCCTCGTCGTAATTTTTGAACCCAAGGTTGGTTGGTTTTGTTAATGGCTGCGTGGAATCGGAACCAAAAGCATCCGCGAACATGCTCAGTGCGTCATCGCGTACACCACGTAATTCACTCCTATGCGCATTCCGAGATCGGAAAATTTCAGCGGGTACTGAGGATCGTCCGACCACTCCCACGAATCGCCGATATCCGAATTGAGCGAGATCGCCACCATGATTCTGCCCTTGTCGTCATAGATGCCTTCCCAGCGCGCCACCTTGCCATCCTTTTTGTAGCCGGTGGCCAGATGCTCCGCGCCAGTAATCCGGTAGCGGTCGTCCAAATCGAAAACGGTGTGGAAAATCGGGTCGTTATTCGGAATGTCCACGATGCCGCGGTCGGGGAAAACCATCCTCATGGTTTTTTCGAAGTAGGCTTGCTCCTCGGTGCCGTGAAAATCGTCGGCCATAAAGAAGCCACCGCGCAAAAGATAGTCGCGAAGCTTTTGTGCCTGCGGTTCGGTCAGGCCCCACTCGCCCACCTGCACGGCATACAGCCACGGCCAGTTATAAACCTCGTCGCCGTCCTCCAGGTTTACTGGCTCCTCCACCGAACGAGCCGAGACACGCGTCAAACGGCGTACCGCCTGTGCAAATGAGCGGTCTGCGCGCGGATAATCCTGTGTCCAGAGGGACAGCCCCTTCCGCCAGTCGCCGTCGAATCGGCCACGGTAGCCGTCCAACGGGCCGGGCGGATACATCAATCGAGCGAACGCCCATTCGGCCGGTTGCTGCCAGTCCGGGGGCAGCGGAAACGCTTCGCCATATTCTACGGAAGGGTATTCACGAAAAGGCCGCTGTGCGTACAGCGCGCCAAACAAAACTACAGCGAGAACCACCGCACAGCCTGATCGCCACAAAGCGTTTACCGTGCTCATTCTCTCGATCCTGCTACGAGGATAACATGGAGCGGGTCACCCACCCCTGCGTACACAGAAGCGCCCTCGATCCGGCCCGGCGAGCGATCTACTTAGTGCGTCCCTGTGCAATCTGCGTCTGGCAATCTACGTCTGGCAATCTGCGTCTATATTAAATGACCATTGTCACCTGCATTCGTATGCGCTGCTGCCATCGTTTGCCAGTCCGGCCGGACAGCGAGTTCGCCGGCGCGGCGAAAAATACGACGCGCAACTTTAATGGCCACGACTACACTCGGACATGTCGTTCTGGCCATCGCCTGAAATGAAAGTGTGACTCTTGGGAAATGACTCCAAATTGATTCTGTTGACGGGCGCGACGGGCTATGTCGGAGGACGGCTGCTTCATGCTCTCGAAACGGCTGGTTACCGTGTTCGTTGTCTGTCGCGGCAGCCTGAAGCTCTGATCGCGCGCGTGACGGAGACGACCACGCAAATCGTAAAAGGCGATGTTCTCGACGGCGATTCTCTTGGTCCCGCCATGTCCGGCGTGCACACTGCCTACTATTTGGTCCATGCCATGGCCTCGGTGAAATCTTTTGAAGACGAAGATCGCCGTTCGGCGCATGCGTTTGCAGCCGCGTCTCGCGATGCGAGCGTACAGCGCATCATCTATCTCGGCGGACTTGGCAGCGGCAACGAACTTTCAGCGCATTTGCGAAGCCGCCAGGAAGTCGGCCGCATCCTCCGCGAGTCCGGAACACAGACCATCGAGTTTCGGGCCTCGATTGTTCTCGGGTCAGGCAGCGCTTCCTTCGAAATGATTCGCGCCCTGGTCGAGAAACTGCCGGTGATGACCACTCCGCGCTGGGTCCGCACCCGCACACAGCCAATTGCCATCGAGGACGTGATTGCATATCTAATGCAGGCGCTCGACATCCAGATAAGCGGCAGCAGGATTGTGGAGATCGGTGGCGCGGACCAGGTTAGCTATTTGGATCTCATGAAGGCTTACGCCCGCGAGCGTCAACTGAAGCGTTGGATGATTCCCGTGCCAGTGCTCTCCCCTTGGCTATCCAGCCTCTGGCTGGGCCTCGTAACACCAGTCTATGCGCGGCTTGGCCGCGAGCTGGTGGATAGCTTGCGCAATGAGACAATCGTGAACGACAGATCGGCGAATACTCTATTCTCGGTTCGTGTGCTTGGCCATCAGGAAGCTTTGAGGCGAGCACTCGCCAACGAAGATCGAGATTTTGCCGAAACGCGGTGGTCCGATGCATTCTCCTCGCTGCGCATTGCGCCGTCATGGGGCGGCGCCAAATTCGGTCGTCGCATCGTGGATTCGCGTTCTGCACGCGTTCCCTATTCTCCGGCCTTGGCCTTTCAGCCAATCGAACGGCTGGGCGGCAGGACTGGCTGGTACTATGCCAATTGGCTCTGGCAAACGCGCGGACTTCTGGATTTGTTATTCGGCGGTGCGGGTATGCGCCGCGGCCGCCGCGACCCTGATCGCCTTCGTCCGGGTGACACGGTCGACTTCTGGCGTGTTGAAAAAATCGAGCGCGGCCACCTGCTCCGATTAGCGGCTGAAATGCGCTTGCCCGGAAGAGCCTGGCTGCAATTTGAGGTCGAACCGAACGGCTCCGGGTCGACGATCCGCCAAACCGCGATTTTCGATCCTGTGGGACTGTTGGGACATCTTTACTGGTACCTTTCGTATCCGCTGCACGAACTTGTGTTCGCGGGCATGTTGGCGGGAATTGTGCGTGCAATGGAGGAACGACCGTGACGCTTTTCCCGAAACCCAGAATCGTCGTGAGCAAATGTATCGGGTTTGATCCCTGCCGATATAACGGCGAGATTGTGCAGGACAAATTCGTGGCCCGCCTGCGGCCGCATGTCGAATTCGTCTGTGTTTGTCCCGAAGTTGAAATCGGACTGGGAACCCCGCGTGCCCCTATCCGCATCGTTTCTTCAAAAAACACCTTACAACTCACGCAACCTTCGTCCGGTTTGGATCTTTCCGCGCAAATGCGTGAGTTTAGCTCGCGCTTCCTCGCCGATGTGCAAGGGATTGACGGTTTCATTCTGAAGTCCCGCTCGCCATCCTGCGGCTTCACGGATGTGAAGGTTTATTCCGGGCCCGAAAAGACTGCGGCCATCGGCAGGACTGCCGGTTTTTTCGGAGGCGCTGTTTTGGAAAGATTCGACGACCGGGCCATCGAAGACGAAGGGCGTCTCAAGAACCTGTTCATACGCGAGCGTTTTCTGACCCGCGTTTTCGCCTATTCGCGGTTACGCACCCTGCAACAATCCGCATCCCTGCGTTCTCTGGTGCACTTTCATGCGGCGAACAAGCTCCTCTTGATGGCGTACAGCGAGACAACCATGCGCGCGCTGGGAAGGATTGTTGCCAATGCCGATAAAAAGGCTATCGGACCAGTCTTAGAGACGTACGGGAATTATTTTCGCAAGGCGTTTAGCAAAGTTCCCAGGCACACGACCCCCATCAACGTCCTGATGCATGCTCTTGGGTACTTCAAAAAGGAGTTGTCGGCCCGCGAAAAGCAACACTACCTCGAGATGTTGGAAGCATACCGCCACGGGAGGATGCCGTTGAGCAGTGCCGTAAGCATACTGAGATCGTGGATTATCCGGTTCGAGTCGGACTATCTCCGCGATCAAACGTTCTTTAATCCCTTTCCAGAAGACCTCATGGCCTTGGACGATTCTGGCCGGCGAGGCGCCTGAATGGAAGTTTCTCGGGGTGCTTCTTTCTGGCCGGCGTCCTTGCCAAAACGATGCCATAGCGGTCCGGCCATAAGGATGTAAACCCAGCGGGACTCAGAGTCATTCAAAACTGGCGTAGCAGTTTAGGAGTCACCATGAGTTATATCGAAAATAATTTGGTTCCCGGGGAGACCGTGCTTTACAAAACGCGCCTCCATTGGATTGTCCTCATCTGGCCTTTGCTTGCGGCGGTTCTTCTCGCGTGTCTGGGGATAGCCGCGATCCTTGGCCGGAATGCAGCTCAGATCAATGACGAATCGTACGCATCTAAAATGACTGCTCTTGGCGCCGTGCTGATTGTCGCAGCGGCGGTGACGTTTGCCGTTGGACTCGCCCGGAAAAACGCCACCGAGGTTGCGGTGTCTAATAAACGCGTGCTCATCAAGAAGGGTTACGTCGCTCGCACCAGCATCGAAGTGCTCCTCGCAAAAATCGAAAGCATCGGGATCAACGAGTCCTTTGCTGGCCGCGTTCTCGGATACGGCACGGTGGTCATCCGCGGCACGGGAGGAACATTCGAGACCTTCGACCGCATTGCCCATCCCAATGAATTCCGCCGCCAGGTTCAGCAACAAATCGGAACTCCCGAGATTAACCAGCAGCAAAGCCGCCAAATCACTTCTTGAGGCACACTTCTTGGAGTTAAGATGGATCTAACAACTGAGGTCCCCCCCGGGAGCGCCGCGGCAATCGTCGCTAAGCTAGCTTCTTCGTTTGATGCCAGGCGTAACCCGGAGACTTCCGTCCGGTATCGCGTAATAAGTTGCGGAAAAGCTTTCTCTTAGAATAAGGCAGGCGGGTTACGCCCCGCCCATCGCTTGGAATGTGTGTCTTTATTTTTTCAGGGCGAATTCGCTCACAAACCGATTGGGTAGGAACAGCTCCTCCCTCGCTGCATTCGCTTCGGGTGCCCCGATCTGTTAAAATGCGCAGTCACTGAACAGGTTGATTGGAGCGCCCCTTATGGCCCAGAGATGTGAAATTTGCGGCAAAGGCCCGCAATATGGAAATGTCATTAGTCATGCGAACAACACCCGGCGCCGCCGTTGGAATCCCAATTTGCGCCAGGTTCGCGCCCTGGTGAACGGCGCGCGCAAGCAACTGCGCGTTTGTACCGCTTGCATACGTTCAGGTCGCGTCAAGAAGGCTGCTTGAGTCGCGGTCGCAGCATCCCATCCACCCGGTGTTCCTACATGTGCCTTCGCACCATGGCCGCCGCAGCATTGTTGCTGCTGCTCGCCGCCGCAGGGTGCCAGCGGCAGTCGGCGCCTGCCGCAGACGTATGGGCGGTGGTGAACGGACAGGAAATCCATCGCGATGAAGTCCAGAAGTATTACAACAGCCGCCTGAATCCTCAAACGCAGTCGCCATCGCAGGACGAGGCGCTGTCCCTGACCCTGAATATCGTGGACGAGCTTATCAATAACGATATCCTGATTCAGCGCGCCAAAAAGCTTGGCCTCGAAGCCACCGATGGCGAAGTGGAAGATAAATTCACCGAATTCAAGAGCCCCTACACCGAAGAGGAATTCCAGCGGCAGCTGAAAGATCGTGGCGTGTCGGTGGACGACCTCAAGAAGGATATCCGCCGCGAGTTGTCCGTCCAGAAGTTGATCAATCGTGAAGTGGTGGCCAAGATCTCCATCAGCGATCAGGACGTTTCCAATTTCTACAATCAGAACCGCGCGCAATTCAACGTGGCGGAAACGCAGTACCGCCTGGCGCAAATTGTGGTTACGCCGCGCAAGGATGCGCAGGTGCGCAATCGTAAGAATGACGACGCCACCACCGATGTCGAGGCGCGCCGCAAGACCGCGGCCATCAGCCAGAGACTCACTTCCGGAGCCGATTTTAACCAGATGGCCATGGACTATTCCGAGGATCCCGCCACGGCGTCCTCGGGCGGCGACCTCGGATTTATTCCCGAGTCTTCGCTTAACCAAAGCGATCCCGCCCTTAAAAAGGCGGTGATCAGCCTCAAGCCGGGGCAAACCAGCGAAGTGATTCAGCTTCGCGACGGCTACCGCATCCTGAAGCTGATCGCCAAGGAAGCGCCGGGACAACGCGATATCGCGGATCCGCAAGTGCAGCAATCCATCCGCGACACGCTGCGCAATCGCAAAGAGCAATTATTGCGTGCCGCTTATCTCGCTTCGGCGCGGGATGAATCCAAGGTGGCCAACTACCTGGCTCAGCAGGTCATGGAATCGGCCGGTAAAGTTCCAGTGATCGTCAATCCAGTCTCGAAAGCTTCCCCCGGCAGCCCGCCGGCCACGCCCGGCACTGGATTCCTTGGCAGTGACAGCAGTTCGGCCAGCCAGGCGCCCCGCGGGCCGGCTGCTCCGCAGAAAACAACACCGTAATTCGCGCCGGCGTTCGTATCGCTCCGGATTTTGTATCGATATTTCCTGCGCCAAGCCGCCCGTTAGTCGCCCGTTCGATGAATTGTCTTCGTCGAGTTGTCTTCCGCTTCGTAACTGTGCGCGTTGCGCCGGCAACCTGGCCCCGAATCTTCACGCCAGATTCACCAGTGCTTCGCCCGTGGTCACTGCCTGGCCCTCGCGAACGAAAACGCGTTCGATCACGCCCTCTCTTGGCGCACGGATTTCGTTCTGCATCTTCATCGCTTCCACCACGACGAGTCCTTGCCGAGCCGCGACCGTTTCACCGGCGCTCACCAGGACACGCACGACTTTGCCGGGCATGGGAGCGATGACTTCGCGGGGGCCATGCGTTTCCTGCAAACCGTTTTCACCGCGGCGCCACACGCGTGGGTCGCGCACGCTGGCATGGAATTCGCGCCCGCGCCAGAGCACGGAAACACCGCCCTTTTCCGGCACCACTTGCATGTCGAAAGCCGCGCCGTCCAGAAGTATGGAGTAAGCGCCGCCGCCCAAGTCGATGACGTCAGCCTCGACCTCGGAGCGGGGATTGGTTCCCACGACTGCTGCCGAGCTTCCCTCCGCAACTCGCGCCGAAACTCCCTCCGCAACTCGCGCCGGCATTGCTTCCGCAGAGGGGTCGCGGTCGTTTGCGGGGCGGCTGACGAAGACGCGCCACTCGCCGTGCCCGCCGCGTTCGATGGCGACGGTTCGCGCGCGTCCCCCGATGCGCACGTCCAATTTCATCGGGCTTTCATCGAGCTGTCACCGGGGCTGTCACCAGGGCCGTCACCGGGCGTGCCGCTGGCACCAAGCGTAGAGCGCGTCGTACACAGGGAAAGTCCAGGCCAAGCGCTTCTCATCGTTGGCGGCCATGAGATGAAGCCCGTCGGCGATGGCTTTGAGTCCTGCGCCTTCAGGGGCGGATGCATCGTGACTGTTGCGCAACTCGGCAGCATGCACAATCTTGGCCAGCTTCGATAAGGCGGGATCGTCGAGCTCAAATTCGCGCATCAACACTTCAAACGTGCAAAGCCCTTCGTGATGCGTGAATTTCAGCTCGGGGTGGCGGGGCAAGTCGAAAGGGACAGCCTCTTCGCGTGCGGCGGCCGGGAGCACGTCAGCGTCCTCCACAAAGAGGAATTGCGCCTCGGGATCGAGAAACCGGCGAATGAGCCAGGGGCAAGCGGTGCGGTCCACCTTTATATCTTTGCGAGTGACCCATTTCATTTTGTATCGCTCCCGGGGGCGCGCGCGAGTTGCTCTCGGCGGCCTTCAAGTTTCCATCGCGAAACGGGCGGTTGCAGGTCCGTCTCGCGTGGCGTGCAGGTTTGACGATAGTGCCAGAGAGCCGCGGCAATGGCTGCCGCGTCCAGGATTCTCGCAGATGCGGCCCCCGAAGTAACTCCGGATTCCGCAGCAACTCCAGATAAAGCCGTGACGGAAATTTGCGGAGAGCTTCGCAGATCGGCTGGCGAGCTTGCATTGAAGTTCTTGGCGGGAGGCGTTTCCAGATCCTGGTTTGCGCGCGAAACGCGCATGAATTCGAGTTGTTCGTCTAACCAGCGCGTGTGCACGTCTCCACGCACGAAGCCGGGGTGATCCAAAATCTCGACGAACAGGCCGATATTCGTCTTGATTCCTGCAGCCGAGAATTCCTGGAAGGCGCGTCGCAACCGCGCGAGAACTTCGGCACGATCCGCGCCCCAGGCAATCAACTTGGCGAGCAGAGGATCGTAATCGCCCGGCACGGTCCAACCCTGATACACGCCATCGTCCAGACGAATTCCCGGACCCTGCGGCGCGCGCCAGGAAACAAGTTTTCCAGGCGATGGAAGAAACTGGTTGCCGGGATCCTCGGCATAAATGCGGCACTCGATGGCATGGCCGTGCGGGGTGACGGCGTCCTGTGTAAACGGCAGCGATTCACCCGCTGCGATGCGCAACTGCAATTGCACCAGGTCCAGTCCTGTCACGGCTTCGGTGACCGGGTGCTCGACCTGTAGCCGCGTGTTTACTTCAAGAAAATAGAAGTTCCGGTCACGGTCGACCAGGAATTCGACCGTTCCCGCGTTCGTGTATCCCGCGGCACGCGCCAGACGCACGGCGGCTTCACCCATCTTGCGGCGCAGGTCTGGTGTAACGAACGTAGAGGGAGCTTCCTCGAGCACTTTCTGGTGGCGGCGCTGCACCGAACACTCGCGCTCGCCGAGATAGACGATGTGGCCGTGCGTGTCGCCAAGAATCTGCACCTCGATATGACGAGGGCTCGCTAGATAGCGCTCGATGTAAACGCGCCCGTCACCAAACGCATTGAGCGCTTCGGACGAAGCGTCGCGCCAGGCGCCGGGCAGATCGCCGGGTTGCGCGACAACGCGCATTCCTTTGCCACCACCCCCCGCGACCGCCTTGAGCAACACGGGATAGCCAAGGTCGCGTGCGATGTAGGCAGCGTCGTCCAACCGTTCAATGGGCGCGCGAACTCCGGGAACCATGGGCACACCGGCCTGATGCGCAAGCTGGCGAGCGCCGGTTTTCGATCCCAGCCGCTCCATCGCTTCGGCCGAGGGACCCACAAAGGTGATGCCCGCATCCGCGCACGCACGCGGCAGCGCAGGATTTTCCGACAGGAATCCGTAGCCCGGATGCAGCGCGTCGCAGCCGGCGCGGCCCGCGACATCCAAAATTTTGTCGATGCACAAATAACTTTCGCGCGGAGAGGCCGGGCCGAGCAAGCAGGCTTCCTCCGCCAGGCGCACATGCAAAGCGGCGCGATCGGCTTCGCTGAAAACGGCGACAGCGGCGATGTTGAGATCGCGACAAGCGCGCAGGATGCGCACGGCAATCTCGCCGCGATTGGCGATCAGCAGCTTTTTAAACATGCGACCTGGTTTCGCGGGGCTCCTCTACTGGCAGATCCTTTGTAGAAAATTGGCAGTAGAGATTTACTACCGCCAGGGCAGTCGCGCTGCAAGCACATCCTAGCCAACCCCCCTCCTCCCCTCCCACTATTTTCTTGTAAGTGCGGAATCTAAACGAGTTCAAGTCTTTGCACTTTGTAAGTGCAGAAACTACGGGGATTACAAGCCCCATTTTCGTAAGTGTGGAAAACCAAAGAGATAGGACGGTCTGCAACGGTACCTTCGGATTTGCCGACACGAGAAGTGATGTCACGCGTCCCGACCCTGGTGCGTGCGCTGCCCCACAAGAACACTCTATTTTACCTTACGAGTAAAGGTGAAATGCTGCCGGACGTCTTCGGCGCGCTGTGCCTACGATTAGGCCGCATCCGGAGCCACCGCACTCCTTTCCTCAACCAAACCCAGGGGCCGGAAGACCTTGAGCGCCTCTACATGGAGCAGGGTCAAGAGATGTCGGCAATCGAAGATGCCTTAAGCACCATCGAGTCGGATCGCCTCGTAAATGAAGTTCGCGAATTCGATGTCGACACACCGCGCAATTCGCCTTCCGAGCTGTGATCGGAGCGGCAACTGGCTCCCTTCTGGCGCTCAAGAAATGAGTCTTCTTTAACTCTTCGTGACGGTTCCGACGCCTTCCGCACTGGATTTTCACGCGACAATTTGCCGCAGCGCGTTTGCGCGGCGGATGAAATCAAGTGACGGGCGCTGGTTCGGGTCGGGAGGCAGGAAGATCGGTCCGAGCGGTTCCCGAAAAGTTTCCACGGCGCCCACAAGGTTCAAACCTTGCAAGATGTGGATCTGTGCTTCGTTGATGTGCATGCGGTGACGTTCATCCAGGTAAATACGAAGCGCGCGCCCCTGGGGGCCCGCTTGCGGTAACCCGTTTCCCGGGGAACCTATTCGGTCCGCCTAGCTCACTCCGCGTTTAGCGCGGTGCGCTCGGCGCGGGCGCGGGGCCTCTGCCTGCCCCGGCGGGACCGTAGACCGGCAGCGTTGCGTGGTCGCCGAACGCCGCCTTTAGCCCCTCGATAGCGCAATTCTCATCCTGGCCGCCGTCAACGCCGCTGACGCCCACGGCGCCGACCATTTGTCCATCGACAACGATGGGGATGCCGCCCGAATCCAGATAGAAATTAAACATGTTGGGACTGGTATTGCGCGGGCAGGCGCGGCCGGCGTTGAGCATTTGCGTTCCACGAATGGAGGTAGGCTCGCGAAGCCTCAACGCCGTCTGCGCCTTCAACAGCGCTGTGTGCACATCATTCGAAACTTGGCCGTCCATACGCTCCATATGCACCATCTCACCGGCATTATCCAGCACGTACGCCGACATGGTGGCGCCCTTCGCCGCCGCCCAATCACGGCAGGCGCGAACGAGCTTTTTTGCCGCCGCGAGCGAAATCTGATTGGCATCAAAGACATGCGCCGCACCCGCGCCGGTAACCACGAAGTCCGGGGACAGACTCGACTTGGGCGGCGTGGTGGTGCCAAAACTTGGCAGTCGGCAGAAGATTAGCCGCGATTGGCAGGCCGTTGCTGCCTTACATCCTCAGGAAGTGGCGGAATCGATGGCCCGAGCACCTCAAGCATTGCTTTCTGCGCGCAAATCCCGTCTTCCCATTCAGGCGGGTTTGGCGGATAACCGCCAGTCCCGACGACCCCAATCATCTGATGATTGATGATGATGGGAATACCGCCTTCCACCGGATAACGGCCCAGTTGAACTTCATAAGCTTCCATCTCCGGATTCTGGGCCACGATATTCTGGATGAGGACGCTCGGCGCGCGCGTTCGGAGCGCGGTGAGGGCCTTCATCTCCGGCGTCACGACGTTGGTATAGCCTTGGCCATCCATGCGATCGTAGTAGATGTGGTTGCCGTCGTTATCCAGGAAAATGATGGAGTGTTGCCCGCCGCCGTGGGCGGTCACCAGACGCTCGCACGTCTCGGCAATGCGCTGTGCGGTAGCCAGGTTGAGGGTGCTGAAATCCTGAATCTTTTCGGCGGCTTTGCCGGTGACGACGAATTGCGCGGGCACGCTCTGCGCGTAGCGCGCACGCCGCCAAGCGCTATGGCAGCAGCCGCCAGTAATGCCAGACGAGCGATGCGATGTTTCATCAGGAATCTCCTTTTCAACCCCGGAATGGGCTGTGATTGTCACCCCAATCCCCGTTCGAGTCAATGATTGGACTTAAATCGGGACGTACTTTCAATTAGCTGATGGGAGCGGCGGGATTTTTGCGCACCGCAGGGGCCACCTTAGTGGCGATCCGTCGGGAGATGTCCTCTCGCTCGGCCAGTGTGAGGGTTCGTAGCGGGCGCCGACGCGCGGTCGGAGCAATTCCGCCGTGCTGTGACCACCTAAATTGAATGGAAACATGGTCCTTGCCGAAGGCGCGCCCCATCTGATGCCATGACCTGTCCCGCCTTTCCAACGCCGCCACATGTCGGTCCTTTGGTTCGCGGAAAGCTTCACGCGTCGCGGTTGCGTCATAAACACCACCTGCAGAGAAAAGATTTATAGCAGATGATGTTGCATCGACCGGTTGAGCTGCGACCGTTTCCCGTGAGAAGGCCGGTCTCCGACGGGATGCGATACGCTCCCAATGATTGACGCGCTCAAGGCGCAATGGAAAGGAGACCGGCTTATGAAAAAGAATAGCACCGTGGCGACGAGGCGGAAGCAGATTTTCAAAGAAGCAAGCTGACGATCGGGATGGACCTGGGAGATCGATTCAGCCATTACTGCGTTTTGGATGAAGCGGGCGAAGTGATGGTGGAACAAAAGCTGCCGACGACAGCGAAGCGGAATGCAGCAAGTCGTTCGGCAGAATCCCGCGCAGTCGAGTGGCGCTGGAAACCGGAACGCATTCTCCCTGGGTCAGCCGGCTGTTGACCCAGCTGGGCCATGAAGTGATCGTGGCCCATGCGCGGAACGTGCGACTGATCGGCGAGAGTAGTCGCAAAGATGATCGGCTCGACGCCCGGACGCTGGCACGGCTGGCCAGAATCGATCCCGGCTTGTTGGGTCCGGTGCGGCATCGCAGTGCCGAAGCGCAAATCCATCTGACGGTGATCCGCGCGCGAGCGGCACTGGTCGGCACCCGCACGGCGCTGGTGAATGCCGCACGAGGGTTGACGAAATCGTACGGCGAGCGGCTGAAGAAGTGCGGCACGGAGCAAATGAATCGAGACAGCTCGCCAGGGGCTGAGCCAGGAGTTGCGAGAGGCCTTGGAACCGCTGTTGCGGGAGATCGAATCGTTGAACGAGCGGATCGCGGAATACGATCGGCGGATCGAGCAAATCGCCAAGGAAGTGCACCCCGAAGTGGCCCTGCTGAAACAAGTCAAAGGTGTGGGGACACTGATCGCGTTGACCTACGTTCTGACAGTGGACGATCCACACCGATTTCGCCGCAGCCGGGATGCGGGATGTTTTCTCGGATTGCGTCCCGGGCGCAGGAACTCCGGGCAGAGCAACCGCAACTGCACATCAGCAAGGAAGGAGACCGCTACCTGCGAACGCTGATGGTGCAAGGCGCGCACTACATTCTGGGGCCGTTTGGACAGGACAGTGATCTGCGGCGCTGGGGATTGAAACTTGCCGAGCGGGGAGGAAAGAATGCCAAGAAACGAGCCGTCGTTGCCGTCGCACGGAAGTTGGCCGTGCTGCTGCACAAGTTGTGGGTGAGCGGGGAAGTCTATGAGCCACTGCGCAACAACCACAAAGTGGCGAGCGCAGTGGCGTAGAGTTGGATCGGAAGAGCCGAGCTCAACCGCCGAGTTCAGGTGACTGCGGCCAAGTCCTGGCCCAACTCCCGTCCAAGAGATGGGAGCCGAGGTCGATTCTCAGGTAGCAGCACCTGCTGAATTGAGGACGCCCAACTTGCACCGAGCGAACAATCGCTCAACAAAAGAGTGCGGATGGAAGGATGGCGACAGAGGCGGCCCGGCTCAAACGTAAAAACCTCCTGGGAGGAAAAACAAAAACCGACTTGACACTAACCGGCCTTCTCATGGAAGGACTTGGCGGGTTCGGCTATGGGCTAACTTCCGGTTAGGCCGTAAGTGCTTAATTATAGGATCCGTAATCGAGTAGACTGAGCCGACTCCTGCATGCCACTATTCACAGGCACAAGACCCGGCACCTACGAAGTCCTCTCCGCTACCGGCGCAGGCGGCATGCTGCACCATTGGGAAAGATGGCCTGGACTCGACACATCGTTAAGAAATCCGATTGAGGAGGCAGCATGGCGGTCACCACGGAAATCGCACCGAATATCTATCGCATCTCGATCTATGCTCCATGGGCCAATCTGCAGTTCAACCATTTCCTGGTGAACGACGATGAGCCCTTGCTGTTCCACACGGGGCTGCGGGGAATGCACGCGGAAATTCGCGAAGCGGTCTCAAAGCTCATCAACCTTTCCGAGTTGCGCCACATCAGCTTCAGCCACTTTGAGTCGGACGAGTGCGGCTCGCTCAACGAATGGCTGGCGGCGGCGCCCAACGCCGACGTCATCTGCAGCCAGGTCGGCGCGCTCGTTTGCGTGAACGACTTCATTGGCCGAGAGTCGCGCGGCCTCGCTGACGGCGGGACCTTTGCGACAGGGAAGTACCGGTTCCGCTATTGCCGACTCCCCATCTGCCTCACGGCTGGGACGCTGGCGTGCTCTTCGAGGAAACGCAGAAGACGCTGCTCTGCTCGGACCTGTTTCATCAGATCGGCGAGGTTGAGCCAATCACCTCGGCCGACGTCGTGGGCCGCTCGCATCAGGCGCATGAAGGAATATCAGGCGGGCATCCTCGCGGAATACGTGCCCTACACACCGCTCACCGCGCAGAACCTAAAAAAGCTCGGCGACCTGAAGCCCAAAACGCTCGCCATCATGCACGGCTCAAGCTTCACGGGCGACTGCGCCCGAGCGCTCGAGGACCTCAATGTAGTGTTACGCGAAGTCTTCGGCCGGCAGAAGTAGGAAGCGGAGCCAAGCCGCCGCCCCGCCGCAAGCTAGATAGGGCCTGATCAGTCGGCTTAGGAATGTGACTTTCGAGGCGGCAACGATTGGGGCCCCACACGGTCGCAGAGATAAAAGCGATGAATGGGGGCATCGCGTCGAGTTCCTGCGGCGTCGGATGCCTGTCGCTGAAGAAACTAGTGACTGACTTGCTGTCCCCGTTTTTCCTTTCGCAGCTGAACTCAGGGAACACTCCAGTGAGACTTAGTTGATATCTACAATTGAAGAAGGCCGGGTAGTGCCACGCCAGATCCAGCCATCCGGACACGCCCCGAAACTGTAACTCGGCATTTGCTTTTTTCTTCTACTGTGGCCAGGTCGCCTCCGGATCGGTATTGATGATCGTCTGCGCAGCAGCGGTCGGAATCTTCGGACGCAGGTAGGGACGGTTCGCGGCCTTGTGGCAGGAATAACAGTCCTCGAGCAGGTGCTTGTAAGAATCGTCGAACTGTTTGCTGTCTTTGGCGGCGATCGCCAGCTTGAGCTGGTTCAGTGAGCCGTTGTCGATGCCGTCGAACGTGGATTTCATATCCACCGGATTCCCGTCAGTCCCCTTAGGGCCGGGATTCAGGCTCGTCTCCCAGCGGATACGGTTGCGCGTTTCGCCAAGATAATAATTGGCCAAAGGCCAGTTCTTCTTCTGTGCGGCAAAATAAAGATTGGTCGCATTGAATCCGACGTCCACCATCGGATGAGACATCGGTGGCGTAATGTCTTTGAGGTGCTGCACGTCCGCCATCGTCGGTGGCGCCGGCGGCGCCGCATTGCCCCCCTGCGCCAACGCCCTCGAATGCCCCCACAGCGTCACGAAAAAGCTGCCCGCCGCGAATCCCAATGACACTAGAAGCCAAGTTCGTAAAAATCGCAAATTTGCCATTTTCGATACCTCTTCTCCTCGAAAATCGACCCACAAAGCGCACAGATAATACACCAGTCAGAATACAACCGACGATCACAACCAGAGTCGATAGCCAACCAGAATTATTGACTTGGACCTTCCCTCCGTGTTCACCCTACGGTTCTCTCCTGGAGACAACGAATCTGCGACCCCACCTGAGCCAGGCTTGCCTTCTCCTGGTCAGATATCCATCCCGGCGGTAGAGCGATCTCGACAGGGATGAGGTCAAATATGACGCGTCTCACCCTCCGCGAATCGCCCGTGCTACGGCGCGATGGAAAATAAGACCGCTCCGCCCTGCATTCATGCACCTTTTAGAGCATCCTTTCTTCTTTTACCAGCAAAATAACCGAATAATCCAGGCTAGAGCTCGCCGCCGATCTGCAGCATTCAGGAACCTGATAACACCGTTCGCTTTCCACTGCGCGGGCCTAAGGGAATATGTCCACCTGGAACTTGACGGAGGGGGACGCCTGCTGGGTTTTCACGCGGCTATTAGTTGAGATCGCGCGACAGCATCAGCTTGAACGTCAATTTGTCGGCCCCGCCGGTCACGCCGACGCCCACGCCGGTTTCGATATTCAGGATCTTGCTGGAGTGATCCATGACCGCCCAGACCTCGTGGAACTGGTCGTTCAGCGGCGTAGAAGTGGCGCAGGGGGCCGATATCGGCATACTCCTCGACGGCAACGGCCCATTTGTCATTCAAGTTATAGGCGACGCGCGTTGCCGGGAACGAATTCGAGGTCGCCAAAACCGCCGGTGTAGTCGGTATCCACAATCGGATTGAAGATGATGTCCACCGGATGCAGGTGCAGTCCGACGATGGGCCGAACCTCGGAGGTAATGTGCCTGGACTCCCAATACTTGTAATTGACGCTGAACTCGAAATTGACGCCGTAGAAAAACGTGTGGTCGTGGGCGTGCGGCCGCACGAACAGTTCGCGAATCTTGAAGCCGTTAAGCGACCCGCCGCGCCCCTCGGAGTAAGCGGTGTACACCGGGAAATAAAGCCCCTGCTCAAACCAGTCGGCGACGCCGTAAGCCCATTCGACCGCGCCGTTGACCGAGTGGTTGGGAATGATCCCGCCGGGGAAATCGGGAGTCTTCCGCCCGATGGGGGTAAAGTTGCTGTGCACCATGACATTGAACTTGCCCAGCTCCTCAATCTCGGCGTCGTAGACCTGGATCTCGTCGGTTTGGGCGAAGGCTTTTACCGGCCCTACAACGATGACGATGGCGATCATCGCAACAGCCAGGATATTTAATTTTGAGAACGTTGTCATTTTGCTCACGGCTTCCATCCTTGGCTGTTTCCGGTCTGGGATTTACCCTTCGTGCAAAATTATCGCGCGCAGTACTCAAAAAGTTTTCAGCCTAAAGGGTGAACTTGGTGCGCACATCGGCCTCGGCATCAAGCATGACGAACACGCCACGTCGCGGGACATTATCAGCGAAGAATGACTTCGCCGTGTCTTGCAAATGACAAATTATTCATCTTCCTGATCACGCCGTCTGATCATGCATCCAAGCTGGAAATGCGTTCGCATTAGCCATACCTTCTTGCAATGTAAAGCCACTCTGGGTTTTATGCTGGAGGTCAAAAACGGCGATGACAACCATACGATCACTGCATGATCGGAGTTCGCATTCTGTCGTTACTGTGTGCTGCAAAGCACTAATTTGTTTTGCTTTCCTCTTGGGATCCACTGCCGCAAGGGGGCAAGAAGCGCCGCCTCTGCCAGATGCACCGCAGCCCAGTCGGTCCCAATCCTTTGGGTCGAATATCGGCACCACGCAATACGGGCCGAGCGACAATCGCATCTGGGTGATCCCCGACGATCGATTAACTGCACTAACTTGTTCGTGTTTTTTCGAGGTTTTGTTCACGTCTTTCGCGCAAAATGACGGCGGCACTACAGCAGCGCCTCCGCAGAATCAGACAGCGCCTTCCAACGCCCCGGCACCCCCTTCACTGGAGGATTTGGGCATTTCTCCGCAACAGGCGCAGGGAAACGCCCAGGATCAGGCGAGGCTCGACAAACGGTCGCATATGCTTAAGGTTCATCAGCGGCTTGGTTTGATAGCAACCATTCCTTTGGTTGCCACGGTGATTGCGGGGCCAGGTGCCGGCGGCAAAAGCACAAGTTCAACCGATCGGTATCTGCATCTTGCTCTGGGCTCGGCGGCGGGGGATCTTTATTTCACAAGCGCTTACTTTGCCATCCGCGCACCCAAAATTCCGGGGACCGAAACCCGCGGACCGATCCGTCTGCACAAGGCCTTGGCCTGGATTCACGGCCCCGGCATGATCCTGACGCCCATCCTGGGGGCCATGGCTTTTGATGAAAAAAGTCGCGGGGAAAAAGTTCATGGAATCGCCAGCGCTCATGGGGCCGTGGCCATCGTAACTGCTGCAGCCTATGGAGCCGCCATTTTGTCGGTGTCGATTAAGTTCTAAAAGCGGGGGTCATGGATGAAAAGAGGGGTCGTGAATAAAAAGATAATCATACTGATAACCTTCCTGTTTCTACTCGGGCTTCGCACTGTTGCCCAGACGGACAGGCAGTGGGTTCTTGAACAATCAACTGTCACCTACCGCGTTTCTCACCCGCTGCATCAGGTGGAAGGCGTCAGCCATGCCGCGAAAGGAAAGGGCGTTTGCCATGCCGGACAGTGCGATTTCTTGATTGCCGTGCCCGTCAAATCATTCGATTCCGGGGACAGCAACCGTGATCTTCACATGCTTCAAGTTGCGCGCGGTGGGCAGTTTCCGCTCGTTACTGTACGCACGCATTTGTCTGAAATCGTATCCACATCAGCAACGATTCACGCCGACCTGGAGGTTCAATTTGCCGGGCAGACCGCCACCTATAACCAGGTTCGGCTCCAGCAGGCGGCCCAGGGAAACGACATCCGGATATCAGGAACCATTCCGGCGACGCTGTCTGATTTTAAGATCGACCCACCGTCACTGTTGGCGATACCCGTGAAAAACGAAATGCCGGTGAGCGTGGAAATGACCTGGCGTCCGATGTAAATGGCCTGCGCAGCCTCCCACGAATTCGGAGCAAGCGGCTTTAACTCAAGCTAAACGGGCGGTTGGAGTGGCATAAACGGCGGCTTGCGATGCACACGCGTGTTAGTTCCTTTGAGCTTTAGCGAACATGGAATGCTTTTTTTCGTTTGCCGGCTGATTGGCGCTTGAAAAAATTGGCTTCGACGGTTCGTGCGCCACCTGGAATCCATGACAAGGTAGTGACAGAGTTATGACAGCCCCGCCGTTAACACTGCCCGAGATCTTTGTGCAGCCGCCGTGTGCCTGCACCACCGCATCTACAAAGGCAAGGCCCAGACCGTGCCCCGTTGAATGTTTTCCTTTAACAAAGCGCTCGAACGCTCGGGAGACGATGTCGGGCGGAAATCCCGGGCCATTGTCTTCAATTGTCAATTCTGCAAAGTCTTCGTGAGAGAGCAGGCGAATACAAATTCGGCATCCTTCCGGCAAGTGCGTCAGTTCGTTTTCAAGCAAATTGCTTACAACACGATTCAACAAGGGTGGGTCAGCAGCTACGACCACATGATCGGCGAGGTCAATCACCAATTCGTGCTGGCGCTCGGCCATAGATGGCTGATAGATCTCTGCCAGCTGCTTCACGACATCCGAAAGATCAACATCCCTGCGATGGAGAGTAAGAGCACCAGCTTGTGCTTCAGCGAGATCCAGCACAGTATTCAACAACTGCGTGAGTCCGTCCAGCCCTTCAATCGCTTCTCCGACGGAGTCGCGCCACGTGTCGTCGGGCTCTTTTGATAAGGCCGATTCGAGAGTCCCCCGAATCGAAGTTACGGGGCTTTTCAAGTCGTGCGCGACAGTATCCGTTACAGAGCGCAGTTGATTAACCGAGGATTGAATACGATCCAGCATGTGGTTGAACGTCTTTGCCAACCGTGAAATCTCATCCGAATTACTCGGTTCAGGCAATCGCTGACCTAACTCTTCGCTGCCGATTCGCGCGACAGTTTCGGTAATCTGTTCAACGCGGCAAAGGGTCCGCCGAACGCTCATGTAGGAGACCAGGAATCCCAAAACAACTGTCGCTCCCCATACCGCGAGGAAGCGGCGAGCCAAGCTGTGAAGCGTATTGATAGCACCACGACCAGAGAGCCCCAAATAGATAATCCGCCCGCCTTCATGTTGGGCGACGACTCGAAAACTTGTGGCCCAGCCTGCTACTTTTATGGATTGCGGGACACCCCAAACGGGGTTCGCCCGTCCAATTGACTTAAGAAAAGCATCATCGGATCCCGGGCCTAACCATAATGGGCCGTCGTTAGGATCCTGTTCCAAGAAGAATACGGCATTCAGATTTTGTCCTGCTGCATTGCGCTGCTCCGGCAACTCGCGAATCGCCAGCTCTGCCACTTCTCGAACGACCCGGCTGTACAACCGGTCCCGGGGAGTGCCAGCCGAGACATGGGCAAGAACCTCCGCTTCACCGCTAAGCCACGCATCGCTGCGTTCTCGAATCCCCTGCGCGACAACGAAGTAAACAATGGAGAATGTGACGGCGGTCCCTAATGCGTAAGCCAGGGTCGGCCATATAGAGATGCGCCAAGCCGCGGTTGCGCGTAGTAGCCGCGATAGTTTAGACATGTTTAAGCACGTATCCCAAACCGCGGATGGTGTGAATGAGTGGCTTGGCGGCATTATGATCTACTTTGTTTCGCAGACGATAAATATGGACATCGACTACGTTAGTGGTGGGATCAATCCGCGTCCGCCAGACATGATCGAGAATCATCGTTCGCGTGACCACGCGCCCGGCATTTCGGCACAGGTATTCGAGAAGTGCAAATTCCTGCGCAGTCAGCTGAAGCAGTTGGTCACCGCGCCGAGCCTCATGACGCACCAGGTCGAGCTGCAAGTCTGCGGCTTGCAACCGCGTAGAATCATTCTGATGCGCAGAAGATCTGCGCAGCAGATTTCTCAATCTCGCGAGCAGTTCGGCGAGTGCGAACGGCTTCGTGAGGTAGTCATCTCCGCCCCGTTCCAATCCCTCCACTCGCTCACCTACCGAGCGGCGGGCGGAGAGGATCAGCACAGGCGCAGAACTTCCTTGAGCGCGGCAGCGGGCAATCAGGTCCAGGCCGTCCATATCGGGAAGGCCAAGATCAATTATGAAGGCATCGTGAATGCCTTCCAGAGCTTGTAGTTCTCCCGTCTTAGCATCGCACGCTATGTCTACCTGGTACCCAGCCTCTAGCAATGCCCGCTTGAGGAACGCCCGAATAGCCAGGTCATCTTCTACCAGCAATAGTCGCATCCGTGCTTTCCCCGCTCAGCAGAAACTGTACACCGAACTAGGATGCGTCGAACTCTCCAAAATGTTGAAGCCTTTTGTTTTTAGTTCGGCGGTTTGACGAACCGCCGTTAAAAACCCAGAGTGCAGGCTGATTTTAACGCCAGATTGTCTTCGGGATGACAATCTGTTCATAACTTGGCTCTTCTTCCAGAAGTGACAACTGTCAGAGATCCGGAGGCATCGGATTTTTCATACCAGAAGGAGAAACGGTCATGCGACGTTTCGTTTGGGCCTGTCTTCTTCCCTTGCTGTTCAATGTGACGAGCTGGGGACAGACTACCGATTCTGCGCCTACTCAAGCCGCCTTGGCGGCTTCTATTCCACTCACGATTCCTGCAGGCACACCACTTCCAGTAGTATTGGATAAGGAAGTTCGCATTCGAAAGGTTGGCCAACCGATTCACGGAAAAATTGCGGAGCCCGTATACGCATTCGATAAACTCGTGGTCGCCGCCGGGAGCCAGGTCACAGGCAAAGTGATTGGCATCGCGAGTGTCTCAGCCCCCAAGCGGACGCTGGCCGCTTTGGACGCCAATTTTTCGCCTTACCGCGATGTTCAAATAGGCTTCGATGACTTGATATTGGCTGACGGCAGGCATGTGCCCTTGCAAACCGTCGTGTCGCCGGCGTCGCAGGGAGTTCTCGAGTTTGCCGCCTCTGCGGAGGCTAACAGTCAAAGCAAAGGCGACAAAAAGAGCGCGGCCAAGAGGCTTGCTTCAACAAAGGTGAGCGAAACCCGCCAGGAGATCAACCGAAATTGGGAGACTGCCAAAAAACAGGTGAAGTCACCGGGCAGGCTGCATCGGCTGGAAAGATTCGCCATCGCCCAGCTTCCCTATCATCCGGAATACCTCGACGTTGGAACGCGTTATAACGCAGAATTGAAAGTGCCCCTAGATTTTGGAAACGAGGTTCTTTCGGCGGAGACCCTGCAGGTTTTCGGATCTGCTCCTCCTGCTGGAAGCGTGGTGCACGCACTGCTTCTAACTCCGCTGAGTTCCGCCACCGCACAAAAGTCAGATGCAGTGGAAGCCGCCATTACCGCGCCACTTATGTCCTCAAACCAGCTCATCTTTCCGGAGGGAACCCGGCTGGAAGGCTCGGTGCTTCAAGTCCGACCTGCTAGAAGATTGAAAAGAAATGGACAACTGCGAATCGTGTTTCACGAGGTTATCCCTCCGAACGCGGCGCAGCAAAATGTCGAAGCCAGTCTCGAGGGTGTGGAAGTAAAGCATCAGGAAAATCTCAGCCTTGATTCGGAAGGCGGCGCGCAGGTTAGGACACCCAAGACACGGTATCTCACCACGGGAATTTCCATCGCTCTGGCAGCGTCTTCATTTTCCCCCGACGCCGATGCAGGACGAAGCGTCCAGCAATCCGGCGGTGAAATGGGTGGACGAGCTGTGAATGGAGCCTCTGGATTCCGCGTAATAGGCATCGTGCTTGGGGTGGTCGTGCGTTCGAGAGTATTGGCATCAAGTATGGGCGTCTACGGCGCGGGAATGTCCGTTTATTATCATTTCCTCGCCCGTGGCCGTGATGTGGTCTATCCCAAGGACACCGCAATGGCCATTGGATTCGGCTCCAGGGTTGCTCGAGTTCCTGCAGGTAAGCATGCACTGTAATTCCACTCGATAGAACAGCATCAGAGCTCGACAGAAACGCCGGCGACAGGAAAATAAAGGCTATCCGCTTGCTCCATTGGGGGCCCCGGCTGACGTTAAATACTCGATGCCCTCCCTGAACTATTCCCCCCAGCGGCACAGGCTATCAATTGTGCGCACGATCCGGTCGCCGTCGAACGGGCCGGTGACGGACTCGTACGTTACGTTAAATCAGTTAGAGAGGCGATACTCACAAAGAACAAAAGCGAGATAGAGCAAATGCTGCCATCGGGGAGGCCAACAATTAAGGCTACAGAAAGTCTGCGGATTCCGCAGGCTTTTGGCAGCGTGCACAGAGCCGTCTCGGCAGCCGTCCTCTCGTGCCAACGCCGGACCGCAATGGCCGCAGTTAGACAGCAGACGCAGCCACGCTTGCTAGCGAATGGGGGCTGAGGGAGGTTGTTTCGGTGTGTTTTTCGGCGGCACACTGCAAGATGTTGTTCTCACCACTAGTGGCCTGTCGCAGTGAAAGTGTTACTGCAGTCGTCACATCCAAAATCAGGAGCTAGTTGATGCATGGCGGGTGCCAGCTATTTGGATCGTATCTTCTCCCCCAGTGTCGTGCTAACGAACTCTCTGCGACAGGCCACTAGCGAATCCAGCCTGGCAGCCCGCCAGCCCGCTGGAACTGAACGTGTAGGTCGTTCAGCGCCTTCTTGTCGCTTTGCACTGCAATCTTGGTCGCATCCATTCTGTGGAGAAGGTCCATAAATTCGTCGGAATACACCTGCGTGCTATCGTCGTCGCCGAAAGTTTGCTGTCCTCGTTCGGCTTCCAGTTGGCTCTGCAAGACCGGGAGCGCCTTTTGGTCCTGGGCAAGTTTGCTGCGGGCAGCCGTGAACCGGGCTTTCCAATACGCAGCGGCCTTAGCGTCTTGGTACGCTTTGTTGGCGGAAGCAGAGGGTGCGGGCGATTCGCCTTTCCCGCTGGCGGCACCCGGCAGTGGAGTCGCTGGTCCTACGACGGAAATGTCGCCAGAAGGCAGCTCTTTTAGAGCGCGGTTAGTATAGACCTTGCTCGTTGCGGAATTGTCTTTGTCGGCTTTGGCCTTCGGCGAGTCAGCAACCGGTAAGCTTTGTCTTTGCTGTGACTCCGGCTGCGGTGGTGGCGGCGTCTGCGATTGAGACTGGGCCAACGCCAAACCCATCACTGATATGGCCACGAACAGCGAGGAAACAATTCTTCCCGCGAGCGGCGATTGCTGCAGATGCCACGACGGTAGTCCGGAAGCAATCCGGCGCCGGGAGGTTAACGTCTCGGACAGCCAACTCCTTAGGTGGTTAAAGGTCATAAGAAATCATCAAATCCGGCAGCCCATGTCACCGTCCGAGTCCAATACGCTTGATAGATGCGAGCGTCTCGGGACTCAGCATAAGAAACATGCGAGCCTCCTACAGCCATTTCTGGGAGGCCGACAGCGTGCAGACAAGTGTGACTGGCGAATTGAAGGATCAGCCATAGCACGAAAGTACTGCTAAGGCGAAAGACGCAACTCGACCGCCTATTTGCCATCAGAGCAGGTCCCAACGGGCATCACGGCGAGATCGCAAGGCTCTGGCGGCGCCAGCTCCTGAGAAACTGGATTCCCGAACACCGGCTTCCGCTCGAAGGGCCACATTCCAATAATGCGACTCACCAGCCGAATGTGCCGGCGAAATTCACATTCCTCGAAATCGTATTGAATATGCCTCCAACCACACTAATTCGAAGTCCGCGTAAAGCACTCAACCGCTGTCCCAACAAATCTTCGTTTACACTCCTGCTTGCGAAGTCTTGCCCGGAAGTTTGGCAGCAAGAACGTCGATTTTCTCGATTGAAGGAGGCTGGGCAAGAAGCTCGCTCGCCCTTTCTTGCAGCGCTGCCGCGACGCGGCCCGACAGATGTGCTTGGCGCCCCGAGTCATCTGGGAAAGCATCAAAGATGCCAAACGTAGTCGGCCCCATTCGGATCGCAAACCATGCCGTTGTGGCCGGTTCCTCTTGTACGATTGAGAGACCGCCCTTCAGGAACGCTTCAACCTCCGCTTCTTTGCCCTGCTTGGCTTCCAGTCGTACCCATAGCGCAACCGTGACCATGTGCAAATCTCCCTTCCGTAAAGAAGTGGTGTCGGTTCTTCCTATTGTGGCGTGTGGCTGGACGAGACGCCCCGACTTGTGTTCCAGCATAATTTCGCGTCGGAGTCTATTGCTCATTTGCAATATACTCGCCAGCTAAATCAGATGCAATCGGAGGCCGGTTGGGCCAACTCCCAAGAAACTGGGTTTCTCGGGCACTGCGATTGTCGTGTCCGCACTACCGTGTTGCCAATGTCAGCATAACGTAAGAACGCGTCTCTTGCGCGGGAACCCGTACAGGCTTTGCGGTGTCTAAACAAGCATGAACGTTTAGAGGGCAGAAATGACTCATAAGAAGAATGAGCCTGCGGTTGCGTGCGTGGCCTAACCTGATGCTTGATTCCAAGGAGAACTCGAATGAATCATGCTCCCATTCGACACATCCGATGCGGCAATTGTTTCCCTGTCCTTGTGCTTTGTGCCGTGCTGGCCTATTCCGCAACCATTGCTTACGCGCAGGCCGATCAGCAGCAGCCGGGCTTTTGGGTGACGAGTTCGGCCGAAGTCCATGTCAAACCAGACCAAGCCATCGTTTATATGGCGATCCGTTGTTCGGCGTCGGCCACGCTTGACGCCCTCGCCGACTGCGACCACAAAACGCAGGTCATCCAAGAAGCCCTAGATGGCATAAATCTAAAAGGAAAGTACAGGTCTTCTGAGGACCACTTTGGCTCGATTCGCGTTACTTATCCTCCAGCGCCTTACTCATCCAATCAACCGCCATTGATGGAGGTGTCCCGATACATCTTCGTCACTTTTGAAGCGGCGGATATGGCGAATCCGCAATTCGCCCAGAAATTGGCCGGTGTCATTGACGTGCTCACGAAAGCGGGCGCGGTACAACCAGATACACAGGGGCAGCCCGTGAATTTCCCCAGTGCTGGTCCCGTAATCTATACGGTTAAAAACCCCGACCCTGCTTTCACCGAGGCAACCCGCCAAGCGGCAGAGCGGGCCAAGTTGCTTGCCCAGGTAACGGCGCAGGGGATGGGAATCACCACCAAGGAAATCATGGATGTGCGCATCACGCGACCCTTTCAGCAGCAGGTCGCGCTAGGCCCCGCTAATATCCTCAACCCACTCAATGAGCTGCATCTACAATTTTCTTCTTACGTCCAAGACGACGTCACTATTCAAGCCACGGTGACAGCAGGATATTCCATACAGCATTAATCACAACGGGGCGTCATTTGCCCGCGTGTCATGCTCTTCTAAGCATTGGCGTCTCGTTTACCGCCAGATCGTGTGCCCGAGTCTTTCATCGTGAGGCCCGTTTTGTGGCTTTTCAGGCGATTCACGCGCGGGAATGCGGCGGTATCAAAACACCTCTGAGAACGCTTCCTCACTCGCCTGCTCATCGCTGGCGCTCACGTATTGCAGCGTGCTCTGAAAGCTTTCGTGCCCTAGTCGTTGGCGGATCAAAAAAGGCATTTACATTCTGCTTGACCATGTTACGGCCTGACACGGGTTGCTGGCCCTGCCGAGCGGTGAGGACTCCGATTGCGGTTGTAATAGCTGGAACCGAAGGAGGAGGTGCGCTAGTGTCGAGCCGCACGCCAGAGGTCCAAATCGGACATTCTGGCTGAGGGGGGCACGGTGAAAGCACGAGACATGTTTGGCGGAGTGATTCGGTACTTCGCGTTGTTGCTCATCGCCGGATCCGCAGTGATGGCGGCGGGCGAATATCACCCAGTAAAACGGATTCCTATTCCGGGCGATACAGGATGGGATTACATCACGGCGGATAGCGAAGGACGCCGCCTGTATGTTCCGCACGGAACCGAAGTGGTCGTGATCGACCTCGATTCCGGCGCGATTGTCGGGAAAATCACCGGGCAGAAGGGCGTCCACGGCGTTGCCATCGCGCGGGAGTTCGGCCACGGTTTCATCAGCGCCACTGACCCCGGTTCGGTGACGATGTTTGATCTGAAGACGCTCGCGGTTCTTGATAAGGAGCGAGTAGGAGATGACCCGAACGGGATTATCTATGACTTCAAGACGCAGCGAGTTTTTAGCGCGGATCGTGGCAGCAAGCGTCTCACTGGGATTGATGCCAAGACGGGCAAGGTTGTGGGAGCAGTAGAGGAGTTGGGTGGGCGAACCGAGCACTTGGCCGCCGATGCGGCTGGACACATCTTCTTGAACATGCAGGACGTGGGTAAGCTGCACAAAATTGACGCGCAAAATTTGAAAGTGATGGAGACTTGGACGCTGACGCCGGTCTGCGGACAACCGAGTAGCATGGATATGGATCGCGTTCATAATCGCGTGTTCATCGGTTGCAGGGGCGGCGGGCAAGCGCAACCCGCTTTGGCCGTGGTGGACGGAGCAAACGGGAAAATTGTGGCGACACAGCCGATTGGAATGGGCGTGGATGCGCTGGAGTTCGATCCGAAGACGGGAATGATTTACGTCTCGACGGGAGGCGGAGATGGCGCTCTCTCCGTCTTCCATCAGGAAAACGCGGATAAATACACGCTAGTCGAGAACGCGAAGACGCTACCGGGAGCCAGGACGATGGCTCTCGATCAAAAAACCGGCAGAGTGTATCTGCCTGTCGCCGATTTCGGTCCGGTGCCCGAGCCCACGTCCGATAATCCGCGACCGCGAGCGCGAACGTTGCCCGGCACATTTTCGGTGCTCGTTGTCGGGCAGTAGACACCAGGTGATCGGGTGATCGAAGGCTGGGAAGACCCTCATGTGCTGAAACACCTCAATTAAGCTGATTGATTGCTCCAATCTATAGGGCGTCAATCAAAATGAGACTGCGTCGCGGAATCTCGTGGGCACGTGTTGCCCGTCAGGAAGCGTTAACGCTGGGGCGCTTTCGGCCGGCATGACTTTTAAGTGTGCCGTTCTTTTTCTTGTCAAATTCATGCAGCACGCGATCTAGCGCCTGAAAATCAACGTTCTTGGCACGAGCCAGGTCAATGAAATCGTCGAGATAACGGAAGTACAGCTCAACCTTCGATTCGACTGTCGCGCCCCAGAAAAAAAACTATCGATTTACAAGGGAAAAGTGGCGCGCCTGGAGGGAGTCGAACCCCCGACCCTCTGCTTCGAAGGCAGATGCTCTATCCAGCTGAGCTACAGGCGCAACGTTTGCTTCTGTAATCTTATCACTGAGTTAGCTGCCTGTTATTCTGATTCTCCAAAATTGCGTTTTCCTCGCTGTGCCCCATTTTGTGCCCGCCTAGCCGCGACATGGCTGCGAACATCGCGTCTTCGGACGGGTGAATGTACCGAGACGAAATTTGGATTTGCTGTGGCGAGCGATGCGAGCGAGCGTCCAAACCTCGCAGCCAGATTCCCCCAGCCGCGTCAGAAACGTGTGCCGCAACGAATAGAGGACGAACGGGCGTACGGGTTTAAATGGTTCTTCGCGGCTTCATCGGCAACCAATTGAAACGCCTTTGCGTGACGCTTTCTGAGGCTCGACACTTCAATGTGGCCGCTACGTGTCGGAGCGGGTCAAATCCAGCCATCGACGGCTTCCCATCATGTTCCCAGCGTTTTTCTAGGATGGCGCTAACCCGCGGCGTCATCGGAAGAACGCGGCGCGCCGCGGCTGTTTTTCCACGCGTAACGAACAACGTACCGTGCCGACCGTTCACCCAGGTGACGACTTCCCAGCATAGCCGGAAGCAATCTTCTGGCCGCATACCTGTGTCAGCGAGTACGGAAGCAAGAAACTTTATTACGCAAACGGTCGGCCTTGACTGCCGACGTAGGAACGTCACGATACGGGTGAAGTCGGCTAGCGGGATGCATCGAACGGCGGGCGCATCCCGGTCCGCCTGCCGGCCCTTCTGTAAATCGGGATGCCATGCGGGGGGTGGTACGTGTCGCTCAAGAGTCCTGAGGATGAACTTGCGGAATTTCTATCTTCGCTTCCGTCGTGGCACCGGAAACTTCTTCAACTGGATTTTGCACTCTCAGCAGATGAGTTGTCGTTTTGGCAGCAAAGTACCTAGTGGCAAAGTGGCGGGCAGCCTCGAAGGTGGCGACACGGTCCGTGCCGATTCGTCTGCGAAAGAACCGGTCGCGAATTCCTGGTTGTGGGACTACCTGTCAAAACGCGGCGCCAAGTTCGAATGGGTTAGGCCGCGGATCTCAAAAGGCCCGTGAGAGCACACAGTCCCAACCAACCATCGCCAGCAGCCATGTGCCCGGCTCAGGCACTAAGTTCTCGCCCGTAACCGAATAGCTGGCGCGCGTGCCATTGGACTCGATCAGGATGCCAGTGATGATGGCCTCGGTCGTGGGCGGGTAGTGGTCGAAGTGACCGCCATAGCCGTTGTCATCAGGCGTGGTCTCGATGAAGTCGTATGGATTGGGGTCAGGACTGAGCAGGTAGTCGATGAACGGGACTACTTCGGGATCGCTCGCCGGGAAGAAAGCGGCCAAGGGCGCCCCGGTGTTGATAACGTCTAGTCTACGCGAAGACAAGAAACCTAGTGAGGTAAGCCGGGAGCGGCCTGCCGATGAGCGTCACAGGGCTGAAGAAGAGTCTGTGCGACCTGTTTAACGGACCGTGGTCGGCTAATTGGAAACGGAGCCACGACCGCTCGCGGGTCGGCCCGCGGGGTCGGCCGGCGGTGGACAGTTACGCGGATGCCATGCTTGGGGCGCAACGTTACGGAGGGAAGCAGGTTTGACGAGATGGCCGGGGACGAGGTCGAGATGAAACTTTTGCTGGATCATGGCGAGGAGGAGCGTGGCTTCCAGCATGGCGAATGCCGCGCCGACGACAAACTCTGGAGCCGCCGCCGAACGGGAAATAGGCGAAGCGCGGAATCTTGCCGGAGCGGATGGGATCTTCGCGCCAGCGCTCGGGATCGAATGCATCCGGATTGGCGAAAAAGCGGGGGTCGCGCTGCGTCAGTGATTGAAAGATGAAAATGTTGGTGCCGGCAGTCACTCGATAGCCGCCAATTTCGCAGTCCGCTATCGCTTTGCGCGCGATGCGCCAGACGGGGGGATAGAGGCGCATGGATTCCTTGAGGACCATTTCCGTGTAGCGCAAACGGGGAAGGTCTTCTGGAGTGGGCTCGCGGTCAGCCGAGAACCGCATGCAATTCTTCGATGAGTTTTGCCTCGACCTGTGGGTGCTGGCCGAGCAGGTAGCAGGTCCAGGACAGGGCGATCGCAGTGGTTTCGCTGCCAGCCAGAAAAAGGGTCATAACCTCATCGCGCAATTGCGCATCGCTCATCGGATGCCCTTCGGCGTCACGCGCATGGAGCAAGGTGTCGAGCAAATCTCCACGCGGCTGATGCGAGGCACGCCGCTCGCGGATGATGCCATTGATGATTTCGTTCAAGTCGTGATGGCGTCCCGCCGCGCCGGCGCCAGGAAATCGGGAAGATCAAACGGCAATAGAAGTGCCTGGCCGGCATCGGTCATGAAGCGGTCGGTAATGACTTCCATGGCTTTGCCAACTCGGTCGGATAACCCCAGCGACTTCCGCGCCACAAAGGCATTGCGCGACGATTTCGAGTGTCACGGCCATCATGTCCGCGTGCACGTTGCGCGATTCGCCGCAGCTCCAGGAGTCGAGCATGCGGCTGGCGGCGCGGATCATCACCGGCGCATAAGACAAAATGTTTTCGCGACGGAAAGCCGGCTGGATCAGGGCCGCGCTGGCGCTGCCAGGATTTTCCTTCGTTGGTCAGCAAGCCATTGCCGACCACGCGAGCGAGGGCGCGGTAGTCCGCGGACTTGGTGAAATTGCCTGGATTGGTGACCAGGACGTATTCGATGTCGCGAGGATGCATCAGCAGACATATGGGAACGTGGAGATAACGAAGGCGAACGACGTCGCCATAGTCCCGGGCGCACTGGGCATAGAATTCCAGCCCATCGCGAGAGGCAGGCGCCAAGTTGCCGAGCAGGAAGTGGCCCTTGGGGCCGGGAGGAAGTTTCAAAGGAACCTAGCTGCGACTTTGTACATCCTTTTATCCTACGTAATCGGCTGCGGAGTGTCGACCCGAACTTGGTCACTTCCCGAATCGTCCGCCAGCGCGGACGTTAATTTCTGTCGGATGGTCCGCCAGCTTGTTCCGAAATATTCCGTCATCCCTATCTCACCGGCCATGAGACAGATCGTGGGACAACCAGTCATTTCCTCGAAGTGCGATAGAGGCGAATGAGGGAGTTGTGGAAGAGCCTTCGACCACCCGGAAATTATTCCGGTGCCTTACGGTCCCTCCTAATTGTCGGCGTCACGGCACCGCGTACTCGGCAACTGCACACACTTGGCCGCTTCGCAAATCATTTGCCGATGGATTTTTGGAAAAAATAAAAATATATGAAGTGGGTGGCGGTGCTTCAGACGTGCTTCCGCGACCGCCCCTGCCCCCGAAAGGACAACTCGACCATCGCCTCGCAGTGTTGCAAACGCATCCGATTAGCGGTGCACTCGGGAGCGTCCTGAAATCAGATGATTTTCGATGGAGAGAATTGCGGAGACGCACCGGGGAGCGGGCTAAGAGGCCCCATTCCGAGAAGACGACTCATCGGGACTTGGGCCCTGTGTCTTCCCACACCGTAATTGTTGACTATTCGCTCCGCGAAATGCATAGAGTTCTATAGGGAACATGATCGGATGAGTCGGACAGGCGAGCCGCATACTGGGGAACCGCAATTGCAATTCGTCAGAGACACGATGACAGATTCCGAACGGCTCGAACGTATGGATAAGGGGTAATCGTGGAGGCAGCTATCAAACTAAGCTTGATTTGGCGAAGCTTGATTAAGCGTGCATTCGATGTTGTCCCCAGGCTCCCCTTGCCGGGGACCTGGGCGGCCCCTGTTGTCATCGTTGCGAGTTTTATTTTTGCGATTTGCTTGCTAGCGGTGGTTCCGGGTGGCGCCGTGGCGAGCGCGCAGACGAATACCGGAACCGTCACCGGAACCATTCGGGGGCACGTCCGGCTGACAGGGGCGCGGCCGGGGAATCCCATTATTCGCATGGGGATGGACCCGATGTGCTCGGAGATGAACGCGGACAAGCGCGTGGTGCAGGAGATCGTTTCGAGCGATGAGCATGGCAACCTCGCGAATGTATTCGTCAGCCTTTCAGGAAGCTTCCCGGCGACACCCGTTCCTTCGCAACCAGTGACGATCGATCAGCGGAAATGCATGTTCACGCCTCGCGTAGTCGGTGTGCGCGTGGGGCAGACGCTGCGAGTTGTGAACGACGATTTAATCTCGCATAACGTCCAGAGCCTGTCGAGTTTGCCGGGGGGAGCGAACCACTTTGACGTGACGACACCTGCCAGTAGCGCGCCATTTTCATTCCGGCTGAGGCAGGAGGAAGTGATGCTGCGGGTGGTGTGCGATTTACACAAATGGATGACGACTTATGTCGGAGTGGTCACGAATCCGTATTTCGCGGTGAGCGGCGAGGGAGGCGCGTTCGAGATCGACAACGTTCCGGCGGGGACGCACACGATTTCGGCCTGGCAAGAGGAATATGGCGTGGTTAAAAAGACTGTGAGCGTCACGGCGAGAGGTACGGCGACGGTGGACTTCGCTTACACGGGCAAAGAAAAGCCCTCTGCCACGGGGAGACCCTAGCCGGCGGAACCTGGCGGCGTGAGTGTCAAAAAGTCCCTGAGGTTTCCGGCGCTCACCTGATAGAGTGTCCGCCAGGGCGACCTCGGTGCATGGGAAATACTCGCCTTCGTGAGGAAACTACATGACTCACCATCCAGCGATTGCCGGCGCGAATGTCCGCGGGGCGATTTTCGGCGCGGTCGTCCATGAGCCTACTTCGCGTGCGGCTACTTTCCGCGCGGCGTTTTACGGATTGGCGGTGGCCTGTCTGTCAACGATCCTATCGGTAACGCTTGCGGCGTTTCCGGGAGCGTTGTCGAATGCGAATTTGCCGCTGCCGAGTGTAACCGTCAGCGGTCCTATCGCGGTAAGCACTGCACTGCGGGACCCGGCACACGGCTATCCCTACAATGCGACGCCCATGGATCTGGCCAAACGCGGGTACGTCGAGGAAGAGTTTTTCATCGAGGGCAAGGCGAACTCCTACAACACGGTAGCAGGCCAAACGGGCACGCTGAAGGACAGCGACCACGCGTTCAAGACTCGCATTGTGGTGCGCCGGCCGAAGTCGGCGTCGAAGTTCAATGGCACGGTGATTGTGGAATGGTACAACGTCTCGCAAGGGCACGACGGCGAATACGACTGGTTCCAGTCGGCTGAACACATCGTTGGCGCGGGCTATGCGTGGGTGGGCGTGTCGAACCAGCGCGTGGGAGTGAATGCGCTGAAGGAATGGAGTCCCGCGCGCTACGGCGCGCTCGACGTCGATGAAGGCGGCAAGATCGCCGGCGATGCGCTGGCGTTCGACATTTTTAGCGCGGCCGCCGTGGCGGTACGCGGCAAGGGGAGCGCCGATGTGCTCGGCGGGCTTAAGGCTGCGCGGTTGATTGCGATTGGACATTCACAATCGGCGGCTCTGCTCTATACCTACTTTCACTCGGTCCACCCATTGATCCCCAAAGTCTATGATGCGGTCGTGCTGCACGGCGGCGGTGGAAAGGTCAGCGACGATCTCGACGTCAAGGTGTTCAAGCTGCTGAATGAAACCGACGTGGCAGGGCAGGCGAATAATCGCCAGCCCGATACCGACAAGTATCGCCAGTGGGAGGTTGCGGGGACTTCGCATCTCGACGCAAAGTTTTCGCGGATGCTGGCAGGGCTGGGACTGCGCGTTTCGGGGATGGAGCCGGTTGAAGGATCGCCGGCGATTACGGGCTCGACGATCAGCGGCGGGGCCGGCAATGGATTATCGGGTGCGGCGGGAACCGTCGTGTGCAGGAATCCGCCCTTCAGCCGCATTCCGGGATATTACGTATTGAACGCCGTGCTGGACCATACCGCGCGATGGGTGAAGGATGGCCTGCCTCCGCCCACGGCGACCCATATCGAACTGAGACAATTACCTCCTGCGCAGGCTGCGGCCGCTTTACCGGGTCCACCCGCCGGCGCGCCGGGTACGAACGGAGCGGGAGTCCGCGGCCCTCAGGGCCCGCGCTGGGAAGTAGTTCGCGACGAGTATGGCAATGCGCATGGCGGCATCGAACTTGCGCAGCATGCGGTGCCTACGGCGACCAACACCGGACAAAATGAAGGCGGAACGAGTGCCGGTGAAGGAAACTGCAACCTGATGGGATCGTACCTGGCATGGGACCAGGCGCGACTGGCGGCGATGTATCCGACGCACGCGGCTTATGTGGTGAAGGTGAAGGAAGTCACCGAGAAGAATCTCAAGGCCGGGTATATTTTGAAAGAAGACGCGGAGGCCACCATTGCGGAGGCGGAGCGGTCCTCGGTCGGGGCAGCGAGCGGTAAGCAAGCGGTGACGCCGAAAAATTCTGCCGGCGATTCAGTCGCCATTCTTTTTACCGGCGGTACCGCGCGATTCTTCAGTGCTATTCAACGATCCCGTCTTTCTTTGCGGCTTCCTGGGCCCTCTTGTCGTTCGGGTACCAGTAGTGCAGGTGGCAATTCTCGCAGGCTTTGTCGATACCATCGATCGCTTGAAACAGCGCGTCCTTATCTTTCGCGTCAACGGCCTTCAGACCCAGAGCGGCGGCGTCCTGAAGCCTGCGCGCGCGGCGGATGAAGCTGGCGCGGTCGGCGTCTACTAACTTTTGAACTTGCTCCGGTTCGTTTTCAACTTGGGGATTTCTGGAGCGATCCTCCGGCCGGGCGACTTTGCGGCCGTCCATGATCAAGAGATTCGGCGCTTCCACCAGGACGAAAAGGCGATGGCGCACTTCGTCCCACTCCGCGTCGGTTTTCGGGACTTTTTCACTGATTCCGTGCTCGTCCGCGATCTCCTGGATGGATTGGAAGACGAAGTCTCCGCTGGGATCCACCATGGAATCCATGATGTCCTTGATCGTGGCGGGCCTCAACAGAGGCGGCGCCTGGGCGGGTGGAGCTTTGGAGCAGGCAGTAACGAAAACAGTCGCGATCAGAATGCCGTAGAAAATTCTCATTCCTTGTCTCCGCTCTCAAGCTATACGCCCGCGATGGTACTCCACCCAATCGACAGCGTAAATTCCGCGCCAAGTTGCATTCCCCGCGTACTGCCTTTCGCTTGACATAGTATCTGGAGAGCAGTACGTACATATCGCGCTGACGTGGATCGGTTTAAGATGTCCAGTCAAGAGTGGGCTCAGGCACATTGCCCGCTTTAGCGATCCCGTGTGGGGTGCAATCGGTATCAAATGATTGTGAGGGCGATGCGAGGGAGTGAAGCCAAATGAGAGCCAGAGGTTTCGTTCTTTTGTTCCTTTTGATGGTGCTGAGCGCGGCCGCTTGGATGTCGCCGCTTGCGCCGATATCGACAACGGTTTTCGCGCAGCAGGGAGCGCAGCCGCCGGTACAGGGACAGCCATTGCAGGGCTCGGGCCAACTGGTGGGTTCGGGGCCGGTGCGATATAACACGCCGACATTCGCGGGGCCTCCGGCAGGAACACAGGTGCTGCCCATCGATTTGTTTTTGTCAAAAAATTTCTACAGAGATCAGAAGCTTTGGGCGGACCAGCGCTATTTCCGCTGCAACACACCGCGTCAGCTAACAGACATCTGGACTTCGCACCGCATTGGCGAAAAACCGCCAACATCGGCTTTTTGGGGCGATTGCAGCAAGGATTATCCGCGAGAAAAGATTGTGAGCCCCTATCCTTATAAGACGGCCAAAGAGCATTACGAGGCCTTGCTGGCGGCAGCGAAGGCCAAGGGAGGGCCGACGGTTTATACGAAGGCCACCGTGCCGGACTGGGATGGGTACTACGCGCGGGACCAGAAAGCCGACCACGGAGCCGAGTGGATGTGGGGAACCGTCAACCAGGTGCCGACAATTCTGTCTTTACTGACTCCGGAATATCAGAAGCGCATGGTGCAGATGAACTATCACGAGGCCGTGGACAATGCGCCGCAGTGGGAAGCGTCGTTCTGTTATCCGGAGGGATTCCTGCGGTGGTGGGCGGAGTTTTCGGCGGGCGGAAATTTCCAGCTCACGACGAGTCCATGGCAGGTGCAGTTCCTTTCGGGCATCGCGGCGAACTTCCTGCGCCAGGTTTTGATCGGAAAGGAGCACGTACAAAAGGTTCCACAGTGGTATGGGGAAACGGTGGGCTTCTGGGACGGGACGACTCTGGTGAGCTGGACGGCGAATGTTCAGGGCTGGACGCTGTCGCATTCGATGTTCGAATATAGCGATAAGATCGAGACGGTCGAAACGTATAAACCTGTATACGACGCGAGCGGCAAATTCGTGGGCCTCGATCACGAAGCGGTATTTTACGATCCCGACGCGTTCGTGCAGCCGTTGCACGCCACGTATCGGTTTGTGCGGCAGGCGACGCCGGAGGACCCGGAGCGGCGCTATACGTACATCGAGTGTTTGAGCAATCTGCGAAATACGAATGGCCGGCCGACGCAGCTGACGGGGGCCGATCCGCGATATATCGACTACTACGGACGTCCGTGGGCGCAGAACTGGGAAAAATATTTCGAAGTGGGCTGGGACAAGCCGCAGGATGCTCTGCCTCAGGAGATACTCGACATTTTCAAGTAGAAGAGAAAGACTTGAGTGTCCGGCCGGGGCGACGGGATTCTGCCGCCGATCGAAAGGAAGAATAATGAAGAAACAGATAGCGAGAGGCTGGACGATTGCGGGGCTGCTCGCATTTATATCCCTGGGAATCTACGTTACGCCGGCCATATCACATCACTCATTCGCGATGTACGATGAGACCAAAACCGTGGTGCTAACCGGAGTGGCGCACCAGTTCGTTGCGCAAGCCAACCATGCAGAACTGCACTTCTATGTGATCGGGGCGGACGGCAAACTCACCAAGGATAAGGACGGGAAGTATATCGATTGGGGCGTCGAAATGGCGGGCGCCGCGGCAATGGCGCAGCAGGGAATCACTGCGGCGAGCTTCCCGGCAGGCACGATATTCAGCGTCAAGATGAATCCGCTCCGCGACGGCAGTAATTTTGGATCGCGCATTGCTACCGCGGCCATCGCCAAATGCCCGTGGAAGACACCGCCTGCTCCTGGTAAAACCTGCGATATGGTGAAGGGCAGCGAGCTTCTGGGTGGAACCTCGTTCTGATTTTTTGGCTGGATGGACGCCGGTACGAGGGCGCAGCCGTAGCTCGTGATACTTCAAACATTCATGCGGGAAACGCGAATCAGTGCCGGGAATAAGGGATTGCTGACTTGAGGCATTTCGCCGAGTGGCTGTCCACGACATCCCCAAGCGTTTTCATACAAAATCACTACAGTTGGGTCATACCGACGATTCAATCCACTCATATTGTTGGCATCGGACTATTACTCGGGTCGGTGCTCATGGTCGATCTTCGTATCCTGGGTTGGGCCGGGACCGATCAAACGCTGCGGCAGACCATGAGCCGGTTCGCGCCATGGGTGACCGGTGCGTTGTACCTGCAACTGGCAACGGGGACGTTAATGGTGATCGGCGAGCCGGTGCGCGAACTGGTGACGTTTTCGTTTTGGTTGAAGATGTTTCTTGTGGCGGTTAGCACGATCATTGCGGCGAGTTTCCAAATCTCACTCCGCAATCACGAGCGACAGTGGGAAGAAACACTCGTCAATCGCAAATCCATCCAGTGGCTGGCCGTACTGACGTTCCTGATTTGGGTGTGCATCATTATTCTCGGACGCCTGATTGCTTATGACCATGTGTGGGGTTCGTGGTCGCCAGCGAGGAGAGCCTGAACGTCACGGGATGGATGATTTTGGACCAGCAGAGGCAATGGATTGCCAATGGATATCATTGCGTTTCTGAAATCACTCGAGGAGTCGGGCCTGGCCAGCAGAATTCGCGATTCGCTGTTATTGTTTCCACTGATCGAGTCCACACACGTCTTTGGGCTCGCGATGGTTTTCGGCACCATTGCGATTATCGACCTGCGGTTGCTGGGAATTGCTTCGACACAGAGATCGTTCCAGCGCATGGCATCCGACATTCTGAAATGGACGTGGGCAGCGTTTGCGTTGACCGCGCTGACCGGATCGCTGATGTTCATTACCAATGCGCGTGTTTACTATCACAATTTCTTTTTCCGGACGAAGATGCTGCTGCTCCTGCTCGCCGGCATCAATATTCTCGTCTTTGAGCTGACCGCCGGCCGGACGATCCATCGCTGGGATAAGGCTCCATCCGCGCCGCCGGCGGGCAAGGCCGTAGCAGCCTTGTCCCTCGCCATCTGGATCGGCATTATTTTCATGGGTCGCTTAATTGGCTTTTCGACCAGCCGGGCTGCCGTCGTGGCGCCGCCGGCGGGCGTCAATTTCGACGACTTTCTCCAAGGGACGCCAAACAACAATGAGGATGACAATAAGGGTCAGAACGGAGGAAGCGAAACTACGCCACCGGCCAGTCCACCTTCGGCCAATCCACGTTTGGTCAATCCACGTTAGTCGAGGGGTTAATCGCGAAGGGTTAATCGCGAAGGCCAAGTTCACGGCTGAGCCAGCGCCTTCTCCGCATCGAAGACCTCTTTGACCTCCTGATGCCCACCGTTCGTAGCCAGCGCTTCTTCCCGGTATTTGCCGAGGGCCACAAGCACCGGCGTATCTTGAATAGAGAACAGAATGGCCCGCTCGCTTTTCGATGCGTTGAGGTGCTCGTGATAAGCCCAACTGGGAATGACAAAAATATCGCCCTGCTCCCAATCAAAACGGACGCCGGCGATGATTGTGGCGCCACGCCCCTCGAACACGTGGTAGACGGCGCTGTTCACCTGGCGATGAGCCTTGGTGTGGATTCCCGGCCTTAACATTTGCACCCAGGCGGTCATGGTCTTCATCACGGGCCGGCCCGTGTGTGGATTCGTGAACTCGATGGCGACATCGTCAAACGGACTGGCACTTACTTTGGCCAAATTGTTGAGCGCCTGCTCGGTGGCCTTCCACTTGTAGGTACAAATTGGCGAATACTCCAGGCAGGGCGCTTCCCAGGCCGGCCGCAACTGGCCCACACCGTACTTCAAAACCGATCCGTTGACGACCTGGGTGACGTCCTGCACATCCTTTGTGCCCGGCTCGAAGAAGACCGCGTCGAGATAGTTGTTCAGGGGCACATCGAGGCCATCCATCCAGAGGGCCGGCCCGTCTCCTTCGCTGCCGTGATCGTGCCAGTACCACGGCGGATTAATAGCGAAGTCGCCGCGTTCGAGATAGACCTTGTCGCCCTGCACCGTGCTGTAGGCGCCCTGGCCCTCAATCATAAACCGCACCGCCTGCGCGGAATGACGATGAGCCGGCGCTACTTCACCTCCGTTCAGCCATTGCACGGCCGCCCATAAGGTCGCTGTGGCGTAAGGGAAACCTCCCAGACCAGGATTGGCCAAACCCAGGGCGCGGCGGTCACCACCACGCGCCAGGGTCACGAGTTCCCCCGACCGGCGAGCTAAACTATAAAGTTGCGACCATTTCCAGATCCAGGGAACGGTCTTCGGAATCGGCGCGCTAGGCATCACGCTGCTCGCCGCTCTCCAGAGCGGCTGAATATGATTGCTGTCCATGTCGTGGTACAACTTCTCAAACTCCGGTTCGATCATGGGTCACCTCCACCGCTCGGAAGCGAAAATCACGAGGATTCTATCGCACGGGTGGTGGGTTCGCTACTTTGGTTGTCTCCCAGGGAGAGTTTGCGCCTCATTTGAATCCGTGTAGTATCCGACTGTGATTGATCCCGGCTGTCATTAGGAGCGCTTCGTGATTCTGTGCCAGTTCAACGATCATCGGCTGGGACTGGTGGAGGGAGATCTGGTCCACGACGTGACGCCAATCCTCGATGGTCTGCCAAGCTACCGCTACCCGTTTCCGCCCGTCGACGCGTTTATCGCGGATCTTTCCAGCCTTCGCGCGGAGATATTGGCCGCTGCCGCGAAGTCCGAGGCCATACCGGTCTCGCAAGTTCGTTTACTCAGCCCGGTGGCAAACCCAGGGAAGGTAATGGGTGCCCCGGTCAACTACCAAAAGCATCTTGAAGAGGTGGCCTCCGATCCAGGGCTGCATCACCAAAACAAGGCCCACATGCAGGCGATTCAGCAGTCGGGGCTATTTTTAATGGCGACAAGCTCGGTTGTCGGAGCTTCACAGGGCATTGTGATTCGTCATCCCGATCGCAGGACCGACCACGAGGTCGAACTGGCTGTGGTGATCGGAAAACCGGCGAATTCCGTGGCGGCGAAGGATGCGTTAGGATTTGTTGCGGGATACTGTATCGGTCTGGACATTACGGTGCGCGGGCCCGAGGAGCGCAGCCTGCGGAAATCGATCGACAGCTACACGGTGCTGGGTCCCTGGATGGTAACGGCGGACGAGATTTCCGATCCGCAGAATCTCAACCTCTCGATCACCGTCAACGGCGAAGATCGCCAAAAGGCCAACACGCGGGACATGATTCTTGGCGTTCCGGAACTGATCGAGTTCGCGTCGTCGTTCTACACTCTATGGCCGGGAGACGTTTTGCTGAGCGGAACTCCCGATGGCGTTGGACCGATCCGGCCCGGCGATCTGTTGCACGCGCATATCGATCATATCGGCGACATGGAAGTGCGCGTAGCGAGTGCCTAAAAAAGAGGAGTCCGGCGCGCATTCTGAGTCGGTTTCAATGCGCCGCATGAGAAGTCGTGGTGGATCGCGGAGAGCGCGTTCTGACGATAAACGAGATCATCGACGGGCGACCGGTCAGCCGCTTTCAAGTTGGAACGATTGTGCTTTGCGGCGTCGTGCTGGTGCTCGAGGGCTTCGATGCGCAATGCATCGGATTTCTCGCGCCCCCGATTTCGGAGACGCTGGGCATCCCCCTCAAGACATTCGGTCCGATTTTTGCCGCCGGCCTGATCGGACTGATGATCGCGGCAATGGCCATCGGTCCTGTCGCCGATCGCTGGGGGCGCAAGTGGCCCGTGGTCGCGTCCACGCTTACGTTTGCGGTTTTCTCCCTCCTGACCGCGCGAGTGACGTCATTCAACGAGCTGTTGATTCTGCGATTCCTGACGGGACTCGGGCTTGGCGGGGCCATGCCCAACGTGGTTGCGCTCACGTCCGAATATGCGCCGAAGCGCCTGCAATCGACTTTGGTGGCTATGCTCTTCTGCGGAATTCCGCTGGGCGCTCTCGTTTCTGGACTGGCGAGTTCGGTGATGATTCCCACATGGGGCTGGCGCTCGGTTTTTTATCTTGGAGGAGGTTTGCCGCTGGCGGTTTCTGTCGCCCTGATCGTTGCGCTCCCCGAATCGGTGCGATTCCTGACCGTGCGCGGCGCAAGTCCACAAAAGATCGTTCAAATCATGGCCCGAATCGCGCCGGAATTTGCAAGAACGCCCCTGGACCTCTCGGTTTCGAGTGAGCCGCGACGCGAGGGCATGCCCGTAACACAGTTATTCACCGAGGGCCGCGCCAGCGGAACTATTCTGTTGTGGGTGCCGTTTTTCATGAATCTCCTCATCGTCTATTTCATGGTGAACTGGCTCCCCGGGCTGTTGCGACAAAGCGGCATGCCGGTCTCGGCTGGAGTCGCGGCCGTTTCTCTTTTCAGCCTCGGCGGCATAGTGGGGACTCTTGCCGAAGGCCGCCTGATGACCGGGTTTGGCGTTTATACCATTTTACTGTGGGAGTTCGGAGTGTCGGCGCTGCTGATTGGGCTACTGGCATACGCCGCCAGTGCTTATCTGCTGGCCATGACCGTTACGTTTGTATTGGGTATAACCGTTCAGGGCGCGCAAGCCGGTATCAATGCGGCGTCGGCGAGCTTCTATCCCACTTCGATGCGCGCCACAGGCGTTGGCTGGGCGTTAGGTGTCGGGCGCATCGGATCTATTGTTGGCCCGGCGTTCGGCGGCGTACTACTGTCTATGGGATGGTCTCCGCAACAGATACTTCTGTCCGGGACGATTCCCGCGTTGTGCGCGACGGTTGCCGTTCTGATGAGCAAGCTGCTGCAAGCGAACGCCAGCGCTTATCATTCGCAACCTAGCTCCAGTGGCGTGCAATAGTTGGAACGCTCGAAACCACGGTCGCGTTTAGAATAGACCCGCGAAAGCTGGCAGCGCGGCGGATTAAGAAAAGGTGGGTGGTAAACCATGCAAACACTTCTTCCGACGTCCCTCGTGGGGTCCTATCCGCAGCCCGACTGGTTGATCGATCGCGAGAAGCTGGCCGGACGATTCCCTCCACGCATACGCGTGCGGGAATTGTGGCGTGTCCCGCCGGAGTGGCTAGAGCAGGCGCAGGACGATGCGACGATATTGGCGATTCGCGAGCAGGAGCGAGCGGGGCTCGATATCATTACCGACGGCGAAATGCGCCGGGAAAGCTATTCGAACCGTTTCGCCACCGCACTTGAAGGCGTGGACATAGATAATCCCGGGACGGCTCTCGACCGAAGCGGCCATCCGAATCCGGTGCCGCGCGTCGTGGGCAAAATTCGCCGGAAACATCCGGTGCAAGTGCGCGACCTGCAGTTTCTACGGGCGCACACGACTCGCCAGGTCAAAATGACCGTACCAGGCGCGTTTACCATGACTCAGCAAGTCCAAAACGACTACTACAAGAGTGAAGAGGCTCTGGCGATGGATTATGCGGCGGCGGTCAACGAAGAAATCAAGGACTTATTTGCCGCGGGCGCCGACATAGTGCAAATGGACGAGCCCTATATGCAGGCGCGTCCCGAAAAGGCACGCCAATATGGCGTTGCGGCGCTGCAGCGGGCGCTGGATGGAGTGACCGGGACCACGGCGGTCCACCTCTGCTTCGGATATGCGGCCATCATTCATGAACGGCCATCGGGATATTCATTCTTGCCGGAACTGGCGGAGTCGGATGCGCGGCAGATCTCGATCGAGACTGCTCAGTCCTCGCTCGATTGTTCGGTACTCGAGAAATTGCGCGGGAAGACCATCATCCTGGGCGTGCTGGACCTCTCGACTCATCAAGTCGAAACGCCGGAAACAGTTGCTGCACGAATACGACGGGCGCTTCCTTTCGTCGCAGCGGAGCAGTTGGTGGTTGCACCGGACTGCGGACTCAAATACCTGCCCCGGGATGTGGCTTTTGGGAAGATGAAAGCAATGGTAGAGGGGGCCGCACTGGTCCGCTCGAAACTGGCCCGCTAGCATCGGTGATAACCCAATGGCGGCTCATGAGCTGTACTGTATCGGGTCCTTCGTTTGTGATTTGAACCATTCGAAGGCAGATGCTCTATCCAGCTGAGCTACAGGCGCGCAGTGTTTTCACTCAATGTGAAGCGGCTCCCGTGCACATTCGTGAAGAACACCGTTTTGTGACCACGTCTCCGGTTTCATTTCAGCTTCGCTCTGAAACCTGGGCGGCAACGATTGCGCGAAGACAGTCTAAAAGCGAGATCACAGTTAGCGACAAGGCTCTCATTTGCGGTATTCCGGAAAGTCGGATCACGCCGCGACGCGATTGCGCAATTTATCGATTTTGCGAATTTAAGTAGCTCGGAATCGACGCAGATAGCATGGCAGAGCAGTGAGTGTTGACTGCGGTCTTGTTTCGGACTCGAAAAATGGCAATCGAATAAGTATCCGGAGTCTTTGATTCGGAGGCGTGTACTCACGCTGGAAATGGGGACCGGTTAATGAAATCGCTGCTCTGGGACTTCTCAGAATCGTCCGACTCGCGATACGGCAATGGGTGTATATTCGGGCGCAGCTTGGGTACCAAATGGAGGGAATTCTTCATGCGAACACTTGCGCTAGCAGTTGTAGTTGCGGCAGGAATCGTGGTGTCGGCGTCGATGGGATTGGCCCAGCACGGGCCAACGGAAGGTCCTTACAAAGTGCTCAAGATAGCCAAAGTTGGCGGCGACGGAGGTTTCGATTACATTTCCGCCGACGTCGAAGGCCGTCGTTTGTATATCCCGCGCAGTGGTCCGATGGGCCAACTGACCGTCTTTAACCTGGACACGCTTGAACCGGTAGGCGCCATTGCTGGTGTGAGGTCCGGCGGCGCTGTGGTCGATCCCAAAGCCCACCATGGGTTCTCCACCACAAAGCCGATCACCATGTGGGACGCAAGCACTTTGCAAGTGATCAAGACGATTGACGTGGACGGCCGTCCCGACGGAATCATGTTGGATCCGTACAATGAGCGCGTGTGGGTGCTGAGCCACATGCCGCCGTATGCCACGGTGATCGACGCGAGGGAAGGTACCGTGGTTGGAACACTTGACTTGGGAGGGCAGCCGGAGCAGGCGGCGAGCGACGGCAAAGGCACAATCTACGTGAACATTACGGACAAGGCCAACATTGCCGTGGTGGACGCGAAGAACATGACCGTTACGACGCACTACGATGTGAGCTCGAAAGGTGTCACGAACGGAAGCGGGCTCGCATTCGACGCGAAGAATCACCTGCTCTTTGCATATTACCGGCAGCCTGAGCCTACGGTGGTGATTGTGAATGCCGACAACGGCAATATCGTTACCAGCCTCCCCACCGGCATGGGTGTGGATACCGTCGCGTTCAATCCTGCAACCATGGAAGTCATAAGCGCGCAAGGCACCGACGGCACGATGACGTTCATCAAGGAAAACAGTCCCACCAGCTTCGCGGCAGAGCAGACGTTGCCAACCAAAATGGGTGCGAGGACTATAGTCCTCGACACTAAAACGAACCACGTGTTGACCATGACACTGGAGTACGAGCCGGCTCCGGCGAACGCGCCGCCAGGACCTGGAGGACGAGTCGCCCGTGGCCCCGCGGTGCCAGGTTCCTTCTCCATTCTAATGGTGGGCAAACAGTAGACGACCTTCTGGATGTGTCCAATACGCCCGCGGGGCTCGGCGGCAAGCCGGGCCCGCGCGTCGCCAGGCGGACGGAGCGCAGGGAGCCGAGGCGGGTGCGCATCGTGGCACCTTCCTAAATTCCTTTGACACGTCCATGGTCCCGACGCTGGAATTAGCGCGTACCATGCAGGATCGCGTTTCAGTGCCGGTGATCGCTTCGGGAGGTTTGAGGGACGGACGCGACATCGCCGAATCATTCGCCCGCGGCGCATCGGCGGCTCAATTGAGAACCGCATTTCTCAGGTGCCCGGAATCCGGCACCTCCGAGTCTTACAGGAATGCGATTGTGAACGCGCGTGGACACCAGCGTAGTAACACGCGCCTTTTCGGGCCGACCCGCACGGGGGCTCTCTAACACCTTCATCACGCGCCTGGAAGGCAAGGAGAACGTTATCCTGCCGTACCCCGTGCAAAACATTTTAACGCGGCCTATGCGCAATGCCGCTGCAAAGAAAGGCGAATCAGGATTCCAATCGTTATGGGCAGGCCAAGGGGTGTCCCGCTTGCGATCTATGGCCGCCCGGAAACTTGTTCAAAAACTGGTGGAAGAGATGAAGTAAGCGGGCGTGGCATTTGCATGACCACACTCTTGCGAGCGACGAGCCGGCCCTAGGCAGCCATCGCGAGGAAGTGCCACTCGTTTTCGATAGACTTCAGTTGATGAACTTTGCCCTCGTCAGTGTAAAGAAAGTAGCTTCCGTCAGGGATGGCCCCGGCGTGTGCGAATTGCACTGAACATTTCGTCCAGCGAGCGGGCCGCATTCCCCTGCCGTGCTTCGGGGTTTCCTCAATCACGGGGATGCCAAAGCTCACTTCGTAAGTAATTCCGGTCGTCCTGGTGGGTACTAAACGACCGCGTCCCTTTATCGTTTTGGTAGCCATATGGGATTTGATGCACGACCAGTCCGCAGGTTGTCTCTCAATAGTGGATCCTACAGCAACTTCGCCTCAAACGCAATAGGGAGAATCACTTAGACCACAATGGTACACCTTTGCGCCTCCAAAATGGTTTGCGGTCGAGTGGATTCGAACCACCACGGTATTGCTACCGCCAGCCCCTCAAGCTGGTGCGTCTGCCAGTTCCGCCACGACCGCACTGCAAACCGCACTGAAACTGCGCTGACAACCGTACCTCGCCAAAACTTCACGCCGTCCCGCTATTGATTCGCGGGTGACGGCGGCGCCGGGGCGCCGGCGTCGCTGGAGGTGGCGCTGGGGCCGCAGGACTACCCGGAGCGGGAGCCAGGGGACTGCTTCGCCGGTGCCGCAGGCGCTGTTGGTTTGCGCCGCGGGCTTGGTGAACTGCTCCAGCACCGAATGGCCCGCCGGTCGCCGTAGCCGTTCGAACATGCACAGCCAGCGCCATCGAGGTAAACATGAACATCACCGCGCACCAGGTGGTGGACTTGGACAGAAACGTCGCCGCGCCTCGCGGCCCAAACGCCGTCTGGCTGCCCGATCCGCCGAAAGCCCCGGCCAGATCAGCCGCCTCACCGCTCTGCAGCAGAATCACGGCAATCAGCACCAGGCAAACGACCACGTGCAACGTCACCAGGAACGCGAAAATCTTCCAGCCGATCCATAAGATCAAGCCGCGCCGGCCAAGAAATGAGATCGCCCACTTTACTTCCCTTGGCATTTCCTCCGACTCCGCAACGTCCGACAGAACCTTAGAAATTCACAATGGACGCAAACTGCTGCGCGTCCAGGCTTGCGCCGCCGACCAGCGCCCCATCAATCTCGGCTTGCGCCATCAACCCTTTGATGTTGTCGGGTTTGACGCTGCCGCCGTAAAGGATCCGCAACGCGGCGGCACGTTCCGACGGTAAACATCTCAGCGGCCATACCGCGCAGAAATCGGTGCGCTTCGGCGGCAATCTCAGGGGTTGCCGTGCGCCCGGTCCCGATGGCCCAAACCGGCTCGTAAGCGACGATGATACGTGAGAACTCCGCACCGGTCAACGCGGCCAGCGAGCCGCGGAATTGCCGCTCCAGCACCGCGTCGGTCTGCTTGGCCTCGCGCTCGTCCAGCGTTTCGCCCACGCACAGAATCGGCGTCAGCCCCGCGGCCAGCGCGGCCTTCACCTTGCGGTTCGGCGCGTCTCGTCGGTCTCGCCGAAAAATTGCCGGCGCTCGGAATGAGCGATGATCACCGCGCGGCAGCCCGCTTCGACCAGCATGCGCGGCGAAACTTCGCCGGTGAATGCGCCTTCCGGCTCCCAATAGACATCCTGCGCGGCGATCGCGATACGCTGGGACTGCGCGCGCACGGCCTCCACCGAAGCCGCCAGCGCCGTGAACGGCGGCGCAATGATGATCTCGCAGTGCGTGGCCGCCGCCACCAGCGGCTTGAACGCCGCGAAATATGCGCGCGCCTCCGCCTGCGTCTTGTACATCTTCCAGTTCCCGGCGATCACCGGTCGTCGCACCGAGTGAGCCTCGCTTTCCCGACAGTAGTCTACGACAGCGTCCCGTACGCCGTGGCCTTGTCGGTCAGCGCTTCAACGCCCGGCAACTTCCTGCCGGCCAGAAATTCGAGCGAAGCGCCGCCGCCCGTCGAGATGTGCGAAATCTTGTCGGCCAGCCGGCCTGATGCACCGCCGCAACCGAATCGCCGCCGCCGACAATCGAAGTCGCGCCGCGCGACGTCGCCGCGGCAATGGCCTTGGCCATCTCGAGTGTGCCTCGCGCAAATGCCGGCATCTCGAAAACGCCCATCGGCCCGTTCCACACGATGGTTTTGCGCGCGCAATCTCCGCGGAAAAATTGCGCGATCGGTCTCCGGGCCGATGTCCAGACCCATCCAGCCATCGGGCGTTTCGGCCACCGGAACCATGCGCGTTTGCGTGTCCGCGCGGAACTCCGCCCCGACCACGTGATCGGACGGCAACAGCAGGCGGAACTTCCGCTGCTGTGCGTCCGCAAGCACCCGCCGCGCCAGATCGAGCTTGTCCGCCTCGACCAGCGACTTGCCCACCGGCAGCCCCTGCGACTTCAAGAACGTGTACGCCATGCCGCCGCCGATCAGCATGGCGTCGGCGACCTTCATCAGGTTCTCCACCACTTCGATCTTGTCCGAAACCTTGGCGCCGCCCAGCACGGCGACAAACGGTCGCGCCGGATTCGAAAGCGCCCTGCCCAGGTAGGCCAGCTCGCGCTCCATCAGCAGGCCCGCAGCAGCCTGGCGCACGAACCGCGTGATCCCCACCACCGAAGCGTGCGCGCGATGCGCCGATCCGAAAGCGTCGCAAACGAACAGCCCGTCGCAGAGCGCGGCAAGTTGCCGCGAAAATGCCGCGTCGTTGGCCTCTTCTTCGGGATGGAAGCGCACATTCTCGAGCAGCAGCATGCCGCCGTTTGCGAGCGCGCGGCTCTTCGCCTCGCGCCTCGGCGCCCACGCAATCGCGCCGCAAATTCCACGGGCGCGCCCGCAAGTTCCGCGAGTTTCGCCGCCACCGGACGCAGGCTGTATTTCGGATCGGGCTTGCCCTTGGGCCGGCCCAGGTGGGAGGCCAGCACCAGCCGCGCGCCGCGCTCGCGCGCCAGCTTCAGCGTCGGCAGCGTCTCGCGGATGCGCGTATCGTCGGTGATGCGGCCGCCTTCCAGCGGCACGTTGAAATCCACGCGCACGAAAACGCGCTGGCCGCGAGATCGAGATCGCGAATCGAGAGTTTGTTCAAGGTAGTTTACTCGGACCAGCTAGTTTGCTCGAACCAACATGGTTGCAAGGATGCTCTAACGCTGGCTCCGCGAAGATCAATCGGCCTGCAACGGTCAGTCGAGTGTATTGACGAAAACGCGCTACGAGCCGCTTACAGCTTGGCGGCCATGAACTTGATCAGGTCGCGCACGCGGCAGGAATATCCCCACTCGTTGTCGTACCACGCCAGCACCTTGGCGCAGTTCGACCCCACCACGCGCGTGTAACCGGCATCGACGATCGCCGAACTCGGATTGCCGCGGAAATCGATGGACACCAACTCTTCCTCGGTGTATTGGAGGATGCCCTTTCATCGGGCCTTCGGCGGCGCGGCGCATGGCCGCATTCACGCGTTTCGACCGTCACCGGCTTCTCCGTGGTCACCGTCAGATCCACCACGCTGACGTTGGGCGTGGGCACGCGCATCGAGTAGCCGTCCAGCTTGCCCTTCAGCTCCGGAATCACCAGGTGCAGCGCCTTGGCCGCTCCCGTCGACGTGGGAATCATCGAAAGCGCCGCCGCACGCGCCCGCCGCAGGTCCTTGTGCGGCAGATCCAGCAAGTTTTTGGTCGTTGGTGTAGGAGTGGATCGTGGTCATGGTGCCGTGCACGATGCCGAAATTCTCGCAGCAGCACCTTGGCGACCGGCGCCAGGCAATTCGTGGTGCAGGAGGCGTTCGAAACCACATGATGTTTGGCCGGATCGTAGGTTTTGTCGTTCACGCCCAGCACGAGCGTGTGGTCCGGGTCGGTGGCCGGCGCGGAAATGATCACCTTCTTCACCGGCCCGCGCATGTGTTTGCGCGCCTCCGGGCCGGAAGTGAACAGGCCCGTCGACTCCACCACAATTTCCGCGCCCACCGACGCCCAATCGAGCTGCGCCGGGTCCTTCACCTTGAATACCTTGAAGCTCTTGCCATCCACGGCGATGCTGTCTTCGGTGTGCGTCACGTGATTCGGCAGATTGCCCAGAATCGAGTCGTACTTCAGCAGGTAAGCCAGCGTCTTGGAATCCGTGATGTCGTTCACCGCCACGAATTTCGATCGCGGAATCTCCCAGCGCGGCGCGCAGGATGTTCCGGCCGATACGGCCGAAGCCGTTGATGCCTACTTTGACGGGCATTCTTCCTCCAAAAGCAAGATTTCTGGAACAGGCGGGGCCGCAATCGGTGTGCGAAAGGCGATACGCGCCACAATAGCGCAACAATGCTACGGTGCGTCCACAAATATGTCAAACAGGAGCGTCACATCGACAGCGGAACTTGCGGTATTTGGAGCGTCCGGCAAGCCACTACCTGATCGACACCGGATCAAAACTGGTCGATCTGAATCACCTTGTCGCCTGCGAATCGCACGAAAATCGTCTTCGCGGGCGGATGGCCATAAATCCAGTCTTCGGTGTCGTTCCCATCCGCATCTCGCTCGCGCACCTTGCGATCCGGGCGGCCCATCGCGGCCAAAATCTCATCGCGGTCCATGCCCACGTCCGGCCGCTTCTCGGCGATGGCCTCCTGCACCTTTGGCGGCAGCGTCGAAGCCCATTGCACCGATGCCGAGCGCTGCTTTGAGAAATCCAGCACCAGTGCTCAGATATCGCTTCAATTCATCGGACGTCATGTTCGGAACGGTACTGTCGAAGTCGAGGTAAAATGTCGCGCCATCCTTCGGAGGCGCCACCGGCACTTGCTGCGGATTGTCTGGTGGTCGTGGTGACTCGTCGTTACAGGGCACCGACACCTCCGACGCCCATCTGTACGTGGTCGCGCCACGTGGTATGTCCCTTGCCGCCGCCATTGAGTTCCACCAGCAAATCGCGGCCTGCGAAACTCGATCCTGGTGATCTGCACGGTATCCCCCGAATTCAGCACGGCGCCACCACCCTGGATCGCCTTGCGCAGCGCGTCCTGATCGATCGGCTCGCCCGCCTTGATGTGAAATCCCTTCTTGCCACCGGGAAAAGTCGTCACCAGGCGCGCGTATTCGCCGGACACGTTGCGCAAAATATCCAGTCGCGAGTCTTCCTGCAACGTATCGTCTTTTGGTCTTACCGACCGCGGTCTTGCATGCGTATCGGAATCCTGAGCCGCACCGGGCTGAGCAGACGGTTCCGCAGAATCACGTCCGGCGTCCTGGTCTTGCGCTCCTGCACCTGCCCCATCGGCGGTTTGAGCCGCCGTGGCAAACTTCGGCATAACCGGGATCGTTTGGCCTGCAGGAATTTGCGCGGGATTTTCTGCTTGTGGCTGAGCTGTGTCGCCTGATGAACGTCAGGAGTCATCAGGAGACCGGAGGCGACGGCGATACACAGGAGACGAAGCATTCAATACGTCCAACGTCAAACCATTCTACACCAATCCGGGTTGCCGTAAGAGGGGACAAATTGTTGTAAAGTCCTCGTTGTTGTAAAACTCTTGTCGCGACATGGTTGTTGCGAGCCCCCCTGCTGCGAAGACCTGTTACGAGCCCTGGTCGTGATCGCGACGAGAGCCGGCAAGGTCCGAGCCTAGCCCGGCCGACTCATACGCACGCGCACACCTTCCCGATCAATATGCTGCGGCAAGATGGTGCCACCGGCTGCAGACAATAGCAGCTTCCACGTCTGCACGCGCATCCGGCTCGATGATCAGCGCCACGCAGCCTCCGCCTCCTGCCCCGCACACCTTGCCGCCCAGTGCGCCTTTCTTGCGCGCGGCCGCAATAATTTGGTCGATGGTTGGAGTCGAGATCGTCGGCAGGCTGCGTCTGCGATATTCCCACTCCGCGCGAACCAGCCGGCCCAGTTCGTTCCAGTCGTCGCGCAAAAGCGCTGCGCGGACCTGGCGCGCAATGTCCGCAATTTGTGCCAGGATGCGGGCCACGCGACGCTCGCCATTGATGTGGCGCACAAAGACTTCCCAGTTGTTGATACCCGACTGCCGCGGCTTTCCCGTATAACAGAGCACTAGCCGCCTCTCGAGCTCGTCGACGTCGCACGTCAACGCCTCTCGACGTTCGCCGCCCGGTTCCAGATGGATGGCGCTCACCCCTCCGAATGCCGCAGGATAATGGTCCTGGGTGCCCGTAGGCACTCGGATAACAATGGCCTCGATATCCCGGCTGATGTGAATCCAATCTTCCCGCCGTAGCGCACTGTCCTCGGTGCCCCCCGTGAAGCGATCCAATGCGGCGCAGATTGCTACGGCCATGGCGCTCGATCCGCCAATCCCGGCCCCAGCCGGCGCCTCCGAATTAGTGGTCAGGGTCAAGCCATCGCTTTCGCCCGAGCGTTCCAGGAAGAATTTCACCAGGTTCGCCAGCAAAGGTAAGCGATAGCGTGCGGCGCCGGCAAGCGCTCCAAGGGAAGCGAACTCCTCCCGGCGGTGCGTATCGAGCGACTCGATTCTGATGCGCCCCGGCGCTTCCGGGGCTCCCTCCACCACGCAAGACGCGTGTCTCGCAATCGCGCAGTTCACCGTCACGGCTCCCGGATGGAACAAATACAATGGCCATATGTCGAGCGTTCCCCCCGCGAGATCAATCCGCGTGGGTGCGCGCGCTTCGATCCGCAGCATGCTTTTTCCACTGCCGCTTCGCCGCCCGTTCCGCAACTTTCCGTGGTTCCCTTCTGCCGTTACATGCACATGATCGTTCCGGCAGTCAACTCAGTCGGGCATCATAGCACCCGCTTATCGGTTGAGCCGCGCTGGAATCAACAGGGTAGAAACGTGGAAGTCAATATGCCGCAGACTGCGCCGAGCAGCTCAGATTGGTCGCCAGAGGCTACGAACTCAGGAAGGATTTGCGAGGGTATGCGCAGAACTGAAGAACGTGAAGGAGTGCTAGGGGCAATTCATCGAATGGAGCGGCCGAGGGGACTCGAACCCCCGCCTGGAGCTTGGCAAGCTCCCGTACTACCCCTATACTACGGCCGCTCTGACCTTGGCGAATTTATAGCACGGCGCTCAAAACTCGACAAGCGCGCCTCACCATAACACGAGACAACGCGCCGCACGGACGACCTGGAAACATCTGCCACTGCCGACAGAGCCACGCAGCGTGTTCCTGCGATTCATGCAGAGGCCAGCGAACTTGTCAGCCCACCAGGACAACGCGCGTGGACTTCACGACGGGAGATCTCTTTTGCCGGGCGGCAAATCCCGCGGCCTTGGCCCGGTCGGTGTAAACGCGGGCAAACTTCTCGCCGTCGCGATAGTACACGGTCACTTGCCAGTGTCGATGCTTGCGGCGCTTGTCATTGCCGAAATTCTGTGAGGTTTTTTAGTCTGCTTTCAATTGAGGTATCCAGTCGGCTCGCACGTTGTTCAGTCCGACAACGCTTTAGCTGTCTGATTTTGGATCTGATGTGTGCTGGAAATATCTCAAGTTAACCGTCGGACCGCAAGGACATTTATTGCAGGTTATGGACAAGTAATACTTGTGCTGCAAAATGAGTCAATTAGATAACAGATTAGCAACCTCCACGTCGGCGCCCTCGGCAAAGATAAATCGCGGTTTGCGTCCGCATTGCGGTTCCGCTGTGGTATCAGTTCGGTGCCATCTCGCGTGAAGCTGCCAGGCGAACCCGCCAACACCTCTGCCATGCACATGAAGCGGCCCCGGCGGGCGGCGCATGCGCCAGCGTCGGCGTGGCGAATCCTGAGCCATAACTGCTACCTGCCGTGACCGAAACAGCTTTGCCCTCCATACCTGTGAGCCAACCGAGCGTCACATCGCCGCGTCTTCGCCTCGACCGTCATCGTCATGGGCGGCATCCTGCTCAGCCGCGTGCTGGGATTTTTTCGCGAGTGGACCGTCGCCCACCAGGTCGGCTCGAACGCCATGACCGACGCCTACTACGCCGCCTTCACGCTGCCCGACTTCCTGAACTATCTGGTCGCCGGCGCCTCGCTCAGCGTCACCTTCATCCCCGTCTTCACCAAGTACGCCGCCGAAGACCGCGAAGATGAGGCCTGGCGTGTCTTCTCCACGGTCATGACCTTCATGGGCCTGGCGCTGATCGGCGCTGGTGATCGTCGGCGAAATCTTCGCGCCGCAACTGGCTCAAGCTGATCGCGCCCGGATTCGGCCCGCAGGAAAAACAGCCAGGTCATCTTCCTGACGCGCCTGATGCTGCCGGCGCAGATTCTGCTTCTACGAAGGCAGCATCCTGAGCGCGGTGCAGTACGCCAAGGGCCACTTCGTGATTCCCTCCCTCGCGCCCGGTGGTCTACAACGTGATGATCATCCTCGGCGGCGCTGCTGCTGGCCTCGCGCATCGGCATGACCGGCTTTGCCGTCGGCGTGCTGGTCGGCGCGTTCGCCGGCAACTTTCTGCTGCAAGTCTAGGGCGCCTATCGCGTGCAGCGCGCGCTACACGCCCAATCTCAACCTCGCGCCATCCCGGGTTTCTGCTGTTCCTGCGCCTGTCGATTCCCATCATGCTGGCGCTGTCGCTGACCTTCACCGACGACTGGATCATTCGCTTGTTCGGCTCCTACCTGCAGCCGGCCTCGATCACCTGGCTGAGTTACGCCAAGACGCTGATGCGCGTGCCGCTGGGCGTCGTCGGCCAGGGCGTCGGGCGTGGCGTCGTTTCCCTTCCTCGCGCAGCTCTACTCGGAGGGCAAACTCGACGAGCTGAACCGCCTGCTCAACTCGACGCTCAAGGGCCTCATCGCGCTGCTGGTGCCCATTTCCGCGCTGACCATCGCCGAAAGCGGGCCGCTCGTCTATCTGGTCTTCTCGCACACGCGCATGCGCGGCGCCCGACCTCGACGCCACCGCGGCCACGCTGGTTTTCTTCTCGCTGGGAATGTTTGCCTGGGGCGCGCAGTACATCCTGGCGCGCGGCTTCTACGCCACGCGCAACACCTGGATCCCGGCCATCGTCGGCACGGTGCTGACCTTCGCAAGCCTGCCGATGTACTGGCTGCTGGTGCGCCGCGCGCAGCACCTGGGGCTGGCCATGGCCAGTTCGCTGGGCATCACGGTCTACACCGTGATGCTCTTCTTCCTGCTCAACCGGCGCACACACAACCGGCAAGTCGGCGCCATGATGCTGTTTTTCCTGAAGGTCTGCGCGCGCCTCCGCCGCGGTCGCCTGGGCCTGCCGCAAGCTGCGAGACTCTTCTCGAGCCGCACTTCGCCTGGCACCGCTTCACGGGCGCGCTTCTCCTGCTTGCGGTCGTGACCGCGGCGGGAGTTGCTGCTGCTGATTCTGCTCGGTAAGCTGCTGCGCATTCGCGAACTCGAAGAGCAGATCGCGCGCCTGTGGCTGCTGGCTAGCGGCAACCGCGCAAAGCGCGGTCTGAAGTCGAATCCTGAAACGCTGCGGAAGCGTGAAATGCGCTATGCGCTTAGGCGCTCTGCGGCTTGGCCTTTTCAGCGCAAGCTTCGCGATGCGCGCCCGCACCTGCGCGGTGAACTGCGACCCGCTCACCACCGTGCAGCCCGGCTCGGCGATGTCGGCGGTGCGAATGCCCTGCGGCCAGCACCTCGTCCAGCGCGCGCTCGATCATCGCCGCCGCTTCCGGCAGGCCAAAGCGCTCGCGCAGCAGCAAGCTGATGCACAGGATCGTCGCCCGAGGGATTGGCCACGTCCTTGCCCACCAGTTGCGGCGCCGTGCCGTGGATCGGCTCGACCAGCGGCGGCCCATCGCCGGCGCTCCAGGAAGGCACCATGCCAATCGACCCGACCAGCGCCGCCGCCTCATCGCTCAGAATATCGCCAAACAGATTCGACGTCAGCAGCACGTCGAACTGCTCCGGCCGCAGGATGATCTGCATCGAGGCGTTGTCGACGTACAGATGATCGAGCGCCAGGTCCGGCGCCTCCGCCGCCATGCGCGTCACCGTCTTGCGCCACAGCGTCGAAGTCGCCAGAACGTTCGCCTTGTCCACCGAAGCCACCTGCCGCGCCGCGCCGCCGCGCCCGCTCGAACGCGAAGCGCGTGATCCGCTCGATCTCCGGCACGCTGTAGGTGGCCAGGTCCGAAGCGCGCTCGCTCTGCGCCGCTGCCCTCGGTCGTGTGCTTGCCAAAATAAATGTCGCCGACCAGCTCGCGAATAATCTCGAAATCCACCGTGGTGTCCGGCCCCAGCCGCAGCGGAGAAAGCGCGCGCAGCGGCTCGCGCAGCCGGATCGGCCGCACGTTCGCGTAGACTCCCAGCGCGCGGCGCAGCGCCAGCAGGCCCGCCTCCGGCCGCGATCGAGCGGCAGCGAATCCCACTTCGGCCCGCCCACCGCGCCCAAGCAGCACGGCGTCGGCCTTCAGGCACGTCGTCGAGGGTTTCCTGCGGGAAGGGCTGCCCGACTCGGTCAATGGCGATGCCGCCAAAGGGCAGTTCGACGGTCTCGACGCGAAAACCAAACTCGCGCGCGCAATCCTGCAGGACCGCAAGCGCCGCGCTGATAACTTCCGGGCCGATCCCATCGCCCGGCAGAACGGCGAGGGTCCACTGTTTTCTGGCTCATGCCGCGTTACCGGGCACCGCGCCGGTCGCCACGGCGGCGTCCGGCACGTCCCCGCCGCGCTCGGCCTCGCGCGCCAGCCGCAGCAAGTCGGCGTCGTTGACGTCCTTCTTCACGTCGGCCAGCGCCATCACCAGGCGATAGCAGCGCGCCAGTTCGTCGTCGGAGAGCGCCACGCCCAAATCGGCCAGCCGCGAGCGCAGCGCGTTGCGCCCGGAATGCTTGCCGAGCACCAGCCGGTGCGCGGGAACTCCCACCGCTTCCGGCGAAATCACCTGATAGGTCAGCGGATTCTTCAGGATGCCGTCCTGGTGAATGCCCGCCTCGTGCGCGAACGCGTTCGCGCCCGACCACCGCCTTGTTCGGCGGCACCGGCACGCGCGTAATCTCCGTCAGCAGGCGGCTGGTCGCGCAAAGCTCGTTCAGGTGCAGGCTGCGTCTCCGCCTGATAGTGGTCGCGGCGCACCGCCAGCGCCACGGCAATCTCTTCGAGCGCCGCGTTGCCCGCGCGCTCGCCGATGCCGTTGATCGCGCACTCCACCTGCCGCGCGCCCGCCGCCACCGCCGCCAGCGAATTCGCCACCGCCAGCCCCAGATCGTTGTGGCAATGCGCGCTCCACACCAATCCCGGCCGGTCGCCCAGCCGCGCGCGCAACGTGCGAAACAGCCCGCCATACTCCTCCGGCGTGGTGTAGCCAACCGTATCCGGCACGTTCAGGATCGTCGCGCCCGCATCGGCCGCGATCGAAAACGCCTGCGCCAGAAACTCCGGATCGCTGCGGCTGGCATCTTCGGCCGAAAACTCCACCTCCGGGCAGCGCGAGCGCGCGAACGCCACCATCGTGCCGATCGACTTCGAGCGCCTCCTCGCGCGATGATGCGCAGCTTGTGCTTGAGGTGCAAGTCGGAGGTCGCCAGAAACACGTGCACGCGCGGACGCGCCGCCGGCTCCAGCGCGCCCAGCGCCGCTTCGATGTCCTCCCGCCGCGCGCGCGCCAGGCCCGCCACCGTGCTGACGCCGCGAATCTCGCGACGCCACCGCGCGCACCGCCTCGAAATCGCCCTTCGACGCGATGGGAAAGCCCGCCTCGATGACGTCCACGCCCAGCTTCTCCAGCTGCCGCGCCAGGCGCAGCTTCTCGCGCCGTGTTCATCGAAAAGCCCGGCGCCTGCTCGCCGTCGCGCAGCGTGGTATCGAAGATTCGTACCGTCTCCATCGGCAAATCCTCCCCTCCGATCTAGCCTACTACACCGCGAATCGCGCCTGCCATGTCCAATTTATACTTCTTGCGTAGCCTATAATGCATCGCTTATATTGCCTCATGGCTGGAGCGATTCCCTCGATGGACCTCGCCGAACTCAACGTCTTCCTGACCGTCGCCCGCGAGCGCAGCTTCTCCCGCGCCGCGCAAAAGCTCTTCCGCACCCAGCCCGCCGTGAGCATCGCCATCCGCAAGCTCGAGGAGTGGGTCGGCGAGCCGCTCTTCGCCCGCGGCGCCCGCGCCGGCCAGCTCACCGACGCCGGCAAGCTGCTGGCCGGCTACGCCGAGCGCATGCTCAACCTGCGCGAGGAGATCAAGCGCGCCCTCGAAGACCTGCGCAGCGGCGGCCGCGGCGAACTCTCGCTCGGCGTGAACGAAAGCTCCATCCACGCGCTGCTGCCGGTCCTGGTCGCGCTACCGCCGGCTCTATCCCGACGTGCACCTGGCCGTCCGGCGCACCTTCTCGCGCGACATTCCCTCCGAGCTTCTGAACCACCGGCTCGATCTCGGCGTCGTCTCCTTCGTCCCGCAGGAGCCGCAGCTCGCCGCCGTCAAGATTTTCCGCGACGAACTGGCCTTCGTCGTCTCGCCCCGGCACCGCCTCGCCAAGCGCGGCCGCGTCGACATCGCCGACCTGGGCGAGGAAGTCTTCATCGCCCACATCGTCGAATCGCCCTTTCGCAATCGCGTCATCCAGCTATTCGCCAAGCACCACGTGCCGCTGCGAAATGCGCATCGAGCTGCCCACCATCGAAAGCATCAAGCGCTTCGTGCAGATGGATATGGGCGTGGCCATCGTGCCGCGCATGTGCGTGCGCTGGGAGATCGAGCAAGGCCTGCTCGTCGAAGTCAAAGATCCGCGCAACTGCGCATGCCCCGCGATCTCTACCTGCTCTACCGCCGGCGCGGCCCGCTCTCCCACGCCGCCACGGCCATGCTGCAACTGCTGCGGCCAGGTGGAGCGCCGGCAACTGAAGCCGCCGCCCACAAAGGACGCACTAAGAAAGACGAGCAGCTTGCGATTGCACAGCCGGCCGCATCGGAATACCGGGACGCCATCAGGCCGGGCCCTAGCGGGCCAGGTCCTAAGGATTAGAGCGTCCGCGTCCTAAGGACTAGCGCCCAGGTCCTCGATCCATGTCCTTTGATCCGAAATTGTTTCCTTTCCACCCGTCACCCGCCACATCCATTTTTTCTCTTGCCTTTCGTGCGTTTTATTGCCTTGTGCAAAACTTCTGCCATTCGCTGATCTTCAACCAAAAGTTCACTCACTTTTAACAGTTCTGTAAAACATAGGCCGTCCTAGATGTGGGATTTTCTCCCCCGCCTGGGAGGGCTCATATAAATGAAAAAGGTAATTTTTGGTGTGGCGATCACCGCGGCAGCGCTCTTCATCGTGCTCACCGGAGGATTGAAAGCCGATAAGGACTTCGAAGACGGCGGCAGCTTCCGGTTTTTCCCCGGAAATCTCGTGGTTAGCCGCAGCGTGTACAACAATAATCCGGATAATGTGACGGTCGGCGAAATCCTGCCGCCGGGCTGCACGAATACCACGGCCGGATGTGCGGGGCCCGCTGGCGCACCCAATGATGGCTCCTATCCGACCGTTTGGAATAATGACGTTTACGACTCTAGTTTCGGTATCACCTCGAAGATCTATCTCGACCAACTCACGCCGTTCGGCTGGTACCTCGATACCCTTCCGGTTCCCAGCAACCCCAACCGCGATCATATGGTCACCAGCTTTTCTTCCAAATCGGAGACTAGCCCTTAACCTTTCCACGAACCGCGAGTATCTGACGTTCATGGGTTACGTCGCGGCCATCGGTCTGCTCGACGTCTCCAACTCCAATACGGCCGGCGCTGTCGATCCCACCAACCCGGTCGGAGAGAGCTTCTACCGCGCCGTGGCGCAAGTCGACGACCACGGAAAATTTGCATTCACGGAAACCAATGCTTACAGCGGTAACAATGGGCGCGCGGCCGTCCTCAACGACAAGGCAAATGTTATCTACACGGCGGGTAATGCCGGTAACGGCTCCAATCCCCAGCCGGTCGGAATCATTCTGGGGGCCGGGGCGCAGATCATGTCCCCATCGAACCAGCCGGAACGTGCCCAGACTCCGGGAACTACCACCCCAGTTGCCAGTTTCAACATCAACCAACTCGCTGGCAACGGCAAGACCGATAAGATCGGGAAAGACGATAATTTCCGCGGCATGACGATTTTTAACAACGTGCTTTATTTCACCAAGGGAAGCGGTGGCAACGGCGTCGATACCGTCTATTTCGTCGATACGACTGGCAAAGCCTGCCCCACCACCACGGCGAATGGCGTCAATACCGCCGGCGGGGTCGGACTTCCTGCGCCTGGCGCGAAGCTGCCCACCACTGGCGTTTCTTACACCCTTGCGACCTTGCAGACCGCGGGCCTCGACAACAACATGTGCATCCTGGCTGGATTCAATACGGTCCTCGCCACCACCTCCACCAATTCGTTTCCATTCGGGATCTGGTTTGCCGACGATCACACCATTTACGTAGCCGATGAAGGCGATGGTGAAAGCAAGGCCGATCTCTATACGCACGCGGCCGCGCAAACCACTGCCGGACTGCAAAAGTGGGTGTTCGCTCCCAGCACGCAGACTTGGATTCACGTTTATACGCTACAGACGGGTTGGAGCTCGGGACACCCTACACCGTGCCCGGCTATCCGACGGGTAATAATGCGGCCACGGGCCTGCCCTGGTCGCCTGCCACCGACGGCCTTCGCAACATCACCGGCCGCGTAGACGACGAGGCAAGGTCACTATCTGGGGCATCACATCCACGGTGAGCGGTAACGGCGATCAAGGCGCGGACCCGAACCGCTTGGTGGCCATCACCGATACGTTTGTCCAATACCGATCCCACTGTTGCGGCCTCTGAACACTTCCATACGCTGCGCACAGCACAGTACGCCGAGGTGCTGCGAGGCGTTTCGCTCACTCCGGAGGGCAGCCGCAATCGGGATGACGACCACCGGGATAACGACCGCGACGTGACTAGTCGCGACCTGCGTTAGAACGTACCTGCGTTAAAACATAGGAAAGCGCGAGCCCAAGAACGAGGCCCCGGGCAGATACCGCCACCCGGGGCCTCGTTTTTATAATTCGTCCCGACGACTTGCATACGTTCAACTTCGTTGAGTCCCCACCCGCTTGGTAGTGGGTCAGTTTGAATTGAAAGAGACTCAACCCCGGCCCAAAGCGTCCATCGCTCTCCCAGCACGAAGATTTCTGTAATTTAGGCCTGGTGCCACACGGCGGAAATGATGACAAAGACGATCGCAGCGATGAAGGCTGCGACAGCAATGACGAAGATGGCCGCGCGAACGTCACTCATAGAACCCCTGACCGTTGTCGAGCCGGGACTGTGCTGGATGTGTAGGACGGCGGGCGGCCACAGCAGGACGATGGCGATTACGATCAGCACTCCGAAGGCTAGAAGAATGCCTCGCATGGTCCACTCTACTTGGCGACCTGCGTCGCGCTCGGGCGTTATTTCGGGACCGCGGTCAGGTGGTTCTTTACTGCCATGGGCGGAAATGACGCGTTGGAGAGGACTCTTCCTTGTCCATTCCCTTTTCTGCCTTAATTCTAGCATAGGTCGAAATCCAAATTAGCCCACTCCCCACCGCTTTCCTCGATTGCTTTGATAGAGAGAAGAAGTTTATTCTAGTGATTCGCTTCGTTCGCTACCGAAGCTACGATCGGCCTTTAGTCCCCCTGCACGCGACTCGCCGGGGAATCGCCAGACCATCATGTCCACTTCCAAAAATGCGGCGATGGACCCCGCCGAACTGCTCGCGCCGTCCGGGGAATCCTACGCGATCGAAACCTTTGACCTCACTCGGCGTTTCGGCGACATGACCGCCGTCGATCACGTCGATCTTCACGTCCGCTACGGAGCGATCTTCGGCCTGCTGGGGCCCAACGGCGCGGGCAAGAGCACCACCATCAAGATGCTGACCACGCTGCTCGACCCCACTTCCGGCACGGCGACCGTCGCCGGCTTCGACATCGTCGAATCGCCCGCCGAAGTGCGGCGGCAGAATCGGCTACGTTCCGCAGCTGCTCTCCGCCGATGGCGCCCTGACCGGCTACGAAAATCTGGACCTTTCCGGCCAGCTCTACGGCATCCAGCGCGCCGAGCGCAAGCAGCGCATCGCCGAAGCGCTGCAGTTCATGGGCTCTGACGCGAATCCGCGAACAAGCTCGTCAAAGCCTTATTCCGGCGGCATGATCCGGCGGCTCGAGATCGCGCAGGCCATGCTGCACCGCCCCGCCGTCCTGTTTCTCGACGAACCGACCATCGGCCTCGATCCCGTCGCGCGCCACACGGTGTGGGAACGCCTGCTCGAGCTGCGGCACGATTACCAAATGACCATTCTGATCACCACGCACGCCATGGACGAAGCCGACGAGCTTTGCGACGCGCTGGCCATCCTGCACTTGGGCAAGGTCGCCGCCGTCGGAAAGCCGGCGGAACTCAAGGCCGGCTTAGGGCCGGAGGCCACGCTCGACGACGTCTTCGCTCATTACAGCGGCGGCACCATTCAAGAGGAAGGAAACTATCGTGACGTCCGCCAAGCACGACGCACAGCTAGCCGCCTCGGCTGAATCGTCCGCCGCCGATCCTCGCCGCCCTGAATTTCTTCAGGCAGACCGCGGCCATCGCCCAGTGGAGCTGCAAAAGTTGTTTCGCGATCCCACCGAAGTTGCTGGCGCGCGCCGTGCAGCCGATTCTGTGGCTGGTCATCTTCGGCCAAGTCTTCAGCCGCGTGCGCGGCATCCCCACCGGCAACGTCAGCTATCTGGCGCTTTCATGACGCCGGGAATCCTGGCGCAGAGCGTGCTCTTCGCGGCCATCTTCTACGGCATCGCCATCATCTGGGAGCGCGATCTCGGCATCGTTCACAAGCTGCTGGTCAGCCCCGCGCAGCGCTCGCGCTCGTTTTCGGCAAAGCCGTTTCCGCGGGATTTCGCGGCGTGATGCAGGCCGTCATCATCTACGCTACGGTGCTGGCGTCTGCACGTGCAGGTTCGCTGGAATCCGCTTTCCATCGCCGGCGTGCTTCTGGCGGCCATGCTGGGCTCGGCCATCTTCTCCACGTTCTCGCTGATCATCGCCTGCCTGGTGAAATCGCGCGAGCGCTTCATGGGCATCGGCCAGCTGATGACCATGCCGCTGTTTTTCGCCAGCAACGCGATCTATCCGCTCGCGCTGATGCCCAGCTGGCTGCAAGCCGTGGCGCTCGTGAATCCGCTGACCTACCTGGTGGATGCGCTGCGCGGCCTGATGATCGCACATGCGCAGACCCTGCACGGCCTGCTCGTGAATTTTGTCTTTCTAAGTGCTGTTTTTGCGTGCCTGCTGGCCGTCGCCACCAAGCTGTATCCATCACTGGCACGTTAACGATCGGCCCGTTGACCCATACCGCGCGCGTAACCATATCCACGTTAAGCCACCATCGCGAATCTTAGCCGGATCGCTGCGCCGACCTGCTCACCAGCTCGAGCGATTCCGCCGATCACGTCGTGGACGCGGTGCAATTCCTCCTCGGTGATCACGTACGGCGGCAGAACGTACACCACGTTCCCCAGCGGCCGCAGCAACACTCCGCGGCTCAGATAAAAATCGTACAGCGCCGGCCGCATCCGCGAAAAATATCCCGGATCGCTCGGCCGCCAGCTCGACGGCCATCACCGTGCCGATGATGCGAATATCGCCTACCGCGGGATGCCCTTCGAACGCCGCGCTTCTCTCCGCGATGCATTTTCTCGATCGCCGGCAATCCGCTCGAAAACCGGCTCGGACTCGAAAATTTCCAGGCTGGCGATGCCCGCGGCGCAGCCCAGCGGATTGGCCGTATAGGAATGCCCATGAAAAAAAGTGCGGCTGCGGTCCGCGCCGCAAAACGCTTCGTGAATCGCCGCCCGTGCACACCGTGGCGCCCATCGGCAAGAATCCACCGGTCAGGCCCTTCGACAGGCACATGATGTCGGGCACAACGCCGCGCCAGCTCGCAGGCAAACATTCGGCCGCAGCGCCCGAAGCCCGTAAGCACTTCGTCGGCGATGAGCAGCACGTCGTATTCGCTGCACAGTGCGCCGCATGCGCTGCAGAAATTCCACCGGGTGCACGATCATCCCGCCCGGCGCCCTGCAGCAGCGGCTCGACGATCAGCGCGGCGATTTCGCCGTGATGCTCCTCCAGCAGCCGGCCCAGCGGCGCGACGCAATCGATGTCGCAGGTCGCGCGGCTTTTCCCCACCGGGCAACGGAAGCAATACGCCGACGGCACGCGCAACACCGGAAATCGCATCGCTTGAAAGCGGCGCGACGAACGACGAATCCGCTCCCACCGACATGGCCCCTGCCGTGTCGCCGTGGTAGGCGTGTTCGAGCGCCACCAGCCGCTTCTTTTCGGGCCTGCCGATGTTGTGCCAGTACTGCAAGCGCCATCTTCAGCGCCACTTCCACGGCCGTCGAGCCGTCGTCGGAGAAAAAAATGTGCTCGAGCGCCCGCGGCAGCACCCGCCGCAACCGCGCCGCCAGCTCCTGCGCCGGCTCGTGCGTGAAGCCCGCGAAGATTACGTGCTCGAGCTTCCGCGCCTGCTCGGCAATCGCCGCCGCGATCCCCGGATGCGCGTGGCCGTGCAGGTTCACCCACCACGAAGAAATGCGCGTCCAGCAGCTTGCGGCCGTCGGCGGTATACAGATAAACGCCCGCGGCGCGCTCGATCAGCATGGGCTCCGGATCGAGCGCCTCCTGCGTGAAAGGGTGCCAGATCGAAAGATTATTCGCTGAGGATCAGCGAACCGTGTGAGACATTTCGCCGGACATCACGACTGGAAATACTGGGGCTCGAAGTACAAGTAAAACGTTTCGAGCAATATATCGCGGTCAATCGAAGTCGAGCGGAGGAATGCGTCCCATCACCGGCGTCTGGGCAAAACGCTCGATGGAGCGTTCGTTATCCTTATTTTTCTTGCCGATCATGACCACGCCCCGCACATCGGCGCCGGCGATGCGCAGCGCATTGACCGTAAGCACGGTGTGATTGATCGTGCCCAGCGCGGAGCGCGACGCCACCACCACCGGCATGTCCAGCTTCCGCACGACATCCAGCATCGAATGTGAATCGTTGACCGGCACCGCGATTCCCCCCGCGCCCTCCACGATCAGCGGATCGTTCGGCTGTAGGACGAGCCGGCCGCTCGATCCGTGCAAGATCGATGCGTGGTGCCGCTGGCCTCCGCCGCCAGATGCGGCGAAACCGGCGGATCGAAGCAATAGCACTCGGGAAGCGTTCGGTCTTCCGGCACTCCTGCCAGGCGCATCACGGTTTGGCGGTCGGTTCCTTCGCATGCGCCCGTTTGAATCGGCTTCCAATAAACGCCGTCGAGCGCGGCGACCAGCAAGCGCGGATAACACCGTCTTGCCGACATTGGTGTCGGTACCGGTGATGAAGTAATCGTCTCTCATCGGCCCCCGCGGGCCGCGTCATAAGCGCCGTCACCAACCGCGTCACAACGCGACTGCGCTACCTGCTCGCGAATTCGGACCAGCTCGCCCACCAGCGCGCTCGAGAATCTCAACCGACATCCCGGCGGTGAGCGACAACCGCAGGCGCGAAGTCCCCGCCGGCACCGTCGGCGGACGAATCGCCCGCACGGCAAAGCCCGCCTCGCACAGCAGCGTTGCGAACTGCAGCGCTCGCTCATTTCCACCCAGCAGCACGGGCACGATTTGCGAATTGCTGCCCCCGGTGTCAAATCCCGCCGCGCGCAACCGCGCGCGCAGGAACGCGCCCAGGCTGGCCAGGTGGCTGCGCGCACCATCGGCGGCAGCGACGATGCCTGACGGCGGCGCGCATCTGCGCAGCCACATAGGGCGGCAATGCCGTGCTGAAAATAAATGTGCGCGCGCGATTGATCAGATATTGCTTCAGCGTCTCCGAGCAGCAAACAAATGCGCCCATGCCTGCGAACGCCTTGCCGCAAGGATGAACCGTGGCCAAAGCCGTTTGCTTTGCGCCGGAACACGCCATCAGTCCACGACCACCCGGGCCACGTCCACCCGAGTCGCGCCCCCCGGGGCCTCGTCCCCCCACGCCAAAGACGCCGGTGGCGTGCGCTTCGTCCACAATCAGTTCTGCGCCGTAGCGCTGCGCCAGCGCGACCAGCTCCGCCAGCGGCGCGCGGTCGCCATCCATGCTGAAAACACTCTCGACGGCGATGAATTTCTGCCCGCTACCGTCGCAACGGCGCAGCTCGCACTCGAGAAAATCGAGATCGAGATGCGGAAAAATCACTTTGCGCGCGCCAGACAGGCGAATGCCGTCGATGATGCTGGCGTGGTTGGCCTGGTCGGAGAAAATCGTGTCTTGCGGGCCAGCGATGCAGCTGAAAAGCCCGACGTTCGCGGCGTATCCGGAATTGAAATACAAAGCCGCCTCGGCGCCCGTGAACTGCGGCGAGTTCGGCCTCGAGCTCTTCCCAAATCTGCGCGTTGCCGGAAAGCAGCCGCGAGCCGGTGGAACCCACGCGCAACGCCGCTCGCCAGCGCGTCCGCAACGGCCTTGCTCAAACGCGATATCCGTCGAAAGCCCCAGATAATCGTTCGAGCAGAAATTTGCAGCAGGCATCACGGCGAGCCGCCGCAGCTGCGATTGCGCAGCGAGGCAGGCCAGCTCCCCTTCGAGGCGAACGAGAAAATCGCTAGCTGGGTGACTGGCCATTGGCCGTATGGCTCGCAGGCCGAGATCGCGGAACAGCCGCTCGTCCTCGTCGCGCTCGGGATTGGGCGTGGTGAGAAGTTTTTCTCCCACGAAAATGGAATTGGCTCCCGCGAGAAAACACAACGCCGCCGCCTCGCGCGTCAGCGAGCGGCGTCCGGCGCTAAGCCGCACCATCGCAGCTGGCATCAGCAGGCGCGCCGTCGCAATGGTGCGCACCAGCGTCAGCGGATCCGCCGGCTCGTTTTCGCCGAGCGGCGTTCCGCCGACGCGCACCAGCATATTGATGGGCACGCTCTCGGGGTGCGGATCGAGCGTCGCCAACTGATGCAGCAAGCCGATGCGGTCCTCGTCCGATTCGCCCATGCCGATGATTCCGCCGCAGCACACGGTGATGCCAGCCTGGCGTACCGCTTCGATGGTGCGCAGGCGGTCTTCGTAGCGCCGCGTGGTGATGATCTGCGAATAAAATTCCGGCGAGGTATCGAGGTTGTGGTTGTAAGCGGTCAGATCCTGCCAGGGCCAGGCGGCGCGCCTGATCGTCGCTCAGCATTCCCAGCGTGCAGCATACTTCCAGACCAAGCGACGCGACCTTGGCGACCATTTCGAGCACCGCGTCAAACTCTCGCCCGTCGCGCACTTCGCGCCACGCTGCGCCCATGCAGAATCGGCTGGCGCCATCCTCGCGGGCCTGCTGTGCCGCGGCATACACCGCTGCCACCTCTAGCAATCCTTCGGAGTCGACACCGGTGCGGTAATGCGCGCTTTGCGGGCAGTAAGCGCAATCTTCCGGGCATCCGCCCGTTTTTATCGAGAGCAGCTGGCACAGCTGCACCTGCCCGGGATCGTGAAATCTGCGATGCATTTCCTGCGCGGCGAAAACCAGTTCGAGAAATGGCCGGTGGTAGATGGCGCGCACCGCTTCGCGGCTCCAATCATGGCGGGGACTCGCGCCTGCTGCCAGCTGAACGTCCGCAGCAGCCGGCATCCCGTCGGAAGTTCCGGTCAAAGCGCTCATCGTTTTCTCGTTCCCGTCGTTCTCATCGTTTTCGTCGAGCCTCGTCCGCATTCTGCAGCAAATCCTAGAGGGATATCGCCAAGCCGAAATTGTACCCGATCCTCGCAGCCATACTGCACAGTTTATAAAGCGCGCCCCTATTTCCGACCTTGACGGAGAATTAAATTGAATTTTGGCGGGAGCGGTCAAAAGCGAATGCTGGTCGGAACGGTCAAAAGCGGAAAGGAATACCGGAAGCAGCCACGAGAGCCGGATTACGTCCCTCCGGCTCTCGTGCAAAGCTCTTACATCATTTCTTCAATCAAGCCTGCGAACACCTTCTTGTCGACGTTGACGCTCTGGCTTGCGTCAGCGGGCCGTTCTTGAACGCCACTTCGCTGTCCTCGTAGGTGGGCTGCTGGTTCTTGTAGACCACGCCAATCGGGATGCGGTCGCCCCACTCCTCGACCTTCTCCATCGCCACCTTGGCGTTGTTCGGATCGTAGCCCTTGTCGTCTTCGAGCTTGTAGCACGCGCTTCTTGAAGTAAGCGTAGGTGTTGAGCTTGTTGTAGGTGACGCAGGGGCTGAAGACGTCGATCAGCGCGAAGCCCTTGTGCTGAATGCCGCCGGCGATCAGGTCCGCCAGGTGGTTGGGCTCGCCGGAATAGCCGCGCGCGATGTAGGTGGCGCCGGAAACCAGCGCGAGCGCCAGCGGATTGATGGGCAACTCGACGTTGCCGTTCGGCGTGGACTTGGTGCGCGCGTCCTTCATGGTGGTCGGAGAGGCCTGGCCGGTGGTGAGGCCGTAGATCTGGTTGTCCATCACCATGTAGGTGAGGTCGAGGTTGCGGCGCATGGCATGGATGAAGTGGCCGATGCCGATGCCGTAGCCGTCGCCGTCGCCGCCGGTGATGACCACCTTGAGGTCCGGTGTTGGCCAGCTTGATGCCGGTGGCCACCGCGACCGCGCGGCCGTGCAGCGAGTGAACCCGTAGCTGTGCACGTAGCCGGGCAGGTTCGAAGAGCAGCCGATGCCCGAGACCACCACCAGGTCCTTCGGCAGCACGCCCGCCTTGCTCGCGCCCATCTTGACGGCCTTCAGGACGCCGAAATCTCCGCAACCGGGGCACCAGTCCGGATCGACGATGCCCTCAAAATTCTGAACTGGAAGCTCTACGATTGTTGCCATGTGTTCCCCCTAATTAGCCGGCTGCCAGGAATATGTCGAACCCGTCTCGACGCCTACCTGCAGCTCGCCCTGCTTTTCACCGCTCTCGCGATTCACGATCTCGATCTGCCATACCGGCTCGCCGTAGCCATTGCCGTCGGCCTTGGTAATCTTGCCCGGACGCACCTCTTCGTTCATGTACACGCGCACGTGGTGATAAGCGATCTCCCGCGCTTCGGCTTCGGTGACGTCGAGCGAAAGCTTCTCACCCTTCAGGATGCCCCGCACCTGCGTCGGCGATGGTGCCGGGTTCGAAGGGCTCGCCGTCGTACTTCAAAATCTGGTCGTTGACGGCGTGGCCCGTTTCCGCGCGCAGATGGCGCGCGAACTGGCCGGTGGAGTTCGCCTCGACGCAGATGGTGCGCTTGCAGTTCTTGAGGATTTCGGTGGCTTCGCTTGGCTGTGGAACGGCAGCAGGTACTTGAATTGCAGCTGGTTGGCGCGCACGCCGGAGGCGTTCAGCTGCTGCGACGGCTTCGCGAATCACGCCCTCGGTCGAGCCCCAGCCGATCAGAGTGACTTCGGCATCGGCGGGACCTTCGAGCTTGGGCGCGGGCAGATCCTTCAGCGCCAGGTCCATTTTCTTCATGCGCTTCTCGGCGATCTTGCGGCGCACGGCCGCGTTGCAGAAAACGTCGCTGATCAGGATGCCGTGCTCGTCGTGTTCGTCGGTGGCCACGACGTGCATAGGTGTTGGCCGTGCCGGGCAACGCGCGCGGAGAAACGCCCGACGTGGTAAATGCGTATCGCTTGAACTCGCCTTTCTCGCCGCTCCATTCGGTGACCAGCTCGCCGCGGTCGATGGGCACGGTGGCCGGCATGATCCTCGGGCTCGACGGTCTCGGGATGCTCGGAAAGCTGCAGGTCGGAAATGATGATCACCGGAAGCTGATATTTCTCGGCCAGGTTGAAGGCTTCGACCGCGCTATCGAAGCAGTCGCGCGTGTCTGGTCGGCGCGATGATGATCGCGCGGGAAATCGCCCTGCGACGCGCCATAAACCTGGTTCAGATCGGCTTGCTCGGTCTTGGTGGGGATGCCTGTGGAAGGGCCGCCGCGCTGCACTTCGATGAACACCACCGGCGCCTCGATCATGCCGGCCATGCCAATGGCCTCGGTCATCAGTGCGAAGCCGCCGCCGGAAGTAGCGCACATGGCGCGCGCGCCGGCATATCCGGCGCCGATGGCCACGTTGGCCACCGCCAACTCGTCTTCCATCTGCTTGACGACAACTGCCGCAGCGCTCGGCGTGATCGGCCATCCACGTGAGAATGCCCGAAGCCGGCGTCATGGGATAGGCGGAATAGAAGCGGCATCCCGCCGCTACCGCGCCGATCGAAAAGGCCTCGTTCCCGGTGAGGAACGGCCGGCGCTTGCGCGAGAACTTCCACTTGATAGCCCAGCGGCACGAAATGCTCGCGGGCGTAGTCGTAGCCGGCCTTGGCACGCCGACGTTCTGGTCGATGATCGCCTTGCCCTTGTGCGCGAAGGTGTCGGCCAGCACGCTGGCGGTGATGTCGAACTCCATGCCCAGCAGGAAAACCAGCGCGCCCAGCGCCACCGTGTTCTGCATGACCGGGCGCGACGGCGCCGAAAGGGCTTCATCAGCTTGCGCGACGGGCAGCGGAACGGTGAGCACGTTGTCGCGGATCGGGAATATTGACGCTGCAGCTTGTCGGCATTGAACAAAATCGCGCCGCCCGATTCGACTTCCGGGGCGTGCCGCTCGATGGAGTCCTGGTTCAGGGCGATCAGGGCATTGAGGTGGTCGCCCTGCGAATAAACCTTCTCCTCGCCCAGCGCGCAGCTTCAGCCAGATGTGGCCGCCGCGAATCACCGACTGGTAGCTGTTGAATCCGTAGGCGTGCAGGCCGGAGCGCGAGCCGGACTTCGCCAGGGTGTCGCCGGACTTATCGATTCCGTCTCCCGCGGCGCCGCCAATTCCTACTGTAACTTCGTTCATTTGCGCAGACCTCCCCGATAACCAGGGTTCCTCATTCGATAAGAATTGCGAATTATTGCAGTCGAGCGAAAAACACCATCGGCCACCATGCTCGGAATCTCAGCTTGAGAACCAGCGACAACAGGTGAGCCTGCGTCGAATCCCATCAGCACAATCGATTAGACAACCCTTTGCGGCGAGGTGTCAAGAAGTTCTGGCCGCGTCTGCGATCGGGCACGCGAGACACCTCGAACAACTGGCAAATCGCACTGATCGAGGCGGGTTTAGGCCGTCAGCCGCGATAATTCCACCCGCGACTCGCTCAGATACCATGCGCTTTTTGCCCGCTGGCGTAGAGCCACCAATTTCGCCCCGACTCGAAAAGAATCACGATGACCAGCGAAGCGAACACCAAAGTCACCATGGCATCCAGCCGGTCGTTGAAAATCAGCCTCTGCGTCGCCACCACCTTGTCTGCCGCAATGGTCCCCGCCGCCACTTGCTCGCTCAAATAACGCGCGTGCGCCAGGAAACCCAAGCGCCGGGTCGGGCGCCCATATCTTCTCAACGCTGGCGGTCATCGTCGCCGACACCAGCCAGACCAGCGGAAGCAGCGTAACCAGCACGAAGCGCCCCTTGCCCATCTTGATCAGAATGGTGGTGCAGACGCACAGCGCGATGGCCGCCAGCAGCTGGTTCGATATCCCGAACAGCGGCCACAAGCTGTTGATCCCTCCCAGCGGATCGAGCACGCCCTGGAACAAAAAGAATCCCCACGCCGCCACGATCAAGCCGCTGCTCAGGATGATTCCCGGGTACCAACTCGTCCTGCCCAGCGGCTTCCAGAAATGGCCCATCACCTCCTGCAGCATGAACCGGCCGACGCGCGTCCCGGCATCGAGAATCGTCAGAATAAACAGCGCCTCGAACATGATTGCGAAGTGATACCAGATGCCCATCACCGCCGAGCCGCCCAGCGAGCCCGAAAAAATATGCGCCATGCCCACCGCCAGCGACGGCGCGCCGCCGGTGCGATTGAACAAGCGTCACCTCGCCGACCTTCGCGGCCAGGTCGGACATGTCCTGCGCCGTCACCGGGAAGCCCCAGCTCGAGATGGTGGCCACGGCCTTGCTCGGGCAGCGTGCCCACCACGCCCGCCGGGCTGTTGACCGCGAAATAGATTCCCGGCTTAAGCACGCACGCCGCGATCATGGCCATTACCGCCACGAACGACTCCATCAGCATGCTGCCATAGCCGACCATGCGCGCCTGGCGTTTCCTTGCTCAGCATCTTCGGCGTGGTTCCCGAGGAAATCAGCGAGTGAAAGCCTGAGAGCGCGCCGCAAGCGATGGTGATGAAGCAGAACGGAAAGATTTTCCCGGCAAAAATGGGCCCCGTCGCCGTCGATGAACCTCGTCAGCGGCGGCATCAGCATCACCGGCCGAACCGCCAGTGATCCCCACGGCCAGCGCCAAAATCGCTCCCAGCTTCACGAACGTGCTCAGCGCGCCGCGAGGCGCCAGCAGCAGCCACACCGGAATCACCGACGCCGCAAACCCATAAACCACGATCATCCAGGCCAGCGCCATGGCGCTGTAGGTGAAGTAGGGAGCGAGCAGCGTGGCGACTCGCCAATGTAGCGCCCGCCGACCACCGCGCCCATCACCAGCACGAAACCCAGCAGCGACGCCTCCATCGCGCGGCCCGGCCGCAAATAACGCATGTACAGGCCCATGAGGAACGCGATCGGCATGGTCGTCGCGATGGTAAAAAATCCCCAGGGACTCGACTTCAGCGCGTTCACCACCACCAGCGCCGACCACCGCGATGATGATCGTCATGATCGCCAGGACGCCCAAATCGCGGTGTACCCGGCGACGTCGCTGATCTCGTCCTTGGCCATCTGCCCGAGCGATTTGCCGTCGCGCCGCACCGAGCAGAACAGCACCACGAAATCCTGCACCGCGCCGCCCAGCACCCCGCCAAGCACGATCCAAAGTGTTCCCGGCAGATAGCCGAACTGCGCCGCCAGAATCGGCCCGACCAGCGGCCCCGGGCCGGCAATCGCCGCGAAGTGATGCCCAAACAGCACCCACTTGTTCGTGGGCACGAAATCGCGGCCGTCTTCCAGCCGCTCGGCCGGCGTGGCGCGCTTATCGTCCAGTTCCAGAACCCGGTAGGCGACGAACCGGCCGTAAAACCGGTAACCAATCGCGTAGATGCACACCGCCCCGATGATCAGCCACACCGCATTGATCGGTTCGCCTCGCGCGGTAGCGATCAGTCCCAGTGCGGCCGCACCGAGAGCAGCCACCAAAAACCAAAGCAGTTTTTTCGCCAGGTTCATGAAACATCCGGACGGCTCGTCGCCGCAGCACCAAGACGGCCTTGCCACCGCTCTAGCAACCCCTCAGCCAGCAGCGGCACCAATCAGCAACTTAACGACAAAGAAAAAGCAAGCGCCCCGCGTTGTTTCAATCGTTCTTCACCACCGCGGCCTTCATCGAACTCTAGCGGCGCGGCTTCCCTCTCTGCCGGCGATCATTCTATCGGGAAGTATGCTGCAGGGAACCGCCTTTTTTGCAATCACCGCCAGCCCTTGCAACGCGAATGCAATCACCGCAACTCCGCTAGTGTCTTTGCCGCGCTAGCCCGTCTGGTGCCTCCAACCTGCCTGGGCTACCATACCGGCACATGAGACCGCCGATTGGCCCAGTGATCGCGAACGCGCTGCGATGTCGCTGCCCCAATTGCCGCCAGGGTTCGATCTTTCGCGGATGGCCAAACAAGGTGCGACCGCGCTGTCCAGTCTGTGCCCTGTCATTTTTTCGGGAGTCCGGCTACTACCTCGCGGGAATGATTTTCACGTATATCGCTACGGCTTCTGTGCTGCTTACCGCGTACTTGATTTCGCTACTGCTGCCCGACTTCAAAGCCCTATCCGAAAATGAGAGATTTGCGCTTTGGTCGCTCTTTGCGATTTTGCTTACGCTACTGTTTGTGCGCCCAGCCTACAGCCTTTGGCTATCGCTTGATTTCTGGATCGATCCATGGCGCCCCGGCGAACAACAGCATTAGACAGCAGCAAGGCGGGAGCATCCTTCCCTCTATCGATCGCTTATCGTTGAATGTCGGAGAGCAAAACTCTGCCTGCGCCGGGTCTGGAGCGACACAGGTCTGGAGCAACAAGGGTTCAGGTTTGCGGCGTTAACGTCGCATGCACGTCTTCGACTGCTTTGTCCCTCCAGAACCGGCTCCAGTTCCCCATGGAGGCAAACGTCCGGCTGCACATGCGATCGATGTAAAGCGTGCCATTCAGGTGATCGATCTCATGCTGCAGAATGCGCGCATACCACCCGTTAGCATGAATCACTCGAGGCGTGGCATTTTCGTCGAGGCACTCCACGCGCACGGTTCGCGCTCTGGGCACCACTGCCACGAAACCGGCGAGGCTCAGGCACCCTTCGTAGAACTCGACTGGCGCGTCGACCCGCGTGTCGCCCGGCGTGTCGATCGAAGTGTCGATCGAAGCATCGCCTGGCGTGTCGCCCAGCCTGCTGCCCAACGTACCGCGTGCGCTACTTCCCGCGGTATCTCCCGACGTTCCACCCGGCATCTTGCTCGATTCCGTAACCCTTCCGCTGACGATCTCCGGATTAATAATGACGTGGAACGCCACCGGCCTCCTCTCGCGCTGTGCCAGTTGTTCGGGCGAAATGTCCTTCTGGTACTCTGCGCGATCCTCAATCACCGCGGCCCGCACGGAGACGCCGATTTGCGGGGCGGCGAGCCCCACACCGGGCCCCGCGTACATGGCCGCGCGCATATTCGCGATAAGCTCGCGGGTCTCATCGCTTAGAATTTCGTCGCGACTCAGCGCGCGCGCCTTCCGGCGCAGAACCGGCTCTCCCACCTGAAGTATGTCCACCGCGCGCACCCTTTCGTTGCACCAGAACCCGTGGTTATGAAGAAAACAAACCACTGGTAGACCAGTGTCAATCTTTTCAATCTCGCTTCGCTCTCACTCTTTTTCGCCCCCGTTCTTCGCATTCTCAAGAGCGAGATTTTCCACGGCCTCAAACATTTAGGCGCAGCCGCGAATGCCGAGAATCGTCGCGCCTCGCCGACGCACTGCACGCCGGGCCACGGAAAAAGCCCGTCCCCTATAACGAACCATAACGAATCGCTCGCCTTGCCGTTACCGCCGCACGCCCGCCGCACGCTCCCTTACGCCTACCGGCTTACCAACCCCGCCGTCACCTCTTTTTCGATCGGCGCGCCCACTAGATTTCCCCACTCCGTCCAGGAGCCATCGTAATTTTTCACCCGGTCTTGGCCCAGCAGGTATTTCAGCACAAACCACGTGTGCGAGCTCCGCTCACCGATCCGGCAGTAAGCGATTACTTCCTCCTTACCATCAACGCCTTTCGCGCCATAGAGCCGTTCGAGCGCGTCCGCACTCTTGAAGGTGCCGTCTTCGTTCGCAGCCTGCGACCATGGAACGCTGGCCGCCCCTGGAATGTGCCCGGCGCGCTGCGCGGTTTCCGTCATCCCCGGCGGCGCGACCACCCTTCCGGTGAATTCATCGGTTGACCGCACGTCCACCAAGCGTCCTGTCTTGCGCTTCTCCAAAATCGCGAAAACATCTTCCTTACGAGCCCGGATCGACTCATCGGGATCGGACGCGCGATAAGTCGTGGGCGAAACCTGGGTTCGGTCTGTAGTGAGCGGGCGCTTTTCCTCGAGCCACTTCTTCCGCCCCCCGTTAATCAGCCGCACATCCTTGTGTCCGTAATACTTCAATTGCCAGAACGCGTAAGCGGCGAACCAATTATTGTTGTCTCCGTAGAGCAGTATGGTGGTGTCGTTGCCAATCCCCGATTTCCCCAGTAACTCTTCGATCGCCTGTTTCTGAATCAGATCGCGCCGCACGTTATCCTGCAGCTGCGTCTGCCAATTCCAGCCCACAGCCCCGGGTATATGCCCCTGTTCGTATGCGCTGGTATCCACGTCCACTTCCACCAGCCGGGTATTGGGGTCGTTGAGATGCTGCGCCGTCCACTCGGTGGTCACCAGGGCTTCTGGATGCTTATATTCGGACATCGTCGAAATTCCTCCGTCATTACTTTACGTTTTCAAATCCGTGGGCCAAAATCGCCGGGAATAATTGCCCCGCATGACTCGATCGGAATGGCATCGGATTATGACTGCGTGTTATGACTGCGTGCGTAAAACTGCGCCCTGCCGCGCCCGCCGGCGACGCTTATCCTAAGGCACAAAACTCCTGTCACACCCCTCTAAACTCTATAAACAAAAAACCCACCTGCCAAGGTCGTCGCTGGCGACCCTTACCGACTGGCCTCATCCAGTCACCCGTCTCGGCCCTTTTCCAATGCTCTGAATTCTTCGAACCGCACTGGCGGAACTCCCGGCCGCAACACCACCGCCTCAGTGCCCTCAGCCACCACCGCCGCCTGCGCATCGTCCGAAATCGAGTCGTGCAGAAATATTCCGTGCTCCACCACGCCCGGAATCTCCTTCAGCCGCGTGGCTAATGTGCGCGGACTCTCGATCTGCTGAAAATGGCAATCCACAATGTAATTTCGCTGGTCGGTCAGGAAAACGTCGCCGGCCGCGCGCGTTCGCAGCACCGGATCTGCGCCCAGCTCCTGCACCCGATCCATCACCCATGGCAAAGTGAATGGCACCACCTCGACTGGCAGCGGAACACTTCCCAAACGCCTCACGCGCTTCGAGGAGTCCCCCATCACAACAAAGTATTGCGCGCCCTGGGCCAGCACTTTTTCACGCAGCAATGCGCCGCCCGCCCCCTTGATCAAATCGAGGTCCGGCGCGATTTCGTCGGCACCGTCAACCGTCAGGTCCAGGCGAAGCCCCCTTTTCGCCTCCACCAGCGTTATGCCCGCTTCCCGTGCCGTGTTCTCGCTCTCGGTCGAAGAAGCCACAGCTCCAATGGTGAGTTCGCCCGCGCGAACGCGTTCGCCCAGAAGCAAAATAAAGTATCGCGCCGTGCTCCCGGTCCCCAGGCCCAAAGTCATCCCGCTGCGTACCCACCAAAGCGCCGCGCGGGCCGCCACCTGCTTCTCGCGTTCGCGCTCCTCGACCGCCTTTTGTGCACTCATCCGCCAGAGCATATACTGACTGGCGTCTTTCGTCTCGGCGCGTGCCCAAAAACGGCCGTAAATGCCCGACAAACACCGGACAAAACACCCGGACAAACACCCGAGAAGCAAGATAGGCACCCTACAAGCACCCGATAAGCGATCCCCGCGATTACTCAACGGTCGCCTGTCAATCAGCCGTCAAGCCTCTCGAGCCCATCAAGCCACCCAACCCAAAGACAAGCAAAACCGTCGAACGACTGACCGGGCGTATCCGATGACCTTCCCACTTCATCTAAAACGAGGGGCGGCTGTTGGATGAAGCGCATTCATTAAGCGCATTCATTAAGCGCATTCATTAAACGCATTCATTAAACCTCGATGATTGACGATAGGAGTATTTGACAAGACCCGTGCCTAAGGCAGCTTCGAATTACGGTGCCTCTGCCACTACGTCGTCCGAAACGGCGTCTGGGACGTCGTCCCCGATGCACGGCCGCGCCACCCGGCCTGACGCGAAGCCCGGCGCAAAGCCTGACGCGAAACGTCCCGCGCCGGAATTCCAGCCCGCGCCCCTCCGTATCCGGAGGCTGCGCCGCAGCGAACTGCCCGTCGACACCGTTGAACTTGCGATCTTTTTGATCGGTAAGACCATCGTCGTCGAACATCCCGCCAACAGCCCTGGCGCCGGAAGCCCGGCAAGCACAGCAAGCCTTGAAAGTCCGCGAAGCCCAGGAAACCGGGAAAGCTCAGAAAGCCCGCGAACGCCAGAGAGAATGAGCGGGCGAATCGTCGAAACCGAAGCCTACGTTATCGGGGATGCCGCCTGCCACGCTTTCCGCGGCGAAACGCCTCGCAATCGCTCCCTGTTTCTCGAACGCGGACATGCGTACGTGTACTTCACGTATGGTTCTTGCTACATGCTCAACGTTAGCGCTGAAATACCAGGCGTCGGCGCCGGGGTTCTCATCCGCGCCATCCAGCCCCTCGAAGGGATTGAGAGCATGCAGCGCCGGCGCAATCTCAACCGCCGCAATTCTGACCGCCACAATTCTAACCAACGCGATTCCAACCAACGCAATTCCAACCAACGTGTCCGTCCGCTTGACCTCGTGCGCGGCCCCGGACGATTGGCCGCCGCCTTGGGTATCGATAAACGCTATGATGGGGTCGATTTGTGCGCTCCGGGTCCGTTGTGGCTCGGCGCGCCCGTGCAGCCTCCCGGCCCGGTAGGCATTAGCACGCGCATCGGCCTGACGCGCGAGGTGGAACGCGAACTCCGCTTTTACGAGCGCGATAATCCGCACGTCAGCGGGCCTAAAAAACTGCGCAATTAACCTGCCGTTGATGATTGTGACGTAAACTGATTGGTATCGAAACCACCGGGACGCATCGTCCCAAGGGAGAAAAAAATGGCCGACGAAAAAGGAAAAGCCGACGGCGGGCAAGCACGTTCACGAGTTTCCGCCCAGCCGCGGTTGCATCAGCGGGCCCCCGAGATCCAGCCCTACGGAACCGTAACCCACATGCTGCCGCTCGATCTCGCGGAGCCGGTTCGCCTCGAAATGACCGAGCAACTCAATCTGCTGCTGGCCGATACCATGACCCTGCGCGATTTGTACAAGAAATCACATTGGCAGGTCGCCGGCCCCACCTTCTACCAGCTTCACCTGCTTTTCGACAAGCATAATGGCGAGCAGGCGGAACTGGTCGACACCATCGCCGAGCGCATCCAGTTACTCGGAGGCATCGCCATCGCGATGGCCGCCGACGTTGCCGAAACCACGCGCATCGAGCGTCCCCCGCGCGGCCGCGAGGAAGTTCCCGTGCAGATTTCACGCCTGCTCGATGCCCACCAGGTGATCATCGGCGCGGTGCGGAACCTTGCCAAGCGCGCCTCCGATCTCGACGACCAGGGCACCAACGATTTGGTCATCAGCGACGTTCTGCGGACCAATGAATTGCAAGTGTGGTTTCTCGATCAGCATCTCGTCGACGAGCAGCTCACGCGCGCCCATTCCGCCTAGCGCTGGTCGGCCCAATAACGCAAAGTCGGCCAAACAGTGCAGCGTCGTTCATCATCGTCCAACGCAGCTCAACGTTGCCCAACAGCGCTCAACACGCCGCGAGGTGCATCACCATGGCCGTGCCAAAAATCCTGATCCTGACCGGTGACGCCGCAGAGTCTCTCGAGGTCATGTACCCCTATCAGCGGCTTCTCGAGGAGGGCTATGATGTCCTCATCGCCGCCCCTGAAAAAAAGAAGCTGCACTTCGTGGTTCACGATTTCGAGCCGGGCTACGACACGTATACCGAAAAGCCGGGCTACAGCTGGGAAGCCGATCTTGCCTTTGCCGACGTCAACCCAGCCGACTTTGTCGCCCTGGTGATTCCCGGAGGACGCGCGCCTGAATACATCCGCAACAATGCCGAGTGCCGGCGCATCATTCGGCATTTCTTCGACCGCAGCAAGCCTGTGGCGCAATTGTGTCATGCGGCGCAGGCGCTGCTGGCCGCGGACGTTCTCAAGGGACGCCGAACGGCCGCGTATCCCGCTCTTGAACCTGATATTCGCGCGGCGGGAGCGGAATTCGTCGACGCCAGTGCCGTGGTCGACGGCGCGATGGTTTCGGCGCGCGCCTGGCCCGACCATCCTGAGTGGATGCGCGCGTTTATCGCCCTTCTAAGAGAAGTGGCGCCCCTGAAGCCGCAAGCCGCCCAAGCCAATCGGTAAGCGGTCCCGTGGCGCAACCGAAAACCCGCACGCGGTCTCGCATTCGATCTAAGTGAAGAGACGAAGCCGCTCTCGTCAAGTCGCTGTCATGCGAGTCGCTAGCGCCAAAGTCGTTGTCATTCTGAGGTTGCCGCAGCGACCGAAGAATCTCTCCTTTTTGGGCGCACAACGTAAGGCTAGACCTGAGCTTTGGCGCGTACAAGCGTGGAAGTGGCATTGCACTCGAATTAATTAGTCGCTCGATTTATCAGCTAAGCTGTTCGCCGCAGACGGGGCCAGTGCAGCCCCAGTGAAGCCAGTGGAACACGTCTGGAATAATCGGACCCGCCGTCCCCAGACGGCATCCCAAACCAAATTTACAATTCCGCCGCTGGACTCAGTACCAGCCGCCACCCCAGCCGCACCGCATTCACGAATCCGAATGAGGCGTGCGCATGCGCCTGGATGTGCGTATTCAGCAGGCGTGAGAAAAGCACCGGATCAGCCGCGAATGCGCGTAACACGCGGTCGCGAAACCACGGCTGCGCATCCATCCATAGCAAGAATCGCGACAGCCGCCGCGACACTCTGCCGATGCGCTCGTGCGCCGCGGCATACTCCGACGGGCGATTGGCGCCGAGCGCGTCGATAAGCGCGCCGGCCTGCCTGAACGCCAGCCCTAGACCTTCTCCGGTGAGCGGATCGACTGAACCGGACGCGTCGCCAATCAGCGCAAACCGGCCGCGTTGCACCGCGTTCAACCGCCGCAGTGCGCAGCGCGCTCCGCGCGGCCTGCTCAGCTCGTCTGCACCAATCAGATGCTGCCGAAGCACCGGTAACTCGCGCATTGCGCTTTCCAGCCTGATGCTCGGATCGCGCGACGTTACGGCCACCCCCACTTCTTCCGGCCCCACTGGGGTGACCACCGCCTGACAATTCCGGCTCCAGTACACTTCCACAAAATCCGTCCACGGCCGCACCCGAAAATGCTGCCGGCATCCGTAGCGCATCCGCTCGTAGCGAGCCCGGCCCGGCGCCACGCACCTTCGAATTCTCGAACCTTCCCCATCCGCTCCTACGATCCACCGGCTGTCGACCCGTTGACCGTCGCAGCAGAATGCCTCCGCGCCTTCATCCGTCACGCGCGCGCCCCACTTCAGCGTTGCGCCCAGCTCCACCGCGCGCTGTGCGAGTTTGCCGTGTAATATCGTTCTTCGAACAGCAAGGCCGGCGCCGTCCGGGAACGCCGCCTCCACGCAAGCCGCTCCCGGCGTGCATGTAAGGAAGCGAATGCCGCGAAAGGCTTGCGCCTCGCCTGGTGCAAAACCGACGCCCAAGCGGGCCAGTGCCGTCACCGTATCCGGCATCAGTCCCTCACCACACGCCTTGTCGATCGGCGGACGCGCATGGTCGGCAACGGTCACACGGAATCCCTTGTTGCGGGCGACAATAGCGGTCGCCAGCCCCGCGGGGCCGCCTCCCACGATAAAAATATCGGCGTAACTCATAAACTTTTCGCGTGCGGGACCAGGCACTCCCCGCTTATCACCCATCGCTGCCGACCGCTCATTACCCATCGGTTCCCGGTCAATGCCGAATCATGGTCCTGGTCAGCAATGTATGCCACGGTCTTTCAGATCACCGTGCCGCGTGTGCGCGTTCACGACGAATCGATTTTCGCCCTCGCACTCCAGGTGCAACGTCGTAACCGAAGCACCTCCCAGATTACGCTACGACCTGGACCGCAACTTGCGATAGATTATGCGCTGCAACGCGGCGAATGCTTCGCTGCAACTTGATCGCAGTTCGTCTGCAGGAGGATCACATGCGCGGTTTGATGCTCTTTGTCGCGGGAGTCGTTGTCGGTGTTCTGCTCATGCATCCATCCCACGCCGTCGAGGCGCAAGCGCCCGGCGGGCTGAGACTCAATCACGTGGGCATCGCGGTCACCGATTATCAGGAGTCATTGAACTTTTACACCACGGTGATGGGTTTCAAGGTCGCTTATGCCTTCCCTCCCGGCCCTGACGGCAAGCCCACTACTACGTTCCTTCAGATCAGCCGCGATACGTTTCTGGAAATGGCGCAGGCCACGGCCGCACGCCCTGCGGGCCTCACCCACATGGGCATCGGTACCGAGGACATCAATGCCGCCATCATGAGGATTCGCCTGGCGGGCGGGAAAATCGACGATGCTCGCAGCGGTGGTCCAAGCAAGTCGATACTCTCAAACGTGGTCGATCCGAACGGCATCCGCCTCGAGCTCAACGAGCAACCGGCCGACTCGCTCATGCATAAAGCCATCGAGTCCTGGAAGTAGATGCGCCCGGTGCACGCCCCGTCGCGCGAATGCGCGCCGTCCTCGCTCGTCTCGTCTGGACTTGATCGCCGGGAATTAGGTATAAACTCGCTCACTGGACCGCGCGGCAATGACCAACCATCCAGTTAGCACCGTGCAGATAAACAGCGTAGATGAAGCCTTTAATCGAAGTCTTTAATTGAAGTCGGCAAATTGGGAGGGGCCACCGTGACCAATCGGCTAAAATTGTTTTTCCTTAGCGTTGCTGGCCTTCTGACCCTTTCCGTTCCTCTGCTCGCGCACCACGGCACCGCCGCATACGACACGAAAACAATTGTCTTGAACGCCACCGTGACGGAATGGATTTGGGCCAATCCCCATTGCATCCTTAAGTTCGACGCGAAGGACGACGCCGGTAACCTTTTGCACTGGTCCGCCGAAGTCAGCAATCCTGCGGACATGGTGAAGCGCGGCTGGCAGAGGCATTCCTTCAAACCCGGTGATGCCCTCACGGTGAGTTTGCAACAAGTCAAGAACGGCTCGCCGGTCGGGCGAATCTTGCACGTGACGCTGGCGAGCGGACAAGTGTTGTCGGCAGAGGGTCCCGCGCCGGCCCCTGCGCCGTCACCCGATACCAATCCCGACGCCAAGCCCGACGCCAAACCGTAACGTCTCGATCTTCTGAGCATTCCTCCTGCACCGCGGGGCTGCTCGCAAATCTAAGATGCACGAACGCCGGAACAAATCGCCGGAACGAACGGCGGAACAAACGGCGGAAGGAATTTTGGAAACATGTCAAACCGTCTGCTGGTCTCCATTGCAGTTTTGGTTGCGGCCCTGACCTTTTCACCCGCGCTGCGCGCGCAAACCTGGTCTACGCAGGCAGGGCCGGTGAAGGACACCAAGGCCCCAGCGCCGCCTCGTGACCTCACCGGCGTGTGGGACACGCAGGAAGGCATCCAGGCCACTGGCGCGAAAAATAATCCTTCGGACGGGAAACATGATTTGCACTTTACACCCCTGGGAGAAGCGACGTTCAAGTCTCATAAACCGGGTTGGGGCGTCACCGGAGTACCGGTGGCCCTGGTCAACGATCCCGTCGACATCTGCGATCCGCAGGGGTTCCCGCGCGTGTGGCTGCATAATCTGAGGACCACTCAGATCGTTCAGACTCCCGACCAGATGCTGATTTTGTATGAGTTTTACAAAGTATGGCGCTCCATCTGGACCGACGGCCGGGAACTTCCTAAAGACGCCGACGACGAACCCCGCTGGTACGGCTATTCGGTGGGCAAGTGGGTGTCGGACGACACCTTCGTCGCGGAAACCACGGGCCTCGATGAAAGAACTTGGCTCGATAACACCGGCCGTCCCCACAGCAAGGACCTGCGCATCGAGGAGCGCTTCCACCGCGTCGATCGCGACACTCTGGAACTAACCGTGACGATCATTGATCCCGTCATGTATACGAAACCATGGGACGCCCTAGACAAACTCGCGCTTCACCTGCAACCCCGCGGCTTCGACATCATGGAAAACATGTGCTCGCCATCCGACACCGCGGAGTACAACAAATCCATCGGCACCCCCGCCGGCGACGGCACCAGGAAGTAGCCAGCGCCGCAGCGTATTATTCGGGTATTATTTTTGCGTCCGCCGGTAGGACTTCTCTCCACCCGCGCGGCTTTCCTCGAATTCTCTGAGCGCAGCGAAGAAACCCTCCGTCCCCCCCTCGCTTTTTCTTGCACCCTCCCCCGCGGTGCGAGTCCCCCCTCGTCAAATTCACGCTCGAAAAGACCCCCGGCGGCACATCGTCACAAAATTACGGGGGGAGAGGGCCCACAGACCGTCGATCTATCTCGTAACGAAGTTGCTGCGCTTCAGCCGGATAGGGAATTGCACGGGTTTCTCCCCGCGAAACAGCACTATGCGGCTTGCCATTCGCGCCTTTGCTCCCGCAGCCCCGACCGGATATACTTCGACCGAGATATTCAAGTCTCTGCATCTACAGAAAAAGAGTTTCTGCTTGGGCGCTTCCTGCATTACACCGGACCCGGCGTCTGCACCCGCACCGGAAACCTGGTTGCAGCAACTTGCGCGCGATGAGCATCCAACAAGGACAGCATGCGAATTGAACAAGTAGTGGACCGGGTTGTCGCCCGGTTTATTGGCACAAAGCACGAGCGCGACATCAAACGTCTCGCGCCTAAGATAGCTGCGATCAACGAGCTCTCCGCCGACTACGAACGCCTCTCCGACGCCGACCTGGCCGCCAAAGCGCAACAATTCAAGCTCGAAGTGAAGGAGCGCATTGGCGATGCCGATCCGGCCGAGCCCGATTACAAGCAGCGCATCGCGGATGCACTCGAGCCCGCACTGGTCCCCGCCTTTGCTCTGGTGCGCGAGGCGGGCCGGCGTACGCTCGGCATGCGCCATTTCGATGTGCAGTTGATCGGCGGAATCGTTTTGCACGAGGGCAAAATCGCCGAAATGAAGACCGGCGAAGGCAAGACGCTCGTCGCCACGCTTCCAGCGTATCTGAACGCCCTGGCCGGGCGCGGCGTACACATCGTGACGGTGAACGACTACCTGGCGCGCCGCGACGCCGAGTGGATGGGACCGATTTACCACGCTCTGGGCCTTACGGTCGGCGTCATTGTGCACGATCTCGACGATGCGCAGCGCACGCATGGCGTACGCCGCCGACGTCACCTACGGCACCAACAACGAATTTGGATTCGACTACCTTCGCGACAACATGAAATACGATCTCGCCGAGTGCACCCAGCGCGGCCATCAGTTCGCCATCGTCGACGAAGTCGATTCGATCCTCATCGACGAGGCCCGCACACCGCTGATCATTTCCGGTCCTGCCGAGGAGTCCACCGACAAGTATTACCGCATCGATAAAATCATTCCCAAGCTCATACAGGAAATTGATTACGCACTCGACGAGAAACATCGCACCGCGACCCTCACCGAAGAGGGAGTCAGCAAGATCGAGCGCCTGCTGGGCCTTGGCAATCTGTACGATCCCGCACACATGGAGACCATTCACCATGTCTACCAGGGACTGCGCGCCCACACGCTGTATAAGCGTGACGTCGACTACGTCGTAAAAAATAATGAAGTGGTCATCGTGGACGAGTTTACGGGCCGCGAAATGCCCGGCCGGCGCTGGTCCGATGGCCTGCACCAGGCGGTCGAGGCCAAGGAAAGCGTGAAGATCGAGCGCGAAAACCAGACGCTCGCCACCATCACCTTCCAAAACTATTTCCGCATGTACAAAAAACTTTCCGGAATGACCGGCACTGCCGAAACCGAGGCCGCCGAGTTCCACAAAATCTACAAACTGGATGTCGTGGCCATTCCCACCAATCGCGAACTGCGCCGCCACGAATTTCTCCGACGTGGTTTACCGCACCAAGCCGAGGAAAAATACGAAGCCGTGGTCAACGGCATGATTCTCGAAGACGGCTCGCATGCCAACGGCATCCGGCAGCTGCATGAGAGCGGGCAGCCCGTGCTGGTGGGCACCATCTCCATCGAGAACTCCGAACTTCTTGCCACGCTGCTGAAGAAGGCCGGCATCCCCCATCAAGTGCTCAACGCCAAGCAGCATGAGCGGGAGGCGCACGTCATCGCCCAGGCCGGGCCGTAAGGGCGCCGTGACCGTATCCACGAACATGGCGGGCCGCGGTACCGACATCCTGCTCGGCGGCAATCCTGAGGCCATGACGCGCGACTATTGTCTGAAGAATAAACTCGCTATTCCCTACGCCGCTGCTTCGCCGATTGTCGGTGCCGAAGGAGGTGGCGGCACCGGCAGCGGCGGCAATGGCGCCGGTCCTTCCTCCAACATGGTTCTCTTTCAGGTGGAGGGGAAAATATTCCAGGTTCCGCAGGAGCAATGGAAGCCGGTCTATGAGCAGTTCGCCGATCAATGCCGCGCCGAACGCGACGAGGTGATTGCCCTCGGTGGCCTGCATATCCTGGGCACCGAACGGCACGAGGCGCGCCGCATCGATAACCAACTCCGCGGCCGCGCCGGCCGCCAGGGCGATCCTGGCTCTTCGCGATTTTTCCTGTCGCTGGAGGACGATTTGCTTCGCGTATTCGGTGGTGAGCGCGTCAAGGCCTTGATGTTCCGTTTGGGCATGACAGAGGGCGTGCCCATCGAATCCAAGCTCATCTCTCGTCGCATCGAAAGCGCCCAGCAGGCTGTCGAAGCGCAAAACTTCGAGGCTCGCAAGCACTTGCTCGAGTACGACGACGTAATGAACAAGCAGCGCGAGACCATCTATTCCATCCGCCGCTCCGCACTTGAAGGCAAGGACCAGAAAACGTATGCGCTGGGCATTGCGGAAGATCTCGCGCGCGGTCTCGTCGACACTTTTTGCCCGCGTGAGGAACATCCGGAAAAATGGAATCTGACCCAGTTCTCGGCTGAGGTTTTGAATCAGTTTGGCATCGATCTCAAAGCGATCGATGTCGATCCTGCCAAGTTTTCTCACGACGAACTCGCGAACGTTCTGGTCGAAAAAGTCACGGCTCGCTACGACGAAAAGGAAGCCCTCTTTGGGCCGCCCATGATGCGCTGGCTTGAACGCCGCATCATTCTGGATATCGTCGACACCCAATGGAAAGACCACCTGCTTACACTTGACCACCTGAAAGAAGGCATCGGGCTCCGTGGGTATGGCCAGAAGGACCCACTGGTCGAATTCAAGAAAGAAGCATTCACCCTGTTTGAAGACATGATGGGGCGTATCGACGTTGAAACCGTCCGCTATCTCTTCCTCATCCAACCTGCCAAACCCGAGGACGAAGCTCGGGAGATCGAGCGCCGGCAAAAGCGCGCCCAGCAGCAAATGCAATTTCAGTCCGGACCGGCACAGGCCGAAGCCCCCAAGCCCGTGAGGGCCGGTGCCAAGGTTGGTCGCAATGACTTATGCCCGTGCGGTAGCGGAAAAAAATATAAGAAATGCTGTGGTCAGGCCGCATAAACGTTATGATGGGGCCATGCTCGCGGTACAGGAGATTGATGATAATGTCAATTCACGTGCCAGTACACCCCGCCACAGAAGCGTCAGTACTGTTGCAACGTATGCCCGCACGCTTCGCAAGACTTGCGCTTCTAGCTGCGGCGATGTTGTCCTTGTGCCTGGCCGCCTCGGCGCAGCCGAGTGTGAATGACGAGAACGTTCAAAATGCCGGCGACAATTTTGGAACAGCGCAGACCGTGACTTTTGCGCCGCCCGAGCCCGCTGCGGCGCAAGTCCCATCCACGTCTTCCGGGTCTCTCAACTGGCAGGTCGCGGTGGGCTACCAGTTCAATGGCATCCACCTCTACGCCACCGATTTTCACACCAACGGTTTCAATGCTTCAGTGGCGCGATATTTCGGAAACTTTTTTGGAATCGAGGTCCAGACCGCCCTCGGATATGGCAATACGGACAACACAACCAGACCTGCCAACCTTTCTGCTCGGTCCGTTTTTGTAGGCGGAGGTCCGCGCTTTGCCGTTCGTAATACCGGGCATATTGAGCCGTGGGGGCACGGCGTTTTCGGCGATCAGTATTTCCGATTTTCCCAGACGACCGGCCCGAGTAGCATGTCGGCTTTTGGCTGGCTCGCTGGTGGAGGAGTAGACCTGCACGCCAGCCCCAGAACTGCGATACGTTTTGAAGGCGACTATTTGGGCACCAGATTTTTTGGTGTGAACCAACGCAACTATCAAGCGGTTGTTGGACTCGCCTTTAACTTCTAACGCCGGCGTTCTCAAACGGCTGCGGCCCCAGCCCAGAGGGCGATGGTGGACTCTGCATGGCGCCCGACACGAAGGTCTTTGGAAGCCAGCTCCACAAGGGTTCATAGAAGCCAGCTGAACCAAGGCATTCAAGCCTTAAGCTAAGACACCGAATCCAATTAGCCAAGTCGCGGCCCCTGTTCTTCTCAACCTGGGTATCTTCTATCCGGTTCCCGGAATGGAACGCCACCTCGATCTACTCTCTCTTGCTAGATGCCCATTTTGAGCGACTTACGAACCCACGAATGTGGCAGTGCGCTTGCACATTATTGCGCAGGTGCGCCCGGCCAGTCCCCGCCTGGTGCCCTGCAAAGGGGAAGCTCTTGTCCACCCTGACTCAGACTCGTGCGTGCCAGGTAGGCGCTTGCTCGGACCGAGTTCCCGTCACCCTCACAGAGCATGGCGTCTGCCTCGGCCACTATTTGGAGGATGCCTTCGTGCGCGTTTCCAGCGCGCTAGAGCTGCGCCGCCGCGGCAAAGCGCTTGATATGCGCACAACTGCGTGGCTGCAAGCGCAGGGCGACTTCGTGGTGCAACTGTTGTCTAAAGATAGTGCCACGCAAACGGCCGAGGAGCGTACGCGCCTGCTGGAATTGCTTTTGTGCCTGGCGAATGTGCAGGAATATTCGAGGCAAAATGCCGGCCCGGTCGCCTGGTAGTTTTCGCGATCTATCATATTGCTGGACATGCCGAGCCGCCGGCGCGCCGTAAATTTTTCCCGAGTAAATTTAAGCGCTAACGCGACATGCGACAATATTCCCCAGCCCCGGACGTTTTCAAGCCGGAAATGCCGCGCATTCCGGGCGTAAACGAAAATCCCGCGCCCTCCCCGAGGTGGAAGCCCGAGACACGTGCTTACATCGCGGCGGCGACCGTGGCGTTTGCCCTGCTTTTCATTGGTGGAGTAGTGCATCTGCTGCGGGGAAGGACCGAAGCCAGTTCAGCAGCAGTTGCCCAGACCATGGACCACGCAGCAGAAAGTACATTTCAACCGCCGGCACCGATGTCCATGCAAAGGAATAATTCAGTGATGCTGAGCGATCTTACAAAGCCTTGGTCCGCGAAGGAATTCACCTTCGTGAATCCGACTACGCATGTCGACCTGCCCGCAATGGTGATTCGTTTGCCCGGAATGTCCGCGGACCGCAGCGATGCCTACTGGGCGTTCTCCCTTGATGCGCCTTATGAAAGCTGCAAGCTTGCGTACGTGAGGGATCTCAGCGAACTGGCTTCGCGCTATCACTACCGCGCCGTTCACCCGATGGTCGCTGCGGCATGCGACGGAACCGTCTACGATCCGCTGCGCATCGGCACGACGCCGGCCGGCGCATGGGTGCGCGGCGAAGTAGCACAAGGGATGGGCATCCGGCCGCCAATCTCCATCGAAGTTCGCATTCAAGGCCGCGCGATCGTGGCTGACCGTATCGAATAAAACCACAGTGCACGCCGCCGTCTGCGCGCCAATTCTCGCGATAGCCAGAATTGCGAGAATTTCGTAACGGCCACCGTGTCAAACAGCTTGCCGTCTCGAGAGAAATCCTCGCCCTCAGAACACCAACTTCGCTGGCTGCACGCCTCCCGCACGGGCCACCGCGTCCGCCTGGTTGATGCAAAACTCCATCACTCGCGCTTCCGCCCAGTACCGCTCTCGCCCAGCCTCTCCGGAAATGAAGGCACAGTGGCCGCCGAGTTCCGGCGCAAAGAATTGGATGTGCGGATTACCGGAAATTCCTGGAATGCGGAACGTAGCCACGGGCACAAACGGGTCGTCCTGCGACGTCAGGATCAGCGTGGGAACCGCGATGCGGTGCAGCACCTTGCGCGCGCTGGCGCTTTCGTAGTAATCCACGGCATCACGGTATCCGCAATGAGGCGCCGTAATAATGTCGTCAAATTCACGCACGGTGCGCACGCGGTCAAGGCCGTCCATCCGAAACTGTCCGGGAAAGAGCCGCTGTTTGCGCTTCATGCGTGCACGAAGATGGCTGACGAAATGCCGGCGATATACTGCGTTGCCCGGCTGGTCAATCGCATCGACGCAAGCCGGCAAATCAAGCGTAGGACACACGGCGCACACGCCGCACAATTGCGGGGGCGCCCCCGCTCCCAAGTCTCCCGCCATCTTCAGCACCAAATTGCCGCCCATGGAGTAGCCCGCAAAAAATATCGTCGCCAACGAGTCTCGTTCGATAAGCTCATAAAGCACGGCGCGATAATCGCCGCTGAGGCCGGAGTTATAGAGAGTCGACGTCAGGCCTTCGGTGCCGCCGCAGTTGCGCTGGTTTAGGCGCAGCACGCTGTATCCAGAAAGAAACGCCTTTTCCGCTATGCCACGCAGGTAGCCGGAGTCGCACGATCCTTCGAGACCATGCACGAGCACTAATACCGGCGATTTTCGCGGGTCTGCTTGCCAGTGGCATTTTGCGAGCAACTGCGTCCCTGGTTCCGTTTCAAACAGGCGGGGACTCGCGGGCGGAAGACGGCGCGTGATGCGCGGCAACATCGCTGCCGCCAGTGTCATTACATGCGCGTTCCGAAGCAGCGGATGGGGCACAAATGGCTTCATGGCGAGTGCTCCATCATACGCCGGGCGGGAGCCAGCCGAGACAGCACTTCTCGGCAAGAAATTTTCACGCCGGCTTGCCCGGGCGCGATGGTCAGCAACGCCGCTGACAGAGGAAATTATCCGGTCCTGCTCGTCGCGAAGCTGTTGATGGCGCTCATTGTCCTGGTGATCAATCGCCTGGTCTCGCGGCGCCTGTACACGCTGGCATCAACCAACTTCAGACTGGAAGCGTCAAGCGAGTATTGTTGCGAACGCTCCGCCGACCGGCTTTGTCGGTTTCGGCCCATCAGCAATTGTGTCCCGTAAAAGCAAAGGAAGAACAATTGCAAGCGGCGAACACAGACGCATGAAAACCCAGCGGAGTGAAGCAGTTCGTGCCGACCAGACGGTGTGAATATCGAACGTCAGTTCTTGCCTCGCCGCAAACCAGCTAAGGCTGTCATCCGATACGTAGGAACCTTGGGAACGTTCTTCGCGCAGGCTATCGTGCAACCATTGACGCGTGATCCTATCTAATCTGGAACCGGTATAAGCCCGCTGCCGGGCGCCGACGGAGTGACGCTTACGCCGCGCCGCAGTTTTGCCTGCAAGGTTGGGAGAATGGTCGTGGAACTTTAGCCAAGCTGTTTGATCAAGGAGGCTCCACTTGAATCTCCGTTACGGACCACGTCGCCTATTCCTGATGACTGCGGTCTTGTTCACGGGTCTGCCGTGGTTGTTTGCCCAAACAGGAACATCGGGTGGCGCCACGGCGTCCGGGCAAATCAACCCTGGAACAGAGGGCGCGAATCCGTTCGCGGGTAGCGTAGCATCACAGCCTGTTCCAGGGATTATTCCGATTTCGTTACAGGATGCGATCGACCGCGGATTGAAACAGAATCTCGGCCTGCTTCTTGCGAATGGAGACATTCGCTCGGCGCGCGGACAACGTTGGGAGCAATTGAGCGCGCTGCTGCCACACGTGACTGCGGGACCTTCGGTGGATGTCTCGGAAACAAACTTGTCCGAGATCGGCATTACATTCAAAATTCCGGGACTGAATCTTCCGGCGTCCGTCGGTCCATTCTCTTATTTTGACGCGCGCGTGAATGTGACTCAGTCGTTGTTTGATTGGAAATCGATCAATAATGCCCGGGCGGCAAGCCAGAGTTTGAAATCCACTGAATACACGTACAAAGACGCGCGCGACCTGGTGGTGCTCGCGGTAGGATTTGTTTATTTGCAAGCGATCGCCGATGAGGCTCGCATCGAAACGGCAGATGCGCAAGTCAGCACGGCGCAGGCCCTGTCCGATCAGGCATCGAGCCAATTGACGGCGGGCACTTCGCCGGCCATTGACGCACTGCGAGCAAAGGTGGAGCTACAAACGCGGCAGCAGCAGTCGATTCAAGCAAGGAACGATTTTGCAATCCAAAAGCTGGCGGTTGCGCGCGTAATCGGGTTGGCTCCCGGGCAGGAATTCGAATTGACGGACAATTCACTGTACCAACAGTTCGAAGGTATGACCGTCGAGGAGGCGCTGAAACGCGCATATGCCACGCGTTCAGACTACCAGGCGATCCAGGCGGAGGTGCGCGCAGCGGAAATCTCGCGGAAGGCCGCGGAGGCCGGCTATTATCCATCGCTATCCTTTAATGCGGACTACGGCACCGCGGGAGCGCATCCTTCCACGGCAACGCAAGTACTCGACGTCCGGGGAACCCTGAACATCCCGATTTTTCAGGGCGGGAGTGTTCATGGCGATGTTTTGCAGGCGGAAGCCGCGCTTGAGCAGAGCCGCGAACGCCTGGACAATCTGCGGGCGCAAATCGACTCCGATGTACGCGCCGCATTACTGAACCTGCAGTCCTCGGAACAGTTGGTCGCCGTGGCGCGCAGCAACATCGATTTGGCTGAGCAAACGCTGGCGCAGTCGCGCGACCGCTTCAGCGCAGGTGTCACCGATACGGTCGAGGTGGTGCAATCACAGGAGGCAGTGGCAGGTGCTCACGAGCAATACATCTCCAGTCTCTATAGCTTCAATTACGCCAAAATTTCATTGGCCCGCGCGCTGGGTGCCGCGGATGAAGGCGTCAAGGAGTTCTTTAAAGGAAAATAGCTTATGAGCGAAGCGAACTCACCCAATCCGAACGCTGGCGCAAACGACCAATCCGTCACAAGTCCGCCGTTGCGAGACACTGCGGCAACAGGTACGCCGCGGCGCTATAGGCGTTCGAAGGTCCGCAGAAATATTTTAATCGTTGTCGTGGTCCTGATCGTGGTTGTGGGCGGCGTGCTTTTGTGGCGCCATCTCAACAGCTACGAATCGACCGACGATGCGCAGGTGGATGTGCATCTTTATCCGGTCAGCGGGCGCATTTCCGGTTACGTGACCAAAGTAAATGTCGGCGACAACGAGTATGTGGAGCAGGGAACCGTGCTCGTCGAGATCGACCCAAAAGACTATGCAGTTGCCGTCCAGCAGGCGCAAGCCAATCTCGCGAGCGCGGAAGCCACGGCTCGATCCCTTAATATCACCGTTCCGATTACTTCCGTGAATACTTCGAGCCAGTTGAGTTTTGCATCGTCGGACGTCGAAAGTGCCAGTGCCGGGGTGAATATTACAGAGCGACAGGTCGCAGCCGCGCACGCGCAACTAGAGCAGGTGGAGGCCACCGATGTGAAGGCGCAAGATGACCTCCGGCGCTACAAAATGCTGGTGGACCAAAAGGAAGTGGCGGAGCAAGTTTACGATCAGGCGCTGGCTGCGGCAAAAGCCAGCTCAGCCTCCATAGCCGCAGCCCGTGAAAATGAGGCCGCTGCTCAACAAGCGGTGCAACAAGCCAGAAGCCGTTTGGCGCAATCCGAGGCCAACCATCAAAGCGCCGAAACCGGGCCGCAACAGGTAACCTCGAGTCGCGCTCGCGCCAGCGCTGCAATCGCTGACGTGGAGCAGCGGCGCGCGGCTCTGGAGCAAGCGGAGCTGGACTTGCAATACACCAGGATCGTGGCCCCGGTCAGCGGCGAAGTGAACAAGACCGTGGTTGTCGGGATGAATGTGCAACCCGGCCAGGAATTGCTCACTGTAGTTCCGCTGGATGAAGTTTGGATCACCGCTAACTTCAAGGAGACGCAACTCCGCCGCATGCGTGTCGGACAGAAGTGCGACATTCATGTGGATTCGAGCGGAAGGACCTACAAGGGCCATGTGGATAGCATTGCCGGAGCCACAGGTCCGCTCTTCAGCTTGCTCCCTCCGGAAAATGCCACAGGCAATTACGTAAAAATTGTCCAGCGCATCCCCGTAAAGATCGTTCTCGAGCCGGGAGAGAACCGGGATCGCCAGCTTCGGCCAGGCATGAACGTGGTGCCCGACGTGTACCTGCAATGAGTTCCGCAGCTTCCCCGACGGTCGACCACGTCAGCTGGCGGCCCAAATACAATCCATGGTTGATTGCTGTGGTGGTGGCACTGGCGGCATTCATGGAAGTGCTCGACACGAGCATCGCCAATGTGGCTTTGCCTTACATGGCGGGGAATTTGGGGGCGAGCAACGACCAAAGCACCTGGGTGCTGACTTCTTATCTGGTGTCGAATGCGATTGTGCTGCCGATCAGCGGCTGGCTTGCGGGCGCATTTGGCAGGAAGCGTTTTTTCTCGGTCTGCTTGTTCGTTTTTACGCTGAGTTCGTTGCTGTGCGGGATCGCGCCGAGCCTGGGTCTTCTTCTTTTCTTTCGTGTACTGCAAGGCGCGGGCGGCGGCGGACTCCAGCCAATGGCGCAGGCCATCCTGGCTGATACCTTTCCGCCTCAACAGCGAGGCTTAGCCTTTGCGATCTATGGCATCACGGCAGTCACAGCGCCCACGATTGGTCCAACCCTGGGTGGATGGATCACGTTTAACTATTCCTGGCGGTGGATTTTTTTCATCAATCTACCGGTCGGCCTGCTGACGTTGTTTTTGGTCTACCGTTTTGTCGAAGATCCACCCTATTTGGCCGAAATAAAAGCGGCCGGGGTCAAGCTGGACTACATTGGCATTGCGTTGCTGGCGCTGGGTGTCGGTGCGTTGCAGATATTGCTGGATAAGGGGCAAGAGGATGATTGGTTCGGATCGCACTTTATCACGACTCTGGCCGTCACCGCCGCGGTATGCCTGATCGGACTGGTAATCTGGGAGTGGTTTCAAAAGGCGCCGATCGTCGATGTTCGGCTTTTCAAGAGTTTCAATTTTGCGAGCGCGAATTTGATGATGTTCACTCTGGGAATCGTGTTGTTCGCCAGCCTGGTGCTGATGCCGCTGTTTCTCCAGACACTCGTTGGGTATACCGCCCAGGTGGCGGGACTCGCGATTTCGGCAGGCGGACTGATGCTGCTGGTTGAAATGCCGATCATAGGCGCTCTAACGACGAGGGTTCAGGCGCGATATCTCATTGCTTTTGGCTGGTTCTGTCTGGCCATCGCCATGTTCTATTCCACAAAGCGGCTGGACTTGGCGATCAGCTTCACTGCCGCCATGTGGTTGCGGGTCGCGCAGGTAGTGGGAATGGGGTTTCTGTTCGTGCCCATTACACTGGTGGCTTACATCGGAATTCCGGCAGAGAAAAATAATGCGGTCGCGGGGATCGTCAACTTCATGCGCAATATAGGAAGCAGTGTGGGCACGTCGATGGTCACGACGTTGATCGCACGGCGTGGGCAGTTCCATCAGGAAATTCTGATCGATCATGTCCGTGCGGCGAATCCAAATTTCCAAAATGCGGTCAACGGCCTGGCGCGACAGTTCGCGAGTTCGAGCATGAGCACGCACAAAGCCCAATTGACGGCTTATGCCAGGATTTATCAAGCTGTGCAAGCACAAGCGAACAGTTTGGCGTACATCGATACGTTCATGGTCCTCGCCGTGGGGGCGGGCTTCATGTTTTTTCTGGCTTTTATTCTGAAGGGGAATGATCTAGGAGGCGGGGGCGACGTAGCGGTCGGTTGAGTGGAGCGGCGTTATACGCGTTTGACCGGATCATAAGGAGGGGCTCTCGGAAAGCGGGATGATCAAAATTGTCACTGTGGAACGTGAGTATGGATGTGGCGGCGGTGAAATCGCGCAGCGGCTTGCGACGCATCTTGGCTGGAAACTGTGGGATCAGTTGCTGACCGAAGAAATCGCCCGGCTGGCCAATTGTTCGAAGGCTGCTGTGGAACAGCGCGAGGAACGAACCGACCCGCTCTATTACCGGCTGTTCAGGTCGTTTTTGCGCGGGAGTTATGAGGGAAGCCTGAACGCGCACAAGCTGAACGTGGTCGACAGCGAGCGTATTTTGAAGATAACCGAGCGTGTCGTGCAGCATGCGGCAGGCAAGGGCCACTGCGTAATTGTCGGAAGGGGGTCGCAACTTTTTCTGAGAGACCGCCCAGACACATTGCGTGTGTTTGTGTACGCTCCGAGAGATGACAAGGTGCGACGGCTGTTATCTCGGGGGAAGAGTGAAAAGGAAGCTGAAGAAAGCGTGGACACGGTCGATCGCGAACGCGCAGGGTTTATCGAAAAGTATTTCCACGTTGAATGGCCGGACAGATCTGTGTATCACGCCATGATCAATACCGCTATCGGCGATGAGGCTGTAGTTCAAATGATTCTGAATTTGATGGCCACCTTCGACTCCACGACAAAAGGCGGGGGGTGAGCGGAAACAACCGCCGCTTTTTGAAAACATTTTCAAATACGTGATGCAATAGGCAGATGGCGTGACATAGGTTCTCAAACAGAGTCACTCAATGAGTCGGCTCCATCGCAATCGCTCCGTTACGAGTCTCTGCCTGCTGGCAGCCGCTGCGATGCCGATTCTATATTTCGGCACGCAGATCGTGGCCGCGCCGTTCTATCCGGGATACAGCTTTTCCCTCCAGTCCGAGAGCATGCTGGGCACTCAGTTTTCACGGCATCCGTGGATATTTAATACGGGAGAAATACTCAGCGGATTTGCCGCTCTCGGCGCGGCTTTGGGCCTTTATCGTGTTTTTCGCAGGAAGACTCACGTCCTGCTCGGCTGGCTGATTGGTGTTTCGGTCGCGTGCACGGGTGTCATTTGCGTAAAGGCGGGCATGTTTCCGATGCCAGATCCGCGCCATAATTCCTGGGGATTTCTGCTGAACTTTATGATCATCACACCACATCTGATGCTGATCGGACTTTGGAAACATAGTCATGGCTCGGGTGTCCGCGCCTATCTCATCTTCTCCATTATGCTTTTGCTTGTTCTCAGTCTAGTGGCTCCCTGGCTTGGACGCGGCACGCTTCAGCGGCTTATTCACGTGACGACGTTGGTTCCCGTTGGAGTTATCGGCTTCCTCTTTTGGCGAGAACTGCAGACGACATCCGTGAACACTTAGGACTTCAAGATCTGGGTTGACAGTTGGCCGTGATCGACTCGGGCTGCGGAGGATCAGCGATGCCACGACGTCCTACCACACGCGGCCTTGGATGATTGGATGAATTGAAGGCTTCTGAATACTTCCAAAAGTGGCGCAGCGACGGCGGCGTTCCGTAGTCAGACATGAAATGCGAAATCTCAACACGAGGCTGGCGAACTCCGTCGGCAAGAACACAGCGGGCGCTTCATCAGCGCCCGCTGTACAGGAATCGACGGACTTCGCTATTCGAACAAGCCAGGCAGAACCGGCGTGCCTTCGTTCCTGACCGACTCAAGGGCCGCCGGATCCAGGCCGAGGATCTGAAGGATGGTCGGAGCCACCTGCATGGTTTCCACAAAGCTGGTGACTGTCTTGGCCTCGATCGCGGGATTCGATACCAGCAGCATTACGTTGGTATCGTCCTGAGCGAAGCCGCCATGCTCGGATTGTTTTTTCGCGCTTCCGGTGTAAACGACGCCCACGTTCGGTGCCACGATGATATCGGGCGTGCGGGGGTCGCCGCCTGGCCGCAATTTGCAGCAGGGGCCGGGAGCGGTAGGCACGCCAGGCGCGTTAAACATGGTGGTAAGCGACGGGCCATAAAAGATCTGGCCGATGCCCGCTTCTTTCGCGTCGCGTCTCCAGAATATTCACCGCCGTTACGGTATTAGCTCTCGTTCGTCAGCCACAGCTGCGAGATGTCATCCTCGGTGGGCCCGAGGCCGGTGGTCTCGGCCGCCGGGAGAAGGGTTGCGAGGATTGTGGACGGCGGTTCGCCGTTCGTTCCCGAATGGCCCGGGAATGGGGAAGAAGCGGTTGGGATCGATTGGCGATTGGCCGTGCTTGGCGGTGATAATGATGGTGGTCCGATCGAGGAGGTGCTGCATTCTCCAGAGCAGTGACCATCTGGCCGATGGCGGCATCCACGAACACAATTTCGCTTTCCATGCTAGCGGTAGGAGTGCCGGCAGCATCGGTGTAACCACCGTTGATTGCGCCCTCGATCAGCTTTTGCCCAACGCTGACCGCTTGGAAGTTCATACCGAAGATCACCGGCACCGGCGCTCTGCTGCCGCCGAGGTGGGTCTTGCCATTAATCCAGTTCACCACCGCGTTGACCTTTAATTGGTCGTAACACTGGATGTCCTGGAAGCTGGTGGTCCAGTCGCCGCCGGTGTTGTCGAGAATTGTGGAGCAGTCCATGCCACTGGCCGTCTTAATTCCCGGCAAGGCAATCTACGTTGGAATTGACCTCGGGTGCGTAGTAATCGTCGACGTTGCTGGGGCTGGACGTGCCGGTCGGTCCGGAAACAGCGGCGTAAACGGGGTGCTTGTCGGACCAGGCCGTGTAGCCGCCCGCGGCGTGGATCACGCCATAAATGGTGTTGGTGCGGATGAAGTTCCAGGGGTAAACGGGGTTGCAGGAATTGAACGGGTCGCGCACCAGCTTGTTGGGATCGATCGATAGTACGCCGCCATCAAGAGTGGAGTAGGGACCACCGCCGTTGACCAGCGTCTGGTCGATTTCGACGCCTTCCTCATATTCAGTCTGCGTTCCGTTAATCACTCCAACGGTGCAGCTTCCTCCCACCAGTCCGTTGCCGGTGGTCGTTTTCGGCGGCGCCAGGACGCGATCGTAGGCGACGTCGTAGAACGCACCTACGGTCTTGGGCGTGCCTCCGGTCACCAGCGCCATCAGGCCGGGAAACGAATCGGATGGCCTGGAGGTGGACGTACGCGTGTAGGTTACGCCGGTCCTGCCCAAGGCGGCCAGATGCGGGCAGGTGTTGGCTGCCACGCAGTTTTCGTAATCGAGCGCGTGCATTCCATCAATGCTGATCAGCAGTACATGGCGATCGCGAGCTAGATTGTGATCCCTATCACGATCGCGGTCCTGGTCGGGGCCGGGAGCGGCGGACAGACGCGGAGCTGGCATCGTGGCCAGGACGAACGCTGCCGCAAACAAACCAACGCTTACATACTTCTTCATTATTCTTCCCCCTTGCGGAAAATTCGATTTGAAGACCTGAAGAGACGGACAAATCTTGCAGCTAACTGCTTACGTCCTCTTGATTAGTCGCACGTGAATCGGCGATGAAATGAAGATGAACGGGAATTGGGACTCTTCGCGGGACCCCGGCACACTGACCGGTTTGCCGGTTTTGCCAGCAATAGACCCGGTCAGAAGGGTAGCGTGCAAGGCCGCGGAGGCGGGGGCCTTGGTTCCGCCGTCCGGACGATGGCATGACGTCAAACATGAATTAAAGGCAGGCTCCAGCGGGTCCACCAGCGCAAGCGTTGCACCCAATGGGCCGAGATCGTAGAGCTACGGGAGTGTCATGGCATCTGTGATTTGTTCGTGGGGCGCGTGATAAGCAGAATGGCCCAAGCAGCGTCCAGAACGTAAAGTGCGACCACGAGATTCCCGAGTCGTGCCGATAAGGCATCTCGCGGCATCAGTTGCACGATCCCCCAAAGAATGAAAGTCATAGCAAGCAGCACGTTCTTCAGGAATTCGCTTAGGCGTAAGCGCATGATCAGCTGAACGATCAAATATCCAACCCCAGCCAACAAAAGCGAAATAGCAGAAATAAAACTGCTGGTGAGTGTCCGAAAATCTCCCAGTCCAGCGTCCTTAATCAATAGTGCACCACTGCAAGCCAGCGCCAAAATGGCCAGCGTAATCGTTATATATCGCACGAGTCGATTCAGTTTAGTCAAACGCGCAACTCCCAGATCGAATTGCGAATCGATTGGTGTCTACCACTCTTCGCATCACCGCAGCATACAGTTTGAGACATAAAGAAGTCGTTAGCCCAGGTCGATGCGGAGAATGTCGTTTGCCTGCACACGGACAACGATCAGACCGGGGACAGCACCACAATCTGGTGTTCCCCCGACGACAAATCGTCGAAGATCGTAAAATCCGATTTAGAGGGACATCTTATTTATGCGGGGAACCCTGGGCGATTTCCACGGCGGCTCAACACGCATGCAATGAGCGTAGTCCAGGCGGGGTGACCTTTTATAGCACCGAGGTGGGCAACAGCCGCGCGCAGAAATTCGCCCACGACCCGGTGCGAATCCGGCATTCCTGGCCAGCAAGCCGATTTACGCTGCCTGGGAAATAGGCTTTTCAAAAAGGTAGCGATTCAACGGGTAAACAATTTGGGGGGCTCGGAGAATTTTAATCTCCGGCCCCCCCAATGGCCACGATGGCCTGACCTTCTGAATTCAGCGCAACGTTTCGATGTTTGGTCTGGTGTGTTACGCCGGTGTTACCCCGCGTATTGGTGAATCGTGCGCAGCAAGTCCTTCGCCGATGCAGGAGCGGCAACTTTGCCGGCCAGGATTTCGTGGCGATCTCGATCGGCGCCATACATGGCTTTGTCTCCGCTCTTGTCTGCCTGTACGACGGCGCCGCTCAAGCTTACCCCGGCAAAAACGCCCTTCGTCCGCGAATACGACAGAATCTCTGCACTCAGTTTGAGGTCGGTGGCCGCGGCGGCATTGCGGCCCACGGGGCCGGCTGCCACAGAAGCATCGGCTCCGAGTTTAAATTTATCGCTGAGCAGACTCTGCAGCGCACGATCGTTCATGAAGAGCATTACCAAGTCAGTAGAAGAGCCTCCGATTTGATAGCCCACGCTCCCCCCCTCGATCGCCACAAACATGGGGGCGCTCCACCCGTGCCCGGTGCGACATGTGGCCACTCCGCGGCCATAGTTCCCGCCAAATATGAACGCGAACTTCACGTCGCCAGGAATAATGGCGATGCACTTGGCCGAATGGAGAAGGCCGTCGGGAATTCCTTGGTCCGGCGCGTTCATAATCTCTTGAAAGACTTGAGCGGCTTTGTGGATGCGATTCACATCGTCCTCGCGATCCGAGGCGGCCGCGGTCAGTGTTGCAAGCAAGGCTAACGTTGTGACGATCAGAAAACGTTTGAACATTTGTTCATCCCCCTAAATTTTAATTTACGAACGGAAATGCACTGCGAATTCATCGCTTTCAGGATCTGGTTCGGCTCGTCCCGCGTGAAGATCAAAGGCGCAGATCAGGGCTGAGGTCGTGGACTAGAAGGTTTTCCCCTGCGGCCGGTGTGGCCGCACGAACAATCATGCCCGGCGCTTTTTCCTAGCCTGACGCTGAGGCTGCAGTGCTTGCCCGGCGCGGTCGTGCGAACCAACGTGGTGCGCACTTCTCGCCTGTCATAGTCATTTCTGCTCTGCTGCTTCAGATCAACAACGAGCTACCCAAGGCAGCATCTTAAACACTCCGAAAAAGCATTTCTGTGCAATAAGGAACACATTCTAATTTTGCCGGCACCCCTCAAACGGAAAAGCGGATTTTGAAATTAAGCCAAAAGGGAAGCGACATCGACGTGAAATGCACACTGTCCCGAACGGAACAGTTTCCCGGCTAGCGTAACGCGCGATAGTGCAACGCGTTGGTTTGCGTTCTTATACGGAGTGGAACCGCATCGTGAGTTATTCGTGGGTGGTTGCTGATTTTCTGCGGTCTCATTCGTTTCACAAATCCCATTATCGCCACCCTGGACACTTAGAGCGTCTTTGTCTACAGAGACCGCAAGAAATTCAACAAATCCTGCTTTTGTTGATTTGTTAGTTGTTGAAACTGGTTAATCACGCTGTTGGCTTCCGAGCCGGTTCCGGAATGAGCCTGTATAGCTGTTAGTAAACCACCGTTGGAGGGAGTTGCGCGGCCATCGTGCAGGAAGAACAGGCGCTGTCCCAAGCCCCAAAGCGGCGCGGTTCGAAACTCATCGGGGCCTGCCGAGCCTTGGGAGATATTGTCAGCGAGTCCGGATCCCATGTGGTGTACGAGTAAGTCGGAAAATAGTGCCGCAATCTGATTGCTCAATGCAGCAGTAAAAGCCGAAGGCCCGGTTTGCAGTGCGGGCGTATGGCACGCATCACAATGAATTTGAGTGAACATGAGCAGTCCGTTCGCAATCGACTGCGGAGAAGGGTTCCCCGGAATGCCCGTGGCCGATGGCGTGGGGGGAGCGAGGAAGCGGGAAAAATCCGAAAACGCGACGACATCGCTCAGAATCGCTGCACCTGACGCGGGGAAATTCGTGGAATCCTCCGGCGTGGCGTTGAACAGGCACGAGGCCGGAGGGAGGGAGCGTTCCTCGGGAAAGAGTTCATTGGTGACGCCTATCTCGACGTTGTAGGCTTCGCCCGAGAAAATCCCGAGTGACTTATTCTGCGCCTTCCACCCGAATCGCGTGATGGTCCCATCGTTGCCACTGATGTTGGGATGGCCGGAGATCCCCAGACTCTGCTTCAGAGAAGCGTTTGATGTCATGTTCGCGTAGATCGTGGCTTCTGCAATGTTCTCGATCAGCCCGGCACCAAAGATCGGCGTGGGAATACGAAAGATCAGATTGTTGAGCTGCTGCATCTGGGCAAAGTTTGGCTGTGCCAAGCTGCAGTTCGGTGCATCCTGACGCCCTGCTATCGTGAAAAGATCGTGGACGCCGCCATCGGGAGTTTGACTCACCGTTCCATTGGCATTGAGAACAAACGGGAAACGAACCTCCCGCACGGGGCCGTCAGAAGCAATAAAAGAGGGGATGGCGTTCTTGGCTCCCGCATCGGAGGCCGCTAGCAACTGCGGATTGATGCTCGGACTCGAGCCGCCAATAGCCGGCTGGCCATGGCAACTGCCGCAACTATTCGAGTTGTACGTTGGACCGAGTCCGGTACCAGGCTCCCCCGGCACCATTCCTTTCACCGAATCCACTTCAGCAAACCGAGCGAGCCCATCCTGAAAGTATTGGAGCTCGTCCGCGCTCAGCGTCGTGAGCGGACCACCCGCACTGCCGGCGCCCACGCGAGGACCAGGATCTTGCGCCGTCGTGGATGGCGAGCCCTGTGACCCCTGTGATCCTTGTGAACCTTGTGACCCCTGTGACCCCTGCGACCCCTGCGACCCCTGCGACCCCTGTGATCCTTGCGAATCTTGTTGATCACGGGGGTTACCCAGGCCATTGTTTGATGATCCTTGTGGATCTGAACTGTTCGACGCTTGCTGGCCGGGAACTGTTGTGCTCCCAGCCGCACCCACTTTTCGCGTGACACTCGCAGACATTAATGCGACGCAGGCGAGCGGCATTCCACACCAGATCAGAAACTTTGAAACAGCTTTTCTCCTGGCCATTTGGCACTTTTCCTCTCTGAAGAAAGCGGCAGGATGCTTCAAGGCCGCAGTGAAATCGTGCGCGCAGAGTAGGTGGCCACGCCCTTGGCGGCCAATCGGCCCGAGGTACAGTTGTGGTACAGGGTAAGTTAGAGATTTGTCAACAGGCGCGTAAACCAGATGCTAGGCTTGGGCGTCTCCATCGGCGCCGATATGTTGCTGCGCCTGCCTATGCCTTTACCGGCCCGTAATCTGCCCGTCCTGTTCGCAATCGACGATCGCGATGCAAGCTTGAGCAATTTGCGCAGGGCTATTTTCAAAAGGCCTAAATGACGCGTCGGGACTTCGCGATTAGCGTGCACTAACGTGCATTAATACGGTCATGGCGTGACTCCGGCCATCCCGGTAAGTTCGGCGAGCACAAGATTGGGCTCCCATCAATCCGCACAAATGAGAGAATAAAGTCGATCGCAACCCTGGTACAAAGGTCTTCACCACTATGGCGAGAGCGTCATGAAAATAAGTCCGGACGCAGGAAAGCCGGCCAAAGCGTCGATCCTGGTTAACGTGCCCCGCCTCATCACGGCTTATTACACCAGGGTGCCCGACCCTTCGGTGCCGGAACAAAGAGTCGCCTTCGGCACTTCAGGGCATCGCGGGTCTGCATTCAACAGCGCTTTCAATGAGTGGCATATCCTCGCCATCAGTCAGGCAATTTGCCTGCAGCGCAAGCAGCAACAGATTGATGGACCGCTGTTCCTCGGCATGGATACGCATGCGCTTTCGGTGCCCGCGCTGGCGAGCGCGCTTGAGGTGTTGGCGGCCAACGGAGTGGACGTCATGATCTCTGAAGGGGCCGAATACACTCCTACGCCAGCCATTTCTCACGCGATTCTCACCTACAACCGCGGGCGCCAGACTGGACTCGCTGACGGTATCGTCATCACGCCGTCGCATAATCCGCCACATGACGGCGGGTTCAAATACAATCCACCAAATGGCGGGCCCGCCGATGGCGATGTCACGAATTGGATTCAAGCGAAAGCAAACGAGTTTCTGAAAGCCCAGCTGCACGGCGTAAAAAGAGTTTCTGTGGAGAAGGCACTCCGCGCTTCTACGACGCACCAGCACGACTACCTTCATAACTACGTTAACGATTTGATTAACGTGCTTGACATGGACTGCATTCGCGGCGCGAAACTCCGCGTGGGTGTTGATCCACTGGGGGGCGCTGGAGTCCATTACTGGGGGCCCATAGCCGAGCGCTATGGACTGGACCTCACGATTGTCAATGAGATCGTCGATCCGACCTTCAGTTTCATGACCGTGGATTGGGATGGTCAGATACGCATGGACCCGTCTTCTCCTTACGCCATGCAGGGGCTGATCGGTCTTAAAGATCGCTTCGACATTGCGTTCGCCTGCGACACCGATCACGATCGCCACGGAATTGTGACACGCAGCGCGGGCTTGCTGCCACCCAACCACTACCTTTCCGTGGCGATTTTTTATCTTTTCCAGCACCGTCCCAGGTGGCGTCAGGAAGCGGCCGTTGGCAAAACGGTCGTGAGCAGCCAGATGATCGATCGCGTTACCGCGAAGCTTGGCCGGAAGCTCTACGAGGTCCCGGTGGGCTTCAAATGGTTCGTCGATGGCTTACTCGACGGTTCGCTGGGGTTTGGTGGAGAAGAGAGCGCGGGCGCGTCCTTTGCTCGTCTGGACGGTACCGCTTGGACCACGGATAAAGATGGGATAGTCCCGGCCTTGCTGGCGGCGGAGATCACGGCGCGAATGGGCCGCGATCCCGGCGAAATTTACCACGAGCTGACCCGCGAATTTGGTGAGCCTGCTTATGACCGCGTTGAGGCGCCAGCCAATCCAGAGGAGAAGGAACTGCTGGCGAAGCTCTCCGCCGAGCACGTCAAGGCGACCGACCTGGCAGGCGAAAAAATCCAGTCTGTCTTTACTGTCGCGCCCGGCAACGGCGCTCCGATCGGGGGGTTAAAAGCAGTGGCAGAAAGTGGATGGTTCGCGGCGCGCCCGTCAGGCACCGAGAATATCTACAAGATTTATGCAGAGAGCTTCCAGGGAGAGGAGCATCTGCGCCGTATACTGGCGGAAGCCGAAACGGTTGTGGGCGAGGCGTTGGCGGCATCGTTAGGCCAGGAAAAAGGTTCAGCGTCGTCTCACACCTCATAGGTATGCGGCATAACTTCTGGAGCGATCCACAGTCGATGGCCGCGCCATGGCTTCCATTCGCCTCGCTCGGTACGCAAGCTAAGATCGGGAAGTTCGGCAAGAATGTTTTACTGCTCAGAAAAAGCTTAGCGGAGAATGCGCGGCCCGATATCGGTGGCGACAATCAAGGCGACAGTACCGTTGGACAAGCGGTAGCAATTCGGATGACCGAGGTAGGTTAGCCTCTCCAACGGACTCTTCTGCCTGCAAATTCCGCGAGCGTCGCCTAACGGTTGTAATGGGCCCAAACCTCTGCAGGTCGGGAGTGTGGGACGGCTAGGCTGATTTTCTTCTGCGTCCGGTCATCAATGGTTCCGACTTGGCCTCTTTTTCTTCACTAGATAGCTCGATTCGCTCTCGTTTGATTTCCAGGCGAACTCTGCCAAAAAAACTCATGTACAGATTCGCGATCCAGACCATTGAAAAACCGGCGATCAGATATCCTCGCCAGTCGTCGAAGAGCAATTTGTATCCGGTCAGGATCAACAGCACGGCCGTAACGTAGTGGCTCAGGCAGTATTCACATGTGAAGATGAAGAAAAACTTACGCTGGTATAGCGACCGGCATGATTGGCTCTTATCGGCGCAGCGATTGCGCAGTTCGCGGAAGACCTCCTCATACGTGATCGTCCACGAGATGCAAGCGACCGGCATCGCCAGAATCAACAGTTCAATGACTTGGTCTCGCATGGTTTGCCGGCGTTTTTGCAACTTCTAGTTGCACGCAGAATTACGCAATAGGGGTTCTACCCCCTGCCAGAAACGCGGAAAATACCTTAATTCCCAGAGCGCGAATCCGTACAGCAGGGACCCACGGCGAAGCGGCTGTTGCTTCAAGTATTACAATATACGATCGGGTTTAGATGGCGGTGCCGACATCGGCTTGGCTATCATCCCAAACGGCCAGCCGTTGCTCGAGCGAACAGGGTCGTGAAATCGATTTGAGGAAGGCGCTGCCTTGGCCATGCGGATGCGGGAACGGGAATTTCCATGCTCAATCGCTTAGTGGCTTTGGGTCTGGTCATCGTGTCGCTGGGCGCATCTTCCAATACTTCCTTCACCAAAAGCCTCGCGCAGAATGACGCACTCAAAAGCCACGCCGTGACGCATGTGCCCGACTTGTCCGGCGTCTGGATGGAGCGCGAAACGAGAAATACCTTCACTCAGATCGAGCCGCCGATGCAGCCGTGGGCGCAGACAGTATACAAAGAGGCCAAACCAGGCTACGGACCGCGGGCCACCGCTCAGTCGCAGGACCCCATTCTCAGCTGTTTTCCACCCGGTGTTCCGCGCATCATGCTCATCCCCTTCCCACTGCAGATCGTCCAATCTCCCGGAATGATCGTTATGCTGTTTGAATACGACCATTTCACACGGCAGATTTATATGGATCGCCGCGATCATCCCAGGGATGTGGACCGCACCTGGATGGGGGATTCAATTGGTCGGTGGGACGGCGACACGCTGGTTGTGGATACCGTGGGCTTGAATGACAAAACCTGGCTCGACCAAGTGGGACATCCTCATTCAGACCGGCTGCATGTCGTGGAACGCATTCGCCGAACCGATCACGATACTCTCGAGGATGACATCACGATTGATGACCCCAAGGCGTATACAAAGGCTTGGACGGGCCAACAATTCTTTAAATTGAGGCCGAACTGGCACTTGATTGAGTACGTATGCGAGGACATGGAGCAGCCTGGCAAGTAGCCTCGCGTTAGGGCTGGGCTGCGAAGCGGCATCCAACTGCTATGAACTGGAAAAAAAGGACGGTTGTGGAATTGATGGCCGCCTTCGTAATGACGGCAGCCGTTATCACGCTGGCGATTCTCCAATATCGGTGGACAGGGGAAATCGGCCGCGTTGAGCAGTCCCGTCTGAAATCGGCGCTGGCAGTGAGCGTCCGGTCTTTTCAGGACGAGTTCTCCTACGAATTTCAGCAATTATGCGAGGGTTTCGAACTGGATCCCGAAGCGTCGGGAACGGCTCTTGATTCTTTGGTTGCGCACGATTACGCAAATTGGGCAACCACTGCCGCGAACCCGGGCCTGGTTGCCGCCGTCCTGGTGTTGAAGAAAGATGGGACACGTCCCGAGTATCTCGAACGCCTCGATCTCAGAAGCGAACGATTCCAGGAAAGTCCGTCGTCAGCCGCGCTTGTACCGGTCCGTCAGTTTTTGACCCAGCAAACGGCCGACTTGTCTGGCACGGTGGACGACCGCCGGGCGATCTACTATCCGTGGACGTTCTTTGACGACGGCCTCGGGCAAAATGACCCTTCGCTCATCCGCCCGATTTTCGACATCTCCGCAAGAGAAGGGAACGCCGGCCCCACCGTGCGGCTTGTCGGTTTTTTGATCGTCAGGCTCGCGCGCGAGTTTCTGCAGCAACAATACCTCCCCGGCCTCGTCGACCGCCATTTTGGCGCGTCGGACAGCCGGAGTTTTGAGGCCGCTATTCGCACTGCCAGGGCCCCGTATCAGGCCATCTACGTCTCGAAGACTGACTTCCCAGTGTCGACCCCTGCTCCCGATGCCACGGTCAATCTGTTCGACCTGGTGGGGGAACAGGCCAGGCGGCGCGGGCATGCTCCTCTGCAATCGGCCGTCCCTGCAGGGCAATGGCAATTGATTGTGCAACACCCGGCGGGATCGGTCGAAGTCGCCGTTGGCAAACTGCGCCGGCGCAGCCTCACGATTAGTTTTAGCCTGCTCGCTATTTTAGCGGGAAGCATGGCGCTCATTTTTTCAGCGGCTCGCCGTGCCGAACGTCTGGCAAATGTACAAATGGAGTTTGTCACCGGCGTCTCGCACGAACTATGCACGCCGCTGGCAGTTATTAATTCCGCGGCTGAAAATCTCGCTGATGGAGTGGTCGATAATCCGTCTCAGATGCAGGCGTACGGAGGGATGATTCGCGACCAGAGCCGCAGGCTCGAGCGTTTAGTCGATCAGGTACTGTTGTTTGCAGCGCAACGCGCGGGCCGCAGCGGATTTGAGTTGCGTCCCATCGAGATTGCCCAGACGCTAACGCAAAGCCTGATGCTGTCGGAACCGATATTGCGCGATGCGGGGTTCGACGTGGAGAAAGAGATTGGCGCGGATTTGCCGATGGTATTGGCGGACCCGGCGGCGATCGGTAAATGCATGGAGAACTTGTTTAGCAATGCCATGAAATATGCAAGTGCGAACCGTTGGATCGCCGTCCGAGCACGGATGGTCGCAACCATGCCCAATCCCGAAGTTCAGGTCAGCGTCGAGGATAAGGGCATTGGAATTCCCACGCGTGACCTTCCCAATATTTTCGAGCCATTCTATCGCGTGCAAGCCGCTCGCGATGGGCAGATTCGCGGTGTTGGACTGGGCCTGTTTTTAGTGAAGCATATGATGGAGGAGATGGGCGGCCGCGTGACGGTGACGAGCGAGCCGGGACGAGGCAGTTTCTTTGTCCTGCACTTTCCAGTTTCTGAACCTGTCGAGCGTTGAGACGAAAACCTGCGCCGCCAGCGTGCCAGGCAAGTGTCTTTCATCGAGTATGCTGCGCACGTGGAACGCAATGGATGCCAAAATTCTGATTGTCGAGGATGAAAACGGCTTGGCGACGATCCTGTGCGATCGTTTCCATAAAGAGGGTTACGTCGTCACTGTTGCTCGTGACGGCACGTCCGGCTTGGATCTGGCAACCCGTGAGGCTTTCGATCTGATTGTCCTCGATATCATGCTGCCCGGGGAAAGTGGACTCGTTGTCTGTAGCAAGCTGAGGCAGCTGGGCTCAAACACTCCCATCTTGATGCTGACCGCGCGGCGCCAGACCAGCGACAAAGTTGTTGGATTGGGGACGGGCGCGGACGATTACCTGACCAAGCCGTTCCAAATGGCGGAGTTGCTGGCGCGCGTAGCCGCACTGCTCAGGCGCGCAGGACCGCGCGATGCCACCGCGGGTGATCGCCATCACTTCGGTGCTGTGCGCATCGATTTGCGGCGAGCCGAAGTTTCGCGCGACGGCCGACTTGTGAACTTGTCCGCGAAAGAGTTTCAATTGCTCCGTTATTTTCTGGGACATCGCGGAATCGTCGTCTCCCGCGACGAACTGCTCCGGGAGGTGTGGGGCTACGGCGTGGTTCCGTCTTCCCGCACTGTCGACGTGCATGTCGCGTGGCTGCGACAGAAACTTGAAGAAGATCCCAAGAATCCTCGTTTCATCCTGACGGTCATCGGCCTCGGTTATAAGTTTGCCGGCTGAACTCGCTTTCAAACGACCTCTCTACGGTCTGCCGAACGCTAACTTTTTTGCTTTTGAACATGACGCCAACGCGTGTAGAGTGGCCGGGCCATGAAATACACGGGCCCAGGCAGCCAAAAAACCTCGCATTATGGCTAACGATTCATCGCCCCGCCGCGCCACGCTAGAGATGGAAGTCTTAAGAGACAGAGAGGTGACCCGAATGTATGGCGCATTGTTCGCCTTCTGCAAATGGCTCGAGAATACACCGTGGGGCGCCCATACCCGCGAATCACTTTGGCTCTACCCATTCGTGCAATTAATCCACTTCTCCGGTCTGTCGCTGTGGCTGGGAACGAATATCACTGTGGATTTGCGCCTTCTAGGCGTCGGCAAACAACGCCAGACCGCTGCCGAGCTTTCCAATGCCTTGTTTGTCTGGAACTGGATCGGATTTTGCACCCTCGTCCTGGGCGGATTTTTGCTCTTCTCGTCGAGCGGCAGCACCTACGCCACGAATCCTGCGTTCCGCATGAAACTCGCTGTTTTGGTGCCCGTGGCTCTTTTTTGGCACGTTGTGGTTCAGCAGAAAATTCCCTCCTGGGGGCAGTCACAAGAGACGCCGCCGGCGGCCAAAATGGCCGGCTTGGTCGAGGTATTGTTGTGGGTTTCAGTGGTGACCGCCGCCGTTCTGATTCCCAACTACTAGTACAGACGCCGTGTCGTCGACATCCATGCGCCGTTTCGATGGCCAAGCGTGTTCACAATCTGTTCGAACATCGTAAGATAGAACTAACAGCGGCATTGATGATTTGGTGAGGAGCGGTAATTCCTGCCGAGGCACTGTCCAAACTCGAAGAGTATCGCCGAAAACGCCACTTTGACCGCATTCCAGAGCCTTCGCCCGCGACGCCTCCCGCAAGACCGCGCGCGACCCCGCCCACCCGGCAACAAGCCGCCCTTGTAGTTCAAAAGCACGCTGCTACGCGCCTCCATTACCATTTCCGGTTGGCGATTGATGGTGTGCTCAAATCGTGGGCTGCACCGAAAGGACCTTCTCTCAACCCCGCTGACAAGTGGTTGGCGGTCCAAACCGAAGACTATCCTTGGACTATGCGAACTTCGAAGGAATCATTGTCAAGGGAAATTGTGGCGCCGGATCAGTGATGGGGCATCTCCCGCTCCGGCCTGAACGGGTCCGATAATCGGTTTATGAAAAATATGTGGGCCGCCAACTGGGGTCCTCGATGCCGCTTGTGATTAGACCGTTTTCCCGTTCACTGAGGTACGATCACTCGAGGAGGTCTCCGTGATAAACACCAAACGCGGCCGGCTCGTTATAGGGCTCATGGTAATTGCAATCGTGGCGATCTGCGCCAAAGTGTTTTACGGGCAGTTTGGAGGCTCGCAATATACGAGTCCTCCCGCGAGCGTTGCGACCACCATTGCTGGCAAGCGCATCAGCATCGAATATTATGCGCCTTCCATGCACGGACGAAAGATCATGGGAGGGCTGGTGCCATTTGGCTACGTCTGGTGTACTGGTGCGAACTGGGCAACCAAGATCACAACTGCAGGAAATCTTGAGATGGGTGGCTTGAAGCTCCCCGCGGGCAGCTATAGCATCTGGACGATTCCGAACCAGAACGAATGGACACTTATAATTAACAAGCAGACGGGCCAGTTCCATCTGAACTACGATTCTTCTCGTGACTTTGGCCGCACGAAGATGAATCTCCAGACGCTGCCCGCTGCCGTCGAGACATTCAAAATCGAGTTGAGATCCGGCGCAGGCAACAATGGAATGCTGGCTCTGCTGTGGGAAAATACCGAAGTGTCTATCCCATTCACGGTCGAACCATAGCCGAGTTTTCGTGCGCGTTACGCCCGCTACGGAACTGCCCGCCGATATTTTGCAAGGCCGAGGAATCGTTCTCATCGTATGTTTGGCGCTGGAATTCGACGGGCGAGATTGTTTGAACAGGTCGGCGACTCCGGATTCTGAAGGCAACGCGGCGCGACAGACTTGTTAATGGCACGTTTCGCAGGATACAGCCAACCCACCAAGAGGCGATCTAGCGTAAACAGGATTTAGCAAGATGATGGACAGTAAGAACGCGAGGCGCACGGGGCAAGACTTTTCAGAGCGCCGCCAGCAAGTGAGCCTATCCACAGAATGCAGCACGGCCTCCTTCGCGCAATTGCACAATCCTAAAACCTCCATGAGAGATTGAATTTGTTAATTAGAACCACCAGAATGGCGCTACTTTAGCTTGATCTTGAACGAGCCATCCGCCGCTTTCTCCCGGTGCGCCATGTGACAACCGGCGCAATTGGTCTGGGTCATCTTCAGCGCCGCGGAAGCCTCATCAAACTTTCCCTGCGAGGCAAGCAAAGCGACTTGCGCAAAGCCATATTTAGTGTCGAGAGAAAACCTCACACCGTCGTTTACGTCTCTGGTCTGCCAATAGATCAGCACCTTGGCCATATTCTCTTCGAGCGTTTTAGCGTCCATTACAGCTGCGTCGCCAGACTTGGCAGTTAGATTCTTATCAAGATCGGTGACAAGAGTGGCATTAGACTTCATCCAATTCTGGTATTCGTCGGTCATCTGAGCCCCAACCGCGACGCTTAGCAACAGCGTGCACATCACCACCAAACCCCAAAGAGGTCTCATTCGATACCGTCTCTTTTTGCTGAACGGCATTTCCCCTGCAGCCGAACGTTCGTCTGAGTTTATGATTTTCAGCAATGCATCACCCCACGACGGACGCACCCTCGCCGGAGCGCACGGGTGTTACATATGAAGCTTGACAGCTATTCACGGTCCGAAAACGACAGGACCTAAGAAAGCCACGCGACAATTCCCAGCCCACGCCGCTGCAGACGCACAGCCTCCGCTTAGGTGCTGCCGAAGCCAGCACAAATGACTCATCAAATAGAATCCGGGGATAACACATGTTTTAATGAACGTCAAGAAAAGCTGAGGAGGCGTCCAATTGGGGGTGAAAAATCGGTTAAGGGCATCGCGCGTGTTCGTCGAATCCCCACGGAAGAAATTGTCATTCCAAAATTCACCATCACCCGATGTGTTGCTTGGAAAACCGGCGACCCCTGAAAAACGCGTTGAGGCGGGCCTCAAAGCTCGGCTGAACGTACCGCCGGTTCTAGCCTCTGTCGGCGTGCTCTCGATCACCAGCTCAGTATTTTGGTTTAGAAAGCGAGGAATTTCACTCAAACGGTGGCGATTGCATGCCCGGAGTATCGAAAAACAGCCACTCCGGCTTTCGAGGAGAGAGCGCCTGATTGCCTAGAACATTTACCATGCCCTTCGGAGAGATATCCAAATCCAACTTTTGAACTTGCGGATGCCTGCCCTCAATCATGAGCGCTCTGTTCAAGGTGACATGGTAATTTCCGCTATGGCTAAGCTCCACCGTAGGCGCTAGCGTTCGCTCATCCGCTGGATGGCCTTGCCACCATCGCGAATAAGCATCCAAAGCCCTCCAGATGTCACCATAGAGTGCGTAGTAGTAGTTCTCGACAACGCGCCGCAAGTCGCTTTCATCACTCACAATTTCGCCGGGTTCAGCCGATAAAGACTTCACGAACAGGGTGGCCAGACTGGTTGCTTTGTCCTTCGAGATGGACAAAGCCAGCTCGGAAATCAAGCCATTGAATTCCTGCGAGGATTCCAGAGGCTTTCCGGACTCTTCAAAGCTGTGAAGACTGTATACTCCCTGTTCCGAGCGAATGACGGAGACGATCCAAATCGAGGAGGCGTCAACATCCGTTCTTGGAGGTGAATGTATTTCGTAGAACAAAACCGTTTTGCCAGGCTTGTATCCCTCTACAGTCAACAGGAGTTGCTCCAGATCCTGCCTACGGCTGATAGTTAGCTCCGGGTCACCTACGCCGGAGTGACCCATCCTTACGGCTTGCTCCGCCGCCTGACTCAAAGCCTGGTCGGCTGACGCGTTTCCTTGTTGCGGACGGGCGGAAGACGCAAATCCAACCAATATGACCACGAGCGAAACACCAATGCGCCGAAATCGCCAGTCCAATAAACTAATCATGCTCAGCATCCTTAAGGCTGTGGGTATTCATTTTTAGCAGATGTAGACAGGAACACGCAACGTAAACGTACGAAGGACGTAAGTGTCAACTCCCGCAGACCGTGCCCTCTGAGGGCTGAAATTGTACTACGGGGTACGCCAAAATTCGGCTGTACAATGTGGCCGCGGTTGCTCGGCGCGCTTGTATCTGTGCCCGCAGTTGCCTATCATTGCCCTCGAAGGCGAAACCACAGCCGGTATTGAAGGGGGCCACAGCAAATGCGATTCTTTCGATTGCGTTCCGTCTTCACGGCGATGATCTTTCTGACGACCATCACCGCCGTGGCTCAAACTCAGAACGGACAAGCCGGTGCGCCTGACGCCGGCCGTGGACAACAAGCGCCAGCCCCCAAGCCTATGACCATGACCACAACAGCTTTTGCCGATGGTTCCGACATTCCGGCAAAATACACTCAGGCGGGCGATCAGACATCGCCGGCAATCACGTGGACCAACATCCCTGCGGGCACGACCAGCTTCGTTTTGCACATGCATGACATGGAGGGTAGTCGCAACCACACTACCGATGATCAGCTTCATTGGCTGGTCTGGAATATTCCGGGCACGGCAACCGGGCTTCCGGGGGGTATCCCGATGGGAGCGCAGTTGCAGAACGGCGCTTATCAAACCAGCGCGAGCGGCCAGGTTTATCGAGGTCCTGGGGCCCCAGCCAATGGTCCCCGGCACCACTACGTTTTTGAACTTTTTGCGTTAGACACGAAGGTCGATGTCCAGCCCGGCGCTGATCCATTCGAGACTCGCACAAACGTCATGAAGGCCATACAGGGCCACGTCCTCGGCAAGGCCGTCTACCTCGGCCTCTTTCACCGACCTCAATAATTCGAGAAAGTCACGTTTAGTTCCGATTGACCGGATTCTTTTTACCAGCCGAACGCAAAAGTAGGTGGACTGCTTTGGTCTTTCCACAACATAGTGGGCCAATTGCGGGCTTCAAGACTGACGGGCGTGATCGCGATCACACAATTTAAACACGTGGGAGAGAATTGGTGCCTGATCGTAGAGCACACTGACTCGGTAAGGGGTAGGACGAAAACTATTCGACCGGCCTCCGTTTCTTCGATCAGATGTCCAGCGCCACGCTCGGCACATAACCGCTTATTTTGCCACGCTGATTGAGTCCACCTGGATCGTCTTGGTTTTGGCGTCGAGCGTACCGACGACTTTTACTTTCTGCCCCGCGAACTTTTCCGGCGTCCGCTGATCACTCAGCATGTAAGCAGCCTTCCCGTCGTAGAGGACATACGAGGCACCGTGGACGTCGACGCAAGCAAGCGTGCACTCCGCGTCGGTCGGCCCCATGCGCATATGAGAATGATCTGCCTGAGCGCACATGTCGTCCGTAATTATCCCGGTCAATGTTTGCTTGGCCGGTGCCGCGCACAGGGCCGCACCCGCAATTAGACTCAAGAAGATAAGGTTAAAGACGATAATGCTCGAGATTAGGTGCTTCATAACCTCTCAACATCGATGTTGGCTCAGCCCGACGAATGTCCGCACAGGAGTGGACGTGCCCAGGGCCACCGGACCTCCGGACCTGCGGTTCTCCTGTGCGGGCCCGGCGGGCTGCGCTACGCCAATGGGCGCGTTCTACTCGCCAGGAGTCATAAGATGCGCGGTCGTCGTACCCGCATTCATAATCCACACGATGCCTTGCTTATTGGTATCGGGCAGTCCGGTGGATTGCGTGGTGGCGCCCGGCACGGCGATGGTCATGTGCGTGCGAGCGTGTTCCCGGTCGGCGCCCATGAAGTGATACCACACCGATCCGTACTCTGGCTTCACACGGCTTCCGTCCTTTTCCGCGGCATCGAGCATTGCTTGCGTCTTGGCTTTATCGCCCACTGCCTCGAACTTCAAATTCTGAGCGACGCGGTCGAGATTGGCGAGGCTGGTGCACTCGATGGAGAACGCTTGCTGTTCAGGGAAGCCTGACCGATCGTAACAGACCAGCCGGTTGGTGCCTTTCTTCAACGTGTCGTACGTGAAGTCGGCCTTCCACTTGACGACCGTCGCGCCCTCACGAAGATTGGCCGGCGCAGCAAGAAGGGCTTTCTCAACAGCCTCGTCTGGCGCCTGCGCCAACGCGCTGATCGAAACCGCGATCACCACAAGGACTAACAGGGAAATGCGTTTCATTCGACACCTCCAATCATGCGCTCGAATTTCAACAGCGAAGCGGTGCTATAATACGCCAAAATTGCCATTTACTGCTCTTGGTTGCAACTTTCCGTCACGTGCCGAGCCGGGGCGGCCGCTACACCGCTGCTTTAACAGGCACCCAGGTAATGATGCACGGATGGTTATAATCGCGCCCCACGGGCCCGTTTCCATGCGGCGGTCAACCGTTCTTCCGCTTGCGATGACCACTCTCGAGCATTCGGCATTTCCTCCCAAATCAGAATACCTAAAGCTCACTCTGATACGGGAACGGAACCACCATGCGTCCCTCCAGGGCAAGCCCGTGGTGCCACCCAAGCTGACATCCCTGATCCCGGTCATCGAAACAAAATTCCCATTCGCCATTCAGGTTCATCCATCTCGTTCGGACGAATTGCGGCCGATGATATTCCGGCCGAGGGATCGTGTCGGTAAGAGAATCCGCCATAGGTTTACCGGTTCCTTTGAAAGCCAAAATCTTACTTTGTGAGCGGGTTTGGTTCGATTAGAACATATCGCTTGATGACGTTAACGTAGACAGCATCTGAATATTAAGCAATTTCGGAAGCTCCGTCAGAGGCGACGGCCGGATAAAAACCGGCATCATGTTTGAATGCCATGCGAAACTCGCCCAATATTATGTCGCGAAAGGTACAGAGTACATCCGGTCGGAGCATATTGACGGTGCAGCCACCAAAGCCTCCTCCCGTCATGCGCGCCCCAAAAACTCCCGCAAATCTCGCCGCAACCTCCACGAGGAGATCCTGTTCAGTAGAACTCACCTGGTAATCGTCGCGCAGCGACGCATGTGAGAGCATCATCAGCCGACCACATTCCTCTGGCCGGCCACACCGCAAAGCTTCGGCTGCAGCAAGAGTCCTGCCATTCTCCGTTACTACATGGCGGCAACGTTTGCGAACGGGCTCCGGCAAGACATCTTCAAAATGTTGAAAATCCTCGGGTGTAACGTCGCGCAGCGCCCGAATGCCCGGTAGAACGTTTGCCAGCAATTTTACGCCGAGCTCGCACTCGGCGCGCCGACGATTATATTCGGAAGAAGCAAGCTCGTGCTTTACGTGCGAGTCGCAGATCACAATCGCGGCACGCGAATAGTCAAGCGGAACATATGTAGTCTGCAACGATCGACAATCAAGCAGCAGCGCGGTGCCATGCTTGCCCAGCACAGCGATCATTTGGTCCATGATTCCAGACTTCACCCCGCCGTAAGTGTGTTCCGCTTGCTGCGCCAGGAGCGCCATTTGCGTGGGCTCAAGCTTTTCTCCGGTGATCGACAAAAATGCCAGTTCCACCGATATTTCCAATGCTGATGACGATGAAAGGCCCGCGCCCAGAGGGACGTCGGAGTCGATTATCAAGTCGGCCCCACGCAATCGCACACCCCTCGATTCCAGCACACGAGCAACGCCTTCGACATAACGCACCCAACCCTGCCGATGCGGCGCGCCGTCCAGATCGAATTCCGCACACTCGTCATAAATGCGAGAATAAACCTTGACGAGCCGGTCAGCTCGCGGCGCAATGGCAGCCACAGTCTCGCGATCCAGTGCGAGTGGCATGACGAACCCGTCGTTGTAATCCACGTGCTCGCCTATCAGGTTGACGCGTCCCGGTGCACGAAATAGCCGAGGATCGGCTCCGTATCGATGCTGAAACATCTTTCGAAGATGGGCACGGTCAATCAAGCTGCGCCACTTCTCTAAGTTTCCTTTGACGTGTCCTGACCACGCCGTCGGTGGTCCTCGTCGTCAAGGTCCCGTGCCGCTTGGTCGGCCTGGACGCGCAACGCCGCTGCGCTTTCCTCGGGCAAGCGATCGTTGATGAACGTGCCCGCCCCGCTTTCGCTGCCCGCAAGATATTTGAGTTTTGTCGCCGTACGCAGAGGTGTGAGAACTCGATATGAAAATGGCAGTCCTCGTAATCGAGCCCGTCGGAAGGCCGTTGATGAAGAACCATCATATACGGCAGTGAAATATCGAACACACGGTCGAACGCCACGAGCACAATCTTGAGGATATTCGCCAGTTCTCTGCGCTCGGCAAGATCCAAATCCGTAAGTGCCTGCAGGTGCCGCTTTGAAGAGAGGTGCACTTCATACGGCCACCTCGCGAAAAATGGCACGTATGCAGCGAAGGAACCATTTTCAGACACGATTCGCGAGCGGAAACGCAACTCCTCAGACACGATATCGCACATGAGACACTGCCCCGTTCGTCGCCGGTAGCGGCCGGATTCTTCGATTTCTCGGACAATGACGGGTGGAATGAACGGGTACGCATATATCTGGCCGTGAGGATGCGTCAGCGTCACGCCGATGGCGGCGCCTTTGTTTTCAAAAATAAAGACATATTTCACAAAGTCCAGAGACCCAAGCGCAATGAAACGATCAGTCCACACGCGAATTAAGTGCTCAATACGCTGAACGGAAGCGCCAGCCAGCGTCAAGGTATGTTCAGGTGAGTAGACGACAACTTCGCAAACCCCTAACGCAGGGCGCACGGGGAACAGTGCTGTGCCTTCTATCTCCGGCGCCGGCGGATTCGCTTCCAGAGATGGGAAGCGATTTTCGAACGCGACGATATCGTGATCGGGCTCGGGAATTTCTGTGAGAGGTCCGCCCTTCCGCGTGGGGCACAGCGGACAGGACTCAGCGGGCGGGAAAAATGTGCGATCCTGACGCTGGGTAGCAATTACAACCCACGCACCTAACATCGGGTTCCAGCGCAGCTCAGACAGGGTTGCCGCCTCCGCCGCTCTTGGCGCCCGATTTTTCAATAGCAGGAGGAAAAGTAAAGAAAATCAGATAGCGCCCGTCCGGCAGCGTAATACGACGCTCAACCATCGTTTCCTCATCCTGCGCATCCGTCTCCAGACCGGGCGGAAGTTTTGGGTCATGCGTATGGTTCACCAGCACCTCGGTGCACCCACATCAGGCGGACGCAATCAGGGCGCCGCTAAGCTGCTGGTGCCAGTGTAAGTGGATTTGGGAGTTAAGCTCGGCGCCCTTTTGGCCTGTCAGATACTTAAATTCGGTAACACGCGTGTATGCGTGAGTATTGGGATAGTTCACGACCGGAGCGTCCTGATAAGTCTCGACTTCCTTGGTCTCGATGCTTGAACTCAAGCGACCGGTAGGGCAGCTTGCCAAATCGGTAGTCGAAAAATTCATCAGCCGGTCCAGTATAGATCATCTCGCGATAGGGAATTTCCTCCTGAATCTCCCGGTAATCCGTATTAAGAAGAATTTTTATGTGCGTTGTAGCTTTCTGTCAAACCTATTACAAATAGGAATATGTATTTCTAAAGTAAACACCGTATGTTTCTCTGCCAAGGTCTGCAAATAGAATATTCTGGACTTATTGTAAAAGTTCTCCGGCAACCTTTAATCGCCGATATAGCAGATATATAGGATCGGAGTTGATCATGAAAATTAGGCTCGTTATTTGCATCGCCGTTTGTGGCTCAGGCTTCGCGATATGCAAAGCCGCCACACGTCAGGCAGGCCCCCGCGATGCGCAAAAGCCTGAAAATAATGCGCCCATTTACCAAGTGCGCGTCGTGGGAAACTCCGTTACGGCCATCAGCTACGAACACCGGAATGGGTCAACCGACATAGGTTTTCAAGGTACGCCTCTATTGGCTCAGGCTAAAGGCAAAGGAACAGTGGAGAGCAAGCAGGGCCGGCTGGCAATTAACGCGGAATTTAAGGAACTCATACCCGCCCAGAAATTCGGACCGGAATATGTCACTTATGTATTATGGGCCATAACACCGGAAGGTAAGACGAATAATCTCGGCGAGATCCTGCTCAATGGCACGAGCAGCAAGATTCAAGTGACGACATCGCTGCAGACGTTTGGCCTGATCGTCACTGCCGAGCCCTACTTCGCGGTTGGACAACCTAGCAACGTCGTGGTTCTTGAAAATACGGTATTGCCTACCACCAGCGGGACCGTTCAACAAGTGACGGCCAAGTACGAACTGCTTGACCGCGGCCAATATACCTACGCCGTGCCCGACCAGAATCAAAACATCACAACCAAAACGAACGTGCCGATCGAGGTCTTCGAAGCGCGAAACGCCGTGGGGATTGCCCGAAGCGTTGGGGCTCAGCAGTACGCGCCGGACGCCTTCACAAAAGCGCAAAGTTCGCTTAACTATGCGGAAACGCTGCTCGCCCACAAGGGTGACCGCAAGCGAGAGATTCAAAGTGCGCGCGATGCCGTGCAAAACGCGGCAGACGCGCGGCAGATCGCTATACGGCGCATGGAAGACGAGGCCGCCGCCCGCGAACGTGCGACAGCCGCTGAACGCGAGGCCCAAGCACAGGCCGCGGCAGCGGCGGCGGCAGCACGGCAGCAGCAGGAACAGGCCGCCAGGCAGCAGGCTGAGGAACAAGCCGCGGCATCAGCACGAGCGCAGGAGCAGGCAGAGCAGCAGGCGGCCGCATCCGCACAAGAGCGCGCCCAGGCAGACGCTGCCCGCCAAGCGGCGCTCGCTCAGGCACAGCAAGAACAGGCGGCGGCCGCACAAGCGCAGCAGCAGCGGCCCGCGCCGAACAAGAGAAAGAGCAGCTTCGCGCCACCTTATTGCAGCAGTTCAATCGCATACTGCCAACCACAGACACGCCGCGCGGCTTGAAAGTGAACATAGCGGATGTGCTGTTCGATACCGGAAAGTATGATTTGCGGCCGCCCGCCCGTGAAGCCCTGGCGAAATTCTCAGGCATTGTAATTGCGCATCCCGGCCTTAAGCTCCAGGTCGAGGGATACACGGACTCCACCGGCGGAGACGCCTTTAACCAGACGCTTTCCGAGAACCGTGCGGATTCTGTGCGGGCTTATTTGATCAATCAGGGGATCGATCCCAGCGCGATCGGGGGGATCGGGTACGGAAAATCTAACCCGGTGGCAAGCAATGACACCGCTGCAGGTCGCCAGCAGAATCGCCGCGTCGAAATCATCATCTCGGGTGAAATTATTGGGACGCAAATTGGCGCCGGGGCGACGCCGGCTCCACAATAGTTGCGTTGCTTTGTGAATGCGTTACATGCGTAACAAAGGTGGGCTGGCATAGTTCAGTTGCCGCTTCATGCACAGAACTCGCCGCATCGTATTGCCTTTCAACAGATCGAGAATTCAGGACAGTAATCGTCGGATAAGGTAGATTGAGGTAACCCGCTGAAACGGACCAGTGACCGACATTGGTGCTGGTTGACCGATTTCGGTGAGGGACGCAACCACCTTCTCAGGCACGCTCGATTGGAGTCTTTGTGTATGGTATCGATCGTCGAACGGCGCAACAGACTTGGACGGTGATTTTCGTTGTAGTTGTGGCCGCTGCCGTTTATCTAATCCGCGACGTTCTGTTCGTATTTGCCGTGTCGCTCTTGTTTGCTTACCTGTTGTGGCCGCTGGTGCAATTCATAAATCGGCGAATGCCGGGCCGTTCCAAGGTTTGGGCGTTGGCCATCGTTTATCTGTTGCTGGTGGCTGTATTGGTGGTCGTAGGGGTTGCCATCGGCACCCAAATCGGAGAGCAGGCAACCGCTTTTTCACAAAGGATCCCAGAGCTTCTCTCGAGATTCGAACAGTCCAGCCAGCCGGCTGCCTCATCTTCCATCCAAAGTTTTAGAAACACAGTGATGTCCACTATTCAAAATCAACTCAGAGCCCACTCACAACAGCTGGTGCCGGCTCTGTCCAATGCGGCATTGGGCGTGCTATCTCACGCCGGCAGTCTGATTTTCGTCGTGCTGGTGCCAATCCTGAGCTTCTTTTTCCTGAAGGATGGAGAAGCCATTAGTGTGGCCATTCTGGGCATTGTCGTGTCAGGGCCGCGCCGCGATCGCATCAACGAAGTGGCTGCAGACCTCAACGTGCTTCTTGCTCAATATATGCGCGCCTTAGTAATCTTGGCCGGTGTCGCCTTCGCGGCGTATGCCTCTTTCTTTTCCCTAATCGGTGTGCCGTACGGAGTTTTGTTGGGGGCCATTGCCTTCCCGCTGGAGTTTATCCCCATGGTGGGTCCCTTCGTAGGGGGAGTTATCGTGCTGGTGGTGGCGGCATTGGGCGGGTTTCATCACATGCTTTGGATCCTTGTTTTCCTGATCGCCTTTCGCATCGCTCAGGACTATGTCTTGTCGCCAAACTTACTCAGCGAAGGAATGGAGCTGCATCCCTTGCTGGTAATTTTTGGGGTCTTGGCTGGCGCCGCTATCGCAGGAGTCGCTGGAAGCTTTCTGTCTGTTCCAATTTTGGCCTCCTCACGTGTTGTTTTCAGACATCTACAAGCATCGCCAATCGAGGCCAGCACTTATCACCCAGTGCCCATCGCCAAGGTATAACGCGCGGTCGAGACGCGTCGCAGGATAAGCACGATTTTGCTCGAAGTACCGCGGCGACCAATCTTCTCTGCCTACACCTGGCATGTAAATCGGAGCGGGCAGTTTCCGCACGTCATTTGCGTTTAGGACGCAGATACCACGGCACAGTAACAACGATTATCTTGCTGTTTCCCTTTCGCAGCAGAGCCGCTTTTAGCCATTGGGCCCGCTGGTTGTGAAGAAAATACTGATACCAGTGCTGCTCAACCAGCTCGGGAACTATGACCGCAATCTGCCGGTCCGGCATACTTTTTTGAAGGTCCAGAACATAATCAACAATGGGTGTAATTACAAATCGATAAGGCGATTCCAAAATCTTCACTTCGGGCACGGGCAGGCCCTTGCTCCTGATGGGGCTCCTCGACAAGCTCGTTCCATTTCTGGTAGTACCCGGGATTTTCGTCTGCAGTCTGCACATGCAGGAGTCGAACTTCCTTAGAAAGCGCCAGGGCGAATTCGAGGCCGATGCGGAAGATCTGGTTCCAAGCGAACATCGGCACGATCACGATGGGGGTAGTCACTTCGGACAGGCTGAGCGGCTCGTTGCAATCAATTTGCGCCAGGACGTTGTCATAGTGACGCCGAATCGAAAACATCAACAAAAGGATGGCAGGAATCAATAAAGTGACGATCCATGCGCCAGCACGAAATTTGGTAACGGTGACGATGGCGACGGTTCCCGCGGTCGCGACCGCACCAAGACCATTCACGAATATTGCGAATCGCGCTCCCGGCCCACCCTTTCTTTTCCAGTGGACTACCATCCCGGCTTGGGACAGCGTGAAGGCGAGAAACGCGCCCACGGCGTAAAGCGGAATCAGACGATCGGTAACTCCTCGAAACACGATCAACAGCGTCGCGCACAGAAACGCCAGGACAGTAATCCCCCCGGTATAGACGAGGCGCCGCCCGCGCACGGCCAAGGGATAGGGAAGATAGCCATCCTCGGCGATAAGCCGGCACAAACGAGGGAAGTCCGCGAAGGCCGTATTCGCCGAAAGAGAAAGCACCAGCAGAATCGCGCCAATCGTGAAGAAATAAAAACCATTTCGTCCGACCACGGCGGCCGTGAGCTGGGAAAGCACACTTTGATATCCAGGGCCAGGATTGGTGGCGCCAACTTTATAAGCGCGACACAGGTAGGCGATACCCGCCAGGAGCACAATCAGAAAACCGATCACCATGCTCAGTGTGCGCTGCGCGGACTTCACTACCGGTTCTCGAAACGCGGATACGCCATTGCTAACCGCTTCAACACCCGTCATCGCCGTGCATCCGCTGGAAAATGCTTTGAGAAGCAGCCATATCCCAACCATGCTCTGTTGCCGGATGCAGCGGTGCAGGCGGCTGCACGGGCAGGGGATGCCCTCCGGCCGCCACCGATTTCGTCACGCCTATCGCGATGGTGATCAGCAGGCTGCCGAGAAACAGATAGGTGGGGATCATGAACGCGATGCCCGTCTCACGCGATCCGCGCAGATTCACCACGGCGATCAAGATTAAGATCGCCAGACACAGCGACAACGTGTGCGGTTCAAGTGCCGGCGCGGCGGAAACGAACGCTCCCACGCCGGCCGATATCCCCACCGCGGCGGTCAGCACGTAATCGATCATCAAAGCGGCAGCGGCAAGCAGCCCGGCGAAGGGCCCAAGGTTTTGTCCTGCGACGGTGTAAGATCCACCGCCCTTCGGATAGGCCTCAATGGTTTGGCGATAGGAGAAATAGACAATCAGCAGAAGAACAATAATGCTGATCGTTATGGGCACGATGTAATCGACGCCCATCGCGCCGAGCCAAATCAACAATGCGAGGGCCGCTTCCGGTCCGTATGCGGCGGAGCTCAGCGCGTCAAGTCCAAAAACCGGGACTCCCGCCAAAGGTCCTAGCTTTTCTGTATTTTCTTCGGAGGATGCGATAGGCCGCCCGCACAAAGCGTCCATTACCGACATCGGGGATCTCTGCAAGGCGCCTCGATCATGCTCCATGTATCGCGATGGAGCAAAGTCACAGGGAGCTCAATCTCAGGAAACGGCTGGCGCAGGTTGGAGCTGATTACGAAAATTGGCCATACGGGCGGCCATCTGCCCGCGGAGTGTTTAAAAAATCAAAACAACCGACTGCTAAAAACGGCTCCCGCGCAGTGAACTATTCACTGCCCCCGTACTCAGGCGGGATATCATCCTCGGTTATCTCGTCGACGGTCACTTCCTCTTCTTCGGCATCCGAGGCACGTTCCACACCGCTAACCACTTCGGCCTCGAAGGCCTGACCTTCTTCGATGAGTTCTTCGACGCTTTCAGAGTCGGCATCGGCCACTCTCGACAAGCCCTCAAGGTCGCCGGACTGTCCTGCTGCGGCGGATCCCAACCCCTTTCGATCGACAATCACAGCCTCAACGAGCAGGGTCCTGCCTGGCGTTTTGTCGGAGCGGCCTCGGGCCGTGCCCCGGGCCCTGCTCGCCGCCGCCGGCTTGCGTTGCACGCGCGGCTGCAGCTTGGCTGCAGAACGGGTTTTCGGCCGAGTTTTCGACTGCATTTTAGGCATCGCCTGTCGCTTGACACGCGCAGGAGATTTAGCGCTGGCAGAAGCAGAAGATTTCTTGCGAACGGACATGCGTTTCGCCGAAGCGGCCGAAGCGGTTGGTTTGCTGGCAGTGCGAGATTTCTTGGAACTCGTGCGAGTTATTTTTTTCTTGGGAGACATTTCGGAAGTTTATCACCATGTACGCAACGTGAACAATGCACCATCGCACCGGCAAGAAATTGAGCTGCGGTCGCGGCAAACGGTCATGTCCGCGAGGCAGGAACCGAACTCGTTGGATCGCCCGCAATCATCTCTTGCTCGCGAATCAGGTCGCGCGCCTCCCCTCGGAACGAGGGCAAACGGCGCGCGAAAATAACGCCGCCAACCAGGCAAGCGAAGCCGCCGATGGCCACGGTCCGCGGCGCGCCGATTCTTGCGGCGACGATGCCGGCCAGCAATGCGCCGATAGGCGCCATGCCCACGAACATCATGGAGTAAAGCGCCATGACGCGTCCGCGCAGCCGGTTGGGCACCATCACCTGCAGCAACGTGTTCGTCGAGCCCATCTGAATCATCATGCAAAAACCCAGCTGGCATCAGCGCGATAATGGAGAGCCACAAATGCCGCGAAAACGAGAAAAGAATCAGGCTCACGCCTAATCCTGCTGCCGACGCCCCACACCCAGCGTCCCAGGCCCTTCACGCCCTCGCCGCGAGGCTAGGGTCAAGCTGCCGCGATGACTGCGCCAATGCCCGGTCGCGCCCATCAGCATACCGAGTTGGCGGGCATCACCATGAAGTATGCGGCCGGCAAATATGGGCATCAGCACCGAATAGGGAGTCGCCGCCAGGCTGACCAAGCCGATCAACATCAAAATAGCGCGAACCGGCGTGGTGTGGCGCGCAAAGCGGAATCCCTCGATCATGTTCTCGATGGGCGAACCGGTTGCTCGAGCGCCGCCGGTTTAGGCAAGCGCATCAACAGCAGCCCGGTGATCACGGCAATGTAGCTAACGCCATTTGAAAAGAAACACCAGCCTTCGCCGATCGGGCCACCAGGATGCCGGCTATGGCCGGACCGATGATACGGGCGCTATTGAACATCGAGGAATTGAGCGCAATCGCGTTAAACAGATCTTCGCGGCCCACCATGTCGATCAAAAATGTCTGGCGCGCGGGGATATCAAAAGCGTTGACCACGCCGAGCAAGGATGCCAGCACCATGATTTCCCATATCGCGCATCAGTGTGCGTCAGGGTCAGGCCCGCCAGGAGTCAACGCCAGAACCATCGAGCATGCCTGGGTCGCAATGACCGTACGGCGCCGGTTAAAGCGGTCGGCCACGATCCCGCCACCGGCGCCAGCAGAAACACGGGAATTTGGCCAGCGAATCCGACCACACCGAGCAGCAATGAGGAACCGGTAAGCCGGTAAACCAGCCAGTCCTGGGCGATGTTCTGCATCCAGGTGCCCATCAGCGAAATCAGTTGGCCGCTGAAGAAGAGTTGGAAGTTTCGGTGGCGCAAAGCGCGCAAGGTCGCGCGCAAGCCGCGAGGCGGCTGGCTGGGTTTGGTACTTTCGAGTGTATTGCTGGTTTGTGGTGAAGCCGCGTCGGCCATAATGTTCGTTTGATGCATTGTAACTTAGGCGGAGGCGTCGCGCAGGCGTCGAGAAAGACGCATGCCACCGGTTTGCCGTGCATTTCGAAGGCGTTGTGTTCGCGAACACAAGCTGGAAGATCAGGCTGTGGCGGCAGCGCTCCTATGTCCGACCCCCAATGACGCGGTTTTTAGATAAGAGCAATCCGTTTCCAGCCTGGTGCGGTGGCACTCATTGGCTCTTGATTGCCTATGCTTGTTCGAATGGAACGACCATTAGAAAGCAGCTTCGCGCCATCGACGAAAGCAGGCCTGCGGAGCTCACGGAGCATGCTCCGGATTACTCCACGAACACGACCCCGACACTGACTTCGTTTTTGTGCGGGTTGGGTTCCAAGCGCACCACGTAGCATCGCAGCGCACGGGGCTTTTCAGCTCCACCGGGAGGCGTCTCCATCACCACCTGAAGCGCGGACTGGAGTTTGGGCGCGTGCGCGAGAGCAATCGTCGCGCTGCGCATGCCGATATCGTGGATCACGGTGTGCTCGTCAAAGTTTTTTCCATCCTGGGTTTGTCCCGTCACGCGGGCGGGTAAGCTTGGTTCATTGCCTAAGTGGCGTTGCGTGCAAAAGTCGATATCGACTTGCTTCGCGCCCAGGCTCATGACCATTCCTTCAGTAGCAATCCAGACGTTTTCAAACTGGCCGCGAGCATCGCGCAAGATGCGATCCACTGCGCTATCGGAGGAATCGGGATCGTGGTGGAAAAGGACGAGATGCCGGACTCTAGCAGCTTTGGCGGCGCGAATACTCGCAAGCCAGCTGGAATGTCCCCAGCCCTTGCGCGACTCGAGTTGCTCCGGCGTGTATTGTGCATCGTTGATGAAGATATCGGCACCGTCAGCAAGCTCGATCAATGCCTGGTCGAATTCCGGAACTCCAGGTTCGTTATCGGTGGCGTATGCAATAACTCCGGCAGGGGTCTCGAAGCGAAAGCCGAGGCACCGCTGGGGGTGATTCAACCAGCGGGCTGTTATGCGGGTGTCCCCCACGTTGAAGCTGTCGCCTCCCGCCAACTCGGTAAATTCTCGGTGGGCGGACATGGCGCTGAGATTCACTGGGAAGTAGGGATGTGCCATTTGCGCCTCAAACGCGCGTTTCAGGCTTTCAGGACCGACAAACTCCGAACGAAAACCATAGAACCGGAAGGCGTTACGCGGTGAATACAAGGGTGCGAAAAACGGAATCCCCTGAATATGGTCCCAGTGATAATGAGTAACCAGAACGTCTGCCTCGATACTCCTGCCGGTCTGTTCCGCCTCTGCCGCCCAGCTATTCCCCAGCATGCGCAGCCCGGTACCACAATCCAGGATTAACCGGCCCTCGTCCGGGGTAATCAGCTCCAAACAAGGTGTGTTGCCACCATAGCGCCAGGTCGTACGGTCAGCAGATGGTATCGAGCCGCGCACGCCCCAAAAGCTCAGCTTGGCGATATTTTCAGCCTTCATTTTTCGATTGTCGGGAGCCGCGCCGTCTAAGGATGTGCCGCCTGAGCCAGGAGTCCTTCGCGGGAAACGTCAGTGAAATAGTAGGCAGCGGCATCGGTGAAGTCAAATAGCATTCGCCACACGGTTGTCCAAGATTATTGGGCAGCCGGTCGCGGCTTAGCGGATGCATCCAGTAGGGAGGCCGAGTAAAATGAGCTGGTGCACCACCACGAACCAGGCGAAAGTCACTTTCACGGGCGGCCGGCCACCGGCTTTCTTTCGGTAGCTTTGTCCGCCACCCTTTGCCTGGCCGTTTCCGAATTCGTGGGTGGGCACCTGGGACACTCTGTCGCGCTAACGAGCGACGCCATTCACAATCTGTCGGACATGCCCACGATCGTGATCTCTTTGCTGGCGGCGCGCTGGTCGGAGCGTCCTGCCGATCGCGACAAGACGTTCGGCTATCGCCGCGCTGGCATTCTCGCCGCGTTCACCAATGCTGGATTGCTCCTGCTGGTTGCGCTGGGACTTTTTTGGGAAGCGTTCGAACGTTTCCTGCACCCGGTGGCCGTCCAGGAACGGTGGATGATAGCGCTTTCGCTGCTGGCGCTCGGGATCAATGGTGGCATAACGCTAGGTCTGGTACGCGGGCGACGCGATCTCAACATTCGAGCGCTGCTTACTCACAATCTGGGCGACGCGCTTTCAAACGTAGGGATTTTGCTGGGCGCTCTGGTCATCGGGACTACCGGTGCGTTTTGGATTGATCCGGTGATTGGCGCTGTGATTGGTGCGCTGGTGTTCTGGTCGAGCCTGGGTATTCTGCGGCAGTCGTCGCACATCCTGCTCGAAGGTTTGCCTCGCCAAATGCAACTAGCCGAGGTCGCTCGCGCCATCCTGGAGGTCGATGGAGTACAAGAAGTTCACGACGTGCATATCTGGACGCTAGGATCCGACCAACATGCCCTTTCCTGCCACGTGCGCATTCACGACATGCACATGGAAGAAAGCGCCAAGATCCTGGCTGGCGTTCAAACACGACTGGCAGAACAGTTTCACATCCACCACGCTACAGTTCAGTTTGAACGTGCCGGGCTGCCGGACGAGGGCTATTACATGCCCGAGCCCTTCCGTTCGACTAAAACGTAGCCGCCGCCAAAGTGGCCGTCGGGGGAGTTTGCTGCTGTTGGGCGGCCTGAGCCCACTTCTCGGATATCATCCGACCTTTGGAGCCGGGCTGCTGGTGATTTTCCTTTTGGGCGCATCCTTCAAGATGCATGATTTCTGGGCGGTGAAAGACCCGCAGCAAAGAATGGCGGAACGGGCCAACTTTATGAAGAATATGGCGCTGCTCGGTTTTCTACTGATGACGGTGGCGATTCCCAGACCCTGGCCCATGAGTTTAGGCGGCCGGTGATGCGGCCGACGGTTGGGGGCCTGCGAGCGTCGTTCGGTTCGATGAGGTTCGATGACGGTCGATGAGCTCGAAGTATCGGGTACGCAAGAGTCGGGTACGCAACTATCGGGCGGCAAGTGCCGAGTTTCGAGTAACGGAGCCTCGAGCATGAAAGCCTGCTTGCTGCGCGCGCCTGCGCCGATCGAATCGAATCCCCTCCAGTTTGTGGATGTGGCGCGGCCGGTGCCTGCCGCAGGTGAATTACTGATCCGTGTGCGCATGTGCGGAGTGTGCCGCACCGATTTGCACGTGATTGAAGGCGAACTGCCGCCTCGCAAATCGCCCGTGATCCCGGGACATCAAGTCGTCGGCACTGTAGAGCAATTTGGTTCCGGCGCAGGACGATTTACCGCCGGAACACGTGTGGGAGTCGCCTGGCTACACCACACGGACGGGACCTGCGAGTATTGCAAGGCTGGAGCGGAAAATCTTTGCGACCACCCGACGTTCACCGGATACAGCGTCGATGGCGGTTATGCGGAGTACATCGTCGCGCCGGAAGATTTCGTATACGCGATTCCCGAGGGCTTCAGCGATGTACAAGCCGCGCCGCTGCTCTGCGCCGGGATCATCGGCTTTCGGTCACTGCGCCTTTCGGGCATCAAGCCTGGAGGGCGGCTGGGTTTTTACGGCTTCGGTGCAGCGGCACACATCGCGATCCAAGTAGCACGCCACTGGCATGCCGAGGTTTATGCGGCGACACGCGACGCACGACACCAGCGGCTGGCGCTGGAATTGGGCGCAACGTGGGCGGGCGGTACCTTCGCCGAGCCACCCGTTAAACTTGATGCCGCTATCGTTTTCGCGCCTGCTGGAGAGATCGTGCCCGCAGCTCTGCGCGCATTGCGTAAAGGCGGCACGCTGGTGCTGGGTGGCATTCACATGAGCCCTATACCTTCGCTCGATTACGATTGGCTTTACCAGGAACGTGTAATTCGCAGCGTGGCGAATAATACGCGGCAGGACGGCGAGGATTTTCTCCGGGTGGCGGCTGAAATTCCTGTGCAGATGCATACCGAGGTTTTCCCGCTGCGCGAGGCCAATAGGGCCCTCAATGCACTGAAGAATGATGCTATTTCCGGTGCGGCGGTGTTGCAAATCGACTCGCAATGATGTTTAGCTCGGTTACGAGGGTGGGTGGGTTCGATCACGCCCGGTTGATTACGCCGGGTTGCACACGCCGAAGATGGGCCGGCAGAATCGGCGTCGCTTCGCCGTAGCAAACGCCCCGCAGCGAAAGCCACTCTTGCAGAGAAGCGCGTTTCCTTTGACAATAAATCTGTAGTCCACGATCCCAATGTCCGAAATGCGCTCGATACTTGCGGCCAATCGAAGTGAAATCGCAATTCGCATTTTCCGCGCGGCCAATGAAATTGGCTTGCGCACCATTGCCATCTATTCCCACGAGGACCGTCTCGGCCTGCACCGTTTCAAGGCCGACGAAGCGTACGAGATCGGCGCTGGCAAGGGTCCCGTCGAAGCGTATCTGGATATCGCGGGTATCGTCGCGCTCGCACGCGCCCGAAACGTGGATGCCATACATCCCGGCTACGGATTCCTATCCGAAAACCCGGCGTTTGCGGAGGCTTGCGTCGCGGCTGGCATTACGTTTGTCGGTCCTACCCCGGAACTACTAAGGCTGCTCGGTGACAAGACGGCGGCGCGAAAAGTGGCGGCCTCGGCGGGCGTACCGGTTCTGCCGGGTACCGACGAACCGGTGAAGTCTGCCGCCGAGGCGCGCCGGCTGGCGCACGAAATCGGTTTTCCACTGATCCTGAAAGCGGCCATGGGCGGCGGTGGACGCGGTATGCGCGTCGTCATGGACGCCTCGCAGCTCGAACCGCGCCTGGAAGAAGCGCGGAATGAAGCGCAGTCGGCTTTCGGAGACGCTTCGATTTTCCTTGAGAAATACTTGCCGCGCGCCCGCCATATAGAAGTGCAAATCCTCGCGGATCATCATGGCGCCATCCTGCATCTTTGGGAAAGAGACTGCTCGGTTCAGCGCCGGCATCAAAAAGTGGTCGAGGTTGCTCCCGCGGCGAACCTGCAACCGGCGCTTCGCCGGGAGTTATGCGATGCGGCGGTGCGCATCGCACAGGCGGTGCGCTACCGGAACGCCGGTACCATGGAGTTCCTGCTCGATACCGATACGCAGAAGTGGTACTTCATCGAGGTCAACCCGCGGATTCAGGTGGAACATACGGTCACGGAAATGATTACGGGGATCGACCTGGTGCGCTCGCAGATTTTCGTTGCGCAGGGACATGCACTGCACGCTCCGCCTTTGTCGCTGCCTCAGCAAGACGAAGTCATGTTAAACGGAGCCGCGCTGCAGTGCCGCGTGACCACCGAAGACCCTGACAATCACTTTGCCCCCGATTACGGCAAGATCAGCACCTATCGTTCGCCAGCCGGTTTCGGAATTCGGCTGGACGGCGGCACGGCGTACGCGGGCGCAACGCTGGAGCCGTATTACGATTCGCTGCTGGTGAAGGTTACGGCGTGGGATTCGGCGCTCCCGGGCGCGTGCCGGCGCATGGACCGCGCGCTGCGAGAGTTCCGGATTCGCGGCGTAAAGACGAATATCCCTTTCCTCGAAAACGTGGTCAACCATCCGCGGTTCCAGTCGGGCCAGGTGACTACGTCGTTTCTCGACGATTCCCCGGAACTGTTTCGACTTCCGCGCGGGGCCGATCGTGCCACCAAGCTGTTGTCGTATCTGGGAGACGTTATACTGAATGGTAATCCGGAAGTAAAAGGCAAGACCAAGCCGCAAAGGTTCGAACCGGCGCCCGTTCCGCCGGCTTCGGACGAGGCCCCGGCGTCCGGCAGCCGCCAGCGATTGCAGGAGCTGGGGCCCGCCGGATTCGCGGAATGGGCGCGCCGTCAAAAACGTTTGTTGATCACGGACACGACTTTCCGCGATGCGCACCAGTCTTTGCTCGCTACGCGCGTGCGGACGCAGGACCTGCTGGCGATAGCGGCGACCGTGGCGCGGCGCCTGCCCAACCTTTTTAGTCTCGAGATGTGGGGTGGCGCCACGTTCGACGTGGCCTTGCGCTTCCTGCATGAGGATCCCTGGCAGAGATTGCGCGCTCTGCGCGAACGAATCCCGAATGTCTGTTTTCAAATGCTCCTGCGCGGCGCCAACGCCGTCGGCTACACGTCCTATCCGGACAATGTCATTGCACGATTCGTGGCCGAGGCCCATACGCAGGGCATCGACATCTTCCGAATCTTCGATTCGCTCAACTCCATTAAGAACATGCGCGTGGCGATGAATGCGGTTCTCAAGACGGGAGCAGTCTGCGAAGCGGCCATCTGTTACACGGGCGACATTCTCGATCCGGCGCGACCGCGCTATTCGCTGAAATACTACATCGCACTCGCGAAGGAGCTCGAACAGTTGGGCGACGCATTTCCTGGCGATCAAGGACATGGCTGGCCTGTGCAAACCGTATGCGGCGTACGAGCTGATTCGAGCGCTCCGCCAGGAAGTCGCGATCCCGATCCACTTTCACACGCACGATACCAGCGGCGTAAACGCTGCATCGATTTTAATGGCGGCCGATGCAGGAGTGGACGTTGCGGACGCTGCCGTGGCGGCCATGAGCGGCGGCAGCAGCCAGCCAAACCTTAACTCTATCGTGGCGGCATTGCGCCGCACCCCACGCGACTCCGGTCTCGATCTCGCCGCGCTCAACGATTGCTCCGATTACTGGGAGGCGGTGCGCTCCTGGTATCTGCCATTCGATTCGGGACCTCGCACGGGCTCGGCGCGAACTTTACGAGCACGAAATACCGGGCGGTCAATATACGAATCTGCGGGAACAAGCGGAGGCCATGGGCCTGGGACATCGCTGGCACGAAGTCGAGCGCACCTACGGAGAGGTAAATCAACTTTTCGGGGACATCGTCAAGGTCACGCCGTCGAGTAAAGTCGTCGGCGACATGGCCTTATTCTTGATGGCCAATGACATGAAGCCAGCCGACGTGCTGGAACTCGACGTACACCACAATCTCGCTCTGCCTAGCTCCGTGGTGGAGATGTTCGCAGGAGCCCTGGGCACCCCGCCGGGTGGCTGGCCTGTGAAGGTGCAACGCATCATTTTGCGCGGCAGCAAGCCAAAACACGGCAGACCCGGTGCCGGGCTGAAGCCGGCGGACTTCGCGGCCGCGCAGCAGAGCCTCGAAAAAAAACTTGGCCGGGGCGTCGCGACTGACGAACTTCTGAGTGCACTACTGTACCCGGAGGTCTTTGCGAAATACGCCGCGTTCCGCAGGTCGTATGCCGATGTCAGCGTGCTGCCGACGCCGGCATTTTTCTATGGCTTGCGGCCCGACGAAGAAATCAGCGTGGAAATAGAGCCGGGCAAGTCTCTGATTATCCGTTTTTTAACGGCCGGGGAGCCGCATCCCGGACGGCACGCGCACGCTATTTTTTGAATTGAATGGCCAGTCACGCGAGGTGCGCATCCGCGATTCCTCGCTGCAGATCGTAGCGCGCGAATCTTCCCAAGGCCGATCCCGCGGATGCAGGCCAGCTGGCGGCGCCCGCCTCCGGCGTTATCACCGGTATTGCGGTGCACGTCGAGCAGGTGGTTAAACGAGGCAGCCACCTGATGACCCTCGATGCGATGAAAATGCAGTCGAACCTCTCCGCGCCCATCGCCGGCCGCATCACACGGGATCGGGTGACGGCGAGCCAGCGCGTCGAAGCTAAGGATTTGCTGCTGACGATTTCCCCGGTCGATTAGACCCCCGGTTAAGAGCAACCTGCCGTGGACACATCGTGTTTCCTGCGCATTTGCGGAGCTAGTCCACACCTCGCAAGCAACCCTTGTGGCTGACACCGATGGCAAATACTCTAACAACAAGCTGGCAAAGGGGCAGGCAGAGGGAGTTATCAGCGGCTCGCGCTCGAATATGATTGGGCGGGGGGCGGGGACACCAGAGCGCCTGGCAGGCCGGAATTCGTGACGGAACCTAAAACTCATTCGCCGCGCCGCTTACGTCTGTCCCATTTGTTGCGGCCCTATTGGCCGACGCATTGGTTTGGCGCTTATCGCCGTTCTTGGAGAAACTGCCGCCGATCTGGCGGAGCCGTGGCCGCTCAAAATCGTCCTCGACTACGTTTCCAATCCAAGCACATGCCCGATTGGCTGGCCTCGGTGGTGCACCGGCTGGCGGGTACCAGCCAGCTTGCCATTCTCAATGCGGCTTTCGGCGCGGTGGCCGTCATCGCGCTCGTGGGAGCGGTTAGCACATATACTGAAAAATATCTCACCACCAGCGTAGGGCAATGGGTGACGCACGATCTGCGGCGCACGCTCTACCATCACATCCACCGCCTTTCGCTTTCCCAGCACGATGAATCCCGCACCGGCGACCTGATCAGTCGCGTGACAAGCGATATCGAAGCCATCCAGGACTTCGTTACCTCGGCGATGCTGGGCATCGTCGTGGACGTGTTCACCATCGCCGGCATGATCACGGTGATGTTCCTCATCAACTGGCAATTCACTTTGATCGCGCTGTCGGTTGTGCCGCCACTATTTATCGTGGTCGTACACCTATACACGCGCAAGATCAAGAAGGCTTCGCGAGAAGTACGCAAGAAGGAAAGCGAGCTCGTTTCCGTCGTGCAGGAAGTGTTTTCCTCCATTCGCGTGGTACAGGCGTTTGCGCGCGAGGACTACGAAGAAAAACGCTTCGAAGGGACCAGCCTGGAAAGCGTGGAGATGGCGCTTGCGCGCCCGCGTCGATCAAGGCCAGGCTGTCTCCGATCGTGGATGTGATTGTGGCGGTCGGCACCTGCCTGGTGCTGGGTTATGGCGCGCGCATTGTGCTCGATGGCAGGATGACGGCCGGATCGCTGGTCGTGTTCGTAATGTATCTCAGCAATATGTACAAGCCCATGCGGGATTTGTCCAAGATGACCGATACCGATCTCAAAAGCGTCCGTGGGTTACGAACGCATCAAGGAAGTGCTCGAAACCGAAAGCCGCGTGCGCGATTTGCCGCGGGCCCGCCGCGCTCCGCGATTTCGCGGAAAATTGAGTTGGATAGATGTCTCGTTTTGCTTACACAGCCGGATGTCCCGGTGCTGAAGAATGTCAGCCTAACCATCCTGCCGGGCCAGACCGCGGCATTTGTCGGTCCCACCGGCGCTGGAAAGTGCACCATCATCAGTCTGGTGGCGCGCTTTCTACGATCCAATTTCCGGATGTGGTCAAAATTGATGGCCAGGACATCCGTTCCTACACGCTGCGCTCCCTTCGCCAGCAAATGAGTTTTGTATTGCAGGAGACGCTGCTGTTTCGCGCGCCTCTATGGCAGAACATTGCCTATGGTAAACCGGAAGCCGCACGCGGTGAAATCGTGCATGCCGCCGAACTGGCAAACGCCCGCGAATTCATCGAAAAGCTGCCGGACGGATATGACACCGTGGCTCGCCGAGCACGGCATCACCCTTTCGGGCGGGCAGCGCCAGCGCATTGCTATTGCGCGCGCTATTTTGCGCGGTTCCCCCATACTGCTTCTGGACGAGCCGACTTCAAGCCTGGATGCTTCGTCGGAGCAATTAGTGGTCGAAGCGCTCGATCGCCTGATGGAAGGCAAAACCTCGATCGTCATTGCGCATCATCTGGCAACGATTCGCAAGGCCGACGTGATTTTTGTTGTAAAAGATTGCTCGATCGTCGAGCGCGGCACTCATGAGCAATTGATGGCCGCACAGGGTGTCTATGCGACATTATATGGCATGCAGCGAAAGGCCGCCGCAGGAGCTACCGGAAGCATCGGCCGATTAGCATTTCGGCTGTGTGGCTGCGCAGAAGCAAGCGATGCGCGCGCCGAGAAACGGCCTACAGCGCGTTGAGCTGCGCGATCCGCGCCATCACGGCCTGCGTATATGCTTGCACATCGTCTGGTGAATACCCCGCCGCCCGAAATGCGTCGCCAATCTGCTTGCGACGTCAAACGTGCGAAGTTGCTGGCCGATCCACTTGGCATTCGCGCGCAGAATATGCTTGGTGACGCCTTCCATACTGTTTCGCCGCTTGAAATTAGGGAGTTCAAACGGGGCGAACAGCGGCAGCGGGCGTGGTGGCCATCACGAAATCCACCTCGTCCGCGTCAACGTGATCGATGAATTTCGCTTCCTGGTATTGTTGCAGATTTCCTTTGGAGCGCGTGGTGGCGCCGCCGGTTCGTCCGAAGCTTGCGCCTTCATCGCTGGCGACGTACCGGCTCTCGATGTCCTTCTCGCTGTAAATTTTGTTGTTGTCCGCTTTGAAATCCCAGTTGTTGATGAGCGCCATCATCACGCGAAGGCCGTCGAATTCACGCGTGTGCAAAAACGGGTTGTCGAACCAACTCCAGTTCCCAATGTTCTTTTGCGTCTTACTCTGTCTTTTCAGACGCGCGCCGGTAATGGTGCCGTCTGCCGCAATGTCGCCGTTGCCGCGATGCAGATGCGGGATGCCACTCACGTGTATGCTGCGCAGGTAGTAATCTTCATCCGTAAAATATCCCATGGACCACACCAGACGAGTCGCGGCGGTTTCGGGCTTCGCTTCTTCACCGATCTTCACGAGCCACTGCACCCCTTCCTTGTCTTCTGACATAGAATTTCGTCGAGGTGCCGTTCAAATCCTCCTTTACGAACTTGTACTCCTCATTTTCACCCGGGGCGTCTTGGGCGCCGCCGATTCCGTTGATCAAGTCGAGAGACGAGATATCGCCGGGATCGCGCCAAAGCACGGCCGGAAGATCGGCTGCGGCTGCCGCTTTCTCAACCTTGGAGGACTTTCCTTTCTTGGGAGGTTCCTGATTCTGCGCTCTTGCGGGCGCAAAGGAGGCCAAAGCGACGGTCGAAACGATCAGTAATAATGAACGTAATAACATTGACGGCAATGACGATGACTGATCGGCCCGGCTGGCGCACCGCATCCGCTGCTCCTTCAGATGACTCAAGGACATCAATCAAGCCAATCAATCAAACCAGGACAGCGTCAAATATAGCTGATGCGGCAAGGCAGGCAAAGCAATGACGACTGGTTAGAGGTGTCTGTTCGGAACCTGTGGTCGATTGATTTCAGGGTCTGAACACCGTACGCTGATTGCAGGTATGGTAACCGGCGGTCGCGCAGGGGTGGGGTAAGCCGAAGTCTCGATGAAATCGAGCGCCGAAGTAATTCCAGCTTGAAGCTATTGATACAGCCCGATGACCATGTGGCACCCATTGTCGCCGCTATCAAGGGCGCCAAGAAAAGCGTGGAGATCGTTATTTTCCGTTTCGACCGCAAAGAGATCGAAGCGGCGCTGCGGGATGCGGCCGGACGCGGCGTCCGCGTGCACGCCCTGATTGCGTATGCCAATCGTGGCGGCGAGCACCACCTGCGGGAATTGGAGATGCGGTTTCTCGCCGTTGGGATTACCGTGGCGCGCACCGCAAACGACTTGGTGCGCTATCACGACAAGCTGATGTTGATCGATCGCCGCATTTTGTACCTTCTCTCTTTCAATTACACCTCGCTCGACATGGAACACAGCCGCGGCTTCGGCCTGGTAGTCCGCAATAGCCGGATTGTCCAGGAAGCGGTGAAGCTATTCGAAGCAGATAGCACCCGGCAACCCTATACAGCAGGACTGCCGACATTCCTGGTGAGTCCGGTGAACGCTCGCAAGCAGCTCGCTTTATTCATCAAGAAGGCGAAAAAACAGCTGCTCATTTACGATCCTGAAATCGCGGATCCCGAAATGCTGCGCGTGCTGCAGGAGCGCGCCAAGGCCGGCGTCGAGATTAAAATTATTGGACGCGTGGGAGAACGAGGAAAGGGACTGAATTCGCAAGCTCTTTCCACGATGCGCTTGCATACACGAACCATTATCCGCGACGGACGGCAAGCTTTTGTGGGCAGCCAAAGCCTGCGAAAATTGGAACTTGATTCGCGCCGGGAGGTGGGCTTGATCGTGCGTGACGCCGGCGTCGTACGCCGTCTGACCGACACGTTTGAGCATGATTGGGTGCCTGTCGACCGCACTTTCGCGAAAGCAAACGAAACGCGGCAGGATGACCAGAACGCCGAAAAAGCGGTCAAAATCTTTATGAAGGAATTTTCACCGCTGACCGCCACGGTGAAAAAGGCCCTGAAAAAGGTAGTCGAAATCGGCGGTCAAGATGCTATTGCAGATAAAACGGTGAAGCAGGCCGTCAAGAAGGTCGTGAAGAAGGCAGTGAAAGAAGCCCTCAAGGAATTCACCGACGGCGCGGCGCCTGATGCTGCGGCGACGTGAGGCTTCGGAATGAGGCGGCGGAAAGATACGGGGAATGACACGGGGAATGACACGCTGGGAACCAGTTGGCAGGCCTGGGCGACGATCCCAGTACTGGCGCTGCTCTGTGTGCTGTCGTTAACAGCGGCGCAAACAGCAGGTACGCAAGCCAGTGACGCCGCATCGAAACAAGCGCTCGACAATTTCTCTGCGCGTGTGAATGCCTACGCCAAGCTGCGTGCCAGTCTTGAGGGGACACTGCCCAAGCTTAAGCCGACCGATCAGCCGGCCAAGCTTGCGGACCACGACCAAGCTCTCTCCGCAAAAGTCATTGACGCACGCAAGAACGCCAAACAGGGCGACATTTTCACGAAAGATATCAGCGAGCAGTTTAGGCAGCGAATCAGCCAGCAACTTAGCGGCCCACAGGGCCGGGAGTCTCGCCAGACCATTCGCCAGGGTGATCCCGTCCAGTTGCAAGTGCATGTCAACCAGATCTATCCTGCGACGCTTCCCCGCACGACGGTGCCGCCAACGCTGTTGTTGAAGCTGCCCAAGTTACCCAAAGGGATCGAATACCGGATTATTGGCCGGACTTTCGCCTTGTACGATGTAAAATCACATATGATCATCGACTTCATCCCCGGCGCGCTTCCGCCACAAACTCCACACGCGTAAGGATACCGAATGCGCCGCACCATTTCCGTTGCGCTTGTTCTGGCTGCGCTGTCCGTTACAGGCGCGCTCCGGGCGCAGGACCTTACGTTGCCACTAAAGGCCGGGTCGGTGCGCTTTGCCGTGATCGGAGACATGGGAACGGGAGAACAGCCGCAATACGATGTCGCGAGGACCATGGCCAAAGCGCACGAGAAATTTCCATTTGATTTTGTCATCATGCTCGGGGATAACCTTTACGGCGGAAAATCCCCGAAGGATTTCGAGAAAAAATTTGCCATCCCCTATAAGGCTTTGCTCGATTCCGGTGTGAAGTTTTACGCGTCATTGGGAAATCACGATCACGGTACCGAGTCGTATTACAAGCCGTTTCACATGGATGGCCAGCGGTATTACACCTTCAAGGTTGGCGATGTTCATTTTTTCGCGCTGGATAGCAACTATATGGATCCCGACCAGATCAACTGGCTTACCAATGAACTGAAAAAAGCCGGCACCGGCTGGAAAATTCCCTTCTTCCATCATCCGCTGTATTCCTCGGCGCACGCGCACGGTTCGTCCATCGAGTTGCGAAAGGTGCTCGAGCCGCTATTTGTCGAAAGCGCCGTGCAAATGGTTTTCTCGGGCCACGACCACGTTTACGAGCGCATGAAGCCGCAAAAGGGCATTCTCTATTTTGTCGAAGGGGCTTCGGGGGAACTGCGGCCGGGAGATTTGGGAACGGCCGACTTCGAGGCCAAGGGATTCGATCGGGATCGCACGTTTATGGTGGTAGAAATTGCCGGCGACCAAATGTATTTCGATACCATCTCCAGAACGGGGGACGTTGTGGATTCCGGCACCGTCTCTGCCACGGGTCCTACTACGAGTTTACTGCACGCTGCGCCCGCCCAGGTGCGCCCCTCTCCACTGGCCCCTTAAAATCCGAGTAAAATCCGAGGCTTTCAGGTCGCGGCGCTCAAAGCGATAAGCCACGCGAGCCGGACGCCAAACTTTAATATGCGATTTGAAAGACGATGTGCACGGTGGCAGGAAAATCCACCGGTTTGCCGTTTTGTAATGCCGGCTTGAAACGAATCTGTTCGGCAGCGTGCATGGCGGACTCGTCAAGCCCGTGTCCCAGGCCCTTGATTACCCGCACCACCTGCACCGGCCCCGATGCAGGGAAGACCACCTGCACCAACACTTCACCCTCGAGCCCCAGCTTGCGTGCCTCGTCGGTGTACTGCGGATTCGGTTTCGCCAGAATCTCTACCGGCTGCAGCGCCGCCACCGCTTCGGTCTCTTTCGGCTTTGGCGCATCGACCCCTACTGCGGCCGCCGCAAACCCGCCCGCCTGCACCGCGCCACGTCCATTCCCGGTACCGCCATTTCCGCCCGGCGGCGGAATGGCCACACCATTGCCAAACCCAGCGCTGGCTACCGTGCCGCGCACTCCGTTCGCTCCTCCGGTACCATTGCCATATCCCGGTCCGGGAGGCAGTACCGGTGAACCGAAATGCGCGATCGTGGCGCGCTTGTTGGGATCGCCTTCGCCCGGCATTCCATGCGGATCGCCAAAACCGCCGGTCTGCACTTTATCCATGGGCTGGTTCACCGTGGCCGGCGCGGCGCTCCCCGTTGTGAGCATCCCCGTCTTCACCGGTTCGCGCGGACGCACCGGTTCGGGCGTTGCGGGCGCTTCAAATTTCGCTTCGGTCAAAGGCTGATCGAGTTTCGGCGCTTCCTGTGGCTGCACCACGACCGGCTTGGGCTTGGGTGCTACCAAAGGACGCGGCGCAATCAATTTCGCTACCCGCACCGGCTCGGGCTGCTCGATCGGTGGCGGCGTCGGTTGCACTCGAGGGCGCACCACGGGCGGCTTGGGCGGCAGCGGCACCGAGGTATCGGGCGCGGCCACCGGCGTTACCTCGTACATGATCTGGGTCACTAATTTCTGCGGGAAAAACATGGGCAACGCCACCACCAGCGCCGCCAGCGCAACCTGCAATACCGTACTCGTGAGCAACGCGCTCTTGCTCAATTTGGCATCCGGCAGCAGGCCCAAACGCACCGGCACCGGCCGCTGCCCCATCATCTTCTTCCACGCCTCCGGGTCGGGAGGCCGCGTCGACGACGGTGCTGCCCCGATCCGCAAATTTCCAAATTGTGTCACTGTCGTGCGCATAGTTATTCGCCAGATCAAGACGGATTCTTAGGACAGATCAAAGACGAATACCCCCCGAGATCCCCACTCCATGCCGAAAAATGTAATTCTCCTCATTTGTCTTTGCACGGCTCGTGCCACATCATACTGAATTTTAGTGAAATAACTTGAACCACTGCAATCCCTTTGAATCCCTATGGGAAATGGCATCGCCAAGAGATACACGAGTCCGCGAAAAATTTTCCTGATGCAGGGTAACAGTAAAAGGAAGAAAAGGAACACCCGCGCGCTGGCGCTCACAGCATATTCTTATTGTGCGGGAGCCGCAAAACCCGGGAAAGAGCTCGGTTGGGACCACACGTGAGCCCGGCATTGGTATCGGCGGCGTTAGCGGCGATGAAAGAACCGAATGTGCGGGGACCACGAGAATCGCACTGCGGCCCCCCACGAGCAGCCAAACTATTTTTCGACCGAACTAATTCTTCGACCGAACCATTCTTCGACCGAACCACCTTCGACCGAACCACCTTCGACCAAACCACCCTTCGACTGAATTACCCACCGCCTCGACCACCTTCAACCGAACTACCCTTCGACTTGAGTCTGTAACACTTCTCCAGGCAGGCGGGCCATTCTCGACCTGGGTGCCGCGTCGACAGGATACGGATGCGCGGATGCCCGGCCCCCAAATTTCCTGGAGGAAGAGGGACGCGCACGGCCTGTACGGTCGCTGGTTCGCGGCCGCCGGAATTCCGGCTCGATCGGCGCCGCCAATCTGTTCTGGCTCGAACGCTGGTGATGCGAGGCCTCGATGGGCATGCGATCCATCTTGATGCCCAGCGTACGTTCGAGTTGCATTATTTCCGACCGCTGGTCCCGCGAAAAAATCGTGGATGCGACACCGCTGCCGCCTGCCCGGCCGGTACGACCGGCCCGATGGATGAAGTTCTCCGCCCCCTCCGGCATATCGTAGTTGATGACATGAGCGATATCCTGGACGTGAATGCCGCGTGAAGCGACGTCGGTAGCGACCAATATGCGGTAGCGCCCTTGCTGAAACCCAGCCAGCGCGGCGCTTCTTTGCGATTGGGACCGGTCGCCATGGATCATGGCCGCTGAAAAACCCTCGCCATTCAAGGATCTGGCCAAGCGGTCCGTACCGCGCTTGGTGCGTGCGAAGATCAGGCACCGCCCAGTCTCTTTGGCCAGCAAACCGTGCAGGACGTCCTGTTTGCCGCTCAGGGCCACCTCGAACGCCTGGAACCGCACGTTTTCGGCAGGTTTGAGCGTTGATCCAAAGGACAGACGGACGGGGTTGCGCATGTAGTCGTGAACCAGATGGGCTACCGATGCTTCGAGCGTGGCGGAAAAACACATGGTTTGGCGTTCTTTGGGAAGTGCCGACACGATGCGCTGAATCGCGGGCAGAAACCCCATATCCAGCATGCGATCGGCTTCGTCGAGCACCAGCACCTGCAGTACCCGGAAATTAAAGAGCTTGCGGTCCAGGAAATCTTCCAATCGGCCGGGTGTAGCGACCAATAAGCGCGCGCCTCTGCGAATAGCGCTGAGTTGTTGTCCCTCGGACAACCCGCCTACCGCTACGGCCGCCGCAGGCAACTGCTTCCCGCGCAAAATGTTGAACTGATCGGCCACCTGCACGGCGAGTTCGCGCGTGGGGACCAACACCAATGCGGCTATTCCCGCGGGAGTGCCTGCCAGCAGCCTTTCCATGATCGGTATCAGGAAGGCGAGCGTCTTCCCTGTGCCGGTCTGAGCGGTGGCCAGCAAATCTTTTCCTTGTAACGCGGGCGGTATGGCAGCTTCCTGCACCGGGGTGGGCAGCAGAAAGTGGGCGGCGGAAAGCCGCTCCTTTACATATGTGGAAAGCGGAAGTTCTGTGAAGCTTGGCATTTCTTGTTTTGTCTTTTCTCTGGCGGCAACTACGCACACGAAACCACCGGTGCGCGCTGGTGCCCTTACCAGGTTTTGGTTTTAAAGCACGTTGTAAATTACGCTGAAGACTTACGGAGGGGAGCTGAAGGCGGAGTTCTCAGATCAATTCACCGACCAGAGCAACCGACGACACAACCGCGGTATCAAGCGCACTCACAGCATAACACAGTTCGGGACGGAGCGGATCGAGAAAATGGCCATGACCTCATGACCGTATGACATATGATCGGACTGCGTGAGCCAGATCAACTGCGCGTTATTCTTCACCATGTGAAGAATCTCTCCGCCGCACGCGTTCCTACAATCTCCTCCGCTCATCTCCATGCCCGACGTTACGACGGCCGTGGCTCCACGCGCGAGCAGATCATAAGGCGCCGCTATCGTTATATCGCGAGTGAAGGAATCGTGCCGGGCTATCGCTGCCAGTCTGGACATGGCATTTCTTCATTTGCGAACCGGCATTGCGAACCCGCATTGCGAACCGGCTTCCGCCGTTCAAATCATTCGTCCAGACATGTTGGGGCGAGCGCCGCCTGCTCGCCGCGGCTCAAGCGTCGGTTTTGCCTGGGGTTGTGGGAGGCACCGAAGAACTCGGTGGGTTCGCAGGCTGCCCCGAAGGTCGCTCGTGCCGTGGTCTCGATGGCATCACCACTTTGTCCTTCGCTTTCTTCGGCTTCTTGGCCTCTCGCCCTCTTGCGTCTCGATTGCCCATTTTGGCCCCTTCCTCGCGGAGAATTTGTTCCGATAATCGTGAACTAAACGAGCGATTTAGACAAGAGCAACTCGGCGCCCAACTCCTACAGCCATCGCCCGTCGAGCGTCGCTCCGTTCAACATGATCATCGTTTATTCTTCCGTGCGCGAACTTCGGTCACAAGCGCACGCAAGTGGTAACACTGGTGGAAGACCACGATGCAGTCCGACATCGTGCCCACACGGGCCCGCACACATGTGCCCACACACGCGTGCCCACACAGGCGTACCCAAATGCCGGATGCCACCAGAACGGATCGCCTTCCAGTCACCTGCGCCTGCACGGTTGAAAAATGCATTGTGCGAGAAGATCAGAAGCCTTAGGATGTGCCCGAATAACGCGGTTCATGGTACCTTCGCAACTTCCAGTCAGACGCGTCAAGAAAATCTATCGCCATTTTGGCCGCTGTGACCGCCGTGAGTACGAACATTGCCGCGGAGCACAAATGGGCTTCCTGTCGCGAGTGCAGGCGTGAATAGTTTGAGCTAGGGGGGCGGTCGACATGCATAACAACATGCATAACAACATCGTGAAATCCGTTGTGGCTGTATTCGCCATGCTGGCTGGCTTGTCGATGGCCATGGCCCAAAGCGGCGCAGGCGCGCGAAATACCTTGTATAACAAACTGGACAACGATCCCGGTGGACCAGCTCCCAAGCAAGACCTTACTGGATATTGGACGGGACCACTGGAACCGACCAGGGGGGATGTGCCGCCTATGACTCCGTTGGGGCAGCAGCGGTTCAACCTCAATAAAACCGAGGCCAAGGTCGGCTGGGCGGAGTCCAACGATCCCTGGAAGACCTGCGATCCATTCGGGTTTCCACGTAGCGCGGTTAACGAATCCAGGGGACTTTCGTTTGCACAAATGCCTGGAAAAATTGTGGTTCTCCACCAATACAACAAAGTTTGGCGCGACGTCTGGATGGACGGGCGACAGCTTCCCAAAAATATAGATACCAAGGGCGGCCCAGAATCACGCTGGTACGGATATTCGGTAGGCCACTGGGATGGGGACAACACTCTGGTAATCGATACGACCGGAAGCGACGACCGCAGCTGGCTTGATCCACGCGGGTATCCCCACAACGCCGAGGCTCTTGTCGAGGAGCGCTACACACGCGTCGACCACAATCACCTGGATATGACGGTAACCATCGACGATCCGAAGATGTACACAAAATCTTTTGTGCTCGCAACGGCCAAGTTCAGATGGGTGCCCTCGCAAGAAAACGACGAGCAGATCTGTGTCCCCTCGGAGGGGATAGCATACGTGAACATCATCAGCATCCCCGCCCAGGCCGGCAGTCCGAAAGCCAAGTAGGCCATGAGCCTGGATTTATGAATCTGCGGCGATTTCTTGGGATTTATTATTGCTTGCTAATATGTTGATGGATCGAAAATTCCCATATCGGAATAGCGCCCGATGTTGACAGTTGCGAATACAGACCACCGGCTGCCGAGCTTCCATGTTTTTAACTCGCTCTTTGGGTGCCGCGTCTTTCCCATTTTGAAGGGCGGGATTTTCCAACGCATCGAACACGGCACCGCAGAATCCTTACAGCACCCACGCGCAGCGCGACACGCGGCGAAAAAAACGTACCCAATAACGAAGCGCTCGCCTCTGTCGCTGCGCGCAATCCCGCTTACTGGCTTGCCGATGCCGCCGTCGCCTCTTTTTCCATCGGCGCGCGCACAGGTTCGCCCACTAGGTCCATGCAGCCATCGTAATTTTTCACCCGGTGTCGGCCCGGCACTATCTCGCCTCTGGTAATAAGATGAACACATGCGCTCCTACGACGTCGTGGTAGTCGGCGCGGGCCTCATTGGCGGCTCGATCGCGCTGCGGCTCGCCCAGGAGCACCTGCGCGTCGCACTCTTCGACCGGCAGGAGCCCGCCCGCGAAGCCTCCTGGGCCGCTGCCGGCATGCTCTCTCCCGCACCGGACAGCCTCGCGGATGTTCCCCTGATTCCGTTCAGCCGCGCCAGCCTCGCGCTGTATCCCGATTTCGTGACCGAACTGGAGGAACTTTCCGGCCAACGCGTCCATTATCGCCGCGAGGGCACCATCGAAGCGCTTTTTTCCGGTGACGCCGAACGCAAATTGAGCACACTCATCGCCCTGCATCACGGCCTTGGATTACCCACAGAACCGCTGCCCCTTGACGAAGCCCGCAAGCTCGAGCCCGCGCTCGGGCGTGAAGTGCGCGCGGCAGCACTGCTGCCGTTCGAGAGCTCCGTCGATAACCGCGCACTCACTGAGGCGGTGCTGGCGGCCGGCGTGGCCCAGGGCGTCGAACTCTGTGCGCATGCCGAGGTCGTGCGCTTGGCGAGCGACGCAGACCGATGCACGGGAGTCACCCTCAGAGAAGGCGCCGCTGCCCTGCGGCCCGGCACAGTTCGACGCGACACAGTTCGGCGCGGCGCCGACCCGCCCGGCACCGGTCATCCCACCGCTGTCCGCTCCGGCGCCGAAGAAACCGTCGCCGCCGGACATGTGGTCCTGGCGGCGGGCGCATTTTCGCAAAAAATCGCGGGCGTTTCACCACCGGTCGCGACGCGGCCCGTTCGCGGGCAAATGGTCGCGCTGCGCTGCACGGGCATCCAACTGCGCCGCGTGCTTCGCTCCGAACGAGGTTACCTCGTGCCGCGCGACGATAACGCTACACAGCGCATTGTCGCCGGCAGCACACTTGAAGATGCGGATTTTGAGAAGCGCGTGACGCCAGCGGGACTCGAGCGCATTCTTTCCGCCGCCCAGGAACTCGTGCCCGCGCTGTCGGATGCGGAAATCGTGGAAACCTGGTGCGGCCTGCGCCCCGATACTCCCGACCATCTGCCCATTCTTGGCCCGGCCGAACTCCGCCACCTCACGGTCGCCACAGGTCATTATAGAAACGGCATTTTGCTGGCGCCCATCACCGCGAAACTCGTGAGGGAGTGGGTCACCGAATCGCGTGTGTCGATGGACTGGGAGATCTTCAGTCCTCTGCGATTTTCCAGCGGCCAGACATTTGCGAAAAGCTGAAGCTCGCGCGGCGGCGCGAAACTGCCAGCCGGAAACTGCCAACTGGAAATGTGAAGACAAAAAATCAAAAAGGGTTCTTGCTGCGCGTAGGTTCGCGGTTGGCCGGACCCGGCAAGGTGGAAGCATGGCCGGGTTCGGTGAAGGTAATTTTCGACGCGTCGAGGTATAGCGCGCGGTCGAGCACGATATCGAGGCTTGTGCCGCGTGGTAACTCGAGCTCCGGCCCGCGCGTCAGCAACACCATCGCGATCCCCGCAGCAGCTCCGGCCCCAGCGCCTACGCCCGCGCCCGTTGCGCTTCTCCCAGCAACCGCTCCGATTCCTGCGCCAGCCGCCGTGGTCTTCACAATCGTGCCCGCATCGCTGGCTTTGTCGGTGTCGCCATTGATCTGGCCTTCCTTATCGGTGGATTCATTGCCGCCCGTTCCCGCGTTGGTGGGCACCGCGTCGAACTTCACCGTATAACCGTTCGGCAGAATCATGGTCGTCAGCCGAATCCGCACTTCGCCGCGGCCCTTCACGCGCCCCGGCCGTTTGGCTTCAAGCACCTCTCCTTGCACGTAGGAGCCGGCCGGCACCAGGATGCGCTGGTTCAACACCACGGGAAACACGGTCTCGAAATAAAGCGGGTCGCCCATCTGCGCGTTGCGCGTGGTAATGGAGTTATGCAGCACCAGTGGCAGCCGCGTGCCGGATGGCACCACCAACGTCTCAGCCGCACCATTTGACGCATTCTCAGCTGTTGTTTGCGGCGTGGCCGCCGATCCTGCATTTGGCCCCGCGGCCGGGCCGGCGCTGGCGGCTGCCGCGGCAGGCGTCACAGTGTCATGCGTGGTCCCAGAATTATTCCGCGGAACCAGTGGCCCGGCTGCGTCCTGCGCCCCCAGCGTGGTTGCGGCAAGCACACACGTGGAGACCAGGAGCGACGTCGCGCCCACACCAACCCTGCAAGCGCGGCGAAATCGCTCCCAATTGCGTTGGTTTTTTACGCAAACGCGCCTCATGAGACCCTCCGCGAGCGAATCGTGTCCATCACAATCTTCTTTCGTCACCAATCACTTTCATCACCAGTCACAAACCTTCGTCCCTTACGGTCCCGGCCGTTCGCTCCCGCCACAGTTTGCCACGGCACCTTTTAAATAGCAGCTTGGATGCCAATGGGCTAAAGCCCGCTGCTTCGGCCATGCCCCCGCCATGTCGCCCCGCAGGTTTTCAATAATGGCACGCATCGCAGACGCAACGGCCCATAATGGTCAATAATGCAGAAACAATGCAGAAACTTGCATGCAGAGGTTCGCTGGCCTGCGACGACAACGTTGTTCCACGACCACAGGAGAAACGTGCATGGCAAATCTTGCCCTGGTATATGGTATGCGGCTTTTTCCGGCCCAGGACCTTGGTGAAATCACCGAGGCTACGCTGCTACTCAAGGATGGACGCACCGCCCGCGTGACCATGCACCTGATCGAAGGCAGCAAGGAAGAGATCGAGAAAACGCTGCGCCAGTCTGTCGACGCCTTCTTCGACTTGTATCCGGAAATCTGACCGGTCTGCAACCCGCGCCGCTCAAACTCAAACGCCGCCCAAAACACTGCGCACGCGCGGCACACGCGCCACCTGAATACCGCTCAGCGGTTGCCGAATGTGTCCGGATCGAAGTCGCCCGCCGGCGCACTCCCGGCCTCCGACACCAGCACCACGCTTTGCCCCGTCAACTCGAAGCGTTTCCGGCAGCGAAGATTCCGGCACGCCACCAGTTCGTCCACGCGCACCATGTACGATCGCGCCGTAGCAAAACGCTTGCGGTCCTCTTCTCCAGCACCGCGCGGCAATTCTTTTTTCTTCATGCGCACTACCCAGCGAATGGGATAGGAGCCCTGCTGCCGGCAATGCGGGCACACCAGTGGAAGCGTCTTGGTTTCTTGGCGCTCAATGTAAAACTGCCGCTCATCCATGGGACTCTCCGCCGCGTTGAACCCGAGCCGGCATTGTGTCCGCGACCTCGTCTATTGTAACAAACTCGAGACCCGCATCCTGCCACCGCGGCAGCCAATATGCGAGCGCCACCAGCACATGCCGCTGATCGGCGCCGAGCGCCCGGAAGTCTCCGTCATGCAGCAGCACCACATCTCCGCCCTGTCCATCGCGCGAACGCCAATCGCGCCTACCCACGCCGGCCCGCACTGCATCAAACGCGCCATCTTCATGCGCGCGGCCCTGAGCCCGAAAGGTCTCCCGCTGCCTCTCGCCGCCCTGATCGTCGCGGCTCCGCTAAACGCCCTAATCGTCCTAATCGCCCTGAACGCCCTAATCGCCCTAACCGCTCGATCAGACGCGAAGCCGGCTGCGGCCTCCAGTCGTAAAACTTGCGCGACCACATGGCCACGCCTCGCAATCCCGCCCGCCGAACCGCGCCCGCGACCTGTGGTCCGCGATAACCGAATGGCGGCCGCATCCACGCCGGCGCGCGTCCTGCGCCGCGCAGCGCTTCCGCGATGCTGTCACTGCCGCGTCTGACCTCCTGCTCCACGCGTGCGCCTCGCAGCAGCGCGAGGTTGGGATGGGTCTCCGTATGATTGCCGAGAGCGTGCCCGCGAGCCGCGATCTCGCGTACGAGCTCGGGACACGCGCGCGCGAATCGTCCCACCAGAAAAAAAGTCGCTCGCACCGAGTGCCGTTCGAGAAGTGCCAGCAGTTGCGGAGTAATGGCCGGATTCGGCCCGTCGTCAAACGTCAGCGCAACCTCACCGCGTCGGCGCGTATGGTGCAAAGTCGCGCCGAAAATTTCCGATGTGGAATGCACCGCGCCCCACGCAGCTATTCCTGCCGCGATAGCTGCGGCGCTAGCCGCGGCGCCAGACACGCCAATGGGCCAAAAGTTCAGGCGCACGAGGCCCGCCCGCGTCGTGCATGTCCAAAACCATCTCCACAATCATGTCCAAAATCATGTTTCCCGCCGTGCTGGCCGCGCCCGTCCTCGCATCGCGCCAGCTCATCCCATAAAAATTCTGGAATCATGCCGCAGTGTCCTTCCGCGTTGCTGCACCTTCATCCTTCCGCACCTTGCATCTTTTCCGATCGTGCCCGGCAACTGCACTGCCCCGAACCCGCTAGCCCAAACCTGGCTGCCATGTTGCGCGCCAGGAAATGGGCCTCATCTTCGCATGCTGCCGTAATCTATAATACTGGTGCCGAGTAGCGAATGGTGCTGTCGAGTGGCAGAAGTGCTGTCGAGCGGCATATCGGTTGGAAGTCCATCTCCGGCCTGTCGTCGGCTCAATTCGGCCCAGCTTCGGCCGAGCTTCGGCTCAACTTCGGGCCCAGTTCGGGCCCATCTTCCGCTCATCTCCGGCGCTCATCTCCGGCTCGCCTCCGGGGATCACCGAGGAAACGTTATTTGCGCATGACGCGTCTAACTGGCAATTGTAATTCGGAGGCTCGGAAGCCGCCACTTCGGGGCTTAGCTGCAGAATGTCCCTGTAAGAACCGCAGTGCCCAGGTCGCAGGCGAAGCAGGTCAGAGGGGCGGACGTACCTTGCGGAAGCGATTCGCGATCAACTGTGGCGTCCTGTTTGGTATTCTGCTTTTATTTGCTCCTCTGGGCGCCGGGTTGCCAGCGGTGGCGCAGGAAACGGCTCCCCCCACCGACGCTCCTGCCGCCGCTCCTGCCGCTCCCACCGACGCTCCTGCCGCCGCTCCCGCCGCCTCTTCTCCAACTGCTTCGAATTCTGTAACCATTAGCGGTGTCTTGCACACCGCCGATCGCACTCCTGTCCCCGGCGCAACGCTGCGTTTGGTCGAAACCGCCAGCCGCCGGGCGTGGGTCACTTGGACCGACGAGAACGGCCGCTTCAGTTTGCCTGATATGTCGCCGGGACATTACCGCATCGAGGTCGCGCAGCTTGGCTTCGAGCCCATCACCAAGGAATTCGACGCTACTCCGCTTGCGGCTCAGCCCCAACCCACGCGGCAAGCAACTGCTGCGCCCAGTGCGCCTATTGATCTGGTAGCGAAGGTCGCCACCCTCCAGACGATCGAGCAGCAGTCGGCTGAAGCAGCGCAATCGGCCACTCCGCCGCAATCTACCCAGGCCGCCGCGGGTTCCGCATCAGGTGTCGCGTCGGGCGCTCCAGCAAGCGATACGGGTACGGCCGCCGCCAATCGCGCAGCAGGCGCTGCCAACAACTCGAGCGATGCCGGCGCAGCCCCGGCCGCCTCCGCAAACCCCGCAAATCCAGGTCGCGGCCAGGGCCGCCCATTTGGGCGCCAAGGTCAAGGCCAAGGTCCAGGCTCATCGGCAGCGGGAGCGGGAGGCGCGAATCGCCAGGTGCCGCCCGGGGCCAACGGCGCGCCCGGTCCAAACGGTGCGGCTCCGGGTAACTTTCAGCAACTGGCCCTCAATAGACAACAACAGCAAGGCGGCGAGGAAGCCGAAGCCGATGCCAGCGCCAGCACGGGCTTGCCGCAAGGTAACGAACCAGGTACCGACTCCACGCTCGGCCAGGCGGCTGCCTCCGATGCCTTCTTGATGACTGGCACCGTGGGGCGCGGCGCCGATACGGGTGCCGGCGACGCGCCCGCAGGAGGTGGTGGCCCCGATCTTATAGGTCCTGGCGCGCCAGGCGCCGGCGCGGGAGTTCCCGGTTTCGGCGGCGCCGCAGCAGGTCCCGGCGGGCCAGGTGGCCCGGGCGGTCCCGGAGGTCCCGGCGGCGGTGCGCCTGGAATGAATCTTCGAGTCGCTGGCGGAGGTGGACGCGGCGGACGGCAACAAGGACGCGGTGGCCGCCCCGGCCCCCAGGGAGTTGCCGCACTCTGGGGCATGCAGCGCGTCATGCGCCAGCGCGCCAATCAGATTCACTATAGCCTGTACGACCAGTATAGCAACTCTGCGTTCAACGCGCGGCCTTATTCGCTCAACGAAGCCAACCCGCCCAAAATTCCCACTTGGACCGACCGCATCGGGCGGAAACATCGGCGGCCCCTTGCGCATCCCGCATATTTACGATGGCAGCGACCGCACTTTTTTCTTTGTCAACTTCGACACCTCCTGGGCGCGCAACGCCGGTCGATCAATTCTCTACCGTGCCGACGGCCTTCGAGCGCCAAAACCTTGGCAACTTCTGCGACCGGCCCAACACGCAGCTCTACGTGCCTCCCGCCGGCAATCCTGCTGGTGCCCGCACCGCCGTGGGCTGCCAGATTCCTTCGACGATGTTCAACGGCGCCGCTCTGGGACTCTTGCAATTCATTCCCTGTCGCCAACCTGCCCGGCTTTGTGGACAACTACCACCTACAAACCCGCGTGCCCACGCAAACCAACCGGCTGAACGCGCGCATACTGCAAACGATTTCGCCGAAGCTCAACGCGCGCATCATTTACAACTTCAGCCAGACCGCCACCCACTCCTTCCAGAATTTCCCCTCCTTTGAGAGCAACGCGAGCACGCGCGGCCAGTCAGTGACGCTGGGCCTGACACAGAACTTTTACGCGGACGTTGTTCAACGATACGCAGCTCATCTTTTCGCGCAACCGCTCGCAGACGCTCAACAATTTCGCCAATCAGAACGACGTCGCCGCCGGCCTGGGCATCACCGGCGTTTCCACTGCGCCCCTCGATTGGGGCGTGCCGCAGCTAAACTTCACCAACTTTACCGGCGTGAGCGACGCCATTCCGTCGCTGACGCGCAACCAGACCTATCGCTTCGTGGATGCGCGTTACCAACACGCTCGCGCAAGCACACCCTGCAAACTCGGCGTCGAAGTTCGCCGCATCGAAACCAATACTTTTTCCGATCCCACCCCCGAGGGCCAGTTCACCTTCAACGGCCTGATGACCTCTCAGCTCAGCCCTACCGGCCAGCCGGTTCTCGGCACGGGTCTCGATTTCGCCGATTTCCTGCTGGGCTTTCCCTATTCCACCAACGTGCGCTTCGGCACGCCGCAGCAACTATCTACCGCAGCTGGGGCTACGTCGGTTATGTCACCGACGATTGGCGCGTCAAGCCAACTTTACCCTGGAGTACGGCGTGCGCTACGAGGCCTTCACGCCGCCCTCGGAACTGTACGGCCATATCTCCGAACCTGGACATCAACTCCTGCGGTTCACGCAGGCGGCGGTGGTCGTTCCCGGCGAAACCGCGCCCTTTAGCGGCGCGCTTCCCGCCTCGCTCATCCGCGGCAATTACAATCACTGGGTCGCCGCGCCTGGGCATCGCCTGGCGGCCGCCGCTCAAAGGCTTTATGGCCAAGCATGCCACCACCGTGCGCGCCGGCTACGGCATGTTCTACAACGAATCCATCTACACGCCAGCTTGCTCAACGAACTGGCCAACCAGCCGCCCTGGGCCGATTCGCAATTGACTGCTCGACCAGTCCCGCCGAAGTCCTCACGCTGCAAAACGGATTTCCCTCGGCAGCCACTGCCGTCAATACGGCATACCAACACCTATGCGGTGAATCCCAACTACAAAGTCGGCTATGCGCAGATCTGGAATCTCTCCATCGAAACGGCGCTCGCCACCAACACCAGCCTTGTGCGTCACCTACACCGGCACCAAGGGCACCGACCTGGACATGCTGTTCGCGCCCAACCGCCCGCGCTCCCGGCAGCATCGTCACCACCGGCCGGTCGCCGAACGCCGGCGATTTCATCTATGACACCGTCGGGCGCCAACTCGATCTACAACGCGCTGCAGGTGCGCCTGCAGCAGCGCATGACCCGCGGATTCATGGTTAACGCCATCTACACCTACGGAAAATCCATCGATGATGCCAGCTCCATCGGCGGCGGCTCGCCCATCGTGGTGCAGAATCCTGCCGACCTCGCGGCCGAATACGGCCTGTCCTCCTTCGATATTCGCCAGCAGCTGCGCGCCAACTATTACGTACGAACTTGCCGTTGGCGACCGTCACCGCTTCGCGCAGAAAGGCTTGAGCGCCGCGCTGTTCGGCAACTGGCGGCTGAGCGGCAACATCGCGCGCGCAAACCGGCACGCCCTTTACCGCCGAAGTTCCGGCACCTCCGCCGGCAACACCGGCAGCGGCGGAGTATTCGCCACCCGCGCCGACCAGATCTGCAATCCCAATCTGCCCGCGAGCCAGCGCAGCCCGCTGCATTTCTTCAACACGGCCTGCTTCGTGGTGCCCCCGGCCGGCCAGTTCGGCGATGCCGCGCGCAACACCATCGAAGGCCCGGGCATCGTTTACGTGGAATGCGCAGATCGCCAAGACGTTCCCTTCGGCAAGGATCACAACCACCGCCTGGACATTCGCTGGGAGATTACCAATCTCACGAACACGCCGAATTTCACCGGCCTTTCGACGGTCGTGAACTCCTCGACCTTCGGGCGCGTGGTCGGCGCCGTCGGCAATGCGCACGATGGACATCATGACGCAGGGTGAACTTCTAATGCGACTGCAGCACGAAGACCTCGTCCGCAACGCGCCCGCGTGCCACGCTGGCTCTGGCGCTGCTCGCTGCTGCTGCTGGCCCCGGCGGACTTGGCGCAGAATCCGCAGCAGCCCGCGACCCGCGCCGGCCGCCGGCCGCCGCCCCGCAAGTCTCCGCCAACGACAAAGGCACCATCCGCTCGGCCGTCGAACTTGGTCGAGGTCGACGTCGAGGTCACCGACCGCGACGGCAAGCCCATCAAGGGCCTGCGGCAGGATCAGTTCACCGTCGCCGAAGACGGCCACGAACAGAAGATTTCCACCTTCGACTATTACGACGTCGAAAAAATCGAGAACGCCGAAGCCGCCGACACCGCGCCGATGACCATCCCCATCGGCGCCGTCGCCGCCCCGGAGGAGATTGCGCCAGCAGGTTCGCGACCGCCGCATGATCGTGCTCTTCTTCGATCTCACCTCCCTGCAGCCGCAGGACCTGACGCGCTCGACCGCCGCCGCCAAGAAGTTTCCTGCACGACCAGATGACCCCGCGCCGACCTGGTGGGCGTGGTGGCCTTTGGCAACCAGCTCCACGTCGTCGCCGACTTCACCAACGATCGCGATCTGCTCAATCGCGCCGTGGACGCGCTTCATGCCCGGCAAGGAAGTCGCAACTGGCCGGCCTGGCCGACGCCGCGCGCCACCGGAATCGAAACCGCCGTCACCGAAGACACCGACGCGGCCTTCACCGCCGACGATACCGAGTTCAACGTCTTCAACACCGACCGCAAGCTGGCCGCGCTCGAATCGGTGGCCGACCTGCTGCGCGAAATCCCCGGCAAAAAATCGGTGATCCAATTCACCAGCGGCATCACGCAGACCGGCGAGGACAATCGCTCGCAGCTGCGCGCCACCACCGACGCCGCCAACCGCGCCAACGTGTCCATCTACACCGTGGATTCTCGCGGCCTGATGGCGGAGATTCCCGGCGGCGATCGCCAGCGTCGGCGCGGCCTCCGGCAACTCCATGTTTTCCGGGCGCCTCCGTCTTCCACCAGAGCGACTCGCGCCAGGATTCGCGCGAGACTCTGGCCACGCTCGCGACCGACACCGGCGGGCGCAGCTTCTTCGACCTGGGCGATCTCGGCCAGGCCTTCCACACCGTGCAGGCCGACACCGCCGGCTACTATCTGGTGGGCTACTACAGCACGCAACACCGCGCACGACGGCCGCTGGCGCGCGCATCCGCGTGCGCATCACCGGCGTGCCGGGCGCGCGCATTCGCTACCGCGAGGGCTATTACGCGCCCAAAAATTTCGGCGTCTACACCACCGAAGATCGCGAGCGGCAGCTCGAAGACGCCATGACGTTCCGATACGCCGGTAGTCGAGCTGCCCATCGCCGTCGAAACCTCCTATTTCCGCCTCGACAATAATCAGATCTTCGTGCCCATCTCCGCGAAGCTCGCGTCCAGCGCGCTGCAGTGGGCGCAGAAAGAGCAATCGCCGCCAGGTGGAATTCGATTTCGCGGCCGAAATGCGCGACGCGCAAATCCAACCGCGTCGTCGGCGCCCTGCGCGACACCATCACCGTGAGGCTCGACACCGAGCGCTTCCAGCAGGTGCAGCAGAACGCGCTGCGTCTATCAGGGCGGAATCATTCTTGCCGCCCGGCGACTACAAGCTGAAATTCCTGGCGCGCGAAAATGAGACCGGCCGCATCGGCACGTTCGAGGACGAACTCAAGCTGCCCGGCGAACGCCCGACCGCCTGCAGCTGAGCTCCGTGGTGCTCTCGAGCCAGCTCGTCGAGCTCGCAGAAAAATTCAGAAGTGCAGACCAAGGCGCTTCGCGCCCGACGCCAAGCTGAAGGCCACCCCGCTCGACGTGGCCGGCGAGCGCATCGTCCCCAGCGTGACGCGCGTTTTCACCAGCCAGCAGATGCTCTACGTTTTCTTCCAGGCCTACGTGCCGGAAAACATCGACCCCCACAACCTGCGCGCCGGCCTTGAGTTTTTCCGCAACGGCGCGCGCGTCAACCAGACGCCCATGGTCGCCCCCGAGCAAGTCGACGACCATGTGGATCGAGAAGACGCGCACCGCTTCCTTCCGCATCAGCCTGCCGCTGGCGCGACGTGGCCACAGGCCGCTACACGGTGGAAGCCGTGGTCGTCGAAGCGGGCGGCGCGCAAGCCGCCTTTGGCCGCAACTATTTCGCGCTGCGCCCCGTCACCCCCGCCGGGCCAGGCGCCACTCCCAGCGCTGCTCCGCCAGCCGACCCGGCGGCCGCGCCGGCCTCGACCCCCGCCGCCACAACTCCAGGCGGCAACTGAACATCCCGCGAGCCCCGTCTGCCTGGCGCCGTGTCCGTTCGATTAATCTCCCGGATTAATTTGTGGGAATTATCTTGGGCTAGTGCGCCTGCCGCACACAGCCAATTACTCTGGAAGAGTCTTCCCCACGCGCACGGCTTTCAGCGCCTGTAACAAAATCCTTCCTGGGATTTCGTGGCGGTGACTGGTCTGGTGCGCCATCTTACCGTCCATGTGGAGTCTCGAAGGCGCTTGTGATCCGGGTGCCATCGGGCGGCTCGCAACAATGGAGCAACTCCAACAACCGGACTTCTCGCCCAGCGTAATTTATGCCCTCTGAAGCAATTCGGTTCGGTACTTCGCTGCAAGAGCTTTGACCTTCTCTATGAATTCCGCCTGTTGCTTCTCATCGAGCTTAGGGGGAGGTGTCGTGCGGGTGGCGACCGGTGTTCCGACCTCTATAAAGAAATTCTCCTGCCCGGCCGGGGAACAGATGCAGAGCAGCCGGGTCGGATTGGATGAGACGTTGTGGAACTGATGGGGGGCGTTAGCCGGGATGTTTACGGTGTCGCCTGCTCGCACGACGGATTTCTGGCCCCGAAAGGTCGCCTCAATCTCGCCTTCCACCAGAATGAAGGTCTCCTCGAAATCGTGGCGGTGTGGAGGAGGGCCACCACCGGGCGGGATGTGCATATCGATGAGGCAGAATCGCCCACCCGTGTCATTTCCGGAGACAGTAATGGTGTACGTGTCGCCCACCAGGCCAATATGCGGAAGGCTGTTGTCCTTGTTGATCTGAGCGATCTTGAGATTGCGCTTGAGGTCGTCGGGAGGTAGTCCCGGATTTCCTTCTGTATTCTCGACCATGTTCGTTCTCCTTCGGTGGTGTTGAGTCCTATTCTTCTTCTTCTCAGGGCTCGCGCTGGACAAGACGGAAGTCCGAACCTTTGCTCGTAGGCGCCTTGTTTGTCGCATGTGGCTGTCAGGCAGCTCGCTGCGACATCTTTGGTACAGTCGCGATCAACAGTTGAATAAGCTCTGAGCCTTGAGGGGTGCTCTAGTCCTGCATAGCTCAGCGATCACGGTGTTCGTCGTGGTCAAGACCACGCCTGCATCTTACATCCGGCGGCGTGCCAGCCTCCAATACGGATAAACACGCCGGTGTTCGCCAGCAGTGGTCACTCCGATATGGTCGGCCATACGGAAAACTATTCCAGAAACGGCGTCCTGGGAAGTTAAAGGTAGTTCCGGTAGATCGTGGGCCGGCTTTCCCTCAGGGTTTGCTCCGCAGACTGGCCTTCGGGTATTTCCGGCAGTTCGCCCTTGGGCTCCCACTCGGCTGTCTGGGACTCGGTGACCTCGGACTCCGCCAACGCAGCCGATAGGTTGCCGGTTGCATCGCCTGCGCCTGCCTCCGGCGCCGGCCCCGGCAAAGACTCGGTGGGAATCGAGGCGCCCGGCAATGCCGTCTCCGGCGTAATTGCATCTGCGCCTTTGGGGATTTCTTCCAGGTCCGCGGGCGCCACGCTTACCGCCGCAAAATCCGCCGTTGTAGCCGCCGTTGTAGCTGCCGTTGTAGCCGCCGCCGTCGCAGCCGCCGCCATTGTAGCCGCCGCTGTAGTCGCCGTTGCAGTCGCGGGCGGTGCGCTTGTCGGCGCCGCTATATCCGCCGCCGAAATGTCCGCCCCGGCAGCGGACTCAAACTGTGCCGGCGTCGGCGCCATCGGCGCCAGCGGCGCAAGCGTCGGCTCCGCTGGCGCGAATGCCGCCGGCAGCGCGATCCGGAACGTCGTCCCCGCTCCCGGCGCCGAGTCCACGCGAATCCGACCGCCGTGGTCGCTCACGATCGACAGCGCCGTGGCTAAGCCCAATCCTGCTTCCGTACGCACCTCGCGGCGCGAGTCATCGCAGGGCGTAAACATGCGCGCCACGCTTTCCGACCCCAAGCCCCCGCCGGTATGAGAGATTTCTACGCGCACCACGTCGTCTTTTTGCAGCGTGCGGACGGTCAGCGTGCCGCCCGCCGGCATGGCCTCGAGCGACACGATCAAAACATTTTCGAGCGCTTTGGCCAGCCGCGCCGGGTCGGCATTAACTCTCGCAATCCCATCGCCCAGGAATAGTTCGGGCGTGACGGGTGGCCTGCCAATGCCGCCGAATTGCGGCTCAAACTTTTTCACCAAGGCGCGAATTACGTCGTTCACACTCACTGGCTGAAGATCCCGCGCCGGCACCCTGGCGAACTCGCTGAAGCGCGCTGCGATTTCGCGCAAACTTTCAAGCTCCGATCGCAGCGCGGCCGTCGACTCGCCAAAAACTTCAGCGGACCCGTCCGGCGCCTCGCCTGTCTGCGCCTGCGCCAGGGTTTCGATCGTAATCTGCAGCGGAAACAGCGGCTCCTTCAATTCATGCGCCAGCCGCCGCGCCATTTCGCGCCAGGCCGTCACGCGTTCGGCCTGCACCAGCCGTTCGCGTTCGCCGGTTAGGCGCCGCGTCATTTCGTTGAAGCCGCGCGCCAGCGCGCCGAATTCGTCGCTGGTCTTCGCCGGGATCACCACTCCCCAGTTTCCTTCCGCCACCGCGCTGATTCGTGACGTCGCCTGCTCCACCGGCCGCGTCACGCGCACCGAAATCCACCAGTTCAACACCAGGCCAAACAATATTCCTGCCGTGGCGGTCAGTAACGTCAGCGAACGAATGTAGCTCTCGAGCGCCGGAAGCCCGCTCTCCGAACTCTCCACCAGCAATGCCCCGAGCAATTCGTTGTGCCGCCCCGCCAGCGGCAGTGCCGCAAACGTTTCCGCGCGTTCCGGCTGCGGACTCACCGCGCCGCCTCGCACCGCGCCTCCCACCCCGCCCGGCACCCCGCCCGGCACCCCGCCCGGCACCCCGCTGAACACTTGATCGGATGTCCACTCGATCGCGCGCTCCTCCTTCGCCTGCTCCAGCATCCGCGGCTGGTTCTGAAGCGATTCGATCATCCCCGCAAACTTGCCTGCGTCCGCTGCCGGTCCGTCGGAGTCGCCCAGCGCCGCCGGCACAAAACTGGTCTCCAGATTGCGATAAAGCAGTGTGCGCGCCCCGCTGGGCACCGCGATGGACTTCAGGAAATTTCCGTCCAGCTGCCGTCCGCCAATCACGTAGAAATTTTTGTCTCCCACGTGCACCACCCGCACCGCCAGCACGCCCAGCTCCACGTTGTCGGGCAAATCCAGGCGCGCCAGAAAAGCTCCGCGCTGATTCCAGTTTTTCTCGAGTGTGATCCAGTCGTTTCGATAGCCTAGCCGCCCCGGCCATTGCGCCGATGACATCACCGTCCCGTCGTCGGTAGCCAGTTCCAGGAAATCCAGATGGTGTGCGGCAGCCAGCCCCGTAGCGTCTCGCGCATAGAGCGAAGGGTCGGCCTGCGGGCGGCTCAATTCGAGCGCCATCCGCACGGTCCCTTCGGCTTCGGCGACTCCTTGCACGCTTTCTATCACCTGGTTGCCGAACTGTGCATACTCGCTGCGGAATTGCGCCACCAGCGCATCGGAGCGCTGCCTGTCCGCTTCTGCGAATGCCTGCCGCGCGTAGTGCGTGACGCCCCATGCGAATACGGTGATGACCGCCGCCATCGCACCCGCGAACACCAGCAGCAGCTTCGCGCGCATACTCAGAGACCGGTTCGTCCTCGTCCCCCGTCTCTTTCGCCGGATGGTGCTCGCATCCCCGGTCTTGAAGTCCGTCTTGAAGTCCGTCATGAAGTCCGCTGCTTCGCTCTCTCCGCTTCCAGCACTTTCCGCCTTCTCTCCCAACACCTCCTTCGCAACACTTCTTTCCCAACACCTTCTTCGCGACGCTTCCCTCAGGCACCTCGTTCCATACTTCGTTCCATGCTTCGTTGGCACTGCTTCGCAAGCCCGCTAGCGGCCCAGCAGCAGCGCAGCAGCGGCCCGCTAGCAGCCCGGTCTCAGCCCAGTTTCAGCGCGACAGACACCCTTCGGCGGGTTTCCAAGAGCGGTCTCCAAGAAAGACCGGCAGCCGACGTGAAACAATCCTTCGCAGGAATCATAGGCCACCGCCGCAAAGCGCCAACAAAAACTTCGCCCTCAGGACTCCAACGTTGCAACATCGCACCCGCTCGCACATGCCGGTCGGCGTGCTGCTGGCGATTCGGTTATACTGCTCTGGAGGCGTTCTTCATGCGTGGCGCAGGTTTCAAGATCGGCCGGATTCTAGGTATCCCGATCTATCTTCATTCCAGCTGGTTCTTGATTTTCGCCCTGTTTACCTATCAGTTTGGTTCCGAGTTCAGCTCGGTCAACCCGAATTGGACCCCGGCCGAAGGCTGGGCGCTAGGGCTGCTTACCAGCGCGCTTTTCTTCGGCTCGGTGCTTTTCCACGAGTTGTCGCACAGCGTGGTGGCTATCCGTTATCGCCTCCCGGTCGCGTCTATCACCCTGTTTTTCTTTGGTGGCGTTGCGCGTATCTCCCGCGAACCCGATCGGCCTGGCCAGGAATTTCTTATTGCCGCTGCCGGCCCGCTGTCCAGCTACTTCCTGGCCTTATGTTTCTGGCTGCTGTTCCGGTTCGCGCCCCACGACAGTATGGCTGGCGCGCTTGCAAGCCAGCTCTGGTGGATCAACGCCATGCTTGCGACCTTCAACCTGGTCCCGGGATTTCCCCTTGATGGCGGCCGCATCCTGCGCTCCATCGTCTGGGGCATTACCCGCGATTACACGCGCGCCACGCGCATCTCTGCACGCGCCGGGCAGGCCATCGCGTACGGCTTGATTGGCATTGGGATCTGGACGGCGGCGCAGGGTTACCTGGCCGGCCGGGACGTGTTTGGCGGACTTTGGCTGGTCTTCATTGGCTGGTTCCTGCTGACGGTCGCCCGTCAAAGCTACGCGCAGGTGACCGCACGCGGCGCTCTCTCCGGCCTGCGCGTGGCCGATATCATGACTTCGGACATGGCCACCATCGCGCGCGATATCTCGCTTGAGGAGTATGCTCGCGAGGCGGCGCGTACCGGAAGGCGTGCGCACCTGGTGGTGTCTGGAGGCCAGCTGGTCGGATTGATGACGGTTGAAGCGCTGCAGACGGTGCCGCGCGAAGAGTGGCCGATGATGTCGGTGCAGGCGGTGATGCTCTCGCGCGATGGGTTGCCGCTTGCCGCTCCGGAAGATTCCGCGCTCGATTTGCTCGATCGCATGCGCAGCGCGAATGTCGATCAGATGGCCGTGATGAATGGCGGCAGCATCGTAGGCGTGGTCACGCGCGACTCGATCCAGCGCGTAGTGCAAACCCGCAACGACGTGGGCCACGTCGCCCCCGCCACCAAAACCCCCTAATCCTCTCCGCGCCTCTGCATCCGGCCCCTCTGTCCTATCCTGAAGTCCGGCGCTTTCCGCCCTTCCATCGCACCTTATTTGCAGATGGCATTGGCCCTGGTGCTCACAGCCCGGTAAGGCGACAAAGAAGAGGAAAGCGAAAAGCCAGTTAGCCCCTTCGTACGACTGGCTTTTTTCTTTTGGCGGTGGAGTGCTTGGCCTTCTTGAAGGGATTCGGAATGGAACTTTTGGCACCGAGAGCACCGTCTTTAGCGCGTCAATAAATCGCGTCGCCGCTTCCGTACCCTCAAGCATTTCAAGCGCGAGGGGAGCACTACAGAGCTTTCATATTGTCACTTTTGGAATGATGAATTTTTGTATCTTCTCAAATTCAGGGCGCAAGTAGCCGTCGTAACGCGCCTCCGATATATTTTTGAGTTCATATCGAGCATCCCGACTTTCATCATCTAAGTTTCGATACGGATCGTAGATTGCAGACAGTGTTGGGTCTTGCTGCACGATGTTTAATCTGCCGGGCGTCTTGGGATCTGGGCTGCTGTGCCGTCGTGGAATGGGTATGTTAGCTTTTTTGAAATATGCATTCACGTAATGAACGGCTGCATAAAACAGACACGTAGCGGACCAATCCAAGCAGTCACTCTTGTTTTTGCGAATGTATTCTGCAAATTCCAAGTTGTGCGCTGCTTGCTGGATATAATCAGGAACGGAATGTACTTGATGCTTAGCCACTTGATGACCGAGATCGGTTGTAGATTTCGAACAGCCCGTTTCCAAGAAGTTCTGCTGGGGACACTGTGTCAGCGGATGTAACGCGAAAATCAAAGTCGAAAACGTTGAGCATCCTGCAAATTTCTAGTTCCTTGCCATGAATGGTGCTTCTCGCTTCCGGATTATATGTTTCAAGGATGGTCCAGATGGTTACTTCGTCGCTTCCAAATTGGGCACATATGGATTCCACCTGGGGCACCTGCTTGAATTTATCGACCAATATCCGAATAATCTCCTGCTTTGGGAAAATCCATTCAGAGCCTTCAGACACGGAGTTTAGAACTTGCAGGTCTTCCGAAGACACGCCAACGGATGTCATATACAAATTCTTTCCAGTCAATGATGGCCCGGTCATTCCCGGCAGGAATGCATAGAAAATGCCGTGGGGCGGGGTCTGGTGCGCCTGTGACGCCCAGATGGTAAAATCCAGCATCATTGGACCTCTCGTTTTGAAAGAGTTGGTTCTGGAGGTTCAACGGACATTATATTGCTAGATCGAACCATCAGTTGTGGTAGGCCCGTCACCGGATCAACGGTCGGAAGTTTAAAAACGTCCGAAACTACAAGTTTGAGTTTGACGACGGTTCCATCTTCGAGCCTGTAGCGACTCCATTGTTCCTCGACAGGCTTAAATTCCATGGCTTCAGCCTCCACTGCTTGGCCTCCGAGGTTGACCTTGACATTTCTCATTGTACCTCCGGCTCTTCAAAAGGGATCTCTTGTCCCATCATTGTCTCTCCCGCCGAAGTTGTATTCCTTTTTCACGGCCCATAAAGGGAGGCGCTCCTTACGGAAACACACTATTCCTTGATTGATTAGTATCACGTATGCTTCCTTTACAGCAAATAGTACATTCGTACCACGGGTTTACAGTCCTTCGCTTGGTCAGGTATATAGTTATCCAATATTGCTCGTCATTCTCTTGGTACCAATTCTGATTATCCTCGCGATTGTGCTAACTTCGCCCCATGTCTCGGTTGAGTTGGCAACCGCGCAGGCGGTTTTCTTCGTATTGAGCAGTTCGCGCTTTTGGATCGCCCTGGCAGACTACGCACACGCCGACTACAACGAAGAAGGTCATCCCCACCGCAACATTTGACCCAATCTACTCGTTTTATATGCTTTAAGGGTAAAGTCGTCTGTGGACACAGACTGGCAAAAGCCCCTCCTCGTTCCACGGGCTGGGACTTTTGCTTCTAGGGAAGAGCGTCGCTGGGAGGAAAACTGAAACGGGCGACGAAAAAGAGGGGCGTGGCTTCTTTACGACTTCCCACCGGAGTAGTTCTTTGATGGGAGCCGGGGGCGAGGGTGAATATGGGAGGCGTGTGCAATCAATACCCCATGCCGTTCGACTCGGCCGAAAACCCCAGTTCCATCTGGACTTTGGATAAAGACGGTCATAGGCGAGCGATGACCGCGCCTCTATGTACGTCATATTTTTCTGCGCCAATCCTGCAGTTGCGAAGTACCGGGCTCTTACCCCTTCTCGACGCCTGCGTCGTACGTAGGCCTTAGGGACCTTTGACGTAAGCAACTTGGAATTAGCGCTTATTGGTTACGAGTCCGTTCACATCTCGGCCCTTTACTCATAAGGTATAATGGAACATGCTCGAAATTTGCCCGAAGCCAGGCCGAGCTCACGACTCGTCCTGATCGGCTGTCCTCATCCTCCGATAACCCATTTAGAATCATATCCTTGTCAACCACAGCAAAGGAAACCCCATGGAATCACATCCTTACAAAAAACATAGGGGGGCACCCTCCCTGCCCGCCAACTCAGTTCCCAAACTGGAACGTGCCGCCCCTCGCGCCGCTGCCAAACGCGACGCCGACGATGCCTCCTCCTGCCAGCATATCGACGCCCGAGGCCATCGCTGCCGCATGCTATGCGCTCCCAATTACACCCTTTGCGTCCAACACGCGCAGCGCCTGTCTCGACTCAAGCCCGACGACGCCGTCGCCGCCGCCGAGCTTCTCTCCTCCATTGAGGATTTCACTACCGCCGCGGGCGTCAATCTGTTCCTCGGGAATCTCACCAAGCAGCTCGTGCGTAAGCGCATCACCCGGCGCGATGCCGTGGCTTTGGCCTATCTCTCTCAATTGCTCCTCAACAGCCTTTCGGCCATGAATCGCGAAGATGCCCTGCATGAAGAGGCCGAACCGGCGCGCCCCCGCGAAATCATTTGGGATTTCTGCTCCAGACCGCATCGCGCGCCCGCTGCGGCCACGAGTATTGCGCCGGACGCTGCGGCCACGAACGCGCCTGGCGCACCGCTTGCCGTCACCGACGGCGCGATGAACGCCACCGAAAGCGTCGAAGGCGCCGGACGCGTAGCCGAACGCGTGCCCGGACGCCTAATTGATGCGTTGCAACATTGCCCGTAATGAGCGCTCAAACGCGCTAAAATGGACATGTTATGCTTGCGCCATCTTCACAGCTCCCTTTGCGCGATCTACTCGGCCGGCCGCTCGAGAGCCTCCGCGTTTCCGTCACCGATCGCTGCAATCTTCGCTGCCTCTATTGCATGCCGGAGCAGGACTACATCTGGCTCCCCCGCGAAGAATTGCTTACTTTTGAGGAGTTGACGCAGCTTGTCGAGTCGTTTACCGCGCTTGGTGTCGATCGCGTGCGCCTTACCGGAGGCGAGCCTCTGCTGCGGCAGCACTTGCACCGCCTCGTGCGCATGCTCGCGGTGAATCTGCGCATTCGCGATCTCGCGCTGACCACCAATGGCATTCTGCTGGCCGACCAGGCTGGCGCGCTTAAAGCTGCGGGCCTGCACCGCGTCACCCTCAGCCTCGATACCCTGCGCCCGGAGCGGTTCCGGATGATGTCGCAGCGCGATGAGCACGCGCGCGTGCTCGCGGGACTCGCTGCCGCCGAACGCGCCGGCTTCACCGGTACCAAGCTTGATGCCGTCGTCGTGCGCGGGATGAACGATGACGAGCTTGCCGATCTGGTGGAATTTGGCCGCGCCCATAACGCCGAAGTGCGCTTCATCGAGTATATGGACGTGGGCGGCGCTACCCGCTGGTCGGGTGAAAAAGTGGTGTCGCGCGATGAGATGCTTGCCCGCCTCGTGCTTCGCTTTGGAAAAATTACTCCGCTTGCGGAAGACAGTGCCGCGCCCGCCTCGCGCTACGCGCTCCCCGACGGCACCGTTTTTGGCATCATCGCCTCCACTACCGCGCCGTTCTGCCGGACGTGCAATCGCAGCCGCTTGACTGCTGACGGCACCTGGTTCCGTTGTCTCTATGCCACCACCGGCACCGATCTCCGCGGCCTGTTGCGTGGCGCGCCCCCCGAAAGCGCCATCGACAGAGCTATTGAAAGACCCGTTCCGGGCGGACGGGAAGTCACCTCCGCGCGTATTGCCCGCGTGATTGAGGACGCCTGGCACGGCCGCCAGGATCGTGGCGCCGAACTGCGCCATGCCGAACATTTCCGCGGCGCATTCATCCCGCTCGACGAGTTGCGCCGCAACCCGCACCTCGAAATGCACACGCGCGGCGGTTAGGCCGCGGCCACGCATCGCGAGGACGACGCATTACGGGGACGACGCATTGCGAGGACGGTGAATTACGACGAAAACGATTGCTTGAACCGGGCATCACGGGAAACGGCGGTTACAGCTGGCACGGGTTACAGTTGACATCGATAGTGAACAAAATTGTCGCATAGATTTAATGGTGCGTCGGCCGCGAACGGAACAGTGGGAATACAAACAGGACGAAGGCCTTTGCTGTACACGGAAAAAGCCTCGCGGCAGCGTTTGACTGTGCCGCACATTGAGCGGATCTCTTGTCAGAACGATGTAAACGAACGATGTGAACATTCGGAGGATCGCGTGAAAAACTTCTTAAAGATTTTCTCGCCCTTGCTGGTCTTTTCCCTGGCTGTGCTCCTTGCCCTCCCTGCTCTTGCGCAACAGCAAAAAAAAGGCGGCGGTGGCGGGGCTGCAGCACCACGCGGAAACGCACAGCGCCCCAGCGTCGGTGGCGGATACATCCCGTCGCGTGGTCCGGTCCGCAGTCCCGCACGCCCCGCGGCGCCGGCGCGATCGCCCGCTCCGGCCACACCGGCGGCAGCGGCGCCCAATCGTGGCGGTGGCGCTCCACAAAGCGCGCAGCGTCGTAATTTCTCCGAGCAGGCAGGACACCCCAACGCCCCGCACGTGGACGCCAACACGAATCGCTGGGTCGGACACGACACAGGCCGCAATGACGCGAGTTACCACCTCGATCATCCCTGGGAGCACGGACATTTTGGGGGAGGGATTGGCCCTAGCCACGTCTACCGGCTCGGAGGTGGTGGTCCGCAGCGGTTCGGGTTCGGCGGCTTTTTCTTCAGCGTCGCTCCGGCGGACATTGGTTACTGCAACGACTGGAATTGGAACGACGACGACATCGTCGTTTATGACGATCCCGACCATCCCGGCTGGTACCTGGCGTATAACACGCGGCTCGGTACCTACATTCATGTCGAGTATCTAGGCTAACTGCTTCGTTTTTTTTCAGCCCTGGTTCATAGCTCACCGGACTCGGGCCCGCAGGCCTCGCGTCTGTCGCTCGCTGTTCGGGTCGCTGTTCGGGTCGCTGCTCGGGCGTAACGGCGCGCTCGACTTGGGTTGGGCGTATCTTTTGTGCACATCGTGCGATTTGCATGCGCACAGCAAAGTGAGTCTCTTGCGCTATAATCGCAGTGGTGATGAAGCGGGCAGCCCGTGCGTGCCCGCCATCGCCACACTGTTTGGGTGGCGGCACTTAGCATTTAGCACGCGGTTGGGCAAAAGCGGGTTGCGCAACAATGTTGCGAAATGATGTTGCGCAATAAAGATTGCGGAAAAAGTGTTGCGCAAAAGAAGTGGCCCCGCGGCTGGCACCGCGAGGCCGTGACACGCAACACTATCCGGCTCTGACACCAGGAAAATCTTGTGTGTCACCGGGGAGCCTACTCGGCTCTCTGGCCCGGTGTCAACCCCTCCGCTTGCGCCTGCCACCAACACGGTCGGTCAGTTAAAATCCAAAGGAGACGGCGCAATACCTATGAGCAAATCCCTGGTACGAATCGTGGCAATCCTAGCGGTTGCGGTGGCTTTAGTGTTACCGGCAGCGGCCAAATCCAATACCAAGTCACTGAACATATCGGCACCCATCTCAGTTGCCGGCACGCAGCTTCCCGCCGGCGATTACAAGCTCAATATTGAAGGCGACACAATCACCATCGAGAAGGGCAACAAGGTCATGGTCACCGTCACGGGCACCTGGGAAGATCGCAAACACAAGCCAGCAGCGACCGGGTACCTCACGCAACAGGATCAAATCCAGGAAATCTACATCGAAGGCGACACTCGCGCCTTTGTCGTAGGCTCGAAATAACTCTGCATATTTAAATCGCACATCGCTTCACTCGCACATCGTAGATTTTGAACTGCCGAGAGACGGGAACTTTAGTTCCCGTCTCTTTTTTGGCCTTGTTTTCGACTTTTTTCGCATCTTCTTTTCTTCGCGGCCTTGCGATGCGCCCCAGCAACACTCCTGACACGTCGCGCGGACCGCTAAGTTGACCGTTCGGCAGACCGAGTGCTAGTCTTGGCCGGTTCACAGTCTCTACACGCGCGGAATCGCGGAAGCCAGGAGGACCTATGGCCGCCTTCGTTCTGTGGTGGGCTTTGCTGGCGGGCTTAGCGAGCCCGCAAACGGCTCCCGCCTCGAATGCTTCTGCCGCTTCTGCTTCTTCTGCGTCGCTTGACTTTGAGTTCTTCAAAACCAAAGTACAGCCCATATTTTTGACCAAGCGTCCGGGACTCGCCCGGTGCGCCGCGTGTCACGCGAGCGTGACGGCGCCGGCGGTTTTCCAGTTGCAGCCACTCGCACCGGGAAGCACGACGTGGACAGAAGATCAAGCGCACAAAAACTTCGAGGCGGCTAGCCGGCTGGTGATAGCGGGCAATGTGAAGAGTCCGCTGCTGATGCATCCTCTGGCTGAAGACGCTGGCGGCGATTTCTTTCATAGCGGCGGCAAGCAGTTCCATTCGCAGGATGATGCAGAGTGGCAAACGCTCAAGGCCTGGGTACTGGGACAATCGGCCGGCAGGTGAGGCGGGCGGCAGGTGACGGATTTCGGTAATGACGGGAGCGTGCGCGATGATGACTCAACAGATGACGACGAATCCCGCGGTGACGACCAAAAGCGCGACGACGAAACGGGTGACGCCTGCACGCGCGATGACTAAAGGCGTCATGACTATACGCGTTATGACTAAACATCTGCCGACTGCAGAACGGCTGCGCGGGTGCTTCATGGTTTTGGCGGGCGTCGCTGTGTGCATCCTGACATCGAGCGCGGGCTTGCGTGCCGCCGGGAACAAAGTCGTGCGCATCATCCAAACCAACAGCGCAGGCGACAATGTGGACATCATCGATCCGACCACCAACAAAGTGGTTGGCGTGATCGAAGGGATTGAAGTGAATCACGGCGTAGCGGCAGCTCCCGACGGGAGCCGCATTTACGTGAGCGACGAAGCACAAAGCACGCTCGACGTGGCCGACAGCATGACGTTCAAGGTAATCAAGCGCATTCCGCTGAGCGGTCACCCGAACAACATTGCGATCAGCCCGGACGGGCGGCGCGTGTACGTGGGAATCATCCAGGCGCCTGGCGGCGTGGACGTGATCGAGACGAGCACGCTCAAGAACCTCAAGACCCTGCCGACGAAAGGGACGATCCACAATCCTTACGTCACGCCCGATGGCAAGTACGTGGTGGCCGGGTCGATTCAGGGGAAAACGGTGAATGTGATCGACACACAAACCGATCAGACGGCGTGGACGCTGGACATGGGATTAGGCGTGCGGCCGATGGCCTTCGCGAAGAATGACGATGGCTCGACCAAGTGGATTTTCGTGCAGTTGTCGGATTTTAATGGATTCGCGGTGGTGGATTTCGCGACGCACAAAGAAATCAAACGCATTCCGAATCCGCCGCTGGCCGCCGGAAAGAAAACGGTTCCCGAGGGCGCCGATCCGTCACACGGCATGGCGGTAACTTCGGACGGGAAGACGCTGGTGGTTTGCAGCCGGCTGAATAACGAGCTTTACGCTTACGCGCTCCCGAGCCTGGAAGTGCTGGGAGGCGCGGACCTCGGTGGCAAGGGCGCGGCGTGGGTGACTTTAACGCCGGACGGGCGCACCGCCTACGTGGCGAATGCAGTAACCAACGATGTGTCGGTAATCGATGTCAAATCGCTGAAGGAAATTGCGCGGATTCCGGTGGGGTACGTGCCGAAACGAAATACGACCGGGATGCTTCTCGCGCAGGCTGCGGATTAGGCCGGATTGAGCCGGACGATCTCGAAAAACGCCTGACCACGCAAAGAGCCAGAGCTTCGCAGCAGCACGGACATATAAAACGGTCAAACACGTTCGCGTTCACAGCGCGTGCAAAGGGGGACAGGAAATGAGACCAGAAGAAAAGCAGGGAATAGAGGTAGAAGACGCCGCTGAGGCCACAAGCGATCTGTCGCGCCGCGATTTCGTCGCGCTATCGGTGGGAGCGGGATTGGCGCTGGCTGCAGGTTCAGCGGCGGCAGCAGACATGGCCGTGGTGGAAACAGCTGTGGAGGTGAAAACGCCCGACGGCACGTGCGACGCGATGTTTATCCACCCGAAGAACGGTGCTCATCCCGGCGTGCTGATCTGGCCGGATGCGTTCGGATTGCGCCCGTCGATGCGGGACATCGGCAAGCGGATTGCGGCCGACGGATACTCGGTGCTGGTGCCGAATCCGTTCTATCGCTTAGCGAAGGCGCCCGTGGTTCAGGACCCGTCGTCCTTCAACTTCCAAAATCCCGCCGACATGGCGAAGTTGCAGCCACTGATGGCGTCGATCAACGCGCCAGGAGCGTGCGAGAAGGATGCGGTGGCGTTCATTACGTTTCTGGACGCGCAGAAGGAAGTGAACAAGTCCAAAAAGATCGGCACGCAAGGCTACTGCATGGGCGGGCCGCTGGTAGTCAAAACCTGTGCAACGGTGCCCGATCGCGTGGGCGCCGGAGGCTCGTTCCATGGAGGAGGCCTGGTCACCGACAAGCCCGACAGTCCACACCTGCTTGCGCCGAAAATCAAGGCACGGATGTATTTTGGGATCGCGTCAAACGACGACATGCGCCAGCCGGATGCAAAAGACAAGCTCAAAGCATCCTTCGCCGCCGCGAACGTACCCGCGGAGATTGAAGTCTATTCGGGATCGCTGCACGGCTGGTGCGTGCCGGACATGCCGGCGCAGAACGGCATGCCGATCTACAACAAGGCCGATGCCGAGCGCGCCTGGGGCAAGCTGGTCGCGCTGTACAAGACCGCGCTGGCGTAGGGTCGGAGGGCCTGCGTATTTCCGCAGGAACTTGGCGCGGCAAAAAGGTCAGGCCCTTCACAAATCGCCGTTCGCAAATCGCCCCGGCTCCGCGCCTCGACGATCAGAACGGCAGACGGTGCAGTTTCGAATGCCGGTTACGTCGTTTTCTTCTCTCGGATCCGAGATTTCTGCGCCTTTCCGTGCATCATCAGATACCGATCCAGGATATCCGCGGTCGGCGTCTCGATGCTGCTGTAACGCTGCCATCCTTCGAGTACCACATTGCCGAAATCTCGCACCAACAAGAGATCTGCAAATTGGCTAGGTTTCGCTTTCACAACGAAGTCGGGGCGAAGCCTTGCGAGATGTCGGTTCACGGACCGGTAGTTGTGTTGATCGAGAATCGGTACAGTAGCCGGGTTAATAAGATGGAGTAGAAAGCAGATGGTGATGAAGCTTGTAGATCCGAGGGATCCGCGCCATTTCTGAAATGTGTCGAGCGGATCTAACGCCGGCAGCATCGGGTTTGCTGCCCACATTCCCGCGATTCGAGACGCCAGGGCTCGCTGCTGCCCAGGAAAGTTTATTTTCCTCATGTGGCCGTACTTCCACTTAAGAGCGGCCACGATGTCACACTCGATCACTGATCCGGGGTTCGCGAAAACGGTTCGTCGTAACCGTTCTAGCTCTGTTGGCGGGTACTTCCGCACGTCAAACTGTTTAGCGTAGCGTAACAAGTCTGGTTCGATCGCCTGCACCAGTGACCGCGTCTCGAACTCTGTTAGGTTCAGCAAAATCAATCATCCAATTGTGAATGTGGCGGCTGGAATTTATTTTACTGCAGACCTCGTCCTCCCCTCCGCATCGCTGTTAGTATTTTCGCAGTAGTTTCCAGTTCACAACCAGCCGACATGAGGATACACAGATCAATAAAAGCGAAATTCTAAGGCTTCAAAAAATATAATAGAGTTGCAAAGTTTCACAAACCATCAGAACGGTCCCGGGGTTGGGAGTCTCGGTCGTTCAGGAGAATTGCAGGGCAGTGCTTACTTCCGATAGCCAGCAGACCTTCTCGTTGTCCAGATAGAAAGGCTGCGATATGGCGTCCTGTGTTTCCGGAAACTTTGCACCTTGCGGAGGCCGCTGCAGGAACTGGCGCGCGGTCCACTTCATCGCGCAAATCACGGCATGACCAGCATCTTTCTGCGCCCGTTCTCCCAGGAAGATTACGGCGGTGCCTTCGACTTTCTGCATCGTGAATAAAGCCGTGCGGTACAACATGGAGAGGGTGTCATACCAATTGAGGCTGATCTTGCGAATTCCAGTGCAACTGCGCACCAGCAGGGTTCTGGGCTCCTCGCTGCTCTGATAGACCTTAGCGACGACGGTGTTGGACTTCAGGATCAGCATCGCCGGCAGAAGCGAAGCGCTGGGCTGGGCTTCCTTGGCGCGCACTGCGGCACCCATCATGTCCCAAAGTGTTGCGTCACCATCCAGTTCGAGATACTCAGGTTGTATTGCACGTGGTTTCGCCATGGGATTCTTCACCTTGCAAAAAGTATACCGCTCCGCCAAGTGATGGGCGGAGGTGATTCCGGAGCAGTTTCCTTATGAGATAGCGCCAGCAGGGACACATTTAGGATGCGGAGAACCGCATGTTTGGCACGTACATATATTTCTGTATTTTTTAATCCACAAACACGCGTGATTATTTGCGGCGAGGGGGATCAGCAGGCGCGGCAGGGCGCTGCAACCGGCACAATTCTGGCAAGCGCCCGGAGTACGTCGAATTGCGGGGGCACTGATTATTTCGGGGCGACGGTACTGCTGGTTTCGACTTTTGCCGGGTGCAAAATCAGCTTTTGCACGCGCCAGGTGGTGATTTCGCCTACGAAGACTTCGTTGTCCTTGCGGCAGTCCATTTGGTGCACGGTACCGAATTCTTTCAGTTGTTTGCCACCGGCACCGAACTTGCCGAGGATGGTCCCATCCAGCTCCATCTTGTAGATGGTGGCGTGGTCGAAATCATTCGTGTTGGAGTCGGAGGAGTAGAGATACTGGTGCGGGCCGGTGGTGAGGCACAAGGCCCAGGGCGCGCCCACGTTGGTGTACTGCGTCTTGAGCTTGCCATCGGTATCGAAGACTTGAATGCGCTTGTTTCCGCGATCGGCGACATACAGGTTGTCCTTGGAGTCCACCACGATCGAGTGCGGCGTGCTGAACTGGCCCGGCGCGTCGCCTCGGCCGCCCCACGTCTTGATAAACGCGCCATTCTTGTCAAACTTCGCAATCCGGGACGGGATGTTGCCGTCGGCTACGAAGATATCCCCAGCAGCGTCCCAGGCGACGTCGGAGGGGCCGTTGAAACTGTCTCCGGGAAACAATGCGCGGGCAGGAGCGTTGGGAGCGGCGGGGCGCGCGGGATTGTCGATGGCCTCGGGTTTTCGGCCCAGGGTCATGAGCACGCGGCCTTCCGGATCGAATTTGATCACCATGTTCGAGCCTTCGTCCACGACCCAGACATTATCCTGCGGATCGACGCGCACCGCGTGCGCCTGCACGAATCCGTAAAGTCCCTGGCCGATTTCGCGGACGTATTTTCCAGTTTGATCGAATTCAAAAAGGCGCGAAGCGGATCGCACGAACACGCGGTTGGTGCCCGTGGTGACATTGACCGAGCCGGTGCGGGTGTAGACGTAAACGTGCCCCTTAGAATTCGTGGAGACGCCCAAGACCTCGCCCAAATAGATGTCATTCGGCATTTTCAGAAAATTGGGCGTGGAGTCGTAGGGAATGTCAGGAACCGACTGCGCCGCAAGCGGGCTGGCCGCGAAACAGAGTGACAACACGCAGAAAAGATAGAGCGAGCGTTTCATAAAACCTCCAGATTTCTTCGCGCCGCTTTCGTGCCGGGCGGCAAAAGGGCATCAGGTGTGCGGGTGCCGGCAGAGTCGCCGGGGGCGGCGAGAGCGACGATAGCATTGGGCCACGTCAGGGGCATCTGCGCCGGCATTAGTGCCGGCATTAGCGTCGTCCGTTTCGTTGATGTCGTCGAGGTCATAGTCGAAGTCATAAAAGTGGCAGCTGTTTAACCGTGGGACGGCTTACCTAGACGACGTTTGCGTCTGGGCACGCGAGATTTGCGTCTGCGGATGCAACGTGAGTTTCTGCACGCGCCAGCCCGTAATTTCGGCGGTCAGCAAATCGTTTGGATTGCGGCAATCCATCGCATGCACGGTGGTAAATTCCTTCAATTGCTTGCCAGCCTTGCCGAATTTACCGAGCACGGTGCCGTCGAGCTCCATCTTGTAGATTTCGCCGCTGACGGCGGCGGCAAGCGAATTGTTGTTGTCGGGGTTGGAATTCGAGCTGTAAAGATATTGATGCGGGCCGGGAGTGATGCACAGCGCCCACGGCGCGCCGACGTGGTCATACATCGTCTTGACCTCGAGGTCGTTGCTCAACACCTGAATGCGGCGATTTCCCCGATCGGCGACATAGACGTTGCCGTTCGCATCGGTCTGAATGGAGTGGGGCGTGTTGAACTGGCCGGGTCCGGTGCCTTTGGTGCCGATGGACTTGATGAAGCGGCCATCCTTGTCATACTTCACGACGCGCGAATTCGTGTAGCCGTCGGCCACGAAGATGTTGCCGGCGGCATCCCAAGCAACGTCAGTGGGCCTGCCAAAGCGATAATTGTCGGGAGGTGGCGGCGGGGTGTTGGCCGGCGGCGTGGCTTTTACGCCTCCACTGAATTCCATGCGGCGGCCCATGGTCATGGCCACGCGGCCGTCGGGAGTGAACTTGATGACCATGTCGGTGCCTTCGTCCACGACCCAAATATTATCCTGAGGGTCGACGCGCACGGCGTGCGCCATCTGAAATCCATAGAGGCCCTTGCCAATCTCGCGGATGAAGGTGCCCTTGGCATCGAACTCAAAGAGCCGCGAGGCCTCGCCGCTGCGCGTATACACAAAAACATCGCCCTTGGAATTTCGCGCCACGCCAATGCCTTCGCCCAGGTACAAGCCGGTGGGCAGCTTCAGAAAATTGGGCATGGAATCGAAGGTGATCTCCGGCGCGGTGGCGAAGGACTTCGCCGGCTGTGGCACATTCTCCTGCGCCAGAAGTCGCGGCGCGAAGCTTCCAGACAACAGAAGCAAAGCAAGGGCTGTGTGAGGTTTCATGGTAGAGGCTCCTCCTAAACGCCAGACGAAACTTAATTTCCCAGACGAAACTTAATTCCCAGACAAAGCCAGACGAAACCAGACTTAAAAAAGACCGGCAGGATCGCAGCGCCGCCAGGTATTAGCGGGAACTCCGTCTTGCTCTCCCGGATGGGCATATTAATACACCCGGGGGTCCGGCAAGTGAAGCAAATTGATTGGTTCGCTTTTGCACGCCGCAAAGGAGGAAAGAAGCGATTTACCCGAATAAGCCGGGCTGACTTACCTCGACTTTATGGGCTCGAGGCCACTTTTCTCAATAGCGGGATAGGCGGCGGGTGACGCAAGCCATTCGATGAACGCCTTGGCCTGGTCCGGATGCTTGGCGGTTATGGGAATGCCTGCGGCAAATACCGTGATTCTCTGTGCTCCGGGCGGCAACTCTCCGACAATGTCGATGCCTTTGACAGGGCGCAGTTCGCTGATCTGCTGGAAGCCAATCTCGAACTCTCCGGTCGCGACGACACCGCCCACGGGGTCGGCCTCGATCATTTTTGATTTGCCCTTGATCTGGTCGGCGATGCCGAGCTTGGGAAACAATTCGGTGGAAAGATAGACGCCGCTCGCGCTGTCGGAGTACGCAATCGATTTGGCTGCGAGCAAGGTCCGCTTAAACGCGTCTACGGTGCTGATGTCGGGTTTGCGCGCTCCGGATTTGACGGCCATGGCGATCTTGGATTGCACGAGGTTGACGCGGCTGCCTGCGCGCACCTTGCCATGCTGGATCAGATCGTCAAGCGCCGGCGCGGCCATGATGACGACATCGATAGCCTCGCCGCGATCGAGACGCACCGGAATGGCGTTATGCGTGGTTCCCATCGACGGCCCAAACTGCGTGTCGAGTTTGTTGTGCGTGGCGCGCTCGTATGCGGGAACCAGCTCCAGATAAGCAGCCGTGAACGCGCCGGAAGTCACCACCTGGATTTCGGTCGCGTCTCGCGTAGCTGCGGTGAGAAGCGCGCAGATGAAAAGCAGGGCGGCAAGGCTGGCGATCTGTTTACGAGAAATCGGGTTCATGGGTTTCACTCCCTCGCGCTTCCCGGCGCCGGCGTCTGGCGCATTTCATTTATAAGCCCGAATGGGCCGCGGTGTCACTCGACTTGAGAGCGGCGAAGTCAATCGGTTTCGTGCGTGGCGTATGCTCGATTTGTTGAGCCCACTGCCGTGCGGGAACGAGCCGATTCATGGCCGCCTCCGGCTTGTGGTTTTGTTTGCCTCACGTCCAGTAAAAGCCCAGATCCCCGCGCGACTTCACATGCCCTAGGTATCTATTAAATTACAGAGAAACGTTCGACTTAGGCCGGCTGCCTGCTCATTGCCCCCCTCCTCGCCTGTGAGTGATTGCGGCCAGTACGCTGCTCCGTTTCTTTGAGCTCCGACGTTGACTTGACCTTAGGTCCCGCCTACGATGCCCGAAAATGCAAACTCTCGCCCCAGACTACCCGCGCGGAGGTGCAGAGTTCAGCTCTCAGCGACAAGCCGGAGATTGCTGGAACGGGCCGCGCGAAATCGGCGCTTCGCGAATCCTGCGCTGTGCCGTGATGTGTTGCCTGCTGCCATTTCTAGTCCCACTCTCGTTAGCAGCGCGGGAGACCATCATCCGACACTTCGACGAACAGGTCGTGATACGCCCCGACGGGACGATCCAAGTCACTGAGACCATCGAAGCGCAGTTCATCGGCTCGGATTGGCATGGCATCTACCGCACGATCCCGGTCGAGTACATAACACCACAGGGACTCAACTACACACTCTTTCTGGAGCCGCTCAGCGTCACGGACGACGCCGGCCAACCCCTCAAGTACGAACGAAGGCGGCAAGGACGCAACACACAATTCAAAATCTATGTGTCCAACCCGGATAATGCGACGCGAACGGTCGTCCTTCGCTATCGCGTGCTCAATGCGCTGACTTTCTTCGACGACCACGACGAGCTTTACTGGAACGTGACGGGCAACGAATGGGAAGCCCCCATTGAGCAAGCAAGCGCGCGGATCGAACTCCCGGCCGGCGTTACAGGCCTTCATGCCATCTCCTACAGCGGCCCATTCGGTTCACGCGGTCAGGATGCAGACGTCGAATCGAGAAGCAATCTCGTTGAGTTTCGCTCCACCCACACGCTTGAGTTTCACGAAGGTCTCACTGCCGTCGTGGGCTGGGACAAGGGATTTGTTCACGAGCTCACCGCAAGCCAGAAGATCCTATTCATCCTGCGGAGCAATTGGCCGATTTTCATCCCCGTCGGAGTGTTTGTCCTAGTGTTCTATTGGTGGTGGACCAGCGGACGGGACCCGGAACGAGATGCGATCACCGTCCAGTACGAGCCTCCGGACAACCTCACACCCGCTGAGTGCGGCACGCTCGTCGACAACAAAGTTTCTATTCGCGACATCACTGCTACGCTCGTGGACCTGGCCGTGAAGGGCTACCTCACAATTGAACGCCAAGACGAAAATGCGCAGCTCGGCCTGATGAAGGATTACATATTTCATCTGCAGAAGCCGCCCGGCGATTGGAACAGTCTAAAGCCTCACGAGCGACAAATGCTTCGAGGTATTTTCGTCCCCGAGAATCCGGCGCTCATGCTGCTGGCTGCGTTGCAAGATGTCACCAAGAATCTCCCTCTTGCGTCCGATGTCCCCGCTCTCCCGAAGGCCATGACGATGGCAGCGCAGAATCCCACGATCCCCAAACAATATTCCGAGGCCTTTCACGCAATCTCTGAGGCCGAAAAGGCTCCCCTGCCCGAGGTGGCGTTATCGGACCTGCAAAACCGCTTTAGCCTGCACCTGCCAGTCATCCGCAACCTCATCTTCGATACGCTGAAGAAGGACGGCTATTATCTCCATCGTCCGGACGCGTTTCGGCGGGGCATTGTGGCCTTGGGGTTTCTCATGGGGTTCCTTATGATTCCGGTTGGGCTCCTGCTGGCGGCAACGACCGGAACGGCTCCAATGCCGTGGATTGTGGCCGCAATCCTTACCGGCATCATTATTTCGGGATTCGGCTGGCTCATGACCGCTCGGACGATTAGCGGCGCTCGGACGCTCACGAAGGTGCTAGGCTTCGAGAATTTCCTCGGGCGCGTGGAGGCAGATCAGATTGAGCGGCTCGAAAAGACGCCAGAGCTATTCGAGAAATATCTCCCCTATGCGATGGCGCTTCACGTCGAGAAAAAGTGGGTGCAGGCGTTCGCGCGCATCGCCATGCAGCCACCGCAATGGTATCAGGGATCTTACGGCAGCCGCTTTCAGCCCTTCCTCCTCGTCAATGACCTCAGCGTGATGTCGAGCCATGCAGGAAGCGTGATGACATCATCGCCGCGTAGCTTGAGTGGCGGGAGCAGCTCAGGCGCCACGAGCGGCTCAGGTTTTAGTGACAGCGGGAGTTCGGGCGGGAGTTCCGGTGGTGGCTTCGGTGGCGGTGGTGGCGGCGGCTTTTGACTCGCCAGGGGGCAGCGTACTTATATACCGGAAAAGCGGAATCCTGCGTGCCGTGTCCACGTCGAAACCGAGCTGCAGCCTTCACACTTCCTGCGGCGGACCATCCCATTATGCGGACTATCGGTTCCTGGAAGACGAAATGTTGGTTGCGGGAGTTTGGTCCGCAAACACCGCTGAGCTTTTGTTCAATCGCGTCCAGCACCCAAAACAACGCAAATCGGAACTCGAACGAAAACAAAGACACACACCTACCGGGCGAGCGAAGCCGCTGAAAATGGTGCTTTCGAACTGCGCAATTCATGCGACAAGAATCCACCCCGCCTACAGAAAGCCTTTCGATCTGATCTTTACGCGGGCGAAAAATGAGGAATGGCGCGCCCGGAGGGGTTCGAACCCCCGACCTAACGCTCCGGAGGCGTTCGCTCTATCCATCTGAGCTACGGGCGCGTGATTCCTTTATACCATAGGCCGGAACCGGCCCATCATCAGTGGCCCTATCGAGGGCCGACCAAACGTCCTGCAGCGGCCCGTCAACAACGCCATCAAGGGCCCATCAATTCGCACGGTCCTGCCCAGAAATCCGGGCCTCGTGCAGCTTGCGTCAGATTGTCGCGTTGCGAACAGCGCGCGCATTCTCTGCCAATTGTGTGGATGTGTAACGTCAAACGGCGACACCGGGAAATTACCGTGACCATCAGAGTGATTTGACGAGTTCGGTTGAGAGAACTTCCGCTTTCAGGGCGAGGTTACGCGCGCGCACCCAATCGTTGGCGAGAATGGCCTCATGCGCCTGAGAGAGGAAGCCCTGAACCTTGCCGACGAGATCGGTTTGCGAGTCGTTGAGCTTCCTACCGTTGGCCCGCTGCAGATTTCGCTCCGCGGTGCGAATGTCGTCATTGGTATGACGCATGGCATCGGCCTGGTCCTGGGGAGAAAGCTGCGGAGAAATCTGCGGCGGTTCAGGCTCTGGTTTCGGTTTGGGTGGCTCCACGGGAGCGGGCCGCGGAGGTGCGGGCGCGGGCAATGGCGCACGCGGCGCAGGGGCAGCCGCGGGAGAGGGCTCGGGCGCGGGCTCGTCCGTGGTTTCCGGCTTGTCGGCCGGCACGGGCTGAGGCATGGGCTCGATGGTTCGGGTGGAAGCGGAGACGGTCTTAGGAGGCGTGGCACGAACAGTATTGCGCGGGCAGCCGGAGAGCCCGAGCGCCGCGAGGCCCATCAGACCGGCGAGAATGAGAGTGCGGGCGTTCATCATTTCAGATCCACGATCGGAATTCAGGATTTCCGGGACACGCTAGCGTTGGTATCGCTCGACGGCACAAGCACGGGCTCGAGTGGACGCGCCAACGGCAACTCGATGCGAAACGTCGTGCCTCGTCCAACCTCGGATTCAAAATCGATCGACCCATCGTGTAATTGCACGGCCTTGTAGGCACTCGCCAGACCGATGCCGCTGCCCCCCGGCCGCGTTGTAAAGAACAGCTGAAAAATACGCGCGCGATGCTCGGGCGCGATGCCGCGGCCGGTATCGGTAACGCGAATTTCGGCCATTTCACCGCGCCGTTCAAGAGCGAATGTAAGCCGCCCTCCTGAGGGCATGGCTTCAATCGCATTCAGAATCAAGTTTAACAGCGCTTGCTTCAGGAGCGGCCGGTCGACGCGCACCGCCGGCAATTCCGAGTAGCGCTTCTCGAGTTGCACTCCGGCGCGTCCCAGCTGAGGCTGCGCGATGCCCACCGTTTCGTCCAGCAGATCGTCGAGCCGGGTTTCCTCGAGACGCAACTCGGGGGGACGCATAAAATCAAGGAAGCGTTTCACCACGGAGTCGAGGCGGTCGATTTCGCTGTCGAGCACGGCGATGGCCTGCCGCGGCATTTCATCTGTGAGAGGCAGGCATTCCTTCAGATTCTCCAGCCACAGGCGCATGGAATTGAGGGGATTTTTCACCTCGTGCGCGACGCCCGCGGTCACCCGCGCGAGCGCCGAGAGACGCTCGGAAACCTGCAATTGACGGCTGATGCGCTCAAGCGACTCGAGATCCCGCAGCGTGACGAGCGCGCCCATGCGCGTGCCACCCTCGGTGATCACCTGCACGCTTACACCGATCCGCTGTGGCGGCGATCCGGGCTCCGCGCCGGGCAGATCGAATTCCGCCGCCGCCACCGATTCAAATTCGTCATCCACCAGGTTCAGCGCGGCGCGCAGAGGATGGCGAGGCGGAAAGATGTCCCCTGCCTTGCGGCCCAGCAACTGGTCGGCGGAACTGCCGAGGAAATGCTCGACGGCGGGACTCACCATCACCGCCCGGCCATCTCGGGTAAACAGCAGCAGGCCATCTTCGAGGCCGCCAAGAACCTGGTCAAGGTTTTCGCGCAAGGTGCTGAAGATTTCGCGCACCCCGCGCAGCTGCTGTCCGATTTGCACAATCTTGGTGCTCACCTGGCCGAACTCGTCGGCGCGTTCGAGCGGCTGCTGATCGAACTCGCCGCGGGAAATGTGATCGAGTTGATTGGAAATACGCTCGAGAGGCGCAAGCGACGCGGTACTGACCAGTGCCGCGAGCAGAACGGAAACCAGCACCGAGGCCAGTGCGAGCGCCCCTGCTGAGCGCAGCGCCGGCGTGATCTCGCTGCGCAACAGGCCCGTTTGCGCGGCCACGCGGATGTCGCCGAAGGGCACCTGCCGGCCGGGCGCGCCCAGGCGGAACGGATAGGAAACGTCGTAGGCTTGCGGCGGCCCGTAAATCAAGCGTAATTGGTCGATAAAACTGGCATTGACAAGCTGGCTGAGCGGCGGGCGGGCCATCACCTTGCGGCCGGGCAGCGAAGAATCGCTCGAGATCAGCGCGGTGCCGTCGCGGTCGACAATGGTGACCTCGTACACGAGAAACGAATAGCCCACCTCGGCGTCAATCAGTGAGGTCAGCGCCGCGTTTTGATCAAGCGTGTTGCGGACGTAATCGCGCACGTCCTCCGGCCGGTCGGAGGCCGGGGTGCGGCCCGCAGTGGCCGCATCTGCGAGCGCGTTTTGCGCCTCGAAGAAAACCTGCTGGGCGACCAGGTCTGCGCGGTTATCCGCCTGGCGAATGACTTGCTTGGTAAGCGTGGCCAGATAGAGCCAGGAATTCACGCCGACGACTGCCAGGACCAGCAGCGCGATGATAAGCGTGATTTTTGTTTTCAGCCGCAGGTGCGCACCGCCGGGCCTTAGTGGCCTTCGACCTTGGTCGTTTCGTATTCTTTCAATTTGTTGTGGAGGGTTTTCAGGCTGATGCCGAGCAACTCGGCGGCGCGAGTCTTGTTATTCGTCGAGGCCAGAGTTTGCACGATCAGCTCGCGTTCGACGGCATCGACCGTGGTGCCCAGCGGAAATCGCAGCGACGACAGCTCGCCGGCGCCCGCCGCGAGGGTCCGCCCAAAGTCCACGGGCAGATGAGAGCGTCCAATCAAATCCCGGTCGCAGACGATGGCGGCACGCTCGAGCACGTTGCGCAACTCGCGGACGTTGCCGGGCCAGCTGTAGGACTGAAACAGATCCGCGACTTCGGCATTGATCCCGCGCACCTGGCGTCCATGCTTGGTATTTAGTTCAGCCAGAATGTGGGTGACCAGCGCAGGCAGGTCTTCCTTGCGATCGCGCAACGACGGCAGGTGGATATGAAACACATTCAGGCGGAAGTAGAGGTCCTGCCGAAGATAACCACGCGCGACGGCTTGTTCCGGGTCCTTGTTGGTAGCCGCGAGAACGCGCACGTCTACGGGCGTTTCGGTTTTGCTTCCCAGCCGCCGCACCTTGCGATCCTCAAGCACCCGCAAGAGCTTCGCCTGCGTGGGGGCGGGCATCTCGCCAATTTCGTCGAGCAGCAAGGTGCCGCCATCGGCCAGCTCGAAACAGCCGATGCGGCGTTCGGCCGCGCCGGTAAACGCGCCTTTCTCGTGGCCGAAGATCTCGCTTTCCATCAGCGTTTCGGGAATGGCCGAACAATTGATGGCCACGAAGGGCCGCTGCGCCCGCGGGGATAGCCGGTGAATGGTGTTGGCCAGAATCTCTTTTCCCGAGCCGGTTTCGCCGGTGATGAGCACCGAGGCCGATGACGGCGCCACCAGTTCCACCACGCGCATCACGTCCTGCATGGTCTGGGCGCCGCCAATCATCTGGCCGATGCGGCCAGCCTCGCGCAGTTGCCGCGTCAGCGCCGCGACCTGCTGCCGGTCGCGCACTTTCCCAAGCGCGCGGTCGAGCAGCGCGTGCAGGACGGCGCCCTTGAGAGGCTTTTCGATGTACCAGAAGGCCCCCGCTTCAATCGCCGCGACGGCGCGCTCCTCGCTGCCTTTGCCCGTGATAATGATCGCAGGAACTGATTCGAGTTCCTTGCCCAGCCGGCTGAGCAGCGTCAACCCATCCATGCCCGGCAGTTCGACGTCGGCAATCAAGACCGCCGGACGGTATTCGGAGAATCGGGCCAGCGCGTCCTCAGCGCTCCCCACGCCCAGGACATCGAACCCCCACTTGCGCAGCAGGCTCTCGTAGCCGAGGCGCGCGTTTTCCTCATCCTCAACGATCAGGACGCGGTCGGTCGACTTTTCTTGGTCGGTCGGCATGGGATAAAGAAGAACCGCTTATCGAATCTACCAGCAGGCCGCCGGAATGCCAAGCGACGTTCCAAGGCGCCGGAGGGCCCCCTCGTTGCCGAACAACGCTGCCGAACAACGTTGCCGAACAAGGGGACGCAACGGGGCGGTTTTCGAGGCGGGAGGCAAGTGACCGGCTGGATCTGCACGGCCAAGCGAGGCCAGGGCGTGGTGCACACGGGCCGCCAGTGCACGGGCAAGTTGGCACGAGAGGTGCACGCGAGATGAGTGGCGGCTGCCGCGGTCAAAACGGCGCAAAGCATGCTGGGTGGCGGCTTGAATTGCAGTGGTTTGGTTTGGCCGCCGGGATTTCCCGTAATGGATCGCGCGCCGGTCCAATATGACAAGTGACGCGGGATCAGAGGATTACGGAACGATTATGGAAACACCTCTTCCGTTTACTGATTGACAACGGTACCAAGTTGGTGTAACTCCCGTGCGGTACTTCTTCGCCGATACTGAGGAAGTACCTGATTATCGATTGTTTTAGATGAGTGTCTGAATTGGCACAGCTCGTGCTCCGTTTTGAGAATGGAGGCTCCAACCATTGGAAGTTCAAACCAACGAAACGCCGGGCAAAGAATTCCCGGCCGGGTTTTCGGTCCTGGTGGTCGATGCGGAAATAGCCACGCGGAATCTGTGCGCGGAAATCGCGCAGGAAGCCGGGCTGGAGGTGCATGCGGCCGCCACCACCGAGCAGGGACTCGAGCTTCTGGAACAATCGCCGGTGGATATTTTGATTACGGACCTGAAGGTACCGCAGCTTGGCGGCCTGGAGTTCCTGAAGCGCGTCCGTGCGAGCTACCCGCAAATCGCCGTGATGGTTCTGACGCAATACGGCACCATCGAGACCGCGGTCGAGGCCACGCGACTAGGGGCCGTCGATTACGTCACCAAGCCATTTCATGTGGACGAGTTGCGCACCAAGATGAAGCGGCTGATGCATGCGCTTGAACTCGATCACGAAAATCACATCTTGCGCGAGCAATTGCGCACGCGGCCGGGATTCGCGGGCCTGATCGGAATCTCGCCCAAGATGCAGCGGGTTTACAAGATGATCGGAAAGGTGTGCCAGCACACCTATCCCGTGCTGATTTTAGGCGAGAGCGGCACCGGGAAGGAGTTGGTGGCGCGCTCGATTCATTTTTCGGGATTGCGCCAGCAGAAGCCGTTTGTGCCCGTGGATTGCTCGGGCCTGGTGCCCACGCTGATCGAATCCGAGCTATTCGGCCACATCAAAGGCGCCTTCACCGGCGCGCAAAATTCGCGGCAAGGCCTGCTTGAGAGCGCCGAGGGCGGAACCATCTTCCTGGACGAAATTGGCGAGCTTCCGGTGGACCTGCAGTCAAAACTATTGCGCGCGTTGCAGGAGCGGGAGATCCGGCCCGTGGGCGCCACCGCTCGTGTGCGCATCAACCTGCGCGTGATTGCCGCCACCAACCGGGATCTCGAGGCGGCCATCCGCACCGGCAGCTTCCGGCAAGACCTTTATTTCCGGTTGAATGTGGTGCAGATCAAGCTGCCTCCGTTGCGCGAGCGGCGCAGCGATATCCCCCTGCTGGTGGCGTCATTTCTTGAAAAATTCAGCGATCCACAGCGGCCCATGCGCGTCCTATCCGAAGATGCCATGCGCCGTTTGATCAGCTACGACTGGCCGGGCAACGTGCGCGAGCTGGAGAACGCCATCGAACGGGCCGTGGCGCTGGGCAGCGGCCCGATTCTGCATGTTGGCGACCTGCCCTCGAACCTGCAATCTACTTCCGAACAAACTTTGCCGGAAGCCGACGTGCTGCTGCCGCTCGAGGAACTCGAGCGCCGCGCGATTATGCGCGCGCTCCGCGAAACCTCGGGAGACAAGCTGGCTGCAGCGCGGCTGCTGGGCATCGGGAAAACTACGCTCTACCGCAAACTCAAGCAGTACGAGGCCGGCGCCGCTCCTAACTGACGGATATTCGGTGTGCCAGAGAAGCAGGCAGCAGGCTGGCCTGGGGGCGCACGGGTCGGAATGCTAACCCACGTTGGTCCTGTTTATTTCTGGATCTTTTTATGTTGCCGTTTGCCATATGATGAACCTTCCTGTTTAATCGCCTGGTCGTTCTCGCATTTTTTTGCCGGTCACGACTCCTCCGCTGTTTTTGTCAGCGATGTCATCCGCGATTTCTTTCTGGGAATGCGGCTGCGCCGAGTGTGTCGGACTGGGAAACATCCCGGCCCCGCGAACCCTCGTTGACGGCCCTGGTTTCCTCAAGACACTGATTCTCAACTGATTATTTTTCAGTCGCCAGATGGCCACGCCAGTGCAAGTAGGCGTTCTGGAGAATCGTCATGAAGCAGGGCAGGTGGCAACGACAGTTTTGGCTCCATTACCGTTCGTTGCGTTTTGCGGCCGAGGTGGTCGCAACGCTGGGCACCGCCGCGCTATTCAGCTACCTGATTTTGCAGAGCCACTGGTAGCCATGGGGCCGCTCCGGAACATAGCCAAGGCCGGCGCCGCGGAAATGACCGTCGAGAAGCCACCGAAGCGTGCCTAGAGCGCAGTCGAGCAAGCGCGGTCAGGCGCCCGGGAAATGCATGACGCCAGGCATCAAAGCAGAACGGGCCAGCACCTGTTCATCATCTGAGAGGAGCAAGACAAAATCATGATGCACCAAGAGCAGATCATCCTGATCGTTTGCGCCGATCCCCGGCTGATATGGCGGTATTGCAGCGAATTCGAGCAGAGCGGTGCCGCACACCGTTTGCTGCTGGTGATTTCGGCGGCTGAGGCCCACCGTGCATTCCACCGCGTATCGCCGGCCGTCATTCTGCTCGACGCATCGGCGCTGGACGGCGGTTCGGGAACTGCACTCGAGTCCACCGTGTCCCTGCTGATCGAAGCTGCGCCGGTGGTAGTCGTGGCCGCCCCACAGCAGCAGTGTGCACTGGCTTTTTTGATCGACTCGGGGGCCGTCGACTTTGTGGCGCGTGTTCAATCCCGTACTGCTGGCCGAAACTTCGTCTCCGTCGCCGCAAGCCTGACCGAGCGCCGCATTCGTCTGGCGCCACAGCTGGCGATCCCCTCTCGGAAAATTGCCGGACTCCGCCGGGACTCGCCAACCGGCTGGTCCACTGAAGAGTTCGGCGAAAAACTTCGCCACGAGGTGGACAATCCCCTGACCGGCATCCTGGGCAACGCCGAACTGCTGCTGGCACGGCGCGAACTGCCGGCAACGGCGATTGCGAGAATCGAAACTATTGCGGCGCTCGCTGTGCGTTTGCGCGAAACCGTCCGTCGCTTAAGCGTGTCCTGTGGATCGACCGGGGTTGCCGAGAACGGCACCGCCAAGAACGGCGCAACAGCAGCGGAGCGTCCTGCTCACCCGACCACGCTGCGACCCAGGCAGCTTGCGGTTGGGCGCCCTTAACGGCCCGGCCGGGTGCCCTCGTTTAGCGCCCTTCAGGAGCCGGTCGAGGAGTAGTGGTGCACGCGGAGGTTCCACCAGGCGGTGGCCAGAGCGAAGAACACCGCGGCCACCACCGGCACGAGCGGCGCACAGCCGCGAAATTCGGAACGGTGCAGCAGCCGCACGCGGGATAAAACGCCGCAGAACCAAACGGAACGATCCAGCTCAAAAAAATATGAGCGAAAAGCCGTAGAGAAACAGGACTTCGTTGGAGTTCCGGTCCGCCAGACGAGGGACTTTGGAAAAGAGCACGAGAACAAAGGCGTACAGCTCGAAAAGCCGCCCTCGACGATGAACTGAAGAGGCAGATCAACCGAGGACTCGCCGCGCCAGGCCCTGGCACAACCCAGACAAAAAGATCGAAATCGCCCAGGCGCATGGCGTGGGAGTCATAAATGGCAGAGTTGTTGTGCCCGATCTGCAAATCGAATACGAGAATTCGGAGGCCCAGATTGCCCGAGTCAATCTCAAGTTCGCCACCAGCCACTACCGGCCCGGCCAGCTTCAAGCCAAAGTACAGACCGGATTCACGCTCTACGCCGCCGCCCAGGATTCCGACCGTTTGCGACGTGTTTTGAACGACCGGGAAATCACTGCCGAGATCCTCAATCCATGAACATCTACCTCGACGCGCTGAGACGACTGGCTACGCCGAGATCGAAAGTCGCTTCATTTTATATTGTGGCCACTCACTCGAGCTATTTTACGGTCAGGCAGTGCCTCGATTTTGCCAAGCGAAGCGCGGCAAACGCCGATATAACTGGTATAAGAAGTCGAAGGGCAGGGAAGCGAAGCGAAGATGAGGTACCTGGGGCATGCACTGATTGAGAATCGCCATGGATTGCTGGTGGATACGATGATGACGTGGCAGACGGGACGGCGGAACGCGACGCGGCCTTGCTGATGGCCTTGCAGATTTTCGGTGTGAAGCAGGTGACATTGGGTGGAGACAAGAATTATCACACGCAAGAGTTGGTGCGAGGTCTGCGAGAAATTAGAGTTACACCACACGTAGCGCAGAACAACACCAACCGACAGAGCGCCATCGAGGGTCCACAGCGATGCATTGAGGTTTGTAACTTGCAAGGTGAACGTTAACTTTCCAGCCCGCTGTTGTGGCCTACCACTGCAACCCCATTCTCTAAAGCGCTGTAAAGAGAGTGGTCATGATTGTCCACCTAGGTCCTAGATGACAGAACGTCCGGCTATCTAGGCTTTTCTATCGCATTAATTGATCCCCTGGGTCGATTTGCCGGGGAAAGGTTTTCCATCATTCGTAGGATCGTTCCAATGCAATCGAATGAAGGCCCCACCGCTTGTCTGTGCCTGCCACTGGTTTGACCCCGGAACCTACCAGGAAGACGAAGCGAAAAAGCAGATGAGATGCGTGAGCCGGACCAATAGTCGTTATCACGTAAAAATTATCATCAATAAGAATAAGCGGACCGGGATGATCGAAACGAACAAGTACAATGGGGAAAGTCAGGTCAGCCAGGGCAGCGGTAAGGGTTTTGATCAAGCGATGAATTCGCGCCACATTGTGCGGCTTGGCGCGGGATGAAGGCACAGAATTCTCTCGGACAAATCTAAATGCTGGGTGACTCTTGCTGGAATCACGATCCAACACTCCAGAGTTCTGCCGGCACTTTTCAATATGGGCCTCGCAAGTAGCAGGCAGGCAGCGATCCTGCCCCGTCTTTATCTGGTCCTGCAGCGCAGGGGCACAGGCTGCCGCCATTTGGGGTGATGCAGATACGGTTAGCGGTGCGACGGCATGCAGGACGCGTACGCCGGCATCAGCCGGACGGATTTGTGAGACCACCGCCTGCAGCGCCGCCTGGGAGAACTTTGAATCCTCCACCGCGACCAAGACTCTTATCATCGCCACCTTTCTGCGCCGCGCCATGTCGCGAAAGGGTTAGTTGCGCGACAAATACCGATCGAAAAAGCGGAGAAACAGCTCCTGTGCGATCACCCAAACGACTCCCAGTAACGCCAACGCCAAAGATGCAAGCAGTCTGACGCCGCCTCCCATCAGGCCAAGCGATCCGGTCTGCGTGGCGCTGACGATGGCGAGAGCGATCAAGATCCAGCCGACTGCTCTGCCGCCCCAAACGAAGCCGCGAAAAGCTCGCCGCCCTCTTTTGTCGCGCGTGCCCTTCGCCTCTTGGAGATTCGATTTCATCGCATTAATCCACGGCGGCGTTCGCCAGCGGCTCAGCGACGCAACATGTGGCAACTGCCTTGCAAAGCTCAGCCAGATGGTGCTTGGGTACCACCCCGGACGTCCCAAGTGAGGCGTACCGCAGCAATTGATCCGCTGTCGGCACCGCGGCCTGCATGACCACTATCCAGGGCTGAATCGGCAACGTGGCAACCTGGGTGAGAAAATCGCCGGATGCAGATCCGGCAGGTAATCATCCACAAGGAGGACATCAAATTCCCCAGATGTGAGTAATGCCAACGCCTCGCGACCACTCCACGTGGTTTGCGTATCGAAGCCTGCTTTCTCGAGAACGCCCTGAAGTGTCAGCAAGGCGTCGGGGCTGTTGTCCACGATCAGAACCGTTTTTTCTTCGGGGCCTCCATAAATTCCTCCAATGCCTGTCTTTGCCTTGTCATGGCTACCACCCTCTGCACTTGAAATTACTTCGGGCGATCCGATAGCCCGCAGTGCTGCGCGTCACACCCAGGTGTGACGATAAGTGATCCCCCCAACGCGAGAATCGCAGGGCGCAATCGGAGCAACAAATCACCGAGCCACCGTAACAGCCGCTTCGATTGTAGAATTTGATGAGGTCTTACAGCAGCCATCGGAAGCGCCGATCTGCAGCGATGCAAAGACACGGGGAAACGCCGAATTTCCACAAATCGCGGTCCGTGAGCCGATGGTTAGCAGAGCAAGTGGCGCAAATTCGGATTTTCTGGCTGAGTCCGGAACTGATTCCGGTATCACAGTGCTCTGTGACCGTCATCACCGCGGGATTTGCATCATCGAGTTTATCTGGGAGGGAACGTGAGGGGTGTCCAATGGCGCAGAATCAACAACAGGCCGTGCTCAATGCTCTCAAGTTGGAGTTGGAGTTTTGTGAGCAAGGTGGATACAAAGCGCTGGTGGGAAGGTTTCCGGCGCGCGCCAGCGAGAATGATCCGATTCCAATGTTCCTTGTCGACGAACGTAAGCGGGAGAGGCGCAAAGAAGGTTCCGTGTTCCAGGATTCGCCTTCGTGCCTGAACTATCGCTTGCCAGTGAGAGAGCATCCATGTTCGGAGTGCTGGCTCATCGATTTCGTTCCGGCTGAGAAGCGAGGCGAAGCGGTGCCGTGCCACCATATTCCGCTCAACGAACGGCGAGATACGGTGGCGACCCTCGGTGGGCCGGGCGACGCACCGGACATTCAGGAAGCCCTGCTCGATTGGCTTCGACGGACTATTCAGCAGCTCGAAGGAGCACCTGCGCAATCGCGAAAGCCAGCGGCGTGAGGGCTCACTGCGGCGCGGCCGGTGGAGCGGGCCGCCTGGCAGGGAGGATGCTCACCACGATGCGTTACCGGTTCCATTTCTGACCGGGGGAAATGGCCACGATCTTTGACAACAGCGATGAGGTAATTAAGATGAAATCATTCTCCCTAGAGACAGGGATTTCGGTACGGACCATTCTCTTCCCTACAGACTTCTCACACGAATCGATGTCAATTCGAAGGACCCCATTATTTGCTAGCCAGGGTGTCGACTATGCCCGCCACCCCTGGGACCCGGTATTTTTCGTGCTGGTAGGCCTTAACCATCAGCAAAACCCAAAGCACTAACGCGAGCAAATCAACCAGGCTGATCAAAAGTCCGCCAATCGACAGGGTCCCGACGCCCCCCACCCATAAGTTGGCAATGAACACACGCACCAGAATGGTATAGATGATCTGGAGTCCGCCAAAAACCACGATCGATTGCGCCGCGTGGAACCGGACGAACGGTCTCTTATCGATGAAAAAGAAGATCAGTCCGGTGATCCAGCCCAGAACATAACAAAGCAGGCCAGCGACGTTTTCGGAAATTGCGGATGATGCCACGCCTGATTCCCCCCTCGTGTGGACGACTGGGCTTTCCACTGGAGCGCTTACTGGTGCCCCGCACTTGTCACAAAAGGCTGCCCCACTTGCAACCTGCGCACCACATTTAGCGCAAAAAGCCATCGTAGGTCTCCTTCCGTGCACTAAGGACGCGCACGCAGGCTACCAGATGGAGTGTGAACCGCCAACCACGAAGTCTCTGCTGCCCGCGGGCAGCCAGTTTTCTTGCGCCGCTCGTTGATCCGGTTCCGCTCGCGTCGGAATCGACCGACCTGCCCTGGCTGTGGAACGCGGGCGGCACCGGCCCTCAATTCAAGCGAACCACAGCTTCAGTCTAGCGCGAAAGGGCTAAATTAGAATGGGATCGACGGAACGGCGGATCCGGCTCAAACCCCGGGCCGCGCATATATGGCATTTGCGATTTCTCAGCTGAGTCCGGAGCCTCCGAGCACGATTGGAAATCGGCGCTAATGTCGGACCCTCAGCTTTGCAAAGTTTGCACGTGATTGAATGTGAGGATTAGAGCGGGACCCGGCCCGAATTGTGCCAGGTGCGCATTTCGCTTCGCTGGCGGCCCGAAATCTTCATTTTACGGATGCGGATGACGAAGGTTTACGGAAACGGTCGAACCCCTGAGGGCCCCTGTTACGGACAGACGGGCGAAGTAATTAACTCTGCCGCACAAACAAAGCATTGGAGTTCTCGATATGCCTGAACTTGTACCCAAATTCACCAAGCAGGTCGAGCGTACTTTGGATTCTCTCCATAAGGCTGTTGTCGATCGGATTCCGAATCTCGTCAAACTCTACGCACAGGATTTTCGGCCACGGCCCCTTTTTGACGATGTTCCGCAGAACGGCATATTCGGAACCTTCTATGTCTAACTTCAGGATGTCAATTTGACTTATTTTGTGCACATCGCAGAACGTTCGAAGCGTTACGCACTTAGCCTCGAACCATGCATCGGTGGACTGTAGATTTACGATCGAGTGGCTGACATCGTTCTGGTTCTTCGGAGCGAAGAACCGCATGGACGTGTCTTGATTCCATACTCCTACATCCGCGAACGAGAAACGATGCTTCTCGAACCCCTGCAAATCGTAAAATTCAGACAGCGCGTTGTCGATGACCATGGGACTGCCGACTTTTGCAGCTTCGAGAACGTGCGCAACATGCTTTTTCGCGCGAGGCGTGGGATCTAGGGTGAAGACGTTGAATCCCCTTTTGTTTAGCTCCACATCAAACGTGATATCTTCTCCGGCGCCCACACATATAGCGGTGCCTCCCCTGTGAACCGCGGATGCCGGCACAATCCAACCTCCACAGAGGGAGCCGAGCTTCACTAACCCTGTGTCATCAACGTTTACCAAATTTCGTAATTGTCGTACTCGCCATGGCCGGCGCACACGTGCCCCAAGCTTGGTCAGGACGTGCATTTGCATTTTGTACCCCGCTACCTTGTGAGTAGCACGTTTGAGTCCGAAATGAGAACGGCTAAACAAAGGCTCAATTGGTGGGTAATATCCGACCAGAAAGATAAGTCCCAGGACTTCTGATACCTATTTAAGGAAAGGTTTTTCCTACATTTCCTATATACCACTTCGGCATTACAAAAAAGTGTATTTAGTGTATCGATTGTAGGGATATTTTTCTACGCTCTTACCATAGTTACTGATAGAACACTTTGGCGCCAAGTTCTCTTTTTTTATGCACCGCTGTCGCATTTAGTCGCACTGCGCGCAGTGCGGGTCTCGCTGAGAGCCCGAAGCCTTTAGTGGGTGACGCTCACATTTTCGCGCAGACGGTAAAACGGGTCTTTCTACGCTCGGTAAAATAGACGTTGCCCGTCCGTAACAAGTAATAATATGTTACGCTCAGCGAGCCGACCGTATACCGGGTCCAAATGAGCGCAAGTGCTTAGATTTTGCGTCCGCAGGAAATTGCTCCAGGGTGGTATCAATATTAAAAATGGGCGCCGCCAAACCGAGCACAGCCACTAAACAGCCACGCCCGCGCTTCCGCCGCGCCGTGCGCATGGCGCAATTAGCTTAGATTCAACACTGCGGAAGTGGCGGAACTGGCAGACGCGCAGGACTTAGGATCCTGTGACCGAAAGGCCGTGGGGGTTCAAATCCCTCCTTCCGCACCACCCTATCATTTGTTGTTTCATTCAGTTAACGACGGTCCTTTTTCCGTGTACGTCTGATGTACTTTAGCTTGCCTGACCGGATTCCAAAAGCACGAGCGGATCGTGCTCCCACACCCGGGCGACGTCGGCCTCTGCCTGCTGCTGGCGCTCGAGCACCCAATGCCGGTAGTGCCGCTCTGTAACTTGCACGGTCCTGTGCCCAAGGAGCGCCGAGACGCGCTCGATCGGTACACCGTCCTTCAAAAGAATCGTCGCGAACGTGCGGCGGAATTGATGGGAATGTCCATCAGGAATTCCGGCGAGTATAAATAGCCGCTTGAGGCGTGCTTCCCAAACTTTGACCGCAGTTTCGAGCTTGCCCTCGCGAGTCCAGAAATAATAATCGAGGCTGGCGCGTGGCGTTGCTTCCAGCTCTCGCACGACGAAATCAGGCAGCGGGATATAGATTTTTGTTCGGCTCTTCGCCGTCGTAATGAAAATCCGGTTTCCGGCAAGTCGATTCGCGCTTAGACCTACTGCGTCCCCGATCCGGAGTCCGGTGTACCGAAGCAATAGAACAAGGCTTCGAATCCTGATCGCGTTCAGATGGCCAGCGCAATTTGTCCGTGCTGCGAGCGCCTGGCAGGCGTCCAAGATCGCCTTTGTTTGATCCTGCGTAAATGGCACCGCCTCCGGAGAATCGACCTTAGGCGATTTCAGCTTCCTTGCAGGATTCTGCGCGATCCATTCCTCGTCCTCTGCAAAGCTGAAGAAAGAACGGAGGAGTTGCAATTTCTTCGAGCCTGAAAGCGAGTTGTTTTTCTATTCGGAGCGGAATTTTCTCAGGGAGCTGGTGGTCACCTCGGAGAGAAACCTGTAACCGTTGCGCTCCGAAAACTCCTGGAATTGTTTGAAGAGAATTTTGTACTTGTAGAGTGTGGATTCCCTGCGGTTATTGTCCTTGGCTTCCTGCAGGAATTCTTCACAGGCTTCCTTGATGGCTTTCGGTTGAGCAGTTTCGATTGGACGTTTCTCGCTGATCGCCTTTTTCCATTCATCAAGCCAAGCGTCAGCTGCGCCCATATTCTCGATGCCCTTCGGCAGAAGCGACCGCGCGATCTTGATTTGGTTGTAAGTGCCACGCACCCAAATAGGGCAGCGGCACTTCTTGTGCTCGCAGCCTTCGTCTCGGTGCTCGCAATTCTGTTTGTGCCGACGGTTAGATGGTTAGCATGGCGCGCAGTCTACACTCTTGAAAGTCTTCTGTGAACTCGCTCGACCACATCTTCCGGGATTCGCAAAGCTTGCGTTTCGGATTCATGGGGCCATGGTTCACCGTCGTCGGCGTAACAGAGGACGTAAAGAATGGAGGAATCGCCGAGAAAGTCTCCCCTGAATACTATGTTCTAAGGAGACATTCTCCCGAGGATGCTTTAGACCACGCAACGTTGATGATCCGAAGCCCGCTCAATCCACAAGTTGTAGTGGCTTGGATGCGGCAGCAAATTGCGGCCCTTGATCCCACACTGCCGTTTACGGTCGATACAATGAATCAGCGCGTGAGTAGTCTGGAACGGCGCCCGCGATTCTACGCTGTCTTGCTCGCCTTATTTGCTGGCATGGGTGTGCTGCTCGCAGCGATTGGCATCTATGGTGTCATCGCCTTCCTCGCTACCCGGCGCACCCACGAAATCGGCGTGCGAATGGCGCTCGGAGCGCAACGCAGCGACATTCTTCTTCTGATGTTGGCGGAAGGACTCAAATTGATCGTCATTGGCGGCACTGTCGGCCTGCTGGTGGCGACGCTAGCCACGCGGTTGATGAAGGCGTTGCTTTTTGGCGTAACGGCAACTGATCCGCTTACGTTCGCCGGCGTAATGCTGCTGTTAATCGCAGTTGCGATCGTGGCGTGCTATATCCCGGGGCGACGGGCGATGCGAGTCGATCCCATGGTCGCACTGCGGCACGAATAGGAGACATTGTGGGCGCACTCTGGCAGGACCTGAAATATGCGGTGCGAGTGTTACGGAAGAATCCCGGTTTCACCGCCGTAGCCGTGCTGACACTCGCCCTCGGCATCGGCGCCAACACCGCTGTTTTCAGCGTCGTGAACGCTGTGCTGCTCAAGCCGCTTTCATATCGCGACCCGGATCGAATTGTGACTCTCACTAACGCTTCGACGACGGGCGACAGACTCAGTCCTCTGGTTGAAAAGCTAGTCTCAATTCCCAACTTTCAGGATTGGCACGACCAAAGTTCCGCCTTTGAGGCTATGGCTTACTACTACTCGTGGAAAGCTCCTGTGCGGACGGGCTCAACGGCTGAATATGCACAGATCGCGAAAGTAAGTCCTGAGTTTTTTCGCGTTTTCGCAATCGCCCCGATCGTCGGCCGCTTCTTCGCAGCAGAAGAAATGAAGGCTGGCGGTGCTGGGGCTGTGATGATCAGCTACCCGTACTGGCAAAGCCATTTTGGCGGCGAGGCTCGCGCGCTGGGGCAGACAATCCGCGTCTATGACAGTAGGTTACCGATTGTTGGTGTGATGCCGCCGGGCTTCGGCTTCCCCAACGAAGCGGATCTCTGGTTCCCGGTTACGGATGCCGGCGAGCTGATGCAATCCCGTGTCGCGGAAAACCACTTTGCTATTGGACGAGTCAAACCGGGCGTTTCCATCGAACGCGCTCAAAGTGAGATGACGACCATCGCCCGCCGACTCGAACAAGAATATCCCCAGAGTAACAAGGGCCGGACTGTCGTCTTGACACGGCTGCAGGATGAAATGGTAGGGGAAGTTCGCCTCACGCTCTATCTTTTGTTGAGTGCGGTGAGCGTGGTGCTTTTGATCGCCTGCACGAATGTCGGGACTCTGTTGCTGGGTAAGGCGACGGCTCGTACCCACGAAGTCGCCATTCGCGTGGCCCTGGGAGCCAGCGGCCAGCGCATAGTGAGACAAATGACTACGGAGAGCTTGCTGCTGGCGTTCATCGCAGGGTCGGTGGGGCTTGTGCTGGCATATTGGGGATCGAAGGCCCTGGTGGCGATGGCTCCTGCCGATCTGCCCCGCCTCGGTGAAACCGGCATCGATCGATGGGTACTCGCGTTCACTCTCGGTGTTTCGATCATCACAAGTCTGCTGTTTGGTCTTATTCCCGCATTCTCTGCGTCGAAAGTCTATTTGAACGACGCGCTGAAGCAAGGACGAGCCCGTTCCGTTGTTGAGGGCGGAATAGCCCGCACTCGTGGAATGCTCGTTATTGCCGAGATCGCGTTGGCTATGGCGCTTCTCTCCGGAGCGGGACTGCTGGTCAAAACTTTCGTAGCCTTGCAGAATGTAAACTTGGGTTTTCGGCCTGAGAACGTGCTCGTAATGAAGGCGACCGTGCCGGCCTCCACGCCGGCAATGGCCAACGGATTCTTCGAAGATGTGCTTTCTCGAATTGCCGCAGTACCCGGCGTGTTGGCGACCGGGGCTACGATGCTGCCGCCGGGACACGTCGGTTCGATGGCCCCCTACTACTTTGATCGCCTTCCGGAACGACAGGAACCCGATGCCGACAGCGCAGCCCTTTCGATTGTGGCACCGGGCACATTCGCTGCGCTTGGAATTCCGCTGAAGGGCGGCCGAGACTTTAACGACGGCGACACACGCGACAAGCCTTTTGTTGCAGTGGTTAACGAGGCGTTGGTCCGAAAAGGTGCCCCCGGTGAGAACCCAATCGGAAGGACGATATTCTGCCCGTTTGATAACTTCAAAGGCATGACGATCATTGGGGTTGTCGGCAACGTGCGGGAGCGAGGCCCAGCACTCGAACCAATGCCGGAGTGTTATCTGCCCTACCGTCAGCACGCGTACAACGATGCGTCTTTGAGCGTTGTCGCGCGCACCTTGGGCAATCCAACTGCTTTTGAGCAGACATTCCGGCGCTTGGCACGCGAGGTGTCTCCGGATGTCCCGGTGACATTCACGACCATGGAGCGCGATGCCTCGGAAAACATAGCTGCGCCTCGATTTCGGAGTTTGTTATTTGCCGTTTTCGCGGCGCTGGCAATATGTCTGGCCATGGCTGGTGTCTACGGAATGTTGGCGTACATCGTCGCTGAACGAACTAGCGAACTTGGCATTCGTATCGCGCTCGGCGCGCAGAAGAGCGACGTTCTTCAGCTTGTAATGGGCTATGGGATGATTCTCGCGCTGGCTGGTGTGGGCATTGGGATAGTCGGAGGACTGCTCCTAACACGGCTCCTGGCAAGCTTGCTGTACGGAGTTAGAGCAACAGACCCACTCACATTCATCTTCGTCTCGATATCTTTGACCACTGTGGCGCTCGTAGCCTGCTGGGTTCCCGCACGGCGTGCAACGCGCATCGATCCGATGGTTGCGCTGCGTCACGAATAGGAGACATTGTGGGCGCACTCTGGCATGACCTGAAATATGCGGTGCGAGTGTTACGGAAGAACCCCGGCTTCACTGCCGTTGCCGTGCTGACCCTCGCCCTCGGCATTGGTGCCACTACTGCTGTCTTCAGTGTCATTCAAGACGTCCTCCTTCAACGGCTCCCGTATCAAGATCCCGAAAGCTTAGTCGAGGTCTGGAACACCTATTTCCCCGCGTATCCACAGATTGGATTGTCGGGGGCAGATTTTGAGAACTGGAGACAACAGCTCCATTATTTATCTGAGATGGCAGCCTACCGGTTCGTTGGCCGGGGTTTCAACGTCACTGGGGAAGGTGAACCCGAGCGCCTCGACGCTACCTACGCCACCTCCAATCTGTTCCCTTTGCTCGGAATTCGTCCTGTTGCCGGGCACACATTCGGCCCCGAGGATGACAAGTCTGGCAGCGCACCCGTCGTAGTGATCAGCCATCGCATCTGGCAGAGCCGCTTTCGTTCGGATCCCTCGGTCATCGGCAGGGTGCTCGATCTAGACGGCAAGGGCTACACGCTTATCGGTGTTCTGCCGGCTGATTTTCATCTGGTCCCATGGGCCGATCTCTGGTTGCCCGTCGGCCAGATGGATCCTGAAGAGTTGTCCGGGCGAGTTTTTCATCCGTTTGGGGTCATTGCCCGTCTGAAACCGGGCATCGGCATTTCAAAAGCACAGGTGGAACTGGCTACTCTGGCTAATCAAGCCGCGCTCGCGTTTCCTGCTACAAGTCAGAATTTCGGCGTGGTCGTGCATCGATTGGAGGACTCGACCGCAGCCAAGATGCGCCGTGCTCTCCTCCTCCTTTTTGCGACTGTCGGCCTGATTCTTCTGATTGCGTGCGCCAACGTAACGAACCTTCTCTTGTCCCGTAATACGATTCGCGAGAAGGAGATCGCGCTCCGAACTGCTATAGGAGCGACTCAATCGAGACTCATGCGACAGTTGCTCACCGAAAGCCTTTTGCTCTCTTTCGTCGGCGGAACGCTGGGACTTTTCCTTGCAGTCGCCGGATTGGGAATGCTCGGACCTCTTTTACCTTCCGATCTCGCTAACGTAAAGGATGTTGGCCTCAATGGATGGGTGTTGGGATTTGCACTCGCAGTTTGTCTATTGTGCGGAATCGTTTGTGGGTTGGCCCCCGCGCTGCAATCCCTGAGAACCGATCTCAATCATGTCCTAAAGGAAGGAAGCAGGAGATCGAGCTTGTTTGGCAGTCATCGACTACAGAGCCTCCTTGTGGTGTCGGAAATTGCATTGGCGTTAATGCCCCTGATCGGCGCCGGATTGCTACTCAAGAGCTTCCATCGTTTGATGGGAGTAGACTCGGGCTTCCGACCAGATCACCTTCTTACGATGGAAGTAACTCAACCCGCAGTTTCGACGAACGAACTGCGTGAGATGTCGACTGGCCAGCTGCAGCAACTCTCTCGCAAGCAATCTTCCCAGTTTGAACAAATCGCCGCCCGCATCGAAAGCCTGCCCGGCGTTGAACACGTCGGAGGAATTGACGTGCTGCCTCTTGCTTCGCCGAGCTTTCATACCTCGCGATTCGTTATCGAGGGACAGCCCGTCCCGGCAGCGGGAGCCCGCCCCTCGGCGGAGGTCAGGACAGTCAGTGTCGGATATTTCTCGGCAATCGGAATTCCCCTGATCGAAGGCCGCTTGTTTGATGAAAATGATGGGGCGCTCACTCGGGTTTTAATTAATAGAGCTATGGTGCGGCGTTTCTGGCCCAGTGACGACCCGATTGGGAAGCGCATCAACCTCTGCTCCCTGGCCCCACAGCCTTGCTGGTCTTCCATCATCGGGGTTGTTGGTGATTTGCATCAGTTCGGACTCGATTCCTCGCCGACATTTGATGTCTACAGCACGGGCGGCTGGACTCCGTATTTTGTGATTCGCACCGAGTCGGAACCGCTTGGCCTCGCGACGGCGGCAATGGCGGAGGTGCACAAGAGCGATCCGACTTTGCCTGTGGCCAGAGTTGTGACAATGGACGAATTGCTTTCTGATTCAGTCTCGCCACGCCGTTTCTCTACTCTCCTAATCAACATCTTTGCTGTTCTCGCACTGTTGTTGTCAACAGTCGGAATTTATGGTGTCACCAGCTACGCCGTAAGCCGACGTACAAACGAAATTGGAATCCGGATGGCTCTCGGCGCAGGACAGCGGGACATATGGTCTCTGCTTGTATGGCAGGGGGCAAAATTGGCCTTTGCTGGCGTTGGGGCCGGCTTGGCGGGCGCTTTTGCACTCATGAAGGTCTTATCGACTTTGCTTTATGGCGTACAGCCGAACGATCCAACGACGTTTGTCGGTGTTGCGTTGCTGCTATTTGGGGTCGCTACCCTGGCCTGTTACATTCCCGCCCAGCGCGCGATGCGGGTAGACCCCATGGTCGCATTACGGCACGAATAGAGGAGTGCATGAGCGATCTCTGGGAGGATGCGCAGTTCGGCGTGCGAATGCTGCAGAAGAATCCTGAGTTCACGGCGAGTGCTGTTCTGACGCTAGTCGCAGTGGCCGCATGCTGTGTCCCCGCCACACGGCCAGCAAAGTTGAGCCTGTAATGGCATGCGGTGCGAGTAGCGGACTACGCGCTGCAATAGGTTCCGAGCAGGAGGCATGAAGTGCCCGAAGCAAATGGAGCATTGATCAAGCTCGACGGCGTGACGAAGGTCTTCTACACCGACGAAGTGGAGACGCACGCCCTTTCCCGCATTCACCTAGAAATCACCCAGGGCGAATACCTCGCGATTTGCGGGCCCGTCCGGATGTGGCAAATCCACGTTGCTTTCGCTCATTGGCCTGCTTGATTCACCCACCGAGGGTGAACACTGGATCAAGGGCGAGTCAGTGGCCAAACTCTCAATCTCTGACCGCTGCCGGATCCGCAACCGTGAAATCGGATTCATCTTTCAAGCGTTCAACCTGATTGGCGACCTGACGGTGTACGAAAACGTAGAGCTGCCGCTCACGTATCGCTCGACGGGCCTTCTCGAGCGTAAGAAGCGTGTGCAGCAGGCGCTCGAACGTGTCGGTATGTCGCACCGGACCAGGCATTACCCAGCCCAGCTTTCGGGTGGCCAACAGCAACGCGTTGCGGTTGCTCGCGCATTGGTAGGCCGCCCGGCGATCACGCTGGCGGACGATCCGACCGGCAACCTCGATTCGAAAAACGGCGAAGCCGTGATGGATCTTCTTCGCGAACTGCACAGTGGCGGAGCGACAATCTGCATGGTTACACACGACGAACGCTACGCTCACCACGCGGCACGGACCGTGCATTTATTTGACGGAAGAATCGTCGAGGAAACGATGCGGATAAGATTAAACCTGCGCAATGGAAACGTCCTCGAAAAACAACGCTCAGTTCTGTGCGACCAGATTTGGAAAATGTTAAGCGATGCGCCGGGAGTCGCTTCCGTAAGTCAATCCGCTTTGACACCCATCATGGGAATGGGGATGCCCAGTTCTATGCTTTCGCCAACGCCTGGTGCTCCTACAGGCGAGAGTCCCGACTTGTCTTTCGGCGCTGCGAATTTAATCTTCATTAATTTTGTGTCGCCTAATTACTTCGCGACTCTTCGTACGCCGCTACTCTCCGGTCGTGATTTCACTGAAGCGGACATAGCGCAGGCTCAGGCCGTTTCGATCATCAGCGAAACGATGGCGCACGAGTTTTTCCCGGGAGTCGACCCGATCGGACGATACTTTACGACCGAACAGTTTCCCAGGCAGGCGCACAACAAGTTTCTGGTGATCGGCGTGGTCAATGACATGAAATACATGGATATTCGGGAAGATTTTCACGCCGTTGCCTACTTCCCAATCACGCAGTTATCTCTATTACCGGATTTAACGAATTTCGAAATTCGCACAAAGCTGAGCCAGGCGTCTATAGAAAAAGCAGTAGTGGATGCGGTCGCTTCGGTAGACAGCAACATTCCACTGCAGTTCAGCACGTTCCAGGAGCAAGTGAGCAACGCGATGATACAGGATCGTATCCTGGCGATGCTGACAGCGTTCTTCGGCGTACTGGCCTTGCTGCTGGTGCTAATTGGTCTTTATGGAGTGGTGTCTTATGTTGTGGCGCGGCGGACGCCGGAGATTGGCATTCGCATGGCGCTGGGAGCGACGCGGAGAAATGTGCTTCGTTTGGTTATGGGACAAAGCATCGTAACCATTCTAATCGGTACCGGCACAGGCGTGCTCGGGTCCATACTCGCAACGCGGTATTTATCAAGCCTGCTTTATGGAATCACTCCTACTGACCCGCTTACATTAGCGTCTGTGCTCGTTCTGCTGATCGCCGTGGCTTCCTTGGCGATCTACATCCCGGCGCGGCGCGCGACGCATATTGACCCAATCCAGGCTCTCCGTCAGGAGTGATTGTGGAAATTGGGAGGAGACTCACGTGAATGCGACTGCTCCCCTGATTCAACTGCGCAATCTGGAAAAATCCGTCGCTGCAGGCGGTGGACGGTTCTTTTTACTACGCCGGATGACCCTAGATATCGCGCCGGGCGAGTTCGTCACAATTATGGGGCCATCGCGTACTGGGCAGTCCACGTTTCTAAGCATCGTCGGAATGCTCGACGGCGCATGGCGAATACTTCTTTCTCGGGCAGTGAAGGTTGATTCGATAGCAGCGCTGCGACACGAGTAGGAAACGATATGGGCACGCTCTCGCAGGATTTGAAATACGCAACTCGGATGCTGCGGAAGAATCCGGGTTTCACCACCGTGGCGGTGTTGACACTCGCTCTCGGCATCGGCGCGAACTCCGCGATTTTCAGTGTAATTGACGCCGTGTTGCTGAAGCCTCTGCCGTTCAAGGACGCGGGACGGTTGGTCGTCATTTTGGAGAGCAACCCGGTAGCGTTGGCAGCGTGCTACATCCCGGCGCGACGAGCTATGAAAGTAGATCCGATGGTCGCGCTGCGGCACGAATAGAAGGGAGGCCCGACAATGCCGACGCTCTGGCAGGACCTGCGGTACGCCTTCCGAATCCTTGCCAAAAATCCCGGCTTCACCGCTATAGCCGTGCTAACACTCGCGCTAGGAATCGGTGCGAACACGGCGGTATTTTCAGTTGTCAACACTGTGCTGCTAAAGCCCCTGCCCTATCCTGACCCGGACCGAATCGTAATGTTCCTGCTGACTTCGCCCGAGGGCTCCGGCCCCGGAGCATCGGCGACCAAATTCAATCTGTGGCGCGAGAAAACAAGTGTTTTCCAGGATGTTTCCGCGTACCGATTCGGCGTCGTGAACCTGACTGGCGGCTCTTATCCGGAGCAAATACACTCCGGGCAGGTGAGCGCCGATTTTTTCCGTCTGTTCGGCGCGCCAGTTACCCGAGGCCGCACATTTACGGCCCAGGAGGATCGCCCCAAAGCCGGCCGTGTAGCGGTCATCAGCGATGGACTTTGGAAACGGCACTTCGGCGGCGATCCGCAAATCATCGGCAAGAACATCTCCCTCAGTGGCGATCCTTATGAAGTGATCGGTATCATTGGTGCAAGCTTCGACAGCGAGAAGTTTGATCCCGTTCCCGATGTATGGATACCGTTTCAGATCGATCCGAACAGCATCGACCAAGCTCATTACTTTGTCGCATCGGGGCGCCTCAGACCCGGGGTCGCGCTAAGCATGGCGAACGCGCAATTGCAGCTCACCGCCGATGAATTTCGCCGCAAGTTCCCCGGTTCCGTCGCCCTTGGCCCGAAAGATGGTTTCAGCGTAAAGCTTCTCCAGGAGGCCACCGTCGACAACGTGCGGTCGTCTTTGCGGATTCTCGTCGGCGCCGTCAGCTTTGTTCTGCTCATCGCTTGCGCCAACGTCGCTAACCTCTTGCTCGTCCGCGCGACCGGCCGGAAGCGCGAAATAGCGATCCGGGCAGCGGTAGGCGCCGGGCGCGGCCGCATCATTCGTCAACTGCTCACCGAGAGCGTCGTGCTTTCCATGGCGGGCGGCGCGCTAGGTCTCATTCTCGGCATGGTTGGGATCCGTGCCTTGCTCATCGTCAATCCGGCCAACATTCCTCGCATTGGGGAACGCGGCTCTCTGGTAACCCTGGACTGGCACGTAGTCGTATTTACGATTTTCGTTTCGGTGATCACCGGCATTTTGTTTGGCTTGATCCCCGCTTTCCAGATCTCTCGCATCGATCTCAGCGCTACTCTCAAGGAGGGCAGCGGACGCTCGGGCACGGGCTTCCGCCAGAACAAAGCCCGTGCGCTTCTGGTGGTCAGCGAAATTGCCTTGGCGCTAATTCTGCTTGTGGGATCGGGGCTGCTAATCCGCACATTTATTGCGCTGCGCTCCGTGAATCCGGGTTTCGATTCACACAATGTTTTGACCATGCGAATGTCACTTACCGGGCCGCGCTTTGAGAAGACCGTAGGAGTCAATCAACTCATCCGGGATGGCGTCCAGCGCGTCAGCGCATTGCCAGGAGTCCTAGCGGTGAGTGCTACCTGCTGCGTGCCCTTGGAGGGTGGTTACGGTTTGCCCTTTATCATTGCCGGCCGGCCGCTAGACGGCCCATCTCATGGTGGCGGCAGCTGGCTGACCATCTCACCCGGATATTTCTCTGCTTTCAAGATTCCTGTGTTACGTGGCCGCGCGTTCACCGATCAAGACGACGCCGGAGCATCCGGCGTCGCAATCATTAACGACGTAATGGCTCGCAAGTTCTGGCCGAATGGCGACCCCCTCAACGACCGCATCCTCATCGGCAAGGGAGTTGGGCCCGAGTTCGAGGCGGACCCTCCGCGTCAGATCATTGGTGTTTCGGGTAACGTGCGCTACGGGGGACTCAATCGGGACCCTGGACCGACGATGTACATTCCGGAGGCACAGGTTCTTGACGGAGTGAACGCCCTGAATGTACGCATCTCGCCCCTGGCCTGGGTCATCCGCACCCGCGTAGAGCCACACTCCCTCAGCACCGAAATTCAAGAAGAACTGCGCCAGGCAAGCGGCGGTCTGCCAGTCGCGACTATCCGCTCGATGGACGAGGTCGTGGTGCGGTCCACCGCCCTCCAGAATTTCAATATGTTGCTGATGAGTGTATTCGCAGGTTCGGCATTGCTGCTCGCCGCCATTGGCATTTATGGCTTGATTGCGTATTCAGTGCAGCGGCGCACGCAGGAGATCGGAATCCGGATGGCCTTGGGGGCGGAATCAAGCGACGTGCGAAACATGATCGTGTTTCAAGGTATGCGTCTAGCGTTGATCGGAGTAGCTATTGGCGTCGTCGCTGCTTTTGGCCTCGCGCGCATCATAGCCAGCTTCCTATTCGGGGTCAAAGCCTGGGACCCAGTAGTGTTCGTGATCGTGCCAATCTTCCTGAGCGCAGTCGCTCTGGCCGCCGTCTGGCTTCCCGCGCTCCGCGCGAGCCGGATCGAAGCAATCGACGCACTGCGATACGAATAGGAAGGAGTCTCTAGATGCAGACGATTTGGCGAGATTCGCGATATGCGTTCCGCATGCTGCGCAAGAACCCCGGTTTCACGATCGTCGCCGTCCTGACGCTCGCCATTGGAATCGGTTCGACACAGTAATCTTCAGTGCGATCTACGGCATCCTCCGCGATCCTGTTCCTTATAAGTCGGCCCACGACAGATGGTCGCAATGCGTTCTCAGTTCCTGAGTTCATCAAATCAGCGATTGGTTTATGCTGAATGCAACAGAACCGAGTTCTGTTGCGCCTTCAGCGCATCGCCCTCGGCCACATTCCGATAAATGCGACTTATCGGGACCTGGTCAACGAGCCTTCCCAAGCAGCGCGCTGACAACTCTCGATTGGAGAGAGCCCGGCCGGAGCCGGGCCCGAATGGTGAGTTAACAAGCGGTTCAGGCATGAAGAAATCTACGCGACGCGCAGATTGTTGGTCACTGAGAAAACGCCGGGGACCAAGTTGGCGCGAATGTTAGCGATGCGGCGGTCCATCTCGTTGCTCACTGCGCCTTCCAGTGTGACATGACCGTGATCAACAAGGATGTGAATGGTTGGCACCGCGCCCATGCTGTACCGGCTGAGTGTCGCATCGGTGAAGATGGCCCGGAATTCCGCGCGCCGGATTTGATTGTCGAACGGTGACAACGGCAGCACCGTGATCTCATCTACCACGCGCGTCACGCCCGCGAGCCTTCTGACTGCGGCTGCGGCGTCCGACTTCGTAATGGGCTGGAAGACCTGGCCACTCAGTGTCACTTCGCTTCCGTTGATCGTGTACTGGAGATTGTCAAACACGCCGTACCACGGAAGCATCACCAACTCGTGGTGGACCTGCTTGCTCAGTAAAACTTCATCGGTTTGCTCACTGGGAACCGGCTTAGCATATGCGCTACCAACCGCTGTGATTAGCACGGCTGTCGTGAGGACGAACAGCATGAACAACCCTGTTTTCAGAAAGCTCGTTCGCGTCTTCATCTCTTCTCCCTTCCGTCTTTACCCCGCCGTTGGCGGCTCCCGCGGCTGGTCGTCGCTGGAGTCATCCGCCGCACAGGGCCCGTTTCTACTGCCCTTCAGGCCTAGCGATTAGGCACGGGGCGTGCCACAGTGAAGCCACAAGACGGGTACAGCAACACGTTCTAGAATCAGGCAGATACCAAGTTCCGGCTCTTCTGGTACCGCAGGCGAATGACCACTGCGTGGCTGTGATCCACCGTCGCCGCTGGTTTTGCACCACTGGGATGCCGCGCCAGAAATTCGCGAACTTCGCGGCGACGACGACGATCTTCACTTGGCACTCGGCTCAGCGATGGTTTTCACGCGGGTCTGCCATCTAATGGGATGGTCCGCAGGAACTGTTTAGCTGTGTAGACTGCGAGGCTGGAGGCATCCCACGAAATTACACGTTCTCGGTATTGACTTAGGCGAGACGGTCTTCCATTTGGTGGGGCTGGATGCAACCGCTAAGCGGTGATCCGTAAGAAATGCTCGCGTACATAGCTGCTGGCCTTCATCGCGAATTTGCACGTGGAGTTGATTGGCATGGAAGCCTGCAGTGGAGCGCACTTTCTGGGGCGCGCTCTGCGAGAGCAAGGACACGAAGTGCGATTGATGCCGGCGGCTATGGTGGCCGTGGGTTTTGGAGTGCCAGGGATTGATGGACCATGGTACGCTGCGCGACTTAAGGCGTCCCGTGTACATATCGGAAACACAAATGGAATCGAGAGAAACGCATATGGGAGAAAAATCCCGGCATTATTTTCTGTTGCTACTCCTGTTTTCGGCGAGTGGGTGCGCGGCGCTGACCTACGAAGTTGTGTGGTACCAGCTACTGCAGCTGGCAATCGGCTCCACATCTGTGTCGTTGGGAATTCTGCTCGCGACGTTCATGGGAGGGTTGTGCATCGGCAGCCTTGGGCTTCCATTGCTGCGGTCGCGGCAACATCCACTGCGAGTCTATGCGACGCTCGAATTCGGGATCGCCGTTTGCGCGATCCTCGTGCAGTACGGCCTTCCTTACCTGAATCGCGTCTACATCAGCGGCGCGGAGCATGGTTTGCCAGGAATGATCCTGCGTGCCCTGCTGGCCGCAATCTGCATACTGCCGCCGACGATTCTGATGGGCGCGTCGCTTCCGGCGATCGTCCGGTGGATCAAGAAGACGCCGGACGGGATTTCCTGGTGGGGCTATCTTTACGGCGGCAACACGGCGGGTGCAGTGTTCGGGTGCCTTGTGGCGGGATTTTACCTGCTACGGATTTACAGCATTGCGACGGCGACCTGGTGTGCGGTTGCGACTAACATGGCCGTGGCGGGAGGCAGCTTGCTGATGGCGCGGCGCGCTCCTGCGGCTGACTGCGGCCCAGAAGATTTGCCCACTGTAGAGAAAGAGTTTCCTGACTCGGCGGAAAGTCGCTGGCCGGTCTACGCAATGATCACACTATCGGGGGCGACGGCACTCGGTGCAGAGGTGGTGTGGACGCGATTACTCAGCATGCTGCTACTTGGGACCGTGTACGTGTTCTCGATCATTCTGGCGGTCTTCCTCACGGGACTGGCGATCGGCAGCGCGGCAGGCTCGCGGCTCATACGGCGAGTAAATCCGCGTGAGGCGCTGGGATGGTGCCAGCTCTGTCTCGTTCTCGGCATCGCTTGGACTGCGTACGCCATCGTCCATTCATTACCCCGGTGGAGTGACGACGTGCTGACGACCCACAATGTCTGGCGGATGTACTGGCTGGATTTGAAGCGTTCTTTCTGGGCGATTTTCCCGGCGACGCTTTTCTGGGGCGCGAGTTTTCCGTTGGCCTGCGCCTCGGCGGCCAGGCGCGAGGAAGATTCAGGAAAAATCGCGGGGAGGATCTACGCGGCGAACACGCTCGGCGGAGTTGTCGGGGCGCTTTGCGTGAGCTTGCTGCTGATTCCGTGGATCGGTTCGCAGCAAACGCAGCGCGTGTTGTTAATGGCAGCGGCGGCCAGCGGACTTCTGGGAATCGCATATACGCTGCGCACGGGTGCGACACGGGCTCTCGCGGTCGTGTCGGCGCTGCTGGTCGCAGCGGTTCTGGCGTGGAGCTTAAGTCCCGTTCCCGGAGACCTGATCGCTTTCGGACGGCGCATGGGTGTCAATGCCAGCGTGTCGAAGACACTGTACACAGCTGAAGGAAGGAACTCGTCGGTGGCGATCTCGCGTTGGAACAACGGCGCCATTTACGTGAGTGTGAACGGGCATGTGGAGGCAACCACCGAAACCTACGACATGAATTTGCAGCGCATGGTGGGGCATCTGCCCGCACTACTGCACCCAGACGCGCAGTCCGTGCTGGGGATCGGATTCGGCGCCGGAGTTTCGGCCGGAACGTTCACGCTCTATCGGAACGTGAAGAAGATCACGATTTGCGAAATCGAGCCTGTAATTCCGCCGGCTTCAACGCGGTTTTTCGGCGCGGAGGATTACGACGTGGCCCTCGACCCGCGCACGCATATCGTGTTTGACGACGCGCGGCACTATTTGCTCACCACCCAAGAGAAATTCGACATCATCGCCTCCGATCCGCTCGATGTGTTCATCAAAGGAACGGCGGCGCTTTATTCGAAGGAGTATTTCGAAACGGTGAAGCGGCACCTGAACCCGGGAGGGATGTTCACGCTCTACGTGCCCCTCTACGAAACGGATGAGGCAACGATTAAGAGCGAACTCGCGACTTTCTTTGAAGTGTTTCCCGAGGCCACCGTGTGGGCGAATCTACGGCAGGGCGCCGGTTACGACTTGGTGCTCATGGGGCAACTAAAGCCGCTGGTAATCAATCTTGACGAAGTGCTGCAGCGGTTCGACCGCCCGGACTATGCTGCTGTGAGGCAGTCGCTGCGCAATGTCGACTTCAACTCCGCATTCGATATGCTGGCGACGTACCTCGGAAGCGCCGCCGACTTAAAACCATGGGTCCAGGGCGCGCAGATCAATACTGACGGGAATCTGCGGCTCAGCTATCTCGCGGGCTGGGGAATCAATTCCGACGTCGCGGACAACCTCTATCACCAGATGCTCGCGTACCGGCACCCTCCCGTCACGATCTTCTCCGGCTCGACTGACCACTTGAAAACTTTTCTAGCCGAACTACAAAGCCCGCCCGTGGCAGTGGACGACTCGGAAGATCCAGATTAGCTCCTGACACCTTGCGATGGCCAGCAATAAATCGCCTTGCGACCCATCTTCTAGAACTAGCCTGACAGAAAACGGGACAGGGCCTACCTTCAGTCTATATAGTGCGTCAAAAGATCGAGGAGAAACCACCACGACCGCTTCTAAGCTTAGGCGCAGATCAGGAACTCTACGACCGATTTCGACAAGTTACGGTTTAATCACGATAAACCACGCGGCGACGATCGGCCCCTGCGGACCGCGGCCACGTCCCGCTCCCGCTGCCGGTGGTGGCGCATCAGCCGGCGGCGCCGGGGCCGGACCGCGCTCGGGCTGGAACAGGTACACGTTGTGCGTCACCGGGTCCACCGTGATCGTCTTCGCGCCGGCGAAGGTGGCGACTGTCGCAACCGTCGTGTACTTGTCGGGCGAATCCTGGTGCACGACCGTGACGTTGCCTTCGCCCCCATTGGGAATGTAAATCAATTTCTTCGCCGGATCCCATCCCAAGGCGTCAACGCGCGTGCCGTTCGTGATGGTCGCCACGACTTTTCCCGTGCTTGCATCAACGACGACGGAATTCTTGCTGCAACCGGCGAAAATCCGGTTCGACGCTTTGTCATACGCGATGCCCGTCGGCCCTTCGCACGGCGCGAGCGGCCACGAGGCGGTCGCCTTCCATGTCTTCACGTCGATCACCTGGATCGTGTTCTTGCTTCTCGTTGTTGACGAAGATGTGTCCCTTGCCGTCGGCCGCGGCGCCTTCGGGCCCATTGTCTTCGAGTTCGGCGGTGCCGACGATGTCACCGGTCTTGGGATCGAGCGCGGTCAGGGTGCCGATCGGGCGGCTGTGACGCGTGAGGATGATCTTGTCGTCGGGCTCGTCGTACATGATGCCGTCGAGTCCGTCGCCGACCGTGATGCGCTTGATCACGGCCAGCGTCTTCAGATCGAACATCGTGACGGTCATGTCGCCGCCGTTGGTCGTAAAGCCGTGACCGGCCTTGGTGGCGATGCCGGCGCCATGTACGCCCGGCGTGTTCGGAATGTCCCCGAGCACTTTGCCCGTAGCGCCGTCGACCACCATCATGTGGGTGGCACGCGAAACGAACACGCGGCCCGTGGCGGCCTCCACGGCGACGTAGTCCGTGCCACCGTCACCTTTGATATCGAATTTTTCAACCTTGAACGTTTGCGCGTGCCCGACGCCGGGCACGGCAAGGCTGGTTGCGGAAAGAAAGGCAAGAACGGCCAGCAAGTGTCTCGTCATGCGGGACCTCCTCTTATTTGCGAAGGGCGGTGCTCTCAGAAAATCGGCATTTGCCTCCCCTCGCCGGGGTATGTTGCGAGTAGATACCATATGTATCGCTCTCATGGCTTAAGGCCACATTAAGATCAAGTGGCCCAAGAGATCTGATTCCGCTGTAACTCCCAATAAACGGGGTGGTCGTGGGATTGGCCGAATGCCAGTTTTCGGTTATCCAAAGGATCAAGACTTGCGGAGTTCTCACCGGCTTGGCGCGATCTGAAATCTTCAATTCCCGGAGCCGCTCTTGTCGCGCGCCAGCGAGCGCGTTTCCAGATAAGCCGGGACCAATCCCCAAAGGTACACCGCGATCAGGGTTCCAAAGCAGACCATGGCCAACCGATTGTAGCGGTCCACCAATTGCGTAACGGACCACCCGTACTTGTCGGTGAGCAGGGTGGGGTCGGAGAAATTCACTCCCTCGATCTCCCCGAACGGCATGTCTTCGATCGGCCCTGACCATAAACGGTACACGCTCATGAAGCTCAGCGCGCCGATGGCCAGCAATCCCCAGCGCAGGCCCCAGCTGTTATACAGTTTGCTCTCGCGCGGAGCGTAAAACGTCGCCATCAAGATGCTGGCCAGGATCAGCGCGCCGCCATCCCCGCCAAAAACGATCAGGGCGCCCTGCGTGAAGTTTGGCAAGCTCAGGAAGATGAGTTGCACGAGGAGTGCCGCGGCCGCGGCGCAAACCCATCTCCACCGCTGTGCCTTCCAGGCCAGAAATCCTCCAAAGATGATCGTCGCCGTCAGCATCAGAACCACCGACCAGGACCGCTCTTCGCCGTGGATGGTGACCCACAGCGTAGGCACTGCCCAACGGCCCGTCAGCCAGGACGTGATGGCGTGCCCGCTCTCATGCAGCACCATTGCGAGCATGCCTGCCACGAAGCGGAAGCCCGTGCCCGCCAGCATGCGCGCGACCAGCAAGGCTGAGGGAAGCGCCAGCGCGCGGTACTTCAATTCCTTGAGGGCATCGTTTCGGCCAACGGGAAACTCAGTAGGAGGCGCGGAAGGTAACAGGGGCGGTACCACAGCCGCGGCCCGAACTGCCGGCGCGGCGAGATCGACCTTTTTCGCCGCCGCTTCCTGCGCTGCCTGGTAGCGTGAGAAGACGATTCCGCACTTCAGACACTCGGTGGTCTGCAATTCATGATCGAATTGGCATTTGGGACAGCGCATCCTGGATCTAGCCGCAGCTCCCGGTGTGACGCTGGAACATCCGGATTACGGACCGCTCCCACAGCCGATTGTGTATGAAGAACAACGCCAAATGTCAGATTCCTCCCCATCAACGGGCTTAGCAGTAAAGGATGGCCAACTCGCGAGAAACGGGGATTATCGGAATGTGGGATCGGAGCCGAAATGTAGCCACAACATTACGGTGTGTGTTGGCTTTCTTTAGCCGGTGAAATTCAATTGAGAATGCGACTTCTGCTACTGCCAACTCTGTGGTACAGATTCCTTCGTGTCAACTGAGCCCCAAGAACGACGCCAGTACCCTCGAATTGATTTGTCACAGGCCGTCCGCATTCGCCCTTTCGACCCGAGCTTGCCGCCAGAATATTGCACAACGTTGAACGCATCACAGGACGGTCTGTATTTTCCCACTCAGGCAGGTCATTACGTACTTGGAATGAGCGTCTATGTGACGACCGATTTCCAACCCGACAGCCCATTGAACTCTACCTTTGTGGGTGTTGTCGTACGAATCGACAAACTGGAATCTGACAAACGGGGAATAGCAATCCACGTCCTTTCTCCGTCATCGGCGGCGGCCAACTGATTCCAAGCTAACGGAATTGATTTGAAGCCGCACCTGCCGGAAATTTCCACATTTCGAGAACTTCTTGATTGGACTTGGCCGCAGTTTCTCTGTTTGGCAGCGTGCGCAGAGCCGACTCGACAGCCGTCCTCTCGTGCCAACGCCGGACCGCAATGGCCGCAGTTAGACAGCAGACGCAGCCACGCTTGCTAGCGAATGGGGGCTGAGGGAGTTTGTTTTGGGGGTGTTTTTCGGCGGCACACTGCAAGATGTCGTTCTCATCACTAGCGAATCCAGCCTGGCAGCCCGCCAGCCCGCTGGAACTGAACGTGTAGGTCGTTCAGCGCCCTCTTGTCGCTTTGCACCGCAATCTTGGTCGCATCCATTCTGTGGAGAAGGTCCATAAATTCGTCGGAATACACCTGCGTGCTATCGTCGTCGCCGAAAGTTTGCTGTCCTCGTTCGGCTTCCAGTTGGCTCTGCAAGACCGGGAGCGCCTTTTGGTACCGGGCAAGTTTGTTGCTGGCAGCCGTGAACCGGGCACGAAAGTACTGCTAAGGCGAAAGACGCAACTCGACCGCCTATTTGCCATCAGAGCAGGTCCCAACGGGCATCACGGCAAGATCGCAAGGCCCTGGCGGCGCCAAGTCCTTCCATGAGAAGGCCGGTTAGTGTCAAGTCGGTTTGTGTTTTCCCTCCCAGGAGGTTTTTGCGTTTGAGCCGGGCCGCCTCTGTCGCCATCCTTCCATCCGCACTCTTTTGTTGAGCGATTATTTCGCTCGGTGCAAGTTGGGCGTCCTCAATTCAGCAGGTGCTGCTACCTGAGAATCGACCTTGGCTCCGCCTCTGGGGCGGGAGTTGGGCCAGGACTTGGGCGCAGTCACCTGAACTCGGCGGTTGAGCTCGGCTCTTCCGATCCAACTCTACGCTACGGCCGCTTGCTGATTGTTGCGCAGGGGTTCATAGACTTCTCCGCTCACCCACAACTTGTGTAGCAGTACGGCCAACTTCCGGGCCACGGCAACGACCGCTCGTTTCTTGGCATTCTTTCCTCCACGCTCGGCCAGCTTCAGCCCCCAGCGCCGCAGGTCACTATCCTGTCCGAACGGACCGAGAATGTAGTGCGCTCCTTGCACCATCAGCGTCCTGAGGTAACGATCTCCTTCCTTGCTGATGTGCAGTTGAGGTTCACTCTTACCGGAGTTCCTACGCCCGGGGCGCAATCCGAGAAAACATCCCGCGTCCCGGCTGTGGCGGAATCGGTGTGGATCGTCCAACGTCAGAACGTAGGTCAGTGCGATCAGTGTTCCCACACCTTTCACTTGTTTCAGCAGGGCTACTTCGGGGTGAACTTTCTTGGCGATCTGTTCGATTTGGTGATCGTATTCGGCGATGCGCTCGTTCAACGATTCGATTTCCCGCAACAAAGGATCCAAAGCATCGCGCAACTCCTGACTCAACCCTTGCGAGCTGTCTCGATTCATTTGCTCGGTGCCGCATTTCTTCAGCCGCTCGCCATACGATTTCGTCAACCCTCGTGCAGCATTCACTAGCGCCGTGCGGGTGCTGACCAGTGCCGCTCGGGCGCGAATCACCGTCAGATGGATTTGCGCTTGAGCGCTGCGATGTCGCACCGGCCCCAACAAGCCCGGATCAATCCTGGCCAGCCGCGCCAGCGTTCGGGCATCGAGTTCATCATCTTTTCGGCTGCTCTCGCCAATCAGTCGCACATTTCGCGCATGGGCCACGATCACTTCGTGCCCCATCTGGCTCAACTGCCGGCTCACCCAAGGGGAATGCGTCCCAGTTTCAAGCGCGATCCGACAGTGCGGGATCCTGCCGAACGCCTGGCGGATTCCGTTCGAGGTTGTTGGCAAGGTCCGTTCTAAAAGCACGTTACCTGCTTCATCTAACATGCAGGAATGGCTGGTTCGGTCTCCTAAGTCCAAACCGATGGTCAGCCTGGGTTGTTTGAAAATCTGCTTCCGCCCCGTTGCCACAGTGCTACTCTTTTTCATAAGCCGGTCTCCTTTCCATTGCGCCTTGAGCGCGTCAATCGTTGGGAGCGTATCGCATCCCGTCGGAGACCGGCCTTCTCATCCCATCTGAGAAACTGGATCATCGTCAACTGGGAATTGGGGGCTCCCACATGACGATAAGCAGCCACCCCATCCCAATTTAGAACGTGTCAAGCGCTTTGACATTACTAGCGAGGTCGGAGTTGCGAATAATAGCCCTGACGAGTGCGCGCAGTTAGGCCGGGCTTTGCCATATGGATTTCCAGGCTGTGGTATTCGTTTGCCTTATCGCCTGGGGCTGGATCGAAGGAGAGCTCGTAATAGATCCCCGTATCCGCGAGGGCCCTTTGCAGCAGGTCTGAGACGTTGTTGCTGGAGGCGAGAGTAAGACCACCGCTCTGGGTGGCGAGTACCTCCAGTGCTAAGTCCCCCGCTTGAACCTGGCTCGGCTTGCTAATCCCTTTGACGAAGTCCTTCCAGTAGAAGGTGCGGAAGCCGGCGTCGGCGGTGCCTAAGGGATCGATGCTATAGAGTGTGATACGGGCCTGCAGGAACTGAGTCGAAAAATCGACAATATTGCCGAAGAGCTTCTGCTGTTCGCTGGCGTCGAGCTCGACGTTGGGGCCGGAGAGGAGCGGCCAGCCGGGAGAAACCCATAGGATGACCTTGCGCCCCGGGCCCGGGGCCTCACGTTCCGCAAGCTCATGTAGGTTTTCGAGGGAGAGTTGGAATAGTCCAGCCGCGCCGAAGAGGTCCTCGCGGCGGAGGGTGCGGAGGCTGACGGTGTACTGGTCCAGCCAGGTGCTGAGTACGTTACCGTCAGTCAAGAATCCCTGGTAAATCTGGGTACCTGTGTCCGTAAGGACCGCAATGGTGGTGGGGTGAGGAAGTCTACCTCCGTCGGCACGGAGGAATTTGTCGATCTGCTCGCGTTCGTAACCCAGGCTCTGGTAACCGGTGTTCACGGCATCAACAAGAAGAATAACCTCAATGGGAGCCTGCCTCCCGTCAACGGCCTGGAATGAGGTGATGGTTTGCGGGACTTTGTTATCCAACAGAGTGAAGTCCTGCCGCTGAAGGCCGCTCACTGGTGGCCCAGACTTCGGAGTCACGATCACGTCCAGGAAGATCCTATCGGCGCCAGGTTGGGTTAGCGGGCTGTGCTGTTGGGCTGAAACTGCGGCGGCGTATAGCAGAGGTACGAGAAGGAAAAAGCAGCAACGTGCGTTGATGAGCATAAGTTCCCCCTTCCGAGCAGAAGCCGAGAGGCCCCACTATTCTGATGCCGAGAATCCAGTTCTTGGCAACTGGAAGAGCTTGGACCTATTGCGGCCGAGTGGCGGCTAGTCGGAAGCGATCCTCCTGGCGCTATGTGAACCGAACATCTCCCGAGAAACGGTGTCAGCTCAACCGGTCGATGCAACACCATCTAATCAGTTGATCCGACCATACTTCCTCTTAGGGAACCGATCTGTAAGCCCGTACTCGATCAGAACCTAAACAGGGCCGTGTTCCGTTCACATCAACGCCCCTGGAACGAATTTAGCTTCGTAGACTCCTCCAGGTGGACGTTGAATCGAGTGTTGCGTCGACCCATTGGGATCGCCGGGATTATCGGAATGTGGCCGAGCGGGAAAACGGTCAATTTCAAGCCAGGGCGCGCAACAGAGTTTCCGTTCTGTTGCCTTTTTCTGAATCGGAGCGCTAAAAACATGACCGTTAACCGGGGCAAGTAATACCTGCTCCAACAGCGTAATGTTGCATCTCCGCGCTCATCGTGGTGCTGCCCGGATCTGCCGCTCTGTAGATTCACACAACGCTGACGCTTCTGCGCGGATGCAGTTTTACGAGACGAGCCTTCCCAATTCAATAACCCCGCTAGATTGTTCCGATATATACAAGAGGGTTTCGGAAGGAACGGTCATTGACGGCGCATTACTCGGCATTACGCACGAGTTCGCTCAGCCGAAGACCGAGCGCGGCTGCCAAAGCATTGGCGACTTCAATGCCGACGTTCACCTTGCCCAATTCAATTGAGCTGACGTATGTGCGGTGTACGCTTGCGCGCTCCGCGAATTCTTCTTGGGACAGTCCCAACTTTTCCTGCGCCGAGCGGATGGACTGACCGAAGCTGATCCGCGAGAATCTTGTTGCCTTCGGCACTCCTTACTTCTAGTATTCTGAACACGATCAATCTACAGACGATGCTGGGTATGTTACGCCTCCGCACCGTTGGCTTGTCGATTTCCACCATACATGCTGGAGATAATGGGAACGGCCCGGTCACAGAGCATACTGGGCCTATGGTTTTCACCATGGGGCACGAGTTAAAGACTCTCCTTGGGCGCACAATTTACCTGCCTTCGGGTGCCGGCCCGACATATAATCCACGTAATATAGGCGTACTTCATGCATAGCAGGCTCCTCAGTTCGCCGCAGTTGCTGAAGGCGGGACCTAGGAACGGAGAAAGGGAGGAACGATATGTCCCGAAGCATATATAAATTAGTATCACGCTTGACCATGTCGGCCGTGCTCGCCTGGCCCGTCTGGGCACAAGGACAAGGAGCCGCCGCTAAAGCCGATTCTCCTGAAGTTCAGGCTCGAGTCGAAAAGGCAAAAAAGATCGCAGGAACGTTCTGGGCGCCGGAGTACAAGTTCCTTTGCGAAGATTCGCGCACTTTCGACGGCCGCTCCACTGCCGCTGCCGACCCCGGCCCCGTAAAACTCTTCGACAATCTTTACGCCATTCCAGGCCAGTACTCTGTTCAAAGTGGCGTAGTCTACGTGATTCCCACGTCTGCCGGACTTCTCATGATCGACTCTGGCAACAGAAAAGATGTGGAACCGGTCGTCCTTGCTGGATTGAAGACTCTAGGATTTGATCCCGCCAATATCAAATTGATCGTCATCACTCATGGTCACGGAGATCATTTCGGTGGTGCAACCCTACTGCAAGAACGTTACGGAGCGCATGTGGTCATGTCGGCGCTCGATTGGGATTTCGTCTCCAAGGCTCCTGCGGGGGGTGCGGCCGCGCAGGCGGCCCCGAAACGGGATATGGTAGCCGTGGAAGGGCAGCCCATCACCCTCGGCGACGAGTCGATAACTCCGGTCTTGATTCCCGGACATACGCCCGGCTCCTTGGGGCTGATCTTCCCGGTGAAAGACGGAGGCAAAACTCACGTGGTGGGCCTCTTCGGGGGCGGGTTCATTATGTGGAGGCAATATAACGATCAAACGGCACCGCAATTCATCAATTCGATCCAGCACTTCGAGGAGTGGACCAAGAAGATGAAGGTCGATGTCGAACTTGAGAATCATCCGGGAACGTGGGATGGATTCCCTGACAAACTAGCTGTAGTTCGAAATCGAAAGCCGGGACAGCCGAACCCTTTTGTCGTCGGTCAGCAAAATTACATCAAATTCTTGGAAGTCATGCACGACTGTGCTCAAGCTGCATTCGATCGCCGCAAGGACTGAAGAATCGAGGATTGGTCGCTTGCGGCCGCCACTTGTGGGAAACTCCTGCCGAAAAGCTGTTGGCCGCGGCCAGATTGCGTCATGTAGCCGGCACAAGTGGGGCCCGCGGCGCTACCTGGATCTGTATAGAAGTTGATATTGGTTTGCGGTTCGCCGGCAATCGCCACGTTGGGCGATGACCCACACCGAGCAGCCGCTGGCGATTCCGCCGGAAATGTCTTCGCGTCCAGCCAAGGTGAGTACTCGTTGCGAACGGAGACGAGCAGCCGGAGCAATCCCTCCGTGACGCGCCAACAAGAACTGAATGACGGCGTGGTCCTTGCCGAGAGCCCGCCCAATTTCATTTTAACGAGTGTCCAGTCTTCCAACGGCCCCACATATCGGCCCGCTGGGCCGGAGAACAGCTTGCATCGTCGCTGCATCATGAACACCACCCTTAGGAAAAAGATTTATATCAGGTGTTGTTGCGTCGACCGGTTGAGCCGGCACTTCTTCTCGTCATGTGGCCGACTGCGGAAGGCCAGTTGGCGATAATCCCGTTTAGCAGATGGGATGAGAAGGCCGGTCTCCGACGGGATGCGATACGCTCCCAACGATTGACGCGCTCAAGGCGCAATGGAAAGGAGACCGGCTTATGAAAAAGAGTAGCACTGTGGCAGCGGGGCGGAAGCAGATTTTCAAACAACCCAGGCTGACTATCGGTTTGGACTTAGGAGACCGAACCAGCCATTCCTGCATGTTAGATGAAGCAGGTAACGTGCTTTTAGAACGGACCTTGCCAACAACCTCGAACGGAATCCGCCAGGCGTTCGGCAGGATCCCGCACTGTCGGATCGCGCTTGAAACTGGGACGCATTCCCCTTGGGTGAGCCGGCAGTTGAGCCAGATGGGGCACGAAGTGATCGTGGCCCATGCGCGAAATGTGCGACTGATTGGCGAGAGCAACCGAAAAGATGATGAACTCGATGCCCGAACGCTGGCGCGGCTGGCCAGGATTGATCCGGGCTTGTTGGGGCCGGTGCGACATCGCAGCGCTCAAGCGCAAATCCATCTGACGGTGATTCGCGCCCGAGCGGCGCTGGTCAGCACCCGCACGGCGCTAGTGAATGCTGCACGAGGGTTGACGAAATCGTATGGCGAGCGGCTGAAGAAATGCGGCACCGAGCAAATGAATCGAGACAGCTCGCAGGGGTTGAGTCAGGAGTTGCGCGATGCTTTGGATCCTTTGTTGCGGGAAATCGAATCGTTGAACGAGCGCATCGCCGAATACGATCACCAAATCGAACAGATCGCCAAGAAAGTTCACCCCGAAGTAGCCCTGCTGAAACAAGTGAAAGGTGTGGGAACACTGATCGCACTGACCTACGTTCTGACGTTGGACGATCCACACCGATTCCGCCACAGCCGGGACGCGGGATGTTTTCTCGGATTGCGCCCCGGGCGTAGGAACTCCGGTAAGAGTGAACCTCAACTGCACATCAGCAAGGAAGGAGATCGTTACCTCAGGACGCTGATGGTGCAAGGAGCGCACTACATTCTCGGTCCGTTCGGACAGGATAGTGACCTGCGGCGCTGGGGGCTGAAGCTGGCCGAGCGTGGAGGAAAGAATGCCAAGAAACGAGCGGTCGTTGCCGTGGCCCGGAAGTTGGCCGTACTGCTACACAAGTTGTGGGTGAGCGGAGAAGTCTATGAACCCCTGCGCAACAATCAGCAAGCGGCCGTAGCGTAGAGTTGGATCGGAAGAGCCGAGCTCAACCGCCGAGTTCAGGTGACTGCGCCCAAGTCCTGGCCCAACTCCCGCCCCAGAGGCGGAGCCAAGGTCGATTCTCAGGTAGCAGCACCTGCTGAATTGAGGACGCCCAACTTGCACCGAGCGAAATAATCGCTCAACAAAAGAGTGCGGATGGAAGGATGGCGACAGAGGCGGCCCGGCTCAAACGCAAAAACCTCCTGGGAGGGAAAACACAAACCGACTTGACACTAACCGGCCTTCTCATGGAAGGACTTGGGGGAGTTGCGGTCCCGTGGCACTAGGAGCCTTCGACCTTGGGCGTCGACTGAGCTCCTAGCGGTTCGCGGAAAGGATCCATCGGAATCGGCGCGTACTCGACGTCGATGATCTCGAGATGTTCCGTCTTCGCTGGCGCGTGCAGGTCCACGCGGTCGCCGGGGCGCGCCTTCATCACCGCAATGGCGAGAGGCGACCGCCAGCTGATGTGGCCGCGGTCGAGGTTCACCTCGTCTGTGCCGACGATCGAGACGACGTGTTTGAGGCCGGCGGCGTCCTTGTAGGTCACGGTTGCGCCGAAGAAGACGCGCGCAGCGGCTGATCCCGGCCGCGGAGCGGCGGGGTCGACGACCACGGCGGCGTCAATGCGTTTCGTGAGAAAGCGAATCCGCGAATCGATCTGGCCTAACCGTCTTTTGCCGTAATGGTAGTCGGCGTTTTCACTGCGGTCCCCGTTACTGGCAGCCCACGCTACGACCTCCACCACTGCGGGCCGCTCGCGACTCAGCAGGAAGCGATGCTCGTCTTTCAGCCGCTGCAATCCGGTGGGCGTGATGTAATTTTTGAGCGGCGGTCCGGGTTCGTCTCGCACCGGTTCTCTGAGCGGTCGCTTTGTTCGCATTTGCCAATCTGCCATGGGATTTCGTGTACTTGTGGGTAACCCAATCTTGAAAGGTCAGCGTCTCGGTCCCGATAATTCTTCGCACGGTGGACGTGACGTACGCGGGCTGGATGTCGAATGATACATCGTCTTTCCTGTGGCGCTCTTAGAAAATGCGGTCACCCGTCGATTGCATATCAAAGCGAATGAAGTATGCGGTTCACCTAAACGATGAGCCGATAAGGTGCCGATTTCCAATGAATTGTTCGTGTTCGGCCTGTAGGCCCACACTGATTCCGGGTGACATGGTCTGCAACTCGGAAGCTTATCGGCGGATAACTCCCGAAAAGTCCTGCCAGCTCAACCGGTCGATGCAACACCATCTAATCTATTGATCCGACCATACTTCCTCTTAGGGAACCGATCTATCAGGCCGTACTCAATCAGAACCTAAACAGGGCTATGCTACGTTCACATCCATACTCTTGAACGAATTTACTTTCGTAGACGTCTGCACGAGGACTTTGAGCTAGTGTTGCGTCGACCCATTGAGACCACCGATATTCTCGGAATATGTCCGCCTGAAAAAGCGCCCGAGAATCCCGGTGGTCTCAAGGGGTCGATGCAACACTGGCTTGCAGTCTATCCGCCGGAGTCTGAAATCCCAACGTTTCTCGTGGCCGTTGATTCAGGCGCAGAGCGATTTCATCGAGGTCCGATTGCGTGAACTGAGATAGGTCAGATTTCTTCGGTAGGTACTGCCGCAATAATCCGTTGGTGTTTTCATTCGAGCCGCGCTGCCAGGGACTCTGCGGATCGCAGAAGTAAAACCTGTACATCCGTAGCCATTGTGAAGCTTTTGTGTTGAGCCATCTCCAGCCCGCGATCCCAGGTCAACGAGCGCCGCAACGATGCAGGAAGTTTGCCGACGTGCTGGCTCAGCGCGTTCACCACGGCGGTCGTGTCCTTGCCGTGCACCTTCACCAGCATGCAGAAGCGCGAATGCCGCTCCACCAGCGTGGCCACGTGACTGTTGCGCGCCCCGCGCAGCAGATCGCCCTCCCAATGGCCGGGAATGGCACGGTCTTCGACCTCGGCAGGTCGTTCGCGAATGGAAATCGCATCGACGATCTTGCCTTGCGAGTGCCCGTGATCACTGGAGTGCCGCGAGCGGCGGATCCGCCGCTTGGATCGCAGATGCCGCACCAACTCCTGTTTCAGCGCTCCGCGTGCTTGAATGAACAGGCTGCGATAGATCGTTTCGTGCGACACACGCAGGCTCCCGTCGTCGGGATACTGTCGTTTCAGCCATCCGGAAATTTGTCTCGGCGACCAATCCTGTATCAGTTTACTCGCAACGATCTCTCCGAGCGCGCTGTGAGTGGCCAGAAGGCAAGTCTTGGGCCTTAAGGCCGATTCCCAGGCCTGCTGATCGGCTTCCTTGGCTCGATACTGCGCGCGCCCGCCATGGCGGGCCACCTCCCGGCTTACTGTCGAGGCTGCGCGACTCAGATATTGGGCGATGCTCCGCACCGAGCAGCCGCTGGCGATTCCACGGGAGATGTCCTCACGCTCGGCCAAGGTGAGTACCCGCCGTGAACGGCGACGAGCAGCCGGAGCAATGCCTCCGTGACGAGCCAATAGAAAGTGAATGACGTTATGTTGTTTGCCGAGCGCGCGACCAATCGCATGCAACGATTCTCCTGCTTTCCAGCGACTCCACAACTCGGCTCGTTGCTGAACCGAGAGCTTTATCCGTTTCCTTTGGATCATAAACACCACCTTTGATGGAGAGCTTTTAGCTCAGATGGTGTTGCATCGACTAGTTGAACTGGCACCGTTTCTCGGGCGCTATCCTGTCAAAAGAATTTCCCGCTGACAAAATAGGACATCGAGGCGTAACCTGTCACGTCTGTGGTTTCGGTGAGCACAGAGGGAACTGGCAATGAGTGGTCGTCGCTGGGCCCTAACAAGACTTTTCGGGAGCTGCGCCCCCGGCCAGAGTTGATGTAACGGCGAGGGCCGGATGAGCCTGTCTCTCAAGTTACGCCTTGCAGCGGGCCTGCTTGTTGCCGGCCTTGCGGGTTGTTTTTGTCTCCTTGGTCCTTTCTCCCTTTTCTCTCACACAACTGCTGAGACCGATTCGACAGGTTTGCCGCGAACCATCTTCTGGGCGTGGGAACGCCCGGAAGACTTGCGCTTTTTGATTCCAGCAAAACAGGGCGTGGCGTTTCTCGCACAGACCATCGAGCTGCATCAACTGACTGCAGCCGACGCAATCGAAACCAAGCCCGCCTCTGCCCGAGACTTCTGGTTCCCCGATCCAGCGTCGGGCCTCGGGGTGAGGCTGAAACCACGGCTGCAGCCGCTGCAAGTGGCAAAGGAAACGCCGCTGATTGCAGTCGTTCGTGTCGAAACGACGAACGACCTCTGGCACCGGCCGGATCGACGACCCGGTGGGGAGCCGAATGTCTCGGCCGCAACGTCCTTATACACCGAGCCTCAAAGAGAGGCAGTAGCCAATATGGCCGCGGCCGCGGCGCGATTGCCACAGGTGAAGGCGCTCCAAATCGATTTTGACGCATCGCAAAGCGAACAACTCTTCTACGCAGCGCTTTTGCAGGACGTGCGCCGGCGACTGCCGCAGGGCATGCCGCTTTCGATCACGGCGCTGGCGTCGTGGTGTATCGGCGACCCATGGCTCGATCAATTGCCGCCGGGAACGATTGACGAAGCGGTCCCGATGCTGTTTCGCATGGGTCCGGACGCGCTGGAAGTAGCTTCGTATGTGGAATCAGGCAAAGATTTTCGATCGCGCGCGTGCCGAGGGAGCCTCGGGGTTTCAACCGACGAGCGGTTTTCGCAGGGCGTGCTGAGCGGCGCCATCTCCTCGAATGGCGGGAACTGGTCCAGAAGACGGATTTACGTTTTTTCGCCAGAACCATGGGGCCACAAGGAAGCCGGTTCAGTTACGTCGGAGGTTGCAGAATGGCACAAAGACTGACGATTCGACTGGCGCTGGCTCTGCTGGCTCTATCTGCATGCACTTTCCCTCTGGCCATTGCCTGCGGGCCCGCATTTCCCACTGCAACCTTTATCAGCGGACATCCCGATCTGCCACTCGATGGATACGCGGCAGGAAACCTCGGAGTTGTGCTTGCCGATTACAGCCCTTCCTATCTGGCGGTTGCGTACCGCTACTTTGAAAACAGGCCATTCGACCGCGACGAGCAGAGCCAATTGGTGAGCGCTTGGAATGCGCGGCTTTACGCGTACGTGGATGGTTCCAACTCCTCATCACAAGGAGCGAACGCCGGGCCCGTTTTCGACGTTTATGCCAGGTCAAACGGCCAGGGCTGGCTAGAGTCTCCGAATTGTCTCGAGGATGCGTTCGAGACTGCCGAGAAAACACGGGAGGATCGAATCCGACAGTTCGGAGCAGCCAGCGGGGCGGTCGCGAGTTGGTTGGCGGCGCAAGCGGCGGTCTTCAAAAACTGTGATGGCACGACAGCGGAGATGCTGCCCAGCGCGGCGGATCCGAGTCTGCCGCTGATTATCCGCAAGGACCGCGACTATCAAATCGCCGCGGCCTATCTCTACTCCGGCCATTTCGATGAGGCGAAATCAAGGTTTCTGGCGATCGCCGACGATGCGGACTCGCCCTGGAGAGCAACGGCAGGTTTGGTGGCGGCGCGCTGCGACATTCGCATGGCGACGCTTGGAAACGATGACCCGACGAAAACAAAGGAAAAGCTGGCCGCGGCCGACCAGCAACTCAAGGCCTTGATTGCAAATCCGGCGTTCAGCTCGATGAAGGCCAGCGCGCAGCGGCTGCGCGGATTCGTCGGATACCGACTGGATCCGGATGCGCAGACGAACGAGCTAGCGGATGCAATCGCGCGCAACACGGCTCCGGGGGCCGTCGGCGCCAACCTCCTGGACTATGACCGGCTCATTCGGGAAGGGCATCCCCGATTTAGAAGCGAGGCGGCGGCCGAAACTAACGATTTGACCGATTGGATTGGCAGCTTCCGGTACGGAGGACCACCCGACCGACAAGATCACCGTGTGACTCGATGGGAACAAACTCACTCCGCGGCATGGCTCGCGGCAGCGCTCGCCTACGCGCAGCCAGGTGACGCCAAGACCCCGGAAGTGCTGGACGCCGCGGCAAAGATTCCTGCAACCGCTCCCGCCTATCTAACGATCGCGTTTCACCAAAACCGCTTGCTAGCCCATAGCGATAAGCAGGAGCAGGCGCGGTCGAACATCGACCGGATCTTGAAGTTGCCCAAAGGCCAGCTCTCGCCTTCGACACGAAATCTCTTTTTGGCGTTGCGCATGCAGGCCGCGAAGAATCTGGATGAATTTCTTGAGTTCGCGCCGCGGCAGCCACTCGGTGTTCTATTGAGCATCGACGTGGACGATCCGGAGTTGTGCGATCGCGCGCCGAACGAATGTGTGCACGCCAGCGGACCGCTCCTCGATTCGGATGCAGCCGTCGAGTTGACGGAGGCTATGCCTACGAGTGTGCTCGTCCAAGCGGCGGCGAGCACGCGACTTCGGGGCGATCTGCGAATTCAAGTGGCGGAGACAGCCTGGGTGCGCGCCATTCTGCTCGACCAAGATGAGCAGGCGCGCCGGCTTGTGCCGGTGCTGTCGTCGCTGGAGCCGGATCTGGCGCCCATGCTCAAGGCTTATGCCGATCAGCCGGCTGCGGCTGAAAGGAAATTCGCCGCGGTGTTTCTGATTTTGCGGCGGCCGGCGCTGACACCGTACGTGCACGCAGGCATAGGCCGATATGGATGGGACAAGCCGTCCCCTCCCGGAGCGATCGACAGTTACAGACAAAATTGGTGGTGCACGTTTGCCCCGGCTCCTCCGCCGGGGACTCCATTCGGTCCTGCGTCTATTAACACCGGCATGCTCCAACAACGGATGAAAGTCAGCTTCCGGCCCGGACTCGCCGCCCTTTACCCGCAGGACAACCCTGTATCCCCAGGCTTTCTGACCGCGGAAGAGAGAGGGGCAGCTGCAAACGAATGGGCGTCGCTCTTGCGAGAACCGGCTGCTCCGGACTGGCTCGGGCAACAGGTGCTCGATTGGGCCCAGGCGCATCCGAACGATCCGCGCGTGCCGGAGGCGCTGCACCGAACGGTGGTTTCGACGCGATATGGCTGCAACGACTCCGCAACGGGGGCATATTCCAAACAGGCGTTCACGCTGCTGCACAGCCGGTATTCGAAGAGCACGTGGGCAACGCAGACGCCGTACTGGTTCAACTAACGGCCTGAGGATTTGTGACGGCAAACGGCTTCGCGATGAACGGCAATCGCGCAGTCCTGAATCTCGTAGGCTTGGTGAAAGTATTGTTTGCTTTGCCATTTGTCCGAGCCTTTGAGGTAGAAGTTTAGCAGTTGGTGCGAGGTGCCGAGTTCGCGAGCAAGTGCCCGCAACGATGGCCGCAACGACTCAGCAGTCAGCATCCATGCGATGCCGTCCGGCCAGTGGGATGCAGTCGCTACCGCCGCGACCAAGGCCCGATGTGTTCGGCACTGCTCGTGCGGTTTCGATTCGGGTGCAGCCGTACGAACGCGGACTCGTTCCTACGGGTAAAAGTTCCTAAATAATTCCGTGTCTCCCATCACGCCCATGGATTTGAGCCACGTGTGTTCGTGCACAGCATCGCGGCCCGATCCCTGGTAAGCCACAACGATTCGCTTCGCGCATCGAAGGTGATCGAGAACCGTGTTGAGTACTCGCGGGCCGAAGGGGTGGTAGAAGAACGCGAAAATGTCCCGCTTGGGAAATTCAAACCGGGCTGCATCGGTGCAGATGATGTTGGCGGAGATGTTGAGCTTTTTGAGATTGGCGGTAGCGATCTTACAAAGCTTGGACGAGTAATCGATGCCGATCAACTGTGCAAAATTGTGCTGCGACGCGATGATGAGCGGCCTGCCCTTTCCGCATCCAATGTCGATGAATGTAAGCTCTTGCGGGTCCATCCCGCAGTTTGCAATGGCCCACTCACAGCCGCCCGGCGAGCAAGGTTCGTAACGAGTGCCATCTATAAAGTTCTCACTACGCAAACTAGTACACCAAACGATACCGGAAGTTTGGACCTGAAACGTTTCGTCGAACGGTTCCCAGGCATGCGGCTTTGGGAGGCCTCGGGATGGAATCTCAAGCGTGCGGCGGATAGCTCTGACGGCAAGATTGTAAAGTATGCTCATCCAGTATTCCCAAATAACCTAGATATGCTCAGCTACGGATACAGAGCGTGGCATTGCGCGGCATTGCGTGGCATTGTACCTCAGTCGCGGAAGATGATCGAGTGCCGTATGCGAATGGAATCAGTTTCTATCCGACGTGCGGGAACATCCCCGGGTTTGCGGGCGGCCTGGACAGTGCCGAGCCACTTCGCTGTACGCCACGTTATCGAGCGTTTGGCCGCTCATTGGGCGGTGACGCCTTCGGCACTGCGAAATTATCCGCCTTGCCGTTTGTTACGGGCATGACAATGTCATCGGCAAGTTCGTCGCCAGTGAAATTATCGGTGAAGCTGGCATCAATTTCCGGCAGCATGGTGGCGTTCCACTCGTACAATCGGCAACCATGCCGTTGTAGATGTCTCTGTGGCGAACTTTCAAATTCGCGCGCCTTGGTCACAGGTGGGCCCACAGTTTTTGGCAGATTCCAGCCGCGTTGCCGCACCAAATCTCGTACCCGCGTTCGCCGCGCGCTCTCAGCGATCCCACGCTCCTGTCTCGCCGCTTCAGCCTGGCCCCCAACCCAATTTTGGGGCGCTGTTGTTTCTGTCTTTCGACGTACCGCCTATTTATGCCATACTCTTTTTTGCGACCGGCCTTGACCCCGTTTATCTCGTCTCTCTGGTCTTCCTTTTCCGCATCGTTCGTCGGTAAAAGGGTAAGTGGCATGGGGTACGAGCAATGTGTGGTGCGAGGGAACGAACGCATGCCCGGGTTGCGCTGCGTCATTCTGGACGTCTAAGAGGAATGTAAGATTCATGGCCGAAACCACTTGCCGGCGCGAACTGGAACTTGAAATTCCCGCGGAGGATGTGCAGAAAGCCGTCGACCGGGTAGCGCGCGATTTTGCGCGCGTCGCTCGCGTGCCTGGATTTCGGCCTGGAAAGGCTCCGCTCCCTCTGATTCGGCGACGCTTCGCGGACGGAATCAAAGATGAAGTGCTGCAGTCGCTCGTACCTGGGCAAATTGAGCGGGCGGTTAAAGACCAGAAACTGGTGCCGATCACGCAGCCGCAAGTGGATCGCGTGGATTATGCCGAAAACGGTCCGGTGAAATTTCACGCCGTTTTCGAGGTGCTTCCCGAATTCGAGCTGGGTGCCTACAAGGATCTCGAGGTCGAAATCGAAACTTCCGACGTGACCGACGTGGATATCGACAAAACGCTGGATGATTCGCGCGAACGTGCCGCCACATTTGTTCCTGTCGAAGGCCGCGCGCTGGCCAGCGGCGATCACGCACAACTCAAGCTCACGGGCACCCCGGTCGGTGGCGGCGAACCAATGCAGGCGGACAACGTTTTGTGTCATCTGGGTGGGGCCGACACGCTTCAGGCTTTCACCGATAATCTCGTGGGTGCGCAGCCCGGCGAGCACCGGAGTTTCGAGGTTGCCTACCCCGCGGATTATCCCGATAAGAAGCTGCAGGGAAAGAAATACGTTTATGCCGTGGAAGTGCTGGGCATCAAGGAAAAGAAAGTCCCCGAGCTCAACGACGAATTTGCCAAGGATATCAGCGACTCCGCGACGCTTGCGGAATTGCGCGGCAAAGTGCGCCAGGGTCTCGAAAGCGAGCGCGAACAGCGCAGGTCTGCGGCGATTCGGGATGCCGTGCTGGCAAAGATCGTTGCCGCTCACGATTTCCCGGCGCCCGAGGCGCTGGTCGAACACCATATGGACGTGCGCATGGAGCGCGCCATTCGTGCGCTCGCTTCGCAGGGCGTCGATCCTCGAGCCGTGAATGTGGACTGGGTGGCCATGAGGCGCCGGCAGCGTGATCGCGCCGTCGAGGACGTCAAAGCGGAACTCTTGCTGGACAGCATCGCCACGGCTGAGAATATCGAGGCTAGCGATGAAGATGTCGAACGCGAAATCGCAGCGCTCGCGGAAAGGAGTAACGAATCCGCAGCAGCGGTCCGCGCCAGCTTGACAAAGCAGGGAGCGCTCGATAGGATGAAATCTAAGCTCCGCAGTGACAAAACTCTCGCGTGGCTCCAGGAAAATACCAAAGTTCGGACGCGAGAGCCGGAGCGGGCCTGACCGGCTTCCTTCACGTTCCCATCAACACCAGGTGCGCCACATACTAAATGATATACGCTGAAGATTCGGCTCCTCGTGCCACAACCCTCATTCCCATGGTGGTCGAACAGACCACTCGTGGCGAACGGGCCTATGATATCTATTCGCGACTCCTGAAAGATCACATCCTGTTCATTGGAACGCCCATCGATGACCATGTCGCGAACCTGGTGACCGCACAATTACTCTTCCTCGAAGCCGAGGATCCCGAGCGCGACATCCAGCTTTATGTCAATTCTCCGGGAGGTTCCATTACGGCCGGCATGGCGATTTATGACACCATGCAATATGTCCGGCCCGACGTGGTCACTACCTGTGTGGGGCAGGCGGCGTCCATTGCGGCCCTGCTGCTCACCGCAGGTGCGCCGAAGAAACGTTTCTCCCTGCCGAATTCGCGCATCCTGATTCACCAGCCTTGGATGTCCGGTTTATCCGGACAAGCGACCGACATTGATATTCACGCCAAGGAAATTCTGAGGATGCGCTCGGTCATTAACCAGTTGCTCGCCGATCATTGCCATCAGTCGATCGAAAAAGTCGAAAAAGACGTCGAGCGCGATTTTATTATGTCGCCCGTTCAGGCCAAGGACTACGGCCTGATCGATGAGATCATCCACAAGCACCGCTAGACCGTGCCTACTTGAGTAGCGTCGCAATCGATTTGCGGCGCCGCGAACGCGCAAAAAGCCATACAATGGACGTACAATAGTTCATGGCTGCCGGCGGGTGGGCAGCGAGGGGCCGATAAACCGGTGAGAAAACTTAATACGGACGAGCCATTGCGCTGTTCGTTCTGTCATAAGACGCAAGAGCAGGTCGAGAAGCTGATTAGTTCGCCCTCCGACTACCCGCGCGCCTACATTTGCAACGAATGCGTAGGCGTGTGCGAACAGATCCTCGAGGAAGAAAAGCGCGAACAGGCTGGGCCCGTGAATCGCCGGCTGCCGCGGCCGCCCGAGATCAAGGCGTTTCTCGATGCCTACGTCATCGGTCAGGATAAGACCAAGAAGAAGCTCGCCGTAGCGGTTTACAATCACTACAAACGGATTTTTCTTAATCGCCAGCCGGGCGATGTCGAACTCACCAAATCGAATATCCTGCTCATCGGCCCTACCGGCACCGGAAAAACGCTGCTGGCGCAAACGCTCTCCCGCATGCTCGACGTGCCCTTCGCCATCGTGGATGCAACCACGCTCACCGAGGCCGGCTACGTCGGAGAAGACGTCGAAAACATCATCTTGAAGCTTCTCCAAAATGCCGACGGCGACGTTACCAAGGCGCAGCAGGGAATTATTTATATCGACGAGATCGATAAAATCTCGAAGAAAGATGAAAATCCCTCGATCACCCGCGATGTTTCGGGCGAGGGTGTGCAGCAGGCTCTCCTTAAGATTCTCGAAGGTACCATCGCCAACGTTCCTCCGCAGGGCGGCCGCAAGCATCCGCATCAGGAGTTCACTCCCGTCGATACGACCAACATCCTGTTCATCTGCGGCGGAGCTTTTGTGGGGCTGGAGAAAGTGGTGGAGCGCAGGGTCGGCCAGAAATCGCTCGGCTTCCATACCGACGCTCAGCCCACAACCACCAGCCGGCGCAACTTCGAGGTTCTCGAGCAGGCGCAGCCCACCGACCTGATTCGTTACGGATTGATCCCCGAATTCGTCGGCCGGCTGCCTGTGCTGGGCGTCCTCGGCGATCTCGACCAGAGCGCGCTGATGCGCATCCTCACCGAGCCCAAGAATGCACTCATCCGCCAATATCAGCGGCTCTTCGAGTTTGAGAATGTTCGGCTGCGCTTCTCCGAGGAGGCGCTCGAAACGGTGGCCGATCTGGCGCTGCAGCGCAAGGTGGGTGCCCGCGGCCTGCGCATGATCCTCGAGGATTTAATGCTCGACCTCATGTACAACCTGCCTGCCCAGCGTAAGGTGCGCGAATTCGCCGTCACCGCCGAGATGGTGCGCAGCCGCGAAATCAACTGGAACCTTCTGGAAAAAGCGGGATAATCTTACCCACAGGGTTAATCGGATACCTCAGACACCATGTTTAGCCGTGAAAAAAATGAATTGAAACGTGTCCCCATGATGCCGGTGCGGGATATGGTTATTTTTCCGCAGATGATGCAGCCCTTCATCGTCGGCCGCGAAGCCTCGGTGCGAGCTCTCGAAGAGGCGCTTGCCGGCGAAAAGAAAATCTTTTTGGCCACCCAGCACGATGCCTCGATCGATGATCCCAAGCCCGAGGAAATTTTCAGCGTGGGCACGCTCGCCAACATCGTGCAGAGCGTCAAGCTGCCCGACGGAAATATTCGCGTGCTGGTTGAGGGCGTGGAACGCGCCAAGGCCGTGCAGGTCACCAGCGAGGAAGGCTTCTATCGCGCAGCGCTGCGACTGGTTGCCGTGCGCACCGAACCAACGCCCCAGCTCGATCAGGCTGCGCGCCGCGTCAACGGACTCTTCGAGCAGTACGTCAAGCTTTCGCAGAGCTTGAACTACGACACCATGATCGCCGCGGCCCGTGTGGACGACCCCGCCAAGCTTTCCGATACCATCGCCGCCAACCTGCAGATCCCGGTCGAGGAAAAGCAGGAATTGCTCGAGAATTTCGATGTGCTCGACCGCCTGAACCGTGTGGCCGACATTCTCGAGAGCGAACTCGAGAAGCTCAATGTCGATCGCAGCATCAACTCGCGCGTGAAACGCCAGATGGAGCGCGCCCAGAAAGAGTATTACCTCAACGAAAAGCTCAAGGCCATTCACAAAGAGTTGGGGCGCGGCGAAAAGAACGAGCTCGACGAGCTGAAAAAAAGATCGACGCCGCCGGCATGACCAAGGACGTCCACGAAAAGGCCATGCAGGAATTGAAGCGGCTGGAGTTAATGCCGCCCATGTCGGCCGAGTCCACCGTCAGCCGCAGCTACCTCGACTGGCTGCTCGCCGTGCCCTGGAAGAAGAAGTCCAAGGAAATTCGCGATATCGGCGTCGCTGAAAAGATTCTCGAGGAGGACCACTTCGGCCTCGATAAGATCAAGGAGCGCATTCTCGAATACCTCGCCGTGCGCCAGCTGGTCAAGAATCCGCGCGGCTCGATTCTGTGCCTGGTGGGGCCCCCGGGCGTCGGCAAAACTTCTCTGGCCATGTCCATTGGGCGCGCTACTGGGCGGAAGTTTGTGCGTGTTTCCCTGGGCGGTGTGCGAGATGAAGCCGAGATTCGCGGGCACCGGCGTACGTACATCGGCGCGCTGCCCGGTCAGATCATTCAAATGATGAAGAAAGCCGGCACCGTCAACCCGGTCTTCGTTCTCGACGAAGTGGATAAGATGTCCATGGATTTCCGCGGCGACCCGTCGGCGGCATTGATGGAGGTGCTTGATCCGGAACTAAATCACGCCTTTACCGATCATTATCTGGACGTGGAATATGACCTCTCGCGCGTTATGTTCATCTGTACGGCCAATGTTCTGCACACCATCCCCCAGCCTCTGCAGGATCGCATGGAAATCCTGCGCCTGCCAGGTTACACCGAGGCGGAGAAGCGCGAGATTGCCAAGCGCTTTCTGGTGAAAAAACAGCGCGAGGCCAATGGCCTTACCGAACAAAATCTGCAATTCGGCGATAAATCGCTGGGATACGTGATTCGTCACTATACCCAGGAGGCGGGCGTCCGAAATCTGGAACGTGAGATCGCCAACATTTGCCGCAAGGTCGCTCGCCGCGTCGTCAAAGAGGGCAAGGAGCAGGTCAAAATCGACGTCACGCCCGAAAATACCAACGATTTTCTTGGCGTCATCAAGTACCGTGAATTGTGGGCGGGCAAGAAAAATGAAATTGGGCTGGTTACCGGCTTAGCCTGGACCGAGGTGGGTGGTCAGGTGCTCAGCGCCGAAGCGGGCCTGATGCATGGCAAAGGCCGCCTCACGCTTACCGGTAAGCTGGGCGACGTCATGCAGGAATCCGCGCAGGCTGCGATGAGCTATGTACGCTCGCGCACGCCGAGCCTGGGCCTGTCGCACGATTTCTACCGGCATCTCGACATTCACGTGCACGTCCCTGAAGGCGCTATCCCCAAGGATGGGCCCTCCGCCGGCATCACCATCTGCACGGCGATTGTCAGCGTCCTCACGCGCATTCCCGTCCGCTGTGACTTGGCCATGACCGGCGAAATCACCCTCCGCGGTAAAGTTTTGCCGATTGGCGGCGTCAAGGAAAAAGTCCTTGCCGCGCACCGCGTCGGTATTCGCACCGTGCTGCTGCCCAAGGATAACGAAAAAGACCTCGCGGACGTTCCCCCCGAGATTCAGTCTGACCTCGTAATCCAGTTTGTCGAAACAATGGACGAAGTCCTGGCTTTGGCTCTGGAGCGTCCCGTGCAAACGTCGACGCTTCCGGCGGTTCCGGAAGTAGTAGCCAAATTTGAGGCCGAGCAGGATCAGGAATTGACCAACTGACGGGGATTTTGGAAATTCCCCGCACAGCGCGCGGCCCCCAAGCCGGTTGATCGGGCCCGCGGCCGGCGTCTGGCCGCTAGCCCCCGCGCGTGTTTAGTTTCGAACCTTTTTGGAAGCGGACCCTGAAGAACTACACCCTGGAAGAATATTGACGTGCATTCAGCTGGTTTCGCCGCATCGCGGCATTTCCCGCCACAAAAATTCACACACCATGAGCCGATGTCCCGGCCACATCTAAGGATCGATCACGATGAGCATTAGTCTTGCGGAACTGAAAGAAAAAAACATTACGGACCTGGCAAAAATTGCCAAGGACCTTGCCATCCCCGGCTCGAGCGGCATGCGCAAGCAGGAGCTCATCTTTCAAATCCTGCGCGCCCAAACCGAGAAAAATGGCCTGATCTTCAGCGAAGGCGTGCTCGAATGCCTGCCCGATGGCTTCGGTTTCCTTCGCGCGCCCGAGTACAACTATCTTCCCGGTCCCGACGATATCTACGTCTCCCCGTCGCAGATTCGCAAGTTCGATCTGCGCACCGGGGATACCGTCTCCGGCCAGGTGCGGCCGCCCAAAGACGGCGAACGCTACTTCGCGCTCATCAAAGTCGAGGCCGTGAATTTTGAAGATCCCGAGGTGGCGCGCAATAAAATTTTCTTCGATAACCTGACGCCGCTGTACCCGCAGGGACGCCTGAAGATGGAAGTCGGCAAGGAAGTCCTCACGGGTCGCGTCCTGGACCTGCTCTGCCCCATCGGCAAAGGCCAGCGCGGCTTGATCGTCGCGCCGCCGCGCACGGGCAAAACGATGATGCTGCAGTCGATTGCCAACTCCATCACCACCAATCATCCCGAGGTTTCGCTGATCGTCCTGCTGATCGATGAACGTCCCGAGGAAGTCACCGACATGCAGCGCACGGTGAAGGGTGAGGTGATCAGCTCCACATTCGACGAGCCGCCGCAGCGTCACGTCCAGGTGGCCGAAATGGTGCTCGAGAAAGCCAAGCGCCTGGTCGAGCACAAGCGCGACGTGGTCATCCTGCTCGATTCCGTCACGCGCCTGGCTCGCGCTTACAATGCCGTGACCCCGCCTTCAGGCAAAGTATTGTCGGGCGGCATCGACGCGAATGCCTTGCAGCGACCCCGCCGCTTTTTCGCCGCCGCGCGCAACATCGAAGAGGGTGGCTCGCTCACGATCATGGCCACCGCGCTCATCGATACCGGCAGCCGCATGGATGATGTGATTTTTGAGGAATTCAAGGGCACCGGCAACATGGAAATCAACCTCGACCGCCGCCTGGTCGATAAGCGCATCTTCCCGGCCATCGATATCAATCGCTCGGGTACGCGCAAAGAAGAGCTGCTACTTCCGCCCGACGAGTTGAACCGCGTATGGGTTCTGCGCAAGGTCCTCAACCCGCTGTCGCCCGTCGAGGCCATGGAGCTGCTCCTCGGCCGGCTCTCGAAGACCAAGTCGAACGCCGAATTCCTTGGCTCGATGTCGAACCCCGCCGGCGCGCCAAACTCCTGACCACACGCTGGCCACAGTCCTGTACGGCTCTCCACCGCCAGCCGCTCGGGCGCGCACGCCGCCGCCGAAGCCCCCTGCCTATCCGCTGCCCGCGCCCCGGCTTCGCGCCAACAGTTCGATGAGCCGCGCCGTCTCTTCCACATCCATCGCCGTATTGTCCACGAAGACCGCGTCCTGCGCGCGCACCAGCGGCGAAGTCCTGCGCTCACGGTCCCGGCGGTCCCGTTCGCGCACCTCTTGCAGCACCTGCGCCGGTTCCAGCATTTCGCCTTTTTGCAAATGTTCCAGCCGCCGGCGTTCCGCCCGCACTTCCACGGAAGCGTCGAGGAAAATTTTCAGCTCGGCGTGCGGAAACACGACGGTGCCGATGTCGCGCCCTTCCATCACCATCCCGCCGTCCTTGCCGGCGCGCCGCTGGGCCTCCACCAGCACGCGCCGCACACCCGGAACCATCGCCACGCGCGAGGCCGCTTGCGATACGGGCAGCGATCGAAGCCAATCCGTTACGTCTTCGCCATCGACGCTGACGTGCATTTCTCCGTGCGCGCGGCCCAGTTCGATGCGCGTTCCGCGCGCGAGACTTTCGAGCTCCGCCGGAGAATCGAAGGGAACGCCGTCGCGCAGCGCTTTCCAGCCTACGGCGCGATACATCGCACCGCTATCGAGGTACGTGTAGCCCAGCAGGTCGGCGGCGCGGCGCGCCACCGTGCTTTTTCCCGAGCCCACCGGCCCGTCAATCGCGATAATCAGGTCCGCCATTTCCCCCGCTGCCGTTGCTGCTCCGTTCAAAAACGTTCAACTACGCTTAACTACGTTTAAATACGTTTGAACGCTCGCTCGATTTCGCGCAGTGAATAGCGCAGCACGATGGGGCGTCCGTGCGGGCAACTCATGGGAGTTTCCGTCTTCGCGAGTTCGCCCAGCAGCCATTCCATTTTGGCGTGATCGAGCGGCATATTCACCTTGATCGCCGCATGGCACGCGGTGGTCGCCGCAATTTTTGACTGCAGCGCGTCCATCGAAATGGCCGCGTGCTCTCGCTCGATGCCATCCAGAATCTCCGCGAGCAGCAGCTCGGCGTCACCGCTTGAAATCCCTGCCGGCGTGGCCTGGATGGCCACGCTTTGCGCGCCCATCGGCGTTACATCGAACCCATTGGCCGAAAGTTCCTCGGAAATTTTATCGAGGATTACGCGCTGCCGCGGCGCCAGTTCCGCCATAATCGGCATCAACAAACGCTGTCCCGTCACATTCCCTTCGCGGCGCGCGCGCAAGTGCTGCTCGAACAGCACGCGCTCGTGCGCGACATGCTGATCGATGATCCACAATCCTTCCCCATTGACGGCCACGATGAAGCTGGCGTTCACCTGCCCCAGCGGCTTCAGTTCGGTCAGGCTGGCTGCGCTGGCCGGCCCTTCACCGGATTGCGGCGGGTGCTCCGCGACTGGCCCACAGCGGTCTGCGGATGGCCTGTGCCCTTGCGCGGTTTGCGATTGCGTCTCGAGATTCGACGGAATCGTATCCACGCCGTCGAAACGAAACCGCTGCGCTTCCGGCGGCAGCGGCATCGGCGTCAAGCCAAACGCAGTTTCGAGCGCTAAACCGGAATCGGTAGGCACAGGTATAACCGCCCTCGGCGCGGCCATCGAGCCTCCCGCCCCGGCGAATGCAGCGGCAGCCTCACCCGTTTCTGCGGCTGTTTCCATCGCGGTTGGCCCCGTCGCACCCGTCCCCGGATGCGCTACGCCCGGAAAACTGGGAATGGGCCGCGCGCGTCCCAGGGCCTGGCGCAGCGCGTCCCTTGCAAAGTCGTGCACGAATTGCGAGTGCCGGAAGCGCACCTCGATCTTTGCGGGATGCACGTTGACGTCCACCTCTGCGCACGGCAGATCGACGAACAGCAGCACCATGGGAAATACATCGGCAGGCAGAATGTTGCGGTACGCTTCGTGGATCGCATGCAGCAGCAGCCGGTCGCGCACCAGCCGCCGGTTGACAAACACAAAAATTCCGTTGCGATTGGCGCGCTGCACCTCCGGCCGCGAGATGAATCCGCGCACGGAAATCTGCGAAGCGCGTCCCGCCTCGTCGAGCTCCGGCTCGGTAATCGCCGCGCGTATCGCCGACGAAACCTCGGGAACCTCGACCATCTCGTCGAGCGCCTGCCGCCCGAATAATTGATAGACGCGCTCGCCCAGGGTCCCAACCGGCGGCACGCTCACAATCTCCTGCGTCGGCGTCTTCAGCGTGAATTGCTTCCCCGGGTGTGCCAGCGCGTAGTGTGTAACGAGTGAAGCGATGTGCCCCAGTTCCGTGGTGTCCGATCGCAGGAATTTCCTGCGGGCCGGCACGCAATAAAATAAGTCGGCCACGCTCACGCTTGTGCCTACCGGCAATCCCGCGGATTTTACCCCCACCAGTTTGCCGCCCGCGAATTCGATGCGTGTGCCCTGCGCTTCCTCCGCGGCACACGTCTCGAGCAGCAAACGAGAAACCGATGCGATCGAAGGCAGTGCCTCGCCGCGAAATCCCAGCGTCGAAATCGCCAGCAGGTCGTCCGAGGTACGCAGCTTCGACGTCGCGTGCCGCTCGAACGCCAGCAGCGCGTCGTCGTGAATCATTCCGCAACCGTCGTCCACCACGCGAATCATGCGCTTGCCGCCGGCCTCAACCTCGATGCGTACGCTCGCGGCCCCCGCATCGAGCGCGTTCTCGAGCAACTCCTTCACCGCCGAGGCGGGCCGCTCGACCACCTCGCCCGCGGCGATCCGGTTCGCCACCGCTTCCGCCAGTATGCGCACACGGCTCGGCACGCTAATTCCACGCTCCATCGGGTGTAAGCTTCGCGGTAATTTCTAAACTCGCCGGGATTTCACGTCGGCCAGCGCAATGCCCAGCACTTCGAGCTGATCGGCATCCACTGCCGATGGCGCGTCGGCCATCAGGTCCTGTCCCGCCGTGGTTTTTGGGAAGGCAATCACTTCGCGAATCGATTTCTCTCCCGCAAGCAGGGCCACTACGCGGTCGAGCCCCAGCGCAATCCCCCCGTGCGGGGGCGTGCCATAGGTCAGCGCGTCTAGAAAAAATCCGAAGCGTTGCCGCGCCTGCTCATCGGTCATCCCCAAGCCGCGAAAAATGCGGGCTTGCAGCTGCTGGCTATGAATCCGTATGCTCCCCGAGCCCAGTTCAACGCCGTTCAAAACCAGGTCATAACCCTTCGAGCGCACGTTCCACGGCTCCGACTCAATGTTGTCCACGTCGTCTTCCATGATCCCGGTGAAAGGATGCTGCGCGGGCTCCCAGCGTTTTTCCGTCGTGCTCCATTCGAACAGGGGAAAGCCCGTCAGCCACAAAAATTCCCAGCGATTTTTCGGAACGAGTCCCAGGCGTTCGGCAAGCAGCAGCCGCAGCTGACCGGCAATCAGCGCGGCCGTATCGGTGCCTGGAATTTGTTCCGACGCGGACACGGCCACGATCAGGTCGCCAGGTTTTGCTCCCGTCGCAGATACCATCGCGTCGATTCCTGCCTTGCCCAGCGTCTTCTCGAGCGGCGATGTCACACCTTCGGCCGCGACTTTCACCGTGTACAGGCCGCGCGCCCCTAACGTCTTGGCTCGCTCGGCCAGCTCATCGAGCTGCTTCCGCGAATAGCCCGCCGCTCCAGGAGCCACCAGCGCTTGCACGCGGCCTTCAATGCGCAACTTTTCGAGTCCCGCGGCAAAATGCGGTGTGACGTCGCACAGCTCCATGCCAAATCGCAGGTCCGGTTTGTCGATCCCGTACCGGCGAATCGCCTCGCGATATTCCATGTGCTGGAAGGGCGCTTGTACTTCGATTCCGGCCACCGCGCACGCTCGCACCATCACCTGCTGGATGACGTCGAAGATATCCTGCTGCCGTGGGAACGACATTTCGAGATCGAGTTGCGTGAATTCCGGCTGCCGGTCCGCGCGCAAATCCTCGTCGCGGAAGCAGCGCACGATCTGGAAGTAGCGGTCCATTCCCGAGATCATCAGGATTTGTTTGAAAATTTGCGGCGATTGCGGCAACGCATAGAATTGGCCGTGATGCACGCGGCTGGGAACCAGGTAGTCGCGCGCCCCTTCCGGCGTCGAGCGCGTCAGCATCGGAGTTTCAATTTCGTAAAATCCCAGCTCGTCGAGCGTTTTGCGTATTTCGAGGATTACCCGGTGTCGCAGTGCCAGGTTCGCTCGCGGCCGCGGCCGCCGCAAATCGAGATACCGGTAGTGCAACCGCGTCTCTTCCGTCGCCGAGACTTCGTCCTCGATGACGAAGGGCGGCGTTTTTGCCGTGTTCAATATGCGCAGCTCCGACGCGAACACTTCTACGTCGCCGGTGGCCAGGTCGGGATTCGATTTTTCTCTGCGCATCACCCGGCCGCGAATAGCCACCACGAATTCCGAACGTACTTCTTCCGCGCGCGCGTGCGCTGCCGGCGCCAGCTCTTTGTTGCAGACTACTTGAACGATTCCCGAGCGGTCGCGCACATCGAGAAAAATCAAGTTGCCCAGGTCGCGCCGCCGGTGCACCCAGCCCATCAGCACCACCTGCGCATCGGCATCGCTCGCCCGCAACTCGCCGCAGTAATGCGTGCGCTTCCAATCGCCCAGCAGATCGAGCGTGGTCATGATCCGGCCCTCGTCTCCGCCGCCGAAATCGTTCGAGCTGGCGTCAAATCCGGCGCCAGATACGCAAGCAAATCCGCCTCGGAAAGTTTCCTCTGATCCGCGTCCGCCAGCCGCTTGACCGTAAATTGCTTCGCAGCCAGTTCCTCTTCCCCCAGGATCACCGCGTACCGTGCTCCCAGCCGGTCCGCCAAGCTTAGCGATTTGCCGAATTTCATGTCCATCGCCGGTAATTCGACGGCCACACCCACCTCGCGCAACTTCTTCGCCAGCGCTACGGCAGTGGGATACGTCGCTGCGCCAAACCAGGCGAGGAACACATCGATCCCCGCACCGCGCGCCTGCGCGCTCGGCTTTTTACTGGATGTAGCGGCGCCTTGTCCGACCGACACTCGCTTTTCCGACTCTTCGAGCGAAAGCACCAGCCGGTCGGTGCCAATTGCAAAACCAATGCCTTTGGTAGGCGGCCCGCCCAGCAGTTCCACCAGCCCATCATACCGCCCGCCGCCACAAACGGCATTTTGCGAGCCCAGCCCCGGCGCCGTAATTTCAAACGTCGTGCGCATGTAGTAGTCGAGCCCGCGCACCAGCCGCCAGTCTTCCTCGTACGTGATCTTTCGCAGCGCCAGCTCCTTCTTTAGCTCCGCGTAATGCTCGCGGCATTCCGGGCAAAGGTAGTCGGCAATGCGCGGCAGCGTGGCAATCACCGCCTGTTCTTCCGGCACTTTCGAATCGAGCACGCGCAGCGGATTCGTCACAATGCGGCGCTGGCTGTCAGCCCCAAGCGTGTCGCGCACTTTTTCGAGTTCGGTGCGCAAGCGCTCGATGTATGCCGGCCGGCAATTCTTGTCGCCAATCGAGTTGAGGTGCAGGACTGCGCCCTGCAGCCGGACCCGCGCGAAAAGCATCAGCAGCATTTCGATCACTTCCGCGTCGATGGCCGGGTGGTCGGAGGAGCCTAGCAACTCCGCCCCAATCTGGTAGAACTGGCGGTAGCGCCCCTTCTGCGGCCGCTCGCGCCGGAACATCGGCCCCACATAATAAAGTTTCGTGTTCCCCGGCCGCATCTGCATCCCATGCTCGATGTACGCGCGCACCACCGAAGCGGTCGCCTCCGGCCGTAAACTGAGTGTCCGCTCCGGCGCATTTTCGCGCGTGGACTCACGGTCATATTCCGTAGCAAAGGTGTACATCTCCTTGCCCACGATGTCGGTTGCGCCACCAATCGAACGAACAAACAGTTCTGTCTCCTCGAAAATTGGCAGGCGAATTTCGCCGTACCCGTAGGTAGCAAACACTTCCCGCGCCGTCTGCTCGACGCGGTTCCACAGCGCCGATTCCGGCGGCAGAATATCTCGTACGCCCTTGATGGCCTGAAATTTATTGCTCTGGGATGTCACGATTTCGCGGGTGGCAGGGAAGCGCCTTTAGCCGCAGCCGCTTCGCTGCGATAGGTTTCGGCGAGCTCGACGTAACGCGCGGAGTACCCGTCGATCTCTTCAATATTTTCAGGCGTTAGCTCGCGGCGCAATTTGCCCGGCTGCCCCATGAACAGGCTGCCCGGCGGCACCGCGGTGCGCTCGGCCAAAAGCGTGCCCGCCGCGATGATCGATCCTGTTCCCACGTGGACACTGTTGAGCAGCACGGAGCCCATGCCGACCAGTACGCGCGATTCAATGGTGCAGCCGTGCAGGATCGCGCCGTGGCCCACCGTCACCGCGTCTCCAATCGACAGCGGATAAATGTCCGTCATCACGTGCAGCACCGAGCCATCCTGAATGTTCGATCGCGAGCCGATGCGAACCCAGTGCACGTCCCCGCGGATCACCACGCCCGGCCACACACTTGAGTGCTCACCGATGGTGACGTCCCCAATCACCACCGCCGACTCGTCGATGTAGGCGGATGCCGCGATTTGCGGCCAGCGGCCGCGATAGCTGCGAACCAATGTTCACCTCATCGCATAAACTGAATAAAATCGACCGGATAAATTCGCAGGTCAACTCCAGATAACCGTTTAGATAACGGTTGCGGCTGCCATACCACAAGCGCAGGTCGCGAATCCATCGCACGTATCGGACAGCTAGCGGGAAGCCGCTGCGATCCCACCCCCAATGCGGACCGCTGGGACGGCTCTATGCACCTCACCCGCGTCAATCCGGCACCAGCGCCACGCACTCATTAATTACGTATTACAAAGCATCGCGGCAAGCAACGCGCCCCCACGGCAAACCGCGCCGGCCTGCTGGCGGCGCCGCCGTTAAACGTCAGGCACGCCCTGCAGTCTAGGAAATCTCGACGCGCGGCCCGCTGCTTACCGCCTTCACCTCAGCCACCCGCGCCGCAACCGCGCGTGCCATCGCGTAAATGGTGCGCGCGCCAGGGGCATCTTCCCCCAGCGCCGCGACCGGCTTGCCCGAATCGCCGCCTACGCGAATTTGCGCATCCATCTCGATTTCCCCCAGCAGCGGCACACCGTATGAATCGGCGACGCGCCGCCCCTCGCCATGGCCAAAAACATCGGCGCGTTCGTGACAATGCGGACACACAAAATAGCTCATGTTCTCCACCACGCCCAGCACATCCACGTTCACCTGGCGGAACATTTCAATGGCCTTGCGCACATCGGCCAGTGCCACCACCGAAGGCGTCGTTACCAGCACCGCGCCGGTCAGCGGCACCGTCTGAATCAGGCTCAGCTGCACATCACCGGTTCCCGGCGGCAAATCCACAATCAGGTAATCGAGTTCCCCCCACTGCACACTGCGCAGGAATTGCTGCATCACGCTGTGCAGCATGGGACCCCGCCAGATCATCGGCTTGTCGCCTGGCGACAGCAAACCCATCGAAATCAGCCGCAGCCCATAGGCTTCGACCGGGAGAATTTGCCGGTCGCTGATCGCTCGCGGCTGTTCCTCGGTGCCCAGCATCAGCGGAACATTCGGCCCGTAAACGTCCGCATCCAGCAATCCGACGGCCGAGCCCATGCGCGCGAGTGCGATAGCCAGGTTCACCGCCACCGTGGTCTTCCCTACGCCACCCTTGCCGCTGGCGACGGCCACCAGGTTCTTCACACCGGCGATGGGCATCTTTTCCGGCTGCCCCATGGGTCGTTGTGGTGTCGACGGCGGTGTCGAAGGCGGTGTCGACGGCGGTATCGAACTCGGCGGCATCAGTTTCCTTTCCGTTCGCTGCGCATTTTCGTGTCGCTTCTGCGCTCGCTACCGTCAACGCGATCGTCGCGCACGCAAGCTGCCTCACAACCTATCGCGCATTGCACATTCGGTCACATCGGCATTACCAGCCCAGTGCAATCTCGAACTACATCATGATAGGCTGCCTCTCGCGGTGTAGCAAGTTGCCTCCGGCCCCCTCGTCGCAGCGCCGCCGTCCCCGATCGCCGTTTGCCGGCCCCTATTTCACCACTTCGCTATGTTTTATTTTTGGTAACAACATCCAGACGTACTATTGCCTTGCAAAATCCCTCGCGCTACTTTGCCATCATGGGCGCCGTCCCCGCGCTCACTTATGGCTACCTCCACCGCCAAGATGACTGCGGCACGGTCGTTCGTGCGCAGTCTTAACATTCTTTTGAAATTTGTTCGCCTCTACGGCTTTGACCACATCCGCGCCGGCGAGCAATTTCAGAACGCCTGGTCCGAGCTGCGCGCCGCCATTCCAGCCGGTGACGAATCTGGCTTACTGCTGGGCACCTCGGGTTCGCAGCTTATTTTGGATGGCGCACCCATCGAAGCCGCTCATGCCGAGCGCAGTTTCGCGCTGTTGCTCTCCGCCGCGGGACTTGCGAGCATACACTTCCTGCCGCGTGTCACCCAGGAGGACCTCGGCCTGTTTGTGCGCGCATTTCCCGCGGGCAACGCCAAACCCGCGTCCCTCGCCGAACAGCTCAAGACCGCGCTGGCCGGCACCAGCGGAATCCGCATCAACGAGCTGCGCTTTTTCGCCGAGGATTCGTCAACCACGGAAGTGCGCATGGCGGCTTCGCTCACGGTAAAAACCCTGGGCGCCGACGCCAACCAGGTCGCGAACTGGCTCAGCGACCCTCAAAAACTGCTGCAGTTGATTGCCGCATCGGAAGGCTCACGGGGCAGCCCGGCGGGAGCCGCCGGCTCCGCAGGCGATCCCGCCGCCAACAACGCTTCTTCCAACCACCGCGCCGCCGGTTCGCCCGGAACGCCAGCGACCCAGTCGGCACAATCAGGCGTGGCCGGTGTTTGGTCGCCGGGACCGGCCGATGGCACCCTCGCCGCCATACCTGCCGGCACCGAGAGCGGCGCCGGCACGACCGGGACCCGCGGCGCACTATTCGGCTTCGCATCCGGCGCAACTTTGGGCTCGCCGTCGGGTTCCTTATCGGGTGCCTCAATCGACTCCGCTTCTACGATGAAGGACGACGAAATCCTCGCCGTCCTGCGCCTCGTCTCGCGCCTCGGCGAAGTCTCCGAAGCTCGCGGTGCCGCAGGAGAACTCGCGCTCGCGCCCGGTCCTTTCCAACAGGAAATTTCTAACCTCTCCGGCCAGTCGCGCGATGTCCTGCACCAGGCCGTTGCCGCGCTTGCCGCCCGTGCTCCCGCGCTCCAGCCAAACGATCCCATGCTGCTGCAGCTTGCCGAGCATCTAGCCATCCGCTTTGCTCTCGATCGCTACGAACGCGGCGAAGTGCGCGTCAACGCCGTGCGCGAAATGATTGAACGCATGACCAAGGAGATTTCCGGCCTGCGCAAGGTTCTTGGCAGCCATGAAGAAACGCTCGCGCAAGCGGGTATCGCCGTGGAGTCGCATGCCGACGCGCTGGATCGTCAATTCTGGGCTGCCGTTCCCGAAGCGAGCAAGCGCACGGTCCTGACCTCTCCCGATGCCTGGTGTATTCCACCTCGCAACGTGCGCCAGTATGTTGAGGAGTTGCGCCGCAGAGGCGATTACGCCGCGGCCACCAGCGTTCTTGAAAGTTTTGCCTCGGCCGTGGGCCAAACCGACGCCACCGCACGGAAGCGCGCCGCAATCGGGCTCTCCGACCTCGCCGATCTGTACGCCGGCCATGATGGAACCGCGCTGGGGTACGCCATTCGTTCTGCCGGGCTGCAGCTGGCCGTCGAACGCGACGCCGAAATCCAGGACGTGATCAGTGCCGCCTTCGTGCGGCTAGCGCAGGAAGCTGCCGCCCATGATCGCTACCACGCCATTCTGCAATCGCTTGATTCGCTCGACAGTATCGAGCGCCAGCGGCCTTCTTTCGCGCAGGGCGTCCGTCCGCGTCTCGGTATTGAAAAGCATCTGCCGGATTTCATCGAGGAAGCCCTCAAACCCAAGCTTCGCGCCGACGGTTTGCTCGAAGTTATTGCGCGCGTCCCGCGCCTGGCCTCTGAATACCTGGTGAGCCGCTTTAATCGCTGTGGTCAGCGTGCCCTGTGCGATCGAATTGCTGCCTTGGCCGAGGCGCTGGGTGCGGAGGTCGGTGCCAGCCTACGCGAATGTTTGCAAGCAGGTCCGCCCAGCGAAGCTGCGGAATCGGTTGGCCTGTTGAGCTGCCTGAACGCGATTTCCACAGAAAAGTGGCTGGGCGGTCGTCTGGCTGACTGGCCGCGGTCCTCGCAGGACCGCGCACTGCGCCTGCTGGCTAGAGGCGGCACTGCGTACCGCGGCTGGCTGCTGCTGTCGCTTTTTGATCGCTTTGACCCCTTGCTCCGTCCGTTGGCGGTCGATGAAATCGGTATGAGCGGCGACGTCTCCGCCATTGCGATGTTGCTGGAACTCGCCACGGGCGATTCCGCCGCGGTCGGCCCGTACCTGCGCCTGAAAGCCGTGGAGGCGCTGGGCCGGCTGCGCGCACCTGCGGCTGTGCCCCTGCTGCGAGATATCGCCGAAGCCAAGAAACACTGGCGCTGGATTCATCCCTTTGAGTTGCGCCTCGCCGCCTTTCAGGCTATCGCCGTTATCGTTCCGCTGTGGGCGCAGGCGTTTTTCCCGCACAGCGGATTTACCATTGGTGACCTCGACCTCGGTCCGCTCGATCATAGTGGTAGCTCCGCGCGATTTCGCGAGCGACGCTATCCGCGCTTGTCGCTCAAAGTCCCGTTAGCTGCATCAGCCACCTCCCAGCGCGAAACCATTGCTCTTGAAATTCGCGCCCTGAGCTTGAGCGGCGGCCGCGCCCACTGTGAAAAACACGTGAGCCCCGGCACGCTGGTGGCCTTGAAAATTGGCAATGGATTGCGTCCCATTCGCGCGCAAGCCTTCCTGCGCGATGCCCGCGCGCAAGGCATCGGTTTCGAATTCGTCGAGATCGACCTCGACGAGCGTGCCCGTCTTCGCCGCCTGCTCCGCGAAAATGGCATCATGTCTCCCCCCGTGCCCGCGCCCGGCCCCCAGTCCACCCCGTCTGTGGAAGAGTCGGGCACTCCCGTCCTGGTCGTTACCCGCCGCTAGTCGCGGTGCTCCAGGAACTTGCCCGCAGGCGTTCGCGCTGGGCGAAAATTCGCTTTTAGATTTTTGGATTTGTGCAAATCCCGCAAGCTTCGACCAAGTTCCCAGAACGACCGCCTCGAAGCATTCCGTATGCTCGAAACATTCCGCATGTGCCATACAACGAAACCTTCTCTCCATAAATACCCGGTCCATTCAGCACACAAACAGATCGCCCTTCATTTTGCATCTCCGGTTTGTGCCAGACCTCGGTACTTCAGCATCGGCTCAATGCTGGGCTCTTCCCCCAGCCACGCAGCGTACATCTTGGCGAGGTCTTCGGTGTTGCCGCGCGAAAGGACCATTCGGCGGAAGCGGTCGCCGTTCGCGCGCGTCATGCCGCCGTGATCCTCGAACCACTGGAACGCGTCGTCGTCCAGCATCTCGCTCCACAGATAGGCGTAGTAGCCGGCGGCATACCCGTCGCCCCAGATGTGCAGGAAATAGCTGGAGCGGTAGCGCGGCGGCACGTAGCTCAGAGCGACAGCTGCGCCTTCTGCAAGCGCCTGCTTTCTCGAACGCATCGGGATTTTCGAGCGGCGCGCCGGCCGGCAGCGTGTGCCACTGCATATCGAGCTCGCGCCGCGGCCAGCAGTTCGGTGAGCGCGTAGCCCTGGTTGAAGGTTGCCGCCTTCTTGATCTTGGCCACGAGTTCCGCGGGCATCGGCGCGCCGGTCTTGTAGTTCTTCGCGTAGTGATTGAACACCGCGGGATAGCTGGCCCAGTGCTCGTTGAACTGCGACGGGAACTCGACGAAATCGCGCGGCACGTCGGTGCCGGCAAGGCTGGGATATTCGGTATCGGCGAACATGCCGTGCAGCGCGTGGCCGAACTCGTGGAACATCGTGGTCACGTCGTCGAAGCTGAGCAGCGCGGGCTGGCCCGGCGCGGGCTTGCTGAAGTTGGCAACGTTGTAGACCACCGGCAGCGTGCCCAGCAGCTTGGACTGCTCGACAAAGTTGTCCATCCAGGCGCCGCCATTCTTGTTGTCGCGCTTGAAGTAATCGCAATACCACAGCGCCAGCGGCTTGCCGTCGGCGTCGAACACTTCGAAGACGCGCACGTCGGGCTGGTACACGGGAATGTCGTGGCGCTCCTTGAAGTGAGGCCGTAGAGCTGGTTGGCGGCGTAGAAGACGCCGTTCTGCAGCACGTTGTTCAGCTCGAAATAGGGCTTGATCTGCGCTTCGATCCAGGTCGTACTTTGGCTTTGCGCACCTGCTCGGAGTAGAACTCCCAGTCCCACGGCTGCAACGGAAAGCCGCCCTTCTGCGCGTCGATGACCGCCTGGAATGATCCTTGTCGCTTCGCTCGCGGCTTTGGCCGTCGGCGCCGGGCACCAGCGCATTCATGAACTTCAGCGCCGCCTCGGGAGTCTTCGCCATCTGGTCCTCCAGCTTCCAGGCGGCGTAGTTGGGAAAGCCCAGCAGCTTGGCCTTTCTCGGCGCGAAGCTGCGCCAGGCGCGCGATGGTCGTCGCGCGTGTCGTTCGGCCCGCCGCGCTCGGCGCGATTCCAGGAGTTCTCGAAGATCGCCTGGCGCGTCGCGCGATTGCTGAGCGCGGCCAGAGTCGGGCTGCTGCGTCGTGTTCTGCAGCGGAATCACGTAGCCCTGCAACTTTGCGCTCCTTCGCCGCCTGCGCGGCCGCGGCGATCTGCGCCTCGCTCAGCCCGGCGAGCGCGCTCTTATCCGTGGTCGACATAGGCCGCCGCCTTGGCTGCGGCCAGCAGCTTCGGATTCGAAGGCGGTCGGAAAGCGTCGACTCCTCTTCGTTCAGCTTTTTCAGCTTCGCCTTGTCGGCGGTCGGAGAGGTTGGCGCCGGAATGCACGAATTTCTTGTAATCGAATTCGACCAGCCGCAGCGATTCCGGATCGAGCTTGAGCGAATGCGCGTTGCTTGTAGATCGTGGCGACGCGCGGAAACAGCTTGGAGTCGAGGAAGATGGCATCCTGGTGCGCGGCCAGCTTGGGCGCCTCGATGTCTTTCACTTTCTGCAGCGCGGGATTGAGGTTGGCCGCCGTGACGCCGTCGAACACGGCCATCACGCGGTTGAGCAAGCTGGCCGCGTCTTTTCCATCGCCACGATCGTGTTCTCGAACGTCGGCGCGGCGCGGGATTGTCCGCGATCGCCTGCATCTCCTTGCGCTGCTGCGCCATGCCCGCTTCGATGGCGGGCTGGTAATCGCCGTCCTTGATCTTGTCGAAGGGCGGCGCCTGAAACGGCAGCGCGCTGGGCGCATAAAACGGATTGCTCGGGCCAAACCCCGTCTCCGCAGTCATAGCCACGCGCACCCCCAGCCCGAGCGAAGCCGCCACCGCGGCCACCCCAAGCAAAATCCCCAATCGCCGCGCCGCAATCTTCGCCGTGCGCAGCCCCAGCGCAGGCAGCCGGAACTCGCATAGCCGGAGCATCCCCATCGCCATTCTCTGCATAGCCATTTCCCTCGTCCTGACTTTGCACGTCGCAAGTTCGCCCATCCGCGCTTACCTCACTCCAGCGTTGCCGACCGCAGCCTTGTTCGTCGCACGCTTGCTCATCTGCAAGCCGCTCGTCCAGCTTTGCACGTCGCAATTTGGCTCATTCCCGCTTAGCCCACTGCAGCGTTGCCGACCGCAGGCTTGCTAATTCTAAGCTTACCTCATACCCCGAATTGTAACGGACACGCGACCCTGCACGCTGCCCCATCCTTCGCTTTTCTCCCGCTGCCATTTTTCTCTCGCTGTCATTCTGAGCGAAGCGAAGAATCTCTCCCCCGGCCGTTGCCCTGTCCTCAGCATCGACGGAGAAGGGTTGTATCTGTTTCCAGTGTTGGTTCCAGTGTTGGGATTCTGTCATTCGACGATTCTAAACGGCTCCATGACGAACAGTCGACCGCCCGTTCGAAGGGTGCCTGCCTGTCTCTCGCGTTTTGACCTGTACCGCTTTCCTTCGTCAATTCGTCAATTCGTGACTTGGAAAATTGACGGCCCTGATAAAATAGGGGAAATGCTAAAAAGTCGCGTGGATTTTCTTTCAGATGCGCGTGAGACTGCCCGTGCATTAACGTCTTTCACTTCGCCACTGCGCATGCCTCCCAACACGCAGCTAAGCCCTTCTGTTTCACATCCTTGTGAGTTACTCATGAATAAACCTATTATTTTGATATCCTTGCAAAAAACACGGGGGGTGCCCCTCTCATGATTCGACGAGATTTTTGCCGGAACTCCCTGGTGGCCGCCGCGTCCGCCCTTGGCACCGCCGGAATCGCCGCTAATGCCGCTCGCGCCGCCAGCGCAACGCCGGGATTGCCGGTCAGTCCCGTTCCTGCCACTACCGGCGAATTTCCGAAAGCGCCCGGACTCACGAAGTACGTCTCCGAATTCATCGTCAACACGAAGTATCGAGGACATCCCTCCCGAGGTGCTCGAGCTTGGCCAGCAAATCCATTCTCGATGGCTTCGGCCTGGCCCTGGCCGGCTCGGCATCGGTGATGGCGCCGCTGGTTCATCGCTACCTGCAGGGACTCGGATTTGCCGGCGCCGACTTGCAGCGTCATCGGATCGGCCATGAAAGCTCCGCCACGCTTCGCGGCATTTGCCAATGGCGTTTCCATCCATGCGGACGATTTCGACGACACGCAGCTTTCCTCCGCAAAAGATCGCGTGTACGGACTGCTGACCCATCCCACGGTTTCAACGCTTACGCCTTCGTTCGCCATGAGCGAATTGGGAAAACGCAGCGGCAAGGATTTGATTCTGGCCTATCACGTGGGCGTCGAGGTCGAATGCAAAATTGCCGAAGCCATCTCCCCGCGGCATTACAACGACGGGTTCCACACCACGGGCACTTGCGGCTCGTTTGGCAGCGCGGCCGCCTGCGCGAAGCTGCGCGGCCTCAATGCCCTGCAAACTGCCTACGCCCTGGGGATCGCCGCCGCCGAGGGTGGCGGCCTGCGCGAGAATTTTGGCTCGATGACCAAGCCGTTTCATGCCGGCCATGCCGCTGAAAACGGCACGGTCGCCGCCGATCTGGCCGCGCTCGGCTGGACCGCCGCCGACGATATCCTCGAAGCGCCGCTGGGATTTTTCCATGCCGCAGGCGGCGGTTTCGATCCGCCATCGATCGTGAATCGCCTCGGCAAACCTTGGACGCTCAAAGATCCGGGCGTCTCGATCAAGCCCTTCCCTTCCGGATCGCTCACGCATCCGGCGATGGGCGAATTCCTGCGCTTGATTCGCGAAAACAACATCATGCCCGCACAGGTTGAGAAGGTCGACGTCGGCGGCAACCACAGCATGACCACTACGCTGTATCACCATCAGCCGGCCACCGGTCTGGAGGGCAAGTTCAGCATGGAATTCTGCGTCAGCATCCTGCTGCTCGAACGCAAGGCCGGCCTCAGTCAGTTTACGGACAGCGTGGTGCGGCGTCCTGACGTGCAGGCCATGATCAAGCGCGTGAATTTCTACGTCGACCCCGAAGCGGAAGCGGCGGGATTCGACAAAATGACCAGCATCGTCAAGATCCATCTGAAAGACGGCAAGGTTCTATCCGGCCGCGCGGAATTCGCCAAGGGCAGCCCTGCGAATCCCATGAGCTACGATGAAGTGGCCGACAAATTCCGGGGTTGCGCGGAATTCGCCAAGTGGCCCACGCAAAAAACCGAAGCGGTCATCACCCTGGTGAAGTCGCTTGAAAACGCTCCTAACCTGAACCAGCTTTCCGCGTTGCTGACAGCCTCGTGAACTGACGGCCGCGAAGCAATACAAGATTCGCCGCCATTCCCGGCGATGGCATCGGCCACGAAGTCGTCCCCGAAGGTATTCGTGTGATTGAAGCCGCCGGCCGGCGGTTCGGATTCTCAGCGGCCTTTCAGAATTTCGATTGGAGCTGCGAATCCTTCCTCAAGACCGGCCGCATGATGCCCGAAGACGGCCTCGCGCAGCTGCGGCCATTCGATGCCATCTTTCTGGGCGCTGTCGGCTATCCCGGCGTGCCCGACCACGTTTCGCTCTGGGGGCTGTTGATCCCCATCCGCCGCGACTTCCGTCAATACGTCAATCTGCGGCCCATCCGTTTGCTCCCGGGCATTGCGCCCGCGGTGACCAATATTGCACCGCAGGCGAATCGATTTCTGCGTGGTGCGCGAAAATAACGAAGGCGAGTATTCCAATATCGGTGGCAGGCTTTATAGCGGCACCGAAGACGAACTCGCCATGCAGCAGTCGGTGTTCACGCGGCGTGGCTGCGACCGCATCATGCGCTTCGCCTTCGAGTTGGCGAAGTCCCGCAAGCGCCACGTCACCTCGGCGACGAAATCAAACGGCATCATCTATACCATGCCGTTCTGGGATGAACGGTTTGCGAAAATGTCCCAGGAATATCCGCAGATTCGCACGGACCAGTTTCACATCGACATCCTTACCGCGCATTTTGTGCGGCATCCCGACTGGTTTGACGTGGTGGTGGGCTCGAATCTGTTCGGGGATATTCTCTCGGATCTGGGGCCGGCGGTGGTTGGCTCGATCGGCATCGCGCCTTCCGCTAATCTGAATCCGGAGCGCGAATTCCCGTCGATGTTCGAGCCCGTTCACGGCTCGGCGCCCGATATTGCGGGCAAAGGCATCGCCAATCCCATCGGTCAAATCTGGTCGGGCGCTATGATGCTGCGCCACCTGGGAGAAACCGAAGCCGCCGACGCCATCGAGCGGTCGATCGAATCCGTTCTCGGCGGGAACGGTCCGCGCACCGCCGATATCGGAGGCACTGCGCGCACCAGCGAAGTTGGCGAAGCCATCGCGTCGCACGTGTCAATCTGACGACTTTCGGTTTTGCCGCGCCGTGTCCATCTGACGCGCGCGGACGGACCGGCAAAGTGGACGCGGCCGGCGCAGCCAGAGCCGCAGTGGACGTAACCTAGGCAGGCGTGACCGAAGCAATCGTTTTTGTAACAGGCGGGTGTAGGGATTTGTCGGCTTGCAATGCGAGCCGTAATGCTTCCGCGAAATGAATCGCGCGGCGACCCGTCGCCTGGCGGATTTGCTCGCGACAACTGAAGCCGTCGGCAACGATCAGCGTGTCCAGCGCACTCTCGCGCACCGCTGGAAGCAAAACGCGTTCGCCGATTGCTTGCGACACAGCGAACTTATCGCGCTCGAAGCCGAACGATCCGGCCATCCCGCAGCAACCCGCGTCGGGTGCTTGCAGATCGGCGCCCATGGCCGCGAGCAGCGCGCCTTCATCGTCGGTTTTCATGATCGCTCGCTGATGGCAGTGCCCGTGCAGAAGCACCTTCCTCGCAAGCGACGGAAGCCGGTAGCCGGAAGCGTGGTGCTGCAGAAATTCGCCGAGAAGAAACGTTTGGCTGCGCAGCCGGTTGGCGCGTGGATCGACGGGAAAAAGATTGTGTAGCTCGTCGCGAAAAACCGAGGCGCAGCTCGGCTCGAGCACCACGATGGGGATGCCAGCATCGATTTTCCCGCCAAAAACGCGCAGGATGCGCTCGAGGTATTTCACGGCGCGGCCGAGCATCCCGAAATCGTAGAGCGGGCGGCCACAGCAAAAATGCTGTCGCGGAACCGTCACGTGAAAGCCCGCATGGCGAAGCACCTCGACTGCCGCCTGCGAAGATTCTGGGTGGAAATAATTGTTGAACGTGTCTGCCCACAATATGACTTCGCTTCCCTGCCGGCCGGCCGCGGAATTCACCGGGGAATTGTCGGAACGATTTTCCGAACTCGGAAGACCTTGCCGGCGGCACCACTGCTGGAAACTGTTGGCGGCGAATCGAGGAATTTCCCGCGCGGCAGCGAGACCCAGGGCTTTTCGCAGAAAGCCTGCCGCACCCGGCGCATGCGCGGCAAAGTTGGCGGCGCGCGGCAGCCGCGAGGCGATGGACGCCCACTTATCGATCAAGCCGAAGGCGTAGGCATGCAGCGGCCGCATGCGCCCGTCGTAGTAATGCGACAAAAACTCGGCTCGGTAGGTGGCGATATCCACGTTCGTGGGGCACTCGGATTTGCACGCCTTGCACGACAAACAAAGATCGAGCGCGCGCTTCACGTGCTCGTTTTTCCAGGCGTCCTGCACGACTTCTCCCTGGAGCAACTCGAACAGCATGTGTGCGCGGCCGCGCGTGCTGTGTTCCTCCTCGAGCGTCACCCGGTAACTGGGACACATTGCGCCCGTATCGCTCTTCCGGCACTCGCCCAGGCCGATGCAGCGCACGCTGGCCTTGGCAAATGAACCGTGGTCGTCGGGGAACTTGAAATGGGTCAGCACTGGCAGCGGCTTGTAATCGGCGCCGAGACGCAAATTCTCGGTCGGCAAGTAAGCATCGACCAGCTTGTGAGGATTCATCTTGTTTCGCGGATCCCACAGCGCCTTGAATTCGCCAAACGCCTGCATCAATTCCGGGCCGAACATCTTGGGAAGCAAAGCGCCGCGTGATTGGCCATCGCCATGTTCCCCGGAGAGCGAGCCTCCATAGCTGACAACCAGGTCGGCCGCGCGCTCAACGAATTCGCCGTAGTTGCGAACGCCGCGTTCGCTTTCAAGATCGAAGCTGACGCGCATGTGGATGCAGCCGTGGCCGAAATGCCCGTAGAACGTCGTCCGATAATTGTATTCGTCCAGCAATTTGCGAATATCGCGCAGGTAAGCCGCTACTTTTTCCGGAGCCACCGCGGCATCGTCCCATCCTTCCCATTCCGGCGGCTGTCCCGGCGCGGCGGCAGCCGAACGCACGCCGGATTCGCGAATCTTCCACATAATTGCAGCTTCGCCGCGCGAATAAATGCGCATCGCGGGCGGAGCCGCCGACCGTTTCAGGCGCTCGACCAGGCGCTGCGCCGATTGCTCGGTCTCGCCGGCGTTATCCGATCCAAATTCAACCAGGAGAATGCCGCCGCCGGGAGGCACGAGGTCGAGGTTCGGTGTGTTTTTCTTCCGGAGGTTGTCGATCATGCCGCCTTCAAAACCTTCGAGGCCAATCGGACCGAATTCGAGAATCTCCATGACGTGGTCGGCAGCCTCGAAAGCGTCCGGGTAACCAAGTCCCAGGAGAGTTCGTTGCTGTGGACTGTGAATTATTTTTAGCTTGGCTTCTAGCACGGTCACGCAGGTGCCTTCGGTCCCGACAAGAGCGCGCGCGACATGAAACTGGTTTTCAGGCAGCAGTTGATCGAGGTTGTACCCGGAAACGCGCCGCGGAATTTGGGGAAATTTGGCGCGTATCAGTGCAGCGTATCGGTCGCGGATGGCGCGCAACCGGGCATAGATTTCGCCGCGACGCCCGCCCTCACCGATGATCGCCGGAAGTTCGGCGTCCGAGGTCGCGCCCACCGTGATTTGCGTGCCGTCGTACAACAGGATGCGCAACTCCTCGACGTTGTCGACGGTCTTGCCCGCGAACAAAGAATGGGTGCCGCAGGAATTGTTGCCAATCATTCCGCCCAGCGTGCAGCGATTGTGGCTCGAAGGGTCCGGGCCAAACGTCAACTTGTGCTGTTCGGCGCGATTGCGCAGGGTGTCAAGGACCACGCCTGGCTGGACACGGGCAAATTTCCCGGCTGGATCGATTTCCAGAATCTGGTTCATATACTTGCTGAAATCGAGCACCACGGCAACGTTGCAACACTGTCCGGCAAGACTTGTGCCCGCGCCTCGCGCTAAAACGGGGGCGCCGTACTCGCGCGCACACAGCGACGGCGGCAGCGACATCGGCGTCATCCCGCGGGATGACCAATCCGATGGGAATCTGGCGGTAATTTGACCCGTCGGTGGCGTACAGCGCGCGAGCGCCAGGGTCGAAGCGCACCTCTCCGCGCACGGAGTGTTTTAAGTCGTTTTCAAGCTCGGCGGCCTGAGCGAACGAATCCACGGGCTTGGCGTGGGAACTGAGCGGTAGCGGGATGAGCGGCGGCAAAATATTCAGAACCCTGCGCTAAAGTTGATTCCAAAAATCGAGATCGCTGATGCTGGAAACACTTCTCCAGCACTCATTATCCACCGCTGACTCTCGAACACTTCACTCTCGAACACTCATTCTCGAACACTCATTCTTGAACACGATCCTCGAATCGCGATGGTAGACAGCGACTTAGGGAACAGTTAGCTGCAAGCACAGGTTCCGAAAACACATTAAAGTAATTTATTCGATAGTGGGAACAAATATAGGCAGGTTTTTTGGATAAGCGATTACAACTCTGGATTGCGGAAATAATTGCAGAACTAAATGCCCTCAGCTTGCGGAAGTGGGCGCCTTGGCATTGAAGTCGGCAGTGTGCGAGACGATGATTACCCAGCGGCCATTGCGCTTAGCCATCAAGTAATTGACGTAGCCTTCGCGGTAAGGCCAGTCGGCGCCATCGCGCGTTTTGGCTCCCGTCATGGACCAATAGTTGTCGACCGAAGCCAGTTCGGGCGTCAAGTAGCGGATAGATTTCACGGTGTCGGTGCGGTGCGTATTCTTGTAAAGGCCGGTGAAGAGTGTCGCGTGCTGATCCTCAACTTCTTTGCGGGTATGGACGACTTCGCCGCGCCAGCTGACCCATTGGACGTCATCGGCCAGCGATACACACATGGCGTGCGCGTCGTGAGTGTTCCAACCGTTGCTGAAGCCGGCAACGACTTGCCTGATGGCCGCATCGTCCGCGGTGTTGCCGGAATCGGCGGGCTTGCCAGCTGCGCCATCCGCCAGCGTCGGCATCAGCGCCAAAGGCCACGCGCACAGCAGCAGCAGCGCAGTCACAAGTTTTGCAATTCCGGTCATGATGCCGCCTCCAGATTAGTTGCAGGCCTGCGTCTGGTTGCTCTCACCGCGAGGCTGATTCTACTCGCGCGTATGCCGCGCAGCAATGAGGTTGTCTGTCATACATCGCATCGCATGTGTGTAACAGGGGTTGTGTAACAGGGGTTGTGTAACAGGCGTTCTGTAACAGGCGTGCCGTAACAGGGGTGCCGTAACAGGGGTTATGTGACAGGCGGTCAAGCACGCGAAACCGGGATCATGCACTACGCTTTGCGGACGGCCGCGGCGTCACACCTCGACGACAGCCAAGGGGGCGGGATCGAGTGCCTGCTCCGGCTTCATCCAAAATGCCAGAACCGTGCCCAGAAGGAGGAGCACGATATTGCCCAGGAAAGGTAACTCCCAGTTTCCGGTTTTGTCGATCACGTAGCCGAAGACCAGAGGCGAGATGATCGCGGCCAGCGCCGATCCTGTATTCATCAGGCCGCTCGCGGAGCCGGAAAATTTTGGTGCGATATCCATGGGTATGGCCCACATGGGCCCAATCGTGAACTCGGAAAAGAAGAAGGCCACGCTCAGGCAGACGGCGGCCCCGGTGAGATTGTGGGAAAACAGAATAGGCACGGTGGCCACCAGCGAACATAGAAAGCCGAATACGACCAGGTTACGGCGCGCTTTTTTTCGGTCGCCGGTCCGGCGCAAAATCCGGTCGCTGACCCAGCCGCCGAGCGCGTCGCCGAGAACGCCCGCAAAAAACACGCCAGCCGCAAAGAACGCCGATTTCGCCAGATCGAGCCGGTAGCTGTGGAGGAAGAATGACGGTATCCACGCGAGATACAGCCAAAGCGTCCAACCGTAGCAGAAATAAACGAGCGTAACGGGCAGCATGCGGCGGGACAGGCGGCGCCAGGGCACCGGCGCTTTTTTCTTTTCCGCTCGCGTGACATAGTCTGGCAGCTTAGCCAGTTCGACCGCAGTAATGGCCGGGTGCTGAGCAGGATCATCGCGAAAGTAGAGGCCCCAGGCGATCGCCCAGGCCAGACTGATGAAACCCAGAATGACAAACGATCCTCGCCAGCTCATCAGCGTCATCAGCCAGGCGACCAGCGGCGGCGTCAGGGCATTCCCCAGACGTGCGCTTGAATGCGTAATTCCCTGCGCGAACCCGCGATTGCCTTCGGGCGTCCAGTCGGACATGGCCCGGGTGGCGGTGGGAAACGTCGCGCCCTCGCCAAATCCGAGCATCACCCGGGCGAAAAGCATTCCACCCAGGCTTCCCACCAAGCCGGTAAACAACGTGGCACCGGCCCAGAACACAGCCGAAGCGGTGAGAGCCAGGCGGGCGCCAAACCGGTCGCTCACCCAGCCGCCGATAATTTGAAAAATCAAGTAGGGATACGCGAAGGCGGAAAAAACCAGGCCGACTTGCGTGTTGTTCAGGTGCAAGTCCTGTTTGAAAGCAGAAGCGGCGGTGCTGACATTCACGCGGTCGACGTAGGTGATTCCGTACATGAGGCAGATCAGGACGAGAACGGTGGTCGTCGCCGGAAACCGGCCAGGATGGGGACTCACTGCGGACTTATTCGATGCCACACTCATCGTGATTAGAAGACCCGCGCGACGTGCGCCGGCACATTCGCTGCGATGTCAGCATGGCAGCATTGCGGCTGCAACCCTGCGGCCGATTTCCGCCCAGGGGGCGACATCAGCTGCCTGCGGCGGTAGGTTCCATTTTTGGGTGAGCATTCGCCGCCTGTTTCGCGGGCTGAGAGGAACCTGCGCGGACCAGACTGTCGAGTGCGGCCGCGACCCCGCCTTCGCGATGAGGTATACCGGCAAGTCGCAAACCCATTTCAACGCCACTCAGCGTGCCGGCAAGCATCAGGTCGTTGAAACTGCCCAGATGCCCTATGCGGAATGCCCGGCCTTTCAGCTTGGAAAGCCCCGCACCAAGAGACATATCGAAATTTTCGAGGATCACGCGCCGCAAGTGGTCGCTGTCATACCCCTCAGGGGTAAACGCAGCGGTCATGGAGCTCGAGTATTCGCGAGGCTCGGCGCAGACAATTTCCAATCCCCAGGCGCGAACCGCGGCACGAGTGGCTTCCGCGTGCCGGTTGTGGCGGTGAAAAACATTCGGCAGCCCCTCCTCGTGCAACATGCGCAAGGCTTCGCGCAAGGCATAGAGAAGATTGGTGGCCGGAGTGTACGGGAAAAAACCGTCGCGATTGTTTCGCAGCATGTCCTGCCAATCCCAATAAGATTTGGGCAGCGTGGCATGCTTATTAGCCGCCAGCGCTTTCTCCGACAGCGCGTTGAAGCTCAAGCCTGGCGGGACCATAAGGCCCTTTTGGGAACCGGCGACGGTGACGTCGACCTGCCATTCGTCATGGCGATAGTCAATCGATGCCAAAGAAGAAATCGCATCCACGATGAGCAAGGCTGAATGATGGGCGCGGTTCATGGCGCTGCGAATCTCAGCAATGCGGCTGGTGACACCGGTCGAAGTCTCGTTGTGGACAACCACGACGGCCTTGCAGGTGTGGGCCTGGTCCGCACCCAGGCGGGATTCCACCTCGGCAGGTGACGCGCCGTGGCGCCAATCGCCGGGAACGTACTCGACCTGCAGGCCGAGTCGTTCGGCAAGCTGACGCCAGATACCGGAAAAGTGTCCGGTCTCGAAAATCAATACGCGGTCGCCTGGGGAAAGCGTATTTACCAGCGACGCTTCACACGCTCCCGTACCGGAAGCGGTGTAGACGATGACTGGGCTGAGGGTGGCAAAGACCGGGCGCAAGCCCGTCGAAAACTTCGTTGCTCAGAGCGGCGAATTCAGGGCCTCGGTGATCGATGACCGGATTATCCATGGCCCGCAGAACCCGGTCGGGAACATTTGTGGGGCCTGGGATCTGAAGAAAGTGACGGCCGGTATGAATCATGAAAATTCGGCAGGGTTACAACACGCAACCCTCACTGCCTCCCTGTGGTTCACAGATTCGCCAGGCGTCAGAGAACGTGCCGCGGCCGAGACGCAGGTCATTGCCAATGACGAGGCGCTGCGTACGAGACGCTCGGATCGTGTCAAGGGAACCGGGCGACCGGAGTTTACATCAGGAGACGGCTGGGGGGAATTTGGATTGAACGAGAATTGGCGAAAATGGCGGCCCGGCTGAGCGCAGGACGCAAGGATTTGCTGGAGGAATTTTGGGGAACTATTGGGGATTGTGCCAGCCGCCCACGTCGGCTGCCAACCGATCGGCCTCCGCCGGACCCCAGGTCCCCGGTGCGTATTCGTAGAGAGGATCGGTTTTATCGAGTATGGGATCGCAGATCGCCCAAGCGGCTTCCACGGCATCCTGGCGGACGAAAAGCAGCGGATCGCCGCGCATGGCGTCGGCCAGGAGGCGCGCATAGGCTTCGAGTTCATCCTTTTGATCGAGCTTGACGGCAGAGAGTTCGACGGGCATGGAAACCAGCTCCGGCCCCGGCTTTTTGACGCGGGCTCCCAGGTTCAGCGAGATGTCGGGACCGAGGCGGAGCCGCAAATAATTGCTCTCCCCGTAGCGGCGAAGTGGAGGCTGCTTGAGTTTGACGAGCACCTCGGTGGCGGTCACTGGCAGGCATTTGCCGGCGCGAAGCAGAAAAGGGACGCCAGCCCAGCGCCAGGTATCGACCTCGAGTCGCACGGCGGCGAAGGTCTCGACTTTAGAATCGGGAGCAACGCCCGGCTCGCTGCGGTAGCCGCCGAACTGCCCACAAACTACGTTTGCGGGGTGCAGCGGAGGGATCGTGCGAAAGACTTTGACTTGTTCGTCGCGCAGCGATTCCGCATACATATTCGTGGGCGGCTCCATCGCCAGGAAGGCGGCCACCACGAGCAAGTGATTTTGAACGACGTCGCGAATGGCGCCAGCTTCATCATAAAATTTACCGCGGCCTTCGACACCGAATTTCTCGGCCATGGTGATCTGGACGTTGTCGACATAGTTGCGATTCCAGATCGGCTCAAGGAAGGTGTTTGCAAAACGGAAGAAGAGCAAATTTTCCACGGCTTCCTTGCCCAAGAAGTGATCGATACGGAAGATAGAGTGTTCGGGAAAAACGGCGTGCAGGGTGGCATCGAGCGCTTGCGCGGAGGCTAAATCCCGGCCGAAAGGTTTTTCTATAATCACACGCGCGTTTTTAGCGGAGCCGGAGCGGTCGAGTCCCGCGACGACCGTCGCAAAGGCGCTGGGCGGGATGGCAAGATAATGGGCCGGACGCTGCGCGCCGCCCAGAGCCTTGCGGAGAGCCTCAAAGGTCGCGGGATCGTTATAGTCGCCGTCGATGTATTGCAGCAGGGTAAGTAATTTGGCGAAGGCGGCTTCATCGACGCCGCCATGTTTGCTGATGCTGTCACGCGCGCGTGCGCGCAACTGTTCGAGATTCCACCCGGCCTTGGCCACGCCGATGACGGGCGCATCGAGGCTGCCGTGCTGAATCATCTGCTGCAGCGCCGGAAAAATTTGTTTGTAGGCCAGATCGCCGGTGGCGCCGAAGAATACCAAGGCGTCGGAAAGTTCTGCCTTGGGTACGCCCAGGCGGGTGGGAGGAGGTGCTGGAAGAGTTGTGCTCATGGCCATTTTCCTTAGACGCAGCCGATGTCGATGCGGCCCCATCTTGATGCGGCCGAAATTGCTAATGCGGCTGCGAGCATCGTAACGCAGAATAATTTATTTCCGCTCGTCCAGCTACTCGTCCAGCTGTTCATCCAGCTATTTGAGCCTATTGGGCCGCGATGAGTGGCCGAAATGGCAGCAGAACGCACGGCGGTGGATCGCCGTCAGTTAGCGGACGGCAGCGATTCCATAGAGACTTTACGTTTCCCGATGCCCCACAAGCGAAACCCGCCAAGAAATGCGTTCCGGTTATCCCCTAACTTCATTCGGCGCGGCAGGGTTTTGAGTTTTTTGCTGTTTCCGCCGCCGAGCACTACGTACTCTGCGCTGAGAGCGGCCGCCAGCTCCTTGGCCACACGAAAAACGTAGCCCCGCCACTTCTTTTTCCCCAAACGCTCGAGGCCGCGGAGACCGATATAGTCCTCATACGTCTTGCCGTTCTTATACGGGAGGTGCGCCAGCTCCATCGGTTCGACCGCGCCATCTATGATCATAGCGGTTCCCAGGCCAGTACCCAATCCGAGGAAAAGCATGCGGCCGCCTTCATAACTGCCAATGGCCTGCATCGCGGCATCATTGATCAGTTGCACCGGGCGCCCAAACGCTTTGCGAAAATTGAATCCAACCCAGCCGCCACCAAGGTTGTGGGGCTCGCGCAGCGGGCGGCCATGCATTACCGGTCCAGGATAACCAATCGAGACGGCGTCGTAGCTCCAATCTTTGGCCAGGCTCTTCACGTCCTGGACCATTTGCCGGGCGGTCATGCGGTGGCCCGAGGGAATCTTGCGTGGCTGCTTTTGACCAGAGGCCAGAATCTTGATGTGCGTTCCGCCCACATCGACAACCAGGATCTTCAATGTCGTGTGCGCACAGCGGTACGTTGCGCCCTCGGCAGGATTAACACTGACGGCACTTACTTGAGATATTCATACCGATAAACGTAACAGAAATTTGGGATGTGTGACAAAATTGAGTTCCCCGAGGGCTGGCGAGGGTGAACTGCCGGGAAGTCTTCGCATCCAGTGCATCCAGGAACTTTTGCGCCAACAAGAGGCCTGCCGCGCGACTATGGCGCTAGCGTCTGAGGGATTTGCTAGATTTTCAAGTCGCATGCCGTCCACAGATGCAGGTTTCACCGGGGAAGGCAAAATGTCCGAAAGCCTCATCATCCAGTACGTCGGTTTCAAGGTAAAGGAAATTGTCCGCGAATATAGTTTCCTGGTGCGGCAAGTCCCCAGCGAAGCGCGCGAGTTCACGTTCACCATCAACAACGAGGCCTTCGACTCTCACCGCGTACGCTACCAGGATGGTCCCGATATCTGCTCGCTCAAACTGCACCGCGAACTTGCAGGCGCCCTCAACCATCCCGCCATAACGCACTATCCGATTACTGAAATCGAGTTGGACGATTATCGAGACTCACATTTCTCGAAATCGAAGAAGAGTCCGTACCCGAAGAAAGCTGACCGCGATTCTTAAGTGCGCACGTTGCTATAGCAGGCCTTGACGAAACTGCTCGAGTCATACTGAACAAGGGCCGAGCTGTAAACACACCAGACTGTAGGGAGCGAATGACCGAGACTACTCTGCAAGAAGTTCATCCTTGGGAGAAACCCTTTTGGAAACCGGCACCGGGCAAGCGTGTCATATTTTTTTATCTTGTTGCTATTCATGTGCTGGCTATTATTGGGATCATTTTATTTCCGTTGCCCAGCCTGAAGGTAGCCGGTGTGACGGTTCTGTTCGCGGCGCTCGGAGGCATGGGCACGACCGTCGTGTTTCATCGCATGCTGGCGCACCGAACGTTACGGCTGAATAAGTTCGTCGAACAGGTTTTAATCTTCTGGGCGATCTTCAACGGTTCCGGGGCGCCGGCCAGCTGGGTGGCCTATCACCGGCATCATCACTCCCGCACCGACACAGCGGACGACATCTCCAGTCCCAAGCACGGCGGATTCTGGTGGGCGCATTTGCGCTGGCTGTACCAGTCCGCACCGTCGGACAAGCGGAAGTGGTGCCCGGAATTAACCCGCGGAATGTACAAGGCGTGGACTTATGCGGAAGGACCCATGCTCGTGTTGTCCCTTTGCTGCGGCCTGATTTTGGGCTGGCAGGGATTCTTCTGGATCGGCGCCATCCGGCTGGTGTATGCGCTGCACATCCAATGTTTGGTGAACAGCTTGACCCATTTGGGTCATGCCGAGGAAGGCGACTCGAGCATGAACGTGTGGTGGCTCGGCCCCTTCCAATTGACGGCGTGGGGCGAAAATTGGCACAAGAATCATCACTCGAATGCAGGTTCGGCACGCCTGGGGTTACATTGGTGGCAACCCGACATCGGGTGGTATTTCATATACACGATGGAGCGGTTTGGACTTGCCAGCAACATCAAGCGTCCCAAGGCGTAAGCCTCGGGACGGGGATATTTTTACCGTCGGGCATTCGACACGGCCGTGGACGGAGTTTCGCGATCTTCTGCGGGCATACGGGATAAGGCGCGTGGTGGACGTTCGCACCATACCGCGTTCGCGGCACAACCCACAGTTCAGCGGGCCGGCGCTGGCGAAAAAGCTGCGGGCGGCGCGCATCGGGTACGTGCATTTGCCAAGGCTCGGCGGATTACGCCGCGCGAAGCGCGACTCGATCAACGGCGGCTGGCGCAACGCATCCTTTCGGGGATATGCCGACTACATGCAGACTCCGGAGTTTACGGACGGCTTGCAGCGACTCCTTACACTGGCGAAGGATAAGCGCAGCGCGGTGCTGTGCGCGGAGGCGGTGCCGTGGCGATGCCACCGTTCCATGATCGCCGATGCGCTAACGATACGCGGGATCCGCGTGCAACATATTCTAAGCGGCAAGCGCAGTTCGACGCACTCGCTAACTTCATTTGCGCGGGTTCGCGGACATGCGATCAGCTACCCTGCGGAAAAGGCCGCCGTGGCGGCACGACAGGCGGCGAATGCAACCAAGCACAGCGGATAAGCGAGCAAGCGTTGCGATATTTCAGAGAGTGCTTACCTCGACGCGATTTCTTCCCGCATTTTTCGCTTCGTAAAGCGCTTCATCCGCGATCCGAAGCAGCTCGTCGGCCTGTTTCCGTTCCGTGCACGCAGCGACTCCCACGCTAAGCGTCATCAGGATGTGGTGACCGGCGGCATCGATGGGTGCAGCAGAGACGCAGGCGCAGAGCCGCTCGGCCTGAATGGTAGCCTCTCGCGCCCCGCAACCAGGGGCAATCACCAGAAACTCTTCGCCCCCATAGCGGCCAATGGAATCGTAGTCGCGGATGGCAGTCAACATACGGCGCGCCGATTCGCGAAGCACATCGTCGCCGACCGCATGCCCATAGGTGTCGTTTATGTGCTTGAAATGGTCGAGATCGGCCATGATGACCGCTACGGACGTTCCTTCACGAGCCGACCTGCTCACCTCTCTGTGAAGCGTTTCGAGAATGGCGGGGCGGTTCAATAAGCCGGTGAGGGAGTCATGAGTCGCCTGGTTGCGCAACTGTTCGCGAGCGAAGACAATCTGTTCCTGAAGATCCAGGATGCGCTTGCCGGCGCGGAGCCGAGCTTTCAGTTCCTCCAGATCAAAAGGCTTGGTGATGTAGTCGTCGGCGCCGGCTTCCAGGCCCTCGATGATTTCTTCCTGCCGGCCCCTGGCCGTAAGAAGAATTACGTAGATGTACGGCTCTTGCGCGAGTTTGCGAATGGCGCGGCAAATCTCTACGCCGTCCACGTGCGGCATCATCCAGTCCAAAACCATCAGGCGCGGGCAGTCGGTCCCATTCACAATCGCTAAAGCCTCGGCACCATCGACGGAAACGATGGTCTCGTAGCCGGCTTTAGTTAAGCACACGTGTAGCAAACGACGAGATACGGGATCGTCATCGGCGATGAGAACCTTCATCGGACCCTTCTCAACCAATCCCGTTGACGGGATTTCCGGCACTACCGAACCTCATTTGCGCAAAAGGCTGCTGCCAGCGGGCAGGGGTGCGCGAACGTTTCCAGGATCAGCATGGCTGCCGCCCGCGCCGTCGTCAAAAAGAGCGCACCCATCTCCATACGCTCATCGAGAGAAAACCGGAGGATCGGCTTTTGGCGCGTTCCCATTAAGCGACCGGAGACTTCGATAACCGCATTGGGACCATCACTCGGGAAACTCCATCCGCAAATCCGGAAAAGCACGGCGCACCCTTGTCAACGCGAGAAGGCAGACAAAGCTTTGGGGATTAGCCAGCGTCGACTAATGGAAGGGGTCACGGAGACGAAGGCGCGTCGTGATGTTCTCGCCTCTGGAGAGGCGATGCAAGGTGCAAAGCGGGCCAACCGCCCAAAAGGTAAATGCCGGTTTGCCTGGCCGGGATTTCGCGCGATGTGTCCGCGACCAGGCAGGCGATTTATCGGTGACTTATCGGTGATTTATGGGCGCTTCGCTTTCACACCTTTCTTTGGCTCCTGTGTATTTAACCGGTCGATGGCTCCTTCGATGCGCTGCGTACTTTTCTAAAAATCAGACCACAGGCGCCCTTGCTTCTGAAGGCGATTCCCACTGGCCCGTAAGTTATAGTTGCGATTTAAGATCGGAATCGAACACCCATAACCGCGGACCCTGAAAGACCGGTCATCACACATGGCGCCGTGCCGCTATGCGTTGCACTAAGTCCGGAAACGTCTGGATTACCGCCGCTTTTCACGCTCGAGGAATGTTCCTTGTTGCAGTTCGTTGAACGCCTCGCGTAACTGCTCCTGCGTGTTCATCACAATGGGCCCGTACCACGCCACCGGCTCCTGCAGAGGTTTGCCCGACACCAGCAGGAAACGAATCCCGTTTTCCCCGGCTTGCACCACCACTTCGTCGCCGCGATCGAAGAGCAGCAGCGAACGATCCTCGGCTTCTTTCGGCGGCGTGGTATCCAGCCATCCCACCGACTCGGTGGGCACCGCCAGCGGCCCCGATGCGTTGCAGAATTTTCCCGAGCCCGCAAAAACGTAGGCGAACGCGTGCCGGGTGGTCTCGATAGGCAGCGCCTTTCGCCTTCCTGGAGGAACCGTTACATCAATGTACAGCGGATCGGCTGCGATGCCTTCGATCGGTCCTCTCTTTCCCCAGAACGCGCCGCACACAACTCGCACCCGGGTTCCGTCATCGTCCGCGATCTCCGGAATTTCTACCGCCTTTACCTCTTGGTAACGTGGGTCGGTCATCTTGAGCGACGCGGGAAGATTGGCCCACAGCTGAAAGCCATGCATGCGGCCCTCCCTATCTCCCTTCGGCATCTCCTGATGAATAATTCCGCGGCCTGCCGTCATCCACTGAATGTCGCCGGCGGCAATCGCGCCCTGGTTGCCCATGCTGTCCCCGTGCTCCACAGTCCCGGCGAGAACGTAGGTAATCGTCTCAATCCCTCGATGCGGATGCCACGGGAAGCCCGCCAGATAATCTTCCGGAACGTCGTTGCGAAAATCGTCGAGCAGCAGGAATGGATCGAAATCCGACGTGTTGTGGAAGCCGAACGCGCGCCGCAGGTGCACTCCAGCGCCTTCGATGGTCGGCTGCGAAGTGATGAGTCGCTTGACAGGTCGTATGGACATAACGCCTCCAATACCAGTAACGGCGAGTGACTGGCCTGAAACTATATCGCAATGCGCAATACGAAACACCGTGGCTGCCGGGGTTGATGGCGCTGGGTTGCGCAGCGCGCCTTCGGATCGTCGCTGGCAAGCCGTGACGCCTGTGCGGGTCGAATCAGTTTATCGTCCCGGGGTGTGGTTTGAGAAACGGCCGGAGAACGGCCGGAGAACGGAGCGACATACACTTGGCACTTCTGACTCTCGCGTGCACCTGATCTCTCGAAAATGCCCGCAAGCGCAGAGCCCCCATTCTTCGGTTCGCCCACGACATCGCCCGAACTACTTTAGCCTGCCATGGCATCGTTCGTAGATCGCTTCCACCCCGGCTGAAAAGCCGCAACCTTCGATCGGCAACCTTCGAGCCGCAATCTCGATCCGGGAGCCTTTGATCTTCATACAACGGTCTGACGCCTGGCAAAATTAATCCTGAACGTCACGATGCCGCCGTGGCACTTCGTCGATATTCCCTCGGTGCCACACCGGTGGTTCGTTTGAACGCTTTGCTAAAAGCCGCGTCGGAATCGTAGCCGACCGATTTGGCCACCTCAAACAGCTTTTGGTCGCCCTTCAACAGCAACGCGGTGGCTTTATGCATTCTCCAGCCTGTCAAGTATTCTAGTGGCGTTTCCCCAACTAATTCTTTGAAGCGCAACGCAAACGCCGACCGAGACATGCCCGACGCGGCGGCCAGTGATGCCACGGTCCAGGGATCCGCCACCTTGTCGTGCATGGATTTGAGCGCCACGCCAATTTGTCGATCGAAGATCGCCCGCAGCAAGCCGCTCTTACACGCCTCCGATCGCGACCCGATATGCGCGCGGATGCATTGTATGAACAACACATCCGCCAAACGGTTGACCACCAATTCCGACCCGGGCGCCGGCTCCGCCATTTCCGAGGCCATCATGTTTAGCGTCGCATGCAGCGCCAGGCTCTGCGCTTGATCAGCCTTGACGAGTATGAGTGTGGGCAGCAAACGCGCCAGCGGCTTCACGCTCATCGGAGCGAATCGGAACCATCCCGAGATGATGGTGGTCGCCGCTCCTGCGCCACCGTACTGGATCACCTGACTGCCGTCTCTAGGTGCGACCTCACAGAAACTACGGGCGCGTGTCCGCGGATTATCCCGCAGCGTGTAGGAACTTCCCGGCGCAAGCAGGAAGCAATCACCTCCCGCAAGCGGTAGCGCGTCCGGAATGCCCTCGACACTGAGCCAGCAGCTACCGCGGGAAAGCATTCCAAAATGGGCGAGCTGCACTGGTGAACTCCCCGACTGCACCGAATGCGTGCCGGTTTCCTCGGCGACACGCGCGTCTCTGGTAAGCCCCCACGGAGCAGTGGCTTCGAGTCTCGCGTGGACTACGCCCACGACTTGCAGAGTCTGGTAGAGATCTGTAATTGGGTCCAACTTTAGCCCCCTATTTGGACTAGCGGACAACTTAACTGGACTCTACAGCAGATCAAGTCCAACAACCTGGACATCTACTAATGCGAGGTTAGATGAAAGCCGCCGGCCAGGAGGTTCAGATGAAACTGCTTCAGATTGATTCCAGTGCACGCACCAGTTCTGTAACTCGCCAATTAACCGCCCGATTCGCCGACGAATGGATGAAGAACCATCCGGACGGTGAGGTCATACACAGAAACCTGTCAGCGACCACGCTCCCGCCGATTACCGATGACTGGACGGCGACACATCTCGAAGAGGCGAAGCTGACTGGCGCGCAACGCCTCTATCTTTCCACCTCGGATCGGTTAATCGCTGAACTGCAGGCCGCCGACGCGATCGTCATCGGGGCGCCCATGTACAACTTCACCATCCCTTCCCCACTGAAGGCTTGGATCGATCAGATCGTGCGCATGGGAAAGACGTTTGGATACGGGCCCAACGGTCCTCACGGCCTACTCGAAAACAAGACAGTTGTTGTGATCACTGCTCGTGGCGGCGCTTATCAAAGGGGCACTGCCGGCGAAAAGTTCGACTTTCAGGAGCCCTACCTGCGACACATTTTGGCTTTCATTGGGCTCACGGACGTTACGTTTATTCATGCCGAGAACCAGTCCAGGGCCGACGCAGCTGCATCATTCGCCGGCGTGGCAGAACGAATCGGCGGAATCATCGCTGCGCAATACCGGCAAGCAGTAGTCACGCATTGAGTTGCGGAGAATTCCATGAACATAACTCTATGGGTTGTACAGGCGCTACTGTCGCTGGCCTTCATCGGCGCCGGCGCGATGAAGCTATTCGCTTACCCGAAATATAAAACGATGGTGGAGAAGAAGGGCCAGACGACCATCACACGTGGACTCGCAACGTTTGTCGGTATCGTCGAAATTGCGGGCGCCATCGGAATCGTTCTCCCCATGGCGGCCGGCGTTGCCCCGTCACTCAGCGCTTGGGCTGCCGTTGGACTTGCGACCGTCATGCTGCTGGCCGTCGTGTTCCATGTCCGCCACCGCGAGTCGCCCGCCGCTCCCGCTGTTCTTTTTGCGCTATCTCTGTTTGTGGCGCTGGGGCGCCTCTCTCACTGGGCGTGAGGAATAGGCCAGGAAGCAACCACGCAGCCCGTGCGATGTTGCACGTGCGCGGCTCGCCCTCGCCCGGAATTCGTATGGACCAAGGCGCTCCATTTGTCGCCGGCCGCGCGCCCGCCGCAGGTGCCCTCCAGCACCTTCCACGGTCGGCTGTGAACTGGTCAGTCGCGGCAACGGGGCGGCCAAACTGGCGCCGGCCCCGCCCTCTCGCATCGACACCGCCGTCTAGATCAAGTGGAAGCAGGCCGATGCGCCCGGAGGAAGGAATGGATCTGGCGCACCGCGAGCGGAATCCGCTCCTTCGGCTCTTTCCACGGGAACATGCTCACCTCCGCTTTTGGCGCGAGCAGCGCACACTCCATGGCCACGGCGTAGGGATGCGCTGGGATGTCATCCGGCAGGATCAGCACGGGCGTCTGGCAATTGCGCACGAAATCCCGTGTCACGGTGAAGACGAAGTCGGGGTTGGTGCGATACATCTTGGTCAGATATTTCTCGACCATTTCCATCGTGATGTCGGGCCGGCGCTTGACTAGGTCTGGACCCCAGCCGGTCATGCTGCCGTCGTACATAAGCGTGGGCATCTCCGGGCGGAATCCAACGGGCTGTGCTGGCACGGCGGCGACAATACGATCGGGCGCTCGTTTCAAAAGGTTCCAGATGAAGGGGCCGCCGATGCAGAAGCCCATCACCATGAACTTGTTGATGCCCAGGTGATCCATCAGACCGAGATGGTCATCGGTGTGTGAATCCCACGGCCGGTCAATCTCGAGCGGACCGGACGACTGGCCCGGATTGGCGTTGCGCAGGTCCGCCGCGATGCAGCGATACTCTCCCTTGAACTCCTCGATCACGTTAAAGGGGTTGGTCAACCCGGCCATCGTCGAGTTCAATCCCCCGCCGGCGATCAGCAGCAACGGGAAGCCCGAACCGGCCTCCTCATAGTGAATGCGCACCGGACCTTTTTCGTAGAAAGACATGGCAACTCCTCCTTGCCCAGCTTGCTGAGCGAACACGCGCGGCGCTGCGGCCATCGCCGTCGCTGCGGCGCCCGCTGCCAGCATCTTGCGTCTGATCGGATCCATAGTCGGCGTCCTCCTCATCATTATGATTTTTGCGCCGCTGCGGCCGGCGCGAAGCGCGAGACTGCCGCGCGCCCGAGTGCTGCCCCGGGTGCTGCTCGGATGAGAGACTACGCGCGCGCAAGCGCAGCAAAGGGCCATCCGATATCCACTATTAACGGCAAGGCAGCATTAGCGGCGTCTCGCGAAACATCGGGTCTCTTCTGAGACCCACGGTCGCCCTCTGCGACGCCGTTCGTGAGCGTCCTCGGCGTCGTAAGGTCGTAAGCCCACCGTAAGCCCACCGATAACGCACGAACTATAACGTAGTGCCGGCCGCCCGCGGTACTGACAATCTGGCAATCGCCCTGGCAATTGTTTACTGGCAATCGCGCTGCTCAGTTTCCGGTTACCTCGAGCGGAGTTGTTACGTTGGAAGATTGCTGCGATGGTTAGGGGCACAGGCTCGCAACAGACCCCACGATTCGGATGGATTGGAACGCCGCCCGGCGAAGCCGAACCTGCTGCCAGTTGGCGATATCTTAAATCCATCTTGATATTCCTTCCGCCCTCTTCGGCGCCGGTGTGCCAAGCCTGCCGTATCCTCGCCGATCTTTACTCATAAGGTAAAATGGAACATGCTTGAATTTGAGATTCCATTCCGTGCCGCTCGATTGCCGCGCGCTTCAGAATCATGGACTTCAACGCGGACTCCACTGCGCCGATTTCAAGGATGTCCTAACGGTGAATATGTACTTGACAAAGTAAGCGCCTTCCTGTAATCTTCTGTCAGTGAGGCCGCCGCGATGCACACGATAGAAGTTACCAGAAAGTTCGCCACAGAGGGACCCTGCTTAGATTACTTAGAGGCGATGCGCTGGCCAGATGAAGATAGCATGTACTGCCGTCGCAAGGGCTGTGGCGTTGTCGGCAAGTCGCACTTCACAAGTTTCACCACGAACGAAACCGAGCGCCAGCGATACAGCAAGAAAACTGGCAAGATGCGCACAGTGAAGGTTCCCTCCCGCAGACTTATGCAGTGCAAGGAATGCGGCTACCAGTTCAGCGTGAAGGTAGACACCGTGTTCCACGATTCCCACCTGCCGCTAGACAAATGGTTTGCGGCCGTCGCATTGATGCTCGAAGCCAAAAAGGGAATCAGCGCCATGCAGGTGTGCCGCCACCTTGGAGTAGACCCGGAGAAGAATTACAAGACGGTCTGGTATCTCTGTCACAGAATCCGCGAAGCGATGATAGAGGCTGGCTTTCTCACTGGCGAAGTCGAAGCCGATGAAACATATATGACGCCGCGCAAACCGCGCAAGGGCCGTCCCTACGTCAAAGACGGCAATCGTAGCGTGGTTGTCGGCATGATCGAACGCGGAGGCCGTTTGCGCTTGGTTCCTGTGAATGACGCCAAGATGTCCATAATTGGCCCCGTACTCAGCAAGCACATTAGCCCCGAGGCCGCGACCATCTACACGGACGAATCCGCTACTTATGCGATATATCTAAATCGGAACTTCGACGCTGACCACAAAACCATCAATCATACCCGCCGCTACGCTGACGGTGACACGCATACGAACACGGTCGAGAATGCCTTCTCGCTTCTGAAGCGCGGAGTTTACGGCACATTCCACAAGGTTTCGATAAAGCACTTGGGCCGCTACTGCAATGAGTTTTCTTATCGGTTCAATCGGCGGGGCGAGCAGAAACAAATGTTCGATGCAACGATCAAGGGATTGCTAAAGGCGAAGCCTCTGCCCTATAAGAAGCTCACGGCTTCGGCGGTATTATCGGAGCCTTTGAACCCTTCCGACCCCGAGTTTTAAGCTGTTTCGCCGGTATCGGTTTCATCTTCAGCAACTGCGAGAGAACAGTATCGAATTTAGATTTATCGACGATCAGTTTTTTCTTCATACGCTCTTAAAGAAAGGCCTTTGCGGTACGGTAAATGTGTGGTAGTTTTAATACCCAATGGAGGTATTGAAACCAGATGGATTTACCATCCTATGTACCGACCCCCGAAGAAGGCTTGGAACAACTCTCGCCCCTGCTTCCGCACCTGCAACCAGCGCTGGACAACGCGCTCTTCAAAACAGTCACATATGTAGAAGCCGAAGAACTCAATTGCGATAATAGCACGTTCCTAACGTTCGTACGTGCTCACGCGAAACGGTATCTAGTCAAACAGAATCTAGGCAACATTCGGTTCAAGGATTGGTCTTTATCTGGGATTGAATTTGAGATTGATGGCGCATATTTTCGCTGCTGGAAGGGTGTGGGAAATGAATTGCCGCTGCCTGGAGCATCGACCGGTAGAAAGAGCTTCCTGAATCAGCAGTATCCATTACCATATGAGAGCGCAGGGTTTCCAAAGATCAGAAATTTTGTTGTGCTGTACACCATCGGCCCACTAAATAGAATCACGCTGTGGCTTGTATGTCCCAAGCAGTATTGCGAGGAAGAGCGAATCGCAGAGGCGTGGTGGTGGGCGCGAATTGACGAACCGGCTTCGAGTATGGGCGGCGATAGCGAGATCGGCCAACCCCCTACAGACGATCTGCCAATTAGTCCTGCAGCGTTGCCAAAAGTCGGAACCCAAGGAGAGTAATGTTCAGTGGCAAACGTGTACGGCAAGCGCGGGAGCTAAGACGGCTGACTCAGACCGAATTGGCGCGTCTGATTGGCAAATCGCAAGCGGCAGTAACTCATGTTGAGCGCGGATTCAAGGAGCCATCTGCGGATTTGATCGCCGCAATTGCGCAGCACACGCATTTGCCGGTGTCTTTCTTTACAACTGACCCACCGGTTACATTTCCGGTTGACGTTTTACTTTTCAGAGCCCGCTCAGCGATGAAGCGGCGCGATGCTCTTGCAGCCGCCCGATATGCTGAAATAATTTTTGAGATGGGAGTTACTTTATCCGCATACGTCACGGCAATCCCGCTGCGGCTGGAGAAAAGCTCAAAGTCTCCAGCAGAAGCCGCGCGAGAAGCCCGAAGATGGCTAGGTTTATCAGCCGATGAGCCAATTCAGCATTTGGTGAATGCAATGGAACGTGCCGGAATTTTAGTTATGCCGATTCCGGTCGAGCAGGATGATATAGATGCATTTTCCACATGGATTGATAAAGTCCCGGTGGTTGCATTGTGTACGGGACGGAATTCTGGTGATCGCAAGCGATGGAGTGCTGGCCATGAACTAGGTCACTTGGTGCTACATTTTGACAAAACGATTAGATCGGATGAGCATAGACAAGCCGACATATTTGCAGGGGAACTCCTTCTGCCAGAAAAAGCAATGCGGCGTGAAATCGTTTCGCCCGTCACAATTACCAGTCTCGCTGAATTGAAGCCTCGGTGGGGAGTTTCGATTCAAGCGCTTATATATCGTGCGCATGAGCTAGGAATTGTCACCGAACGTCAATATCGCTATTTGTTTGAACAAATATCAATCCGTGGCTGGAGAACTCGGGAGCCAAAGAATCTGGATATCGCAATTGAAAAGCCAAGGGCGCTGCGCAAAATTGTGGAATTATCTCCATTTGCGAACAATGGCGCGCGCCTAGCAGCCGAGTTGAGGCTTAGCGTTGAAAATGTTAAGGAGATTTTGGCGTCCTACGATGAAAGGGCTTCCCTGTCATCCGGTGAGACGCGGGAAATTTCTAGTAAGGTACTACGATTTAAGTAGGCATGTAGCGAACGGAGGGTGTCCAGCGGGTGCTGGGAGCCGTCTTATAAACGGCAGATCGTCTAGCGGCGATTGAGGTTCGATTCCTCCACCCTCCGTCCAAGACTGTTACAGATTAAACCAACATGACGTTAAACCGCAATAGCCTGCGGCCTTCCAAGCTACCAAAATGCTAAATGGCAGGTGCGTACTTTGTCAACGGCATATTCACCTCCTAACTACTTTACAATCACATCCTTGCACAAGAACAAGCAACAACTCCCATGGAATCAAATCCTTGCAGAAAATATGGGGGGCAGGTACCGCGCCCAAGTCCAATTTCCCGTTCTGGAACCGGTTGCCCGCGCGTCGTGTGCCAACTCGGCGACAAAACCGGCGACAAATCGAGCGCAACGAGCTGATGATCGCAACCAGGATTGGCACCGTTATAGAATCCAACCTGTTAGAGCGATGCTCTAATATGAATTCCGTTCTAACGTAGAGGAAAACATGGCTTCTCGCCCCATACCCAGTCAACTCGATAGCCGTACGCAAGCTTTTCCGGTTCTCACCGCACCTCAAATCAGTCGCGTTCGTCTGGTCGGCAAGCCTCGCCACGTCGAGAAGGGCGACATCCTGTTTGAGCCCGGCGACAGCAATGTCCCGTTCTTCGTTCTGCTCTCCGGCAGCATGGAAATCGTGCAGCCCGATCTTACTGGTGAGCACCTCGTCGCCAAGCATATTCCCGGCGAATTCACAGGTGAAATGACCATGATCTCTGGCCGGCGCTGCCTGGTGCGCGGCCGCGTCACCGAGGCCGGCGATTTTCTGGAAGTAAATGGCGATGGCTTGCGTTCGCTCGTCGCCCGGGATGCCGAGCTGAGCGAAATTTTTATGCGCGCGTTCCTGCTGCGCCGCGTGGCGCTTGTGAATCGCGGTCAAGGCAATTTCGTCCTGCTAGGTTCGCGCCATTCGGCCAATACGCTGCGTCTGCGTGAATTCCTGGATCGGAATGAACATCCCTACACCTACATGGATCTCGATACCGATCAGAGTTCGCAGGAAATCCTGGACCGTTTTGAGGTCACAGCAGATCAGATTCCCGTTCTTATCTGTAGTAGTGCTCGTGTGCCGCTGCGTAATCCCTCGATTCAGCAAGTGGCGGAGTGCCTGGGACTCAACAGCGCGATCGACGAGTCGCAGGTTCGCGATGTGATCATCGTCGGCGCTGGACCCGCCGGCCTCGCCGCGGCCGTTTATGCCGCTTCGGAAGGCTTGGATGTCCTGGTGATTGAGGCTATCTCTCCCGGGGGGCAAGCTGGATCGAGTTCCAAAATCGAGAATTACCTGGGCTTTCCCACGGGAATTTCCGGACAGGAATTGGCGGTGCGCGCTCTTGCGCAAACGGAAAAATTTGGAGCCAAGATGATGGTGGCGCACAGCGTCGAGCGACTGGATTGCGCGAAGCGTCCCTACAAGGTCGTTCTGGATAACGGCAACAGCCTGGCGGCGCGCGCCGTGGTCATCGCCACCGGCGCGCAATATAACAAGCCGCGCATTAATTATCCGCAACAGTTCGAGGGTCGCGGAATCTACTATGGCGCCACCCACATGGAAGCCCAGCTCTGCGAACACGAAGAATTGATCGTTGTGGGTGGAGGAAACTCGGCCGGGCAAGCAGCCGTTTTCCTCTCGCAAACCGCAACCAAGGTGCACATGCTGGTGCGCTCCGGTAAGCTGGCCGACACGATGTCACGCTACTTGATCCAGCGCATCGAAGAAAACCCGGTCATCGAAATGCATTACAAAACCGAAATCGTGGCGCTTGATGGCGAGGAGTGTCTTGAACGTGTCACCTGGCGCGATAGTTCCACCGGCGAGACTTCCGTTCACAACATCGGCCACGTATTTATTATGGCGGGAGCGTCCCCGCGAACCGAATGGCTGCGCGGCTGTGTGGCTCTCGACGATAAAGGTTTCATTTTCACCGGGCGCGATTTGGATGCGCTCACCGGCAGCCCCGCATGGCCGCTGGGCCGCCCTCCGCAAATGCTGGAGACCAGCCTTCCCGGCGTGTTTGCGGTAGGCGATGTCCGCGCAGGTAATGTGAAGCGCGTGGCCTCGGCCGTGGGAGAAGGAGCGATTGCCATTCACCTCGTCCACCGCTCCTTGGCCGAAAGCTGACGGATTCCAGAGGCGTGCATCTGCGAATGTGCCGGAAGTGACTCTGTTTCTCTTGGGGTCTCGAGGCCAGCGAGAATTTCGCCGGCTGCATACAGGTGAGAACCAGGAGGCGGCTCGGCATCCGATGCTCCGAAAACCTGCTGCGGCGAAAGGGCATGATGCGGCGAAAAACAGGGTGGAGGGTTGTCTCGGATCGTGGAATCGGACGCTGCGCTTAAGCAAGAAGCCGCAAGAAAAAAAAAGAGGTGCCAGGCGGAGATTTAGAACCGGACCACAATTTCGCCGGGGCCGGACGGCAGATTAAACTTCCCGCCCCGCTCGGCATTGAGTTTCAGAGTCATGGGGACGTCCAATTCGGCAATGGGAACCGCTTTCGTCCACGAGCCTGTGCTCCAATAATCCGCGCTCGTGTAGATGACATTACCTTTGATCGTGTATTTTTTGACGACTTCCTGATGGCCATCACGAAACGCGAGTATGGCAGGCGGCAGCTCGGGAGGCGTTTGCGCTGCGTCATTCCGGCTCGCGGCGGCCGAAACGTTGGAGCTTTGCGCGGAACCGGATGCCGCCGATTGCGGCCGCAGGGGTGACTGGCCACTGACACTGATCCGCGTCCACTGGCCACCCTGGTTTTCCATCACCAGCGGTTCGGGCGGCGCCGCTGCGGGGGCCGGCGGTTTAGCAGGTTGCATGAAAACGACGCGGGGTCCCGCCGAGGTCTCAGATCCCGGCCCCTGGTAATCATCGTAATCGTAATCGTAGCCAGGAAAAAAGTAAGGAGACGACAGAAACACACGATCATTGAACGAGCGGCGCGGCCGGACAAAGGCGGTTCTCGCGCCAGATCTGAACGAGGAGCCCATTCGAGAACTCATAGCGGGTGCGGACATGCCGCGCCGTTGCGCGGAGGCAGGCGAAGCGAGAAGCACCGCTCCGAGTAGGGCAACTGGCAACGCGATGGATAGCCGAGAGATCATGCAATATTTCGCCGTGGCTCGCTCTCCTGCTGCTGGAGAGATCATACCTCATCTCGACGTTTGAGGGCAGAGTTCCGAAAAGATGCACGCAGCTCCTCTACTTGGCCGCGGTTTGCCACAGGCTGTTGCGCAGCGAACACTGTTACGCAGCGAACATAGGATATCCTGCCCACGGCAGTCACGGAATTGTCAGAGCACAGCCAAGAGATGCAGAATGGACCCGCCAGAGGAGTTAGCAACGGAGGTAAGCGATGACGACCAAACGACGATGGCAGGTAGTGCTCATGTCGCTGCTTGCCATTTGGCTGGGCTCGACTGCGGCACGCGGAGACAGCGATGTCACTGTGCCCAAGCTGGCATTGCACGAGACGCGCCTCGATAACGGCCTGCGGGTAATTTTGGTCTCCGATCATAGCGCCCCGGTGTATTCAATCAACATCGCTTACAACGTGGGCAGCCGCAATGAGCTGCCCGGGCATACCGGGTTCGCGCACCTGTTCGAGCACATGATGTTTCAAGGCTCCGCCAACGTAGGAAAAGGCGAGCATTTCATCGCGGTACTGAACAACGGCGGCAATATGAACGGCACCACCAGCGAGGACCGCACGGTGTATTTCGAGGAGTTGCCCAAGAACCAGCTCGATCTCGCGCTGTACCTCGAAGCCGACCGCATGCGCTCACTGAACATTACCCAGGCGAATCTCGACAATCAACGCAGCGCCGTCGAAGAAGAACGCCGGCAGAGCATCGATAACCAGCCGTACGGCCGCGCGGAAATTGATCTCGATAGTCTGTCCTACGACAATTTTGCTTACAAGCATCCGACCATCGGCTCCATGGCGGATCTCGATGCGGCGAGTGTTGCCGACGTTGCAGCCTTCTTCCGCATCTACTACGCGCCGAACAATGCGGTATTGACGCTGGTGGGCGATTTCGATCACGAACGAAGCACTGGCGAAAGTCAAAAAATATTTTGCAGCCATCCCCGCGCAGCCCGCAGCCCCGAAAGTGGACCTGCGCGAAGAAGCCGCACTACGGCGAGCGTCAGGAAACGATCGCTGACCCGCTGGCTCGCGTGCCGCGGCTCGACATCGCCTACCACATTCCGGCGGGCAACACGGCCGACAATTACGCGATGCAACAACTGGGCATCGCGATCGCGCAGGGGCAAAGTTCTCGCTTTTATCAGCACCTGGTGAAAGATAAGCAATTGGCGTCGAATGTGAGAATTTTCGCGGACGCGCGTATGGGGCCAAGCCAGTTCCGCATCGCTGCCAGCCCGCGGCCGGGTGTGAATATCGCCGATCTCGAGAAAGGACTCGACGAGGAAATAGCGGCAGTGGCGAAAGACGGAATCACCTCGGACGAATTGACGACTGCAAGGGCGCAGGTTTTGCGGCGCTTCATCGAACAGCGCCGTTCGTCGTTAGGAACAGCCAGACTGATTGGCGAGTATGCGGTGAAGTTCGGCGATCCGAATCTGATCAATACCATCCTGGACAAGCAAAACGCGGTAACACTCGAGCAAGTGAATCATGCCGCTAAAACATATCTTGTTCGCGAGCAACGCACGGTCATCACGACGGTGCCGGCACCGGCTGAGCGGCCCGCACCCAGGCCCGCACCCTGAGAGGCAGCCGGCCTTTGGCTGAATTCCTGCGGAGGCAAAGCGATGAATAGCACCGCACCCTTACAATCTATGCGCCGCATTGTTCTTTTCTGTTGCGCTGCCGCAGCTTTGGCGGGACTTGCGTCCACGCTGCTGCACGGTCAAGACAAAGCTGTGCCGGCAAGCAAGGTGGAGCGGCTCAACCGTGCGCCGGTGAACAAAGAAGCCTTGCGCGTGCAGCTCCCTCGCCCGGTGGTCGCGACCTTGCCAAACGGACTCACGCTTGTGCTTCTGGAGGACCACAAGCTGCCCACGGTCGCATTTTCGATGTGGATTCGGCCGGGACAATTGGGTGATCCGAATGAACTGCCCGGGCTCGCATCTTTTACCGCCGACATGCTTCGCGAGGGCACCGAACGCCGTTCCAGCCTGCAGATTGCCGCCGAGGTGGACTCGCTGGGCGCCACTCTAGCGGCGAATGCGAGATTTGGCGCGAGTTACACCGTTGTGAACGCCTCGGGACTCGCGCCCAACGCGGCGCAAATCCTCGATCTCGTCAGCGACATCATTTTGCACCCGGCATTTGCGCCCAGTGAGCTGGCCAGCTATAAGCAGCGCGAGGGGGCAAATATCGAAGAGCGCCTTGCGAACGCCGTCTTCCTCGGTCAGCAGGCGTTTCGGCGCGCACTGTATCGTGAAGGGCCGTTGTCCATGGCCTCTCCGACCAAGGAAGCGATTGAGAAAGTAACTCCAGCGGACCTGAGTGCGGTTCCACGATCGCTACTTCCGTCCCAAAAACGCTATTGTCGGGGCGGTCGGAGATTTCAAGAACGCCGAAATGCGCGCGCTCCTTGAGAAGTATTTCGGGGGATGGACCGGGGCCGCCGAGACCACGCCAGCCCCGGATACGAACCTCGATACGAACCTGGATACGAAAACGTCGGCGTTGCCGGCGAAAATTACGTTGGTGGATCGGCCTGCGTCCGTACAGACTTACATCATCGCCGGCGACCGAGGTATCCGACGCACCGATCCCGACTATTACAGCCTGCAGGTAATGAACCAGATTCTGGGTGGCGGCCCGCAAGCGCGGCTCTTCCTCGATCTGCGCGAGGAGCATGGTTATACGTATGGCGCGTATAGCAATTTCAACGCGGAGACGTATCCGGGAGATTGGCTTGCGGCGGCTGCGGTGCGCACACCGGTGACCGACGGGTCGATGACGCAGTTTCTGTATGAGTTCAAGCGCATCGGCAGCGAACCGGTGCCCGCCAGTGAACTGGATGACGCGCATCACGCGATCATTGCCGGATTCGCGCTGTCGCTCGAGCAGCCCGCGCAATTGCTCAACGATTGGCTGACTGTGCAGTACTACGGTTTGCCCATCGATTATTGGGACAAGTATTCCGATCGCATTGCCGCGGTAGACGCCGCCTCCGTGCAAGCGGCCGCAAAGAAGTTCGTCGATCTCGATCACATGCAGTGGGTGTGTGTGGGCGACCGCAAGCAGATTCAGGATGTGCTCGGAAAATATGGCCCGGTTACCGTGGTGGACGTTGACGGCAAGCTGAAAGAATAAGCGGCGGAGCTAATACTTGCGGAGATCAACGGCAGCGGATCCGAAGACGATCTGGCGCGCGCGCCCCCACAAAGTGGTCTGCGCATGCAGCAAATCGGCAGCCGAGCGTGCCAGGAGTTTGACAGCGCATCCGCCGCCGGCCAACACACTCGCGCCGCCGTAAACGTGAGCCATGCTCGTAAGCTCCGCGCCCATCGCCGCAACCGTTTCCTTCCAGCGGTCGAATGAGTCGGCCACAATGGCGAGCGTGGCCAGGTAATGGAATCCCTCCGCAAGACCCAAACGTGCGGGATCAAGGTCGGCCGGGCGAATCCTGGTGCGGTTGAGAAAGACGGGGCGTCCGCACAGAAAAATTTCCGTTCGCGAATCAAATTCATGAAAATTCCAGTGCTCGCCGTGCGCCACGCGTCCTGCCGCCAACGCGTCCCAGAACATGCCGCGGCTGCCAGGCGCCATCTTCACGCGCAGCGATTGATGGAATTTTGAGCCCTGGTGTGGGATGACGTGATCTGGAAAATATTCGAGTGCAGCGCGTTCTCCGACGTGAATGCTGGTTTCCTGAACGGCCGGTTGATCACGCGTGCGGTACACACGCGTCGCCGACGGCGTCGTCAAGCACACACGGGTGTCAGGTTCCTGAATAATTTGCGTACATAAAAAATCGCCGCCGACGAGCCCTCCGGTCGGATTCAGTAACATCAAGCACGCTGTGCCATCGGCAAGCTCGACGGGTGTGAGCGCCTGCAAAGGCAGCCTGAAGCGGCATTGAGCGAGAGTGGTTCGCTCAAAGCGCCGCGCAAATCGCAATCCAAGGAAGCCGTCGCGCCCAACCCGCTTAGGACTCGAAAAGGAGGGTTCGACGAATCCAATCGATGACCACGTCGACTCCGGTGCCATCTTTGAGATTGGTGAAGACGTAAGGTTTGCCTCCGCGAATACGCGCGGTGTCTCGCTTCATAACTTCCAGGCTGGCGCCGACGTAGGGAGCCAGGTCAATCTTGTTAATGACCAAAAGTCCGGAGTTGGTGATTCCGGGACCGCCTTTTCTAGGAATTTTGTCGCCCTCGGCGACGTCAATCACGTAAATCGTAGCGTCGACCAGTTCCGGACTGAAGGTAGCGGCCAAGTTGTCTCCGCCACTCTCGATCAGAAGCAAGTCAAGCTCCGGAAAGGAGCGCAAGAGCGCCGCACACGCTTCCAGATTTACCGAAGCATCTTCACGGATGGCGGTATGCGGGCATCCACCCGTCTCAACGCCAATGATTCGCTCGGGCGGAAGTACCTGGCGGCGCACCAGGAATTCGGCATCCTCACGCGTATAGATGTCATTGGTAATCACAGCGATGCTATTACTGGTTCGGAAATGGAGACAAAGCACCTCGACCAAGGCCGTCTTGCCCGATCCTACCGGGCCTCCTATTCCAATCTTTAGGGGCTTGGGAGTCACGATCGGAACAACCTCGCGTCAAGCAGCGCATGGCGCATGGCGGCAATTTCAATGCCTGGCGCGAAACTCCAAATATCAGCCAGGTCCGCACCTTGAACTTCTTTGGCAAGGCTTGCGATCGACGGTGCCAAGCTCCGCAGAATTCGCTGGCCAGCCAACTGGCCGAGCGGCAACAAGCGCAACGCAGCCGCGGCCAGTCCTGCGCAAGTGGAATAGAGGAGAGCGCAAGCCATCTCTGCGTCTTGCCATCCAAGGACGCCGCCGACGGCCCCAAACGCCATGGCGTGATGGCCGGGCGTTTGTGAATTGGCAACTGCGTCGAAGAGTTTTGGAATTAATTTCAGGCCATGCACGCCATGCGGGCCATGCAGGGTAAATGGCTCACCTAAATTGGTAGCAATCCGTAACGTCTGTCTACCCATTTGCCGGCTGGCATCACGCAGTTCACTTGCCGACTTCATGGCCTCGAGTTGGTGATCGATGGTAATGCACTGTTCTACTCCAAGCGGCTCGGAGAGTGCCGCCTTCCGCGATGCGATCGCGGCAATAACGTCAGTGGGCGCGACAGAACCCTGCAGATAGGAACGCAGGAAGGACTCGACCCCACTCGCATCGTGAATGGTTCCCGCAGCGGTGTAGGATTCGAGACCGAAAGAATGGGCATAAGAGCCCACAGGAAACAGGCCATCACTAAATTGCAGAAGGCTCAGGAAAGCTTCACAGTCCATGCGGGCTGCCCTTTCCAATCGGCGTGAAGACCGCTCTGCATCGCTCCCACCTTGCGCCGATGCGTTCCAGCAGTTGAGTCATGGCCGAATCATCCGGCACGAGCAGTCTTTCCTCCGCGACCGCCAAAGGAAAATGCAAGTTTCCAATTTCGAAAGCGATGCGGATCGCTTCTTGCCGATCGGAAGCGTGAATGGTCAGAAGAGATTCAATCGCAGCCCCCATGGTCAAATACCAATCGGATGCGACCCACATGATTTGACCTGGCTCGATGCGCACACCGGTCGGAAGCGCGATGCCGATCTCGCGTCCCCTTTCGGTGGTAAAGCGCCCACGCATCCAGCGGCGCTGCTCCCAAGTGAGCCAGAGCGTGTCGAGCTCTTTGCCCTGTAGGTCCGCACGATCGATGTCTGATGGTAACGTATCTACCACGATCGCCGGCCGCGCTTGAACAACTCTCATGGAGCGTTCCACTCAAAACAGGAAATAACGCTGGGCCATCGGCAAAATAGTTGCGGGCTCGCAGGTGAGGAGTTCGCCGTCAGCACGCACCTCGTAGGTTTCAGGGTCCACTTCCATACGAGGTAGAGCGTCATTGTTGATCATGTCGCGCTTGGATATTTTTCGGCAGTTCTTCACAACGACAGGAAGTTTGTGCAAGCCGAGACTGGCCGGAACGCCGGCATTCATGGCAGCCGCAGAGACAAATAGTAGAGACGTGCGATGTAACGCCGCGCCGTAACTGCCAAACATGGGCCGGAAAAGCACCGGCTGCGGCGTGGGGATCGAGGCATTGGCATCACCCATGGTGGACCAGGCAATCATTCCGCCCTTGAGGATCAGTTCTGGCTTCACCCCAAAGAATGCCGGTTGCCACAGGACCAGATCGGCAAACTTGCCGGCTTCAATCGAGCCCACTTCGTGCGCGATCCCGTGCGCGATGGCAGGGTTAATGGTGAACTTCGCGACGTAGCGCCGAACACGCAAATTGTCGCTGCCAGGTTTCTCTCCGGGGAGAGATCCTCGCTGCCGCTTCATTTTGTCGGCGGTCTGCCAGGTGCGGATGATGACCTCTCCGATACGCCCCATGGCTTGGGAATCCGACGACATCATGCTGATCGCACCCAAATCGTGCAACACATCTTCCGCCGCGATGGTTTCGGCGCGGATGCGGGATTCGGCGAACGCCATGTCTTCCGGAATGGAAGGGCTGAGGTGATGGCAGACCATCAGCATGTCCAGGTGTTCGTCTAGAGTGTTCACGGTGAAGGGCATGGTCGGATTCGTTGAAGACGGAAGACAATTCGGTTCGCCGCACACGCGAATGATGTCGGGCGCATGTCCTCCTCCGGCGCCTTCGGTGTGGTAGGTGTGGATGGTGCGGCCCTTGAACGCGCGAATAGTATCCTGCACAAAGCCGGCTTCATTGAGCGTATCGGTGTGTATCGCCACCTGTACGTCAAATTCATCCGCGACAGACAGCGCGCAATCAATAGCAGCGGGCGTCGTTCCCCAGTCTTCATGGAGTTTAAGCCCGATAGCTCCGGCCAAAATCTGTTCGCGCAACGGGCCGGGAAAAGAAGCATTGCCCTTGCCGAGAAACCCGAGATTGATCGGCAAGCCCTCGCCGGCTTCCATCATCCGATGAATATTCCAAGGTCCGGGTGTGCATGTTGTGGCATTGGTTCCGGTGGCCGGGCCTGTGCCGCCTCCGATCAGCGTCGTCAGGCCCGCAGAAAGAGCGGTGTAGACCAGTTGGGGACAAATAAAGTGGACGTGTGCATCAATGCCACCGGCGGTGACGATTTTTCCTTCACCCGCGATCACTTCGGTGCTCGCACCTACGGTCATTCCTGGAGTGACGCCAGTCATGATGTCGGGATTGCCGGCCTTGCCAATCGCTGCAATCCGCCCGCCGCGGATTCCGATGTCCGCCTTTACGATGCCCCAATGATCAACAATCACGGCGTTCGTAATCACAAGATCGAGAGCGCCCGCTTGCGAGGTAGCCGAAGCAGACTGACCCATACCATCCCGCAGCACCTTGCCGCCGCCAAATTTGGCTTCATCGCCGGGTGTCGTGAGGTCGCGTTCGATTTCGATTAGAAGCTCGGTGTCTGCCAGACGGATGCGATCGCCCGTTGTAGGTCCGTAAAGGGCAGCATATTGCCTGCGAGGAATCTCAAGAGTCATGCAACTTAACTCCCCTCGAAACCTTGCGACTTTGCAGCATCGCATGCCGCTTTTCTTCCGGCAGTCTGCTCGATGGATTGATCCGCTACTCCGTTGGTAAGCCCGTTGAGGCCGTATACCTTGGCGGCACCGCCCAACGCGACCAGCGTAACTTTCTTGTTATCGCCGGGCTCGAAGCGGACGGCGCTGCCGGCGGGAATATTGAGGCGCATTCCGAAGGCCCGGGCGCGTTCAAATCGCAAGCTCCGATTGACCTCAAAGAAATGGAAATGCGAACCAACCTGAATGGGGCGATCACCAACATTGGCGACTTCGAGCTCCACGGTTTGCCGGCCGTCATTGGCCACTACGGGGTCCGGCGCGAGAAAATATTCACCTGGGATCATCTGTCATTCCTTCACTGTTTTGTTCATAACCATGTAATGCGCTAACGGATGGGATGATGCACGGTCACGAGCTTGGTGCCGTCCGGAAAGGTGCCCTCCACCTGTATGTCTGAGATCATTTCCGGCACTCCCTCCATCACATCCTCGCGGCGCAGGATGGTAGCGCCGTACTCCATCAATTCGGAAACCGACTTACCATCACGGATGGCCTCCAAAATCTCTGCGCTGATCAGTGCCACCGATTCCGGATGGTTCAGTTTCAGGCCTCGGGCGCGACGCTTACGTGCCAAATCGGCAGCGGTGGCAATGAGGAGTTTCTCAATTTCTCTTGGCGTCAAATGCATCGTAGCAACCTAGGGCTCACGCGCATCGTGCTGCCTCGCTCGGTGTTTCCCGTTTCAAACTTGGCTCCCAACCGCATGGGATACTTCGATTACTTCATGGTTCGCCACTGTACTGCGAGCCACACAGCCGACAGCTACTATGGTGCTTGTTCTTCTTGGCTCAGCTTGTCTAACCATCGCCATGATGTGCAAGGCGCATCAGTTTAGCTAATGACCGACCAATATTCCAGAGTGTTTCACAACTCATACCACCCCTTGCTTCGCTCGCTCAAATGGAATGCTTAGAACATCCTTCGCGCGGTCGCCATCCAAATTTGCGATTTGCCCTATCGCAAATATTCGTTTTACTTCTCCAGCAGCAATCGCAATACTGCGGATCGTGCACTGTGCGAAGTGTATTCACGAATGAGATACTCGCATAACACTTACGAACTACTTCTTCCGCTCGGTAACAGCCACGATGCTAGTTACCGCGCGGCGGCCAATCTTCTTAAATAGATACTAGGCGGGTGATCTACGAACCTCCTGGGTTCCATGGATCCGGTCTGGAGTTATCGTTATTGTCGACTCACTTAGACCGGTGCTGTCCCACACTGTGAACTGAATAGAAGTAACAAATCTGCATGGGAAACGAGGCCTTTTATGGGTGCCATTGGTGAGTTGTATCTAGGTGTCCGACAGCGTTGCCTTGGAACTGTGGTAGCTCTTACCGCGCGACGATATTCCCCCGCCTGGCTTGCCGGATTGGCAATGCTTGCCATAACACCTTTACGGGCTCAGACCTTTGACCCCAGTCTCACCGTGGGCGCGGGAATCCGTTCCAGCTACGAGCACATCGCTCCCAATGGCGGCACCGATACGGATCAATTCGCGCTCGACGACGCCCGTATCTATATAAGCGGAGATGTAACAAAAAACATCAAGTTCATGTTCAACACGGAGTATGACAGCACCAGCAACAAGATAGGCGTACTCGACGCGGTGGGACGGTTCGAGATAGCGCCCATGTTCAACGTGTGGTTCGGCCGCTTTCTTCCGCCGAGCGATCGCGCCAACCTTTATGGCCCGTTCTATGCCAACAATTGGGCAGTATACACAGACGGCATTCAGGACGGCTATCCCTTTGTCTTTCAAGGCCGCGACAATGGCGTGGCGTACTGGGGTGACTTCAAGGCCGGTGTGGCGAAGATAAAAGCTCTCGGTGGGTGGGTTTGATGGCGGGTCCGCCACCGGGAATCCCGATGTTATTGTTGCGGCCGCGCCCAGGTTGATTTTTGGGATCCAGAGGGCGGCTACTACCTGAACGGGACGTACTACGGAGACAAGAACCTGCTGGCACTCGCGGTAGCGACTCAGGAGCAGTCCAATAAGACCGCGACCACTGCCGATTTTCTGATGGAGAAGAAAGTGCCAGGCGGCGGGGCCTTCACGATTGAGAGCGAGTATTCCAACTACAACCGACTAGGTGGATATAACGCGAACTATGCCAAGAGCCAAGGGGGGTACGGCCTGGCATCCTTCCTATTTCCGAAACAGGTCGGGATAGGCAAAATCCAGGTGCTCGGCAAGTTTGCGATAGCGCAGTTTACCGACGGGCTGATAGTACCCCACGTCGCCACCGCGAACCCGAGCTTCCGCCAGAAAACCACCGAAATGAACGTGGCCTATGTCATTAAGCAGTTCGACGCGCGTGTGGTGACCTTCTATAAGGACACGCGCTTCAATGCTGTGAATTCGAATTTCTGGGAGGCGGGCGTTGGCCTGCAGCTCCAGATCTCCAAGACGGTCCATTAGAACTGAAGGGAGGGATGCCATGAAGGATAGAAGTATACTCTATAGCAGGAAACTCACGGGGAGGACCAATGAAGTATAAGATGATGCGTATGGCTGCGTGGCTGCTTCTCACGGGGATGGTTTTCTCGTGGATTGCCAAGGCCCAGGAGGTAAGGACACCATTAAGGTGGGCATCCTGCATTCTCTGTCGGGAACGATGGCGATCAGCGAGACTACGCTGAAAGACACGGTCCTGATGATGATTGATGCGCAAAACAAGAAGGGCGGGCTGCTTGGCAAGAAGCTCGAGGCGGTAGTCGTCGATCCGGCGTCCAACTGGCCACTCTTCGCCGAGAAGGCGCAGGAGTTACTGGAAAAGGACAAAGTCGCGGTAGTCTTCGGATGCTGGACCTCGGTCTCCAGAAAATCGGTCCTGCCTGTATTCGAAAAGGATGACGGCTTGCTGTTTTACCCGGTTCAGTACGAAGGACAAGAGTCGTCAAAGAACGTTATTTACACGGGCGCAGCGCCGAACCAACAAGCGATTCCTGCTGTAGATTACCTGATGAAAGAAGTCGCCGTGAAGCGGTGGGTGCTCGAGGGAACCGATTACGTCTACCCGCGAACAACCAACAAGATTCTGGAAGCCTACCTGCTTTCGAAAGGCGTCAAGCCCGAAGACATCTCCATCAATTACACACCCTTTGGCAACTCCGACTGGCAGACGCGCGTCGCCCAGATCAAGAAGTTTGGCTCCGCCGGAAAGAAGACCGCGGTCGTCTCGACGATCAATGGCGATGCCAACGTTCCATTCTATAAAGAGCTGGGCAATCAGAAGATTTCGGCCGAAGATATTCCGGTCGTGGCCTTCTCGGTAGGCGAAGAAGAACTTTCGGGGCTGGACGCCAAGCCACTCGTCGGCCACCTGGCGGCTTGGAACTACTTTGAAAGTATCAACACGCCGGAGAACAAAGCCTTCATCGCGCAGTGGCATGCATACATCAAGAATCCCAAGCGGACAACCAACGATCCCATGGAAGCACACTACATCGGCTTCAATTTATGGGTAAAGGCGGTGCAGAAAGCCGGGAGCACGAACGTGGACAAGGTACTCGCCGCGCTGCCGGGCACTGAAACGCCAAACCTCACGGGCAGCACGGCTAAGGTGCTGCCAAACCATCACATCACCAAGCCCGTGTACATCGGCGAGGTGCGTGCCGATGGCCAATTCAACGTGGTCTGGAAGTCTCCCGGCGCCGTACCGGGTAAGGCCTGGTCCGAATATCTTCCGGAAAGCAAGGATGTCATTTCCGACTGGGTAACTTTGAAATGCGGGAACTACAATACCACGACGAAGAAGTGCTCCGGACAGAACTACCAGTGAGTGGTTCTGTTACGGGCAATACCGGCGATGAGTAATACCCGCCAGCGGGGCGGGCGGTGGCTATTCGTGCTGCTGCTCGTCCTGTTGGGTGCGGGTGCGGCACATGCCCAGTCTGCCGCCGACGCCAGCTTCCTGTCGACGCTGGGTGAGTTGCGCGAAGCCTCGTTCCCGGACAAGGAAGCGATTATTGAACGTGTGACCCAGGGCGGCCATCCCAATACCCGCGTGGTCCTGACGGCCTTCATGGAAGGCCGCCTTTTCTTTCGCAACGACGATCAGAAAATTTTCATGGTGAAGTCGACCGACGAGAGTCTGCCCGCGCTCGACTTGATCGATCCTCTATCGTTGAAGCCTGCTGGCTCGGCGCCCGTTGAAAACCTGACTCTGATCGACACCAACAACCATTTGAGGAGTGTGCTGCGGACGGCGGTGGCGCGGTTCGGATTATCAAGCCCGGACCCCGCCGTGCGGCTGGACTCAGCAAGGGAAATGTTGCGGTCGCTGGACGAACCAACCGTGGCGCTCCTGCGCCAGCGCAGCACGGTGGAAACCAATTCCAGCGTCAAAAAAGAAATTGCCACGGGTCTGGCCCTCGCCGCGCTGGACAGCACAGATGCCGAGACGCGTCTCGGCGCTGTTTCCACGCTGCGCAACAGCATCAGCCAGGACGTTCGCAACCGGCTTGAGAGCTTGCTTGATAAATCTCCCGAAGGCACCTACGCCGAAAGCGACGAGCGAGTGCGGAAAGCCGCCGCAACAGCCGTGAAGAGCATCGACCGGTCGCGCGCGTTCTATGCGGACATCGAAACGTTGTTTTTTGGTCTGAGTCTCGGTTCGGTATTCGTGCTGATTGCCATCGGGCTGGCGATTACGTTTGGCGTCATGGGCGTCATCAACATGGCGCATGGCGAGTTGATGATGCTAGGAGCGTATACCACCTACGTTGTCCAGGAGGCGATGCCGGGTCACACCGAGATCTCTATTCTCGTGGCGATTCCGGCGGCATTCATAGTTGCGGCTTTGGTGGGCATTTTGATCGAGCGCACGATCATCCGCTTCCTGTATGGGAGACCCCTGGAGACGCTGCTTGCAACATTTGGTGTGAGCCTGATCCTGCAGCAACTCGTGCGCTCGATCTTTTCCGCGCTCAACCGCTCGGTCGAGACCCCGGCGTGGATGAGCGGGACACTGCAATTGAACGAAGCGCTCTCCATCACCTACAACCGGCTGTATATCCTGGTCTTCACAATGCTGGTGTTCGCGGCGCTGCTTATGGTGCTGAAGCATACGCGCGCGGGTCTTGAAATCAGGGCTGTTTCGCAGAACCGCGCGATGGCCAAAGCCATGGGCATCCGCAGCGAGTGGGTTGACGCCATGACATTCGGGCTCGGCTCGGGCATTGCCGGTGTGGCGGGGGTGGCGCTAAGCCAGTTAACCAACGTGGGCCCGAACCTGGGGCAGTCCTACATCATTGATTCATTCATGGTGGTAGTTTTCGGAGGCGTTGGAAACCTCTGGGGCGCATTGATCGGCGGGATGTCGATGGGCATCGTCAACAAATTGCTGGAGCCCTATTCGGGGGCGGTGCTAGCCAAGATTTTTGTACTCGTCGCGCTGATTCTATTCATTCAGATCCGGCCCCGCGGTCTGTTCCCACCAGCCGGCCGCTCGGCGGAGAACCAGTAGTCATGCCCAAGTACACGATGTGGGTGAGTGCGCAGAAAGATCCGGCGAGCGGCTGGTTTCTCGGTGCACTTGCGCTGGTCTTTATCGCCATGCCCATCCTCAGCCTGGTGGTGCCCCCTTCGTCGTTTATTCACCTTTCGGTCTACGGACTCACGCTGATTGGCAAGTACCTTTGTTATGCGGTGCTGGCGCTGGCAATCGATTTGATCTGGGGGTATTGCGGCATTCTAAGCCTGGGGCAAGCGGCGTTCTTTTCGCTCGGCGGTTACGCGATGGGTATGTACCTGATGCGTCAGATCGGCACGAGGGGGTGTATGGCGATCCCGTGCTGCCTGACTTCATGGTATTTATTGGCTGGAAGTCGCTGCCGTGGTTTTGGTATGGCTTCAACCATTTCTGGTTTGCCATGCCGATGGTGGTGATCGTGCCCGGCATTGCTGGCGTTCGTGTTCGGGTGGTTTGCGTTCCGGTCGCGCGTAACCGGTGTTTATCTTTCGATCATCACGCAGGCGCTCACCTACGCGCTGATGCTGGCGTTCTTCCGCAACGACATGGGCTTTGGCGGCAACAACGGATTCACGGATTTCAAGGACATCCTGGGTTTCGATCTGCACTCCGACAGGGTGCACCTGGTACTGCTGGAGATTACGGTGCTTGCGCTCGCAGGCAGCTATGTGGCCTGCCGCGCGATTGTGTCGTCGCGGGCTGGACGCGTGTTGCATGCCATCCGCGACGCGGAGAGCCGCACTCGTTTTCTAGGGTATCGCGTGGAATCGTTCAAACTGTGGGTTTTCGTGTTTTCCGCCGTGCTCGCCGGCATTGCCGGGGCGCTTTACGTTCCGCAGATCGGCATCATCAATCCCAGTGAATTTGCGCCCATCAACTCGATCGAAGCGGTCATCTGGGTGGCGGTAGGAGGCCGGGGCACCCTTTACGGCGCGGTCGTGGGCGCGGTGCTGGTGAACTACGCGAAAACGTATTTTACGACCGCGCTTCCCGAAGCATGGTATTACGCGCTGGGCACGCTGTTCGTGTTGGTGACAATCTTTCTGCCCCGCGGGATCATCGGCCTGCTGCGAGGCAGGACCAGGCAAGAACGCAAGGAGCGGCTGCGAATTAAAGCCGATGTGGCGGAGCCCTCACGGAAATGACTGTGCGCGGCAAGACCCTCCATCTCGAAAAGCTGACCGTCAGTTTCGATGGTTTCAAGGCGCTCAACGAGCTCACACTGGACGTTAACCCGGGGGAGTTGCGATGCGTGATCGGGCCGAACGGTGCAGGCAAGACCACGATGATGGACGTCATTACCGGCAAGACCCGCCCCGATTCGGGCACGGCGCAGTTTGGTCCCGAGTTGAACCTGCTGTCGATGTCCGAGCCGGAAATCGCGCAGGCTGGGATCGGGAGGAAATTTCAGAAACCGACTGTGTTCGAGCAGCTGACCGTGTCGGAAAACCTCGAACTGGCATTGGCGGGCAACAAGTCTTTCTTGCACACGCTGCTCGCGCGTATAACCCCCGCGCAACAGAGCAGAATCTACCAAGTACTCGAGATCATTGGGCTTGAGGAACAACACCAAGCGCCGGCAAGAATACTCTCCCACGGACAGAAGCAGTGGCTCGAGATCGGCATGCTGTTGATGCAGGAGCCTGAGCTGCTGCTGGTCGACGAGCCGGTCGCCGGCATGACACCACAAGAAATCGAGCGCACGGCAAGGCTTCTACAATCGCTCGCGGGCGAACACTCCGTGGTAGTGGTCGAGCACGACATGGATTTCGTTCGCTCGATCGCCAAGCGCGTCACCGTATTGCACGAAGGGCGCGTGCTCGCTGAGGGCGACATGGATCAGGTACAGAACGATCCGCGTGTCATCGAGGTCTACCTAGGAGCATAAACGTGCTGGAGGTGAAGGCTCTCAATCAGTTCTACAGCGGCAGTCACACCTTGTGGGATGTCGATCTTTCCGTACCTGCCGGCTCGCTCGTGTGCGTGATGGGCCGCAACGGTATGGGTAAGACGACGCTTCTGAAGTGCATCATGGGGTTGCTGCCGGCGACTTCGGGCAGCATTACTTTCGACGGAGTCGACCTGCTAAAGCGTCCAGCCGAGGAACGAGCCAGGATCGGTATCGGGTATGTGCCGCAAGGACGTGAGATCTTTTCTCATCTGACTGTAGAGGAAAACCTGAGTGTGGGCCTGGGTGTGCGGAAGAACGGCGCACGGGCCATCCCGCCGCGTATCTTTAATTTGTTTCCGGTGCTGAAGCAGATGCTCAACCGGCGTGGCGGCGACCTATCCGGGGGGCAGCAACAGCAACTCGCGATCGGCCGAGCGCTGGTGCTCGAGCCGAAGTTGCTGATTCTCGACGAGCCGACGGAGGGAATCCAGCCAAATATAGTGCACGAAATTGGCGACATCGTATTGAAGCTCAATAAAGAAGAAGGACTGGCGGTGCTTCTGGTGGAACAGAAGTTGCCGTTCGCGCGCCGGGTGGCAAGCGAGTTTTGCATACTGGCCAACGGGCGGCGGGTGGTGGAGGGAGCGATTGGCGAACTGACCGACGAGGTGGTACGCGCCCATCTGAGCGTGTAATGCATGTGCAGAGCAAAGGACTGGGCCGGCTGTCTTTTGGGCATATTAACAAGTTGATAACGTCACCTGTATACGCAAGCCATTAGTGAGCAACATGCTGAATATTCCTGGGGCCGAACTTCAGAATATGTCGGTGTTACTAACGTTGCCGATTGGCTTGTTCTCGATGAGCTTGTAAAGCTTCTCCGCTCCCAGCGGGGCATACTTGTTTCGTTCGTCGTCGCTGAGATCGTGATCGGCGGAGATGCCAATGCTGTGCATGCTGCGTATCTGGAGCGGGTCCGGCGCCACTGACTCGAGGAATCAAGCCTGTGGATGTAACAGTCATAACCTTGTCCGTCTTGACGCTTACAGCCTTCTCGCGCATTTCCTTGGTGATTCCAACGGTACCCCAGGTGCCCAATTGAATGCCGCGCGCAACCTTGTGGGTATTTGTTTTCTGGTCGAAACTCTCGAAGCGATAGACGTAGAACAGGGGACCCATATCCGACAAAACAGGCCCCGCCACGAAGGCGTTATTGGAGATACCCACCGCGCTGAGGCGGCCTTTCTGGTCGAGCAGCGTTCCGTCCGCGAGTTTCTGCAAGTCGTATGCGCCTATCGCGTAGCGAAGAACCTCCGGTTCTTCCGGGTAAGGCGTGTCGGGGAAGTCGTCTTGTTTCGTGTCCGCCGGCTTACCAGCTGGCTGCCGCTGCACGGCCCTGTGCGATGGCGCGCCGGACTGTTGTACAACGTGGGTGAGTTCGTGCGCGAGCAATCGTTGTCCGCTGGGCGTCCGAGGAGCGAATTGTCCCTCGGCAAACACAATTTCGCTTCCCACGGTGTAGGCGCTGGCGCCCAAGGCCCGCGCCGATCGATCCGCGACGGCGCCAGAATGAACGCGCACCCCGGAAAAATCGCGGCCGAATTGCGGTTCCATAAAAGAGCGCGTCGCCGCATCAAGAGAGTGGCTGGGTGAAACCAGCGCCTGGTTAACGACGGCCGGGGCGGCCAGCTGTCCCGAGCCGGTGGCTGCGACGGACTGCATCTGCAATGGGCCGTGCGGGGTTGCCTGGCCGCCGGCGTGACGCTGCGCGCCAGGAACAGCGGTTGAGGCGGAGGCAGCAGCCGGTTCCGGCGTGCTCGTCACATGCTCTGAAACGTGATCGGCCTCTTGCTCATAGAGATCTCCCGGCGAATGGACCATCAGCTTCGGCTGCAACGCCGGAGCAGGGGTATGGAGAGGAGGGGTGGGAGCCGCACCATGCGCGGGCGCTGCGGTTCCCCTGCACGTGAGCTCGCGGCAAAATAACTGGGCTGGGTTTCCAGCAGGCGCTGGACGGCTTGATTTCCAACAGCTCGCTGCAAAATTCCAGCGGCGTGCGCGCGATCTCCGGTAGTGCCCGGCGTTTGTGCCTGGAAGGCCATTGGCCGGGAGTTCCCCGCTTTTTGTTTGAACGTGTGCATGGTGTTTCCGCGCCTGAAACCCAGTTGATCTCGAAACCCGAGACGCTCATCACTCCGCAACAAAATCGCTATCTTGTCACCGACCTAAAAATATTCATTTCCTTTCTTTCGATGGTGAAAACCGGAGTGCGCGGCCGGTGCGCACTCGCGAGCCAAGTGGGATCGCGGGCTATGGATTTGTTGGGGGCTGGAGCTCGGCTTGGATGGCGGCGATGGTGGATTGCATCTGGGTGATGTGCGTTTGGAGGTCTTGCTTTTGGGCGGCGTAAAAAATCTTGAGCTGGTCAAGCTTGGCGGTCAGGGAGTTAAGCAAGGTGGTGTCGCGGGTGTTTTGGTCGGTGGCAAGCTGGAGAGACGGCGCGGTGTCGGCCGAGGAGGGGATGGTGGCGATGTGCGTTTCAACCTGGTTGGGGTGGGCGCAGACGGCGTTTGCGGCGGAATAGAGGGACTTGCCTGCGGAGTTAAGGACCGTGAGCGTCAAGTCGCCGGCTTTCTCCTTAGCAAGGCTCGAAGCTTTTTGTCTGGAGAGAGAAAGGATGGCGTTGCCACTGCTGTCGGTGGTGGCGGAGGCGACGGCGGCCTGGGAATCGCCAGGTTCGGAGAGCCGCACGGTGAGGCCGGGAAGGGCCAGGTGCGATTGCTGATCGATGGCTTTGGCGACGAACTGAAATACGTTGTGGCTGGGCGCAACCGTGGGAGGCACGGAGGCCTGTCGAATTTTATTTTGCAGTGCGGCAATGAGCGCTTGTGTGCTGGCGGTGCGGGCGGCGAGTTCCTGATCGAGCGTGGCGGAACTGTTGCGCAGCGTCTCGATCTGCGCCTGAAGATGCTGGATGACCACGGTCTTCAGGCCAGGAAGACTTGCGCCAAACGCCTGCGGCCACTGCGGAGCGGCCATCAGTTTCTGGAGAAGCGTAGCGACGGTGGACGAAGTACCGTCGAGATCGAGGCCATTGAGATTCCAGCGCGTGAAATCGAATTTGCTCCAGTCGAGATTGCCGAAGGAAGAGGAAGCAGTCTGGTCGGCCATGGCGGTGAACCCTCCGATTTGTTAACCGATAAAATTATTCGCGACCAGGAGCAGCGGACTGGCAGCGGGAAGATTGGTCGCGTAGCCACCCAGGAGCGTGTTGGACGTGATCATAACGTTTCCGGTGGCGGTGCTCAAAGCTTCGGCGGCCAGCGCGCGGACAAGCATTTTCCCGGTGGCCTTGACGCGAATAGTGTTGCCGGTTGCGTTGGTATAGGAAGCGAACGTAAGAACAGCGAAACCGAACACCCCTTGTGCGGGCGCGCTGTAGAAACACATGTTGTCTTCGACGTTAAGGAACCCCGTCGAGAACGCCGCCACCAGATACAAAGCGGAATTCGTGGCCGCCGAGGCAGTGTTGTCGACATGATTGTGGTGAATGGATACGGAGCCGTCCTGGTCCAGGTTCAGGACGACGATGCCGCCGCCACCATTTCCGGTCACGCGGTTTCCGTGAATTAGAAGTTCGGCTTGAGCAGCGAGGACTTCGATACCCGCAGTGGAGTTCCCAGCGACGGGAGCAGCGATAAAATTCCCGAAGATCTGATTTCCGGAGATATCCGCGCCGGCGGTGGTGCCGACATAGATGGCGTGGGCGTCGATGGCGGCGGCCGGAGTCTGGTTGCCGCTAATGATGTTGCCTGTGATTTGCGCGTCCGCCAGGTCGGCGAGAACGACGGCGCCGGAATGCCAAAAGGTTCCTCCCGCCGCGCCACCTGCGCAACCGGAGATGCGGTTGCGACAGACGGAGAGTCGCTGGAAAAATCCCGCGTCGTCGACCGAGGTGATGCCGTTCTGGGCCATACCAACGATTTCATTATCTTCGATCTGAACGGAGACGGTGCGAGACACAAGGGCGATGCCGCTTCCGGGACCGCCGAGAAGGCGATTGCCGCGCACACGCGCGTCGAGCGCGTGAATTTCAAGTTGAATCAGCGCGGAGGACGGAAGGTTTTGCGTGGGGTCGCCGTAGATAAGGTTGTTTTGCAGGTCGCAATAGGCGGCCGAGACGTCGGCGGCGGCAGACGGTGCAGAGATGGTGTTGTCGCGAATGAGGGTTTCCGGGCACTGGGTGATGATTCCAGTGCCGGTGACGACGATGGAATTGCTTTGGATGAGATGACGAGGGCTGAAGAATTCGGCGAGGGTGGTGGTAAGCGTGGTGCTGCCGCTTCCCCAGCCGGAGCCCAGCGCATCGCCGAGTTGCGCGGACAGCAGGATACCAACGGTGTGGCACAGAGCGAACGAGTTGTCGATGATGGAAAAATCGGCGCTGAGGAATTGGTCAAATTTAGCCACGCCATAAAGGAAAGTGAAGAAGTCGTTGCGGTGAATCTTGACGGTGGCGGCGAGACCAAAGGATTGGAGCGAACCGGCAGAACTTGCGCCGGCGGCCTGGGCCGCGGTCAGGACGCTGGCCGCATTGGCGACGATGCTGGCGTTAGCGAGGCCGGTGCCGAGCGCTGTGGCGACCTGGTCGAGAAATGCGGAGAACGGGAAAAACACCACGCCGGCAAAACCCAGGAAGAAATTCGCTTCGCAAACGAAGTCAATGACGATGCCAGCTTGCGCGTAGCCCATAAGCAGCCCGGCGACCAGATTATTGGCCACGCGAACGAGGATGGAGAACAAGGCGAAGAAGCCCATGAAGGCGAGGAGTTCGTTGCCTTCGAAAGCGCCTTCGACGAGCAGCACCGTAACGATCCCAGCTTGAGCGACGATGCGATTGTGAGAGACGTTAACGTCGAAGCCGGTGAGCAGAAAAACTCCGGTACCCATGAATTGCGAGCCGGAAGGCGAGGTGAAAGCCTGGGTTACCGCGGCCTGAAAGGCGGTGACGGAACTGGCGAGACCGCTGGGCCCTATTGAGCCTTGCAGGTTCTTGAGCGAAGCGGCGCTGAGGCCGCGCATCAAGTTGTACTGGATTTCGAGACCATTGGCGGAGGAGAGGAAAATCGCGCCGTGGAAGGCGAGGAAATCATTGTCGCGGATGCAGAGGTCCTGCACGACCGCGCCGAGAATACCTTTCGCCGCCAGGAGAGCATTTTCCTTGATGTCGCACCGGACGCAACGGCCGGTGGTTACGATGGCGGCAGAGGTAGGCGTGGAGCCGGTGCTGGCAAAAGAAGAGGCCAAGCCGAAGTTCTGCGCGGGAGCGATGCCGAGGTTGACGAGGGTACAGTCGCGAATCACGCAGAAGGAGCAGGTGTCCAAGCCGATGAGTGCGGTGGCTGAACGGGCGGCCATGAAAAAGCCTTGGACGCGAATGTGGTCGGTTCTGCTGATCTGGAGCAAGACGCTGCCGCTGTTTGCGCCGGGAGTAAAGACAATGTGCGTTGCGGCACCCATGCCAAGCAGCGTGACCGGACCGTTGCCGGGGTTGATGGTGATGGTGGTAGTGACTTCGTAGAGGCCGCGACCTACGCAGACAACGCCGCCGGCGGGACCAAGCGAATTGATGGCGGCTTGGATATCGGTGAACTGCCCGATGCTGTTCACACCGTCGCCGACGGTGGCCGAGCAGTCACCGCCGCAGTCGCATTTGCCGTGCGTGGGGCGACAGTCAGAGGCGGTTCCATTGCCATTGGCGTCCCAGGTGATGAAGGCGAGACGGCAGTAGTGATGGAGAATGCCGCGCGGGGGTGCGCTTAGCAGCGGCTCGACGGAAGCGTCGAAAGTGCGTGCGGCGAAAATCCAGTAATCGCCAACCTTGAGAGAACCGCCAACGGGATCGGCGCTGAAGGAGACTTGAATACCCTGTTCGAGATCGATGGGGCCTGCGGAGACCGGGATCAGGCCGGTGGCGGCATTCACATCGGAGTTGAGATCGGCGCGACCGTCCCAGCGGCGCACGCGCGTGTGGCGGGTGGGGTCGCCGGGATTGAAATTAAAAGGCGCAGCGGGAACCGGAGGATTGACGGTAAGGGTGACGCTCGCGGCATCGGTAGCGATGATTTTGGTGAGGAATCCCGAGGCGCCGGTAAATTCGCTTTGAAATTCGCAATAGTCGTCGAGGACTTCGACCCAATCGCCAACGTTGAAGCGCAGAACGGAATCGCGGCCGAGAGTGGAAACGTTGAGGAGCGAGTTGGTGCCGCCGCTGGCGGAGATGCCGGAGACCGAAGCGACAATCGAGGCATTGTCGCGCGACCATTTGAACTGCGCGGGATTCGCGCCACCGACGGTGCCAGCGACGTGGACTTCCACGCGGTACAGGCGATTTTCAAGGCCGGTGTAGCCGCCGCTTTGCGAGAGGATGCAGGGCGTGGCGCTGGGATTGGGAGGAACGGTGGAGGTGGTGAGGCGGCCGGCGGAGGGCGCAATCAACGCGTCCCAGGCCTGTATGTCGTCTCCGCAAGCATGCTGGCCGACATTGGGAAGATCGCGGACCTGCCAGACGGTTTGCAGGCGCGTGCAGGTGTCGGGGCCGGCGAGAGCTTTCTCGCGGATGTTGGGATCCTGAATGGCATTGATTTCGCGTTCCCAGACGTCCAGGTAAATTAAATCGGTGGTGTTTGGCGCGCCGATCGGCGGGGGCAAGGGCGCGGGCAAATACGGTTGGTTACTGTAGAGAACGGGATTGGTTTCCTGGGCTTCGCCGAGGATGGGATCGAACTGGGCGGGCGGGAGTCCATGGCATTCGGCGACGAGTCCGTCGACGTAAAGACGGCCAATACCGATGCTGAAGTTGTCGACACCCGCGGGGGTGATCAGGAAAGCGTTGGGAGTGATTTCGGAAACGAAGTCCTGGCCGGCGATATCCATGGACTCCGTGCGCCAGCGGCGGTCGGTGATCTCGACGAACTCATTCCAGTCGGCGTCAAGATCGACGCGACCCTGCTGTTTGAAGACGCTCTTGTAGTCCTTCGTGGGATCGAAGGTCCATCGCGTGTAGTCGCCGCCCATTTGCAGGTCTCCTCAATCACGCGAGCGAATCGCGTGACACAAAATGTGTGTGCCCGTTACGTGACGTAGATCAATCCAGCCTCCAGGCCGAAGGGCAAATATTCCTGGAGGCGGACGCGCAGATTGCTTTCGCGCTGTGGCTGCTGGAGAAAACTGAACGCACCCATTTCCGAGCCGTCTTCCGCACCGGTCGTAATCTGCACGGGGCAGGAGAAGGCGAGTTGCGCATACGCGGGAAGGCCGTAATGAATATCCGTGAAGGCGGGAACCAGCCAGGCGCGGACATCGTCGCGAATCGCATCTTTTTGCGCAGTGGTCAGCGGTCCGAGCGCCAGGGCGGCGTCAGTTTCGGTTTGAATCTCGAGATCGGGCTGACAGCGGAAGCGGCGGGGAGTGATGGAACCCTCTGGAACGTAGCTGAAACGAACGCAACCGGTTTGTTGGCGCACGGAAATTACCGGATGAACGAAGATGACTTCGCTGGCGAGGACGAGTTCCTGGACGTGGACGACGCCGAACACGGTGACGCGTTCGAGGGTCGTGGGAGGGCCGACGAGATCGCCGCCGGGATCTCCGGCAATTGCAGGGCGTTCGGATTCGAGCTCGAGCTGAAAGACCGTGGTGTTGTCGGCGGGGACGGTGCTCAAGGTGATGGCGGAGGCAGTGCCGCCGGGAATAACGACGAGCTGGCTGCCGGCGAGAGTGACCAGGGCACCAGTGAATGCGGGAGTAGTGAATGCGGCGCGAATGGCAGCCTGCAGAGAATCGCGAATCTGAGGAAGGGTGGCGAACGGCGCGGCCATGACGGCTTGATGCGGTCCTTCGGTGTCGATGGTTACATTGAGTGTGGGGGGCGCAGCAGTCAGGCCGGGAGCGGGCGGAAGAGCACCGCCGACGATGGCGAAGGCCTGGCGGGCCGACGCAGAATCGAGGCGCAGCTCCTCGGACGTGGTATCGGTGCCGGCATTTTCGATCACCACCACTTCGTCGGCGCCGGGAAGAACGACGAGGCGGCCGTTGACCGAGAGCACACGCGCGCTGGTGAAGGCGATGGTGTTGTGAGCGGAGCGAATCGCCGTTTGCAATTGATCGCGGGCGTCGGAAAGCGTGGTGGGAGGCGCGTTTGGAGGATCGGGAAAAGCGGCGGGGTAGGGACCTTCGTCGCCGATAGTGACGTTCACGACAGGATTCGCCGAGCTGAGCGTGGGAAACGGCGAGAGATTGCCGGAGACCAGCACGGGACTGAATTCGGCCTGCGCGGAGCGCACCGGGGAGTCGATGATGCTGTCGCGTACCGCGAGGCCGAGAACATCTTCGGGGATTTGCAACGCGCCAGTGATGCTGTGATCGATCAGGATTTGCAGATTGGCGTTGGGGGCATCCACGATGAGGCTGGGGGAATCGGGCGCGACAGGAGCGCCGCTTTCGTCCAGGCCCAGGCCGGGCACGAGGGTGGAGTGCACGATGTCGAGAGATTCAAGCGTGGCGGCGACGTGCAGCTGGCCGGCGACGATCAGACCACTGAGCATGAAAAGACTCGCGGTGTTTCCCGCGGCGGTGGTTACGGCGATGTTGCCCAGCAGGACTGGACGTTCCTGGTTTGCAGACTGGATGACCAGCACGCCGTTGGCAGGAAGATTGATTGCGAGATTTTCGCTGTAACTACCGCTGTCGTTGATCTGGATTACGGCGGGAGGACTTCCGGCTGCGGCCCACGCGGAGAGGGCCTGGCCAATGGAGGTAGTGGCGCCCGAGGGAACTTCGAGCACGGGGCCGAAGAAATTTGGCTGGTCAAGCGTGTCGGGAATGGTGAGCGCCGACGATTGCGTTGAGCAGTCGCACGCGGCGGAGGCGCTGGTAAGGTTAATCACCGGATTGCGATCATACGGGCCGCCGCCCATATCGCCGCTGAAGCCGTAGGAGAAATTCACGAGCAGGCCGTTGGCCGGGCTTTCGCCCGGAGCAAATGCGAGACGGCCGAGAGCTACATCGACGGCGACGAAGCCCGAAGGTGGCGGGGTCCAACCACTCAGATCCTTGCAGATGATTTTGTTTGCTGGATGTAAGGTGGCGGTCAGCGGATCCAATCCATCGTAGATGCCGAAACTCGCGAGTGGAGCGGGGCCATAGTATTGGCTGGGGTGAAAGTAGAACGCGGGCGGACGAATTGGGCCCGGAGCTTGCGATTCGACGATCTGCTTCATGTCCTGAATGGTCAGGGGCGGCTGGGTGAAAAGAGGGGCGGGGTTGCCGAGCGGGCTGAAATGGTAGCCGTCGGCGTAGTGCGTGGATTTGCGCGGCGGGATGAACGACAGTGCGTAGGATTGCAGGCGCCACAGGAAGAAGCCGACTTTTTTGATGTTGTACCAGCCGACGAGCTGGCAGATGGGACGCACGTCGACGGTGTGCGTGGCGACGTCGAAGGGGCCGCCGATCTGGTCGAGAGTGTCGAGGTCGCGGAGATTCACGGTGCCGACGCGATTCACGCAGAACGGATCGTGCGGATCGACGATGTTGGGATCGTTCGTAGGTGGCGGAGGCGGCAATGCGGGAACCGCCATACGTTCGTGATTCAGGTTTTGCGTCCAGCCCAGTTCTTCGAAGAAGGCGACGGCGTGCGCGCCCCAGCGGGTGACGTCGCGGGCAAGCGTCTCAAGCATGGCGAGCGTGCCCTTGCGGCGGCGGTAATAAATGGTGTGCGCCACGTCGCCGCGAACGCCGATGCCCACATCATGGAGCGGATTGTTGGCGACCAAGTCGCCGATGTACGGAATTACCCAGGGCGCGCAGGTTTCGATGAACAGGTCATCCCATAGGCCGTCGATGTTGCCTTTAACGATGTTGGCCTGACTGCTGACGATCTGCAGAAAGGCGCGGAGCTGGTAGCCATTCTCCGCGTCGCGAATGCGGTAGAGCGCGGGGAGCAGGCTGTAGAGATCGATGGGAGGACTGGCGCTCATGAGGGACTCCAGCCGGTGGCGATGACGACGTCGGTGTCGGAGTCGTCGATCCAGGCGAGTTCGCTCGCGAAGATGGCTAACGTATCCTGTACGGAATCGCTGGTAGCGCCATGCGAGGCGGCGTCCCCGGGGGACTTAAATTGGAGAAGCAGCACGTCGGCGGCAATGACGCCCGTCACCGATTGCAACACGGCATAGATGGAACTGAGATTGATCGGCTGGCCAAATTGCAGGTTGTCGAACGAGAGATAGCCGATGAGCGCGGCCTGGGCGGCGGCTTGCACGTCGGCGGGGACGCGTGTGGGGTCCACATCAATTTGTGCAGCAACCTGAATATTGATTTGCGTGAAGCTGCGAACACGCATGCTGCGGTTGGGATCGCGGCGCGTGTTTAGATCGGCCACAAGGTCGCTGTAAGTGGGATCGACGACCAGCGCTCCGCCGACGCCGGCTACAGTGAGATAGGCGACTTGCTCCTCGCCGCTCCAGGCGGAGACGGCGGCGGCTTTGGCGATGCCCGCAAACTGGCGAGCCTGATCCGCAAAATCTTCGAGAGAAACGATTCTGCCGAAGGTACGCACGGTATTGGGCGCATTGGTGCGGGACTGATCGAGCGATTCGGGATCGGCGCCTCCGTTCGCTGCCGTGGGATTCATGACGGACTTGAGGCCAACAGGTTTGTCGAGCAGTGTCTTCAAACTGCCGCTGGCGACGTTGCCCACAACACCGAGGCCCTGACGATAGGTGGCGAGAACGTTGCTCCTGCCCGTGGGAGCCTGCGCGCCGGTTTGGCCGTCGCCAAGTTGTACGATCATGCCTTGCGAATCGATGGAGGTAGTGAACACCTGATCCTTGCTGCCGTAGCCGTAGAGTTCGTCAACTTCCTTCCAGTACACACCGTTGATCAGCAGTTGGAGAGTATCGGCTGCGCCGTTGGGAGCGCCCGCCTGGTGGATAAAGGTGACAGGATTTTTCTTGGGGCGGAAAATTTGGAACGTTTGTGAGGCGTCGCCGCTGCCCATCACTTCGTTGGCTACGGTCTCACCGTGCGTCGCGAGTGCGACATTGCCGTAGAAAAATGCCGAGGCGGTGGCGAGGGTGCGTTCGAGGTCTGGCGCAAAAGCGACGGCCCAGTGATCGAGTTCGCCATCGCCGTCGGCGTCGATCTGGTTGCAGGCGTTGACGTTGACGGTTTGCGGATCGACGGAGGCGTCGTCAAGAATTAAGGTGCGATTGAGCGAGAGGGCGTTCTGCATTTGCGCGAGGGGCACAAAGAACGTGCTGCCGGCAATCCCCGCACCGTAGCGGAAATCGTAAAATTCGAGTGGCGGCTGAGTGAGTTCGAAGAGCGTGACTTGCGAAAAGGCCAGGTTTGGCCACATCGGGATGCCGAGCGATGACCACGCGCTCCAGCCGTTGTTGGGCGCGGTTTGCCAGATGTGCCAGAGCGCCTGATCGGTGCCGCGCGCGAAAACTTCGATGCGTCCGTCGGCGTTGGAACCGGCCGAGAGAAGATCGATCTGGCCGCCGAGCGATGACCAAGCGCTCCAGCCATTGTTGGGTGCGGTTTGCCAGATGTGCCATAGTGCTTTGTCGCTGCCGCGCGCGAAGACTTCGATGCGTCCGTCCTGATCGGCGGTGACGCTGAGCAGATCGATCACGCCGCCGAGGGTTGCCCAGCCACTCCACGCGCCTCCGGGCGTTACTTGCCAGATGTGCCAAAGCGCCTGATCGGTACCACGCGCAAAAACTTCCAGGCGGCCATCCTGATTGCGTTGCACGGCGAGTAGATCAATCTGGCCGCCGAGTGACGCCCACGCGCTCCAGCCGTTGTTGGGTGCGGTTTGCCAGATGTGCCACAGGGACTGGTCGATGCCGCGCACGAATATTTCGATGCGTCCGTCCGCGTTAGAACTGGCCGCGAGAAGATCGATCTGGCCGCCGAGCGATGACCACGCGCTCCAACCACTGTTGGGCGCGGTTTGCCAGATGTGCCACAGGGCCTGGTCGGCGATGTTGCGCGCAAAAACCTCGAGCCGGCCGTCCTGATTCGATGCGACCGCGAGCAGATCGATTTGGCCGCCGAGAGTGGACCACGCGCTCCACGCGCCGCCGGGGGATACTTCCCAAATGTGCCAGAGAGCGAAATCTTCGGTGCCGCGCGCAAAAACTTCGAGGCGGCCATCCTGGTTTTTCCCGACGGTGAGCAAATCGATTTTGCCGCCCAAAGAGGCCCACGGAGACCAGGAAAGAGCAGGCGCTATCTGGTGAGTGTGCCAAAGAGCGGCATCATCGCCGACGACGAATGCGTGGAGTTGCCCTGCAGAGTCCAGCATGACGGCGGGACCGCCCGTCATGCCCATGCCGAAGGTGACCCAGCTCACCGTGTCTTGCAGCGGGCCGTACGTCGTCTGATTCGACGCAACTGCCGTTACTGTGGCGAGACGTGCGACCGGCGGAGCGGACTGGGGATCCGAAATTAAAAATTGTGAGCCAGGCTTGATGTCGTTGTACTTCGCGTCGAGCGCGAAGGTGCCCGGAGGAATGGTTGGCGTGGGATTTCCGTAGCTGGCAGAGGTGATTAACGTCCAGGAAATCGTGCCGGGGGGCCCGCTGGCGACCGAGGGTTGCATGTAGCTGCTCGGGGCATTGTTGCCAAAGAGCCGGAACTGGCGGTTGTAGGGCGCCACGCGCGTCGTAAAACTTTGGAACTCGGTGGTCTGCACGGCGGGCGTCCAATTCAAAAGTTGCTGCGTGTTTACGATGGGAAGACCGGGGATGGTCTTGAGTTCGGTCACGCTCTCATCGAACACGGCAATTTTGGTCGCCTGCGCGAGACCCTTGGTGGGCGAAAGAAGCACAGCGCCGGTGCTTCCTTGGGCGAAAGGCGCGTAAGGCTGCGGCTGGGGGAAGATTTGCAATTGATTGAACGCGGCATCGGCGCTGACGGCTTGTATGGTTTCAAACTTTTGGGGTTTCTGGTTTTGTCCAGGAACGCTTTGTACGCGCAGGCCGATCGGAATCTGCACCTGTTTCAGCTTGTCGAGAATGAAAGCGAGATCCGCTTCCGCCGCTACGCCGGGCGCCGGTGTATAACCCAGCAAGGCGGCCAGAGCGGTGACCGACTCGGGCTGGAGAGCGGTGCGGAGAAACGCTTCGTTGGCGATGCGTTCCTGATAAAACGTGAGAATGTCCGCAACATAGGCCCACATCGCGAAAATCGCGATGCCAAAGTCACTGGTGTTTCGCGCGGTCCAGTAGGGCCGCAGCTCGGGCGAGGCGGCAATCGATTCCTTCATCGCCTCGAGGAAATTGGCGTAGGTTCCGACGCGGTAATCGATGGCGGAGAGACCCGCGCGATTGAAAATGAGTTCGGGCGTCGGCGCGGTTTCCACGCAGCAGCAGCCGCACGGCGCCAGAGCGGAGATGTCGTCGAGGCTCATTTTCCGCCGTCCATGTTGAGGGTGAGACTGCCGTTCTCCGGGAAGTTGGGATCGTTGTCGAGGCGCAGGATTTCGAGGCGGCCCGCGGGGATGTAGCCCTGCTGCAACTCGTTATTGGCTACTTTGCCGTAGCGCTGGAAGGTGGCGACCACTGCGGAAGCGACACCATCGACGGCCATCACGGCGGCGTAGAGCTGGCTGAGAAAGAGCGGCTGGGCAAAGGTAAAATTCCCCGGATAGAAAAATCCTTGGGTGCCGTCCGGGAGAATTTGATTGCTGAGCGCGGCAAGCAAAGCCTGCTCGACGTCGAAGCGGAAATAGTAGGGGTCAACGCAAACATTGATGACCACCTGCAGAGGAACGAAAATGGGCGGCGTGATTTCGAGGTCGTATCCCGCCTGCGTGTAACCACCGACCCAGTTGAGCACTTGGTTCTGCAGCGTGGTGGTCAGGGTGTTGGTGCCCAGCGGATCGACGGAGATGAATACGGTGTACCAGCTGCCGGTCCAGCGAAATGTGGCGACGGCGTTGGCGACGCCGGGAACGAGGTTGGCGGCGGCAGCGTAATCTTTTTCAGTGACGGCGCGATACTGAACCGCGCGGAAGGCGGCAGGCGCAAGCTGCTTGATCTGCGCCAGCGGTTGCGGATCCGTCCCGCCCCAGGCGGGAAGAGGATTACGGACGGTGACCACACTCGGGAAATTTAGAACATTGCCCGGATTGATGATGTGTGCCAGCGCCTCAGCGCCTACGTTGCCCACAACTCCTACACCGATGCGATAGGTGGCCTTGATAAACGAATCGGTGAGTGGCGCCATGCCGTACTGGCCATCGCCGAAGCGGATGAGCGCGCGGCCGTTATTGTCGGTCTCCGGAACGAAGGCGGGCGAAGAGGAGGAACTTTCGAGCAAGTCGGGAACCGGCAGCCATTGGCCGGGCGGCGTGGTGCGTGTTTGAATCTGGAGGCCAACTTGCGGGTTGGCGAGCGAGGGATCGCTGACCGTCAATTGGCTGACCGTTTCCGGGCTGGACGGATCGATGAACGGATTGGGCGGGTGATTCACATCGTCCAGAAGAATGCGAAAACTGAGCGGCGCCTTTTGCAAGAAAAATCGGAATGCGCGCTGGCCGGTTACGATTCCTGCGGCGTTTGGATCGACCGGATCGGCGGGATACCACTCGGAAATCGTTTGGCCATGGTCGGCGAGAACCAAATTACCGCGGGCCACGCAGACGTGGTCCACATAAGTATCGTTCGAGAGTTTGACGGAAAGGCAAACCGGGAAAGTCAGGGCATCGGTGATGTCCCAAGTCACCCGCGTGAGCGTCATCGGCGGATTGCCCGTGGTCGGATCGGGCTCCAGATAGTCGAAGGTTTTTTGCACCGTGCGTAAGCGCACGATCTGGCGATGTGCGGGATCGGCGTCGGCAGCGAGACCGGTGTCGGGACCGAGGACTTCCTCGAACAGCAGAAAATCTCCGGGCTTGAGCTTCCACGGATTACCCTGGTCAGTCGCCGGATCGTAGGCGAGATCGCCTTCGAGATCCACGGTTGTGGCGCCTTTCGGCAGACAGCACTGTTTATCTCCCCAGGCATGCAGGAAAATTTGATTGAGGCTGGCGTCAAGATTGGCGTCGACCTGCGTTTCAAATGTAGCGGCGGCCGCAGCTTCGGCGGCAACTTGATACTTGGCCGCGAGAACGGGCGGCTGCGGCGGAAGTTCATCGACGATCTGGACGTTAATGCGGGTCAATACCGGCGTTCCCGCGGGAAGGAAACCTGAGGTGCCTGCCGTGAGAGCGAGGTGCACAAAGGCGCGCGCGCTGATGCCATCGCTGATGGTGTAATCGATCAGGCGCACCAAACGGCGAACCGAGATGCGTTGCCGGGCGCTGCCGAGGAAGGCTTCGTTAGCGACGGCGTCCTGGTAGTAGCTCAAGTCGTCGCCCATATAAGCGAGCAACTCGAGAAGCATCATGCCGATGTCGGCTTCGTGACGTTCCGTCCAGGCGGGGATGAGGGTGGGGATGTAGTCGACGAGCGCCTGGCGGAAGCTGGCGTAGTCCTTCGCCAGGTAATCGATAATCGGTTCGGCGATGGGCTCGGGAGGACAGGCGGTGACCGGCTTGCAATCAAATTGTGAAGGGCAGCCGGCCTTGAAAGAGAAATTTACTTGCGCATAGGCTTGATCGAGGCCGGAATCGTTGATCGCGAGCGTGTATTGCGAAAAATCCCCAGGCTCGCTGACGCTTACGCGCAGGTGGCCATTCTCGACGGCTACGCCGGTGACGGTGATGCCCTTGATGCGCACACCGCCCAGGATCGAAACCTCTTGTGGCGCGCCCGCGATGGTCGACAGAAGATTGTCGAGGCTGGCTTGCGCTCCGGGCACGCTTTGATCTTTTTCGAGGAAATAGACCAGCAGAACGGTTTCATCGATCGCCGGCGGGGAAGTCACCACCTCGACGTAATCGATGCCGTTCAGGGTGGTGCTCTCGGCGATGAGGCCGCGGCGCGCCTGGTCGTCGCAAATCAGCGTTGGAAATCCCGATCCCATACCTTTCCTTTAAGGCGCTTAAGCGTGTCGAGAATCGTCACGCATTGCTTACGGGAACAGCGAACTCGGTCTGCTGTTGTTGACCAGTGTCGCGTCGCGTGTACACCAGGCTGACTACCAACTGGTTATCGTTGTTGCTGACCTGCAGGTTCTCCACCTGAATAACGTCGCCCAGCCACTTCTGCAAAGAGCCTTGCACGAGGAGCTGGGTAGCGGCCGCCAGCACGTCACTGTTCGGAGCGAAGACCAGCTGCAGCAAGCCACACCCGAAATTCGGCAGGTCGACACGCTCGCCGGGGCTGGTGAAGAGCACCTGATAAATCATGTCGCGCACGTGATCGTCCACATCGGTAGTGGCCACGCGGCCGGTGCCATCGATGTAAAACGGGAAATCCATGTAGCTGGCCATGCGCGTCCTTCAACTTTCCCGCACGTCGATTTCGGTTGCGTATCCGTCGATGGAAATGAGGCTCCCATCGCTGACGTTCACCTGGATCGCGTGGGGATGTTTGCTCAAATGATTCAGAACACCACGTCCGATCGCCGCAAATAAAATGTTCATCTGTTGCGCGCTATCTCCGGTGGGCATGGGCTGCGTGATTCCAGCTTCGCTGCGAACTGCGGCCAGCGCACTGCGAATTTCGGCGGCGATGGTGTCTGCGCCGTCGGCGTCATTGAAGCTTCCGCCATGCAAAGAATCTAAAATCGTGGCCATACGCGATCCGCTCCTATCCGGTTTTCACCTGGAACGACAACAAATCCGGCGTCGCGGGCGGAAAGGGCGGCACCGGGGGCGCCGGGGTAACCGGCAAAATCCCGATAGCCAGTTCGCCGGGGTGAACATGCGTGTTGAACATAGTGACCAGCTGATTCAAATAGGTGAGCAGGTCATCGCCGAACACGAGAGGGTGCGGCGCATCCTTGACCAACTCGATTTGCGGAGCGTCCACTACGACCTTTAGCGACGCTTGCACGGTGATTTGGCCCTGATTCACGTCGATGTGCATCAGGTTCGAGCCGTTTTGATCGCTCACCGAGATGGTGTTGTCCGAATCGTTCAGCACCCACATGAGCCCTTGCTCGCTGCGCAGGATGGAAAAATCCGGTGTCGCGGAGGTACCATTTTGGTCGGCGGGAAGTTGATTGCTGCCCCACCAGCACCCCGTCCAGATGGGGCGCGAGGGATCGCCGGCTTCAAATTCAATCCACACGCCGGCGCCGGTGGGGGGTACGCGAAAGAAACCGCTCCCGTTGCCCGCGTAGGGCAAGCTGGGCAGCGCCCATCCGCTCACCACTTTGCCGAGAACTTCCGGAACGTTGGCGCGAATGCGGCCCAGATTGTTGGGGTCCTGATTGTCGGAGACGAGACCACGGTATTTTCCGTAGTGCCGCGAGCCCACGACGTCTTGCATGCCCGAAGTTGCCAGTCCGGTTGCCATTTCTGTTTCCTTCGCCGCTGGTCGCGCGTCAGGACGACAGCGCGGTAAGTGCGGCGTAAGCCTCCGTGCCGGTCAGGCCCAGCGCATTGCGCTTCAAACTGAACCTTTGCGAGTAACCGTCGCCATTGATGGTGTGCGTCACGCTTTGCACGTAATACGTGCCGCTGAATTGCGGCCCGGCGCCGCGCACGAGCACAGGCCGTTTTGCGCGCAAGATGTCGCCGTACGCTACGGTGTTTACTTCTCCGTCGGCGGTGATGGCCCAGGAGGCGCGGTCGACTTCGGCCTGTGCGACAGTTTTTAATTCCCCGGTGCTCGACAGACCTGTACCACTCAACAACACTTGACGCGGGTTTGTCGTCGACAGCGAGGGAGTGGATCCGAGGTCGGTGAGCTCTTGCTCATCGGCGTCGGTGTGCTGGTGGTCTTGCGAGTCAATGTCGACGCTCGCGGCTTTTGCGGTCGTCGGCCCCAGGTTGTCGAACCGGGCGTTGAACGAATTGACGTTTGTGGCATCACCCATGTTCACGGAGAGCACGCCCTGCGGGGTCTGTTGCAGCTTGGGCAAATGGAAGTGGCCTTCGACTTCTCCGCTATCCGGATTGAGTTCCACATAGCATTCATAGCCGTTGCGTTTGGCGAGCGCCTGTAGAAATTGAATGTCGGTGCCCCGCTGCATGGTGACGTAATCGTTTTCCTGCCAGGAAGGCTGGGTCGGATCGACGATCGGATCGAACTCGTAGTCGTTGAAAATCGTCTCGGCGATATCGCTGTCCGCCATGTTCGGCCAGGCTTTGTTGTCTTCGAGCAGGTTCATCAGCACCGTCGGTTCCATGGCCACGACGTTGAGAACGGACTGGCCCGGCTGGTTCGCGAAATTGGCGTGTACTTCGGTCACATAGGCCTCAAGCAACGGCTCGGTTTTTCCACTGCCCACGTTCACGTTCACGCGAATCTTGGTCAGGCGTTTAAAGGTGTTGTCGTCGACGACGCTCCAACCGACGCAGCCGTCCTTCACGGCGATGGCCACGCTCAAGCGCATCATGTCCGCCATCTCCGCGTGATCTTCGATCTCGATCTGCTGAATCACGTCCAACAGATCCGGAGACGCGGGCACGTCGTCGATTAAAATGGTGTAAGAAACGTCTGCCATCGCTCAGCCTTCCGACGGAGGAATCAAAATGGTGGCGTTGGGCACCGCGACCTCGTCGTCGGGCCACATGGCGAAATTGGCGTCGCAGATGCGCCAGAAGCGCTGCGCATCTTTGTAGTAATTATTCGAGATTTGATCCAGGCGCTCGCCTTGGGTCACGCTGTGGCCGACTACGGCCGGAGTCGGAGGAATGAACCGCACCTTTATATAAGGAATCACCCGGCCCGTGGCGTCGGTAATCTGCGCGGTATCGACATCTTCGTAACGGCTGCCCTGAAAAAACATCGCTCCCTGACCTCCGTCAAAAAATTACAGGGGCAGTAGCCCCGCCAAACGGCTGGCATCGCCGAGGGGCTGGAAAAGACTCGCGAGAATCTCTTTTTGCCGCTGATAGCCGAGAAAAACGCTGTACCCGATGCTGGTGTCTTTCAATTCCATGTAGGTCAGCACACGCAATCCCAGCTCAATTTTGGCTTGGATGGGATTCAAGACCGGGTCGAAGAACTGTTCGGTAATGGAAAAACTCGTGAGCATCACGGGGACCACCCGTGCCGCTCCCCACACCAGCAAGACCAGCGGCAAATCCGCTGGACAGATCTGCACTTGTCCGGCACTGGCCAGCGACAGCGACAGCTGAAATTCCGAGATCGGCGGATACAGCAGCAGTTCGAGCGTCGCTAGCGCCGGGTGCAGCCCAAACGCCACGGTCGACGGATTGGTGGCTGGCTCCGCCAACTGATCGGCCGCATCGAGTTCGATGGATAAATTCATGGTCTCCACCGGTGGACCGAGCACGCGCAGCACGTCCTCCCGCGCGGCTCCAACGTTGCTAGCCTCGCGGGGCGCGGCGCGCATCGCGAGATTCCGCGTCATTTGCTCCGGGTTATACTGAAACACTACGATGTTCGGCGGCGGACCCGGCGTTTGCGACTGAAACACCACCAGCCCACCCTTCAGCAGCCGCGGACTTCGTGGAAATTCAGATGCCATAGGGACCCTCTCGCCTTTTCTTGGTTCGTTCCGCCAGACCATCGACACCATCGCGTCGCGGCCTGATGGTTTGCGTGCACAGTTACTTCAGTCTCCCAATAAAACCCGGCAATCACGAAGAGTTTACGGATCCGGATTCAAACACGTAGATCCAGTGCCTGCTGGACACTGGATCTGGGCGAAATTGCCTATGGTGTTGCGCCTCGGATTTTCGATATTGTTCGAACCACTGGGCTCCATGACTGTGTTCGCATCGGCCGCATGACTTGGGCCGCCTGGATGCGCAACGCCGAGGGTGTGCCCCAATTCGTGAGCGAGTATGGTGTTGCTGGTGCCCCGGTCGGAAAGCACAATGTTGCCATCCACACCGCATCCAGCCACGGGCCCGCCCGGCTGTTCAGAGGAACCACCCATCGCAGCCATGTCGTTATCTACAAGAAACACTTCGATGCCGGCTCCAGACCTTAGGGCCGCTACGGCATTGCGTTCAGCAACGGTGCTGCCCGTAGTCTTCAGTGGCGTATCGATCGTGACCGCGCCGAGATCGTGGAAAGTAACTCCGAGCTTGCCCCAGATGGCATTGGCTTCATTGAACCGTCTCGTCCAGGTAGTGCCGGTTGGCGACGGATCGGTCGGACCCGTCCTTAGGAAAACTGGCTGCACATCGAGGTCCCGGGCCACGCCCGGATTGGCGCAGGTCGGTGGCGGAGGAGCGGAAAGATCCGCGCGGATGGTGGCGCGGCGGTTCGGCTCCAGGGCTGTCGAAAATTCACTGGTTTCGCCTTGCGCAAACACGTCGATGAAGGTCGACGACACTCCTGGGCTGCCGCCGGAAGGGGTTTCTAACTCCGAACCAACCGCCTGTGCCCGCTGGCATGACAGCGTCCAGTTGAGCGGTTGAGGTCCATCCGTGCTTGCAAATCCATCGACGCGTACCGGGCGATTGGCGCCAGCCGCGTTCCACCTGGCGGCGAAACCTGCTATATCCGCGACGCCTTTGGGACTCAGTTGCGCGGCCTGCAGTCCAAACAGGACAGATGTGTCGATAGGGAAGGCCGAAGAACTAGTCGATATGGGACACGCCATCGTTTTTGGAGCTTGCGCGGGATCACCCATCCGCTGCACTGCTGGCGGAACTGTTCCGACTTGCGGCTTTGGTAATCGCTGGAGTTGGTTCGCCCTTGATCGCCGTAAATTGCCAGCGCTTTGCTGTACGACGTGTGCGAGTTCATGCGCAATCAGGCGCCGGCCAGCGGTAGTCCCCGGATGGTATTGTCCCGCACCGAAAACGATGTTGCTGCCGGTTGTATATGCGAGCGATTGTATTTGCCGGGCCGACCGCGCGGCCATGTCGCCGGTATGCAGGCGTACTCCACTGAAGTCGTATCCGAATCTGGATTCGAAAAAACGGCGTTCGGGATTCGGTAGTGATTGCCCGGCGCCCCGCAGCGCGAGAATTTCCCGAGCTGTGGTGGAGGTTATCTCGGGCGTGCTGCCTGGAACTTCCTTCGCCTGCAGATTGTTCTCGGGCTCCGGGTCGGTATTCGAGTGTGACGCGCATCCGCAAGAGGCGTCCTGAAGATTCTCTGGCGCTCGTTGCAGTTTCTGCTCGCACTCTGGACAAGCGCGTTGTATGCCAGGTTGTATGCCGCGTTGTATGCCAGGTTGTATGCCAGCAAGAGCGGCGCCGACCGGGCCCTGAGACTGCTCGATGCCGGTATTTTCCGGCTTGCTCATGACCGCGCTCGCCACACGGTCCGCTTCCTGTTCAAACACATCGCCGGGCTTATTTACGGACAGCTTCGTCTGAACCATGCCCGCCGTATCGCCCTCGGAATCTTGCTCACATGAGGTGCACTTCCGCTGGAGGCCGAGAATGCCGGTTTCGCGCCTCAGCAACGAACGCTGGAGCAGTTGGTTTCCAAGCACCTTTTGCAGCTCGCAGAGACGGTTATCGGGACGCAGGTTCTGGCGCGCCGCGGCTTCGGAGACTGGCGGCGCGTTCGCCGCTTTCTCCCGGTTCTGGTGCGTCGCCGTTCGGCTACTGTGTTCCGCCATTACGTCAAGCCTTCCGCGTCAGGCTGTGGTGGATGGCCTGCGCAACATGCCGCGCGAGTTGTACGCCGCCGGCGTGTTCGTGCGCTCCCACTGGAGGCAGCGAAACGCTCACGGTTTCTCGCGGCGTCACCGGGGATGGCACGCCATGATTTTTCAGCCGTTGCTGCAGCGCCTGCTCGACCAGCGACCGAAATTGTTCGCCATGCAGCGGGGCGATGCTGGCTGCGTCCACGACCAACTTCTCGATCTCTACCGCAAATTGCTTCACCGGTGCACCGCCGCAAAGTAGCGTCCAAATTCCGATTCCAGGACCAACTTGTCGATCTTGGTGTACTCGCGCCGCGCCGCGCTCAGCAACTGCTGCATGGTGATCGGATGCTCGCCGGCAGCCGCCAGAAATGCCGCGTTGATGGCGATGTTTTTGATGTTTCCGCCGGCAATCTCGAGCCTGCTGAGAAAGGCATAATCGATGTTCTGCGTTTCCGCCTTCGTGGGAAACACTCCCTGCCAGATGCGCTTGCGCTCGGCCACCGAGGGAAACGGAAAGTCCACCAGGAAGCGCAGGCGCCGCAAAAATGCCTGATCGAGCAGCGACTTCATGTTGGTGGCCAGAATGGCCAGCCCGCGATAATCTTCCATGCGCTGCAGCAGATAGTTGATCTCGATATTGGCGAAGCGGTCGTGACTGTCGTGCACTTCGCTGCGCTTGCCAAACAGCGCATCAGCTTCGTCGAAAAAGAGGATGGCTCCACTATCTTCCGCGGCATCGAAAACGCGGCGCAGATTTTTCTCCGTTTCGCCAATGTATTTGCTCACCACGCCGGACAAATCCACGCGGTAGAGATCGAGGTTCAGGTAATTTGCGAGCACCTCCGCAGCCATGGTCTTGCCCGTGCCGCTCGGCCCCGCAAACAGCGCGGCGATGCCCCGTCCGCGAGACAACCGCTCGCCGAATCCCCAGCGCTCGTAGACCAGGCTGCGCCGCGAGACCTGCGCAGCAATCTCGCGCAATTGCCGCAGTGTGTCGTCAGGAAGCACGAGATCTTCGAATGTGTACGAGGGCACAATGCGGTCCGCCAGCCCACGCAACGCATTGGAAAATTGCGCCCGCGCCGCGCGCCAAACCTCGCCCGTAGTGGGCACTTGCGCGCCGGCGCTGCGCAGCAATGCACCGGCGCGCGCCGATTCGGACGCCTGGCGAATCTGGTCCAGGCTGAAGTCGAACTGTTGCACCAACGCGTCCAGAAAATCCGAGACGCTTTCTCCGGCGCCGGCCTGCTGGTCCACCACGAGGCTGTCGCCCAGCGCCGCTTGCCAAGCCTCACGCTGCTCCGCTAGGGATGGTTTGGGCACCTCCAGGGCGATCAGAGTGCGCTCGCTTCGCCAGGGCTCGCGGCTGCCGACGATCAAAAACGAGCGCAAATCCGGGATCAGCTCCTGCGCGGTAGAAAAAGCGGCGTGGTCCTGCTTGTCCACTTCCGTCAGGTCGAGGAAAAACGCCGACGGCAACAAAACCGCGTCGCGTTCCAGCATGCGCAGCAAATCCTGGCGTTCGCGCGGAGGTGGCTGGAAGCCGCGGCAGTTCGATCTCGAGGATCCCAATGCCCAGTCGCGCGCAGAGTTCCGCTGCGACTCCCCGCGTTGCGCTCGCCTTGCCAATCAAGTTGATAGCGGGCATGCGCCCGCGGCCATTCCAGTTGCGCAGCAATTGCTCCAACTGATTAACGTTGGTCGTGCCGCTAGCGGCAAGCGAACCGGATCTGTCGATGGGCCGCAGGGCCAGCATCGCCTGCTCGTCCATGCGGTTAATGCCCAGCAGATAGTCGCAAATTCGGCGCTCGAGCCGCAGCGCGTCACCCCCGCGCGTTCCACTGCCTGCGGATTCCCACCGGATTAACCGCGAACGCGTTAGCGCCGCCTCCGGCAGGAAATGTTTCCAACCCTCGCTCCAAGTTTCTGTGCCTGCTCCGAAGAAATCGCGCCCGTACAGATCGAGCGCCAAGTGCGGGGTGGGATATCTGCGAGTGGCGTCGTCCTGCATGTACGCATATAACCGTTCGAATCCCGGATCGAGTTCCGGCGCAAGGCACAGCAGCAATACTTCACAATCGAAGCCGTCGAGATGGAACAGCCTCGCGAGTATTTCCAGCGCGGGAGGGCTTCCGGCCGCATTGGCCTGGTCCGCGGCATTTCTGGCCGCCTGCTTTTGTGCCGTGATCGCCCGGCCAAGTTCTGCCGCAGCCGGATCCTGTTCGTAAAACTCCTGAGCTTGCTCCTGCTGCACGCCGCTCAGCAGCCGATCAGCATCGGCGTCGCTGATCACCCAATCGCGGAAACCCTGCAACGGATCGCGCTTCCAGAATTGCCGAAGCCACAGAATTTGCCGGTGCAAGGTGAGCCGCAGCCGAGACAGCTCAGCATTGAGACACACGCGGTTCGCAGCCTGCCAGTTGCTTAGCGCTCCGTTGCTCGTTTCGTCCGCCTCGTGCTGGCTCATGAGAAATTCACGCTTGGCGCATCCACGCTCATCGCACCGTTGTTCTGCACGCGCACCGGATAGGGATTCGGAATGGTTAGCGGCGGATTTGCCGCGGTGACCGCCGTGAGCGGCACCTGCACCGAAGTCGCCGTCGGCGGCGCCCACGGGTCGCTCGCACCGGGCTCGACAATTTCAATAGCTACATCCGAAACGAACACGTAGCTCTTCAATCCCGTCTGGAACAGTCTCGTTCCCGCGACTGTCAGCAGGCCGGCAACGCTGGCGGGGTTCGGTGTTACGGCAGTGACGCTTGGCACCAGCGTGAACACGGATTGGTTCGAGACCTCAACTTGCGGCTCGGAAAATGTCGTGCCGCGATCCAACCCTCCCTCGATGCCTTCCCCGGTTCGTTGCACGCGCACGTCGACAAATTGCGGTCCGGGTTGCAATTGCTGGTCGGGCGGAATGGGCTGCGGCGGATTTACCCCCACCGGCGGATAAAACGCATCCGGCACACTGATCCGAAGCAATGTGTCGGAAACCGGCGTGACGGGAATGGGATCGAGGCCGCCCAGCCGCACCCACGTTTGCGGCGCAAGGAAACCGGACCCCTCGATAGTGAGCGACTGCCCAACGGCGGCGCGAATGTCGCCCTTCGGATCGCTCAGCAATGCGGGCGTGCGATAAACCGCCGTGATGGCCGGGTGACCCATGATTGCGGCGTGCAGTCTTCGCGTGGCCACTGGCTGTGCGGTTCGCCGCGCGCTCTTGCTTTCGATTTGCACGATGGAGACTTGATACGCCGCCGAGCAGCGATAGTTCGCCGCGGGCATGGCCGACCATACCTTCGACATCTCATCGAGATTCGCGGGCTTCAGCGTAATCTTCACCTGTTCAAACTCGCCGAGCAGTGAAGGATCGAGCGTCGCATTGTCCTGCCGCAAAATTGCGAAATCATGAAACACGCGCATCCCGGCAGCGAGCGCTTCCTGCGCCGGCAGGTCACGTTCATTCGAACTGTCGCCCTCGCTATACGCCGTCATGAGGTAATGCAAGCTCAGGCTGAGCGGCGGATATCCGTACGCCCCAGGACTTCCTTCGCCCGGGATTTCCTGATTTCTCAAGTACGGACTCTCCTCCACCAAATAAAGAAAAAGGTTGATGCGCCGCCCGTTCAGCCCAGCTAGAGCGACATCTGGCGGCACCAGCGTGATCGTTACCGGCGCCACCTCGAGGTTGTCCTGCAAGAGCCTGCGCAACGTCCACGTCACGCCGCGGATCGCTTCGAAGTTGCTCATCGCGGCGCTACATCCGGCTCCGCGTCATATAGCGGCGAACCGCCTCATATTCTGCAAACCCGCGCGGGCCTTGGCGTTTCGACGCGGGCGCCAGGGGAGTGGGAGCAGGAACGGGCGCAGCTACGCGCACTTCGATTCTTCCAATGCGCACCTGCACAGCGGTTTCTTCCGCAGTCGCGCTTGCGCCTTCGCGAAGGGAATTCTGTCGTGGCGCGAGCTGGCTTACTTCGGCTGGTTCATGCAGCTCTTGCACGGTTGAAGGCTCAATCTTTTGCGAACGGCCTTGCCGCAGAGCGCCCTCATTTGCCGTGATTCCATCATGCATTGAATCCTGTTTTGGGAGTGTGGCAGCCAATACGTCTCCTGATGAGGGTTGCTGTGACTTGCTGTCGCGTGGAGGGCCGTCAATAGCACGTACCACTGCCGCAATTGCGTTCTCGACGACAACATGCGTTGTATGACGCTCTGTAATCCGATCCCTAGTCGCGGGGTTCAACACCTTAGTCTCGTCCAATACTTCAGACGTTTCGCGGTGTTCATCGGCAGGGCGCTGCTGGGCCTTGAAAGGAGCGACGCTCGAGACTTGCAGGCCGGCGAGCGTTCCGGGCGTTGTCGCCGGGACAGCGCGAAAAATCACGTTACCTTGCGCCTCAAGACTTGCTGGAACTGCTTCCGGCGGCATGGGTGGAAAAACAGGGCGATGACTGGGGTCACCAGGGCCGCGTTGTGCGCTCCGGTCGCTTTGCGGACGGCTCTCGCGAGGTATTCACGCAAAGCCTTCCTCCCCCGCCAGCAAATTCAGGTATACCGAGCGCTTTCTCGGCGTCATGCTCAGTATTTCCGCTTCGCTCCAGTGATAGGAGCGCGCCATCTGGTGCACTTCGCGGTAGAGATAAGGAATGTGTCCGCGCAATTCGTGATAGAGATACGCGCCCGCATCAAATTCGCCGGTGAACGCCTGCCCGCAAGCAGGACATCGCAACGACAGAAGGATTTCGGCTTGCGGGTCGATTTCGCCGAATTTTCGGCCAATTTCATCGAGCTAGTTCGGGCGGCCATTCGGTCCATGTCAGCGGCGAGGAGCACTTCCGCCGAAACGCTTTCCACGCAACGTTGCAGCAGAAGATTTTCGGCGTCCGTTACATTCATCCAGGCGCGCTCGGCTACGAACTCCTGGTCCAGCCCATTCGGCACGCGCAGCCGTATGTGATACATTTTTTTTTCCGTGTGGACAGCGACCTCGTTCCATTCCTGTGAGGCCGCGTAAGGCTCCAGCAGAAGTTCGCTAACCTTGAGCTCTAAATCCATCGCTCGCCGCACGCGCTGTCGGTGCAGTTGAGCAGGCACGGCAAGCGCTCGCCATAGGTAATGCGCCGCAAGTGCAGCAGCAGTGCCTCTCGGTCGCCGGCCGTTAGAGCGCGTACCATCTCGGGCGTAACGTTTTCTTCAGCGCCCACCCGCAAAATGCAACGCGACAGCAGCGCCGTCACACGCGCCGGAGCCGAAAGCGATTCTCCCGCCTCGAGCAAGAAGGCCTCGTCTTCGCCACAGAGCGGCCGCAGGCACACTTCGCGCACCGAGGCACCGTCTTTCCACAAGCCTCCGGGAACTTCGACGCCGTATTGAAACTTCAGATTCATTGCGCCTTCATTGCGCCGGAATGGTGAAGCTGGGCTCCTTCGGTTCGGTGACCGCGGTGTCGCGTTCCCAGCCTTCGTTCTCAAGCTTGATGTGTTGAATCGCCACGGCCCCGGCGTTGGCGTCCAAATCGGGCATTGCGTGATATTCGGACACCCAGCAGCGATATACCTTGTACGAAATCACCTTCTGCCCGGCCTCATTGAACAGATCGAGGATGATGTCTTTTCGAAAATCCGCCAGCGACACTTCCGAGCCGAGTCCGGCGCCCAGATCCCAAACCTTGTTGGCCCACTTCTCGAATTCGGTGTCGTGCGTAACTCCGCGCTCGAGGGTGATCGCATCGTATTTCGTCCGCGCCGGCGATTTTCGCGAGGTACTCGGATCGCCGCCCTCGCGGTGTTCCACCACGTCGGTGTTGCGGTGCAAGCCGCCGCACTTGCTGATTCCGGCAACATACTTGCCGTCCCACTTCACTCGGAATTTGAAATTCTTGTAGGGATCGAAACGTGTTGGATTTACGGTGAACTGAGCCATCTATGTCTCCCCCTTACGTCTGAATCTGTCCCGCAATCTGCTGAATCTGAATGATCACGAATTCCGCGGGCTTGAGCGGCGCGAACCCGACGATGATGTTCACGATGCCGTTGTTGATGTCGTTCTGCGTCGTCGTCTCGTCATCGCATTTCACGAAATACGCGGCCTGTGGCGTCGTTCCCTGGAAAGCTCCCTGCCTGAAGAGCCCTTGCATAAATGCGCCGACATTCAGGCGAATCGCTGACCACAGCGGCTCATCATTCGGTTCGAAGACCACCCACTGTGTTCCGCGATACAGGCTTTCCTCCAGGAACAACGCGAACCGGCGCACCGGAATGTATTTGTAATCGTCCGCCAGCTGGTCGGCACCAAAGAGGGTGCGCGCGCCCCAGCATATCGGTCCGTACACGGGGAAATTCCTCAGACAATTAATGGCCAGGGGATTGAGCACCCCATTTTCGCCGTCGATTAGCGTGTACTCGAGGCTCTGCACGCCTGAAAGACTGGTCTCCGTCCCGGCGGGCGCTTTCCATACCCCGCGATTCGCGTCCGTGCGCGCATAAATTCCCGCCATCGTGCCGCTCGGAGCGGTGGGCCGCAGTTGATATTTGTTCAGGGGATCGGCGATATCCACCCGCGGAAAATACAGCGCGGCGTTGCGGCTGCGCAGCGAAGAGTTCGCATCGAGCCACGTTTGGATTCCCGTCACTGTATCGCGATCGCCCGAAGCTTGCGGCGCGTCCAGGATGTAGAACGCGCGCCGCTGCGTGCATAACGAGATCGCGTTCGCCGAAACCTGACTTGCATCGGTATCCGGCAGCAGGGCGGCCGCCGGAATGCACAAAATATTGAAGAGGTCCACGTTCAGCAGCGCATACATCCCGGTCTTGAGCAACTGATCCCCAATCAGGCCCGTGGCGATCCCCGCCGCATCTCCACTCGGATCCCACGTTCCGTCGGAGCCCGGCTGCGGCACTGGCGGCCCCCCCGGCGGAAATGCCTGCGCCTCAACACTGATGCCTGAACCGAGGGCGTATTGCTGGACGTTCGGCGTCAGCGTCAGCGTGGTCGCCAGCGATCCCGTAACATCGGTCAAATTCAGGTAGTCGGAGGGCGTGCTCGTCCCGGGCTTCATCTGCAGGAAAGCCACCGTCGATGCGCTGCCTATGACGTTGACCGACGCATTTCCCAATATGGTGGAGTTAATCGCGCGGATCTGCTTCTGCAATGTTGCGGCTAACCACGGCCAGGTAATCGGGCTGGGCGCGGTGATGCCTGTGAAATTCAAGTTTGGCGAAAGCGCAACTCCGTTGAAAGAGACTTGTACAACGCTGGTCAAGTCAACGAGCAGTGCTTGGTCGCCCGTAAGCGTCCAAGTGACGGTCCCATCGGTTGTCGTTGCTGCGATTGCGGTCGCCCAGGTGGGGGGCGCTACACCGGACTTGCCCGCGGCGGAGACGACCTGCAAATTCCCATGCGAGTCCACAACCTCGGCCCCGACGGCGTACGTCGTGCCGGGAGCCCAGGCGGGTAGCAGACTATTTCCCGTTGGCTGCAGAGTCCAGGTAATCGCTCCATCGGTAGTTGTGTTGCTGCCGCTCTTGGTGTCGGTTCCCCACGGTGACGGTACGGCCGCGCCCGACGTAAATGCGGTGGCTTCGTACCAATTTCCGGCGCCGTCCACCACCTTGTCCCCGATGTGGTAGGAGGTCGCGGCCGCCCATGCTGCCGGCGCCGGTCCGCCGCCATTCGCAATCCGTTGCCAGACAATCGTTCCGTCTTGCGTGTTTTGCCCGATCACGGTCACCCAAGTTGGAGCTGCGGCACCGGAAGCCTGCGCGGTAGCGACCGCAGTTACCTCCTGCACGTTCCCATTGCTGTCCACAATTTCCGTTCCCACCTTGTACGCCGTCGATGCCGTCCAATCGAATCCAATGCCAGAGAAACCCTTGGACGTCGTCCCGGTCTGTGCCGGCCGGGTGGTGGCGCCAGCCAGAAGCTGCAGAGTCACGAGTTGCGAAACGTTATTTACCGAGCTCACCACGTAACTCGACTGCGTGCTGTCCAGCGAGAGGTTGCGGTAGGTTTCTGTGGCGACCACCTGTGGTATGCCGCTGGCCAGCGAGACTTCCGTGACCGTCAGGTTGAACAAGCTTGTCGGATCGGTTGTACCGTAGTCGACGTCGATTCGCAGATTGTTTCCCCAAACTCCGGGGCTTGCTGCTGTGGCGAGCAGGATATTGTTTCCACTCCCGTCTTGCAGAACGATGGCCGCAGCCACGGCTCCGTTTCCAGAGGTCGCCGATGTCGTGCGCACCACATACGCTTGACTCCCGCCGTTCAAGAAGAATTGCTGGATGGCGTAACTCGCTTCGCTGCGCTCGTCCAGGCCGCCGAACTGCCGCTCGAAATCCGACCAGCTGAATATCTCCACCGCTTCATCCAGCGGACCTTGCGAGAAAAAGTCCACAAAGGCGCCGATCGAAGTCGCCACGCCGGTGATCGTGTGCACGCCACTCGGAATTTCTTCAATGTATACACCGGGGTACGTCGGGTTAACTGGCATGGAGGCAACCCCCTTCTCAAGGGAAACGCGAATGGGCGGCACGCGCAGTGACTGCCGGCGATGACCGCCGCCGCTGCGGTTCATCGCCCCCGAGCAACGCTGCGAAATACTCGGCTGCGAAAGACTCGCTAAAACTAAAGATCTGCTAAAAACCAGCAACAGGAAATAACACGAGCGGGAAAATAGAGGCTAGGATTTCCTTGCGGAAGGATAGGAGTATTTTGCAAGGGGCCATTCCGCAGGACCTTTTTGTAAGGGCTCCGGCATTGGAAGATGCATCGTTTCACGCACTTCACGATCCTGCCGGTAGGAGGAAGGCGTAAGTCCGGTGAAGCGTCGGAACATTCGCGCGAAGTAAGAAAGGTCGTTGAAGCCGGCCGCGAATGCCACATCCGTCACGGAAGCCTTTGGATTGTCCAACAGGTGGAGCGCCCGGTTGATTCGCCGCTGGAGCAGAAATTCGCGGAACGTCGTGCCCTGCTCCTGTTTAAATGCCCGGCTGAATTGAAAGGGGCCCAGTCCGCACAGTTGCGCCACTTCGTTCAATGAGATTTTTTCCGCCAGATTCTCTTCGACAAAGGAGACGGCCGTCTCAAAACGGCTGTTCCGTTCCTGAAAGATTTCCGCCTCGCGCTGGATGCTCGTTGCACTGGCTGCAATGCTGGAATATGCCGAGCTATGTTGCTCCTTGCGGGATTCGGGTGCTTGGGCGAGCATCGCCAGCCGCGCGTATAACTCCTCTTTCGACACCGGCGTGACAAGGTAATCCCACACTCTCATGCGCAGCGCCCAGACTGCGAGTTCCTCGCAATGGTCCACGGTAATCATCAACAGCGGAATCGCGGGCCACGTCATCCGTGTGTCTCGTAACGCGTCCATCTGTCTTTTGGCGGGGTAATCGTATTCAAAACACAGGAGCCCGGGCAGGTGCTCTTCAATCGCCGGCCTGATGGCATCGGCACCTACGACATGGAGAGCTTCATACCCCTCCGGCATGGGATCGCGAGGATCCTCTGCGCAGCGCTCCGAGCGAAGATCGACCCAGACAATTCTGACCTTGTTCACCGGTCCTCCGAAGCGTGCGAGCGTCACGCTGAGAGGCTTCTGTTGAGTTCACTGGCTGGAGGCCGGTTACCTTACCGTACCTTACGATTCCCGGCAATACGCAAAATTTCGGAGAGTCGGATTCCCCGGATCGCAACTCAGATGCGGAGAAGAGGTGCGGCACGGACAGCTAATGAGATTTATTTTGGGCTGTGCCGGTCACATTCGATGGAGACATGTATCCGCAGTTTCGAACATGCCCAGGGGCGGTCAGCAATCGGGCCTCAAGGTGGTGGACGTCTTCGCCTTTCCCGTGAACCGTTCGAAAGCCTCCGTGCTCCTCATGGGAGCTCAGCCAACGCACAGCATCTTTGTGATTCTGGAGGGTGATTCTGGAGGGTGATTCTGGGGGGCAGGCGAGGATTTCCGTGTGCGTCCGGTGCGACATGGATTTTTGTGATTTAATTACCAGCATGGAACAGGCCGATACGCGCCCGGTGCTTGGAGCGATTGTCGTAGTGAGCGGCCTCGCTGTGTCATTCCTGCTGTGGCTGCTGTACGTGCATCATGCTTCAGCTGATTTTGCAGGCCGGTGGATGTTTTTGCCGGGCTTGAATGCGCTTCTGAACGGATCGTGCGCAGTTGCGCTGTGCGTGGGATTGTATTTCATTAAACATCAGAACAGGGAAGCACATCGCACAAGTATGCTGCTGGCCTTCGCATTCTCTACAGTTTTTCTCATCAGTTACATCGCGAATCACGCACTCCATGGCGACACCATCTTCCCCGGTCATGGCGCAATGCGGATGTTCTACCTTTCTATTCTAACCAGCCACATAATGCTTTCCATCGTCGCGCTGCCAATGGTGCTGACGACATTCTTTTTCTCTCTGACGGGCCGGTTCGTGATGCACCGCCGAATCGCGCGCTGGACGTTCCCCATTTGGCTATACGTATCGATTACCGGGGTGGTGGTTTTTGTGTTCCTCAAGGTATACGCGTATTAAGCCGAGTGGCTTGGTGCGTTGTGAGTGGTTTCCTCTGCAGTGCTCCCCTCTAAAGCAGGCACCTCACTTAGGTAGAATCAGGGCCCCCCACGGGACGCAACATGGGCAGGAAACTACGCGTAGGTCGATCTGTCGAAGAGAAGTGGCAGATTGTACGGAAGGTAGCAAGAGTAGGAACGTCTCGGAGGCGTGCCGACGTTACGGCATTGCTCAAACGCTCTACTATCGCCGGAAAGATGAACGAGAACAGGGAGGGACGGCAATTGGGGGAGAGAAGCGCTGCCGCGGCCGAAACCGAGAAGGATAGCCGCATCCGGCAACTAGAACGGACTCTCGGGCGGAAGTCGGAAGAGGAAGTCTAGACGGCGGAGTATCGGAGCTTGGAAGAAGCGCGAGCATCAATCGCCCGCTGGATCGGGGAATACAATCACGACCGGCCTCACCACGGAGTGGGAAATCGTACACCGCATGAAGCGGTCTCAGATTTTGCAGTTCCCACTAAAAACGAAGCCCTGACAGCCTAAATCAGCAGGGAGCATTACCGGGCGCCGGTCCCCGACTGGCAAACTGCCGCAAAAAAATAGTCCCGGGCGGGCGATGCGGAAACCGCACAGCCGGAGGAAAAGGGGGAATGTTCATGAACATGGCGCCGATCATTCTGTTGACAGGCATGAGCGCCGAGAGCAGGATCACCCTACTCTCCCATCGCCAATCACCGCTCGAGGTTGTATGGATCCATTTGTTGATCAACTGAAGGATCTCTGCGCCGCCCATCCGACGCGATCCAAGTGGGTGTTTGTTCCTAATCACGCGATTGGTCGCACGCTCGGTGAACGCATCGCCCTCGAAGGGACAAACTGGCTCAACCTGCGTTTCGTCACGCCGCTCGATATCGCGCTGCGCATGGGAGCGCCGTTCCTTGTGGAACGAGGCATCGATCCATCCGAGGAAGGTCTTGGGCCGGCGCTGATGATGCGCCTCCTGCTCGATCTGCCGCTAAAGGATGGTTACTTTCGGCCTCTCGCCGATCATCCGACGATGGCGCAAGCCCTGTGGACGACAGTGCGCGAGTTGCGCATGGCAGGGCTGCGTTCTGACGCCTTGAAGCCCTGAAGTGTTCTCATCGCGGCAAAAGCATGTCGAGCTTGTTGCGCTGCTCTCGAGCATACGAACGTTTCCTCACAGAGCACAAGCGCGCGGACATGGCTGCGGTGTACGAGGAAGCGCTGAAGCATCCGACTGGTCCCCCATTCAGTCTCCAGGATTGCTGGACGGAGCTGCCCGACACCCACTGGAGTCCCCTGCAGCGCAAGCTGATTGAGTCCATGCGTGGTGAACGGTTCCGTCCCCATGCATTTAAGCTCTCCGGCGTTTCTGTGCCTCGACGGTTCATGTCGCGGAAAACGTGAACGCATCGTACCGAACTTCCCAGCCAACGCGCTTGCGTTCTTGATGTCGCCGGCATCTGCTCCGCCACCGGGCGCCTCGAACGCGAAGATCGCCCTATTTCAGGCTGGCGGTCGTGAAGCGGAGATCGAGGAGGTCTTCCGCAGGATTCTTGCCACCGGCGCATCTCTCGATCAGGTCGAAATCGCCTGCGCGTCGGACGCCCACGTCGCGCTGATTTGGGAGAAGGCTCTCCGCCACAATTGGCCGGTGACGCTGGGGTCAGGCATCCCTGCCGTCTTTACGCATCCGGGGCGAGCACTGATTGGACTATGCGACTGGATCGAAACGGATTTCTCTGCCGGCCATTTCCGCCGTCTTCTTCAATCGGGTGACTTGCGCGTGGAGAAAGACGAGGGCTTCACGGCAGGACAGGCCGCTCGCCTGCTGGCCCGTGCGGAAGCTGGTTGGGGGCGTGCGACGTATGGCCTTGCGCTGGGACGGCTTCACAAAATGTACGAATCTCGTGCCGCGGATCAGGATGCATCCGATGAGGATCGGGCGGATGCGGAGTCAAAAGCGAACCTGACCGCGCGCGTTCGCACCTGGATCACCGGCCTGATCGCATCCGTGCCTGAGCCTGCCGTCGGACGGCAAGGTTCCTCTGCAGGCTGCCGTGAACAGTGCGCTTGATTTCCTTGAACACACGACGGCCCGCAGCAACGCACTCGACCATCGAGCGGCAGCGGCGTTGCAGGAGCATCTGAGCGAACTGCGCTGCCCTCGGCTCGTTCTCATGTGGTTTGGCGGAGTCGCTGCGCTTTATTCGCGAACGTGTCCAGTCGCTTTACGTTGCGGCCGAACGCCCTCGCCCCGGACATCTGTACGCCTGCAGCCTTTCGCAATTCGGTTATGCCGGCCGTGCACACCTCTTCGTTGTCGGCCTAGAGGAAGGGCGGGTGTTTTCGTCGTCGACGGAAGACGCTGTCCTGCTGGACGTCGAACGACTGGCTATCTCCACAGACCTACGCTTGTCGACGGACAGGATCGACGAAGCGGTTTATACGATTCTTACGCGCCTCGCCACATCCGCAGCCTCAACCACGTTCAGCTACTCCTGCCGCGACACGAGAGAGTTCCGCGAGACGTATGCCTCGTGGCTGATGTTGCAAGCATTCCGGCTGCAACAGGGAAACGCGACCCTGTCTTACTCGATGATGAAGGCCATGCTAGGCGAGCCAAAATCGGCCGTACCTGAAGACCGAGTGGCTGCGGTCTCCGCCGTCTCGTGGTGGCTGCGCAGCGTCGTCGGCACAGGAGAGGAAGGGATTAGAGTCCTGGGCTCCGCGTTTAGCGGTGTCACGAAAGGGCGGGCGGCGGAGCAGCTGCGCCAATCGGCCGAGTTCACAGAGTTCGATGGATATGTACCCGAAGCAGGATTGGCACTCGATCCCTGCGCACCTGGGACGGTGTTTTCGGTGACGGAGCTAGAGAAGGCCGCGGAATGTCCGTTCAGGTTCTTTCTTAAACGCGGATTGGGCATTCGCCCTGTGAACGAACGCGAGCGGGACAAGGACGTGTGGCTCGATCCGCTGACGCGCGGTTCGGAGCTGCACGAATTGTATGCTGTGCTGTTGCGGCGCGCTCGTGACGAAAACCGGCGAGTGAATCTGACAGATAGACCTTGGATCATCGCGCATGCGCAGGAGCGGCTGCTCGAACTCAACAAGGAGATGCCCGCCGCGACGCTAGAAATCCTGGAGCGCGAGTCCAGGGATTTTCTAGCCGATGTTGCAGTTATTTCTCGAAGCGGAATCCAGCGACTCGACGTCAACGCCCATAGGATTGGAAGTGTCGTTCGGGCGCCCGCTGGATAACGATCGCGAACCGCTCGCAACGCCCGAACCAGTCGAGATCGATCTGGGCAAAGGCGTCACGTTCCGCATCGCAGGCCGCATCGATCGAATTGACAAAGTCGGACCGGCTTCCTTCGAGGTAATCGATTACAAGACCGGCGGCTACTGGCGAGACGACTGGCAAGGCTCTTTCAACGGAGGGCGGCGCCTGCAACACGCACTGTATAGTCTCGCCGCCGTCCAACTGCTCAAAGTCCGTTATAAGAATCCGATAGTCACTGCGGGTGTGTACTACTTCTCGAGTCTACAAGGGGTGCCAGGAGCGCGTGAGTATGGCTGCCCCATCACGCGCCGAGACGGCCTCCGTATTGGGCGACTTGCGGGACTTAATCATCCTGGGACAGTTCGTCCGCACGCCGAACCAGGGCAATTGCAAGTTCTGCGACTATATCGCCGCATGCGGTGGAGTTGTAAACCAACAAGCGAAAACCAAGCAACCAGATTCACGGCTTGCTGCCTATCGGAGGCTCGCCGCGCATGTCTGAATTGCGTATGAAGGACCTGAAGTCGCGCCAACTGATCCGCGAGGAGCTCTTAACAAACATCCTTGTCGAAGCGGGTGCCGGATCCGGCAAGACGCAGATGCTCGCCGAGCGCATGGCGGCCGGCATTGCTGCAGGCGTGTACCACGTCGAGCACATGGCGGCGGTAACCTTCACGCGCAAGGCGGCTTCCGAGCTTCGCGGCCGGTTCCACCTGGCACTCGAAGATAAACTATCTTGCGCGGCTGCAGATTTGGAACAGAGTGCCCGTGTTCATGCGGCGCTTTCAAACCTCGAGCGGTTCTTCGCCGGCACGATTCACTCTTTCTGCGCACGGCTACTGCGCGAACGGCCCGTCGAGTCGGGCGTGTCGCCAGGCTTCACCGAGCTTGACGAGTTACAGGACCTCGAGTTACGTCAGCGCGCTTGGCGGGATTTCGTTACGAATACCCGCGCGACAGGTGATGCCGACATGATGGCGTTGCTAAGAGCCGAGGTTCGCCCCAAGGATCTGGATTCGGCATTCGCGACGGTTTCCGCTAACGATGACGTCGAGTTTCCACCTGGTGAAGCCGAATGTCCTGATCCAGAGCCGGCGTGGAAAGCGCTCGATAAATTCTGGACGGACCTGCAAAAACACCTGCCGTCGGAAATTGCGGGCAATACGAAGTGTCCAATCCAGAGGGCATCTCGCCGGTTCCGAGCGAAGTTGCGCGTATCTCGGTACCGTCTCGACCGTCCTTCCGTAGTTGCATCGCTGTTGGAAACGTGGGACTGCGATTCCAGGATTACGCAGTATTGCTGGGCCGATACGCCTGCTGAGAAGAAGCGTCTCCGCGATCTGATCCAACCGCTTCATGCGCAATTTCGCGCGGCGGTCGTCAAGCCGTACCTGGCGCGGTGGCGTCAATATGTATACCGGTTATCAGTCGTGCTTTTGACGCGTGCGCGCGAATTTGCCACGGCCGAGCGTCGCCGTCTTAACACTCTAAATTACGGCGACCTGCTTAATCTTACCGCGCGCGTGCTCCGAGAAAACGAGGTGGTGCGAAGGGCACTGCAACAGAAGTTCCGATTTGTACTGGTCGATGAATTTCAGGACACAGATCCGGTGCAGGCCGAGATCCTATTCTGGCTGGCGGAAGACAACGCTCGCCCGTATGCCAAAGTACTGAGGGGTGCTGCAGATTGGCGCAAAGTCCCGCTGCGTCCGGGCGCTCTGTTTGTCGTCGGCGACCCCAAGCAGTCGATTTTCCGTTTTCGGCGAGCGGACATCGACATCTACAATATCGTGCGGCAGCGTTTCAGTGATTCCGCGGTCGGGCGTGTCGTGCCGCTCACGATGAATTTTCGGTCGGTAGCGCAGTTGTGCGATTGGGCAAACGATGTCTTCGAGACGCGATTTCCAAAAGAACCGACCACATATGCGCCTCGATTCGCGGCGCTCGATGCCGTTAAAAGTAAAACAGCATCCGGGGGAGTGTTCACACTGACGCACACCTGCGACGCCTCGCAGCTCCAGGCACAGGATGCAGAGAACATCGCGAGTTACATTCGCGCGCAAGTTGATTCGGGACGCCGCAGCTTCAGCGACTTCCTGATACTCACAAGGAAGAAGCGAGGCAGAATTGCTCCGTACTCCCGTGCACTCGAGTTGTTGAACATCCCACTCGAAGTGAGCGGGGCGGGCGCGTTCGGGGATTCGGCCGAGGTTAAGGCCTTGGTCGTTCTGCTGCGCGCGCTCGCCGATCCACAGGATGCGCTATCGCTTCTCGCTGTCCTACGTGGCCCGCTGTTTGGGATCACCGATCCCGAGCTTTTCGCGTTCGAACAGTCTGGCGGGCGGTTCACCGTGTTTCATGAACTCGCCGCAACACCTCCACCGTTCTCGCATGTACCTTCCGCGCTTGGCGCATTGCGCCAATACTACCGCTGGACGCGTATCCTTCCAGCCGCGGCGGCGATGGACCATATCCTCGAAGATAGTGGGTATCTCGCACTGGCTGCGACAACCCCTGGAGGCGCCTCTGCGGGAGATGTTCTGCACGCAGTCGACCGCATTCGTCAAGTGGTGAAGGAAGGCGGCAGCCTGGCAGATGCGGCTGATTCTCTGGAGGACGATAGTGAAGCTCTCAACGAGGTTGAATCTCTCCCCCTTGAGCCGGGGCGCACGGACGTTGTGCGGCTGATGAATTTACATAAGGCAAAGGGTTTGGAAGCGGCCGTGGTCTTTCTGGCCGACCCGTCTGGGGGCGTTAAACCACGGGTTGATGTGCACATTGGGCGAACCGATCTGAAAGCGCGCGGCTGGTTCAAGATTGTACGCAAGACTGAAGGATCGCACGCGGCGCCGCTGTTGGCCGAGCACCCGGACTGGCCTGCGTACGAGGCTGCGGAGCTGCCGTATTTGCAGGCCGAAGAAGATCGCCTTCTCTACGTGGCAGCAACGCGTGCCCGCGAGACGCTCATCATCAGTCGGTGGACGGGTAACCAGCAGCCTAAAGCTTGGGGCGTCCTAAACGATTTCCTGCTGGATGCAAAAGAACTTCCAGTGCCGCGCATGGGAGCGACTTCGCAGGTCCGGCCTCTCAATTGTTCGGTTGAGGAGCAGGGCGCCGCCGCCGGCTCGCGGGCCGTCGCCAACGAAGCCGCGCGCAAGCCGTCCTGGTCCATCACCGCAGTTACGGCTGAGGCGCAGCACATCGCGCGTGTCACGCGAGCGGCAGATGCCGAACCAGATGACGCAACGAAGGTGGTCGGTGTTGACACTCCCGCGCATCGAGCTGATGCCGGTATGGCGTGGGGGACGTTGGTCCATGGCTTGCTCGAGCACGCGATGAGGTTTCCGTCGGTAAGCCGCGATGATCTGCGACGGCTGGCGATGTGGTTGACTGTGGAGGAACCGCAACTCCGTGTGGTGACTGAACAGGCGCTCGATACCGTTGAACGTGTTGCGCGCGCAGATTTCTGGCAACTCGCTAAGACGCAGGAGCGCACTGTAGAAGCGCCGTTCTTAGTGTGTGAGTCGGCTGAGCTGACCAGCGGCGTTATCGATCTGCTGTTTCAGACGGGCACTGGCTGGCAGATCATCGATTACAAAACGGATGTGTCTTTAGCAACCGATCTATACCAGGGGCAAATTGACGCCTATCGCGCAGCACTTCGCAAAATAGGGTGCAACGTCATTGATGCATCCGTCGTCAGCGTGAGATCGGATTAGCATGGCGCGCAGGAACTGGCGGATATGATCCTTGGCCACCACGTCAAGTCCGATGGTGGGCTCATCCAGAAACAGCAGCGGAGGATTGTGCAGCAGGGCGGTCATCTCACCGCGGTCGATGGAGAACGAGACACGGTCGACGGCCGTAACCTATTGGTGCTCGCGGTGAAAAAGGTTTTGGATTCCGCCCCACAGTCCTTCACGGCGGCGGTAGGTACGAAACTGTTTGCTTGGGGCGCGAACCGAAATCAGGGGCGCAGCGGGCATTGAGAGTCGAATCTTGACGCGCTCGCGCCGGGAGAATCGGCCGCCAGCGCCGTCCGTTCAGGTGCGAAACAACACGTCCTCGCGCTGAAACATGCGGATGGCAAGCGCCAGTGCCGCCGCCGCATACACGCACGAGGAGACGAAAATGAGCACGATGTAATTCCAATGATAGGTCCCCGCGACGATTTCGCTGCTGATCAGGCTGGTGCTCAGCACGGGAATAAGCGCCAGGCGAGCGTTAATCTCCACGCCCGGCAGCATGGACACAATCGCCGGCAAGATCACGAAAATCGTCAGGGGCGACAGGTAGCTCTGCGCTTCCTTATAGCTCTTGGCGAAAACCGCGATCGTCAGGAGCGCGGCCGACAGCAGCACCGCTAGCGGCACAATCATCAAGAACACCCACAACGCCGCTTTCGGGCTGACCGCCAGGCTCGACGCCCAGTTAGTCGCCGACGAAAGATGTTCCAGAATTTTCTTTCCGGCTAAGAATGTCATGCCCATAGATAGAATTGCCAGCAGGCCGGAAAAAAGCGATGCGGTCAGCACCATGAAAAACTTGCCCAGCACCAGATGGAGCCGCGACACCGGGCTGCACAGGATCGTTTCGATCGTGCCACGCTCTTTTTCGCCTGCGGTCAGATCGATGGCGGGATACATCGCGCCGGTGAGGCATAACAGGATTACGAAATACGGAACCAGACCGCCAATCAGCGCCCCGCTCACCTTTTCAGGCGGCGCGACATTTTGTTCTTCGACGGAGAAAGGATCGGCGAGCCTGGCGGGCAGCGCGCGTTGCTGCAGGCGCTCGCGAACGATGCGCACGCGGTAATCCGCAAGAAATTTCTGCACGCGGTTGGCGGCGAAACCGGACTTGAGTTCGCCCTGGTACATGAAGACGCGCACGGTCGCGGCGTCTCCCCGGCTCACGGCGGCGTCGAAATCCGGCGGAATCGCGACCGCGACACGAATCGCTTTGCCGGAGATTTCCTGGGCGTAATCCGCCTTTGCGGGCACAATCCTGATATCGGGAAGCGCGTGGAGCGCGGCGAGCACATTGGGCGATCGCTCGCCTCCCAGAACCATCACCTTCGGAACTTCGAGCATCGCCCGCCCCACCAGCAGCACCGATAGGACGCCCAGCCCAATCGTGAATATGGGCATCACCAGTATCGGAACCACGATCATGGAGATTACGGTGCGGCGATCGCGCAGCGAATCGGTGAGTTCCTTGCGATACACCACGCCCACGTTCCGCCAGCTCATGCTTCCACCACCCGCACAAAAATATCTTCGAGGTCGTGCTGTGCGTAGCATGCCCGAAGCTCGGCGAGAGATCCTTCGGCCATCAAATGACCGTTGTGAATAATGCCGATGGTATCGCAGAGTTTTTCAACTTCGCTCATCACGTGCGTCGAGAACAGGACCGTCTTGCCTTGCGCGCGACAGTCGCGTATGAACCCGACAATGGTCCGCGCGGCAATCACGTCGAGTCCGGCGGTAGGTTCGTCGAAAATCATTACCGAGGGTTCGTGCACCAGGCTACGTGCGATGGACACCTTCTGCTTCATGCCTGTGGAGAGGTTGTCGCAGCGCCGCTGGCGAAAAGCGTCCATGTCCAGCCGGCTGAAAAGCGAGTCCACGCTGCGCCGCAGGTTCTTCGCATTCATGCCGTGGAGGCGCCCAAAGTATTCCACGAGTTCCTGAGCCGTCAGCCGCCCGTAAAGCGCGGTGGCGGTGGAAAGAAATCCGATGCTGGCGCGAACTCGTTGCGCTTCCCGCACCACGTCGTAACCGGCGACGCGCGCCGCGCCGGAGGTGGGCGCCAGAATGGTCGCGAGCATGCGCAGCGTCGTAGTTTTGCCGGCACCATTGATACCGAGGAGGCCGTAGATTCGTCCGGGCTCGCAGCGGAAGCTAATTCCGTCGACCGCGCGGATCATGCCGCGTTTCTTGTCGCGAAATTGTTTGCCGAGCTGCTGGACTTCAATCATGAATCATGAAGACCGCTCCGCCCCCGGATACGGCACCCGACACCAGATTCGCCGACACTATTCGACACCGCACCGGCCGTACGGACTTCGTATTTGACACTGAAGCGGTGCCGGGCGCGTCCATAGGCAGGGCCGGCAAGCAGGGAAGGAGAGCAATCGCCCGGCGGTCATCGTCCATGTGATGCGGGCAATCCGCGTGCCTATTCGCCCATGACTTTGATCAGGATCCGCTTGGGCCGCATGCCGTCGAGTTCGGCATAGATGACGTGTTGCCATGGACCGAGCTCGATTTTGGTGTCCGCCAGCGAAACAAAAGTCTGGTGGTTGAGCAGCAGGCTTTGCAGGTGCGCGGCGGCATTACTCTCGCTGCGGGGGCTGTGATGATACTGATCGCTGAATGGCGCAATCTTGTTGGCCCACTCGTCGATGTCCTGCAGCAATCCCGCTTCTTCATCATTGATGAAAACGGCGGAGTTGCCGTGCAGCGATGAGATCAGAATCAGGCCATCGCGTATGCCGCTTTTTTCCGCCGCATCTCTGACATTCGGCGTGATGTTGATGAACTCGCGCTTCTGTTTGGTTTGGATAGTCAGGTAGTCACTATGGATTCGCATGATTCGTCTCTTCAAGCAGGCCCGTCGATGGGCGCCGCAGCAATTTGGACCACAGCCGGCGCTGACCGACGCTGCAATAATCCGCACACCCGGCAAGGGGCGTTGCCGCAAGAACCCGCAAGCCCCGGCAAACGGCTCTACTACAAAGAATCTACAGACCTCGCAAACGGCGCTGCTGCGAGAAAGTCCCCGAGCGCGAAGATTCTAGCCGAATTTGCGTCGCAGAAGCAGAAGTTGTGCAAACCGGTTGATGCAGATGAAACAGGTTTGCGGAAAAATGCGGCGCTGTCTCGTTCAGCCTTTATGGCAGTTGGAGCACTGCTTCGCTTCGAAGTTCTCGGGCGTGACGCGAAACATGTTGTTGCACTGGATGCACACGCGGTGCAGCACGCGCCTGGCGTCCCGCCCTGGCGTGCCTTTGTGAGCAGCAGGCGCGGCGTTCGGCGCCGCAGCGGGCGTAGCAGTTGGGATTATTGGTGTTGCCTGAGCCGGTTCACTCATCACGTAATTTTAACACAACACAGTTTCAACGCACGCTGTCTACACGCGGGGCCGTTACCGACTGATCGTCGACCATGGGTCAGTGCTGGGCCCGAAACTCAATGTGGCTTAATCGCGAGTATGTGCGCGGCCACAGCAAGCCAACTTCTTCGGCCACACGTTACACTGGACTGTCCGGAGTAATTTTATCGCACCTCCAGGATAGAACGAGAGGCGGATGCTTTTTGCATATGGTCCAGCTGTTCTGATCTTGACGATCTCTCCCGTGAATGAACGTATGCTCGCCAGGCATGTTAGTATCGCGGCTGAGGGAACCGCCGTGCGCTACATGTTTATTTTGCTAGCTTTATTGCTCTTCTTCACCTGGATCGGCGCCTTCGTGTTTTTCCATGTTGTGGGCGCGATGATTCACTTCCTGCTCCTGTTAGCAATCGTTTTCTTCATCATCCATCTGTTTCGCGGACGCCGCGCGGCCTGAGCGAAATCGGGACGTGAACCCGGATTGCAAAACAGCGATCCACGAGCAAGTATGCGCGCCGTTGGAAGACGCGCACTAGAAAATGAGAGAGCCTGCGGCCCGGGCTCTGATTTGCGCCTGCACACCCGTTTTCTTAACGTTGATCATCAGCTGCACCTCCAACTGTATCTCCCCGCAACACCTACATGGCGGTATCCACGAACATGGGCGCACGGCCCCGAAGTAGATTTAACGCTCCCCAACATGCCCAGTAAAGAAGGTAGCGAATTTTCCGATAATACTGTCGGAGTTCCCAAGGAGGTAGGTTCGTTGGATAGATATCTTTTACCTGTATTAAATGTTAGGAGCGGCGGCGATATCTTAGCCATCCGAGGGGAAATCTTGGCGATAGGTAAGAACAGCATCGTTTTTCTGCTCGGTTTTTCCAAAAGGAATCACTAAAAAGTATTCCAAAATACAAAGCAATTCCGAGTTCGTTAGTTTCGTGGAGGAGTACGGCAAGGTTATGACAAAGCACTTTACAAAGTGTCTCGTTGACCATCGCAACTTCGGTTTTGCTCCGCAGGCCATCGCGGAACTTTCGTTTCATCATACTGAAGGTGGACTCCGACGTTAGACCGCTTGTGATAGTGCTGCAAGAAGTCGTTCCTCCTACATTGAAAGTAGTGATACATCTTCTCCCACGTTTCCCAGCCCTGCCCGTGGTTTTCACCAGAGGCTAAGATTTTCAGGTGAGCTAACCCGCTAGGCCAGATTAATTACAAGGACAGCGCGGTTTGACCCTGGGTAGCGCGTCTCCTAGAATAAAGATTGGGCGCGGGCTAGGTCTGATCCTACGGCTGGGATTGTGACAATGGCAACAGCGACTGCGATCATGACGAACACAACATGTTTGAAAATCTAACCGACAAGCTGCAGCGCGTATTCAAGAATCTGCGCGGCCAGGGCAAGCTCAGCGAGGAGCACCTGGACGAGGCGCTGGTGGGCATTCGCGAAGCGCTGCTCGAAGGCGACGTCAACGTGGACGTGGCCGACGAGCTGCTCGCGCACATTCGCGCCAAGGCGCTGGGCTCGGAAGTGCTGCTGCAACTTTCGCCCGACCAGCAAGTGCTCAAGATCGTTCGCGACGAACTGCTCGAGCTGCTCGGCAAACACGCCAAGCCGCTGTTTTCTTCGCGGCCGCCTTCGGTGTGGATGATCGTGGGCCTGCAAGGCTCGGGCAAAACCACCACCACCGGCAAGCTGGCGAAATGGCTCGGCGGGCACGGGCACCGGCCGCTGGTGGTTTCGACCGACGTGTACCGTCCCGCGGCGCGCGAACAGCTGGCGCAGGTGGCCAAGGCCGTCGGCGTGCCGTGCTGGCCGGGCGCGGGCACCGACAAGCCGCTCGAAATCGCGCGCGGCGCGATTCGCGAAGCCAAGCTTTCCGCCTCCGACGTGATCCTGGTGGACACCGCGGGCCGCCTGCACATTGACGACGAGCTGATGACCGAGCTGGGCACATTTGAAGCGCGAGCTGCAGCCGGCGGAGATCCTGTTCATCGCCGACGCCATGATCGGGCAGGACGCGGTGCGCTCGGCGGGCGAATTCCACCGGCGGCTGGGCCTGACCGGCGTGATCCTGACCAAGCTCGACGGCGACGCGCGCGGCGGCGCGGCGCTTTCGATCGGCAAAGTCACCGGCGCGCCGGTGAAATTCGTGGGCGTGGGCGAAAAGTACGACGCGCTGGAGGCGTTTTATCCCGGAGCGCATCGTCTCGCGCGTGCTGGGCATGGGCGACGTGCTGTCGCTGATCGAGCGCGCCGAGCAGACCATCGACCACAAGAAAGCCGCCGAGCTCGAGCGCAAGCTCCGGCGCAGCGAATTCACGCTCGAGGATTTCCGCGACCAGTTGCGCCAGGTCCGCAAGATGGGTCCGCTCGAGCAGGTGCTCGGCATGCTGCCGAAGGTCGGGCCCGCTGGCGAACCTCCCGAAGGACGCGCAGGTGGACGAATCGCGCCTGAAGCGCATCGAGGCCATCATCAACTCGATGACCGCCGCCGAGCGCAACGATCACGGCCTGATCGACGGCAAGCGGCGCAAGCGCATCGCGCGCGGCAGCGGCACCTCGGTGCAGGAAGTGAACCAGGTGCTGAAGCAATATCTGCAGATGCGCACGATGATGAAGCAGTACGGCGCGCTGGCCGCGCAGGGCCGGCTGCGCGGGCTGGGCAAGCTCAAGAGCGCGTTTGCGGCGTCGCAGCAGGAAGGCACCGGCGAGACGGTAGACAACGGCGAAGAAATGAAACGCGCGGCCGCAGACAGACCGACGCCGCGGCGGTGCGCGTGGCCCGCAAGCGAGCTGGCCATCCGCTACCACGACCGCGAATGGGGCGTCCCGCTCAAGAACGACCGCAAACTTTTCGAATTTCTGGTGCTGGACGCGATGCAGGCCGGGCTTGAGCTGGGAGATCATCCTGCGCAAGCGGGAAGGCTTTCGCGCGGCGTTCGACGATTTCGACCCGGAGAAGATCGCGCGCTACGACCAGCGGAAAGTGCAGAGCCTGCTGGCCGATCCGGGAATCGTCCGCAACCGCCTTAAGATCGAATCGACCATCACCAATGCGCGGGCGTTTCTGGCGGTGCAGAAGGAGTTCGGCAGCTTCGCGCGAATACATCGTGGCAGTTCGTGGGCGGGCAGCCGCGTGTCAACCGCCGGCGGTCGCTGCAAGGCATTCCGGCGCGCACCGCCGAATCGGACGCCATGAGCCAGGCGCTCAAGAAGCGCGGCTTCCGCTTCGTGGGGTCGACGATCTGCTATGCGTTCATGCAGGCGGCGGGCATGGTCAACGACCACCCGGTGGACTGCTTCCGGCATGCGGAACTGGCGGGCAAGAAGTGATGCGGTTGAGCTCGCAGGAGGGAATGCGCCGGTAAGCGGGCGGGCGAGGATTTTCGGTACTGGAGTTTGAGAGGTGCGGGATTGAGGAAGTGAATGTTGGTGCGTTGCTGTGCGCGGCGTCTGTGCGCGGCGTTGTGTCGCAATTTGCGTTATTCGGGGGCCGGTTCCGGATAGAATAGCGGTTGGAGGAACGATCAGTGCTGGCTATCCGTCTGGCTCGATTTGGCAAGAAGAAGATGCCGAGTTACCGCGTGGTGGTGATCGACAAGCGGCGTCCCCGCAATGGGCGCTTTGTGGAGATCGTAGGGACCTACGATCCGCTGAAGAAGCCGGCGGAGATCAAGCTCGACGCCGAGCGCATCAAGTATTGGCTGGGTTGCGGCGCCCAGCCCAGTGACACCGTCCTCAGTTTCCTGCACAACCAAAAGATCGCCTAAGGCGTCGTAGCTCCGTGAAGGGTGCGCATTTCCGTGGGGGCGCATAGAGCGTGCAGCGCTGGCGAATGCCGGCGCAATACCTGTTGAGGAATGTTCTTCGACGGAATTGCTCTTCGGGCGGAATCGCTCTTGCGGTGAGACCGGCTACACATACACGTTCGAAATTTCACGCGTTAATGCCGGCAAACGCTGGAGGGCTCCATGAAGGAGCTGGTAGAAGCGATTGCGAAAGCGCTCGTGGATAATCCCGATCAGGTTCAGGTGCATGCGGTCGAAGGCGAGCAGGTCACCGTACTGGAGTTGCGCGTCGATCCCGACCGATCTGGGTAAGGTGATCGGCCGGCAAGGCCGCACGGCGAAATCGATTCGCACGATTCTGGGCGCGGTCGGGATGAAATTGAGAAAGCGCTTCACGCTCGAAATTCTGGAGTAGTGGCCGCCGAATCTTTCGCGGGACTGACCCTGGCGCGCGTTCTGCGCCCGTGGGGCCGGCGCGGCGAAGTGGCCGCGGAGATCCTGACCGATTTTCCCCAACGGCTGACTGCGCATTCGCGAAGCCTGGCTTTACGACGGGCGGAAACCTCCGCGCGCGGTGCGCATCGTTTCCTGCCGCATCCATCTCGGACAAGCGATTTTCACTTCGCGGGCGCCGACAGCATTAACGACGCGGAGCGGCTGCGGGGACTCGAAGTGCAGGTGCCGCTGGCCGAGCGTGCGCCGATCGGCGCGGGGCGATATTACATATCGGAGCTGATGGGCTGCATGGTGTGGGAGCAAGGCGCGGCAGTGGCCAGTGAGCGTGAGGTGGCAGGCGCCGGCGCCGGGGACGCCGCTGTTGGGAGCCGAGTGGATGCGGCCGATGCGGATGCGGGGCATGTGGTCGACGGACGAGGCAAAGGCAACGTGATAAGCGAAGTGACCGGCGATAGCGACACCGCGGGCGTCGTTGCAGGCGCGCAGATGGCGCCACTGGGCACCGTCGACCGATGTGCGGCGCATCGATTTTGGCGGGGGGCGGGGCGGCGGAGCGCATGCGGTTGGCTCATGGGTGCTGGCCGTAGCCACGGGGCGGGGCGAGTTGCTGATACCATTGGCGGCGGAAATTTGCACGCGCATCGATACGGCGGCGCGCCGGATCGAGGTTCGGCTGCCGGAAGGGCTGGCGGGATTGAATGGCTTGGGTGAATAGCCTGATTGGCTGGGCTAAGTGAACGGGCGCGGCGAGCGGCCCGCGGCAAAGACGCGATGGTTCCCAATCGCGGTGACCGCCCAGGCGGGACTGGCAACGCGAAATAGCGATGTGTAATGACGATGTGTAATGACGATGCGGAATGACGATGCGGAATGACAAACCGGAAATGGCAATGCCAACTGGCAACGCGACGCGGCCAAAGCGTGCGATGACTGTTGGGAGACCGCACCACTTTTGACGCTCGTTTTGATGACGTTTTCGATAAGCACCGTTCTTGACGAACCTCGATGATTTTTGACATCGTCACGATCTTTCCGGAATTTTTCGCCGGGCCGCTCGATTACGGCATTGTGCGCAGGGCGCGTGAATCGGGACTGATCGGCGTGCACATCCACGACCTGCGTGAGTTCACTCACGACCGGCACCGCACGGTGGATGATCGTCCCTTTGGCGGCGGCGAAGGCATGGTACTCAAGCCGGAACCGCTGTTTGAAGCGGTCGAAGCGCTGGGCATTACGCTGTCGAGGGCGACGGCGGCAGGTAAATTGCCGCCGGACGCGACATTGGTACCAACATTCGCACCCGGCGTCACCGCAACCGCAGGACCGGCAGTAGGCGCCGAGCGGGATGCTACGACGGTGGTGCTGCTTTCGGCTTCCGGCAAACTTTTTCGGCAGGGGACGGCGCAGCGACTGGCTGGGTTTGCGCGCGTGGTGTTGCTGTGCGGCCGTTATGAAGGGGTAGACGAGCGCGTTGCGGAACACCTCGCGACTGAAGAGCTTTCCATCGGCGATTTCGTGCTGTCCGGGGGCGAGCTGGCGGCGGCGCTGGTTATCGATGCAGTGACGCGACTGCTCCCGGGCGCGCTGGGGAACGAAGCTTCGTCGGTACATGAATCGTTTTCAGGGGCGCGCTGGGCGGGATCGCTGGAAAAAGCGCGGGATACAGAAGTTTTGCGTGAAGAGGCTGAGAACAGGGGAGTGCCAGCGGCATTTTCGTTGCAAGTGCCGCCATCAAGTCTGCTGGACTGGCCGCATTACACGCGGCCTGCGGAATTCCGAAGCTGGGCGGTTCCCGAAGTGCTGCTGAGCGGCAATCATCGGGAGATCGAGCGCTGGCGAATCCGTACGGCACTGGAAAAGACGCGGCGCAATCGTCCCGACCTGCTGAACGGGTTAACGGGACCAGTTTTGTGAGGTCGTTCAGAATGCAACGTCTGGGGAGCGGGGTAGTGGCAATGCTGTGTTTACCACTGTCGCTGCCGGAGAGATCTTCCGCGTGCTGCTTGGCAGTGCGCGTGCTGCTTAACAGTGCGAGTTTGCAACCCGCGCGGTTGTTGACTACGCTGCACATTGGGTTGTAGCGCTGCGCCGCTTGGTGACCGTTTTGGTGTGCGCGCTAGGCAAAAGGCGCGAAATCTCGTATTATTCCGAGGTTCTACTACGTTGGAGCTGGCCCCACCTTAGCGGGTCTGCCCGGGTGTCCACCATGAGTCTCGTACTGGAAAAGGTCCAACAGGGCCAGGTCCGTCAAGATATTCCCGCGTTTCGTCCCGGCGATACGGTGCGCATACACGTGCGGCTGAAAGAAGCCGAGGGCGACAAGGAACGCATACAGCCTTATGAAGGCGTGGTGATCAGCAAGCGCGGGAAGCTTTCAGGGGCCACGTTCACGGTGCGACGCGTGAGTTTCGGGATTGGGGTCGAACGCATTTTTCCTATTAATTCGCCGATGATCAGCTCGATCGAAATTGTGCGGCCGGGCCGCGTGCGCCGGGCCCGGCTGTACTATCTGCGAGGACTTAAAGGCAAGGCGGCGCGCATCAAGCGCGTCGAGCGGAAGGTGGGCGCGGCGGCGGCAGTGCCTCCTACGACTCCTCCAGCGCCAACGGCGTAATTTTCTCGTTTTGTTTTACAGGGGTGGTTCACAAGATTGTTCACGAGATTTTTTACAAGCTTCGTTTTTATGGCGAGCGTCGGCCGCATGGGTTTTCTAAGTATTTTCCAAGTGCACGCCTGACTTTTTCATCGCCCGTCCATCATTTGGTGCAGTGTCGGTTCGTTTCGCCGCGAGATGTTGCGGCGTTGTGCTAGAATTCGCGGCGATGCGGCGACTTTGTTCTTCCCGGTTCGAACGCGTAGCGCGGAAGCATGGTTGGCAGCGTATTGCCGGGCTCGACGAAGCCGGGCGGGGATCGCTATTCGGCCCGGTATTCGCAGCTGCGGTAATTTTGAATCCCCGCGCGACGCATTCACGGACTTGACGATTCGAAAAAACTGACTGCGCGAACGACGCGAGGTGCTGGCGAAGCGCATCGAGGAACACGCGCTGGCCTGGCATGTCGCGCAAGTGGACGCCAGCCGCATTGATGCGTGGAATATCTACCAAGCCAGCCGGCAGGCGATGAATGAGGCTGCCGCACGGCTTACGGTCCAACCCGATTTTTTGCTGGTGGATGCGCTGCACCTCGATCTGCTGATCGAGCAAAAGCCGCTGATCAAGGGCGACGCGCGTTCGGTTTCGATTGCAGCGGCATCCATTCTGGCCAAGGTGGCGCGCGACCGGTTGATGAAGGAGTGCGACGCCACCTACCCGCAGTATGGTTTGGCTGCTAACAAAGGCTACGCCACGCGACTGCATCTGACGGCGCTGCGTACGCACGGCCCTTCACCGCTACACCGTTTTTCATTCGCCCCGGTACGCGAGGCTTGCTGTTGGTGCATTGGGGCTACGCAGGAACCCTTGCCCCTGACGCACCCAGTTGGGGAGCCTCTGGCCGCTTCCTCCGCTGCGCCACCGGTGGTGACTGGCGCGAACGTCCCCGACTCCGCTTCGTTGACTACCCTGTAACCCCATGCTAGCGTGATTTTGGCCGCATTTTGGCCGCTGTAGCTTGGCCGGGCGCAAATTTGACTGTATAAAATTTGGCCCGTCATGATTTTAACCAGCCCGCGGCGCTTTTGGCTGGATTTTGGCGAGCAGCTGTGGTGTCTTCCGGCTGGAATTCGCAGGGCACGCGCATTGTGGCACTTAGCAACAGAGTCCTAGCAACATTGAGTCACATCGATGGCCTATAACAAGAGCAAGCACGTGGAAAGCGCGCAGAAATCCTGCACCAGGGAAAGGTGACGCAGGCCATCGCCGAATACCTGGCCATCCTGAAGCACGAACCCAAGGATCAAGTCACGCTGATGACCATTGGCGACTTATACGTGCGCCAAGGCGAAACATTTCAGGCGCTTGAATACTTCGAGCGGCTGGCCAAAATTTTTCTCAACGATGGATTCGTGGCCAAGGCCATCGCGATTTACAAGAAAATAGCGAAGCTCGCTCCCGAAGAGACGCGGCCGGTCGAGCGGCTGGCCGAGCTCTACGTACAGCAAGGCGTTCTAAGCGAGGCCCGGCCCATCTACCTGCAGCTGGCCGAACTGCACGAGCGCGCCGGACGCCAGGCGCAGGCGGCGCAGTTGCTGCGCAAACTTCTCGACGCCGAACCCGATAATCTGAGGGTGCAAACGCGGCTGGCAGCGCTGTCGGCGGCCATTGGGCAGCCTGCGGAGGCCGCTGCTGGGTACCTCACGGCGGCCGAACAGTTACACCGGCGCGGCGATAATCTGGAGGCCGTGAAGTATGCGGACCTCGCGCTCGGCATTCGCCCGAATGACGTGCCGGCATCCATCCTGAAGGCCCGCGCATTGGCGGCGGCAGGACGGCGCCCGGATGGGGAGTTGCTGCTCGAAGCGCTGCCCGATCTCGAAACGGGTGGGGACGCGGCGGAGTTACTGCTCGATTTCTATCTCGAGGGCGGACAGATCGGGCGCGCCAGTGAATTCGTAACAAAAATATTTGCTCGGAATCACAAGCGTTTTGCCGCGGCGCACCGCGTGGCCGCCATGGTGCTGGAGACCGAAGAACCCGGCCCAGCGCTGGTGCTGATCGATCTGGTGCGCGGGTCCATGACGGATGCCGGAGAGCACGAAGTGCTGTCGCAATTGCTGATCCGGGCTACCGAGCGCCTTCCGGGACGTATCGAACCGCGCGAATGGCTTGTGGAACTCTACGGGCGGGCCAGCGATTCGTTCCGGCTGCCCGACGCGCTCGCCAAGCTCGCGGAAGGCTATGAGGCAGCGGGCCAGCAGGACCGCGCGCGGCAGACTTACGAACAGCTGCTGGAACAGAATCCGGAAAACGAAGGGGTCCGGCGCAAATACAACAAGCTGCAGAAACTGACGGGAGGTCACGCCGCGGTGGAGGAGGCGCCCGGCGCACCGACGCCGCAGACGCTGGCTAACGCCGGGGGCAAGGCGGGGGGCAAGGCGGGGACCAGCGCGGCGGCAGCGGACGCGGAACCAGCGCTCGATGCCGAGACACAGCTATTTGTGTCGCAATCGCTCACCGATGTGGATTTATTTTCGAGCTACGGCCTAACGCAAAAAGCCATCGATCTGCTCGAGGCGGTGCTGCTGCGGGCTCCGCAGCATACGCCCACACTGGAGCGCCTGCTGGATCTGTCCCTGGGCGCGGGTGATGAACGGCGCATTGCCGAGCTGGCCTCGCGGCTGGAGCAAATTCATTCCGAGCGCGGCCATGCCGCCCCGGCCGACCGGTTTGCCGAACTTCGGCGTCGGTTTGAGCGCGCCGCAGGGCGCGCGGCGACAGAGCCGACGCCAGCGAGCGCGAGCGTGGCACAGGCGCCGGAATTCTCGGTGACTCCTCCGGAGATACCATTGGAAAGCCCGCTCGGAGTCCCCGCCGAAACGGCTGTGCTCGCGAGCGATGGAGCGATTGTTGACGGCAGCGCACCTATGGAAGGTTCGCCGTCTGGCGAGGACTGGCTCGGCCAAGTCGGAATATCGAGTGCGGGAACGAACGAGATCGCGAGCGAGCCTGATGTGCACGAAATCGACCTTTCTGAAGAATGGGCCGCGCTGGCGGGCGAGCTGGGGGTCACGTTTCCGTTAAAGAGTGCAGACCAGGGAGCTGCAGAATTCGAATTGACTTTTGTTCCGCCCGAGCCTGTTCCGGATGAGTCTGCGCCGGTCGAGCCTGTCGAGCCCGAGCGTGTCGAGCCCGAGTCTGTTCCGCTAGAGTCTGTTCCTGTCGACACAATACCGGTAATGGGCATCTCCGACGGGGTGATGGAGTCACAGCCGGAGACTGCGGCCTCACCGGCGCTGGCAGAAGAGCGCGCAAGTGTTGACCAACTCCCGGATGTTGACGCAGCTGCAGGGACAGAGACGAACAGCGCAACGGCAGAACGTTCTGGCGCGGAGGCTTCTGCGGAAGAGGCTGGCCGCGTCGCGCCCGAGCCGGTGCTTGAACCAGCCATCGCTGGGGATGTTTTAGCTCTCGCGGGCGACGATTTTCTGATGTCGCTGGCAGATGAACTGGACATCCTGCCTGCTCCAGCACAATTTTCCGCGCCCAACATCGCCCCCGCAGCTTCCAACGGAGACAGGAAAGATCAGCCCACCGGAGAGCTGGCCCAACAGTTAGTTGAGCAATCGGCTGAACACTTTATTGGAGAGCCAGTTGTTGGAGAACCAGTTGTTGGACCACCGGCCGAGCACTTCGCCGGCCTGGCCGACCAGGCTGGACCACTCGGGGAAGTCTTCGACGAATTTCGTGCCGGCATGGGGGACGGGCTCGAAGATGAAGATGAGGATCCGGAAACCCATTACAATCTGGGCACCGCCTACCGCGAGATGGGGCTGGCGGAAGAATCGATCAGCGAATTTCAAAAAGTGGCACAAATGGTGGAGCGGCGGGCGCAAATGGCGAAATCGGGCGGGAACGGCTCGAAAACGCAGCAAAAGCACGGTGCGTTTCGATATGCCATGCAATGCTGCACGCTGCTCGGCCTGGCCTTCATGGAAAAAGGCGAATCCTCCATTGCGGCGATGTGGTACGCACGCGCGCTTGAAACTCCGGGACTTGATCAGGACTCCATCCTCGCTCTGCGGTATGATTTGGGGGTGGCGCAGGAGCTGGCCGGTGACACGGCAGCCGCTCGCAAGAGCCTTTCCCAGGTTTACGGGATGAACATCGATTATCGCGATGTTGCGGAAAGGCTGGCTGCGCTCGGAAAAGGACATTAGCACCAGCTTTGACCCAACGAATTCTTTCCATCCTCTGGATGCTCATGCTGTTCGAGCTCGGCGCTCTGCTTTTGTTTCTCCCTTGGGTAAACATCTGGGAAGCAAATTACTTCTTAAATCAGTATCCGGCGCTTCGGCCCGTGCTGCTGCACCCGTCGTTCCGGGGCGCTGTAAGCGGATTGGGAGCACTCGACATTATGGTGGCAATCAGCATGGTGCGCCGGCCAAGGATGGACGTTCCTACCGATCAGCCGGCAAGCCCGCAGGCCAATCGCGCGTGACGCAGAAGTTGCGCTGATGGCGCCGTCTTCCTCTCCCCGCCCAGGGTTTCCGCGTTCGCCCATCGTTTGTTACGTAACCGACCGCCATGCGCTCGAGGTGCCTGCTGATGGAAGCCGCGAAGGCGTGCTGCTCGATCGAATGAGGGAGGCGGCGGCTGCGGGCGTCGATTGGATCCAAGTGCGGGAAAAAGATTTGGACGCCGGAGCGCTGCTGAATTTGGCACGAGCAGGCATCGTCAATTCTGCAGACGCATTTCAATGTTCCTCGCAAACGGCTTCGTCGGCCGGCACCGGAGGGCAAATGCTTGCGGAAAAATCCGGGCGCAATGTCCGCGCCGAAGGTTTCGCTGCGCATGCGCGTATGCCAACCCGGATTTTGGTGAATGAACGGCTGGATGTGGCGTGGGCCGCGAGCGCCGGCGGCGTGCACCTGGGGGAGAGCTCGCTGCCTGTTCGGGAGGTGGCCGAGAGCGTTGCGCGATGGAAAAGTGCGGCGCGGCGAGAAGATTTTCTGGTAGGAACGTCGTGTCACTCGCCTGAGGGAGCGGCGGCGGCGGCTCGCGACGGCGCCGATTACATTTTTTTTGGTCCAGTATTTGCTACGCCGTCCAAGGCGCGTTTCGGACCGCCGCAAGGGCTTGCTGCGCTGGCGGAAATTTGCCGGAAGACAGCGATCCCGGTGATCGCTATCGGAGGGATTACGGCAGAGAATGCCGCCGCTTGCCTGGGAGCTGGCTGCGCGGGCGTCGCGGCGATTCGCTTGTTCCAGCAAAGTGCGGGGCGTGCGGAGCGCGTCGTGCAGGCAATTTTGGGGCAACTGAGGAATTCCGGTAAAGATTTGGCGAGGTAAGCGGGCGGCGGCCACCTTTACACGCCGTCGCGCATTTGCTCCGGCCTACATCTAGAAAATAGTTTTAAATCTGTTTCGAATATTTGGGGCTTTGACGCGGTCAGTGCCTTCCCGATCCTAATAAAGGGGCTCCTCAAGCAAGTGGTTGTACTGCTTTCTGTTGACACTGGGCGGCAAGGTTCGTAACCTGCCGTGGAGACTCAGTTTCCATTTCGAGACATTTCTCGTTGATCTCGTTGCGCAGGATGTAACTTGCCGCATTGGCGAGGGTATTGCCGTGGCGTTTCGGTATGTGTCGGTGGTTGTGGCAATCCTGTGCAGCCTCTTCACGCTTGTGGGCTGCCGCGGAAGTTCCTCCAGTTCGCCGTCCATAAGGGGGGCGGGCGGAAACAACACGTTACCGGCCTACCCGCTCAAGGTCAGCGCTAATAAGCGCTACCTCGTTGACCAGAACGGAGTACCAACACTTGTGATTGGTGATGGGGGCTGCTGCGAATTGCCGCAACTGGGGTCATCTGATTGGGACTTCTACATCACTGACCGGGCCTCGAAGGGCATGAACGCGGTCTGGGCCTTCGTTCTGTGCGGCAGCGTCAACAGGGACGCGACAGGCGGATGCCGCTCCGATCTGTCAACCTACGACGGCATAAAGCCGTTCACGTCGGGAACCGATCAGACGAATTACGATGTTTCAACTCCCAATCCAACCTACTGGGCGCGAGTGGATAGTTACATCGAGGACGCGGCAACCCACGGCGTACAGGTCTTATTCCTGACTTGGGAAACTGCCGGATTGATGCCGTTGGCCACCTTCAATGGGAATACCAAGATGTTCAATTTCGGCGTGTTCCTGGGTACTCGTTACAAGAACTTCCCCAATATCATCTGGTGGACTGGGAATGACTTTCAGACTTGGACGACAGGCCTGGAGAATGGCACGAGTAACGCCGCTACAGCCGCAGCCAACAATGCCGCCATGCAGAACCTCATGGCCGGTATTGCTTCGGTGGACACGAACCACTTGCACGTCACGGAGTTGAACTACGACGTTAGCACGTCCGCCGATGATTCCGGTCTGGCCACCTACACGACGGTGGAAGGGCTGTATGACTACTTCTGCCCGTATGCAAAGGCATACAAGGACTACAACAACGTGAGCCGCCCGTTGTTGTTTGACGAGGGGTTCTACGAGTATGGCGTCTACGGGAATATCAACGGAACGAAGGTGACCGTCAGCACGAAGAACGTCCGCACCCAGCAATACTGGCTGGCACTCTCTGGGAGCATGGCGGGATTTGTCTACGGGAATGGCTTGATTGGACTGGTACCCGCAAATTGGAAGTCCCATCTCAGCACGCCTGGCTCACGGCAGCTCACCTATCTCACCAACTTCTTCGAGACTGTTCCTTGGCAGAATCTCGTACCCGACCAATCGCATGAACTCGTCACGGCTGGCTACGGGACGCAGAATACGACTGACACGGACGGAAACTGCATCAACGACAACAACTACGTCACAACGGCATTCGACGGTAGCACCACATCGATTTCTTATACGCCTGGTAGCACGGCGCTAACCTTAGCTCTGAGCAAGTTTAGCTCGCAGGTCATGGCGAGGTGGTTTGATCCAACGAACGGAACGTACCAAACTGCCCCTGGCTCGCCGTTCGCCAATTCCGGAACGCGCAACTTTGCAACTCCAGGCAAAAACAGCGCCGGAGACAGCGACTGGGTGCTAGTGCTCACGGCACAGTAGCCACCCATCAGGCGCCTAACCAGAGGCCGAAACGCTGCCATGATGGGACATGATCGCAGATCACCTTTATGGTCGCGGTGATGGGGATGGCCAGCAGCAAACCAGCGCCACCCCATATCCATCCCCAGAACAGAAGCGCAATGGTGACCGCGAGGGCGTTGAGATGGACGCGGCGGCCGACGATCGCGGGCATCAATACGTTGGCGCCCACCAGGTGGAATACGCTAAGTACGGCGGCGACGCCGAAAAAAGGCCCGGCGGTTTTCCATTGCGGGAGTCCGATCACAAAGGGAGGCACCCAAGACAAGACGGCTCCAAGGTAAGGCACGAGGTTGCACAGGCCCGAGACGACGGCCGTGAGGAAAGCGTAATCGAGGTGAATGGTCCAGAAGAACGCCCAGTTGGCGGCGATCAGGATAATCCCGACCAATGCGGTTCCGGCGATGTAACTGCGCAGCATCGCGCCAACCTGGTCGAGGGTCTCGCGCACGTCCATGCGGGAGGACTCCGGAAACAAATCGAGGGTGGCGCGCCAGATTTTGCGCTTGCCTGCGAGCATGAAAAAAACCAGGAACGGGAGGAAGGTCCACACAAGCAGAATCGAATAGAGCGAGCCCAGCCCGCGCAACAAAAGAGCACTCAAGGGCTGGGAATTATCGACGCGCAAGGGCACTTTCCCGCCGTCGGAGGGAGTGATTTCGGCAACTTGCTTCTCGATAAATGCAAGCTTGCTGTTCATCGTCGCGGCTTCCCGCTTCAAAGTGGTGCTATAGCGGGGCCACGCTTCGGCAAAGCTTTCCAGGCGGTCGGCAACGCTGTAGCCGACGGCGGCGAGCACCGTGCCGCTGCCCAGCAAGACGAGCAGCGCACCGAGGGCGCGGGGAATGTGAATCCGATCGAGAACTTTCACGACAGGATCGAGGAAATACGCCAGCAGCACGGCCAAGAGGATGGCAATGACGACGCTCGAAGCCCAGTACAAAAAGCCAAAAACGATGCCAATGGCGATCACGCGCTGCGAGGGGTTCGATCGTGCCGTGAAGCTGATATTTTCTACATTCATGGCGGTTGAGGGGCAGTTCTCAAAATACCACAGCAGACCTAGCTGACAACGCAAGGGCTGGAACGCATACATCGCGAACAGCAACGGGGGATGAAATGCCGTAACAGCGCGGCGGAAAGCTGCGGGCGGCGAGCAGGCGCGTGACGCCCGTAATGCTCGATGCGTTGCGCGATGCGGTCCAGACAAGCACGGGCGGCTTGCTCTGTACGCCCGCGGTGCGTTACCGTACGCTGATGCTGGCCGCCGCGATTGCCTGGAATCCCTTCTCGCGTCTGGATACGCGCAGCGCACTCGATATTCTGATTATCGCCGTCCTGATTTACTACGTCCTGAAGTTGCTGCGCGGAACACGCGCGGTGCAGATGCTGCTAGCCATTCTGCTGCTGGTCGCTTTGTACCTGGGGGCGCGATGGGCACAATTCGAGATGGTGGAATGGCTGCTGGACACGCTGCTACCGTACGTAGCCATCGCGCTGATTGTGTTGTTTCAGCCGGAGATTCGACGCGCGCTCGACCGTTTCGGGCGAAACGTGACGCTGGCACGCTTCTCGTCAAGAAGTGCCGGATCGTCGTATGACGACGTGGTCCTCGCGGCGAGTTACTTTTCGCAGAACCGCATTGGCGCGCTGATTGTATTCGAGCGCGATGTCGGGTTGCGCACCTACATTGAGAGCGGAATACCCATGGACGCGAGCCTGAGTTATGACTTGCTGATCACCATCTTTCGACCCAGTTCGCCGCTCCACGATGGCGCGGTGATTCTGCAGGGGTCGCGGATCGCGTCCGCCGCCTGTTTTCTGCCACTCTCGCTGAGTCCCACGATCTCGAACCAGCTTGGCACGCGGCATCGCGCGGCCATTGGTGTGACCGAAGAAAGCGATGCGGCGGTCGTGGTGGTGTCCGAGCAGACGGGCGCGATTTCACTCGCCCTCGGCGGAGCGATGGAGGCGGGGCTGACCGTGGAGCAGCTTAACGAACGGCTCGCGGACCTGTTCCACCGGTTCCGCTCCACCATTTCGCTGCCGGCGGCGGCGAGCGCCCGGATCGTGGGCAAAGATTAACCCGATGCGCCTCATTCGCCGCATATTTGTCCACAACGTGGGACTGAAGCTGCTGGCGCTGGCGATCTCATTCTCGCTGTGGGTCACCTACACGGCCGAACCTTTTGCCGACGTGGGCTACAACGTGCCGCTCGCTTTTGTAAATGTGCCTGCGGGGCTCGCACTGGGCGACGATGCGCCAAACGTCGTACATGTGCGCCTTCGAGGCCGCTCCGGACTGCTGCGCAGGCTGGCACCCTCGGACCTAAACTTCAATGTGGACCTGGCAGGCACGAAGGCCGGGAGAGTGCCGGTGGAACTCAAGCCTGAAATGGTTCACACCCCGTATGGCACCGAAGTCGTGTTGATCACGCCCGCACAGTTCCGCGTGACGCTGGTTACAAGTGCGACACCTGTGCTCGGACCAGAATAACCACCCCGCCGACGCTTGGTTGGCCCGTGCTAAGATGCACAAGCTAATCCTGCTGCGGGCGATAGCGCGCCGAGCGAGGAACGCTTTCTCCCCTTTGCCATGCCCAAAGAACTGTTCGGAACCGACGGTATCCGTGGGATACCCGGGGAATACCCGCTCGACGATCAGACGCTATACGCGGTCGGCCGCAGTCTGGGTGCTTACCTGCGCGCGGCTGCGCGCAAGGTTTCGACCCGTGCGAATGGGCCGGCGCGCGTGCTGCTGGGCATGGACACACGCGAATCAGGGCCCGGTATCGCCGCACAATTAGCCGCGGGCTTATGCGCGGAAGGGGTAACGGTTTCGGCAGCGGGTATTATCAGCACGCCGGGCGTAGCGTGCCTGGTGCGGCGCGAGAGTTTTTCGGCTGGGGCGGTGATTTCGGCGTCACACAATCCATATCACGATAACGGGGTGAAACTGTTTGCCGGCACGGGGATGAAGTTTCCCGATGAGGTCGAGGCAGAGCTGGAAAGCGAAATTCTGCGCCGCCGTGCAGACCCGGCACCGAGCTCGGACGAGCTGCTATCCGTCGACCGCTCTCTGGACGAGGATTACCTGGCATTCCTGCGCAATTGCGCAATTCCCGGCGCGAATCTCGGAAGTCTAAAAATCGTGCTGGACTGCGCGAATGGCGCGGCCTCTTCGCTGGGGCCGGCGCTATTTCGGTCGCTGGGCGCGAATGTGGTGGCGATCCACGATGCTCCGGATGGGCGCAACATCAACGCGGAATGCGGCGCGCTGCACCCGGAAAGCCTGCAGGCCAAAGTCATCGAGGAAGGGGCCGCACTTGGCGTGGCATTTGACGGTGACGCCGACCGCGCTATTTTCGTCAGCGCCTCCGGGCGCGTCGTGAACGGCGACGGCGTGCTACTGGTGGCTGCGCGTTACTTGCGCGCAGCGGGAAACCTGAAGGGACGGCGGATCGTCGCCACGACCATGAGTAATCTGGGCCTCGAGCTGCTGTTGGCGGCGGAGGGCCTGACGCTCGTGCGCGTCCCGGTCGGCGACCGTTACGTACTGGAAGAAATGGTGCGTACGGGTTCGAATCTCGGGGGCGAGCAGTCCGGGCACGTGATCTTTCTCGACGATGCCACGACCGGCGACGGCCTGCTGACCGCGCTGAAGATGGCAGGCCTGGTGGTGCTGCGCGGGCCGCTTGACTCTCTGGTGAGCGACCTCAAGGTATTTCCGCAAACAATCATCAACGTGAAGGTACGCGCTCGGCCGCCTCTCGAGTCGCTGCCGGACGTGTCCCGGACGCTTGACGAGGCGACACGAGCCTTGGGGAACGGTGGGCGTGTGGTGCTGCGCTATTCGGGGACCGAGCCCAAGGCGCGCGTGATGGTTGAAGCCGAGCGTGACGAGGACGTTGCTCTGTGGGCCGAGCGCTTAGCGACAGCGGTGCGGGCGGCGATTGGAGCGTGACAGCGGCACTAGATCGTGGCGCTAGATTCGAGGCGTAAGGCGCGCGCCGCTGCTATTTGGGGGCAAGGCGATTCCAAAGAACATAGGCCCAAGTCGTTTATGTGGGAAATCATATATTGATATTTACGAGTCTACGGCTCACGTCTCCCTTTGTTTTTTAACACACTTTGTTTCAATGACTTGGGCGTAGTGATGGGATCAGTCGAAATGGCACTGGCCTTGCTCCTACATTCCAAAGATTTTGTTTCCCGGGGTCCGGACATTAGGGTAAGGGTAGGGATGGTTCCTGCGAAGTCAGGAACCGGATTTCAAGGGGTGGTCAGGGGCCCATCGCGCGGGGCCCCTTTTTATTTGCCTGTGATTTTTTGCTGTACGTCGTTGCGGTAGGGCCCAAGAGCGGTCAGGATCGTATTGAGTGGTGAAATGCAGAAGGGGCGCGGTGATTACCGCGCCCCTTCTGCATTTACTGATTGCGACTGGCTAGCTGCAACCGGAAGTGCCGCCGCAGTTCTCGCACTTGTAGCACGCGCCATTCGGGGTCATGAGCATGCCGCATTCCGCACAAGTGGGGGCACCGTCGTACAGGGCGCGGGCGCGAGCGACCTCGGGCGGGAGCGCTTCTTCTCGCGACCGAGAAGCGGGTGGGTAAGCGGCCGCAACGCCGACGCCCGGAACCGCGACGCTCGGGGCGGCCAAATCCGCATTCGTGGTGACGCTTTGCGTCAAATAATCCGCCGAAATAAATCGCCCGCCAAGCCAGCGCCCAATGTAATCGAGCACCGATTTAGCATACGGGATGGACGGATGTCCGGTAAATCCGGACGGTTCAAATCGCGTGTTGATGAGCTTGTCGACCAGGGCTTTGAGCGGCACGCCGTATTGCAGGCCGATGGAAACCGACAAGGCAAAGCCGTCCATGAATCCAGAAAGCGTCGAGCCTTCCTTGGCCATCTTGATGAAAATCTCGCCAGGCGTTTTATCGTCGTACATGCCGACGGTGATGTAGCCCTCGTGACCGCCAATGGCGAACTTGTGGGTGATGGACTGGCGCTCGCTGGGCAATTTACGGCGCTGTGCATGGAGAAAGAGCTCGGCTTGTTGTGCCGCAGGGGAGGGCAACTCCGCGGTTCTCGGCGCTTCGACCGGTTTCGAGTCTTCCGTTTTAGCGGCAGCTTGCGTGGCGACCGGCTCGGCTTTCGATTCTTTCTTGGTGTCTTTTTGGGGTCCCGCGGCAGACAGCGGCTGGCTGCATTTGGAATTATCGCGATAGATGGCGACAGCCTTGAGGCCGAGCGTCCACGATTCGATATAGGCTTGCATGATGTCATCCACTGTCGACTGCTCGGGCATGTTGATGGTCTTGCTGATAGCGCCCGAGAGAAATGGCTGGACGGCAGCCATCATTTTGAGGTGTCCGCGCCAGGCGATGGACCGGCCACCGCCGGGCATGGCGAGCGAGCAGTCGAAGACCGGCAGGTGCTCCGCTTTGAATCCCGGGGCACCCTCGATGGTGCCCGCGCGATCGATGTGGGAGACAATTTGTGAAGTCTGTTCGGGCGAGTAATCGAGGTGCATCAGCGCCTGGGGCACGGTGTTATTGACAATCTTGATAACGCCGCCGCCCACGAGCTTCTTGTATTTCACCAGTGCAAGATCGGGTTCCACGCCCGTGGTGTCGCAATCCATCATGAACCCGATGGTTCCGGTGGGAGCCAGCACGGTCACTTGTGAATTCTTGTAGCCATACTTCTCGCCAATCTCAAGCGCCTGGTCCCAGGACTCTTGCGCAGCCGACAGCAGCTGCGGCTGCACGTTTTCGGGCTTGATGGGACGCAGGGAATCGCGGTGCATGCGGATAACGCCGAGCATCGGTTCACGGTTTTCGGCATAGCCGGGAAACGGCCCCAAGCGTTCGGCAATGCGCGCGGACTGCGCATAGGCATCGCCGCACATCAGGGCGGTGATGGCGCCGGCCATGTCGCGTCCGGCGTCGGAATCGTAAGGCAGCGCGAGGGACATCAAGAGCGCGCCCAGGTTGGCGTATCCCAGGCCGAGCGGGCGGAAGTTGTGAGAATTTTCGGCAATGCGGGGAGTCGGGTAGCCGGCATTATCGACCAGGATTTCCTGGGCCGTGATGGTGATGTCCACGGCGTGGCGGAAGGCCTTGACGTCGAAAACTCCCCTGGGCCCGAGAAATTTCATGAGATTGAGCGATGCCAGATTGCACGCGGTGTCGTCGAGAAACATGTATTCCGAGCAGGGATTCGAAGCGTTGATGCGAGCCGTGTGCTGGCAGGTGTGCCAGCGATTCACCGTGGTGTCGTATTGCATGCCGGGATCGCCGCAATGCCAGGCGGAGTCGGCGATACGCTCGAGCAGTTCGCGGGCCCGCAACTTCTCGGCCGGCGATCCGTCGGTGACATTGCGGGTCCACCAGTCGCGATCGTCCTCGACGGCCTGCATGAACTCGTCGGTCACGCGCACGGAGTGGTTGGCATTCTGAAAAAAGACTGAGCTGTAGGCTTCACCGTCAATGGCGCTGCCGTAGCCCTGCTCGATGAGCACGTGGGCCTTGCGCTCCTCGCGCATTTTGCTGTCCACAAACTCGACGATGTCGGGATGGTCCACGTTGAGGATGACCATTTTCGCGGCGCGTCGCGTTTTGCCGCCGCTCTTGATCACGCCGGCGAATGCGTCGAAACCTTTCATAAAGCTCACCGGGCCGGACGCGATGCCGCCGCCGGAAAGCTGTTCGTGGCTGCCGCGCAAGGCGGAAAAATTCGTACCCGTGCCCGAGCCCCACTTGAAGAGCATGCCCTCGGTTTTGGTGAGGTTCATGATGGATTCCATGCTGTCCTGCACCGAGTTGATGAAGCAGGCCGAGCACTGCGGTTTCGGCTGCACGCCCACGTTGAACCAGACGGGGGAATTGAAGCTCATCTTCTGTTCCACGAGAAGGTGCGTCAGATCGTCGCGGAAAGCCTCGCGGGATGCATCGGAGGCGAAGTAGGAGCCGCGGTCGCCCCACTCGACGATGGTCTGGACCACGCGGCCGATCAACTGGCGCACGGAATACTCGCGCTCCGGGGTGTCCATCTTGCCGTGGAAATATTTCGACGCGACGATGTTGGTCGCGGTCTGCGACCAGGCCTTAGGCACCTCGACGCCTTCCTGTCGGAAGATCACCTGGCCTTTGTCATTACTGATTTGCGCGGTGCGCCGTTCCCATTCCACGGCGTCGAACGGAGCGATCTGACCCGTGGTGAAATACCGGCCGAATTCAAGGCCTGTGGGGCGGTTTTCCGAGGCCGCGGTAACTGCTGCCGGAGCTACTTGCTGGTTCGGGGCTACTTTCGTCTGAGCCATGTTGCCTCCGCGCGGGAAATGGATTCCCGTTGGGCGGGAATCTCAATTTTACTTCATACCAAGGCAGGGCCGCTTGCCGCGCCCTGTCGTTCCAAGTTTGGCTGGGCGGCTACTTGGATGGATGCGGGCGCCCAGTATTGAACCGGGCGCTGCTTCCGGCGTCACGCCATCATCCTGAAAAATAAAAACGCTATCCACAACGGCCGAGGAATTCCTGGGCCGTTAGTCGTGGCGGCTCATTTCCAAGATGTGTTGCTTAGGACTCTTGGTTGAACCTGGATGAACTTTTTTGCCCTGTATGTCTGGTCTGGCGTTACTTCAGTCCCGGCCTTGTTTCTGGCACTACGAAATCAACAGAGGTGATTAGGAGTGTCGAGGGGCACGATAAACCTGCCGCCAAAATCTTGTCAAGGTTAAATCTCCTCAATTATACACAGTATTGTGGAAAATTGCTCAACAGGTCTACATATAGTGGTGCGATTATGTGGCAGCCGCAAGATGCTGCCAGCAAATACTTTCATTGCCGGCGCGTACGCGGACGGTTGGGCCCTCCATCGCCGCGACGTTCGGTGGGACCTGTAATTGGCTTGCCAGTGCCTGGTAGTCATCCACGCGCAGCAGTGGGCGCAGTGGGCGGCGCTGCGCTTTCACCAGGGCCTGCGCGTTGGTGATGATGCCAAAGCGATCGGCGATGAAAAGCGTTGGCGCCAAGGTTCGCTACGTGGTCGGTGACGTACAGGTCCAGACCATTCACGACGGACATTACCGAAACGAGCGTGGTCACAGCCACTACGATGCCCAGCAGCGACAGATAGCTGCGCAGTTTGTGCACCCGCAAGGTATCCATGGCGATGGCCAGTGTTTCGTCACCAGTGTTTCGTCACCAGTGTTTCGTCACCAGTGTTTCGTCACCAGTGTTTCGTCAAGGGCCACATGCGACGCCGCGGTTTTGTTCTTTCGCCATGGCTGCCGGCTATCGACCATCGCTGGGCATAGCTGGCATCGCTGGGCATAGCTGGGCTATACCGAGGAAGCTTATCAGCGGCGAGTACAGACTTACTCTAGACGCAGCTACACACAACGCCTGATTGTAACCGAGGGAATCCCGTTCTATAAGTGTGCGGAGAGTAAAAACATGAATACAACAACTTCTGTGGTCATACTGATTGTAGTGATTGCAGCCGTCGCGGCTGGGATTTTTGTTTTTCTACGCACTCGGAGTCAGAGGCTACGGACCCGATTTGGTCCTGAGTACGACCGCACGGTACAAGAGACCGGCAGCCGCTATCGTGCCGAGGCAAAACTGCAAAAGCTTGAAAAGCGTGTCGAGGGATTTGCCATTCACCCTTTGCGGCCGGAAGACGCAGCGAGATTTCGCGATGCTTGGCGCGCGCTCCAAACCCGATTTGTGGACGATCCCAAAGTGGCCGTGAGCGAGGCTGACCAGCTTTTGGGTCAGGTAATGACCGAGCGAGGCTATCCGGTGAGCAACTTCGATGAACGCTCTTCGGAGATTTCTGTGAATCACCCGGTCGTAGCGGAAAACTACCGTGCGGGCCATGAAATCGCTCTGCGTCATGCGCAGGGTAAGGCGTCGACCGAAGACATGCGGCAGGCGATGATTCATTATCGAATGCTATTTGAAGAATTGGTCGGAGAAGCGGAGAAAGCCCGCGTACAAACCGCCGGTAGCAAGGCATAGGGCGGATTACAAGTTCAGGCGCAGACCTTCACAGAGGAGACTACCGTGACGAACGAAATCAGAAACGAAATAAAAAAAGATGACCTTTTGCTGCGGGAAGGGCTTTCCACTTCCGATTTGGCCGGCGCCGGAGATCCCAAAGCATACGGAATCGACGTTGAAACGCGCGGACAGGAAACGCCAGCGCAGGTCGAACCACGCGTGGGCACCGGTAACCTAGCGACGGGAACGGTAGCGGGAACTGCAGCCGCAGAGAGCGGCGCCGTGGGGGCGGCCGCAGGAGCCGCAAGAGCTCCGGCGAAAGCAGAAGAGCACGGTCCTCTGTTTTCGAGCGAAGAAGCCAATAACCTGCGGTCGCACTGGGATGCGGTGCAGGCTGCGTTCGTCGACGAACCGCGGAAAGCGGTGGAGGACGCAGACCATCTGGTGGCGGCGGCCATGAAACGATTAGCCGAAATGTTTGCTGAGGAACGCCAGAAGCTGGAGCACCAGTGGGATCGCGGTGACGAGGTCTCGACGGAAGATTTGCGCATCGTCTTGCGGCGGTACCGGTCGTTCTTTTCGAGATTGCTGAGCGTTTAAGACGGTCTGTAGCGTTAGCCCTCACCTTCACTGCACAACTGTCACGAGGAGAACGATTCTCTGTGATGGACACTCCTGTTCAGGGTCGGTTGCTGCGCTGGGAGCTGGCCCTAAATGAATGCGCTTTTTGGGCTTTTCTATTCTGCTCCCTTCTCCGATAGTGAGTATTGTTGCCGCTTGAGGGTCCCGCAGGCAGAGCAGCCCTCGCTTTTTAGCGATTGCATGCGATACTCAGACAACCAGGCTTCGTGCTCGGAGAATCTGATCCGGGAATGCGCGGTTTCCGGTGTGCTATGTTGGATCGCTCGTCCATTACCTTCGCTCTGCTGCCGCTTGTTCTTCTGGCTGCACAGGCTGGCGTACAGGTCGCGTCGCAAAATCCGCCACGCTGTTGCGTGGTGGGAAGCGGGCCAAGGGCAGCCGATCAGGATGACACTCCGCTAACGAATGAGCAGATCCACGCACTGGTGGCCCGTGCTCTAGAAAGCCAGCGCAGCGACGATGCTGCCCTCACGCAGTACGAGCGCATTGAGCGCGTCTTCACGCGCGGCAACGGCAAAGAACTAGCGGACAAGGAAATTGTCAACCGGGTCATTCCCACGGGCAGCGACGTGGTGCGGGTGGAACTCGCCCGGAACGGTAAGCCGGCGGACGAGGCCACCCTCGAGCAGGAATGGCGCGGGGTGGAGCGCGTCCTTGCGGTGGAGAGCCGTCCAGACGATCCCGTCGCCAAACTGGATTACGAGCGAGCCTTGCGAAAAAAACATGACCGCGCGGAAATGGAGGATGCGTTCGCCAAGGCATTCATTTTTCGGTGGGTAGGGCGCGGAAAGATGGAAGGCACAACCGTGGTGCAGTTTACATTCAACCCAGATCCTGCCTACAAAGCTTTCCCGCGGTTAGCGGCTCTTTACGCACACGCACATGGGAACATCTGGCTGGAGGAATCGACGGCGCACGTCGTTCGCCTCGATGCCGAACTGAGCTCCGATGTTTCTTTCGGGGCCGGGGTACTAGCGAAAGTGTATCAAGGCGGTCGATTCACATTCGAGCAGACCGAGGTCGCACCGGAAGTTTGGCTTCCAGCGCATGCGACCTACGACTTTGCCGGGCGAAAATTCCTGTTTGGGATGGCGCTACACGAGCAAGTGGATGACAGCGAATACCGCCGCGTGGGGCCGCCTGAAGAGACGTTATGGCTGGTTCGCCGCGAGCATCCTGCAATTTCCACAGGCCTGTCTCATTGACCATGCGCATTAACCGTTAGCGAACCGATGGGATTGGCGCAGGCAGGCCAGAGGCGGCTCCCGGCGTCGCGGGCTGCGGTGTGCGACTGCAGTGCGAGAGTTCAGTTGCGGATTTCATTTGTGGAAGTTCATGGAACGGGTACCAACTTACCGTTTTGAAATACCAATTCGATCCGCATCACCCACTCGTAATGGAAACCCTCTGACTTCAGCCACGTCTCAACTGCCTCGCGACTGGGTGCTTCGAATTCCACCAGCATTTTGCCGTCGACAAGATTCACCTGGACATTACGTGCGGTGATCTCGTTCGCAGCCGCGATGCGCGATGCCAATTGTTCGGCACCCTGCCGCGTCATGCACGTGAGCGAGTGCAGTGAAAGATAGTGGGGCATGCGGCCTCCTAACAAAGAGCAAGGATAACGATGGGCGTGTTTGGATGCAACTCACGCTCTTGCTCGGACCGCAGGATTGCAAGCTGGCTGGCAAAATTCTTGGCGTCATCAGGGCCACTCATGTGAGAGCACGATAGCATTGGACGCAAAATGTCCCCGTTGAACGCACAGGTCCGCTGTTGCCGAGTTCGCCCATGGGCACCCACGTCCACGATCGAGCGGACGGACTCACGTGTAAAATTTGAGGTGACATGTTTCGCGATAAGATCGCACGCCGGCAGGATTAAATGCGAAGGCGGCTGCAACTCGCCATATTTGTGACCGCACTTGAGATTTGTTTCATAAAGTTGCCGGCGCCTGGCGGCACGCCCGAAGGTACACTGAGCGGAGTGGTGCTGAATAACGCCGGCGTTCCTGTTGCCGCAGCGCAAGTCTCCTGGCAAGCGGCTGACGGCACCAAGCCTCACGCGGCACACAGTGACACAAACGGCCACTTCCGAATCAGTCCCGTGCGACCTGGACTATACGAGGTGCGAGCTGAGGCCACGGGCCAGTGGTCCGATTGGAAACACAATGTGCTGGTGCGTGCAGGTGCAGACTCGAACATTACCTTGCGTTTGCTGCGCACGTCGGCGCCATCCGCGGTTGCCCTTCCGACAAAACCGCGGCTTCAGCGGACACCGTGATTTGCTTAGGGCCTAAACAATATTGCAACTGTCCAATCGGAACGACCCTCGTACTAAGACGCAGGTACCAATTTAATTGAGGCCAGTGGTCCATAGGGCATTCGAGCCATCCCTGCGAGTATGTGCGTGACGGGTTGGGAGTTACGCTGCGGGGACGACGGCTGCGAGCAATCGTGGCCGTAAGCGGACCACCGACCCGTCAACCTTCATTCATTGTTGCCTATAGCCGAACCCTCTCTTCCTATGGGCAAGCGTGGACATCCCGCGCCGCACGGATGAGGCTTTTCAGGCTTTACTCTTAACGCTGCGGAGCATTGCGGGCTTGGTGGAGCCGATCCAGCCTTCTTGCATTCAACCTGCATCCAACTGGGGATGAGCAAGTCCGCGGGTTTATTCGCGTTGTGCGCACTACTTTTAGTTTCAACGACATGGCCGAGTCGCGCGAATGGGCAGTCTGGTGCTCCAAAGCAGGCCGGCGATGCAGGCACGCAACTGTCGTTCATTCCCGAGCTGGATAGGGGCTTCCACGAGCTCTACGAGCTTAAATTTGAGGAGGCCCGCGCGCGATTTACAGTTTGGGAAGGGCTGAACCCGACGGCGCCCCTGGGGCCAGCACTCGAGGCCGCAGCCGATTTGTTCGAAGAGTTTTACCGCAAAGGCGTGCTTACCTCTGACTTCTTTCTCAACGACAAGCGCCTGCTCGGCGGCATCGAGGGCAAGCCCGACGCAGACCTGGAAACCTCGTTCGCCGCGGCTGCACAGCGCTCCGAGAACCTGGCGCGCCAGCGTATAGCTGTGAATCCGAACGATGCTGACGCCCTGTTCGCTCTGACGCTTTCCGCGGGAATGCGTTCGGATAATGCCAGCCTGTTGGAAAAAAAACAGATAGAAAGTCTAGGATTCATGCGCGAGGCGGATGTGAGCGCCAAGAAATTACTGGCCGTGGCGCCCGACGCCGCCGACGCCTATCTGGCGCTAGGCGCCGCCAACTACATCATCGGATGCCTGCCCGTCTACAAACGGGCGCTCTTGCGCATGGGCGGCGTACGCGGCGATCGAACCGCCGGTATAGAACAACTCCAGCGCGCCGCGGCGTCAGGGCACTACCTACGGCCGTACGCGAAGCTGATGCTGGCACTTGCCGAATTGCGGGAGAAACATCCCGACCTGGCTCGTGCACAGCTGGAGCAGCTGGCCGCGGAATTTCCGGACAATCCCTTGTTCGGAGCGGAGCTTGCGAAAGCAGCCGCTGCCGCCAATCGAAATTCGCCTCCCGGCGACTAACTATCAAATCCGTTACGATTGTCAACAGAAGCTATTTTGCGGCAGACTACTTTTTCTGCCGATCGCCCTCGCCACCTCGCTGTTCGCCTCCACCCTTATTCGCTGGCTGCGCCGCCTTCTGCTGTGGGCGCGGGGCATTCTGGCGTGCGGGCTGATTGTTGGACTTAGGTTGAGAAGCGTTTGGCGCGTTGCGCGCGGCCGGAACATCCCTTGCGCGGCCAGCTCCATTCGGAGCGGAATTGCTGGGGCGAGCCGGATTTCCGCCGGGATTGACGGTATGCGCGGCAGGCTGATTGCCTCCTCCGCCATTAGTGGGCGGACGGTACGCTGGACTGCCATTATTCCTGGCACTGCCGGGGCCGGTATTTGACGTGTTGCTCGGCGCGCCGGCCGTACGCGCAGGCACAGCGTGACTAAAATCTCCGGGTTTGGCGGTTGCCGCAACGGCCGGGCGGCCACCGTTCACCGAGGCAAATTGCGCGCGATTGGTACTCGCGGCGTGTTCGTGCTGGGTTTGTGCGGCGGTTGCCTGCACATGCTGCTCGCGCGCCGCAGTTTCTTCGGCTGGACCCGGCCGTGCATTCGTGCCGCCTGAGCCTCCGTTATAACTGACGCGGTTTACCGTGGTGTTGTTGATAACCGTCTTGTTGTAGACGTTGTGGACGTTGGCCCCATTGATGTTGTTTACCGAGCGGTTATAATTGAACGTCCCGTGATTCCAATAACCGCCTGCGTATCCAACGCCGACGTAGCCGAAGCCGTAATTCACGCCGCCGTAAAAGCCCACGTGAGGTCCCCAGTACCCTCCATGCCAGAGGTAGGCGCCACCGCCCCAGCCCCAGTAGCCGGGCGTCCACAGGAAGCCGACAGTCGGCGCTAGAACCCAGGTGCCGGGCACCCAATAATAACCCTCAGAGCCATAGCCCCAGTAACCGGGGGTCCAGATGTAGCCATCGCCGGGGCAAAGCGGCTGCTCATATACGGGCAGTGCCGGCGGTGCGATTCGCACCGAAACGCCCAGGGAAATCTGCGCAGAGGCTGTGCCGGGCAAAGCCAAAAGCACTATGGGGGCACCGGCCGCCAGCAGCGCGAGCGCAAATAATCTAATTAATCGCATAGTAAACATGGTTGTGCCCTCTTTCGATGCGCTGCGCCAGCAGGGGCAAACGCAAACATGCAAATTGCCAGGCGCGCTAATGCCGGGATCCTGACCGCACTGTAACAAGGCGCGGTGTTCAGTGGAAGAGCCGTTTTGAAACGTAGTAGCGGGAAGAGTAACTCAGCCGGCAGACGAAATCCGGGCGCGGACCATGAGTTTCAGGCCGACGCATCCTTAATTGTGTTTTAGGCGCTGACTCTAAAAACTTCACTCCGCGCCGTCCCAATGTGTCCAAGTAGTACAAATCTGTTCAATACTAGACAGATAAACAGAACGAAGGGTATTACCATCGCCGTACTGTCGGTTTCGTGCCGCCCGCGCAAAGTTACCCCCAACGCGCCAGGCGGAAGGCAGCGCCCCGGTTCCATACAAGAGGAGATGCTGATGCGTGAGATAAAAGCACGACGGATCCTGTTACTGGCGTGCCTGGCGGCGGCCTTGGTGGCCGGATGCGGCCGCGAGCAGACGCTGAGTCCCACAGCTCCTTTTGTTCTTTCCTCCGTTCCCGCGAACGGAGCCACCGGAGTCCTGGTAGCACAAACCATCACGGCGACTTTCAGTGAGGCGATGAATGCGGGCACGATTAACAGCTCGACCTTTACGGTGACGGCGCCCGGGGGAGCTTCTGTGACGGGCACGGTCGCTTATTCGGGCACCACAGCGACGTTCACGCCGGCCACAAATTTAGCAGGTCACACGCTGTATACCGCAACGATTACGGCGGGAGCAAAAGATCCTGGAGGAAACGGGCTGGCGACCAATTTTGTATGGACCTTCACGACAGGAACCATTCCTGCCGTCGTGTCGACCAATCCACTGACTGGCGCCATCAATGTGGCCATCAATCAGAAAATTACCGCGACGTTCAGCGAGGCCATGAACTCGGCCACGGTAATTGCCCCCGGAACTTTTACGGTGGCAGTCGCTGGCGTGGGCGGAGCGGTGGTGCCTGGAACGGTGACTTATGTACCGGCAACCAACACCGCGACATTCGCGCCGACAGCGAATTTGCTGCCCAGCATTCAGTATACGGCGACGATTACCACAGCGGCGCGAAGCGTGCCGGGCAATACGCTGGCCAGCAACTATGTTTGGAGTTTCACGTCAGGCAAGACGCCAGACACGACGCCACCAACGATTACTGCAACGATCCCTGCCTCAGCGGCAACTGCCGTACCCACAAATCAAAAAGTGACGGCCACGTTCAGCGAGGCGATGGACCCGGCCACGATCACAGCGCCGGGAACATTTACGTTGGCGGTGGCGGGAGCAGGCGGGGCTGGCGTGCCGGGAACGGTTAGCTACGCGGGTGTGGTAGCGACCTTTACACCGACAGCGAATCTGGCGGCTAATACGCAATTCACGGCGACGATCACAAATGCCGCCAAAGACCTGGCCGGCAACGCCTTAATTGCGGGTGCCGTACCCAACCCGTGGAGCTTCACTACAGGCGCGGCTCCGGACACCACCCCACCCACGATCACCCTCACCAGTCCGGCGAACGCAGAAATCAACGTGCCACTGAACAAGGCCGTGAGCGCGACCTTCAGTGAAGCCATGGACCCGCTTACCATCACCGCTTCCGGCACATTCACTCTGACGGTCTCCGGAGCGGGCGGCGCCGCTGTAGCTGGGAACGTCACCTACGATTCGATCAATCACATCGCCACCTTTACACCTGCGGCAAACCTCACAGCGAGCACGCAATACACCGCTAAGGTTACCAATGCCGCGAAAGATCTAGCCGGCAATGCGCTAGCCGCGGGATCGATCGCGAACCCCTGGACGTTTACCACGGGCGCATCCAGCGGCCCGACCGGACCCAACCTAGGTGCCGCTTCGACCTTTGGAGATTTTGGAGGCGGTGCGGGTGTCACCAATCAGGGGATCAACACCGTCATTAACGGAGATATCGGAACCACCGGCGCCTCCACGCTGGTAACGGGATTCCACGATGCGGGGCCGGGCTGCACGTACACAGAAACCGGGAGCAACATCGGCACTGTTAACGGATTGATTTACACCGCTCCCCCACCGCCGACTGTTGTGTGCCCGAGTGAAGGCACGGCGGCAACGTTTGCGATCGCGACGCAAGCCGCCAGCGACGCACTGGCCGCGTTCAACAATCTTTCACCCGCTTCGCGCCCGGGAGGCACCGATCCAGGCGCAGGCCAGCTCGGCGGACTGGTTCTGGCTCCGGGCATCTACAAAGCCGCGGGCGGCTCGTTCCTGATTACCGGATCGGATCTGACTCTGGACGCCCAAGGCGACGCGAACGCTCTCTGGGTATTCCAGATGGCCAGCACGCTCACGGTGGGCGCTCCAGGAGCGCCTCGCAGCATCATCCTGATCAACGGCGCGCAAGCCAAGAACGTCTTTTGGCAGGTGGGCAGCGCGGCCACGATCAATGCGGCGGGTGGCGGAACGATGGTGGGCACCATTATCGCATCGGCGGGAGTGACCTTCTCGACCGCCGGCAACGCTGCGATAACCACGCTCAATGGCAGGGCCATAGGACTTAACGCATCGGTGACTATGGTAAATACCGTGATCAACGTACCGGCTCCATAAAAAGGGCATTCGCGGGCCACGTGACGCAGATGAGCCAGGAAAGATGAGCCACGGTCGGTGGGAATGAAGCGACGCGGGTACTTTGCCCGCTGCGCAGTGCGCAGGCGCGGTTCCGGAGGCATTACATGAGATTAGCAGCGAGACTTATGACCGCCATGGCGGCAGTTCTGTGATAGGACCGGCCCTGTATGCGGACGACGCAGTAAAGCCAGCGGTGCCGGAAACCTCTGAGGCTGCCGCGGTCGCGTCGGACGGCGGTCGCACCGGGCAGCTCCGATACCGAACCGGGTGCCAGCGCGACGCAGCCCGCGGCCTCCCCCGCAAGCCGGCCATCGCAGTCCGGACGGAGTGCCCAAGCCGCCGGCACGTCCTATAGGGATCCCTCGGAAAGCGATACGCCCAAGTGGGAGTGGTTTATGGGCTACTCATTTTGGCGAGCGATGCCCACATCAACCAACAACCGCATGGGCTATTTGCATGGCGGAAGCACTTCGCTGGCCTACAACTTCAACAAGTATGTAGGACTGGTGGCGGATTTTGGCGGTTTCGACAACAGCAGGCTGACGCTTTTCAGCCCAACCGGAAGCCGCACGGTGGACGCCGACGGGAGTGCGTACACGTATATGGCGGGTCCGCGTTTCTCCTACCGCAAGTACGAAAGGTTTACTCCATTCGTCCAGGCATTAGCCGGAGGGACGCATGCCAGCACGGTGGCGATTTCCGGATGTACCGGATCGCCCAGTTGTGCGCCACTGGGCGCCGATAACGCATTCGCGGCGATGTTTGGCGCGGGTTTCGATATCAAGATCAGCCGTCATTTTGCTTTGCGGCCGTTTGAAGGCGATTTCCTGCTGACGCATTTTGACGATGCTTCCACAACGGGTGCGGCAGTGCGGGGATGGCAGAAGAACGCGCGATTTTCCACCGGAATCGTTTTCCGCTTCGGCGGCCACCCGGCAGCGGTGCCCAGTGCCTCCATTGCCGCTACCTGCTCGGCGGATCGAGGCAGTGTTTATGCGGGATCCGGCGATTTCATTGGCGTGCGCGCAGACACGAGCAATCCAGACAACCGCCCTCTGAATTATTCCTGGTCGGCCAGTGAGGGCACCGTCGACGGGACGGGGCCGGAAGTGCGGTGGAGTTCTGCAGACCGGCGCCCCGGGACATACACCATTCAGGTGCGGGTGGACAACGGGCGCAACGGCACGGCTGACTGCTCGGCGAATGTAAGAGTGGAGGTGCGGCCAAACCGTCCGCCGACCATGAGCTGCTCGACAAGCCAAACCGTCGTGACGGCCGGCGAGCCTATCGAAGTTGCCGCCACAGCCAGCGATCCCGACGATGATCCGTTGTCGTTTTCCTGGCAGGCGAGTGGCGGGAGAATTGAAGGTTCTGGATCTACGGTGCGGTTTCGCACGGGCGGTCTTGCGCCAGGGTCCTACACGATAACGGGCCAGGTGAACGATGGACGCGATGGAACCGCCGATTGCACGGAAAGTGTGGAGGTGCGGGCGGCTCAAAAACCGGCGGAAGTACAGGAACTCGAAAAGAGGCTTGCGCTTCACAGCGTGTACTTCGCCACCGCCAAGCCCACGGCAGCAGATCCCACCGGCGGTCTTCTGGAGAGCCAGCAAACGGTTCTGCTGGCACTCGCAAACGACTTCAACCGCTATTTAACATTCAACCCGCAGGCCCACCTGATTTTCGAAGGGCATGCGGATATGCGCGGCACAATCGAATATAACCAGGAGCTGACGTCGCGTCGCGTTGCTGGTACCAAGAGCTTTCTGGTGGAACACGGGGTGCCTGCCGCGAACATCGAGACGCGAGCTTTAGGCGACCAGCAGAATCTGGATGCTGCGCAGGTGAAACAACTGGTGGATCAGAATCCCGACTTGAGCAATGACGAGCGGGAAAGAATCGAGCAAAACCTGCAAGTAATCGTTTGGGCCAACAACCGGCGCGTGGACATTTCACTTAACACCACGGGTCAACAGTCGATCCGCCAGTATCCATTCAACGCGAAAGACTCGCTGGCGTTACTGAGCACAACCAATACCGGAACTGAAAAACCTAAGAAAGCGACGCTGGGCAAGAAAATCGCGAGCCGGTAAGCGAAAGTTTCTCGCCCGGCTAGTTGCGCGATGAAATAGTGCGAGTTTGAGCGAGTGGAAGCACTTTGTCCGCTCGCACAAGCGTTTAGTAGACGCTCTCTTCTCCAGTGCCGCTCTCAGCGCAGTAACAAAAATTCACCCAACCGCCCTGCTGAGAAGGCAAGTCTTCTATGTCTCACCCTTTTAAATCCGCCGGTGATGGTGAATAAGTGTTTAGCGTCACACTGGTAGCCGGCATAATTTATCTATATTCGCTTTATGTTCGCTATGCTATCGGGAATTTATGTCACTAACTCTTGGACCGTCCGGGCGTGCCACCATTAGCAACACACTTTTATTGCCTCACCACCTGCCGGGTACTGGGTCAGTTTGCAATAGCGATGAAGTGAGTGGTCCAGTCTCCGAACGGCAGCTGCATATACGAACTCGTGACGACCAAAAGCATGCCTCTCCAAATCGTTAAGGATCTGTTTTCGCCAAGTGAATGGTTGATTGGGTGTTCAACGCCCGCCTGCAAGCGGGCTGACCCGCGTAACAAGCTCCTTCAGAAACTGATCGGAGCACATGAACACGGCAAAGTGCCCGCAGCCTTGGATGGCCACAAACTCCTTGTGCGGGGCCTGGATCGCCGATACGAGATATTGTTGAGCAAGTGCCGTTGGAGTCGTGAAGTCTGCGGCTCCCTGAAAGAAAAATATTGGGACAGCAAAGCCGACACCGAGCTCCTTCTGAGTCAGAGACGCGGTCTGCGGCACGAGACGATTTCCGCTCAAAATCTGTCCATCAATTGAATCGTTAATATCCTCGACCGAGTTGCCGGGAGCCACGAGGGTAAGGCCAAGGGTCCCCGGCAAGAACTGATCTGCGCCTTCGAAATTGTTGGCCCATCTCCGCTGTACTTGGTACCCCTCACCGGAGGAGTAAGGAGGCGGGCCGACCCGGCGCAATTCCTCCAAGGCCTGCTGATTTCCGATGGCTTGTGCCTTCTTCAGCAAAGCATCATAAGCCACGAAATAGTTCTTTGTATTGTCGGCGATCTGTCCCGTGCCCACGTATGCGTAGAAGAGTTCCGGCCTAGTCCGAACCATGCGCAGACCGAGGATTGAGCCGAAGGAATGAGCTACGATGATGATCTTGTCTTTGCCAAGATGCTTCCGCAGATACTCGGTCAGTTCGATGCCGTCCTGCGCCATGCGATCAAGTGTCATCGTCGGCACAACCCCAGGGCCGGTCTTCCTGAGGGTTCTACCCGCGCCTCTCTGGTCCCATTGCACCACCGTGAAGTGCTTTTCCCATGGAGCGAACAGCGCGAATGTCCAGGGATTGGTTACATCGCCAGGTCCGCCGTGGAGAAACAGCAGCAAGGGGTTGTTGCGATTCTGGCCCCGGATGGTGATCCACTGTTCGATACCTCCGATGGCAACGTAGCTTGACTCGTCGATACCCTTGGAGGAGTCGATGGCGAACTGTTTTGCGTTGCGCGCCCGCAGGACCGAAAGCGTTTCGTCGAGCTTACGATACCCTGCATCATTGACATCGAGCTTATTCGTGCTGTCTTGCAACGCAGCCTGCACCGGCACGGCATGCGGTGCCTGGACAACAAGCAATATTCCGATCGAGAAAGTGATAGCAATGCCAATGGAAAGTAGCGCACGAATTCGCACACCATGTTATACGGACGAGGGGGTGGGATCGTTTCAAATGATGTCAATCGTAAGGGATTCAAACTAGACCACTACCGACCCGCGCGGTTGCTTGACCAGCCTGTGAGGCTCGCATAAACTGGTTGTTTCGCGGTCCGCCGATGCGGGCCTACAGGAGTATTCGTTGCCCAAACGTACGTTTCAACCCAAGGTACGACGTCGCCACAAGACGCACGGCTTCCGCTCACGCATGAAAACGGTGGGAGGCCGCAAGGTTCTGGCGGCGCGCCGCAAGAAGGGCCGCCATCGCCTCACGCCCATTTAAGCACTCGCCGGACGCGCCGCAGGGATTCCCGCGGAGCGCGCGTCTGCTGCGCCGCGCCGACTTCGAGGCTGTTTACCGCAGCGGCCGCCGGCGATCCTCGGCGCAGTTTGTCATTTTCTCCCGCGCAAATGGGGCGCCGCGCACGCGTTTCGGCACCAGCGTAAAAAAAGCCCTGGGAGGCGCGGTGGTGCGCAACCGGATTCGCCGGCGCATCCGCGAAATCCTTCGGCGGAACATTTCGGAGATACCTTCAGGATGGGATCTGGTGATTCATCCGCGCCGCTCGGTAGCGGAGGCGACGTTTGCGCCGCTCGAAGCGGAGCTGTTGAGCCTGTTGCGAAGCGTGGCCCGCTGAGCCACGCGCTGAAATCGATTTTGCTGGCGGGCATTCGCTTCTACCAGGCGATTTTCGCGCCGCTGATGCCCGTAGGTTGCAAATTTTATCCGACCTGTTCGCAATATGCCTACGAAGCGATCCTGAGGCATGGACCCCGGCGAGGCATTTATTTGGCCGCGGCGCGCCTCCTGCGCTGCCGGCCGTTTACCCGTGGCGGCCATGATCCAGTGCCCGAGTCCCAGAGCGATTTAGAGAAGCCCGAAAATGACTCGAGCAGTCACCCGGCGCGTGAGGTAAGTACGTGAGCCGTCTTTCAGACCAGTCGCGCGCCATTATCGCCGCCGCACTTTCGTTGATTGTGATCGTGGCGTGGAGCCTGATCTACAAGCCACCTAAGCCCGCGGCTCCCGAGCCGGGCGTAACCACGCCAAGCGGTATTTCCACGAACGCGTCGCCGGATGCCATTTCGCCGAATACGGGTTCTCCGAATGCTGTTTTGCCAAACAATGGATCGCCGAATGCTGCTGCGTCGAATGCAACAGCAGGCGCTTCTCGATCCGGCGCGCCTGCCGCTGGCACTTCGACCATTGCGCCCGTGGCGGCCACGGCGGAAAAGATCACGGTGGTCGAAAGCGATTTGTATCGCGTCGAGCTATCGAGCCGCGGAGCGGTGGTGCGCAGCTGGCAGCTCAAGAAATTCACCGACGATCATCAACCTCCGCGCATTCTGGACGTCGTAAATGCCGAGGTCGCCACGCAGACCGGCGACTGGCCATTTTCTCTTCAAATCGGCGATCCGCAACTGGAAGCGGCCGCCAATAAAGCGCTATATGTGGTGTCCACACCTTCCGGAACAATGCAAGGAGCGTCCGGGTCGAATTCTGCAGGGCTGACGCTATTGGCGCCCGCGGAAATCGATTTCCAGTGGAGCGATGGGCAAACGGAAGTTACCAAGCGCCTGAAATTCGATCGCAGCTACATCGCGGAAGTCGAAGTCTCGGTGCGGCACAACGGCCAGCCGGTGCCTCATCGAGTCACCTGGCGGGGCGGCTTCGGCGACGTCACCGCGTTCCGCGCTGCAATACAAACGGCGGTTTTTGGCGGGCACGCTGGAAGTACCACGCAGGTCGCCACCAAGAATGTAGGTGCTCCCGATCAGCGCAACATGGCCGCCGATATTCCGGGAATGTTCGACGCCGTGGGGATCGAGGATTTGTATTTCGCCGCGGCTTTCTGCCACCGCTACCTCCGCCAGGCCAGCTGGTGGCTCAGGATTTGACGCTTTCCGCGCGCCAAGTTCAGCACACCATGCAAACGGACGGGAAGACGACGCAGGAAACGCTGCCCGAGATGGCCGCAGGCGTTACTCCACCGGAAGATCCGCTCAAATTGCGTGTGTTTGTAGGCCCCAAGGATCTCGATTTGTTAAAATCCATCCACCCGCCGCTCAACGGGCTGGTTCAATTGGGCTGGACGGGTTTTATCTCGGAACCATTATTGTATGTACTGCTGTGGCTGCATCGCTATGTGCCGAACTATGGCTGGGCAATTGTTGCTATGACCGTGGCGATCAATATGCTTCTTTATCCTCTGAAGGTGAGCAGCTGGCGCTCGATGCAGAAAATGCAGAAGGTGGCGCCGGAGATTCGCTCCATTCAGGACCGTTTCAAGAAATATTCCGTTCGCGATCCCCGCAAGCAGGAAATGAACAAAGAGGTGATGGCAGTTTACAGCCGCGAAGGCATCAATCCACTGGGAAGCTGTCTTCCGATGGTGGCGCAGTTCCCCATATGGTTTGGTCTCAACCGGATGCTCACCGCAACCATCGAATTGCGGCACGCGCCCTGGTTTGGGTGGATTCACGATCTTTCCAGCCGCGATCCATATTATATTCTTCCCGTCACGATGGCCGTGCTGATGTACGTGGTACAGAAGATGACGCCGGTTACGGTCACCGATCCTTCGCAGGCACGCATGATGGCCCTCACGCCGATCATGTTCGGCGGAATGTTTATCATCTTTCCGATTTCCAGCGGCCTGGCGCTGTATATTTTGACCAGCAGCGCGATCGCGATTCTGCAACAGTGGCACTTGAACCGCATTTCTCCACTGAAGGCTCCGGGGAAGAAAAAAAACAAGTAGCGGGACGCGGCGCGGCGCCGCGCCGCAAAGCGGGTCGCGCCTTTACTCTCCATACTTCCCCACGAAAGGCCAGGATGTGATGTCCACGAGTTTTCGATCCCACGGAAAAGCCGGCCACCCGGCAAAGCGCACGCACGATCCTGCAGTCAAAATGGACCGCGAAGCGGTGGCTGCGGGGTTGCGCCGCTACCTGGACGCGATTCTGCCCGGGACGCATTTCGATCTGCGGTTCGACATCGAATTGCCGCTGGCTGCTGCGGTGGGCGCGCCCAAGGCGGACGCCGCAGCGGGGGTGGACGGAAACACGTTGAAAGGACGTTTCGCGGCGCCTGCGGAAGCTTCCATCGATGAATTCGAGACGCCCGACATTATCGTGACGTTCGATGGCGCCGATCGCGAGTTTTTGCTCGAGCGAGGCGCAGAAGTCCTTAAGGCGCTGGAGCATCTCGCAGTGCGCTCCCTCCGGCTCGACCCGCAACTGCACGATCGCCTGCGCTTTGATTGCGCCAATTACCGGGCCGATCGGATCGCCGAGCTGAAACTATCCGCTCAAGTTGCCGCCCAGCGCGTCCGCGAAACACACGCGCCGTTTCGCTTCAATCCCATGAGCGCGCGCGAACGCCGGATTATTCATCTGGTGCTCAGGGATCAGCCGGGCGTGCGCACGTGCAGCGAAGGTGTGGGTGAGGAACGCCATCTGGTGATTTACGCGGCAGAATCGAAGTAGGTAGCGCTATAACTTTTCCACAATTCTTCACTCGTCGCGATGGGGTCAAGCTGCGCGCCTGAATCCCTGCGACACCACGCGACCTTCTGGGGTAAACACCACTTCAAACGTAAAATTAACCGGAATGGCTGCCGCAGACCCGGCGCGGCCATCCTGCGGGGCCATGCCATAAAAGCGCAGGTCGCTGATCTGCACCACTTCCTGACCATTACGCTCGACGAATTGCCAGACTGGAAAGCGCGCGAACCAGAGGAAGGTCTGCACATCTCGTAAATTGCGTGCAGCGTCGATGTAACGATTGTCTGGTGCATTCGGGAAAAATTGAATTCTTAGCGGTTCGCCGCCCAGTTCGTTGAATTGCAGGCGGTAAACGCCTTCTGGCGTCGAAATCAGGCCGGACCAGCGCGCTGCCGAAGCAGGCAGCGGCAACGCGCCAATATTCAGGACATTCACGCGGGCCTCGTCTGCGAATTGATTTACCTGCTGCATGGCCGAATGGTGCATCGTGGCTGCGAATGAAATGTATCCCACGAGCAGAGCCAGGCCGGCGCGGCACCATTTCGAGCGGCTGGCACCCGATTTCGTCCGGTGCCGCAGCGGCAGTATGAAAAAGATCGCGAACACGGCCGTGGCTCCCCAGGCGGCGGTAAATGAAAACGGCACGTCCATCGCGCGTCCCATGGTTCGAGCCAGCGGAGCAATGGCGAAGGCGGCTGCCGAGCTCAGGATCCACAGGGGTATCGCCCGTCTCAGCGCACGGTTCGGTCGGCGGAACGCCCAAGCAGCAAGCTGCGGCATGAGTGCCAGCGACGTCACGATCAAGTCGATAATGAATAGCCAATCCCAGGCAGGTCGCACATAGCTGATGGGACTCCAGACCATAGTGCCGTAAGAGGTGAGCACGTCGAGAAAAATATGGCTTGCGAGGCCCACGGCATAAATTGCCGTCAGGTCGCCCAGTGACGGAGCGGGCCAGCAAAGCAGCCCGGCGAGCCACCGCGTCAACAGCGCCAGCAGCACGGCCCACAGGGGCAACAGCACCACGGAGTGCGTGATGTTGCGATGCCAAGTCATGATTGCGAGGCTGTTGTGAGCGAGCGGACCGGCGAACACGTCGATGTCGGGGAAAATCGCTCCCAAGGTGACGGAAATAATGGCCACGCGGCCCGGAGTGCGCGGGGGTTCTCGCCAGGCATCGGGGGTCCACACGGGGAAAGGCCCGGGATCGTTTGCGAAAAAAGCCTTGCCGATGAGGGCGCCGACGATGCCGTGAGTCAATGTATCCATTACTTATTAACCCTACAGTATACATTAAAATGGCGCACCGCCTGATGGCGGAGTCGACGATGGTCAGTTCTCAATCGAACCCCGAAACGTGAAATGGCAGGGTTGAGAAAGCACTGAGAATGACGGCACTTAAGCGATCTCCATTAAGGGTGAGCGCCTGTCAACAACGCGGCCAATACGGTGTGCGGTGACATCGTGCTCTGCTAGAGCGGCAATCGCGCCATCGGCCATTTTTGCTTCGATGGCTACCAGCAGGCCGCCGGAGGTTTGCGGATCGAAAAGCAAACAGCGAAATTCCTCGGGCACCGACGCACGGAACGATACACAATCGCCGATAAAATCGCGATTGTTGCGGAGGCCGCCAGAGTGAAATCCTTCGCGAGACGCCGCGATGGCGCCAGGCAAATATTCGATAGCAGCATGATCGATCTCGAAAGAAACGCCGCTGCCAATGGCCATTTCCCGCGCATGCCCCAGCAAGCCAAAGCCGGTGACATCGGTGACGGCGTGTATGACTGCTGCCGCACCAGCACATTGGCCGGCGAATTTGGTGAGAGCTTTGGCGGCGTCGCGATTCAAGCGCGTCATGAACGTTGTGGCGGCGGTCATCGATTCGGCGGTGGCGCGCCCGTGCTTCAGTGCCGTGGAGATCACTCCGGTGCCCAATGGCTTGGTGAGCAGCAACGCGTCCCCTGAAACAGCCCCCACGTTACGCCAAATGCGCTGGGGATGAATGACACCGGTCACTGCGTAGCCGAACTTGATATGTTCGTCGCGAATAGAGTGACCGCCCACGACAGTGCAGCGCGCTTCGCTCATCTTCGAAAGTCCGCCGCGCAGGATTTGCTCGAGCACATTCGGATCGCCATCCTCTGGAAAGGCCACAATCGAAAGAGCAGAAACCGGCCGGCCGCCCATGGCGTATACATCGCTCAAAGCGTTCGCCGCCGCGATCTGGCCAAAGGAAAACGGGTCGTCCACGATCGGTGTGAAGAAATCGACCGTCTGCACGAGCGCCAGATCCTGCGTGAGGCGATACACGCCCGCATCGTCGCTCGTTTCGAATCCAACCAATACGCAGGGATCGGCCTGAGGAGGCAATCGATGCAGAAGCGCATCAAGTGTGCCAGGAGCGAGTTTCGCGGCGCAGCCGGCAGCTTTTGTTGTGGCTGTCAATCTCACCACTTCGGCCAAGGTTTCTCCTTACGCGACACAACGTGATGCGTGTCGCCGGGCCAAACCGCTGAATTGCACGCCCGGGTGGTTCCGGGTGATTATAGACTGCTCGTGCATCCATTTCGGAAGTCGCAACGGGATGGGAAGGGTGATCGCCAGATAATATCTAGCATCGGCGCACTAGTGCACGCACAAGGGCATATAAGAGCGGGCGCTGCAGCGCTCTCAACCCTGCTGCGCAGCGCGAACCGGAATGGTTACGCGCCTGACCCCCTCCAAGCTTGCGGCCATATGGCATAGACCCTCGAAGGCGCCGCCCGGCTCGATTATCAGGCAAAGCGTGTGAATCTCCCCTGTAACAATGGCCTTTGCCTGGATCTCAACGTGCCCTTTCGCAAAAATCACTCCGTCAAACCGGCCGCAAATCACCACGTGGTTCCCTTCAATTTGGCCTTTCACCTGCGCAGCTTCTCCAAGCATCAGCGTCTGGCTCGAAATAATCGTGCCCTTTACTTGGGCCTCCAGGCGGAACGTTCCGGGAAACTCCAAGGTGCCTTCTAAACGTACGGATTTGTCGAGAAAGCCCGTAAATTCGCCGGCGCTTGGGCCGGGATTCTGCGTAGATCGCTTCCATGGCATGCCGGGACTCCTCCCTCGACGCGCCTGCTGGACCCTGTGATGCGGCAACAAGGCGTCCTGTTTACTACTGTTATATTAAGCACATAGTTATAGTTAAGGCATCAGCTGGTCGTATAGGCGAGTAAGGTGCGCCTCATCGTAGTACTCGATCAGCAGTTCCCCGGGACGGGTCTTTGTGGGTACGCGAATGGTAATGCGCGTTCCCAAAGCCTGCTGCAGCTGATCGAGCGCTGCTCGTGTGTTTGGATCAAGCGCTACGGCTGCCGGGGGCCCGGTTTCGGCGCGGTTTCGACGATCGCCCAGCCGCTCAATCTGCCGCACGGTCAAGCCGCCGCGTGCGGCGCGCTGAGATATCGCAATTCGTGTTTTTGGATCGGCTATGGCGAGCAGCGCTCGACCATGACCAGCCGATATTCGGCCGTCCTCGATCAGGTCGAGAATCGGCTTTTCAAGGCGTAGAAGCCGCACGGCGTTCGCCACTGTGGCTCGGTCTTTGCCGGTACGCATGGCGACATCTTCCTGGGTCAGGTGAAACTCGGTCATTAAGCGATCAAAGGCGCGCGCTTCCTCAATCGCGTTCAGATCTTCCCTCTGGATATTTTCGACCAGGGTGATCTCCAGAGCGGCCTCGTCGGCGACGTCGCGGACCGATACCGGAACCCGGTCGAGGCCGGCGCGTTGCGCGGCGCGCCAGCGGCGTTCGCCTGCTAGCAGCTGAAATCGCGAACGAACGGGCCGCACGACAAGCGGCTGTATGATGCCGCTTGCGCGTATGGACTGGGCCAGCTCTTCGAGCGCTTGTTCGCGGAACCGGGTTCGCGGCTGGTAAGGGCTGGGATCAATGAGATCAATATCGACGAGTTGCGAGCCTGGTCCAGGTGTAGAGGCGGCGGACGGCGTAGCCGGAACAGGGCTGACGGCTTCGGCTGGGCCACTCTCGACCTCACGAATTAGCGCTTCTAGTCCCCTGCCCAGCGCGTTTCTGGCCATTGGCGATTACCTCCTTTGCAAGCTGGATGTAGGCTTCGGCACCTTTGCTGTGGATGTCATAGAAAACGATGGGCTTTCCGTGGCTGGGTGCCTCGGCCAAGCGAACATTTCTGGGAATCACTGTGTCAAATACTTGCGAACCAAAAAAGCTCCTCAAATCTGCGGCCACCTGGCGCGATAATGTTGTGCGCTCGTCATACATGGTCAATGCAATGCCTTCAATCGCCAGATTGGGATTGAGCGTGCGCCGAACCCTCATCAATGTGTCCAGAAGCTCGGCCACACCCTCCATCGCAAAATATTCGCACTGTATTGGTATCAACACCGCATCGCTCGCCACCAGGGCGTTAAGAGTGAGAAGATCGAGCGTCGGTGGGCAATCGATGACAACATACGCGTAGTCCTCGCGAATGCCGGAAAGAACCTGCTGCAGCCTGAATTCACGTTGCTCCAAACCAACGAGTTCTACGGGAGCACCAGCCAAGTTTTTGTCTGCTGGAATGAGATCGAGGCCATCTACTTGGCTTTTCAACAAAATGCGTGAAACAGGCTCGCCCATAATCAATGCGTTGTAGAGGCTCCTTCGTGCAGGGTCCCGCGCAAATCCGATTCCCGTCGTGGTATTGCCCTGAGGGTCGGAATCAACTAACAACGTTCTTTGCTGCGCCATGGCAAAGGATGCCGCAATATTGATCGCGGTAGTGGTTTTACCGACTCCACCTTTCTGATTGGCAACTGCGATAATGCGCGACACGGCGGACGCCTCGCTAGAAAACTGAATTCGCGCGGGAATCTAACAGTAATAGGTACAATTGGCAACTCATTTTGGTTTGAAACTGATAGTTTGTTTCACGTGGAACAGCTAAGCCATGTTTCGACCAAATATGTTTCACGTGAAACAACTTTGCGGACTGAACGACTAGCTTCGGGCAACCCTGCCCGCCAAGAGCACACGTCGCCGTGTGCCAGGTATCAGTATCGGCGACTCCCAATTCCATCCCTTACATCTGCTTACGAGCAGGGAATCTTCGCTACCTAACCACAGTATCACCAGCCCATCCGGCTTCAGAGTCCTCGGCGCCCACCGGAGAAGTTGTTTGTAGTTGCCCAGTGCCCGCGACACCAAAAAGCCAAACTCCGCCGCGCCCGGATCGTAATCCTCGTAGCGTGAACGAACTACGGCGACACGATCCAAACCGAGTGCTGCAGAAACCTCTGTCAAGAAAGCGCATTTCTTGGCGTTCGGCTCCAGTAAGGTAAGATCCAGGGCAGGCGATAAGATTTTCAGCGGTAAGCCGGGAAAGCCAGCTCCAGTACCTACGTCGGCGAGCCGACCTTGGCTCAGACGAAAAATTGTCGATGCGAAGATACTTTCGCCAAAGTGCCTGGTGGCCACTTCCTCGGGATCGTTCACAGCGGTCAGATTCAGTGCCTGATTCCAGTGGGCCAAGAGTTGCGCGTATTTACAAAAGCGGACCAACTGCGCTTCCGTTACTCCTGCATGGAAGGGCGCAAGGATATCCCGCATTTGGTCGACTGTGAATGCCGTCACGGCAAAACCTTAAAACAGCAGGCTATATAATATTATAGTTAATAACTCATTTGTTATAGACGCCGCTTATGCTGCGGTGGCGGAATCTTCGGCCGATTTCGCGCGCAGCGCACTGTGTGGTGCTGTTAACCCTGCGGTGAAATCGACGACAAAGTGCACCAAAATACAAGGTGCCAGGCTGCCCGTCACGGCGCGCATGCCCGCTAGAATCGCTCCGAGAACAAATGTGGTGGCCATTCCTCGGCGGCCTTGATAAAGATGGCCGATTGCGAAGATGGCCGACGGGCCCACGATGGCCGCCGCAATTGAGCCGTGAAAGAGCTGAAGAAAAGCGAGGAACGCGAATCCGCGGTACAACAATTCCTCACAGAAGCTTACTGTACACACCAAAACGAAAAAGGGAAGCAGTTCAAGGCGCGTTTGCGGCATGAGCTTAGCAGCCATTTCATAGAGGCGCCCCCGCTGACCGGGGGGCAACCGGCCGAGGCTGTGCATGCTGGCGATTTGTGTGCAGACCAGCACAATCGAAAGGCCGACTCCCAGTACGAATGCTGCGACCGGCTTCGGCAGTGATAAGCCGAGGACGGCGGCGGCGAAGCGTGGGCCTCCTCCCTCCCGTGCGAGGACACGCCAGCCGGTGAGGATCGCAGCCAGCCACTGAAACGCGATCGTCGAGCCGTACATGGCTATGCGTTCGGAGGTGCCCAGAGTCGGGTGCGCGAGCAGTTCGCGGATCCGCACCGTACCCCTCCACGGAACGACAATGGCGAGTACAGACAAAATGAGTGCGTAATCCCAGGGTATCGATTGCATCGGTTTGCGGTTCTATGCGGTCCAGCCTCGCCCCATCCGTGCAATTTACAATGCAAGTCTATGTGGAAGGGCCTCGTAAGGCTAGCTTGAGCCGCTTTTTCCTGCGCGCACCCATCCCGCTCCGGCCGCAAGCTGCATGAGCAGTTCCCCGGCACTGGCCGAGCTTCGCAAGTCAGCTTCCGTGACGAGCACCTTGGCCCACGCATGTGAAGGGCCTTCCAGCCAGAATCGCAGTTACCCAGCACACCGTTCCGCTGGAGTCGGGATCGCACTGGCAGGTCACTTTCGCCGGAGCTTTCTCGCGAAAGCACGCACAATCGTGGCGGGATGAGTCGCTGCAATCGAAATTTGTCCCAATATGCTTTGCGGCTCGTGGAAAACGCCTAGTTGTCTGAACACGGTGCCGCGGTCGTAGTAGATTTTTTCGCCGGCCAGGCGGTCATCGGCATCGAATGTGTAGACGCCACAAAGCGGGAATGCGACTCGTCGCCCGGTTGCCGGGAGACCGCGCCACCCGCCGAGGTGCGTACCGCGAATGATAACTTCAACGAGAATGGCGTCGTCGGTTACGTGCCGGCGCTGTACGTCGATTTCCAAGTCAGGCAGCGCCCCCATTAGCTGCCTGTAAAATAGGCGGACTCCATTCTGCCCATTATAGTGTTCGTCCCACGGTTCATCGTCGTAGCGTGGAGTATCGCCAAAAGTTCGGAGCACGCCTTCGAGGTCATGCGCGTTCTCGAGTCGAATATGCTCCTCCACAATCGCGATACGAGCAGACCGTCTGCCTTGCGGGTTGGGCGCGCCAGCCATAGTCAGTCCAGCTGCGTTTATGACACCTCGGCGAAGTCCCAACTACAGTAGAGCAAAACATTGACGAATTGAAACGCGCACCTGCGATTTCCGAGCAGATGTTGCGCCAATTGGTGGCGGGTCCTGCCCTCGACACGACGAAATTGTGTCATCAGAGACCGTTTCAGGTAAATGGGCTTGTCCCAAGAGCCTTCATCCAGCGTGAAAAAACCCGGCCGAGGTGCGGTTGACACGGCAATCAGCCTCGGCTTATCGTGGCCTCACGATGAAAATTCTGGTGATCGGCGGAGGCGGACGCGAGCACGCACTCGTGTGGAAACTGAGGCAAAGCCCCACTGTCACGAAACTGTGGTGCGCTCCGGGTAATGGTGGAATCGCGCAGCAGGCTGAGTGTATCGCTGCGGATTTAGGTGATGTAGTGGGTCTGCGAACTCTGGCTCAGCGGCTGGGCGCCGATCTCACGGTCGTGGGACCGGAGCAGCCGCTGGTACTGGGGATCGCCGACGAATTCGCAGATCACGGACTTCGCCTGGTGGGGCCATCGCGGGCCTGCGCACAACTAGAGGGCAGCAAAATATTTGCCAAAGATTTTTTGCGCCGCAACTCCATCCCGACACCGGATATCTATGGCGTCTTCGATTCTTCGGATGAGGCCCGGGCCGCGCTGACTTCCGTTCACTGGCCGGTGGTGTTGAAAGCGGACGGCTTGTGCGCGGGGAAAGGCGTACTGGTCGCAGGATCGGAGGACGAAGCCAGGGAATTCATTGTCCGCACGCTGGAGGCGCGGGAATTTGGAAGCGGGGGAACGCAGCTGCTGATGGAGGAAGCCGTCACCGGACCCGAACTTTCCTACATTGTTCTCAGCGACGGTCATGACTTTGTGGCGATGGTTCCCACCAGAGATCACAAGCGGGCGCTCGATGGCGATAAAGGTGCTAACACTGGCGGAATGGGTGCTTATTCCAGCGACGACATCATTTCGCCGGAACTGGACCGTCAAATTCTAAGCGCCATTGTCCGCCCGACAATAGCAGCGCTTGATGCCAGCGGATTAATCTATCGTGGGTTCCTGTACTTCGGCTTGATGCTTACGGCGAATGGGCCGAAGGTCCTCGAGTTTAATTGCCGCCTCGGCGATCCAGAGACCCAAGCGCTGATGTGCCGCGTTGATTTTGATCTTGCCGAAGTCCTTGCGGCCACCGCAGCGGGACGACTTCGCGATGCGAAAATCGCCTGGAAACCAGGGGCAAGCATTTGCGTGGTAATGAGCTCAGGAGGATATCCCGGCTCATTTAGCACCGGCATGACAATCAGCGGATTGGACGAAGCGGCCGCTGTGCCGGGTGCGGTTGTTTTTCACGCAGGGACCCGGAGCAACAATTCCAGTTATTACACTTGTGGCGGCCGGGTGCTGGGCGTGTCCGCGCGCGGCGCGAATTTAAGCGCAGCTAGACAAATCGCCTATGCCGCCGCCGGGCAAATTCGATTCGCGGGCGCGCATTACCGCAAAGACATAGCGGATTCGGTGGCTGGGCTTTCGCAAACCGCCGATTCGGTTGCGGGCCGCGTGTAACCAGTATGGCCTCCATTGCTGAAGACCTGTTCATTGCATTCGCGCGCCGCAAGCCCATGAGGCTGCGCGAGCAAGTTCTGGCCATTGCGGATAAAGGATTCGAGGGTTGCGCACACGGCCGAGCGGGCAGCAAAAGGCAGGTGCTTCTGGTCGAGGCGGAGATGCTTGCCGAATTCGGCCTGACACCAGGGATCGTTCGCGAAAATATTACGACTGCGGGGCTGCGGCACAGCGACTTGCGCGAAGGACACCGAGTCTCCATTGGCGAGGCGGTATTTCAGGTCACCGGCCCATGCGCGCCATGCGAGCGTATGGACGAAATCAGAATGGGGTTGCAGGCGGAGCTTCACGGCCGGCGGGGCATTTTGTGCCGAGTGATCAAAGGCGGTATCATTCGACGCGGCGACGCCATCGAAGTGATCACGCCATCGTAAGCCAAACGAAGAGAATTGAACTCAACTCAGCATTGCGGAGGCCCGCAGCGTATGAATACGGACAGGCATAACGAGCCGGTGGTCGGAATTGTGATGGGGTCGGACACCGATCTCCCAGTGATGAGCGAGGCCGCGCGCATGCTGGATAAATTCGAGATCCCGTTCGAGATCGAAGTGATTTCCGCGCACCGCTCACCCGCGCGGACACATGAATATGCGAGCACTGCGATCTCGCGTGGTCTGAAAGTGGTCATCGTGGCCGCAGGTGGTGCCGCGCACCTGGCGGGTGTGATCGCGGCACTAACTACTTTACCCGTCGTTGCCGTGCCCATGGCGACGACTGTCCTTTCGGGGATTGACTCGCTGCTTTCAAGCGTGCAAATGCCCGCCGGGGTGCCTGTGGCGGCGATGGCGATTGATAAGCCGGGTGCGACAAACGCCGCAATCTTCGCGGCCGAAATCATCGGAACGTATGACGGCCGCATCTCCGAGCGGCTGGCGGCGTATAAGGAGGAATTAAGCCGGTCGGTAGCGGAGAAAAGCGCGCGCGTCAAGCTGCAGTTCGCGGGCAAAGCACCCAACGGCAGATGATAACCATGCGAGTGAGAACCTTCGCTGCCGGCTAGCAGTTGTGCGGGTTCATCCTGTCTTGAACGTTACGGTGATGGATTGTACCTGCGTAGCGACGGAGCGCCCGGCTCTTCGGGTTTCGTCTCGGTAGGCGCGGGCAGTTTTTCCTGAGGCGCTAAAACCCACTGAAATCCGCGATTGCCGTCGAGCAATGCCATCACCAGCGGTCCGTTCGAACCGGATACGACGGGCATCGCGGCGCGCATGAAATCGACGATGGGCATGGCGTCGGCTTTTTCGCTGAGGCCGGTCACCACCAAGGTGGTGGCTTTCGTAAACTCGGGCGAAGCATTGCGCATATTTTCAACGCTCGGATCATGACGGACCAACCGTTCGAGCAGTCCTGGTTGAGAAAGCGTTTGCGGATATTGCACTTCCACAAACGTGCGCGGCTGGCCCTTTTCGGGTGGATAAAGCTGTGTGTACGCGGGCCGGAGCACGCGAGTGTTCCAATAGTCGTTGCCTAAATCCTCTTGCTTGACGCGGAAGTCGAGCCGCCAAATTTCCGGGCCGTAGTCTTCAACATAGTCCGCCAGCAGCAGTTCGGTAAGCGATTCGTCAGGTTTGAGGTCGAGCTTGTGGTGAATCTGGTCGACGAGTGGCCGCAGCGTTTCCAGCATTCCCACGCCAATTTCCTCGATGTCGCTAGGCTGACTTCGATCGATCGTCTTGTCGCCGGTGCGGCGAGTGGCATTCGCGGCTACGGTGGGCAATTCCGCGTCCAGTCGGACCGCTTTTGCTCCCTTCGCTGTGGTGTTCCATTCCACAGCACCGAGCAGCACGCCGATGCGCCTGTTACTGACAGCCAGCACAGCGGGTTCTCGCGAGCCTTTTTCGACGGTTTCCTGCGTTGCCGCGACGATGATGGCCGTTTTCGTCACGCAGAAAAGGACGTGTCCGGCGGCAAGATTAGCGACGACCTCACCTTGCGGCTCCTGTTTAGCTGCGCGTGTGGGCACGGGCGAGCTTGCCATCAGGAGCGCCCACAGCAATACGGCAGAGGCGAACATTCCCGCGATTTCGATACGTAAATGAGCGCGCTTTTTTGAGTATTTGCGCATTTTCGGCACCGCCCAAATCGTACGCGTCCTTGCTTTCAGGCAACCCGTTCAATTGCGGGCGGGTCCACGGCCTCGCTTCAATTTTCGAGCTACCCGCGCTCTCCACGTTATACACCCGAGACCCGTGCGGTGTCCCGTGAGGCGACGAGGAGCTACTTTTCAGTTCGGCAGAAATTAAGCATCCAGGTGGCGTGGAGGTGGACAAGGACTCGCGCCCGCGATAGCTTATCGGGTGGTGTGTCGCTGGTGTCTCGCGGACGTATTGGGGCCGCCGTGCGGTAGCAGGAAATTTTTTGTTGATGCAGTCACTGGCAGCAGTCGGCCATTCACAACTCCATGTCACAACAGATCGTCAAGCGCCGCTCGCGCGGGTTTATCTGCGTCAATGCTCATCCCGAAGGCTGCCGGCGCAACGTCGAGCGTCAAATCGCCGCCATTGACGGCTCGAGTTCGATCCTCCCTGCGCCGGGCTCGCCCGAACCCGTCGTGCCGCACAACGTGCTGGTTATCGGCGCCTCGACGGGATACGGACTAGCCTCGCGCATCACGGCCGCGTGGGGTTACGAAGCGCGCACGCTCGGAGTATTTTTCGAGCGCCCTCCTGACGAAGGCAAGACCGCTACGGCGGGTTACTACAACACGCTGGCACTCGACGCATATGCCAAACGCGACGGACTGTTCGCGGCGCATCTGAACGGTGATGCCTTTTCGGACGAGACCAAACGCGAAGCCATCGCGCTGATTCGTCGCGAACTGGTGCCACTCGACCTGGTGATTTACAGTCTGGCGTCCCCGAAACGCACCGATCCGCGCAACGGAGTCGTCTACAACTCGGCGTTGAAGCCGATTGGCGAAGCTTTCTCGAATCGCACCATTGAGCTGGATTCCGAGAAGGTGGTCGACATTACGCTGTCGCCAGCCACGGACAAGGAAATTGCCGACACCGTGGCCGTAATGGGCGGCGAGGATTGGCGCCTGTGGATGGAAGCTCTCGCGGATGAAGGCTTGCTCGCTTCCGGCGTGTGCACCGTGGCATATTCTTATATCGGGCCTGCGGTGACCTGGCCCATTTATCGCGACGGGACGATTGGCCGCGCAAAGCAGAATCTCGAAAACGCGGCCGTGGCGATCGAGTCGATGCTGGAGCCAAAATTCGACGGCCGAGCGCTGGTCTCCGTCAACAAAGCCGTGGTTACACAGGCTTCCGCCGCGATTCCGGTGGTGCCCCTTTATCTCAGTCTGCTCTCGAAGGTGATGCGGGCCAAGGGCCTGGAAGAAAGTCCGATCGAGCAAATGCGGCGGCTATTCGCCGATCACCTTATCAAGAGTCCGTCTCCCGCCCCTGAGACCCAAGAGGGCGACGCCCGCCGCGTACGCCTCGACGATCGCGAGATGCGCGCGGACGTGCAGGCGGAGGTGACCGCACTGTGGCCGCAGGTGAATACGGAAAATCTGCGCACGGTGACCGACTTCGCGGGGTTTCAGCGGGAGTTCCGCAATCTATTCGGATTTGAGGTGGAGGGTGTCGATTACGACGAGCCGGTGGAGACCGATCTTAGCTGGTAGGGTTTGGCCTGGTAGGGCTCGCCAGTGCTTCGCCAGCTTCGTTTAGCGCATGGTTCAACCAGCAGAAATCAGTAATCTCCCGCCTAATGTACGTGAACCTCGCCGCCTTTCCTGGGCCTTTTGATCAGCAGGACGCAGGGAAGCAGAAGGAGCGCGGCGATGGCGAGAATACGGAAATTGTCGATATACGAGAGCATGGTGGCCTGTCTCTCGACGCTGCCTTGCAGCATCGCGTACGCTTGATGCAACGCGTCCGAGCCGCTGTGCGCACGCAGCGCAGATGTCGTTCCCTGCAGCATCGCCTGGACTCGCGGACTTGCTGGATTCAAGTTGGCCGTCAAATCGCTGCGATGCGTTTGCGTACGGCGCGCGAGCATCGTGGTCACGAACGAGATTCCTATGCTGCCTCCCACATTTCTGGCCAGATTGATCAACCCCGATGCGGCGTTATTCTTGTTTCGCGGCAAATACGCATACGCGACCGTATTGATGGGGACAAAGAGAAACGCGAGTCCGGCGCCCTGAAAGACGCGCGCTTTGGCCACAGTCCAAAAATCAATCGCCAGATCGAAATGGGTCATATAGAACAAGGCGAACGAAAGGGCCGAGAGACCAAAGGCCATCAGCCACCGCGGATCGTATCGCGACAAAAGAAATCCCACTAAAGGCATGCACAGGAGAATCACGAATCCTCCCGGCATCAGGGAAAAGCCCGCCTCGCGCGCCGTGTAGCCGAGCATCGTTTGCGAGAACAGTGGAAGCAGCAGCGTGGTCGCCAGCAGAATAAATCCCAGCATGAACATCATGGTGTTGCCAATGGCAAAGGAGCGGTCGCGAAACAGTTTCAAATCGATGATGGGATGTTGATGCCGCCATTCCCAGAACACCACAGTCACGAGTGCCGCTGCAGAGATGATCGTCAAGTCGAGGATAAAGTGAGACTCAAACCAATCCAGCCGCTGGCCCTTATCGAGCACCACTTGTAAGGCGCCCAGCCCGATTGCCAGCAGCCCCAGACCGATGTAATCGATGCGGAACGTTTTCCCCTTCTCCCGTTCCCCGCTCAGATGCGGGGGATCGCTGATCAGGCGTGAGGTCAGCAGCAGCGAGATAATGCCGATGGGCACGTTGATGTAGAAAATCCAGCGCCAGCTGTAGTTATCGGTGATGAAGCCCCCCAGAGTGGGTCCAATCGCGGGCGCCACCACTACGGCCATGCCATAAATGGCAAAGGCCATGCCGAGTTTCTTGGCGGGAAAGGTGTCTGCCAGAATCGATTGTTCGCTCGGCTGCAAGCCGCCCCCACCCACACCCTGCAGCACCCGAAAAAAAATGAGCATGCCGAGGTTCGGCGCGAGCCCGCAGAAAAATGAACTGAACGTAAACAGCGCCACGCAGGACATGTAGAAGCGCTTGCGGCCAATCAGCGCAGACATCCAACCACTCATCGGCAGCACGATGGCGTTGGAAACGAGATATGAAGTTAGGATCCAGGTGCTTTCGTCCACGCTTGCCGCCAAACCGCCCGCAATATGCGGCAGCGACACGTTGGCGATACTCGTGTCCAACACCTCCATGAAGGTTGCCAGCGTCACCGTCAACGCAATGACCCAGGGATTCACCGCTGGAGGCGTGTACGCGGCGGCGCGCGCAGGGAGCGCCGCAACACCTTCGCTCATTTCACCCACACCTTCGGTTCCACCGACATCCCGAGCCGCAGCCTATGGTCCTGGTTTTGGTTGGGCTCGAGGACAATTTTTACGGGTACGCGCTGCACTACCTTCACGTAATTGCCCGTAGCATTTTCCGGCGGCAGCAAACTGAATCGTGCACCGGCGGCGCCGGCAATGCTCTCCACATGACCGTCGTATTTGCGCGAAAAGGCATCCACGGAAATCGTGGCGCGCTGTCCGGGATGCATGTTTGCGAGTTGCGTCTCCTTGAAATCCGCCGTGACCCAGACATCGTCGAGCGGAACAACGGAGAGCAGTGTCTGGCCCGGCTGGACGTTCTGTCCGACCTCCACGTTTTTGTTCACGACTCCGCTGACCGGCGCCACAATCGTGCAGTACTGCAAATTAAGCTCCGCTTGAGCGAGTTCCGCGCGTTTTTGCGCGGCCGTGGCCTGCGCCGCCTGTGCGCGAGCCCGCATGGCATCCACTTGTTGCGGTCCCGTATGTGAGTTCCGCAGCGCTGCCTCCGCTTGACTCAAGACGCCCCTGCGCTACGGCGATTTGCTGCTCCGCACTGGCAGCAGCGGCGCGCGCGGCATCGACGGCCGCGGCACTCGATTTTGCCGCAGCATCGGCCTGCTCGTAAACCTGCTGCGATACCTCGTCTTTCGCAACGAGCTGCCGATAACGCGTCAGGTCGGATTGCGCGCGAGCGTTGTTGGCCTGGGCTTCCTGTAGTTGCGAGCGTGCCGCATCGAATTGTTCTTGCGCGGCAGTGACGCCGGCTTGCGCACCCGCAAGCTGCGCCTCCGAGGAAGAAACCTGGCTGGTGGTGCCCACAGACTCGACGGGCACGTTGAGGCTGGCAGCCCGCGCCGTCGCTTCGGCATCGGCAAGTTCCGCCTTAGCATGATCGACAGCGACCTCATAGTCGTGTGGATCAATCTGAACGAGCACCGCCCCTTTATCGACAAACTGGTTATCTTGAATGTTGACAGTGGTCACGTAACCGCTAACGCGTGCGCTGATCGGATTTATGTTGCCATCGACTTGCGCATCGTCGGTGGATTCGTAGGTAGAGAGATAACGCCAGACAAAAAAGCCCGCTATAAGCAAAATCGCGACAATGCCCAACAGCAGGAAGGCCAAGCGCCGTCGCGACGCTGGCGACTGCGGCTCAGCAGGAACGCTAGCCTTGTGGTGCACGCGCGTCTGCAGGCGGTGCTGCATTTGCGGCAACGTCGTTCGCAGGATGGACCTGTACCTGGTCGGCCATGGATTACTTTCCCTTCCAATATTCGCGGATGCCACGTTCGGCGGACCCGGTTGCGCGTCCCAGCTGCACGCGCGCGAGGTTATACGCGTACAAACTCGCGATGTAGGATTCATTCGCATTCGCGACCGATTGCTGCGCCTGGACCACTTCGATGTTATCCGTAATACCGGCGCTAAATCGGTCGCGCGCCTGCGTCAGTGTTTGTTGCGCGAGGTCCACATTGCTTTTGGCGACGCCTACCTGGTCGGACGCCGATTGCAGGTCGAGCAGAGCATCGCGCACATCCTGCTCGATCTGCCCACGAAGATTTTCCAGCTGCTGCCGGCTGCGTGCGAGAGCCGCATCGGCAACCAGCGCGTCGCCGCGGGCGCGGTTACCGGCAAAAATCGGAATGTGCAGGGCGACGTACACATCGAATGTGCCGTGCAGCGTGTCGGGAGTCGGACCGAGCACGCCATAGTCGGCATACGCGGAAGCGGAGGGCAAATGTTCCGCGGTGGCCGCCCGGCGCGTGTATTGAGCCGCTCTTACCTGCGCAACGGCGCTCTGGAAATCGGCACGCGCCGCATAAGCAGACTGCAGCGCATCTTCCACCGTTACCGTCGCCGATGGCTCATACGGCGCGGTGTCGGTCAGCGTGAATTCCTGTCCAAGAGGCAGTCCAATCACGCGCGCGAGTGCCAGCTTTTGCTTCGCGAAATCGTTGCGCGTAGCAATCGCCTGCTGCTGGCGCGTTTGCAGCTCGACCTGGGCGCGCAGCAAATCAATGCCCGCCGACGCGCCCGCTTGTTTCAAGTCTACCGCTTGGTCGTAAAGTGCCTGCGCCGTTTTCAGTTGGGCTTCGGCGGTTTCCACTCGAGCGGATTCCGCAATGGTCTGCAAGTAGGTGGCCCCGACCGCCAGCACCACCATCTCACGCTCATCCTGATAACTGAATTTCGCGGAGGCGCGGTTTTTGTCGGAGGACCGCTCGTTTGCCAGCGCATTCAGATCGAGAAGCGATTGAGTGGCGACAGCGCGCACATCCAGATAACCGAAAGGGCCGACCACGGTAGGAAACCCCGGAAACTTACCGGCAATCTTCTGAAATCCTTCCTGTGCCAAGTCTAATTGCGCGGCATTTTCCGCTACGCGGGCAGAAAGATTCGGCAGCAGGCTACTGCGCGTTTGCCACAATTCACCTTGCGAAGATGTAACCGTGTCGCCGCTCAGAAGCTGTCCCAGATTTTGGCGCAGCCCTCTCTCGATGGCCTCGGCAAGCGAGAGTGGCAGCACGGTCCCGGTGGCTTGTCCCTGCGCAACACTGCCGAGCAGCGGGTTTTGCGAGGAGAATTGCGGTATTTGGACTTGCGACGCAAGCTGTGTCGGCGCTGCTCCGGGCGCGGCGACATTCGTGGCACCAGCGCCAACACCACCTGATGGCGAAGCCGCCGGCACATTCTGTCCCTGCGCGGCACTGGCGGACAGCAGAAGGGCGGCGGCCCATGCCAGTGCGAACGAAAATCTTCCTAGAGGAGCATTCATGATGATCTCTTCTGGGGACGCTTGAAATGTTCGGGCCGGGCTTCGACACCCGCCCAGAACAAGGCAAACGCCGTGCCGAGACAGCGCGTCAGTTTTAGATGAGAATCGAGTGTCCACCGATACATCGTGCCGAAGAATAGTTGCTGGAATAGGCCGGCAATATCTTCAGCGGACCAATCGGAACGGATCTCCCCGCGATGCTGGCAGATGGTCACGATCGAAGACAAAATGTGGCGGGCTTCGGCCATGGTTTTCGCGGCGAGAGACGCTACCGGCTCGCCGCCCAGACCGTTGGCGAGCAAGCAGCGAGCCATGGCGCGGGTCTCCCACGGCTCGGCCGCGAGCGCCGTCAGTAAGCGGCAAAGCACTTCGCGCGCGGGTTTTTTCCCGTGTTGCACCTCGGAGCGGGCCGCGCGAAGAATATCGAGCCGCATTTCCCCAAACGCGGTGAGCAGGTGTTCCTTGGTCGGAAAATAATTAAAAAACGTGCCCTTGGCGACATCGGCGGCCCGGGTGATATCTTCGACGGTGGTTGCGGTAAAACCGCGCGAGGCAAAAAGTTCAAGTGCGGCGCGGAATAAGCGGCCGCGAATGTCCGCCTTGCGGCGCTCGCGTCGCCCGGTGGCGACCACCAACGGCGGGCACAAAGCAGCCAAAGTTTGGCGAGGCATGGTCATATATGACCAACAGTCATATATGACCATAGGTCAGCGGTTTGCAAAGTGTCAAGCGTAAACCTTCTGTCTAGTTCGAAACGTGGACGTGAGGGCGAGCCGTTGGAGCGGGCGGCTACTGCGAAGAGAAAAGGGTGGCGATACGTAGCTGGATCTTCTGGGCGGCTGCGAGAGGATCGGGTGCATTCAAGACCGGCCTGCCGATAACAATGTAATCGGCACCGTTGCGGAACGCTTCCTCTACATCGGTGGTTCTCTTTTGATCGTCCGAGCGGCGCGTTTTCACTTCCTGATTGTCGACTGGCCGTATGCCTGGCGTCACGATCAAGAATCGTTCTCCGAGATGCTTGCGAAGCAGCGGTGCTTCCAAGCCGGAAGAGATGACGCCGTCGCAATTGAGCTCGAGCGCACGCCTGGCGCGCGAAAGGACCAGCGCTCGCACATCACACTTAAATCCCAGATCCCGCAGATCGGCCCGGTCGAGACTCGTGAGTACGGTGACGGCGAGAATCTTCGCTCCATTTTTCTCGGAGACAGCCGCTTTCAGAATTTCGTCGTTGCCGTGAACGGTCACAAATGTGGCGTGCCGATCCTTGAGCTGATGGACCGCTTTTTTAACGGTTTCGGGAACATCGAAGAACTTCAAATCCACGAAGATCTGTTTCCCGCGATCATGTAGCCATTGCACGAGTTCAAAGTACCCATCCGCCATGAACAACTGCAATCCGAGTTTGTAAAACGTCACGGTGTCGCCCAGGCGAGTGACCAGATCGCGCGCCTGCGCGCTGCTGGGGAGATCTAGCGCCAGGATTAAGCGCTCGTTCGGTGGGATATTTTTGCTGGAAAGATTTGGAGGACGATTCACCGCCACTCGCTTCCGAGGTTTTTGCACGACGCCAGTGTAATACAACGTGTCAAGCGACCGCATGCCTGCGAATTTATGATGGTATTAGAGATACGGCGTTGGCAAGAAATAACTCGGTCATGAGTCTGCTGCGTGCCAGCGCCGAATATGCGCAACACATGTCACCCAACAATGTTGCGGCGACGGACGCTCCATGATCGCTTCTTATGCCGCGCTAACGGCGAAAGCCTCCACGACCGAAGCCTCCGAATCTCGGGCCGAAGCCGAAGCCCCCATAGAATCCCAGGTAAACGGGTGGATAGTAGCCCCATCCCCAGGGATAATAATACGGATAGTCCACGTAGTACGCCGGCGCAGGATAAACCGGCGCAGCATAAGGCGAACCGGAAGGTGGATAAGCAGCACCCCTGGGCGCGTAAGGCCGCGCATACGCATCCTGATCGCGGGTGGGGCGATCGTAATCGCCCTGGGTCACAGGCCGAAAGGCTACCCGGCTTCGCTCAGTGGAAATGTCAAGCGGCTGTTGCAGGCGAAATGTGAGCACCGATTCTGGCGGAACGACGGCCGGTTTCCCGTGACCCAGCACGACGCCGGTTGCGCCAACCATGGCACCCACTCCGGCGCCAATGGCAGCTCCGGTTCCACCGCCGACGGCGGCTCCAATGCCGGCACCGACGATGGTTGTGGCTCCAATCGTGGCCGCATCGCGTTGATTGGAATTAGCAGACCTGGGGCGACCCGCATACGGCACCAACTGCGTGCTAACGGGCACTTGCTGACCGGCGACAAGGGTTAGTTCGGACAACTCCAATCCAAGGGACGCATCCTTGCCGTGTGTCGTTTTTTGAGCGCTGGAAATCCGCCCGGTCACTAGCTGTCCGCGCCTGGCAACGACATAACCACCGGCAATCAGCGGCTGTTCAAGCACCCCACTGAAAGTGTCGCCCGGGCGATTACGATCGCTCGACAGCCACTGGTTGATACGAACCGGAATTATAGTGCCCTCCTGCAAGGTCAGCATGTCAGGCACGGCGGCCGACGATCGAGGCGGCGCTGACGTGTTCTGCGCATCTTGATCTTGCGGGGGAACAGGATCGTTACTTGCGCCGGGGTTCAGGGGCGAAGCCGGCGATTCCTGGATCGTGACTGACCCGGCCATCTCGCTCGGCCGATCTTGTGCGGATGCAGGGCCGGTAGCAAGACAACAGGCGAAAGCGATCGTGCCCAACATTGTTGTTGCGGCACTAAACGTTGCGCCCATCACTCTGCGACTTGACAATGCGCGACTCAATGACGTGCGAGTCAACGAGGCTGGATAAAGTGACCGACTCATTTGGCGCTTCATAAGGGCCCCCCACGGTAGTTCCATCAGTTCGATGAACTCAAATCCATGTATTAGAGATGGAGGAACTAATGCGGACGGTTGCCCGTGGCGAACAATGTAGTCACACTCTCGCGTCTGCGCATCAGCGTACCTAGAAGCATGCGTTACGCTGTTTTCATGGCGTGCAGGAACAGGGTGAGGTAACGCCTCACATTGCTCGTGATCAGGAAGTGCTCGCGGACGTGCTCGTGCCCTTGTTCACCCAGCCGTTGCGCCAATGAAGGATTGGAGAGCAGAAATCGAATCTGATAAGCGGTGCCTTCGACCGAATGCACAAGCAAACCCGTATGCTTGTGAACAATCTGCGTGGGAATGCCACCCACCGCGGCGGCCACCACCGGCTTTTTCTTCCACAAGCCTTCGGTTACGGTGAGGCCAAATCCTTCGCGCAGGCTTTTCTGAATGATGACGGTGGATGCGCGTTGCAGCGCATTGATTTCGAGCGCGCTCCACGGCGGCAAATCCAAAATATGCACGTCCGGATCGCCGCTGGCCAGTTGGCGAATTTCTTCGAGGACCACTCCGCCCTCGGGATCGTCTGCGGCGCCGCCTCCGGCGAGAACCAGCTGACAATCGGCGTAGCGTTTCACGATCTGATAGGCGCGCACCACGCCGGCGGGGTCTTTCAAGCGATCGAAACGCGAAATCTGCGTGAGGATCGGCCGTTGAGGATCGATGGAAAAGCGCTCGAGGACACTGCTGATGAAGGCCGGGTCGAGCTCGATGTTTTTCTCGGAGAGAGGATCGATGCACGGATAAAACAGATATTGGGGAATGGGCAGCTGGCGCGCAAAAGAAGGAGAAGAGAAGACAGCGGCATCGTAGCGATGGATATAGGGCCGCAGAAATCCCCAGACTTCCTGGTTGGCATGAGAGAGATCGATGTGGCAGCGCCACGTCCAGTGTCCCGCGTGGGGAGCGGAGCGCGCATCGATCAGCGCGGCAGGCTGGGGGTCGTGCATGACGGTAAATTCGCAGTCAAACTGCAGCCGCTGGCGATTGGCCTCGGTGGTGGCAAGAAAAATCTCGAAATTTTCTTTTCTCGAAATATACGGGCCGCCATGCAGCGCGTTGTGGAAGGCCTTGGTCACCTCGAAAAAATCGTCTCCGCCGGTGATTACGTCCCAGCGCGGCTTTAATTCGAGCTCCTTCATGAGCGGGATCAGGCGATTGAGAATTTCAGCGACGCCCCCGCCCATCGCAGTGGAGTTGACCATCTGCACCGTGCGGCCTGTGAGTTTCGCAGCGATGCTGCGTAATTCATCGATCTCGCGCGCGCCGAGCAGCGGCACGTAATCGTCGAGGTGCATGGCTCTCGGTTCTGTTTTTGGTTCGCTCACGCGGCAAGCTCCCGGTCGATGAACTGCAGAAGTTTCGCTCTGGCATCATCGAGAGTATGGGTGTAGATGTCGATTTGATTGGTCCGTTGGGCGAGTGCTTCGAGACCCAGTTCCTTCGAGAACCATTGCGAAAAATCATTGCTTTGCAGCTGCAAACGCAAGCGTGAAATCAGGAAATGAAAGTGGAACGATGCGTTGCTCAGATGCGCCAGGCCCTCGCGGAATTCCTCGAGAGTCCATGCTTGCCAGGCCAGCGGCACGGTGACTTCGACGCTTTCGAGAAAGTAAAAAGGTTCGAAGGCCGTCTGCTCCACTTGGCGGCTATTGGCGGTGGAATAATCTTCGATGACCTTGAGCAGGTCGGCGCGCAGATCGTTTAACGCGACGTAACTGCGGATATCCAGCGCGGTCAAGCGCTCGGCTAGTTCGGCGCGATTGAGAGCGGCCAGCACCCACTGCGCGAAATCATTCGAAAAACCCTCGGTGATGAAGTGATGGCGTTCCAGGCTCTGAAACGTGTGGTAGAAGACGGACGCATCGCTGCACGCTTCCAGGCCGGCGCTCAATTCACGCAGATTCCCGGCGCATTGATTGCCGATACGAGTGAGATAAGTGCCGGTAACAAACTGAAATGGATGCTCGGCAGTTTTCAAGGGAGCTCAGCCTCCAATCGTTGCAGGAACAAGCAGACCTCGTTTGTATCGCGCAGGTGATAGCGAGCTTTGGTGCGGCGGAGGGGGCCCACCAGAACCGTGATTCCCTCGCGCAAGACCGCGAACGGCGGCTCGTCGGTTAAATCATCGCCCACGTAAATGGGGAGATAAGGCGGGGGAACACCGCGCAAAATTGCGCGGACAGCGACACCTTTGCCGCGGATGTCCCTGGGGACCACCTCCCACACGTTACTGGAGCGGATGATGCGCAATCCCGGAAAGCGCAAGATCAAGCGGCGAAGCCAGGCGCGTGCAGTTCTAGCGGCTGGCGGAGCAGCCTCTCGGAAATGCACGGCCAGCGTGAGTTCTTTATCTTCGATATAAATGCCGGGCGCTTCATGGGGCAACTCGGCGAGAAGCACCCGCACCCGCAGAATCTGTCGCAGGGCAGATGGCGACGCATCATTTTTTTCCCATCCGTACAAACCGAATAATTGGACCCCTGGAAGAGTCACATACTCCATCAGTGAGGCGCGCCGACGTCCACTGATGAGGGTAGTGTGCACGATCGGGTGAGCAGCCAATTTCCCTAGCGCGTCGCGCATCTCCTCGTCCATGCTCACCTGGTCCGGACGCGACCGGAAATCGACGAGCGTTCCGTCGAAATCGAGAAACAGGCGAAGGTCTGTGGCGCCCCGCACACGGCGCACAATTTCTGGCCACGATTTAAACAGCGGACGGGTCCGTGATTTCTCCTCGATCGTTTCACGGACCGAACGAGGCGCACGGTTACGCTGCATCGTGCCTTGGTCGGCGGCCGTGCCACCTTTGCCGCGATACCGCATTTCTCGCGGCCCGTCTGCTGGAATGCGATGCACCGCCGCTAACACCAGCGTCTGCGGCCGTGCCAGGAACGGTGGTGTCGCGCGAGGCACGCGACCGTTCCGCACACGATTCTTCCGGAAGATGCCGTGGCCAGACACAGTTCACCGCATCTCCGTAAATTCCGGCGCGTCGAGCCTAATTTCCGAAAGATCGGAAATCAGGTCGGCGGCCCAGCGGTACACATTGTGTTCTTTCACGATGCGCCGCATGCGCTGCATCCGTGCCTGCCTTTCGTCGGGAGACATCTCGATCGCGCGGCGAATGGTCTCGGCCAATTGTTCGACGTCGTAAGGATTGAGCGGAATGGCGTCGCGCAGTTCGCGGCTCGCTCCAGTGAATTGGCTCAGTATGAGCACCCCATCGCCATCTGTGCGCGCAGCCACGAATTCCTTGGCTACCAGGTTCATGCCGTCGTGCAAGGACGTGACCAGGCAAAGGTCGGCCGCCCGGTAATAAGGATTAATCTCGTGATGATCGGCGTGTGCGCCATGGAAGACGATGGGTTTCCAGCCATCCGCTTGAAAACGCGCGTTGATGCGCTGCGCTTCGCCCTCCACCTCATAGAAGAAATCCTTGTAGCGTTTGATATTGGTGCGGCTGGGCGCGCCGAACTGTACGAAACTGAATTTGCGAACGTACTGCGGGTATTTATCGAGAAAACGTTCGATTCCGCAGAAGCGCTCGATAATGCCTTTGGTGTAGTCAATACGATCCACTCCTACCCCGATGAAAAGCGTTTCCGGCCCGAGCTTTGCCAGAATGGATTCGCGGGAGGGCTCGGCGTTGAGCAGGCCGCGCGACTCCTCGCTCAGATCCGGAAACGCGACGCTGATCGGATGAGGCCGCACCGCCGTAACGTGCTCGTTGCGGTTTACGGTAAAGCGATCCCATTCGATGCGGCACTGAATGGAATGGTCGACAGTTTCGAGAAAATTATTGCAATGCGCCTGGATGTGGAAACCGATTAAATCCGCGCCCAGCAAGCCGTCCACCAGTTCTTTTTGCCACGGACAAATGCCGAAAGCCTCCGCATTTGGCCACGGAATATGCCAAAAAATCGCCACCCGGGCGTCCGGCCGCGCGGTTTTGATCAGGCGAGGAAGCAAAGCGAAATGGTAATCCTGAATCAGCACGAAGGGTTCTTCGGCGTTTTCGATTTCTTTCAACGTGGCCTGGGCGAACTTCTCGTTCACACGACGGTAATGTTCCCAGTCGGAGCGGCGAAAATTTGGGCGGGTATAGGCAATATGGCAGAGTGGCCATATTCCTTCGTTGGAAAACCCAAAATAGTAGCCCTGCTCCTCTTCCTTGGTTAGCCAGACGCGGCGCAGTGTGTAGTGCGGATGATCGGGGGGCACTCGCAACCGATCGTGGGAATCGACCGTTTCGCGATCGGCATCCGCGGAACCGTGCGCGATCCACGTGCCGTCGCAGGCGACGAGAATCGGGCTCCAGCGCCGTCACCAGCCCGCTCGCCGGAACCCGGACTTCAATTCCCTTTCCGTGCACGTGCTGATAGGGCTCCCGGTTGGAGACGACAAACAATGAATTACCACGCAGGCGCTTGTGGACGCCGGCACGCAGTCGCTCCGGAGTCCACAGCGTGTCGCCCGCCTCGCGCAAGCGCGCTTCTTCGGTGGCGGCCATGCGCGCCTCGGCCAAACTCTTCCCCAGCGACGCAGCTTCGGATGTAAGCGGCTGCAGGAAGTCACCGTCTGCGGCTTGAGGAAGAGGTCCAGCTTTGCCGGTACGCAGGTCTTTCATCCACTGCGAAATCCGCGTAATTGGTCCAACAATTGTGGAACGAATAATCAGCAAGGTGATGAGCACAACCAGCAAAACTTCTGCGATCACGTTCCACAGAGCGCTGCGCCAGATATCCGCACTCTGCGCTTCAATGTAGCGCGCATCGTGAAAAGTAACCAAAATGCCCGCCAGCGCTGTATCGCGATGAAGCGGCAAGGCATAGGTGTACATCGGAGAACTGGCGATGGTCGCAAAGCCGCCCACACCAATGTCACTGGCTTTGCAATTGTCGAATACTTTCGGCGGAACGTCGGCGCTGCCGCCCAGCTTGGCGCTGCCGGCCAGCAGTTTTCCCTGCGGATCGTAGACGGCGACACCGGCAAGGTGTTCGCGGTCTCCAAACCGCTCGACGATGCGACGGAGCTGTACGACCGCTCCTCTCACCAGGACAGGTTCGGTGGTTTCCTGCAGGCTTTCGGTCAGGATTTCGGCGCGGCGCGCGAGGTCGGTACGCAGGCCGCTTTTTTCCGCACGCACTTGGTTACGGGCCATGACGAACGTAACCAAGCTGATGCTGACCACGAGTGAAGCGATAAGTCGAAGGCTTAGCTTCATGCTCCACCTCAGGGTTCTTCGATGATTAGTCTCAGAAAACTGGTAACAGTACGGTGAATCACAAAGACAGTGTGTTCTGCAATCGGGAGCTATGCCTGCAGCGCCAATATTGCCCGACTACGAGCCGGTTACGCTATCACCGGTTACGCTATCAAAAGCCGGAATTAATCGCCGATTTTCACAGGGTACCAATTGAACGGCACTGACAATGTCCAATGCATCGATCTGCCCGTGCTTGCTCACGTGCACCAAAACCACGTCCAGCAAAATATCATTCCGGCTGGGCAGTGCACACCCGGCAAACCCTGTAGTTTTGGTCTCAGGCTCCGCGATACGCTCATGGACGGATTTAGTCGTCCTCAGTGGTTAGGCGTCACGCAAGACGTCAATTTCCACTACGCTATCGATTCTATTTTGTCTGCCGTCAACTTACCCCACCACCTCGCTACGAAACTGGCGGCTTTGAAGCGGTGGCGGTGGAATTAATCACTTGCCCGAGATTTATCGCGGTACACCCATCGCGACCCAGCTTCGAGGTGATGAAAGCCTCTAAGGTCCTGTCCAATCGCGCGTCGCGGTTTCATCGGACTAAGACCGCTCCATACCCGAAGTTCTGCCGTTTCAAGGCGGAAACCCTGTAGTAGCTTGCCGATTGCTCCGTTGTTAGTGGCTGAAGAGAAGGAAAAACTTGCAATTATCCTGATCGAAGAGCGCTGACCCGCAGGTTATTTCCTTTAGCAAAAGAGACTATCGCACCACAGGCGCAATTACGGGTTAGAATATCGATGCCGCTCTCTGGAGCACTCCCCGCTCCAAGGCGTGGAAGTATATCGCCGGGCTAAATCGCGTTGTCGGTTGTTCTCGACGGTCGGGTCTTAGGGTGGATGCGGAGTGATGTGCCCATCTCGCACATTGGTCTTAAGCCACACTAGTACAATAGTCCTATTCGGACACTTCATGGGGGCCAGTACGCTGGTACTGTACAGAAACCAAACGAACTGGGCTTCTCATCACGAACGGCCGCCTGAAGACAAAGCATTGACGTGGAGACCGGAATAGAAAGCAATGGGCGGGCAACCGTTCCCAGGATAGCAATCCTCAAACTAGGCGAACTATCAACCATGAGCAGCACAGTGACACAATTCGGGAATTTGCGGATCGGGGCAGCACCGTCGTCGACGCGGCCTCCCGACCCGGAGGCGTGGAAGAAGATGATGGGGCAGCGGCCGGTGCCGGTGCGTTTGGGCCTGCTGCCGGATGCCAAATTGAGCAAGAGCGCGTTGCTCACGAGTACGGTATTGCAGGTTGCGCTAGCGGCGCTGGTGGTGGCGTTGCCCATGTTTTTCCCACAGAAATTAGTGACCCAGATCATGTACGAGGTAACGCCGGTGGCCGCGCCCGATACCTCGGTGCCGCTGCCGCCCAAGCCGCCCGTGGTGCGCCCTCGAGTGCAACCGACGCCGCCACCGATCGAGCAGCCCGAGCCGGTGCGGGTAGCGAAATTGATTGCGCCGCGTCCTTTGGTAGCACCCAAGCCCAAGCCGGTCGTGGTGCAGCCACAGGAAGCGCCGAAACTCGATCAGCCTTTGACCGAAGCGAAATTTGAAGCGCCCGCAACGCCCGAACCGGTGCGTCCGCGCGAACCGGTGAAGACGGGGATGCTCACAACGGGGAGCGCCGCGCCGGCCACGGTGAACCAGCCCATGGATAAAGTGCAAACCGGCGGTTTTGGCGATCCGCATGGAATGCCGGGCGAAGGCGATCCCAACAAGCGCGCCACGATCGCGCATTTCGGTTCACCGGTACTGCCACCTGGACCGGGATATGGCAATGGTACCGGAGGAGCGAACGGAGTGCGCGGCACGGTAGCCAGCGCTGGGTTTGGCAATGGTGTGGCCATTCCGCCGCCGGGCGGAAATGGCGGTACCGGGAATGGACGTGGCGCGGTGCAGGCGGGCGGGTTTGCGGCGGCCGCAGTAGGGGTCGATGCGCCAAAGCCGAAAGAGACCGAAGCGGTGGCGGCGCTGCAGCCGGTAGAGATTCTGGCGAAACCCAATCCGCAGTACACCGACGAGGCGCGCAAGCTGGGGCTCGAGGGTGAAGTTCTGGTGCAGGTGGTCTTTCCTGCATCGGGGCCGGTGCAGGTGGTGCGGGTAATCAAGGGCCTGGGACACGGGCTTGACGAGTCCGCCATGCACGCTGCCGAACAGATTCGTTTCAAGCCGGCGTTACAAAACGGCAAACCGGTGGATTTTCCCGCCACCGTGCACATCGTCTTTCAAATCGCATATTAAAGTTTGCGGAGGCATACGGGCATGCGTACCTTAAAGGCTTTTTGGGTGATTCTGGCACTGGCAGCGATGCCACTTGCGGCTGCGGCGCAGCAGCCGGCGACAACGCTCGACCAGGTGGTCGGCCGCATCATTTCCCAGGAAGCGGCCGAGATGCAAATGATTCAAAAGTATTCGCCCCTGGTAGAAACCTATATTCAAAAAGATCGGCCGGACAAAGAACTCGGGGCCGTACCCGACGGCGATCAATATTTTCTGGGCCGCGCCGAGTTGTCCCATGGAGTGGAACTGCAGGCGCTCACCTCGAACGGCGGCAAGCACCGGGTCGGTGCGTTGGGAAGCTTTTTCACGATGGCGATGGAGTTCCTGCCCAAGGGCTTTTTGCAGATGATCTACATCGACACGGCCGGCTTCAACAAACAAAATTACAATTTTGATTATGTGCGCCGTGAGTTCCTGGGCGAAGTGCGCTGCCTGGTGTTCGATATCACCCCGCTCCCGAAAAGCGGGAAGGGCAGATTTTCCGGCCGTATTTGGGTGGAGGATCAGGGCTACCATATCGTCCGGTTTAATGGCGCATATGTAGGTTCGTCGAAGACCAGCTACTATTTTCATTTTGACAGCTGGCGAGTGAATGTGAGTAAAGACCAGTGGCTGCCGGCGTTCATTTACAGCGAGGAAAGCGACGTTCGTTATGCTCTCAGCAAACGGCTGATGTTTAAGGCTCAGACGCGCCTCTGGGGATACAACCTGGGGCAGGCTCAGGAAGAGCAAGAACTCAGCAGGATCTTGGTCGAGGCGCCCACAGCGATCAAAGATCAGACCACCACCGCGAACGATCTCACACCACTGCAGGAGCAGCGCTCCTGGGATCAATTGGCGGAAGACAACGTTATCGACCGCATGCAGCGGCTCGGTCTGGTAGCGCCCGCTGGTGAAGTGGACAAGGTGCTGACCACGGTGGTGAACAATCTCGAAGTCACCAACAACCTGAATATTGACCCCGAGGTGCGGTGTCGCGTATTGATGACCTCCACCCTCGAATCGTTCACGATTGGCCATACGATCGTTCTAAGCCGTGGGCTCATTGATGTGCTTCCCGATGAAGCTAGCCTGGCGATGATTCTCGCTCACGAACTCGGTCACGTCGTGCTCGGTCATCGAATCGATACGCAATTTGCATTTTTCGACCGCCTGCTCTTCGATCAAAAAGACGCGTTCCATCACTTCGGGTTTTCGCGAAGCGCCGAAGAAGAACAGGCAGCTTCGGTCAAGGGGGCGGAGCTACTCAAAAATTCGCCGTACAAAGATCAATTGGCTACTCCTGAGTTGTTCCTTACCGTGCTCCAGAACCGCTCGAAGGAAATTCCAAATCTGATCAGCCCGCATCTTGGCGATCGCGTCACCACCGGTGCGGTAGGGGTCGTGGCCGCGGTACCTGCGCGAGCCGGCGATGCTGCCAAACCTGGGTCTACCGTCATTGCGGCCCTGCCGCTTGGAGGTCGCATCAAACTCAACCCGTGGACCGACAATCTGGAAATGCTCAAAGCCAAGCCTGTGGGCCAAGTGGCCGAAAGGGAGAAGATGCCCTTCGAGGTCACCCCATTCGTCCTGTACCTGACGCGTTATGATGCGACCGGAAGCGCGGTTCAGAATCCGCCGGCGGTTGCGGCTGAATCCAAAGCGAATGCTGATGCGGTGGATCCCAACACCAGCAGATAAAAGCGGTTCGCGGCGGCGGTAATGCACGATCTGGCGGTCGGCTCATTCGCGAGTCGGCCGCCAAACCATGTTGGCTCAAATTCCACAGGCCCGCAAAGATTTTCACAGGGTGCCACCGAAACTAAAATAGACGGCACTTGACGCGCAGAGAGATTCTGGTATACTGCGAAACGATCTGGCAGGTGCAGGACTTCAGGGGAAGAAACAAGAAGCCTCTCCGGGCTTCCGTGAGGTCTGTTACGAATCCAGGGTAATAATTAATCGAGCTTCGAGTGAATCCGTCTGCGTGGCAGACGAATTGACCCGGCGCTCGATGCCGGGTTTTTTATTTCGGGCGAACGTTGCACGTCCCATCTGGAATGGGACGCTCCTTCAGGGGAGCCGAAGTTCTTTGACAACTGAATAAGCTGGCAAAACGCGACCACCGGTGCCTGCCGTGAGGCGGCGTTGTGTGCGTCGTGTTTAAAATCCATAAGTTCTGCTCGAGATAGAGCACAAGTGGAAAGGCGAACCTATCCGCACAAAACAAAGTTTCCGCTCACCACAAGAGGAGCGGGGGCGACGTGCTGGGTAAGTTTTATGGTCAAGCTACTAAGGGCGTACGGTGGATGCCTTGGCGCCAGAAGGCGAAGAAGGACGTGGCTAGCTGCGATAAGCCCCGGGGAGCCGCAAGCAGGCATTGATCCGGGGATTTCCGAATGGGGAAACCCATCCCGATGAACTCGGGATACGGCCCGCTGAATACATAGGCGGGTGCGAGCTAACCCAGGGAAGTGAACCATCTCAGTACCTGGAGGAAAATAAATCAACAGAGATTCCGAAAGTAGCGGCGAGCGAAATCGGAACAGCCTAAACCGTCGTGCTTGCACGGCGGGGTTGCAGGACCGCATAAGTAGAGTTATCAATCCGGAGGCTAGGTGAACCTGCTGGAAAGCGGGGCCACAGAGTGTGATAGCCACGTAACCGAAAGTCTACCGGACTCGAAGCGGTATCCTAAGTACCACGGGACACGTGTAATCTCGTGGGAATCTGGGGAGACCACTCTCCAAGGCTAAATACTCTCTGGCGACCGATAGTGAACAAGTACCGTGAGGGAAAGGTGAAAAGCACCCCTGCGAGGGGAGTGAAATAGAACCTGAAACCGTATGCCTACAAGCAGTCGGAGGGTGATCTCCGATCTTCGGGTCGGAGCCGCCTGACGGCGTGCCTCTTGCTTAATGAGCCGGCTAGTTATTCTCACAGGCGAGGTTAAGCGTAAGCGAGCCGTAGCGAAAGCGAGTCCGAATAGGGCGCATAGTCTGTGGGAATAGACGCGAAGCGGGATGATCTACCCTTGGCCAGGCTGAAGGCGGCTTAACCGCTGCTGGAGGGCCGAACGGGTGTTGGTTGAAAACAGCTCCGATGAGCTGAGGGTAGGGGTGAAAGGCTAATCAAATTCCGTGATAGCTCGTTCTCCCCGAAATGCCTTTAGGGGCAGCCTCGTGTGATCTGCCACGGCGGTAGAGCACTGAATGGACTAGGGACCAACCAAGGTTACCGAATCCAATCAAACTGCGAATGCCGTGGACAGCAGCACGGGAGTGAGACTACGAGGGATAAGCTTCGTGGTCGAGAGGGAAAGAACCCAGACCGCCAGCTAAGGTCCCCAACTGCAGGCTAAGTGGGAAAGGAAGTGTGATCGCTCTGACAGCCAGGAGGTTGGCTTAGAAGCAGCCATCCTTTAAAGAAAGCGTAACAGCTCACTGGTCAAGCGATCATGCACCGACAATCCAACGGGGCTAAAGCCTGCGACCGAAGCTGCGGAATGTGTGATGGCGCAAGCCATGACACTTTGGTAGGGGAGCATTCTGTGGAGTCTGAAGGTAGACCGTGAGGACTACTCAACGCCACGGAAGAGACCCTGCCGGCATAAGTAGCGATAAACACGATGAGAACTCGTGTCGCCGAAAGTCTACGGTTTCCTGAGGAAGGTTAATCCGCTCAGGGTTAGGCGGGTCCTAAGGCGAGGCCGAAAGGCGTAGCTGATGGATAGCAGGTCAACATTCCTGCCCCACCTAGCGGGCGTTTGACGATGGGGTGACGCAGAAGGATAGAGGAGTCGGGCGATGGAAGTCCCGATGGCTCTGTGTAAGCCGGATCGCGCCGGAAAATCCACGCGGTCATTCAACGGTGAGACAGGTCCCGAGGCCACACGGCCACAAAGTCTTTGATTTCACGCTGCCGGGAAAAACCTCTAAGGAGTCCGCAAGGTGCCCGTACCACAAACCGACACAGGTAGACAAGGACAATCTCCACAGGCGCTCGAGAGAACACTCGCTCAGGAACTAGGCACATTAACCCCGTAACTTCGGGAGAAGGGGTGCCGCGTTAGGGTTTATAGCCCGAGGCGGCCGCAGCGAAACGCGCTCTGCGACTGTTTAACAAAAACACAGCTCTCTGCTAAGTCGAATACGACGTATAGGGGGTGACGCCTGCCCGGTGCCGGAAGGTTAAAGCGAGGGCTCAACTGCCGCAAGGTGGCGAAGGCCTGAACTGAAGCCCCGGTGAACGGCGGCCGTAACTATAACGGTCCTAAGGTAGCGAAATTCCTTGTCGGGTAAGTTCCGACCTGCACGAATGGCGTAACGATAGAGCGACTGTCTTGGCGAGTGACTCGGCGAATTTGTGGTTCCGGTGAAGACGCCGGATGCCCGCATCTAGACGGAAAGACCCCGTGCACCTTTACTGCACTCTGGTCATGAGTAACGGGAGGATCTGCGTAGAATAGGTGGGAGCCTTTGAACCCCGGCTTTCGGGCCGGGGTGAGGCGCCGGTGAAATACCACCCTGATTCTTCTGTCGCTCTAACTTACGGCCCTTGACGGGCCGGAGGACACGGCCAGACGGGTAGTTTGACTGGGGCGGTCGCCTCCCAAATTGTAACGGAGGCGCCCAAAGCTCGGCTCAGGCGGATTGGAAACCCGCTGTGGAGTGCAAGAGCATAAGCCGGGTTAACTGCGAGACACACAGGTCGAGCAGGAGCGAAAGCTGGGTCTAGTGATCCGGTGGTTCCGCGTGGAAGGGCCATCGCTCAACGGATAAAAGGTACGCCGGGGATAACAGGCTGATCTAAGCCAAGAGTTCACATCGACGCTTAGGTTTGGCACCTCGATGTCGGCTCATCGCATCCTGGGGCTGTAGAAGGTCCCAAGGGTTAGGCTGTTCGCCTATTAAAGCGGTACGTGAGCTGGGTTCAGAACGTCGCGAGACAGTTCGGTCCCTATCTGGTGTGGGCGCAGGAGACTTGAGGGGAGTTGTCCCTAGTACGAGAGGACCGGGATGAACGGACCACTTGTGTACGAGCTGTCCCGCCAGGGGCATCGCTCGGTAGCGAAGTCCGGACGAGATAATCGCTGAATGCATCTAAGCAAGAAACTCACCCCAAGATAAGGTCTCCCAACACCGCTGCGGCGGTGTAAGAAGGCCAGTCGAAGACTACGACTTTGATAGGCGGGAGGTGTAAGCGCAGCAATGCGTGTAGCTGACCCGTACTAATCGGCCGTTCGGCTTGACCATAAAACTTTCCCAGCTCGTCGTTCCCATGGCAGTCGGGAACGGTCCGGGCAGGGCTTGTGGATTGCCAGCTTATTCATGTTGTTAAACTCTGCGGGCTTGTTTCAGCCGCAGAAAATATTTATGTAACAGGTTTCTGGCGGTCATATCGCGGGGGTCACACCCGTTCCCATCCCGAACACGGAAGTTAAGCCCCGCAGAGCCGATGATACTGCACGGGTAACTGTGTGGGAACGTAGGTCGCCGCCAGGATTAAATGCGAGCGGCCCGTCAAATTCACCTGACGGGCCGTTTTTTTTGCAACATCCGCAATCAGTAGCCGCACGGGAGCCTCAGCGGTAAGCTACACGTTCCGTTCAAGATAGGGTAACCGCTGTATTGCGTCACAGTACTAACCTTATAGACTGTGTGGGGTTAGTCCCATTACAGATCCGTCGACCGATCTCGACCGCGCTGGTGTCCTACAAAGTCGAAGGTGGAAGGTTCCTGATGAGTGCAACCGAGTTTCCAATTACGGACTTGGCTTCTCTTGCCCCGGTCGCGAACTGGACCGATACCAAGCGGTCCCACAGCGTTCACTTTTATAGCGACGATGCGTTCCTTCTCGATGCACTGAGTCGCTTTATTGGGACCGCACTGGGCGCTGGTGATGGCGCCCTGGTCATTGCCACGAAGCCTCATCGGGATGGATTGGCGCAACGCCTCCAGGCTCGCGGTCTGGACATATCCAATCCGATCAAACATGGGCGATATATTCCTCTCGATGCGGAAGAAACCCTTGCGAAATTTATGCGCGACGGGATGCCGGACCGCGATCTCTTTTTTGGCGTCATGGGCGGCATCGTCGAGCGGCTCTCTAATGGCGGCGCGGCCGAAGCGCGCCCTATTTCCGCGTTTGGGGAGATGGTTGCGATTTTATGGTCGAAGGGGAACGCCGAAGCCGCGATCCGGCTCGAGCAGTTGTGGAACGATCTTGCGCAGATACATTTCTTCTCCCTGCGGTGCGCCTACCCGCTCGCTGGTTTCGACCAGCACGATCACGCAACGCCGTTTCTAAAAATCTGCGCGGAACATTCGGCCGTGATTCCCGGCGAAGGCTACACTTCACTTTCAACCGACGGCGACAGACTCCGTAACATTGCCGAGCTGCAGCAAAAAGAGCAGGCGCACCAGGCTCTCCGGCAAACCAAGGAACGGCTGGAGAATGAAGTTGCGGAGCGCATAGAAGCCGAGCGCAGACTGCGCTTGTCGGAGCAATCGTTGCGCGAACTTTCTGGGCAACTGCTGCGCCTGCAGGATGAGGAGAGGCGCCGGCTCGGAAGGGATCTCCACGATAGCTTGGGACAGTATTTGGCCGTCCTTAAAATGCAGCTTGATTCCCTGAGGGTCGATCTCGATGCTCAGAACGGCCAGCCCCTGGAGCAGGTTTGCGAATGTGCCCGGCTGACCGATGAATGCATTCGCGAGATGCGTACGATTTCCTATCTGTTGTACCCTCCGATGCTCGAAGAAATGGGCTTGAAAACGGCCATACCGTGGTATCTCGAAGGATTCGGAAAACGCAGCGGAATTCGCACCACGTTGGAGATCTCCGCGACGGCGCCTCGCCTTCCTAGGGATCTTGAGCTCACGATTTTTCGGGTTCTTCAGGAAAGTTTGACCAATGTTCACCGGCACTCGGAGAGTCCCACAGCACATGTTCAAGTGTCCATTGAGGACGGTATGGTGACCCTGACGGTCAAAGATCACGGCAAAGGCATGCCCCCGGAGATATTAGACGCGAGACCGGACGCACTCGGAAAATTGGGCGTAGGATTGCGCGGTATGCGCGAGCGTATGCGCCAGCTCGGGGGGAAATTGGAGTTTTTTTCGACTGGGGAAGGAACCACCATTGTCGCCAAGGCGCCTTGTGAAGAATCTAAAGCACTACCGTCTGTCCCAGCGGCCGTCTCAGGTTAGTTAATCCTGACCACGCCCGATTGGTATACCGGGAGCGGGTTTGAAGAATTAGGGGAATTTAAGTGGCCGTCAGGATATTGATTGTGGATGACCATGATATTGTGCGCCGCGGCGTGCAGGCTATCCTGTCGAAATCAAGACCGCGCTGGGAAATTTGCGGAGAAGCCACGAATGGTCAGGAAGCAATTCAGGCGGTCGCGTGGCTGCAACCGGATATCATAGTTTTAGATATTACCATGCCCGTGATGAGCGGCTTGGAGGCGGCTTCCCGTATCGCCAAACTCGGTTTACACAGTCGTGTGCTAATTTTCACCATGCACGAATCGGAAACTCTGATTGCCGATGTCCGCAAAGCGGGTGCTCATGGCTGCGTTCAGAAATCGCGCGCCGCACGCGATTTAATTATAGCGATTGAGACTTTGCTCGCGGGTGGTACATTTTTTGGTTCGACCGCTACGCCTGAGCCCAGCCCCAAAGATGAGCCAAACCCTAATATTGCGTGGCTCGTAGCTGTGCGACCGTAAGTCCACCCGAGTGGCCGCTCCGGCACCCTTCCTTCCAATCGGGAATCCGTTGGTTGGTAACAAATCATCGCGAGGTGCAGTACGGAATTGTGCGGATTGCGGGTGCCATTGCCGGGGGTGCCTGATGGAGCGGTCTCGCCGCGCGCGGACACCCGCGCACCGGTGCAGTTCCTGGCTGCTACAGGCGGTCGGCGAGAGATTCGCGCAATTGTTGCCGGGCTCGTGCGAGCCGAGTCTTAACAGCGGATTGCGAGAGGTGCAGCACCTTGGCTGCTTCCCTAGTTCGCCGTTCCTCAAGTCCCAAAAGCCAGATAACCACCTGCGACGTAGCACGCAGGCCACCAATGGCCTCGCGCAGTACGCGCCGGTTTTCGGCGCGAGTATACAAGACGTCCGGGTCAAAAGTGTCGGCGGCGCGCAGTAAATCAACGGGATTCGTACCTTCTTCCTGGCCGTCGTCATAGCACAAATAATGGTCCTCGGATCGCCGTTTCCGGACCTTCATGAGCGCTTCATTGATGGCGATTCGTGTCAGCCAGGTGGCAAACCGCGAATTCCCCTGGAATTGATCCATGTGTGTGTAGGCATTCATCAGTGCCTGCTGCGACACATCTTCGGCGTCTTCCCGGTTGTGCGTGATTTTTAGCGCCACGTGGTACGTTTCGCGAATATGCGGACCCACCAGGCGCGCAAAAGCAGCCTGGTCTCCAGCTTGGGCTTGACGCACCAGCGCGAGTTCTTCGGTATGATCCCTCAAAGCATCGGGAGTCCCCACATTTCGTATGCAGGCCACGTTTGGTGCTGCGTCTGTTTTTACGTACCCGCTTTGAGGGCGTTCCACGGATCACCTCTACCTGTTGAAGTGGTGGCTCTACGGCTGAAAAGTCCGGAGTTAAGCCGGAGTTGGGCGGTCACCCTACTGCGCTAATCTATCTCTATGCTGACCACGTTCCACGTTCAATGTAACGAACGTGCGGCTAGCGGTCTATGCAAGCCATCCTGTACTCTTTGGCGGTTGTTGCTGTAGGCCGGGAGAAGGACATGTACGACGTGGTGTGTCTTGGACGCGGTGATTCGGCATCTTATGGAGATGTGGTCGGAGATGTGGTCATGTGGTCGTGCATCGCCCTGCGAACCGACGGTAGCGATGCCCGAAAGTGTCCTGCAAGGGACAGCAAGGTTGTTTTGCTGCGGTGAGGCAAATTTGACGGTTAGAATAGTACCGGGGACGGACAAACCTCTGGCCTGTAGTTAATCTCACACGAAAGCGGGGGGAACAACATGGCTCGCAAAACGAACTTGAAGAAAGCCGCAATCAAAATAGGTACCGCTGTGGGCAAAGCCGATCGGGCTGCACATCAAGTCGGCCGCGTTGGTCTGGTAGCAAAGGAAGAGATTCTGGCGCTGATCGACCAAGTCGACGATCTCAAGCGGCAGCTCGAGAAAGCCGCTAAGCGGCTCAAAAGCGCTGTGCGATAGCACTAAAGCAAGTTGGGTTGTACACCGGAGAGAATGCGCAATGCGAAAAATATTGCCGCAGATATTGATGGCTGCCTTGCTTGGTATGTGGTCGGCCGGTTTGTGGGCGGACACCCTCATTACGAAAGATGGCACCCGGCACGAGGGCGAGTTCGTCTCCGGAACCTCGCGTGTGATCACGTTCAGAGAAAACGGCGTATTAACACGTTACGGAACGGAAACCATTGACTTGCTGCAATTCGGGCCTCTTGATCAGGGGAACGGAAGCGCACAGGCGAACGGAAGCGCGCCGAGCACAGGTATTTCTGCGGATGCCAATGGAAACTATCCTTCTGACCGTGATGCTGGACGGCCACCGGACGGTGATGCAAGTCACCAGCAAGACCAACCGGTAGGCGACCAAAACAATGCGCCTCGTGAACCTCGTGATGACAATCGTGATCGTGCGACAATCCCGGGCGGAACGGAGCTTGCGCTCCGCACCACTGAGACCATCAATTCCCGCACCGCGCGCGCTGACCAAACCTTCGCTGCCCAGGTTGATCACGACGTTTTGGACGATTCCGGACAAGTTGTCATTCCGCGAGGCGCAGACGCCCGGCTGCGGATCAAGCGGATTGACAATGGCGGATCGACCGGGACCCCAGATCTTACGCTGCACATAGAATCGGTCAGCGTGAATGGCCGGCGTTATCTGATCGATGCCTCCGACATCGACGAAAAAGGGACGAGCGGAATTGGAAAAAATAAACGCACCGGACAGATGGTGGGAGGGGGTGCCGCGCTGGGCACGATCATTGGAGCGATCGCCGGGGGCGGTAAAGGCGCGGCGATTGGGGCCGTTGGTGGCGCGGCTGCCGGAGCTGGCGCAGAAGTCCTGACCAAAGGAAAGAGCGTGTTCGTCCCAAGTGAAACTGTGCTGAAATTTAAAGTGGATCACCCGATGCGCTTACGTGCATCGGAATGATTTCCCGTAAACGTCCGCGACAAGCGGTTGGGTCGAAAGGACGGAGACGGTCTTTCTTCGCGGCCTCGTTCAGAGGTTTCGACGACGTCAAAGTGTGACTGTGCCCCGCTCGCGGTTGCCGTTGCGGTGCGTCCAAAATCCAACGAGGCGCCGCCCGCTGGCGCCTGGTCGAGCCGATCGGGCTTTCTCCCTCACGAAAATTCTCCCAGCACGGCAGGACGGTCGCGTTTTGTTTGGAAAAGTTCCCTGGCGCGTCGAGCAGCTTCGCTGACCAGAAACCCCATTTTCGGGTGGGCCGGTTCGAAGTCCACGGGAATTCCGTTATCGCGCAGAACCTCGGAGGTCACCGGTCCAATCGACCCCACTACGACGCGAGTAAACGCTCTGCGGACGCCGGCATCGACGTCCGCTTCGGCCGCAATTTGCAACAGATGAACCGCCTGTAACGACGTGGTGAAGAGCACCACGTCAATTCCTCCGGCCGCCAGAGTTTGCGCTGCATTGCGCAACGGCTCGATGTTGTCCGGAAGCGCCCACTCGTACACCGGAACGGGATTTACTTCCGCTCCGCGCGCGACGAGCGCTGCAAGCAGTGCGGGATTCGACGCACCGTATTCCTGCACAGCGATTCGCGATCCCTGTACGGGTAGGGTGGCGGCTCCCCCGTCGAGCAAGTGAAGCAACTCACGCCAGGTGTGCGGCTCAGGCACGGACAATGTGGGTGACACTCCTAATTCCTTGAGCGCCGCTACCGGTTTCGGACCACGCGCGATCACGCACACTCGCGCGAGCGCCGCGACGAATGTTTCGCGTGGAACAACCGTTTCCGCGATGCGCGTGAGCGCGCGCGTCCCCACTCCGGTCAAGAAAATCACTATGTCGAAGCCGCCTTCGACCAGCGTGTTCACGAATGCCAGAGCCTCGGTGTTCGATTCCAGGGGAACTTCCTGCATCGATGGCGCGACAATGGCCTCGCCGCCATAACTCGATATCAGCTTGGCCATTTCCTGGGCGCGCCGGCTTTCGAGCGACAGCACGCGCAGCCCTGCCAAACCGGTTTGCAATTGGTTCTCCACCGCGTCCACAACATACCTTATCGTGGGACTCCTGGTCGAGCGAGTGAACAGAGAGGCGAGCGCGGTCTAGCTGCCCTTGCCGAGATTTGCGAGTAACTCCGCCACGGAGTAGCGGCGAGATGCTTTCACGGACACCGCAAAAAGGCGCCGCGGATCGTTGCTGTGCGACAGCAGGACTTCGCTGTCCGGGAACAACTCTCTGCAAAACGTTTCAAGTTCCGGACGAACCGCTTCGCGCGTCGCCTCTCGATTCGGAGCGATCAGGCGGTCGTTCACGAATATTTCAATTTCCTCACCGTTGAAGCGCAGCCGGCCGCCCAGACGCGGATCGGCTTCGAGTCGTTGGCAGGCCACGAGCGCAGCCTCCGCCGCCTGCGTCAAACGGCTTTGATTGTTGCCATTCAGCACAGCCTTACGGTTGTAGCGAACGCCCAGCCGATCATCAGTATTGTCCACGCTGTAATTGGCCTCGTGTCCGATCAAAACCACGCCCGGGCCCGCATGCACGTGCCGGTAGTCGGCAATATCCAGCAGCAGCTCAGGGCACAGCCGGTCTTGGATCCAGTTGTGAAAGATGGGAATCAGCGGCTCCAGATCGGCCTCTGTTGCAGGGCCGAGCAATAATTTTACGTTGATGTGCTGAAGCTCCATCGGACCCTGGTCCTTGTGTGAAAGTTGACGAGACGCGATCGGAAGATTTGTCTGCGACCTCGGACCAGTTCAGCGTGAGACAGATTCGCGCGAAACATCCCATCGGTCGTCAGACAGTGCGCCCGCTGATCCTGAGATCCGCCCCCCTGGACTTGCGAGGCCCCTCAAACGCGCGCAGGAGTGCCCATGCGATTGTAACAACTGTGCGCCGCCTCGATGAAAAGGTGCGCCTCCTCGATCAAATAGCGGGCCGAGTCAGTTGTATAAGGCTGGTCTGCTTTCTTCCGCGCGTCGAAAAGATAATGCGCGAACTTGCCGCCGGCAAACGGGTCGAAGAATTTCTGAGTATCATAGAAGCGGGTGCGAAACTCTTCGATGACGCGATCAGGATCGTCGGAAACCAGGGGATAGTCGGCTTTGACCAATGTCTTGGCCGCCTGAAGCATCGCCTGGTACGCCGTCTCTCCGGCTTGTCGGATTTGGCCTTGATCCCAGGCCAGCTGCGCCTCGAACACTTCCCGTTCGGCGACTGCCAGGCCGAAGTCGACCGGGGAAACCACCTCTCCAGCGCATTCGCCCGTGCCCATATCGCCCAGGCTATATTCGCGCGGGTCTCCCCAGTCGGTGAATAATGACCGATCGGATGAATCAGCGGGCGGCCGGGCCAAATCCTCGAGGATATTTTTCAATTCAGGCCGGCCAATGCGCTTGATGAAATCCTTGAAACTCTCCGCTCCCTGGCGGTTCATCGCATATCGCTCCGTGAGCCGCGCAACAACGTCGGGAATTTTCTTCGATGGAATGGCCAGGACCGGCATCCCGTAAGTTCCCGCGTTGTGCTCCCACTCGCCGCCTAGAACCACCTGAAAGTGTGGCATCGCGTATCCGGCAACCTTGCGGCTGACACCGTAAAAACCCAGATCGGCGACGTGATGCTGCCCGCAACTATTGAAGCAGCCGCTGATTTTTATGTGCAGATGGTTCACGGCCTCGTCCAGCTGAAAGCTTTTCTCAGCTAACCGCTTGCGCAACTCGGCCGCTAATCCGCGAGAAGAGGAGATCCCCAATTTGCACGTGTCCGTACCGGGGCACGTGACGATATCGACGATAGTGCCTGCCCCCGCCTGCGCCAGGCCTGCCGCTTGCAGAGCGTCAAATACCTCCGGCAGGTCCGCTTTGCTGACCCAGCGAATAACGAAGTTCTGTTCGACCGTGGTGCGCACGGTTTCGCGGGTGAAGCGGCGGGTAATGTCGGCGAGCGCTCGCAGCTGGTTGGCGGTAATGTCGCCCAACGGCAGCGCCACGGTGATGACAACATAGCCCTCTTGCTTTTGCGGACGGCTGTTGGTTTCGAGCCACCGATGCAAAGGTTGCGGCATAATCGGCGGGCACGCCCCACTCGGCCGCAACGGCGCCTCCTGGAACTGCTCCGCGTCCGCAAGGTACTCTGTCCACCGCGGATCGTAAGCAAGTTCCCGGCGCTCCTCCCATACGAGTTCCTTGAATTTCTCGATCCCTAAATCCTGCACCAGGAATTTCATGCGCGCACGGCTGCGATTCTTTTTTTCTCCCAGCCGCGTGAACACCCTGGCCACTGCCTGGGACAGCGGTAACAATTCCTCTTGCGGAATGAAGGTGTCGAATAATTTTGCCTGGTAAGGAACTGCGCCCAGGCCGCCGCCCACATACATCTCGAAACCACGCTTCTCCGCGCCATCTGGGCCGCGCTTCACGGCAATAAAACCGATGTCATGCAAACTGGTGAGGCCGCACGCATGCTGCGAGCACCCACTGAACGCTGGCTTGAATTTTCTGCCCAGGTTTTGGGTGTCCGGATGACCGAGCAGGAATTTCGAGAGTGCGCGTGAATACGGCGTAACGTCGAAAACCTCGTCCCGGCAGGTTCCCGCGTACGGGCACGCCGTCACGTTGCGCACCGAGTTGCCGCACGCCTCCCGTGTGGTGATATTTGCCGCTGCGAGCCGCCGCATCAAACTGGGTGTGTCGTCGATATGAATGTAGTGCAGCTGAAAATCCTGCCGGGTAGTGACGTGCGCGATGCCGTCGGAGTATTCTTCGGCCAGATCCGCGAGCGTCTCAAGCTGCTTCGCGTCGAGGCCGCCACCCGGGATCTTGATGCGCTGCATGCCGGGGGCATCCCACATCGTGCTAGGTCCCTTGGTTAGGTTTCCGGATGGGTAGGCGATTTCCTGGACTTTCTTGCCATCGTGTCGCTGGCCGTTATCGTAGCGCTGACCGTAAATTCCTCTGCGGAGCCGGGTCTCGGCGAACAGGCGTTCGTCAAGCTTGCCCTGTCTTCTGAGCGCCACTTCGGTTTCGAAGATATCGATCTCGCGGCTCAAATTATCAGGGATCTTCCCGGCAAGCTGTTTCGCCCATTGTGAATTTGAAGCTTTCATGAAGTACGCAGGCCCCCAACTGCTATTGAGGTAAAAGCGGGTAAACTATCCAAGCCGCTCTGGTCTAGCCTCTTCTAGGCCGCTCTGGTCTAGTTGAACGAGAATTATAGCATTCTGCTAACGCGTTGTCGCCGAGCGCTCGGTCGTGCAGACAATGGAGCCGTCTTTGAATTCTCTCGCCTTAACTGGTCGCAGATGTTAGCGGATGTTAAATGGTAGAAATATAGCCGCACATTCGCACATATTCGGACGATTAGAAGGGCTGAACGATGCGTCATCTCAATGTCCGCATCCAACTGGCGCGTAAAGAACGCTAAAGAAAATGATCGTGCATCCGGCCGGTGAAACCACGTCGCAGAAGTAAGGCGCTTCTGCCAGTGTGGCTGGTAGTTGGCTAGAAAAAAGTTGGAGAAGAAACGCATTGTTGCGAACTGTCTGCTAATGTCAGCTGTCTACCATAGGAGGCATCATGGCGAAAGGATATTGGGTCACCTGTTACCTTTCGGTCTCGAATCCCACTGCGCTCCAGGCCTATGCCGCCGCAGCCGGCCCCGCGATTCTGGCAGCTGGCGGGCGCTTCCTGGCTCGCGGAGGCCCTGCAAAAACGTACGAAGCAGGTAAGAACGAGCGAACGGTACTGATCGAATTCGACAGCGTTGAAAAAGCAATCGCCGCGTACGAAAGCGATGCTTACAAGGCGGCATTACAACACTTGCAAGGTGCGGTCGAGCGCGACGTTCGATTTATGGAAGGTGTCAGCTAGTCGCTCCACCTAATCAGCCCTTCCGTGGCTCGTACCCGTGGCTCGTACTGAGGCCACCCTCGGCCCAAGACGCGACTCCCTGCGCGAGTTCTCGTACAACTTCTGCGTCACTCTTATTTTCGCTTTTTAGCACGTGGAAGGAATGATCGGCTGTTTCGACTACATGGAGCGTGGCCAGAGCGCCAAGATCGGTGCAAATAGGACGCAGCAGGTCCAGGTCCGCAAACGGATCGCGCGTGCCTTCGAGAAACAGCATCGGCACACTTACCTTCGCGAGGTGTTCCGCTCGCTTTGTTCCCGGTTTTCCGGGTGGGTGCAGTGGAAAGCCAAAAAACACGAGTCCTTTAACGCGTGCGAGTGGCTCCTGTGCGGCAGCGAACGAGCTCATGCGGCCACCCAGGGACTTGCCTCCAGCCAACAGCGGCAGATCCGGCGCCGCTTGTGCGGCGGCTCCAACGGCCGCGCGCACGGTCGCAGCCAGAACAGCGGGTGAGTCGGGGATTCGGCGCCGCTGCTCCATGTACGGAAACTGGTACCGCAATGTCGCCACATGGAGGGCTGCCAGTTCGCGTGCCAGCGTTTCGAGGAATGGATGTCGCATTCCTGCACCAGCACCGTGCGCCAGGACCAGCAGCCATCGCGCTTCCAGCGGTCGCTCGAGAATCGCCGAGACTTCCGTCCTCGACACTTCCGCCGCCGAGACTTTGCCGGCCTTCGGGATTGTAAATCGAAATTCGGTTCGGTCCTCCATCTGGGAATCCTACCAGAAGCAATGGGTGGACAAACGCAACGGCACGTCAAGGAAACCGAAACCCAGCCCACATCGCAAATGCGTCCTGCCCTAAAACCGCGTCAGTAGACGGACCTGTTGCGGGTTTTGAGGGCCGGCCAGCTGGCCGGTAGTTCCCAATTGACGGTCCGCTTACGCAGTGCTAGGCTTTGCCCATCATGAGACTCAGCAGTTTTATGCGGCCGCTGGTTCTCGTCTATGGCCTCTTCACACAGCGCTGCGGCTGCTTTGAAAATAGCGCAGCGGCCAGACAAGCGCTCTAACCTTTCGCTCCGGAGTTTACACCATGGCTTTTAAACTAACGGTAAATGGGCGATCTACCAGCGTAGACGTGCCTGCGACAATGCCGCTTTTGTGGGTGCTGCGAGATGTGCTGAACTTGCGCGGTACGAAGTACGGTTGCGGCATCGGCGCCTGTGGGGCCTGCACGGTGCACCTGCGTGGACGGGCGGTTCGGTCGTGCCAAACCCCCGTCTCAGTCGCCGCGAACGCAGAGATCACCACGATTGAGGGGATATCTGAGGATGGGACGCATCCCGTTCAGCTCGCTTGGCAAGAAATCGAAGTGCCGCAGTGTGGTTACTGCCAGGCTGGACAAATCATGTCGGCTACGGCGCTGCTCGCGAAGACTCCTCAGCCCACCGATAAAGATATTGACGCCGCAATGAATGGGAATCTGTGTCGTTGCGGCACCTACCTGCGCATTCGTCAAGCGGTGCACAAGGCGGCAGCGATAACAGCATCGGGCCAACCCGCTGAGTCGGCCCAAAACCTGTCGGGCAGATAGTAAGGAGGGCCTGTGAAAACCGAAATCCCTGTGAAAACCGGAACCCCCTTGAAAAGCGTCGAAACCGTCGACACCAGTCATCGCGCCTTTAGTCGTCGCTCCTTCCTCCGTGTGTCCGCTCTGGGTGGAGGTGGCCTGCTGCTCGGCCTCTATCTCAAGCCGCTGGGTTTCGCGCAAGCGCCGGGCGCTGCAGCGGTTCCGTTGGTCCCGATTTCTTTCATTCGCGTGACCGCCGATGGCACGGTGACGATCATGGCCAAGAACCCCGAAATCGGCCAAGGCGTAAAGACTTCCCTGCCCATGATTATCGCCGATGAGCTGGACGTTGATTGGAAAGACGTGCGCATTCAACAGGCCGACCTCGATGAAGTGAAATACGGGCCGCAACGCGCCGGCGGCAGCACGGCCACACCGATTAATTGGGATCCGCTCAGGCAAGTCGGGGCTGCAGGACGCCGCATGTTTGTGATGGCGGCGGCGCAGACCTGGAACGTTCCCGAGTCGGAGTGCACCACCGCATCGGGGCGCGTGTCTCATCGATCCACAAATCGCTCAGCCAGCTATGGCGAACTTGCGGCCAAGGCGGCGACTTTGACGCCACCCGATCTCAAGTCCGTTAAGCTGAAGGATCCTAAGGACTACAAAATCATAGGCCAGCCGACGCGTGGTGTGGATACCGCTTCCATCGTGACGGGTAAGCCGATTTATAGTATCGATTTCACCGTTCCCGGCATGCTGTGGGCGACATACGAGAAGTGTCCGGTATTCGCAGGGAAGGTGGCCAGCGCGAATCTCGACGAGATCAAGGCCATGCCAGGTGTGCGGCATGCCTTTGTGGTCGAGGGAACGCAAGTGCTCACTGGCCTGCATGGCGGCGTCGCTATCGTCGCCGACAGTTGGTGGCAGGCTCGTACGGCGCGCCAAAAATTAAATATTACATGGAACGAAGGAGCGACTGCGGAACAGAGCAGCGAAGGTTTTGCACGCCGCGCGGATGAGCTGGCCAAACAGCCGCCGACCATTCCGTTGCGCGTGGATGGGAATACCGATGCTGCCTTCCAGTCCGCGGCGAAAGTTATAGAAGCCGCGTATTCTTACCCCTTCCTCTCGCACGCGCCGCTTGAGCCTGAGAACTGTCTGGCGCACTACAAGGATGGCAAATTCGAGTTTTGGGCCCCCAGTCAGACTCCAGAAGCGGGCCGTCAGCAGGTCGCGCAGTTGTTTGGTATTCCGGAAAGCGATATCACCGTTCACATGATGAAAATAGGCGGCGGGTTTGGCCGGCGCCTGACCAACGACTACATGCTCGAGGCGGCGTGGATCGCCAAGACTGTCGGCGTTCCTGTGAAGCTTCTATGGACGCGCGAAGACGACTTTGGCCACGACCACTACCGCCCCGCAGGCTTCCATTACCTTAAGGGAGGCATCGACTCTTCCGGCAAGCTGGTCGGATGGCAGAATCATTTCGTGAGCTTTGGTGAAGGCGATCAATTTGCGCAACTCCGCAAACATTCCTTCGAACGAATTCCCAGGCACCTTTGTTCCGAATTTCAACTTTCAGGCGAGCCTGATGCCACTTGGAGTGCCCACCTTCGCGATGCGTGCTCCGCGCAGCAACGCGTTTTCGTGGGTTTTCCAATCTTTCACCGACGAGCTTGCCCACGCTGCAGGCAAGGATCCCGTTCAGTTTCGCCTGGATCTATTGTCGGCACCACGAATCATGAGCGCCAAGCCCAACCCCGCGGAGCCCGATTTCGACGCGGGCCGGATGCGTGGCGTTCTGCAACTTGCCGCTGAAAAATCGGGATGGGGTTCGCGCACCCTCCCTGCCGGCACTGCTCTCGGCGTCGCTTTCCAATTTGCTCATCGCGGATACTTTGCCGAGGTCGCGGAAGTCAGCGTGGACGCCAACAGCAAGGTGAAGGTGCGCAAAGTTTGGGTGGCCGGCGATATCGGCAGCCAAATCGTGAATCCGACAGCGGCGGTGAACATGGTGCAAGGCGCCGTCATCGAGGGAATGAGCCACCTGATGGGCTGGGAGATAACCATCGAACGCGGTCGCGCCGTGCAAACCAATTTCGATCATTATCCGCCCACTCGGTTGGTCCAGGCGCCGCCGGAAATCGAAGTGCATTTTCTGCAAACGGCAAATTCACCCACAGGGCTGGGCGAACCCGCACTGCCCCCGGTATTGCCGGCCATCTGCAATGCGATTTTTGCCGTAACCGGCAAGCGCATTCGCGCCCTGCCCCTGGCGAAGAGCGGTTTTTCCTGGGCCTGACGCTGGGCCCGATGGGGGCCCGGTGGTGGCCCGATGGTAGATTGATGACCGCCATTCATGCGGCGCGCAGTAGCCTCTTCGTCGTCAACGCGTGACTGGCCGGCTCTAGGTTCGTCCTCGCCGGATTCTGGCCAGGTTGTTCCGCGATGCGGCAGCACGCGCTTCTGAACGCATCACTTCGCGTTATTGCGGCAAGAGTGCTCATCCCATCGATCTCACTGTCTAGCTATGCCCTCCGCATTAAAGTAGAATCCCACCGCGCGCCTTATTGGAAAATGTGGAGGGCGGTTGATTCTCGGTCGCCTCGGAAGTTGGTTTATCATGGCGGTGGCTGCGGCTGTTTGGGTGGCTATGCCCGGGCCAATCGCCCACGCGGGCGCCGACTCCGGCGACGCGCCAGTTAACTCCCTGCCGAATCCCTATCAAACCATTGAGAACTGGGCAAAGCTTCCCGCGGGGCGAACCTGGGGTTCGACTGCCGGTGTTGCCGTGGATCGCCACGGCAACATCTGGGTGGCGGAAAGATGCGGAGCCAATACCTGTGCCGGATTCCGACCTTGCGCCGATTCTGGAATTCGATCCATCGGGTAATCTTCTGAAAAGTTTTGGCGCGCGAGATGTTTGTTTTTCCGCACGGCATTACTGTGGACAAAGACGGAAATGTTTGGGTGACCGACGGCCAGGGTAGTGAAGGAAAAGGCCACCAAGTTTTCAAATTCAGTCCCGATGGAAAGGTCTTGATGGCCCTCGGCAAGGCCGGAGCCGCGGGAACGACGCAAGACACTTTCAACCAGCCCTCCGCGGTGGCCATTGCTGCGAACGGCGACATCTTCGTTGCCGATGGACACGGCGGAAACAGCAACGCGCGCATCGTAAAGTTTTCGCAAGGATGGCAAATTCATCATGACCTGGGGCGACCAAGGATCGGGCCCCGGCGAGTTCAACATACCGCACGCGCTGGCGTTCGATTCCAAGGGCCGCCTGTTTGTCGCCGATCGCGGCAACAATCGGATTCAGATCTTCGACTCAACAGGGAAAATTTCATCGCCGAGTGGAAGCAATTCAGCCGGCCGAGCGGGATCTTCATCGATAAGCATGACACGATCTATGTGGCCGACTCCGAGTCAGGTTCGGTCGCGAAGGACCATGCCGCATGGAAACGCGGCATCCGAATTGGAAGCGTCAAAGATGGATCGGTGGCGGCATTCATTCCGGATCCCGTCAGAGATGGCCACCGGAACAAGCGCCGCGGAGGGCGTCGCGGTAGATGCAAATGGCGTGATCTACGGGGCGGAAGTCGGTCCGAAGGATTTGAAGAAATATGTCAAGAAGTAGGCGTGCAGCCGGGAATTGACGCTGCAAATTTCAGCGGTAGCGCAATATTATGCGTCCTTCACAGATTCGTAATCTCCTCATCGGTGCGGTGCTCTTGGTGATCTTTCTCTGGGGGTGCGCCGCCGCGTCTGATTTCGTTATCGACTACAACTGGTGGAAAGAGATTGGGCAAGTCTCCACCTGGATCAGTATGCTGTGGTATAGCGTGGCGCCGTTTGTGGTTGCCGCGGTGGTGGCCTTCATCGCCCTTTACGTCGCGCATGCCCGCGGATTGCATTTTGCCGGCATTCGCCAGCGGGATTTCCGCTTGTATTCCCGTTTGAGTGTCGCGGCGCTGGCCGTTCTCACATTGATGCTGACGTCAGCATCGGTCGATTACTGGACCGTCATGCGTTTTTTTGGATCGCTGGGTGTTAAGGCGCCGGCCGATGCCTGGAAGGATCCGGTGTTTTCGCGCCCCTTGCCGTTTTACCTGTTCGATCTGCCGTTCTACTCACAATTGCTGGGATTCATATTTGTCCTGGCCATTCTTTGCGCGCTGGTGTTTTGGATCACGGCCCGCGCGTGGCAACTGTGGATGCGTGGCGGCTCGCTGCGAACGTTTGAGATAGGCTCTCACACCTTGCTGCTGCCCGGAGCCAGCCGAGCTGGTTTTGTTCGCATCATCTCGGTGATCTTGCTGCTGGGCCTCGCCGCGTGGGTGTTTCTCGGGAACTACGACCTGCTTCTTAATTCTCACGCATTCATGACCGGCGCGGATTATGTGGATGAGAAAATTACCCTGCCTCTGCGTTGGCTCCTGATTGCCGCTATTTTTGGAGCGCTTCCCCTGGCTTGGACGTCCAGCTACAAGAAAGCGGCCGCCTTGGTTGTGGTTTTTTTTATTTTGCAAGTGCTCGTACCAGGTATTGTGCGCGCCGTTTACGTCCGCCCGAACGAAATCTCGATTGAACGGCCCTACATCGAGCGCCATATTCAGGCTACATCCCTGGCGTTCGGCCTGAATCGCAACACCACCGAGCGTCCGTTCGCGGCCTCCGCGCAGCAGACCGTTGATCCCGTGCAGGACGCCACACTTCTTGGCAACGTTCGTCTGTGGGATTTGCGCGCCTACAATGCCACCATCACCCAGATTCAGGCCCTGCGCCCTTATTACATTTTTCCTGACACCGACGTCGATCGCTACTTTCCCAATGGCCGCATCAAGCAAGTGATGCTGTCTCCGCGCGAAATTGACGTTAGCCAGCTGTCGGCGGAGGCCAACCAAAGCTGGATCAACCCCCGTTTCATTTATACGCACGGTTTCGGTGTGGTGATGGCCGAAGTAAACAAGATCACGCCCGATGGTTTGCCGGTGTTGCTCATCGAAAATGCCCCGCCGGAAATTAAGGCGCCGGGATTTCAGCTCACGCGCCCGGAAATTTATTACGGAGAGAGCACGCAAGATCCCGTATTCGTTCACACCGCGCGCGAGGAGTTCGACTATCCATCCGGCGATCAGAACAAGTATTCCACCTATCAAGGCACGGGCGGCTTTCCTGTCGGGTCGTTTTTGCTGAAGACGGCTGCCGCGATTTCGCAGGGCGAGCCGAATATTATTTTCACCGGCTACCTTACTTCGCAAAGCCGCATGATGATTTACCGCAAGGTGCAGGCGCGCCTCGAGCACCTGGCAGGCTTTCTGCAGTGGGACCCCGATCCTTACCTGGTGGTCACCGATGATGGCCGCTTGGTGTGGATGGTGGACGGCTACACGACGTCGCTTTCTCATCCCTATTCCGCCACGCTTCCGGTGACCGGCGTGGAAGAAGGCGCAAATTACATTCGCAACGCGGTCAAGGCCACGGTGGATGCTTACACCGGAAAAATATCGTTGTATGTATTTGATCCCACCGATCCCATCATTCAAGTCTACGAGAACTTGTTCCCGAAGCTATTTCAGCCCGCATCGCAGATGCCTCCCGACCTGAGGCGCCACGCCCGCTACCCGGAAGTGCTGTTTCGCACGCAGGCGGAAGCCTATCGCATTTTTCACATGCGGGACCCGCAGGTGTTCTACAACAAAGAAGACATATGGGAAATTGCGCATAGCCTCATAAGCCAGTCTGGCCAGCCGGAGCCCATGCAGCCCACCTATGTCGTCGCGACATTGCCTGGTGAGAAGGACCCGGAGTTCTTGCTGATCCTGCCCTTCACACCCCGCGGCAAAGATAATCTCATTGGTTGGATGGCCGCGCGTTGCGATGGCGATCAGCTGGGGAATCTGATCTTTTTTCAGCTTTCGAAACAACAGCTGATGTATGGGCCGATGCAAATTGAGTCCCGCATCGACCAGGACCAAAATATTTCCAAGGATCTGACGCTGTGGAATCAGCAGGGGTCCCATGTTCTACGCGGAAACGTCATTGCCCTGCCCGTCACCGGCGGGTTCCTTTACGTCGAGTCCATCTACATTCAGGCCAGCGAAGCACGTATGCCTCAGCTCAAGAAAGTTGTCTTGGCCATGGGCGATCGTTTGATTTATCGTGACACCTTCGAACAGGCATTAGCCGACCTCACGGGTGGCCCAGGCCCCTCGGCACCCACCGCAACTGCAGCCGCAGCTTCTTCTCCGGCTGCCGCCCCAACTCCCGCTTCAATTCAGCAGCCGTCGACGGCTCTCGCTGAGCGCATCAGCCATCTGCGCGATCAGGCCGAGCAACTGGCCAAAGAACTGGATGCCCTGCAAAAAGAAACCCAGAAGAAATAGACGCGTCCTTCCGTCACCCGCCCCCGCGAACGCCTGAATCGGCGGTAGTGGGTCAGTTTGAAATATTTCGATCTTGGACCTCTCGGCTTCACGTCACAATGTCCGCATCCTCTAAACGCCGAAAGATGCCGGTCGGATAACGGATGGGATATCGGCAAAGCTAGCGACTAACCAATCCGGTGATTCCGCGGAAAGACTCTCCCGAGGGAAAGTGGTAGGCAAAGCGAGGCACTTCGCGCCGGCACTTTTGGCTGAGCGTATGCCCGAGACAGAATCTTCGATCACAAGACAGGTGGTGGCCGAAACCCCAAGCCGTTCTGCGGCTTTCAGATAGGGCTCGGGATCGGGTTTGCCGTTCGCCACGTCTGCCGCAGTTATCACAATATCGAAGATCCCTTCCATTCCAGCCCGCGAGAGAGATAAGCGCGCGTTCTCCGGAGTTGCGCTGGTTACGACCGCCATCGGCACACCGTTTCTTTGCAGCGCATGAACAAATTCGGCCGCTCCGGCACCACCGGCACCGATTCTTTCTCAAGCAACCGGTTGAAATACGCTTCCCGCTCCGCTGCGATCGCGGCAACCTGATGATTGGTTAGGCTTGATCCAAGCCAAAGGCGGATCGTCTCATCGGCACGGCGACCATTCGTGGCCAGTATCTGTTCCCGCGAAGGAACAAACCCCCTGGCTCGCGCGAACTTGTCCCAGACCCGGTAGTGAAGATCGGTTGCATCGATCAGTACGCCATCCAAATCGAACAGTACGGCTATGAATGGGAAAGGCTTTGGCATCTTCTACATGATAAGCGAACGAGCTGCTGCCTAAGACCCCACGTTGAGGATCGACTTTTTCAAACTGACCCACTACCGAATCGGCGATTAAATCAGCGATGTTGACAGCCTCTGGAGCGTGTGTTACCAAGCCCAGGGCAATCGCTAAACTATGTTAGTGAAGTCTCAAGTGTGGACAACGCCTAAGAACGCTTTTAATAAGTGAAACGGTTAATGCGATTCCATCTCCATGCATCGCTGTACAAGCGGCGGACCTGAAGGTTGTTTGCGCGTCGCCATCTTAACGTGTGCGTAGTTTGAGCATCCCGATCTGTGAACAAGATAGACCTCCAAGAGGGGTGAACACTATCCATGTCCAGCTCCATCCCAAAAATCCTTATATTTTCCCTGCTGCTAACCGCACTGGCGCATTCGCGAGTCTATGCGCAGGACCTACTGCCGACGTGTCACAACTGTCCCGCCACCTATATACCCAAGGCGGAGCTGCAGGCCTACGTCAGCCGTGCGATTGCCGGCGGCGCGGCTGTGAACGATCAACAGGTTCGCGCGGTCGATATTGGAAAAGCCAACGTGGACATTGGAATTGTTTATCGGACCAAGCTAGCGGCCCCCGCAGCGGATTCGGTTGCTGAGCACGATCAGGTAAGCGAGGTCTACCATGTCATCGACGGATCGGCGACCCTGGTTACCGGCCCAGCCCTTGTAGGTGAGAAGAGGAGACCCGCCGATCTCGAAACCGTGCGGCTGATGAACGGTCCGGGCAACAATGCCGCTTCCATTCGCAATGGAGTCAGCCACGATCTAAAGCCGGGCGATGTCATTATTATTCCCGCAGGCACCGGGCATTGGTTCACTAGAATCGACGACCATATCACGTATTTGATGGTGCGCGTGGATCCCGACAAGGTCACTCCGCATAAGGACGAAGCGGCTTCCAAGGCCGACCTTGCGGGCGGAGGTCCGACAGCCAAGTGAACGCGCAGATAATTCGTTCGCAACTCTTTTACCTGATCTTCTAAAGGGGTGCACCATGAAAACTTCACGAATTCGCCCGCGGTATGCGGCGTTGTTGGCGGCGCTGGCAATTCTCCTTGGCCTGGCATCGGGCGTACTCAAGAAGCGGGCCGCCGCTGAGGCCGCCGCCATACAAGCGCCCATGTTTGAAGTGGATCCTCTCTGGCCCAAGCCGTTGCCAAATCATTGGCTTTTAGGCCAGACCATCGGCGTCTCTGTCGATGGCCAGGATCACATTTGGATCATTCACCGCGCCGGTTCGCTTGAACCTGGAGAAACTCACGCCGTGACCAATCCTCCCATCGCGCAGTGTTGCGCTCCGGCTCCCCCGATTCTTGAATTTGATGAAGCAGGCAATCTCCTGAAATCGTGGGGCGGTCCCGGCAATGGCTATGATTGGCCAGACTCAAATCACGGCATCACCATCGATTATAAAGGCAACGTTTGGATTGGCGGAAACGGCCGGGGGCCGGCGCCCACCACTGCGGATGAAGGACGTGCTGCTGCCGCGACCGCATCCTATAACGACAACATGGTCTTGAAGTTTACTCAGGATGGGAAGTTCCTGATGCAAATCGGCAAACCCAATCACAGCAAAGGCAGCAACGACATTGAAAATCTCAGGCTCCCGGCGAAAACTTTTATCGACCAACAAACCAATGAGGTTTACGTCGCCGATGGTTACGCCAACCATCGCGTAATCGTTTTTGATGCCGATACCGGCAAGTACAAGCGCCATTGGGGTGCCTACGGCAACAAGCCCGACGATGCGGACCTTGGCAGATACAATCCGAACGATCCGCCTGCAAAGCAATTTCGTAATCCGGTGCATTGCGCCGATCTTTCGGTCGATCGCCTGCTCTACGTGTGTGATCGCGTGAATGACCGGCTCCAGGTGTTCAAACCGGACGGCACATTCATTAAGGAAGCGTTTCTGAACAAGAATACGCTCGGATCTGGTTCCGTGTGGGATATTGCTTTCTCAAAGGACCCGCAGCAGAAGTACATTTTTCTGGCCGATGGCGAAAACGACAAGGTACACATCCTGTTGAGGGATACCCTGCAGATTCTCACCAGCTTTGGAGAGGGTGGGCGCCAGCCCGGCGAATTCTATGGCGTGCATAGCATCGCGACCGATTCCAAAGGCAACGTTTTTACCACCGAAACGTACCGAGGACAGCGCGTGCAGAAATTCGTTTACAAAGGGCTGGGCCCGGTCACGAAACAGGATGAGGGCGTTTTGTGGCCGAAATCAGCGGCGAAATAGTCCCGGCTGCCGCCAGCGATTGCATCTCGTGCTATCGGGTTCGAAGCGAGCACTGTTCACTCTAATGCCGACACCTGCTAAAGACACGTTGTCCCACTCCCACGTTGCCATTATCAGCGCAACGAAGAATCTCTCGGTGCACGTTGTGCGTACTGCGCGATATCGGACCGCGCTTCTTCGCGCCGCGTCATGCGTTCGGCGTCGCATCTTGCCGCATTCAGCTTGCGCCGTCATGGCGATTGCCGCCATATGTGTCGTTTTGCCGGCCGTCCTTTGTGCTCACACCATCCCCGACGATGTCACCGTTCAGGCATTTGCTAAGCCGGAGCGGGACCATTTAACGCTTCTTCTCCGCGTCCCTCTTAAAGCCATGACCGAAACCGAGTTTCCTCTGCATGGACCGGGCTATCTGGATCTCGCTCGCGTCGACTCGTCGTTGCGCGACGCCGCAACACAGTGGATTTCCGATGACCTTGAGGTATACGAAGGTAGCACCAGATTGCCGCCGCCCCGCGTCGCCGACATCCGCGTGTCCCTCGAGTCCGACAGCTCCTTTGCATCCTACGAACAGGCCTGGACTCATGTGACCGGCGCGAAGCTGCCCGCCGACACGCAGGTTTATTGGGATCAGGCCATGCTCGATGCGCTGTTTGAATATCCTATTTCTTCTGATCGATCTGACTTTTCGATCCATCCTGGTCTCTCGCGGCTTGGCTTGCGGGTGGTCACTGTTCTGCGGTTTTTGCCTCCTGGCGGCGCAACTCGGGCGTACGAATTTCTCGACGATCCGGGATTGGTGCATCTCGATCCGCACTGGTACCAGGCAGCCGGCCGGTTCGTGGAGATGGGTTTCTTCCACATCCTGGACGGGACCGATCATTTGCTGTTTCTGTTCTGCCTCGTCATTCCCTTCCGGCGATTCCGCGCGCTCATTCCCGTGGTGACTTCTTTCACCCTGGCGCATTCCATCACGCTCATCGCGTCCGCGTACAATTTAGTGCCAAACACCTTATGGTTTCCTCCGCTGATCGAAATGCTTATCGCGGTTTCCATCGTATACATGGCGCTTGAGAATATCGTGGGCCACACGACCGTGCAGCGACGCTGGATGGTCGCGTTTGGGTTCGGTTTGGTTCACGGGTTTGGCTTTTCATTTGCTCTTCGGCAAACGTTGCAATTTGCGGGTACCCATTTACTGACATCACTTCTGTCGTTCAATCTAGGCGTTGAGCTTGGGCAACTGCTGGTGCTCGCGCTTCTGATTCCCGCCCTCGATCTGCTGTTCCGGTACGTTGTAGCCGAGCGCATGGGCACCATCATTCTTTCGGCGCTCGTGGCCCACACGGCCTGGCACTGGATGATCGACCGTTGGGCCGTGTTGCGGCAGTATCCGTTCCAATGGCCCGCTGTCAACGCTGCGCCGCTGGCGAATGGCCTCCGCTGGACGATGCTGCTCGTTATTTTCGGCGGCCTTACGTGGTTCCTGTTCGGTGAGTTGCGTCACCGGGCCGAGCGAGACGCGGAAACCAAACCGGCACGCGTACCATAAGCCCGCGCCAAACGTGTGATAATCCCAGCGAACCGTTGTAGGTAAATTTAAACTTGAGGCAACAACTCCGTGCCGCTTAAATTGCACATCGTCGTGTGTAGCACTCGTCCCGGCCGTGTCGGCCTTTACATCGCCAAATGGTTTGCGGAAATCGCGGTTACGCACGAAAAGTTTACGTGTGAACTGGTGGACCTGGCGGAGTTCGCGCTGCCCGTTTACGATGAGCCCTTTCATCCCAGGTTGCGCAAGTATCAGCACGAACACACAAAGAAATGGAGTGCTAGCGTCCATGCGGCGGACGCATTTGTATTCGTGACGCCGGAATACAACGCTGGTCCCCCGCCTTCCCTGCTCAATGCCCTCAATTATGTTTACACGGAATGGAACTACAAGCCGGCGGGTTTTGTGAGTTACGGCGGGATGTCGGGTGGGGTGCGCGCCGTACAGTCGGAGAAACTTACACTCACAACGCTAAAAATGGTGCCTCTCGTGGAGGCGGTTAGTATCCCGATGGTAGCGAAACAACTGAACGAAAACGGGCAGTTCACTCCCAATGACAGCCAAGTCACCGCCGCCACCACCATGCTTGACGAACTGTTGCGCTGGGCGGAAGCGCTGAAACCTCTCCGGCTGCAACACTAGTTGCATCTCGATTATTCCATTCATTCTTGCGAGTTTCGCTCGACTAGGCGCTTGGTCAGAATCACCCAGGCCGAAAATCTGAGTCCATTCCGACACGATATTTCCGACCACCTGGACCCACTTCGCTTTGGAGTCCATAGTTCTAAAGAGCAACGCGTTTGGATTCCGGACGCGTGGGGTCCCGCACTGTGACGAGCTCTTTTCTATCGAGGGCAGCGAAACCTGCAGCAAACTGAGGATTGGGAAAGAATTTAAAGGTCGCCACCACCAAGTTGCGAGATAAATCGCCGTACCCAATCGTCGGACTTTCCGGCGAGTTCTTGAACGCGCAGAGGGCATGCTGTTGCGGCGAGTACAGTGTTCGTGTTGTTATCCAGAATCTTAAATCCAATAAGGCCCGGTGCCTCGCTATCGTAGTTAATTATGCCGTGCGGCATAAGCTCCTTAACAATTCTGTCAATTCTGTGTCGCTGCTCGATTGCTGCGTTCTCCATTGTTTTTCGAACTCCTGTAGTTTCGAACAGTCTTGCTCCAGTCGGCGTACGCCCGCGAAGAAACTCGCTAAGAATCTAACATAACTCTTTTGGAGGTCCACCCGCCTCGGGCTTCGCACCCGTTACTCACCTTATTTTCGCGTCGCCTTTTGCACATTGCGGACATTCGATTACATCGCAATACCGTAGGCTCCTCCCAAATTCTACACAAATCCCCCGATTTGAGGGCTTAGTCGACACGTTCAAATTTAGTTTTTGCGCAATGTACGCCCTCTAAATGTCCCACCTGCGGAGCTCGAACGTGGAGTCTCGACACGATAACGGTAAAGGACCCTTCCCCCTGCACAGGGATGGTTCATTGCCTCCCACACCTAATAGTTCACCGGAAAGAGAGTTCGCGACCTGCCTATTACGCCCGACAAGCTGTTGACGTAACATTACACCCGTGCCTTTTTGACTGGCTCAAACCGCTCTGCCGCGGAGCACCATAAACACGTGCGCTTAAAAAATAAGGCAGCTGGCTTGGTTCGAGGAATGGCCCAGTTTCCTGGCATCAAGACCGTTATTTTCCATCCTGTCGTCCGCGGCACAATTCAGACTTGGCCGCTCTTCCAGAAATTTTACGGAACAGGATGGGATCTTCTCCATCCATTCGACCGTTTGCTCGGGACCGATACCAGCGGTTTTGTGCCTGCGGACAAATTGCTGAGCAGTCCTTGCGATTCGCAAAAACGACAGGGATATGCCGGATCGCAGCCGAGCGTCATTCGATCAACCTTGGCCGCGCTTCCTTCGCTCGAGGGCTATCAGTTCGTAGATCTCGGTTGCGGCAAGGGACGCCCTCTGCTGGTCGCTTCCGAGTTCCCTTTTCGCCAGCTGATTGGCGTTGAGCTTTCTCCGGCACTGGCGCGCGAGGCAAATAAGAATGCCGCTGCACTGCGAAAAAGATTTCCGGAGCGCGTGCCCATCCGCATAGATGTCGCGGACGCGAGCACCTATTCGTTTCCGCCAGGGAATCTGGTTGTGTTTCTCTACAATCCCTTTGGTGAAGAGGTCATCGCGCAAGTCGTCGCCGGAATCGAATCCGCTCTTGCCGTCGAAAAACGCACCGTTTTTGTCGTCTATTACAACCCGGTGTTTGGTGCGTGTTTTGACGCGTCCTGTAGCTTGACGCGCTATTTCGCGGCGAAGGTGCCCTATGCGCAGGAAGAACACGGCTACGGGCCGGACGCAGATGACAGCGTGGTTGTGTGGCAAGGCGGCGGAACAGAACCGGCGCTCGCCGGTGCCGACGCGCTAATTGAGATTACGAAACCGGGAATACGGGCTGAGCTTGTGTAGCGTGACACCTGGCCGTTGCTCGAGTTGATTGCGACCGGGCCGGGCTGGACGTTATTAGTGTCGGTCCTCAATCAGTCGTGGTGGTCGACGACGCTTCACCGGTTCGGTTGGTGCATGGCAGCGTCGTAATAACTTCGATCGTAGTATTTCATCGGTTCCGCCAAATTCTTTTTGGGCTCTGCATATCGTGTGCGCAACGCCAGCACGGTCCGAAGTCCCTGCAGGCTCATCTGACCCTTTTGGAAGAAACCGTACTTGGGATCTAAGAGTTCTTCATAACTCCGTTGCGCCAATTCCGGCGTCATCTGCGGCAGATTCCTTAAGAGAATGCGCATCGACTCTTCCCGGTTACTCCGGTCATAAAGCCAATCGATAGCCTCCACATAGCCGCGAATGAATGCCATCACTTTGCGTTGGTTGCCACGCGCCCAGGAGCGCCGGGTGGCAGCGACATTCCCTTGGTATGGCCCAATCTCATCGACCGCCTGCGCAAGCTGATTGAAGTGCTGCTGCTTTGCCAGAATGTTGAACGGCGTCGAGAGCAGCGTAGCGTCCTGCTTTTTCTTTTGCAGGGCGTCCCATCGCTGCACCATGCCGCCCACTGTCTCGAGCCGGTAATCTTTCTCAGACAGACCATTGCGCTTCAGCATGTCAAACAATACGAAGGCATAACCGGTCGTGCGTGCATCCACCGAAAAGGTCCTGCCTCGCAGATCGGCAAAACTCTTTATCTCGGGATCCGCAACAAGGCTCAAAAAGCCACTGTCACAGCCCATGAAGGCGAAGAACTCTGGTTGCGCGCCGATGGCTGCCTCCCCTTGACCCTCCGCATAGGCAACAATGTTGTCGACGGCTGTGATCGCTATATCGAACTTTCCCTCGGCGAGCCCCGTCATCTGCGCAACTGAGTTTGGCGTTTCCTGAAGCATCACTCTGACGCCGTTGCGCTCGAAAAAGCCTTTCTCCACCCCCACAAAACTCGGCCAATTGAATCCGCCCGGAAACACATTGACCGTTACCTCGTCGACAGCCTGCCCGCTAGCCCCCGCCACCGCAAAGAACGCTGTAATAACCAGCAGTGCGACCGCTGCGCGCTCGACCCAACCCGGCATTCCCATCGCATATCCCGCTTTCAAATGCGAAACGCTGACCCTGCTTGGATAATTAATTCCAGATTCCCAGAGTCGTATCACCGGGCCTGCGCTGCGACAAACACATTCGCGTGGACGACAAATTACAAAGCCATTTGCTGGATCGGAGACCCCGCGCAAGCGCGCCAGCAATAACGTGAGGCCGCCGGCAATAATGTGCAACCACGGAAAATGGCAGAATAATCCTCACAACTGGCGGTCCGTCGCGCTGATCGCATGACGCGAGCAAACCACTCTGCGTCCGGATCCCGTGGCTTACGGCTTGGATGTCGCGGAAGCGGAAGCAGGAGTGGCCGCTCTGCCGGCATCGTGGCCCGTAGCGCCCAAATACCAGTCGAGAATTTGCTCGCCGGTCCAGAACACCACGCCGGGTCTCGCGTGAATTGTCTCGACAGCCTTCTCGGAAATAACGCATGCGGTGCGGCGCTCCCATGATATACGGGTGAGCCACCAACGCCATGATTCGGGCCGATTTCTCTGCGTCGGAATACAGTTGCTCAAACTGATCGATTGCGCGGTCCTTATATTCCTTCGCGGTGTGATGTTGAATCAGCATCATGGCCACATCGTTGCATTCCTGCGTGTAGGGCACGCTCACCAGGGATCGGGTGCGTGTCCTCAGCATCACTGGCTGATCGTCGAGCACCCAGTCGCAGACGTAATCGTAGCCTTCCTCAGCCAGAATATCCGGTGTCTCCCAGGTTTCTGTCAGTCCTGGCCCCAGCCAACCTCGCGGCGCTCGGCCTGTGAATTCACGAATCACTTCAGAAGTCTTCACGATGTCGGCCCTCTCGTCGGCAACTTTCTGCATGTTTTTCTGGCCGAAACCGTGTCCGATGAACTCCCATCCGCGTTCCAGCGCAGCACGCGAGATGGGTTCATAGGTCCTGAATCGCGGAGCCGTTAATCGCTAAAGCAGCGCGAATCTGGAATCGATCTAAAACCTCCAACATTCTCCAGAAGCCTACTCGGTTTCCGTACTCATGCCAGGCCCAGTTCGGAATATCGGGCACCGGGGAGCCGCCCGCAGGAGGGGAAAGCACAGTGCGCGGCAACGCCTCGCGCGGATTCCATTCTTCGACGTTGATGATCACCCAGACGACTAGGCGCGCTCCGCCCGGCAGCACCAGTCGAGGCCGGTCATTGTTACCCGGACAGTCGATCGGCGAGTAGTCGATGCGTTCAATCGGCAGCATAGTCATCCCTCCTGAGGTCCAATGGTAATACGCAATGATCCCAGCCGATCCACCGTGCCCTCCAGCCGGTCACCGGGCAAGACGGGTCCGACTCCGGAGGGTGTGCCGGTGAATATCAAATCGCCAGCTTTAATCTCGAATAAACTAGAAAGGTTGGAAATAATCTCCGGCACTTTCCAAATCATCTCGCGAAGATCGCCTTTCTGCCGGGTGACCCCGTTTACCGCGAGCGCGATATCGCCCTGCTGAATATGGCCCACTTCGGCCACCATATGAATCGCGCCGCAAGGGGCGGAGTGGTCAAAAGACTTGCCAACTTCCCACGGCAGGGCGCGATCCTTAGCGTCGCGTTGCAGGTCGCGCCGCGTCATGTCGAGTCCGATGGCGTACCCGAACACGTGATCCAAAGCCTTCGCGACCCCGATGTTGTAGCCGCCACTTCCCATGGCCACTACCAGTTCGATTTCGTGATGGAGGTTTTTTGTAAGCGGAGGATAAGGGACCATACCGCCGTCGGGCACAATGGAATCTGTCGGCTTTTGAAAGAAGAATGGAGGATCGCGCTCGTCCGCTTCCTTCATCTCGCGGATGTGCTCGACGTAATTCCTGCCGACGCAGTAGATTCTTCGAACGGGGAAATGCGAATCCGAAGCCGCAATGGGCAAAACGGTCGATTGCGGCTCTGACAAAATCATTGCCAACGGGAAAAAATCTCGCTTTCCTTAAATTCCGATAAGCGCGCGTTGATGGCGCCATGACGGAGGAATCATCGACGCGCCGCCACAACATGACAAGCTACCATGCGAATCACGCAGCGACAACCGTCACCGCGGACGCCCCTCGCGCTATAACCTGCATTCATATCGCTCGACGATAGGCGACCTTGCTTGCGATTGTGACTGCTATCGATCCAATAATTTCTCGCCAGGTGTTACAGTAATTTGACTGTGATTCTGAAGCCCGGTGAGCGTTGAGAAGGTTGAGGCCGCAATTTTGGCTACCGCGCAGACAGAAATTGCCATAGACGCCGGATCGAAGACCGCCTTCGGAATCCTGGCGACCATCAGCGTCTGTCATCTCTTGAACGACCTTCTCGCGTCGCTCCTGCCGTCCATTTATCCGCTTCTAAAAGTCGCTTTTCAGCTCAATTTCGCCGAAGTGGGCCTGATCACGCTCACCTATCAGTGTACGGCGTCGCTGCTGCAGCCTTTTGTCGGATTGTACACGGACCGCCGGCCACGGCCATATTCCCTGCCAGTTGGCATGGGATTTACGCTGGTCGGGTTGCTGCTGTTGTCTCTCGCTCGCAGCTTTCCTACGGTCCTGGCCGCAGCGGCGCTCGTGGGATCGGGTTCCTCCGTGTTTCACCCCGAATCCTCGCGAGTCGCCCGCATGGCTTCCGGCGGGAAGCACGGTTTGGCGCAATCTTTATTTCAAGTTGGCGGCAATGCGGGAATCGCCTTAGGACCATTGTTGGCGGCGTTTATCGTATTGCCCAGAGGATTGCCGAGTGTGGCTTGGTTTTCTGTGGCGGCTTTGCTGGGGATGATTCTACTTACGGGCGTGGGCGGGTGGGCCAAGACACATAGGTCCGATAAAAAGAATTCTCTCGCTAGCCATCCCGAACAGATTCGGGCGCTCTCCTCGAAACAGGTCGCGCTTTCGGTGCTGGTCTTGCTGGCCCTTCTGTTCTCGAAATTTTTCTATCTGGCCAGCCTGCAGAGCTACTACACCTTTTATCTTATGAGCAGGTTCCAGGTCTCGGTGCGCAACGCGCAGATTCACCTGTTCGTGTTTCTGGCGGCTGTCGCGCTCGGAACGATTGCCGGCGGCCCGATTGGCGACCGCATCGGCCGCAAGAGCGTCATCTGGTGTTCGATTCTGGGCGTTCTGCCCTTTACCTTACTCTTGCCTTACGCCAATCTTTTGTGGACCGGCATTCTCAGTGTCATCATTGGCCTGATTCTAGCCTCGGCGTTTCCGGCGATCGTGGTTTACGCCCAGGAATTAGTTCCCGGAAGAGTGGGCATGATCTCCGGCCTGTTCTTTGGATTCGCCTTCGGCATGGCTGGCCTGGGCGCGGCGGTTTTGGGCGAACTCGCCGATCTCACCAGCATGAAGTTCGTTTACCTCGTCTGCTCCTTTCTCCCAGCCGTTGGGTTGCTCGCAGCATTCTTGCCGAATCTGGAAGGTTCCAGGCTGCGAAAAGTACCGTGGCAGTCTGATGAGCTTGCGTGATCACCTATGTTGCGCGGGGCCGCCGTCCTTGTGACCGTGAACCCCTCGATCTCCTGCCTCGGAAAGTTCTAACGCGGCCAGGCCGGACCCGATTTGGCCCAAACTCGCTTGCGCTAAAGCGCGGTCACCGTGCCACCGATTACTGCGAGTTGTGAGGAGGACTGTAAATATTAATATCGTCCACCACTTTCATTTGTGAATCGCTGCTGTGTTGCTGAATGTATTGTGCATAGGCTGGCACCCGTAAATTTGTGAAGGGCGAATCCAATCCGCTTTTGTCCTGAAAAACGGTAAGGTCGGATTCACGGATCGTGCGAAAGTCATCTTCAATCGGTGTCCCCAGCACCGCCCGCCAGCTTAAATCGCTGGTCTCAATGGACGGCCGTGCAGAAAGCTCCACCGCGATTTTCAGTAATTCCAGGTTTAGAGTGGAACTGTCGGTGGCTAGAAGAACGTGTTTCGCGTTGGATTCAATCGCTTGGTCCACCACCTCTTCACTCTTCTGAATACTTTGTCGATCTGCCCGGTGCAGCATCGGTACACTTGCCGCGGCGATGCAGCAGAACACGAGCATCGCACCGATAGTCGCGGACGCTCGCGAAAACGCATATCTGTGGCGGGAAATCAGTAGTCCAACTAAGAACGGCATCGCAATAATCCCGGGGAGCAGGAATCGAACCGCCCGGTTGCCACTGGTAAGTCCGATTGCGCTGTAGCCAGCCACCAGCAATAGCGGCAACAGATTCGTGCCCCATTCCACTTCGTGCCGCTTAGCGATTAAGTACACGGCACCTGCGATAGCGGACATGATGGGCAGCAGCAAGCCGGGCGATGCTCGAAGGTTCCTGTTCAAAAAATCCGGCAAACTTGAATAGTAATAAGGTGAGGCGAGTCCGAATGACGAAGACCAGGCGTATTTCAACAAGTGTATTGCGCCAAGAAGCCAATAAATAATGGCGGGAACTGAAAACACGGTCAGGGAGATTAACGCGACTAACGCGCCGCGCTTCCCGGTGCGATGCATGCGCATAGCAAATAGAATGGGCACAATCAGTCCGAGAAAATAGAGAAAATTCGTCCTGGTTAGCGCACCTGCTGAAAATATTACCGCCCAGAGAACGCCGTGCATAACGCCATTTTCGGTGGAAGCGGTACCCGTGGCTGTTTCATACGGGATTAAAAGCATGGACGCCAAAGCGAGCCACGCGAAGAGCGAATCCGCCATGAATCCAGTTGCGTCCGTATGTGCAATCGACCCCCGGGGATACGGGCCGAGCGCCGCAAATACACACACGCTGGCTAGTACGAGATAGAGTGGATGCAAGCCCACCCGCAGCAGCAGGAACAGACAAACAGCGACAAAAAACCCAATGAGTATGGCCAGTGTGATAAAGCACTTCCCAACAGCGTCCCAGGACGTCAACCGACCCCACGGCACTCCCAATAACGTCATGACCGGAGGTCGATCACTAACCATAGCAACTCGCAGCGCATGCTTGTTTCCCGACCAAAATGCTTGGCTGACCGCTATGGACCTTCCCAAGTAGTCCGAATCATCCCATCTAAAGGAATACGGACTGTAACTGACCACTGCGGGTGTGATGCACAGAGCAAAGACCAGGGTCGATAAGAGAAGCATCCACTTAGATCGCACGGTACTCCTCTGCTCCTGCGTAGTTGGGGTACTTGGAGGCAATCGAGATCTCTGCTTGAGTCTCGCCGGCGCCGCTAATGGGTAGCCGCCGGTACCGTCTGTGAGCCCGGAAACCGCGCGGCATTATATATGAATAGCGTTACTCATCAATGCTGCTTACGGGAGGCCGAGGGTCGGTTGCGCACGGCTTGCTGCCCCAGGCAGGCCAGCGCGCAGGCGGCATTCAGTATGCAGCAGTTCACCACAGCTCGATGATGGTTTCTCCGCGACTGTTAAATAGATGGTAACAACGCGGCTCAGTTTCGTTAGTTGCGGGACAGGAAGTCACATTTATGCACGACTAAAAATCCGGCAAAAGTGGACTGCGCCGGCGTGACCGGTGCCGTCAATCAAGGAGCGCGCGGCGGTGAGCCGCAATGTATGCGAAAGCGTCGCTGCACCGTCCGCTGTAAATCACGCGAACTGTTACCTGGGCGCCCGGCCTGCCGCCGTTCGAGCTTTAGATTTGTCGTCGCTAAACGCAGTTCACTTGAGCATGCTTGCAGCAGGAGCACAACCGCCAACCAGATCGTGTATCTTGGCGTTGATCACCGAACATGGCACTAGAAACGGCGCATCCAGGCATTGTATTTCCAGCGTTTGCGCGACTGGGTCGTACTGCCAGGCGACGGTGAAACCGCTCTTCGAACCTTGTCCCGCATTCCCGGCGAGCGGCAGCCCGGCCTGCGCGGCTTTCTCGACGAGGCATCCGAACTGCTCTTGCGTAACCTGGCTGAAGATCTGCTTGTCACACGGCGCCACAAGTCACCTCCACGGCCCCATCGCAGCCGACTCAGCGCGAAGCGATAGCTCCGCACCGAATTGTATCCCAAGGTGTTCCTCGTCGTATGCGCGAGCGGCGAATCGGACACATCCGCACGCGGCCGCATTGGCGCCGCCGCAATCGCCGTGGTAAATTGGAGCTGCGTTTGTTGCCTGGTTGCTGCCCGCACACGATCTTCGAGGCGCTGCGCAGGTGCAATCTTGCAGCCCCTGATTCTGTTTCAGCCCGCATCCAAAATTGAGAAAAATGACTGCTTATGCCAATTGATATCCGCAACATCGCCATCATCGCTCACGTCGACCACGGCAAGACCACCCTGGTCGACGCCATGCTCCGCCAAAGCGGCATCTTTCGCGTGAACGAAGCGGTCACCGATCGCGTCATGGATTCCAACGAGCTCGAGCGGGAACGCGGCATCACCATTCTCGCCAAAAATACGGCGCTCTTCTTTCACGGCACGCGCATCAACATTGTCGATACGCCCGGCCACAGCGATTTTGGAGGGGAAGTCGAACGCGCTCTGCGCATGGTCGATGGCGTGCTCCTCCTGGTCGACGCCAGCGAAGGCCCTTTGCCGCAGACGCGCTACGTCCTCCAGAAAGCGCTCCAGGCGAAGCTGCCTCCCATCGTGGTGCTCAACAAAATCGACCGCTCCGACGCCCGGCCTTCCGCCGTGCTCGATGAAATTTACGGCCTCTTCATTGACCTGGACGCGAACGAAGACCAGATCGATTTCCCCGTGCTCTACACCAATGCGAAAACCGGTGTCGCCCATCGCCGCTGGAGCGAGTCGGGTGGCGACGACTCCACCGATCTGACGCCTCTCTTCGAGACCATTATCAGCTCGGTTCCCCCGCCCTCGGGCGACCCGCAAGGCGTGCTGCAGGTGCAGGTCACCAATCTCGATTACAGCGATTACCTGGGACGCATCGCTATCGCCCGCGTGTTTGAAGGCACCTTGCATCGCAATGAGCTCGTTGGCATCGCCAAGCTCAAAGGCGAAATGCAAACCACGCGCATCACCAAGCTCTACACCTTCCGCGGACTCGAACGCGACGAAGCCGAAACCGTTTCCGCCGGCGATATCGTCGCGGTTGCGGGCGTCGAAGGCATTCAGATCGGTGAAACGATCACCGATCCCGAACACCCCGCGCCGCTCGAGCCGCTGCTCATCGACGAGCCCACCCTGGCCATGATTTTCACTGTCAACAATTCGCCGCTTTCCGGGCGCGACGGCCAGTGGCTTACTTCGCGTGACTTGCGCGATCGCTTGCAAAAGGAGTTGCTCACCAACGTCTCCATCCGCGTCGAAAACACCGATACCCCGGAATCGTTTCGCGTGCTGGGCCGTGGCGAATTGCAACTCGCCATCCTCATTGAAACCATGCGTCGTGAAGGTTATGAGTTGATGGTGGGCAAGCCCGAGATCGTCGTGCACACCGAGAACGGCAAACGCGTCGAGCCGCTCGAAATGCTCGTCATCGACTGCCCGGAATCCTACATCGGAATTATCATGGAAAGCCTGGGCACCCGCCGTGGCGAGCTCGCACAAATGATCAATCATGGCTCCGGCCGGGTGCGCATGGAGTTCCGCATCCCCTCGCGCGGACTGATTGGCTTGCGCAGCCACTTGCTCACCGAAACGCGCGGCACTGCGCTTATCAATTCGATTCTCGACGGCTGGACCGATTACGCCGGAGAAATGGCTTCCCGCGCTACCGGCGCCCTGGTCGCGGATCGCGCCGGAACCAGCACCGCTTTTGCGCTGTGGAACCTGCAGGAGCGCGGCGAACTATTCATCGGGCCGGGTGTGGAAGTCTACGAAGGCATGGTTGTCGGCGATAACGCGCGCGAGTCCGACATGGACGTCAACATCACCAAGGAAAAGAAGCAGACCAACATGCGCGCGTCGTCCGCCGACGAGGCCATCCGGCTGATTCCGCATCGCGAGCTCAGTCTCGAGCAAGCCATCGAATACATCGCCGACGACGAATACGTCGAAGTCACGCCGAAAGCACTGCGTCTGCGCAAGAAAGTCCTCGACGCGAAGAAGCGCCCTCGCCGCTGGCAACAAATTCGCGCCAGCACCGAAACCCCCGTCTAAGGGCGCATGTGCCGGAGCAGCCCCAAGTGCTGATGGAAAACTTAGAGTGACGGCGCGAGGCGAAGATGCAGGCGGCCTGGCAGGTGTAGAAGTTGGCAGGCCGAAACCAGCACGCTGAAGCTAGCACGCGCAAAGGTGGCAGCAGTGCCGCTTGTAAACGTAACCTCAGGCTGACAGCACCGGTTCTTTCGCCTCGCCCGAATCCCCGTGCGGCACTGAACCCGAACCTGGCTGCGGCGGAGCAGCACCGCGGTTCTTCTCGCGTACGTACACTACTATTCGGTACCCCAGCAAAATCCCGACCACCGCGGCAAACCGGTATGGCACCGTCTCGTCGGATTTCACCAGCCAGTAATAGTGCACCACCCCGGCAATCGCGCTCACGTAGATTAGCCGGTGCAGGTTTCTCCACCTTCGGCCGCCCAGCCGCCGGATCATTCCGCTGGTGGACGTGATCGCGAGCGGAATCATCAGCACGAACGCCGTGAATCCCGCGGTAATAAACGGCCGCTTGTAAACATCCTTGAGCATTTCGTGCACGTCGAAAAATTTATCCAGCCACACGTAAGTCATGAAATGCAGGCATCCGTAGAAAAATGCGAACAGGCCGAACATCCTGCGGAAACGTATCAGCGCGTTCTGGTTCAGCAGTTTGCGCAGAGGCGTGACGGTCAGCGTGATACACAGGAAAATCAGCGTCCACGTGCCGGTCGAGTGCGTGATCGTCTCAATGGGATTCGCTCCCAAGCCGTTGTGAAAACCCTCCCAGGTGAGAAGCGCGGCAGGCACCAGGCACAGCAAAAACACCGGTGGCTTGATCCACTTGATGTGGCGTGAAATATCCATTTCGACCGCCAGTCTTTTTTGACAATACCCAGTTTATTTGAATCTTCGATGGCCATACTGCCAGTGGCAGCGCTTTCAGCAGTCGTGGTCGACTGCCCCCGGGCTCTTCAGTAATACTTTTTGAGATCCATGCCGGCGTACAGGCTGGCCACTTGATCGTAGCCGTTGAACATCAGAGTTTTGCGCTTCGTGAATTCTCCCAGCCGCCGCTCGGTTGCCTGGCTCCAGCGCGGATGATCCACGTTCGGGTTGACGTTCGAGTAGAAGCCGTATTCATGCGCGTTCGCCTTATTCCACGCGGTTGCGGGCTGGGTTTCCGTGAAGCGAATCTTGACGATGGCTTTGGTGCACTTGAATCCGTACTTCCAGGGAATCACGGTGCGCAGCGGCGCGCCATTCTGATTGGGCAGCACTTCGCCGTAAAGGCCGAAGCACAGCAGCGTCAAAGGGTGCATCGCTTCGTCCAGGCGCAAGCCTTCGGTATAAGGCCAATCGAGACCACCGTCGCGCAGGCCGGGCATCTGCTTGGGATCAAGATCCGTGGTGAATTCGACGAACTTCGCTTTCGTCGTGGGTTGCGCGCGATTGATCAGCGCGCTCAGCGAATACCCCGCCCAGGGAACGACAATCGACCAGCCCTCGACACAGCGGTGCCGGTAAATGCGTTCTTCCAGCGGAGCCACCTTCATCAGCGACGCGATATCGAATTTTTCCGGTTTCGCGCAGTCCCCTTCCACGCTTACCGTCCAGGGGGTCGTTCTGAAATTCTGTGCTTTTACCGCCGGGCCGTCCTTACTGGTGCTGAACTCGTAGTAATTGTTGTAGTGCGTCACCGCATCGTAAGGCGTGTACTTTTCCGCCGTTGACAACGGACTCTTCGCGAGGTTTTCGAGCTTCGCTCCTCCAGCCTGCACCGGCCGCGGCTCAAGCCAATTGCTCGCCGAACGCCCCACGAGCGTGGCTGCTCCTGCGGCTGCCGCCGTCCCGGCCAGGAATTTTCGCCGGTTCATGTACAAAGATTTCGGGGTAACCTCGGAATAAGGAATGTCAGCGGCTTTTTTAATCAGCATGGCGTGTCCTCCTCTTTTGACCCCTTAATATTAGCTCTTTCCGTATAGTACGTGCGAATGAATCGAGTGGATGGGCCGTGGAAGCGCCAAGGATGCCCAGTTCCAGGCAGCAGCCTCAGCCCGCACCAGCGGGAGTGTCGCTTACAGAGCGAGGCAGCGCTAACTGTTTCCCGTACAATTCGCGCACGCGATCGAGCGTATCGATCTGGCCCGCGTTTTTATCTGGACGCAGCCGTACGATGCGTGGAAAGCGTAACGCAAAGCCGCTGTCGTGCCGGTTGGATCGCTGAATGTTGTTGAAGGCCACCTCGATGACCACCGTGGGTTCGACGCGCCGCCGGAATTCTTCATTTCCAAGCGGATTTTCAATCGTGTGCTCAAGAAAGAAGTCGGTGAATGCGCGAATCTCCGCATCGGTGAGGCCGGAATACGCTTTGCCCACGTTCCGCAATTGCTCGCCATCGCGCACGGCAAACGTGTAATCGGAGAGCATGTCATGGCGCTTGCCGTGGCCATATTCAACGGCGGTCACCACCACGTCGAGTGTCGCGTAGGGCTGCTTCAGCTTAAACCAGGACTGGCCCCGGCGCCCCGGCATGTAAAAAGATGCTGGATCCTTCGCGACAATACCCTCGTGGCCGGAGGCGAGGGCCGAGTGAAAGGCCTCTTGCAGCGCATCCGCTGTCTGACAAAGAGTTACCGGCGCCAAACGAAGCTGTCGCGGTGCCAGCTGGTTTTCGCTGGAAAACAACCGACTCAGCCGTTGGCGCCGCTCGGACAAAGGCAAATCTAGAAGCAGATCGCCGTCGTGATATAGCAAATCGAAAACAACGAAGTGCACGGGAATTTCCGCGCTCAGCCAAAGGTCTGCCTGCTTGCGGCCCAGCCTTCTTTGCAGCTGCGTAAACGGCAAAGGCTGCGCACCGTGCCACGCGAGGATTTCACCATCGACGATGAACTCACCCGGGAGGGCGGCGAGTGGTGCGGCCAACTCGGAAAACTCGACGACCTCATCCAGAGTACGGGAAAAAATCTTTACGCGGACTCCGCTTTTATGAGCCTGCGCGCGAATCCCGTCGTACTTTTCCTCCACGAACATCGGACCGGTCCGGCCGTCATAAACCTCCGCGGACGTTTCGGCCGGAGTGGCGAGCATAAAATCGATGGGATGAAACAGCCGGAAATGGACGTTCGCAAGCTGGTCGAGCGCCGCACGCTGCAGCGTTTCACCGATGTCGCCCAGGAGCATATTTGCGCGGCGGACCGCAGGCAGCGGCCGCTCAAACGTTTGTGCTATCGCTTCCGCAACGAGCGATTCTTTCGAGCCGATGCGCAAATCGCCGGTGATAATCTTGATGATGTATTTCACCGTTCCGGCACTCGATTTGGCGAAGAGGTCGTGAAGCGCAGCGGCTTTTTGGCTTTGTACGCGCAGTGCGGCGATGGTCTCGAAAACATAAGCCACTTCGCCGAGCGTAACATCCGCCACCAGATCGCGACCGCGCAACAACTCCTCGGTAGCGTCACCCAGATCGCCGTATTTCCTGTAGGTGCTGCCCAGCGCGTGCCCAGTCGGGCCCGCGAGCGTGGCGACCAGACGCGACAGTGCGGAGCCTCCCACGCCCATGACGCGCTCATCCCAGCGCGGAAATGCGCGCCCGGTAAGGAAAAGGGCTGCGCGGGCAGCGTCTTCCACTGAAAGCGTTTTCAAATAAGCGCTCATAAGCCGCAGCTTCTCGGTTTTCTTTGTTGTGCCGGCGATCGCGTCGCAGGTTTCGGCAAATACGCGCATTGGCGCGAGAGAGGGGGTCATCGTGAAGGACTCGAAAATTCCGTGCCGCTCTTAACAAGCCGAGCCAATGGTCGGCGCTTGCGGGCCAGCGACAATCCCGATGAATACGGGAGGTTTATCTGCGACGATCCTCGCGATATGCCGAGGCCGCGACGACAGCGGCTGCGTCCGTTAGCGAGCGGCCGCGAGCGCGGGGATGATCGTGGGCGGCTCTTCGGCCACGGCGGCACCGTCTCGGAACGTTACAAACCTGCCCGAGTTTGCCGCCACGCGCTCGCCCGGCACCAGGATTCCCACCATGTTGAGTGGGTCGGCGGCGGAAAGCGTCACGGTTTCGCCCGAGGGCTGATCCTGGCGCATCGCTCGCAATGACTCGACGGCAATGGGCAGCGCAAACTGTTCGCCCAGGAAATCGCTCACGAATCTTCCGCCGCGCACTTCTCCACGATCTTCGAGGCGGCGCAGCGCGCTCAGCACCTCGCGCCAAGCGGGCAGAATGCTTTCACGCGTGAGTACCTCGCGGAATACCAAGCCGTAGCGGCGGAGCAGCATGCCGCAAATGGACTCCATGGCACGGTTTCGATCCACCGGCGCATCCACATACAGCAGCGACCAGCGTCCAGTGCTGTGACGCGGGCGCGCGCTCCGCCCACTTCCATGGCCGGCGCGCCTTCGCGCATCGATTAAAGCGCGCAGATTGTCGAACCCATCCGCGGTCAGCAGACCGGCGGTGACCAGCTCCCAAAGACCCGTCTCGACTTCGGCCTTCAGTTTGCCCGTGCCTCGAACGATATCGGCGAAGAAAGAGGCTCCGCGCTGCTGCAGAAATGCCAAAACCTGATTCGCAACAGGACTCAGACCTTGTGCCGCTCCGGACTCGTGCCGCGGCATCATCCAGTCGGCGTCGTCGCGCACAAAAAACGCAATCGGTGCAACACTGGTAGGCACAACGCGGCGGCCCGCAGTCCACGATTCCAGCGTGGCGGGGTGCGGCGACAACCGGCCCCAGCCCACCGCGCCGGTGAGACAAAGGCGGTCCAGCATTTCCGGTGTGTAGCCGGCGACGCGACGCGACAGAATTTGCCGCTCCCAGGCATTTGCCGGCGCTTCAAATCCCTGCAGCTGGCGAATGGCTTCAAGCGTGCCGCGTTCGCCAAGAAGTTGCGAGCGGGAGGCCAGGTGCTGCCAGCGCAAAAGCCAGCGCATGAATTGCGCGGGCGATACGGGTGCGATCTGCCTGCGCAGTTCACCCAAGGTCAGGCGATGAATGCGCGCGAGCAGGCGGCGGTCGCACCATTCGGTCTCACTCGATGTTGATTCCGAGACGGAATCGGTAAACTTACCGCGCAGAATGGTGCCGCCGGCCTCAAGACGCAGAAACGTGTTTCCAACTTCCTCCGGCGAGAGTCCCAGCACGGCACCCAAGCCGGACGCGGTCACGGGCCCGCAATGGCCCATCCACCCGGTGGCTAAAGCGGCGAGCGCGTCTGCACGCGACGAAGCGTTTGATAACCCAGGTATTGAACCGAGTGTTGATCCGGGTGTTGAATCGGCAGCAGGTAACCCCCGATCCGGTGACGCGTTCAGGCCAGGACCGTCAAAGCCCGCAGGATTTGCATCGCCAAAAATCTGGCGGAAAACTTCCGCTCTCTCGGCGCATACCCAGTATGCTGAATCCCCCACCGTCACTCGCGCCGCGCGATGCTGCGAGATCAGCTCGGTGAAATACGCGCCCCAATCCTGCAGCGCCTTCGTTAGGGTCGCACCAACCGGAGTCCGCACTACGGGACTGGCTGCCTCTATTTCCGGCAGAGCTAGCAGAGTGCAAAGCGCGTCATGCAGTTCATCCGCATCGCGCACATCGGGCCACGCATCGGCGCGCACCCGAGCGATCGCCGCCGGATCCAACCGGCCAAATTGCGCAGCGACAGATTCGGGCAGCACGCGGCGCATCTCGACCGCACGAGCGCGGCGCTCCTCGAGAGGAGCGTCGTCGAGATAAGCATACGGATTAGCATTCAATATTTCATGCGAGAAGGCGGAGGGCACGGGCGTATCCACTGCGAGCGAGCGAATGCGGCCGTCTGCCAGATCCCCGAGAATGCGTTTGAGGCCCGCGAGATCAAGCGCTTCATCAAGCGCATCTTTCATGGTCTCGCGAACCAGCGGATGCTTGGGAATGACGATGTCGCCGGATATGTTTTCCTGGCAGGCCAGGGCCTGCGGAAAAACAGCGGCAAGCAAATCTTCGGCGCGCATGCGCTGAATAGGAGGCGGCACTTTCTTCCCGCCTTGAAAACGAAGCAGCGATAAAGCACGGCCCGCGACCCAGCGCCAGCGCACACCGAAAAGCGGCGCCGCGAGCACGGCCTGTTCCAGGACCTCTTGCACGGAGTTTGGAGAGAGATAATGGAAAACGTCGGCGAGAGGAAAGCTGTGCTGTTCGCCGAGAGAGATATTCAGACCGTTGTCGGTAGCGGCAGCTTGCAACTCGAAATTGAACGAACGGCAGAAGCGCTTTCGGAGCGCCAGGCCCCAGGCTTTGTTGATGCGTGCCCCAAACGGGGCGTGAATCACCAATTGCATGCCGCCGCTTTCATCGAAGAAGCGTTCGGCAATCACCAACTTTTGCGTAGGGACCGCACCGAGGACCGTGCGCCCTTCCAAAACGTACGCGACGGCCTGCTGCGCGCCAGCATCGTCAAGACCGCATTCTGCCTTGAGCCAGGCAATGCCTTTGTCGGAGTGGGTCCCGCCCACGCCGAGCGCCGCGCCGGCCGGAGCCGACGTCTCGGAACCCGGTTTGCCAGTGCTTTCGTGATCGGCCTCGTGATCAGCCTGGCGATCGCCCTCGTGCTCGGGCACGGACCGTGCCTCCGAATTCGTTCTCGCGTCGCTCTCGGCGGCGCGAGCGCCCATCCTGCACAAGTCACTGATCTCTTCCCGCAGCACACCCACCTGCTCGGAAAGCTCAGCGGTGCGCCCGGGCGCCTCGCCGCGCCAGAAAGGGACGGTGGGCGGGGCGCCGTGGGCATCCTCGACAACCACTCTGCTGCGCTCGACACGGCGAATGCGCCAGGAAGAATTTCCGAGCAGCATAATGTCGCCCGACAAACTTTCGACGGCGAAATCCTCGTCAACAGTTCCCACGACCGCGTCATCGGGGGTGGCTACCACGGTGTACAAGGCGTTTTCGGGGATTGCTCCGCCACTGGTGATCGCGGCCAGCCGGCTTCCACGCCGGCCGCGGAGGCGATGATTCACACGGTCGTGATGCAGGTACGCGCCATATCGTCCGCGCCGCGCGGAAATTCCCTCGGAAAGCATGTCCACGACGGCGTCGAAATCCTTGCGCGGCAACGCGCGATAAGGGTACGCGCGGCGCACCAACGCGAAGAGATCGTCTTCCTGCCAGTCTTCGGCAGCGCAGGCGGCGACGATTTGCTGCGCGAGCACATCGAGCGGCGCCTCGGGAATCATGAGTTGATCGAGCTCGCCTCTGCGTATGCATCGAATCAAAGCGGCGCATTCGAGCAATTCATCTCGCGTGGTGGCGAAGATGCGGCCCTTGGGAATCGCCCCGCGCCAATGGCCGGCCCGTCCCATTCTTTGCAAAGTGACCGCAATGGAGCGCGGAGAACCAATCTGGCAAGCGAGATCGACGTGGCCCACATCGATGCCAAGTTCGAGTGACGCCGTGGCCACCAGCACGCGAAGCTCGCCGGCCTTGAGCCTGCGTTCCGCGGCCAGGCGCAATTTCCGTGAGAGGCTGCCGTGATGAGCTGCCACCACATCCGCGCCGAGACGTTCGGCCAGATGATGGGCCACACGCTCGGCCAGGCGCCGCGTGTTGACGAAAACCAGCGTGGAGCGGTGCTGGGTGACCAGCTCCGCCACACGGTCGTAGATTTCGCCCCACATTTCGTTCGAGGCTACGGCGCCCAGCTCACTCGCAGGAACTTCCACCGCCAAATCCATCGCGCGGCGATGGCCTATATCGACGATCACCGGAAGTCGCCGGACATCGCCGGACGAAGCGCCCGACCGGGCGCCAGCCACGAAGCGCGCGACCTCCTCGATGGGCTTCTGCGTCGCGGAAAGGCCGATGCGTATGGGAGGCCGCTCGAGCAAGGCTTCCAGCCGCTCGAGCGAAAGCGCCAGATGCGCGCCGCGCTTATCGTCGGCGACCGCGTGAACTTCGTCGACGATGACTGTATCGATATGACGTAAGATCGCGCGGCTCTTTTCCGCGGTGAGCAGGATGTAGAGTGATTCGGGCGTAGTTACCAGGATGTGCGGTGGACGCGCTAGCATGGCGCGGCGCTCGGGCATCAGCGTATCGCCTGTGCGCACGGCCACACGAATCTCTGGCATCAACAGGCCCTGCTTGCCTGCTTTCTGCAAAATCTCGCCAAGCGGAATTTCGAGGTTTTTTTGAATGTCGTTTCCCAAAGCTTTGAGCGGCGAGACGTACAGGACTTCCGTGGTATCGCTCAGTTCGCCGCGCAACGCCTTGCGTACCAGGCGATCGATGCACGCCAGAAAGGCCGCCAAAGTTTTTCCGGAGCCTGTTGGCGCGGAGATAACCGTGGTGCCGCGCGCGAGGATATGCGGCCAACCCAGCGACTGTGGCTCCGTGGGGCTCTCGAAGCGTTCGAGAAACCACTCGCGCACGATGGGATGCGCCCACGCCAATGCGTCCGCCGCATCCGGTGTGCTCGCGGATGCAATCGTCGCAGTCGTTGCCGGATCGAGCGGCGAGGCCGGCGTCGCCGGGACGGACACGATATCTACCGCAGCGTCCATGAAGTCCTCAGGCGTCATACATCAATTGTAATCCAGTTCCGAGAAGCAAGTTTCATGGCGCGTTTGCGGCTGCCAGCAAGGTCTCCGCATAAATCGCACCCTCGGCCGTCTCTTCGTGCTTGAAGTAAGTGAAAACATCGGCGTTTTGCGCGATGCCCCGCACCTTCAACGCCAGCGCCTGGCGGCTCTCGGCTGAATAGCTTTCCTTGCGCAGGCGGAGGTAAACGAAATCGGCAGTCTGGACATCGGGCGTCTCGAGGGAATCGCTCTCCGCCTGGCAAAGCGCCGCGTTTGCGTCGCGCAACACTCCGAAAACTTCGTCACTAAACCACGAGGCATGACGGAATTCGAACGCCGCGCACGTGTGCCGCGGCAATCCCGCGAGAAAATCCGCCAGAAGCAGGACATCGCACTTTAAGAATGGCGGCAATTGAAAGAGTACAGGACCGAGCTTGCTAGCCTCCGCCAGCGGCGCAAGTGACGAAATAAATTGTGAAGTCCACGGACCCGCTTCGCGCAACCGCTTCACGTGCGTGATGGTCTGATGGGCTTTGACGGCGAATTTGAAATGCGGAGGCGTTGCGCCGATCCAGCCCGCCAATAGCTTGGGCGTGGGCATGCGCCGGAACGTGTAATTCAGCTCCACGGAATTCAAGCGGCCCGCATAGTACGGCAAAAACTTCGCGGAGCTCAATTTCGCGGGATAAAAATCGGGTTTCCAGCTCGGATACGCCCAGCCCGACGTACCCGCGTACACGTTGGCCATGACATCAGTGTAGCGGGAAATTGCCGCCGCGGCTGAAGTTCGCAGGCGCCGTAAAAACGCGGTCAGCTTAATGAGTCATCGAATACGTGATGTAGTTAATGCCGGTGCGGAAAGCCAGCGAGGCGAAGCGCTCCGGATAGCGCGGGTCGTCAGCCCATTCCCAGGCGTCACCCAGATGCATGTTGTGACAAATCGCCACGACCACTCGGCCGCGCTCGTCGCGGATGGCGCGCCATTTCGGATCGATCCCGTCTTTTTCGTACGTTCTGCCGGAATAGACATACTGCTCGCCGGGCACTTGAAAACGCTCGCCCAGATCGTAGAGAACGTGAAAAATTTCATCCTTGTCCTGAAGATCCTCGATGGGACGGTCGGGCAACACCATGCGCATTCCGCTCATGAACGCTTCCCAATCCGCTACACCGTGAAAGTCATCGACCATCAGGAAGCCGCCCTTGAGCAGATACTCGCGCATGCGCTTGGCTTCGTCCGGGGTGAACGCCCAGCTTTGCACTTGAACGGCGTACACGAAGGGGTAATTAAAAATGTCGTCGGTGGTGAGGTCGACAATCTGCTCCGTGGATTTCGCGTTGATGCGCGTGAGGCGCTTTAGCGCCATCAGAAATTGGCGGTCGGCCTTGGGATAATCCGTGGACCACGAACCGCCGCGCCGGAAACCGCCAAAACTGTAGCCCGAACTGTCGCTACTGTAATGGAGGCGCGACCAGGAAAATTCCGCCCTTTCGTTGGGATCGCCTTCATAAGAATACTGATTGCGGCCAAACCCCTGGTATGGGTTTCGCTGTAGCGCGAAGAGGGCCGCGCTAAACCCCAGCAATAGAAGCAGTATCGAAAAACGCGAAAGGAGCCGCATCGAATAGCCCCTCCGTCCATGAGCATAACAGGTTTTGAGGTTTTCGTGGAAAGCGTCGGTTATCGGGAACCGCTTCCCCTCCGGGATTTCGAGCGTGCGCCAGCAGATTCCCAACCAGCTGAACAAACTCTACTCGTTCCCAGCGTAATGAGACGCGTCAAGAGCCGATTTTCCGCCCTTTGTTTGTGGTTATTCGTAACGCAGAGCCTCGATCGGATCGAGGCGCGACGCCTTGCGCGCGGGGAACAGACCAAAGCCTACGCCCACCAGGCAGCTGAAGCCGACCGCCAAGGCGATCACCGCGAGGCGAATGGGAATGGCCCAGCCGAAGCGGTGAGCCAAAATCTGCGTGGTGGAGATGCCGAGAATGATCCCGACGATCCCGCCAGATGCCGCCAGAACCAGGGATTCGGTCAGGAATTGCGCCAGAATATTGCGCCCCTTGGCGCCGATGGCCATGCGCAGGCCGATTTCGCGCGTGCGCTCGGTAACGCTCACCAGCATGATGTTCATGATGCCGATGCCGCCGACCAGCAAAGAAACGGCGGCGATGGCGGCCAGAAGCACCGTCAGCGCGCCCGTGGCGGCGGTGAGGGTGCCGGCGATATCCGCCAGATTGCGAACGTTGAAATCGTCTTCGGTGCCGAGCTGGATATGATGGCGGTCGCGCAGCAGCGCGGTCACCTGCGTTTGCGCGCGCTCGGTATGTTCTTCGCGAATCGGCGCCGATCACGATGGTGCCGTTGACGTACTTCTGCAGGCCGCCCTGAATCTTCGATTGGTACGTGGTTTCGGGAATGAACACCACGTCGTCGCTATCCTGCCCTTGCATCGACTGCCCCTTGGATTCGAGCACGCCGATCACTTACGAAAGGCACGTTGTTGATGCGAATGCGTTTGGCCCACGGGATCGAAGTTCGCGCTGAACAGCTTTCCCACCACGGTTTGGCCGACCACGGCGGTCTTGGTCTGGCCATCCAGATCGGACTGCGTGAACAGCGATCCCTTGACGGCGGGCCAATCGCGGATGGCGAAGTAATCCGGAGAAGTTCCGTTGACGCTGGTGTTCCAGTTGTGGTCTTCGCTCTGCACCTGCAGAGCCTTGTGCAAGCAGCGCGGCAGCATAGCGCACGGTAGGCACTTCGGTGCGCATGGCCTTCAGATCGTCCCAGGTCAAGTGTGGGCTGGGTCCCGAATCCGCCGAAGGCGCCGCCTTGGTTGCTGGCGCCGGGCAAGAACGATCAGCATATTCGTGCCGATCGAGGCGAATAAGTCCTGCACGCGAGACGTGGCGCCGTCGCCCACTGCCACCGTGGCGATCACCGCGAACACGCCGATGATGATGCCCAGCATGGTCAGAAACGAGCGCAGCTTATTGCGCAGCAGGGCCTGCAGCGCGATCTGCAGCGTGTGCGAAAGATTCATGAGCGACCTCCCTGCCACGGGCCGCGATCCTCTGGCCTTCCGGCCCTTCCGCGCTCGAGAAGAAGTCTCGGCGCGGCGCGGCACGCGACGCGAATCGGAAAGAATCCGCCCATCCCTCAAAACGATGCAGCGCGCGGCGTGCTCGGCGATGTCCGGCTCGTGCGTGACCAGAACGATGGTGATTCCCGCGCCGCCCAGTTCCTGAAACAGAGCCATCACTTCCATGCTGGTGCGCGAATCGAGATTCCCGGTGGGCTCGTCGGCCAAAATCACGCCGGGGATTCATGACCATGGCGCGGGCCAGCGCCACGCGCTGCTGCTGGCCGCCGGAGAGCTGGTTGGGGCGATGCTCCAGACGGTCTCCGAGTCCGACGCGCGTAAGCGCCGCTGCCGCTCTGCGGTGGCGCTCGGCGGCGGGAACGCCCGCGTACAACATGGGCAGCTCAACCTGCTCGAGCGCGCTGGCACGCGGAAGAAGATTGAAATTCTGGAAGACGAAACCGAGCATGCGATTGCGGACGTCGGCCAGCGTGTCGCGGTCGAACTCCGATACCGCGTGCCTGCCCAGAAAATAACGGCCTGAGGTCGGCCAATCCAGGCAGCCGATAATATTCATCAGCGTGGATTTCCCGGAGCCCGACGCGCCCATGATGGCCACGAACTCGCCCTCGTCGATTGTCAAGGAAATGTCCAGCAGGGCCGACACGGTAACGTCGCCCATGCGATAGATTTTGGTGACGTGCTCGAGTTGAATGAGGGGAGGCATCGCGCGTTACTCTCGCGCTAAAAGAGGCCGCGTCCGCGGGTTCAACGTCATATCGGTGATCAGGACGTCGCCGGGCCGGACATCTCCCTGCCACAAGCTCGGACCACGTTCCGTCGGAGACGCCGGTGGAAACGGCGACGCGGCACAGGCTTGCCATCGCGAAGCACCCAAACCTTCTTGCGATTGGGGTCTTGCGGACGACGATCGGTTTGCAAGGAATCTTTGACGTCCGATGCGCGTCAGCAGCTGCGGATCGGGCTCGAAGCGCAGCGCGGCATTGCGCAAACGCACGACGTTATCCTTCTGAGCGGCGATGAAGGTGCGTATTGGCGGTCATGCCGGGCCGCAGCAGCAAGTCGGGATTCGTCGACATCGATCACCGCGTCGTAGGTGACGACATTTTGCAGCGTCTGCGCGGCATTGCGAATCTGCCGCAGCTTCCCGGTGAACTACGTGGTTGGGAAATGCATCCACGGTGAAGGTCGCCGTCATTCCGGCGAATAGCCTGCCAACGTCGGCCTCGCCTACGTTGGTATCCACTTGCATGCGCCGCAAGTCCTGCGCGATTACGAAAAGCGTCGGCGCCTGAAACGATGCGGCCACCGTTTGGCCGACGTCCACGTTGCGCGAGATCACGGTGCCGTCGATGGGCGAAATAATCGTCGTGTAGTCGATATTCACTTGGGCTTGATTGAGCAGTGCGCGCGCCGATTCCAGATTGCTCTGATCCGCTTCGATCTGCGCTTTGGCCGCGTCGTTGTTCGCCGCTGCCGTATCCAAATCGGCTTGCGCCATTACTTGCGCCTGTTGCAAAGCCTTCGTGCGGTTGAAGACAGCCTGCGTGTTAATTTGTTGCGCCTGATCCTTCTTCAAGACGCCCTGCACGCTCAGCAAGTTGGCGCGAGCCTGCGCCAGCGCCGCCTGAAAGAGCACGGGATCCAGTTTGGCGATGGTCTGGCCTTTTTTCACCGGCGAGTTGTAATCGACATACAGCTCCTGCACCCGGCCCGAGACCTGGCTGCCCACTTGAACGGTGAGCAACGCGGAGAGATTTCCGGTGGCCGTAACCTTCGCGGCAATGGTGCCTCGATCCACGACAGCCGTTTCATAGTGCACGATGGGCGCTGCGTGCGAGCGCCGGTAAATCAGCAGCGCGATGACGCCCGCCACAGTATCGCGATAGCTCCCCAAACTAAGCGCGCGAATCACACGCCGCGATCGTGAACGAGTTTGCACCGGAAAATCGTCGTCAGCCAGTCGCTGCTGCGAAATTTCAGCCAGTTCTTTATCCAATTCAGTCGACATACACCATTCCTGCCGCGAAGACTCTAGCCTCGGTTTGTTAGACGTTTGCCCGCATCTTTAGATGCCCGCACTGGTGCAGCCCACACTTGGTTCAGATGCACGCGCCGGTTGCTACGATCTTACTAGAGATTTGCCCCCAGGGATGCGCAGGCCGTGAACGACGGACGCATCCCGTTACCCATGGGCTTGCGTTCTATAGACCTGCACAGCGGCCAGCGGCGGAAGGAGCTGGCGGGAAGGAGTCGCGAGCCCATTAAAATCACCCGGCGCCCTTGGAATCAATTGGGTAAAGCCTTTAGCCGGGCAGGATCGAGTGAGCCCACCATGCGAGTCACACTGCACCACGGCAAGTTAAATCTATTCTGAGAATGGCCCGCAGACAGCGCTCACTGGATCGCAAATCATTGTCGCCGCCACCATCGTCCGGTATCGTGTTTCCGTGCCGGCATTTTCAACAAAATCCACTCACGTTCCGCAACCTCCCGCGCGTCCGCGCTGATGCCTTCCCCGGGACAGGTGCGCATCGGCATCTCCGGCTGGAGGTACGCGCCTTGGCGCGGCGTCTTCTATCCGCCGAAACTGGCGCATAGACGCGAACTAGCCTTTGCCGCCACCGCTTTTCCTTCCATCGAGATCAATGGCACGTTTTATTCCCTGCAACGCCCCCATAATTTCGAAACTTGGGCCGCCGAAACGCCCGATGATTTCGTCTTCTCGGTGAAAGGGCCGCGTTTCATCACTCACATCAAGCGCTTGAAAAACGTTCGCGCGCCGCTGGCGAATTTCCTGGCCTCCGGACTCCTTCGCCTGGGACCCAAGCTCGGCCCCATTCTTTGGCAATTTCCGCCTAACTTCCAGTTTCGTCCCGGGTTGTTCGAGGACTTCCTGAAAATGCTGCCGCGGGATACCGAAGCGGCGGCGAGACTCGCTCGCCGCCACGACTACCGCGTCACGGGTCGCGCCTCCATGAAAATCGACGCCGTCCGGCTGCTGCGCCATGCGGTTGAGATTCGTCACCCAAGTTTCGTCGTTCCGGGATTTATCGACTTGCTGCGCGCGCAAAACGTTGCGCTCGTTTGTGCGGATACCGTAGCGTGGCCGCGCCTTATGGATCTCACGTCCGATTTCGTCTATGGCCGCCTGCACGGCTCCGAAGAGTTGTACGTCAGCGGCTACGACGATGTGTCGCTCGACGATTGGGCCGTGCGCGTCGATGCCTGGGCGCGCGGCACCGAGCCCCCCGGCGCCGAACGCGCCAGCGCCAAGCCTCCCGCCACGCTGCCCGCGCGCGACATCTACCTTTACTTCGACAACGACGCCAAAGTGCGCGCCCCCTTCGACGCCCAGAGCCTGATTGCGCGCGTAGACAAACTTCTCCACCGCTAACCCCGCCGTGCCTTCCCGCCCACGCTGCCATCCTAGTAAACCATCCGGCGCGCGGCACCCCGAGCTATCTGCGGCCGCCTGCCTTGACCCTCCTCAAACCCATCTGCTAGCGTATGGCGCTCGCCTTTCCACCGACCAACATGGACACCATTAGCATCACTTTGCCCGATGGAGCCACCCGCGAAGTGCCGCGCGGCACCACGTCCGCCGAAGTCGCGCGCAATATTTCGCATGGCCTCGCGCGCGAAGCGCTGGTGGCGCGCGCCGATGGCGAGCTCGTCGATCTTTCGCGCCCGCTCGATCACGACAGCAAGCTCGCGATTCTCACCGCGAAAGATCCCGACGCGCTGCAGGTGTTTCGCCACTCGGCGGCGCATCTGCTCGCCGCCGCCGTGCTCGAGCTTTTTCCCGACGTGAAGCTCGGCATCGGCCCGCCCATCGATTACGGATTCTTTTACGAATTCCTGCGCGAGCAGCCTTTCACGCCCGAAGACCTCGAGCGCATCGAGAAAAAGATGCACGAGCTCGCCGAGCGCAACTTGCCCAACGAGCGCAAGATGCTTCCCAAGGCCGAAGCCCTCGAGCTCTACCGCAACTGGAACCAGGCCTTCAAATGCGAACTGGTCGAGGAAAAAGCCACCGAGCCGATGGTCTCGTTTTACACCACCGGGAAATTCATCGATTTCTGCCGCGGCCCGCACATCCCTTCCACCGGACGCATTCGCGCCTTCAAACTGATGAACGTTTCCGGCGCGTACTGGAAGGGCCAGGAAGGCAACCCGCAATTGCAGCGCGTTTACGGCGCGTGTTTCTTCACGCAGCCGGAGCTCGACGAATATCTGCATCGCCTGGAAGAAGCCAAGCGCCGCGATCACCGCCGTCTGGGCGTCGAACTCGATCTGTTCAGCATTCAGGAAGAGGCTGGCCCCGGCCTGATTTTCTGGCACCCCAAGGGCGGCCTGGTGCGCAAGCTGATGGAAGACTGGTCGCGCGACGAGCACTTGCGCCGCGGCTACCAGCTCGTTTACACCCCGCACATCATGCGGCTCGATCTGTGGAATACCAGCGGCCACACGGATTTCTACCGCGAAAACATGTTCGGCGCGGTCGAAGTCGAAAAGGCCGACTACCAGCTCAAGCCCATGAATTGCCCCGGGCACATCCTGATCTACAAGTCGCGCCTGCGCAGTTATCGCGAGCTGCCCTATCGCCTCGCCGAACTAGGCACCGTGTATCGCTACGAGCGCTCCGGCGTGCTGCATGGTTTGCTGCGCGTTCGCGGCTTTACGCAGGACGACGCGCACATCTTTTGCACGCGCGAACAAGTCGAGTCCGAAATCGAAGGGTGCCTCGATTTCGTGCAGGCCGTGCTGCACACCTTCGGATTTGCACGCTACGAGGTCGAGCTTTCCGCGTGCGATCCCGCAGCATCCGGAAAATTACGCCGGCACCGTCGAGGAATGGGATAACGCCGAGGGCGCATTGACCAAGACGCTCGACCGCCTGGGCATTCCGTACAAATACATTCCCGGCGAAGCCGTCTTTTACGGCCCCAAGATCGACGTGAAGCTCGTCGACGCCATCGGCCGCCCCTGGCAGCTCAGCACCGTGCAATTCGATTTCAACTTGCCGCGTCGCTTTCGGCCTCGAGTACGTTGGCGAAGATGGCAACCGGCACCAGCCCGTGATGGTGCATCGCGCGCTCTGGGGTTCGGTCGAGCGGTTTTTTGGCGTGCTGATCGAGCATTATGCGGGAGCGTTTCCGCTATGGCTCGCGCCGGTGCAGGTTGCGGTGCTTCCGGTGAGCGGCAAGTTCAGCGAGTACGCGCAGCAAGTCGTCCAGCGAGCTGAACGCCGCCGGCTTCCGCACGCATCTCGACGACCGCAATGAAAAGCTCCAAGCCAAGATTCGCGACTCCGAGATGCAGAAAATTCCCTACATGGCCGTGGTCGGCGGCAAAGAAGCCGAAGCGCACAGCGTCTCGGTGCGCCACCACGGCAAAGGCGACCTCGGCCCTCGCCCGCTCGAAACATTTTTGGCCGACCTGCGCGCCGAAGCCGCTGCTCCCGCCACCTCACCGGCCCACTGATGCCATACGCCAACGAACAAAATGAGCAGCCGAGCAAACAGCAGCAGGACATAGAGCGTGACAAAAAAAGTAAAGCGCGACATAAAAAAGATCCGTGAATTGATTGACACCTGGCAGCGCGCCTCCGCCGCCGGCGATCTCGCTCGCGTGCTTCCGCTGATGGCGGAAGATGTGGTCTTCCTGATCTGCGGTCATCCGCCCATGCGCGGAAGGGACGCGTTTGCCGAGGCATTTCGCCAGCTCAAGGATTGCCGCATCGAAGCCCGTTCGGAAATCCAGGAAATCGAAGTCTCTGCCGACCTTGCCTACTGCTGGAATCACATTTCGGTGACGGTCACTCCTGCGGGTGTTCCAGAAGGCGTTCCCCCGGTACGGCGCAGCGGCTACGCGCTTTCCGTACTGCGCAGGCAACCGGACGGCTCCTGGGTCATCGTCCGCGATGCAAATCTGCTGGCGACCGACGCAACATCGCCGCCATGATGAACCGTGACGCGCCATCATGCGTCATGACACGCCATGACATGCCTGACACGCTTGGTCCGGCATCCACGGCAATCATGCTATACTTCGCAGTCTGTGCTCTTGGCGGCTGAGGCCGCCTCGGGCCCGAGATAAGGAACGCCGCCTGAGGGTGGCGCTGCGGAGGTGGATTTATCGCCGAACGAAGTTTTCGAGCCACTGAACGCACGCGGGTAAATGATCGCATCCGCGCGCGCGAAGTCCGGGTTGTGGACGATGATGGCGGGCAGCTGGGAGTCATGCAGCCGTTCGAGGCCATCCGCATGGCGCGGGAGCGTGGGCTGGACCTGGTGGAAATTTCGCCGACGGCCGACCCGCCGGTTTGCAAGATCACCGATTACGGCAAATTTCTCTATCAGCTCAACAAAAAGGCGCACGAGCAGCGCAAGCATCAGAAGGGCACGCAGCTCAAAGAAGTAAAGTTCCGGCCGGCGACGGCCGAGCACGATTATCAGGTTCGCAAGAACCAGATCATCAGGTTCCTGGGCGAGGGGCACAAGGTCAAGGCCATGATCTTCCATCGCGGCCGCGAGATGGCCCACCAGGAAGTGGGCCGCGCCAAGATGGACCGCCTGCTCAAAGAGATTGCCGAGCACGCGCTGGTCGAGCTCGGGCCGCGCATGGAAGCGAATATCCTGATGGCCCTGCTGGCGCCGAAGAAGGGCGGCGGAGCGCCGCCGGCACGACGCCGCCGCGGCGTCGGGCGCCGGACCGGCCTAATGAGCGCTGCGGCGGGAGAAGCTCGAGAAAAGGACACGCATCGTGGGGAACCATAAAAGCACCAAAGTAAAACTGAAATTGAAGACGCATCGCGGCGCCGCCAAGCGGTTCAAAATTACGCCGAGCGGCAAGGTTCTGCGCCCGCATTCGGGCAAGCGGCACCTGATGGGCACCAAGAAGCCCAAGCGCATGCGCCATTTGAAGAAGTGGCGCGAGTGAATCCGGCGGACGTGGAACACGTCCGCCGGATGCTGCCGTACGTAGCCGTTAGACGTTCCGTAATTTCGTTGTCGTGCCAGGCAGCGCGGTATCCGCCACGGCGGGCCTGCCGGCCGACCGGCTTCGCATGCGATGAAATAGTCGCCGTAGTGCAGCCACCCCGCTTCCCGGCGCGCTTGCACGTAAGCGCCGCGGAGCGAATCCTCAACACGCCGTGGAGACGCTCGACGCAGTCGTTTGCGTCTGGCCGCGCGTCTCGCGCGTCTTGTGCCGCTGGTGGCTGCGAAGTTTCGCGTGAACTTCTGCGCGCGAATCGCATAACCGCTGCCGCTGCACGGCGTTCGCGCGCGCTCGCTGCCGCAGTCCGGTTTGCCCGCGCTCTCCTCGCAGGAGAAGATGCCATGGCTCGAGTCAAACGCGGCACCAAGCGCCGCGCGCGCCGCAAGAAGTACGCGCGCGCACCAAGGGTTTCTTCCTCACCAAGAGCAAGCTCTACCAGTCCATGCAGGAGGCCGCCAATCGCGCCGACCGCTACGCCTATCGCGACCGGCGCAACCGCAAGCGGCAGTATCGCCGGCTGTGGATCCAGCGCATCGGCGCGGCCGCGCGCCTGAACGGCCTTTCCTACAGCCAGTTGATGCATGGGCTCAAGTCGCTCGGGCTCGACATCGATCGCAAGATGCTCGCCGACCTCGCGGTGAAAGATGCCGCCGGATTCGCGCAGATTGCCGCAAGCGAAGGCCACAGGCGAAACCGCGGCACCTCAAGAAGCCCACGCCAAGGCCTGACCGTAGGCGCGCGCTGCGCGAAGAGTTCCGCGCAGCATCTAGACGGCGTGACGCCGCGCGAGCGGCTAACTTTTCCGCCAGCGGATTCGGACCATGCGCTGACGAATGCCGACGAACCAGCGCAGACGCTCGCCGACGCTGGGTGTTTCCGACGCCGAAGACGTCGCGCGCCAATTTGACGCAGTGCGCGCGGAATTCGACCGCGAAGACCGCGCGTTCCGCGCCGGACGAAGGCCGCGCTGGAAGGCGCTGCGCGACGCCTGGCTCGGCCGCAAGTCCGGCGTGCTCACGCGCATCACCGAGAACTGGCTCAAGACCGCGTCGCCCGCGCTGCGCCCGGCCGTGGGCACAGCACCTCAACGAACTGCGCGCGCACGTCGAGCAGCGCCTGAGCGAGCTGCGAGCAGACCGCTCGAAGCGGCGGCCGAGCAAGCGGCCCTCGCGCGCGAGCGCGTCGATCTCTCGCTGCCCGGCGTGCATTCGCCCGCTCGGCTCGCGCCACCTGCTGCGCCAGACCTTCGCCGAGATCGAGCGCATTTTTCTTTCGCTGGGCTTCACGCGTGGTGGAAGGGCCGGAGATCGAGACGCCTTACTACAACTTCGAGGCGCTGAACATTCCCGAGCATCATCCGGCGCGCGACACCATGGACACGTTCTATCTCGAAACGCCGGCCGGCGCGCCGCCGCGGCTGCTGCGCACGCACACCTCGCCGATGCAGGTGCGCACCATGGAGAAGCAGCAGCCGCCGGTGCGCATCATCGTGCCCGGCAAGGTCTATCGCCGCGACAATCCCGACGCCACGCACTCCTACGTGTTCCATCAGGTGGAAGGCCTGGCCGTGGACACCGACATCACCTTTTGCGAATTCAAGGGCACGGTCGAATATTTCGTGCGCGAATTTCTGGGCCCGGCGATCAAAACGCGCCTGCGGCCGAGCTACTTTCCTTTCACCGAGCCTTCGGTCGAAGTGGATGCGAGCTGCTTCGCGTGCGGCGGCAGCGGCTGCCGCCTGTGCAAATTTTCCGGCTGGATCGAGCTGTTCGGCGCGGGCATGGTGGATCCGGCGGTCTACGGCTTCGTGAACTACGACGCCAAGCGCGTTTCGGGCTACGCCTTCGGCCTCGGCGTGGACCGGCTCTCGCAGCTCAAATACGGCATCGACGATGTGCAGCTCTTCTTTCAGAACGATGTGCGCTTCCTGCGCCAGTTTTCCTGACGCGTCCCGATTATTTGGGTTATAATGGTCTTGAAAGTTCTGGGATGACGATCGCATGAACTCAGCCATGAAAGTTCTCTACGACTGGCTGGAGGAATTCGTGGACGTGACGCTCGCGCCCGCCGAACTGCGCGACGCGGCTCTCGCTCACCGGCACCGCCGTCGAAGGCCTGGAGGAGACGCCGGCCGGGCCGCTGCTCGACGCCGAGCTGACCATCAATCGCCCCGATTGCCTGGGCCATTACGGCATGGCGCGCGAAGTGGCGGCGCTCGAGCGCAGCCGGCTGCGCGCCGATCGACGCTGCCGCCGGAGCGCGAACGGCGAGCCGAGACGCGCCAAGCGAGCATTCGCGACGCGCGTCGAGATCGAGTGCCCCGAACTGTGCGGCCGCTACACGGCGCGAGTGCTGCGCGGCGTGAAAGTGCAGCCGTCGCCGGACTGGCTGCGGCGGCGGCTGGAAGCGCTGGGGCAGGCCTCGATCAACAACGTCGTGGACGCCACCAATTACGTCATGCTCGAACTCGGCCAGCCGATGCACGCCTTCGATCTCGACCGGCTGGCCGAGCGGCGCATCGTGGTGCGCCGCGCGCGCGCCGGCGAAAAAATGCGCACGCTGGACGGCGTCGAGCGCGCGCTTTCGCCGGAGATGTGCGTGATCGCCGACGCCGCGCGCGCCGTGGCCATCGGCGGCGTCATGGGCGGCGCGGAAAGCGAAATTCATTCCGCGCACGCGCAATGTTCTGCTCGAATCGGCGTGGTTCGATCCCATTTCCATTCGCCGCACTTCGAAAGCGCTGGGCTTGCGCACGGAAGCTTCGCTGCGATTCGAGCGCGGCGCCGATCCGGAAATGGCCGAGCTGGCTTCGCGGCGCTGCGCGGCGCTCATCCGCGAGACTCGCCGGCGGCGAAATTCTGGCAGGCGTGGTGGACGTCTATCCCGGGCGCCGCGAGCCGTTGCGCGTTCGCAGCTTTCGCGCAAGGAGCTTCTGCGCGTGATGGGCGCGCGACGTGCCCGACGGCGAAATCGAAGCGATCCTCGGCGCGCTCGGGCTTCGCTGCGCCTCGGCGCACGAATGCAGATCGGCGACGCGCGGCGACGCACGGAGCTCGCCGCTCGCGAGCGGTTGGGAATGCACGCAGCCGTCCTGGCGGCAGGACGTGACGCGCGAGGTGGATCTCGTCGAAGAAGTCGCGCGGCATTTCGGCTTGGACAAATTCCCGGCGCGCCTGCCCGCATCAAGGCAGCCGGCCGCGCGCCTGCCGCACGCCGAAGCCGAAGACCGCCTGCGCGAGCGGCTGATCGGCCTTGGGCTATCACGAGATCGTCACCATTCCGCTGGTGAACGAGGAGGAAGACGCGCTGTTCCGGCCCGCAGGCGTGGAGAACCGTGCCCGCGCGCGTCGCCAATCCTCTGGCCGCGGATGCCTCGCTGCTGCGCTCGAACGGCTTGGTGAGCATGGCGCACGCGCTGGCGTGGAATTTGAATCGCGGGCAGCGCAACGTGCGCCTGTTCGAGATTGGCCGCGCCTATGGCATGAAAGACGGCGCACCCGTGGAGACGCGCATCGTCACGCATCGGCGCCACGGGCGCTGGCGCGCGAAAAAGGTGTGGCCGAATCGGCGCGGCGAATACGAATTCGCCGACCTCAAAGGCGATCTCGACCAGATCGGCGAGCTCGCTGGCGGCTTCGCGTGGAGCGCGCCGATCCACGAGCTTCCTGGCAGAACCTGTCGCGCGCGGGCGAATTTCACTTGCGCAGAACGCCGGAACGATCGCCGGACGACTTCGCTCCGGCATGACAGCGGGTCACGGTGAGCCACCGTCGGGCGTGCGCATGATTGGCAGCGCCGGCGAACTCGCGCACGCGGGTCGCCGATGCAATTCAAGCTGCGCCAGGACGTTTTTCTTGCCGAGATTTCTCTGGATCCATTTTACGAAGCGCTTCCGCAGCGCGCGCGAGCAGCGCAGACTACCGGCCGATTTCGCGCTTTCCCGTCGGTCGAGCGCGATTTCGCGCTGATTTTGAACGACGGCACCGCCTTCGCGGCCGTGCGCGACGCATTGAAGCGCTGGGCATTGCGGAAATCGCCTCGATCGAGGCCGTCGATCTGTTATCGCGGCAAGAAGATGCCGGCCGGGAAATTTTCGCTGCTGGTGCGCGTCACCTTCCAAAGCCAGGACGACGCTCACCGAAGCGCAGGTGAACGATTTCTCCGCGCGAATCGTCGCGGCGCTCGAGCAGCAGCTCGGCGCGGCGCTGCGCACCTCCTGAGCAGTCGCCTGCAGCGAGCAGATCTCGTGCGCTGTGCACGGTCTGCGCGAGCTGCGTTGCGGCCCTTGTTCGGCGGCGCCGCTGTGGCGCACAATACGCCGCCACCCAGGCTGAGCTATCGCGACTCGGAATCCGATGCCGGCGCAGTTGGCCAGCATGAGCATTAAAGTCGAAATCTACGATCAAACCTACACGTCGCCGGCGACCTCGACCCGGCCTACGTCGAGGAGCTGGCGCAAGCACGTGGACGCCACAATGCGCGAGATCGCGCGCGCCACCGGCACCGTGGATTCGGTGAAGGTGGCCGTGCTGGCGGCCCTGGCCATCGCCGACGAGCTGCAGACTCTGCGCGCGAAGCCAGGGCGAACAGACCGTGAAGAACTGCGCGAGCGCGCCGAGCGCTGCCTGAAACTCGTCGAGCGCGCCCTGCAACAATCCGCGTAAGCCGGCATGCGCCGATGGCCGTCTCCAGCGGGCAGCAAGACCGTCCGGTACGCAACCGCATCGTCACCGCCGTACCTGGAGCGATCCGGCAACCCGCGCCGCGAATTCGGTTGGACGCCTCCGCGCGCGGCGGCTAGAATGGAAGTGGAGTAGGCCTGCGACGCGCGTGTTGGTGCGAAGATCTTTTGAACCAATGCTGGATCTCTGGGTGCCCGGGTCAGACGGCCTGTGCGCATGTCCCGCTGCCGGGTTCGTCCCGGTGCCGGGAAAGCCTAACGGCCGGCGCAGGGCGCCCACCTTAATACAGAGGTTCAGGATCTAGCTCTACACGGCGAAGTGGACCGCTCCATTTTTTGTTTCTGCGTTTTATTCGCGCGGAGCTCGCTGATGCGGATTCTTTTCATCGGAGACATTGTAGGCTCGCCCGGCCGGCGCATCGTGGTCGAGCGCGTGGCCGACCTGATCGCGAACGAGCGGCTGGACCTGGTGATCGCCAATGGCGAAAATGCCGCCTCGGGCTTCGGCATCACGCCGCGGCTCGCCGAGGAGCTGCTCGGCACCGGCATCGAAGTTCTCTCCGGCGGCAATCACATCTGGGACCGCAAGGAAATCCTCGATTTCATCCCGCACGAGCCCCGCCTGCTGCGGCCCGCGAATTTCCCGGAGGGCAGCCCCGGGAGCGGCGTCTATCTGCGGCACCGCGCGCAACGGCGTGCCCTACGCCGTGCTGTGCCTGCAGGGCCGCGTCTTCATGGCGCCCGAATGACGACCCGTTTCGCACCGCCGACCGGGAGCTGGCCAAGCTCCCGCCCGAGGTCAAAGTGATCGTGGTCGACATTCACGCCGAGGCCACCAGCGAGAAGCAAGCCATGGGCTGGCACCTCGACGGGCGCGTGACGGCCGTCGTCGGCACGCACACGCACGTGGCCACCGCCGACGAACGCGTCTTGCCCGGCGGCACCGCCTACATCACCGACGTGGGCATGACCGGCCCGCACGATTCCATCATCGGCATGGAAAGGGCGCCGATCATCAAGCGATTTCTCGACGGCATGTCCATCCGCTTCGAAGTGGCCACCGGATAATGTTCAGATGAATGCCGTGCTGATCGATGCCGATCCAGCGACCGGCCGCGCGCTTTCCATCGAGCGGCGGCGCTACCGCATCGAAAATTAGCACACGCGATGTGCATGCAGTACCGCTGGCGATCTTGCCTGACGCCGATCGGCGCGGATCAGATTGCGGATCTGCTCGCGAGCGCTCCAGTCAGCTTTTTTGCGATGTTCGCGCAATGCGCCGACCACGACCTGTGGAAATCCTGTGCATCTGCTGTGCAGGCCGCTCCCTGCTTCGTCAGAATTTTCGCTTGCCGCGTTCGGTACTTCGTGGACAATCACGCCTCGCTCGGATGGAGTCGTGTAAGGGACAGTCCAGCAATCCCGAGTCCACGGGCGTCTCGGTAGCGAGATGCAAAACTTGGACCGTTGGCTCAGGACCTAATCAATAAAAGGACTTAGCAGAACAGGAAGCAGCCGTAGGCGGATCGTTTCCACAGTTTTTCCACACCTGTGGAAATGGCTGGCGTATTATCTTCCTGTTGGACCTCGACGCATGAATTCCTGGGAAAACATTCTGCAGCACATGGAACGGCGGGTGAACCCGCACAGCTTCGCCACCTGGTTTCGTCCCACAACAGCAGGAAGGCGCGAGACAACGGCAAGTTGGTCGTGCGCGTGCCGTCGCGGCCCTTTCGCAAGCGGCTGACGGAAACCTACGGAGAGCTGCTGCAGGCCGTGCTGGTCGAAGTCGGCATGCCCGACATGCAGCTCGAGTTCGTTTGCACCGAGCCGGAGCCCGCCTCCGGCGGCGCAGCCGCGGCCGGCGTCGAAACAGGCGCGGCTGGACTTCGAGTCCGTGGATCACCAGCTCAACCCGCGCTACACCTTTGACACGTTCGTGGTCGGCGGCTCGAACCAATTCGCGCACGCCGCCGCGCTGGCCGTCGCCGAAGCGCCTTCGAAAGCCTACAACCCGCTGTACCTCTACGGCGGCGTGGGCATGGGCAAGACCCACCTGATGCAGGCCATCGGCCATCTGGTCAAGGCGCGCAATCCGGCGTTGCGGCTCACCTTCATCAGCGCCGAAAAATTCACCAACGAAGTCATCAACTCGCTGCGCTTCGACCGCATGGTCAGCTTCCGGGACCGCTTCCGCTCGGTGGACGTGCTGATGGTGGACGACATCGAATTCATCGCCGGCAAAGAGCGCACGCAGGAAGAGTTCTTCCACACGTTCAACGCCCTGCACGACCTGCAGAAGCAGATCGTGCTCTCCTCCGACTGCCCGCCCAAAGAGATTGCCGCCATCGAAGAGCGGCTGCGCTCGCGGTTCGAATGGGGACTGATCGCCGATATCCAGCCGCCGGATCTGGAAACGAAAATCGCCATCCTGCAGAAAAAGGCGGAGACCGAGCACTTCCAGCTTCCCGACGACGTGGCCGAGTTCATCGCGCGCTCGATCAAGTCCAATGTGCGCGAGCTCGAAGGCGCGCTGACGCGCATCATGGCTTACGCGTCGCTCACCGGCGCGCCCGTCAACCTGGGCACCGCGCAGCAGGCCCTGCGCAACATCATCGCCACGCAGGAAAAAAAGGTCACCATCGAGCTGATCCAAAAGCGCGTGGGCGAGCAGTTTGGTCTGCGCGAGCAGGATCTGAAGGTTCGCTCGAACTCCAAGGCCATCGCCTTCCCGCGCCAGATCGCCATGTATCTCGTGAAGCAGCTCACCTCACGCCTCGCTGCCGGAGATCGGCCGGCAGTTTGGCGGCAAGCACCACACCACGGTGCTGCACTCGATCAATAAGATCGAAACCCTGCGGCGCATACCGACAAGGATCTGAATCGCACGATCAGCCGCCTGCTCGATTCGCTCGGCTAGCTCGATTCGACTTTGCAGCAGGCCGCATCGCTGCACCCGTGCCTGATTCCGCAGGCGCGCATCTTCCTGTATTCAGCCGCCCTCGTCCGCAAGCGTGGACTGCCGTCCGTCTCCGCGCTCGCGCTAATTTTGCTCTGAGCCTCCATGCGAGAACCCCGAGGAAAACCTGTGCAAAGCCTGTGGGCGCTGATGCGCCTGTGCAATATCGTGTGGACGTTCGGACGTCCGATGCGGCAGAGCGCGCTGATTTCCACACGACCGCGCGCTGCGGCGCGGACATTACGTCCGTGTCAACTGGCGAGGCTATTGCCGCTTGCGCGGATATCCTCGTTTCCACAGCGACGGCTACTACTACGGTCTTTATACCTTCTTTAAAACAGGGTACAGTAGCCGACGTTAACGATTTGCGAAGTGACGCGCTTCCGGCGGAGGAAATCGGCGATGGAATTCAGCGTGAAGAAGTTCGACCTCCTGGGAGAGCTCAATCTGACGCAGGGTGTCGTCGAACGGAAGACCACCATCCCGATCCTTTCGCACCTGCTTTGCGAGGCCAAGGGCAACACGTCTCGCCATCACCGCGACCGACCTCGAACTCAGCATCCGCACGGCGTGCGAAGCGAAGGTGAAGAAAGAGGGCGCCGGAACCATTCCCGCGAAAAAACTGCTCGAACTGGTGCGCCTGCTGCCCGAGGGCGAGATTAAGTTCAAGCTGCTCGAAAACCATTGGGTGCAGATCACCTCGGACCGGCGCACCTACAAGATGGTCGGCATGGCCAAGGATAATTTCCCGGGCGTGCCCGAGTTTCCGCACGCCGCTGGTGAAAATACCCGCGAGCATTCTCTCCTCCCTGATTGCCAAGACGGCATTTGCGATTTCCATGGAGGATTCGCGCTACACGCTGAACGGCGCGCTGCTGATCCTCAAGCCCGATACCATCACCATGGTCGCCACCGACGGCCATCGCCTGGCCGTTGGCCGAGACCGATCACACCTTCGCCGGACTTTCGAACGAGGCGCGCACGCTGGTGCCCAAGAAAGCCATGAACGGAAATTCAGCGCCTGGCCGGCGAAGCCGGCGAAGAATGGCGAGATCGAATTCGCGCGCGACGACAGCCACCTATTTTTTCAGATCGGGACGCGCCTGCTCATCTCCCGCATCCTCACCGGCCAATTCCCCAATTACGAAGCGGTCCTGCCGCGCGACAACAACAAAACCATCGTGCTCGAGCGCAACGAATTGAACGACGCCGTCCGGCGCGTCTCGCAACTCGCCGATCAGCGCTCCCATGCCGTGAAATTTTCCGTCAGCTCCGAGGGCGTGGAGCTTTCCGCCTCGAGTCCCGGAATACGGCGAGGCCCGGGAGACCATCGAGAAGGAATACAAAGGCGAGGCGCATCTCGATCGGCTTCAACGGCCAATACCTGCTCGATTTTCTGGGCGCGGCCGCCGATGGACCGATCAGCGTCGAGCTCAAGGACGAACAATCCGCCGGGCAGTTGCGCCCTCTGGCCGACGAACAATATCGCTACCGCTACGTGATCATGCCCATGAGGATCTGAAGCGCGTATCCTGCGGCTCAATTTCTACGCGATCGCAATTTTATTGCCGTCTGTGATAGCCTTGCAGCTAGTCCGTGTCCTGGCCGCGCACTTGGCCGCTGCACGACACCTGCTATCCATACATGACAATACAGGTACTTATACTGCCGGTAGCAATCTGCGTCCGGCGCTTGAGAAATAGCGTCGAAAATAACGTATAATTAGGTATCGCGGCATTGCACTTCCAGGACGTTGCGAAATTTCATCCGGAACGGCACGTTCTCAGAACAGCGGCTTGCTCGGTCGCGGACGCCTTGCGCGCTTGCGCCAGAGCGAGCAGAGGCTACGAGCTTGACGGAATAATAAGTCTTCGCCGCGTCCGCCTTCGAGCGATCGAAGACCGGACGGGATGGAGCAGGAAAGCCCTTCGAGTCCGCGGCATCCAGAGTACCAGTTGAGGCAGCGACGTGGTACCACATGGTGAAGGCGAGCTGAACAGACCGTTCTGCGCCAGCCTTCCCCTCCACAGTCAGTCAGGAGATGCACACAATATGGTTGAGAAAGAGACGGTGACCGGCAAAGCCGCGGGCCACCGGTACGACGCCACCTCGATCAAGGTCCTCGGCGGCCTCGAGGCGGTGCGCAAGCGCCCGGCGATGTACATCGGCTCGACCAGCGAGCAAGGCCTGCATCATCTCGTTTGGGAAGTGGTGGACAATTCCGTCGACGAAGCCATGGCCGGCTATTGCGACGAGATCAACGTCGTCGTTCACGACGACAACAGCGTCACCGTTGTCGACAATGGCCGCGGCATTCCCGTGGACATGCACGCCACGGAGAAAGAAGCCCGCCGCCGAAGTGGTCATGACCGTGCTGCACGCCGGCGGAAAATTCGACAGCGACACCTACAAAGTTTCCGGCGGCCTGCACGGCGTGGGCGTTTCCGTGGTGAACGCGCTTTCCGATTGGCTGGAGCTGGAGATCTGGCGCGACGGCGAAGTGTGGGAGCAGTCCTACGCCTGCGGCGTTCCCAAATCGAAGCTGACCGTCACCGGCAAGACGCGCAAGACCGGCACCAAGATCACCTTCCATCCCGACGGCAGCATTTTTCGAGACGACCGTCTTCAGCTACGACCTGCTGGCGCAGCGGCTGCGCGAGTTGGCCTTTCTGAACAAGGGCCTGAAGATCACGCTGCAGGACGAGCGCAGCGACAAATCCACCGAGTTTCGCTTCACCGGCGGCATCGTCGAGTTCGTCAAGCATCTCAATCGCGGCAAGCAGGTGCTGCACGATTCGCCCATCTCCATCGAGGGCAAGCGCGACAACGTGGAAGTGGAAATCGCGCTGCAATACAACGACAGCTACACGGAAAACGTCTTTGCCTTCGCCAACACCATCAACACCGTCGATGGCGGCACGCACCTTTCCGGCTTTCGCTCCGCGCTGACCCGCTCCATCAATAATTTCGCCAGCTCCGCGGGCATGCTCAAGGAGCAAAAAGACGAAGTCACCATCACCGGCGACGACGTGCGCGAAGGCCTGGTCGCCGTGGTATCGGTGAAGCTGCCGCAGCCGCAATTCGAAGGGCAAACCAAGGGCAAGCTCAACAGCGACATCAAAGGCGCAGGTCGAGCAGCTCGTCAACGAGAAGCTCGGCGAATACTTCGACAAGCACACCACCGTGGCGCGGCGCATCATCGGCAAGTGCATTGACGCCGCGCGCGCCCGCGAAGCCGCGCGCAAGGCCCGCGAGCTGACGCGCCGCAAGTCGGCCATGGATTCCGGCGGGCTTGCCGGGCAAGCTGGCCGATTGCCAGGAGCGCGATCCGGCGCGCTGCGAAGTCTTCATCGTCGAGGGCGAATCGGCCGGCGGCTCGGCCAAGCAGGGCCGCGACCGCCGCTACCAGGCCATCCTGCCGCTCAAGGGCAAAATCCTGAACGTCGAGAAGGCCCGCTACGACAAGATGCTGGGCCACGAGGAAATTCGCGGCATCATCACCGCGCTGGGCACCGGCATCGGCAAGGACGATTTCGACGCCGGCAAGCTGCGCTACCACAAAGTCATCCTGATGACCGACGCCGACGTGGACGGCAGCCACATCCGCACGCTGCTGCTGACGTTTTTCTTCCGCCACATGAAGGAGCTGATCGAGCGCGGCCACATCTACATCGCCCAGCCGCCGCTCTATCGCGTGAAGCGCGGCAAGATGGACCGCTACATCCGCGACGAGCGCGAATTCTCGCAGCGAGCTGATGAAGCGCGCCACCGAGGACCACGTCGTCAAAGCCAAGGAAGGCGTCACGCTCGAAGGCGCCGGGCTCACGCAGTTCCTGCTCAACGTGCAGGAGTACGATCAGGTCGCCGCCAAGCTCGTTGCGCCGGCTGCGCGACCGCGCCCTGGTGGACTTGCTGGCCGCCAGCGACCTCGAAAAGAAAGCCGATTTCGAGGACAAGAAAGCGCTCGAGCGCCTGCTCAAGGCCATCGAGAAAGCCAAGCTCAAAGTCGAAGGCAAGATCACTTTCGACGAAGAGCACAGCCTGTACGAACTGGTGCTCACGCAATGGCGCGGCCGCCGTGCGGCCGCATCAATTGGGCGCTGGCCTCGACGCCCGACTCAAGCGCCTGCGCGCGCTGGCGCAGGCCATCGCCGTCTCCGACAAGCCGCCCTTCACCGTGGCGCGCAATGGCGACAAAGTGACCAAGGAAAGCGCCGCGGACGTGCTCGCCTTCGTTCTCGAAGACGCCAAAAAAGAGTTCACCATCACGCGGTTCAAGGGCCTGGGCGAAATGAATCCCGAGCAGCTCTGGGCCACCACCATGAACGCCGAGACGCGCACCCTGCTGCAGGTGAAGCTCGAAGACGTGGTCGAGGCCGAGAAGATTTTCACCACGCTGATGGGCGAAAACGTCGAGGAGCGCCGCAAATTCATCGAGGAAAACGCCCTCGACGTCGTAAACCTCGACATCTGAGTTCGCCGAATGCGCATGGTCCGCAAGTGCCGGGACGCCAACGAAATGATCGTAGTCAATTGAGTCTGGAAGACGCTGCCGGGCTGCGCGGCCTGTCTGTGCTCGGATTTCCGCGCCGTCGAGACCGCGGCGCCGGATCAACGAGCGCGGGGTCGCCGTCGACTTCGACGAGCGTGGCAGCCGAGCGCGACGCGCTCGCTCGCCGAGACTCGAAGCGCAATTTCGCCGCGCAGCGATTTTCGAATAACGCCGCCGCATTTGAAGCGGTGAAGAGCTACGCGCTCGAGCGCGTGGCGCGGACAACAGTTAGCGCAGCAGAAAGAGTCGCGTGCGGCGCTGGCGCGGACGCAGCGAAGAGGGAGCAAGCCAAGCGATGGCCGACGAACAAAATCCACGCCATCCATCCTGCCGGTCGATATCGAAGCCGAGATGAAGAAGTCGTATCTCGATTACGCCATGAGCGTGATCGTGGCGCGCGCCATCCCGGACGTGCGCGACGGCCTGAAGCCCGTGCAGCGGCGCATTCTCGTCGCCATGAACGATCTGGGCCTGGCCTCCAATCGCGGCTATCGCAAGTGCGCCAAGATCTGCGGCGATACCTCGGGCAACTACCATCCGCACGGCGAAGCCGTCATCTATCCGACGCTGGTGCGCATGGCGCAGCCCTTCAACATGCGCTACCCGCTGGTGGATGGCCAGGGAAACTTCGGCTCGGTCGACGGCGATCCGCCGGCGGCCATGCGTTACACCGAGGCGCGCCTGGCGCGCATCAGCGAAGAGCTGCTCGCCGACCTCGAAAAGGAAACCGTCGATTTCGTCCCGAATTTCGATCAGACGCGCGAAGAGCCGGTCGTGCTGCCCTCGCGCGTGCCCAACCTGCTGGTCAACGGCGCCACGGGCATCGCCGTGGGCATGGCCACGAACATTCCGCCGCACAACCTGAACGAAATCATCGACGGCCTCCGTGCTGCTGCTCGAAAAGCCGGATACCTCGCTCAAGGAATTGATGAAGGTGATTCCCGGCCCCGATTTCCCGACCGCCGGATACATCTCCGGGCCGCGAGGGCATTCTAGCAGGCCTACAAGACCGGCCGCGGCAGCTTCATCATGCGCGCCAAGGCCGCCATCGAGCAGGTCGGCAAGGACCGCGAGAACATCGTCATCACCGAAATTCCCTACCAGGTGAACAAGGCCCGGCTGGTCGAGCGCATCGCCGAGCTGGTGCAGACGAAGAAGATCGAAGGCATCTCCGACGTGCGCGACGAATCCGACCGCGAGGGCATGCGCGTCGTGGTCGAGGTCAAGCGCGGCGAAGAGTCGCAGCTCATCCTGAACCACCTCTACAAGCTCACGCAGATGCAGGAATCGTTCGGCATGATCCTGCTGGCCATCACCGGCGGGCAGCCGCGCGAGATGGGCCTGGTCGAGCTGCTGCGCCTGTTCCTCGAGCACCGCCGCGACGTGGTGCTGCGCCGCACGCGCTTCGATCTGCGCAAGGCCGAGGAGCGCGAGCACATCCTGCTCGGTTATCATAGCGCTCGACGCATCATCGATCGAAATCATCAAGCTCGAGCCGCCGCAGCAAGATCTCCCAAGAGAAGCCAAGGAACGGACTTGATCGAGCGCTGGGAACGTTCTCCGACGACGCCAGGCCGCAGTGCCATCCTCGAACTGCAATTGCACCGCCTGACGCGGCTCTCGCGCGACGAAATCCTGAAAGAACTTGCAGCAAGTCCAGGCGCGAATCGCCGAGCTGAAGGAAATTCTGGCCAGCGAGAAAAAGCTGAAGCAGGTGATCGTCGGCGAGCTGCGCGAGATCCAGAAGGATTTCGGCGACGCGCGGCGCACGCAGATCGTGGACGCGGTCGAGGAGATCAAGGTCGAGGACCTGATCGCCGACGTCGACATGGCCATCACCATCAGCCATGCCGGCTACATCAAGCGCACGCCCGGTGGACGTCTATCGCCACCAGTCGCGCGGCGGCAAGGGCCGCATCGGCGCGCGCACGCGCGAAGAAGATTTCGTCGAGTATCTCTTCATCGCCTCGGCGCACAGCTACATTCTGCTGTTCAGCTCGCAAGGGCCGCGTCTACTGGCTCAAGGTGTACGAAATTCCCGAGGCCGCCGCCGCCACGCGCGGCAAAGCCATCGGCAGCCTGGTCAAGTTCCAGGAAGACGAGCACCTCACGGCGCTGGTGCCCGCGCGCAACCTCGAAGAAGCCGGCCGCTATGTTTTCTTCGCCACGCGCAACGGCACGGTGAAGAAGACCGCGCTGGCCGAGTTCAGCAATCCGCGCCCCTCCGGAATCATCGCCATCAATCTCGAGGCGACGACGAACTGATCGGCGTCAAGCTCACCGACGGCAAGCAGATGATCTTCCTCGCCAGCCACGACGGCCAGGCCATCCTGTTCCGCGAATCCGAAGTGCGCGCCATGGGCCGCCAGGCCGGCGGCGTGAACGGCATGGACCTGGCCAAGGACGATTACGTGGTCAGCATGGACGCGGTGCAGCCCGACCTCGAGATTCTGCGCAAGGAGTCCAAGAAGCAGCGAAACGCCGAAAATCTCGACGAGCTCGAAAACGAGGCCATCAAGGATTCGCTCACCTCGCTGATGCTGACCGTCTCGGAAAAGGGCTACGGCAAGCGCACGCCGCTGGCCGAATACCGCATCACCTCGCGCGGCGGCAAAGGCGTGATCAACCTGAAGTCCACCGACCGCAATGGCCCGGTGGTCGCCACGCTGCAAGTCAGCGAGGAGTCCGACGTCATGATCATCACCGAATTCGGCAAGATCATCCGCGTGCACGCCAACGAGATTCGCGAGGCCGGCCGCTCCACGCAGGGCGTGCGCCTGCTGCGGCTGGAGGAGGGCGACAAGATCGCCGCCGCCGCGGGCATTCTCGAAGAGGAGCCGAACGGCGAAAAAGAAAACGGCGCGAAGAGTAGCAAAAGGAAGACTAGCGAAAAAGACGACGGCGAATAAGGCGACGGTCAAAAGAGGCCGGTGAAATCGTAATCAGGCTGGCCCGCAGGCCCTGGTAAGGGCCGCCGCTGCACACAAAAAATTGCGGCACCGCCAATCCGAATAATCGCTGCTCTTTAATTGAGATAGCTCCACGACACGGGCCCATAACGCTGCGCGTTTCGCACTGTTAGTCGCGAAACGATCCGATCGATCTTCAATTTGTAATCGATTTGCCCGGTCAGTTATTCGCATTCCCCAGGTAATATCCCGGCCGCGAGCGCACCTTTAGTCCGCGGCGATCCACCACTTCCACTTTGATCTCGTGATAATCGCCCGGCGCCGGTGCCTGTCGGCCGGTAACTGAGCGTGTACTGCGCCGTAAGTTCGCCGCCAATCGTGTCGATCGCCGGCTCGATCGTCGGAGTCGTGCAGCGTCGATTGGTACAGTCCGCCGGTGCGATGGTGGCGACTTCCAGCGGATGCTCGCGCACCACGGCCGTGGCGTGCTGCACCACCCATACGGCGAGCCCCAGCAGGTCCACGTTGCGCCCTGGCGCTGCTGTTCGCGTCGGTCGGCGTTTGCGGCGTGCCGGGCATCGGCGGCAAGCCGAAAGTCCCGGGCGGCGTGGCGGAGATCGGGCGATTCTGCTTTTGCGGGCCGCGCACCTCCGCGGCGGTTGAGGAAAGCCCGACCGAATAAATCGTGATATTGGCGAGTTGCGCTTCGCGCAGCACTGCGCCGAGTTTTTCCTCGCTGCCTGTATCGACCGCTTCGGCCACGGTGATAATCACGCGCCGCCGCGATGCGAGCGCGATCGCGCAGCATGCCGACCGCCTGCGCAAGCGCGTCGTACAGGCGCGCGCCGGAGGTGCCTTCCTGCAACTTGCTAATTGTTTTTTCGATGGCATCGTGATCGCTGGTGAAATCGAAGCAGCTTCTCCACCTGTCGTTGTAGCCGATGACCGCGGCGTCTCCGCTTTCGCCGAGCACGGTTTGCGTGAAGACGATGCCGGTGCGCCGGATCGCGGGCAGCAGCGCCTCGATGCGCGAGCTGGTTTCCATCACGATGGCCACCGAGAACGGCGCGCCGCCCATCTCGAAGCCTTCGATTTTCTGCTCGGCGCCATTATCGGAGACGCGAAAATTCTCCTGGGTGAGATCGAGCACCAGATCGCCTTGCGTGTTGTGCACCACGGCGGGCGTGCTCACCAGGTCTGACCCTCACCCGAATCGATGGGGCGGCTGGAGTCCTGGACGGTTGGCCCGGCTGGGGCCGGAATGGGTCCTGGCGGCCGGATTGTGCGACCGGCCGGGGCGGCCAGCGCACGAAAAATAACAACGCGAGCGCGCGCGGGAGACCCCGCGCGGGACAGCGCCCGCGATACAGGCTGCGTCCCAGCGACAGCCGAATCGCGGTTGGTCATCTTAGAGAGCATAAGTATATCGACCATGGGGTATTTCCTTCCGAGTAAGGCGTACAGCGGCCCTTGCTCCGTCCATCTACGGTCGGCTACAAGTATATGCGTTTGGAAGCAACCGTGCCGCATGCCGCGTTGGCCGCTCGCTGTCGCTTCGGTAGAATAGCGCGTCGCCAAAATCGAAGCCGTCACGACGACGCTGCCTCACCATTTGAGTAGCGCAATCATTTGAGTCGCAAAGAGGCCCGGGAGGATACAGAATGCGTCGCCGCTCGCCGCCGCCCGTTCAGCAACCCGCTGTCAGCAACCCGCCTATCGCGACGCTTTGTTCATGGAAAGCGTGGCCGCGCGGCCGGTGCGGATTCTGACCGAATATCTCGATCCTCTGGCGCGGCTGCGACGCGAGAAGGTGTGGCGACACGATCGTGATTTTCGGGTCGGCGCGGATCCATGCGCGGGCGCCCGCTCTGGCGCGCTTGCGAGCGCTTGAAGCGCGGCGCGCCGCAAAGCCGTCGCCGCGGCACCGGGCGGCGCTGCGCGAGGCGCGCGCCGCGCTGGAGATGTCGCGCTATTACGAGGAGGCGCGCGAACTGGCGCAGCGGCTGACGACCTGGGCCCTGACGCTGGGCGACAAGCCGCACCGCTTCGTGATCTGTTCGGGCGGCGGCCCCGGAATCATGGAAGCGGCCAACCGCGGCGCGATCGAAGCGGGCGGCAAAACCGTGGGCCTGAGCATCGAGCTTGCCCCACGAGCAATATCCCAACCGCTACATCACGCCGGAACTGAGTTTCCAGTTTCATTATTTCTTCATGCGCAAGCTCTGGTTCGCGCAACTCGCCAAGGCGCTGATCGTTTTTCCCGGCGGTTTCGGCACGATGGACGAATTCTGGGAGATGCTCACGCTGCTGCAGACCGGGAAGCTGCAGCGGCGCAACCTCGATCCTGATTTATGGGCGCCAATACTGGCACCGCGTGGTGAACTGGCGGGAAATGCTGAGCTGGGGGACCATCAACCGGCATGATTATGATCTGCTGGAATTTGCCGACACGGTGGACGAGGCTTTCGATCGCATTCGCAGCGGCCTGGAAGAATTTCACATGTCCCCGGACAACCTGCTTTTCGATTGATTCGACGCAACTTGGCATAACTGTGATCGGCGCAACTTGGCATAACTTGATGACTACTGCGACAACCAGCGGCCAAATACGAAATTCACCCGATACCCTTCCGACCGGCTGTGCGCGATACTCAGCCTGCGTAAACGATGGGCCTGGAAAAACCTAGTTCACTGCCAGGAGGGCGAGTTCATGGGAAAGCAATACCTAGGTCAATTAATTCTAAGCGCGGTATTGGCTGGCGGCCTCTTAGTGGCCGCAGGCGCTGCTCCAGCGCGGGTGCCGGACGACAGGGGAGCGTGTGAAGCACGCTTGAGGACCGCGCGGGCGAGACTCGATTCCGATATCGCCCATCACGGTGATCACAGTAAACAGGCCGACCGCGACCGGGCGAAGATGGAAGACGTCCGCCGATGGTGTCGCGATCACCACGCGGACTGGGACCACGATAAGTACGACCGCTAGACGCGCGTGCGAGTAGAACAAACTTAAAAGCCGTTGAGAAGAGTGCTCTCGAAGTAACGCCAAGCCAGCGCGTAAGCGCTGGCTTGGTCTTGTTTGCATTAGTTTCCGCGCGGCGCGAAATTCAATTTCGCCCCTAGTCGCCCTAGTCGCCCTAATTGCCCTAGTTGACGGATGGAGCCATATCCATCACGAAGACGGCGGCAAAACGCCGCCGCTCGTCCTGGTCGTGCAACAGTACAATCGGTGTAATGTGCAATGAGGTACGGCAGTTCCGGCAGGTGGTCATCTCGCCCTGCATGTCTTGTAAAAATCCATCCGTGAAGTGGTACTCCGCTCGCTCCCGCCGGGCCGATTTTTCGCCCTGCTGGCCGCAATGCGGACAGACGAACTCGACACTATCGTCCTGCGGGTCGCGGCCCAGTGCAGCCCACCCGGTGTAGCGAACTCCCACGGTTTCTTCAGAATGGCGGCTCATAAAAACCTCCCGATAAGTCGTGACAGTTATTAAGATATGCAAACCCCACGTTATAGATGCCCGATAAGATGGAAGCGATGCAAATTTAAGGCCGGCGCGTTTTCTGTTAAAAAATTTGTCGACGATTTCTTAGGGAGGCAATTTGCAGGCAGGTTGGCCAGCCCGCGAGCAACTCCAATTTAGGTGACGAACTAACTAAAGCAGGGGCTCTCCGGAAAGCCGTCCGATCTGTTCGCGCGCTGCGTCGCGCAGCCGAACGATTTCCCGCCATTCAAGTTCGCCCGACCGCGATGCAGCTGACGAACCGGCTGGCGATTGGTGGCCGGTTTCGCTGCGATCGGGCATGCCACTCGGCTCGAGTGGCGGACAAATAGTGATTGTAATGCGCGCCGGATGCGGCAAATAGGAGCCATCGCGCAGGAATTGCCTGGTTCCCGCAAGCGCCACTGGCAGAATGGGGCAATGGACGCTGGCAGCGGCTTTGAACGCCCCCAGCTGAAATGGCCGGACGCCCGTTTGTGGCGTAAAGGTGCCCTCGGGAAATACAAAGACAGATTCACCCCTCCGCAGCGCGTCCTCGATTTCGCTCGCCTGGCGCAGGCGTGCCTGCGAGTCGCTGCGATCGAATGCAAAATGTTCGAGTTTGCGCAGAAACGTGCCGATGAAGGGCATGCTGTGAACTTCGCGCTTGGCCACGAAATGGTAATCCACGCCCAGGGCGGCCATGAGCACCAGCACATCGAAATAGCTGGTGTGGTTGCTCACAATCACCCGGGACTGGGCGTGCGCCAGTTTTCCCGTCCCGCAACACGCACCGGGCATCCTGCCAGCGCCAGGTATACCCGCAGAGCAGACGAAGTGAAGCGCGCAGCCGCTCGCCGGCTGGGCATGAGACTCACGATAAACCATGCCGGAATTAGCCAAAGCACGAAGCCCACACCGGCGTAAATGCCGTAAACCCGCTCGAGTGCGCTCCGAATCCAGCGTCTCGCCGTACGCGCTCCGCCGGTAATTGCCAGTCGCGCCACCTGCAGCCAGGCGGGGGGTGCCGCGTCACCCAGCGTGCCCGCGAGATACAATTCCCGGGTTTGGCTGCGCCGCAACTTGCCGCTTGACGTTTTCGGTATGCTGTGCGGCAACACCAATTTCACAGCATCGGGCGGCACCCCAATCCCCTGCGCAACTGTTTGGCTGACGGCCGCGGCCATGCGTTCCCGCGCGGTGGAGTTGCGCTCCCGTGTTTCTGCGACAACAATCAGCCGCTCCGTCCCCGTGGCGGCGTCGGCCACCCCGAATGCGACGACGCATCCTTTGCGCACCCCGGGGACGCTTGCCGCGATTTCCTCCACTTCGTGCGGATACAGATTACGGCCCGCCTTGAGGATGATGTCCTTCACACGGCCGGTGATATAGATTTCACCTTCGGCCCGGTAGCCGCGATCGCCCGAATTGAGCCACCTGGCCGCCTGCCCTTCGGGAAACAGGCTGCTCGATGCCGCAGGATTGTGGAAATAACCGCTGGTGGTCGAAGGACCGCGAAACCAAAGCTCTCCTTCCACCCGTTCCGGCACCTCTTGCCCTGCAGCATTCACCATGCGTACCTCATGCCCGGGCACAGGCTGCCACGGAGACCACCGACAGAAGGCTGGGATCGCGCGAGCGCACGCTGCCTTCCTCAGCGGCCATTGCAACAGGCGATGACGACGATGGTGACGATGATGATGACGGCGACGTTGAAGTCGACATCGAAAATGCAGGTGGCGTCGTCAACGCTGGGGACTTCGCTGCGGGCGCGCTAGCCAGAGGGTTGACCGCTCGGCCCTCGCGCGCGAATGTCTCCCGCACGATCCAGTCGACGCGCGGCCCGCGCCCCGGCGGAGGCATCGTGACCGCCAGCGACCCTTCGGCCAGACCGTAGACCGGCAGCAGTGCCTCGCGGCGCAATCCGAACGATGCGAACCGCTCGGCAAAACGCTCGAGCGTTTCCACGTTCACAGGTTCGGCGCCGTTCAATGCCGCGCGCAGCGTGCTCAAATCGAGGCCTTGAATGTCCGCGTCGGCGACTTTGCGCACGGCCATCTCGTACGCGAAATTGGGCGCCGCCGTCAACGTTCCGCCGTGTTTGTGCATGGCCCACAGCCATCGCTCCGGCCGCGAAAGAAAGGCCATCGGGGAGAGCACCACCACGGGCAAACCAAAATAGAGCGGCATCAGCCAGGCCCCGATCAGCCCCATATCGTGGTACAGCGGCAGCCAGCTGACCCCCACGTCCGCGGACCGATGGCCAGCGCCTCGCCGATCGCCCGAACGTTCGCCAGCAAGTTGGCGTGCGTCAGCATCACGCCCTTCGGGTCGCCCGTCGAACCCGAAGTGTATTGCAGCAGCGCCAAGTCGCTTGCGCTCGCCCGTCCAGGCGCGGGCAACGACTCTGCCGCCGTTTGCCGGCCATTCCCAGCCGCGTCCTCTGCCACCGTCAGCAGCGCGGCGGCCGTCACTGTGCCGCGGAGCGATTTCACGCTTGGCTGCAGCAACTTTGCCACGCGCGCGGCCTCGTCAAAGGTGACCAGCAGCCGCGCCTCCGCATTGCTCAGGATGGCGGACTGCCGTTCGGCGTATTCCGCGATGCGGTCCGCTCGCACCGGCGGATAAATGGGCACCGGTACCGCACCCGCCAGCAGGATGCCGGCAAATGTCAGGAAGAATTCGCGGCACGTGGGAAGCATCAGCGCCACCGCATCGCCGCGCACGATGCCGCGCCGCGCGAGCGCGAGAGCCGTTCGCTGCGCTCCCGCGTGGAGTTCGCCAAACGAAACCCGCTGCGCTTCGCCCGCGTCATCCCATAGAATCAGATGTGACCGCGCGGCATCTTCAGCGGCGCGGTAACCGATGACCTCCTGCCAGGTCGCAGCCCAATCCGGCGCGGGCGCAGCTTCCTGCCCAATACTGGAGGAGGCCGGGCCCGCTACGCCGGGGGCCGATCCAGCCTCTGGCATTGTCCGCCTGTCGTGTACCGCGGGAGCCACTCCAGTATTCGCGGCGAGCGCCGCGATCACATCGTCCAGCGTGTCGGCTTCGGCGACAACGCGTTCTGGCAAGTGCGCGCCAAACGCCTGGTCGAGCCGCACGAAAAGCTCGACGCGCTCGAGACTGCCCAGGCCTAGATCGCGGTCGAGGTGCGCCGAACCGCGCACCGATCCTGCGGCATGATGACTGCCAAGTTCAGTGAGGAGTTGTCGCGCGATATCGAAGACCTGGACTTCAATGCCGGCGCGTTCGTGCTTTTGGGCGGAAATCGCCACGGCTGAGGATCCTGCGGCTTAACAGGGCCGATTTCGCTTCGCGGTCCGCTAAGGACCAATGGGCTCGGTTTGGCTACTTGCGCGTTTGCATGCGCTTTTCGCCTGGTTCCCAGACAAGGCTATCACGCAGTCGCCCGCCCTTCAAAGTCAAGCTCGAGGCGATTTTGGGTAGTGAGCCAGTTTCCGATAATGGCTCTGGCGCCGAATTCGCTGTGTAGTTGCGCAGCGGAGATGTATCGTACCCGAATTGGATATGCCCATCGGAAATTCCCGATAGGTGCAACGGACCCCGGGCCAAAATAGAAACTCGCGCCAAGGCCTCGTTGAGTTTGTGGAACTAATATCCGACCTTACGGAATACTTATTGGAGCGCAAAGCCTTCCTTATGAACCGCCTCGTATTCGCGCTACTCGTCGTGCTGCCGGTGCTCGCTCAGAGTCCGAACCCCCATCCCACCAAGAACGCAGTGGGCATGGAATTCGTCAAAATCGTGCCCGGTGAATTCATGATGGGCTGTTCGGCGGGTGATAGCGACTGTGACGCGGATGAAAAACCCGCACATCGTGTGCAGATTACCAAGGCGTTTGAGATTGGAAAATACGAAGTGACCCAAGCTCAATGGCAGGCCGTGATGGGCTCGAATCCCAGCACCTTGAAGGGAGACGACCATCCTGTCGAAACAATTTCGAAGGAAGAAGCACAGGCTTTTCTCGACATGCTGACCGCGCGAAAGGATGGTTACCGTTATCGCCTGCCAACCGAAGCGGAATGGGAGTACGCCGCGAGGGCTGGAGCGTCGCCGCAGGTATCCTTGGATGAAGTCGCCTGGTACGCCGCCGATTCGGGCGATCAAACGCATCCGGTCGGACAGAAGAAACCTAACGCCTGGGGTCTGTACGACATGTTGGGGAACGTGCGGGAATGGGTTTCAGACCAATATGCGATGAACTTTTATAGTAATAGTCCACTCGCCGACCCCACGGGGCCACAACCAGGGCAAGGCGGACCGCCACAGCGAGGCAATTTTGGCAGGGGCCGGCGATTTAACAACGGTCCACCGAATGGCGAGCCTAATAACGGCAACCTAACAGCGGCGACCCTAACAGTAGCCAATCCACCGGCGCACCTGACCATGTCCCCATTGCCTACGAGCTGGCGCCGCCACAAGGGCGCCAAGGCGGGCGGCCCCAGGGGAATGGATTTGGCAGGGGCGGGGGTTTCCGACAGCTTCCCATCATGCGCGGCGGCGCGTGGGATAACCCGGCGAGTTTCGTACGTCTCTCAGCTCGATACCACTACTATGGGCCTACGTTGAAGCTTAGCGACATCGGGTTTCGCGCTGTCCGCGAACCGATCCAGCTTGACGGAGATAAGTGAAGATGAAAACCGCATCGATGTTGGTCCTCGGGATTACCTTACTGGGGGCTGCACTTCCAGCATCTGCCCATCACGGGTTTGCAGTCGAGTATGACCGGTCAAAGCAAGTCACATTGGTCGGAAAGCTTACGATGGTCGCTCTGGAGAACCCTCACGGCTGGCTCTACATCGATGCCAAGGACTCGCAAGGCAAGATAGTCAATTGGGCTTTGGAACTTCCCGGCCCCGCTGTGCTGCGGCTAAACGGTTTTGATCAGGGTATCTACGAGAGTTTGAGGACATCGGGCGAAGTGGTCACGGTTACCGCCTATGCGGCAAAAGACGGATCCAAGCACGCAATTGGCGAGAGCCTGACCAGAGCCGACGGGAAAACCGTGATTCCTTTGCAACGCGGTGCCCGCGGCGGGTTCGACCGCGGCCAAAGGCAAGCGCCAAGTCCGCAATCCCAATAGAGACAAGTGCGAGCTCCGGTTGGCGTACTTAAGAAGATGCAGACGATCGAGCGGTCCTGCGAACGGTATCTAAAGACTCTTCCTCACGATTACGCGAGCTCTCTAAGACTATTACTACGACGGACACGAGTTGCATCGTAATTCTCGATCCGTTGGCAAAAGACCAGGAGGCCGAAGTTGGCCGTCTCGCTGTGCAGTTAAGTAAGAACATCCACGGGAATGCTGATGCGCTACGTTATCTTCAACACGAAACTGTAGCCTATGGTGTCCAGCACACCATCTATCCAGAGTCTCAGAAACTCATCGATCATCTAAAGAGCCTCGGCCAAAATGTCCTTGGGAAGGACTTTGAAGCTGCAAAGGCAGACGGGGAGAACCGCCACTCCCGAGACGTCGTTTTCGGAAACGGGCCCACTACCGGGATTCGCGCCCAGTACTTTCGTACCGTTAGGATGGACCTGGCGGTCCATAGACTGCGCCACTGCTTCCACGCAGAATGGTCTCGTGTTCGACGTTACCTGCATTGTCCGGAAGTTCCGATCACTGCCCTGACCGGAGTTTCCTGAGTGGTCCTGCGGTTCTGCCGCTGGGCTACAGGCATTCAGGTCATGCCGAGGCACATCCCTCATTACCCCCCAAGCGGCCGGTTGCCCCCAACCGGCCGCTTTTTATTTCTCATTGCAATTGTTCATGCCCGCCGGTCCAGTGGGTGGGCCCGGTTTTCGGTTGCGCGAGTGAGGCTTGCCGGCGAAAGATCATCAGCAAGCAGGACCGGGAGAGATAATGGTCAGCAATGACCGCTGGGTGTGTAACGGGTTCGTCAGAATCGCGTAGCGCAATGGCGCGCTGCCGAATTCTCTAGCGTGGTCGCATCCGCGGCCTGTACCCGCCGAGTGACCGAGGCCGCATTCGCAGCCTGGGCCCAAGTGGTGGCGAAACGTTGCGGACGAGTTCGCCGCAATTGCTGCAATGATCTGTGGACGCGTCGTCGGCCCGCAGCCAGTGTCCGCGAGCGGCGCAATCTGGATTGATGCACTGTACCGTCCAGCCGGGCAAATAGCGCACGCATTCCCCCGTAGTCCGGAGACCGATACAGCGTCCCCTAAAAATTCCGACCAAAATAGTTGAGTGAAATTTTGCTTGGGCGTGCTTGTGGTGTCAAGAAAAAATAATACTAAATATAGCGGCATGCTTTCCGCCCGTGCTTTCCTGTGCTTGACCGCGGTGCCTGACCGCTGTGCTTGACCGCAGTGCTTGACGACGATGGCGCCGCTACGTGTGTGTTTCCCGTGTTGCACGCTTTCAGCACCATGCGAATTTCCGGCCTTGCCACCCGGTGCGGCTGTGCGCCATACTCCGCGCCATTGCAGTGGTTCTCTGACGCCACGTACACATTCGCGCGTTCTTGGTGAGGTTCATTCCGCGGCGGCGCACCGCGGGCTGGTCCGCATTTTTCCTGGGTTAGTTCTGGCTTGCATGGCCCGCACGGTGCGCTGGACTTTTTGGGCTTCGCACGCCGTCGCCGAGTGCTCGAGGTTTTCTACACGGCGCAAATGCATGCACTTCCTGGTACGCTAAATTTGCTTTTATACCGATCCCACGATCGACGAATCTGTCACTTTTGCTCGCGCCTGCTTTGCCCCACCTGCTTTCCATTCGCGAATCACGGGCCAAGGAAGATTTCCTGCGTATGCGAAATAGCGGCGCAATGCTCGCTCGGCTTTGCTGCGAAATATCGCAGGCTGAAATTTAGCTTTTCCCGCGATTTCGTGTGCGGGCGCTAATTTCCGGAAAATAACCCGGATTGATTCGGCTCATTTACAAAAGTCGTGCGCAGGCAACATTTGAACGCAAACAGTGGAGCGAAGAGGAGGCTTCCTTGAGATACATTCCGCTCAGTTTCATGGCACTGATGCTCGCGGGCGCGGTCGCTGCCTCGGCTCAGGAACCATCTGCGTCCGCGACCGATTCGGTGACCGGGGTGAGGCGTGACCAAAGGTATCGTCCGGAATTTGCTCACGCTTTCGCCTCGTACGGCGTGCCGGAAGATCGCTGGTTGTTTCCCCGCCATTGGATTCGGGGCTTTACGGAATTTCAGGGAGCGCCGCCCACCAACGAGCCTGACCTGGGACGCTGCGCGCAGGTTCCGGCAGGCCAATTTGGCGGCACAACTGATCCATGCGCCGCCTATGCGCGATATATGTTTGGGGGTTACATCGAAGTGCAGCCCGTCGGACGGACTGTGCTGCGACATCTATTCCTATTCTATGCGCCGGTCTTTTCCCTTGGGCATAACGTGCCTCAATTCAGCTACACGTCCTCTTTCGAGGCCATCGCATACGAGCGCAGCCTTGGTGTTGGGATCGAGTTGCCAAAACATTTCGAGTTGCGCGTCACGCAGCATCAGGTGGACTGGCTCGGCAAGTATCGCGGCAATCTTGGTGCGGCGGATCTACACACGACGGGCCCCTACGGTCTGTATGCGACGGTGGGGATGCGCTGGTACTTCGGCGGGTATGGCCGCCTCGCGGGAGGACAATAATTTTTGCGGCGCAGGCGCAAGGCCACCATTCGCCGGCGCTCTCAGGGGCGCGCTGCCGCGATATTAAGCCGCGATATTAAGATTGGCCAGGCCCGTATGCACGCCGTGGGTAGGCGCGATCGAAAACCACGAAGACCACGGCCAGCACCACGAATGCCAGCGCGCTGCCCTCCGGGCCAATGGAACCGCCAGTCAGCCAGCGTGGCCCGTGAAGCGATGCGTTCAACAATTGTCCCTGCACCACGAGCCCGCTGTCCGGCACTGCGTAAATGTAGCTTTCTCCGAAGTCGAAGGCTGCGTGCATTCCGATGGCGAACCAAAGATTGCCGGTGCGTCGCAGCGTCAGGCAAAAAAGCATCCCAATCACGAACACGCTGAGCGCTCCCACCGGGCCTTCGCCCAGATTCGAGAGGTGCACGGCCCCAAATCCCAGCGAAAGCACCGTGGCAGCCGGCCAAAATCCCATGCCCGATGCCAGCGTGAACTGTAAGTACCCGCGAAACAGAAATTCTTCTGTGATTCCGACGATCACAAAGAAGCCGCCCCAAAGAAACCCGTAGCGCACCAACACCGAACCGTGATTGGCGAACCCGCCAAACGAGTACCCGCCGAACGCAGCGATGGCTAGGACCAACGCGGTGATCTGTGCCATCCCCCAAACTGCTCCCTGCCAGAACCGCTGCCCGAAGGCCTCGCGCGGCGGCATGCCGTAATCGCCGAATGGCCGCTGTTCCAGCACACTCATCAGCAGGGCGGAGACGACCGCGCTTGCGGCCATCACCACCTCCTGGCGAAAGAGACTGCCGGCCGTGAACTGGCCCGCCGCTATGCCGCCGCCAAGGACGGAAAAACGCCGCTGCAAAAACACGCCTAGCGTGTTGCAGATCGAAAAAAACAGAATGAAGAAGGCGACGTACAGTCCCGCTCGCCAGCCTGCGCGCAATTCCGCGGCATTCGCGGAGTGTCTCGGCCCTGGTGGGAACTCAGTCTGAAAACCGGTTTGGAACCCCGGTCGAAAGAAGATCGTCTCGAAAAGGGTGCGCTGCGTGTACGGGCGCTGCGTGTACGGAGCCGGAGCCCGCGTTGGATGTTCCGGGTCGCTTTGCGGGTCGTTTTCACCCGGAACCGGGTGCTCCCCATCGGCACTCATCGAACGACCAATCGCCGAGCCATCAATCGCGAGACCATCAATCGCGAGACCATCAGTCGCGCCGCTCGACAAGACGTGCGAGGCGTTCGAGGTATTCTCGATTGCGGCGCGTGATCGCGCGCCGCGTCAGCAAGCGATCGACGAAGCGGCCTGCGCGTCCGGGCATTGCGTATTCGTCGATAAATCGCACCGTTGTTTCGCCACCGGTGCTGCCGTTGCCGCGGGACTGGCGCTCCAGTTCCCAGCGCTCTCTGCCGCGCACGCCGTAGGAATCCTGAAACCGCCACTCGAGCAGGCGCGGGAACTCCACTGCGGTAACGACTACGGTATGCGAAACCGTTTTACCTCCGAGCTGCCCGGAGATGCGCACCTTCAATCCTACGCGAAAATCCGCAGCTCCATCTTGCACCTCGAAGCAGCTGTCCATTTCCGCGCCATACCAGTACGGCATACGCTGCGGAACAAAAAATGCAAAGAGGTCTTCTGGCGGCACCTCAATGTTCCTGGTCAACTCGACTATGGCCATCGCCCGCGGCCACTGTATCACGCTCCGCCGCCGCACGCTTCGACGGCGCGCGTGAGAGCAAGGATAGAGACGCACTCATTGCGCCGGCGCGGAATGATTTTCGCGTGTGGCAAATGCCGCTATTCGATTACTAAGCGAAGAAATTTCTTTTTTCCCGCGCGCAGCAGGATTTCGCCGGGTTGCGAGAGGTCGAGATCCTTTTTCACATCGCTGATGCGTTCGCCGTTGATTTCGACCGCGCCCTGCTTCAGTAGCCGTTCGGCTTCGCTGCGGGAGGTGGCCAGTTCCAGCTCGACGAGCAGCGTGGTGAGACGACGCACCGCGCCGCGCGGAAACATGCGCACCGGGGGCGCCGCAGGCGCCTGCCGCTCGCGAAACACACGCTGAAACTCGGCAGCGGCTCGCGCGGCGGCGTCGCTGCCGTGGAATCCGGCGACAATTTCCTCGGCTAGTTGCATCTTCGCATCCATGGGATGCAATGCACCCGACGCCACGCGATCGCGCAGCGCGGCGATCTCCGCGAGACCGCGGTCGGTGGCCAAATCGTAGTAGGGCCACATCAGCTCGTCTGAAACCGACATCAGCTTGCCAAACATTTGCGCGGGTGGTTCGGTGATACCGATATAGTTGCCAAGCGACTTGGACATTTTTCTTTGCCCGTCCAGGCCGACGAGAATTGGCATGGTCAGCGCCACCTGCGAGGGCTGGCCATATTCGCGCTGAATATCGCGCCCTACCAGTAAATTAAACTTTTGCTCGGTGGCGCCGAGTTCGACGTCGGCCTCGAGCGCTACGGAATCGTAGGCCTGCAATAGCGGGTACAGCAATTCGTGCACGGAAATGGGGAGATTCTTGTGCAATCGGGAGCGGAAATCTTCACGTTCCAGCATGCGCGCGAGCGAATAGCGGCCGCAGAGGCGAACCATTTCCACGCTGCTCAGTTTGCCGAGCCATTCGCTGTTGTAGCGCACCTCGGTACGCTCGCCGTCGAGGATTCTGTACACCTGCTCGAGATAGGTATCGGCGTTCGCGCGCACCTGCTCGGCGGTAAGCGGCGGGCGCGTTTCGGATTGGCCCGTGGGATCGCCGACCATCGCAGTGAAATCCCCGACTAGGAATATGGCGGTGTGGCCTTCGTCCTGAAAATGCTTGAGTTTGCGGAGCACGACGGTATGGCCGAGGTGTAGGTCGGGCGCGGTGGGATCGACGCCGAGCTTCACGCGGAGCGGCTTACCGGAGGCGCGGGAACGCTCCAGCTTGGCACGCAGCTCATCTTCGCGGATGATTTCGGCTGCACCTTTGCGGAGGGTGGCTGAGCTGTTCATCGACGGCGCGAAATGTTTTTGCGGCGGTCATTCGCTGATTCTTCGGTCCCTGAATCTTCGTTTCTGGATTCGTCAATCGCCGGCTTCATTGGGCATGAGCATCTTCATCACGCTGCCCTTAAACGAGCCTGGAATAGCGTGCCGCAAGATGGTGCGCTATTTTTGGCCGGGCAAAACGCGCCGGCCCTCGATGCGAAATGCTCCGGCAAGCACCAGGCGGACGGCGTCGGTATAAATCCGGTGTTCCTCCGCCAGGATGCGGGCGGAGAGCGTTTCGGCCGTGTCGCCAGGCTCGACGGGGACAATGGCCTGCGCCACGATGGGCCCGGCATCGAGGTTTTCGTCCACGAAATGCACCGTGCAGCCGGTGAAGTGCACACCGTATTCAAGCGCCTGGCGCTGCGCTTCGAGTCCCGGAAAGGACGGCAGCAGCGATGGGTGAATGTTCAATATGCGGCCGCGAAATGCCGCGACGAAATACGGAGACAACAGGCGCATGAAACCGGCGAGGCAAACCAGATCGACGCGCGCATCGTCGAGCGCGGCGACGACCATGCGATCGTAGGTTTCGCGCTCGAGTCCCTTCGACGGGATGATGCGCGCCGGGATGCCGTGCTCGGCGGCGCGGTCGAGCCCGGGGGCGCCTTCGCGATTGGTGACAACGAGCGCAATTTGGGCATTGGGAATGCGGCCTGCGGCTATACTCTCAACGAGCGCAACGAAATTCGATCCGCGGCCACTCAGCAGCACGCCAATACGCTTGGTCATAAGCGCAGAAAGTTAGCACATCCCTGACACACGGCCAAACGGCCGGCCAGCGCGCCGTCGCGCGCGAGCGGCGGTAGAGTGCCGCGGCCGGATACCCCCTCCCCCTCCCCAGTTTTTCTGTAAGTGTTGATTCTGCGCGATTTTAAGTCCCACGCATGTGCAAGTGTTCAATCTGCGTCCTTTGCAGACGCCATTTCTGTAAGTGTTAATTGTAGAGTGCTTACCTCACGGAAAGAGGCATGCTAGACAAGAACGCGCTAGGAAGACAGTTATCACCTTATCATATTAGTAATGATTAGTAAATATGATAACTCAATGGTATTCGAACGCATCACGGAATGAAGGCCAGCGGTGGCATGCGGGCGACGATTGTTTTTGGCAATTGGGTAACTAGGAATTCGAAATGGGGACTTTAAGGGCGTGAGACTGCGATGCGCCGCCGGAATCGCGTGGCGGACGGAAGAGACGGAGAGACGGAGAGACGGAGAGACGGAGAGATTCTTCGCTGCGCTCAGAATGACACGGCAAGCAGGCCAACAAAATAGCTGGTTCATTTGATAGCGGGCCTGGCCTTGGACCACCGCTGTATACGGAATTCAGGTTCGGTCTATCGCGTCACGCGCCTCTTGCAGCGCATAATCCCTGGCGGCATCCATGGTTGGGAACTCTTTGTCTCCGTGATGAAGTGTTTGGATTCGTCCGGGATGTTTGATCAACGTGTAGTCGCACTTCCAATTGCCGTGCGGTAGCTGGTGAAGTTCCATTTCGATTTCTATGCCTTTGTGGACTGCCTGAATCATCGCTATGCTCCTATGCGACTCCCATGTGAATGCTACGCGCCATCCTAGCATTTGCTGGAGACGGAGAGACGAGAGGCGGAGAGATTCTTCGCTGCGCTTCAGAATGACGAGCATGCGGTGGGTGGAGGTGTTGCCGGAATCGCGTGGCGGGCGGAGAGATGAGAGACGGAGAGACGGAGAGATTCTTCGCTACGCTCAGAATGACAATTCAGAAGGCGGCGCGGCAACTGAGGTTAGAAGGGGAAGGCGCCGGTAAAGACCACCGGGAACTTGCGGGAGTCGGCGTTGCGCATTTCGCCGATGCGGTAGAATTTTTCGCGGCGACGTTTCAGTTCCGATTCGACGGAGCGGAGGTTTTGCGGCGGGACCAGCAGAATCATGCCTACGCCCATATTGAAGGTGCGCAGCAACTCGTCGCGCTCGATTTGGCCCAACCCGGCGAGGTAGGTAAAGATCGGTGGGACAGGCCAGGTGCCGAGTTCGATGACGGCTTGGGTGCCGCGCGGGAGAACGCGCGGAAGATTGCCGGGAATGCCGCCTCCGGTGATGTGAGCAATGCCCGAGGCCCAGCCTTCCGCAATGGTTTTCTTCAGCATGGGCCAATAGCAGCGATGCGGCATGAGCAGTTCAGCGCCGATTTTATTGCTAATTTCAGGCACGTAGGTGTCGGGAGCGAGGTGCGCAGTTTCAAACAAGAGTTTGCGCGCGAGCGAGTAGCCGTTGGTATGCAACCCGAGAGAAGGCAGCGCAATCAAAAAATCGCCAGCGCGCACGGCGGTATTTTTCATGATGCGGCTGCGCTCCACGACGCCGACGATGAATCCGGCGAGATCGTATTCGCCCGGCGCGTAGGTGTCCGGCAATTCGGCAGTCTCGCCGCCGATGAGCGCGCATCCGGTATCGTGGCAGGCGCGGGTCATGCCCTCAACCAACTGCTCGACGATTTCCGGATCCATACGCGACATGGCCAGATAGTCGAGAAAGAACAGGGGTTCGGCGCCCAGCGTGAGGATGTCATTCACGCAGTGATTGACGAGATCGCCACCCACCGTGGAATGGATACCTGCAGCGGCGGCAATCTTAAGTTTCGTTCCTACGCCATCGGTACTCGAGACGAGCACCGGCTCGTTCCAACGTTTCGCGTCGAGAGCGAACAGGGCGCCAAACGATCCGATGCCGCCGAGAACTCCGCGAGTGAAGGTGCGTGAAGCCACGCGCCGAATGCGCTCCTTGGCCTGGTCGGCGCAGGTTAATATCTACTCCTGCGTCGGCGTACCGCATTTGCGAGCCATCTCTTTCCGCTGCGCGTCAGCACAGAGTCCTGCTCAGAATCCGCCAACAAAGCCTGGGTCAAGCATCAATCAAGCCCCAATCAGGGCCTGCGGTGATGAACGGCTAAGCGACGTGTAACGCCATGCGAAGGCGCGCGGATAATGCACGTAGCAATTTATTCCGCGTCTTTTCGTACTGCTGAAGCCGGGAGACGACAACCGCGCATCACCTGGTACCGGTTTGCGTCTGCGTCTCAGGCCCCTCATGGACTGGTTGTATCAGAATCCCAGTCAAACAGTCATGAAAATACGGTTACCCGACTCTCATTGTGCAACGTGTTTTCCGGTACGCGCTAGAACGTTTTGAACAGGCGGCGCCACCTCACCAGCTTGGGGTGAACCATTGCGGAGAAATACGCGTGCAAGCGCTCGCGAACCTCCCGGGCTGCCAGGCGTCTTCCGACGCTTCAACGGACATATAGATTACCACGGGAGTGCCGATAATATTGTCCTCAGGAACAAATCCCCAATAGCGGCTGTCGTAGGAATCGTCCCGATTGTCTCCCAGAACGAAATACTCGTGCGCGGGAATCGTGACCAGTGCCGTAATTGTCGGCCGGATTGGGGGGGGCGTTGCGGTAAGGCTCGGGCAGAGCGGCGCCGTTCAGGAATACTACGCCGCGCTGAATTTGAACGGTGTCTCCCGGCATGCCGATGAGACGCTTGATGTAATCTTCGTCGGAACCGGGAAGCGGTGCGCGAAAAATAATCACCTGCTGACGGTGCGGCTCGCGCCACAGGCGCACATGGAAACGCGTGAAGGGCAGGCTGGCATCGTAGCCCAGACGGCTCATCAGCAAATGGTCGCCTACGAGCAGCGTGTTTTCCATCGAACCGGAAGGGATCACGCGCGCCTGCACCATCGTGCCGGTAATCAGGAGAAACGCCAGCGCCACCCAAAGCCACGAAAGAAATTCGTGCGCCACGCGCCGGCCGAGACCGGGCTCAGGTTTCATGGCGGCTCGCTTCTTCTTTAGCGCTCTCCGACCGCTCGACGACTGCGAGGGGCGGGCACGGGCACTTCGATCTGCACGTTTTCCGGATGATATAAGCCGGTGTAACAAGAAGTGCAAAAACTGCGCGTGGTGTCGCCGACAGCCTGGCGCAGACTTTCGAGCGAAAGATAACCCACGGAATCGGCGTCCAGATAACATGCGGATCTCTTCGAGCGTGCGCGCAGAGCCATTGAGTTTCGGACGGTCCGGGGCCCGCTTCGGGGATCCGTTCTCGGATTTACCGCTTGAGGCAGGCGCGGGCGGAATTGCGAAGCATCGGAGGCCAGCAACTCTTCGCGCGTGGGCGTATCGATGCCGTAATAGCAAGGCGAGACCGTGGCCGGGCAACTGATGCGCATGTGGACTTCGGTGGCGCCAGCCTCACGCACCATGCGCACGATTTTGCGGCTGGTGGTGCCGCGCACGATGGAATCGTCCACCAGCACGACGCGCTTGCCCTCAAGCAGCGCGCGCACGGGATTTAGCTTGAGCCGCACGCCAAAATCGCGGATGGACTGTTGCGGCTCAATGAAGGTGCGGCCGATATAGTGGTTGCGGATCAAGCCCATGCGAAAGGGCAAGCCGGATTCGAGCGATACCCAACCGCCGCCGGAACACCGGAGTCGGGCACGGGAACCACCAGATCGGCATCGGCGGGCTGTTCGCGCGCGAGCAAGCGCCCCAGCATTTCGCGGCTGCGCTCGACAGGGCAGCCAAAAACGTAACTATCGGGCCGGGCAAAATATACATGCTCGAAAACGCAATACTGGTGGGGCTTTTCGGGAGCGAAATGGAGCGACTCGAGGCCGCTGCGGGAGATGCGGAGCAATTCGCCGGGAGCCACTTCGCGGATGTATTCGCGCGCCGAGCAGATCAAACGCGCACGTTTCCGAGGCCACCACCCAGGCGTCACCTAGCTTGCCAAGACATAGTGGACGAAATCCGTGCGGATCGCGGATGGCGTACATTTCATCGCGCGTCAAAACCAGCAGCGAGTAGGCGCCCTCGACCTGATTGAGGGCATCGCCCAGCGCGCCTTGCAGATTGTGCGCGGCGCTGCGCGCCACCAGGTGCACGATGACTTCAGTATCGCTGGTGGTCTGGAAAATCGAGCCGCGATGTTCGAGCGTGCGGCGAAGCTTGCCGGCATTGGTGAGATTGCCATTGTGCGCGAGAGCGAGTTTGCCCTTGTTGCAGTCGATGACGATGGGCTGGGCGTTGATGATGGAGGTATCGCCGGCGGTGGAGTAGCGAGTATGCCCTACCGCGGCGGTGCCCGGCAGACGGGCCAGCACGGGAGGCAGAAAAATTTCCTGCACCAGGCCCATGCCTTTTTCGAGATGCAACGAAGCGCCGTCGGAGCAAACGATGCCGGCCGATTCCTGACCGCGATGCTGCAGCGCGTAGAGGCCGAGGTAGGCGAGCTTGGACGCTTCGGCATCGCCGAAAACTCCCGAGACGCCGCAATGATCGTGGAAATGGTCGTCGTCGATGTCGTGGCGCTCGATGGTGCGGGGCTCGATGGTGCGGGATGGAATCATCGGTGAGCCTGTGACTTTGTGAGTTTGTCGAGTCAACGATTGAGCCAGTCAGGGAGCTAATGAGTCGCTACAGATTAGATGCGCTTTCGCCAGAAATGGAATGTTCGCGAGCGGCCGAACCGAGGACCGCACTTTCCAGTGCGCCGCTCCAGATGCTGTGCAAGTCGCCGATGGTATCGCGAATGACCGTCACGCTGTTATGGCGAAGATGGAAGTCGCCACGGGTGACGCGTCCCAGGACATGCGCGGCCACTCCACATTTTGCCGCATTGCGAAGGACATCGGCAAGCGAGCTTTCCGCGGTGGTGACCAAAGCGCGTGCTCCTGTTTCAGAGAACAGGGAGAGCGCGGCCGGGCCGGCGCTTTCGAGATCGGCGTCGGCGCCGAAGCCATCGCTCGCGATTGCGCACTCGGCCAGCGCCACGGCCAAGCCGCCATCGCTCAGGTCGTGCGCAGAGGCGACGAGTCCCTGAGTTGCCAGGGCCACGAGAGTCTCGATCAGGCGTGCTTCCGCGGCGAGATCGATCGCCGGGGGAATGGCGGCGGCGAGTGCATTCTCAGGAATGCGGCCATCGAACAGAATCGTGCGGGCATATTCGGAGGACAGGAATTCGCGCAAGGAGGTTGTTTCGTCGAATGCGGGCGTCGCGGAGTTTTTAGAGCGAGAGGCATTTGCGGAACTGCCGCGGGCGTCGCCGGAGGTGCCGAAGTTGCCGGTGCTGTAATTGTCGGCGAGGCCGCGGCCGGCTGGATCGCCGGGGCCGCGACCATCGAGCAGGAGGATGAGATCGCCCTCGGCTTCGAAACCCGGCGGCAACCGAGTGCGAGGCATCTTCCAGGACGCCGAGGACGCCGATGACGGGCGTCGGATCGATGGATTTGCCGAGCGTATCGTTATAGAAGCTGACGTTGCCGCCGGTAATGGGGATGGCGAGTGCGCGGCAAGCTTCGGCCATGCCATCCACAGCCCGGCTGAACTGCCACATGACCTCCGGTTTTTCGGGATTGCCGAAGTTCAGGCAATTGGTGGCAGCGCAAGGGCGCGCACCTACGCTGGCACATTGCGTGCGGCTTCGGCGACGGCATGCATGGCGCCAATATAAGGATCGAGTGCGCACCAGCGGCCGTTGCCATCGGTCGAAAGTGCGAGCGCGCGGCGGCGTGCCTTTTAGCCGGACGACTGCGGCATCGGCGGCACCGGGCAGGACGACGGTGTTGGTGAGGACCATGTGATCGTACTGCTCGAAGATCCAGCGTTTCGACGCGATGTCAGGCGCGGCAAGCAGGCGGCGAAATTGTGAGTCAAGTTTTCAGTCGGATCCGCAGTCACGCTTGCAGTTGGGTCGCGAGGTGCGCCGAAACCTTTTATGTCAGCCGCATAATTTGTGCCGGGGCTGGAGCCCGCCACTTGGCGCGAAGCGCGAGCACGGCCGCGTCGGCTGATGTGGGAAGCGCGGCCCCGATAGGAGGCAAGATGGGAGGCACGATCGGGCGATGGTACACCGGCGCCTCCTCGGCCAATGCGGCGGCAGGGATTGCGGCGGCCAGCCGGCCGTGATGGAAGAGGCGCAGGAAACCGTCCGAGGTCACCCGGCCGATTTCGACGGCGTCGAGTCCCCATTTGCGGAAAACTGCGAAAACTTCTTGTTCGCGGCCGCGCTCGGCGACCAGCAGCATGCGTTCTTGCGACTCGCTCAGCATCATTTCATAGGGCGTCATGCCGGTTTCGCGCTGCGGCACGCGCGCCAGATCGAGCTCGATGCCTACGCCGCCGCGCGAGGCCATTTCGCAGGAGGTGCTGGTGAGTCCCGCGGCGCCCATGTCCTGTATGCCCACGATTGCGCCGGTGGCCATGGCCTCAAGGCACGCCTCGAGGAGCAACTTTTCAAGGAACGGATCGCCCACTTGCACGTTGGGACGCTTCTGCGCGGACTCCTCGGTAAATTCCGCAGAAGCCAGAAGCGAAGCACCGTGAATGCCGTCGCGCCCGGTTTTCGCTCCGACGTAGATTACGGGATTACCTGCGCCGCTGGCGCGGGCCAGGAAAGAGTTCATCCTTTGGAGCAATGCCCAGCGCGAGGACATTGACGAGCGGATTCCCGGCGTATCCGGGCTCGAATGCTACTTCACCGCCGACCGTGGGCACGCCGAAACAATTGCCGTAGAAGGCGATGCCGCGCACGACGCCTTCGAGCAGGCGGCGATTGCGCGCGATGTTTCGGGCGAATCATTCTGCGCGGGGTGGACGGGCGTTCGTCGGTTTCGGTAGAGGCTGTTCGGCGACAGGTGTCGCGGGCGGCGTAATGGTGCCGAAGCGCAGCGAGTCCATCACCGCAATGGGCCGCGCACCCATCGTGAAAATATCGCGGAGGATGCCGCCAACGCCCGGTGGCCGCACCCTGGAACGGCTCGACATAGCTGGGATGGTTGTGCGATTCGATCTTGAAAACGGCGGCCAGGCCATCGCCAACGTCCACGGCACCGGCATTTTCTCCGGGCCCCTGCAGCACTTGCGGCGCGCGCGTGGGCAGGCGCTTGAGATGGACGCGGCTTGATTTGTAGGAGCAATGTTCGCTCCACATGACGCTGAAAATGCCGAGTTCGGTGAGATTCGGTTCGCGGCCGAGGATTCTGCGGATGCGGGCATATTCCTCGGGAGTGAGTCCGTGCTCGGCGACCAGCGCGGGGGTGACGTTGATTTCAGTTTCGAGCATCGGTGTGCTGCTACGTGCTGTCGCGTGCAGATTTTATAAGCGTCCAAGTAATTAACTGGTAATTAGCATTTAATTAACTGATACTTAAATGGTGATTAGCCGGCAACTAGCTGGCCACCGCGTCCTGGCGCGCGAGTGTTTCGATCAGCGGATTTGAAGATTACCAGCCCATCGGTGGAAGCCGTGCGGCGTGCACAGCAAGGCCTCGACCGCGCGTTCGGGATGAGGCATCAAGCCCAGGACGTTGCGCTCGCGATTGCATACGCCGGCAATATTGTCCAGCGAGCCGTTGGGATTGGCGGCAGGCGCGATGCGTCCGTCGGGGGTGCAATAGCGAAACACGATCTGCTGGTTGCGCCGTAACTCGGCGAGGGTCGCAGCGTCGCAGAAGTAATTACCTTCGGCATGGGCGATCGGAAGGTGCAGGACATGTTTGCCGGCTTGGCCAGGTTCCGCGGCCGCGGTGAACGGTGTCGCAGTGCTCTCGACGCGAATGTGCACATGCTGCAGATAAAACGAAGGCCGGTATTACGCATGAGGGCGCCCGGAAGCAGGCCCGCTTCGCACAATATTTGGAAACCGTTGCAGATGCCGAGCACCAGGCCGCCCGAGCGCGCGAAACGGTCCACGGCGCGCATCACCGGAGAAAAACGGGCTATCGCACCCGTGCGCAGGTAATCTCCATAGGAAAAGCCGCCCGGCAAAACGATGGCATCCAGTCCCGAGACATCTTCGGACTGATGCCAGACAAATTTTACCTGCTGGCGGAGAACGGAGCCGAGAGCGTAGTGAGCGTCGTGGTCGCAATTCGATCCGGGGAATACGACAACTCCAAATTTCATCCGCGGCGGCTCCCTGGGGAAAACCGATTATAGCCGCAGTCCGGGCGGCGAAGAAATGGTGTTTTGCAATGTGCCCAGGAGCCTAAGCGGGCCAGAAACTTTTTCGCGAGCCGGTTTGTGTTCCCGGAGTTTCGGGCGGAAGATAACGGAACATATCGAATGGGTCCAGGGGGCGGGTCCAAGGTGCAGTCCAGGGAGCGGGTCTAACGGGGCGCGCAATTGTTTCACAAAAATTTGCCAGGAGGCCGATGGTGAAACCTGCGGTGGGATTGATTGGATTAGGCCTGATGGGCCGCCCGATGGCGGCCAATCTACTCAAGAAAGGGTTTGAAGTAACAGTCTGGAACCGCACCGCATCGCGAGCCGAGCCATTGAAAGCGCAGGGCGCACATGTGGCTGCGACGCCGCACGCGGCCGCGGCGGCAGTCGATATCCTGATTACGATTGTGAGCGACCCGCCTGCGCTCGAACAAGTGCTTTGGGGAGAGAACGGCGTGCTTGGCGGGTTGCGGCGCGGCAGCGTGCTCGTGGATTCGAGCACCGTTTCTCCTGATTTGGAGCGTCGTGCGGCGGCGGCGTGCGCGGAGCGGGGTGTGGAATTTCTGGACGCACCCGTCACGGGCGGGACATGGGGAGCCGAAAAAGGAGAGCTGGTGATGATGGTGGGCGGCGCCGCGGAAACCGTTACTCGCGTCGAGCCCGTCTTTGCAGCGGTGGCGAAGCGGTGGTTCCATGTGGGTCCGCACGGCGCGGGGCAAACCGTTAAGCTGGCGATGAACCTGTTGCTGGCACTCGAAGTGGACGCTCTGGCCGAGGCGCTGGCGCTGGCAACGGCGGGAGGAGTGGCAGGCGCACACGTCATCGAAATCATGCAGTCCAGCATGGCGCGGGCGCCGGTGCTGGACGTTAAGGCGCCGATGCTGCTCGAACAGAACTATGCGCCAAGCTTTCCGCTGCGCCTGATGCACAAAGATCTGCGCCTGGCACTCGATCTGGCGAAACAGCTAGGCGTGCGGCTGCCGGCGGGCGAAGCGGCGCGCGACGTGTATGGGGCCGTGCTCGAGAGCGCGAAGGAAGACCTGGACTACGCCGCGGTCGGGCGATTCTGGGAGAAAGCGAAGTCCTAACGCGGCGCACGGTGAGTCCGCACTCGCATCAGCGCTCGATAACAACGCACTTTATGGGAATTTATGGCAGGGCGGCGGGCGGAAAATAACACATGGGCAGCTGGTTCGAGGTGCGCAGGCCAGCGGGCGCGGCAAGGATGGCGGGAATGGAGTTAACGACGATGGCGATGGTGGCGAGATCGCCATGGGTGCCGCCGGGAATCGTCAAGCGAAGATTCGGATCGCCGCGCAGCTCAATGGCATCGCGCGGCTCTTTCGCACCCACAAACATCTGCAGCTCCATGTGGATTTTCTCTTGGCCGGCGGCCATTCCGCGGGCGATCTGGTGTACACCCGCGACTTGACCGGCGGCAACTTCAAGAAACTTCGTGGCGACGGCTTGCTCCGCGACGATGGGGTCGATCGTTTCGGTGATCTCATCGACTCCGAGACCTAGGCCGTCGGAAACCATGGCCACCGATTCCGGCAGTCCATGATGCTTGATGATGCCGGCCGCAACGTGTTCCCGAAATTCCGACGCGCTCATTCCCGCGCCCACTTTTTTCTGCAACGGGAGGCGGCGCTCCCCCGCATCGACAACACGCAGCACGTGCGCGCTGTCGACGCGCTGCGCGGCGGCGCCCAGCGTCAGCACGAGTTTATCCATAACGAATCCGGGATTGACGCCCGTGCCCACCAGCGCCACGCCCCACTCTTTGGCCTCGGCATCGAGCTGCGCCGCCAGCTCCGGGTATTTCCGATAAGGGTAGGACAGCTCTTCGCAGGTTGAAATCACGCAGGATTCCGCGGCAAGGCAGGCGAGCAGTTGATCGGCGACATCGGGCAGCGAGGAAGTGGTGGAATGTACGACCACGTCAGCGGATTCATGCAACAGCTCCGATGTGGCGGAAACGGCGACGCCCCATGGCGCGTCCGCAGCGCCCACAACCTCGCCAAGATCGCGCCCGGCTTTGGCGGGATCGATATCGATCGCGCCGATCAGCTCGAGTGCCTGCTTTTCCCGCATGAGACGCACGAGGGCTGCGCCAATGGGACCAACGCCATATTGAATGACACGAATGTTTTTCTTCAACTCGATCTCCTAACCGGGCCGCTAACTTGCATGTGCATTGCTGCCAGCGTGGAAGCTGTGGAGTCAAATACCATAAAGGAAAGGCGCGCGGCATTCAACCTGGGGTATTCGCGGCGCATCGTGGAACTGTGGAGCTCTTCGCTGCGCATCGTTCGTCTGAGCCCTTTTTTGTGTGAACCCTTTTCTCGTGAACTACGATTTTTAATTTTGGTTTTGAGGATGGGAATTGCAATTCGAATTTGCCGGCGGCTCGGCTGACCTGGCGCGATGGTGTCGGTCGCGCGACGGGACGGGACTTGTGACGTGGCGGCCTGCGGCGCTTCAGCGAGGAGACGTGCGCAGCGAGATTTCGAGGCCGTCGGCGACTGGAAATTCGACGGAGACGTAACCGTGCTGGGGATCGCGGACATAGGCGAGGTACGGCTTCATGGGTTCCGGCTGAAGATTGACGTCGTCGGCGGCGATGAGCGCGCCCGCGGGAAGGCGCGGCTCCAGCAGCTTCAGCACGGGCAAGTACAGATCCTTCCAACCATCGAGGAATAGCAGGTCTATGTTGTCTTCTAGATGCGCTAACGTTTCGAGAGCGTCACCCTCGCGAACCTCCACGTAATCGAGCATTCCTGCTTCGGCGAGATTCTGGCGCGCCTGGCGTGCCTTATCCGGATTTAGTTCGGTGGAGATTACCCGGCCGGCGCGGTTATCGCACACAGCTGCCGCGAGGTAGATGGTCGAAATGCCAAAGGAAGTGCCGAATTCTACGATATTCCGGCTGCGCTGGGCTCGCGCAAGAATGTACAAGAGCCGGCCTCCCTCGGGCGAAACCGGGATATAAGCCGCGGCCATGGCATCGGCGCGCGCGCGGGCCGGCAATTTGCCGAGGGCGTCTCCATACTGCGAACGAATCCGCGCCAGTACTGCGGGGTCGCTTTCGTCGCTCGCCTTGAACAAGCGTTCGAGCACCTGAACCATTTTTGGCGATTCCAGCGACGAGGTCATACGAAGTGGGAACCTTTCGACGGACGATACGCAGCAAACGAACTGCGCGACACGAAGCGTTCAATTTACCACGGAGGGAGGGCGCTGGGGGCCTGGAGCGGCGACGTTCTTAGCAAAATGGTTGCGGGAAGCGCATGGTATGAGGAATAGTTAGGGCTCTAATCGGCACGTGTGGAGATTCCCTTGGACTACCTGCTTAAAACAGAACCTTCCGAATATTCTTTCGCGGACTTGCAGCGCGATGCGGTCACCGTGTGGGACGGCGTTTCGAATCCTGTCGCGTTAAAACATTTGCGAGAGATGAAACCCGGGGCAAGACTGGTGATCTACGAAACGGCAGATCGCAAATCCGCGGTGGGAACAGCCACGGTGGTTTCCGTGGATGTTTCCAATGCCAAAAATCCAGCCGTGACGATAAAAGCGGGAAAGGCGCTGGCGAATACGGTTTCGCTGGCGGAGATCAAGGCTAACAAGCTGTTCGCGGATTCACCGCTGGTGCGTCAAGGCAGGCTTTCGGTGGTTCCGTTGACGGAGGGGCAATACAAAGTGCTGATGGGGGATTGATGGGTGGCTGAATGGCGCGAAGGATGGCGCGATTAATGGCGGCGCGATTCGGTGAGTGATTCGTGGAACGATAATCCGGGCGATCCGCGCAGCCGATAAGCGGGAAAGCATGGGCAGATCGGGATTGCCCAGGACGATTCGATAGGAGCGCTTCATGACCGCAACCAAGCTCAACAAGCAAGACGCCGCGAAGGAGTTGAAGAAAATCGCGGGCTGGAGTATTGAGCGCGGAAACCTGCATCGCGTATTTGAATTCAAGGATTTCTCTCAGGCTTTTGGGTTTATGACCCAAGTAGCACTGGCCGCGGAATCCATGAACCATCATCCCGACTGGTCGAATGCGTGGAATAAAGTGGTGGTCGATCTGTCGACCCACAGTGCCGGCGGCTTGACGGCCAATGATTTCGAGCTGGCCGGCAAAATGCAAAAGATTTTCAACCGCCGCTAAAACGCAGCTCCATGACAAACGGCCGAGAACCCATCGCGCTTGCCCGGGAAACCGGCGGAGACCGCGAACGCATTTTCGACGCGTTTAGCCGCTGGGGATACCTGGCGGCGCATCTCGATCCGCTGGGCTTTCTCACGCCCATGGTGCATCCCGACATTGCTGTATCCGGCGAAGCCGCCGAGCAGGCACGGCATATTTATTGCGGGACGACGGGCGCCGAGTTCATGCATATTTCCGTCCCGGAGCGCTGCCATTGGATCAGAGAGCGCATGGAAGGCGCGGCGGCTGAGGCGGATGGTGCGCGCGCTCGCGACGATTCGCATATTATCGGCCGGGGCGCGACTGGATACGGCGTTTTGGAACGCCGCGTTCTCGAGCGGTTGATCCGCACGGAAATTTTTGAACAGGTCCTGCAGGCCAGGTATGTGGGCACGAAGCGATATTCTCTCGAAGGCCTGGCCGCGCTGATTCCCCTGCTTGACCGCATGCTCGAAGCGGGAGCGGCAGCAGGGGCAAATGAAGTGGTGCTGGCAATGAGCCACCGTGGCCGCCTGAACGTCATGGTGCACATCGCATGCCGGTCGCCGGTGGAGGTTTTCGCGGAATTCGAGGACGTGGACCCACGGAGCGTGCTGGGCAGCGGCGACGTGAAGTATCACGTCGGAGCAACGGGACGTTACCAGACGGTGAGCGGCGAAGTTCTTGACGTGCATCTGGTCTCGAATCCAAGCCATCTGGAAGCAGTGGATCCGGTGGCTTTGGGACGCGCGCGCGCGAAACAGGCGCGCGCCGGCGCAGATGGCGCGCGGCGTGTGCTGCCGATTGTGGTGCATGGCGATGCCGCATTTGCCGGCCAGGGCATCTGGGCCGAAACGCTGAATCTGGCAAGTCTTCGGGGATACACGGTTGGCGGCACGATACACATCGTTGCCAATAATTTGCTGGGCTTCACCACGCCACCCGCGGAACTGCACTCTGCGCGGTTTGCTTCAGGCCTGGCGAACCGGCAAGACATTCCGGTGTTTCATGTGAACGGTGAAGAGCCGGATGCGGTGCTGCGCGCCGGCCAGCTGGCAGTCGATTACCGCACGGCGTTTGGCAGCGACGTGGTGGTGGACCTGATCGGTTTTCGGCGGCATGGCCACAGCGAGGTCGACGATCCAACGATTACGCAGCCGCTGCTTTACGCCAAGATCAGAGAGCATCCGCCGCTGTGGCAGATTTACGCTGAAAGACTCGGGGCCGATACCGCAGCCGATATAGCGCAGGTGCGTGCGGAATTCGAGCAGGATTTGGCGGCGGCGGCGACGATCACCCGGCATCCGGTGCTGCACGAATTGCCGGCCTACTGGGCGCCGTACATGCGCGGCCGGCACAGCGCGGCATTCGAGGTAGATACCGGAGTGGACGCGGCCAAGCTCGGTGACGTTTCAGCGCAACTCACGCGCTATCCCGAAAACTTCGCCATACATCCCAAGGTTAAACGATTACTCGAGCAGCGCCTCGAGATGGGCCGGGGAGCGCGTCCGGTGGATTACGGAATGGCGGAGGCGCTGGCGTTCGGGACTTTACTATTGTCGGGAACGCCGGTGCGGCTGACCGGACAGGACACAGTTCGAGGAACGTTCAGTCAGCGACATGCGGCGCTGGTCGACACGAAAAACGAAATGGAGTATGTGCCGCTCGCGCATCTGTCGGCGGAGCAGGCCCGCTGCGAAATTTACAATTCGCCTCTTTCCGAGGCGGGCGTCCTGGGATTCGAATATGGATACAGCCGCGATTATCCGGAAACGCTGGTGTTGTGGGAGGCGCAGTTCGGAGATTTCGCGAACGGCGCGCAGGTGATCATCGATCAATTCATCTCCGCAGCGGAAGACAAGTGGGACTTGCCCTCAGGCGTGGTGCTGTTGCTGCCGCACGGCTATGAAGGCCAAGGGCCCGGAGCATTCCAGCGCGCGCATCGAGCGTTTTTTGCAACTGGCCGCCGAAGACAACATTCAGGTCTGCCAGCCTTCGACGGCTGCGCAATATTTTCACCTGCTGCGCAGGCAGGCGCTGCGGCGCTGGCGCAAGCCCCTGATCGCGTTTACGCCGAAAGGCATGTTGCGCAATCCGGCCGCAGCCTCACCCATTTCCGATTTCACCGCGCCACGCTTCCTCAGCGTAGTGCCTGAGCGCGAGGCGGTTTCCGCGAAGCGCATCTTGATTTGCACGGGAAAGATCGCACATGAGTTGCGCGCCGAACGCGTCCGGCGGGCGAGCGCCGATACGGCGATCGTGGTCCTGGACCAGCTCTACCCGTTTCCCGAAGATGCGCTTCGCGCTGAAATGGCGCGGCACTCCGAAGCGCGAGAAATCGTGTGGGTACAGGAAGAGCCGGCGAACATGGGCGCGCTGTTCTACGTTCTCCCGCACATCGGGCGCGTCACCGCCGGGCGCCCGGTGCGGTCGGTGAAGCGGTCGGCCAGCGCCAGCCCGGCGACGGGTTCGCCGAAGGCTCACGAACTCGAGCAGAAAACGCTGGTGACGCTGGCGTTCACGACGGGGGAAAACTGAGTGTTCCGGAAAGCGCCTGACGCATGGCTGGTTTGATGGGGTCCAAAGGGCGTTCTTGGTTTTGTGGGATTGGGTCTTATTAAATATTTATCTTGACACGTTGATGTGAGCGTGTTATTCCGAGCGCACAATTGGCGGCGCGGTCCGATTTTGGGCAGCGAAGCCGTAGCGCGAGGGACTGGTAGTTTCCACACACACACATGGTTAACTTCCGGTTCTTTGAGTATCTCAAGTAGCACCCCACCCACCCCCGGGGAGGTGAAGACCGCTTGGTTTTCACCTCCCTTTTATTTAGGTGCCGTTTAGCTCGCGTTTTAAGGCGTCCAATCGTCCGGGGGAAACGCTACGCGCCAAAACCGCGGGGAAGGCGTTTGAAACTCTATCCCGAACTGAATTTTTCCGGCATGTCGTCCTCCCACGTGCACCACCGCGGCCGCGGCTTCTTCGCGGGAGTCGACATGCCGCAGAAAGAGGGTTTGGCCGATTTGCACAGGAGCATTCAACAGGATCATCGCGCCGTGCGAACTCACGGTGACGGTTTGTGTTTGTTCCTCGAATACGGTCCCGTCGGCGTACTCGCCTCGGACCGCAATCTTTGCGGTAATCAACAACCTCTGGCTGCGGCGCGGCCGCGGCGCGCCCAGTTTTCTCTTTTTAACCCGCTCCATTGGCAGCGCCCTCCAAAACGGCTGACAAAATTGCACACATCGCGATTTGCAACACAGGATCAAACTGGGGAAGGGTGAGCCCCGAGTAAACTTCTTCGATGCGCAGAACCAGCCGGGAGTTTGCCGCAAAATTCAGCGAACAGTTATGCCCCTCCGGCCGCAGGCGCGATAAGTGTAAATCGCGAGCAGTAATACAATCCAGCGCGTTTAGAAAAACAGCCGCGGCGCGCTCGCTCGCGGATTATCGGAGAGCCGGCTCGCCTGCGCTTCGCACTTTGCCGGCGCGTTTGTCAGCGTATAGTGTCTGGTCCGCCCGTTCAAGGAACTGGCCGGGCGTCTCGCCTTGCTGATACGCCACACATCCAGCCGAAAATTCGACAGGGATGCAGGTGTCTTGAAAAATTACCTCCAAAGGGCGAATCCGTCCGAAAAGTGCAGGCACTTGTTCAATCCGGCACTCTGGTAGCACAAGCATGAATTCGTCGCCACCCATGCGCACTGCAAGATCGGAAAGACGGACCGCACTCGCAAGCCGCTGAGCGAATGCCTGCAATACCAGGTCACCCGCCGCATGGCCGTATTCATCGTTGATTTGCTTAAACCGATTCAGATCGAGAGCCACGACGGTCAGAGGATGCCCGTATCGCTGCGATCTGGCAGCCTCCGCTTGCAACCGCTGCTCCGCAGTACGGCGATTTGCCAGGCCAGTCAGCGGATCGGTAGTTGCGAGGACGCGCAGTTCCTCGGCGTGGACATGCAAAGCTCCCATCGCGTCCAATTGCTGAGAAAATTGACGGCGTAGCCGCTTGATCATTATCTGCTGATAGATGGAGTAAGTATTGAAGAGCAGCACCAGCCCCACCAAGCCGCGCACCGCCTGATCCAGGCTGAATTGAAAAAAGGAATCCCCCGGCGTGAGAAGGGTTGGAAAACTAAGGGAAACCACGGCGAGAGTGAGAAGCAACATGACCACAATGGCGAGCGACCACAGCCACCAGTCACGCCGTTCGAGCTTCTGTAACTGTTTGCGAATATCGGCGACGCGCACTTCATGCGCATTTTCCGCAATGGCGGCCGTCGGATTTTGGTCGGCAGAATCCATATGGGTATCCAGGGGAAGGGGTAATACAACGACGTTAGGAATGAATTATAAGTCTCACTAACGCGAGGACAGAAAGAAATCGTGAACGGAAGTTCCAGAGGATGAAACCTGGGTTGCGGTGTGCCGATCTGGTTCCTTTTTTCATTGGAGAGCGAAAGTACTGGCAGGGGAGGAAAGTGCTTGCCGTGAGCAAGAGCTCCCCAGTTGCGCTACTTCAGGGCCTGCGCATTGTTCGCTCGCGGCCGTGAGGAAGACGTATCGTACACAATCACGCGAATCAGATTTTGCGCAGGGAAAGCAGCTTGCGCGATCTGTGGGTAGGTTGCGTCCATTTCGGTACGCAACCTCTCTTCCGCTGGCCCCGCGTGGGACAAAATCAGGGCGACGCCGCGCGCATTGTGGACCTCGGGAGGCGAGAAGACGCCAGCGATCGTCCTGATTTCGCGCAGCGGTTCCATAGGATAACGGTCGAAGGGAAGGTATAAATATCCGGGCGCCAGTATTACGACGTCAGGGTGTTCTTGCCGAACGAAGGCCGCCGCTCCTGCCCAGTTTTCCTTTCCATATTGGAATCGATAGCCAAATCGTGCACCCGGAGCGCCATAATAAGCTGTGAGAGAGAAGGCGATAACCAATGCGAACATCGCTCCGACAATAGCTCGGCCGCGACCGACAAGTGAATCGAATCCCGCCGCGATCAGCAGCAGTACGAATGGCGCCTGAAACGCCAGGTAACGATCCTGCGTCAGCTTCAGCCACGGCGCGAAAAACACCAGGGTGGCCCAGGGAAGCAAGAGGATGCACGCGAGCAGAATCGTGAGCTGCGGGTGCGCAACAGCGCGGCGCGCTCCCCGCCAAAGGGTCCACGCAAACAAGCAGAATGCCGGTACGACGGCCGACCCCTCAGAGATGATCTGCGAACGCCAGGGCTGGGCTTTTCTCACGGCATCAGATGCCGCTATCCCATAGCCCACAAAGAATCGAAGCAGAGTGCCGGGAATCAGCAACGCGGGCGCAACGAACATGCGAGATTCCTGGTGATATCGGCCCGCAGCCCAAAGCAGCCATGGCGCGACCGCGCAAAAAACCGCGGCCCGGGCGAATATCCAATCGCGGGGCGATCGCCTGTCGCGCCACCAGAACACGATTTCATGGGCCAGCAAAACAAACAGGGCCAGATAATGCGTATACAGCAGAAGAATCGAGAGACCGGTGTACAGCAGCAGGCCGCGTCGCGATTCGCAAAACCGCCAAAACGCCCACGTCGCAAGAACCGTTAGAAATATGAAAAGAGAATAATCGCGGTTCTCCTGGGAAAAGAAAATGAGAAACGGCGAGGTGGCGGCCAGCGTAGCTGCGGCTATATCCGTACCGGGGAAAAGCCGCCGAGCGAAAATAACCATGGCGGGAATGGTGAAGACACCGAACAGGGCCGGAAGAAAGCGCACAGCCACCGCGGAGTCTCCAAACCCGGCGACCACAAAGTGCAGCAGCGCGCGATAAAGCGGCGGATGTACGGCTTCGGCGAAGACGCAGTTCCAGAACGATTGCCGGGCGAATACGGCATCGGTAGCCTCGTCAAGCCATAGAGGCTGGCGGCCCAGTGCCATGAACCTCAGAACCGTCCCGATTATTACAAGCAGGAAAAGGATGCCGCGCCGTTGCCAAGATGGTGTTTGAGCCTGAGTGGCTTCTAAGGGGGCCATCGAGTGCGCCAACAAATGCGTGTCACGCATCATTTAAGCCTGGAGGATAGCGCCTCGTGAATCGCGATCATTTCGGCGTCCTCATATTTCCGACGCGGCCAGAAGAATCCGCGCAGTCCATCCCCCCGCCGGCGAGGCACGATGTGAATGTGGAAGTGAGGAACGCTTTGGCTTACGGTGTTGTTGATGGCGACAAAACTCCCGTCGCCGTTCATAGCCTCCTGCACGGTTCGAGTCACAAGCTGGGCATTCGTGAATAGCGGGCCAATGAGAGTTGGCGGCAAATCAACCAGGGTCTGATAATGCGCTTTCGAAATAAGGAGCGTATGGCCGGGAAACAACGGCCGAATATCGAGAAATGCAATCGAAATAGCGTCTTCGAAGACAATTTTAGCCTGCCCATCTCCCGACGCGATACGGCAGAACGGGCACCCGGAATCGCGGCTTGCAGATTCGGCTCGCACACCCTTTGGCATCAGGCCAGTTTACTTCATAAGTCGCCGGTCGTGATCCAAGGACAGCCGCAGAGCGGATTGAAACAAAATTTCATCATGCAGTTTTGCGTAAGACAGCGAACGTGGCGCGTATTTCGTCAGCACGTTCCAGAGCGATGCACGCGAGCGATGTACGCGCCGATTCTGACGATAGGTGCATCCACATCAGCGAATGGGGATTACACCCGATGGCCCGCGGCCCGGACCTCCTCCGAAGATATGCGGGCCATGAGCACCTCCGATATTTCGCAGTTCCCACCGTTTGACGCAGGATCGGATGCGGTGAACGTGATTGCCGAAACGCCGCGAGGCTGCCGGACAAAGCACCTTCCTACAGCAAAGCCTCGGAGACTCGTACCGGGTTTTTCTGATTGCTGGTTTTTCCGCGGATACGTAACGTAATTGGGTCTTGTGATTACTCTTTTGCGAACACCCTGAAGGAGAAAACCATGGAGCAAAACGATCTGAGGGAGCTTTACGTTGACGAATTGAAAGACCTTTATGATGCAGAGAACCAGTTAATTACAGCGCTGCCGAAAATGGCAGAGGCAGCCACTTCCGATCAGTTGCGCTCGGGCTTTGAGCAACATCTGGAGCAAACAAGAGAGCATGCTCAAAGAATTGAACGTATTTTCAATTCCATGGGCGAAAAGGTGAAAGGCAAGAAATGCAAAGGAATGAACGGGCTCATCAGCGAGGGCAAGGACGTGATGGGCGAGGACTATGATGGCGAGCTGATGGATGCGGCGTTGATTTCGGCCGCCCAGCGCGTCGAACACTACGAAATCGCCGCATACGGCACTGTCCGCACCTTTGCGAAACTCTTGGGCGAACAGGAAGCAGCGGCACTTCTTGAGCAAACTCTTGAGGAAGAAAAGGAAACTGACAAGAAATTGACGGAGCTAGCCAACAACATAAATTTCCAGGCAGCAGGCGCTGCAACTTCGGCGACAGATATGGGCGAATCGGCAAGTCGGAGAGGCAAAGCAGCGGGAATGTAGTCGGGGTTCTGTAGCTGGGCAAAAGCTGTATCGACATTGGTGTCGACATTGTCACATTGTTACAAGTTAGTAACGGAGAAAGACTGCCGAGCAAGGAAGCGGCGAAAAGCAAATACAGAGCAGCGGTTCCGGATCAAAGAGCGCACTAAGGGCCGGCAACGAAAGCGGTGAAGGGCCGAGGCCGAGGCGAGTCAATGGCTGGACTGCCAGCTCGCCAGGCACTTAGTGGGTGAAGGCGGCAGCGAGTCTGATTTCGCTGCCGCCTTGTTCATGCGTTGGCGAAACCGCGAAGGCTCGCGCACCTCGACGCCTCGTTTTCTATCGTTCCTTCGCGGGGGGGATGTCTCGACGGTTCGAAATCCGGTTTCTGCCCGCCAGGGAAGCCGGCGAAATCCGGCGAAGGCGAAAGTCGATGAAAACAAAGTTCCACGCGAAGAAAGTCGTCCATATCTATACGTGCGGCTGTCTTCAACTACAGTTTGCCGCAACGTGTGGCCGGCCACACGGAGAACCACAGCATATACCCAAATCGAATTTTATTTATTGGCAGGCGTCGTAATCGCCGGCGTCCCTTGATTGTCAAAGAAGTGCTGGTTTTCCTCAACCGTGCAGATCCACTGGTACCACAATCCAGATTTGGAGATCGTGAAATTTCGGTGTGAATACCAGGGCTTGGTGTAAGCGCCAGGGTCGTCAATGGTCATGTCAAGTTCGAGGGTGTTTGCATCTACCCGCTTGTACCGCTCGATCAAGTGGAGCTTGTCGGTATGCGGATGACCCATTTGGTCCAACCAGGTCTTGTCATTAAATCCGATGGTGTCCACTACCAGCGTGTCCCCATTCTCATACCAGCCGATCGAATCTCCCCACCAGGTCGGATCCGGATCGTCCGGATGCTTCCGATTGAGCCACACTTGGCGAAAGTTGCTCCCGTACTGATAGAGGATGTACACCGTGTCTGGCGTCTGGACGAGCTTCGTCTTTGCGGGCCACATATAGATGCGAGGGACGCCTTGCGGATCGCAGTACTTCATCGATAGGTCGGTGGTGTTGTCAAACCTCGCATCCGGTCCTGTAGGCGTCCGTTCAGACATCGTTTTCGCGAGCGCCCAAGGCTGGTAGGGGATGTCCGGTTCTTTACCTCTATTCTTACCTCCTATATCCGACAAGCTGAGGCTTTGGCCGATTCCACCCCGTTTGGGATCGGCTGACCAATCGCCGGAAAGATCTGGAACTTTGGTGGAGACGCCCGCAGCCTGGGCCGCCGCCGATCCCGCGGGTGCGCTGGTTTGAGCTCCCACAAACGGCGTGAACAACAACGCGATCGCTGACAGCCATGCAATAACGAACAGACCTAAACGATTACACATCGAGCGAGTCCCCCTTGGCACGGTACGTCTTCGATTCCCCAAGGCAGCCGCAACGATGACTCTGCGGACTTGGCCCGAGCAGCGTTCTATTGCGCACCGCGCGCCGTCAGCTCTTTGCCATCGGCAAACACGATTTTCTGCAGAATGCCTACGGTGGCGCCGTTCTTGGCCGCATTGATATAAACTGTTACCTGGTCACCAGCATTCAGTGATTTTCTGGTCCAACCACGTTCCGACATCACCGCAGGAGGTTCGGTTTCGGCATTCCAGTGAGAAATCTCGCCCTTGTCGTCCGTCACGTCAAAATAGATCTGATTATGCGGATTGCCCCATTCGAACTTCGTAATCGTTCCCTTTAAGATGGTCGTCTTCGTCATGTCGTACAAATTCGTTCCGTGATGCGCAATGGCTGGGCGGGAGCCCAGAAGCAGGCCGGCGGCTATGACCATGACGATGAACAACCTGGTTCTCATATCTTTAGTAGCCATGCAATCCCTCCCAATGACGAACCGCTTCAAGTATGGCAAAAATAGCTTCTTACTAGGGCAGAGTATAAGCAATTGTCAAGCAGTAAAATACAGGCAAGCGCATCCAACCTGCCGGCGATCCGAGCGCGCAACTCGCTTGCAAGCGTGCATTTTTCGCCGATTGGACAGCACGTTCTGCATGGCACCGCTCTTGACATGATCGCCGCGCCGGTGATACCAAGTGACGGCTCCGACAAAGCGAATGCATCGTTTGGTGAGGCCTTGGACGCGAAATATAAGCCATTGCTCTTGTTACTCATCGGCCTGGTAATCGCTTCGCAGCCGCTTTTGGCGCATCACGGAGTGGCAGCTTATGACTATAAGACTACCATCACCGCCAAAGTAACCGTCACGCAGTTTGAGTGGACCAATCCTCATTGCAAGATTCTATTCGACGTCATGGACGAGAAACACAACGTCGAACACTGGGCTGTTGAAATGCACCCGCCGGCCGACATGACTGAACACGGCTGGACCAGGCAAACGCTGGCCGCAGGTGACGCCATAACACTCTCGTTTCGGCCGGCAAAAGACGGCTCCACCACCGGGCTTCTGGAAAGCGTGGTGTTACCCAATGGCATCGAGCTGCACCAAAACTTGCTGCTATTGCCGCCCGGTGAAAAACTTTCGATTCAGCAGTGGGAACGCCGGAAGCATGTAGCGAGCTAGTTTTTCTCGAGAGAAGCGACATAAGAGACCTGCGTTCCACACACCGCTGCACCTAAAATATTAGAATCCACGTCCCCGCTCTAAGGTTTTTCAGATGCACTTCGCGAGGCATACGCATCCGCAATAACCTCGCGGCTCCATGGCGGAGAGTTTGCCGTCAGACCAGTCATTTTCAAAAAATCGATCAAGACAGACTGCCCAACATGCTGCGTCAAAAGCGTCCTCAGGGCCGCGGTTCCGGCTGAGGCTTGGAGGGTGGCTTCGTGAATTTAGCATCGTCAACAGGAACATTGTCCTGGACCTTCTGGATCCGGATGCTCGATCGCGAGAGGAACGCGGATCGAGGAGAGGCCGGAATCATGCGAATCCAAAACGGAATCTTCACACCACTCCCAGTGTCGCGATAATCGTCGTAATCCGCTTCGAAGGGCATTTCTCCAAGAGGGCTTTGCAAGACAGTCCTTTTTCTCACGAGCAAGCCCGACGAAACATCGAAATAGAGCCATTCAGGCGAATCGTTTTGCGGATACCCGACAATCAGATAGGCGCTGCGGCCGTTCACACTCTCGACTCCGCTAACTTCCATGCGGCCGTATTCCTTCTTAAGGTTGAGGCTCTCGTACAAGTCCGCACTGCGCTTGACGCGGTCCTGGTCGGGGCTGGGCAGATCGGCGACCATACCAGCCATGTTTTGCGCCCACGCATTTGCGCCGTCGAAGCCATCCGATGTCGTAGCCGCTGAAGTATGAACAATGTTAACTGTGCGGTTGGGTGCTTTCTGATATTGCTCGAACGAGGCGGGCATCGGAACAGTGCCTCCCGGACCTGTAGGAACGTCCCGCGTCGCGGTGATAACCCGGCTGGTAATTTTGCGGATAGCCTGCTCGCCTCCGATAGCTTGCACGTATTTGGTCAGGATCTGGTCTGCGGTAGGCAGAGCGATTTTCGGCGGCTCAGTTCCGTAAGGAGTCATCATGGCCGTGGTTTCGGGAAGGATCGGCACGCTGACAGGCGTATTGTTCCCATGATGGCAGGTGTAGCAGGTGACCACCTGTTTGCCGTCGAATGAGTTCTTGTTAATATCCGCCACCATGGCCATCATTTTGCGAGCAGTTTCCTTTGGCGGCTTGCCATCTTTGGCGAAATCATTTTCTGACTCATAGTGACAGTATTCGCAACTAACTCCGAGGGCCCCCTCCAAAAGATGCATACCAGTGATAAGTTGCGCTGCAGGGGTGCCGTTAAGCACCTTAATGTTCTTGAACTGCTGCTCGGGCGTCCTTGCTTGCTGAGGCGGCGCTGGGGCTTGCTGCTGTGCGAATAACATCAACGGCGGCGTGAGCAGGAGTGCTACAGCGCTGGCAATCATCCAAACTGGACCTAGGCTGCGACGCATCGGGGCGCTACCTCTCTTCTGTTCTTCAATAATCTTGAAAGACCATTCCTCCGCCAGCCGGGCGCAGAGGAGTGGGCGAATCGAAAAGTCCGCCGTAAAAGGCTGGCGTGACTAGAAATTGAACCTGCCGTTAATCTGAAACTGCCGCGAGGTGGTTACCGTCGCATAAGGATTGTTGACGTTAATTGCGCCAAGTCCCGAGTTAGGAGCTCCCGACGTGGTAAACGCGTTCAAAACGGTTGGAGCCGAAAAGTTTGTGCGGTTGAAAGCATTGAACATGTCAGCCGAGAGCACGACCGATTTGCTCTCCGACACGCGAAACGTCTTTCGCAGGCTCACGTCGGTATTGATAAGATTCGGCCCGGTAAAGACGAGCGGGCCAACGTCTCCAAGATAACCCTGCGGGGCCAAAGCGAAGCAACTAACGTTGACGTAATTGACTGGATTGCGTTTATTGATGGCCCCATTCGGAGTTGGATTCGGACACGCCGCAGAAGGAGCAGCCCAATTCGGGCGGTCCGCACCGGCAGTGACCGCCGTCGTGGTATAGCGAGACTCGCTGAGGCCTTCACTAACGGTAAATGGCACTCCCGCTGCAACGGCAGTTTGACTCGTAATCTGCCAGCCATTTATAACCGCCCTGGCAAACCCGGTCGAGCTGCGACCAAACGGAAAGTCATAGGTGAGCGTGAAGTTGGACGCCTGATTTCCCAAGTACGCGCACCGGCCATGCCCCGCACCGTGCAGGTAAATCAAAGGAAAAGCCGCCGACCCTCCGTTTGTATATTGTCCAGGAAGGTTATCCCCCGAATCAGCGATACAACTGGACCATGTGTAGTTAAAGCGCACAAACAACCCCGGCGACATTCTGCGCTCCGCGCTTACCTGCAGTGCATTGTAATGCGCGTTGCCATCAAACACGTTGCCCGTAATACTGTTGTTCCAGTTGGGGTTGTTGTAACAGTTCGTCCTGTTGGTTCCTCCGGCGGCTGCATTCGGACCGCAGACCGTGGCATAAGGGACGGTGCTGGCTGTAGCGCCGTTCACTCCAGCGACGTTGCCGAGCAGGTTGGCATTCGACGTGCCCGCACCGGCCCAGTAATAGCAGGTCAGCTCACCAGCGTACGTACAATTCGGATTGACAGTCGCTCCGGGGATCGCCACGCCATTCACGGCAGGCGCTTGTCCGGGCGTTTCAATGGTCGGTTGGGAAATAGTCCTGGTAGGAGAAAGTCCGCCCCTGATGCCGCGCCAGGGATCCGTCGTAACCAATCAACAGCGAGATATGGTCGGGCAATTCCTGCTGAATCGTGAAATTGTAAGCGTATTTTGTGGGTGTCTTGAAATTTGGATTCTCAGCGCCGCCATAAGTCTCTCGCGTGAAGATATTCGGATTGGCGGCGAGGAAGGTGTTCAGCGCAGTGTTTGAACTCTGAGGCGCATTAATGAATGGAATCGATACCGCCGCGGGCAGAGACACCGCGATAGTAAATGGCGGTTGCGAAGCCAATGACGGATACCAGGTGTCGTCCTCAACCTCCTGGAAATAGACGCCAGCTCCGCCACGAACACTCGTTTTACCTTTCTTAAAAGGGTCCCAGTTGAACCCGACCCGCGGAGCGAAATTGTCCTTGGGAGGCTTGTACCAGGGCGCACCAACAGTCGGGCTGGCGCAAGTGTAGGGGGTGCAGTTCGGGCCGAAAAGGTTAGAAATCTGGTTAAACCGCTCGGCAGGCGCCGACGCATATTCCCAGCGTAATCCGTAGGTCAATGTCAAGTTCTGCTTAAATTTGAAAGTATCCTCGGCATATACACCATAGGACATTAAGTGCATTCCGCGGGCGAAGCTAGAATCGTAGGTCTTCCCGTTTGTGGGATCTGTGTAATTGTTGACCCACCAGGTAAAACCGGTAGCCGGGCCGCCCGCCAGGAACTGCGCCAAAGTCCCGAAGGTGTATGCGCCCCGCGGCGTGGACATGTAGTTTTCTATATTGTCGTGCCACTTCTTGACCTCACCGCCGAGTTGAAAAGAATGCCGGCCGCGGTTGATGTTGACGTCATCGCTGAGGAAGCCCATGGTGTAACCGATAAAGCGAGGAACATAATTAAACCCGAGTGCGGGAAACCCAATGTTCGCGCCCCCAAATCCGCTGAGGGTCAGTGCCGGAATTTGTGGGAAGGGACTTTTCGTCACGATGTTGGGATCCGCATTTACATACAGACGCGGGTCGATCGGAGCTGATGTAGCAATGTCCAGGCTGCCCGCATAGTTGATCCGATTAATACCAAACCGGAAGGTATTGACGACGTTGCTGGAGATGAGTATGGGTATCCTGCAACGTCCAGACCTGCCGGCGCATGTAGACGTCGTCGGCGGTTATACCGGTCTGTGTTGGCTCGTACTCGCTGGACTGATCCATATTGTAGGAACTGGAAAGCGTGTTCGTGGACCCGAAGCTATGGTCGATCTTGACCACACCGTAGTATTCGCGAACCGCCTGGTCCGGGTTGCTATTGAAATTGCAAAGGCCGATACCAGGTTTGCCAAACTGCCCGTCATTGCAGACGGGCAACAGCGGATTGGCTCCGTTGCCACCGGTTCCACCAAAGAAGATTTGCTGTATGGCGGGAATCGCGGAGGCTCGCGCGGCGAGGTTGGGCACCGGCGCCACAAAGGATGCGGATGCATCGGATCGCAGCGCCTCGAAATCGGTATAGAAGAAAGTATTGTCTTTCTTGATCGGTCCACCGACTGAACCGCCGAATTGGTGACGGTGCAGCGGAGGAACCGTGGGGCCATCAAAGAAATTGCGGGCGTCGAAAGCGCTATTGCGATAGTACTCAAAAAGGGTTCCATGTAAATTGTTGGTGCCTGACTTGAACGTCGTATTGGTGACTCCGCCCGACGTCTCTCCATACTCAACGGGCGCGTTTTGCGTCAGAACTTTGAATTCCTTCACCGCATCCGCGCCCATCAGAATGTTACTTGCCAAACTGACCGGCGAAGTCCGGAACGTCCAGGTCAGATCGATTCCTTCCTGCAGGAACCGGTTATTGGCAACGCGGTCGCCGCCCACTGACACCTGTTTCCCGAAAGAACTGGTGTAGGTCTGCTGCACACCCGGCTGGATGACGGACAGTTGCTGCAGGTCGCGAGCGTTCAGCGGAATCTTTTCTATTAAATTCTCGTCCATCACCTGGGAGACTTCCGAACTCGTCGTTTCCACCGTGGGCACCGATTCGGTTACGGTCACAGTTTGTGTCGTAGCACCCACTTGGAGTGTTACATCGGCCCGAGCGTTCGAATCGACGTTTACGACGACGTTTTTGACCTCGACAGGCGCGAATCCTTGCGCGTGGACTTCTACTGTGTATTTGCCAGCGAGCAGCGAGGGCACGGTATAAAGACCTTCGCTCGAACTGTCCGCGGTCCGGACGACACCCGTATCCTGGTTGGTGACCGTGACGGTCGCGTTCGGAACTGCCGATCCCGAGGAATCTAAAATGCTGCCAAGGATTGTGCCCGTGACAGTTTGGGCGGACAAGTGAGCAGCGGGAACCGCGAGGACCAGCATCAATGCGACAACAAGGCGGGCAAACAGGCCGCGATGTACGAAATCAACTCTCACAAAGCCACCTCCACTGGGAAAAAAAACGGGCAAACCCCTGTTATAGGGGCGGATGGAAACATAAGCGTTATATAAAGTCAAGAATATAAAAGATGGGTATAGGAACGGTGCGGATTCAGGTCGGACCGCGTTGCTAACATCCGGCAGTGCGGTATATGCTGCGACCGGTCGCGGGGTCACGACGAGGTATGCGCGTTGACTTGGCATCTCTCTCAGTGCGATGCGACGATTTGTGGAGGTCTCATGCCCAGGCTGACTCGGAAAACAGCAGTGCTCGCCGTGCTGTTTGTGATTTTCGGAACGGCTTCGATGGCGCATGCGCAACAGGCGGCGCCGGATCTCATTTTGACCAACGGCAAGATCATCACCGTGGACCAGCGCTTTACTATTGCGGAAGCTGTGGCCGTAAGGAACGAGCGCATTGTCGCGGTGGGAACCAATCAAGAGATGGCTCGCCTCGCCGGGCCCAACACGAGAAAAATCGATCTCAAGGGCAAGTCTGTTATTCCCGGCCTGATCGACAATCACATGCATCTTCTGCGCGCCGGTACGACGTGGCAGCGGGAACTGCGATGGGACGGTGTCGAATCTCGAAAACAAGCGCTCGATATGCTTCGCGCGCGCGAGAAAGCGGTGGGACCAGGGGAGTGGATTTATACGATTGGCGGCTGGGCGCATCAGCAGTTCGCGGACGATCCAAAACCTTTCACGCGGGAAGAACTCGACAGGGTGGCTCCGGACAATCCAGTGGCGTTTCAGGAATCGTATTATCAAACCTTTCTGAATAGCCGCGCCTTGCAGATGCTGGGAATTGACGCGAAGCAATCCGGCCCCGAAAACCTGCCTAAAGATGCGGTTTTGCGCGATGCCGCGGGAAAACCTACGGGCGTCATTGAAGGGGGAATGCCGGCCGTTCGCCCGATCGTGGCCAAACTGCCACCGGTGGCCAAAGAAAATTTCGAGGCCAGCAGTTTATCCATGATCGAAGACATGAATCGGGCGGGTCTCACGAGTTTCGGTGTCCCCGGCTGTGACCGCGATCTGCTGAGCATGTACCGGAAATGGGAAGATCGGAAGCAGCTAAACGTGCGCGTTTTTTGTATTGACGGTTTAGGTGCGAACACCCCGCAGCAGGTAGATAAAATCCTGCCCGAAATAAGCAAAATAAAGCTGTTTCAGGGCGACAACTACATCGATCAAATCTTCTACGGCGAAGGTGTCTACGGACCGCTGAGCGACCCCATGTTCCTGCTCAAATCCGATCCGAGCCCTGAGGATCTGGCGCAATGGCGGCGTATCGCCATGGAAGTTGCGAAGTCCGGTCTGCCGCTGCACGTACACGTGTCGCTCGAGAATTCAATTGATGCCTTCCTCGATCAAATCGAGGCGGTCAATAAGGAGTATCCCATCAAGAACCTGCGCTGGGTGCTCGCTCACGTCACGCAACTCAACGACGCCGAACTCGATCGTATGAAGAAGCTGGGAATGTATGCCGCTGTGCATCCCTGGGCGGTTATCAACGGCGGAATTTTCCATGAGATTTACGGAGACCGCGCGTATGACATGCCGGCACTGGCCACGATTCAGAATAGTGGCATCGTATGGGGATTCGGAACCGATGCAACCGCGGCCAGCCAATACAAGCCTTTCCTGGTGCTTTCCTTTGCGGTGACCGGCAAGATGGTTGGCGGAACCAAAGTAATCCGGCAAACGATCAGTCGCGAGGATGCACTGATCGCGTATACACGCAGCAATTCCTATCTGGTTTTTCAGGAAGATAACCTGGGCTCCATACAGCGGGGCAAGCTCGCGGATATGGTTGTTCTCGATCGGGACTATCTCACCGTTCCGGCCAGCCAGATAAAGGATATCAAGCCAATAATGACCATCGTGGGCGGAAGAATCGTCTACGACGCCGAGCATAACGAGACGTCTTCACTGGTTAGGTGAGCCTCTCATAGGTGAGCAGGTGAGCTTCTCATCAGATCAGGCGATGAAGAGGCTGTGCTTCGCCGTGTGGCGGTTGTAATCGGTGCTTTACTCCCGCGCAGCCGTACTGGAAGGTGTTATTACTCCGAGCACTAAATTGATGACACTTTTCAGATGGCGGCGTATTGGACGTGGCGTTCGCGAAAGTAGTTCTGCACCAACTTGGGCCTAGCCTGTGTGATCCGAAGGTAAGAGCGAACGTTGCTCATCATCTCCTGCACGTTCACCGGACGGACACGACCCAGGGCGTTAGTCTTCACATCTTGGTTTAGCAATTCGTCCGGATTCAGTTCTGGACTGTAAGACGGCAGCCAGAAGAGCCGAATTTGCGCAGCGCGCTTCGCTAACCATCGATTCACCAACCGCGATTTGTGTACCGGGTGGCCATCCGCAATCAGGAACACTTTCCTCCTCGTCTTCCGCGTCAGTCGCAGGAGACGGCGGAGGAAATTCAAAAATACCCGCGCGGTGAAGCGCTGACGGAAAATCATGAAGGCCAACCGCCCCCGATTGGTGATCGCCGAGACCATGTTGCATCGGAAACGCTGCCCGGTCCCCCAGACAACCGGTGTTTGGCCGCGTCGTCCGTAGGACCGTCCCACTTGATGGTCCGAACGTAATCCCATCTCGTCCAACCAATGGATTTGCGCCTTGTATCGCCGTGCCCACGCTCGAATGGCCGGGTATTCTTCTTCCAGCCATTTCCGCACCGTTGCTGGATTTTGTTCGTAGGCTCGCCGTACCGGTTTTTGCGGCGTCAAACCCCACGCTCGCAAATAGCGTCCCACCGTCCACACCGAAACGGCCACACCGAACTTCCGAGACAAGAGCTGTTGCACCGCTTCTCGGGTCCACAGGGCAAAGGGTAAGCTCATCTGATCGGGACAGCCGCTGAGTATCCTGCGCACTGCGGTGGCCGCCTGGTGCGGGGCCAGGCGCGACCGCGGGGGACGCCCCCGACGACGGGCGCGCAGAGTCCGCAAGCCTTGCCGCTTGGCCCGGCTCACCCAGCCGTTGATGGTTCCCCGCGCTAGCCCAAAGACGCGAGCGGCCTCCGTTTGCGCCATCCCATTCCGAACTGCCTTCACCACGCGCAGGCGCAAGGTCTCCTGTGCCTTGGCAGGAAGAGAACGAGCATCGTGAGTTTCCATGCCCGCGACGATGGCACTCAATCAGGAGTCATGTCAACTATTTAATGCTCCGATTAGTAACTACTGTAGAAGGTAGTTCAGTAGTGCGCGAGCTACAGTTTCCATGCTTTGCGCACTGCAACTGCTGGGAATGTCCCTGGCGTGAGACGCGGAGTTGGCTATCAAAAAGCTGGGTATGCCGGCTGCGGTCAGAGGGACTTGGTCGCCGGCGACTAGCGGCCCGGTACTATTTTCGAAAACGTGACTATCGATTTTTTGCGCGAGACCCCAAAACGCTTCTACTTGCGCCGGATCGTTTCTTACCGAGGATTCCTCTTTGCTAATTCTTAGGCGCCGGTCACAAACGTCGTCCAGCACCACACCCGAAAACGGCTTAGCCCGGCTGTAGATTTCATTCAAATGCTCCGCGAAATAAGCTGAACCGCGCGGATTCACTTGCGGGCTTCCGCCAGTCCTGTGTTCTGGTGCATCCATTCCATCGCCGCCGTCAAAGAAGACAATATCCACGCCAACCTTGGGAACCAGCGGGGAGTTCTCGAGGCTGCGCGCCAACTCCATCAGAATTGCCACGCCTGACGCACCCTGATCATTGTCATACTGTGTGGCCAGCACGATGCGGCGATCCTGCTGCGCATAAAAGCGGCCTATGATGTTCGTCAGTTCATGCGTTTGGCCATCCGCACTCGCCTGCTTCCAGGTTTGCGATTTTATGTCTTCGGCCAGCACCCCCATTTCGGCACGCACAAAATCCCGCATTTGCTCATGGCCGGTCGTCCCGGGGTATCGCGGTCCGTAACGCAATTGCTGCGCCACGACAGCCAGCATTTCGTTGCCGTCGACTGTTCGAGGCTGGCTGAAGGCTCTGCGCAAAACTTGAGCGGTCAAATATTCGACTGGAGCAAAGTTGTCCGTCAGGACGGGGTAAGGCGACAGTTCGAACCTGTGGCTCACATCGATCGCTTTATATCCAAGAAAGCGAATAAATGGGTCTTTATTGGCAGTGATCGTCGGCGAATCGATATCGATTTTCGTGTCTTGGTTGTAGCCAACCAGCATAATGTTCTGCGAATACGTTTTTTCGGGCGAGTCGACCGCAAAAAAGTAGCAATTCGGGAAAATACTTTGGAAGGTCTTGATCTCCGCAAAAATCAGCGAGGACGGTTGTCGCGATAAGTCGCCGATCATGTTTACGACCATGATTCCGCCTGGGTTCAGCCGGTCTTTTGCGATTGCAAAAAACTCTTTCGTGGTGAAATGCGGCGGAACTGCAAAAAATGAGTAAAAGACATCGCTGAATATCAGATCGTATTTTTGATCTGAATCACGGAGAAGCCGGCGGCCGTCCTGTGCATGATTATGCAATCGCTGCGTCTCAGGCAATTCGAAATATTGTTTTGCAAGCCCGAAAAGAGAGGGTTCGATTTCGGCGACGTCGACATGCACGGAAGGTAACTCTCGCAATAAAGCTTTAGGAACCGAGTAGGCACCGCCTCCGATAACCAGGGCCCGCTCAACCCGCGGCGTAAAAACCCTGTACAGTGAATAGTATTTTGTGTAGTCGTAGACCAGATCGGTGGGATCGCTCGAATCCAGAAACATGGCTCCCGAGCTGGCCCCGTAACTACTCCGATCCTGCTGGAAAAACCTCGCCGGACGGCCGCCATATATGCCATCGAAGATCGTTATTTTTTCGTAGATTCCGTCCCTGCTGTAAAGCGAGGCGCCGCTGGCTCGATGCGCGGCAAATAGTGCCGCTCCCACGATCAGGACGGCCGCAAAAAGAATTTTGTACAGGTGCCTTCTCGCCAGGCCAATTACCAAAAGAGGCAGCAAGCCCAATGCAAACAGAGAAATTCCGTTGCCGATCAAAATGCGATCGATACCGAATCGAGGAATGAGCACAAATCCTGCTGACAAGCTACCGGTGATACTTCCCAGCGTCGACCAAAAAAAAATTATCCCCGCGACGCTGCCGACGCCCTGCCCCGGAAAGTAGATGCTTTGCAGCTTGACCGCATAGGGGGACAGTGTCCCCAGCAACATGGCGGGCAACAGAAAAAGAAGCGTGGCGGATATCAGAGGGCCGGTGGAAATAGAAAGGGTCGAACTGAGAGCCGGCAACGTAATCGTGCCTAGAAAATAGAACAGCAGCAGCACCAGCCCGCTCATCAGAATAATTCCGAAAAACCACGATAGCGTGGGATGGCGGTCGGCAAGTTTGCCGCCCAGGTAGTAGCCAAAGCTCAAGGCCAGCAAAATGACGCTGATGACACTTGATACCGTAAAAATCGTGTTGCCGTAATATGGGGAGAGGACGCGGACGGCCACCACTTCAATAATCAAAACACTAGCGCCAGTTAGAAAAACCGCTACGGGAAGCAGTTTACGGTGGAGTGCCCTTTCAAGGCAGTGGTCTGATCTAGTCACGTCTCTTCGTTGAATCCGCCCACCGATGCCGATTTACGGGTTCCGGCTTGGCGGGCGGCGGTACCGGCGGCGCGGGTTTCGCGAAAACAGCCGCGGCGACTGGCACGTTAACTTGCACCTGGGTCAGCTCAATATTGGACCGCCCATCAGTCCAGGTTGTGGTGATGTGGAAAGGCAACTTGATTCCGGAAACGTCGCGATATTCGGAATAGTCAATCTGCGTCGGATTGCGGCCAACCGGGGAGTCGGTATAGCGCACTACGCGCGCGAGCAATCCCGACTCCGAATCGAAGTACAACTTTATCGGAGATTTCCCGGCAGTAGTTCCCTGTACGACAGTGACGTCGCGATCGTCAATCGTGGTGGGAACGCCGACGCGCCAATCGCTGAGGGCATGCTTGATGCCCGCAGGAAAATACAAATCCGCGTCCAGTTTGACGCCGTCCACGTCGTCACCAGTGAGCGGAAGGACCGGCACCGGCGAATCTGTATCCGGAGCTGCAATCCAAGCGAGGTGGCCATCGTAGGTGGTAGTGCGGTCGCCGCTCAGTGTATGGACGATGGTGGCAATCTGCTCTGGAGCTTTGGCGTAAATATCTACCGGGCGTTTCTGGGTATCTTCGTAGCCGAGGTAAGTTCCCTTGGCCACCAGACTGGTGAGGCCCGCGAGACGCTGCATTCCCCCGATCGCCTGAATATATTTATCGAGAACCTCATCGGGCGAAGGCGCTCCCGCGGCCTGCTTGAGTATCTCATCCGGCGGTTCGTCGGGAGCGTCGCCATACTGCACAGCCAGGCTCGGGATCAGCCTGGGGCGCGAGCCGAACCGATGGCACGAGTAGCAAGTCAAGTCACGTTTCCCGCCGAAATAGCTCTTATTAATGGCATTCATCATCAGAATCATCTTGCGCGCGGTCTGTTTGTTCTCGGTGTCGTCGGCATATTTTTCCCAGCTTCCGCTGGCCTCTTGGGTATGGCAGAACGTGCAATTGGCGCCTAGCGAGGCGGAGAAGAATCCCATGGTCTCCATGAATTGTTTTACCGGGATGCCACGCAGGACTTGAATATTCTTAAAAACTTGTTCCGCCAGCAGAGGTTTTTGCTCGGGACCTCCAGCCTGGCCGCCGGCCAGGACAACACACACCAGGCACGCCGCTGTTATTCCCATGGCACGAAGGATCGCTCGCCGCACTCCGAGCTTCATGTTTCCTCCATCGTTTACGCCGCACGAGATCTAAGTCAGATTGACGATTGCGAACGGCTCACACTGAAACAGCCGAAAAGTATAGACCGGTCTGTCAACCAAGAACAAAGATTCAGTCGCGCCGGGCTGACTGCGGCTTACCTGCACAGCACGGATGAGAATGCCGACCTTGATGCGAAACGCTGGATTGGCCAAATACCCACGGCAGATGCAAAAAACAGAAGAAAACCACCCAGCGCAGCGACCCCCGAATCCAATCCAGCGTCTTTCCCCCTCGCCGCTAAAAGCGATCGCAGTGCGCTCGCGATTCATCCCGGCTTGCCCCGAGAACTTGCTCTGCGTATTTTTGGCCCGGTCGCGGGCACAAAAAGTCGGCGGCGCTATTTGCCAGGTGACGGAGCTATGGCCGGCTTGCCTGACTTTTCAAAGAAATCTTGGACTTCGCGTACCGTGCAAGCCCATTGGTAGCGCAGAAAACCGGTGTGAACGGCGGTGAAATATTTGAACGTGCTCCAGGGCTTGGTGTACGCACCAGGATCGTCGATGGTCATCTCGAGCTTCATGGTCTCAGGATCCACGCGCTGATAGCGTTCGATCAAGTGCAATTTCTCCGAATGCGGGTGGCCCGCCTCGTCGAGCCAGGTCTTGTCATTGAATCCAACCGTATCGACTACCAGTGTGTCCCCGTTTTCGTACCACCCAATCGAATGCCCCCACCACTGTGGGTCGGGGTCGTCAGGATGCTTGCCATTCAACCAAACAATCCGAAAGTTCACGCCATATTCGTAGAGTATGTACACAGCCTCAGGCGTTTGCACGAACCGTGTCTTTGCGGGCCATTGGTAAATCGCCGGCACGCCTACTGGATCGCACCATAACTGAGGGTTTGTGCTGTTTCCAAACTGCGCGTCGGCGCCAGTGTTTGGCCTTTCGGACAATGTTTTCGTCCGTGCCCATTCCTGGTATGGAATATCGCCTTCCGATCCGCGCTTTGCTCCCGTTGGATCCGCAAGACTTAAACTGTTGGCGAATCCTCCACGTTTGCCATCGCGATTCCAATCCCCGGATATATCCGGTATCTTGCCAGACGATTTTTCGGCCGTGCTGCCGGCTGAATTGCCTTTTCCTGCGCTGCTCGGCCCTCCTACCCCACCCGCAGCGGTGCCAGTTTGCGCCCGGAGATTTGACGAGAAAGAATCGGGCCCGGTAATCAGAGCGAACATACTCAGCGCCATTAGTATCGTTGTTGACAACGTCAATCGCCTTCGCATGCCTGACTCCCTCCCCTTCCCAAATAATTCCAGGGACACAAAGGAACCATCCCTTTGCACGAATGCCTCCACGTTCCGCAACGCCGCGAGGGCGGAGTATAAGCCGCACAAAGTTTCTCACACGATAAAATCGCCACCTCACCAGTTTACGTTCCCCGTGTAGGCGGTTGGCACGGCGTCCTTACAGGGATGCGCCGGAAACGCCCGAGCCCTCGGCCTTCTCAGCGGTAGTGTGGATGGACCGCGACCGTTTCGTGACGATCTGTCATGCTCTTGACTATTTCCAACTTTGAGTGGCCTGCTTTGGAGGCGACTCGGGACCAAGTTCGGTCAACTCGATTCTCACGCCACTAGGCCCGGTCGCATTGGCCACCACCCATTGCTTTCCGACGACGCGAGGTTCGCTGATGGTCACGCCGCGCTCTTTCAGGCTGGCAATTGCGGTGTCCATGTTTTCCACTTGCAAGCCAAAGTGGGTAAGACCAGCGGGACGATTGGGATTTGCGGGCGCCAGTTCCAGAAACGTATCGCGGCCGGCCTGAACGAACGCCAGAACGGGCTGCCCTTTGTCATCGCGTAGCGTAAGCACCTCGCGAAAACCCATCTTCTGAGTATAAAAGGCGAAAGCCTCGTCGAAATTATCCACACTCATGGCAATGTGATTCACTCCATCGATGCCAGCGATCCTGTCCCCCTGGGTAGAACCCTTCTGGGCAGAACCCGTCGCAATCGCCGTCCCCAACAGAAGCCCCATCAAGAAAAAGGCTGAAGCGCGCATCTTAAGCTCCTCTCTGAAGCGACCACTGACTCCTTTGGGTTGTGCATAGCAAAGACGAAACCTTGACGCATCCTAGTGAAACGACCCTTGGTCCTCACCCGCAGCGTTGCCGCAAGTCTATCATGTGCGTAAAGTTTAAGAAGCGCCACGAAGTTCGGTCATACATAGAAGTTGGGTCATACCTGTTAAGGTGCTGGAGCTCGTCCATGAAGCGGTGAAGGAGCGGATCATCAAAGTCGCAGCGAAGTCGCCGCGAACTCGGGTGCAACGCGGTCATTTAACAAACGCATTTCTGCTTGATTCAACCGGCAATCTGCTTTAGAATCCGCCCGGGCGAGTCAAATTGTCGTGCCCTCCGGGCGCGCTTGGAGAAACGCAATAGTGAATAAGCTATTTGCAAAATTTTTTCTCACGTCCGCGAGCCTCGTTATTGTTTCCGTTCCTCTATTCGCGCACCACGGCAACGCGTCATTCAACTATGACAAGAGAATTACTGTGTCAGGCACCGTGACGGACTGGCTTTGGGCCAATCCGCATTGCTTGATGAAGGTCGATGTAAAGGACGATAAGGGTGAAATAAGTCGGTGGACGATAGAAGCCGCCGGGCCGCCAGATATGGCGCGCGAGGGCTGGACCCATAATTCGTTTAAACCGGGTGACGAGATAACCGCTACCGTCATACAAGCCAAGAACGGTGAGCCAATTGGACGCTTCGTCGGGCAGAACAATATCGTCCTTAATGGTAAGCCGTTTCCGCCGGGGAGCGCAGGCGCTTCCGGCAACGCTCAAAACCCGCCAAAACCCTGAGGATTGCGGGAGAATTGGCGAATGCGGAAGCCATTGCGCGACTGAGCGTTTTCGACGATCGGTCATTGGTTCATCTGAAAATCCGCCGCCTTGGACTGACCTGGTTTGCTTCATCGAGCTTGCCTGATCGAGTTCGCCTGATTGAACTCGAACGATGCATTTAATACTGGGAGAAGCCGCGAATGCCCAAGCGTTGTGTACTGTCGGCTATCGTGCTGATTGGCTTGTTGGGCATTTCACCGCTTTTGGGAGCTCAAACTGCTGCCTCTAAACCCGGTGCAGATGAGTCTGCAGACCAGAAATGGAACAACGTTCCACCGGAAAAGCCCGCCTACGCGAACAAAAAGAAGGCTGCCCCCGCTCCGCGACGCGACCTCTCCGGGATCTGGGATGCGCTGGCCGAGGGTGGAATTCAGGCCAAGGGCGCTCATGAACATCCGGCATTGATTTTGAATCACCCGCAGGATGAAATCGGAGGCCAGGCGGACGAGAACAACACACTGCATCCATTGCCGTACACAGATGCAGGATTGGCGGCGCTCAGAAGCCACAAACCGAGCGTTGGAGTCAGGTCGGTCGGCCCCGGGTTTGCGAACGATCCCGTAAACGGTTGCGACCCTCCTGATTCCCGCGTATAGAGCTGTATGATTTCAGGGAAATGGAGATTACACAGACCAAGAATCAAGTTCTTATGCTGTATGAGCTGGATGGAAACTATCGCATTGTCTGGACCGACGGGCGCCAATTCCCCAGCTGATCGTGAACCAAGATGGTTCGGCTACTCAACGGGCAAATGGTTGGACGACTATACTTTTCAGGTGGACACGGTGGCAATCGACGCCAGGAGCTGGGTGGATCATGCTGGCCGCCCACACAGCGCCGACTTGAAGGTGGAGGAACAATTTCACCGGGTGGACTACGACACGATTGAGCTCACCATGACCATCACCGATCCCAAGTATTATTCGCAGCCCTGGAAAGCGCTCGACAAGTTCGTTCTTCACCGTCTGCCGGACAATTACGACTGGATCGAATATATCTGTTCACCCTCCGACAACGTGGTTTACAACGATCAACTCGGCGATTCCGTTTCGAAACCCCAGAGTAGCAACCGGCCGACGCCGGAACGCCCGCGCATCTGATTGACAAGGCTGTGGCTTTGTGTTTCCATCTCACGCGTTTTAGTCCCTTTTCTGAAATTTCACGGGGTGGAGATATAACATGCTGAATATTCGCGGGTTTCTCTGCGCACGTGTGTGTACTGTCGCGATCGCATCGATGATGATTTGCGGTGCATTGGCAACGCATCTCAAGGCCCAGACCGTTACGGGAACCATCCTGGGCAATGTCCTTGATTCGTCCGGCGGCGCCATCCCGAACGCCGAAATCACAATCACCAACCAGGACACCGGCGTGGTTAGAAACACGGTAAGCGCCACGGAAGGTGTGTACAACGTCCCTTCGCTGGCTCCCGGCAGATATAGCGTCGAAGCGAAAGCACAGGGATTCAGCCCCGCGCAGGTGAAGGACGTGATACTCACTGTGGGCTCGGATTCGCGAGTCGATCTAAAACTCCAGGTCGGCCAGACCACGCAAAGCGTGACAGTCACCGAAGCGGTACCCGTGGTGGAAACCACCAGTTCGGACGTCTCGCAGGTGATGGACGAAAATGCGATTAAGGATATTCCTCTGAATGCCCGCGACCTGCAGCAACTCGCGGAAATCCAGCCCGGCGTGCAGTACAACTTCTATCAGGCTTACGGGAAACAGCTGTCGGTTGCGGGAGATCGGTCGATCGACAACCGCTATCTGCAAGAAGGTATGGACATGACGTGGACATACCGCACGTCGCCTTCGAGCTTGCCGACTTCCCAGGGAGTGATGCTGGGCGTAGAAGCCGTGAAGGAATTCAAAGTGATTTCGACCGACACGGGTGCCGAATACGGCGAGGAATCCGGTGGTGTCATCAGCCTGTTCTTCAAGTCCGGCACAAACTCCCTGCACGGCAGCGCATATGAGTATTATCGCAACAGCGCTTTTGATGCCCGGAACTTTTTCGACCCGCCCGGCCAGGTTCCTCCTCTGCACCGCAATCAGTTTGGCGCTTCGCTGGGAGGTCCCATCAAGAAGGACAACACGTTCTTCTTTATCAATTACGAAGGTTTCCGGCTGGCCTCCGCAAACTCATTTCTGTCCAATCTGCCGGATGCAAACGCGCGAGGTACCGGAAATGGCTTCGGCAGGGTGCCAAATACTTCCGGCGGACTTACAACTGTCCCGGTAAGCCCCGCGGTATATAACATTTTCTTTGCGGGTGCGAATCCGCTGCTGCCCGCGTGCAACGGACCGGAAACCGGTGGCGGGCTCTGCGCCTTCTCCAGCGAACCCGTGGAGACGATTCAGGAAGACTATGGCGTCATCAAGATCGATCATAGCTTTGGAACCAAGAATACTCTTTCATCGAGCTATAACAACGACCAAACCTCCGAGTACGCGCCGGTGCAGACGTTGGCAAACGCGGACGATCAGATCATGCGCAGGCAGACCTTTACCCTGCAGGACACCGAGATCATTTCCGCCAATGTCGTGAATACCGCACGGTTCGGCTTCAACCGCATCTATTACCAGTTTGTCGAGGACCTGGTCGGCGATCCATCGCGATATTCACCAAGTTTGTTTGTGAATCCGACGCCCGTCTATACGCCCAGCCCTTTTCCGCAGGTTCCGGTGATTGCCGTCAATGGCGGAATGACGCCTTTTGGAAACGGCGTGACCCTCAATTACGCTCCTCGCTGGATGGGCTACACGGCGGGCGCGCTTACCGACGATGTGAATTATCTCCATGGTAAACATGCACTCCAGTTCGGCGCTCAGGGCAGAAAATGGGATGACGATCAAAACATCAAGAGTCAGGTATCGCGCGGCAACTACACTTTTCAGAATCTTTCTCAATTTCTGGCCGGCACTAACGCACAGGCTTTCACCTGGATCGATCAGCAATTGTCGGACGAAGGCCGCGGCTGGCGCATGTATTCAATGGCGTTCTATGGCGAAGATACCTACAAGGCTAAGCCTAATCTGACGATAACGATGGGTTTGCGCTGGGAATACGTTCCGGGACCAAGCGAAGAACATAATCGAATCTCTTCGATTTACAATCCGAGCCCATATCTTTCGCCGTCACCCCAGGTTGGCGGTCCCTATTTCACTACCTCCAAGGACAACTTTTCCCCCGCGAATCGGTTTCAACTGGGATCCTTTTAAAAAGGGCAAGACGAGCGTGCGCGCCGGGGCGGGAATTTTCTACAACGAAATCGAAGACGATAACTTTTATTCCGGCCCCTACAACGCCCCGCCCTTCGCGACCACCGTCACACTTTCTAACGCAATGCCCTTCCCGTTCAATCTTGGGATCGTGAGCAGCGCCCTCGCCAACGGCACTCTGAAACAGAACTTTGGGGGCTCGTTGCCGCCAAATCCCAAGACTCCCACCAAGTACGGCTACAATCTCACCATTCAGCAGGAATTGCCCGATCATATAAGTTTCATGATCGCTTACGTCGGTTCCCAGGCACGCCACTTTGGCCGAACCGTGTCCTGGCAAGACTACAATCCGACAACTGCAATACTGCCCGGACAGGCGCCGACCGTTAATGGAGTTGTGATCGGACCCACCAACCCGTCTTGCACGGCCGCGGGACAGCTAGCCTGCCTCTACTGGGCAGGTGTGGGAGTCGACAATGCCAACATTTTGGGAAACGTTCCCGGTGCCACCAATCCTACTTATCAATACGCGACGCTTTGCACCCCGGCCATCACCAAGAATTGCTATCAATAATAATAATTACGGCGCTTCGATATCGGGCGAGTTGTTCGACTCCAACTCCTTCTATAATTCCTTGCAAACGGCAGTGGAGCGGCGGATGTCGCCGGGACTGTATGTACGCTTCAACTACACCTATGCTCGGTGCATCACCGACTCCACGGACAATTTGCAAGGCGGCGACAGCCTCGGTGGATCAGCCGGCTGGGAACCAACGCTGGATCACTCGGCAAAGCGTGGCCGATGTTCTTTCCTTGGCACGCACGCGGCGAATCTTACGCTCACCTATGACAGTCCTTTTGGGCATATGGTCAAGTCCAGATGGGCCAAAGCGCTGGTTAGTGATTGGCAAATCACCAGCCAAACGGCCATCTCTTGGGGCGCCTTTCAACGTTAGCGACGGATTGAACGTTGCCCCTGACCGCGACCTCCGGCGCAGGCACGACCGCCAACTGGGCGCCCGCTGCATCCGCAAATGCATCATCCCACGCGTTGATCGTGGTCTCCTGTGAGGGCCAGGAAGCAAGACCTGCGGCTTACGAAGGTCGCTGTGGATTACCCTTTGACCGGTCATAGCTCATAGCACTTGCCCGCCGGGAGATCCGCCAACATCTTGTGTTCGAGCGAAACCTGCCATAGTTTCAAGACGTCAGAATAGCTACTTTTGCCTACCTGATGGTTACCTTTCTGAACAGAGCAAGAATTCTGACTCTATCTCGGGAGGGCTCTATCTTGAGATTACCCGCGAATTGCGGGAAGCCAACAACTCCTCGCAAACCTGGCTGGGGTGTCATCGAGCGGCAACCTGACTGGCCCGCGCCAACTTTGCAATTCGGCTGTTGTTCATCAGAGGACATCCACATCGTCCCGCAAGGTTTCGCGTTGACCGTATTTCTCCGAGATCCTCACCATGTTATTCGAAGCGACACATTGTCGTACTGTGTTCTGTTTTGAACAGTCCTTCTTATGCCTGTAGCTAGAAACTTTAGGGGCACTGCTCAGGCCCCTTCCCTGACCGTTCTGGTGCGTTCCTTCTCGATGCCGGCGGTACGGTTACCTTCAGCAGCAGGTCCATCAGCTAGCCAGGGCAACAATTGTTGCAACAGCGATATGCCAAGCAAATACGAATATGTCTGTAAGGGTTACAGGAAGGGCGTTTAAGTCGTAGTTTTACTTAAGAAACGATCAATGAGCAAGATATCCGAGATCCTATTTGCCGTAGATGGGTTGCTGCTGCAGCATTCTCCATCAAGGCGATGACCGGTCAGCAACGCAAGGCTCAAACTGGTTGTCTGCTAGCGCGGACCTATGCGAAGCGCCGCGTCCGCAAAGATTCCGGCTTCTTCGTTGCGAGCATCCGGAAGGCCGGCATTTTTGCCTATGTCGTCGACGAGTACGTGCAACAGCGATACGTGAAGCACTAGTATTACGAGATGTTGTCAGCTCCGGTGTTTGCGAGGCTCGAGTGCCGCTTCGGACGGCACTTTCTGATAAGGGCGATTCCAAGGAGTACCACTTGAAAATACTATTCGCGCTGCTCTTTTTAGCCGCTATGCCTGTTTACGCGACCACGTACTACGTGGATTATTCGGCGGGTAGCGATTCAAATAACGGAACCGCCAAGACTACGCCGTGGCAGCACCTTCCGGGTATGCCCACGGCGACCGGGAACGCTGCCTCCCACACGATCGCACCGCCAGACAATTTCATTCTCAAGGGCGGCATCACGTGGCCAGCCGCAAACTTCGGCATGCAGATGGTTTTTACTGGATCGAGCAGCAGTAGCTCCGCAGTGGGTTGCGCGGGATCGGGCTGCATCTATATCGGCGTCGATCCGAGCTGGTTCTCCGGCGCCTCGTGGACGCGGCCAATCTTCGATGGCGGCGGGACGATGGCGGCCGCATTTCCCGGCGGTATGCCGAGTGCCGTGGTCGATCTTTATGGTGGGTACTTCATCCTCGACAATATCGAGTTTGCCCATTGGGCGCAGACGTCCAATACGCCGGGAACGCCTTCGATCGTGGCCATGCGCGGCAATCACGAGGAAACCAAGAACAGCTACTTTCACGGATGGTCCCACAGCGGGACGGCTACCCAGGATAATCTGCAAATATTTGGCGGCACCGCCTCCTGCCCGCCTGACATGACAAGTTCCATTCACGACAATGTAGCCGATGGATCGGACACCACTGAAGACGCGTTCGAGTTTGCGCATCCCGGCGTGGGCTATATTTACAACAATTACGTGGCTCACATTCACAACGGGATAGTCGGTTCAGCAATCTATGTTTTCCAAAACACCTTCCTGCACATCAACGGGTCCTTCGACCCAACCAGCCACGGGAATGTAGTGGAGTCCACCGGATGCCAACTCATTCTTTATAGCAATTACGCCAACGACGCGAATGGCGGCGCTAGCATCTTCAACGGACCGCACGACGGCATGGTGGACTTCGACTTCAATAACGTCCTGACCGCACAGCAGAACCAAATCATTGAAATCGATGGTAACGAGCTAGGTACCGGAGTTGGCTCCGGAATTTATGTTTTCAATAACACACTCCAAAGTCCGGCAGGGTTTGGTGGAGGGCCCGTCGACGGCCCGACGCGTGGCGGAACTTTGCCATTCATGAAGGTCTACAACAATAACCTTATCGCGGACAATTCGAATGTGTATTTTGGAACCAACGTATCGCCTGCGGGACAGGCGCAAGCCAATAACCTAACGTGGACAAATGCGCAGGCGACCGCTGCCGGGTACAACAGTGGAGAGTCGCCGTACCCATACGCGCCTCCGACCGGCACCAGTGCGACAGTGGGCACGGGAGTTAACCAGTCTATATGCGGCCTCCTGGTAGATTCACCGCCAGCCTTGGCGGCTACTGCCTGCAATAGCGATACATCCTTTGGTGTGGGTTACGATTCGGTAAACCACGTAGTGATCGTGCCTGGGCGAGCAACGGTTGCACGTCCAAACCCACCGAGTGCCGGTGCCTTGGAGTGGGCCGGCGCGGGCAGCGGTGGCGGTGTTCCGCCTCTACCACCGACCGGGCTGACGCTCACGGTTCACTAAGGAGATTTTGAAAATGCATCTTGGGAATTTCAGAGTGGCGCAGAGGTAATGGCCAGTCTGTCCCACGCTGCAATGCCCCACCAGACTACTTTGGTCGCCTTAACGGGCACGCACCTGAAGTTTTACCGGTTCCCGCGCCTCGGCTTCTTTATGACGGAACGCGATCGGTGATGTCGCTGCACCACTAACGGGGAGGTGCTTTACCCACTGCTGGAGCCGAATGTCTCCAACCGGTAGCAAACAAATTTTGTCCGAGCCGGAGTTCGCGTGAACTCCTTCCGTGATCCTAGGCCGTCGAATCGTTGGTTCCTGTTCAGATTCTGGCATGACCTGTTGACGGCAATCTTTGGAACGTTTGCAGATATAGCGGCTCACCAGCGGGACGGGAAGCATCTCTACGTTCTGCTCGATGGTCTGCCTGGCGGTGTCACAGCCCGTTCATGGATGGCTCATCGGAGTGAACGACGCCTTCGCACCGTCGCACTTCAAGCAAAGATGGGCCGAAAAAACGGTTCTGTCCGCTCCGGTGAATAATTCGGCGGCAAACTCTACTAATTCCTCCGACGGCAGCCGCGGCAGTTCGTCGACGACGGCGTTGCGAAGAAGATTTGTCACTTCGAGCCGAAAGGTCATTCGCGGCCCCAGGAACATCACGCAGGGTTTCCACGCCCCCGACCGCTCCAGACCCTGCCAGCGAACTATTATTTTCACGGCCTGCAACTGGGTATCCGCGTCGGTGTCATTCTCGACGACCAGCCACACCTCGGAAGGCGCTCGCGACTCGAGCATAGCTTTCATGGTCAGCCACAGTATCGGAAAATTCGAAACGTGAAGAGGAAAAAAAGAAACTTTGCCACGCCGGCGGAATGATTACGGAGGAGGTGAGTCCGGGCGTCGCCGCTTTCGTCCACGATTTTCACGAGACCGGCGAGATCAGCCAGGCGGGACCGCGACGGCCTCGATTTCCGGTTCGACGAAGCTCCGGCCGCGGCGCTCCGAGCCGAGGGAAATGATAATGCTGAGAGCCATGATGGTCATGATTTCAAAGCCGGCAAGCGCCCACTGATAACCGACACGATCGCGCAGCGCAAATTCCACGGTGTTTGTCGGTGCCGCAAACAAGATGCCCAACTGATACGCCAGCCCAGGTACCAGGCCCCGCGTGGTGTCATTGGACATCTCGTTTAAATGGACGGGGATCACGCCCCACGCGCCTTGCACGCCGGCCTGCATCAAAAACGCGCCCAGCGCCAGCGCCAGGAGCGAGTGGCCAAACACCCATAACGGGATCACCGCCAGCGATAATACCAGCGCGCCGACCATGCTCACGCGGCGTCCCGCTACGCTCGGAAAGCTCGCCGAAAATGATTCGCTCCTACGATCGCTCCAACATTGTAAAGCATGGCGATATACGAAATCGTCGCTACCGCGACGCCGCGCGAGGACCGCAGGAAATCGGGGTATAAATCCTGCGTGCCGTGCGACAGAAACATCATGAACACCATCAGCAATACCAGATACGCGAAGCGCTTCCATTCGCTGGCCACGACGCGCAGAACGGCGGCTGTGCTGGGTGCGCGGTGCTGCTTCCAGGCCTCCGATTCAGGCACCCGCATCCGGATGTAAAGCGCGAGCAGGGCGGGAACTCCTCCGAGCCAGAACATCCAGTCGCCAGCCCAGCGTCGGCAAAACGAATCTCGCCACCACTGCAGCGAGCAAGTACCCCACCGAATAGCCGCTCTGCAGGATGCCCGATAGCACGCCGCTCCAGCGCGTAGGCGCCGCCTCCATCGCCAGCGACGCTCCCACGCCCCACTCGCCACCCATGCCGATACCGTAGAGGGTGCGCATGACGAGAAAGAAGGCGAAACTTGGCGAAAAGCCGCACAGCAGCTCGATGACCGAGAAAAAAACGACGTTGATCATCAACAGGATGCGCCGGCCATAGCGGTCGGCGAGCAATCCGAAGACGAGCGCGCCGATGGGCCGCATCAGCGAGTGTGGCGGTCAGAGTGACGATGATGGCGCTCTTGCCGACGTGGAACTCGCGGGCCAGCGTGTCCACCAGAAAAACGACGACGAAGTAATCGAAAGCGTCGAGCGTCCAGCCCAGGAAACTGGCGGCAACCGCGTGAAGTTGATCGCTTTTGGCTGAGTGCGGAGTCTCGGACATGAACCGTTACGGTCGCTGAAACGCGGCTAGTTTGTTTGACGTTGCGTAGCGTGTCAAATAATTTGTCCGAAAATGTCACGCAAACATTGAAAGCGGAGCCGAAACGTCCGGGCCCGGGGTAAAATGCGCCACCGTGAAAAGCACAAGGAACCCGAAAGGCGGCAGTCGCAAGGCGCGCGACCGGATGCCACCTCGCCAGTGGCCCGTGAATCTCGAGGACTTTGAAATCGCCGCCAAGCGCCGCTTGACCCCCATGGCGTTCGCTTATATCGCAGGGGGAGCAGGCGACGAGCGCACTCTGCGGCGAAATACCGAAGCGTTCGGGGACATTCGGTTGAAACCCCGTGTCCTGGTGGATGTGCGCAAGGTGGACCCCAGCGTCACAGTTTTGGGGCAATCGTTACCGCACCCCATATTGCTGGCGCCGACCGCTTATCACAAGCTGGCCCATCGAGAGGGGGAACTGGCCACCGTGAGCGGCGCGGCGGCGGCAGGTGCTATGCTCGTGGTGAGCAGCTATGCAACCACGGCGATCGAACAGATTGCTCGCGCCGCAAAGCAGCCGCTTTGGTTTCAGCTTTACGTCCATCCCGACCGCGGTTTTACCCGCGATTTAGTGGCTCGGGCTGTGGCGGCGGGTTGCCGCGCAATTTGCGTCACTGTGGACTCGCCGGTTTTTGGATCGCGCAATCGGGAATCGCGGACGCGTTTTCGTCTCCCGCGCGGTGTTTCGACCGTACACTTCAAAGCGCTTGGCAGCGGCGCGCCGTTTGTGGGGCACATGTCTGACGATGGCGTATATAGCCCCATCATCGACGCCTCCCTGCAATGGCAAGACATTGCGCGGCTCTGTGCCCTGACGAATTTGCCCGTCATTCTCAAAGGTATTCTCACCCCAGAAGACGCGCGTCTGGCGATCGAACATGGCGCCGCCGGTATCATCGTCTCAAACCACGGCGGCCGTAATCTCGATACCCTGCCCGCGACCATCGAAGCTCTTCCCGGCGTTGCGGCAGCCGTCGACGGACGCATCGCGGTGCTGCTCGATGGCGGCATCCGGCGCGGAACCGACGTTCTGAAGGCGCTTGCCTTGGGCGCAAAAGCGGTTCTGATCGGCAGACCTTACGTCTGGGGCTTAGCGGTCGGAGGAGCGGCTGGTGTGACCGAGGTCGTTCGCATCCTGCGCGATGAATTGCGTGCGGCTATGGCGCTGTGCGGCGTCCCGGACATTGCTCGCATTACCCGGGACGTAATTTGGCACGATTCGGTCTGAAGGTACGCGAACTAACGCGGGCGTCGAGGGTGACTCTTTCTGGCGGGGAATCGCTGGAATTTTCTTTAGAGAAGTTCCGGCGGATAAAAAAGCGGATAAAAAGAACCCCCGGGCTTGGTGAAGGGGTTGGTGAAGAAGATCACCAAAGGCCGGAGCTCGGGGTTGGACACGGGCTGGGCCGTACCCAACTCATCGGGGAGAATGGCTGCACGTATCGGCTTGCAACTGGTGCCTTAGCTCGCGACCTGCGCCGCAAACCGGCACATGCGATACAGTTCGGCATAGGTGAACTCGCGATGCTCAGAGGCAGTTCCGGGCGCTGGGCTCTCCAACCCGATCCGCATCGATAGCCGCCGCAATTCTGTGGTGCTAAGTCCGAGCAGTGCTGCGGCCCGCTCTTCGTCCACGCGCATAGGTGCTTCTTGTAGGTTTCTCATCTTATTTCCCTCAAGGCTCTCGATCCGAAGGTAAACGAGTGCTGCGCCCGGCGTCGCACAGATTTGGCCTAGGTCAGCATCATCGCGCAGCCGTCTTGTTCCACCGCAAGGATCATGGTTTTGAAAATATCGATATCCCATCCGTCGCCAACCCGGAAACGCAATGCCTGTTCCGATTCGCCTACGACGACTCCGCGGAGAGGCACGCGCAAATCCGAAGCTTGGACCTGTAGAACGACTGCCTGTCCAATCCAACTTGCATAAGCGCTGCACATGTTTTGGCTCCTGGGCACGTCTTGACGTCGAACTGCATTTTGATCGGCGCGTCTGAAGACGACAATGGTACGCAGGCTCCACGTGAGTAGTAGAGAAGTACTGTTTGTGAATGGGGCACAAAAATGGTGTGCAGGTACGCGCGTACTCTCAAACTAGTGCCGGCGGTTCATTGCGCGCTTCGCCGCCGGGCTTCATTCTCGATGCATGAAAGAGCTATTCAATTCCGTTTTTCACTCGCATAACGCACGCCGGTACGAGTCAGGAGCGGCACTCCCGCGAATCCCGGCCATCCACGTCCCGCGGGCGAGCGACCGCAGGAGCCGCCGTATGACATCTACCGGGCAACTGGCCATGCTTGTTGCGGCCCTCGGAATGTACTGGGGAGAATGCGGGCAGAATCCGGTGCTTTTCTGCTACCGTATTGGACAAGACCTCGTATTGCTGCCGATCGGCCGCAGGTCCACAGGAGAAAATCTGCCGTCATGCTTGAACATATCCGACAGCTGCTCCACACCATCTACGACGTCCAGGGACTGATACGCTGGGGAGGCCTGGTGGCGGTGTGCGGTATCGTCTTTGTGGAAACCGGACTCTTCGTCGGTTTCTTTCTTCCTGGAGACTCGCTGCTGGTAACCGCCGGGATATTTGCGGCCGCAGGGGATTTGAGCATCAGCACGCTGCTGGTTTCGGTCATGCTCTGTGCCATCGTTGGCGATCAGGTTGGCTATTGGATCGGCCGCGGCACCGGGCAGGCGCTTTACCACCGGGAAGATTCTATGTTCTTCAAACGCAGGCATCTGGAGCGGGCGCGCGACTTCTACGAGAAGTACGGAGGCAAAACCATCATCCTCGCGCGTTTCATGCCCATTGTAAGAACGTTCTGTCCGCCTGTGGCGGGTGCTGCGGGAATGCCCTACCCACGCTATCTGGCATTTGACATCGCTGGCGGCGGCATCTGGGTGGGCACCATGATTTTGGGAGGATACTTCCTCGGTAAACGCGTGCCCAATATAGGCCAGAATATCCACTGGGTCATCGCTGCTGTTGTGGTGGTCTCGTTGCTACCAGGCGTGATCGGAGTTTTGCGTGCGCGAAATCATCAGGCCCCCAAGCCAACCCCGGTACCGGTCGCTGAGAGTGGGCAAGAGTAATGACGTTACTCGGTGACCAGACTGACCAGACTGATCAGGCTAACGAAGAAAAACTGATTTGCACATTGCGAGCTCCCGCAAAATCCGGCCGCCTCACAATCCGCGCAACATCTTCTTAGACCGGTTCCTAAAAGCGTGGCGACTCCGCCTAAAGCCGTCATTTTCGATATTGGCCGCGTTATCGTTCGTGTGAACCCCAGGCGCGCGATCGAAACGTTGTTTGCGGCGCTATCTTCAGGGGGCATGGCGGCGGGCATGTCGCAGCTTTCGCCCGAGAAACTTTGGTCCGCTATTGAGGACGATCCAACCTGGGCACCGTGGCAGGAGGGGAGGCTGTCGCCGCACGCGTGGCACAGCCATGTTACGCGCCTGCTGGGGATTCCCGCCAGCTTTCGCGACTTTTGCGAGGCATGGAATCGGGCGCTCGATCCCGAAACCATTCTCGGCGACGAACTCTTCGCGAAACTCAGCTCCCATTCCCGTCTCGCGCTCCTTTCGAACACCGATCCGATCCATTCCGAGCATCTGGAGAAGCATTTCGCATTTGTACGGCGGTTCCCTGTCCGGGTTTACTCCTGCGATATCGGCTCGCGCAAACCGTTTCCTTTGATCTACCGGACAACTTTGCATTCACTGGGGGTGGCGGCGCGTGACGCCGTTTACATTGACGACGTTTTGGAGTTCGCTGAAGCTGCGCGCGGTCTCGGGCTCGATGCAATTCAATTTGAGAGCCCCGCTCAGCTAATCGATCAGTTATCCGCGCGCGGATTTATCTGCCAGTAAACAAATGGCATTTAGACCTTCGTGCGCACTATAATGTCTCAGAGCGCTTCCCGCCGCCAGTGGGTGTCCGCAAGCGTCACGCACCGGCGTAGCTCAAGTAGTACTGGGCCCCCAGGATCCCGCTCTTTATTGCCTAAGAGAAAAGTACGAATACGCGTAAAGATTTCTGCGTAGGATGGCTGGGATATTTGTTGATGTGCGGATTAGACCGCCGTATCCTTAAGTAAACAGGCAGCTTGTAAAACCATCGCTCGGGAACTCCCGCTGGCGACATACGTGCTCTCTCCATGCTGAGTTTTGTAGTCGGCCGCGAGAATAGATTCACTGAGGGGGACTAACAATGGCTGAGAACTATGAAGATCGCGTGGTAGAAGTGCATGGGACGCCAGGGTGGATTGCTCCGGTGATTGTGATTCTGGCACTGATATCCCTCACCGGCTTGGGACTTGCCTGGTATGACTCGTCTCAGCTGCAGGCGGCGCAACAGTCTTTCGGCGCTGAAATGAAGACGGCACAACAGAGCACCGCGCAACAGATTGCCACGCTGGAACAAAAAGAGACGCAAGCAGATGCCGCCAATACCGAGCTCCAAGGCGATCTTGGCGTGGTGACCAAGCGGCTGCGTATTACCCAGGGCGACCTCAAAACCGCTCGCGAAGAGGAAACGCAGATCCGGGACGAGAGCGCACAGAAAATCGCCCAAATGGATAACGATGTGAAGACTCAGCTCGCAACCAAAGCGAGCACCGACGACCTGAACGCCACAAATGGAACAGTCAGCGGCGTGAAAACAGATCTCGAGGGAACCAAGAACGATTTGAAAATGGCTCGCAGCGAGCTAGGTACACTGATTGCCCGCAATCACGATGAAGTCGATCAGTTGCGTCGCATGGGCGAGCGCGACTATGTCGAATTCGCGGTGCAGGGCCGCAATAAGCCACAAAAGGTGGGCAATGGGAACCTGACGGTTGAATTGCGCTCCGTAAATATGAAAAAGAATCAGTTCACGGTGGCTCTGGTCGTTGATGATGTTCGCACTGAAAAGAAAGACCGCACCGTTAACGAACCCATCGTTTTCTACCCTCGTGGCTCTCACCAACCCGATGAATTCGTAGTTAATTCTGTGAACAAGGACAAGATCACGGGCTATGTGAGCACGCCGAAGAATGGAGGCACCACAACGGCGGCATCGGCCAATTAGTCGTTCGAATTATTTTCCGGCAGCGGTTTGGCCGCGGCGGCGAGGGGAATACCTCTCGCCGCCGTTTTTATTTTTGCCAGACGGATGGCTCGCAGCAACAGCCCGCGATAAACTGAGGCCGCATGCTGGCCCCTCGCCACGTTATCTTCACGTCGATTGAAGGAGCATTGGTCGATTCCGGGTCGCTCTCCTGGACCGCCGCAGCGGATGCGCTCGCCGAGATCGCCAGGCGCCGCGTTCCATTGGTCCTCGCAAGCGCAGGCACCCGCGCGCAGCTCGAGCCTCTTCGCCGTAAAATCGAGCACTCCCATCCATTCTCTACCGAAAGCGGAGGCGGAGTATTCCTGCCAGACGGCTATTTCTCTCTGGCGCTTGAGGGTGCCGCACGCGCTGGGCGCTACTTCTGCGCCGCTTTTGGGCGTCCGTATGGCGCCGTCACGCAAGCACTTGAGGAAATTGCCGTGGCGGCGCAAGCGACCGTTGTCGGCTACGCTCAGATGAGTGCCAGAGAGTTGGCGCAAAACACCGGTGAGACCCTGCGAGATGCGGAACTAGCTCGCCAGCGAGAATTCAGCGAGCGGTTCTTTTTCGCTGGAGACGCCGGCAAGGCCGCGAGCCGGTTTGCCACAGCCGCCCGAGAACGCCGCTGGGAAGCCGTCCCAGGAGACCCGTTTTGGGAACTTAGGTCGGGGAATGACGTGGGCCGTGTCGTGCGATATCTGATGCGCCTCTACCGCACTTCTACCCGCTCCCGATTGAGCTCGGTAGGAGTTGGCAGCACCGCCGAGGACCTCCCTCTGTTGCTGGCGGTTGACCATCCGATTATTTTGCCGAGTACGCATAAAAGGCTGGCTCAGCCATTGACCTCTCGCCTGCCGAACGCGTCCGCAGGCGAGGCTTCCGGGCCGCAAGGCTGGAACGACGCGATCTTGGCCATTCTCGAAGGAACTTAGGGGCGTTGAGCAATAGTGGGCACGCTTCGGGCAAAACTGGGCAACGGATTGGTGCTATGCAGGTAAACAGTAACCTGTCCTTATCCTGTATAACCGGTTAAACCCTTTACTTCTAACAGCCTGTAGTGTTGGGGGTATGTTTCACTCCTGGCAACACGATTGCCCTTCATTCAGACGTTACCTCGTTCGCCTTGCGAGTCAATAGATTCGGCACTCACGTAATGCTTGCCGATCAAGTTGCCGATCAATGCTTGCCGTTCAAGGCCGTGGCGCACTGGCCACAAGGAGTGCTACAAAAAATGCGAATTCTGCGCAGCTTTGCGTTACCCGCTTCGGAAACACAACTCGGCCTCGCACTCGCGGTATCGGTCGTGATCATGGGGCTGCTTGTGTGCGCACTGACGTGGCAATCGAGCGTAATCGTTTATCAGCGTGACTTAATTCGCGTGCTCTGGAGCTGGAAATTTAGCAGCTAGTCCGAGGCCTGGCGGCGCCGTGTCCGTGGGCTTCGTTACAGGATGCCGAGGCAGCGCGCCACCGCTCGCCCGGTTGAGGCGGGCTAAAGTTCCCAGCCAGGCCGCAACCCAATCGCAAACCAATTGTTGCTGGAACGATGCCGCGTAGCGCCAGATCTTCCTATAACGATAGCGACGAAATTCCTGCTCTGCTATTTGACGAACACACCCTCACGCAGTTGATCGCGTCCAATGAAGAATTTTGAGGAACGGAAGACCTCAAACAGATCCTGAATCTCCCTGTTCTGGTATATGTGCTGAGGTTGGACCATGGGAGCTGCCGCTATCAGCTCAAGATTAGCCGCATCCAGCACCCGGTAACGTTGCAGCGTCTCCGGCATGCGCATGTGAAAGACAGCGAGAATCACTCCACCGCTGCGCAGTAACATCGATAGTTGCGTAACGACACGCGCCGCGGTCTCCCGGTCGAGGTAATCCAAAAGGTCCCAAAGCAGAATGGCATCGAATGTATCGCGACCGTAGTGCAGATTTGCCGCTAGAAAACGCTCCGCGCGGCCGGCGGGCGAGCAAGCAAGCAATTGCGTGGACTTATTGGCTGCGTCGCCAGCTGAGCTAGCCGGCGGAGGCTGCTCCTGTTCGTGCCGCAAAAAGCTGCCCCAGGCGTCAAGCACGTCGTCGGTATAAACTTTAAATCCCCGCTCGATAAAAAAATTCAGGGTGTCTTGCCACGGTGGACCCATATCGAGCAACGTGCCCCGACGCATATCCTCGAGCTGCCGCATAAATTCTTTCAGGCCGTTAGAGAAGCGGCCCTGATGTGCTTTGGCCTCGACGCTCGGCAATGCTGCCACGACGTGCAGCGGCGCAGGGCCGCGTCCGTCAGGAACATTTCGAAGACGCTCCGCGGGATAGGGCGCGGTGACCACACCGAGTTTACTCAGGAGGCTCATGCGACGAGCGGCGACTCCTGATTGCCGACGGGCACCGGCTCAGCCACTTCCGCCAGCACCGCAGGCGATTTGCTGTGCGAGGATTGCGATCCGCGATCGGAAGTTTCGGCTGGCGTGATCTCAACCGTTCCGTGTAGTTCGGCTCCCTCTTCAATAAAAATGCGGCGCGTGATCACATTTCCGCGCGCGCACCCTGTCGGGCCAATCCGCACACGCTCTTGTCCCTGCAAATTCCCTCTTACATTTCCCTGTACCGTGATCTCTCGCGCTTCGATGTCCGCGGTAACACGCCCGTTACAGCCTACCGTCACCCGGCCACCGTCAATGCGAATTTTCCCCTGCACGTCGCCGTCAATAAACAGGTCTTCCCGGCCGGTGATCGCGCCTTTGATGACCAGCGTGGTGCTCACATTTGCCGTGGATGTGGTTACGGAAGGCACCTGCGTTGCAGCAGCAGATGGCTGCGGGACCGCTGCGGCAACTGGCGTCCGGGCCGGCGATGCCTTTGTTATTACTGGTGTTATTGCCGGAACAGCCGGGCTTGGCGGCTCGTTCCGCGACACTGCCACAGGGCCGGCGTTAGCTTCGCGAGGAGAAGATGAACTCTTGGGTTCCTCTTGCTTTCGCCACATGGAAACCTCCTCTGGGCAATGCTGAGAAATAACCGGGCAAAACGCACGCCGGGACTCGTGCGGAAGCTGGGGCCGTGAATATAGTACAAAGCTCAGAGTGCGTGACACGAAAAGACTGCACATTTATGCGCAGAGCGGCGTACAGGTAACCCCCTCTTTCGCTGGTTTCGCAAAAGCGCTGATGCCCGGCCGCTAATGCCCGGGCGGTGATGGCGACACCTGCTTAGCTGGCGCCGTAGCACTAGCTTCTCGCGAAACGTCGCGCAGTTCCCACATCGCTGCGCAATAACCTGCGCCTTCAAGAAAAAAAATCTTTTGGCTCCTTCGCGAATCCCACCATGTATCCGGATTGAAATCGGAATCGGGCGCAGAAACGACCGACACCGTAGTTGCGGGAGGAAAAACCTTCCGGAAGATGTAGCGGGCTCTGCGTGTGTGGTAGTTCGACGTCACCACCAGCACTCGGTGCCAACCATGGTCAATTGCAAGCTGCCGGAGCGCCTCAGCCTCTTCGCGCGTGTCAGCAGCATACTGAGCGAACCGTATCACTGCGGATGGCGGTACCCCGCGGCTTTCAAGGTCGCGCGAGATCAGGTCCGCCACGCTCATGTAGGCCCGCAACATACGCCCGCTGGCGACAACTTGCGGCGCCCAGCCGGCGCGAAACAGCTCGGCGGCTCGCGATGCACGGTCACCGCCGAAGTTGTCGTCACCCAGGACAACGATAGCGTCGGCATGCTCAACCGGGTCTTCAATCATCCAGAAATTGCCGGCTGCGCGCAGCAAGGGGTACCGAAGAAGATAAATAACGCCGATGAACAGCAACAATGCGATCAACAACGTCAAGCTGAAGATAATGCCGCCGCGCTGCCGGTGCCTCATGCGCTCGGATCGATTTTGGGTTTGACCTCGAGACTGTCGCCACTCACTTCGGAGTTCGTTGCAGAAACAGATTGCCGGGCGGGCCGAGCCACAGCCTGATCAACAGCCTGATGCGGGCCGGCGTTGACAGCAACCGGCGCGGCGGGATTAACGCTCGCGGTGGCATCTAATTCGCGCAGGCGCTGCGCCGCTTGCTCGGGCAGAAGCGCGTTAAAGTAAACTTCCTTGATGCTGTAAGACTTGCTGCGGTGTTCAACAATGGGAAGGATCTCGATATGCCAGTGAAAGTCTTCCGCAATCGTTCGCCAATACGACGATAGCTCGCCTTTGGGATGGATCATGTTGGGGGCAGTGTGCAAAACCAGGTGGTAGGATTCCGCAATTTGGGTTAAGCGCCGCAAAGTCCGGCCCAGCAGCGTAGCCAGATGGCGGCGATTGCATTCGTGCCTGGGCAACTCGAATAAGTGGTTATGCCGTCGCGGAAGCACCCAGGTCTCGAAAGGCACGCGTGAGGCGTAGGGGCAGAAAGCAACATAGTCACCCTGGGTATCCACGATGCGCTTACCTTGCCGCTCTTCCTGTCGCACGATGTCGCAGAATACGCAGCGTTCTTTCTCCTCGTACCACTGCCTGGCGGAACGCAATTCGTAAAGTATGCGCCGGGGTACGAACAATGTAGCAGTCACCTGGGAATACGGGTGCGCCCACTCGCTGCCGGCCAGTGCACCGCGATTCTCGAACACGGTGACGTACTTGAAGCGTGCATCGCGCTTCAAGTCCAGGATACGGAAGGCATACGCCTGGAGGACGCGCTCAATCTGCTCGTCGCTCATCCCGGCCAGGGTCTGATTATGGTCCTGCGATTCGATGATAATTTCGTGAGCGCCCAGGGGCCGCATACGATCGTAGATCCCGTCGGCGGTGCGGCCCGCATCGCCTTCAATTCCATAAAGCGGATGAAAATGCGGGATGACTCGGACCTGCGCGCCATCGGCAGACGGAAGTTCCAGCACTGCGGCCACCCCGGCCGAGCGTTCGGCGCAGAGTGGACAACCGTACGCGGGTATGGGCACATCGTCGCGATGACCGACGCGTACCCAGCTGCGAGTAATCGGATCCTTACGAAGTTCCATTTGGCAATTACAGGCAATGAATATACATACTAGAATTCACGCCGACAATGGGGACTGGCCAAAGAAATACGGCTGCTTACCGAGTGTATGTTGGAATCAACGCACATACCGGGCCGGGGTGGGCCCTTCTTCGAGTCGGTGCCGGTCCCAGATAGCGCCCTCACGCGTATACGTCGCCATCTCGAAATCCTGCGTAAGCTCAAGGCAGTCGGTGGGGCACGCATCTTCACACAGGCCGCAAAACATGCAACGGGAAGTGTCGTAGGTAAAAGTCGTTAGAACTTTGCGGCGTGTGAGGTCGTCGCGTTGCCAGCCAACCACGATGAGATTCTCCGGGCAAGCCAGCGCGCACAAATTGCACGCGATACACAGCGTCTCCCCGGTTTCCGGATTGATGTTCAATCTCGGAGCCCCGCGGTACCGCTCGGCGATCATGGGCCGTTCGAGCGGATACTGCTCGGTATAGATATTTTGGGGGTTCTGAGCGCGAAACGTCAGCAGCAGCCCCTTCCAAAAATCCACCAGGAACATGCGCCTTAGTAGCTCGATCATAATAAACAGTCTGTGGTGCCAGCCAACAATTGTCAAGCCAGCCATATGCGCGCCAAGCGATATTGGTCGCCCCAATACTCATCGCCAATCAATATTTATTGCGAAATGCGATTCATTGCGAAATGCATCGCCAAATTCATTGCAAACTGCAGCACAAAGACCCGCTTCGCGGCGCGCTTTGCGTCGAACGCCGGTGCTAGAATCTTTGGTATGAGCAGTCCCGAAAAACGTCCGCGGCTCACGATTCGCCAGGCGCAGGGCGCCGATGCTGCGGCTCTGCGCGAGATCTTCAATGAAGCGGTTGAAGATGGCTTGGAGACATTTTACGTGGCGCCGCGCGCGATGGACGAACAAAAGCGCCTTATCCTTGCGGCGGTGCAGGACTTGCGCCATCCAATCTTCGTCGCCGAGGTGCGTAACTGGGTTTGCGGGATGGTGGCCATTGAGCCTCACGATGAGCACCACGGCCTGGAGGACATGGGCGAAGTCGTCATTTTCGTTCGCCGCTCTTTTCGCAGTTACGGTGTGGGACGCCAGCTGATGCGCGTCGCCCAAACCGAGGCTGCGCGGCTGGGGTATCGTAAATTGATTGGCCATGTGCTCGCTGATAACCACGATAGTCTGCGTCTGTGTCAGGTCACCGGCTGGCGAGTTATCGGCAAGCACGAGCAGCATGCACGCCACGGCAACCGTCTGCGCGACGTGGTGATCGTGGAGTATCTGGTGCCGTCGGTCTCGGTGGCTCCTTAACGGCGTCTCCAGGTGGCGAAACCGGATTCGGCCGGCATGTCTAACAACAAGTCTAGTAACGAAGCGTCCAGCGACAAAGCATCTGACCATTTCAGATCGAAAGATGCTGCCTACATGGAAATGGCGCTGGCCGAGGCGCTCGCAGCCGCTCGAAACGGCGAAGTGCCCGTAGGCGCAATTCTGACGCTTGACGATCGCGTCCTGGCGCGCGCGGGAAACCGCACCGTCTCCGATTGCGATCCTACGGCACACGCGGAAATAATAGCCTTGCGCAGCGCGGCACGGGCGCTTGGAAATCACCGCCTGACCGGCGCCACTTTGTACGTGACGGTCGAGCCGTGCGCGATGTGTGCGGGAGCCATCATTCAGGCGCGCATCGCGCGGCTCGTTTATGGCTGCGACGATCCCAAGGGAGGTGCGGTGCGTTCCTGCTTCGCTATTTTCGATCACCCAGCGCTCAATCATCGCGTCGAGGTTACGGGCGGCGTGCTGGCCCAGGAATGTGGCAGCGCGCTGCAATTATTCTTCGCGGCGCGTCGATAATGGATAATCGATAACCGGCAGGAACAGCAACCGCAGCAGCGCGCGAACTCGCGACGCGCACCAGGTATGTCCTGCCGAAGCGCCTGATTCGCTGTGTCTGCGCGGATTGATGAAAACGGCGCAGTCGATTAAACTGCAAGGTCTCTGGAGAGGTGTCTGAGCGGTTGAAAGAGCCCGCCTCGAAAGCGGGTAGCCTGGCAAAACCGGGCTCGTGGGTTCAAATCCCACCCTCTCCGCCATTTATTTTGAATACTCAAACGCGCAATGGCAGTCGCTCGATTCCCAATGCAGACAGCAACCCCACGGCTCGTGCCTAGGTTCTATATTTCGGCAGTAGCCGCAGCGCATTCTCGCGATCGATGGCCCTCAGATCCTTGGAATTGAACAGGCCGCACGCCTTTAATCCCTGGGCAGTCTCCGCAGCGCTGTCGAATGGGTAATCCGTGCCGAAAACAATTTGCGAAACAGGGATCACCTTGAGCAAAGCTGCCATCGCCGCAGGATTCGCTGACTGAGCGATGTCGTAGTAGAACTTCTTGGCCTCAGCCATGAATCCCTGCGGAAGTCGCTGCGCAAATTCGGGCGTCTGCGCCAGCTTGACGAACCGTCCGCTTAGGAACGGCATCGTCCCGCCTGCGTGCGGAAAGATCATACGAACATCCGGGAAGCGAATGGAAACTCCATTAGCGACGATTTGTACAATCGCGCGTGTGGTGTCGGTCCCGTACTCGATGTTCGAGTCATTGATGCCCGGCAGCACGTTCTTGCAGCAGGTCGCAGGTCTGGGATGGGTGAAGACCACCGCCTTGCGCCGATTGAGTTCCTCGAAAATGGGCGTGTAGAAAGGGTCGCCAAGCCATTTGTCGCCGGAGTTCGTGAACATCGCGACGCCGTCTGCCTTGAGTACGTCGAGCGCGTACTCGATCTCGCGCAGGGTGCCTTCGATATCCGGAATAGGCAGCGTGCCGAACATCCCGAAGCGGCCCGGATGATCGGCCACCAGGCGCGCGGCGTAGTCATTGCAGCCGCGGGCGATGCCACGCGCTATCGCGTCGTCTCCGGTCCAGACACCAGGCGGCGCGAGCGATGTGATCGAAGTGGCCACGCCGCCCTCGTCCATTTCCTCGATGAACTTGGCGAGCGTCCACCCAAGAACTGGCGCCGATAGGAGGTGCTTCGCGCCAAGGTCCAAGGAGTAACTGGGCGGCGTAATGTGGCTGTGAACGTCGATGCGATGCGGTCCCGCGGCTGTTGCTGCCTGCGCGGCCGCCCCTTCGCGGGGAAGCAGAAGGCTCGCACCCAATGCGGCGGCGCCTGCAAGGAATGTCCGCCGGCCCAGGTCGGTGGCGCGGAAAGGGCGGGTTGCATTTTCCCCCGCGGAAAGCTCGTCACCGTTTTTTGTGCTTTGGCCGTCATGGCGCACAATCAGTTTCACTGGTCTCTCCATTTCCTTGCTCGCAGCAGTATAACTCCCAATTCCCTGAATTCTCCGTTGCGTGCGCGCGGCTTTTCCGAGTCATGTATACCTTTTGAAATGACGCCGCCCGTAAATCGAGAATGCTCTATTGATGAAGCTCCGCGTATTCAACGCCGCCATTTGATCTTTAGGCTGCCGCGCTGGAGGAATCGCCAAGTCTTGGAAGCAGGATGCCGCGGATGTTAAAATCCACTCCACGCGAGGCCGCCCCGGCACGGCTGAGAACTGGGGTCGTCTCGAACCGATGCCCGAACTGATGTCTCTCGAACTGATGGTTGAACGGATGTCCGAACGGGTGTCGATGATTGGGAATCCTGGTGAAGGCGCATCCATTTCTTGGAAGGCAGCCAGGGCGCGAGTCGGTCTCGGCCGCTCAGAGTATACGGAGGTGGTTCGATGAAGGGTATCCCGGTAGCCTGTCTCACATTGCTGGTCGGCCTTTTGATGGTTCCCAACCCGGCGCTGGCACACCATGGCACGGCGGCCTATGACACCAATAAGACATTGAAGCTGAAAGGGGTCGTGGCCAGCTTTAATTGGGAAAATCCCCATGTAACGCTCGGATGGGACGTCAAAGCCGACAATGGCGCGGTCGAACACTGGTTTGTGGAATTGACCAGCCCCGGGATGTTAACCAGATCTGGCTGGCATCATGACTCATTGAAAGAAGGGGACGAGGTTACTGTATACGTTCATCCCAGCAAGAGCGGCGCGACGTGGGGTATTTTCCAGAGGGTGGTGTTCGCGGATGGCCGGCCAGACCTGATTGACCCTCGGGCACCGTAGAATGCATGCGTGCTTGGCTTTTCACACGTCCTTAGGAAAGTTAGTAGGAGAAGTTAGTAGGAGAAGTTAGTAGGAGAAGTTAGTAGGACGAGTTGGCAGGACGAGTTGGTAGGAGAAGTTGGTCAAGGGCTGTCTAGCTAGTTCGAGTTCGCGAGAGCCTTGTAGCTTCAGCCGGCAGTCCGGCAACCCCGATACGCCGGACACGAAAGGTGTTTCGAGATGCGTAATCGATTCCTCAGTTCAATCATTGCGCTGCTGGCCGTGCTAGCCTGCTCGCGCGTTGTTTTCGCCCAGACCAACCCTCAGACTAACCCTAAGACCGGCGCCCAGACCAACGCCCAGACCAACCCTGAGACCGGCGCCCAGACCGATGCCAAGACCGCTAATCAGGCCATATATGCGGGCAAGCACCACAAAGGTGCAGTCCCACCCCACGATATCTCCGGCGTGTGGATGGCTAGTGCGGGCTTCGAGTCATCTTCGCGTATCCACGAACCTCCCGCCACTTTCCTGCAGCCTTGGGCATTGGCCAAACTGAATGCCGAGCCTATCGCTCTTCGTAAGGATTTGCCCGCAGGCCATGGCGGTGGCGACACTGCGCTGGGCGCCGACCAGGACATCAGCTGCAGTCAAATCGGTTTGACTGACTTCATAATAAAGCAGAAACCGATTGAGATTGTGCAGACACCGCAACGGATCTTCATGTTCTTCGAGTACGAGCATACTTTCCGCGAAATCTGGATGGATGGGCGAGCACTCCCGAAAGACCCGGATCCTTCCTACTTCGGGTATTCGGTCGGCAGGTGGGAGGGCGATACGCTGGTCGTCGAGAGCGTCGGTTTTAACGATAAGACCGTGCTGGATGGCATGCCCCATAGCGACGCTCTGCACTTTGTGGAGCGTTACCGCCGCCCCGATCTCGACACGCTCGAGTTGACCCTCACGGCAGACGATTCCAAGGCATATACGAAGCCCTGGACCGCAGGCCCCATAAAGCTGGCGTGGCATCCGGATTGGGAGCTGGTGGAAGCCTTCTGTCTTCAGGAGGACAATAGCGCCTTTAAGAAGCTAATCATCGACCCCTCGCGGCCCCGCGAACAAGCACCGAACGACAATAAAGCCGACCAAAAGTGAAATAGCTCGTTTTCCGGCCAACCTGACAATTCACCTTCTTCATCAGCCTGCAGCAAAGCCGCGCGACGCTCGCAGTTTTCGAAAAGCAACCGGCTAGGACGGGATTTTTTTCAGCTTCTCTGCCATCTCACAGATAGCTTCGGCATTTATCGGCCGCATTCCCGTTTCCAGTTCCTGTAACGCGGTTACCAGCGAGTCCCGAGCTGTTTCGAAGGTATCCGGTTCAGACTGCCGGATCTGCGTGAGTGCGACCCGGATTCTGGACTCCAGCGGACGCCACACCTCGGCCAGCTTAAGCAGCCGGTTCCAATCGACGTACTCAGCCCATACACTTGCCTTGTCCAGCCCCAGTTCAAGCGCGTCGCGACGCATCAGGTTCAATTCGCGTTCCATGGAGCGCGCTATATCTTTGGCGGCGTTTATGCTCGTAATTTTCCAGCTCATGCTCGAAAATTCGCTGTTCCGCTCCAGGAACAGCGACCGAAAGCGGCACAGGAGCTCTAGACCTTTGAAGAGCACGGTGGTGTCGCGGTCGCCAAAGTCCTGGCGTTTTAGATACTCGACGAAATAGAGGCTGAATTCACGGATGCCGTTGAAGTATCTGGTTCCCGTAGTCAGGATGACTCGATAGGCGTGCTTTTCGTCATAGGATACGATCACTTGGCTGTTGTCCACTTCGAGCTGGCTCTGCAGCGAGGAAGTTACCACGCTGGTAATGGCATCGGTCCAGGAGTCGAGAAACTTGTTCTGCTTGGCTTGTTTTTTGAAATCATCCCAGGTGGTTTCGACACTGGCTAGACCGAATATGGATAGTGCATTCCCGGTGCCTACTGGAATGAGCAGTGCGTCGTTTGGCAGTTGACCCTCGCACGACCCCAGCGCGTCGTCGCTGGTCTTCAGGGTGATCTGTTTTTGCGGCTTGAGGGTGCATTCCGGAGTTGTTTTCAGGTGGCTGAAAATAGCCATCTGCATCTTTCGCGCTACGCCAGGCAAGTCATTTTGGTCTGCGGTTCGGGGTATTCTGGAGCAGCCGTGCGCTTCGCGCAGGCCGTCGACAAGCTCCTGGAACTCCCGCAGAAACTTGACGGTGCTGTGATTGTAATCGATGTTCCTAAGGCTGGCTTCGTACTCTTCGAAGCTCAACGAAAGCGTGGCGTCGGAAATTCCAATGTTGACGCCCTCGTGGCCGGCGAGGATATCGGGCGGCTTTCCCAAGTAGATCGGAATGATTCGGCGCGGACAATCCGGGTTGGTCTCGCGTTCCATGACGCGGATAAAGTAGCCCAGCTCCATGCCGGTGAACCCATACGCCGGCTTAAGAGCCGTCGAATTGATGACCACGAGCGCGTCGGTGGCGTCGAGTTTCTTCTTGATCTCGTCTTCGAAGCTGAGGCCAAAGCGCAAGCCGCTGTCGATGAAAACTTCAGCGGAAGGTCCCAGCGCAGTTTGGACTGCGTTCGAGACGGCGATCGCAATTTTCTCGTCTTCCCTGGCATAGCTTATGAAGAAACGAAAGACTCTGAAGTCGGCGGCTGGTTGCGTAGCTGTGTTCATAAAATATCCGTCTCTTACTGCGCATTTACCGCGCACTTGGTCGTTGGGCAAAAGTTCGCCCGCAGCCATTCGGCGGCGGAACTAAGTCGCTTGCGTCCAGCAATGCGTCGCAGCATACCAAAAGTCCGGGTTGTTTTCACAAATTCAGGTCAGAAATCCCCAGAACCCCCGGAAGTCCGGTGATTGGAAGCTCACAGGTGCCCGGTTGTGCAATTAATGCTTGCCCGCGATTCCAGGCAGATGATTGTTCACACCAACACCGTAGAGAGCGCTTTCTCGCTCTTGAAGCGCGGCATCATGGGAACGTGGCATAAGATCAGTGCAAAACACTTGGCGGCCTACCTCGACGAAATGTGCTTCCGCTTCAATCGCCGGAAGCGCTCCGACCTTTTTATAGATACCTTGCGTCACATGGTTACGGCTCCAGCGCTCACTTTCGAGAAGCTAACCGCCTAGATGTCTTTCGCGGCTTTGCTATTCCTAACGCATCGGTTTTAAGGCCATACCCATACAAGGATGGAAGCGTTTTATTCTGCCTAATTTCCGCAATTGCCGAATTGCGTGCGATTCCGAGCATCTGCGTCATATTCTTAATGTTTTTCCTAAACTCCCGGTTACTCATTCCGAAGTCCGCGCACAAAAGCAACGCCTGCGCCAAATCAGTATCAGTAAACGAAATGACTTCGCTTATTTTATCTATACGGGAAGCATCAACGCGGCCTGACAGTCCTCTGTCACGAAGGATTGCTATCTCACTATCTCCTCCGCAGCCGTCAACATGTTCTTTCGCCTGAAATAAAATATAAGCAGCGATAATTTGAAGCTGTCTCACATCTAGGTAATCTTTGAACATGCGGAAGGCCAAAAAGTCAGCCAAGTATTGGCCTACGCCTGCGCTGTAGTAAACTGCCGAATTTATGATTGGACCATATGCGTGAAACAGCTTGCTCATACCTTGCATCTTGACCCCATAGATCAATTCTGCTTCTGGGCAGGCCCCTGATTGATATATACGGCCGAACTCTCTGTAGGTCTTTTTAATGCTTCTTTCTATTTCCTCGCAAGCGGTATCTAGTGATGTAGCACTTTGGGCTTGTTTCCAAGCAAGATCAACGGTCTTATCGATGAACGGCCCATTGTCTCCAGCGCCGCAAAACGCTACGCCTAACTCACTCTGATTGATTGAAGGTTCGACGCGAAGCTTTGAAATCTTCCTTTTGGAAATGCCGATCGTCTCTTGTGTATCAGCACAAAGCACGATCCCGTCGTGGCCTTTGAAGCCAGCAATAATCGTCACGGCATCGCCTCCTGACCGGGAGCCGCTTTTTTGAAGGATATAATCCTAGCGGCTCAGGGCACATATTTGCGCCTCAGACCTAACTTTTGTAAAGTGTATAACCATGGGTCTATGTGGTTTCGCCAGAATGGCTCGCTGATAATCCTGACGTACTGCCCTAGTTCAAACCCGCCCACCTCCCATATCCGAGTGGCCTTTACTGATGCTGTAAAATAGAAGAGTGGTCCAAAAAACGCCTCGATAAACAATTCCTGCAACGATGGCGAGTTTCGCCGGTCTGCCGGCCGAGCTTGTCACCCAACTGCCTAAAAGCTTCTGTTTCCGGCGCGAGCAGATTTCGCGATTTCTTCCGCAATACGCATCCGCGCACGCGCGCCAAAACGCATACGTCAGCTGCATTGCACCTCAACCCGGCGGGACTCTTATACTTAGCAAATAACTTATTATCAATTACTTACAACGACGGCAGCCGGCGCCTGCGTCACTGTGATCGCATTGTGTCTGATCTAAATCCTTTAGTTTCACATCGATGCGTACCTGGTGCGGTGCAAATACCGTGGATTGATATCCTTACACAAAACAGGGGGGGCCACCCCCCCTGTAATTCGGCCAACGCCACTCATCGCTTTATGCCCTCCCCGCAGTTGCGTGGATGGCAGTTGCGTGGCTGACGATGACGATGACGATGACGATGACGATGAAGAACATTATCGTCGGCACTGCCGGGCATATCGATCACGGGAAATCGGCCCTGATCGAAGCCTTGACGGGCACTCACCCCGATCGCCTGGAAGAAGAAAAGCGGCGCGGTATCACCTTGGATCTGGGCTTTGCGTTCCTCAACCTGGGCGAAACGCGCATCGGGTTTGTCGACGTGCCCGGTCACGAGCACTTTGTGAGCAACATGCTCGCCGGAGCGAGTGGCTTCGATCTGGTGCTTCTCGTGATCGCCGCCGATAACTCCATTCAGCCCCAGACGCGCGAGCATTTTGACATTTGCCGGCTGCTCGGGATTCCCCGCGGAATTGTGGCGCTCACCAAAATCGATTTGGTCGATGCGGATACGCTGGGCCTGGTGCGCCTCGAAGTCGCAGACTTTCTGCGTGGTTCGTTCCTCGAGTCCCCGCCTGTCGTTCCGGTCAGCGCAAAATCCGGCGCTGGGATGGACACGTTGCGGTTGGAATTGGCGCGTGTGGCGGCGCAGGTTCCGGAGAAAAGTTCCACACGCTATTTCCGTTTGCCCATCGATCGCGCTTTTGTGATGAAGGGCTTTGGCACCGTGGTCACCGGCACTCTGGTTTCGGGCGATGTGCGGCCTGAAGATGAGGTTGAGTTATTTCCCTCCCGGCGTCGCATGCGCGTCCGCGGCGTTCAGTCACGCGGCTTACCAGTTGAGCGTGCTGCCGCTGGGCAGCGCACCGCCTTGAACCTTGCTGGCGTGGATTTACAAGAGGTCGGCCGTGGCATGGTCCTGGCCTCTCCCGGACGTTTTGAGGTCACCTCCCAGATCGATGCGCGCATCAGCATGCTGCAGGGGGCGCCACGCCTGAAACATCGCGCTCGCGTGCATTTCCATCAGGGTACGACACAAACCATCGCTCAGATCTACATGCTGGAGAACGCTGCGATCGCGTCGCGCGATTTAGCGCCCGGCGACTCAGCGTCACGCGATTCAGCGCCAGGCTATTCAATGCTGGTCCAGTTGCGCCTCGCGCAGCCCGTGCTCGTTTTGCCGGGCGACCGCTTCATCCTGCGGCGATTTTCACCGGTCGTCACCATCGGCGGAGGCATCGTCCTCGATGCTGGTGCGGCGCGGCACAAGTCATCGGAACGTGCGGCCGCGCTCGATCTTCTGCGGGTGCTGGAACGCGGTGTGCTCGCGGGCGCGAGTCCAGGGGACCAAAGGGAAGCCGGCCGCAGCGAAACCGGCTCGCATGCGGCTGGCCATGGCAGCGAATCAGCCGCGCCTACTTCAGCGAACGACGTCTCGGCAAACAACACCCATCGCACCAGCATCGCGGACCGAGCGGCAATGGCCATCGCCGCTGCAAAAGAAAACGCCAGTCCAAACACCGGGCCAGACGCCTGCCAGGACGCCCTCGCGGCTGTCGTGTCGGCCGCTTCGGCTGGCATGACCATGGAAAACCTGGTAGCACGCACGGGCTGGCTCGAAGCGGAAATTCGCACGGCGGCGCAAGCGCTTACTGCTGCGGGCAGGCTGCGCATTGCTTCCGAGCAGCCATTTGTTTTGGCGTCGGTCCAGGCCCTGGAGGCTTGCGCCTGCCGCATCGTTGCCGAAGTCGACAAGTTCCATCGTGCGAGTCCGCTGATGGCCGGAATTTCCAGGGAAAACCTCCGGGAGCGCACGGCCGCGGCCATCCGCCCGGAGCTGTTCCGCACCGCGGTAAATGACCTGGCGCTTGCTGGAAAGCTTGAGCTTGCCGGCGATCTGCTGAAGCGCGCCGGACGCGCCATCGATCTGCAGCCTGCGGAGGTCGCCGCCAAAGCGCAAATCGAACGGGAATTTGCCGCCGCCGGCCTTGCGGCGCCGGCGGTCGACCAGGTATTGGCCAAGCTTGCAGTCGACCCGCGGCGCGCGGAAAAGCTTCTGCAACTGCTGCTGCGCGAAAAGGTCCTCGTCCGCATCAGCCGGGAACTCGTATTTCACAATGAAGCCGTAATGCAGCTTCGTAAGCGTCTGGAGGAATTCAAGCGCACGCGCGGCGCGCAGTTGCCGGTCGGTGAATTCAAGACGCTGGCCGGGATCAGCCGGAAGTATGCGATCCCACTGCTCGAGTATTTTGACCGCGAGCACGTCACCCGCCGCGAAGGCGATGCCCGTGTTATACTTTAGGTTGGCGTTCCTCTCGACGTGCTATCATATCGAGTGGATCGCGGAAGCGTTCCGAAAGGCAGGTTTATCATGGGTGAACTAAGTCCGATTCACTGGATACTTGTTCTCGCGATCATCGTGATCCTGTTCGGCGGCAAACGGATCCCGGAAGTGATGCGCGGCATGGGCGAAGGTATCCGCAGCTTTAAGGAAGGCATGCGCAGCAGCGATACACCCGCGGCGCAGACCACCACGCAGGTCACCACGCAGGTTCCGCCCGCCAACTCTCCTTCGGTCACGACCACCACCGTGCCGGAGAAGAAATAGTCCGCGTCTTTCTTAATATCGCGGCGCCGTTGGGCGCCTCATAGGCACGACCTGACAGGAGACGTCGAAGGAAACGCGGAAAAGGCGGAAAACGCGGAAAACGCGCAAAAGGCGATGCTGCGAGGCGAGGATTTGCACCGCAATCTTCGTATTATTTTAAGGATTTGGTCATTTTAGGGATCTGGCCGCCAGCCTAATTCCTGCAACATTCGGTACACGCGCCAGAGCGGCAGCCCCACCACGTTGAAGTAGCACCCCTCGATCCGTTCGACAAAGCGGCAGCCCAGGCCCTGAATCCCGTAGCCTCCAGCCTTGTCGAGCGGCTCGCCGGTTTCGACGTACCAATTAATTTCTTCGGCGCTGAGCGCGGCAAAATGCACCTCGGTCGTTTCCGCTTCACACTTGCTGCGACCGTCGCGCATACCGATCACCGCGACGCCGGTAATCACGCGATGACTTCTGCCACTCAGTCTGCGGAGCATGGCATTGGCCGCTGCGGCGGAGGCGGGTTTCCCCAGCGCATCGCCGTCCAGTTCCACGATCGTGTCGGCGCCAAGGACGATCTGCTCTTCTTGTGTATCCTCTTGTGCCTGCTCTTGTACGCGGTGTGGCCGTGCCGCGAGTTGCAGCACGGCGGCGCGCGCTTTGGCTTCCGCCAGGCGCAGCGCCGTGGCAGCCGCCGGCTCGCCGGGAAGTCGCGATTCGTCGACGTCCGCGGGCAGAGCCACGAAGGGCAGACCTGCTTGGGATAGGAGTTGCGCGCGACGCGGAGAAGCGGACGCCAGAATAATTCTCATATGCAGTGAACAGCGGGCCGTCGCACACGGTATGCGAGGACGCCACCGAGCGGAAATGAACTGGCCTGCGGCTCAAAGCCGTGCGGGCCCGCTTGCGATCTATGCGACCCGATCCAAACACCAGATCGGTTGGGATTCTCCTCGCTGTTGCGAGCCGGCGTTTTGGCGCGCGGGCGCGCCTAAAGCGCGACCGATTCCTGGTGCTCTCCAAAGACGCGGCGCAGCGCGTCGGAAATTTCGCCGAGCGTGGCGTAAGCCTCCACGGCTGCGGCAATCGACGGCATCAAATTTTCTCCCGACCGCGCGCGCGACTCGACCACGGCAACTGCGGCAGCGGCGCGAACTGCATCGCGCCGCGCCCGCACGGCCGCAAGGCGCTCGATCTGCTCGCGCTCGATGGCCGGATCGATGCGCGTCAATGGGATCGGAACCTGGTCCTCGGTAGCGGAAGCGGTTGACGCCCACGACGATGCGTTCACCGCGTTCGATGGACCTTTGCACTTCATAGGCGGCCTTCTGAATTTCGCGCTGGACGTAGCCCGTCTCAATGGCGCGCAGCATCCCGCCCAAAGCGTCAATGCGTTCGATCGATTCCGCGTGCCATCCTTGCGATCTCGTCGGTCAGCCATTCGATGGCATACGAGCCGCCAACCGGGTCCACCGTATTCACCACGCCGGTTTCGTGCGCGAGGATTTGCTGGGTGCGGAGGGCGAGCAGCGCCGTCTCCTGCGTGGGCAGCGCCATCGCTTCATCGAGAGCATTCGCGTGCAGCGACTGGCAGCCTCCCAGAACCGCGGCCAGCGCCTGGAGCGCGACGCGCACGATATTATTTTCCGGCTGCTGGGCGGTAAGCGAGGACCCGGCGGTTTGTGCGTGAAAGCGAAGCATCAGCGAATGCGGATCGCGTGCGCCAAAACGTTCGCGCATGATGTGTGCCCACATGCGGCGCGCCGCGCGGTATTTCGCTATTTCCTCGAGCAAATCGCTTTGCGCGTTGAAAAAAAACGACAGGCGCGGAGCGAACTCATCGACCGCGAGCCCGGCGTTGATAGCGGCCTGCACGTACGCGATGGCGTCGGCGAGGGTAAAGGCAACTTCCTGCGCCGCGGTCGATCCCGCCTCGCGAATGTGGTAACCGGAAATGGAAATGGTGGTCCAATTCGGCAGCTCGGTACGGCACCACGCAAACAGATCGGTGACGATGCGCATGGCCGGCCCGGGCGGGTAGATATATGTTCCGCGCGCAATGTATTCCTTCAAGATATCGTTCTGCACGGTGCCCGAAAGCTTGGTTAGGTCTGCGCCCTGGCGCCGCGCGACAGCCACATACAGCGCGAGAAGGATGGCCGCTGTGGCATTAATGGTCATCGAGGTGGAAACCTGGGCCAGCGGAATGTCCGCGAACAGCGTCTCCATATCATCGAGCGAACAAATTGCGACACCCACCTTCCCCACTTCGCCGCGCGCCCGCGGGTGGTCGGAGTCCAGTCCGATCTGGGTAGGAAGATCAAAGGCCACGGAAAGCCCGGTCTGGCCCTGGGCGAGGAGATAACGGAAGCGTTCGTTCGATTGCGTGGCGCTGCCGAAGCCCGCGTACTGCCGCATGGTCCACAATTTGCCGCGATACATGCTCGAATAAACGCCGCGAGTAAAAGGAAACTCGCCCGGTTCGCCGAGCGCGGATTGCGGGTCCCACGAAGCCAGATCGGAGGGGGAGTAAACAATTTTGAGTGGGATGCCGGACTGGGTGATTCCAGCAGAAGCTCCACGCGGCGGCGCCGGCTCTAAAAGATAGGCTGGTTTTTCAGGCGGCGTGCCGGGTATGACGGCCGGCCCGGTGGATGGAGGGCCGTCTTTGGACTCTGATTTCGGCATGAAAGTGAATAGTGCAGCCGCAATCGCGCAAACCGATCAGCGCACGCGTCGCGCCGAGCGGAAGGAAGTCAAACCGAACGCTACCAGCATGAGAGCAAAACACGCGGAAGCAACCAGCGCCCATCTAGCCGATCCGTGGCGCCACAGCCTCAGTGTGGCGGCGGTCCAGGAGACGGCGAGCAGCAGGAATACGGTTCCCGTGGTTTCGTGAAAGACTTGCCGTGCGGCGCGCCATAGCAGGCGAAAGAAGCCCACGCGCTGTCCGGCGGGGCGGGAACTGGCGGCGGAGGGAGCCATGCCAGCATTCTAGCGCAAACGGGCTGCAGCGAACGATGGCGGCTATTGCGAGTTACGGCGAATGTCCTCCGGCTGGCAGGGAACGGCCCCGATCACCCGATTGCCTGATCACCTGATCAGGAGGACAAGGTAGGCAGTTGGGCACGTCCCACGACAGATGCTTGTCTCGATCCGCCGAGCGCTCTACAATGCGAAATGGGGCAGAGACAGAAGGAGGAACGTCCTTGCAGCTTGACGACAAGCTTAAACGGTTGTTACGCGAGTTAGGCCATGCCATTAACGATACCGTATCTGAATCCGACCGCATCGGCGAAGCTATCGGCGAAATTCGGGCCGCCGGCTTCGATATCGTGCTGAAACTGGACGCTACAATTGGACTGGCGCGGCGGGAATCGCAACCCCACGCCGTCACCTCGAGTGACCGGCGATTTCTCGAGGCGCTGCACATCCAGGTGGATCAGGCTGTGCTGGATGAACAACGGCATGAGGCCGCCATCGAGATTACTCCGCAGGATGTGCGATTTCTTAAGTCGCTGAAGATCTCGCTAGACGAGCAGAAATCTTGACGCAATCGAAAAAAACCGGCCAAGGCAGCGGCAGCATAATGCGCCATTGTTTGCCGGCGGCGACGATGATGATGATGATATTGGCGTGCTGCGGAGCTGCGCATGCGCAGCCGCAAAGCCTGGACACGAGCAAGCCGATCATGGTCAAGAATCCCAAGGCCTCCAAAGCAAAACCGGGCAAGTTTTCGGGCCAGGTTCTCTCCTCAACTCCAAGATCCATCACCATTCGCAGCAAAGATAACCTGATGGCCGTGCGTACCTTCGCATACGCGGCGAATTTGAGCGCCCCGGGACTGCAGTACGGGCAGAACGTGGAAATCGATTACACACCGGGCAGCGACATCGCATCGCGCATTAAAATTCTGCACGCCAGTCGCCGCTGATGGAATTGACCGACACTTTCTGAGAGCAATCACGCCATGGTTCGTCTTCCCATTGTTTGCGGCCGGTTTTATCCAAGCGATGCTGAAGAACTGGTGAACCAGGTGGCCTCTCTGTGCGCGACTTCCGACGATGAGCCGCGGCAGCGCGCGGTGGCTTGCCTGGTGCCACACGCGGGTTACCATTTTTCGGGCCATGTGGCGGGATCGGTGTACGGCCGCCTGGATCTGCCGCGACGGTTTCTGCTGCTGGGACCGCGCCATTTTCCTCGCGGGAAGGCGCAGGCCATTCTGTCGCAAGGCGCGTGGCAGACACCGCTGGGCCGCGTAGAAATAGATAGCGATCTGGCGGCTGAATTGAAAGCTGCCTGTCCGGGACTCGCCGAAGACGAAGTGGCGCATCGTGACGAGCACGCACTCGAGGTTCAGCTTCCATTCCTGCAATGCCTGACGACCGATTTTCGCTTTGTGCCGATTGCGCTCGGGACGGTGAACTATGGTGATCTCGAGGCGCTGGGCTGCGCGATTGCGGCCGTGGTGGCGCGGCAAAGCGATCCTGTGCTGATCGTGGCCAGTTCGGACCTGAATCATTACGAATCCGACGAGATAACACGCCGCAAAGATCACCGAGCGCTGGAAGGATTGCTGGCACTCGATCCGCGGCGCCTGTATGACACGATACGGCGCGAATCCATCACCATGTGCGGTTTCGGGCCGGTGGTGGCGATGCTCACCGCGTCGAGGCTGCTCGGCGCCACGCGTGTGAACCTGGTGCGTTACGCGACTTCAGGCGACATCAATGGGGAACGGGACCAAGTGGTAGGTTATGCCGGCGTCATCGTGAATTGAGCCGCAGCGGCGGTCCATTATGCGGACGATGACCGAGCGCGGCTCATCGGTTCCGACAGTTTTCCGGCGTCCCTGTGAACATGCACATTGTCACGCCAGCACTCGTCTGAGAGCGCCAATGTCGAAGATGAAGGTTCTCCTGGTCGTTGGGATGGTGGCCTCCGTCATCGGGGCGGCCGGGGCGGCGAGGCCAATCCCGGAATCTTGGGGCGAAGCAGTAAACGGGCTACAAATGTCTATCTCGCAGGACGATGAGGCGGCAGGCCCGAACAAGGCAATGCACTTCATAGTCGAATTCCGCAACGTGGGAGATGAGGATTTCAATATCAGGCCCGGAGACATTCGCCGCTGCGGCCCGATACGAGGCGAGACCGACGCTATCACACTGAATCTCGTAGATTCGCAAGGAACACCGCATCGGCGTTTATCTTTCCTGGGTGATGGTCCTCCTTATTTCGCCGGTTGTTTTGGTGAAGTTGTGCCCTTAATCGTACCGCTTCCGCCGGGTGCGTCATTTTCAATTCCACTCGACCTCGGCAAATATTTGGATTTGTCTGATTCTAAGTACCCGCAGCAGAGATTTCGTGCAGGCACATACACGTTACAGGCCGAAATGACTGGTGGGCCGTCTGAATTTAGGGGAACCCCAGCTTGGACGGGCAGTTGGACTGGGACCGTTACCTCAAATACCTTGGAAGTTCACTTTGACGCAGATTTTGGAAATTGCTCTGCGAACCATCTCTGCAACTGACGCATTGGTCTTGCCGATAGCTTGTTCATCAACTTGTTCTCCGCCCTTGTTCTCTGGCAGACAAACTTCGTAACCGTTAGTGAGAGGCTTGCCGGCCTGGATGGATTTAACCTGCACAAACTTCGTCTTTTCTAATCCGCTAAAGCTGCGCCGCGTAAGTACCCGTAAAGAGTCGTCCCGCTTACTTCACTTAAATCAGATCCTAGCGGTGTGCGCTACTCGGCGTCGCTGGTGCAGCTGCGGGGTGCCCGGCCGCCGGACGACCGGCGGGATTGGCGGCGGGATTGGACGCGCCGGGCATTGATGGCGGATGTATGGGAGCCGGCATAGGCCGGGGCATCATACGGGGCACGGCTATCGGCAACCGAGCGCCAGAGCTTACCGAGCTTACTGGCGGCATCGGGCGGTAGACCGGGGCTGGCCCGCCTGAAGGGGGCATGTGATTCACGGCCGGACCACTTGGCGGTGAAACTCCGGACGGCAAGACTCCTGTGCTCCGATTGACAAGACCGTTCGCCTGCACATTTCCCGGATTGCCATTTACATATGTGCGCGTTGAACGATCGTAAACAATCGCGCCCGTGCCTGCGCCCGCGGGAGGCCGCGCAGGCGCCGCCGCACCGAACGGCGGAACCGGGTTCATCGGTGTTGGCACGGCAAAAGCCGGCGACTTCCCCGCGGTGGCGGCAAGAATTTTGTTTGGCGGCTCGCTCAGGACGCGGGCATTTTTAATTTCTTCACTCCTGAGAACGTTATTGGGGCCGCGCAGGATTGTCGTGGTGCTTTCGGAGGGGTTGGTCACTACGCCGTATTTAACGTTGGCCGGCAATCTGTTGGGCTCGTCGCCGGGTGCGCGCGGCACCCAACCAACCTGGTTTCCCACACGGACCCAGTTGACTACGGCGGGCTGCCAGCGTTCAGAGATGCCCGGTGATTTAGGGGTGGACTTGACGGGTGATTCGCCGGGTGACTTGCCAGGTGACTTAGTAGGTATCCAGGCCCATCCTTGCGATGCGTGCACCCAGTTGCCAAAGTGATAGGGCAGCCAACCCCAGCGCTCAAAGCTGATCCAGCAATAGCCGAAGTGCGGCGCAAACCGCCAAGTACCATTGGAGAAAGGTATCCAAATTGAATTGACGCCGAAAGGCTGCCAACCCCAGCCATATCCCGGAAAGTTGTACCAGGAGCCGTAAGCGGAAAGCTCGGACATGCCGTAGCCATAAGCATACGGCGCTCCCTGCGGCATGTACTGGAGAGCGTTGTTGACGCCTTCGATGATCATGGCGTTGCTGTATGCAGCCCAGGCATCGAGCGCGTCGGTATTGGGAAGATCGGTGATTTCGGGGGCCTGCGGATTATCGGAACGGAAAGAAAGCATGTGTCCCTGTTCGACCGCCGTGGACGGAGAGCCTGCAGGCGCCTGCGGAGGGACTACCGAGGCCGCGCCTCTGAAAACGCTAACGGAAACCCCGTCGCTGTAGGCATCCACGCGGAAATCGGCGCGCTCGCGCGGCGACACCAAAGCGCCCTCGGACGCAACCTCAAAGACGTCAGCATCGGCAACGTGCACGATGAAACGCGCCGTACCCTGCGTCAGGGAAAGCCGGGTGATCAAGCTGGCGGCGCGCCCGGAGCCATTGGCGCCAGTGGGGCCACCATTCGGGCTAGCATTTGTGGTGCCCAGTTCGGTGAATTGCAGAGCGGAGTTATCGCCGATATATCCAGTAACGCCGTTTTCAAATTCTATTTCGGCAAAACCGTTGCCGGTTGCCAGGGTGTCGCCCTGTTGCAAAGGCATGTTCTCGAGTGCCACTTCAAAGCCTGGTGACCCGAGATGCTGCACTTGCACGTCGCCATTGACCTGAGCGAGGCGGACGACGCGCGCATCCTGCGCACGGACGGCTTCCGGAGTAACCATCAGCACGGCGCCGATGAAAGCGACGCACGCCAGGTAAACAAAGACCCACGTGAGCCGGCAATCAGAAGCGCGCATGTGTGTGACGCGAAAACTCGATTGGTCATTCATGTCCAGCATGTCCAGCATCTCTGGCGACAGTAAGTTTCCCGTTGCCGCCCGCCCGTGGCAATTGCAGCCGCCACACAACGTCTCACCCTATTGTTTTTACAAACTTGCCCAGCCCTTTCCCCGCAAGCATATTGCTTCGATATTCTTTACAAATTTGCCGGGTGCCTCGCCTCGGCAACCACCGCTCTCTAAGCGCCGCGGCTGCAACAGCCTGCTGCCCGGCAACGGCGATCGGTGGAAGGAACCAAGCAAAATGCCTACCAATTATCCTACTCTCGAACGCGGCAGGCCAGCGAGGAAAACTGAGAAACCTAAAGGATAGAACCATAAGCTCACTGAGGCCGGGAGGCGGCGATTCACAGCCTGGCTTCGCGCCGGACGATGGACGTACTGGGGGACGTACTGGGCATCTATGCCGGAGCGGTTGCGGCGGTTATTTCGGCCTTTTTGATTAAACTGGCCAATTTTGCATCGAGGGACTGCGCCACACTGGTGACTTGCGGGTTGTTGAACTGGCCAAAGAGCGAAGAGGGCTGGTCGTATTCGACGCGAATTGCGTGGCTGCCAGTTTCGTAGACAAAAAGCCGGAGTGGGGCGTAAAGGCCTGCGCGAATATCGTGGCGCGTCATGGTGATGGCGATGAGCGGATTGCCTAGGACATATTGTTTGGCTTTTTGGGGAGCGCCAAAGATGTTCAGAAGCTTTCCGTGGTCCTGAAGATTGAAAAGCATGAGACCTTCTTCACCAGCCGCATCCTGAAGGCGTTTCTCCGCGGCGGCGGGATTGGTGTCGAGGTCTTTTAGCAGGGAATTGTCGAACCGGCCGAGCAACCGTTCCAGGTTGCGAGTGAAATTCTCGAAGGCGGCGTTCAGTTCGAGGGAGACATGGCGTACTTCAAAGGTGCGTTCCATTTCAAATTCCTTTCCAGAGGGTTAAGCCGCCGCTATTTTCGCACGCTCGTCCCACAGTCGCTGCATTTGGGCTGCGATCTGGGCTGGGTTGGCTCTCATGGTCTGCCAGATTTCCTCCGCGCGTCGGTCTGCCAGGACGAGATCCAAACCTGTGCGGACGCCCTCGAGTGTGCGGACGGCGACCTGGCTTGGGGGCGTCTTGGATTGGTCGACTCCTGCGGCCATGTCGGTGTCGAGGTAGCCGGCGTAGACACCGATCACTTGGGTTCCCTGGGCTTTGAGCTGAATACGAATGCCATCGGTCAGCGCTTGTGCTGCGTGTTTGGAGGCGCAGTACGTGGCGTTGAATGGCGCGACGAACCAGCTGACCACTGACAGCATGTTTGCGATTGCGCCGCCTCCGTTGTTTGCCAGCACGGGCGCGAAGGCGCGTACCATGCGCAGGACGCCAAAGACATTGACCTCCATTTCGGCCCTGAACGCAGCTTCGGAGTCTTCCGCGAGCATGGGGCTACCCTTCATAATCCCTGCGTTGTTGATGAGCAAGGTCACGTTGGCGCAGGCGCGCGTGGCGTCATCGACTTGTTCGGGGTGTGTAACATCGAGTCGAAGCGGCACAAGCCGGCTATCGGTAATTGCGATGGAACCTGGATCGCGCGCACCGGCGTAGACCTTCGCGGCTCCCGCCGCGAGCAAAGCATCCGTGTAAGCTTTCCCAAGCCCGCGATTGGCACCGGTAACCAGGGCCACACAGTTTTTGATATCCATAACTGGTCTCCTTCCATTGGATAATAGACCTTATGAAACTGAGGACATCTTTGCAAGATCCGCCGCAAATTTTCCGGAAGTATGAGTCGCATGATTGCGAATATTCTGGAGCACCCACGCACGACGCGATGACATAATGTTGTCGCAGCAGCAACACGAGCAGGTGATCGTGCATGAACCAATTTGCATGAACCAATGACGATGCGGAATGACGATGCGAGTCAGGCGATGATGAATAATGACGATAATAATGATGACCAAGCGACCTAAACCTATGGTGCTTACGGTGCTCGACGGGTGGGGATATCGCGCCGAGACCAAAGCCAATGCCATTGCTTTGGCGCGCAAGCCCCATTACGACCGGCTGCTCGCGCAGTTTCCCAATACGCTGATTCAGACTTCGGGCCCCGCAGTGGGCTTGCCCGCCGGGCAGATGGGCAATAGCGAAGTGGGGCATCTGAACATCGGCGCGGGCCGCATTGTGCAGATGGACATCACGCGGGTCGATCAGGCCATCGCCAGCGGCGCGCTGTTGAAGAACGAGTTGCTATTGGCCGCGATGCACCGCGGCCGCGAGCATCAACTGCACCTGATGGGGCTGCTCAGCGATGGCGGCGTGCATTCGCATATCGAGCACTTGTTTGCGCTGCTGGCAATGGCCAAGCAGAACAAGGTGGAACGCGTTTTCATTCATTGCTTCCTCGATGGCCGCGACACCCCGCCGCACAGCGGCATCGACTACCTGCGCCGTCTCGAACAGAAGCTGCGTGAGCTGGGCACCGGGCGCATTGCTTCGGTCTCCGGGCGTTATTACGCGATGGACCGTGACAACCGTTGGGAGCGCGTCGAGCGCGCGTATCGCGCCGTGGTTCACGGGGAAGCCGACCGGCGTGTCGCCGATCCGGTGGCCGCTGTGCGGGCCAGCTACGAGCAGGGCGTAACCGACGAATTTATCGTACCCATGGCGATCACCAAGGGCCCGGATCCGGCGGAGCGCCCGAGTGACGCCGATCCGGTGGCCTGCGTGCGCGAGGATGACGCGGTGATCTACTTCAATTTTCGCGCCGACCGCGCCCGGCAGATGGCCCGCGCGATTGCGGAGCCGGGCTTCGCTCGGTTTGCCGACCTGAAGCGGCCTAAGAACTTATTCTTCGTGGGAATGACGCAGTACGACAAGACTTTTGCGTGGCTGCACTTCCTATTCGGCGCGGAAAAGCTGGAACACATTCTGGCGCAGGTTTTTGCCGAGGTGGGATTCCGGAATCTGCGGATTGCCGAAACCGAAAAATATGCGCACGTCACGTACTTTTTCAATGGCGGCGTCGAGAAGCCGTTCCCGGGCGAAGAGCGCATCCTGGTACCGTCGCAGAAAGTGCCTACTTACGATCTGAAGCCGGAAATGTCTGCTGCGGGCATCGCCGATGGCGTGATTCACGCCATTGAATCGGGGAGCTTCGATGCCGTGATAATGAATTTCGCCAACGCGGACATGGTCGGACACTCGGGCAACCTGGAAGCTACCATCCGTGCCGTCGAAACCGTGGATGCGTGCCTGGGCCGGATCTTCCAAACCCTGCGGCCGCGGGGTGGTGCGTGGATCATAACCGCCGATCATGGCAACGCGGAGACGATGATCGATCCGATCACCGGAGAGCCACACACCTATCACACCACGAATCCGGTTCCATTCGTGATGCTGGATGAAGACAGCCGCAATGGCCTTAAACCTGGCGGCTCGCTGCAGGATATCGCGCCAACGTTGCTGGGCGTGCTGGGCGTCGAACAGCCTGCCGAGATGACGGGGCGAGACCTTCGCGTCGTTCATAAATAAATTCATAAACCAGGACTAAATTACGCCGCTGAAGTAAGCCGCAGAGTAGCGCGCCGCAGTCACCCGTCGAAGTAACGCGCGAAGTAACGCGCATTGCCGAGCGATGAACGCCATGAATGAAGCCACCCCTGCGGCACCCAGGATTAAAAGGCCCGCGGATACCAAGCTCGTCATCTCGGCCCGGCTGCGCTTCTCGTTGTGGCGCATCCCGGAAGATCTCGTGAACCACATTCGGAATCGCTGGCCCGAGATGAAGGTGATACACCTGCCGAATCACGACCTACTCGATGCTGAACTGCCCGACACAGATATTTTTGTGGGCTACTTGCTGCGTCCCGAGCAATTGCGCATGGCCGCGCGGCTGGCATGGCTACACTCGATTTCCGCGGGTGTTTCGCAACTGATGTACCCCGAACTGCGCGACTCGGGGATCGCGGTGACCAATGCGAGCGGGGTGCACGCACCCCCCATGGCGGAACACGTGGTTGGACTTGTCATCGCGATGTCGCGCGACTTTCTGGGCGCGATGCGCTACCAGGCTCGGCGCCTATGGGCACAGCAGGAAATATGGGATGGCGCGGCGCGTCCACGTGAGATTGGCGGGCAAGTGGCGCTGCTCGTCGGTTTCGGGGCGGTGGGCCGTGCGATCGGCGAACGGCTTGGCGCGCTCGGAATGCGCGTGCACGCGGTTACACACTTAGGCAGGGCTGACTCCGGCGTGGTCGAACGCGTTTTTGCCGTATCGCAGCTTGACGCCGCGCTGCCCGAGGCGGACTTCGTGATTCTGGCCGCACCAGAGACTGCGGAAACCCGGCACATCATGGGTGCAAAACAGATCGCTGCGATGAAGGCGAGCGCATTTCTGATCAACGTGGCGCGCGGTTCGCTGATCGATGAAACTGCGCTGGTGTCGGCGCTCGAACGCGGGGCCATCGCCGGCGCGGCGCTGGATGTGGCAGCACAGGAACCGCTCCCCGCGGAAAGTCCGCTGTGGCCGCTCGAAAACGTATTCATCACGCCGCACGTCAGCGGCGTGAGCGAGCGCGTGTGGCCAAGAGAAACCGAGCTGTTATTGGATAATCTGGAGCGCTGGTTTGCCGGGCAGCCACTGCGCAACCGAATAGACCTGGCACGAGGGTATTGAGACACGAGGGTATTGAGAATTGATTCGGCGAAATCAAAAAGGGAGCGCAGACGTTTCGGGGTCAGGTGCGCCGGCAAGCGTACTGGGTCGAACGCGCTGCGTCAGTCACGCGGGGTCAACAGCGGGTACGGTGAACAGCGCGGGCGTCAGTCTCCTCCGGCGGCGCCAGCCTTGGGCGCGACATAGCCCTGGCGGGCATACACCTGATATTTGACCTTCTTATTCTTCTGGTTCGTCACCGTCAGCGGACTGCCATCGGGCTCGACAAGCTCGACTTTAATCTTGCGATATTTGCCGTCGGTGCTTTGGTTGGTTGGCGAATATCCGAGGCTGTACTGGTTGCGGAGACTCGCTGCGACATCGCTCATGACGCCCGGAATTTCTCCCTGAAATCGTGGGAACCACGTTCTGCCGCCGGTCAACTGGCTGAAGGCCTTCAGCTGATTTTGCGCTTGCAGGTAATTCAAATTCCCGGTGCCATTGCCTCCGTGCATATCCGTTTCGAGGGCGAACTGTTCGCCGACGCCGACGCAGTAGACGCTGACATCGGTTTCCTTCAGCCGCGCCAAGGTATCGTTCAAGGTATGGCGGCTGAACGTATCTTCGCCGGAGGCCAGCACCAGGATAGATTTCTTGCCCTTCACGTCGTGCATGCGATCCATGGTGTCGAGGAGCGCGTCGAAGATCACCGATTCACTGAACGTCGGCAGCACCAGGTTTATCAGACCTTGCTCGACTTCGGAAATGTTATGGGTGAAATCCACCTCGACATTAGGACGCATCGCGAACGATTCGAGCGCGACCCAGTCGCTGGGCTTGAGTTGGTGTAGGAAAACATCGGCCCAGCTGCGCGCGGTGTACAGATACCAGCCATATGCGCGTCTGCTGTACTCGACCAGCACAACCACGGTGATGGGCGCGTCGGCAGTGGAAAAATTAGTGATCGTTTGCGGCGCGCCGTCTTCGGTGAGGCGAAAATTCTCCTTCTTTAGGCCGGTTAAATAATTGCCGTCATTGTCGGTGACCACGACGTCGACGTTCACGACGGGCACAGTCATGGAAATCGCGTAGCCGGGCTGCTGCGAATCGGAACCTTGTGAAGCCGGCGGCGCTGGCGGCTGGGATGGCGGGCGCGGATGAAGGTGACGTCTGTGGTGCGGCTGGCCGGCTTTTGGGAGTGGCCACCGCAAGAGCCACGACCATCAGCATGCACGCGGCAAGGATAAAAGGGCGCATAGCCATGAATCGCATAGGGCATCCTCTCTCAGGGTTAGGATGCTGACACGAAATCCGGGGATGTTCAATTATAACCCGGCGGGTGGGAAGATGCGCGTGGCATTAGGGGGGCCGTGTTACCATGAAGTCGGATCGGAGGAAGCGCTTGACACGGGATTGCGCAGGAGAACGTGCGATGTGCCGGCTCCGTACACTTTACGATCCAAGCTCGATCACGGGTGCCCCAGGTGGCGCAGGGTTTGACGCTTCCTCAGGCGCGGCACGCATACGAGGGCCATTTTTAACGAGATATTGATACAGAACAGAAGCCGAGCGGCGATGCAGAGATCGAGCCAAACGCGGAAACAGTGGACGATGCGGTGGTCCTCGCTGCTGATTTTTCTGGGGCTGATCGCGGGCGGTTCTCAGATCGCGCCGATCGCCGATGCCCGGGCGCGGCAAAGCGCGACAAGTGTTACGGGCGTTGCGGGCGCTACGGGGGCCTCGCCAATTCTTCCGCAAGAACAACTCAATCAATTAATGGCCGAAGCGCAGGGGTGGCTAGCCGACCTGATTCACATCGATACCACCAACCCTCCGGGCAACGAACTAGCCGCCGCCAAATACGTGGCGGCCGTGCTGCAAAAGGAAAATATTCCCGTAGAGATCGTGGAAATCGCCCCGGGACGCGGCGTGGCCATTGCGCAATTGCAAGCTGGGCCGCTGCGCGATCCGTCGAAGGCGCTGCTGCTGGTGGCGCACCTGGACGTGGTCGGCGTAGATAAAAGCAAATGGACGGTGGATCCATTCGCCGCGACGGTGAAGGATGGATATCTGTGGGGCCGCGGAGCGATTGACGACAAAGGCATGCTGGCTGCCAACCTGGCGATCATGGTCGAACTCAAGCGTGCCGGCGTGCGTCTGAATCGCGATGTGATGTTTCTGGCCGATGACGATGAGGAACAGGGCGGCTCGGCCAGCATCAAGCTGGTAATCGACAAGTACTGGGACAAAATCGCCTGCGGGTTTGCGATCAACGAAGGCGGCCGGGTCGTCTTGAAAGACGGCAAGGTGCAATACGTCGGGGTACAGGCGAGTGAGAAAGTACCGTATGACGTGGCGGTGATTGCCACCGGCGCCTCGGGCCACGCATCGGTTCCGCGAGCCGACAACTCCGTCGTGCATTTGGCGGCGGCCATTCAGAAACTCGGCACCATGGAAACGCCGGTACAGTTGATGACCGTAACGCGACGGTACTTCGAGCAGCTCGCGCAAATCGAGGATGAGGACACCGCGAAATGGATGCGCGCACTGGAGACTCCGGAGCGCTTCGAGCTTGCGGCGCGGCGACTTTCCGACATGAGCCCCGTGTGGAACTCGATGCTGCGCGATTCGATTGCGCCCACTGAATTGCGTGCAGGGGTTCGCGCAAACGTCGTGCCCTCCGAATCCTGGGCGAACCTGAACATCCGCTTGCTGCCGGGCGATCCCGATCAGCGGGGTGATCGCGCAGATGCAGAAGGCGGTAAACGATCCGCAAATCAAATTCGAGATTCAGCCCGATTCGGGCCAAGCCGCGCCGCCTTCCTCGCTCACAAGCGAACTCTACAAGGCTATCGAGCACAGTGTGTCGCAGCAATTCCCAGGCATCCCAGCAGTGCCCTTTCTTTCGACCGGGGCAACGGATTCCGCAGAACTACGGCTGCACAGCGTGCAGTCCTACGGGTTGCTGCCATTTCCACTGACCGAAGCCGACGAACTGCGGATGCACGCGGATGATGAACGCATCCCTTTGTCCAGCTTCCGCACCGGAATCGAATTTTTGTATCGGACCGTTCATGACTTCGTCGCCCAAATAGCCAGCCGACCTATCAGGAGTCATCCGCAGTTCGCCGGGCCAAGATCGTGTGCACGATTGGGCCGGTAAGCCGCTCTCCCAAAATGGTGGACGAGCTGATGCGCGCCGGAATGGACGTGGTGCGGCTGAATTTTTCGCATGGCACGCCACGAAGAGCACGGGAGTGCCGTGGCTGCGGTGCGCGCCGCTTCCGCTCGCTACCAGAAACCCATCGCGATTCTCGCCGATTTGCAGGGACCTAAGATTCGCACGGGCCCACTCGAGAACGGCCAGGCCGTATTGCTGCGGCCGGGCCAGCGATTCACGATCTCGACAGTTAACCACTTGGGTAACAGTACAGGAGTTTCGACCACCTTCAAGCGCCTGCCGGAGGAAGTGAAGCGCGGCGACCGCATTCTGCTGGCTGACGGATTGATCGAGTTGCGAGTCGAGTCGGCCGGCGGACGTGAAGTTATATGTCGCGTGGTAAACGGCAGCGAACTTCGCGAGCATCAGGGCATCAATCTTCCCGGCGTGAACCTCCACGTGCCTGCGCTGACCCGCAAAGATCTGCAGGACATGGCTTTTGCGCTGCAATGCGGCGTGAATTACATCGGCGTAAGTTTTGTGCGGCGTCCCGAAGACGTGCTGGCCGCTAAAGCGGCGGTGAAACGCGCAGGCAAGAATACGCCGATTATCGCCAAGCTCGAAAAACCGGCGGCCATCGATAACCTGGACGCGATTCTGGGCGTTGCGGATGGCGTAATGGTGGCGCGCGGGGACCTGGGCGTGGAAATGAACCCCGAGCGTGTGCCGGTGGCGCAGAAACTGGTGATCTCCCACGCGCGCGAGGCGCGCGTTCCGGTGATCACCGCGACGCAAATGCTCGAATCTATGCGGGAAAATCCGCGGCCGACGCGTGCCGAGGCATCCGACGTGGCCAATGCGATTTTCGATGGCAGCGACGCGGTCATGCTGAGCGCGGAGACCGCGACCGGACATTATCCCGTCGAGTCGGTGTGCATGATGGATCGCATTATTCGCGCGGCTGAAGCGAGCATCACCGACTTTCCGCAACCGCGGCGGCAGGAGTTTTCCAGTGTCGCGGAAACCACGGCGGAGCTGATCTGCCACGCTTCCGGAGAATTTGCTATGAAAGTGATTGCCGTGTTCACGGAAACCGGTACCACGGCGCGCTTGATTTCAAAGAACCGGCCGCGCCCCCCGATCATCGCCTTCTCGCACAACCAGGATACGCGGCGTCAACTTTCGCTTTTGTGGGGCGTGCTGCCACGCCGGATGGGCAAGCCGCGAGATATGGAAGGTCTGGCGGAGATGGCGGAACAGCGCCTGCTTGAAGAGCGGCTGGTAAGCCGGGGCGATGTGGTGGGGATCGTCGCGGGAACGCCGATTGGCGTGCGCGGCTCGACTAACTTCATGCAATTCCACGTGGTCAAGGGCGTCTCCGCGGCGCGTTAGCATACCGGCCCCCTGAGTTTGCTGGGCTCGCCGGCGCCACATTTTTCGTGAGAGTGCCGCCCTGCACGTCGTAGCACGCAGCGATTTGACACCGCCAATTTTTTCCAGGCCGGGAAGGGCACGAGACGGGGTGGAGAGAACACGCGTCTCGCTCGAATTTGTCCGCAGCGCATTGCACGGGTCTGCAGCAAACCTTCGCGAAATGATTTCTTAGCACGATTCCGCAGAATGACGTAAGCCACGACTGGGCATTACGTACACGGGGTTTTCGCGTTAGAGGGCGCCCGACGACGGCGCTTCGGGTTAGCCTTAGTAATCTAATTCACCCAATGATCCGGGCTAGAGGGCGGCTCTTTGTGCTTGCGCACGTAAACCTCGAACTTGCGGCGCGCTCGCTTGCGCTGCCAGTCGGAAACGCCGTTGCGGGCGCGGTAGAAAAACGAGCCGCGCCGGAGGTAAAGATATCCGACGAGCATCCCGCCGAGATGCGCGACATGGCTGACGTTATCTCCGCCGGTGCCCAGCGTCGAGAAAAATTCGATGGCACCGGCCCCCAACACGTAAATCTTCATCGGGATTTGCACGGGAAACGGGATCAGCCAGACCTTGCGGTCGGGAAACATCACCGCGGCGGCCAGCAGAATGCCGTAAATCGCTCCCGATGCGCCAATCGTGGGGATTCGGGAAGAACCCAAACCCTGCGGATCGACTATGGTTCTGACCAGGACGTCGATGCAGCCCGCACCGATACCCGTGATGAAGAAATAGTTGTAGAACCGGCGTGTGCCCCAGGTGCGCTCGAGGTCCACACCAAACATCCAGAGAAATAACATGTTGAACAGCAAGTGCATCAAGCCGCCGTGCAAAAACAGATACGTCAGCGGCTGCCAAAGACGAAGACCGTGCGTCACCAGGAGCGGCACCAGGCCCAGTTCATGAATCATCCAGAGGGCCGCGGAAGGGTCGAACAGATTGAGCAGTGTCTGGATCAGAAAAACGCCGGTGCACGCAAGCACAAGATTCCGGATGGCTGGCGTGATGTAGCTATCCCAGGACATGCGACGACGCGGGGACCGGGGGAAGGAGCCCATACTCTAAAGAGTCTAAGGTCAGGTCGCGCCAGAGTCAAAGCGAATGCGCGAAGTTGCTACTCCAGTTTCTTACGAGCGAAATAGAACTGCGAAGCGGCCAGAAGAAGGAACATAAAAATGGCGAAGGCCGTACTGCCGGCGAGCGCCCCTTCCAGCCTGGGGCCGATTTGAAATAAGCCCGGCCGGAAAATGTGATAGCGGAACTCCTGGTCTTCCAGGAGAGCGATAACGATGCCCAACAGACCGAAAATGCCGCCGCCGGCGATCAAGCCGCTGGCGTAAAGCGGTCCGGAATCGATTTCGCTTGCCGCTTCGGGACCTTTGCCGCGGCCGCGTTCGGCAAGCCAGCGAACGACGCCTCCCGCAAAAATCGCAAGCGTGGTGGCGATGGAGAGGTAAGAACCGACGGCGAAAGGGAGCGAACGGATGCCGAGCAACTCAACGGTAAGCACCAGGAAAACGCCAAGCAGAACGAGCCTCCAGGGAAGCTGCCGGTTGAGGATACCGTTGATGACGGTGGCCATCAGGCGAGCCTGCGGTGCGGCCGCTTTGTCACTGCCGATGCCCTGCACCCACTGAATTTCAATGCGGCGCGTGGCATTGTCGTAAAGATATTTGCCGTCGGGGATCACCGCGGAGCCGATGGCGTTAATCAGGACGTAGGATTTTCCCTGGTATGGATAATTCTGGGTTTCGACGTGGGCGCCCGTTGGCAGATTTGCCAGATCAATGGCAATTGGCACGGGTTTGTATTCCGCTAAACCGACATTCATCAGCTTAAGCGTTCCGCCCACCGCGAACACCGAAGCCATGGCGCCGATAATCAAAGCGATCTGCTGCTTGGATGGCGTGGCGCCTACCAGAAAGCCGGTTTTCAAGTCTTGTGACGTGCCGCCTCCATTCGCGGCCGCCACGCACACAACGCCACCAATGGTGAGCGCGAGCACCGCGTAGCTTCCACGCGTCCAACCCACGACAAGAAACATGGCGCAGGTAGCCATCAGCGTCGCGATGGCCATGCCGCTGATGGGATTCGATGAGCTGCCGATCAGACCGCAGATGCGTGAAGACACAGTGACAAACAAAAAGCCGAAGACGACAACAAAAATCGACGCGAGCAGATTCGCACCCAGGGAAGTTTCCGCGCCGGGAATCGGCCGGAAGGTCAGCAGGCCCCACATCATCACGATGATGCCGAGCGATCCGAAGACCACGAAGCTCATCGGCAGGTCGCGCTCGAGACGCGTGGCCGCGGGAGCGGTGCCGGCACGGCCTGCGCGCACGTCCTTGACTCCCGCAATCAGCGCCGACCAAATCGTGGGCAGGGTTTTCGCAAGCGTGAGGACGCCGGCAGCGGCGACTGCGCCCGCGCCCATGGGGCGGATGTAGCTCGACCAGATCTGATCGGAAGTCATGGACGGAATGGGAACGGTGCTGGGGTACAGTGCCACTCCCGGAGCCAGCGAGCCGAAAAAGCGGATTGCGGGCATCATCACCAGCCAGGAAAAAACGCCACCGGAAACGAGTATGCCGGCGATGCGCGGTCCGATGATGTAACCGACACCCAAATATTCCGGCGTGATGTTGGCGCGGAAGGAGGCACCCGGAAGCCACTGCGGGTCGTAAGTCGGCGTGTCGCGCCAGGCGCCAATGGTATTCATCAGCACCGAGTACAGGCCGCCCAGGCCAAGGCCCCAGAAAACTCGGCTGGCAAACGATCCGCCACGGTCACCCGCCACCAAAACATCGGCGCACGCTGTGCCTTCGGGATAGAGCAGGTTGCCGTGCTCCTTGACGATAAGCTGGCGGCGCAACGGGATCATGAAGAGCACGCCCAGCCAGCCGCCGATCAGGGCCAGAAAAAATACGCTCCAGTATTCGAGCGGAAATCCGAGAAAAATCAGCGCGGGCAACGTGAAGATAACGCCGCCGGCAATGGATTCGCCGGCCGAGCCCACGGTCTGCACGATATTATTTTCAAGAATGCTGACTTTGCCGAAGATTCTAAGAATGCTGATCGACAGGACGGAAATAGGGATCGAGGCCGAGACCGTCAGGCCCGCGCGCAAGCCGACGTAGACCGTGACTGCGCCGAAAAACAGTCCAGCGAGGATTCCGACCAGGACGGCGCGCAGGGTGAATTCCGGCAGGATGGTCTCCGCCGGCACGTAGGGACGAAACTCGGCTGGCGGCGCAGTCGAACTCCAGAGCTTGGTGGCCACGCGTCACCTCGGCGCGCCGGAAGGACACCATCACGTGGCGCGCCGCAAATTATGGCGTAAAAAAGCCGTCGCGTGTAGGGAAATGGCGCCAGCGATTCAATGCTCACGACAGGGTGCACACGTGAGGGCGTATTCAACCACCTGTCGAGTGAAGCCGACAGCTTGCGCGACTGCAAGAGCCGCGACCTACCACACGTGGTAGTAACCGTCGCGGCGAGCCATGCTCACCGGTACGCCGAACAGATCTTGCAGGCGCTCGGCGGTGAGAAGCTCCTGCTTGGGACCATCCGCGACGATTCTTCCTTCGCGCATCATGACTACGCGTTCGATTTCAGGAGGAATATCGGCGAGGTGATGAGTAATCAGAAAAATGCCTGTGCCATGCTGTGCGAGGGTGCGCAGCGTACGTCGCAGTTCGGCTTGCGCCGCGAGATCCAAGGCATTGCTCGGCTCGTCGATCAGAAGCATCTCGGGGTTATGAACCAGCGCGCGGCCGATGAGGATGCGGCGCTGCTCGCCGGCCGACATCTCGCCGAGAGTTTTCTCCGCCAGGTGTCCGGCCTCGAGTCGCTCGAGGATGGCGGCGGCACGCTCACGCATGGCAGCGGTGACGTGGAGTTCGGGCCAGATTGTCGAGCTGGAGAAAAACCCGGTGATCACGGCGTCGCTGCCCTTGGTGTGCAGCGTCCGCTCGCTGGGCAGATCAGTGGCCACGACGCCCAAACGCTTGCGCAGCTCAAAGATTTCCCAGCGCTCGCGTCCAAAAATACGCACGCGCGTACCGGGCTGGGCCAGCGGATAACATTCGCAGGTCATCGTCTTGATGAGCGTGGATTTGCCGCATCCATTCGGGCCGAGCAAAGCCACGTGCTCCCCTGCGGCAATACGCAGCGAGATATCGTGGAGCACGGGCTTGAGGCCGCGCGCGACGGAGACGTGTTCCAATTCCAAAAAAAGTTCGCCGGTCACTTGGCCGACGCCTTGCTGCTCGGCGATGGGTTGCCGCTCGCTGATGCTTTACAGATGGTCAGTCCCTTGCTGGTCATGAGTTTGCTGGTCACAGGTTTTCTAGTCACAGGCTGGCTGGTCATGGGTATGATTTTGTCATCGCGGCACGGCCGCCATCAATATTTACTAAACGCTTTCGGTCGCAGTCAGGCTTCCTTTGGAGCCATTTTATCGATAGTAGGGTAACCGCCAGGCGGCCGTCCGCCTTCGCGACGGCTAAGCGCCGACTTCCGGCGGCGCTGCCGAGCGCGCAGCCCTTAAGAAGCAGCGCGAGAGCAGGCGAAGACCACATGCGTCGCATCGGTTAGCGTCGTCAGCTCGCGACGGAGGTCTCGCGGCGCGAGCGCCGCCGCCGCGGCAACAAGGGTTGCATGCACGACAGCGGTCAACTCCATGCGGTAAAGATCGGCATGGTGCATATACGAGTAGCCGTCGTAAGCGAGCGGCTGCGCCGCCGCGGCAGCGAGCAACGCATCCCAGAAACTGCGGCGCCTCAGAAATCGCGTGCGGGACGCCGCGGCGCGCCCGATCTCGAGTGAGAGATGGCGCGGCGAATTCGCTGGTTCAGTGACCAAGAACACCTTGCTGCATGCCTCCGCGCGAAAGGCGCGCGCGGAATCGGAATCAGGAAATTGCGCGAGCTGCGCCTGCAACTCCGCATCGCCAGCTTCAAAGCCCGCCCACCAATACCGGTAAAAGTGAAAAACCACGGTGCCGGAGCGCAGGATTTGCCGGATGCGCTCGGGCTCCTTCCCGGCAACGCTGAGCACCATGTCGAGCAATTCGTGCAGACGAAAAGTTTGGCGAACAACCGGGCGGAAACTGACGTAGCCAGCCTCTTCTTCGGTGTAACGAACCGGGATGGCTTCAGGCAGGGCCACGGTTGCCGGCCAAACGTTGCGCGATTTCGATGAACTTCGGGATCGAGCTTCAGACAGGGCGCGACAGGCGCTCGCGCACGCGCTCGGAGAGCGCTTTCCCATCCACGGATTTACCTTCGAGTCTTGCTCGCGCGGCCTTGATCACCGCGCCCATTTGCTTCGGCGAGTTCGCCGACGTTTCGACGATGGCGGCCTCGATCGCGCGATCCATCTCCCCCTGATCGGCCGCGGCGGGCAGGTAGGCCTCAATGAAACCGATTTCTCGAGTTTCCTTTTCGGCGAGATCGGCGCGGCCGCCGCGCGCAAACTGTTCGGCGGAATCCTTGCGCTGCTTGATCAATGTCTGCAATACCTGAAGCGATTCGGCGTCTTCCAGAGGACGGATTTTTTCTATTTCCTTATTCTTGAGCGCACTTTTCATCATGCGCAGGACGCTCAGGCGCAGCTCGTCCTTGGCTTTCATGGCGCCGGTCAAATCTTTCTGGATGCGCTCAAGGTAGCCCATGGCGGGTTTGCGAAACGTGACTATAGCACACGCTCGAGCGCTGCCCGGCGCGGAATTTGATACGCAAATCAAGCAACGGGAATCGACAGACGAATTGACAGACACGCCATGGGTCAGTACGCTCGTGGGCCATGAAAATTATTGTTGCCGATAAGATCAGTCCCCACGGAGTGCAATTGCTCGTGGATTCAGGCTGGCAGGTGTCGCAACCAGCCGCGGCGGCGCTGGCCACCGAGCTCGCCGATGCCGACGCACTGATCGTGCGCAGCACAACACGTGTGACCGAGGAATTGCTGGCGCGCGCTCCAAAGCTGCGCATCGTGGGCCGCGCAGGCGTGGGCGTGGACAATATCGATTTGGAGGCCGCGACTCGCCGCGGCATCCTGGTGGTGAACACTCCTGGAAGCAGCGCAACCAGCGTGGCCGAGCACGCGCTCGCGCTCATGTTCGCTCTGGCGCGTTCGGTCCCGCAATTGAATGCGGCCATGCATGCGGGACGCTGGGAAAAAGCCGGCTCGGCTGGCGCGGAACTGCGCGGCAAAACGCTGGGGCTGGTGGGGTTGGGGCGCATTGGAGGGGAAGTCGCGCGGCGTGCCAAGGCACTCGAAATGCGTGTGCTGGCACACGACCCCTATCTGACTGCGGAGCGTGCTGCGGAGTGGGGAGTGCAGCTGCTGCCCTTGGCGGAGATGCTGGCGCAAGCCGACTACGTCTCGCTGCACACGGCCCTTTCGCCCGCTACCGATGGATTGATGAACCAGCAAACGCTCGCGCAAATGAAGCGCGGAGCGCGGTTGATCAACACGGCGCGGGGTGAACTGGTTGACGAGACGGCGCTGCTCGAAGCGCTGCGTTCCGGGCATCTGGCGGGAGCAGGTCTCGATGTTTTCGCCGCCGAGCCGCCCGGAAACTCGCCCCTGATGGCGCTTCCCAACGTCATCGCCACGCCACACGTCGCGGGATCAACTGCCGAGGCCCAGGAGGAAGTGGGCGTGCAGATCGCGCAGCAAATTCGGGATTATCTTGCGGAGGGAGTGCTGCGCAACGCGGTCAACTTGCCGGCGATCTCGCCCGAGCACTACCGGCGGCTGCGTCCGTATCTCGAGTTAGCGGAGCGGCTGGCCTGCTTCGTCGCGCAGGCTTCGCCCTTTGCAGTGGGACGTCTGCGGCTGGCGTGTACGGGCGAGCCGGCCGAACTCGGCACCCACCTGCTGCGAAGCGCCGCACTAGCGGGCGCGCTAAACGCCGTGCTGGATGAGGGTGTAAACCTGGTGAGCGCACCGGCGCGCGCGTCGGAGCGTGGCTTGCTCATCGAAGAAATCACGCGTCCTCGGCAGCGCGGAATCGCCGACTTGGTGGAGATTACGGCGATGCCCGCGGGCGGTTCGCAAGTCACGAAATTTTTCGCGCGAGGCACCGTGCTGTACGGCAACATACCGCGGATCCTGGAGCTCAACGGCATTGCCGTCGAATCATCGCTTGAGGGAACTCTGCTGCTACTGAGCAACCGCGACGTTCCCGGTGTGATCGGTGAGATCGGCTCCCTGCTTGGCCGTGAGGGCCTGAACATCGCAACGTTCGCGCTGGGGCGCCGAGAAGCGGTGCTGGGAGCGGAAGCTCTCGCGCTAATCGGGCTGGACGGAGAAGTATCGCCTGCCGTTCTCGATCGTCTGCAAGGCCTCCCCAATGTCACCCAGGCGCGTGTGGTGCGCTTGCCTGCGCTCGTGCTCGCACCCGAAGCCGCTATGAAATAAAGCGGGTTTCGGACCCGGCACTTCAAGCATTCGAGCAATAAAAAAGCCCTGCGTCGCATGTTGCCGGCGCAGGGCTTTTTTTGTGCTGGACCGCCCGAGACAGGCGGCCCAGCGATTGGTTGCTTATTCTTTGGGCGGAAGCACGGCGAAGGCCGTAGTCCCGTGGCGGTTTACCAGCAGCAGCACAGGCTGCTTTTGTCCGACGGCGTTCATGGCCGCGCGGAACTGGTCGACGTTGTTAACCGGCTTGTGGTTGACTTCCTGGATCACGTCGCCGCGCTGCAACGACTCGGCGGCATTGCTATCGGGGTCGATACGCGACACAACAACTCCGCGCGTGCCGTTGGGGAGACTCAACTGTTCAGCAACATCCGGGGTGAGGTTCTCCACCTGCAAGCCTTCAGCGGCATTTTGTTCCGTCGCCGGAGCCTCGGCCTTCTCGGCCTTTTCCGGGAACTCCTGAAGCGTAGCGGTGATGTCACGCTTCTGCCCGTTCCGATAGATCTGGAGTTTGACGTTATCGCCCGGCGCCGATTGCGAGATGCGCAAGCGCAAGTCCTGGAATTCAGAGACTGGCTGGCCATTCAAGGAGACGATGACATCGCCCTTTTCGAGGCCGGCTTTTGCGCCCGGGCTTCCGGGGGTCACATCGCCGACGAGTGCGCCTTCAGCCGAAGGCAGGCCAAACGCGTTCGCCAGGTCTGGAGTTACCGCTTGGATCACGACGCCGAGATAGCCGCGCGTAACCTTGCCGGTTTTCAGTATTTGTTCCATGACGTGGCGCGCCATGTTGACAGGGACCGCGAATCCGATTCCCTGGTTCCCACCGCCGCCGCCATTGCTGATGATAGCGGTGTTGATTCCAATCAACTCGCCACGGGTGTTGACCAGCGCGCCGCCGGAATTGCCGGGATTAATTGCCGCATCGGTCTGAATGAAGTCCTCGTAGCTATCCGCGCCCTCGATATCGAGAGCCCTGCGGCTGGTGGCGCTAACGATGCCCATCGTAACGGTCTCACCGATTCCAAATGGGTCGCCGACCGCCAGAACGATGTCGCCAACGCGCATCTTGGTCGAATCTCCGAGCGTTACCGCAGGCAAGCCGGTCGCGGGAATTTTCAACACGGCGATATCGGTGCGCGGGTCGGCGCCGACAACTTTGGCTTTAAGTTCCCGCTTGTCCTTCAACGATACGGTGATATCCGTCGCGCCATCAACCACGTGGTTGTTGGTCAAGATATAGCCGTCGGGGCTGACGATTACGCCGGAGCCGAGACTGTGCTCCTTTTGCGAACGGGGCGTCTGACCCTGCCCCTGACCCTGCCCCTCGTCGCCGCCACCCCCGCCACCGAATGGATTTCCGAAGAATTGTCGAAACGTGGGATCATCCTCAAAAGGATTGCCGCCACGCTGTGCCTTCACCATCTTGGAAGTCGAAACGTTAACGACCTCCGGCAATAAGGGTTCAACTATGGTCGAAAAGCCCTCACTGAGCGAAACGGGCCCTACGGCCGGGCTCGCGGGTGCCATCCGCAACTCGACGGGGCGGGTGGCTCCGAGCACGGGCCTGTTACTCGTAGTGAACGCCCAGGTAAAGGCACCGCCCACCAACAGAGCTGCGGCCAAGGTGACGGTCGCTACCGAGCGCTTAATACTAACTGTCTGCTTTTCCATTTGATTCTGCCTCCTACCCCTCAAAATCTGAAAATTGACTTACGCTTTAGCCCGCGCCGCTAGTGACGGCGAACAGCAAAAACTTGTGAGTCCGTTACTTACCGCGGTAATTAAAATGATCACAGCGTCAAAATTCTTCTGATTTCTGATCGGATCCAGCCACCCGATTAGATGCTTCTTGCCACCGCCAAGAAACAACCAATGTTGCAACAACTGAAATCGTCGCGCAGCCCGAAGACGCAAGTGCTTGGGCCCGGTGTTGCGCCCACTATAATATACGCACCTCGTGTGGATTTGTTGCACGAGCTTTGCCGTTATTCGCCATTATTATAATTATACGCTTAGCGGGCAAATTGGGTTACGCATGTTCTGATGGTCGGTCCACAACTGGCTGCCGTCCGGTGAGTGTGCTAATCTGCAGCTGGCTCGATTCCGAGCCAGCCGGTCGGGGCGTAGCGCAGCCTGGTAGCGCACCTGGTTCGGGACCAGGGGGCCGGAGGTTCAAATCCTCTCGCCCCGACCATTCATCCTCCGCAGAATCAATTTCGTAATGGCTCCATGGTCGTGTCCGGACGTCTCCAACCGATTCGCGCATTCCCTCACGGCGGCTCCGTCAGGCACTTACTCGCGAACTGCTGAATCTGCTGCCCTGGCGCGGTAATCGGCATCACGATGGGTCCAGATGTGTCCAGGTATCGCGTAAACCGTTACGCGCCCACTTCAGGCGGAAAGTGAGAGCGAAAAAATGAAAACTCCTAAGTTAGACCTGAAACCATCGCGGACTATGATCGCCTTCATTTTGTGGGCGATCGTCACGGTGATGGTCGCTACCTGGATTTGGCATCCGGCGACGACAGGATACGCACAAACCCCCGCGTTCGGGGCTTTGGATGCAGATAACACGTGGACCCGTCCCAATCGATTTAATGGCGAGCTGGGGGATTACTCTGTCCGGAAACTATGCCGGATGGTATCACCCGAACGCGTGGTATTTCGGCGGGATAACGGACTCCATGATCCGCGCGATGCAGGGCTATGAGGTAACGGCTTCATCGGAACGACGACCGACGGATTGACGATTGGGCATTTGGTCCCCGCGAAAGGGACCAGCACGGGCCAAGTAAATGGTATCGGTGTCTACAATACCTTGGCGTCGGATAATCGCGGCGGGTTCGGCCCCAATCCAGTTGGATATTATTCGCGTGTCACCGCGGGCGTTGCCGGAGCAACGATCTGGGGAGCGAATTTCAAAATAGCCGACGATTACGGCGGGACTTCCTACCTCACAACAGAATTCGGTCAGGAAAACGACTGCAACGTAAGTCTACCCGGACGCGTGGGTTGCCTGACGAGTGAGGTCGACCACAGCCAGACGATCATTGGCGCCTGTGCGGCGCAGCATCGAGTGGATGTGATTTTTGATGGTTTGCTCGGAGAGATTTAAGCGACAGGCTATTTCTTTATTTGTCAGCCCTTTGGCGATAAGCGGGACAATTTGCTGTTGCCGGCGCGTCAGGCCGAGTTGCAACTTGACCTGGATCGAGGGGAGCGGGAAGCGCTCGGTGGAGACATGCTTTAGCAGAGCCAAACAGAGCCGAGGCGGGCAAAAGGCCTGGCCCTGAGCAACTGTGCGGACCGCAGTGAGCACGTCGGCCGCGGAGCAGTCCCTCAGAAGAAAGCCGACTGCGCCCTCCCGAACCGTTTCGAGGAAGGTGGTCTCATCCTCCTCCATATCGACAATCAGAACCTTGACGTTGGGTGTAAGGCGAAAAACCTGCCGCAGGAGTGTGCTTTCCGAGGAGACGCTCGAATTTGCTTCGGTGATCAAGATATCCGGGTCCGCGGCCAGGACTGTGTCAGGTAATTGAGGTGTGCAGGCGGAAACGCCACAGACATCGACGCAATCCTTGCCCCTGTTGCGAAGCAGACGAGCAAGGGCGTCCCGTAGCACCCGATTCCCAAGAGCAAGGAAGATTTTTATAGTCACCGAAGCTGCCTCCCTCTCGGGAGACTCCTCAGCTATCCAGAACTGGACTAACTTGGGCCCACTTCTGTTTCAGAATTTCAAGTGAATTTCGGGCGCTACCCACGACGAGACAACAACTTACACTCGTAAGCATGGCACTTCAAGTCTTTTTATACGCAAGTTCCCCGGCTAGTCCTATTTTAGTACGGCCACAAAATCCCGTGAAGTACGGTCTAGTACTCGGTACGAGGCGGGTTTGTGCTCCAGCCCAGAACCACGGAGGCCCTTTTTCAGGCCATTTATGAACGTTCCCTTTACCGGCCTGTCCGATTTACAGTGCGCCGGATCGGAGCGTGCAATCATGGAACGGCCCGTTCGAGTTGTGGTCGCCAACCAGCCTCGGCTGGTGCGCGAATTAGTATTGGAGACCATTCGAGAACAGCCGGATATCGAAGTGGTCGCTGAAATTCAGAACGAGGGCGACATTGCGCAAGCCGTCGACGGAACCAATCCGGACTTTCTGATCATTGCGTTGAGCAAATCGGATAACTGCCCAGCCATCTGTGAAACTCTTCTCCACAGCCATCCCCAGATGAAGGTCTTGGGTCTGGCGCCAGAGCGGAACAGTAGCGTATTTTTCTGGGCCTCCTTCGATATTCACGCCGTCCCGGTGGAAGCATCCGAAGCCGGGATCCTCGACACGTTGCGCGGGACGAGTAAAGTAGGAGGCTAAACGTGTCTTTGAGATTAAAGCCGCATTTGGGTAGGAGCCTTATCACGCGACGGCTTATCACGCGCGCCGGGATTGCGCTGGTTGCCATCGCAACTACGAATCTGCTGGTTCCCCATGCTCGTGCGCAGCAACGAACGTCCGGTGACTCTTCGAGCCAGTCGTCGGAGCTGACGTTGCGCAACATGAGCCGGGTGGCGGCCTCCCCGGCTGAACTCAAGACCATTTTAGTCGAAGATACTGGACTCATGGTTGAAGTGGAGCGCTGGATCGCAAAGGATGCATCCGCGCACGGTCAAATCGTGAGCGATGGAGACCTGACCACCGACGCGATCTTTGCGCGCCTGGAAACGGATGTGCAATTTCGGTCGGCCGTGACGGTGCTTGTTCAGCGGTACGGGTATTTGGTTCCGAAGTTGAATCCGGAGTCCGACGCCGCGAAGGAACAACTGTTATTGGTTCAGGAGCGAACCAAATGGATCGCTCAAGCTGAGGAGGAAGAGCGGGTGCAGGGAAGACGACCTCCTGCCACTGGGCAAAGCGCTTCGCAGAATGGCGCAGCACGCGACGCTAGCCAACCGCGGTGTGATCCGCAATCCACCCAATCCTGCAATGGTCCGCAGAGCCGCCCGTCGGCGGAACCGCGCGAGGAATCTCCAGCCGAACTGCCTCCTCCGATACTCGCTCCAGGTAACCCTGCTTCTCCAGGCGGTAATGCAGATACCCGGACAATGCTCACCGATATGCAGCTCACCGATATGCAAAGGACTCCGGAGTCGCTCCCTTTTAGTGGTCCCTACGACACGACGACATTGACCAACGGATCCAGCTTGAATTCTGCCAGTAGCAGTCGCAACGAATTCAGCTTTTTGGGTGAGCAGGAAGGCGAATCCAGCTTGGCGAGCCGTTACGCTGCAGCCCTTAATCAAGGCTCGGGGGGCGGCGGTTCCATGGCGCTTGGTGACTTAGGCTCCGGAAGCGGGATGTTGCCAGACGTGACCGAGCCTGACAGCACGCCAGGTGGCGTGATGGCTGGAAATTCGCTGACTCGGTTGCAGACCGGCCGGCCACGCTTGAACTCGGCCATATTGCAGCCGGTTGAGATGATACGAAAGCGGAGCCCGTACGCGGACATCCCCTCACTCTACGATATGTATATTCAAGCGGTGCCGCGCCCTTCGACCCCGCAACGCTTCGGAGCTGCGGTATTCGAAAATGGGACGAGAGACTTGCAATGGATGCCCATGGATTTGCCGGCTGGACCAGATTACGTCGTGGGACCTGGTGATGGATTAACGGTCAGCCTTTGGGGTGGTGTTTCGCAGCGGCTCCAACGAACGGTTGATCGGGAGGGTCGAATCAGCCTACCGGAGGTTGGTCCAATTCTCGTAAGCGGAGAAAGCCTCTCGGACTTGCAGCAGAGCCTGCAACAGGTGCTCAGATCACAGTTTCGTGACGTCTCGGCCGATGTTTCGCTCTCTCGCCTTCGAACAATTCGCATTTACGAGGTAGGGGACGTTGCAAATGCCGGTGCATACGACATCAGCTCATTGTCAACGCCTCTGAATGCTCTATTTGTGGCCGGCGGTCCCACTGCGCTCGGATCCATGCGGATTCTTAAGCATTACCGTGGCGATCAACTTGTCCAAGTAGTAGATGTTTACGACCTTCTGCTTCATGGCGTAAAAGCGAACCTTCAGAGGTTGGAAAACGGCGATACCGTGCTTGTGCCCCCGATTGGCTCGCAAGTGACCGTTGAAGGGATGGTTCGCAGGCCGGCGGTTTATGAGCTTAAGGATGAGAAAACGTTGGCGGACGTGCTCGATCTAGCAGGAGGCTTGCTGCCGGCCGCAACGCTTCGCCACGTCGAAGTCCAGCGAACTGTAGCCCACGATAAACAGACTATGCTCAGCCTCGACATTCCTGAAACCGTTGGCGATGCGGAAGTAACGAAGAAGCTCGAATCATTCGAGATCCACGACGGCGATCAGATCCGAATTTTCCCGATTGCAGCGTATAACCAGGACGCGGTTTACGTCGAAGGTCATGTTGTACGTCCAGGAAAATATTCCTTCCACGAAAACATGCGTGTTACCGATGTTGTTTCATCTTATAAAGACTTGCTCCCAGAGCCTTCCACGCAATACGCAGAGATCATTCGTCTCAATGCAGCCGGACTTTCGACCGAGCGTCGAAAGCTTCGATCTGGCCAGCGCTTTGGCGAATCCTTCACAAGCACCGGTCCTCCACCCACTCGATACAGTCCGGATTTTTAGCCGTTTCGATTTCGAAAGTGCGCCTGCCGTCTCGGTATTGGGCGATGTCCGCGCCCCCGGCGTTTATCAAACTTCCGGGCAGATCCGGTTAAGTGATGCGATTCACTTAGCAGGCGGGCTTTCTCCCGATGCAGAAACAGGCGATGCTCAAGTATTTCGTTACCAGCCAAACGGTACGTCAGAGATCTTCAGTGTCGGCTTAAGGGAAGCCCTTAAAGGCGAGCCCCTCGCCAATATCGTCCTGCAGTCGAGAGATAGACTGTTGATCCACCGGAATCCCGACGAGGCTGAGCCAGCAACCGTGTACATCAAGGGTGAGGTCGCAAACCCGGGCCGTTATCCGTTGACCACCAACATGCGCGTGGCAGACCTGGTGCGGGTTGGCGGCGGACTGAAAGCCAGTGCCGACACTCAATCAGCCGACCTGACCAAATACCAATGGTCCGAACAAATGAATTTGACTGCAGATCACGTGACCATAGAGCTGTCTGCTGCGCTCGCCGGTGAGTCGAATTCCAACGCCGCACTACACAATGGCGATGTACTGAGTATACGAGAACGCGCCGGATGGAATGATCTGGGGGCCTCGATTACCGTGAAGGGCGAAGTAAAGCACCCGGGAACTTATGGAATCCGTCCGGGGGAAAAACTTAGCGCGATTATGGAGCGAGCCGGTGGATTTCAGCCAGAGGCTTATCCCTATGGTGTGATTCTTGAGAGAGAAGAAGTGCGCGACCTGCAGAAGAGCTCCCAAGACGCAATGATCTTGCGTGTCAAAGATGTCGAAGACAATTTGGAACTCCTGCCGGAGAGCAATCCCAAGCAAAAAGAAGCAAAAGAAATGGCACTTCAGCAATGGCGTGTAATGCTGCAACAGCTGAATGCCAATCCTCCAGTGGGTCGTGTGGCTATTCATATTTCCACAAATATCAATCGCTGGAAAAATACTTCATCTGATATGGAAGTCAGGGCTGGCGACATCTTGATAGTCCCCAAGAAGCCAAACTTCGTGTTGGTTACGGGCCAGGTTCTAAATTCGACGGCCATTTCCTACCGGCCAGGCAAGAGCGCGAAATGGTATCTGAGTGAAGCTGGAGGCCCCACGCAGCTCGCAGACAGGAAGTCCATCATGGTGATCAGGGCCGATGGATCGGTAATGGGGGCGAAGAATGGGATGTGGAGCGGTGAGTCGTTCAGTACCGCCCTTGAACCCGGCGACACCATAGTTGTGCCAGAAAGGGTATTCAGCGGCGGGCTGCAGTGGCAATCGCTGTTCTCGGCTGCGCAGATAGCGAGTTCAGTTGTGAGCACGGTGTTTATTGCCCTGCATTACTAACGGGAAGCGGGAATGACACGAAGGAGGCCCAGATTAGTTTTGGGTTACGGTCTGCTGATAGTCGCGACGATGTTGAGCATGGAAAGCGGCGTGCTGGCTCAAGAGGCACAAAGCGACGCCGTAAACGCGGCAAAAGGGATCGATTCGAGCGAGGCAACGGCGAGCATTGACGGAATAACCAAGAAGCAGGACTCGTCGGATCGGGCAGTCAGTGACCAGAATGGCCTAGGAATGCCGCTGATGAAGAATTTGATGTCCGATCAAAAAGCGATCTGGGAAAGCCCGTTTCATCTTCGCTGGACGGACAGTGATTGGTTCGTTCCGCTGGCGGGGCTGACAGCGGCCTTTTTTGCGACCGACCATTCGGCCGTGAAGAGTTTGTCAAGCGATCCCTCTAAACTCAACCGATACGTCAACCTTTCAAATTATGGCCTCGCCGCGATGATCGGCCTCGACGGCGGCACTTATCTTTTGGGCAAGATCTCCCGCGACGATCACCGAACTGAGACGGGCATCCTCGCTGGAGAGGCGGCGCTCGACAGTCTTGCAGTCACCACAGTATTGAAATATTCGCTAGGGCGAGAACGGCCCTATCAGGATTCGCAGGGCCCGTTTTTCCACGGGGGCGACTCATTTCCCTCAGACCACGCGGCGGTAGTTTGGTCGGTCGCTGGTGTGGTCGCTCATGAATATCCCGGGCCGCTTACAAAACTTCTCGTCTATGGCTTAGCCTCGGGCGTAAGTGCTTCTCGCGTGATGGGACAACAGCACTTTCCTTCGGATGTTCTGGTCGGCGCTGCGATCGGCTGGCTCGCGGGCCAATACGTCTATCGAACGCACCACGATCCTGATCTCGGCGGCAGCAGTTGGGAGACCCTGTCGGAGCGCGCTTTGGAATCCGCACGAAATCCGAGATCCAAGGGTTCGCCATACGTTCCACTTGACAGTTGGATCTATCCGGCAATAGAGCATCTCGCTGCGCTCGGTTATGTCCAAAGCGCATACCTGGGTTCGCGACCGTGGAGCAGGGCGGAATGCGCTCAACTGGTAGAAGAGGCTGGCACGCTTCTTGGGCAAAAAGAAGAAGCGACAGACGAATCCCAACGCCTCTATGAAGCTCTGCGACAGGAATTCGTAGAAGATTTGAGACTCATCCAGGGTGACCGTAATAATGCTGTGCGCGTGGAATCGGTTTATACGCGAGCAATGGACATTTCCGGCGTTCCTCTGCACGATAGCTACCACTTTGGCCAGACCATCATCAATGATTTTGGGCGTCCCTATTCCGAAGGCATCAACTTAATATCTGGATTCTCCGGCTGGGCCTCGTCAGGGCGTTTTGCGATCTACGTGCGTGGTGAATACCAACACGCGCCCTCGGCCCCTGGTTATTCTCAGCAGGTGCAGGATCTCATCGCGCATGTCGACAATAATCCGGTCCAGCCCTCGCAGCCTTCTTCCGCCATCAATCGTTTCGTCCTGCTCGATACGTATGGGCTAATGAATCTCGACAATTGGCAGCTCTCATTCGGCAAGCAAAGCCTCTGGTGGGGGCCGGGCGAGGGTGGCGCTTTGATGATTAGTGACAACGCCGAACCGTTCGAGATGTTTCGGGCGAGGCGAACACTCGCATCTCAGCTTCCGTGGATTTTTCGACACTTGGGGCCGGTAAAAGTGGATATGTTCTTCGGGCAACTTGCAGACAACGAATTCCCAGCGCGGCCTCTAATTCATGGCGAAAAAATCAGTTTTAAACCTTCCTCAAATTGGGAAATAGGCGTTACGCGCACGACTGAGTTTGGAGGAGTTGGCAGGCCGTTCACGGCGTCAGCCCTGTTCCATAGCTACTTTAGCTTAAAGTCGTCTGATTTGTACGCAGCCAATAGTAATCCCGGAAAACGCACTTTTGGCTTCGATTCTTCTTACAAGATTCCACACTTACGGAATTGGCTCACCTTGTATGACGACGTGCTGCTGCCCGAAGCTAATCCCACTAACTTCGACGTGAATCCGTCCCCGATCTATGTGCCTCGACGTGCCGCTATGCGACCTGGCATCTACATGCCGCGTGTGCCCCTTGTCCGTAAACTGGATCTCCGTATCGAAGCCGTATACACGGATCCACCCACTCCTCGAAGCGTTGCCGGGGAATACATCTACTGGAATGATTTCTATCACGATTTGTACACGAGCGATAAGAACCTCATCGGCGACTGGATCGGAAGAGAAGGAGTAGGTTTTCAGGGTTGGAGCACCTATTCGTTCACTGCGCGGAATTCACTTCAATTTGGATACCGGCATGCCAGGGTGGATAGCGACTTCATCCCAGGGGGAGAGACTATCAACGATGGATTGATCAAGTCCAACTTGCAATTGCGTCCCGAACTCAGCCTTTCGATGTACGTCCAATACGAGATCTGGACTGCCCCGCTTTTGGCCCCGACACCGCAGACAAATTGGACGTCAGCCGTACAAGTTCAATTTTCTCCGCATTGGGGGGAACGGTAGGTGAAGCCCGTGACTGAAAATTCACGCGTGGCGGCGGGCGATGAAGTCACGGGGAATGGAACCCATTCGACGGCAACGCAAGTGTCTTCGTCGGGAGGCATTCTTCTGGCCGAACCGAATGCTGAAGCCCTGCCTAATGGGAGACCCGAGGTGAGGCTCGAGCACGACCGTGCTGTGGCTAGACAGCGACTGATTTGGGAACATCGGCAATTCATTTTCAGGTGGTGCGTCGCAGGATTAGTGTTGTCCACATTGATTGCGCTATTGATTCCGAGGCGATTCCAATCCATGGCGCGTTTGATGCCGCCCGACCAGACGAATTCCAGCATGAACATGCTTTCAACGTTTCTGGGTTCAAAATCGGGATCCGGCAGCGTCGGTCTGGGGACGTCAGGACTCGGGGAATTTGCCGGTGATCTGCTCGGAATCAAAAACTCCGGCGACCTCTTCGTTGGCATTTTGCAGAGCCGAACAGTCGAAGATGACATTATTACAAAATTTGATCTCCGGAAAGTCTATTGGGATCGCAGCTATAAGGATGCTAGGGAAGATCTCGAGAAGAGAACTGATATTTCTTCAGACCGTAAGAGTGGAATTATAAAGCTTGAGGTAACGGATCACGACCCTAAAAGGGCCGCCGCTATCGCACAGGAGTACGTCGAGGAACTGAACCGCGTCGTGATTAAGGTAAACACTTCATCCGCGCATCGTGAGCGAGTATTCCTCGAGGAACGGCTGGGGCAAGTCAAACAGGATTTAGAATCGGCTGAAAAGAACTTCAGCGAATTCGCAAGCGAGAACACGGCCCTAGATATCCCCAATCAGGGAAAAGCCATGATTGAGGCTGTTGCAACGATGGAAGGTCAATACGTTGGGGCAGAGACGGAGCTCGAGGGCCTCAAACAACTTTACTCGGATGGTAACGTACGGGTTCGAACCGTACAGGCCAGGGTCGAAGAACTGCGGCGGGCGCTCGAGAAGGATCTGGGAGCCAAGTCCGGCGAACTCAGCACCGGCCCGAATGGACAACTGCTTTACCCGTCGATACGAGAGCTTCCCGTACTTGGCGTTAGTTATGCGGACCTATTCCGAAACACTAAACTCCAAGAGGCGATATTCGAGACTTTAACGCAGGAATACGAATTGGCCCGAGTGGAGGAAGCGAAGGAAACTCCCACGGTCAAAGTCTTGGATGCCCCTGATGTGCCCGAGAAAAAATCCTTTCCTCCGCGTCTGCTGATTATCGTTTCGGGTGCAATGCTGGTGCTCGTGGGCGCTGCGATATGGATACTTGGAAAAGAGCGGTGGGACAATACTGAGCCTGAGAATCCTCGAAAGGTGCTCGCTCAAGAAGTTATCCACACCGTTCGGAAGCGCATGTTCTGGATGGCGCCCAATGGTTCTGGCTCAGGTGCAATGAATGGGGGTCCTTGGACTCGATCTGACACAGACCAAGCGGAAAGCGGTAGATAGGCCCTTGCTTCATGCAAGTGTCTGAATAATATAGGTTTATTGGCTTTATCGATTGTGAGTAATGGGGCGAAGCTATAGCTTGATAGAGATGGAGTGAGCCGCAGAAGATGACAAACCTAACCGGCAATGCGAGGAGTCCAGACCAGCATCCGGGATTGGTGTTGAGTTCTTCCGGACCGCTTTGGTTCGCGGCCTATACCAGCGCAAATCGGGAAAAGCGCGTGGCGCAACAGTTGGCGCAGAGGTCGGTCGAACATTTTCTCCCGCTGTACGCATCAACGCGGCAGTGGAAGGATCGCAAGATGCGCCTGCAATTTCCACTGTTTCCCGGCTATGTCTTTGTGCGAATAGCGCTGCCCGACCGCCTAGAAGTGCTCAACGTTCCAGGTGTAGCGAAACTGGTGGGCTTCAATGGAATACCAACACCTTTACCGCAGGAAGAAATTGACGCGCTACGAATAAGTTTGGCAAGCGGCGTTCGCGTCGAGCCACATCTGTACCTGACGGTGGGACGCCGAGTAAGAGTCAAAGCTGGGCCGCTGGCAGGATTGCAGGGAATTTTGGTGAAGAGGAAAAATAGGGCGCGGTTCGTGGTATCGATAGAACTGATCACGCGGTCTATGGCGGTGGAGATTGATGAGACGGACTTGGAGGCCATAGGCAAGAACAATTCCAAGTTAAAGCGTTCCATCGCGGTCGGAGTTCCTGATACGAGTATCCTCCACTAGACGGCCTTCTCGTATTCCAGAATGATGCAATTTATGACGCAATCCACCAAAAATCATAACGTGCCTCTCATCAGCGGCCATCGATTGGCATGGAACACAATCTGGAACCTAATCGGCACCGGCTCACCCGTACTGGTAGCGATCTTCTGTATTCCGCTGCTCATAAGAGGCTTGGGCACGGATCGGTTCGGAGTGTTGACCCTGGTGTGGGCAGTTATCGGTTATGCCAGCCTGTTCGATCTGGGCCTTGGCAGGGCACTCACGCAGGTTGTCGCCAGAAAGATAGGGGCCGGTGAAGATCATGAGGTGCCGGTCTTAGTCTGGACGTCGTTGCTGCTCATGCTGGTGCTGGGATTAATTGGAACAGCGGTGGTGGTCTCTCTCTCCCCGTGGTTGGTCCATAGTTTACTCGATGTTCCGAGTGCCCTTCAGCGCGAAACGATCTACTCTTTTTATGCACTCGGGATTTCGATCCCGATAGTCATCACCACGGACGGATTGCGCGGCGTCCTCGAAGCGCAGCAGCGCTTTGGCATTATCAACACTTTGCGTGTTCCGATGGGACTATTCCTGGTTGCTGGTCCGCTGGTGGTTTTGCCCTTTTCCAAAAATTTGTTCCCTGTAGTAGTCGTTCTTGTTATCGGTCGCTTGATCGCGTGTGTAGTTCATTTGTTGGTTTGCCTGCAAGTCATGCCCGCATTGCGTCACCGCATCGCCTGGCAGCGCGCTGTCGTGAGCCCCTTGCTGCATCTCGGCGGCTGGATGACTGTCAGTAACGTACTTGGACCGCTTATGGTTACGCTCGATCGTTTCTTAATCGGGGCACTTCTTTCGATCAGTGTAGTGGCCTACTACACCACGCCTTACGAGGTGGTTACCAAGTTCTGGCTTATTCCTGGGGCGGTCGTCGGTGTCTTGTTTCCGGCTTTCTCCACGAGTTCGGTGCAAGACCGTAATCGGATGCGCCTCCTTTTTGTTCGCAGCGTGAAATACCTTGTGCTAATTCTATTCCCAATGGTTCTGCTAACTGTGGTCCTTGCGCAAGACGGTCTGAAGCTCTGGCTCGGGTTAGTATTCGCCCAGCGCAGTGTCCGAGTGCTCCAATGGCTGGCGATTGGAGTGTTCGTTAACAGTCTGGCGCAGATACCTTTCGCGTTGGTCCAGGGAGTCGGAAGACCGGACCTGACTGCGAAGCTCCACCTGATCGAAGCGCCGGCATACTTGGCCGCACTGTGGTGGCTGATCAAGACGCACGGTATCGAGGGCGCGGCTATTGCTTGGACAGTGCGCACCGCTGTGGATGCGTTAGTGCTATTTGGCCTAGCTGGTCGATTCTTGCCAGGGGGCACTCCCTTTAGGTCACGGACACTTGTACTTGTAGCACTGGTTCTGGTCACCCTGGGCCTAGCTACTTTACCGCAGGGCCTTATTTTAAAGGGCATTTTCCTTCTGCTGACGATTCTAACCTTTTCGGTCGCTACATGGTTTCTGGTGCTTTCCCCAGAAGAACGCAGTTTGGCGTTAGGGTTCCTTTAGGATTTATGACGACTGCGCAGACATCGCTCAACGATCTGCTTGGCGAAAACCAAATACGGTGTCGTCCGTGTCCGAGTTGCCTTGTTTGCGGCAGCTTAGGAAAGCCCCTGTACTACGATACAAGAGACAGGCTCTTTGATGCTCCCGGAGTTTGGACTTTAAAGCGCTGCCCAAACTCGGACTGTGGGATGGTATGGCTCGATCCTAAGCCGCTGGAAGAAGATGTCGCCAAGGCCTACACATCGTACTACACTCATCAGCTGGGCTCTGAACCACCTAACACATTGCTTCGCCGAGCCTATCGCTTGGTGAAGAGCAACTACCTGTCCTTCAGATATCATTACGGTTGTGGTTTTAAGCCGCCTTGTAATTTCATAGTTGGAGCTTGGATTTACTTACTGCCCGGCCCGCGAGCCAATATTGACTTCGGTGCGTTGTACCTCCACGCGAAACCTGGGGGACGTTTGCTGGACATCGGATGCGGCAGCGGGGAGCTGCTCGAAGGAATGCGTCGACTGGGCTGGCAAGCGGAAGGCGTGGATTTTGATCCTGAGGCAGTGCGATGTGCCCGCGCCAAGGGTCTCAATGTGCACCTCGGTAGCCTCGCGGAACAGAGGTTTGCCGACAAAACTTTTGATGCTGTGATCATGAGTCATCTCATCGAGCATGTGCCGGACCCCGCAGCTTTGTTGCGGGAATGTCATCGGCTTCTCAAGCAGACTGGTTGCTTGGTGATCGTAACGCCGAACGTTAATAGTTGGGGGCATCGTCTCTACGGCGTCAACTGGCGCGGCTTGGAGCCGCCGCGGCACTTACACCTTTTCTCCTCTGAGCCCTTGAAGGTGGTGCTTCGAGAGTCAGGATTTCACAAGGTTCACCTGTCCACAACCATCAGAGCCGCAGATTTTTATTTTATTTCTAGTTGTGCGCTGCGACGAGCAGGTCGATACGAGACTGGGGCAATACCATCTGCGAGCACAAAGCTCTGGGGACGGGCCATGCAGGCAATCGAGTGGACATTGCTCAAGCTAGACTCCCAGGCGGGTGAAGAGATTGCCGCAATCGCCCAAAAATAAGTCTCGATTGCAAAACGACAATCCTTCGGGTGGGTTCGCACGGACGCAGAGATCAAAACGTGCTCTATCGGGTCGAGATGCCCTGAGATGAAGACTGTGCCGCAGGGGCGTAAAGTGGAGTCTGGTCTGACGCACAAATGTGTTGTGGCCATCCTTAATCACAATGGCAAGGACCTATTGCGGGACTGTCTCGATAGTCTCGCCATCCAAACTTTCTCTAATTTTGAAACTGTTGTAATAGACAATGGATCCACGGATGGAACCAGCGAGTTTTTGGAGACGAAGTATCCGTGGGTAAGGCTCCTGGCGCTCAACAAGAACTTGGGTTTCAGTTCCGGTTATAACATTGGCCTGCGTGATGCTCTCGCACGAGGATTCGAATTCATCCTTCTCCTTAATAACGACACGTGCGTAGCAAAGAATTTCCTGGCAGAAATGCTGGAAACGGCTAAAGAGGACGAACGAATAGGAGCCGTTTGTCCGAAGATTTACTTTGCTTCCCAGCCGCAAACGATTTGGTACGCAGGTGGCGACTTCAGCCTTTGGACATGCCGCCCGCGCCATCGAGGATGGAAGGAAGTGGATCGTGGCCAGTTCGACACCCCTAAGCAAGTCACCCTTGCGACGGGTTGCGCGATGCTTGTGCGCTGCAGCGCATTACGGGACGTAGGATTGCTGGACGAACGCTTCTGGGCCTACCTGGAGGACGTCGACTGGTCGGTGCGTTTCTTGAAAAAGGGCTACAAACTGATCTTTGCTCCCAACACACAGGTTTGGCATCGCTGCGGGGAGACGTCTGTTAGGAGGTTGGGCCACGGCAGCCAAGCCGTTGCGCAATACCTGAGCACTCGCAATGCATTGTTGCTGGCACGCAAGCACGCGCGATGGTGGCAGATTCCCACGCATTTTTTGAGCTTTTTGGTAAATCATGTTGCGTTTTATACCGCTCTGCGATTGTGGCGGCGGGATTTTGGGCGCTCTGGGCGATCTATCGGGGAATCGGTGCGTTCATTCTGAATACATTCGGCGGCCCCCGGCGTAAAGGATATGAGTCTCGCGTTGAGCCTTGTGGGAACTCAATCACTCAGGGAATAAATCACATTTCAGATTCGGGGCGGCGTTGAACGATCTGTTTTGCGTTGCCACTCTCGCCTTTGGGCGAGGCACACGGGAATGAATCACCAGCTCACGAACGGGTTGCGCACGTGGCGCCTATCCAAAGACGCCTTACGTATTCTCTTCTGGCCTTTTCTTATTTCGGAGCTGGTTTTAATTTTGTGGCTGTGCTGTTCAGAGGATCTAACTTGGGTACCGATTATCTTGGGTGCTGCTGCGCTTTGCTTCGCGGTCTCGATACAATGGCCCCGCGGCGCGCTCGTGACGCTCGTCGTTTCGAGTGCTCTCTCTCATTTTTTCATCGAAATGAATGGCTGGAACGCGAGGCCCGAGCACATTTTTACTGGGGTTATCCTGGTCGCTTGGTTCGCCGGCCTGCCTTTCCGTGAACACCGCGAACAGCCGTTGGTTGTTGTGACAACCATCGACCGCCTGGTCGTCGCCTACATCGTGATGAATTATGTGAGCTCGATCTTTTTTACGCCTCAGCTATCGTTGACTCTTAGGTGGGCGTTGATGACCAACTTGGTCGTGCTTCCGTACTTCTTGATTCGTTACTTAGGAAAGGGATACGGATACGTCCGTCAAGCGGTAGGCTATCTGCTTGCTGTTGGCGTCGCGGAGGCTGGGTATGGCGTCTTCTGCTTCCTACTAAATCGAGCCTTTGGAACCCAGTTCGGGATTGAAGCGGCTAAATATGATGGCGGGATACCGGGAACCTGCGGAACGCTGTATGACTCGAACATGTTCGGGAATTATTCGGCATGTTGCTCGGTTTTGTTTCTGGCATTGTACCTGTTCGGAGATGACCAGCGCCGTCAGCGCTACTATATAGTGGGTTTCTCAGTTACGGCGATGGCAACGGTTGTGAGTTTGGCGCGCGCGGCGCTACTCTCCTTCCTGATTGCAGTTCTTTTTGTAATGTATGTTGCCATTCGTTCGAAGATAGTCCCGCGAAAAAGGTTGCTGCACTTAGCTGCGGCTGGCTCTGTACTGGTTTTGACAGCGTCGTTGCTGGTCGGTGCCTACATGAGCGCACGATTCGGCACCGTTGGGGCCAACCAATTGACTGATGATAGTTCGGCCTTTGGACGAGCCGTTATGTTTGTTGGGGCTGTAAAGGACGTAGGCGAGCATCCTTTATTTGGAAGCGGGACCGGGAGCTTTCACGTTCTCTTCGCTGCGGAAGACTATTTCCCGGAAATGGCTGGCCAGGCGTACAACTTCATAGAAAACATCTTCCTGAGATCGCTGCACGACACTGGAGTCGTCGGTTTGGCAATCCTCTTGGCGTTAATCGCGTGTGTTGTTTTTAAGGTGCGCCGCCTTAGACGGGATGCTATGACAGGATCGGATCCAATGCTTGTCGGACTGTCAGCGGCGGTTCTAGTTGACCTCATCGCATTTCAGTTTTCCGACGGTAGTTCTCTCTCTCATTTGCATGGATTCATTTGGGTCTCCTTGTCTCTTTGATCTATTTACTAGAACTCAAAACAGCCTCTTCCATGGTTATTGGTGAAACGGCAGGATTGAGGCAAATGGTTCGTGGGCCGCAGGGGGAGGCCTAATGCGGCGCTTCGTTGTAAGTACGGTGGTGGGGTGAGCCCATCGGTCGCGAGCGTGACGGTAGCCTACAACGCGGTGAAGGTATTGCCGCGGCAAATGGACGCGCTTTTACGCCAGGGCTGGCAACTCAAAGAAATCATTGTTGTGGACAATGCGTCGAGCGACGGCACGGGCGCACTCATTGCCGAGCGATATCCTCACGTAACAGTTCTCCGGATGCCGGAGAACCTGGGCATAGGCGCAGGACTGGCGGCTGGGTTACGTTATGCGGCACTGGAAAGGTCCCACGATTGGGTCTGGACGTTCGACCAAGACAGTATACCGGACGATATCGCATTGGGAGAGCTGCTGGACGGAGTCGCGTCTCTGCAGGATGCAGAAGGTGACGTGGGAATCGCAGCAGCTTTGCCCGTCCACAAGGAAACGGGGATCTGCTACCCGCCTCTGTTTTGGAGAGATGGGTTCGTAGCACCTTCAGCGGAGTTGCTGCAAAAACCGATTTGGTTCGCTGATCTGGTCATCAGTTCTGGATCCATGGTTCGGCGCGACGTGGTAAAGAGAATTGGGTTGCCGCGCACAGATTTGTTCATGTACTTCGTAGATTTCGAATACTGTCTGCGGGCACGATCTCATGGCTATAAGATCGCGGTTGTGACCAGCTCACAGTTCGCCCATGAAATGGGAAGGGCTCGGGAGGTTCGATTGCTAGGAACGTCCCGGCTGTGGCCCGATCGAGCTCCCTGGGGCGAGTACTACATGAGCCGAAACATGACGTACGTGGCTTGGTGGCTCTACCCGAACATTCGAACAAAACGATTTGTGGTACGGCATTTGTTTCGCCACGCAGGGGGCGTACTTCTCTTCGGGTCTGACAAGTGGGTCTGCTTAAGGAGAATGCTAGAGGGATTTTGGGACGGCCGCCGTGCGACTCTCGGTATTCGCTTCTACCCTTCTTGAGTTTGCGGTCGATTCTTCGACGCTTTCTGAGGCAATTCGTTGGAAAAGATCGTGAAAGAGAAACTGAAAATCGCGATGATAGGGATCAAAGCCATCCCGGCCCGCTTTGGCGGATTTGAGACAGCGGTGGACGAGGTCTCGCGCGGGATGGTGAGACTCGGACACGATGTCAGGGTTTACAACCGTTCAGGCATGAGCGTCCAATCCGGGCGCAGCTACGAAGGAGTCGAGCTAGTCACACTCCCCACAATACCGTCCAAAAATCTGAGTACGATTGTTCACGCTTTGCTCTCGACAATGCACGTCTGTTTCCATCCCGTTGACGTTGTGCATTACTTCACGACGGGCGCGACGTTGTTCGCTCCGCTGCCTCGGCTACTCGGAATGAAAGTGGTATGCTCTGTAGACGGCACCGACTGGCAGCGGGGAAAGTGGGGGAAAATTGCGCGATGGTATCTTAGATTTTCAGAGCGCCTTTCGGTTCTTTTTTGTCACCGCTTAGTGGCTGACTCGCGGGACGTCATGCACTACTACAGGGAGGCATATGGGTCTGGCTCCAGCCTTATCACCTATGGTATGCGTGAACCAAGATCCGAAGGACGTGAATGGTTGGCGCGCTTTGGTCAGGAGAGCAGACAGTATCTTCTCTTTGTTGGGCGCCTCGTCCCCGAAAATAATATTCATCATTTGATCCGAGCCTTCGCGGAGACGAAAACTGACAAAAAACTAGTCATCGTTGGCGACGATCCCTGGGAGAAGGGCTACTTACGATCGCTAAAATCCACTTCTGACGCTCGAGTAATATTTACAGGAGGTGTTTATGGCGATGGCTACGAGCAACTGCAGAGAAATGCCTACCTGTTTGTACTTCCGGATGAGGTGGGCGGAACGCATCCGGCTCTGGTCGAAGCGATGGGGTATGGTAACTGCGTCCTCGTAAACGATACGCCGTCAAACCTTGAGGTCGCTGGCGACGCCGGATTCAGTTACCGTGGGTCGCTGGGAGCGGACGATCTCCGGGTGCAACTGCAGATGCTAGTCGACAATCCACAATTAGTGCAGGAGTACCGGGGAAAGGCCAGCGAGCTGGCGAGAGCGCACTACCGCTGGGACGATGTAATCAGATCTCATGCGGCCTTATACCAGAGCGTCCTGAACGCCAAATCGCTAGCTGAACTGCGGGACGTGGAATCTGACAATTGCTAGCTACGGTGGTCATTCTTCCTACGATCACGTTCAACCATTATGGGCGCTAGGTCAGCTCAAGCACATAAAGATTGTGATCAATTTCGATCACCGAATTGGGACAAGCCTCTGCTAGTCGGTGGCAAACGCGCCTTCGACATAGTCGTTGCAGCATTGCTTCTCATATTGCTTGCTCCACTTTTCTTGGTCCTAGCGGTTACGGTCAAAGTAACCTCACGAGGCTACGCGTTCTACCGATGGCAAGTTGTGGGCCAAGGAGGGCGGCCGTTCACAGGGTATAAGTTCCGTTCCATGTATTCTAACGCTGATGAATTGAAGAAGCGGCTCGAGCACTTGAACGAAATGAGCGGACCTGTTTTCAAGCTTACCAAAGACCCCCGCGTTACGAAGGTCGGGGCATGGATGCGTCGCTATAGCTTGGATGAGCTTCCGCAACTCTACAGCGTGCTTGTAGGAGACATGAGCCTAGTCGGTCCTAGACCTCCTCTCGTAAGTGAGTATGTTCGTTTTACGGAATATCAAAAGCAAAAGCTCGCGGTAAAGCCGGGCATAACGTGCTTTTGGCAGGTCAATGGGAGGAACGATGTAAGCGATTTTGACGAGTGGGTGAAGCTCGACCTGGCTTACATCCGTAGTTGGACTCCGATGTTGGACTTGCGAATCCTCTTGAAGACCGCGAGCGAGGTCTTCGCCGGTTCCGGCAAGTAAATGTTGTTGGTCTGAACCTATGAGTGCTCAACCCGAGTTATGAAAGCTAATTCCTTGCTGGTGAATTCTTAAAATGAGGGTATTGGTTACAGGTGGAGCAGGTTTTATCGGATCCCATCTAGTCGATGCGTTCCTGAAAGAAGGCTTCCAGGTTCGGATATTGGATAGCCTTGATCCGAAAGTCCATCCGGTCGGTCAGCCAACTGAAATCCGCTCGTCTGCTGAGTTCATTCGTGGAGACGTAACCGATCGCTCCGCGCTGCTTGCGGCGCTGCACGACGTGGATATTGTATCTCATCAGGCAGCCTATCAGGACTACATGCCCGATTTTTCTAAGTTTTTGCATGTAAACGCGGTTGGAACATCGTTGCTTTACGAACTTATCGTTCAAGAAAAGTTAAAGGTCAAAAAGATCATTGTAGCTTCTTCACAGGCGGTATATGGCGAGGGGCAGTACGCCTGCTCCGTTCACGGCTGTTTCCAGCCGGCACCGCGAAATCAGGACCAGCTTGCGTCTGGGCAGTGGGAAGTAAAGTGCCCCGAATGTGATGGGCAGGCCGAGTCACGCTTTCTGCAGGAAAAATATACAAATCCATACAATCAATACGCTGTTTCGAAACTTGCGCAAGAAAAGATAGCACTCGGCCTGGGTTGGCAGCACGGCATTCCTAGTGTTGCGCTTCGTTATTCCATTACACAGGGCCCGCGGCAGTCACTCTTCAACCAATACTCGGGTATCTGTCGGATATTCGTTGGGCGGGCCCTAAAAGGAGAGCCGCTAATCGTCTATGAAGATGGACTCCAGACTCGTGACTTCGTTCACATCGATGACGTGGTATTGGCAAATATGCTTGTTTTGGAAAGCGATGACGCAAACTTTCAAGCGTTTAACGTTGGTAGTGGCAAGTCGACGACCGTGCTCGAGTACGCAAATCTTGTCTGTAGGAAGCTGGTGTCGGACATCGAAATAAAGATTTGTGGGGAGTATCGACGCGGCGACAATCGGAATAGCGTTTCGAACGTCGCCAAACTCAAAACTCTCGGTTGGGCTCCCCGATATGATCTCTCGAGGATCCTAGATGACTTCCTTGTTTGGGTTGCAAGTATCGGCGGAATCCCGGCGCAAATCGAAGATGCCTACAACGCCATGAAGAGGGCTGGAGTCGTTCTCAAGGCGACGACCGATTCTCACGTTCAACCGCTCTCATCGAGTTGATGTGGGACCAGTGCGAGACGATGAGCGCGCATCAGACTCTCCGACGGGTAGGTCGATGCGAGAGTTCCCATGCTGATCTGGCCAATCTAAGCGATGACGTTCTGTGCGTGATGTCCAATTCCGGGGGGATCGTGCATGAATAACGCTACTGAGATTTGTGACGCAAAGCAATATTTTGAAGAATTACAGCGCGTGACGATCGATTTGCCCAATGACGGCATTAACCAGATCGCAGACATACTTATGAGAGCCAATGAATCGGGCCGCATGGTCTACGTCTTCGGGAACGGTGGAAGCGCTTCACTCGCGTCCCATTTCGCTTGCGATCTTGGAAAAGGCACTGCTTATTGCAATGGAGGAAAGAGGTTTCGTGTGCTTGCTCTTACCGACAATCTTCCAACCCTGACGGCTTGGGCAAATGACTCCAGTTATGAGGATGTCTTTTCAGAACAACTGAGGAATTTTGTTCAGAAGCGCGATGTTGTATTTGCCATAAGTGGCAGCGGAAATTCCAAAAATGTGCTGAATGCCCTCCAGTTGGCCATTGAAGCGGGAGCCACAACGGTTGGCATCTCCGGATTCGAAGGTGGGGAAATGAAGGCGCTGTGCAGTATTTGCGTGGTCGTCCCATCCAACAACATGCAAATCATCGAAGACCTGCACCTCGCAATAGCCCATTCAATTTTCCGGATCGTTTACAGCCGAATGTCGCGTCGAACAATGAAGGCTACTTGTCCGGGATAGACCACCTCCGCAGAACGCAGGCGTAGATGAACTCGGAGTCAGGAATTGATAACTGCCACCGAGCACACCAGAATCGCGTGTGCGGCGCGAGATACCGGTTCTCTTCGCGGAGAAATTCTAGGCCAGCTTTTTCAGGCATTCATCTGGATATCGTGTCGGAATTGCTTTGAACAACTCTCATTGATCCGTTAATTCAATATGAAAGCTCAAAAGATTCGCTACGCGATCCTGATGGCTGACTTATTGTGGATACCTGGCGCTTTGGCACTCGGCATCGGACTGCGCTACGCGGGAACGAGAGACACTATCGGTTTCGCCGCACATTTTCAGGCGTACTCTCTCATGATACTTGCTGCCATCGTGGCTTGGACTTTCCTTTACTTTGATATGAGTCTCGACGGCTTCGGAGGTGGGTGGCATCTCCCCGCAATCCTCTCTAAGTTCATCGTGTCGGTTGCGCTCGTGATGGCAATTGTTCTCGTTATCGGTTTTATTACCAGAGAATACTACTCTCGGCTGGTATTACTATATTTTGCGTTGTTTTTCAGTTTCGGACTGATTGCTATGCGGTGTCTGGTCCGTTTTCTAGCTGCTTCTCAACTGAAGAACGCCTCCGATCGTCGCTGCGTTATTCTGGGAGGGGGCCCGGTCGCCCGGGAGCTTGGTGCTAAGATTGCTTCACATCCCGAGATTCCCTTTCAAATCGTCGGGTATTTATTTCCAAACGAATCGGAGGCTCTCAACGGATTTGCGAAATCACTAGCGACGCCCTTCACTTCCGTTACGACTCTAGAAGTCTTGGGACTGCTGGCGCAACAAAAGGTCCAGAAATTGATCGTGGCTATGCCGCAGCCCAGTGGCCCAGAAGTTCGCAAACTCATTGCTGAATGTCGAAAAGCATCGATTCAGGTGTATTTAGTACCGCAGTGGTATGACCTGTACGTGTCACAGGCGCAACTTGTAGAGATCGACGGCCTCCCTTTGTTCTGGCTCCAAGAACGTAACATTCCTGTGTTCGGCCTCGCTCTAAGAGGGCGATCGATGTCGTATTAAGCCTGGGGATGTTGCTTTTTGCTTCCCCGCTTCTTGCCGGTGCGGCCATTGTTGTTTACGGTAAGAAAGGGAAAGCATTTCGAACCGACCTGCGTTGCGGTCTGGACGGGATCCCCTTTCCGATGTGCCGCCTGAATGTAGAGCGCCATGCGACAAAACCGCAGCGCTACGAACGGCTTTTTGTCAGGTGGAGCCTCACGGAACTGCCGCAACTGTGGAACGTGTTGCGCGGCGATATGTCTCTGGTCGGGCCCCGGCCAGAGCGCCCGAAAGAGTTAATCACTACTCTGAGTGGCAGCGACAACGATTGAAAGTTCAAGCCGGCGTGACAGGGCTCGCGCAGGTACATGGACTTCGGGAGCAGCATCCGTCGGAAGACAAGACACGTTTCGACTTGCAGTACATTTTCAATTGGTCCCCATTTTTCGACCTTAGCCTTATCTTGCAGACGGTCTGGACATTGTTATTTCGAGGTTTGAGCCAGCAGCCTGTTGCGTTTCAGGACGCGACCTCTCTGAGTGGTCCGACGATTTTGTGAGCCGGGAGATTTTCGATGTTGATCGTTCGTAGCCCTGTGCGCGTCAGCTTCGGAGGCGGTGGTACCGACCTTCCATCGTATTACGAAGATTTTGGCGGAGCTGTCTTGAGTGCGGCTATCAACAAGCATTTCTATACTGTGCTCGAAAGAAGAGGCGACGGGAAGATTCAAATTATATCTGCCGATCTCCGCAGAATAGAGACGTGGCAAGACATCGCACGAATGGAGGTACGTGGCAACGATCTCGAGATTCCTCTCGCAGTTCTCAAAGAGTTTGGGCGCGATGTCTCCGTAAACCTTTTCCTTGCTTCTGAGATCCCTCCGGGAACCGGGCTTGGCTCTTCTGCCAGTGTTTGCGTAAATCTGACAAAGATACTTGCAACTTACAATCACGTCCCCGTATCGAAATATGAACTTGCAGAGCGAGCTTTTCACATTGCCCGCAATGTTTTGGGCCGGCCTATAGGCAAGCAGGACGAATATGCGTCTGCATTTGGCGGATTGAATTTCATTTCGTTCCACCGAGACGGCACGACTCAAGTTGAGCCATTGAACCTCGAGCCCGAGATTCTTCGGGAGCTGCAGTCGAGCTTGCTTCTGTTTTTCACTGGTGCGTCTCATCACTCTTGGACGATTCTTGAGGAGCAAGAAAAGTCCACGCGCAGGACCAACAGTGGCACGGTTGAGTACCTGCACGCGATTCGCCAGATGGCCGAGTTGATGAAAACTGCTCTCCTCACAGGCGAATTGAGAGAATTTGGCCTTTTGCTTCGTGAAGGTTGGGAAATAAAGAAGCGACTTTCCGAAAAAATCTCTAGTGTACGTATCAACGAAATGTATGGATCTGCACTTCGAAACGGGGCGTTGGGCGGCAAGATTACCGGAGCGGGCGGAGGCGGATTCCTTCTCTTGTTTTGCCCGCAGCAGAATCAGGACGACGTACGGAGGGCCTTAGAAGCGCAGGGCGCCAGGGAAATGGGATTTGAATTTGACTTTCAGGGCGCTCAGGTAATAGCGAATGATCCATTCATCGATGGTGACGAGAACGGCGGCACGCGCTGGACATTCGCACCAGTGGCGAACAAGGCATTTGTCAAAGGACCGATGTCGGCAGGAACTTCCTCTTGAAGGGTATCATACCTTCGCTGGTAGAACTTTTCCAAATGAAAGCATTTCTTTTGGCAGGAGGGCTCGGGACTCGACTGCGGCCATTGACCGACAATACGCCGAAGTGTCTTCTGCCGATTCAAGGAATACCCATGTTGCAGATTTGGCTCAGCCTGTGCAGCAACTTCGAGATTGACGAAATTCTGATTAACGTTCACTCGCATTCAGATGCCGTACGCGACTTCATTGACAAAAACAAAGATAGCCTAAAAGTGTGTTTATACGAGGAGCCGGAACTCCTTGGGAGTGCTGGGACGATTGTTGCCAATCGAGATTGGGTCAGTAAAGAGAGCTGTTTCTGGGTTTTCTATGCAGATGTGCTCACGACGACGAATCTAAACGCAATGTTGGCTTTTCATAATAGGTGCGGCCAGATGGCCACGATAGGTGTCTATGAAGTGCCGGATCCGTCACGCTGTGGCATCGTTCAGCTGGATGATAATGGCCTGGTTCGTGAGTTCGTAGAAAAACCTCAAGCACCACAAAGCAATTTAGCGTTCTCCGGGTTAATGTTGGCTACCCCGGCGTTGTTGGATCTAATTCCACACACGAGCCCTGTCGACCTTGGTTTTCATGTCTTGCCTAAAATTGTCGGTCGAATTGCGGCATATCGAGTCCCGGATTTTATAATTGATATAGGAACGCTGGAGACATACCGGGAAGCCCAAATGAGTTGGCCCGGACTTTCTCAAATTCAAAAAAGGTGACCTTTGTTCAAGGGTGTCGTATTCGATTTCGACGGAGTGCTCGTAGATAGCCATCCGGTGCATCTGCGCGCATGGAGGAAGCTTCTTGAATCGACGGGCAGAGCTGTCTCCGAAGAGCAGTTGCAGTTCGTGTTGGATGGAAGAAGACGCGATGACATTCTACGACACTTTTTGGGTGCGTTGTGCGATGACAAGCTAGTCGAGTACGGGCGCCAGAAAGAACAGCTCTTCAGAAGCGAAGCCGCAGAAGTGCGAACGATAGACGGTTTAGTGAGCTTTATTGAGGACCTGCAGCGCGAGAAGCTGATATTGAGCGTCGCTAGCTCGGGAAGCAGAAATAGGATTGACTTCCTAATGCAACAACTTGACTTGAAAAAGTGCTTTCGAGTAGTCATCACAGGAGACGAAGTTGCCCGGGGTAAGCCGGCCCCGGACCTCTTTCTGAGGGCCGCTCATGACTTGGGCATTGAGCCTTTTGAGTTGATAGCATTCGAAGACGCTGTTTCAGGTGTCAAAGCGGCGAGATCAGCCGGAATGAAATGTGTAGGAATCGCCCGGGTTGATCGGGCCTCCATTTTGCTCGAAGCCGGCGCACGCTATGTAGTTCCGGATTTTCGTTTTCTGTCGTATTCGAAACTCAGAAAACTCTTATCTAATGATGCAGAATCAAATCTCTCGCCCGTTTACGTCTAATCTAAGCGTCTCCTCGCATCAGAATTACGCCTCAGCAGCGCTTTCATCCATATTTGGTTAGGAACGCTGGTAACGAGAAGGCAGCTCCATACCAAAAGGTGAAAATTGAAACCGCCGGGTACCGTTAATCAGCTCATTGTTGGCAGCCTTCTGAAGAGCGTTTGGGCATGAAAGCGATCTCTCTTAAGTTCCCAGCGACTTAGCGTTCATGCATACTTTCGTGCATCCCTCTTTTTACCGCCAAAATTACCGGAATTGCGGCTAGTATCCTGAACACATATAGCGCAAGTGATCCGAAGTGCCGCCCCCAGACTCCGCTATGGTCACCGATGCTTTGGCGTAATTGTTAAACGATACGATTCCGATTCTGTCTGTCAGGTCTGATCCAGAACAGGAATAGGTCGCTGCTCCGGTGAATGGTAGGCTGGTTATGGACTGAGTCGATGCGGCGTTCAATGTCACATCGCCGAATATAATCAGAGGCAGGTTCTCGACCGTCTTTGCGCACGCTTGGGTTCGCCCGCTGGTAGCGCCACAGTACTCTACGGTTGCCAGTGCGACAGTTCCGCTCGTGGGCGGCAGTTTCCAATTCGTTCCGTTCGTGAATCCGGCTGAAGGCTGAAGGCTGGCAAAAACCCCGCTGTTATGCCCGGACGAAAACAATAATTGAGGCTCCGCGCTACCCCAGACAATTGGATTCGACAAATAACTATCGTTATTTGAGTTCAGCGCCATGAAGTCGATCATGGGTGTGGCTCCAGGTCCAAGGCACATCTGGTTCCGACCCGACCAAGAGAGCACTCCTGCTGTGATCGTGATGCCCGAGCTTTGATTCACTGTCACGCCACATCCATTGATAGCGCGTGATGTGTCATCGAAAAACTCGATCTTCCAAGAACTTGTGCCGTTGTTGGTGGTTAAGGATGAGGAATTAAAAACCCAGCCATTGGCAGCGGCGAGGGGGCCCGAGAGATTGTACATATGAGATTGTTGAACTACGTTAGAATCGCTATCTTGCACCACATCGAACGCAGTCCATGTTGATGAAGGTGCCGAGGATGGCGCGTAGGCTTGCAACATCCCGAATTGATTCTCCGTTACGGCGCAGGTTGGCGTCGGGCCGCCTAAGCCGCTCCACTTGATCCCCTCAGCTCCACCGTTCGTAACCAGCCGCATAAACTGATTGTATGCAGTATTTCCACCACCAACAGTGCATGTCAGTAGAAGAGCGGGCGTTGTGGTTTGAGTTGTTACGATTTCAACGTCAATGCGGCTAGCCGATACGCTGCTTAGCGACACACCGCCAGATGCCCCCATGTTGAACTGAACTCCTTCGATATCCAGATTGTGAAGGTTAGAGATTACAAGCGGGGCGGTGTATGTGAACTTTGTCGGGGTGCCAAAGTATCCGTAATTGAACGGCTTGATCGTAAGATTGCTGCAAAAAGTAGTTGGGCCCACATAGGTTCCTTGCGGCACTAACACTACTCCGCCATCCGAACATGCCGCCGTGACTGCGGCTTGTAGTGTCGTGTAATTTAGCCCGTCGACGTAAATCATACGATTTACACTGGGTGTAGTGATCCCAGAGTTAAAGTTTTGAATTGCTGTCCAAGCCTGTGGGAGATTGGTGGTCGCGAAGGTATTGACTTGAGCACGCACTCTTTTCGGAACAGCAGCATACAAGCAAATGATAACTAGCGTGACGACGAAACCGATTTTCAACGTTAGCATGAGGATATCGACCTCCAGAACGGATTGTTTCATAGTCCACCCGCCGGATTGAAATGTGACACCAGAACAGGTCCCAGCGGAAACGCCCCGTTGTTCTCCACGTAACTGATCCGAGCGGCCGTCTGAGCTCATGGAATGGACTCATCGCAGTTCTTGCGGCAGCCAATAACGTTCGCGTACTGCGTTGAACGTTACCCAATCAACACAGGGAGCGTCATTGCCAGTTGGAAGTAGCGGTTGGCGTCGATAGGATGACTTGACTCCGGGCCGCGCCAAGAGAGCCGGGCAGCAAAATATCGATAAGCGTATTGATTCGAGAGGCTCCCGTTTGATATCGAAGATGCACAGTGGGCCGCAGGCAAGGTCCGTCAGGCTCACAAAGCTGTGACCATATTCGGCGAGCGCTCAGGTGAGTGCAAGAATTTAGCGCCACTCGATCGGCGGAAACTGAACCCGTTTGTGCTTCGAAGATTGTTTTTTGGCGCTCGTGTTCGTATTGGGGCTCATATTGGCGGCGTCCCCCGCAGTGTTTGGCGGAGATCGCGATCCTGTCGAGCAACGTCTATACGACTTTGTCGCCGTGGGACGCAGTCGGGGCAAAATACTGCTCGCAACGCTGGCCACGCCCGCGGACAACCTGTTATGGCGCTTCCGCGAAATTCCCGTATCTCCGCCGGAGAGTACGGTGCGTGAAGTTACGCTTTCGGAAGATGGCACGAAGGCTCTCATCGTTTTCCCTAACGGCAGTCCACGAATTTTCGATTTAACGAAGCGCATCACTGGGGGCGCGAGCCGGGAAGCGCGCATGACGGAGCTGAAACTGTTGGACCGCGAGCGGCGAGCTACAGAAACGAGGTATTCAGCCAGCGTTACGAACGCGGCTCAACGCTAGTGACTAGTAACCTACGCCCGCATGCTTCGCGCCCATGAGGCACTCTTGCTGAACTGGTTCCGCGGCAAAGGCGAGATTTCCGCTGGCGCCGTCGAGGGCCTCAACAACAAAATGCGAGTGGTGACCAGACGATCGTACGGATTCCGTACCCACAACGCGATGGAAATGGCTCTTTATCGCGCGCTGGGACGACCTTCCCGAACCGGAATCAGCCCACAAATTCTGCTGAGGAGGCGGTTTTTCTTCGTCACAGCTTTTCTCCTCTTTGTGGGCTCCCTTCGCAAACTAAATAAAATCTGGTGCTGGCGAGTGGAGTCGAATGATAGTGGGGAACTAAGGTTGGATCGCCGCTTATGCCCAATTCAGGGAATTGCTCGTAGAATCGTCCGCGGCTATTTCGCCCTTGAGCTACTTGTGTTTCTCGAAACATATCCATGTCGGTGAGCGTTTTCGTGGCACCTGACACAAAGAGCTATGAGATTCTCAGCCGAATCACCGCCCGAGTGGCTCCGGGCCCGAATGTGATGGACTTGAAGGCCCTCAATACACCCACAATATTGGCAGCGTCAGCCGTCCCGCTTCAGAACTTCACGACAGAGTTGGCGATAAGCATCAGGCTCGAGTTTCAAACGCGGCTGTTTTGCTCGAATTCGAGTCAAGGGACTGCCTGAACACTTTCGAAGAGTTGCTCCCGTTGCGGCAACGGGAGCCCAAGTACCAGCCGAGTGAGGGCTGACAGGAGAGCATCCTCCTGGTTGCCAGCCTCCAAGCTCACTCCCGCCAGAAAATCCGCACAGATCATCTCCAGACAATAGCCCCGCGTCGCCGCCCTGCTCCTTCCAGATCTGCGAACAGGCCCTGCACGACTCCGTTCTTATTTACACGAGCGAAATCGTCGACTGGGCTTGCAGCGGTAAATAGAACACTTCCCACAGAAGCCTCAGCAATTATGCAGAAACAGCGGCCAAAGCGGCCTTGATGCGCGCAGGGGACAGCGGCGCCTGGCGCACGCGGATCCCGGTGGCGTCGAAAACCGCGTTGGCAATGGCGGCCGCAGTTGCTCGGCTGGAGGGCTCTCCCGCGCCGCCAGCCGGCATTTCCGGGTGGTTGAGAAGCACGATATCGATCTGCTCGGGAATATCAGAAGATCGCGCGACCGGATACGTTTCCCAATCGACACTGGTCACATTGCTGCGGTCGAATCTAACTTCCTCTTTCAGCGCGCGGCTCAGCGACTGGATCAGGTTCGCCGAGATGACCGCACGGAGTCCATTCGGATTGATGATCAGGCCGCAATCGTGAACGCATACGAAGCGTTTCACGCGCACGACGCCGGTGGTGCGATTGACCTCGACGTAGGCCACGGTAGCGACATAGGTTCCGTTGCGCATGGAGAGCCCAACACCTCGGCCGGTGGCGATTTGGGCAGCCCCTGCGGGCTTGGCGCGCGCAGCTGGGTTGGGCGATACGCGGTGGTCCCAGCCAGAATGCTCGACGACCGATGCCAGCAGCGCTTTGGCTCGCGCGTCATCGCCGATGTACTGGAGCCGGAATTCGATCGGGTCGGCTCCTGCCGCCGAGGCGAGCTCATCCATGAAGGACTCGACGGCAAACGTGGTGCCAGGCCCGCCAGGATCGCGCAGATGGGTGCCACGAAGCGGCGATCCAGAAGGATAAAAAGTAGGAACGATGTGACCGACAGCGTGCAAGTGAGCAAAATGGTACGGAGGAGCCATCGTGCCCCAGGTAGCGAACTCGTCGGTGCCCAGGTTTTTGACGCCAGTCAATTGCGCGGCCAGCATATTGCCCGCCCGAGTGGGCTGCGGAATAATCTCGGTGCCTGAAAACGCGCGCGACGTAAATTGCAAGGCGTTGACCGTGCCCTGAGCATCGAATCCCGCGGACAAGTCGTAAACCACGGCGGGTCCTTTGGCACCCCATGCGGTCATGTCCGCACGCATCCACTGAACGCGCACGGGCTTGCCCACGGCTTGCGACAATAGCGCTGCGTCTCCCGCAGTATCTTCATAACCGCCGCGGCCATAGGAGCCCGCATCTTCCATCCAGATCACGTGGACTTTATCCGGCGGCAAATGCAGGAGCTCCGCAATGCCTTGTTGCAAGGCGTGGGGCTTTTGCGCGCCCGACCAGACCGTCGTTACGCCATTCGGTTGGAAATCGACCACGGCGCAGCCGGGTCCCATGGAGGCGTGCGACTGGAAAGGCCAGTTGTAACTCGCGTCAAGTTTTTTTGCCGCATTTTGCAACGTGGCGGCGGCATCTCCCTGGTTGACCATCTCTTTGGTGGCACTGGGAGCGACCGCGCGCATGTGCCGGTACAAGTCGTCGTTTCCGGAGAAGGCTTGCGCGGGAGCACCCCAATCGACCTTCAGCGCTTTCGCGGCGCGGATGGCGGACCACTCGCTTTCGGCAACAATGCCGACGAAATTGCCATTAGCGACGATTTTCACCACGCTCGGTATACCCTTCACCGAGCTCTCATCGATCTTTACCAACGCGGCGCCCACGCCAGGGGGCCGGATCACGCGTCCGTGAAGCATGCCGGGAACGCGAACGTCGCCAACGTACTGAAATTGTCCCAGAATTTTCGGCGGCATATCGACGCGAGCAATGGACTGACCGACAACTGTGTAGGTCGCAGGATCTTTTGGTTTGCCCGCGCCCCTAACGTTCAGACCGAAGCCGGCGCCGGTAACACTGAGGGCGTCGTTCAGGTCGGTCCCGCCCGCCAGGGCCCATAGGAAACATTTCTGGAGGGGTCTCCGGCCATGCTGACGATGCCGTCTTTTACCTGCAGCTGATCCTCCGGAATGTTCAGGCGGCTGGAAGCGAGTTGCACGAGCATCAGGCGGGCGGTAGCGGCAGCGTTGCGCAATGGATTGGCACCTTGCGCGACTGAGGTGCTTCCGCCCACGCCACCCTGGTCGGCTGTCTCGGCCGTATCACCCATGACAAAGGTAACGCGTGCGGGCGAAACGTCCAGTTCCTCGGCAACGATCTGTGTGAAGGCCGTTTGGACACCCATACCGATCTCGGCCTTGCCCGTAAAAACCCGGATCGTTTCATCTTTTTCAATGCGCAGCCAGGCATCGAGCCTCGCGGGGGACGGAGTTTCCGAAACGTCTGGCAATGCGGCCGCGGACATGAATTGGGGAAGAATCGCGGCGTCGGCAATGCTGAATCCGATCAGCAGGCCGCCAGTAGTTTTGACGAACTCGCGCCGGGACAGAGAGATTTTAGGAGCCATGGCTTATGCACTCCTTTTCATGTCCGCAGCAGCGCGGTGCACGGCGCTAAAAATACGCGCATGGCTGCCACACCGGCACACCAGACTTTCAAATGCCTTGCGGACGTCCGCCTCGGACGGGTTCGGACTCTTGTCAAGGAGCGCTTTCGTGCTCATCACCCAGCCGTTCAGGCAGTATCCGCACTGGAACGTCTGCTCCTCGATGAACGCTGCTTGCACCGGATGAGGGGAGCCCGGCGTTCCTAAGCCTTCGAGGGTAACGATTTCCTTGCCGATGGCGCGCGACACCGGCAGCAGGCAGGACCGTACCGCGCGATTGTCAACAATCACGGTGCAGGCGCCGCACTGGCCGAGTCCGCAGCCGAAGCGGGGATTATTAAGCGCCAGGTTATCGCGCAAGACATAGAGCAACGGGCAGTCGGGGTCCACGTCCACGACGTGGGTTTGGCCATTCACTTTGAGGGAGGCGTGAGTGCTCATAGTGGGCGGATTATAGCACCGGGGAAATGGGGCGGAAGTACCGTGTTTGGCGGGCGCCCGAAGTTTCGGGTGGGCCCCCCACCCCCCCTATATTTTGTAACGATATGATTCTTTGTGGCTTGCGGAGCAACAGTTCGTAAGGATGTGAATTCAGGTGGTTTAGCAGGTTCCCCCGGCACGCCGATAGAGCCACGCACGCTGGCTGGTGTGGCATCGCGCCGCCGGAAGATCATCATAAACGATGATACCACACTGGTCAACATAAGTATTTACTAATACGTAAACATACGCGCGAGACGCGGCGGGACGGGGCGGGGATTATCGGCAACACCGGGCGCAAAAGCGGGGCGCAGCGAGCGGTAATCGTGCTACAACGCTGTGACACTTCGTTAGATTAGCGGGGTGGATTAGCGGGGTGGATTGGCGGGGGTGGCTTAGCGGGGGTGGGTAACGGGTGGATTAGCGGACGTTGCCGGCTAAGGAAATCTTGCGGGTTAGCGCGGGTTAACGCTTGATGAGCATGGCAGTGCAATCGCTGGATGTGGCCTCGGGTACGCGGCGGCGCGTGGCCTGGCGGCTGCTGCCATTTCTATTCGTGCTGTACATCATCGCATTTCTCGATCGCGTCAACGTGGGCTATGCCGGCCTCGAGATGGCCCGCGATCTAGCGTTCAGCGACCGCGTCTTCGGCCTAGGAGCGGGAATTTTTTCCATCGGGTATTTTATTTTCGAAATCCCGGGCGCGCTGATCGTCGAGCGGTGGAGTGCGCGACGCTGGATCGCGCGCATTCTGATTACCTGGGGCTTCGTGACCATCCTGGTGTCGGCGGTACACACGCCGCGGCAGTTTTACCTGGCGCGTTTTTTGCTGGGCGTAGCCGAGGCAGGTTTCTTTCCGGGGCTGCTGGTATACCTGACGCACTGGTTTCGATACGAGGATCGCGCCAAGGCGGGCGCCATGTTCATGGCGGCGATTCCGATGTCGAGCATCATCGGCGCGCCGCTGGCGGGATGGATCCTAAGCGAGCACTGGCTGGGACTGCCCGGATGGCGATGGCTGTTTGTGGTCGAGGGAATACCCGCCGTGTTGTTCGGCTTGCTGACCTTGTGGCTATTGACCGACTGGCCGGCGGAAGCCAAATGGCTGCCCGCGAACGAGCGCGAATGGCTGACAGAAGAGTTGCGGCGAGAGAAAGAAGCCAAGGCAAAAACGGCGCGCTGGAGCGTGTGGCAAGCATTGCGGCGGCCAGAGGTCCTGCTGCTGACGCTGGTATATTTCCTGGCGATCATCGGGATCTACGGATTCGTGATCTGGTTTCCGACGATTGTTAAGCGAGCGTCGGGGCTGCCCAACGGAGCGGTGACATTGCTGTCGTCGCTGCCCTACATCGCGGGATTTGGCGCCATGCTGCTGAACGGCTGGCATTCGGACCGCACAGGGGAGCGGCGCTGGCACACAGCATTCCCGCTATTTCTGGGCGGTGCGGCGCTGGGCCTGACGCTGCTGGTACGCTCAAACCTGTGGGTGGGCTTTGCGGCGATGGTGGTGGCGGGAGCGTGCACAACCGCCTTCATGCCGAGCTTTTGGGCGCTGCCAACCGAACTGCTGACGGCGTCGGCGGCCGCGGCATCGATTGGCTTCATCAATTCGGTGGGTAATCTAGGAGGATTTGCGGGGCCATTCGTGATCGGGTATCTGCGGACGGCGACGAATTCATTTGCGCCGGGCCTCGGCTTCCTGCTGGCGTGCACCTTGCTGGCGGGCGTAGCGATACTGATGCTGCGCGTTCGGGAACCTGCGCGGACAAAAAGTTAGACCAGGCGGGGAGCGTGAAAGCCGGGGCTTACGTCTGTCAGGTTCGTAGCCCACCATCCTTGCGCCTCATGCGAAGGAGAACTAGAACCAAGCCACTCGCTACTATCCAACAATCCCAAACCAGACCCGAGCTGCCAGAGATGAGGGGATTCCTACGATGGTTATGCAATCAGGAAAATCCCTAACTCCACGCCTCTGATTCCGCCATGGCGCTCAACCGACCTATCACCAGTGTTTTTCTGCTGGGTACGATTCACACTTAATCCGCATCTTATGTCGCGTTTTGTGTGAAGTGCATAGTCTTCGGATCAAGGGGCGGCGCGATAAGTCGGGCGCTATGAGCGGGGCCGATTGAGCGCGCGCTATTTTACCGGCCCAACGTAACGGGCAATTTAGTGGACGATCTAGCGGGTGACGCGGCGCTCGAGCAGCGCGGCCCATGCGGACAGATGATTGAGCGAAAGTTCGTGCGTGCGGTCGAGTTCGAGCGGCGTAATCGAAATCTGACCATCGTAAATTGCGGCGTAATCGCTGGTAGGGTCCAAACCATCGGTGATTTGCTGCTCGTTCAGCCAGTAGTAGGTGCGGCCGCGCGGGTCGGTACCCTCCTGCAACACATTGCGCGTGACCTTCTTGGACTGGCGCGTAAAGCGCACGCCGCCTTTCCAGGCAAGAGGCACATTAACGTTGAGCAAAACCCCCGGCGGCAAGCCGTTTTGCAGCACGAGCTCGCCGAGCTGGCGCGCAAATTGCGCCGCCGCTTCATAGGCGAAACCGGTGCCGCGATGCACCAGGGACATGGCAATAGCGGGAATATGATTGATGGTCGCTTCCATGGCCGCGCCCACGGTGCCGGAGTAAAAAACGTTTTCACCAAGATTGCCGCCGCGATTAATCCCCGACACGACCAGGCCGGGGGGATTTTCCAGCAAACGGTGCAGCGCCACGATCATGGCGTCGGTGGGCGTTCCCTCGATGGCCCATTCGCGCTCGGCCACCTGCTCGCAAAAAATGGGCTGCCTGAGCGTGAGCGATTGTGCCGCGGCACTGCGTTCGCTGATGGGTGCGACCACACTGACAATACCCAATCCCTCGAAGGCGGTCACGAGAGCGCGCAAACCCTCGGCATAGATGCCATCGTCATTGGTGATCAGGATGTGGGGCGCGGCTCGGTTGGAATCCGGGTTCATCGTTGTTGGCTACTTTCCGGGTTGGTTGCTTTCCGGGTTGGTCACTTTCCGGGTCTTCCCCCATTCGTTCCGTCATTGGCTCCGTCAATCGGTTCCATAATTCGGCCGCGCAACTCCTCCCGCACGCGCGTCGCGCGCGGAGATTAAAGAATAGGCCACTCCAGGGCACCAGGCAGACGGCCGGCCGTCAAGCGGTCCATCAAGGGCTCCCTCAACGCTCCGTCAGGCGCTCCGTCAAGCGTCCACCGGGCGCTCGTCAGGCGCTCCATGAGGCGCTGGGTTGCGGTGGCAGGTCAGGACTCGTCTTTCGAGGATACGGGATATCCGCAGACATGAACCGGATTCGTCAGCGTCTAGAAATGTTGAGAAATGCGGAGCATCGTCAGAGCATCCTCGGGACGGCGAAGTCTCCGTTTCCAATTGCCGGACAGCCGTAACTGTCTCTAAGCGGGAATGCTCCACCCCTCACATCCACTTTAACAGCAGAACCAGAGGCCCCCCAAGTTAATAGAGATCTGGTCCGATTACACGTTTCCGCAAGCGCACTAGCACTCTTACCGGCGAAGGCAGCTGAAGGAACCATCAGCGCCGACGCGGCAAATGAGCGAACGCTGCCAGCGGTAGCGATAGCTATTCATCAAGATGGCTGAAAAGGTGACGGCTAAAAGGGGTGATGGCTAAAAGCGATGGCTTAAAACTGCGGCCATTCGTTGCTCGGGTGGCAAATTCGTTGTCGCAAGCGCGGAAGAAGCGTAGGATGCAGGGCCAACCGGGGAAATGCCCGTCAAGGAAACAACCGGTCAAGGTAAGAAGGAAAAAAGGAAAAAAGGAGAATGAGAATGTTGGTGCGGCGAACTCTATGGGCACTTATGGCATTTTGTTGTCTCGGCTTCGCATCGATCGCGGCGCGAGCAGCAACACCGCCCTACGACGCAATTTATGTTTTCGGCGACAGCTACTGCGACGTAGGAAATATCCACACGGCGACCGGCGGCCAGATTCCTCTCTCTCCGCCTTACTTCGAGGGCCGATTTTCGAACGGGCCTATTTGGATTGAGCACGTAGCCAGCGCGTGGGGCCTGCCGATGACACCGTCACTGGACGGCGGGACCGACTACGCGGTGGGTGGAGCTTACGTGACGAGTGCGCAGGTAACTGCGCTGGGCACGATCCCCAGTGTGCCCCAGCAGGTGGAGCTATACCTCAGTCAGCATGGCGGTCACGCAGACCCCAAGGCGCTGTACGTCATCGAAGGCGGAGGGAATGACATTCTGGGAGCGCTGGGGGCACCCAGTGCGTCGCCCGAAGGTCTCGGATACCAAATCGCGTTAGGCATTTCGGGAAGCGAGCTGTTGCTGCGACGCGCAGGGGCCGTGCATTTTCTTATTCCGGATATTTTGGATGTGGGGCAGCTGCCAGCGGCGAAGGTGAACGCAAAGTTTGCATCTGCGGCCAGCGTAGCAACGAACAAGGCACTCGATGTGTTACTCGAATTTGAGGAGCTGATTGAAGGAATACGCATCCATCGGCTGGACGTGTTCAGCCTCTTCCACGATGTTGCGGCCGATTCAACACATTTTGGCTTCACCGATATTACCGATCCCTGCTTAAGCGCGACGCTCGTGGTGTGCAGCGATCCCGACCACACGCTCTTCTGGGATGTAGAGCATCCGACAGAGTTTGGGCACGCGTTTTTTGCGGTAACGGTGGAAGCGAGCCTTGGCCGTCAGTTCTAGGCCAGTGGATTCCATGCCGTGAATTCCACGCTATGGAATCGCTGGCGGCGGCATTCCCTTTGTAGACGGCATTTTTCGGAAACTGCGAGTTGGCTCCCTAATCATGCTCCGTGAAGCGACATATCGGGCTTGGGTCGGGAATCATAGGCAATAGAACGGCGCGTCACGAACACCTTCCGCAGAAATTCAAAGCGGATACTCGTTTCACCGAAGGAGCGTTATGCCCAAAAAAGTCGATCCACTCAATAAGAAAGTATATGGTCCAGTAACGGTCATGCTGACGGTAACCGACGTGAAGGCGGCAGCAGGCTTTTATCAAAAGGCATTCGGCTTTGCCAAACGGTCGATTATGAATGGCCCAGACCGCAAAGCGATACACGCCGAGCTGACGCTCCGAGGCACGACATTAATGTTGGGGCCGGAAATGCCGCAGATGAGTTCTCGCAGTGCGAAAACAATCGGCGCATCGCCAACGAGTTTGTACCTCCTGACGGAGGATTCGGACAAGATGGTTGCCAAGGCCGTAAAGGCCGGGGCCACGCTTAAAGGACCCGTAATGGACATGTTTTGGGGCGATCGCTGCGGAACCGTTGTCGATCCCAACGGCTACATATGGATGGTGGCCACGCATGTGGCCGAACCTACGCCTCAGGAAATGCAGAAGAGGATGAAGGAGCAAATGGCGAGCCAATCGGCTGGGATGCCGGGTGGCGGCGCGGGTGGCGCCCCAAGCGGCTCCTAAGCGGCATCGAGGCGTGTTGAAGTTTGCGGGAGAGCCACGTTTTTCGTGCCGGACGAAGGAAACGGACACGAATCGGGTTTTCTGAAGCGACGGTAGGAGAAATGTAATCGGTGCAAAGCGCACTGTTCCACGACGGTGCTTTATATCGGCGTATATTCGGTTCCTTGCAGCGCACGACCACGATGTCGATGGGCTTGTGTTCCGCTTGTCTAGAGATCGCGGAGTATGTGGAGGACGATGACGGCGTGAGGGCTTAGATGGTCGGGACGACAGGATTTGAACCTGCGGCCTCACCCACCCCAAGGGTGCGCGCTACCAGGCTGCGCTACGTCCCGACTGGAACCATTTGATGCCGCCGCAGAAAACGCTCGCTCCGGGGTGCTGCGGCAAGGGCAAGCGTATCACTCGCTTTCGAGAAGCGTCAACAACGAGCGAAGTGCGTCGCGCAGGTCGAGCAACGCCTGGCGATCGATCTGCGCCTGCGAGGCCGAATCGGCGCGGAGTCGTCCTCCGGATAATTGCTGCGCGCGTTTCGGCTGGTGAGCGGGGGTTGCACGCGAGCGGTCATCGGCGGCGGGATCAGCGTGGGCGGCGTCCCACTCGTCCAAACCATCTGGAATTTTCCGGACATCGGGAACATTCCGGGTGTCGCGATTGGCGGCGTAGGGATCCGGGCGGTTTTCAAGAGAGCCACGATTATCATTAATGCTGTTTTGACGAATGTCGTTCTCGCGGATGTTATGGTTCAGGCTGCGAACAACCGTCTCGCGGCCACCATCCGCTTCGGGAACGCCAGCTTTGCGAAGGTCAGCTTCACGAACGGCGTGCCCGCGAAGGTGTTCCCCAGCGTCGTCGTCGCGATCTTTTTTCCCGAGAACATCATCCTCGGGAAACAGGCCCGGCGAGCGGTCCGCAATGGGGGCCAGCACAGCGGCGGGCGGTTTACGCAGCGATTCATCTGCAGCATCCGTGCGCCCGGTCGTTTCAGCGAGGTGGCGCCGCGCTCCAGCGATCGTGAAGCCTTCATCGTAGAGGAGGCGCTTGATCTGGCGAACGGTTTCCACGTCTTCGCGGCGATACAGGCGATGTCCCTTGGGGCTTTTTACCGGCTGCAGCGTAGGGAATTCCGTCTCCCAGTAGCGCAAGACAAAGGGTTTGGTGCCGGTGAGGCGGCCGACCTCGCCGATGCGGAAAAGGCTTCTGGCGGGGCTCGATTCAGGACGGCGGTCTGCGCCGGGCGCGTTTTCGTATGGGGCATTCTCCGGCATTTCGTTCTATCCTAACCTCATTTCGAAGGGTGTCAACGTTCACGTCGCCGGCGGCGGTTTCGTTTCCTGTCGTCCTTAGGTGCGCGGGGCCGCTCTTTCATCTTGATGGCGCGCTCGCGGGTGTCGCGCCCCTTTTCACGCACGCGCTGGATGAAGCGGATCGGCGATCCGGTGAAATCGAATTCCTCGCGTAGGCGGTTCTCGAGGAAGCGCTCGTAGCTGAAGTGCAGCTTTTCGCGCTGGTTGGTAAACAGGATGAAAGTCGGCGGAGCGCTCGAAGCCTGCGTGATGTAGTAAATCTTCACGCGATGTGCAGTGGGCGAGGTGCCACGCGTGAGGTCGACGCTTGACAGCCAGCGGTTCAGCTCGCCCGTGGAGATGCGGCGGCGGCGAACGTCGGCGACGCGGTTAATCAAGGCGTAGAGCTTGTCGACGCGCTCGCCCGTAAGCGCGGACACGAAAACGATGGGCGCATAGGTGAGAAACTTCAGCCGTTCGCGAACGAGAGCTTCGTATTCGGTGGCGAGCTTGGCTGGATCGGCGCTCACGCGCTTGCCCGCGTCATCTTTCGCGGCATCGCGCCTGGCGGGATCGCGCTGGCCTCTTGCGCGGCGCGCGGGTACAGCCGCAGGGACAGGCGTGACGGCAGTAGCGTGCACATCCCCCGCGGAGGCGCGGTTCTTTTCGACCGCGCGGCGGGCCTCGGCGAGGGCGAGATCCCACTTATTCATCACCACGATTACGGAGCGGCCCGACTGGTGAGCGTATCCGGCGATGGTGGCATCGCCCGCGGAAATGCCGGTGCTGGCATCGGTGACGACCAGAGCGACGTCCGCACGCTCGAGATGTTTGCGCGCCATCACGACGCTTAGCTTTTCCGCGAAGGCAGTGGTCTTGCCTTTGCGGCGAATGCCCGCCGTATCGATGAACCGATACGTGGTGCCATCGCGAACCAGTTGCGTATCCACGGCATCGCGTGTGGTGCCGGGCTGTGCGGAAACGATGGAACGCTCGGCGCCTACAAGGCTATTCAGGAGGGTGGATTTGCCGACGTTCGGGCGGCCAATGATGGCGATCTGGATGTCGGCGCTGGGAGGGCGCACCGCTTGCCCCGATTCGGCGGATAATCCCGAGGAGACCGGGAAATCGCGTGTGACCGCATCCAGGAAATCGTCGATTCCCGTGCCGTGTTCGGCGGAGACGGGATAAACCTCGGTGGCGAGTTCGTAGAAAGGCGCAGCCATCGCTTCGTTGAAGGCTGTGTCCACCTTGTTGGCGGCAATGACCAGCGGTTTGCCGGCGCGGCGCAAACGACGCGCGAGGTCGGCGTCGAGCGGATTTACGCCGGCGCGCGCGTCCACCACGAGCACGAGGCCGGTGGCCCCGTCGATGGCCACCTCCGCCTGGCGGAGAATTTCGCGCGGCATGGCGGCTTTGTCCTCGGGCACCATTCCACCGGTGTCGACGACCTCGAAGGGGCGCCCGTTCCATACGGCGCGCCCATAAATGCGATCGCGGGTAATGCCGGGTTCGTCGGTGACTATGGAGCGGCGCGTGCCGGTCAGGCGGTTGAAGAGCGTGGACTTGCCGACGTTAGGCCGCCCGACGATTACCAGGGACGGCAATTTATCTGTCATGGAGTTCTCTTGTGGAGCTCTCTTGTTGATTTCTCTTTGGGCTTCTGTTTGGGTTTTCGATTTGAATTTCCTGTAGATCCCTGATGCCTGAACGCCGAGGCCCGCGCACGGGCCGCTTCTGCCGATCCGATTATACGCGTTCGATCCACACTCTATCCTAGTGAAGAGCGGAGCAGAAGATGTTCTGCACGGGCGACGCGCGACGGTGCTGAGGGGCGAGGCCGCGAGCGTGCGCGCGACGGGCGGCGGTGCTGAGAGGGGCGCCCGGCAACGTGCGGACGGCGCGTGGACGCTACAATAGACGGCGATCATGCCGACGAATCAGATCGCTGGTTTCAAACGGCGTCGAGTTACTTTAGGACGGGCTTTAGCACGGGCTTTACCACGGGCGATGCGACGGGTAGGGCGCCGGGTAGAGCGACGGAGAGATTGTTCGCGACGTTCAGAATGAGCGGGGGCTCTGGCGGCGGGGCGGCGGCGGCGGGACAGGCGAGCAAAAAGGAGAGCGATGGGCAGGCAAAGGCTCGAGGCGTTCACCGATGGAGTGGTCGCGATCATCATCACCATCATGGTGCTGGACATGAAGGTGCCAGCCGGCTCGGATTTTGGCGCGCTCAGAGGCCGGCGTCCCCGTATTTCTCGCCTATGCGCTCAGCTTTGTCAACGTGGCCATTTTCTGGAACAACCATCACCACATGCTGCATGTGACCGAGCGAATCAATGGATGGGTGCTGTGGGCGAATCTGTTCTTGCTGTTCTGGCTGTCGCTGGTGCCGTTCGTGATCCGCTGGATGGACGAAACGCATTTTGCGCCGCTGCCCACCGCGAGTTATGGCGTGGTGCTGGCGCTGGCGGCGATCGCGTACAGTGCTGCTGGCACGATCGATCATCGCCTGCAACGGCCCTGAGTCAAAACTGGCGCAGGCGGTGGGGAGCGATGTGAAAGGCATGATTTCGCTGATGACCTATGTGGCGGCGGTTCCGCTGGCCTTCGTGCGGCCATCGATTTCGATTGCGCTGTACGTTTTGATTGCCATGATGTGGTTTATACCGGACCGGCGCATTGAGTCGATCCTTTAGGGCAGGTTTAAGTGGGGTGTAGACGGCGCATTTAGGTGGCGGGTTAGGGTGACGGCGGTGCGCGGCGCGGGATCGCGCAGAGTGGGCGACTCCGGTTAGCGGCCGCCGAAAGATATGAACTTAGCCGATGGACTTCAGTTGCTTAACTTCATTTGCTCATCGGTGGTGCTATCATGCTCGCGCTCGAGCCGCTCCTGCGGTTTGCGAAATCCAAACGAGTTCTAGAACCCGAACGGGAGGGTACTCATGATCGTCGTGCGCAACTGCTTCATCGCCAAGCCGGGCCATGCCAGCAAACTTGCCGCTCAGCTAAAGGAAGCCGCAGCCGCCTCGAAACTCAGCAAGCACCGCATCCTGACCGACCTCACGGGCGACTTCAATCGCGTGATCCTGGAATACGAGGCTGACAGCCTCAGCGGCTTTGAAGCCATGATGGCGGACTACGCCACCAATACGGCGTTCCGCGAGAAGATGAAGGGCTATACGGACTTGTGGGTCACCGGTACGCGCGAGATTCTGCAGATCGCCTGAACGCGAACTTGCGAGTGAGTCCCGATGTTTTACCGGGGCTGCCGCTCACGGCCGGTTACCCATACAGTAAACACAGGGAACCACCAGCAACTAGGGGTCACCAAGCGTTAGGCGTTACGCGTTCTGCGCCTGTTCCAGCGGAACTTCCTCGCTGATGACGGTGAACTGCGTAAGGTACGTCATGCCAAAAGATGTGGTAATGGCCACATCGGAGGCGTCACGGCCGGTGGCCATTAACACGCGCCCGATGCGCGGGGTGTTGTGGCGCGCATCAAACGTCCACCAGCGATCTTCGAGGTAAACCTCAAACCACGCGCTGAAATCCATCGGAGATGGGACAGGCGGAATGCGAATATCACCCAGGTATCCGGTGGCGTAACGCGCCGGAATATTCAGCGCGCGGCACATGGTGATCGCCAGATGCTGGAAATCGCGACAGACTCCAAGGCGTTCGGTGTATACGTCCAAAGCGGATTTGGTGGGACGGGCATACTGATAACCGAAGGTGACTTTGCTGTGTACCCAGTCGCAAATGGCCTGCACGCGCGACCATCCGGGGCGCAGGGCGCCAAACAGCTCCACGGCAATCATGGCGAACCGGTCGACCTCGCAGTAGCGGCTGTTGTACAGGTAGCGCAGAGCCTCGTGGGGCAATTCGTGAGGAGGAACCTCGCGCGCATCGGGGCTCACAGCGTCCGGCAAGCCAGAATCATAGAACCAGAATCGAATTGCTCAAACGGAGCACGCCGCTGGGGGCCAGGAACGCCCGCAGCGGTTGCCAAAGCTATCGATGTAGCTCTCGACAGGGGCGGCGGGCTCAACGTGCAATTCGTCCGGCTCACGCAGATCGGCCACCCGGGAAGGATGCACGTGGAGCAAAGTCACCATGGTCGCGGGAGCGGGCACGTGGAAATGGATTTCATATCCTAATCGCAAAAGAATGGGTTCGGTGGAATGCAACGGGCCTCCTGGAAATAAATTGCAGACTACCCGAACAGGGCAGATTCTCCAATCAGTGGTAGATGGTAGATCGCGAATCGCGGATCCCCGCTGGCGGGTCTCGAAGGCGGGTCCTGACAGCGTGATGGAGAGTCGCGGTGCGAGTCCCGATGACAGGCTATCGGGAGGGGATTGGGGGCGACCGGGGGGTGCGAAGCTATAAGGCGTGGGAGCGGCGGAAGTCGCGCGCGATGGCTGCGGGATCGCGCTGATCGCCATCGACGGCGTAATTCATGTGGCGCATATCGTCCTCGGAGATTTTTCCGCCGAGAGCGGCCAGGACTGGCGCGCAACTCCGGATGCTGCTCGATAGGCGGCGCGGCGCACGATGGTCACGGCCTGGTAGGGCGGGAAGAAGTGGCGGTCGTCGTCGAGCGCCGACCATGCCGAGCGCGAGCGATGAGACCGTCGGTGGAATTTCCAGCGACGACGTCCACCTGCTTTTCCTTCAGCGCGCGATAGAGCAGGCCCAGATCCATGATGCGCGGGTCGGAGGCGAATGCGAGGCCGTAGGCCTTGGCCAAGCCGCGATAGCCGTCGGGGCGCTCCATGAATTCGTAGCCGAAACCGGCGCGCCATTGCGGCGCGATGGGCACGATGTCGGAAATGGCGCGCAGGTGCAGGCGCGCGGCGTCGTCGCCGCGGACCACGATCGCGAAGGTGTTGTTGAAGCCGAGCGGCGGACCGACCTCCAAACCGAACCGGTCGCGGTAAGCGTCGCGGACGCGCTGGTACACAGCGGCGGGATCGTTCGAGGCGGCTCATTGAGGATGGCGGTGAGCGCCGTCCCGGTGTACTCGGGGTAGAGGTCCATCTGGCCGGCGAGCAGTGCCTGATGGCAGATGAGCGTGCCGCCGAGGTCGAAGCGGCGGTCCAGCGCGCCGCGGTGTGCGCTTCGATCTGCTGCGCCAGCAATTCGCCGAGGATGATCTGCTCGGTGAAATTTTTCGAGCCGACGACGATGCTGGTTCTGGCGCGGCGGCGGCAACCGGCGAGCGCCAGCGCGCCTCCGGCGGCCAGGCGGAGAGCATCGCGGCGGGTGAAATCGCCAGCGGCGAGGCTGCGGTCAGTGCATGAGGTAGCGCATGCGGCAGCGCCGGGATCGACGAGGTGGAGGCGGGGCGTCCGCGGTGCGCGGCGAGCATCGCCGGTACCAGCGCCGGTACCGGTGCCATTAGCGGAGATGCGGGTGGGTGAGGTTGCTGGCAAGTGCGCTCCGGAGGCGGTGGGCATAAAGGTTTTCACGATTGCGGCGTGAGCTTGCGTTCCAGTGCGCCGAGCAGGAAGTCGGCGGCGATGGCCAGCAGCGCGGCGGGGATGGCGCCGGCGAGAATCACCGAATTATTGACCATGGCCACGCCGCGGAAGATGAAGACGCCGAGGCCGCCGGCGCCGATGGCGGCGGCGATGGTGGCGACGCCGATGCAGACGGCACGGTGGCCACGCGCACGCCGGCGAGGATCACGCCCATCGAGAGCGGCAACTCGACCTGCCAAAGCATCTGGCGCGGCGTCATGCCCATGGCGCGCGCGGCTTCGAGTACGGCGGGGTCCACGCCGGCGATGCCGGTGTAGGTGTTGCGCAAAATGGGCAGCAGCGCGTAGAAGCATCAAGCGCGACGATGGCGGTGCTGGCGCCAATGCCGCCCAGAAACGGCACGGGAATCAGGAAGCCAAACAGCGCGAGGCTGGGAATGGTTTGAACGACGTTGGCCGCGCCCAGAACCCAGCGGCGCAGCGTGCTGCGGCCGTACCAGGGCGACGCCGAGGGGAAGGCCGATGAGCGAGGCAATCGCCCATGGCCGCGGCCACGAGCCAGAGATGTTCGAGGGTGCGCGCCAAGAATTTCCGCGCGATGATCGACATGAAATGCCAGACGCTCATGAGGCACCTCCGCGCTCAGGTGGCGCGGGTGGGGTGGGTTGCGGGGCGTCAAGTGATGCAGTGGGCGATGCGCCGGGCGACGCCGTGGGCGATTTGTCCGATGACAAAGCTCGCGACACGGCCGGAGACAGGGGACTCGAAACATCCGGAGCTGGATCGAGCGACTCGACAAACGCGCGGGCTTCGGGCTCGGGCGCGCGCAGAAACTCTCGTGCGGGTAAACGCCCACCAGTTTGCCGGCGGCCAGCAGCGCGATGCGCTTGCCGAGCAGCAGGGCTTCGCGCAGATCGTGGGTGACGAATGCGATGGTCTTTCCCAGGCGCGCGGCCAGCGAGCGAAATTCGCGCTGCAGTTCGGCGCGCGTGATCGGATCGAGCGCGCCAAACGGCTCGTCCATCAGCAGGATGGGCGGGATCGCCGGCGAGGGCGCGCGCGACGCCGACGCGCTGGCGCTGGCCGCCGGAAAGCTCGCGGGCGTGGCGGCCGGCGAATTCGCCGGCGTCGAGGCCGACGAGCAGGAGCATCTCGCGGACGCGGTCGCGGATGCGCGCTCGGGCCAGCCTTCGAGGCGCGGCACCAGCGCGACGTTGCGCTCGACGGTCCAGTGCGGGAACAGGCCGACGTCCTGAATGACGTAACCGATGCTGCGGCGCAGGCGGATGGGGTCCCACTGCGACTGATTGCGGCCCTCGATGAAGATTTGCGCCGGCGGTCGGCTCGAGCAGACGGTTTATGAGCTTGAGCGAAGTGGTTTTGCCGGAACCGCTGCGGCCCAGCAGGACCAGCGTTTCGCCGCGGGGGATGGCAGGTTGAGTCGCTGAGCAAGCGGGCGGCCGTTGGGCAGGCGATAGCCGACGTCGCGCATTTCGATGGCGAAGTCGCGCGGATTGAGCGGCATCGGGCCGGTGATTTCGAGGGCCTTGCAGCATGTGGCGTCAAATGCGGACCCCGGCGGCTGATGTATCGGGTATGCGAAAACGCACCGGGCGCCGCGATGGATTTCGGCTAACCGTTAACTTAAAGCAGATTAAAGCGGAGAATGCCGAGGCCGATGCGGTCTGTTTCATCAGGCCTGAGGGGGCTCAGCCAGGCAACGGCGCTATTGTGCGCTCCGTTTCGCTGCACGCGGCATCGAATACCCGAGGGCTTGGTGTGATGGCTAGCAACTGGCGACCATTGACGCGGGGATCTTTGCTGCAGACGGCTGGCGGAGGCGCGCGCGCTAAACGGACGCGTTGTTTGCAATCGTGCGGCCGGAGGCCTATTACGACCGGCCTATTCCGGAGCGGCACCGGATCATTTTTTACCTCGGGCCATCTGGAAGCATTTGACTGGAACCTGATGGGCCGACGGCCATTTTGATCTGCAGCCGTTTGCCCCGGACATGCGATCAGCTTTTTTCCTTTGGCATCGATCCGGTGGATGGCGGGCTGCCCACCGACCAACCAAAGACTGGCCGCGCTGGCGGAGATCATGCGCTACAACGAGCGGCTGCGCGAGATGCTGGATAAGCGGCTCGACAGGCGACTGGACGCAGTGGGGCGAAGCCGGCGAGTCCCGGGGCGGATGGGCCAGGCGGGCGAGTCGAGCGAGTCGGGCGAGTCGAGCGAGTCGGATGCGCGCCGCCGCGAGATTGCGCAATGCTGCACGTGGCCATCGAGCATCGTCTGATGCATGCCGAGACACTGAGCTACATGCTGCACCAATTGCCCATCGACCGCAAATTTCCGCAGCGGGACGTGCTGGCGCCGGCGGCGCCGACCGGCCAAAGCGCACATGGTGGAAATCCCAGCGGGTATGGCGACGTTGGGCCTTGGCCGTCGTGGCCGGGATAACGGAAGCTTCGCAAGTCAGCGCCGACAGCGAACTCTTCGGGTGGGACAACGAATTCGAGGCGCATCGCGTGGAGCGTGCCGGCGTTCCGGATCGACGCGCACAATGTGACCAATCGAGAATTTCTGCGTTTCTTGAATGAGGGCGGCTACCAGGAGCGCTCGTCTGTGGAGCGATGCCGATTGGGAGTGGCTGCATCGAGCGGCACCACGCACCCCGGTTTCTGGATTCAAGCCGGAGAGCGCTGGCGGAAACAATTGGAAATACCGCACCATGTTTGAAGAACTGCCGCTGCCGCTGGACTGGCCTGTTTACGTAAGCCATGCGGAAGCCGCGGCCTATGCGCGCTGGGCCGGAAAAGAACTTCCGAGCGAAGCGGAATGGCATCGCGCGGCGCATGGGGACGCCAAGTGGCCAAGAGCGTGATTTCCCGTGGGGTGACGAAGTACCGGACGCGTGTCGCGGCAATTTCGACTTTGCGCGCTGGGACCCAACGCCCGCGGGAGCATTCCCGGTGGGGCGAGCGCCTTTGGGGTCTCACGATTTGGTGGGAAACGGGTGGGAGTGGACGAGGACACCGCTTTGCGCCATTCGAGGGATTCGAGCCGTTTCCCTTTTATCCCGGGTACTCCGCCAATTTCTTTGACGGACAAACATTACGTAATGAAGGGCGGATCGGCGAGCACGGCCGCCTGCATGCTGCGCCGATCGTTTCGCAACTGGTTCCAGCCACATTATCCATTCGTCTACGCGAGCTTCCGCTGCGTTGAGCATTAAGCACTGAATCCTAATCACGATCAGCGACACCGAGAAGGAGTTGCCATGCTCACCGAAACGCTCGCCCAGTATTCGCTCGCGGATTTTGGAGCGGAAGTGCGATCCGGGCTGAGCGCGGCTCGGCCAGAAGGAGCTGCCGTCCAAATATCTGTACGATGAGGTGGGCTCGGCGCTTTTCGAGGTGATCACGGTGCTGCCCGAATATGGGCTGTCGCGCGCCGATGAACGCTTGCTGCGGAAGCATGCGGAAGATGTGGTGCAACGGTTATCGCCGGGGCAGCTGATTGTCGCGGAACTGGGCAGCGGAAGCGGCAAAAAGACGCGCTGGATTCTTGAAGCGCTGCGGCTGCGGCAACCGACCGTTTATTGCCCCATCGAGATTTCGCCGACCGCGCTCGCGCAATGCGCGAAAGAATTCGCCGACATGGACGGAGTAACCGTCTGTGGTCTGGAGCGGCCTTATTTGGAAGGTTTGCAAGCGGTGGCCGCGAGGCGCCGAGCCGGACGAACGTCTGCTCGTTCTGTTTCTGGGCAGCACCATCGGGAATTTCGACCGCGAGCCCGCCGAGCAGTTCTTGACGCAACGTGCGGAGCATTCTCCGCGCCGGCGATGCGCTGCTGCTCAGCGCGGACCTGGTGAAGCCGGCAGCGATGTTGCAACTGGCTTACGACGATCCGCTGGGAGTGACCGCGGCATTCAATCTGAATCTGCTGGCGCGCATGAACCGTGAACTGGGCGCGGACTTTGACCTTGGTAATTTTCGTCACCTGGCCCGCTACAATGAAACTGCGCATCGTGTCGAAATGCATCTGCAGTCACTGCGCGATCAAACCGTCACCATTCCTGGCGCCGATTGCGCGATTTCCTTCGCCGGAAACGAAACGATATGGACCGAAAGCTCCTACAAGTACCAGCCAGAGGAGGTTGTGGCGATGGCGCGCCGCAGCGGTTTCCGCGAGGAAGCGCAATGGGTGGACGTGGAATGGCCGTTCGCGCAGACGCTGGTGATTGCGGAAAGGCTAGCGGAAGACCAGCGGAAGACTAGCGAAGGATTAGCGAAAGACTAGCGGTGGAGGCGGGCGGCGTCGCTGTGGCGAAGCTGGTTGAAACCGCTGCTAGATCGCTGCATCCGGTGCAGCGCAGGGGGAAGGTTTCGCGTTGGAAGAGTCGAAGAAATAGAGATTTTTCGCGCTGCGCTCCTCAGAATGCACTCCGCAGACTGACACTGTAGATGCCGATCCTCAGAATGATGCTGCAGAGGCCGGATGCTAGGGTGCAGGGGCTGCGCTCGCGGCTTGGCGCGCGGCTTCGATGTGCAGGCTCACATTTCCGCGCCACACAACGCCCGGGTCAAGTTTGACGGGCCACACCGCGAGAATTTGAGAACCTTGATAGACTCGCTCGAATCCCTCTTCCGATTCGGAAACCGTTTCGACAGGCGCGATCCAGAAGTGGCTCGCATCGGGAGCGGCGAGGGTCGCAGCGACGTCTTGCCATTCATCCACAACCCTCAGTTTGCCCGCCGGCAGATCCGCTACTGCAGCGGTGCCGGACCAGCGCAGCGGATGCTTGCCGCTACCCAGTTCAAAATACCGGTCGGGGTTATCGGGCGCGAGAAAATTGAGAACGATCTCCAGGCCGACGGTTGCAGAGTGCTCAGCCTCCGCGGTGGTCGTAATTTCTATTTGGCAATCGACGCGATAACCCTGTTTATCGTGCGCAAAATTAAATTCCTTGACGCACAGAATCTGGCCTGGGGCATCTTTACCAATACCCGCGGCCGCGAGAGAAGCCTGGCAGGCTAAATTGACGCAGCCCGTCCGCGTTTCGCGGACCTTGAAGGCACCGCCCGCAAGAGCCGCATGCTCGTCCAGCTTCAGAAGCCGATAGTCGTCGAAGGTCTTACCAGTTTTAAACAGCAGAAGCCGAAAAGCGTTTCGCGGCCACCGGTCGTACTGGAGGAAACGCTCGAGGCCCTCTTCCTTTGCGCGCACCTGGTCGTGAATGGACGCGACCCGGCCGGGGTCGGCGCTGCCAGCCGCTTGGCGCAAACGGTTGTGATAGGCCTCCAAGCGTCTCTGCATGGAATTGATGAGTGTGACGCCGTTCGTGCGGAGATCGAGCGACGCGATCGTGGCACCATCGGCGGGCCGCAGCAACGCCGCGAGCCGTGGCGAAGTCACGTAAAGCTCCTGCACGCCGTCGGCATCATAATCCAGCTGCTCCGATTTGGATGGCGTCACCGTCCGCCGAGGCAATCTCGCCCGCCAGCGACTCAGCGCGAACCAGTTCGCGCCACGGCTCGGTACGAAGATGAGGAGCATACAGGCCGCCGAAGACGCCGTGCCAGTAGGCGTCGTTGCACTGTGCGCGCAGCAGATGTGTTCGCGCGGCGCCTAATTTCGCGCGTTGCGCGGGCCAAAGCGGCGAGATTCAAGGCGGCGAAGCTGTCCGGAAACGTGCAGCATTTTTTTGTGGAGCAGGTTCGACTCGGAATATTTTGCTGAAAAAGCCGCGCCAGTGGCCGCCGCGAAGAAACCGCGAACACCTCGGGCCGGCCCTCGAATTGCTCGCTGATGGCATGGTAAGCATTGCGCGCTTCGGTGGGCAGCACCCATTCCATCATTTCGGAATAGGATGCGGTGGGGAGATCGGCGCGGCCGAGCGGCGCGTGAGTGGCTACATATTCGCCGGGAGGCGTGATGGCGAGCCAACTGGAGGCCGCTTCCAGCGCGGCAAAAAACTGCTCTACCCAACCGTCGCGATAGCAGTGGTCGGTAAGTACCGGGCCAGGCGCCAAATTTTTCGCAATCGTCACCCATGGCCGCCATTCCGCCGGGATAACGGGCAGCGGACTCGCGCAGAAATGCTAACGCCTCTTCGGGAGAGCGAAACGGCAGCAAGTAGCGCAGCGATTTGAGGCCGGGAGCACCCGCACGGTACGGCCGCGATCCTCGGCCACGTAAGCGCCGTGAAGTTGATCCAACGCAAAGCCTGCCGCGACGAAATGCACGTCGTCCACGATGGTGTACTGCACATTCGCCGTGGACAATGCATACGGAAGCTGAGGCTCCCATACACGTTCGGCGAGCCACGCTCCGGACGGGGCAGAACCAAAGTTGCGGATGAGGTATTCGCGCATGCGCGCGATTTGTTCGGCCTGATCCTCGGGCGGTATGGAAGCGAGAATCGGTTCGTAAAAACCACCGCCAACCAGCTCGACCTGGCCGAGGCCGGCGAGCTCACGCAGGCGATCGAGGAATTCCGGATGGCGCTGCTCGAACCATTCGAGGAGCGGGCCCGAGTAGTGCAAACCGAGGCGAATGGCGGGATGGCGAGCGACGCACTCAACGAACGGGAGATAGGAGCGCTGGTAGGTTTGTTCAAACACGCCATCGAAATTACCGACGGGCTGATGACCATGGATCAGAAGAACGAGATGGAATTTGGGCAATGAGCCACTCCGCCGTGAAGTGAATATCCATCATACTGGAATGTTGCGATTTGCCGGCTACGAACGATTGTCGCGGTTTGCCGCATGTGCCGCGTGAGAGACGACCACCGCGCTCTGTTAAGATGCCACAGATGCGGCACGGGTAACTACAACGTAAAGCGTTGCCGCTTGCAGCTGCGATTGTTGGTGGGCGGAGCGAAGGAACGGGCACAGGGGGGGCGTGTGGAGCTTTGCGCTTGGATCGCGGTGTGAAACCGCGATCCACAAAGATTCGTGTGCATGACGCGTAAGATTCGAGTTCGCGGATATTCAAGGATATTCGGGAGCAGGAGCCACGAAGATTCGATCGCGCAGGGATTTTTTAATTCGAGGGGAGCTCATCGTGTGAGGCTATATGATTATTGCGTGAGCTGCGGTTGACAGGGGTCCTATGAAACAGTCTGAATTAGAAACGACGCAGACGCGCGGACCGATGAAGGCACGGTCAAGCGACGGACGGGGCGACGGACGGGGCGGTGAACGAGTGCAGGGCGATGCAGACGCGCGTGGCGGCGGAGCGCCGTCTTCCGGGGATCTTTCCGGGTCCGCGGGCGAGCACGCGAAGAGGTTTCACAAGGGGCTCGAACAGTTCAACAGCGGGCATTTTTTTGACGCGCACGAAACGTGGGAAGAGATTTGGCTGGCTTCGCCGGAACCCGAAAAAACATTTTTACAGGGGATCATTCAGGTTGCGGCGGCGTTTCACCACTACGGGAGAGGCAACCTGCAGGGCACCCGGTCGCTGATGGAAGCCGGTTTAAAGAAGCTCAGGCGCTTTCCGAACACGCATCGCGGGATCGAGCTCGAACGGTTGCGCGAAAACGCTTGCGCATGGGTGGAGGCACTGGTTACTGGGTGCGACCCAGGCCCGGCGCAGGTACCACAGATCCAGCACGCCAAAAAAGAATAGGGTAGGCAGGTGGCGGAATGGGCGGGCGGAGCAGCCGGTCAGCGAACCGTCGTAGCGAGGGAAGTAAGGAAGTAACGAACCTGATCGAACAGCGCGCTCAGAAAAGCTTAGGGATAAAGCGCGGCTTCCAAGCCATGGCGATACGGTAGGCCGGGTCGGCATGGAGCATGGGCTCTTCCACACGAAGCCGGTTATGCAAAACCCAGGCATTGCCGACGCCGGCGACAATCGCAGTAATCCAAGCGGTGTGAATCAGCGGCAGAGCCATCAGTTCCACGAAAACTCCGAGGTAATTCGGATGGCGCACCCAGCGAAACGGTCCGTTGGCGACGACGCCGAGCGGCGTCGAGGCCATCACTTCGACATTCCAATGCGTGCCGAGCGTGCGGATGACCCACCAGCGCAAGCTCATGGCCAGAATCACAAGCAGTGACATGCAAGCGGCCAACACGGGGATAAACGGACGATGCAGAAGCAGGACTTCGACCGCCGCACCTGCGAGAACACTCGCGTGCAGAATCACCATCCAGCGGTATTGCGGATCGGGTCGCTTTTGGATGCCGCGGCGAGCGAGTTCGCGCTGGTGGCGGCGCGAGATCTGCAGTTCAGCGAGTCGCGTAAGCCCGACTGTCGCCAGGATTACCAGGAATGCGATGGTGCTCAGATCCATTGCAGCAGCAGCATCTCCGCGCTAAATCCGGGGCCGAATGCGGCCAGCAGGCCGCGATCCCCGGTCTTCAGTTTCTTTCCCGCCATCCACGCGTTCATCCAGGCGTTCAGCACAAACAGCACGGACGCGCTTGATAAGTTACCGTAATCGCGAAGCACATCCCAGGATGGTTGCACCTTACAGCGACAAATCGCGAGCTCCTGTTCCATATACGCGAGCAACTTTTGGCCGCCGGGATGCAGAACCCAGGCCGCGATATCGTTTCGGGTGAGGGAGCGCTGCGCGAGAAAACCGTCGACGAGACCACCGATGCGGTCGCGAATCAGTTGCGGAACTTCTTTTGCGAGCACGATGTGGAAACCGGTGTCGCGCAAATCGAAACCCATGGCGTCAATGGAATCAGGGAACAGGTAGCTTTCGCTCGCGAGGATCGCCGGGCCGTGGGACTCGCGGCCAGTGATCACGGCGGCGGCGGCGCCATCTCCGAAAAGCACGGCGGAAATCAGATTGGCCTGCGAGAAATCCTTGCGTTGAAAAGTGAGAGTAGGCAATTCCACGGCCGCGAGCAGCACTGTGGCTTCGGGATAAGCCTGCACGTATTCCCAGGCACGCGTGAGGCCGGCGGCGCCGGCGGCGCATCCGAGTTCGGTGATGGGCAGGCGGCGCACGTTAGCACGGAAACCCATCTCCTGCGCCAAATAGGCGTCGACCGAGGGAATCATCACGCCAGTACAGGAGACGGTGATGAACAGATCCACATCTTGGGGCGACATGCCCGCGCGGTCGAGTGCTTCCTGCACCACGCCGCGCGCGATCGATATGGCATGCTCTCGATATTCAAGGCTGGTCTGCGCCAGAGGACGCGGTTCTATGAGGTAGTCGACGGGGAAAATCGAGTAGCGGCGGTCAATCTGCGAATTGTCGATGACCTCGAGAATGGCGTCGAGCCGGCGTCCCGAAAGCTGGAAGACGCGTCCAATGTATTCCTTTACCAAGTCACGCGACAGCAGGTTCGGGGGAACAGCGATAGCTGTGGAAGCGATCGTTACAGGACGCTCGAGGCCGCGAACGGGGGTCGAATCGAGAGGTTGATGAGGGCGCGGATCAATTCCCGACGCTGGCCCTGGCGTCCGCTGAATGCGAAGACTCGACACAAAGAGGTTCCTCCATGGGCCCAGGGATTTCGCTGAAATTCGGCCCTTGTCCCGATTTGCGGGATGGCTGCGGGCGGGGGAATCCTTCGCCAAGGTACGGGCGCTAGGTTTTGGATGCCGGTCTTCTTAACAAGAGATGCCTTTCGCGTTCGTGAGCAAGGAAGGGGAGAAGTCTCCGGATCACGCACAACGTTCCTCGTGCGCGCGGGCATGATTGCAGGAACTTATGAAAAAACACGCGGCGGAACCTGGACGGCGCCGCCGCGGCAAAAGCTATTGCTTTGATTCAGCGAATTTTTCGTCAGGGCACTTTGTGGTCAGTACCGTTGTCGTCAGCACCGTTGTCGTGAGTACTGGCTTATCGTCAGTACGGGCGCGTCACGCCTTATTCGTATACCAATCGGCGTTGATGGCAGTGAAGTTTTGCCCACTTCTCCGGCAGGTCTTCCAGAGCGAAAATGGCGGTGACGGGGCAAACCGGCACGCAAGCTCCGCAATCGATACACTCGACCGGGCTTATATAAAGCTGGGTCTCGCTCTCGTAATTGGGTTCGTCCTTGCGAGGGTGGATGCAATCGACGGGACAAACATCGACGCAAGCAGTATCTTTGGTTCCGATGCAAGGCTCAGCTATGACGTAGGCCATCACGATCTCCTTAATTCGAGATGAAGGCTTCTAAATCTTATGAAGAATACAGCCAGAATAACACGCAAAGCTTAAACCACAATTTATCATCAAACGAAGAGCGGTACAAGCTAGCGCCAAAATAGGCTTGGGCCGGTCGGTTGCGGGGTAATGGGGACGCTGGCAGCGTGCGAGACAGATCAAAGAGACCGCCGGGCTAGAGGTACACGTGGTAAGAGCGGGCGAGAGCCGGGGTCGACAAAACGCAGAGTTGAGAACCTGGGGCGATCGAGTGGCATCGTTCTGGGGAGAGCCAATATGGGAGCACAGCATTCGCGCCGAGTAGGTGGACGCGCCGGGAAATTTGTGCGTTATGCGCAGCGCCGGGGGACGGCTGCCGCTTAGTGGCCTTGAGACTCCAGGAATTTTTCGGCATCCATGGCGGCCATGCAGCCGGAACCGGCGGCAGTAACGGCTTGGCGATAATGATGGTCCTGGACATCACCTGCGGCAAACACGCCCGGGAATTTGGTCTGGCTGCCGTTGTGGGTGACCAGATAGCCATTTTCATCCGTTTCGAGTTGCCCGCGAAAGGGCTGGGTATTGGGATCGTGGCCAATGGCCACAAATACGCCCTCGACCATCAGCGTGGAGGCCTGGCGCCGCTCTCCGGGATTGCGGAAGTGCAAGCCTCGACGGAATTCTTCGCGACATCGCTGACCTCTTCGACGACCGCCGGGGTGACGAAATTGATTTTCGAATTGCTCTTGGCGCGATCGAGCATGATTTTTGTGGCGCGAAACTCATTGCGGCGGTGAATCAGATGCACACGGCTGGCGAAACGGGTGAGGAAGGTGGCCTCTTCCATGGCCGTGTCACCACCGCCTACTACGGCAATCTCCTTGCCGCGAAAGAAAAATCCGTCGCAGGTAGCGCAGGTGGAAAGGCCGTGGCCGACCAGCTTGCGCTCCGATTCGAGCCCCAGCATCCGGGCGGAAGCGCCCGCGGCGACGATCAATGTTTGGTCTCATACATCTCCTTCGCGGCGGACACATCTGAAACGGCGGTCCTGGCAGATCCACCGAGCTCTACCGCGCCGGCGCGAAACTCGGCGCCAAAACGGGCGGCCTGTTTGCGCATATTTTCGATCAGCTCGGGCCCGAGAATGCCGTCGGGAAATCCGGGAAAATTCTCGACCATCGTGGTGAGGGTGAGTTGTCCGCCGGGCTCGTAGCCATCGATAACGATGGGCTTCAAATTGGCGCGCGCCGCATAAATGGCGGCCGTCAGGCCCGCGCAACCGCTACCGATGATGACCACATTGTGCACCGCAGCTTCTTCTACTTGGTATTTGATGCCGCTCTGCGACACGCGATTCCGGACCGCAAGGCCCGTGAAAAGGGGTTTTAGTGTAGCATCCCCGCGCCGCGGCGCGAATGCTTGGCGGCAAAGCGATGATTAAGAGATAATGGCTCACGTATACACATCACATACCATACGAATTCCCAAGGAGACAACAAGGAGAACGTGACACGCGCGCCAGGAACGTACGCCATTCTGGAAACATCGCAGGGCAACATCGTTTGCCGTCTGTTTGAAAAGGAAGCGCCACAAACGGTGGCCAATTTCATCGGCTTGGCCGAAGGGACGAAGGAATTCACCGACCCGAAAACCGGAAAAAAAACCAAGCGGCCATTTTTCGATGGCCTCGCATTTCATCGGGTAATTCCAAGCTTCATGATCCAGGGAGGCTGTCCCGTGGGCAACGGCACCGGCGGTCCGGGCTACCGGTTCGCGGACGAGTTTCACCCTTCGCTGCGGCATGACCGTCCCGGCAAACTTTCGATGGCGAATTCCGGGCCCGGGAACCAATGGCAGCCAGTTTTTCGTCACTGTGGCGGCGACGCCGTGGCTCGATAACCGGCACACCATCTTCGGAGAGGTGATCGAGGGTACAGGATATCGCCACGAAAATCTCAGAGGTTCCGCGCGATTCGAGCGATCGGCCGCGCACTCCAGTGGTGCTCGAACACGTGCGCATCGAGCGTATTTAGGGCGCGTCAGGCAGTGACGGGAAGGGCGGTGCGTTTAGCTTCCGGGGCGGCGTTCCGCTCCTTCTTGCAATCCGTATGTTTTTGTAGGCGGGTCCGTAAATGGCCAGGCGTATTTGGCCTGAAGTGGGGCTAGCAGGGGGATGGCGAGCAAGACGCGACCGGGAAGAGCAGGCGCGATGCAAAACGTAAATCAGCTCTTTCGCCTTCTGAATGAGATGGTGTTCATTCTGGTGGGGGCGCTGCTGCTGTGGGTGGCGTTCGAGGGACGCTATCTGTTTGACCCGCGGAGGCCATCATGGCTGATTGTTTCGGTCGATATTAGTCCTGTGGGGATTACGCGCCTGGCGGAAGCGCGCCTGGCAGCGCGGCCGGGCCGCTGGCGCGCGGCAGGCAGAATCAGCGGCGGTTCGCTGCACTGGTCGGGCTGCTGATGTTGTCACTCGCCTGGGCGCCGTTTCGCTGGACGGGATTGCTGCTGGCAGCAGCGGGAGGTTTATTTGTCGTTCGGGGACTGGTGACGGCGGCCCTTATGGCGTGCCGTCGTGGAGGCTGCCCCGCGGGAGAGCGGGGACCGCAAACTTAGGCGGCAGGGAGCGAACGCTAATGCCGAGTCGCTAACGCCGCAACGCTGCGACTCAACGCTAATGCGGCAAGCAGCTCGATCCGACCTGCCGCAACGCTGATGATTTAGTCGCAATGCCTCGGCTTGCATGCCGCAAGTCTGGCCGGGCCTTATCCAGTTAGGGAAGCACGAACTTCAATCAGCAGGGCTTTTTGGCGGGAACTGCAAGTGTTTACGATTTTACTTCTTCAGGAGCGGCACGCCGCTCCTTATTGCCGCGAAGTGCTCTTTCAACCGCTCGATCACATCCTGCTCTTTACCCTTCGCTGAATCTCCTCCTGGACTTCATTGAGAGCGAAGTGCACGATATCGTGATGGTGCAATTCCTCGGGCAAAACCCGTCGCTGAACCTGAGCCATAGCTGGTGAACCAGCTTCACCTCGTTGGCGGTGAGGTTAGGCGCGTGCGGGCCGAGAAGAAAGAATTCCCGCTGCCCGCCAGGCATGAAAATCTCCAGGTTAAAGGGAGGGCGCGGATCGGGAAGATGTTCCCAGGCTAATCCGAACTCGCGCGCCTGCTCAGCGGCACTCATTTTCGCCGAACGGCCCATGCACAATGGTGGAGGATTGCGAGGCCGACGGCGGCACGCAGCATGCCATCCCACAAATCCGAGGCGGAAACGACCGCCAGGCGTATCGTTTTGCCGCGTTTCTCGGCCAGAGACAGGGCCTGCGAGAACAAATATTGCTCGACGCTGCCGAACAGCTGGCTCGCATCGAGTTCGCTTTCTCCCGAAGCGGAACGCGGCGAAGAAGCCGGACGTGCAAGACGACGATATCCCGCTTTTCGACGTGGACACGATCGAGCACGGCGGAGAGATGGTACAAGGCGTGATAGTTGCTAATGGGCACCAGCACATTGCCGGGGCGCGCGCCCACGGTTTCGGGGGTGAGGTCGGTGCGGGCGGCGACGTTGAACTGGTCGACCTCGACGTGCGCTTCGCCGTGGAGGCGGTGATGGGCAATTTTTTCCGAGGTCATGAAGAGGGCGAAAAGCGCGAAGGAAAAGAACAAGCCGGCTTCGGTGGCGGCGGGCTTGGTAAACAAATTGACGATGGCGATCAACAACAGAATCAGAGTAATGAGAAAAAGGCCGACGGGGAATTCGACGCCGCCGACTTTCAGATTCAGGGGCACGCGGTACTCGCGGTTGCCGGGATGAGTGAACCGGAGCACCAGCACGGCGAGGCCCTTCATCGCGAAGCTCCAAACCACGCCGAAGGCATACAGGTTGGCGAGAAAGGTCACATCGCCGCGGCTGATCAGAATCGTGATGATTTGAAATATAACCACGACGTTGATGATGCGATGCGAGGTCCCAAAGCGCCGGTGCGGCTGGCGAAACCAGTCGGGCAGCACGCCGTCTTCCGAAACCCGATTGAGAACCCCATTGGAACCCACGATTGCGGTGTTTACGGCCCCGGCCAAAATCAGGGTGCCCACCACGACCACGAAGATATGGAACAACAGCCGCATCGCGAACGGGCCCTTCCAGGCTCATGGCCAGGCCGCCGATCAGGTTTTCGAGGTAATTCTGGCGGGTGCCGTCGGGAATGATCATCACCGCAAAGATCGAAACCAGCGACGTAAACAGGAGGCTGTAGACGAAATATGACCAAGCCGGCTTTTTTAAGATTGGGCAGCTTGGGATGCTCGATCTCGCGATAGACCTGGGCCAGCGATTCCTCGCCGCTCATGGCCAGCACGGAATGTCCCAGACCGACGAACACTGCGATCATGGGAATCATCTGCACGATCTGCTTGCCGTAGAGCCATCCGAGGGAATTGCGGTCCAGACGGATGTTGCGCGGCCAGGGCGCAGGGGGCAGCGCAGGATGACGAACGAAGACGGTATAAAGACACCAGCCGATCAGCAACACCACCATGACGGTAGTGAGCTGCATGATGCGCAGCGCCTTGTGGCTCGACTCCGGAATGCCCTTGATGTTTTGCCACCAGAAATAGACGGTCACGAGAACGGCGAAAAATGCGGCAGTGGCTCCGGTATTGAGCACGAGCGAGATATGCGCGTACGAGAGCACTTCATTGATGACGCCGGCGAGATATTGGCCCGCGGCAACACCGCTGATAGGTCCCGTGAGGACGTAATCGAACATCAGAGCCGAAACCGAGAACTTCGCGAGGGTTCCGCCGAGGGCTTCCTTGACGACGCGGTAAACGCCGCCGCGCACGAACATGCTGCAGCTCTCGACGTAGATCGAGCGCACGCAATAGCTGAACATCATCATCGGCCAGGATGAACCACGGAGCGGTCTTGCCGATGAAACCCTTCCGCCTCGCCGCCAGCGTAATACGCGGAAGAAGCCAGGTCGTTGAGCACGATCGCAGCGGCGCGCCAGAAAGAAATGAAGGTGAGCATGGCCGTAGTGGCCACAATTACGCGCGGGACGTTGATTGACGCGGGAGGTACTAGATGCCGGTTCGCCGGTGGTAGAAGCCATAGTGCTGTGATGTCGGGCAACTATCCTCGCACGGTTAGCAAATGTTTAGCAACTAATCAGTGCGCGGCCGAGGCAAAAGTTTTGCACCGGAAATGAACGGAGCGGGCCCTAGGAGGCACTGCGCCGAAACGACGATTCGCATTGCGGGCAGGGGCAGATGCGTACGGCAGATAATTCGTAACTGAAGATTCCGGCGGTATGGCCGTCGGTGAAATCGATTTGCAGGGCGTAATGGCCCACGGTTTTGGCCGCGCGAGCGCCGGGGCGCGGCTTGAACATCGGCAACTCGGCGGCCGCAGAATCCGGGCGGCTGGGGCTGGCGATCCGCTGTTCTTTTTGCCGCTGATCGTCGCAAATCGCGCAAGGGCACTGTTCGCGCAAATATGCGAAATCGTAGTGGCTGGCGTGGCCGTCGGCCCACACAATGTCCACACCCGGCCTGGTGGTGACGTGGACTTTCACGTCCGTGGGCTTCTTCCTCGAAGGTCAATGGGAACGGGCATGGTCAACTTGTTCCTACGCCGCTTTTTAGATGGCTCTGGCATGGCTTTGATTCGCCGATGTTGATTCGCGAATGAAGTTGGCCCCTGCGGCTAACCCACGTTCAACACGATCTGCGCGAGACGGCCATGAGCCAGCTCGATGCGCCGGTCCGCCATGCGGCCAATTGCCGGCGAGTGCGTAACCAGCAGGATGGTATGGCCGGCGGTGTGGAGATCCTGAAGCAGATCGAGCACCAGGTCCTCATTGGCTTGATCAAGATTGCCGGTGGGCTCATCCGCAAGGATCAGCTTCGGGTGGTTGATCAGCGCACGGGCCAAAGCCACGCGCTGCTGTTCGCCGCCGGAAAGTTGGCTGGGCAAATGGACCAGGCGCTCTCCCAAGCCAACTCGCTCCAAAGCTCTCGGACGGCTTCGGCTTCATCAGCGACGCTATGAAAATATTGCGCGAGCATCACGTTTTCCACCGCCGACAAATACGGCACCAGATGAAACTGCTGGAAAACGAAGCCGATTTTTTCGGCGCGATAGCGAGTCAGTTCGCGTTCACTCGAGCGTGCCCACGTCGACGCCATCGACAATGGCCCGCCCGCTGGTGGGCCGATCGAGGCCACCCAGAATGTTGATCAGGGTCGTCTTCCCCGAGCCGGAGGGGCCCATGATGGCGATCCATTCGCCAGCGGCGACCTGAAAACTCACGCGATCGAGCGCGCGCAGGGTGCCGAAGGTCTTCGAGACCAATTCGGCCTGCACTACGAGATCTTTCACCGGTTCAGTCATCGATCGGTTATTCGCCCCGCAGAATTTCCGCCGGCCGCACGCGGCCCAGCAGACGCAGAGGCAACGCACCAGCCAGCGACACGGCGACCATCAGTATCAGGGTGACCGGCAACACGATCAGGCGCGGCGCAATCGAGGTGGCGAAGACGCGTGCACCCATCCATTCGAGAGAGCAGCATTCCTGCTCCCAGCCGATGACGCCGCCCGCGAGGCCGACGACCGTAGCCTCGGCCAGGAAAAATCGCTATGACGCGGTGCACCGAGCCGCCGAGCGCCTTCATCAGTCCTACGTCGCGGCGGCGCTCGAGGGCCAGCCCGCCATGGCGGCGAGCACTCCGAGCGCGGTAAGCAATAAAATTAAAAACACCGTTGCCAACAAGAGACCGCGAATCCGCTCGAGCAAGCGGCCCTCCGCCGCGGCCAACTGGCGCACCGGCAGAACGCTGAGGCCCGGCAGCGCTTGCGCGAGTTGCTGCATAACGTTTTCGATTGCGGGCGCCGAACCGCGAACGCTGATTTGCACCAGTCCGATACGCCCTCCAAGCGCGGCAAGGCTCTGCGCGACTCCCAGCTCGACAAACACCTGGCTGTCTTCGGACCCGCCGGAGTGGCAATGCCGCTTACGATAAGCGAAACTTCGCGGCCGCCGTATCGCAGTATCAGTGGCTACCGCCCGGGGCCGAGCACTTTTGCCGCTTCCTTGCCGACCATGCAATCTGCGGAAACGCTGCCATCCGCGAGTGCCGCTGGCCTCATCACGACCGGAAACCCATTGTCCCTCAATTTTCCACCAAGAATTCAGGCGGGCGATCTGGTCGAACCAGGTGCCGGCAACGATCACGGGAACTAGCCCGCGTTCCTCTTTTCCGTTCTCTGCTTTTCATTGACGGCGGCGTTGCTGGACGGTGCGCCGCAGCGGCCTGCGCGGCAATATAAAGATAGGGAGCGGCGGCGACCATTTCCGGCACGCGCAGCGCGTTAATTTGCGCCATGGCCGCGGCATCCATCAGGGGCACGGCATCGGTCGAGCGCTGGGGCGCGACCATCACATTCGCACCCGAGCACGCGAAATTCCCGCGTCAAGCTTATCGCCGGCATCGAGATCCAAATTCAAAAGCGCGGCGCACATCGGCGGCACCGCTGGCCACGGCGATAAAGGCCAACAACAGCCGTCCGCGGCTGGCATGCAACAATCGCCATAGAATGCGCCAAAACATTCGGCGTCACTGTTGTTTCCGTGGGTGTTCAGCGCGGGTGTACCGGCGTGGCGCGCGCCACATACCCGGAACGGGGTGCCCCTCAAACTTATTCGCCTCTCAAAACTGGCGCAGGATCGAGACGCACAATACCGCGCAAGCGGCACCAAACTCCCGAGCGTCGCCACCACCGCCGCCACGCCCAGCACCACCGGCAGCAAGATCGGACGCAACTGCGGGGAAACCCCAAATACTTGTTCGCCCGAGCAAATGCGCAAGGCCAATCCCAGCGGCGTAACCGGCGGCGCCGCCCAGCAATGCGATCAACCATTGCTCGCCCAGAAAAAATAGCGCCAACCAGAGGACGCGACGCGCCCGAGCGCTTTCATCAGGCCGATTTCCTGGCTTCTCGTTCGAGCACGGTAGTGCCGGCGGTGGCGGCCACCGCGACCGCGGCGGCAAGCAGCGCCGCCAGAGTAACCAGCCACATGAGCGCGCTTACGCGAGCGAGGATGCGTCCCTCGCCTTCGGCAATCTGGCGGATCGGACGGACCTCGACGGCGGGCAATTGCTCCTGAATCTGATGCGAAATCGAAGAAATGTATGGCGAGCAGTACCAGCGGTCGTAATCGGCGGGCGCCATTGCGCGGGGTCGCGCTGCGAAAAGGTGTCCTCCGGCTTAGTGAGCGCGCTGACGAGCAAACGGCGATATTGGCCGGGCCGGCCCGACAATTGCTGCGCAATTTCCAGAGGAGCAACGAACGGCGTCATCCTCCTGGCCGCCGGCGGAGACTATGCCGACGACGCGAAGCGCGCACTGTGTGTTCGCCAGCACCGACCTCAAGCATCTGGCCAACAGCGATGCCGGCGCGACGCGCCAGTGCCGCTCCAACCACGCATTCAGCAGCGCCATCGTGAAACCAATTGCCTTCGACATGCCACCAGGGATTGGTGGCCGCTCACATCCGGTGCGGAAAATGCCTCCGTCATTGGGAATTTGCACGGCATGGCTGTACCAGGTGCCGATGAGCGTGGCTGCATTGGCAGATGCTTGCGGGCTGGGGAAAGACGCAGCCTGTTTGGACTCGGCGCTAGCGGCGGAGTTAGCGGCACCGGCCTCGGAACCGCTGTTGGAATCCGATTTCGAAGCGGCGCTGGCGTTAGCGACTGCATGCAATGCGACGGGCACGTCCAAGAAACGGGGAGAATCCGATAATGTTATTGCGCCAAAAAATAGTTTTGAGTTTGCCGAGGTTGCCGTCCGGCAGATAGGCGCCGGCGTCCACCGGACGATAGTCGACGCCGCCGATTTCGAGAGGCAGCGTGTCCGCCTGCGGCGTGACTAAAAGGTTGGCACCCAGGGCTGCGAAATTCGCGTCCCAAACGGTCGCCCACGTCGAGCGCCACACTCAGGGTGGCAGTCGCCACGGCGGTTCCCAGCGCCAGTACCGCTGCGGTCAGAAGCTTGCGGCGAGCTTGGCGCGCGAAGGAATCTTTTACGATGCGAAGGAACATGCTAGCATCGAGGCCGTTACTGCGGAACGTGACGCGCGGCCTCGCCCAGGGCCGCGAGATCGATCACCAGATCCTGCCCCTCGACGTGCGAGGCCACGCCCACGGGGTTGCAGCCTCCCGCCTGACCAATGGTAGGAACATAAATGGCCGAGGCACAGTTGCGACAGGTTACGTTTCCGCCGTTCTGGTGGTAACCCGCCCAGCCGCAAATCATGCAGGCATCGAGAGCGGTACCCCAAGTGCCGTCCGGTTTGCGAATCACGAGAAAGCGAAGAGCGGTGCCATTCGCCTCCACCCGAAAAATATGCAGATTGCCGTCGCTACGTCGGAGATCGGGATGCGCACCGGCCATCCTGCGCAGTTAGCAATTGCGCTTGCGGCGGCGCGGCAGCCACTCGCGCGTAAACGAAATCCGCGGCGAGCGTCAAAATTACCGCAGGAAAGCAACGGCAGCGGCAAACATCCAGCGGCCCTGCTTACGGCGCTCCCAGGAAAGCCGGCGGCGCTCAGCCTCGTTAGCGCGGCCATCCGCGTTCGGCGGGCGGCGCGGGAGCGCCAGCCATTCGCGAAGAACCACCAGTGCAGCAGCACCCAGAATCACCACGAAAAAGAAATACGTCATTGCGCACGATCGGGCCCACCAGCGCCATTTCGCGCTTGCCCGAGGGAAGCCACATGGCTTCGCTGAATTCGTGCACGCCGGTCAGCGCGAGTTGCACCGCGACGATGGTCAGAATCGCACTGGTCGCCGCAAAAAAACGGCCGAGCGGAATTTTGAGTGTGCCCTGAAAGAAAAATACGCCGACGGCAATCGCCGCAGCGAGTCCCAGCACCGGTGCCGATCCAAACCGCTACGCCTTCGCTCGATAGCTCCACCGCACGCAGGATCAGAGCCAATTCCGCCCCCTCGCGCAGCACCATAAGAAACACGAAAGTGCCCAGTCCCCATCCGGCGGCGAGATCGGATTTTCCAGCAAACGAATCGACGCGGCGCTCGATTTCCTTCCGCAGATGGCGCGCCATGCGATTCATCCAGACAATCATGGTGACGACGAAAACGGCCGCCAGCAGCAGCAGAAGCCCCTCGAAACCGTCTTCGCTGATTTTCCAGCGATCGAGAGCAATGGCGGCGGCCAGACTGAGAGCAGCGGCCAACCCCACGCCAGCTCCAGACGAATCGGACCAAACGCGATCTGCCGGTGCGCTGAAGGTACACGAGAACGATGCCGACAACCAGGGCGGCTTCGACACCTTCACGAAGAGCAATAAGGAAGGAAGAGATCAACCCGGGGATCCCAGTTGCAAATCACTTGCAACTTGGAAATTTAGTGTAGTCTGTTTCGCACCTCTAGGTCAAGGTATTTCAACATCCTACGGAAGCCCGACGATACAATAACAGCTCATGGAGCTTCCCTTGTTTGGGCACACCCGATCGTTGTTTGTCAAACTGGCGTTGCTTGTCAATTCGGCGTTGCTCGCGAAGCCGACGTTCCCGGCCGCCCTGGCCGCTGTGCCCATCGTTGCGGTGGCCGTCGCGCTGGCCGTCGCGCTGGCCGCCGCCCAGACGGCATCGTCGCCGGGCGATCCTGCACCGGGCGGTCAATCATCTGGACAGGCGACCGGCCAAGCCTCCAGCCCAGCCACCAATCAGGCCCTGCGGCAAGCGACCGTTCAGCCGTCCACAACGAAACCGATGTCGGCAGCCGAGCGTTCTGCGCGCAGCGTTCCAGAAAGTCAGGAAGGCTCGGCAAGGCTTACGAGGAGGGTTTGCGCGCCGAAAAAGCTCGGCGATTGGGAACGAGCATTGGCGTTCTACCGGATTGCTGCGGACCAATCGCCGCAGGACAATGACCATCCGTCTGCGAACGGAAGTGGCGCGCTCGGACGTCGCCGTCAGGATGCGGACTGCGCAGGCCGAACGGGAAATCGCTGAGCGGCCAGGAAGATCTTGCACGCGCCAGCCTGCAAGCGGCGCTGCAGATCGATCCCAGCTTATACGGCGGCGCGCGAGCGGCTGCAGCAGATCTGTCGCGGCGCTTCCGGGCGATCCCGGCAACACCGAAACCCAGGGCGGACTCCCGACGGATCGCGGCTGCTGGGCCCGGCGCCGCTGCACGCGCCAGGCGGGCGTGCCGTAGTTTCGATTATCGCGGCACCACGCGCGGAGCTTATGAGGAAATTGCCCGGCAATTCGGATTAGTGGCGGCATTCGACGCGGATCTTGTGGACCGGCAAATCCAATTCCGCGTAGCCGACCTGGACTTCGACGACCGCGCTGCGCGTGCTGGGCGAAGAGACGGGCACGTTCTGGCGGCCGGTGAATTCCCAGGCCTGTTCTTCGTGGCCGCCGATACACCCGCCAAGCGGGGCGAATACGATCCGGAAGTCAAGAAGACCATCGAGCTGCCCGCCTCCGAAACCAACGATGAAATGACCGAGACCACGCGCCTGGTGCGCGAAATCGTCGGCGTCCGGCGGTCCGATCTGGACATGAAGTCGCACACTCTTGACGGTGCGCGACACCGCCGCAAAATGTGGCCCTGGCGGAGGCGCTGGTAAAGGAAGTCGAGCAGCCGCATGGGCGAAGCGCTGCTGGACATCGATATTCTGGAAGTGGATCGCACCCTGGCGCGAAGCATGGGCATCACGCCGCCCAACGAGGTGCAGGCATTTACTTTCAGCTCCTGCGCAATTCACCGAACTCGAGCAGGCTCCTAATATCGGCACGCTCAATCAGATATTGCAAAGCATTTTTGGCGCGCAGAATCCTCTGGCCGTCCTCGGGTGGAGCGGCCGCGGTGGTGCCCCCGCTGATCGCCTTCGGAGGCGGGAAAACGCTGTTTTTTGCAACGCTGCCGAACATCAGCGGCGGTCTGTCGGAGGCTCTGAGCGTGGTCCGGCGAGCGCAACGCGTGTTGCTGCGCGTGGAGGACGGGAGGCCGGCGACCTTTTTCGTGGGCGAACATTTTCCGATCACGCTCGCGTTCTTTCGGAGAGCCTGGTCGCGCCGGCCACACAATTCAGCAACGCGGTGCCCGCCGGTTCATTTCCGCGAACCGATTACGATGTAGGGGCCAGCCCGAGCGGAGTGACGGTCGGCAGCTTTAACGGCGACGCGAATCTCGATTTAGCGGTTCGCTAACCAGGCCGCGAATACGGTTTCGATTCTGCTCGGCAACGGGGACGGTACTTTTGGCGCGCATAGCGACTTCGCAACTGGCGCCGGCCCTGCGGCGGTGGTGGCGGGCGATTTCAATAAAGACGGCAATCAGGATCTGGCCGTCGTCAACCACACCGACAATACGGTTTCAATTTTGCTGGGGAACGGGGACGGTACATTTGCCGCGCACACCGATATCCCTGTGGGAGCGGGCCCCATCGCGCTGGTAGCCGCGGATTTCAACAGGGACGGAAATCTTGATCTCGCGGTGGTCAATCAGACCGCCAATACCATCTCGATTTTGCTGGGGAATGGCGACGGCACATTCAAGGACCAAAACAGGATTTCGCGGTCGGCACCGAGCCCTCGGCACTTACATTTGGCGACTTCAATAACGACGGTAACATTGACTTGGCCGTGGCCAATCATGCGGCAAATACATTCTCAGTGCTGCTTGGGTAAAGGCGACGGCACGTTTCTCACGCGAACAGACTTCGGCACCGGCGCAGGACCTTCTTCCATCGCCATCGGCGGACTTCAACGTTGACGGGCGCCTGGACCTGGTAGTGACAAACCAAACCGATAATACGGTGTCGCTGTTTTTAGGAAATGGCGACGGCACGTTTCCAGTTCGGCCACAGATTACGCTACCGGGCAACGGACCCTCGGCCGTGCTCGCCGCGGACTTTAATGTCGACGGATTCCCGGACGTGCGTGGTCGCCAACGAAACGGACAATACCGTCTCGGTTTTTCTGGGGCTTGGCGACGGCACCCTTTTGACTCCATTTGCGCTATCCACCGGCAACGGCCCGGTCGCCTTGGCGCAAGGTGATCTGTACCAGCGCGGCACTTCCCGATCTGGTGGTGGCCAACCAGTCTTCCGACAGCGTTTCGGTGATTTTAAACTCGTCAAACGTCAGCGTGACGCCGAACGCGCCGCTTACGTCCTATCCCGGTTCGGAATACGTGGATATAGGACTGAAGGTGCATGCCACGCCGCGCCTGCACCCGAACCATGAAGTGACGCTCGATTTGCAGTTCGACATCAGCGCCGTTTCCGGCCAAAACGTGAACGGTATTCCCATCCTGACCAATCGCACCATTGCGCAATCGGTGCGGCTGCGTGACGATCAAACCAGCGTCCTCTCCGGCATCATGCAGAGAAATGAAGCGCACAAGCGTCAACGGATGGCCAGGCCTGGGGGAGGCCGGCCCGGTTGGCTATCTGTTTGGCGCGCACGGCAAGCAGGAATCCGACACCGAGCTTCTCATCGCGATCACGCCGCGCCAGTTGCGGCTGGCGGCGCAGAACAGACAACACGATTTATGCCGGTCGAGGCACGGGCGAAGCGCCTGCCACCCCGCGCGGCTATCGGTCCCGTGCCGGGGGCGCCCGTGCCTGGCGTGGTCGCTCCAGGCGCGCCCCAGCCACCCACTCCAATCGCGCCCAATCCCGCGGTCCCCGAACCCGGGACCCGCCCAGCCGCCGACGCCGCCTGTCGTGCCGCCTGCCGGCGCACCAGTGACGCCTACGCAGCCCGGTCCCGCTCCCGCCGGACCCACGAACCAGCCCGCGCCAGCAGCTCCAGGGCGGCCGGATTAAGCTTCCACGCCCGCAGGCATGCATCACCAACGAACAGGATTAGTCTGTTTCGAATTGCGATGGGAACCAGCGCACGGGCTGAAAGAAATTACTTCGCCGCTCAATTTTGCGAGTGCGGCTGAGTGTGGGTTGGTGCGCGCCGAGTAGACTTTCAGTGTGCGCTTAGTTTTCGGCTTCCAGGACGACTAATGGCTGGTAGGTGCGCGGCACCACAGCCTCGGCGATCGCGATCAGTTGCTCCTGCTGATTGAAAACGCGCAGGCGGGCAGGCTTCCATTCGCCGGAGTTTAGTTCCGTGGTGGCGCCCTGCCGCATCGGTGCATGGCCCGGCTGAATTTGCGAGACCGGCACCTGAAAACGGGAACCATGGCGCACGCGCCGCTCGATGGCCGGGAAGCACCGAAACACGCGGCAATCTCGGACAGCAAGTGTCCGAGCGGCACGATGCATTCCGCCGCCCTTGCCGGCGCGCACGCGCTGCTCGAGTTCTTCCAGGCTGATGGCCTGGTCGATGGCGAACTCACCCACGGCCGTGCGCACGATTTCCGCCAGGTGCGCGCCACAGCCGAACTGCGCTCCCATTTCGTGCGCGAGCGAGCGAATATAAGTGCCGGCGCCGCATTCGACCGTGAAGCGCGCCAGCGAATCCGTTTATTTCGTGCAATCGAAACTCAAACACTTCGACTTCCACCGCCTTCAGTTCGACCGGCTGGTGTTTCCGCGCCAATTCATGCGCGGGACGGCCATGTATTTTTTTAGCCGAAAATGCGGGCGGCATTTGCAGGAACCGGCCCGTGAGACCCGCGGCGAGCCGCTCGAGTTGGGCGCGGTCGAGCTGTGGCGCGGTATCGGGGCCAACAGCCGTGCCATCGGCGTCGTAGGTATCGGTGGCAAAGCCAAAGCGGAAAGTCGAATTGTAGCGCTTTTGCGGCGGCCGGCATAAAACTGCGCGAAACGCGTGGCTCGGCCGAGAAGCAATACCAGCACGCCCGTCGCGAGCGGATCGAGCGTGCCGAGGTGGCCCACCTGGCGAAAGCCCAGTAACCGGCGCACGGCGTCGACAGCATCGTGCGAGGTCTTTCCACGATGGCTTGTCCAGCACCAGCGCGCCATCGAAGGGCGCAGGCCGAGGTTTGCGATCATATTCGTTGAAAGAGAACCGATTGGATTGAAAGAGAATCGATTCAGAATTAGCAGTCGCCGACGCCCACACGTTCCCGGCATTCTCGCGGCGCTCGGATTCGCGGATATCGCCGTATCTGCGATATTGCGGGGCGATATTGCGGCCGCTATCCGGACATCCTTTGCGCGGCGAAGCAGTTCGTCGATGCGATTGCCGTATTCTTCGGAGTGATCGAGCACGAACTGACCTCGGGCGCACGCCGCATCTGCAGCCGCTCGCTCAGCTCGTGCCGGATGAACCCGGCCGCCGAAGCCAGGCCCTCGATCATGCCGGCCTGCTCGGCCTCACTGCCCAGCACGCTCACGAAAACTGCGCGCGCGCTTGAGGTCGGGCGTGACGCGCACTTCAGTGACGGTAGCCAGCCCGGCGAGGCGCGGATCCTTCAGCTCGCCCGCAAGCATGGCGCTGATTTCGTGCCGGATTTCGCCGGCAATACGTTCGTGCCGATGTCCTGCATACCGTCATGGCCATGATGTACTCCATCTGGGCAAAAGCGTCAGATGATCTCCTGCTCGTGGCCGACCAAATCGCGCCCGAGCAGACGCTCGGCTTCGTCAAAGACGGCCTGAAGCGATTGCGTCGAGGTGCGCCTCGTCATTCGACAGGCTCACCATGCCGATTTGCGAACGCTGCCAGGTATCCTGGTGATCGAGTTCGGCGACGGCCACATTGAATCGTCCGCGAAGCCGGTCTTTCAGGCTGCGCAATACCTGTCGCTTGTCCTTGAGCGACCGCGCGTCGGGAATATGGATTTCCAGTGTCAGGAGACCGATGGGCATTCTCGGACCTCCTTGAACGGCGGCGGCATGACGCAGCGCGCGCTCGCCAGGCCTCTATTCTGCTTCTTGACGCGGCGCGCGCGGAATCGCCGGATGAGAACCTTTCTACGGCTTGGACCAGAGTGCTGCTTCTGCATCGCAAAACATTCCAGCACGTCGCCGACCTTCACGTCGTTGAAGTTCGATACGCCGATGCCGCACTCAAAGCCGGTGCGGACTTCGCTGGCGTCCTCCTTGAAGCGGCGAAGCGAAGCTGATACGGCCGGTGTATACGACCGCGCCTTCGCGCACGACGCGCACCTCGGCATCGCGTTTCATGACGCCGTCCACCACGCGGCATCCCGCAATCATGCCCACGCCCTTGATGCGGAAAGTATCCCGCACTTCGGCACGGCCCAGATGCGTTTCCTTGAATACCGGCTCGAGCAGTCCGGACATGGCCCGCTTGATCTCGTCGGAAACTTCGTAGATTACGGTGTGCGGGCGAATTTCGACGTTTTCGCGTTGCGCCAATTCGGATGGCCTTGCGATCGGGCCGCACGTTGAATGCAAAAATGATCGCGCCGGACGCCGAGGCCAGGAGCACGTCGGTTTCGGTGACCGCGCCGACGCTGGCATGGAGGATTTTGAGCTTCACGTCATCGGTCGAAAGCTTGGGCAGCAGTTCGCTCAGCACCTCCACCGACCCTTGCACGTCGGCCTTGATGACGATCGGCAATTCTTTGGCTTCGCCGGTCTTAAGCTGCTCGTGCAACTGGTCGAGAGTGATGCGGGCGCCGGCGCTGCGCGCGAGCGACGCCTCGCGCAACTTGCCTTGCCGGTAATCTACGATGTGCCGCGCCTTGGCTTCATCGGCTACCTGGAAGTGATCGCCGGCCTCCGGCACACCCTGCAAGCCGAGCACCTCGACAGGAGTCGAGGGCCCTGCCTCCTTTACCGTGCGGCCGTGATCGTCGAACAGGGCGCGAACTTTGCCGTAAACAGCGCCGCAAATGAAAACGTCGCCGGTATGCAGGGTGCCGTTTTGCACCAGCACGGTGGCCACCGGCCCGCGCCCCCGGTCGACGCGTGATTCCAGCACCGTACCGCTGGCAGGCGCCGCGGGATTGGCGCGCAAGTTCGCGCAGTTCGGCGACCAGCAGAATCATCTCCAGCAGCTTGTCGAGATTCTTCTTCTGCTCGCGCGGAGACCTCCACCATCACCGTGTCGCCGCCCCAATCTTCAGGCATCAAGCCGCGGTCTGAGAGCTGCCGCTTGACGCGCTCGGGCTGCGCTTCCGGCTTGTCGATTTTGTTTATGGCTACAATCAAAGGCACGTTGGCCGCGCGCGCGTGGTCGATAGCTTCGAGAGTTTGCGGCATCACGCCATCGTCGGCGGCGACCACCAGCACGACGATATCGGTAACCTTCGCGCCGCGCGCGCGCATGCGCGTGAACGCTTCGTGACCCGGCGTGTCCACGAACACGATGCGCCGGCCGTTGATCGGAAACCACCGAGGCGCCAATATGCTGGGTGATGCCACCCGCTTCGCCTGCGGCCACCTCGGTCTCGCGAATCGCATCGAGCAGGCTGGTTTTGCCGTGATCGACGTGGCCCATGACGGTGACCACGGGCGAACGCGGCTCGAGGTTTTCCTGCTTCTCCTCTTTGGCGACGTCCTGAACGACCTCTTCCTCGAAGGAAACGACGGTGACCACGCCGCTGAAGGCTTCGGCGAGGCTGGTCGCCGTAGGCACATCGAGCGCCTGATTGATGGACGCGAAGACGCCGCGATCGAGCAAATCCTTCAATACGTCCTTGGCGCGCACGTCCAGCTTTTCCGCCAAATCGCGGACGGTGATGCCTTCGGTAATGGTGATGGCGCGAGCGGGCCGGGGCGGCGCAATCACGGGCTCAATGCGCGCCGCGCGGCGCTCACCGATTCCGGGCCGCGCCCGAACCGGATGCAGCTTCCGCTCACCCTCTTCGAATCGCTTTTCCAGCGTCGGCCGCGCCCGGGCCGCAGGCTTGCGCTCGTAAATTGGCTTGCCGGGCTCGGCCTTCGGCGGAGCCACGGGGGCGGCATGGCTGACGCCGCCAGGGCGCATCGGCCTCTGCCCGGGACGCGGAGGAGCGCCGCCTGGCCGAGACGGGTAACTTCCCGGCGCGCGGGAGCGGTGGACCGCCCGGCGAATCGCCCGCCGGGAGCGGGGCTTCCTGGGCGCGCGCCCGCAGCTGACGCCCGTAGCGCCACTCGCGGCCGGCGCATTCCAACGGGCGCTGCAGGACGCGAGGGCGGAGGATTGGCGGCGCATGGCGGCCGCGGTGCGGCGCCAGGAGGCAACGGATTCGGCATACCTAGTCTCTGAACGTTGGTCGTTGAACCGGCGGAGCAGGCGGCTTGAGAGCGGGTTGTGGGCCGCTTGGGCGCTGCCGCGACGGGCGCAGGCTGGAGACCGGCGCCGGCGCAGGCCTCGCGGCCCAGGTGCAGCGGCGGAGGAGGCAGCACGGGCCTTGGCGGTGCTGGCGGCGGCGGCGCGGCCACAGCCGGGGAGGCGTACGTGAAGCAACTGGAGGTGCAGAAGGTTCGCAGTTGGCTGCACCACGGGCAGCGATGCCGGCGTGGCAGCGGGTAGCCGGAACAGGCTTGGGCAGCAACAGGAGACCGGCAGCGACGGGAGCTGCCACGGGCGGAGGAGGCGCAACGGGAGGGGCGGCGGTGGCGGCTGGCGGCGGGGGCGCGTACCACAAAGGGCTTCAAGACGAGCCGCTTTTGCCGCGGCTTCTTTCGCCGTTTTTTCCGCCTCGGACCTGGGCCTGCGCCGCCGCCTCCGCTTCGCCAGTCCTGAAAATGCTTGCGGACTTTCTCCGCGGCAGCCAGATTCGATGGAGCTGGAGTGCGTCTTTTTTTCAGTGACGCCAGCCTCGGGCAAATAATCGATGATCGCTTTGGCCTTGACCTCCAGGTCACGTGCCAGTTCGTTGATTCGGATTTGATTCGCGTCCGTCATCTGCCTCGCAATCTACTGTTTCGTGCCATTCCCGTGGCCGGGGTCCGGTCGAGCGCCGTTGGTTTCGACATCGTTGGTGTCGACATCATTCGTTTCGACGCCAGCCGCTTGGGAAGCATTCGATTCGGCATCGCTCGCTTCGGATTCGGCTGTTTCGGCGTGACTGGCGGGCGTGTCGGCGACCAGTTCCACATCTTCATCTTCGCCCGTGACGTCAAGCGTCGCGGCTGTAAGCGCGCCAGTATTTTCTTGGCTACCGGCTTCGCTACCGGCAATCGCTTCCTCCGGCGCCTCCGCGGGGACTTCTTGAATCACGTGATCGGTGCCTTCGGGAAGCTGGAGCCAGATTCGGGGAGAAGTTCGGAATCAAGTTCGCGACCCAGTTCGGCACCGAGGGTGCCGGATTCCGCAGCCACGTCGACATTGGCGGCCACGTCCGCTTCGGCCGTGAGTCGGCTTCGGTCTCGGTCACTTCGCCACCTTCCGCTTGCTGGTTTTCGAGTGACTGGAAGTACGCCGCCACGGAAAGCTGAATTTTCTCCACCATCTTTTCGCCGATGCCCGGGATCGCGGTGAGTTCCTCGGGCGTCATGTCGGCCAGCCGCTCGATGCTGGTAATCCCGTGCGTCTCAATCTTCTCGACGGTCTTCGGCCCCACGCCCTTTAGCTCCGCCAAAGCGGCGTGCCGGGAGCCGTCAGCGCCGCCATTTGGGCCTCAATCTCCTGACGCTTCTCTTCCTCGCTCTTGATGTCCACGTTCCAGCCGATCAGCTTGCTGGCGAGGCGGACATTCTGCCCCTTCTTGCCGATGGCGAGAGAAAGCTGTGTGTCCTCGACGATGATCTCAAGGTGCCGCGTCTCGGGGTCGATGATCTGCACGCGGGTTACCTTCGCAGGACTGAGAGATTTCTGAGCAAAGGAGACGGTATCTTCGGAGTAAGGAATGATGTCGATCTTTTCGCCGCGCAGCTCGCGGATGATCGATTGCACGCGCATGCCTTTCATGCCCACGCAGGCGCCCACCGGGTCTACGTCTTTATCCCGGCTCTGCACCGCGATTTTGGTGCGCTCTCCCGCCTCGCGAGCGGCGGCGCGAATCTGCACGGTGCCGTCGTAAATCTCCGGCACTTCCATCTCAAACAAGCGCTGCACCAGCACGGGTCGGCGCGCGAGACGATGACCTGCGGCCCCTTGGCGGCCCGGTCCACTGCGCGAATGACGACGCGCAGCCGGTCGCCCAGATTATAGGTTTCCAGGCGGGATTGCTCGCGCTTGGGCAGGCGCGCTTCGGTGCGCCCCAGTCCACGATGACGTCGGGGCCTTCAAAGCGCTTCACGATGCAGTTCACCAACTCGCCGACGCGGCCATTGTATTCGTTGAAGATGGTGTCGCGCTCGGCCTCGCGCACCTTTTGCATGATGACCTGCTTGGCGGTTTGCGCGGCGATGCGTCCCAGCACGGCGGTCGGCTTGGGAATCAGCAACTCTCCGCCAATTTCCGTCTGCGGATCCATCTTGCGCGCTTCCGTCAGCGTCATTTCCTTTTTCGGGTCCGCGATTTCGCCAACGATGGCGCGCACCGCATACACGTCCACCTGACCGGTTTCCGCATTGAATTTTGCGCGCAAGATCCTCGTCGGTCTTGTAATACTTGCGCGCGGCAACCACCATCGCGTCCTCGATGGCCGCGACGATGACCCCCGGTTCAATATGCTTTTCCCGGCTGATCTGCTCGATCATCTGGTCCAGCAGATTCGCCATTGACGTGTACGCTCCTACAGTTCCACTACCAAATTCGCCTTGCGAATTCCCGCAAAGGGCAGCTCGATCAGCCGGCCCTGCACTTCGATCTTTACCAGGCCGTCCGCATAACCCGCGATCCGGCCCTCGAAAAATCTGGCGTTCTCCACCGGTTCGATCGTGGAAATTCGCGCCAGCCGACCTCTAAATCGATCGAATTCGCTGGGCTTTGTCAGCTTACGATCAAGTCCGGGCGAACTGACCTCCAGAACGTAACGCGGCCCGGGCACCAGATCGTCTACGTCCAGCAATACGCCCAACTGCTCGCTTACGGCCTGGCAATCCCGATGGCTCACGCCCTCTGGCCTGTCGATGTAAACGCGCAGAAATCGCTGCTTGCCGATCTTCCATTCCACATCGACGACTTCCACGCCAGCCGCTCGCGCCGCACGCTCCGCTGCATCCCGAATGCGGTCCAGTTCTATCGCCATCTGCCACCACAGGCTTGCCGGCCAGTCAGCACCGAACAGTCACCATCGACCAGCAACGCTGCGCCAACAAAAAAGTGGGCTCGCGCCCACTCGGCCATGCGACCGGCTTCCAAACCGAAAAGCAGTATAGACGCCCATGCGGTGAAATGCAAGTCAGAGCGCAATTAAGCGGCCGACCGCGGTGAGTGAAGAACGACGGGCGGTGGGTCGCGAATGCCCGACAACCGCGGACGCTGCAAATCGACGGGCATTCATTAGCGTAACTTGTCTATTGCGCCGGCTTCTTGACAGGCGCCTGCGCCGGAGGGGTTGGCGTCAGGGGGCGGCTGGCCGCTGGCGGCGTTGACGGTTTTGGCGTGAGCCGGTTGACCGGCGGGCCGGCCGGATTCCCGTGCCGGTCGCTCCAGCTTTCAACGGATAGGCTTGGTCGTACAGGCGGACGATCTCCTGGGTGATGTCCGCCTGCGTGGCCCCATAGACAACCGGAGAGCCTTGCGCAGAACTGTCGAGCACCACCACAAAACCGTTCTCTCGGGAGTAACGATCGATGCACGTCGACCATCTTTCGCCCGATGGTGTCCACGATATCGCCTTGCGCGGCGGTGACTTCTTCATTCAAGTCATCCTGCTTGCGCTGGAACTCCCGCGCCAGCAACTCGCCTTGCCGCTGGAGCCTGGCTTTTTCGTCACTGCTCAGCGTGCGGGCGCCATTGGTGAGCCGACTCTGAAGATCCTGAATCTGTTTCTGCATGTTCTCAAGATCCGCCTGCTGCGGATTGAATTGGGTTTGCAATTGCGCCGAGGCCTGCTTGCCTTCGGCGGTAGTCACGATGGCCTGGCGGATATTGATGACGCCAATCTTATTTGCCCGCCCTGCCGAGCCTGCGCCTGTCTGCGCCCATGCCGCAGCCGCCGGAAGGATAAAAAGCGCGGCGAGTGGCATCCCTAGTCTCTTCATGCATATGTCGATTCATCCTCTCTCCTTACTGCAATATCGCGACGACCGCAAATCGCGCATTATAGCGGCCCGTTTTGCGATGCGTCAACGGTAATCCCACGGGTAATCGCGCATGTGCCTTTTGCCGCGTTCGGATGCGCTTTATCCTCAGGGCGTTGCCCTGCTTCTTGCGGCGGTTCGTACGACCTTACTGCGGAAGCGGCAGCAGCAAAATCCGCTTATTTGTAAAATCGGACACCACCGCAAGGTTCGTCAGCGGGTGAATATCGACGCTGAACTGTGACGAGGGCGTCATTCGGAACACCGAACGCACCCGGCGGCTGAGCAAATCCACGACGGTCATCGACTGCCCCAGGCTGTTGGTCGTGACCAGTGTGCTCGTCTCGAAATTATATGCGAGCGAAGTGGGGTTAACGCCCACTCCCAGGCCAGTGAGCGTCCCAGAAGTCTGGTCGAGACTAACGACCTGATTCTGCAGGCTCGCGGCAATCAGGAAATTAGCGGATATGGTCGCATTCGCCATGCAGCTGGACGCTCCACAAGGATCCAGCGCAATCCCTTGCGGAATCTGCACACTGCCTGTCGTCAGAGTCGCGTTCACCTGATTCAAATCAACCTGGCTTACGTTGCCACTCGCCAAGTTTCCCACGGCCGCATTGTGGGTGGTGGGATCCACCGCGATAGCGGACGGTGACTGCTGTACTGCGATCGAGGTCGCGGCGGTGCCCGTTGTGGAAGTAAGCGGGAACAGGCTGATGGTATTTGACCCGCTGTTCGCGACGGCTGCTTCGCCCAGGCCGGCATCGATAGCCGCACCCGACGGATTCGGATCGGTGCTGATGGTTGCGGTCACGTCGAGGTTCACATCATCCACGATGGAAGCGTTATTGCTGCCCGTGTTGGCGACCACCGCGGTGCCGCCCAGCGGACTGGCCGCCACACCCGTCGGGTTTGTGCCCACGGCTACCACGTTGCCCATCCCAGTAGCCAAATTTACTATATAAACATCATTGCACCCCAGATCCGTGACCAGGGCCACGTTGTTGGGCGCATCGATAGCCACGCCCAGAGGCGAAGGCGTCGAACAGGTGCCACTCACATCTATGCTCTGCATTACGGTAAAGCTCGAGGCGTTCGACACACCGGCGGGATTGACAACGTCGAGCGTGTAGCGTCGCGCCGAGGCCTGCATGGACGCCGGAACTTGTACCGACATAACCCGGTCGCCAAAGGAAAGCGTCGCCAGCGGCGTACCGTCCAGACGCGCGGTCGAGCCTCCGGTGAATCCCTTGCCCACGATCGACAATATCTGATTGGCAGGCGTCGCCGCAGACGTCAGCGTCGAATTGACGATAACCGAGGGCCCGGGCAGAAGCTGCCCAGACGTCAGACTCGACTGCAAACTGGCTTGCAGGATTTGTGGCGCGGCCCGCAGCGCTCCCAGCGAGTACACGCTGACAGCGTTATCCGACTGATTAACAATGACCGCACTGTCCGTGCCGGGGTCCATGGCCACGTCTACAGGTTTATTCCCCGTAGTGAACGTCGTAAGCACCGTGGGATTTGCCGGATCAGGGTTAATAATCGCTGCCTGGTTTGTGAGTTCGTTCACCGCGATGCCGATGTTGGCAAGCGGATTGAATGCGCCCGCAATGTAACCAGCCCCTGTGAGAGAACTCACCGAGTTCGAAGTCTGATCGAGCATGTTGAAAATCGTGGCCGGTGTGCTGGACGTGGGATCGAGAAGAATGGTCTTGCCAGTTTCGTCATCGACGGCCACGCCCGTCACTGTGAGATTCGTGTCCACCGTGGCCACCGGTGCAGCGTAGCTTGCGCTTCCCCCGCCGCCGGTGGCATTCGGCAGAGTTGTCGCTTGGGTATAAGTAAAGGTGTTGTTCCCGGTAGTCGACACCACTGTCGTAACGCCATTGAATGAGGGATCGGTGACTCCCTGAATTAACACCGATTGTCCGACTTGCAATCCGTGCGAAGTAACCGTCGTGATGGTCACGGTTCCGGATGTGCGCGAAGCGCCGCTACCCGCGACGATGGACGTCACCGTTTGTAAGCTCAGGTCCACAATCGAAAGCGAACCCAGTCCGCCGGGACTTACCACGGCCCAGTTTAGTTTCGGCGAAACAGAGACGCGCGGGGTGGGGCCGGTACTGACATTCACCGTGCCCAACACAACGGGCGCAGAGACCGGCCATGGCGTCAGGTCGAGCAGCGTGGCGTTGTTGGTCGAGCGATAAACGACAATGGCCCGCCCGGTGACAGGATTAATTCCGACGGCGGCTGGGATTCCGCCGATACTGGCAGTGGAAATGACGAATGGCACGCTCTTCGCTGCCAAGGTCGACGACTGCTACGGTGTTATTCGCGCTGTTAGCGACCAGCGCCAGGTTGCGCAGATTGTCGACCGCGACGCCGGTGGGCGCGGCCGACCCCGCCGGGCAGGGTGGCGTGAGGTTAGGCGCAGCGGTACAAATCGATGGCACAACTACCGTGGGCGTCGCGTGGGTTAGATCGATGAGCGTCACGCTATCGGAGCCCTGATTGGCCACCACGGCAATTCCAGTTGCCGTGTTAATGGCTACTGCGGCAGGATTGCTGCCTACCGACAGCGATCCTCCAACCTGCGTGACGGCCGACGGCCCATATGCCGGCTGCACCGCGAGATTCGCGACCACCGGCGGCACGGCCGCCCCGGGACTGCTGCTCACCAGCGCCACCGGAAACAGGCCTGGGGTAGTGATGTCGGACGGATTCAGTATCACACTTAACTGCCGGGCTGGATTCGTAGCGCTAATTTGCGACGAGCGCGCCTGCCCCCCGAATTGAGCGGTTACCGTAGGGCTGGCCGGCGCACCGTTACCGGCAGGCGAGCCATAAAAACCGCCATCGACGCCAATCGTTGCCGAGCCGCCGCTCGCTTGCGGAACGCTGTCGACGGAAAGTCCGGCAATGGCGGCGCGCACCGGCGACAGCACCACTTGGCATTGCGTGGGATCGGGAGAGCATTGTTGTTGCGTGCCGTTTTGACGGCTGGCGGTTATCGAGAGTGTCGCCGTATTCGCTGGCGGCGTAGGCGTGGTCGACAACATGGTATAGGGCACCCGAACTCGCAGCACGGTGCTGGACGCGGCCAGTATGGCAGTGGCGGGCATTTGCACACCGTTGATGAACACGTTTGTTGTCGAAATGAAATTCGTGCCCGACAAATAAACATCCTGAAAGACCGAGCCGATCGCACCCACCCGCGGGCTTACCGAGGTAATGGTAGGATCGGCGGCGGTAACCACGGTCACCGTGGCATTGGCGGTTACACCCGTGTCGTAAATGGACGTTGCGGTGATGGTTGCCGTGCCAGCCGTGGTGGACGCGGTGTAAAGCCCGGTGTTGGAGTCAATGGATCCGGACCCCTGTCAAGGTCCAGGTAACCGCGGTACATAATGGGAGGGTGGAATTCGGGTTGGGCGTATTGCAGGTAGAAGTTACCGCATTGAATGGCACGCCTGTCACGGTCGGCGGAGAAGGGCAGTGTTTCCGCGGTGCCGATTGAGAAAGTCGACGGCGTTATCGTAATCGTGAGGCCGGAAACCAGCGTAACCGTGGCGGACGCAGTGGTTGTGGTGTTTTGCACCGTCGCGGTGACTGTGATCGTGGTATTGGGCGGGATGGTCGCCGGCGCCGTATACAGGCCGGTGGAATCGACGGTGCCCACGGTCGAATTCCCGCCAGTCACGCTATTTACCGACCAGGTAACCGCATTCGTGGACCCTGTCACCGTGGCGGTAAACTGGCTGCCATTGTTGAGCAAGACAGTGGCCGCGGTCGGCGTAACCGTCACCGAGACGCCGGCGTTTGCGTTATGGCATCCCGTCGCCGCGGCCGCCGCCAGCAGCGCCAAACAAAGCCATTGAGCCCACCGTCTCATGCGGTTGCCTCCGAATTCATCCGTGCCACCGATTCCTCTCCTGGTTTACAAAACTTGGTTCTCAGAATGTGCGGCTGACTGCAAACCGGAACGTGCTCGCGGGCTCGAAAAAATTGATCCGCTGCGGATTGATGAGCAGATTGTTGATCTGCGGCACAAATTGCGACTGATAAACTCCGGGCGGCAACGATAGCTTGATGTTATCCGGAACCATGAATATGCTCTGCCGGCGCGATAATCTGCTGATCGAGCCGCAACAGGTTGTATGCCCAATACAGCCGGAACGGCGCATTGATGATCGGGAGTTGCACGACGAACTCGATGCCCACCGAACCACGCGGTTTGAAATTTGTGCCCGGCTGAATCTGCAGTGTCTGGTTGACCGGAACGCCCGGGAATTGCGTCGTCAGATTCGAGAAACCGACATGCTTCAAGCTGCAATTGGCTCTTTCTCGAGTATGCCCACCGTACCGATGTCGGCGAATAGCGAGGTGCTGACCGGTCCCGGCAATCGGAATGCGATACTCTCCGTTGAACACCCCGGAAGTATCTCCGCCCGGAAACGCAATCTGATAATTCAGCGCCGGAATGGTGAGCGGAGCGCTGACAGCGGATTGCCGGTTATATCCAGGTGCGTGGGATCCGCTGTAAGTCAGCGTCGTGCTGGAGAGCCACCGGGATGAACACAATCGGAGTTACCGTGCGGATGTCGAAGCCGCGCAGGTCGGTCTCGCCGCCCAGAAACAGCCGGTCGTAAGGAGGCAATTCGCGGCCGCCGTATCCGGTGGCGAACGAGCCGACGAAATGGAATGCCAGCACATTTCGCTTGTGATACATCGGCCGAAAATACTTCGCCTCCATGACGTTGGTTAACGCCTTCACGTTGCCGCCGAGCGGACCGCCTTCAAAGCTGAACGAATAGAAAAGACGATTTCCCGTGCGTCGGATTCATGGGATTGTCGACGGTGTTATAGGTCAGCGTAGGCACGATGACGGCTGGAATGTATGCCGCTCAGCGCGGAAGGCCCGGCAAGCGATTGGAATTGCAGCGCCTCGAACAAATCGCTGTGGACGCCGTGCTGAACGACTGAATGCTGGTATCGGAATATCCGTAGGTCAGTCCCAGCCGCGTGAAGGAAAATCTCCGCAGCGGATAACTGGCGAAAATCGTGACCCCGGTGGTGTTGTTGTTGTAGTCCTGCTCGATATTGGGGCGATCTGGACCTTCTGCCCCAGCAATATCGATTCCTGCTGCGCTTGATTGAAAGTAAACCGGCTCGAGGAAATCGTAAAGCCAGTGGAAATGGGCCGGTCGAACAGATAAGGCTCGGTAAAACCGAATAAGACCGTGCGCTGAATGGTGCCGATATTGCCCGATAAGGTTAGCGTCTCGCCCAGTCCCAGGAAATTATTCGTCTGGTAGCTCAGTCCGATGAAGCTGCCGGAAAGGCCGCTGACGCCGCCGCTGAAGCTGATCGACTGTTTGCCCTTTTCCTTGAGCTTGAGCAGGATATCCACCGTGCCCGCCTTGACGTTGCGCTTGATCTCGGCATTCTCCGGCTTGATGGCGTCGAAATAATTGAGCTGGTTAAGCCGCAGCAAGCTGAGTTCCCAATAACGATTATTGAAGATATCGCCTTCGTTGACCAGCAGTTCGCGGCGGATGACTTTGTCGCGGGTGGTCAAATTTCCGGAAAATTCGATGCGCCGGACGAAGAACTGCTTCTGCTCGTCGAAATCGAAAGTGAGATCGATGGTCTTGGTATCGTCGTGCGCGTCGATCTGCGGCGTGGCCGTGAAATCGATGTAACCGTAAACGCCGTAGAGCTTGGTGTAGGTTTCGATCGCTTTGCGAATCTTGTCCGCGTCAAAAATGTCGCCCTTCTTGAGGGGGAAAATGCTCTCTAGATACTCCCGCTTGAGCGACAAACCCTTGTCGGGATCGGCGCTGCGGATCACCAGCCGTCCCATGCGGTACTGTTCGTTCTCCTCGATGGGAATCACGATATTGGTGGCCTTGCCATGCTCGCGGCCCACTCAGCGGCAGCGGAAGGGGCAGGCCCCCGCGATTCTATATCCACCGTCATCAGAATCGGATCCTTCACCAGCACCTTAAAATAGCCGTTGTTCTGATACAGTCCGCGCACGCCGATTTCCAAGTCCTCATCCAACTTGGCGCGGTCGAATGTTTTCGACATACATCGGGACGTCGAACAGATACAAGGGAATCGCATACGGCTTGGAATGGCGCATCGACCGCAGAATCTTCCGGTCGGAAAACGCCGTGTTGCCCTGGAACGAAATCTGCCCGACTTTGACCTTGGCGCCTTCCTCGATATGTGAAAATCAATTTCACGGCGTTGGTCGCGGGAATTTTTTCGTAGGTGGGTTTTACCACCGCGAATTGGCGCCCGTGCTCCGCCTCGAGATCCTTGATCACTACCTCCGCTTTCTTGATCTTGGTGGGGTCAAACTGGCTTTCCACCGACAGGCTTACTTTGCGGTCCTTGAACCGGTCCAGAATGTCGGATTCGCTGATGGACTTGAGCCCGCGATATTCGATTCTGCGGATGATGGGCCGTTCGGTCAGATGGAAGATGACGATTTTCGCGTTGGGGCGGTTGGGGCTGTCCTGCACTTCGAGCCGGATATCCTCGAAATATTGCGTATTCCACAGCGCCTGAAAATCCCGCCGCAAGCCCGGCTTCACTATAAGGGTCGCCCGCTCGCGTGAAAATCCGCGCTTGCAGCGTCTCGCTGCGGATGCGCCGGTTTCCCTCGAACTCAATACGCTCAACGATGGGAGCCGCGGCCTGGCCCGGCCGGGCATTCAGGTGTCGGCGCCTTGCGCCCGCAGCAACGCGCACGGGCCAGACCGCGAGCATCTCGAGGAAGCATACACCCAGCAATAGGGCTAGCGGCAAAGACACCCCTCGGCGACTCCGGTTCCGACGATAAAGATTGGCAGGACTGTCTGCGTGCGGCCATCGCCAAGTTCAAGGCCGCGCCCCCCAAGGCAAAATTGTTCGCTCCCCTGCCTATCCCCCGGGCGGCGGGACGGCTTGCGGGCGTAGGATTCGCTAGTGGGTTACTGGGGTTGCTTCGACGACCGGGCGGAAGCCCAAACCATCCCCGGAGACGGAAACTTCCAGTGTCGCCGGGCGCTGCAAGCCCCCCTGGATCAGTGCTTCCGACAGTGGGTCTTCAACGTAACGCTGCAGCGCTCGCCGCAGCGGCCGCGCGCCGTAGCTGCGATCCGCGCAGGTCTTCTCGAGAATCCACTGGCGCGCTTCGGGTGTAACCACGATTTGCACTTGGCGATGAATCAGCGTGTCGTTGATTTGACCAACCAAGCAGGTCGATGATCCGCAGCAGATCCTCGTCGGCCAGCGGGTTGAAAAGAATGATCTCGTCCAGCCGGTTCAAAAATTCCGGATTGAACACCCGCTTGACCTCACCCATCACCATCTCGTCCATCGACTTCCCGCGCATCGTCGCCGGCGGACTGAAAGCCCAGCGAAGAGCGCTTCTGCAAATGACGCGCACCGAGATTCGAGGTCATGATCAAAATCGAGTTTCGGAAATCCACCGTATTGCCCAGACCATCGGTCAGCTGGCCATCCTCAAACACCTGCAACAGAATGTTGTAAACGTCCGGATGAGCCTTTTCAATTTCGTCCAGCAAAATCACCGAGTAAGGCGTCCGGCGCACGCGTTCGGTCAGCTGCCCGCCTTCTTCGTAGCCGACGTAACCTGGAGGCGCCCCGATCAATTTCGAGACCGAGTGCTTTTCCATGTATTCGGACATATCAAAGCGCACCAGCGATTTCTCGGTGCCGAACAGAAACTCCGCCAGGCGGCGTGCGACTTCCGTCTTGCCGACGCCCGTAGGTCCGAGGAACAGGAAACAGCCCACCGGCCGGCCGGGAGCCTTCAGTCCCGCGCGGCTGCGCCGAATGGCTCGAGCGAGCGCGGTGATGGCCTTATCCTGGCTGATCACGCGCTTGTGCAACTCGATTTCGATGCGCAGCAGTTTCTGCTGTTCGTCTTCCTTGATCGCATGGACAGCGACGCCGGTCCATCGCGACACCACGTCTTCGATGTCCTCGCGCGTGACGATGCCCGTGGTCGAATCGTCCAGCTTCAATCGTTCCCGCAGCTGCCGCAGATTTTCTTTTTCCTTGCGCTCTTCCTCGGAATAGAAGCGCGCCTTCTCGAATTCGTGATTCGCGATAGCGGTCTCCATCCGGTGCGTGATGAACTTGACCCGCTTCTGCACCTCGGCCACTTCGTCGGGCAAGGTCGCCTGCCGCAGCTTCACGCGCGCGCCGGACTCGTCGATCAGATCGATGGCCTTATCGGGCAGGAAACGGTCGGGAATGTAACGGCTCGAAAGATAAACCGCGTACTGGATGGCTTCATCGGTATAACTGACGGCGTGAAATTTTTCGTAGCGCTCCCGCACGCCCTGCAACACGCGAATGGCTTCTTCCTCGTTAGGGCTGTTCACCTTCACCGCCTGGAAGCGGCGCTCGAGCGAACGGTCCTTTTCCACCGACTTGCGATATTCGCCCGGGGTGGTGGCGCCAATGCACTGGATTTCACCGCGGCTAAGGGCCGGCTTCAAAATATTGGCGGCGTCGAGCGAGCCTTCCGCGGAGCCCGCGCCCACCAGCGTGTGCAGCTCGTCGATGAACACGATGGCGTTCTGGCTCTCCATCAGCTCCTTCATGATGGTCTTGAGCCGCTCTTCAAATTGCCCGCGGTATTTCGTGCCGGCTACGATCAGCGAAAGATCGAGAGACAAAATGCGCTTGTCCGCCAGGAACGGCGGCACGTCGCTGTCGGCGATGCACTGCGCCAAGCCTTCGACAATAGCCGTTTTCCCGACGCCCGGCTCACCAATCAGCACCGGGATTATTTTTCGTGCGGCGGCAAAGAATCTGAATCACGCGCTCGACTTCTTTTTCGCGACCTACCAGCGGATCGAGCTGGCCTTCGAGCGCGGCCTGCGTCAAGTCGCGGCTGAATTCCGCCAGCAACGAAGTTTCCTTGGGCCGGTTTACCTGCACTTTTTCACCCGCGCTGCGCGCCAATTCCTCGCGCAGTCCGGAGAGCCGCAGGCCGCGCTCGGAAAGAATCTCGGCGCCAAAGCATTTTTCCTCACGCAGGATGCCCAGCAGCAGGTGTTCGGTTCCGACGTGCTTGTGCCCCAGGCGTTCCGCCTCTTCGGCGGCGAAATTCAGAATGCGCTTGCACTCCTGGCTCAGGGGCACCTCCACCGACGTGGAGATGCGCTCGCGAATGGTGATGCGCGATTCGATCTCCTTGCGAATGGACTCGATCGAGCCATGAGAGCGCAGAAAACGATTGGCCAGCGCCTTGTCCTCGCGCATCAAGCCCAGTAGCAAGTGCTCGGTCTCGATGTAGGGACTGCCGTATTGACTAGCTTCGTACCGGGCGAAAAAGATTACTCGCCGGGCTTTTTCCGTATAGCGTTCAAACACGGCTCAGCTCTTTTCTCCCTCAACGACTGATGAAGGGGCCTGTTGGAATGCCGGGTCAGGCTCGAGCACCCCATGCTCGAGTCTTAAGACACGGCCACAGCGCTTTGCCAGGACAGGGTTGTGCGTCGCCAGAATGGAGGTCAGCCGGTGCGTGCGATGCAAGCGCTCAATCAAATCCATAATTGCATTGGCATTATGTTCGTCCAAATCTCCGGTCGGTTCATCCGCGAGCAACAGCGCCGGATCGTTGACCAGCGCCCGCGCAATCGCCACGCGCTGCTGCTCTCCCCCGGACAACTCCGTAGCCTGATGCTGCGCCCGCGACGCCAACCCTACTTCGCCAAGCCATTCCGCCGGCCCTCTTCAGCGCCGCGGCATAACCCTACATTGCGCATGAGCAAAGGCATGGCTACGTTCTCCACCGCCGTGAAATCCGATAGCAGGTGATGCCTTTGCCACACGAAGCCAATTTTGCGGTTCCGAAAATCGGCAATCGCTTCGTCCCGACGCGTTTCCAGTGCTTTCGCTTCAAAGTATACTGTACCGCTTGTCGGCGTGTCCAGCGCGGCTGCCAGATGCAGCAACGTGCTTTTTCCTGCGCCGGACGGGCCCATCACCGCAATGATTTCTCCGGGCATAACCCTCAAGTTAACTCGATCCAACACCACCACAGCCGCAGATTCAGCGCCATAACCTTGCGCAAGTCTCGAGCCTCATACAGGGCATTTGGCACGGGAGCGCCGGCCGCGCCATCGCTGCGCGCTATTTTTTCCGATCGCATTGGCCAGCTATGCGTGGTCATCGAATTTCACTCCTCGCGCCTATAACTCTTAGATGCCTCGATCCGCCTGTGAAAGATTGCCTCGGTTCCGTTCCGTGGCCTTGTCGAACCCGACGTTGCCGAAAGATTTCACTTTTTTTCCTGCAAACTACCCGAACATGTACTCGGTCGCTTTTGCTGCAATTACGCTCGGCCGGGGTTAAGGCACTGCAACTGCGATTGGTTGCAATGCGCTCCGGATGCCCCACGCGCGTCTCGCTTCCGATACGTTCCGCTTACTCCATGCAGCATAGACTGAAAGAGCACGCTGTCAGCCAAAGTTTCTATCGGCCCTGCTCGCTCTACCTCGCTCGCTCTATTCGTAGCGCAGTAATCTCCACGGGCTGAATCCGGGCCGCCGACCGCGGCCGGCACCAAAGTAGCCCCAACGCTGATCACCAGCGCCGCCCCGGCGATCCACAACGCATCCGCGCCATTGGGATGAAACGGCACGAAAGGCACCGAATAAACCTGCGGATCCAGAGGTATCAAGCTGGTATCTTCCCGCCGCCCAGGCCAGCGCGTAGCCGGCAATCAGCCCTGCTGCGGTGCCAAAGCCACCCACGGCCAGACCCAGCAACACAAAAACGCGGCGCACCTGCTCCCGCCGCGCACCCATGGCCATCAGCACCGCGATATCGCGCGCCCGGTCGCTTACGGTCATCGCCAAGACCACCAGAATATTTAGGCCGGCAACAAAGGTAATGAGTCCGATGAAAAGCGCGGTCACTAGCTTCTCCAGCGCGCAAAGCCCGAAAAAGCGCGCGATTTTCGTCCATCCAGGTCGTCGACACGTAGCCCGGACCCGCTTCTTCGCAGCAGCCGCTTGGCCATCTCCTCGGCACGGTCAACATCCGCGATGCGAAATTCGAGTTCGCTCACCACGTCGCCGACGCCCGCCAAATTCTGCACCGCTGATAACGTCACGAAACCCCAGTTGGCATCGTAATCGTAAAAGCCCGAGTCAAAAATTCCAGCGATACGAAAGCGCCGCGATCGCGGCACCATTCCGAATGGCGTCAGCCTTCCTGCCGGACTTGTGAGCGAAACGTAATCGCCCGCATGCAATCCCAATTCGTCGGCCAGTATCTTGCCGATCACGATGGAGTCGATCCCGTTGCCATCGGGACGAAATCGCCCGGCCCGACCCCGATCGCGACCCTGACCGCGAAACGATGTGCTGCAGCGCCTCATTGCGCTTCGCCTCGAGCGCCGGATCGATACCCTTCAGCACCACGCCGCGTGCCCGGTTGCCCGAAGATAACAGCACGGTCAGATAAATCGCCGGAGCCACCGCGCGAACGCCGGGAGTGCGCCCCAGACGTTCCGCCAGCGCGAAATAATCGGCGAGCCCCTCCCATCCCGGTTGCTGAATATTGACGTGGGCGGTGACGCCCAGAAGACGATCCTGCAAGGTGAGGCGAAAACCCGTATTCATCGCCAGCGCGATCACCAGGGTAGCCACGCCCGCGGCGACCCCGATCACGGCGAGTGCGGTTACCAGCCGCAGCACGGCCGGCTTGTTGGGCGAACGCAAGTAACGCCGCGCCAACAGCCAGGCAAATTTCATTCGCCTGGGCCCGTTTTGATCTGCCCGCTGTCTTTGGCCGACGCCGATCAGCGGAGTCTTCGTATCGGAGGGGTCGGGTCCGCCTCCCTGCTGCGAGGCCAGGTGATGTCTCCTGGCTCGGGATCGGACACTGTCATGCGCCGATACGGACGCAGCGCGACGCTTCGGGGCGCAGCAGCGGAAACAGGATCACTTCGCGAATAGAATGCGCATCGGTAAGCAGCATCGTCAGCCGGTCGATGCCGATGCCCATGCCCGCTGTAGGTGGCAGGCCGTAGGCGAGCGCGCGAACGTAATCCATGTCCACTTCTCGCGGCGCTTCTTCACCGCCTCGTTCCACCTGTTCGCGAAAACGCCGCTCCTGTTCCTCCGCATCGTTCAACTCGGAAAACGCATTGCCGAGTTCCATGCCGGCAATGTAGACCTCGAAACGCTCGACGAGCGACGGATCGTCATCGCGGCACTTCGAAAGCGGCGAAATGTCCGTGGGAAAATCGTAAAGCAAAGTGGGCTGAATCAGCTTCGGCTCCGCGACGGTTTCAAAGAACAATCCGGTCAGTTCGCCGTCCGTCATCTTTTCGATCCCGGCCAGCGGCGCTTGAGCGCGCGCCGGCCTCAGAGGTACGCCTGCACGCGATGCCGTGACGCGCGGCACCCAAGAATTGTAACGCTCCGCCGCGGCGCGCGGACCTTCCGGGCTCGCGAGTTCGGCCGCTGTCGGCGCCGGGCGCCGCACCCGCCGGCCAGTAAGCCGCGATGGCTTCGCGCATCGAGAGGCGCTGCCATTTGCCCAAGTCGATGGTGTGCTCACCGTATTTCACCACCGTCGAACCGCAAATCGTTTCTGGCCAGATGCGCGAACAGATCCTCGGTCAGGGCCATCAGGTCGCGATAATCACTATATGCCTGATAGAACTCGAGCATGGTGAATTCGGGATTGTGCTCGGTCGAAACTCCCTCGTTGCGGAAATTCCGGTTGATCTCGTACACCCGGTCGAGGCCGCCCACCACCAGCCGCTTTAAGTACAGCTCCGGCGCGATGCGCAAGTACAGCGGCATATCGAAGGTGTTGTGGTGGGTGATGAAAGGGCCGCGCCGCGGCCCCGCCGGCGATGGTCTGCATCATCGGCGTTTCGACTTCGATATAACCGCGAGCGTCGAAATAAGCGCGCAAGTCGCGCAGAATTAACGCCCGGCGCAGGAAAATCTCGCGCGCACGCGCATTGGCAATCAGATCGAGATAGCGCTGGCGGTAGCGCACCTCCACATCCGCCAGCCCATGCCATTTCTCAGGCAATGGCAGCAGCGATTTCGCCAGCAGCGTCGAGCCGCTCCACCCAGACGGTCAGCTCGTTGGTCTTGGTGCGAAAAAGGTGGCCGGAAACCCCGACGATGTCGCCCATGTCGAGCAACTGAAACAAACGAAAGGCGCGTTCGCCCACCACATCCAGCTTCACGTAGATCTGTAAGGCGCCCCGCCGCCATCCGCCCTGCAGGATGTGCGCGAATCCAGCCTTGCCATGCAGCCGCAGCGTCAGAATGCGGCCGGCAGTGCGCACGGTCGCACGCTGGGTGTCGAGCGTCCCGGCATCCTGCGTCCCCGTAGGCGGAAACGATTTCAGCGGGCGTTGCGTTTGATCGAACCGGTGCGGGAACGGATCTTCGCCCAGCGCTGCGATTTCGGCCAGCTTTTTCTTGCGTTGGAGGTACTGATCGAGCGGCTCGAACGGCAAGCTGTTTTCCTTCCCGGGAAAAGCGGCCTGAGAAGTCGCCGGGCAGTATAGCGACCGCATTCCGAAAGCGTCAAGGAACCGTGCCTGGAGCCACGGCCCTGTGATATTATTCTCGGCCCACGCAGGAGGTTGCAATGGAAGAGGCCCCGCGCGAAGTCGCGCCGGATGGCAACTGTCCGGGAAGACTGGATTGCCTGGCTACCTGAAGAAAAAGACAGCCTGTTTGACGCCACCCTTGAAGAGTTGGAGGTTTCCTATGTCATATTGAGCGTTACGTCTGAATGACGCGTTCTCGCTTTGCAAGCAAGGGAAAGCTGGGTCCCGCGCGGGAAGAGGCCGTGATGTTTGGCGGACTTGTTTGACCGCTTGACGCGGTGCGGCTCCACGGCGTCTTGGGCGCGTTAGGACGAGCATGGCCGCCAGTTCGGCACGTTGCCTAATGTGCTTCCCCTATGCGCGGATTTCTTCCGCAGCGAACACGCGCAACGCGTCGCACGCGCCAATAATTTGGCCTATCTAATAGTTTTGCGGTCCCGCGCGCGCTTCTTCCGCAAGCTTGCCGCGATCGAACAAACCCTCGACGCCCTACGCAACGAAGCGCGAGACATCGCGGGGGGCATTGCCGACGGGAGCGGCGTCGCCCTTCCGACGCCAATGGAAGCGGCTGGAAGTCCTCCACTATGATTTGAACACCTGCCTGCGCGAAACCACCGTCGTGCTGAAGTCCTTCTTGTGCGTGCTTCCCAGCGACGAACTCACTCCCTTTCGCCAGCGCCTGCTCTCCCGACTTCCCGCCAACCTTACCCCTCGCTCCAGACGCGCTGCGCCGTTTTTATCCACAATTGCCGCCGCCCGGCTCGTGGACGGGCACTCTGCCGGACACTCGTGACGGTTCGCCACCGCCCAGGCGACCTTTGCGCAGGTCCGCCAATGACGTGCGCGCAAAGCCCGGCAAGGACAACTCACGGAGCAAGGCATCGCATCCCAACACGACCGGATGCGTCCCGACGGGACCGGTGGCCCGCACGAGACCAATTGAGACCGGCGAGTTACCCGAAGCAGAAGCGATCCGCCGGGCACAGCAAGGCGACGCCGATGCGTTTGAGCGCATCTATCGATTGCATAACCGGCGCGTCTATGCCTTGTGCTTGCGGATGGTGGGAAACACGGCGGAAGCCGAGGACCTTGCCCAGGAGGCCTTCTTGCAGCTATTTCGCAAGATTGCAACCTTCCGGGGAGAGTCCGCGTTTTCTACCTGGCTGCATCGGCTTGTCGGTGAATGTCGTCTTGATGCGCTTGCGCAAGAAAACCCTTGCGGAGACCTCGCTTGATGAAACCACCGAGCCGGATGAAGAAAGCGGTGGGCCGCGGAAGGATATCGGAGGGCCGGATCTGCGTTTGTCGGGGTCGGTCGATCGGGTGAATCTGGAGCGCGCCGTGGAACAATTGCCGCCCGGCTACCGCTCGATCTTCGTGCTCCATGACGTGCAGGGATACGAACACAACGAGATTGCCACCATCATGCACTGTTCGATCGGCAACTCGAAATCACAGCTGCACAAGGCCCGCATGCGCCTCCGGCAATTGTTGCAGGAAACTGAGCGGGCCCGCGCCCGGGAACAACGCCAGGCCGCCAAAGCGGAACGGCGGAAGCGATAAAACAGTATTTGCATCAAAGAAAGCGCTGGGAAGGGTGCCACTAACATGCAGTGTGCGCAATTTGAACAAGATCGTTGGAACAGAACCGGACGGCCCGCTTCCTGCTGAAGCCGACCGTCATCTTGGAGACTTGTCCTGCCTGTCGGCTGCTCTATGAGCGATCTCGCGGCATTCGCGCGGCGTGCCGCGAATTGGGCGCCGAAGAAGTCTCGCCGTCCAGCCGTGCTATGGACGTCGCTGCGCGCGCAACTTGAGTCCGAAGGCCTTATCCATGGCCCAGGTCCACCGACGGCTTGGCGTCAGTGGCGGCAACTGGCCGACGGCTTCTGGTGGTCGGGACGCCGCGAGCGCCGCGCCGTATCGCTTCGCCGGTGCTGGTTGTATCGCTGCTGTTGATCGCGAGCATGTTCTGCTGGGGCTTCGAACTGCCGCACACAGTCCGGCACCGTTTACCGCGGATCAGCCTGGCCGGCGGTGTGCTCGCCCAGGTCTCGCCGGCCGCGGCTCGCTGGTTCCGCAGTTTCCCGCTGGCTACGGGCCGAACCTCAACCAGACTCTCGACGGCGATATGGAGCGCGTCATGGCCTCGCTTACCGGAGCGCGACTCCTCGCTGACCATGTCGCTGCAAGCAGAACCTGGGAATCGTTGACAACCTGATCGCCGCGTGTGAAAAATCCATGCGCGAGCAACCTGACAACCCCGCCGTGCGTCAGTACCTGTACGGGGCCTATCAGCAGAAAGCTGTTTTGCTCGCCACCGCAATCGACCGCAGCTACTTTGGAGGACCGATGAACGCCCGCACGATCTCGGCGAATTGTGTTTCAGCCGCCGGCGCTGCCATGGCTGCGCTCTGCTGCTGACCTCGGCCGCGTGCGCTCAAACCCGTCGGACCGAAAGACATTTTGCCGTCGAAGGCAAGCCCATCGTCACCGTGCAAAACCCCAACGGCCGCATCCAGGTAAAGGCCTGGGACAAGCATGAAGTCATGGTCGCTGGGCCAGTCTCGCCGGCTAGCCAGCGTGGAAGTGGACACCGAGCAGGTCGGCAACCGCATCGAGATCGCTACCCGCGCCGCGGATTCGCATGCCAGCGACCGGCGACTTACGGACCGATTACGAAATCACCGTGCCCACGGAAACCGAGCTCCAAGTTCGCACGCGATTCGGGCAACGTCACCGTCGATAGCGTACACGGCGATATGTCGTTTGACAGCGTTGCCGCCGACTTGGCCTTGCAGGATGTCGAGGGCTACCTGGTCATCAAGACCATCGGAGGCTCGCTGGTTTGCACGCGCTGCGCCGGCCGGCTGGACGCCAACTCCATCAGCGGCAATTTCCAGCTGGTTCAGCCGGTAATGGATAATGTTCGCGTGCAAACCTCGTCCGGCAACATCCTGTTCGACGGCAGCTTCCTCAGCCGCGGAATTTACGTGCTGAAAAATTACAGCGGCACCATCGAAGTTCGCTTCTCCAGCAATGATTCCTTCGATGTGAACGCCAGTTCTCTTTTCGGCAACGTCATCAACCAGGCGCCGGTCGTGCCCGATCGCCACAAGATGCGCGCTCCGAAATATCCTCCAACAGCGGCATGGCCCAGAGCTTGTTCGGCTCGATGAATGAAGGGCCACGCCAAGGTCGAACTTTCTTCCTTCAATGGTACAATCAAAATCCTGAAGCGCGATTGAGGCCTCGCGCGCCTTTTGCACGACTCCTTGTCCAACCTGCCGCCGCTCCGCAGGGCGTTCAGCCCACTGCCACGAGTTGTGTGCCTCGCCGGATTCATGGGTTCCGGCAAAACCACCGTGGGAGTTCTTCTGGCGCGCCAGCTAGCTTGGCGATTTGATGATCTCGACGCGCGCATCGAAGAGCATGCCGGGCTGGGAATCCCCGCAATTTTTGAGCGCTTTGGCGAACCCGCCTTCCGGCAAATGGAGGTCGAACTTCTCGACTCCTTCTCGGCCGCGCCGCCGAAGCGCACGACTGCCTGGTGCTGGCGCTCGGCGGAGGCACCTACGCGCAGCCGGGAATGCCTGAGCGGCTTCGCGAACGCGGGGCCCTGGTCGTGTGGCTCGATTGCCCGGTGGAAACACTGCTGTCCCGCTGCGCACCATGACCAACCGGCCCCTTGTTCCGCGATGAACCCAGCTTCCGCGCCTTGCTGGCTTCCCGCTTGCCATTCTACGAGCAGGCTGACCACCGCGTGCACGGGCGGCGATGAGCCGTCCCGCGTGGTCGAGCGCATTCTCGCGCTTGCCCCCTTCGCGCGCCTGCCGGGTATCGCCGAATTCTCCTTCTGAACGGAGAAACCATGGGAAGGGTGAAAACCCATGAAATCTACGCGCTGTTTTTGGCGGCATTGGTATGCGGCTGCGCGGCTTCGCTGCTGGCGGCAACCCGCGTGCCCCTGCTGCACAATGATCGGCCCCTGATGACGCGGTTACTCGCTTCCCCGCAGGCGGCCTCTGATGGCGCCGATAAAGGGAAGTTTCGGATCATGCAGCAAGGGCGCCGAGGCCGGCACTGAGGAATTCGATTTAGCCCCGGCGGGTAATGCCGCCCACACCTGGGTCGCGCATGGAGAAGCCGCTGATCCACATTCCCGGCGGTGGCGAGACACGCTCCTCCGGTCAGCTCAGCTTCACCGCGGATGGCGCACCGATTCATTACGACTGGACCGCGCAAGCACAAAAAAAATCCGTCTGGCGCGGTGACCTTCGACCATGGCACCGCCAAATGCTCGATTACCCTGGCCGGCGCCGCACCCGTGATGCAGGATTTCAAGTTCACCTCGCCGCGCATCGCCGTCCTGGACAATAATCTTTACGATCAATACGGGATTTTAGGCCGGCTCTACGACTGGAACGCCAAAGGTGCGCAAACATTTCCCGTGGTCATTCCCCAAGATATGACTCCCGGAACCATTACCGTCGAATCGCTCGGCATCAAGGACGCCGGAGGCGCCCAGCTTGATGCCCTGCAGATTCGTTCCGCCGATCTCGAAATTATTGTTTACTTTGATGCCAAACGCCGCCTGATGCGTCTGGAAGTCCCTTCCGCCATGGTAGTCGTCGTCCGCCAATAGGCGTGCTCTTCGGGCCCGAAGACAGCCGCCGCAACCAGCTCGCCCAAAAACGGAACGGGCCGCGCGTGAAACGCGGCAGGCCACTCGCCTAAAAACGAAACGAGCCGCCGCATGAAACGCGGCAGCCCGTCAGAGTCGCAACTGGGTGCAATTTCAGAGTGGGATGCGTGGACCGATTCCGTTCGGTTCGCGAGGATGACCGTTTCGCGATCCCGCAGGCGGCTGCGCCATCTGCGGCTGAATCGCTAACGGCGGTTTCGGCTCCTTTGCGGATCACACCGAGCGACACGTTTTTTGTTCCGACTCTGATCGCCTACCGCGTGTTGCAGCTGCTCGCGTAACTCTGCGCGGTTGCGGATGCGTTCTCCGTTCACCTTCGCAATTACGTCACCCGCGCGCAACCCGGCTTTCTCACCCGCTGAGTCTTTGGGAACTTCGGTCACCAGCACGCCTTGGCCTTCGGGTGCGCCGAAATATTCACCGAGCTGGCCGGAAAGATCCATGGCCGAAACGCCCAGCATCGGCCCCGGCGGTGCGGCTCGGGAATCGAAATATTCGTCCGATGGCGGCTGTGTTCTTTGCCGGTTCTCTTCACGCTGGAAATTTCGCGGTCCCGCGCTGGAGGGCTCGTTGCCACTCTTCAATCCCGCGGGATAGCTTCCTATTTCAACCGAAAGCGTCTGCGAATGGGCATCACGCCAGACCGTCAACTGCGCCGTATGGCCCACCGGCGTCTCGCGCACCATGCGGCGAAATTCAACCGCGCCTTCGACGCGCTGCCCGTTGTATTCCGTGATCACGTCGTCCTTTTTCAAACCCGCCTTGGCAGCGGGACTATTCTCGCCGATCTGCGAGACCACCACGCCGTGAGCCGTGGAGAGCTTCAACTCCTTGGCTTTTTCGGGCGTGACTTCTGCAATCGCCACGCCCAGCCAGCCTCCCGCCTCGAACTGCGGTGCGGGCATAGCCGTGAATCCTGGCCGGAAGTCTGACCACAAGTCTGACCACAAGTCCGGCGAGTTGAGGACGGCGGACGAGCCGGAGTGCGATCCTTGTATTTCCACTGCGTGCGATGTTGCCACGGAAGCCAGTGTGGCGCTTATCCCCGGCACCGGAGCTGCGGCCACAAACATTGAAGCCAGCGCCGTGCTGCACAGGCCGGCCGTTAGTTTTTTATGTCCACTAATTTTCTTTTGGATAAAGTTTCTACTCATGGATGCCTCCCCCTGATTTCGACGGCGCAGCATGCAGAAAGTAAGCAGCCCGACATTGCGACCCGATATTGCGACCCGATATTGCGATTGGATGAATGCGGTATCTACGCCAAAGCGCTTAGCGCGCGCAATTTGGTAACAATTTGATGACAATTTAACTGCTGGTTTCGTTGGCCCTGCTGCATCATAATGTAGGGCACGGACACGATGGACTCGCCGGATTGAGGGGCATCACATGACACATCGCTTCCTTGGTACCTGGGTATTGCTGGCTGCGCTCGCTCTTTCCATCGGCTCACCCGTGCGCGCCCAGGATTACAGCAATATCCGCATCGTGCGGCTTAGCTTCGTGGAAGGAGGCGTGCAATATCAGCGTCCCGGAGAAGCCTGGCAAGACGCAAATCTGAATCTTCCGATTCAGCAAGGATTTGCCCTGCGCACCAGTGATGGTTACGCCGAAGTCGAATTTGAAAACTCTCTCACGATGCGCCTGGGACCGGATTCCGCCGTCGAGTTCTCGCTCCTGGCCTTGGTGAATGGCGGCCATGTCACCCGGCTTACTGTTTCGCAAGGAACTGCCATTGTGAGCGCGAAGCTTTCGCGTGCCGATGCGCTGTCAGTGACCGCTTCTGGCTTGAATGTGAAAGTGCCTCGTAGCGGGCGCTTCCGTGTAGATGCCTCCCCTGCCCAGAGTTGGGTCACTGTGTTCGCTGGAAAAGTGGCGGTAGATTCCGGTTCGGGCGATACCTCCGTTGTTCTGGGCAGCGGTCACACGCTGCGCGAGCCAGCCGACGGCAACGGCGCCCCGGAGATCGCAAGCAATCCTCCTGCGGACGATTTTGACAAGTGGGTTTCTCAGCGCGAAACCGCCGTGAGCTACGCGCAAAACGGAACGTCCGATGTTCTCGAAAGCAGAAACTACACGGAAGGTTTCGCCGATCTTTACGATTTTGGCTTGTGGTCCAATATTCCCGGCTACGGCTTTGCCTGGTCGCCTTACGGCTTGGGCGCCAATTGGATGCCGTTCACCAGTGGACAATGGATGTTCATGGGCGGCACGGGATGGAACTGGGTCAGCAGCGAGCCTTGGGGCTGGTTGCCTTATCATTTCGGCTCGTGGGTGAACGCCCCCGGAGTCGGTTGGGCCTGGATACCGACCGGTGCGGGCACTTTCCAGCCGGCCACAGCGACCTGGGTCCAGGTGAACAATCAATTGGGATGGGTTCCCAATACTGTGACGCCGCAATCGTCGAAGTCGTTCAAACCTGTTGCTCCAACAGTAATTCTCGCGGCCCCCGGCGCAGGCGGCGTAATCGCCGCAGGCAATCGTTTGCCATTAGTTGCAGGCACGACCGCCATGCGAGTCACCTCTGCACCCGGGCCCGCCTTTGCTGCGGCAGCCGTTTCGGGGCCGGTGAGATCAGCAGCCGCAATTCCTAAAACTTCCGCGTCCACTTCCGTCGCGCAACCCCGATTCAGCGGTCCTACATCGTTCCGGGTGACGCACGGCGGCGTTATGCAGGCATCAGGGCTTTCTTCCGTGCCGCCATCGCTGAGGGCTCCCCATTCCGGGCCTGTTCCTCACGTGATGGCGGGCACCTCTGGCGGGTTTAGAGGAGGATTCGCGGGATCGCCGCACGGCTACTCAGGTGGAGGGATGGCGGCCGGCACACCGGCATCGCCGGCGGCTGCCCCGGCGAGCGCGTCGGCAGTATCACACGGCGGCCACCGCTAAACGGCAGTCGGCTCTGTATCGATTGAAACCTGTATACAACCTGCAATCGGCAAACAGCCTTAGCGATGGAGAAAATCCATACACGCGTTGGCTGCGCTAAGAAATTCAGGGTTATGAGTGCTCCAGAATTTTCCAATTTACGGGCAGAATGAAATTGAACGCAACGTGGTGTGCCGATTCTCTGCCGCGATAAACTGAGTATTTTGGCCGCAGGGTGATTCTCTGCCTCTCGTTCCCGCCAATTAGGATCACGCACTCGGCTTCGAGAATAGGTGCATCCACTCGCCGGTTCTAAATCCCTTGCGCAAGCGAGCGAATGCGAATGGCGCCGTTCACCGTGCTCAGGCGCACCGCCGTCCCACCAACACCCAGCTTTGCCCGGAATTCTCGCGGCGTGTATGCCGCTAAAGTGGTTACCGGCAGATCGGAGTGGAACTCGCCGCTCACGCATCGCACCTCAAGCGATGCCTGCGTTTCTGACGGCACGGCCAGTTCGATCGTTCCATTTACCGTTTCGACCCGCATTGGACTCCCCTGTGTGAAATCCGACATGCGCGGAAATCCCGCCCGTCGGGTCGTCAGTGAGGCCAGTTCCAGGTGGATGTCGCCATTTGTCGTGCGGGCGGAGAATGCGCCGGCACTGGCGGCTACTTCCACATCGCCGTTCACCGAGCGCAATTGTCCGGCACCCTGCAAACCATCGACGTGCACGGTCCCATTCACCGTGGCTACCTGCGCAAGCCACACGCGGCGCGGCACGCGCACGCTGTACGTCACGGTCACATCGGCATCGTCATCTTGCGGATACGTCGTGGTCACCGCCACGCCGTCAGGCGTTGCGGCCACCTCTATCTGCACGCGCGCCAGATCGGAGACGGCCAGCTCCGCCGAAGTGCTGGGCGAACTCTTTACGGCGCGCACCTCCACCGCATCGCGATCCCAGCCGGTCACCGTCACCGAGCCATTTACATTCTGCAGCGCGAAGCTTCCGCCCGCAGAAAGCGGTACCGTGCGCTCAAAGACCTGATCGGCTGCGCGCCCAGGCAAAGCGTATACAGCGGCAGCTGCCATGATCCCCAATAGCAGTGCCGCTCGACGTCCCGCTGTATGCATATGGCCTCCGAAGTCTTCCAAGAAAAGCTCGTCAAAATCACGCCCGAAAATTTAATGGAGACGAAACGCCACCGTTACTGTGGTCACCACGCTCACCGGCCAGCCATCCAGCAACGCTGGCGCGTAGTGCCACTGCGCTACGCCTTCCATTGCCGCGCGGGCCAGTGCCGGCTCGCCGCTCAGGAATTTGACTTCGTTTACGGCGCCGTCTGCACCGATAATCACCCGCAGAGAGACCTCGCCTTCGATTCCTGCCTGGCGCGCCGCCTCGGGATACTCCGGAGCCACCGCATGGCTGAGGCGCTTTTGCTGCTCATCGGGATCGACTCGCACGCCGCCCCACCAGAAATCTTGCCACCAGGAACCACGCCACCAGGAACCGGATGACGATGAACCCGTCGACGATGAGTCGTTAGCCCGGCTGTTCGCTCCCGCATCGGCGTGTTCGTTCACTGCACGATTGACTTGCCTGTTCACCGGCGTAGTGGCTGTCGCTTGCTGGCCCTCGGCATAGGCAGCCTCGCTTCGCCGCTCGCCTCGTGTCGCTGTACCGGCAGCACTTGCCGCGCGGTTCGCCACCGCCTCCGACTGTTGTGTCACGCCCTCCGCCTGCAACTGCACCAGCCGTCGCTCGTCGGCTGCGTCGAGGACACGCAATTGAATGTTTCCCGCAGCCTTCAGGTACAACACTTCTCCGCCGCCGTTCACAGTGCACCGCCCGTGTAAAGCCGCTGCGGCGTCTGCCTTGTCGTAACTCGCCCGCAGTGGAAGCGCAGCATCCGCGGTGATGCGGCCGTCGCTGCCCGGCTGTATCAGCGCGTCAATGGTCACGGCAAGCTTGGGAGGCAAGTAAACGATAATGTCCCCCTGCCCCGAGCTAAGTTCTGAAATCAGTTCCGATGCGGCCCGCGAACCAGATGAACCCGATGCCGTGCTCATGTCGCGTGAATGCGCTGAAGCGTCTGTGATGGCCGGCATTGCGTCGTGTAAACCTGCGTGCACTCGACCAGCGTCCCCGAAGTCTGGTGCCAGCCACGCCGTAATGCCGCCGGCCAGGGCCGAGGCGCGCAAAGGCGCATGCACTCCGGCCAGAACCATACCGCCGTCGCGCGAGTCGATCTGCGTGGGGCCTGCTAGCCGCGCGATGCGCACGCCCCCGCCGCCCGTGTGCATGTGAACGGCGCCGGCGGCTTCCCCCAATTCTATGCGGCCGCCCGCGGATTCCGCTTCCACGCCGCCGACTGCGCTCTGTGCGACGATGTTGCCTCCACCGGTAATCAATTGTGCGAACCCGGCCAGGCGCCCAGCGTGCACATCGCCTCCTGCGGTATGCAACACCGCATCGCCGTCGATATTTCCGGCGCTGATGTGTCCACCGCCCGTCGTCGCGCGCAGGCCCCCGGAAACGTCGCCCACCGTGATGTGGCCGCCTGCCGTATCCAAGCGCCCGACAAAACGCTGCGCTTTTTCGCGCTTCCCAGCTTCGTGCATCCCAGTGACGACTGCCGGCGAGCCGATGCGGCCTGCCTCGATATTGCCGCCCCCGGTCGAAAGCGTAACCGTCCCGTCAACATCCTGAATCGTTATATCGCCCGCTCGCGTCGAGATTTGCAGGTTGTACTGGCGTGGTACGTGCACTTCATAAATTACCCAAACGCGTTCGGCATCTCGTGCCTTGGGCATCCGTCCGGCAAGTACCACACCGCGCAGCGTACCTCGCGCCGCGAGTGAAAATTCCTTTAACAGCGTTGCCGCTTCATCGCCCGCTGCGGCTTCAATGTACACTGCATAGCGCAATTCTCTGGTCGCCCCCGCACTGTTTGTGGCGCTCGCCGGGGCATCCGTGAAAACGTGCACGCTGCCGGTATCTGCCGTAAGCGTGAGTAGCAATCCGTCGCGCGTAGCGAGCGCGCCTGACCGCTCGGCAGATACGCGCGGCGCAGCCACAGATGCTGGCTGCGGCTCGCGTGCGGCGGCGAACACGGCAAACACGGTCAGCACGCCGAAGCACCCCAGCATAAGCACGCCGCGTCGCCGCGCCACCGATCTGATCAGGGCCCCGGCCGCGGATTGGATTACCGACCTGCTCACGGTCGCGGCCTCTCTCGCAAACCTGACTGTGCCGGCCCTGTTGGAGTCGGCTCCATTTGATCCGGCTCCGTCTGCGCCGAAGCCAGCCGCCCCAGCACGGCCGCACTGCGCAACCGCACATAATTATTCGGATCGTTGCGCTCGCGATCGCGCAAAATATCCACGGCCTGCGCATCGAGTAGTCCAGTGCTTAACCCAGAGCCCAAGCGCGGCCCAGCGGGCGACCCGGCGGGCGTTCCCACCTGGTTGTCGCCCGCGGACGCGTCGCCCGATCCATCGGGTGATCCATCGCCCGAGGCCATCAGCCCGTTGGTCGCCCCGTAATTGACCCCGTCAATCGCGGCATCAAGCGCATTGATGGCCTCAATGCGCACCCCCGAATTGCCGTCCGCAGCCAGCGCTCCGAGCATCGCCTCCCGCACACCTGCGTCCGTCCCCAAACCGCGCAGCGCTTCGAGCGCCTTCAATCGCACCGCCGGATCTTCATCGCGCAGCGCAGCCTCGCAAAGCGCTGCGCGCACCTGCGGATCGGAAATATGCATTCGCAAGACATCGAGCGAGTCCAGACGCATGCTCGGAGCAAACCTCTGTCCATGCGCGAGCACATACGTCAGGAGCCGGCGAATTTCACCGTCATCCGCAGAACCCTGCACGACCACGGGCCGTTCCGACCGCAGCCTGACTTCCACGTGCGCGGGGGTGCCGCCGTCCTGCGGCTCCCAGCGAATGCCCTCGACTCCCATCGTCTCCAGTTCCTGATCGCTCAAACGCGGCGCCGCCGATACCGTCAGCACCGGTTGCGCCGACAGCGGCAACGAAGTCGCGCGATACCAGCCGCGTACCATCGTGCCTCCGAAGGTGCCTGCCAGCGCGCCAACGACCAGCAAAGCCGCAGTGCTCCAGCCGGGATGAAACGCAAGCGCGCGCCGGAATGCCGCCGCCCACCACACCCGCCATCGCGATGGAGATAACCAGGCGCGCCAGCCCGATACCGCGCCGGTGTCAGCGTGTGCACCATCGTCATCAAGGGCCTCGGCCAATTCGCTGCGGCATTGCGCCAGCAGGAACTCCGCGCCATCCACTTTGTCCATCGCGGATGCACGCACACACGCAGCGACACTCTCCTGCAACGCGATTTCGCTCTGAAGCACCGCCAGGCAAGTGGCACACCCAGCCGCGTGCGCGTCCGTCGCGGAGCGATCTTCATCGCTTAACGCGCCGGTGGCATAAAGCACCGCGAGTTCTTCAAAATCCGAGCATGAAACCTCTTTTGGCACTATCAGCGAATCCCTTCGAGTTGCGCGCGCAGCTTCCGTGTGGCGCGAAATAGCGACGTTTTCACCGTATCTTCAGTCGTGCCCAGCGCTTCGCCAATCGCTCGCAGCTTCAATCCCTGGTAATGCTTCATTTCAAAAATCATGCGTTCCCGCGGCGAAAGCATGGCCAGCGCTTTCTCGATGCGCACGCCAATCTCCTGTCCCAGCAGATTGCTCTCAGGGTTGTCCTGCGCACGCGTCGCGCGTTGCCGCTCGAAAAAGTCGGGACCTGCTGCGCCTTCGCGTGCAGCCATAGCCTGCTCAGGAGCCTGGTCTTCGGGCCGGCTGCGCCTGCGGCGCAAGTGGTCCAGGCAAACATTGGTGACAATGCGGTAGATCCACGTGTAGAAGCTGCATTCGGACCGGAAACGGTGTAGATTGCGGTAAATTTTGAGGAACGCTTCCTGGTAAACGTCGCGAGCGTCTTCGGTGCTGTGCAGCACATTCAGCGCCAGCCTCAAGCACGTCGCGGTCATAGCGATGCACCAACTCATCGAATGCCGCCCGGTTACCCGCCTGCGCTTGCTCGATAACCTGTTGCTCCGACATCTGCTGCAGGCTTGCGTCTACGCCCGCGTCAACTCCCGCCTCCATTGTTGCCCCAACGGCGCCTGCTCCTGCAGCTGCCGCCACGGGTTGCTCCCACGCGGATCCACCCAGATCGGTTATTGATGCCACTGTAATTACCCTCAGCTCGTCCTAAACCACTCTTAGGGCGCCTCGCCACCCATCGGCTGCCCGAGGTACCCTAAGCTATTTGATGACGATTCCATGGCATACGAATCTTGCTCCGCCGCCATCCACGAGACGCACCCTCGGCCTGCCTGGGGCCTGCCTGGGGCCCGCCTGGCTGCCGCCTCTTTATTAGACGCGCCACTAACCCCAAACGTAAACGCGGGGGGCACAACTAAAACACAAATGCGGAAAGCATGCGGAAACCGGCGTATTCCTGAACGAAACCTCACCCAACCGGACCCCTGGCGCACAAATCAGCAAAAAAGCTATGGTATAACTCGCAGGTAACAAGCTACTTGTCGAACACCGGTCAGGGAGATTGTGGCAGGTACATGAAAGAATCTTTGAAGCAGCGAGCCGGTTCTTCGCCCGACCGTGCATTGGCTGGCTCCTCGACAGCCATCCGGAAACGTTCATCCGCCGTCCGTGCGGCGCCCTACAAACTCACGCTGCTCCCACTCGTTACAGCGACCTATTTCATGGTCGCAGGCGGCCCTTACGGCCTCGAAGACCTGATCGGTAAGACGGGCTATTCCGCCTCGCTCCTCATCCTTGCAGTGACGCCGCTGCTTTGGAGCCTTCCGACCGCCTTGATGGTCAGCGAACTGGCTTCCGCCCTGCCTGAAGAGGGAGGTTTTTACATCTGGGTGCAGCGCGGCATGGGTCGATTTTGGGGCTATCAGGAAGCCTGGCTGACGCTTACCGGCAGCGTTTTCGAGATGGCTCTTTATCCCACTCTGTTTGTCGACTATCTCGGTGGGTTCGCTCCGCGCCTCACTGCGGGTCATCGTGGCCTGGCCCTGGAACTGGTAATGATCGCTACGTGTGCTGCCTGGAACATTATCGGCGCGCGCGCCGTCGGCGATGGTTCGGTGGGGCTAAACATTTTGCTGTTCCTTCCGTTTATTGCCATCGTGTTGTTCTCCGCTATGCGCCCGGTGGCGTCCAGTGCCGCCCATGCCGGAGCTGTTGCGCATACCGACCTGATCGGCGGCATCGTGATCGCCATGTGGAACTACATGGGGTGGGACAATCTTTCGACCATCGCCGGTGAAGTCGACCATCCCCAGCGCACCTACCCCCTCGCAATGCTCGCGTCGGTGATTCTCGTGATCGCCAGTTATCTGCTGCCCGTCGCCGCCGTGGCCCACGCGCACCTCGACCTCGGCATCTGGACCACAGGAGGATGGGTCGCTGCGGGAAGGATACTGGGCGGGCCCGTGCTGGCGGTTGCCGTTTCCGCCGCGGGAGCCATTGGCGCAATCGGCACTTTCGCGGCGCTGATGCTTTCGTTCACGCGCCTGCCCGCAGTCATGGCAACCGACGGGTTCCTGCCGCGCATCTTCATGCGGCGCAATCCTAAAACGGGGACGCCCTGGGTGGCCATTGTGGCCTGCGCCATAGCCTGGGCCGCATGTTTGCCTTTGGGATTTCTGCGCTTGGTGATTCTGGACGTTCTGTTGACCGGCCTTAGCGTCTTGCTCGAATTCTGGGCGCTTGTAGCACTCCGAATCCGCGAACCCAACCTTGCGCGGCCTTACCGAATTCCAGGAGGCTTGCCGGGCGCGATTGCCGTCGGTCTACCGCCGCTGGCACTCATGGTGTTGGGCGCACTGCGCAATCAGAGTGAGCAGGTGGGCGCGACAAATGAGCTAATGGTTGGACTTGGTATTTTAATCGCAGGTGTCTTGCTGTATTTCGCGAGCCCAGGTGCGCACCGCCCTGCCGCGCCTCCCGCACGCCCCACATAGATAGAAAGCTCTTGGTGCCTGAATCGGACCGTTGCGCTTAGTCCTGGCTCTCATTGCCACGGAACATCCGCACCAATCCATACGCCGCAACGCAGATCAGAAAATCGATGGCGAGTCCCCAGTCCACGCGAAACATCCGGTGACGCATCCCGCTCGGCAGTTGCGGCTCCACGTACAAATACAGGATGTTCCCACGCCAAAATCGCCACCAGGTACTCCGCCCAGCGCCGTGCCGTCGAGACTGCGCCGAGTGATTGCTCATCCGCTTGCGCTTGTTGCGGCATAGCTCCTCCCGACATACTTCTCTCTCACTAATCTCTCACTAAACTTTCTCTCAAAAGTCGCCCGATAAACATCAGATGCTAAACATCAGATGCCCGTCCGGGGTCCCGGTGCCACAAACGAGCCCGCATACCTGGCTATTAGATGACGGACTCTGCGCCCACGGTTCCTCGCACCGCGCGCCGCGACACCCGTCCACATTCCACAGCCGTGCCCAGGAGCAGCACGGCGCCTGCCGCGACCACCGCCCAGCCGTTCGCGCGAAACAGCGCATTCGGCTGCCGCAGCAGTTCCGCTGCGGCCCCGATGCACGAGATCAGCAGCGCCACCAGCACATAACCTAGCAAATTAAACCGCAGAATGCGCTGCGCGCCCCACCAGATTACCCCCAGTTCTATGGCGCCAATGGCCGCGGCCTGCACGAACTCGCCTGCCGATCCTGTGCGTGGCGCCAGCAGCATTGCAATCACCGCCAGCGCTGCCGCCTGCAACCACGCCGGCCCTAAATATTTACTCAGAAAACATGCCGCAAAACCGAGTGCGAGTGCCACTGCGCCGATCAACATCACATCACGTGTCAATGCTGCAGCGATCGCGTGCAAGGCGGGCCACTGGGCGTCCAGCCCCTGCGGTACGCTCGCCGGAAATACGTACCGGTTCGCTGGCCAGATCCGCGCGGCAAGATCGGGCAGGCGGCGCAATCCGATCAGCGCAGTGCTGCCACAGATCCCGGCGACGAGCGCGTCCCGGTAATAGGCTGCGGGCAGCCCTCGCCAAACCGGCAACTGCCGCGCTCCATACCTTCGCGCCAGAAAAATCCATGCCAGCCCAAACAAGACAATCGTGCCCGAATAGAACAACATCGCGCCCAGCGATAAGCCAATGGCGAGCGTGCCCACAAAGGTGCGGAATGGCAGATCGGTGCGGTACGTAGCGAGATACTGTTGCGCGGAAGTTCCAAAACTTACCACTGCCGCCACCAATACCAGCAGCGACCACCGGCTCAGCCGCCTCCAAGGCACCGCGGCAACCTCGGGAGTCTTCAAGCTGCGGAAAAAAGCCACCAGCACCGCAATGCCAAACGCCGCCACAAACAATGTCAAACCAATCGCGCGCAGGGTGGTGGCCAGTGTTGTTTGCGTCTGCACGCGGCTCCAATCCTCCGGAACGTGGATGAAGATCCGATAGCCCCACACCTGGTCGCCTTGTACCTGCAGGTCTATGCGCGCGTGCGCGCCCTCGGAAACTGGCGATCTCGCGTTTTTCGTCGAGCCTGCGTTCGCCTCGGAACCCGCATCACCTGGAGAACGAGCATCGGCTTGTGAACGTCCACCGGATGCAGCGCCCGTGCCCGCGCCGCCGGGTGTCTCGACGGGTGGGCCCAGCGGGGCGATTTGCTCCCACGTAAACGTATGGTCGGTGCGGGCGGGCAGCTTATTGGATTGCGACTCGACCAGCTTCCACTGCGCGAGATCGAATTTCTTGGTGTCGCGCAGAAACTGCTGCCGCCTTTGCCAGCGCGTCTTCTTTGGTCAGATTCGCGCCGGGCGCGGCCTCCGCCAGGGTGTGGTGCACCGCATGCAACGCGCCTCCGGGCAACAGCACGACGAGGTATTCTTCTTTTTGCGAATCGCGAAAAAAGCGCACCGTCCAGAACGCCGACGGCACGGTATCGCGATAAATGCGTTTCGCGCCCTCGATGCCCACGCTGCGCCGCAGATATTCGTTTGCCAGCGGATCGAACGTGTACTGCACGGTTGCCGCATGGCGATAGATGCGCCGGATCGACGTTCACGCCCTGCAATACTCCGCTCGCAATCCCGGTGCCGCCTGCTGCGCGTCCAGCGGAAATCGGACGAAGTCGCCAATCGCCTGCGGGCTTCACAGCGACCAGCAGCACGATACCCAGTGCGGCGCCCAGCGCCAGCACGCCCAGCGCTCGCGCCGTCAGCGGCGCATAACTCGCCGCCGGCTCGGCCGTGGCTTGCTGGTTCAGCGGCTGCGGGATGTTCCACCAGCGGCGCAGCGCGATTGAGCAGCGCCTCCTGGTCCGCGAATCCGCCTCGCGTCGCATACAGCACGCCCGCGATTCCCAGGGGAATGAAGCGCCGCAAGCCCAACAACCGTGCCGGATATCGCGGCTGTACAGATCGCCTGCGCGCATCAGCGAAAGCCCGGTCAGAAACGCGTCCACCGTGTAGTGCCACGTCAGCGTCGCCAGAATCCCCCAGCGCAGCATCACCAGCCCCGCGACGATGCCGATCAGCCCCACTTCAATCCCGCGAATGTATGCCGGCTCCTGCGGATAGTTCGAGTGCAAAAACCCCCATGCAAATGCCGGCAGCACCACCGCCAGCACTTTCGACTTCGTCGACCGCAGCAGGAAGTGCACGGAAAACATGCCGGAAAAGAAATTCTTCGCTCGACGCGGCATAAATGCCGATCGTCAGCGGAAACACCCACGGCAGCGCCGTGCTCATGGTGTCGGAATATTGCAAATCCTGCGGCGCCCACACGCCAAGCCGCCGCCCGACCACGTAAAACAACACCACGTATCCGATGTGCGCGGCCGCCAAGCAAACGCCAATCGCCACCGACATGAAAAATTCCTTGCTGCGCAGATCCCGGCAGCGTGAAGGCGCTCGCCGATCCGCAGCCGCTCCGGCTGGTCCACGCGGTACAGCGGCTCCCCCGGAACGAATGCGATCACCACCAGCAACGCCAGCAGCGCGCTCGTGCCGATTGCCGCGCCCGCAATCTGGCTCAAAACGAAACTGGAATACGCGCCGTTGGTGTCGTACCCCGCGCGCGTCAGCGGCCACTGATCCATCTGCATCACGAAATACAGCGCCGTGACGAACAGCCCAGCTTCAGCCCGCTGCCCCAGTTCGCCAGGCCCCGCCGCCCCAGCGTCAGCACCACCGAAAGCGCCGCGCCCAGCAGAATCGCGTACGGGATCAGCGCCACTGTCTCGATAAATTCGTTCGACGAGCGCAGCCGCGCGAAGCTGCGCTGCCACGCTTCCGGAACTTTCAAAAACTCGTCATAAGCTCCGATGCGGTTGCCCTGCAACGCCACACGCAAACGGTAAGGCGCATCCTTGGCGCGAAAACCGCTGCGCTCCCAGGTGAAACTCCAGTCGGTGCGGTTGGGACGCGCCACGGAGTTCGCCTCTTCAGGCAGCAAGCTGTACGCTCAAGCGGAGTGTGCAGCGTGTTTCGCAGAGAATCTTCTCGGCCCGCGCCAGCGCTGTCGCACGATCGAGCATGCGCGCCCGGCGCCCCTTCTTCAATCTCCCGGGTGTAGCCGCTGATGCGCCCGCCCGGATCGACGCGCACCCGGAACTCCTCTTTTTGCAGCGGCTTGAAAAATCGCGCGTCCCAATACCAGACGCTTACCTGCGACGACGACATCAGCCGGTTGGCTTCTTCGAGTCCCACCTCGCGTTCGAGGTAAGTCTTCTCGCTCGTCGTCCACGCCGAAAACGATGGTCGACTGGTAGCCCTCAAGCCCGCACCCTGCCCTGCGCCATCGCAAACGCTCGCGCCTGCGCCAGCGCCGCGCTCCGCGTCACCTTGAAATCGACCGCCGCTTCGGGAAAGCCCGGAAAAAATACCGGTAGGCTACGCTTGCTCCGACGATGGCCGCCAGCAGCCAGAGCAGCAGCACGCGCATGTCCGCACGATTCAAGCGCCGCGCGTCGCGCCCCGGGGAGACATCGCTAAGTGATGTGGCAGGCAAGGCGGGGCCAGCATCTCCTAAAAACACGAGTCAATCTTCAGGGCCGGTTCGGTCGTTTACAACGCCTCGTGCTCCGTCCTGTCCATCATCCACACCCTAGCAGCGAATGCAAGTTTCGCCTCAGCCCCGCCCGCCGCGTACGTCACCGCCTAATCAGTCCCCACCTCGATTGCCAGGCCGTCGCACACACGAAAACCCGCCCCGTTCCTTCCATCGCATGGCATTATCCTGCGTAGACAACTATCAGAACAAATGCCGCTCCTGCAACGATTGAAGAGTGAGGCAGATTGCCTCAGTCCCTGAGTCTAATGTACTGAGGATGCAAATTGCCGAGTGGCGCCGCGCCACGCCAAATTAAAAATCCGCACAGCCATCCGATGAAATCTTAAAAGCATGCAGTGTTATAAATAAAGCCGGAATGATCCTCACCTCTGCCACCGAAGTCAAATACCTGAAAGGCGTGGGTCCGCAACGCGCCGCCACCCTGGCCACGCGCGGCATCCATACCGTCGGCGACCTCCTCGGCTACCTGCCGTTTCGCTACGAAGACCGCATCCATTTCACTGCCGTCGCGGAAATCGTTCCCGGCGGCACCTACACCCTTCAGGGACCTGTCGCCGATGCCGGCATCGCCCGCTTCACGCGCGGACGCGGCGCGCATCTATCACCTCTTCGTGCGCGATTCCACCGGCCTGCTGCACTTGCAAATTTTTTCACGGCGCGTATCTGCACGGACGCTTTCGCGCCGGCCAGCGCATCGTGTTGCACGGCAAAGCCGATCTCGATCCGCTGCGGGCCGGGCGCATCGAAATGATAAATCCGCAATTCGAGTTGCTGGGAAACGACGCGGCCGATTCCACCGAAGTCGGCCGCATCGTGCCCATTTACGAAGCCATCGGCGGCATCAGCTCGCGCATGATCCGGCGCATCATTTACGCCTCGCTCGAAAACCTGGCTCCGGCGCCTCCCGATCCGCTGCCCGCCGATATTCTGGAGCGCTACGCCTTTCCCGCGCGCCGCGACGCTTTGCGCTTCGTGCATTTCCCGCCGCCCGACGTGCCCGCTCGAGACGCTCAACGCCTTTCGCTCCCCCGCGCACCAGCGGCTGATCTTCGAGGAATTTTTCTTCTACCAGTTGAGCCTCGCGCTGCGCCGGCAGCAGGCTGCAGCGCCAGCCCGGCATCGCCTTTCGCGTTCGCGAGCCGCAAATCCGCGAAGCCGTCAAGCGCATCTTGCCGTTTAAACCCACCGACGCGCAAAAACGCGTGCTCGCCGAGATTGCCGCCGATCTCGAACGCCCCGTGCCCATGAATCGCCTGCTCGAAGGCGATGTGGGCAGCGGCAAAACCATCGTCGCTCTCGAGGCCGCCGCCATCGTCATCGAAAATGGCTGGCAGGTGGCGCTCATGGCGCCCACCGAAATTCTGGCCGTGCAGCATTTCCTTTCCGCGCGGCGCATCTTTGCGCCCGCCGGCTACGCCGTGGAAGTGATCGCCGGCGGCCTCAAAGCCGCCGCCAAGCGCGACGTCGCCGAGCGTGTGCAGCGCGGCCAAGTCCAGCTCCTGGTCGGCACGCACGCCCTGCTCGAAGATCCCATCGCCTTTGCCCGAACTTGGGCCTGGTGATCGTGGACGAACAGCACCGCTTCGGCGTGCTGCAGCGCAAGCGGCTCATCGATAAGGGCGCGTCGCCCGACGTGCTGGTTATGACCGCGACGCCCATCCCGCGCACGCTTTCGCTTACGCTTTTCGGCGATCTCGACGTTTCCGTCATCGATCAGTTTGCCGCCCGGCCGCGCGCCCATCGAGACGCGCTGGTCCGGGCCCGAACATCTTCCCGGCGTGTGGGATTTTCTGCGCCGCCAGGTCGCCGCCGGCCGCCAGGCCTACGTCGTCTATCCCGTGATCGAGCAATCCAAATCGGCGGAAGCGCACCGCTCGCTCAAAGCCGCCATCGTCGAATACGAGCGGCTGCAAAAATCCGTTTTTCCAAAATTGCGGCTGGGCCTGCTGCACGGCCGCATGCGCAGCGAGGAAAAAGAGCGCCGTGATGGAAGCGTTCCGCCGCGGCGAAGTGCACATCCTCGTTTCCACCACGGTCATCGAAGTCGGCGTGGACGTTCCCAACGCCACCGTGATGGTCATCGAGCACGCCGAGCGCTTCGGCCTGGCGCAGCTTCACCAGCTTCGCGGCCGCATCGGGCGCGGCGCGCAACAAGAGCACCTGCATCCTGATCGCTCGCCAAAGCGGCTGGAGCGATCCCGAATGGCGATCCAAGCAGCGCCTCGAAACCATGGTCGCCACCACCGACGGATTTGCCATCGCCGAGATGGATCTGAAGCTGCGCGGCCCGGGTGAATTTTTCGGCACCCGCCAGCACGGCGCGCTCGGCCTCGACGTCGCCAATCCTCTGCGCGACCGCGAACTGCTCGAGACCGCGCGCCGCGAAGCTTTCGCCTTGGCCGCCAATCCCGAAACCGAGCGCCGCGCGCCGCCGCCTGCTGGCGTCGCTCGCACCCGAATGGCAGCGCCGCTACCAGCTGCGGCGGTGGGATAAGTGCGCAGAAATATTCGGCAGGCGCCGGTGTATAGGATTATAGGGAATCGTCGAGGCGGTGGATCATGCGCGTGATCGCCGGAAAATATCGCAGCCGCAGACTCCACACCGTTGCGCGGCTTGGCGCTGCGCCCGTCGAGCGACCGCCTGCGCGAGACGCTTTTCAATATTCTCGCCCGCGCAGATCGATGACGCCGTTTTCCTGGATCTGTTTGCCGGTTCCGGCGCCGTCGGCATCGAGGCCCTCAGCCGCGGCGCGCGTCACGCCATTTTTGTCGAAAATCATCCCGCCGGCGCCGCCCTGCTTCGCCGCAATCTCGGATCGCTCGACATCCTCGTTCACGAACATGTTCCCTCCGACGCCCGCGCGCTCCGCGACTCTTCGGTTCGCGCGACTGCATTGCGCACGACAACAGCCCCGACTGGCACAGCCTCGACGGGCACCACCCCAATTGGCGCAACCCCATTCCCCACTGCTATCGGCAGGCCTTCAGCCCGTTCCGCTTCGTTCGCTAGTATCGAATTTGCTGGCACCGCCGAGATTCTCCCGTACAACGCCATCGCAGCCATCGAACGGCTCGACGCCGGCAGCACCCGCGTGGATCTCGTGTTTGTCGATCCGCCCTACGCCGACTCCCAGGCCTACGATTCCGTCCTCGATCTTCTGGGGGATTCGGATTTGGTAACGCACTCGGGACTCGTGGTTTTCGAGCATCATCACAAGCGCCAATTGCCTGCGTGTGTGGGGCAGCTGGAACGCACCCGTATCGTCAAACACGGCGATACCGCACTCAGTTTCTATCGCGTGGTGCTCGCAGCCTAGCGGGAAGAGAGCGCATCGATAGCGGGGTCGCCATGAATAGAATGCGATCGTTCCTGGGCGCGTTATTTTTGAAAAAGATTGGGAAATGACGAGTCGGATTTCTCGTCGTGCCGCTGCAGCTGCGCGGGCGCGGCGAACTTCACTTTGCTGTTGCCAGGAAGTATCGTTGGATTCTGGAGGGTGCCGTGCAGCATAAACGGAATGGTGAGCTTTCCGTTCTTGACTTGCAGTTTGCCGCTGCCATTTTTTTGCGGCTGGCCCGAGCCGCTTGAAGCGGGGGAAGTTGTCGCAACATCTGCTGCAGCCGGTCCCACGAGGGCGCTGACTTGGCCGTCGTAATTCAATGAGCCGTCGAAGCCGAAACTGCCGCGCAGGTCGGCGGTTCCGCGGGGCGAATCGAGATGCATGTCGCCGCTCTCGATGTGGCCCCTGTTAACCGCTACATCGCCGCTGATTGCGGTAAACGTGGTATCGCCGCTCTCAGCTGCAACACTGGTGAGCGCCTGCGTGGCGCCGTAAAGGCTGAAACCGGCAATGCGGCCGTTCCGTATCGCAAACTGCCCTTTGCCCGAAAGCGACGTTTGCCAGGCGTCATCGAGCGAGCCAAAAAGTTGCAGATCGAGTTCGCCGGTGCCGGCGAACTTGCCCCGCAATGCCGGCGAGGTAACCACAATCTCGCCCACGTTGAGATTGCGCGCCTGCACGTTGATCGAGAACCGCTGCGGCGACTGCCGCCTGTCGGTGCGAGCCGATATCTGCAACGATCCGTTCGCAAACCGCGCCGTCAGCGGCCAGATTTCCATGCGATCGCTATACAAGCGCAGGTCTGCAGTCGCTGGACCGGCAATTTGCGCTCCGGAGCGCACCCGCTCGGCCGACAGATGCCCTTCGGCAAGCAATTCACTCGCGCCTGCGGTGTCAGCTCGAGCCGCGGCAGCCGGTGAAGGCGCCGCGGGCGGCTGGGCAGTCGCCGTTTGGGGGTTGGCCGTTCCGGCAGTCGTCTTGTCGGACTTTTGCGCACGCGAGGCGCGCGCAGAACTCGCATCGGGGACGACTGCAGTGGCGGTGTCATTGGTGGATTCGACAGAAGCCGGAATATGAAAAGGCTTCATCGTCGCTCCCGCCACCAGCGCATCGGCATCCACGTCGTCGGTGTGCAAATCGAACTTCACCACTGCATGTTCGACGTCGGCAATCGAAAAAGTGCCGTTGAGGCGTGAAGCCTTGCCAAAGTCCGCTGAAAAGGTCGATTCCAAACGACCATTCCGCAGCGTCGCGTTTCCGCTACGAAACACGATTGGCCCATCCCAGCCCGCGAGCGTAAACCTGGCGCCGTCCAGTTTCGCGTCGGACTGCCAGTCCTTTACGCGCGCAGGTTCGGCTGTCAGGTGGCGCAACGTGACGTCGAACCCCGTGGCGTCCACCGTCGGCATCGCGTGATGGTCCGGCCCAATTCCGCCAAAAATTACTTCGGCCGCCCGCAGCGTTATGTGTTCGATCTGAAAGACCGTGGCTCCCGGCGCGAGCTTCGGTGCTGGGCCCCGGGTGGCGATGCGATCATCATAGGGCGGCCCGGGCGCAGTATCTGCCACGGATGAACCAGGCTCTGAAGCTATATCGGACGAAAAAGTGTAGTTATCGGCTCCACGCTGATCCTGTAGCAACGCGAGTTTAGGCCGGATGAAGTCAATCGACTGGATGCGGATCTCGCGCCGCACGATGAGCGGCCATAATGCGAGCGTTCCACGAATTCCGGCAGCAGACATGAATTCACCGGGAGAAAACCCGTGCGGATTGCCCATACGGAATTCTTCTACGGTGAAACCCACCGTGGGAAGGACCCGTACCCGAATCTTCCCCAGTGTCGTGGCCCGCCCTGTCTGCGCGCTCAATTGTGCGGAGATATCCGAACGATAGCGATCGACATCGAGAAAATATGGCGCGACGAGGCCGGTCACCAAAGCGATTGCTACGATCCCGCCGCCGATTAGAAAAGCAGTTCGTAACCACGCACGGTTGTGTTGTGCCGACGGCCGGTGAATTGTCGGAGACGATTGGTTCATGAAACCGGACTCGTCATTTGACGGAGATGGTCATGGCAACCTGATACCACTGGTGATTGAGATGCGATTGCCATCGTTCGCCGAGACAGCTCCTGCAAGTCCCCTGATCGCGCATCCCAGTGACGGCCATGTTGGCAAATTGCCATTGCAGGAGCAAGGCCATCGAGCGCACGCGAGTGATCGGCACAGGCATAACACGGATTCGCGTGCTCATAAAAGATTCTTGCACCCAGGAGCCACGCTAATCAGCGCTGCTGGTCGGTTCTGCGCCTGTGAAGACCCATGCCGTCAAGCATCCGGAGCCCCAGCTTGACACATCGCCAGTCACTGCATCGCAATACCCCGGCGCCCGCGTTGTAAATCAGATTTCGAATTTCGACGGGCTGTTCCGCGCAAGTTTGGAACCCGCAGACGGGATATTTCGCGTTAGGCCTGAAGCGACGCCTCGAGGAGTTTCACCAGAGCGTGGAGGGTACGATTGACCGGCACTGGGACGCCGAACTCTTCGCCGCGGCGCGCGACGTAGCCGTTCAGTGAATCAATTTCCGTGTGCCGGCCGTGCTCGATGTCCTGCGAGGTAGAAGAAGTGGCCGGGCCATACTTCCTGAATATTTCTACAACGCCAGCGGCGTCCGCGCTGTCGGCGGGAAGCAACGACGCCGGCGGCTAGCGCAACGTTGCGCGTTTCGCCGAGGGCCTCCGCCACCACGCGGCAGGCAAACTCATTTCGCGCCGCCGACGGAATAGGCGGCGCGGCCCAGCGCGGTCACGGCATTGCCAGCGCAATTGAGCAGCAACTTTTTCCAAAGCTCGCCTTCGATATTATCGGTGATGCGGCACTTCACTCCGGCGTGCTCGAAGGTTTCGGCGATGGCTGCAACTTCCTGCTGACGTTCGGTCGCCGACCACCAGATCGCCGCGGCCTTCGTGAAGCACACCGTCCGGGCTCGGGCAGCGAGACCGCCACGTAAACCACCGCGGCAAATGCGGCGATGTTCGCCGCGGCGCGGATTTGCGCGACGTTGTCCACTCCGTTTTGCAGGCTCAGCACCACGGCGCGGGGGCGAGATGCGGCGCTATAGCGCGTGCCGCATCGGCGGTGCCCGTGGTCTTTACCGCGAAAAGCACCATTTCCGCGTCACGCACCGCAGCCGGGTCGCCTGAAGCACGAACCCGCATGCGCTCCTGAAAATGCTTGCTGTCGATGAAACAGGCCGTCGCGGGTCAAGGCTGCCAGATGCTCGCCGCGGGCGATCAGTGTCACGTCGGCTCCGGCGCGCGCCAGCATCCCGCCAAAATAACTTCCTACCGCGCCCGCCCCCATCACTGCGATTTGTCTGCATGGTTCCTCCACGCCCGTAGGCCGCCTCGGCGGCTATACCGACAGAACGGATAACAAGCGATCGATGTCGCGCTCGGAATTGTACAGGTGCGGCGCGATGCGCAGCGCGCCTTCGCGCAGGCTGACGAATACGCCGGCGTCCGCGAAGCCGCTCGAACAGCTGCGGCGCTTTTTCCGCTTTGCGCGCCGCGACGCAGATATACGGGCCGCGCGCAATCGGCGTCGGCGGGACTCGCCAGCACGCAGCGGTCCAGAGGCAGGCGCGCGATGATTTCGGCGATGAGGCGCTGGATGTGCTGCCAGACGGTCTCGACTCCCAAGCGCGCAGCAGGAATTCGAGCGACGCATCGAGCGCGGCCAGATTGAAGAAGCTGGCGGTCTCGGGCGAGTCCCAGCGGCGGGCTCCGGTCGCGACGCTGAAATTTGCCCGCGGAAAGCGTGTGGAACTTGTGCAGCATCCTCGAAAGCCATCCAGTACACGGGCGCGGCGCGCATCTGTTCGATCAGTTCGGGACGCACCCAAAGAAAGCCGGTGCCGTAAGGCCCCGAGCAGCCATTTGTATGCCGAGCCGGCGAGAAAGTCGGCGCCCAGCGAGCGCGCATCCAGGGGCATGGCGCCGGCGCACTGCGCGACGTCGAGCAGCGACAACGCTCGCGCTCTGGTGGCAGGCGCGCGCCACGCGAGCGGAATCGAGGCGCACCGCGTTGTCAAAACGCACCAGGCTCGCCGAGACCAGCCGGGTGCGGGCCCGATCGCTCGACGAAATCGTCCGCGTCAAGAAACCGCCCGCGGGGCTCGACGATTTTCACGCGCAGCTTTCCAGCCTGCGCCAGGGGCAGAAAAGCCGCGAAGTGCGGCGGGAAATTCGCCCTTGGCGATCAGCACTTCGTCGTCGGGTTCCCACTCCAGGCCGGCGGCGACTGCGGCCAATGCCGCTCGAAGTGCCCGTCGGTGATGGCGATATCGCTGGCTTGCGCGCCAAGGATCTTCGCCAGTGAGGCGCGCACGCGATCCGGCAGCGCGAAATAAATATCGTCGGGTATGCGGTGCGGGAATTTTTTCCATTCGAGCGCCTGCTGCACGGCGCGAATGGCCACGCGCGGCATGGGACCCTGCGCGGCGGCGTTCAGGTAGGCCGCATCTTCGAAATCAAACCAGGCGTCACGCCAGGCGTTCATCGGTCGTGCTCGAAATTCATCGCGGTATCCCTCACGAATGATCGCGCTCAAAAATGATCGCGCAGGTCGCGGAACCGCGCGACGATCAGCAGCTTGCCCGGACCGCTTTGCAATTCCGCCTGGTCGTGCTCCCAGGTCGCGAAGTGCGGCACGAACGCCGCGTTCAGGCCCGCTTGCAGGCGCCGGATTAATGTCGGTGCGCGGGTTGTTGCCGACCATCCAGCCGTGCTGACTTCACCACGTGATGGCGGTTGATCAGAGCCTGGTAAGCCGCCACGCTTTTTTCGGCGACGATTTCGATGGCGTCGAAAAATCCTTGCAGGCCCGAGCGCTCGACCTTGGCGGCCTGCTCGGCAGGCTCGCCCTTGGTGAACAAAATCATGCGGTGACGCGCGACAAGATACGAAAGCGTTTCGGGCACGCCGTCGAGCACGCGCGGCGGGGTGCGCTCGAGGTCCTTCACCATGCTCGACACCTCCTTGAGCGCGCTGGGCTGCGCCAGGCTGCCGCCCAGCTTCATATAGGTTTCTTCGAGCGAGCGGCCAAAACTGCGAACTCCGTAGCCGTGCTGGCGGATGTTCAGGCGCTCGGTTTCGTTCAGAATGCGGCGGGCGTAATCGCGCGGGTACCCGAAGGGCTCGACCAGCGCAGAAAAATGCTCGATGGTTTTCTCGAAGAAGACGTTACTTTCCCACAACGTATCGTCCGCGTTGATCAGTAGCGTCATGCGCCGCATATTGCGTGTCTTTCCAGAGGGTGCTCAGACCCCGATTGAGTACCAAGCAAGGATCGGCATGCGTTGCGCCAGATGCCTGAGTTTTGCCCGGGGTGTGGTGCTAAAAAGCTAGTCTGTACCAAGCTCGGCCGCGCAAAACGCCGCGAGCAGGCTGATCAGAGTCGGTTCGCGGCCAGTCCAGTTTCGCGGCCAAGAGCAAGGCTGAGTTCGCGACGTCCCTCAACCGTCAGGAATCTTTGGGTTGCCCGGCCGCCAGCTTTTCCAGGATTTCGTGCGCGATCTTCTGCGTTTGGCCGAAAGCCGCCAGGTAATCCTGAAATTCGCGGTTGATTTCGAGCGCATCAGTCGCCGCCCAGGCGTATTCGCAAAATCATGTCGCGCAGCCGAACCGGATGCGGCAAGAGCGCATCTTCCTTGAGCTCTTCAAGCGCTGATTTGGCGTCGTAACGTTCCGTCATGGTGTTCCCCCGGGTTGGGCCAGTGCCGCGAACGGTTGTTTAAAATGATCAACCGTTGGTGCCGCTGACAGCATATTCGCCAGGTATTGTACTGCGGTATCACGCTGTGACGGAAAGGTCGCGGGGTGGGGGCTAGGCCGCTAGAAATTCGTAGCGATCGATCCGCGCAGCGATGCCGCGGCTTTCCTGGTTGGACTCGACGCGAAGGACCTGACCATAGCAACGGATATTAACGTCACCTGCCTGGGTAATCTCTTTCGGCAGGGTCAGGACAAACTCGATCTGCGTGCCGGGCTGAAACTCGCCATCGGTGGTGAAAAACAGGCCGCGGAAACTGACGTCCCGCGTCTCGCCGTGTTTTTCCATCGTTCCGTCGGGGCCATTCGAACGCACGGTAAGCGGAAGCGCCATCGTAAAACGTCGAGAGGCGCGGCGTTCGGTATCCCTTACCATCGGTCCCCCCGGAAAATGTCACAGTTTCCCGAGCAAGCTAGCATCGAAGCTGGCAAACCGCAATGGCAAAGGGATGCGCCTCTGGCTTTCGATGAATCGTGTTCTTAGGCCCGGCTGGCCGCGAAATCCCGCTGGCAACCACATTGGCAAGCAGCGGTCTGCCTAACGCTGGCGCTCGGGCTGACGCGCAAGAACGCGCGAACAGGCCCGCAGGATACGCCGGTAGGGCCAAGTGGACTTGGCCTCGGCAAAAAAGATCTCGCCCTCGCGAGGGCGACCGTAGAACCAACGCGCCAGCAATGCCAGGTAATCTTCCAGTTCCGCGCACGAGTCGCTCGCATTCGTTGCGGGCAGACTTGAGTCTGCAGCATTGGATTTGGCGGATCGGGGCCGGACGGTTCGAGGACGTCGCGCAGAATTTGCTCGGCCGAACGCGGCTGGCTGGCCAATTCCGCGAAGTGCAGCAAAAACGGATCCGCGATGCAGCCGCCACGCAAAACGAAGGCAGCGACCGTGCTTTCCTCCGCGGCACGCTGCAACATCACGGCATCGAGTCCGTCGAGGGGTCTCGCAAGCTCCGGCACCAAGCGGCGCACGGCCTCCACTTTATCGAGGCGGTGGTGCAGTGCTGCGGCACGTTCGAAATCGAGTGCGGCGCTTGCGGATTCGCGCTCGCGCGCGAGATCGCCCGCATACGACGCGCCGCGCGAATTCAGAAAGGCGGCGACTTGCGCAACCTCGCGTGCATATTCCTCGTCTGTGCAGCCCGCGAAACACGGCGCCAGGCACATCTTCATCTCGGAATAGATGCAGCCAGGGAAAGCCGGATCGCGCCGGATCTTGATCTGGCAGCGGCGCATGCGGAACAAGTCCAGAAGCGGCACGAGAAAAGCTTCCGCCGCGCGGCGGCTGGCAAATGGCCCGAAATAAAGTCCGCGCGCGAGAATACGGCGGAGTTGCGGTGCAAGGGATTCTGCGATGCGTCGCGCTCCAATGCGACGCGTCACGTAGGCGCGCGGGTAAGCATTGGCCAGCGCTAACTTCACCATGGGCGGCGGCCGCAGCCGCAAGCGCTCGCGATAGGCACGCGGCCACAGACTACGCGCGTGCTGCCATTGGACCAGCGCCTGCTCGAATGCGCGAGCCGGTGATCCGGTAGCGCACGCCGGCGGCGTATTCACGCAGATTGACGCGTTTCGATGCCGGATCGCGCGGACCCAGGAGCAGCCGGAGCCGGCGGCGGAGATCGGCGGTGCGCAGCAGCAGCGGGCGGGCGCCAGCCAAGTCAGCGCGTGGCTCGATCAGCACCACGGCGGGGTTCGGCGGCAACGCGTCGAGAAATTCGTCGGCGCCAGCCGGGTCGAAACGTGCTTCACGATCGAGATTCAGCATAGGGAGCGGTGCGCAAAAGCGGCGCGTGCATGGCTATTTAGTATCGCGCAAAAATGGTGTCAGGCGAATAGAAGCGAGGGACCCGCGGACGGCATGTCAGCTTGCGCAAGCGGGGCGCACACGCATCGGCAGACAGCGCGCAGAAGGACCCGGAGCGGGGCAGCAAGACGCGCGGCACGTTATTTCGGGAATGAATATTTACGCAGGACTGCGGACGCGATGATGAGGCGCTGAATCTCGCTGGTGCCCTCGTAAATCTCCGTGATGCGCGCGTCGCGGTACATCCGTCTCGACGGGATATTCGCGGCTGTAGCCATTGCCGCCGTGAATCTGCATGGCTTTGTGCGTGACGCGCGTGGCCATTTCCGACGCAAAAAGCTTGGCGACGGAGCCTCGAGCGTAAACCGCGCACCGCTGTCTTGCTTCCACGCGGCTTTGCGCACCAGCAGCCGCGCTGCATCAATTTCCGTGGCCATGTCGGCGAGCATGAACTGAATCGCCTGGAAGTCGGCAATGGGATGGCCGAACGCCTGCCGCTGCTCGCGCGTATGCCAGGGCCTGCTCGAATGCGCCCTGGGCGATGCCGGTGGCCTGCGCGGCGATGCCGATACGCCCACCGTCGAGCGTGGCCAGGGCGATCTTGTAGCCTTCGCCTTCGGCGCCGAGCCGATTTTCGGCGGGTACCTCGCAATCGGTAAAGGAAAGCTCGGTGCAAGCCGTGGCATGAATGCCGAGTTTCTTCTCTTCTTTGCCGACGCGGAAGCCGGGTGTGCCGCGCTCGACCAGCAGGGCGGTGATGCCTTTTTCGGCGCGCCCGGGATCGGTATTCACATAAACGATGGCCGCATCGGCTACGCCGCCGTTGGTGATCCACGCCTTGGTGCCGTTGACGACGTAGCGCTCGCCGTGCCGCACGGCCGTCGTGCGCAGCGCCGCGGCATTCGAGCCCGCCTGCGGCTCGGTAAGCGCGTAGCAGCCGATGCGCTCGCCGCGCGCGAACGGCACCAGGAATTTTTCCTTCTGCTCCTCGGTGCCGAAGCGGCAAACCGGATCGGCGTAAAGCGAATTCTGCACGGAGAGGATCACGCCGGTCGAGGCGCATACGCGGGAAATCTCCTCGATGACGATGGCGTAGCCGGTGTGATCGAAGCCCGCTCCGCCGTAGCGCTCGGGAATCGCCACGCCGGTAAGCCCGAGCGCGGCGGCCTTGCGAAATGTCTCGCGCGGAAATTCGCCGGTTTCGTCGATTTCGCGCGCGAACGGCTTGCACTTCCGCGTCGGCGAATTCGCGCACCGTGCGCTGCAGGAGTTCCTGCTCTTCGCTTAATGCCAGATTCACATGCTGATTCACCGCTGATTCTCGCCTGCAACGGTTGCCGGCGCCGGGCCCGGAGCCGGCGCTGGCGGCATCTCGAGCGCGCGGTGCAGCCTGGCGAACGTCTCGGAGAGTTCCTCGGGGAGCACGCGGGTCTCGGCGACCGTGGTCATGAAATTCGTGTCACCGACCCAGCGCGGCAACACGTGCAGATGCAAATGGCCGGCGATTCCGGCGCCGGCCGCGCGGCCGATGTTCAGGCCCATGTTGTAGCCTTCGGGATGATAAATGCCTTCGAGCGCGCCCTCCACGCGTTGCGCCAGTTGCATCATTTCGGTGAGCGTTTCGGAATCGAGGCTGCGAGCGTGGCCAGATGGGCGTACGGCACGACCATCACGTGGCCGGAGGTGTAGGGGAAACGATTCAGAATGACGAAGTTTTTCTTACCCCGGCAGGACGATCAGCGCTTGCGGCGTCATCGCCCGCGGTGGGGCGTCGCAGAAAACGCAGCGGTCGTCGCGGCCGCGCGGTAGTCGAGATAGCGATATCGCCAGGGCGTCCAGAGATAATCCATACCGGCGGTTAGTCCTGGGACGGAGCTTCGGGCGGGGCCACCGAGGCGGGTGACGCCGATCCGTATTGACGAAGTCCTTCAGCTCTTTGCTGGGTTTGAAAAACGGGATGCGCTTGGGTGGAACATCGACCTTCGCCCCGGTCTTGGGATTGCGCCCGATCCGCCCGCGGCGCTGGCGCGTGCGGAAGCTGCCAAAACCGCGGATCTCGATCTTGTCGCCGGTCTGCAGCGCGGAAATGATGGAGTCGAAAATCGTTTCCACGATCGCTTCGGATTCTTTGCGGGGCAGTTCGGTGATGCGGATGACCTCTTCGACCAGATCGGCCTTGGTCATGGTGGCTGTCATTCATCGCAGTCAACTCCAGGAAATCTGAAAGTCCGGTGGCCGCGTGGGAGCCGGCCTGCGGTGAGGTCCCACGCGATGGTGGCCTCTGATATCACCAATGCGCCGATAGGGAAAGAACTTTTGTGTCGGTCCTGCAGAGGACCGTGCCGAATTCATCCCAGGTGCGCTGACCCGTTACGAGGTCACGCGCTTGGCCATGATGGCATCCCCGATCGTCGCGGTGGGGGACGACTTCGACGACCGGTAATCCTCCATTTCGCGCCGCTCGGTCTGTTTGACCGCGGCACGGTAACTCAGGCCAATTTTGTGCTGATCGGGACTGATCTTGACGATCTTGAAATCGTATTCGCGGCCCGGCGCCAGCACCGAACTGGCGGGCCCGCGCTGCGGCGCTTCCTGCTTGTCCCGGCTGCGGCGCTCCTCGATCTCGGAAATGTGACACAGTCCCTCGATGCCCTCGCCCAGTTCGACGAACGCGCCAAATGTCGTCAGGCGCGATACTTTGCCGCGCACCACGTCGTTCACCTTGTGCGCGGCGAACCAGTCGGACCAGATATCGTGGAGCTGCTTGATCCCCAGCGACACGCGGCGGTTGGCGGCATCGATCTTCAGAACCTTGGCCTCGACCGTATCGCCCTTCTTGAAGACTTCGCTGGGATTTTTCACGCGCGAAGTCCAGCTGACGTCGCTGACGTGGATCAAGCCGTCGAAGCCTTCCTCGATTTCGACGAACGCGCCGAATTCGGTGAGGTTGCGGACGCGTCCGCTGACCTGCGAGCCGACCGGATATTTCTTGGCCAGCTCCGTCCAGGGGTCGGGCTGCGCCTGTTTCAAGCCAAGCGAGATGCGCCGCTGATCGGGTCGCACCTCGAGCACGACCACTTCGACGGCGTCGCCCACTTGCACGAGCTTCGAAGGGTGCTGTTTGCGCTTCGACCAGCTCATCTCCGAAACGTGCACCAGGCCTTCGACGCCCGCGTCGAGTTCGACGAAGCAGCCGTAATCCGCGACGCCCACGATGCGTCCCTGCACTCGCGCGCCCACCGGAAAACGCTCCGGCACGGTGGCCCAGGGATCGGGCAGCAATTGCCGGCGGCCCAGCGAAACGCGCATTTTTTCGCGGTCAAACTTCAGAACCTGCACGTCGATTCTTCGCCCGGCCGGACCACGTCGGCGGGATTGGTTACGCGGCCCCAGGAAAGATCGGAAACGTGCAGCAGGCCGTCCAGGCCGCCCAGATCGACGAACACGCCATAACTGGTGATGCTCTTCACCGTGCCGTGGAAGATTTGACCTTCGGCCAGCGAATCCACCAGCTTCTGGCGCTGCGCGTTCTGTTCCTGGTCGAGAATCGCGCGCCGGCTGACGACCACGTTGCCGCGCTTGCGATTCATCTTCAGAACGCGGACTTCGAGCTCGCGATCCTTCCATTCCTCGAGGTCGTGCACCGGCCGCAGATCGGCCTGCGAAGCCGGCAGGAAAGCGCGAACACCCACGTCGACAACCAAGCCGCCCTTCACGCGATCCACGATGCGGCCGGTGATATTGGTCTTGTCGTGATAAGCCTTTTCGAGATTGGCCCAGACACGGCGGCGGCGCGCGCGCTGGTAAGAGAGCAGAACATAGCCCTCTTTGCGCTCGCCGGTGAGCTGCACTTCGATGGTCTGGCCGGGCAGCAGCTTTACCGGCTGATCGGCCTCGGCAAATTCGAGCGACGGAATCAGTCCTTCGGACTTGCCGCCGATGTCCACGACGATCCCGAGATCGGCGACGGCAATCACGCGGCCTTCGACGATTTCGCCCTCGGTGGGCGCCTGCTGGGGCGCGGCATACTGGTCCATCAATTGATTGAGATCTTCGGCGGACGGGCATCGGCCGATTCGTCATGGTCCGCACTGTCGGAGTTAACCGACGTCTCGGCACGAGCGGCTTCGGACAGAGGGGCCCGCCGTCTCGACCTTCGGTTCTGAGCTTCGTGACGCACTGGCCAGAGGCCATTCGACGGCGCACGCGAGCTTCGTTGCCATCGGCTGTTCTGGCAGCCGCGGTGAAGCTCCATTCGACCGGCGCGGCTCTGCGGCGACTGGTATCAGCGCGCTGGCGCCGGATGCGATTGTGCCGGCTCATGTACTTCTGGTCACCGAATCGTCTTTCGCCGGCTCATGCATTCGGGCGCTGCTCGGCGGTTGTCGCAGCGGTCGCCTGCGGTCGACGGGATTAGTCCCCACGGTTCAGACTCAAAAAACATCCTGACGCCTTTCCCCAAGAAATAGCTTGCCCTGCCCGCTGCGGTTGGCTCCTCGCGGAATCCCGGGACTGGAGCAAGGAAGGGGATGCAGCTGCAAAAGCTGCATCGGCGGGATGATACCCGCCGAGAGTGCCTATGTCAATGAAACCACCGAATTGCGCCGCATTCCTAAAGCAACCGGCGTTCGATGACGACGTTCACGAACGGACGCGCCCGGCCTGGCGAATCTCCAGGCGATAATCAGGCGCAATCAGCTCAACGGTGCGGCACATTTCGTACAGGCGGGAACGAATTCGCGGACCCAGGCGGTCGGTCAGTGTTTGATCGCGCGGCGCGGTCACCGCCTGGCCCGAAGGCATTCTCACCGGCGCCGCGGTGCACTTCGGAGTCCATCCAGATAGTTGGTGGTCAGCAGTGTCACGCGCTTTTCGTTGTAACGCTTGTTCAGGATGTGGCCCATGGTTTCGAGCGCCCAGTCGGAGGGTTTGCTCGCTCCGATATCGTCGATCAGCAGGACCTCGGTCTCCAGCACCGGCTCGAGCACGCCCATTTCGCTGACCGGATGATCGGGATTGTAGCTGGCCTGAATCTCCTTCAGCAGTTCGCGGTAATCGTAAAAGCGCGCAGCCGTGGCCGCGCAGCATCAGTGCCGCAATGCGGATACGGCCAGATGCGTCTTGCCCGTGCCGCAAGATCCCATCAGCAGGATTCCCGTTTCGCCGCCGGCGGGATAGTTTCGCGCGAACGCTTCGATGACCACGCGCGCCTGCGACAGCCTGCGGTTCCAGGCGGCGGCATCGGGCTGGCCCTCCCAAAGTTCGGTGTCGAAGTTTTCGAAATCGCAATGCTCGTACCGGCGCGGAATCGCGCGCGCGGTCCAGCGCACGGGACGAGCGGTCGCCTGCCGGTGCAGTCGCACGGCACGGCCCAGGTAAACTTAGGCGCCGCGGCGGAAGCGCCCAGGATCGGCATCCTTGCGCTGCACCACGCGCTCAGCCTTCTGGTTGGCATCCACGCGTTCGACCAGCCGCCAGCCGGTACCGCTGCACAGGGGGCAATCGGGTTGCGCCATGACTCAGAGAGCATAGGCGCGGCAGGCCGCGCGCGCAAGATTCGGCCGCGGATAAAAAGAACGGAAATGTGAAAATCCAGCTCCGTAGTCTCCAATAACGCCCCAACAACCCGAACTGTCAACGCTTGTGGGCTTCTTATCCCCACGCACCATCGCATAGTCCAGTTCAAGGCTGTTGCAAATGTCGACGGCCAGCACCGGGACGCTAGAAGTGACGCCGCATCCCCGGCTGCGAAGCGAGCGCCCTATTTGTGCACGCGGATCACTTTTGCGAGCGGAACCCGTGCCAGCGCCTCACGCGATGGTTTTTCTGCGCGGACTGCATCTCACGCGAAAGCTCGCAGCGCACAAATTGCGTAAAAGCCTCGACTTCGCGCTGCATCTCCGCCATTTTTTCCCGCATGTTCAGGATGATTTCGATGCCGGCGAGATTGACGCCCATTTCCCGAGTGAGCGTGAGAATTACCTCGAGCCTGTCAAGGTCGGCATCGGTGTAGAGGCGCGTGTTCCTTCCGAGCGCGAAGGCTTGAGCAAGCCGACGCGCTCGTAAAGGCGCAGCGTTTGCGGGTGCAGCTTATAGAGGTCGGCAACGGCGCTGATCATGTAGCCGGCGCGGCTTTTCTTTCTGGGCTGCGCATGGACATGGCCATCTCCTGTTACGACTTCCTCTTTTCCAGCTAAACTCGCTCCAGAACTTAGGCGGTCGCGCGCGCGAATAGCTCGCGGCGCGGGTTCGCCGGCTCGAGTTCCGCGAGCTCGCGCAACAGGTTGCGCACACGCTCGTCCACAGGCTTGGGCACCACTACCTGCAACTTCCACGTACAGGTCCCCGCGCTTGCCGTGCTGGCGCACCGAAGGCACGCCTTTTTCGCGCAGGCGCAGCTTCTGCCCGCTGCTGGTTCCCGGCGGCACGCGCAACTGGGACCGCCCGTCGAGCGTAGGCACTTCAATCTTGGCGCCCAGCGCTGCCTCGGTCACCGTGATGGGCACGACGGTGTACAGATCGTCTCCGCGCCGTTGAAAATAAGGATGCGGCTGCACCTCGGTGATAATGTAGAGATCGCCCGGCGGAGCGCCGTGCGTGCCGGCATTGCCGTGCCCGGGCACCCGCACGCGCGAGCCGCTCTGCACGCCGGCGGGAATGCGCACGTCGATGGTTTCCGATCGGCGCACCCGGCCTTCGCCCCCGCATACCGGGCAGATGGTACCCACTCGGCCGGTACCGCCGCAGCGGCTGCACGGCAAGTTGAAGCGCATTCGGCCGCTGGTCTGGGCGACCTGGCCGGTGCCACCACACACAGGGCAAACCTGCGGAGCGCCCACCGAGCCGGTGCCGTGGCAGTTGTCGCAGGCTTCCAGCCGCGTGATCGTCAGCTTCTTCACCGTTCCGCGCACTGCTTCCCAAAAAGTGATGTCCACCTGGTATTCGAGGTCGGAGCCCGGCTCCGACTCCTGCTCGGGCGCCTCGCGCGGCGCCTCCGCGGAAAAACTGGCTGAAAAGATCCCGGAAATTCGCGCCGCCCGAGCCGCCAAAATCGAATCCGCCGAAATCGAAGTGCTGTGCCGGCGGCTTCTTCGGGAGGCGCGGCTCCACGGCGTTCGGCGTCAAAGCCGAACTGGTCGTACATCTGGCGTTTCTTGGCGTCGGAGAGAACGTCGTACGCTTCCTGCACCTCTTGAATTTTTCTTCCGCGGATTTATCGCCGGGGTTCAGGTCGGGATGATATTTCCGCGCAAGTTTACGATAGGCCTGCCGAATCTCTTTCTGCGGGGCCTTGCGGTCCACGCCCAGGAGTTCGTAGTAATCCTGTTTGGTTGTAGTCGCCATGATTTGTTTTGTCGTTGCCCGGGAACCGCTTACTGGCAGTCCAGGCCTTGCCGGCTTCTATCCGGCAAATTGCCGCACATCACCCTATAGCAAAGACATCCAGTGCTCACAAATAGGTGGTTGCTGCACGTGCGCCCGGCACGTGCAGCAACTCCGGCTTTAGTTGGGTTTCTTCGATTCGTCGACGTCGACGTACTCGGCATCGATCACTTCACCCTCGCCCGATTTCTGGCCTGCTGGACGGCTTGCGCCCTGCGACGCGCCGTCGCCGCCTGGTCCGGCACCCGGTTGCGCGTCGGCTCCGCCTGCAGCGGCGTTCGCCGCCGATGTGGCACGATAGAGAACCTCCGCAACCTTATGGGAAACGCTGTCGAGGTTCTGTGAGGCCGACTTGATCGCCTCTGTATCGCTTCCCGCGAGAGCGCTCTTGGCCTTCTCGATCGCCTCCTCGAGCGGCTTGATATCGCTTTCGGAGAGCTTGTCGCGATTCTCGCGAACCAGTTTTTCCATCTGGTAGACGCGGGTGTCCAGCATGTTGCGCGCTTCGACTTCCGCAAGTTTCTGCCGGTCGTCTTCGGCGTGCGCATCCGCCTCGTTGCGCATTTTTTCCGCTTCTTCCTTGCTCAAGCCCGTCGAAGCGGTGATGGTGATCTTCTGCTCTTTCTTGGTCGCCAGGTCCTTGGCCGAGACGTTTAGAATACCGTTCGCGTCAATATCGAACGTCACCTCAACCTGCGGCAGTCCGCGGGGCGCGGGTGGAATTCCCATCAGGTGGAATTTGCCCAGCGTGCGGTTGTCGCTCGCCATCTTCCGCTCGCCTTGCATCACGTGGATCTCGACGGACGGTTGATTATCCGAAGCGGTTGAGAACGTCTCCGATTTACGCGTCGGGATCGTCGTGTTGCGCGGGATCAATACGGTCATCACGCCGCCCAGCGTTTCGACCCCCAGCGACAGCGGGGTCACGTCGAGCAGCAGGATATCCTTGACCTCGCCGCCCAGCACGCCACCCTGGATGGCTGCGCCTACCGCCACCACTTCATCGGGATTGACGCCCTTGTGCGGCTCCTTACCGGCGAACAGATCTTTCACGATCTGCACTACCCGCGGAATACGTGTCGAGCCGCCAACCAGCACGATTTCGTCGACTTTGTCCGGCGTCAGGCTCGCATCGGAAAGCGCCTGCTTCACCGGTCCCACGGTCCGCTGCAGCAAGTCTTCCATCAATTGTTCGAGCTTTGAACGTGTCAGCTTTTGCTGCAAGTGCTTGGGGCCTGACGCGTTCGCCGTCAGGAAGGGAAGGTTGATATCGGTCTCCTGCACCTGCGACAACTCGATCTTGGCCTTCTCGGCGGCTTCCTTCAGCCGCTGCAGGGCCATACGGTCTGTGCTGACGTCAATACCCTGGTCTTTCTTGAACTCGGCGATGAGCCACTCGACGATCCTATGATCGATATCGTCGCCGCCAAGGTGGGTGTCTCCCGCGGTGGACTTCACTTCGACTACGCCTTCGCCCACTTCCAGCGCGGAAATATCAAACGTGCCGCCGCCCAGGTCATAGACCGCGATCGTTTCGTCTTTCTTTTTGTCGAGTCCGTAGGCCAGGGCTGCCGCCGTCGGCTCATTGATGATGCGCAACACTTCGAGCCCCGCAATTTCGCCTGCCTGCTTGGTGGCTTGCCGCTGGCTGTCGTTGAAATAGGCGGGAACCGTGATGACTGCCTTGGTGACCTTTTCGCCCAGGAAGTCCTCGGCCGCGCTCTTCAGCTTTTGCAGAATCATGGCGGAAATCTCGGGTGGGCTGTAAGCCTTGCCAAAGATATCGATGCGCGCATCGTCATGCGGCCCGCGCGTCACTTTGTAGGGTACGCGCTTGGCCTCCTCGGTTACCTCGTCATAGCGGCGCCCCATGAAGCGCTTGATGGAATAAATGGTGTTTTCCGGATTCGTTACCGCCTGGCGCTTGGCTACCTGCCCTACCAGGCGCTCTCCCGACTTGGTGATGGCCACCACCGAGGGCGTCGTCCGGGCGCCTTCTTGGTTTGGTATCACCACGGGCTCGCCGCCCTGCATCACGGCGACAACTGAATTCGTGGTTCCTAGATCAATACCAATAATCTTGCTCATACTCGTAAATCCTCCGCTGGCGCCCTAGGCGCTTGGCAGCCTTGAAGTTAGATAGCGTCGCGCCGAATAAACCCTGGCTTCAGGATGGTCTGAAATGTATTTCAATCGCCGCGACTGTCGACATCTTATAACTTGAGTATTTCCTTGTCAAGATGTTTGATAGGTCGGCGCATCATCGACTTACGCTGCTACCCTGCGGCCATTGGCACCGGTATTAGCACATGCGGGGAGGGCGGCTCGCCACCCGCTCCGCTCACCCCATGTCCTCACGCCACCGGTCGCCCGCGTGTCATTTTGAGGAGCGCAGCGACGAAGAATCCCTCTGTCCTCAGCACTTCCGCTACGCAATAAGCTGCATCTGAAGCACCGCTTCAAGCCGCGATTCACTGAGTTTCGTGCCCGTCGGAACCATACGCCCTCGTTGATCATGGGCACAAGCCGCACAAGCACGGTACGCTCATCATCTGCGCAAACCCCCGACTTGCCGACCCCTCGGACAAACTCTCGGTCCCGTTCGGAATCTATGAGGAATGAACCTGCGCGGTGCCCGGCGATTCGCCGTCATCTGTTCAGACCGCGCGTTCAGACGGCGGGATTTTGCGCTAAATTGTCTGCGCCAAATACTTCTATGTAGACACGCAAACCATTACAATGGCACCGCCGTTGCAAGACGCGACTTTAGATCAAGGTGGAAGTCTGGATCTACGTTGACTGGTCAGTGCGGAACGGGGGAGGATAACAGGTGAATCGCGTGAGATCGAAAGCAATGCTGGTGGCTACCGCGTGCGCGGCGCTACTCTTGGGCTCGCTGCCGGTTCCGGCGCAGGTAAAAGCGGCCGGAAGCCAAGCGAAGGCACCCTCAATGGACTTGACGGCGCTAAAATCTACGGGCTCGCGACAAGCGCCTATTACCATCGAAGTCTTCGCCGATTACCAGTGCCCACAGTGTCGGCAATTCTTCCTGACGACGACGCAGCAACTCATGGACAACTACGTCGCCAGTGGCAAGGTTTACCTGATACATCGCGATTTCCCGCTGAATATGCACAGCCATTCGCATGAGGCCGCGCTCTGGGCCAATGCCGCTGCGGAGGCTGGGCAATTTGAGGCGGCCGAGAGGGCGCTTTATGAAAAGCAGGACGACTGGGGCGCGACAGGCAAGGTAGAGGCCACCCTCGCCGGGGCGCTTTCCCCCGCGGACATGAAGAAAGTTCGCACATTTGAAGCAACCGATATGGCCCAGATTGATGCCGCGATTCAACGGGACCTTGCTCTGGGAAACTCGCGCCAGGTGAATGGCACGCCCACCATTTTCGTGACGCACGCTGGGCAAACGACGCCGCTTCCGGCGGGAGGGGTGAATTACCCGCTGCTCAAGCAGTATCTGGACTACCTGCTGCAACAGCGCTAGACGCTCTCGATATGTCCGCCACCACCACGTCCGCCGCCACCACGCCGGCCACTAGCCGCGCAGCAGGCACCGCCTCGGTTCTCCTGCTGATCGGGCGCTTGGCGCTGGGCGGCATCTTTTTGATTGCGGCTTACACCAAACTGCACTTCAGCGGTGCATGGCATTTGCACGATTACCATTTCTTTTTCGCAATGGCTATCGATTCCTACCACATGCTGCCGCTTGGAGTAGTGCAATTGATGGCGCGGTTCCTGCCCTGGATCGAGCTGGCGCTGGGCGCACTATTGATTCTGGGAGTTGGCCTCCGCTGGTCGGCGTTGCTCACGAGCATGCTTCTTCTGGTCTTTATTGCGGCCATGACGCGCGCCGAAATGCTTGGACTGGAGATTAATTGCGGCTGTTTTGGGAACAATGAGAAATTGGGGCCGGCCACCCTGCTCCGGGACAGCACGCTTCTGCTGCTGGCGGTTGCCGTCACCGCGGGTGCCTTCCTGGTACAAAGATCGCGCCGACAAAAATTGCGCCGATAGCGATCGCGGCAACCAGGGCCGCTCCACCAGGGATCGCCCGAATAATCGACCGCCCGAGCGAAGATCGCCCGAGCGAAGATCGCGCCAGCGAAAATCGAGCCAATGAAGACCCGCCCGCGAGGCCCGCGGCGCTTGCCGGCTTAGGGCCTAACTAAAACTGCACTGGTCGCACTCAGTTCCCGTGACGCCCCCGGCCCTCGCTGCGCTAGAATCATCAGGACGTGCTGAGTCTTCCCCCCATTACACTGCGCCTGCGAGGGCGCAGGCTCGCCGGACGCCTGGCCTTCATCCTGCTCCTGGTGCTGGTCGATCGCGCTCGGTGCCGGTGCCGGCCTGCTGTTCGTGTATGCCAGCGAACTGCCCGAGATGCGCGCGCTTGAAGACTACCGGCCCAATGTTGTCACGGAACTCTATTCCGACGATGGCCGGCAGATCGGCACCTTTGCGCTGCAAAGGCGCATTCTGCTGGCCTGGGAACAAATCCCGCCGGTATTGAAAGACGCCATCACCTCGACGGAGGACCAGCATTTTTTCGAGCACTGGGGTGTCGATCTGCCCCGCGTGATCGAAGCTGCCTACCGCAACGTGCTGCGGCGCCGCATCCAGGAAGGCGCGAGCACGCTCACCATGCAGCTTGCCGGCGGCCTTTTTCTCGATCGCTCCGATCGCAGCTTCCGCAGAAAAATTCAGGAAACTCTCCTGGCCATTCAGATCGAACGCAACTACACCAAGCAGCAGATCTTCACGATGTATTCGAACCAGGTCTACCTGGCGCACGGAAATTACGGTTTCGAGGCGGCCTCGGAATATTATTTCAGCAAGCCCATCGACAAACTGACGGTTGCGGAGGCGGCGCTGCTCGCCGCGCTCGATTCGCGGCCCCGGCTATTCTCCGCTGCTGCATCCGCAGCGAGCTCTCGAGCGGCGCAACCTCGTGCTCGAATTGATGAATCGGGACGGCAAAATCAGCGCGACGCAGGAGAGACAGGCGCAGGCGGAGCCGCTGGGACTCCATGTGCAATCGGCTCGCAATGACGTAGCGCCTTACTTTGTCGAGGAAATCCGCAAATATCTGGAGAGCACCTACGGCACCGAGGCGGTGCACGAGCGAGGCTTGCGCGTCTATACGACGCTCAGTATCAGCGCGCAAAAAGCGGCCGACCGCGCGGTGCGTGACGGCTTGCACGCCTACGACCGCAGACACGGCTGGCGGGGCAATCTGCCCAATATCCTGCGCGATCATCGCGGCACGCTTGAAAATTTCGACGATGACGACTGGCATGGACCCATCGAACCGGGCGCGTATGTCGACGGCCTGGTCCTGACGGTCGACGACACATCCGCCGTGATCAAGATCGGTCCGTATCGCGCCATCCTTACCGAACCCGATTTCGCCTGGACCGCGCGTCGCACGGCGACCGACTTGCTTCATCCTGGCGACGTCACGCAGTTTCGCATCCGCGAACTTTCCGGCAGCAGCGCCAAAGTCGAACTCGAGCAGTATCCGGGACCCCAGGCCGCCATAATCGCCATCGATAACGGCTCCGGCGAAATCAAAGCCATGGTCGGCGGATACAGCTTTGAGGATTCGAAATTCAATCGTGCCGTCCAGGCCCAGCGGCAGGTGGGCAGCTCCTTCAAAGTTTACGTGTACGCGGCGGCCATGGAGCAGGGCTTCACGCCGTTCGACACCATTCTCGATGCGCCATTTACCGTCATGAGTGGCGGACAGCCTTATTCACCGCATAATTACGATGAAAAATATGAAGGCGTCATCACCTTGCGCCGCGCGCTTGCCGGCTCCCGCAACGTTCCCGCCGTCAAGCTGGCCGAGAAGATCGGGATTCGCAGCGTCATCGAGATGGCGCGGCGATTCGGGATTTCAAGCCCTCTGCCTCCTTATCTCCCCATCACGCTCGGTGCGGCCGATCTGAATCTGCTGGAACACACCTCGGCGTTTACCTCTTTTCCCGCCGATGGCATTCGCATCGATCCGCACATGATTCGTCGTGTGACCAGCTACGATGGGGTGTTGCTCGAGCAGGCCCATCCCGCCGTCCATGATGTTGTTGAGCCAGAAGTGGCGCGCACCATGGTGGCCATGCTCGAAGACGTCGTGAACTTCGGCACCGGCATGGGCGCGAAAGCACTCGCCCGCCCGGCGGGTGGAAAAACAGGAACAACCAACGATTTTACCGATGCCTGGTTCATGGGCTTCACACCGCAGCTCACGGCTGGCGTCTGGGTGGGATTTGACGACAAGCAAACTTCGCTCGGCAAGGGCGAAACGGGTGCGCGCGCCGCTCTGCCCATCTGGCTGGGGTTCATGCAAGGCGCACTTGCGGGCCAACCCGTCGAAGATTTCCCGAATGTTGAACCACTCGCCAAGGTCGCGCTGACCAAACTGATAAAGGTCGATACCCCAGATTCGGCTCCCGCCGAGGACGCCGAAGGGAAAGCGCAGGAGGCCAAACCAGCGTCCGCCCCGCAACCCACTCCCCAGCCCACTCCCCAGGTCGCCCCGCCGGCGCCTAAGGCTCCCGCACCCGCCCCAACCATCGCGTTGCCGCCAAGCACTCTGCCGCCAAGCGCCCTGCTGCCAACCCCACCCGATAACGCCGGAAAAAATCCGCCGGTCTCAGCCCTCGTGCCGTCTCAGTAATTGGGAAGTGCTGAATTTGAAATGCCAGTTTGAAATGCGATCCCTGTTATAGTCCTTCATTGCCCACATACATCGCCCACACACCGTGAACCGGGCTTAATGACTCTCCACTTAGAGCTTCACTTCGAATCGCAACTTACTTTCTGCGCCGATCGGGATGCCGCCGCATGACGACCTACGCAACAGGCGATGGTACGCGGCGGTATGCCCGGCGATTTGCCTCCGTAGCGGCGGCCTCACACTTTCGCGAGCCTGCCGGATGCGCCACTCCGGTCGAAGCGGGGCCGGTAATGTCCTCGATCGGCATTGGTACCTACCTTGGAGAACCCGATGAGGCGACCGACCGCGGATACATGGATGCGGTCGTAGCCGCAGTCGAGGGCGGAATCAACGTCATCGATTCGGCGATCAACTACCGCTTTCAACGTTCCGAACGCGCCATTGGCGCGGCGCTTGGCGAGCTGACACGGCGCGGCTTTGCACGCGAGCAGATCGTCGTCTGTACCAAGGGCGGCTTTTTGACTCCCGACGGCGAAATAACCGCGGACCCTGCCGGATACTTCCAGCGCGAATACCTGCAGCCGGGGATTTTGCGGCCTCAGGATATTGTGGCCGGGTGCCATGCGATGTCCGCCAAGTTTCTCGCCAACCAGCTGGATCGCAGCCGAACGAATCTCCATCTCGACTGCGTGGACATTTACTACCTGCATAATCCGGAGACGCAGCTCGGCGCTGTGACGCGCCAGGAGTTCATGGGGCGCCTGGGCCAGGCATTTGATTTTCTCGAATCCGCAGTGGCCGCCGGCAAGATCCGTTTTTACGGGATGGCCACGTGGAATGGATTTCGCCAGCCCCAGAATGCGCCGGACTATCTCCCGCTCGCTGAAATCGAGCAGCTGGCGCGCGAGGTGGCTGGCGGCCGGCACCACTTTCGCTTCGTGCAATTGCCTTTGAACTTGGGCATGACCGAGGCACTGACGCGCCCCAATCAATCCATCAATGGCGCGGCCCAAGGACCTGCCGTCACGATGGTGGAAGCGGCGGAAGCACTGGGCATTTCGCTCGTGGGCAGCGCCAGCCTGCTGCAAGGGAAAATGGCCGCCTGGTTGCCGGAGTTCGTGGTCGAGGCACTGGGCTTGCCAACCAACGCGGAGCGCTCAATTCAATTCGTGCGATCGTCGCCCAGTGTGGTCACTGCGCTGGTGGGTATGAGCCGCGCACAGCACGTGCGCGAGAATCTGAGCCTGATTGGGGAACTCACGGCCACGCCGGAACAGTTTGCGCGGTTGTTCGAGCGCGGAGAAAAAAAGCCCGGAGAAAAAAATTAAGAGCCGCTCGCTCCCGGCCGCACTTCGCAAACCTGACTGCCCCCGCCCAACGTCAAACGAACATCCAAAAATCGCTAGCGCCCGCCTGCGGAGCGCTAGCGCCCATCCTTAATAACCGTTTAGCCGGAAGTGGTCCCATCCCGCCGATGCCAGCCGCCGCAGGCGTCCAGACCGCGAAACCACCACGATTCCGCGACCCGGCACAATCTCGCCGATGCGAGTGATGCGCACACCGCGAAACACGGCCGGCATCCGCGGCGCCCTGTTGCCTCGGACGGTAAAAAGCAAGCCATAATCTTCCCCCCCGTTAAAAGCGAGGTCCAGCGGGTCCGCTTTTTTGCGGAGCACTCGCGACAGTTCTTCCGGCACGGCTACGCAGGGAATAGCTTTATCGTAGAGCCTCGCGCCAACCCCGCTGGCCCGGCACAGCCGCGACAGGTCTGTGGAGAGGCCATCGGAGAGATCCATCATGGCGGACGGTAGCCTCTCGCGTGCCAGCCAGCGACCCAGTTCGATGCACGGCCTCGGGTAGAGTTGCGGCACCAGCAACGACTTCCAGCGCGACGCGATGGCACGTTTCCTTCGCGCGGCATCGAGCAGCAATGCCAAACCTAACTGCGCCGCGCCAAGCACGCCGGTAACAAAAATAGCATCGCCACGACGGGCCCCGTCACGTCGGATCGCTTCACCTGCTTCCATTTCTCCGATTACGGTAATGCTGAACGTGGTCGCCGCGTGCGGCCCCAAACTGCGCGCAGTGTCGCCTCCGGCAAGCGTGAGCCCAAATTCCTGCGCAGCTTGCCCCATCCCGGCGATCATCCTGTCGAGCCAGGCACCGGCGCGTGACGCGGGCAGTGCGAGACTCAACAGAAAAACACTTGGGCGCGCGCCCATGGCCGCAAGATCGCTTGTGGCGCGAGCCAGCGCCTTGTAGCCCACAGCGTGGGGCGGATAAGCAGGCACCGCGAAATGGGTGTTCTCCAGGAACTGATCGCAGGTAACCACGAATTCGTGGCCCGGACCGGGGCGCACGATGGCCGCATCATCGCCTATGCCGAGACGCAAGGCGCCGTGCGCTGCGGAGGGGATATGACGCCGGATGCGCTCGATGATCCGATCTTCACCGGGAATGCCGCCGCGAATGCCGCCGGAAGCTCCGCCGGGAATATTTCCGGCAGCACCAGCATCGTCCAAATAACCTCCGCGAGGCTTATTCCTGCCAGAGTGATCCGCAAGTCGATTGGGCATGATTGTGACTGCCAAGAATTTACTACTACGCAGTCATTACTACTACGCAGTCAAGGGAGCCTGGAAAAACAAACTGGGCCAACCGGTACGGGCGGCCAGCACCCTCCCTCCATCCCTTTGTACAGCTTGTGTACGGCTTTTTCCGGTATGAGAATAAGCGAAGATTAGGATTGACGAAACAGAGGCCCCTCTCTAGACTGAAGCCGGTTTCGGACCAGGGCTCGCGGTCCAAACATGTTCCAGCGTCAGCCGCTAGGGGGAAGTAAAGCGGCTGTCACCAAACCACCTCGAAATTCTTGGGAGTTTCGTGTCGCCAATGAAGCCTGAGACCTATACGTTGTTTATGGCCTCGAACCGGCGTGGAACCATCCGCAAGGTAACCGTGCCGTTTTATGCGCTGCATATTCTTGCGGCGCTCGCGCTTGTGGGCGGAATAACAGTGGCCGCTGCGGTAGGGTCGTACACGCGCATGTTGTGGAAGGTCGGTAATTATAATGCCTTACGGCGCAAGCAGGAGAATCTGCAGCAGCGCTACCAAGCCCTCCAGAAAACGGTCACCGATACCGATCAGCGCCTTTCCTCCCTGCAAACGCTAGCTACCGAAGTGGCCATGACCTATGGTTTCGAGCGCCTCCAGAACAGCCCTTTTAGCGTTACGGAGTCCGCTGCCGAGCCTGCAGCTTCTTTCGAGCACACGGTTGCGCAGTTCAATTTCCTGGAAAAAAACGCAACGGCAACTGCGTTGGCTTCGACTGGACTGCATTTGCTGCCCACCTCGAGTCTGGGCGAGCTGACCTTTACTCCCTCCTTATGGCCGGTCATTGGTCCCATCACCGGGCGATTCGGCGAGCGTCTGGATCCCTTCAGCGGTGAAGGGGCATTTCACACCGGCGTGGACATCTCCTCCCCGTATGGTGACGCCGTGCGCGCGACGGCCGATGGCGTCATTATCGAAGCCGCAGAGCACGTCGGATACGGGCGGCTCGTAGAGGTGGACCACGGTTTCGGCGTGACTACTTGGTACGGGCACCTCGCAAGCTATACGGTGCCGCGAGGAATGCACGTGAAGCGCGGAGATGTAATTGGCTACGTTGGCGTCAGCGGCCGAACCACCGGCCCCCATGTACATTACGAAGTTCGCATTCATGACGCGCCTGTAAACCCGATGCGCTACCTGCGATATACCTCAGCCGCCGACTGATTTTCCGCACGAACTTCTCTGCGTAGGACCCGTAGGACCCTAGTTATTTGTCTCGCGCGGCCATGGCAGGCATTACCCTATTTCTGCGCGGGGGCTTGCGATGCTCCAGGATTTGGCGATTGGAGCGTACCCAGCATCTCCGGAGTCACGGTCAGCAGCAAACGTACCCGCTCCCCTTCGGTCGAGATGCGTATGGCTTGCAGCAGGCGATTCGCCTCTGCGGCTGTTTCAGCGGGCATCTGGCCGCGGGACTTGGGGTCGGAGAGGCCTCCATGCAGCATGCCGCGCACAAGTTCGAGCGAGCTCGCGATTTTTTGAGCTTCCCCTGGAGTGCTGCATTCCCCTTCGGCGGAGAGCAGCAGCGCGCTCGAATCGGGCCTTGCCGCCAAATCTACCCAGCGTAGCGACCCGAAAATGGCCCATACCGGGTTGCTCTGCTCGGCAGCTGCGCCGGAGGGACTTGCCGATGCGGGGGCAAGCGTCTTTGCCACGATGAACAGCGGCGATCCCGCAACCCGTGAAACTCGCTCGCGCAGCGCTGGATCGAGTTCCGAGCCCGGTTTTGCGGCAAGCGCATCCGTCAGATCGCCGCCATCGGAGAGTGCGATGCGGTTGGCGGCCAGAAACGCGATCGAGATATTTTTCCCGCCTGTCCCAGGTATAATATAAGTCGATCGTCCGTTTCCGTTGTGGATCTTGCCAGACCGCAGGGCATACTCCGTGATTCGGGTGCGGTCAAAGCGGCCTTCGGCGAACACCAGTGTCTGCGCCGAAGGAGCGGCGCGCGAGGCAATAACGATGCGATCGAGATCGCGCTGATAATCAAAACCAGTGGCACTGATGAAATCCGCATAATCCTTGTCCACGGTTGCCGGCCCCGCCATGGACAACAGGTAGCGAACCAGCGGTAAATCCCGAAGTGTTCCTACGTCGGCGTACGCTAATAAAGTCGCGTCGGCAGGAGCGAGTTCGAGCAGGGTGGGAACGGAGTCGGCACGCGCGTGGCGGCGAAATTCGGGCCCATACCGCAGTGCCACTCCGGCGAAAAAGATGCCTGCCACGGCAATAAGTAAAAGCTTGGGCCTTTTCATGCTGTGATTTTCTCACCTTTATTCGTCTGGTTCCCAGGATACTTGCGGAGCGCTTGAGGCGCGGCCGCCCGCCACATGACCCGCCAGGCGAATCGGCGCATAGTAATCAGGTAGTTAACAGATTATCACAGCAAGGTAGACGGGTCTGTGGAAAACGCCGACTCTGCTCTTGCAGGATGTCGGGCTATAGGGTGTACAATGAAAAAAGTTCAACGGGCGGCGTAAGGCGCTGGTGTCTCTTTTATTGGCTCCTTGCAATTATGATGCCGCTTTGCTATTATTCTCGGGTTTGGCTGCGCTGGCGTAGCTCAGTTGGTAGAGCATCTGATTTGTAATCAGAGGGTCGGGGGTTCAAATCCCTCCGCCAGCTGATTTGGAATTATTTCGGTGTTGGGACGGCGAATTTCCATTATCAGGACAAGCGATTCCTGCATTCATAACTCACGCGAGTCGGTGTCTCTTCGTGTGTGGAAAGTGCACGCGCACGTTCTGGCAATTTCCCGTGCGGACGGGTGGGTGAGTGGCTAAAACCAGCAGACTGTAAATCTGCCGCTCCTTGCGGGCTACGGAGGTTCGAATCCTCCCCCGTCCACCATCCGCGTCCAGCGAACGAACCAAGAGCGTCGATGCGGGAAAGCATCGTGACAGCATTCGGATGCGTGAGAACCTAGCGTGGGAAATCGATGCGCTGTCTCCTGACAGTTGGCCAGTTCCAAACGTTCCATTTCAGCGTGTGGCGTACACCATAGCTTCAGGCGCTTGCGGCCGCGTTACCTGGACTTGAGAAGGGAAATGTCGGAGCGCGAGTTGTGGGCAGGTGGTTGGGACGCATCGAAGGCCAGCGCGCATCATGTTACATACCGACACGGATTCGCCTGGGTAGCTCAGCTGGTAGAGCGCGTCCTTGGTAAGGACGAGGTCACCGGTTCAATCCCGGTCCCAGGCTCCACGGTTGCAGTGAGGGGCCCGCGGGGGTAACTCAGTGGAAGAGTCTCGGCCTTCCAAGCCGATGGTCGCGGGTTCGAATCCCGTCCCCCGCTCCAGTGTATTGTCCGTTGTAGCGCAGGAAAACGCGGAAGCGTACCGCGGCGGTAGTCACGTTCGAGGAGCATAGGAGCGATGGCGAAGGAAAAGTTCGAGCGCAGCAAGCCGCACGTGAATATTGGGACGATTGGTCACATCGACCACGGGAAGACGACGCTGACGGCGGCGATCACCAAGGTGCTGTCGAAAAACAACGCCAAAGTGCAGTTCCGGGCGTTTGATTCGATTGATAATGCTCCCGAAGAGCGCGAGCGCGGGATCACCATCGCGGTGGCGCACGTGGAGTACGAGACGGCCAACCGGCATTACGCGCATATCGATTGTCCGGGGCATGCCGACTACATCAAGAACATGATCACCGGAGCGGCGCAGATGGATGGGGCCATTCTGGTGGTGGCGGCGACCGACGGACCGATGCCGCAAACGCGGGAACACATACTGCTGGCGCGGCAGGTGGGGGTGCCGGCCATCGTGGTGTTTTTAAACAAGTGCGACAGCGTGGAAGATCCCGAACTGCTGGAGCTGGTGGAGCTCGAGGTACGCGAGTTGCTGAAGACCTACCAGTTTCCGGGCGACACCATACCGGTGGTGCGCGGGTCGGCGCTGGGAGCGCTCAACGGGGAAGAGAAGTGGGAGAAGACGATTCTCGAGCTGATGGAAGCGGTGGACAAGAATATTCCGCTGCCGCCGCGAGACATCGACAAGCCGTTCGCGATGCCGATTGAAGATATTTTTTCGATTTCGGGCCGGGGCACGGTGGTGACCGGGCGGATTGAGCGCGGCAAGGTGAAGGTTGGGGAAGAGATGGAGATTGTGGGGTTCCGGCCGACGGTGAAGCGGGTGATCACGGGCGTGGAAATGTTCCGCAAGCTATTGGACGAGGGCATGGCGGGGGATAACGTGGGATTGCTGTTGCGCGGCACGGAGAAAGAAGAAGTGGAGCGCGGGCAGGTGGTGGCAAAGCCGGGATCGATTACGCCGCACACGAAGTTCAAGGCGGAAGCGTACGTGCTGACCAAGGAAGAAGGCGGGCGGCACACGCCGTTTTTCACGGGGTACCGGCCGCAATTTTATTTTCGGACCACTGACGTGACCGGAGACGTGAAGCTGGCGGACGGGGTGGAGATGGTGATGCCGGGGGATAATGTGTCGGCGGAGATTTCGCTGATCACGCCGGTAGCGCTCGAGAAGGGGCTGCGCTTCGCGATTCGCGAAGGCGGCCACACGGTGGGCGCCGGCGCCGTCACCGAGATCGTCGAGTAAGCTCAGCGAAAAGAGGCTGGCCATGCGAGAAATCATCACATTGCAATGCAATGACTGTAAAAACCGGAACTACACGACGACCAAGAACAAGAGGACACATACCGACCGGATGGAGACCAAGAAATTCTGCAACACGTGCCGGAAACATACCGAGCATCGTGAGGTAAAGTAATCGCAGAAACCTAAGGGTCGCCGCGGCCTGCACCAACCGCAGGGGAGTAGGTTCAACGGTAGACCGCCGGTCTCCAAAACCGGATGTGGGGGTTCGAATCCCTCCTCCCCTGCCACATTAACGCGGAACCGGAAAGGCTCGAGGGCCGAATGGCTTTGGCGGAACGATTAAAGAATCGGGAAATGTCGGGTGGCGCGTCGGAAACCGAGACGAGCGCGTTCTGGAATCGCCTGAAGGAACACCCCAAGCATTGGGGCGACTTCCTGCACGATGTTCGCGTGGAGATGCGCCAGGTGACTTGGCCCACCCAGCATGAGGTGGTGGTCACGACGTTCGTGGTCATCGTGGCCGTCGCATTTTTCGGGCTGTTCTTTTTTGGCGTGGACAGCACGCTCGGTTTCGTGCTCCAGCGCGTGTTCAATCTTTTTAAGCACTGAGGCGCCGCATGGCGATCGCGACAAAGCAGTGGTACATCATTCACACGTATTCGGGTTTTGAGAAAAAGGTCAAGGAAAGCCTGGAAGGACGCGTCACCGCGTTCGGCTTGAATGACCGGATCGGCCGCGTGATGATTCCCACCGAGGATGTGGTGGAGGTGCGTGGCGGCAAGAAAATCATTTCGCCGCGCATGTTTTATCCGGGCTATGTGCTGGTCGAGATGGAGATGGACGACGATACCTGGCACGTGGTGCGCTCCACGCCCCGTGTTACCGGCTTCGTCGGTTCGGGTCAGACGCCTTCGCCGCTCAGCGAACAGGAAGTCGAAAACATCCTGCATCGCGTGACGACTTCGGCCGACAAGCCCAAGCCGAAACTGGTTTTCGAACGGAACGAGCAGGTGCGCATCGTGGACGGCCCCTTCGCCAACTTTACCGGGGTGGTCGAAGAGGTGAATGCCGATCGCAGCACGCTCAAAATTTCCGTCACGATTTTCGGCCGCTCGACGCCGGTGGAACTCGATTTCGCGCAGGTGGAAAAAATCGCTTAGAGATCTTCCGGGCGCATGCCCGATACATGCTGCGTATATATTAGTTGAGTACATAATAGCTGCGTACATAAAGGAACGCGATCATGGCCAAGAAAATTCAAGCCGTCGTCAAGCTTCAACTGCCTGCTGCCAAGGCCACCCCGGCGCCGCCCGTGGGCACCGCGCTCGGCCCGCAGGGCGTCAACATCATGGATTTCGTCAAGCAGTTCAACGCCAAGACTGGAAAAGAGCCCGAGGGCATGATTATTCCCGTGCTGGTGACGGTCTACAGCGATCGCACCTTCACGTTCATCATGAAGACCCCGCCGGCCTCGGAACTGCTCAAGCGCGCTGCGGGCATCGTCAAGGGTTCGGCTGAGCCCAACCGCAACAAGGTTGGCAAGGTGACGCGCAAGCAGGTTGAAGATATCGCCAGGACCAAGCTCGTGGACCTGAATACCACAAATCTCGAAGCCGCCATCCGCACCGTGCTCGGTACGGCGCGCAACATGGGGCTCGAGGTCGAAGCTTAAACGGGGGTGGCCATGGCTCGGAAATCGGGAAAGAACATCACCAAGGCGCGCGAAGCGGTGGAACACCGTCCCTACGCTTTCGGCGAGGCCGCGGATACGCTGAAGAAGGCGCACTACGCCAAGTTTGACGAAACCGTCGAGCTGGTCCTCAATCTGGGCGTCGACCCCAAGCATTCCGATCAGATGGTGCGCGGCACCGTTGTGCTGCCGCACGGTTTGGGCAAATCCAAGCGCGTGTTGGTCATCGCCAGCGGCGAAAAAATTCGTGAGGCGGAAGAAGCTGGCGCCGATTTCGTCGGCGGCGAAGACATGGTCCAGAAAATTCAGGAAGGCTGGACCGATTACGAAGCGGTGATCGCCACTCCCGACATGATGAAATCTGCCGGGCGCCTGGGCAAGGTGCTGGGTCCGCGCGGCCTGATGCCCAATCCCAAGACCGGCACGGTTACTTTCGAGGTCGCCAAAGCCGTCAGGGAAATCAAAGCGGGCAAAGTGGAATTCCGCGTCGACAAGACCGGCATCATCCATTCGCCTATCGGCAAAATGAGTTTTGACGCGGGCAAACTTGCGGAAAATGCGCAGGCGCTGCTGGCGGCCGTCGTCAAAGCTAAGCCCGCTGCGTCTAAAGGGAAATACGTCCGGAAAATTACGCTGACTTCCACCATGGGCCCAGGCATTGGCATCGATCTGGCCGAAGCCGAAGCCGCCATCGCCGCCTGACGCCGCAGCGGATGCGCACCAACGGATTTGCGCGCAGCGCCGCTGAAAACGTGGCTAAAAAAGTGGAAGGCAGAAAATTGGAAGGTAGAAAGGGCCGATGAAAAAACGCAGCCAAAAACAGCAGGACGTCGACACGCTGAAAGGCGACCTCGCCAAGGTCTCGACCGTGATCCTGACCACCTTTCAGGGCATCACCGTCGCCGAAGATACGCGCCTGCGCCGCTCGGTCCAAGCCGCGGGCGGGCAATACCGCGTGGTGAAGAACACGCTGGCCGAACATGCCGGCGCCGGTACACCCGCCGCGCCGCTGCTGAAGGACTTGTCCGGCACCAACTCGATTTCTTACACCAACACCGATCCGGTGGCCTTGGCGAAGGCGCTGACCAAAGTCGCCAAAGATGTTCCCGCCTTTCGGTTCAAGGCGGGCTTGGTCGAAGGGCGCGTGCTTTCGATCGAGGAAATTCAGCAACTCTCGCAGTTGCCCTCAAAGGAGGAACTGATCAGCAAGATCATGTTCCTGCTGAATGCGCCCGCGCAACGCGTGGCTGCGGCCCTGGCCGGCGTATCGCGAAATCTGGCCGTCATCGTTCAGGAAGCAATTAAGGCCGAGCGATTTTCACAATAGCGAGTCCCAAAAGGAAGAGGAGGAAAGGACACGGTTATGGCGAACAATCTGGAAACAATTCTGGAACAGATTAAAAGTCTGACGCTGCTGGAGGCTGCCGACCTCGTGAAGAAGATGGAAGAGGCTTTCGGCGTATCGGCGGCAGCGGCGGCTCCAGCGGCAGCGGCGGGTGGCGCGGCGGCTGCGGCTCCAGTCGAGGAAAAGACGGAGTTCTCCGTGGTGCTGACCGACGTGGGCGCCAACAAGATTAATGTCATCAAAGCTGTTCGCGAGGTTACCAGCCTGGGCTTGAAAGAAGCCAAGGACCTGGTTGACGGCGCGCCGAAACCCATTAAAGAAGGTGTGAACAAGGACGAAGCCGCCACCATCAAGAAAAAGTTTGAAGACGCCGGCGCCAAGGTCGAAGTCAAGTAACACGGCACGGTTGGCGTGGCGATTTCAGCCGCGCCCTGAGGAATTCGTACGCATTTAGACTTTCGGAAATTTGAACCCTCGATCCTGTCCAACCTGGACCTTAGACGGAGGTGTCTCCGCCGCCTGGGGCCCGGGTCCAACCATTGCGTTATCGCGAGGTAAAACAGAATGCAGAACGGAAATCATGCTGTGCGTGAACGGGAACGGCTCGACTTCTCCAAGATCAAGAGTTCCATCCAGATTCCCAACTTGATCGAAGTCCAGCGCATGTCCTATCAGCGCTTTTTGCAGATGGACCTGCTGCCGTCGGAGCGCGAGGACACTGGCTTGCAGTCGGTGTTCAGTTCGGTTTTTCCGATTCAGGATTTTCGCGGCCTCTCGCAGCTGGACTTTGTGGACTATGCCATCGGAAATTGGGAGTGCAAGTGCGGCAACCTGAAAGGGCTGCATCATCTGCGCGCCACTTGCCGCAATTGCGGGGCGTCGGTGGTCACCAATCCATATCAGACCGGAGACGTGATCTGCGCCAAGTGCGGCACGTTTAACAAGAATACGCCCACCTTTTGCAACAAGTGCGGCGATCCTGTCGACATGCAGCTGAAGTACGACGTCAACGAATGCCAGGAACGCGGCATGACCTATGCCGCCCCGCTCAAGGTCACCATTCGCCTGACGATTTACGACAAGGATCCCGACACAGGTGCGAAAAACGTTCGCGACATCAAAGAACAGGAAGTTTTCTTTGGCGATATTCCGCTGATGACCGATAACGGCACTTTCGTCATCAACGGCACCGAGCGCGTGATCGTCAGCCAGCTGCACCGCTCGCCCGGCGTTTTCTATGAGACGGCCAATAATCGCTCCTATTTCCTGGGAAAGATCATTCCGTATCGCGGCTCGTGGGTGGAATTCGAATACGACAGCAAGAATATTTTGTACGTGCGCATCGACCGCAAGCGGAAGTTTCTCGGTTCGATTTTCCTGCGCGCTTTGGGCATGAAGACCAACGAGGAAATTCTGCGCACGTTTTATCAGGTCGAACGCATCACGCTGCGCGACGGCGAGCTCTACTGGAACCTTTCCGAAGGCTTGATGGATCACAAGCTTTCGCACGAAATCAAGAACCCGAAGAATGACGAAGTCCTGGTGGCCGCGCACCGCCGCATCACCGAGCCGCTCTATAAGGACTTGGTCAAGGCCAAGGTCACGCAGGCGCACGTGTCGCTGGCCGACCTTGAAGGCGCGTACACTGTTGGCGATCTCGTCAACCGCCAGACCGGTGAAGTGCTGCTCGAGGCCAACCGGCCTATGACCCAGGAAATTTGGGCCGCGCTCCCCGAAACTGGAATTACGGGCGTGGACGTGTTCTTCCCCGACCGCGACGATACCGGCGTGGTGCTTTCCCGCACACTCGATAAGGACGCCATCCGCTCGAGCCGCGAAGCGCTCATCGAGATCTACCGCAAGCTGCGTCCGGGCGATCCGCCGACGCTCGAAACGGCTACGGCTCTATTCAATGGGATGTTTTTTGACCCGCGGAAATACGATTTCAGCAAAGTTGGGCGCCTCAAGTTCAACATCAAGCTGGGTCTCGAAACCCCGCTGCAAACGCGCACACTCGACTCTTCCGACTTTGTCGCGGCCATCCGCTATCTCCTGAAGCTGCGCAAAAACGTCGGCTCGGTAGACGATATCGATCACTTGGGCAATCGCCGCGTCCGCGCGGTTGGCGAACTGCTCGAAAACCAGTTCCGAATCGGCCTCGTGCGCATGGAGCGCGCGATCAAGGAAAAGATGTCGGTGTATCAGGAAATGTCCACGGCCATGCCGCATGACTTGGTGAACGCCAAGCCGGTGATGGCGGCCATCCGCGAGTTTTTCGGAAGCTCGCAGCTGTCTCAATTCATGGACCAGACCAACCCCTTGAGCGAAATCACGCACAAGCGGCGTCTTTCCGCGCTCGGGCCGGGCGGTCTTTCTCGCGAGCGTGCCGGTTTCGAGGTGCGCGACGTTCACCCCACGCACTACGGCCGCATCTGCCCGATTGAAACGCCCGAGGGTCCCAACATCGGGTTGATTAGCTCGCTTTCCTGTTATGCCCGAATTAACGAGTTCGGCTTCATTGAGTCGCCCTACCGTAAGGTTAAGGGTGGGCGCGTCATCGATTACCTGCAAATCGTCAATGCCGGAGACAGTGAATTCAAGGCTGGCGAAATCGCCGAGCGCGACAAAGTCGATGCGGTAAACGAGGAGCTCAAGCGCCGCCGCATTACCTCGGAGCCGTATTGCTTCTATCTTTCCGCCTGGGAAGAAGATCGCTATGTGGTCGCTCAGGCTAACGTGCCTCTTGACGAAAAGGGCCGCATCATCACGGAGCTGGTCAACTGCCGGCAAGCCGGCAACTTCGTGCTGAAACAGCGCGAAGAGGTGGACTACATCGATGTTTCGCCAAAACAGCTGGTTTCCGTCGCGGCCAGCCTGATTCCTTTCCTCGAGAATGACGACGCTAACCGCGCGCTCATGGGTTCGAACATGCAGCGCCAGGCCGTTCCGCTGATTCACGGTGAGGCGCCGCTGGTCGGCACCGGCATGGAGCGGGTTACCGCCCGCGATTCTGGCGCGGTGGTCATCTGTAAGCGCGATGGCATTGTCGACCAGGTCGATTCCGAGCGCATTATCGTTCGTGTCGAGTCTGACCACTCCGGCGTTCTCAGCCGCGAGGTGGGCGCCGATATTTACACACTCACCAAATTCAAACGCTCCAATCAAAATACGTGCATCAACCAGAAGCCGTTGGTTCGCGTGGGTGACCGCGTGGGCCAGGGACAGGTGCTGGCTGACGGCCCGTGCACCGATCGCGGTGAATTGGCGCTCGGTCGCAACGTGCTCGTGGCTTTCGTGCCCTGGCGCGGCTATAACTTCGAAGACGCCATCCTGGTGAGCGAAAAGCTCGTTAAAGAGGATTACTACACTTCGATCCATATCGAGGAGTTCGAAATCGAAGCGCGGGATACCAAGCTCGGCCCGGAAGAAATTACCCGCGACATTCCCAACATCAGCGAAACGTTCCTGCGGAATCTCGATGAAAGCGGCGTGATTCGCATTGGCGCCACCATTCGGCCGGGCGACATCCTGGTCGGCAAGGTTACGCCCAAGGGTGAAACCACGCTGACTCCCGAAGAGAAACTGCTGCGCGCCATCTTCGGCGAGAAGGCTGGCGACGTCCGCGATGCCTCCCTCTATTGCCCGCCCGGCATCGAAGGCACCGTCGTCGACGTCAAAATCTTCTGCCGTAAAGGTGCGGAAAAGGATGACCGGCACAAGGCCATCGAGGCCGCGCAGGTATTTCGGCTCGAGCGGAACTTGGCCGACGAAATCCGTATCCTCACCGACGAACGGCTGAAGCGTCTTTCCGATCTGCTCAACGATCAGAAGCTCGTCGCCGATCTCCACGATGAAAAGACCAACAAGCGGCTGCTTACCAAGGGCACCACGCTCGACCGCGACATCATCGAAAAAATTTCCACGCGCAACCTCAAACGGCTGAAACTGGTGGATAAAGATCCGCTGCTCATCGAGAAGATCGATGAGATCGAGGAGATGACTTCGCGGCAAATCGATGTGCTGCGCAAGATCACCGACGAGCGTAAGGACAAACTGAAAAAGGGCGACGAGCTGCCTCCCGGCGTCATCAAGCTCGTCAAGGCCTACGTCGCGATGAAGCGCAAGCTCTCGGTTGGCGACAAGATGGCTGGCCGCCACGGGAACAAGGGCGTGATCGCACGCATCGTGCCCGAAGAAGATATGCCCTACATGCCGGACGGTACCCCGGTGGAAATTGTTCTCAACCCGCTGGGCGTTCCTTCGCGTATGAACGTCGGTCAAATTCTCGAAACCCATCTTGGCTGGGCATCGAAGGAACTGGGACGCAGCCTTTCGCGGCTGTTCCACCAGGGTACCAAGGCCGAAGCGGCGCGTCGCTGGTTCCGCGAAGTCTTTTCCGAGACCGCCATCTGGCGCTCCATTTCATCGCTGGACGACGAAGCCATCGTCGAATTGGCCGATAGCTTCCGCGAAGGCATTCCCATGGCCACGCCCGTATTCGACGGCGCGCGCGAAGCGGAAATCAGGCACTTGCTCGAAGTCGCAGGCCTGCCGGAGTCGGGCAAGATTCCGCTGCACGATGGCATGACCGGGGAGCTGTTCGCGCAGGAAGTCACCGTGGGCTACATCTACATGCTGAAGCTCTCGCACTTGGTCGACGACAAGATCCACGCTCGTTCGATTGGTCCGTACTCGCTCATCACCCAGCAGCCCCTGGGCGGCAAAGCGCAGTTCGGCGGGCAGCGTTTCGGCGAAATGGAAGTGTGGGCCCTGGAGGCTTACGGTGCCGCGCACATCCTGCAGGAGTTGCTCACGGCCAAATCCGACGATGTGTACGGCCGCGCCAAGATTTACGAGGCCATCGTCAAGGGCGAACCTGGCATCGAGCCCGGGGTGCCCGAATCGTTCAATGTCTTGGTTCGCGAGCTGCAATCGCTGTGCCTGGATGTCGAGCTGATGAAGCGGCAGAAACCACAGACGGAGCAGGCGGCCGATTAGGCCGCCGCGCCCCGCCACAATTTCGTGAGGGTTTTTACCTCCCGGTCACCCGGGAGCGCCGTGGCGTAAGCCGCGGCAGGGAGGAACCGACCTTGTATCGTAGCAGCCCATATGACCGCGCGAGTTTGATTGCCGATTTCGATTCTATTCGTATCAGTCTGGCCAGCCCGGAGAAGATCCGGTCCTGGTCCCACGGTGAAGTCACTAAACCGGAGACCATCAACTACCGCACGTTCAAGCCGGAACGTGACGGCTTGTTCTGCGCCAAAATTTTCGGCCCGGTAACCGACTGGGAGTGCTTGTGCGGCAAATACAAGCGCATGAAGCACCGCGGCGTCATTTGCGATAAGTGCGGCGTCGAAGTGACGCTTAGCAAAGTCCGCCGCGAACGTCTCGGCCACATCGAGCTGGCTTCGCCCTGTTCGCACGTGTGGTTTTTCAAGGGCCTGCCGTCGCGTATCGGCTACTTGCTCGACATCTCTATGCGGGACCTTGAGCGCATCCTCTATTTCGAGGCTTTCGTCGTGGTCGATCCGGGCGAAGTGCCGGGCATCAAGGAACGCGAGTTGCTTCCCGAGGAGAAATACCGCGAGCTGCAGGGTGAGTATGCCGGCCGCTTCCGCGCGGTGATGGGCGCCGAGGCCATCAAGGAATTGCTGCGCCGCGTCGATATCGACAAGCTTGGCGATGAACTGCGCGACAAAATGAAGGCCGACCCCAGCCTGCAGAAGCGCATCAAGTTCGCCAAGCGCCTGCGCGTTGTGGACGCTTTCCGCAAGAGCGGCAACAAGCCGGAGTGGATGATCCTCGACGTTATTCCCGTGCTGCCGCCGGAATTGCGCCCGCTCGTGCCGCTTGATGGCGGCCGCTTCGCCACTTCCGATTTGAACGATCTGTACCGCCGCGTCATCAATCGCAACAACCGGTTGAAGAAGCTTATGGAGTTGCACGCGCCCGACGTCATCGTGCGCAACGAAAAGCGCATGCTCCAGGAAGCCGTGGACGCCCTGTTTGACAATGGCCGCCGTGGCCGCGTGTTGCGCGGCACCAACAACCGTCCGCTCAAATCCCTTTCGGACACCCTCAAGGGCAAGCAGGGCCGCTTCCGCCAGAATCTGCTCGGCAAGCGCGTCGACTACTCGGGTCGTTCGGTAATCGTGGTGGGCCCTGAGCTGCGCCTGAACCAGTGCGGCTTGCCCAAGAAGATGGCGCTCGAGCTGTTCAAGCCCTTCATCTATCACAAGCTGGAGGCCGCCGGACATTGCACAACCATTAAACAGGCCAAGGAAATGGTCGAGCAGCAGGACGCCATCGTCTGGGACATCCTCGAAGAGGTCATTCGCGAGCACCCGGTACTCCTCAACCGCGCCCCGACGCTCCACCGGCTAGGCATTCAGGCCTTCGAGCCGACCCTCGTCGAAGGCAAGGCCATTCGCATCCATCCGCTGGTCTGTACCGCCTTCAACGCGGATTTCGACGGCGACCAGATGGCCGTGCACATTCCGCTTTCACCCGAGGCCCAGATCGAAGCCACGGTCCTGATGCTGTCCTCTCGCAACATCCTTTCGCCGGCCAACGGTTTGCCACTCGCCGTGCCCACGCAGGATATGGTGCTCGGTATTTACTACTTAACTAAGGCCAAGCCTGGCGCCAAGGGCGAAGGCCGCGCCTTCGGCTCGATTGAAGAGGTCGTCCTCGCACTCGAGGCCGGTGAAGTGGAATTGCTTACGCCCATCCGTCTCCGTTACACCGGCGAGCTGATCGACCTCACCACCGCCTACGACGATCAGGACGTCACGCACACGGAGCCGGTGAACCTGAAGCGTCAGTTCCTTAACACCACGGTCGGCCGCGTGATCTTCAACGATTCGCTGCCCGCCGAAATGCCCTTCGTCAACGGGCTCTTCAAGAAGAAGGGCGTGCAGCAGCTTGTCTATTACTGCTACTTGCGCTTTGGACTCGAACGCACCGTTGTCGCGCTCGACCAGCTCAAGGAACTGGGCTTCCTCTATGCCACCAAGTCGGGTATTTCCATCGGCATCGAAGACATGCTCATCCCCGGCGATAAAGCTCCGCTCGTGGAAGCGACGGAAAGAGAAATCGTCAAGGTGCAACAGCAGTACCTCGACGGCGCCATCACCAATGGTGAGCGCTATAACAAAGTCATCGCCATCTGGAGCGACGTCACCGAAAAAGTGGCTGAGCAGATGTTCAAGGCGCTTGAACAGCAGGATAAAGAGGGCGTCATCAACCCCATCTACGTCATGGCCGACTCCGGAGCGCGCGGATCGAAACAGCAAATTCGCCAGCTTTCCGGCATGCGCGGCCTGATGGCCAAGCCTTCGGGCGAAGTCATCGAAACGCCGATCACTTCGAACTTCCGCGAAGGGCTCACCGTGCTGCAATACTTCATCTCCACGCACGGTGCCCGTAAAGGATTGGCCGACACCGCCCTCAAGACCGCCGATTCCGGCTACCTCACCCGCCGCCTCGTCGATGTGGCCCAGGACGTTATCATCAATGAGATCGACTGCGGCACCGTCGACGGCATCTACGTCGAACCGATTCTCGAGGCGGGCGTCGAAGTCGAACCATTGCGCGACCGCGTCGTGGGCCGCGTATCTCTCGAAAAAATCAAAGACTACGAGGGCAACGTCATCCTGGAGATCAACCAGGAAATCACCGAGGAGCTCGCCAACGCCATTCAAGCCGCCGGCATCGAGCGCGTCAAGATTCGCTCCGTGCTTACCTGCGAATCCCGGCGAGGTGTATGCGCCCGCTGCTACGGCCGCAACCTGGCCACCGGGCGCATGGTCGAGCTCGGCGAAGCTGTCGGCGTCATCGCCGCGCAGTCCATCGGCGAGCCCGGCACGCAGCTCACCATGCGCACCTTCCACATCGGCGGCACCGCAACCCGTATCCAGGAGCAATCGAAGGTTGAGGCTCGCAGCAGCGGCTTCGTGCGCTTCCTGGACCTCAACGTCGTGCATGGCCGCAACAACGCTTTGATCGCCATGAACCGCTCCGGCTTGATCGCCATCGTCGACGAAAAAGGCCGCGAAAAAGAGCGCTACCACGTCGTCTACGGCGCTCGGCTGCGTGTCGATGAAGGCCAGCCCGTCACCATCGGCCAGATCCTCGCCGAGTGGGATCCCTTCACTTTCTCCATCCTCACCGAGGTGGGCGGCAACATTCAGTTCAAGGATCTGCAACCCGGCATCACCATCGAGGAGCAGGTCGACGAAGTTACCGGTCTGGCGCAGCTCGTCGTCACGCTGCCGCCCGGCGATGAAAAACACCAGCCCACCATCCTGATTCGCGATACTGCCGGCAGGCCCGCGAAGAAGTACCTGATGCCCTCGCGCGCGCACTTGATGGTTTCCGACGGCGACGAAGTTCAGCCCGGCGACGTGCTGGCCAAGATCCCTCGCGAAACCACCAAGACCAAGGACATCACCGGCGGTCTGCCGCGCGTCGTCGAACTGTTCGAAACGCGCAAACCCAAAGACCCCGCGGTCATCAGCGAAATCGATGGCGTCGTCAAGTACGGCGAGATCAGCAAGGGCCTGCGCAAGATTTACGTCGAGAGCGAAGACGGCAAGACGCAGAAGGAATACTCCATCGCCCGCGGCGTGCACATCAACGTGCAGGAAGGCGAACACGTCAAGGCCGGCGAGCCGCTGATTGACGGCCCGCTCAACCCGCACGACTTGCTGGCCGTGCTCGGCGAAAAATACACCCAGGCCTACCTGGTTAACTCCATCCAGGAGGTCTACCGCCTGCAGGGCGTCAACATCAACGACAAGCACATCGAAACCATCGTCCGCCAGATGATGCGCTGGGTGAAGGTCGAGGACGTCGGCGACACCAAGTTCCTTCTCGACGAACAGGTCGACAAATTCCGCTTCCGCGAAGAGAACGACCGCGTGATCGCCGAGGGCGGGCGCCCGGCCACCGGCCGCCCGCTGCTGCTCGGCATCACCAAGGCGTCGCTTTCGACCGATTCCTTCATCTCCGCGGCGAGCTTCCAGGAGACCACGCGCGTGCTCACCGAAGCGGCCGTCGCCGGCAAGGTCGATTACCTGCGCGGCCTCAAGGAAAACGTCATCATGGGCCGCCTGATCCCGGCAGGCACCGGCCTCGAGCGCTACCGCAACATCGACCTGCTCGTCGAGGTGCCTCCGCCGCCTCCGCCGGAAGCCGAAGCCACCCGCTCCCGAACTCACCGCCGAGGAAGCCGCCGCGCTCGACTTCCTGCGCAAGGATGCCGACGCGCATCGCCGAAAGCTAGCTCTAAGCTCGACCTTAGAGTATGTAAGCTGCGCTGTTAAGCCGGCGTCTTCGAAATCGGCGTTCCGGCTCCCGAACGCCGATTCTTTTCGAAACGCATCTCCGCCGCGTCTCCCGATTGTTTCTGCCGTTCCCGCGCCTGATTGTTGCTTCCGTAGTTGACCAATACGCAAGCATTTCGCCGGTTTCAATTGCCCCGCCTTCTCGGCAGCCTAGACTCAAATGCTTCCGACTCCGCCCATCGGTCCGCAGACTGCCCATACCGTTGAGGCATGCCGCTTGGCCAGGTCAAGGAACTCGAACAATCCTATGCGCTCGGCAAAACGAATCGATCGCTCTCCGAACCAGATACCGACGACGCCGCCTCGGCGCCCAAGCTGCTCGCACCCCGATCGATCGTCTAGCGCGTCGCGAGAGCGCGCCTCTGGCGGCTGGCGCTTGGTGGTTCTCTGGTTCTCGCCGCTGGGCTTTGCCGCCGATTTCCTGGGCACAAGCTTGCGAACCTCGCCTGGAGGCTGGCAGGCGCTGCCCATCGGTCTGGTGGTGCTGGTGGTCCTGTTTGGCGTCTACGCACTTGGCCAAGACCCGCGAAATGGCCGAGTTGCGAGGGTTGGTGCGGGGCCTCGAGCAGCGCGCCACGGCGCCGCCCGACGTCGGCCAACTCGAGAAGCTGTTCGAGATGGTGCAGCGGTCGCAGCAGGGCTATCGCGACCTGATCGACACCTTCGAGGATCTGCTCTTTTCCATTTCCGCTGACGGCGAAATTCTCGCCGCCAATCGCAGCTTCGCCGATCTGCTTGGGCCATCCCTTTCGCGGATTTGGTGGGCAGGCCGCTCGATGAATTTGTGGATATGGCGGACGGCAACGGGCCGCGCCGCGCTGCAAAAGCCCTGCCGCGTTTCCTCGAACGGCGCCATTGGACCGGCGTGTTGCGCGTTCGCCTGAAGCACGACGCATCCACGCGCTTTTTCCAGTGCACGCTCCATGCCCTGGTGCGCGACGGCCAGGAGCAGGGCATTTGCGTTCTGGCGCGCGATATCACCAGGGAGCGCGAAAACGAAGCCCGCTTCACCGAGCTGTTCGAGACGCTGCAGGAAGGCGTCTACCTCGCCACCGCCGACGGCAAATTCGAGGATGTTAATCCGGCGCTGGCGCGCATGCTCGGCTACGAAAATCGCGAGGAGCTGCTCGACCGGCCGCTCTCCGATTTCCTGCTTGCAGCCCGAAGAATGGGAAGCCGAACAGCGCCGAACTGGCTCAGTCCGGCGCGATCCACGGCCATGAAGTCACGCTGCGCCGCCGCGACGGGTCGCCGTCATCTGCCTGCACGCCGCCGCTCTCATTCGCGATACCGCGGGCCGCGTCCGCCGCCATCAGGGAACGCTCGTCGACATCACCGAACGCCGGGAGATCGGAACAGCGCCTGCACCGCGAACAGGAATTCGCGCGCCGCCTGGTGGAAAGTTTTCCCGATCTGGTGGTCGCCGTCGATCGCGAAGGCCGCTACACGTTTGTCAGCCCCGCGATCCAGGGAATTGCTCGGCTTCGCCCCCGAAGAAATGATCGGCACGCGGCTGGGCGAGCGCATGGATCCGCGCGATCGCAAGGAAGTGCGCGCGCTTGTTCGATTCGATTGTTCCGGGCAATGCGCCGAAGGCAGCATCGAGTATCTGCACCGAACGCAAAGACGGCGAGATGCGCCTGTTCCGCGCCACGCGCCAGCCCGCTTTTCGACGCTGCGGGACATATCGACGGCGTTATCGCCTCCGCGCGCGATATCACCGAAGCCAAACGCATGGAGCAGCAACTGATCCAGACCGAGCGTCTGGCGGCCATGGGCCAGATGATCGCCGGCGTCGCCCACGAACTGAATAATCCGCTCACTGCCGTTCTGGGGTCACCGAACTGCTGCGCGATTCCCAGGTCGACGCCGGGATCGCGGCGGCAGCTCGACCTCGCTCACCGCCAGGCGCGCCGCGCCGCGCAGATCGTGCAGAGCCTGCTGTCCTTCTCCCGGCCGCCGCAGCCGCGCAAGACCTGCGTGCACCTGAGCGATCTGATCCAGCGCAGCCTGCAGCTCCACGAGCATTCGCTGCGCACCAATCGCATTACCGTGATTTCGTGCCCAAGCCCGGACCTGCCCGCCGTTCTCGGCGATGCCAGCCAGCTGACGCAGGTTTTCCTCAACCTGATCGCCAATGCCGAGCAGGCCATCCGCGAAGTTCGCGATCACGGCACGCTGCGCATCCGCGTCGGCCGCCTCGGGCGATCGCGTCCTGGCCACGTTCCAGGACGATGGCGTGGGTATCCGCAGCGAAATATTGCCCAAGATCTTCGATCCCTTTCTTCACCACCAAGCGGCCCGGCCGCGGCACCGGCCTGGGCCTCAGTATTTGCCTCGCGATCCTGCGGGAGCATAACGGCCAGATCGAAGCCCAGCCGCTGGCCGACGGCGGCTCCGTCTTCACCGTGTCCCTGCCGATCGCGCAGGGGACTGACCTGTTTCTGCTCGATTCGCCCGCCGTCCCTGGCAACGCCGAATCCATCCTGCCCGCTCCGGCCGCTACCGCCGCCTCCAGCCGCCTGAACGGTTGCTCTGTTCTGGTGGTGGACGATGAAGAAAGCATTCGGGAACTTGTGCGCGATGGGCTTGCCATGCGCGGCGTGCACGTGGCGGTGGCTGCGACCGCTGAGGAGGCTATTTCCCTGGTTAACCGTACTATGTACGATATTGTGCTTTGCGATCTTAACCTGCGTGGCACTGCGGTCGCCGATCCCAGTCTCTCCAGTCGCGGCCTCCACGCGCGCGTCGCCGCTCAGACCGCCGGCGGCGCTCAGAAACCGTTCTTTCTTTTTATGACTGGAGAACTGGTCAACAACGGCAGCGTGGACGATTTGCTCATCGCCGGCACACGCACGCTGCAAAAGCCATTCCGCATCTCCGAACTGATCGCCATTCTCACCGACGCGCTGGTGAGCGTCCCCCTGCGCAGCGAAACCCAATCAGCCGGCTAAATCGATCGTCACCCCATCGCCGCTCTTCCATTGCGCTCGTAGCCACGGCTCGGTCGGTCAGCGCGCGCGCTAATGTCAGCGTCGCACGCGCGAAATCACCCCTGCGCGCGGCCGGCAGCAGCATTCCGGCCGCCGCTCGTCAACCGAACCAGGAGTCTCTTCCACCGGCACGCCTGCCATGAGCGATCACGTACGTCGCTGTGCTAGTCGTCGAGGTTCTGTTGCGCCGGCAGTGCGGCCTCCACCACCTTGCTCCACCTTGGGTCGGGTGACGCGTCGGCGGAATATTCGTCGTGCCAGTTCCACCACTTGTAAGGCGCTGTCTGCGGGTAGCCCTCCGGCGAGTCCTCCCACTCCTCCTGGCGCCCGAGCGGCGTGACGTCGAGGTAGTTCCAGGTGCTCCCCATCGCCTCGTCGCCGCGGCTGTTGATGAAGTAGGTGCGGAACACGCGCTCGCCGTCGCGGAAGAACACGTTCGTGCCGTGCCACTCGTCCACGCCGAAGTCGGTGTCGAAGCTGTCCGTGATGGTGTACCACGGCATCTCCCAGCCCATCCGCGCCTTCAGGCGCTCGATGTCCGCCTGCGGCGCGCGCGAGGCGAACGCGAGCGTGGTGTCGCGGGCGTTCAGATGGGCGAGGTGGGCGACCTGGTCGGCCCCCAAGGAGCAGCCGCGGCAGGCATGCTCGGGCCAGCCGAACACGCCGGGCTCGAAGAAGGCGCGGTAGACGATCAGCTGACGGCGGCCGTCGAACAAGTCGAGCAGGCTCGCCTTGCCCTTAGGCCCGTCGAACTCGTACTTCTTCTCGACGGCCAGCCACGGCATCCGCCGGCGCTCGGCGGCCAGCGCGTCACGCGCGCGGGTCAACTCCTTCTCCTTCACGAGCAGCTGCTGGCGCGCAGCCTCCCACTCCTGCGGCGACACGATCGGGGGTGTGTTCATGGCGAGATTTTTCGGGTTCTCCATTCGCGCTATTTGACATTTTGACTGCTCCTTTATTTCATTCGACTGAAGGCAGACCGGCCCATTCCCCGCGAAAAAGTTCCGGCACTTGCTGATGCACACTGCCAGAATTCCTCCCGTCGATCCCGCCCCCGCCGCCATTGCGGCCACGCTTGCGATGCATGCTGGACACATAATTTCCTCCTCCAATCCTCAAACTCGCCCGCGCCTCAGTGTGGCCGCGGGGCTTCGGCGCGCTGCCTTACCTTGTCGTGGATGTAATTCCAGCCGTTCTTCACGTTTCTGTACTCCTCCAGAATCAGGCCAAACGACTGGTGCCGAAACGTGATGAGCGTCACGCCGCCCGATTCCTTCAGCCGATACTGCAGGTTTGTCGTCACAGGATTGGACATAAACAGCGGCCCCCAGATTTCCAGCAGCGTCGGCTTCTTGATCGCTTGCACTGTTCCCCAGTAGTGCCCGTTGCCGTCTCCCAGGTCGCGATACCATCGGCCTCCCGGCCAGGCCTCGAGTTTCATCGGCATCGGCTTGTCTGCGCTGGTCTCGTTGTAGGGACCAAGCTGATCCAACAGCGCTGCAAACGTCACCTCGATCGATGCGCGCACTTCAATTTCCTGCGTGATGTCGATCGTGGTCGCTTCCAGTGATAGTGCTGGTGAATTCACATTTCCCTCCTCGTCGTTCTCCAGAACTTTATTTTTTTTCTTCCTGCTGGGCTTCTGCTCGTTCCTTGATTCGCAGCAACTGGTGTCTCCACAAACGCTCAAAAGTGCTTGTCCATTCGTGCAATGGTTTGATTGCTTCCGCGTTCGTTCGATACAGCATCCGTCGTCCCTCGCGCCGCGCATCCACCAGCCCCACGTCATACAGCACGCGAAGATGTTTGGAGACCGAAGGCTGGGGCAAGCCAAGCCCCGCAACGATATCGCCGACCGCACGTTCCTGCAGAGCCAGGAAGGTCAGGATGTCCCGGCGGCGGGATTCGGCGACGGCGTTGAACGCGTCGGAAGTGGTAGCGGCACGAGCCATGGGCCTAATATATGCGCATATGGGAATATGTCAAGCGCTATTTTTGCCTATCCGTTTTTCTTCCCTTTTTCGCTGTTATTTAGGATTGTTTCCGCTCTCTGCTTCCTGCGGAAAGTCACTGTCGCTTTGATCGTTGCATACGCGCGCCACACGCCCGTATGAAGGTTATTCTCATCCTTTGTCCTTCTGGCGAAAGCTTCCGGCGATCCCGCACATCAGTAAAGATCAGTTCAGTAAGGATCAGTTCAGTAAAGATCGGTAAGGAAAATTGCATCCGTTTATCCGTACAAAATTTCGGTTTTAGCTGCGCCGGAAACAAATAGCGGTTGCAAGTCGCCCAATTCGATACGATTCAGGCGATCTGTGAAATTCTGGGCGCGCGTCGCCCAAAATGATGAGCCAGTAATCTCTAAGATGTCGGTTGAGCGTCGGTCGAGGATTATGAAAAGCGACGAGATCCAGGATAGCCGCGGCTCGCCTTAGCAGGTGAAACGAAACTCGCCGGTCAATTCGAGGTCTGCGTCGAGGTCCGCGTCGAGCTACGCGTCGAGCTACGCGCGTTTATCGCTACGGATCACGGCAAGCTTCCCGGGACCTGACTTCTGGACAGCAAGCTTTTTTTGGCTCGCCCGCCATTTGAAAAGAACGTCCGTTGCAGCCACGAACCGCGCGCGGCAATCAAAAATGACACGCCTGGCAGGCCTTCGCACGCACATATTTTGTTTGCCGTGCGCTAGGGCTTCTTCTGCGCGCTGCCTCTCGGCGCCGCGCCCCCCGCATCCACGCCAAAATCCCAGACGTAAAGCTCCACGCCCTCTTTCGTTCTTTCGATCAACGCGTATTCGCCGGGCTCGACTTCCTTTTCGACGGTCAGGCGATAGAGACCTTGCGCTGCGTCCCAGGCTAACAGCGGCATCTCGTTTCCTTTGTAACTGACCTGCCCTACGAGATCCCTGGTTTCAGTCTCGAGTTCGCGCCGGTCGCTCTTGACCTCGGCGCGCAACAGCGAGACGGCGGGTTCCCGGCCATCGGCCGTGCGAAAATAAAATTCCGGATCGCCGCCGTGCAGCCGAATCTTGGCCGATTTGCCCGGAATCGCGATATGCATCTTGGCGGGAATGATCGGCAACCCGGTAATAATTCGCTCCGCCGTGCGCGCCTTGTCAAGGCGCGACACCGCCAGGTTCTGCACCATGGTTACAACCAGAGTTCCATCCAGCGCATACAGCCCCGCCTCGTCGGGCAGAATGACGCCGGGCCGTGCTTCGTAGCTGCGATCTGAATCGATTTCGGCGGTGCGCGCAGCCAGTTCGCTGGCCTTGATTTTTTGCGAAAGATCTTTGTCCCGGGCATTGTCATCGGCTTCGGCTTTTTGCGTGGCCGCCCAATCCACCATGGAAGCCGGTATTTCCTCCCAAGCTGACCGCTCGACGCTGTAGTAGCGCACGCGGTCTCCTTCGCGCTGGTATTCGCGGACAATTTGGAAAGTGCCGTCGGTCAGAAACAGCTTCTTACCCTTGGGCAGCGCCACGGGCAGCTCGGTGGGCGTCGCGTTTTGACGGGCCCCGGGTGTCTCTCGCGCACGCAACACACGCGACGCCGCACTCGCCACACTGGTTCGGCTTGCGGCTGGACGCGCAGCCGGCCACCCCAATACGATTGCCGCCAGCGCCACCAACACAATACGCCCCTGCCAACCACAATCGAGTTTGATTCCGGAAAGCAAGCCCGATCGAAAACCGCATTGACAGCCGAATTGGAAACGATGTTCGCTCATCTCGCCGGTACGTCCGTCAATTTACTATGCCCGCAGACCGCCATGCCGTGCCGATCCGCCCGCCGTCGATCCGTCCGCCGCGCCGACCCGCCCTCTGTCGATCCGTCCGCCAACTTCATCGGTGCTTCAGCCAGGTAAGATGCCCGTAAGCCGCGGCGAGCCAGGGAAAGTCCCGGGTCGCTAGCGCCAGAATAGCGCCAGGCTTGGAATGGCGCAATTCTCGGTTTTCATTCGCAGAGCATGTCGGGTGTGGCACCTGATAGTGTGATGGTCGTGCGACGCGTGACGGTGGTGCCTATCAAAAAGTTCCTTAAATCATAGGCGGCTTCCAAAATTGTGCACCGTTTTTCCCAATCCTTAAGTCCGGTATCGGCAGAGTACGAAGGCCTGCGCCGCGCTCTTTCCGCTAAGCCTTTTAACTGCAATAAGTTGTTCGACGCATAGCCCGGTAGTGCTATCCCCGATAGAACGGAAGGACTATTGCTCCTCATACGTTGGCGCTCTAACCTTGGTTATCGCAGGTTATCGCACCAGATATGCCGGTAAGTGGAGTCACCATGAAGACGATTACCGTCCGGTCCAGCCAAAAGCTTTTCACCGAAGAAGAAGTCGCAAGACTCACGGGAATTTGTCTCGAGCATCTAAGAAACATGGCGCGCCTCAGGAAAATAGGCTTTTTGGAGCGCGCCGCCGGCGCCGCCGAAACGGCCGGAACGGAAGTTGCGAAATGGTATTACACCCATTCCGACCTCATGGTTCTTGCGGTGCTTCATCACCGCTGCGACCACTAAATCGCCAGCGCTTTTGCACGTCCCACTTTCGCCTCGCCCAGGTAAAGAGTTAGGAAACGCAGTGACCCTGCGCTTGAACACCTCCACTTAAACTGCCTCTAATAACAGGCGAACGTTTCCGCGCGTCGCAGGTCAGCCGTCACACCATCAGGCGCCGCATGTGAACCGTCATACCATCGAGTGATCGTGTCATCGGTCATATTGTTGCGCCGCCCGCCTGCTCGAACGCGTGGGCGACTTGCAGTACCAGCGACTCGCCAAAGGCCGGGCCGAAAATCTGCAAACCCACCGGCAAACCATCGGGCGTCTTCCCCGAAGGGACCGAGATGCCCGGCACACCGGCGAGCGACCCTGTTACGGTGTAAATGTCGGCGAGGTACATGGCCAGGGGATCGGCGGTGCGCTCGCCCAGGCGAAAGGCGGCGACCGGTGAAGTAGGCGTCACGATAACGTCGGCTTGCTCGAAGGCTTCCGCAAAATCGCGCGCGATCAGCGACCGAACCCGCTGCGCTTTCAGATAGTAGGCGTCGTAATAGCCGGCGGAGAGTGCATAGGTACCCAGCATGATGCGCCGTTTCACTTCGGCACCAAATCCGCTGGCTCGCGTCTTGCGGTACATCTCCATCAGCGTCGCACCTGGAACACGCAACCCGTAACGCACGCCATCGTAGCGCGCCAGATTCGAGCTAGCCTCGGCAGTCGCGAGGATGTAGTACACGGCCACGGCATAATCGGTATGCGGCATCCGCAGTTCCACGCGCTTGCAACCGAGATGCTCGAGCAGGGCGATACCGGCCTCGACCTTTTCCCGCACGGCAGGGTCAATTCCAGCGCCCAGATAATCCGACGGGATGCCAATGCGCAGGCCGCGCACCGAGGTGCGCACTGTGGCGGGGTAATCGGTTACGGGCACAGCAGCGGATGTCGAGTCTTTGGGATCACGGCCGGAAATGACGGAAAGAACGGTGGCGCAATCCTCTACTGTGTGCGTAAGCGGGCCAATCCGATCGAGCGATGAGGCGAAGGCGATCAATCCATAGCGAGAGACGCGGCCATACGTCGGCATCATGCCGGGAACGCCGCAGAAGGCGCCCGGCTGACGGATGGAGCCTCCTGTATCGGTGCCCAGGGCGGCGACGGCCAGGTTCGCGGCCACCGCAGCGGCCGAACCGCCACTCGAACCTCCGGGAACATGATCGGGCGCTAGTGGATTGCGCACCGGTCCATAGGCGGAGTTCTCGTTGGAGCTGCCCATGGCGAACTCATCGCAATTGGTCTTGCCGAGAATCACAGCTCCGGCGGATTCGAGGCGTTCCACGGCGGTAGCGTCGTAGGGCGGCCGGTACCCTTCCAGAATGCGGGAACCGCACGTCGTAACCACGCCGCGAGTGCTGAGAACGTCCTTGATCGCAACAGGCACGCCTGCGAGATCAGGCAGAGATTCGCCCTCCGCGATGCTGGCGTCGATGCGATCGGCCTGCGCGTAGGCGCGCTCGGGACAAAGCGCCAGGAAGGCATTCAATTCGGGATTGCGTTTTTCGATGCGCGCATAAAACTCGGTGGTTAGTTCGCGAGCGGAAATTCGCCTGGCGGTGAGGGCCTCGCGAACAGAGGCGACGGTCCAGCCGCCGTCTTTATCGCTTCCGTGATGGCTGCCGTGGGGGTGAGTTCCAAGCATTTAGCGCTCGATCACCTTAGGAACCAGGAAATATGGCGGATCGGGATCGGGCGCCCCGGCCAGAACGTCGGCGATGATCTCGCAGGGCTCGGGAACATCTTCACGAAGCGGTGTGCCGGACGGCGAGGCGTCCGCAAAGTTTTGTTCTTCGGTGCCGGGCGGGACGACTTGCGCCATGGGCTCGATGCCCTCCGTGTCGAGTTCATTGAGTTTGCTGCTGTAGGTCAAAATCGAATCGAGGTGCCGCCCGAAGGCTTCGATTTCGTCCTCGGTGAGTTCGAGGTGCGCCAGTTCGGCGACGTGCAAGACTTCTTCGCGGGTAATCTTCATGGCTAGTATTTTTTGAACGCTCGTTCAGCGCGCCGCAGCGGCACCCGTTGGAACAGCCTCGCGGCGCTGATATTTTGTCGCGATGTAATCGTCGACCAACGTCTGGAATCCGGCGGAAAGCTCGTCATAGGTGCCATGCAGCGTGGTGAAATGCTGGCCATCGATGTAGACGGGACAGCTAGGCGTTTCGCCAGTGCCGGGCAGGCTGATGCCGATGTTGGCAGCACGCGATTCGCCCGGTCCATTGACGATGCAGCCCATCACGGCGAGGGTCATGGACTCGACACCTTCGTATTGCAGCTTCCATTCGGGCATTTTTTCGCGGATATAACCCTGAATACTTTCGGCCAGCTGCTGAAACGTGGTGCTGGTGGTGCGCCCGCATCCAGGGCAGGCTGTAACGCTGGGCAGGAAGGCGCGCAGTGCAAGCGCCTGCAGGAGCTCGCACGAAGCGTACACTTCTTCGCGGCGATCGCCACCGGGCTTGGGCGTGAGCGAAATACGAATCGTGTCGCCAATGCCTTCGTTCAGCAGAATGCCCATGGCGGCCGACGACCACACGGCACCCTTGGTGCCCATGCCCGCCTCGGTAAGTCCGAGATGCAGGGGCTGGCGGGTGCGCGCAGCAAGCGAGCGATAAACGGTGATGAGATGGAGCGGGCGCGAGACTTTGCAGGAGATGATGACTTGGTCGTGGCGGAGGCCGCATTGCAGGGCCAAGTCCGTGGACTCGAGTGCGGAAAGCACCATGCACTCGTTGATGATTTCGTCGGAGGTGAAACCCAGGATGCGATCGGTATTTTCCTGCATCTTGCGCATGACCAACTCCTGATTGAGCGAGCCGCCATTGACGCCGATGCGCACAGGCTTGCCGTTATCGCGCGCAATATCGCAGATGGTGGAGAACTGCTCATCGCGGCGCTTACCGGCTCCGACGTTGCCGGGATTGATGCGGTACTTATCGAGGGCACTCGCCGCGCGCGGGTATTTCGTGAGCAGGACATGACCGTTGTAATGGAAATCGCCAATGAGCGGCACTTCACAACCGGCGTCCAGCATGCGTTTCTTAATTTCGGGCACGGCGGCAGCGGCTTCAGGAACATTGACGGTGATACGCACCATTTCCGATCCAGCGGCGGCCAGCTCGAGGCATTGTTGCGTGGTGGTTTCGATGTTGGCGGTGTCGGTATTGGTCATGGACTGGATGGCGATAGGGGCTCCGCCACCCACCTGAACTTTGCCGACTTTCACGCCGTACGTTGTAAGTCTATGCGGATTCAGCATGTTCCATCCTGTCGAGCGGTGCTAGGACGCATTGCGACCCGGTCGCGTGCCGGTGAAAACCGTGGGGGTGCCCCCCCCTATAATTTTGCAACGATATCATTCCATGGTAGTTGCGGTGTCTAGTGTTGTAAGGATATGATTTGTAAGGAGTTGCCATTAGAGCGGAGGCACCGTTAGATAAGCGTTGAGGGCCCGAAAAAGCAGAATCCATGTGAAGACGAGGCCGGGTCAGCGGTTGGCCTGGGGATCGAAGACATCGCAGATATCGCAGACGTCGAATCATCGCAGCGGCACCCACTAGAGGCTGTACTCCCCGGCAAGAACAGGTCGACTACAAGAGCACGTTGGCTTGGAATCAGAAGCGTATTTTACCATGCCGCGCAAAGACGTGCCTGCACATGCGAGGATGGCCAATTGAATCATAATTCCAAAAGTACCAAACGGGCCACTAACCAAACGGGCCCCCCTACCGCCCGCCGCAGCCCTTGACAAAGACTTTGCAGGTAAGATAATAGAGATTCGTTATCGAATGGCGATAGCGAAAAACACAAACGTTGACGATCGCGATCTTTACGCCGGGCTGATTCGCCTGCATATCCTTCATCATGCCGCGGAAGGCCCCCTTTTCGGCCTGGGCATGGCGGAGGAACTAGGCCGCCACGGTTATCACATCAGCCTGGGCACACTGTACCCGCTCCTGCATGGTCTGGAAAAGAAGGGCTACCTGCGCTCGGGGCAGGTGCGGAATGGAAAGTCGCTTCGCAAGGTGTATCGCGCTACCCCACTTGGACGCCGGGCACTGAAAGCCGCCAAATCCAAGGTTCGGGAGCTTTTCGGGGAGCTCATCAAAGCTCACTAAAAAGGGTCACTAAAAAAGGTCATTAAAAAAGGTCACTAAAAAAGAAGATGGACGCTTGGCCGAAGGGAGAAGTGTGTGCGGAATGTTTCGGGAGGGCTACCGATGAAAGCAGTATCCGCTCTTTTGTTTCTGGCAACTCTCTTTAGTCCTGTTTTGGTCTGCGCCGGTCCTCCCTTCCAGACTGACGATCCAGAGCCCATCGATTACAAAAACTACGAATTCTATACGTTTGCCAACGCAGACGGCACACCGGTGGAGATGGATACATTCGGGCCTGCCGTGGAGTTCAATTGGGGCGCGCTTCCAAACGTTCACCTGCATATCATCGTGCCCGTCGCGGCCATCCTACCTTCCAACAATCCAAGATTTGCGCCAGCAGGGACCGGACCGAGCGCGATGGGCCTGGGCGACATTGAAACGGGAATAAAATTCCGGTTCATTCAGGAAACGAAGCGTCGCCCACAAGTCGGCACGTTTACGATGTTTGAACTACCCACCGGAAGCGCGGCAAAGGGCTTGGGAGTCGGCAAGACCTGGTACAAGGTGCCCCTCTGGGTGCAGAAGAGTTTTGGCCCGTGGACTACGTATGGTGGTGGCGGGGAAACGATTTTCAACCATGTCGATGGTTACCGCAATTTTCCGTATGCCGGCTGGCTGGTGCAGCGCGACATCGGAAAAAAGCTGACGCTGGGCGCGGAGGCTTTTTATCACGGGGCGGAAGGTTTAGCGACGCCCCAGACCCGCTCTGCCCTGCTGCTGGACGTTGGGGGTTACTACAAATTTCGCGATCCCGGTTTTCAACTGCTGTTCTGCTACGGCCACACCATCGCGGGGCAGAGCGAAAACTACGCGTATCTGGGGCTCTATTGGACGTGGGGCAAACCGGCAGATAAGAAAGACACCGCAACAAACGAGGTCGATCGGACCAACGGATGGGGAAACCTGTCGCCGGGAAAAGAAGCCTTCCGATGAACATCACGGCCAGCGACGCGGTTCTTTTGGCGCATGCCACGTTTGGCGTTCTGGGCACCTTATCGGCAGTGTGGGTATTCGTCGAAACGCTGAACGCGAACCAGCATAACGCACGGCGCATACGAATGGCTGCACTGGCAGTAGCTGTCTTCATGGTATTGGCATGGATTTCAGGCGGCTACTGGTACCTTCACTATTACCCGGTCGAGAAGGCTCTGATTCTGAAGGGGCCGTGGCCCTTTGCTCACAACCTGTTCATGGAAACGAAAGAGCACCTTTTTCTGATGACGCTGATCCTGTCTTTGTACCTTCCGATGGCGGCGCGGGATTCACCGCATGCCAATACGACCGCCCGCAGGATGCTGCTGAGCGTGGCGTTCCTGATCGTTCTCACGGGTCTGGCCATTGAAGGCTCTGGTGCAGTGATCGACCACGGTGTCAAGGTCGCCTTGCTACGCCCGTCAAGCTACAGCAGGTGCAAAATGAACGCCGACACCGCGAGACTGGGACGCACCAGCGCCGCCTTTGGCATGGCTGCCGCAATCACCGCACTTTTCAATACGGCGTTAGCGTGCGTGAAGGATGCTTATCGCCCGTTGCAGAACCTGATGGACGCGGTTGCGGGGAACAACTGGACGACGCAAGGATTGGCCGATGTCATTCTTTTCGCAGGGTTGGGGCTGATTCTGTCGAACACTCGCATGGTCGAAACGGCCAAGCCGGATCGCCTGATTTCATTCTTGATCGCGGCGGTGGCAGTTGCAGGCCTCGGGCTCTTCGCCTGGTATTGGTACGCCACGTTTTAGCGCGGCGGGCGGGGGTTAGCGGCACAGAGATGCTTCGCTGCAGAGGATGTGACTTTATTGAAATGCGGTTATTTTCTTCGCATCTAGCGCAGTGTGTCCAGCGTCACTTTTTGCGAAAAATCAAGAAAGCCACAGCCTCTCAGAATGACAGCGAGAGATAGCGGGCGGCTAAGTCTTGGGTTTCGGGCTGCTGAACTCGACTGTGTCCGCGACGAGTTTGCCTTCGGTGGGTTCCTTGGCGTGAATCACCACGCGGTCGCCCACGGTCAAATCGGCGAATTTGGCCGCCGCCTTGCTCCTAATAAACTTTGTCTCTGGTGCAACGGCAACTGTGACCATCTTATTGGCCGTGGTGTTCACGATAATCGAGTCCTGCGAGACCCTGGCTACCGTGCCGATGACGTGCTCCTCGCCTCCATGAGCCAGAGCTGCGACGGCGACCAGCGAAATACAGGCCATTAGAATCAAAAGACGAGCTTTCATGGTGTTTTCTCTCCCTTCAGTGATGATGTGAGCTACTACCCGGGGTCTGCGGATTCTCTCCGCGAAGAAATTCTTGTTCCTGTTGTTCCTCCTGGCGATCTTGTTCGGTCTTGGGATTGAGGCTGGCCATTTTCTGCAGCTCTTCGTTCGTCAATGCCGGCAAGTGCCGGATAAAGGTCACCAGGTGCCATGTTTCCGCATCGGTGGTGCCGGGGTGTTCTCCGAAAGCGGGCATGCCGCTCAGACGTACTCCGTTTTCAATGATGTAGTATAGCTCGCCATTGGTCTTGTTCTGGGTTTCGGCTTTGCGCATGTCCGGCGGCTTAGGGTACAAGCCTTTCCCGAACAGCGTGTCGCCACCGCCATCGTTGGCGTGGCAGGTGGAGCAGTGATCGGCGAAATGCGCCATACCAGCCTGGATATTTTCAGGCGAAGCCTGGAAAGGATCGTGGAGTTGGCGATAGTTTGAGGGCACCGCGAGCCTACGCGCCATCGTGGCCATAAGAGTCTCGAGTGAGGACGGCTCTGCCCGTGCGCTGAATCCGCGGCGTACAAGAGTGATTTCATAACCCGCCGCGACGATGACCATGACCAGTGAAATCATGATGGCAATCTTCCTACGCGTTCGAGCGTCACCACGCGGGCGGAGCGTCATGTCTTATCTTTCCTTTTGCGGAGAATGGGCCTTTCCGGAGAATGGGCGCAGACGGACGAATACCGCGACACCAAGCGGATGCGCGCCGTAGATAGGCCGCAATGTATCTGCCACGCCGTAAGTCGTAAATTGCGCGCCAATGGCCGAACGCAGATTCGGAACTAAATCGATGTCGCGATCATAGCCTACGGTATAGGCCTGGACTCTGCCAATCGGCTGTTCCCGGAAGCCGGGAGGCAATGGGTTCTCGCCAAGGACTAATTCGCTCGATCGTTCGGCATTCTCAATGCGGGTCCACGCATAATTGCGGATGCGAAAGCGCACGGTAGACTCGAGGAGATAGCTATTGAAGATCGCACCATCGGCAAGCGATCGCGTGCGTCCCCAGAGAAGAGTACTGGCGGAATTCCCGTTCTCAAAGGGGCGGTTGTACAAGATGGACGCGGTCATGCGTTCCTGATCCTCAGTTGGAAAGAGTGCCTCCAGGCTTTTGATGCGCCCATAGGAATACTGCCCGCTCCAATTCTTCCCCGGCTCGATCGTCAAGCGAGTTGACCACGAATCGATCTTTCCTTGATCGATATTCCAGCGGAACTCGCCGGGCTCGCGACCGTGGAATCCGGACAGTTCGATGCGCGCGATGGCATGTGTCAAACCGAGGGTTACCACGTCATCGGCAATATGCGTCGAGTCTTCCTGGTGATGACCGAGGGTTGCGACAGGATTTTCAAGGGCAGAAGCCCGATGTGGATACGCTGCCGGCCCCAATGCGGAATCGCCCACGGGAGCAAAATAAAATGAAAGAAGACTCTGCTCCCCGATTTTCAAGTCGTAGAGAGCGGCTACCTCCATGATGAAGTCATGGGGATGCTGGCCATCGGCGATGGGCAGACCAAAAGCTGTCTCGCCCTGTTGGAATAGCAAAGGATAACGCTCCGCGGTTATCGTGGCTGGTTCAAGACTCAACATGGCACGAACGGTGAAAACACCCGGCCCGAGGTGGCGTTGCGCCATGGACATAAACCAATTCGTTGAGAAAAACTTGTCGCCACCACGCGGGCTCGATTGCTGCTCGTCAGTTATGAACACATTGGCGTGGAACATGAGGAGCCACTTGCCTTTCGCGGTCATCAGCATCGGGGCCGGAGTGGAAATCGGCTCCGCGCTCGTGCCGGAGGTCGTGTGGGTGACAATCGCCTGGAGGAAATTGTGCGGAGTCATGGTCATAAGATCGCTGGCTGGAATCGGCTGCGCCGCTTCGGCAGCGGCTTCGGGGCATCCAGGCATGCGCATGCCAGGCATGCAGGCCGAGGGCGGAGCAGTTGGAGCAGGTTGTGTACCTTGCGCGCCGGGTGCTTGATCGCTGGCGCCGCCCTGCTGCGCGATGGCGAGCGCTGGAAATAGCAGAACTGCCAGAATCGTCAGAACCGGCAAAACGGGCAAAACCGTCAGAACCGGCAAAACCACGGCTGGAAATGTCCTCATTACGTTCTCCCGGAAATCCGCATTTGTGCTCTATAGGCGCACGCGGCGAGTGCGACCACACGACGAGCCGATAACGCGGTCAGTAATTCGTGATCGTTAATTTGCGATTGTTAATTCGCGAGCGTGCCGTGTGTTTTAGATCCTGAGAGGGGTAAGGAGACGATCGGCTGCGGGAATCTTTGGCGGAGCCGTTCCAATTGCAGACACACGAAGGCCGGTCAAGTGGCTGGGCAAGGGGCCGGTCGAGCGATTGATGAGAACGGAAACATCGATTGAGATCGAGTGCGGACCAGGCTGAAAACCACCCGCACTCGGCGGGGACGCCAACGCTGAAACCTGACTGCACAGTCCATGAATGCAATACAAGAGATCGTTTGAAGGAGCGGGCGAAGGAGCGGGCGTAGCGTCGGTGCGCGGATTGCGCCTGGTGGTCTGCTCGACGCGGTCAGTCACGAGTTCCATTCGTGACATGAGGTGACCTGGCTTGCCGTTCACGAGTTCACGCGGCGTCATTCGGTTTTCGCTATTCCCCGAACCGGGATGCATGCGGGTGCCCGCGCCCGCACCCGCGCCGGGGCCCATGTCCATGCCGGGAGGCATCGACATGGCACTGCCGTGATTTTGTGAGCCGTATTCGGAACCGGATGGAGCGAGGTGGCAGCCGGAATGCGCTTGGTGTAGCCAGCAGGCCAGATCGCAAGCGGACGCGGAAACCGGAGCCAAAACCAAAAGGAGCGCCAGCATTATCGGCAACGATCTGGTGATGAAGCGCACCAACAGATTTTACTCCAGCCGTTAAGTTTTTCATCGAGGGATCTCGCAGCTGGGATTAAAGGGGAACGGGGTGGTCTCCCTTGCTGCGCTCGGCCCACAGGCATTCGAGAGAGATTGCATTTGTAATAGCACGACCGGTCGTGCTATTACGGAACGCGATCGAGAGCTGCAGATTTATCTGCGAGGCCACGCTACTTTAAGGAAACGAGGGAAATAACATGCCGATGCATACGAGACCGGAGTTGACGATTCCTGGGATAATTGCGCCCGCCATCGTGGCGGCGTTTTTTATTGCGGCGTGCTCGCTGCTCAAGGAGCCGGACAGGCGCAATCTCAGCGCGATTATGCTGGCGGGTGCGGGCGCGGCGTACCTGAATGGCGGGCTGGGCGGGTGGGAATTCGCATTTTGTCCGGTGGTGGCGTGCCTGGCGTACTGGGGGCTCAAAGATTACCGGTTCGTTGGCGTGGGCTGGATGCTGCACACGGCGTGGGACGTGGTGCACCATTTCTATGGCACGCCGATCGTGCCATTCGTGGCGACGTCGTCGGCGGGATGCGCGATTTGCGACACGGTGCTGGCAATCTGGTATTTTCGCGGCGCGCCTTCGATTGACAAGTGGTTTCGCGGGGTGCCGGTCTCGGGTCTCGCGGCGGGGCGGGGCGGGCCAGCGCAAGGATGACCAGTGCATGAGGTGCCCTGGGAATGTGCAGCGCGCAGAGAGAGATTCTTCACTTCGTTCAGAATGACCATTGAGCGTGTTGGTTCATATTGGTTACCCAAGTCGCCGCCCAGCCTCGCGCGCAAACCATTGACGGCGACGGTGCTGGGACTGTTGTCGCGAGGCGAAAGCCCGTTCACCTCCACGATTTATTCTCCATTCGTCTGAGTTAGCTGTTTTAATGGCGTGATTCGCCAAAAAACCTGGAGTGTGTGTGGAGGGAAGGGCCATAAGGTTGTAAACTGTTAAGTCGGTTTGGGAGCGGATTTTGGCGCACAAGTCATTTGCATCAGGTGGAGGGCCTGCATGGCGCAAGTAGATGTTCCGTTAGTAGGCACGCGGTTTGGGCAGACCTCGCGAGCGGATCTTTGGTGGGTACAGCCTCTATTCACATTTCTCGGCCTTTTCGGGTTCATCTGTTATTCAACCTGGGCCGCGCTGCAAGGGACTAATTACCGGTTCGGACCTTACCTTTCTCCCATGTATTCGCCGGAGATTTTTGGTGACGCGCTGCACGGCTGGTTTGGAGTCAGGCCGGCGTGGATTCCACTGTGGGTTACGGGAGCGATGCTGGTGCTGTGGGCGCCAGGTTTGTTCCGCCTGACCTGCTATTACTACCGCGGCGCGTATTACAAAGCGTTTTGGGCGGACCCGCCGTCGTGCACGGTGGGGGAGCCGCGCAAGAAATATCTTGGCGAGCGATCGTTTCCGCTGATCATGCAAAACATTCACCGTTATTTTCTTTATCTGGCTCTGATTTTCATCGTCATCCTGGCGCGCGATGCCTGGGAAGCGATGTGGTTTGACGGCCACTTTGGAATTGGCGTGGGCACGATTGTGCTGACGATCAACGCGATCCTGCTGAGTTGCTATACGCTGGGGTGCCACTCGCTGCGCCATCTGATCGGCGGTTTCCGCGATCGGCTGTCGGGCTCGCCGATCCGCAAGGAGGCCTATGACTGCGTCAGCTGCCTGAACTCGCGGCACATGCTTTTCGCCTGGTGCAGCCTGTTCTGGGTGGCATTCTCCGACATTTATGTGCGCTTGTGCGCGATGGGCGTGTGGCACGATTGGAGAATTCTCTAATGCCCGAGTATTTAACGCACGAGCACGACGTGCTGGTGATTGGAGCGGGTGGCGCCGGCCTGCGCGCGTGTGTGGAAGCTTCGGCGGCGGGCGCGCGCGTGGCGCTGATTACCAAGTCGCTGCTGGGCAAGGCGCACACGGTGATGGCGGAGGGCGGAATCGCGGCGGCGCTGGCCGATGTGGACGACCGCGACAACTGGCGGGTGCACTTTTCCGACACCATGCGGGGCGGCCAATACCTGAATAGCTGGCGCATGGCGGAACTGCACGCCAAGGAGGCGCCAGCACGAGTGAGGGAGCTCGAGGCCTGGGGCGCGCTATTCGATCGCACCCCGGACGGGCGCATTCTGCAGCGGAACTTTGGCGGACATCGCTACCCGCGGCTGGCGCACGTCGGCGACCGCACGGGTCTCGAAATGATCCGCACCTTGCAAGATCACGGAATCCATCTGGGGCTCGATGTTTTCATGGAGCACACGGTCGTGACGCTGCTCAAGGACGGCGAGCGCATCGCGGGCGCATTTGGATACGACCGGGAGCGCGGGAGATTCCATCTGTTTCGCGCGAAAGCGGTGGTGCTGGCCACCGGAGGCATCGGCAGGGCGTACAAGATTACCAGCAACAGCTGGGAATACACCGGCGACGGCCATTCATTGGCCTATCATGCCGGCGCGAAGCTGATGGACATGGAGTTCGTGCAGTTCCATCCCACCGGAATGATCTGGCCGCCGAGCGTGCGGGGCATCCTGGTGACCGAGGGAGTGCGGGGCGAAGGCGGCGTGTTGCGCAACAAAGACGGACGCCGATTCATGTTCGACGACATTCCGGCGGCGTATGTGAATCAAACCGCAAACAGCGAAGAGGAAGGATGGCGCTATACGCAGGGCGACAAGAATGCGCGCCGTCCGCCTGAATTGCTGACTCGCGATCACGTGGCGCGTTGTATTCGGCGCGAGGTGCGCGAGGGCCGCGGAAGTCCGCATGGCGGCGTCTATCTCGACATCGCGTGGATCAAGGAGCGCCTCCCCAACGCAGCCGAGCACATCAAGAAGAAGCTGCCCAGCATGTACCACCAGTTCAAACAACTGGCGGACATCGACATTACGCAGGTGGCGATGGAAGTGGGGCCGACGACGCACTACGTGATGGGTGGCGTTCGTGTGGATCCCGATTCACAAATGTCGGATGTGCCCGGGTTGTTTGCCGCGGGGGAATGCGCGGCGGGGCTGCACGGCGCAAACCGGCTGGGAGGAAATTCACTCTCCGACCTGCTGGTTTTCGGGAAGCGCGCCGGTGAATACGCCGCACAATTTGCCAAGGATAATGCGCAAGGCAAAATCAATAATGACGACCTTGCGGCGGCCGAAAAGCGGGCTCTGGAACCGTTCGAGCACGAGAAGGGCGAAGGACCCTACGCGATCCAGCACGACTTGCAGGATCTGATGCAGGAACTGGTGGGCATCGTGCGCGTGGAAGAGGAGATGCATCAGGCGCTGGTGCGGATTCAAGAACTGAGGGCGCGGGCGGAGAAGGCATCGGTGCAGGGGAATCGCGAATACAATTCCGGCTGGCACACGGCGCTTGATTTAGGGCCGCTGCTGACGGTTTCCGAGATCGTGACGCGGGCGGCGCTGGAGCGAAAAGAGAGCCGGGGGGCGCATTTCCGCGACGATTTCCCCGCCAAAGACGAGGCTTCCGGCAAGTTCAACATCGTGGCCGGAAAAGGCGCCGAGGAAGAGGTGCAGCTGACCCGGGAACCAATTCCGGCGATGCCGGCGGAGCTGCAGGAAATCATTCAGGAGATGAAGTGATGGCTACGGCGACGTTTCGCATTTGGCGTGGAGAAAGAGGCACCGGGCAGTTCCGCGATTTCAGCACCGAGGTCAGCGAAGGCATGGTGGTGCTCGACGCCGTGCATCAGATTCAAGCGGAGTCGGCCGTAGATCTCGCCGCGCGCTGGAACTGCAAGGCGGGCAAATGCGGATCGTGCTCGGCAGAGATTAACGGCATGCCCAAGCTGATGTGCATGACGCGCCTGAACTCGATTCCGCTCGACCAGCCGGTGACCATCGAGCCGATGAAGGCTTTTCCGCATATAAAGGACCTGGTGACGGACGTGTCCTGGAATTATCGGGTAAAGGAGCGCATTGCGCCGTTCAAGGTGCGCCCTCCCGATGCGCCGGACGGAACCTGGCGCATGGCGCAATCGGATGTGGACCGCGTGCAGGAGTTTCGCAAGTGTATTGAATGCTTCTTGTGCCAGGATGTTTGCCACGTCCTGCGCGACCATCACATGCACGAGCAATTCATCGGCCCGCGCTTTCTTGTTTATGTTGCCGCGCTCGAAATGCATCCGCTGGATGTGGGCGACCGCATCCCGGCGCTGAGAGAAGAATTCGGAATTGGCTTATGCAATATCACGAAGTGCTGCACGAAAGTGTGTCCCGAGAACATCACGATTACCGACAACGCCATCATTCCCTTGAAAGAGCGGGTCGTGGATCGCTTCTTCGACCCGCTAACGAAGCTGTTTCATATGTTCAGCTCCGATGGGAAATGACGATGGTTGCTGCACGATCGAGCTTCGATCATAGCGTGCAGCAGCGCTTCGTTACTTCAATGATTTGTAGAGGAAGGCCCAGCAAAGAGAGATTCTTCGTCGCTGCGCTCCTCAGAATGACATACGCGTAACGGCTGCTTGCTAATAAAAAGCGCGTAGTGGAAATGCGAATTGGACCCGGCGTTTTATCCCGGCAGCCATGCTGTTGGTGGCTACTGCCGAGCACGCTTGTTGGGCGTGGCTGCTGGGACACGACTAAGGGCGCAATGAGAGGCAGGCTGGCGATTTATTGCATTTGGAAAAATGAAATGCCGGATGCTCCCGTGCCGATGCTAACAATTCGCTTGCGGCGCGCGGTAGAGCATCCGGCTGGATCAATTTCTACTACTCCTCCTTTTTAGCCTCGTCGGCGTCTTCCGCCAAATCGTGAAGCAGGTCGAAAAACCGCTGGTCCCTCTGTCCAATGAACAGCCCATCATCGGTCAGCGCCTTCAGGGCACCCATGGCCGCTCCTTTTGTTTCGGTGGGGCGGATGATCGAGCAGATGGGAAACTTCCGGCTCAGGAACGGTGTGGGCTCGGGCATGATCAGGTTGGCCTGTAATGATTCCGGCTGACCGGTCGTAAGATCTTTAAACGTCACCGATGCTCCCGTGACCGGGTCCACGTCGGTCAAAGGCGTGGCATTGCCGGCCTTATCCTGCCAGGTCTGAAAGTGCATGGTTTCGGTGGGACCGATGCTAAGCAGGATGCGCAGAACTTCCGGGCTCGTTACGCGCTGGGCGAGCGACGGATAGAGGCTGGTGCCACCCTGTTCGATAAATGCAAAGTGAAAACCGGCGGTGAAGGCAATCGCTTTCAAATGATCGGTGCCGCCAAGGTTGCCGCTGCCGTCGACGAAGCTGCCGGCCGTATCGTTGTCGGAGCGGGGTATGGCCGTCCGGTTGTCGATGTCGACCGCCTGAGGGAAAACGAAGTTCGGATCGAGATCGGGATTTTTCGAATCGATGCGGTAGCGCGTCCAGAAACTCGTGTCCACAGTGAGATTCATCAGGTTGGTGAGCCGTTTTTTGCCACTCGAACCTTGCGCGGTGCTGCCGGGAATCGTGGCGAAGGGACTCAAGTCCACGGTGTCTGCGCCTTTGGAGGCGAGGTAGGCATTGATGAACTGCTGGTGGGTGTTTTCATCATCGGTGTTGTCGGTAATGTATTGGGGCATGTCCCCATCGAGAATCTCCAGGGCCGCCGTAAAGAGGGGATTGCCTCCGGTGAACTTCAAGCCGTGTACCTCGGTGGTAGGAACTCCACCCAGTTCGGCGTATTGAATCCATAAATCCGTCTCGATAATTTCCGCCGCAGCCAGGAACCTGAGGATTGCCGCATCTCCGGGGGGAAGATGGCCGCTCTTCTCTTCTGCAAATGCGGGGAGACCTTGGCCCAAGAACCCGGCGCCCAGCGTTGCGGCGCCCGCGGCCACTGCACTGCCTTTCAAGAACGATCGTCGATTCGTGCCTCGTTGTGCTGCATTGTCCCGTTGCTTCATTGCCGCTCCTTTTTTAAGCCGACATTAGGTGAAGGTCTAGTTGGCGTTTTTGCTCACTGTGCCGTTGCATCCCGGTTCCGTGGCCCTGCCCGGGTTGAAAAAAACGCGGATCGTGATCCGAACAAAAAGCGCGGGATTAATTCAGCTGGAACTCGATCTGCGTAGCAGATGCTAGCGGTAATGGCGAGGCAGGTTGTCACGAAGAAGTGAAACAAAAGTTAAATAAAGGTCATGGCGAATGACAAATGATCTAACGCACAAGTCATTTACGAAACAAAGTACGATGAAGATGCGGGACGAAATCTGTATTTGGCGCAGAAAACGAGTCGGAAGTGAGTTCCGGGATTATACTGCTCGCGGCGACGAAGCAGCTGTCCGGTGCCTGAGGGCGGCAATCTGGAAGCCGGAATTAGTTCGAGCTGCGGAGGTTTTATGACCAAGCGGGTTGGCACGATGCTCGTGGCGGCGGGGATGCTTGCTTGCGCTTTTGGGACATTTGCTCAAAAAAGAGGTCTTCCGCCCAATGTGCCGGCAAATCCGAACTGGGTGGTCACTACGTGGGGTGAACCACCGGCCGGCAAGCAATGGCAAGCTCTGAAGTCGGTGGACTCGGTGAATTTCGATCCGAACGGCAAAGGATCGATGGTGGTACTGGTGACGCCAGCCGACCGGAGCGAGCCCGCTGTCTGGGTTTTTAATTTCGACGGGCAATTCCAGAAGGCCTGGGGCGCGAATCTGTTTACGCGGCCATACGACATGACAGTCGACCGCGAGGGTTACCTCTGGATCACAGACGAGACCGACAACTTCATCGGCAAGTTCACCGAAGACGGCCAGCAGGTGATGACGCTCGGGAGGAAAGGCGTGGCGGGAGACAATACGTCGCACGACAGCTTCAACGGTCCCACGGGCATTGCCGTGGCCGAGAACGGAGACCTGTTCGTAACCGACGGTTATCAAAATTCGCGCATCGTGAAGTTCGACAAGAATGGCAAGTTCCTGGCGATTATCGGTGGCACGAAAGGCGCCGACGTTGGCCAATTCAATTTACCGCACCGGGTATTGATCGACTCCAAGGGCGAGCTGGTGGTGATGGACAGGGTGAACAAACGCATCCAGTTTTGGACGCAGGACGGCAAGTTTATCAAGCAGTGGACCGATCTCGACTTCGGCTACCCGTCGGGCATGGCGATCCTGCCGGACGACACGCTCTACCTCAGCGACAGCGACGGCCAATCCGTCAAGATCGTGAAAGACGACAAGATACTCGATGCGATCGGCGGCCTCGATGGAATGCGGCCGCATACGTTGACGCTCGATCGCTCCGGGGCGATTTACATTTCCGACGAGCCTGACAAAATCGTGAAGAAGATTGTGAGAAAAAGCGCGCTGCACTCGCAGCTTGGCGTGCAACCATAAAATCAGCAGAATCTCGCAACGCCGATGTGCCAACCTTGCGTTCCGGCTTTGCAAGGCGCGGCGGGGCTACTTAGGCGCCGGCGCGAGCTTCGACAGCAACACGCGCAAGCAATTCCGACAGCTTGGCAGGATCGTTAACCGGCGGGTAGCATGCGCCTCCGGCGCAGACGAATGCCTGCGCCTGCTCGACACGAAGATGCGGCAGCGTGGTTTGCAGCGAAGGGGGCAGCGTGGCGACTGCGGGGCCGGCGCCCGCGGACGCGCTGGCAGCGGCGGCGGAGCCAGGCACGACGCGGAGCACTCCTTTACCAAAACGATAATGCAGCCGCGCGGCGCGCTCGAGTTGCGCGGCCACGAGGTCGTCCGCCGCTCCCGTGACCACAATCTGAATGGGATGGCGGGCGTGCAGCACCGACGCAAGCCCGAATGTCGCGGCGAACAAACCATACTCGGCCACCCCACCCGCAAAAGCTGCAAGCGTAGCCGCAGCGCGTTCACGATAAGCCGCGTTGCCGGTGTAATCGTGCAGGCGGTCAAGAACGATGACGGCCACGGCGTTGGCACCGGGCGTGGGCGAATCCTGCAGAGGCTTGCGGCGCACGTCGAGGCCGCCCATGGGGGCAGCGTCGGAGGAACGATCGAAAAAGCCACCGGCGGGATCCGCAAATTTTTCGAGGAACAGTTTCGCGGCGCGTTCGGCGGCGTCGAAGTAGCGGCGATCCAGCGTGGCTTCGAAGGCATCGAGTAACGCGGCGGCCATAAATACCTGGTCATCGAGGCTGCCGTCGAGACGCTCGCCGCCGAGGCGGTGAGAAAATCCGCGGCGGTCGTCCCAGGCTTCGGCGAGGAAGCGGTCGAGGGTGCGCAGCGCGAAATCGCGGATGTTTATTGCAGCGGCGCCCCTTACCGGGGCCTGCGGGGGTATTGCAGCAGCGGCCGTTGGCGGGGTGTGCGCGGATATGGCTGCAGCGGCGCGCTCTTGTGGCGAGGGGGCACTGGACGCGCGCAGCGCGTCGGGGGATTCCAGCGCGTCAAGCGATTCAGGCGCTTCCGAGGAGGCGGCGGATTCGAATACCGCGGCGGCTTCCAGGTAGGCGGATACGAACATGGCGTTCCAACTGGTGTAGAGCGTCGTGTCCACGTAGGGCGTGGGACGTTGCGCGCGTGCGGCGAGCAATTGCGCGCGGGCGCGAAGAATCGTGCAGCGCACATCATGTTCGGAGGTGCCGAGAGCCTGGGCGATAGCGGCAGGTTCGCGCGCGATCCAGAGCACATTTTTAGCCGGGTTGTGATGCATCTCGCCGTCGGCGCCGACATCGTAATAGAACTCGATGACGTGCGAGTCGTCGGGCGACAAAACGGCGGGCGGCAGGACGGCGCGCACTTCCTCAAGCGTCCACGTGAAATAATCGCCGTCGTCGTCGAGTGAAATATCGGCGTCCTGACTGGCGTAGAAGCCGCCCTGATGCTGGTCCGACAACACCGCGTTTACCCAGCCCACGATGCCTGCGGCGGTTTCGAGGAAAAACGGATCGCGCGTGACTTGATAGCCGTGCAGGTAATTCTTGAGCAGCTCCGAGTTGTCGTAAGACATTTTCTCAAAGTGCGGCACGAGCCAGCGTTCATCGACCGAATAGCGATGGAAGCCTCCGGCGAGCTGATCGTAAACGCCGCCGCGCGCCATTTTCTGGAGCGTAGTTTGTGCGACGTGCAGCAGCTGCGGATCGTGCGTGGCCTGGTAGCGTTCGAGTATCAGGTCGAGCGCGGCCGAGTGCGGGAACTTAGGACCGCGGCCAAAGCCGCCATAGCGCGCGTCGAATCGTTCGAGGATGGCGGCGACTTGCAAGTCCACGAGCTGCGGGCTCCAATCGCCGCGCGCAGTGGCAAACACTTCCGCTTGCGACACGGCACCCACCAGGGCCGTGGCCGCTTCCTCGACCTCGCCGCGCCGCGTGCGGTAGGTGTCCGCAATATTCTCGAGGACGCGGCGAAAACTCGGGCGGCCCATGGCGTCGACGGGAGGGAAATACGTGCCGCCGTAAAAGGGGCGGCCGTCAGGGAGCAGAAATCCGGTAAGAGGCCAGCCGCCTTGTCCGGAAATGGCGCTGACGGCGGTCTGATATCGCGTGTCCACGTCCGGGCGTTCATCGCGATCGACTTTCACAGGAACAAACAACCGATTGATCAGCGCGGCCAGTTCGGGATTTTCGTAGCTCTCCCGGTCGATCACGTGGCACCAGTGACACCAGACCGCTCCGATATCGAGCAAAATGGGCTTGTCTTCGGCGCGCGCGCGAGCGAAAGCCTCGGTACCCCACTCATACCAGTCGACAGGCTGATTCGCCGCGGAGCGCAGGTAGGGACTCGCGGAATGTGCGAGACGGTTGGGGCGTTCTTCAGACACGTGAGAATCCTTTCGCGGTTAGGTCGCGGCTACTTTTCGCGCAGGTGGCCGGTTGGATGGGGAGCGGTACTACGTGATTTGCGGCTACTCACTGCACGGGATTATTCGGACTCGTGTCGCCCGGCTCGATGGGCTTGCGGGCGGTGAATCCCTCATCCTGGCGGTGCCAGAAACGGATACGTTCTTCCCCGAGTCGCCAGCAAAGATACACTTCTTCATTGTTGATCAGGGCGGGGAAATCGAGCAGACCCATGTCGAGGTCTTTTACGACGCAACCTGTGGAACTAATTCTCTCGATGGCTGTGCGCAGCGATTCCGCGAGGCGGTCGCGATCAAAACGCACGCGCGCCGTCTCCTCGTAGGGAACGAGCATGCCACCCAGCCACTGAATGCGTGCGGCAAGCGCGCCAAGCTCTTCCTCAAGAGGCGCGATCTTCCTGCGAACCTCGATGGCCTCGATGAGCACGGGCTCAAGCTCGCGGCGCGTGCGCTCCGCTTCGGTAAGGGTGAATAGTTTAGGCTGCTGGTTTTCTTCGTTATCCATGCGATTTACGTCTCAATTCAGGCCGAGTCTCACAGCGTGAGATGGGATGAGTGATATTTAGGCACGCAGCCACAGCGGTTTTTGGTATGCGTAAATGTTTGATGCCATTACGGCGGGAACGTTACGCGCTATGCGTGCTCCATGGTAGCACGGCGTAGCGCGCGGTTCTCACAGAGATTCTTCGCCGCGCAAAATGAACTTGCGAACGCTGGGAACTTGTTTGCCCGGCACTTTTGGCCAAAAAGCGAGCTGGCAAGCGGGATGAAGCTACAGCAATGAAGCTACATTAGCGAACGGGCCGTGATGATCTGCAGGCGGTTGGGCTGCGCAACCGGACCGAGCGTGCGCGGTTGTCTCACAGCCACAGCCGGCTCAGGCGTTTACGGGAGTCAGCATCAGCGGCAAGCCCAGCTTGCCACGGTAGTGCGGCCGGCAGCGCTCGACGTTGTACATGGCGGCGACATCGACACTTCGCGGCGGGACCTTGGGGTCGGGCAGGACCGTGTGGGTATATTTGCCACCCTGCACGGCCACCAGGCGGCCGCGCAGGCCTTGGCGAATCAAATCCACGGCAATATTTCCGAACGTGCTGGCGGCGATGTAGTCGAGGACATCGGGCTCGCCTCCACGCAACTCGTAGGTCAAGTCACTCGAGATGGTGTCCTGGCCGGTGTGGCGGCGAATCTCCTCGGCAAGCGCCAGGCCGATGTCGGCTTTCTTCTTGTGACCGTATGCATCCGCTTCGCCCCATTCGGAGAGCGATTGCCCCTTCCACAGAGCGCCCTCGGAGGCAATGACGAACGCATAGTGCGACGAATTGTTGCTCTTGTCTTCGAGCAAAAGATCGATGAGATGCTGGAGATCGAATTCAATTTCGGGGATGACGCAGCGGCCTCCGGTGACGTAGGCGGAATAGAGCGCCGTGAAACCAGCATCGCGGCCGAACATGCGAAAGATGCCGATGCGCTCGTGCGAGCCCAGAATGGTGCGCTGGCGGTTGATGGCTTCCCTGCCGCGAGTAATGGCCGTCGAGAAGCCGATGCAGTATTCGGTGCCTTGCACATCGTTATCCATGGTCTTAGGAATACCGATGAGCTGCACGCCCTGGGCATCGAGCACGCCAGCAAAACTGAGTGTGTCGTCGCCGCCGATGGGGATCAGATAATCGAGTCCGAGGTGCGCAATATTGTCGACGACCACGGGGGTGAAATTGTACAGGCCCTCGGCCACCTCCAAAGGAGCCAGCTTTTCGGCGGAAATATGTTTGGGCACAGAACCAGCGCGCATTTTGCGAGGATTAACGCGCGAGGTGTGCAGCATAGTGCCGCCGGCGCGATCGATGGTACGGGTGTTGGCATAATTGAGCGGCAGAATGTATTTCGGATCGAGTGCAGGGCCCTGCTGCAGATGGGTGAGGCCTTCCCACCCGCGGCGGATTCCCAGGACTTCATAACCCATGGGCGCCGATTGATAGACGATGCTCTTGATGACGGCGTTGAGGCCGGGGACGTCTCCTCCTCCGGTTAAGATACCGATACGGCGCGAGCGTGCCATGAGAACCCTCTCGTCTGAATTTTATTTTGTTGCGGAATTACTTTCGGAATTCGGCCAAGCGGAATTCTACCATCTGGCGCGCTGCGGCCCAAGCCGCGAGCCGTAACGGGCACGCTGCGATTAGGGATGCATGGGACGGGCTTTATGGACGCGCTTCGTAGACGAGGTTGAAGGGTGTTTGCGTCGCGCGCCGGAAATGCGCGAATCCCCCTGCCGTGACCACATCGCGAATGCGCTTTTCGCCGGCCTGCGCCCCGAGTCCCAGGCCCACTTCCTGGGCCAGCGATGCCGGGGTGCAGCACAGCGTCGAGACGGAATAGAAAATCCGGCCAACAGGATTCAGGTTTTCCTCGACAGTGTCGCCCGCAAAAGGTTCTACGATCATCCAGGAACCATCGGCGGCAAGCGTTTCGCGCACGTGTGCCGCGGCGCCCACGGGATCGCCCATGTCGTGAAGGCAGTCGAAAAATGCGACCAGGTCGTAATCCCCGCCGGGATAATCTTTGGCTCGGGCAACCTCAAATTTTACCTGGCCGGAAACGCCGGCGCGGTCGGCGCGCTTGCGGGCGGTATCGATGGAGCCTGCGTGATAGTCGAACCCGATGAATGTCGATTGCGGATAAGCTTTGGCCAGCAAAATGGTGGATGCACCGTGGCCACAACCCACATCGGCAACGCGCGCGCCTTTTTTCAGCCGATTTTCCATTCCGGTAAGCGAAGGAATCCAGGAGGCCACCAGGTGCGCCGCATATCCTGGTCTGAAAAACCGCTCGGTCCCAGTGAATAGCTCCGCATCGTGTTCGTGCCAGCCGACACCTTCGCCCGTGCGAAAGGCGTCGATCAATCGCGGCACAATGCGCGTGACAGCCAAAGCCGCCTGGAAAGCACCCGGCAAAAAGGCGGGGCTGTCTTCGTCGGCAAGAATGAAGGCTTGCTCTTCGGAAAGGCTGTACTTGCCCGCCGCTTTATCGTACGTGACGTAGCCGCCCGCGGCTTGCGAGTTCAGCCACTCGCGAATGTACCGCTCGACGGTACTCGTGCGCTTCGCCAATTCCGCCGGGGTTTGCGGTCCACCCGCGGCAAGCGCCTTGTACAGGCCCAGCTGATCGCCGATGCGCACGCAGGCCGCGTGAAACGTAGCGCCGAAATCCACCAGACCCTTTTCGAGCAAGACATTCAGTTTCTGCATATCTAAAGCCATGTGAGGAACCCCCTTTAATTCTGTAGAAGTCGAAACAGCGAGGCCTGCTAACGTGAAACAAATTGCCGACGGTCCAAACCGGAATTCGCAAATTTGTTTCAGAGCCCGACACGCACGACAGTCCTCCGAATCGCGCGCCGGCTAGAAAAAGATGAGCGGAATTCTACTCCCGCCAAACTCGCGGGGCAATTCAATATTGCGGATCGCGCGCCCGGTGCCTGCAGCCGCGAATCTACGCAAATCCATGTGCAAGAAAGCGAAACTAGCTGGGGAGGAAGATGAAAGGCAGCGGAGAACGGACCTAGCAGCAGCGATTCGGGCGGGTGTACTTGCGCTGCATGTCGTCGAGGTAAAACTCTTCGGCGGTCAATCGCGGTGCCGAGCCATCGCCCACATGGCGGAGATAGCTTTCGTAAGCAGTGTCGCCGGTGAAACCTCGCAACCATTGCCAGAAAGCGCACGCCATTTTGCGAAGCCTCGCAGGCGTTTGGAGACTGGCCAGGGAATGACGCGCCGTGCCGGTATTCATGTGACCTTCAAGGGCGGTCGTTCAACGCCGTGCGTCAGGCCGTTCCTTAAGCCTGTGTTGCGACAATGCGTAAGAGCGGCTTGCGAGCGGTCAGTTACAGCCGCAGCCTCCGCCGCAACACGCGCCACCCATGGGAACCGCGACCGAGTCGCTGGCACCGGCCGAAGACTTGGCTGGCGCACTGAAAACGGAAAGCTGCAGCGTATGGTTAGGGCTTGAACATTTCGGGCAAGAGATGACCTGCCGCTGCGAAAGCACGATTTGCTCGTAGCGGTGGCCACAGTCGCCGCAAATGTATTCGTAAATGGGCATGATCAACTCATTGGATCTGGGGCATCGCCTCTGGGCGCATAGCCCCTTCGGTATTGTATCGCGATTGGAGATTCGGGCAGTGGGTCAAATTCAAGCTGACCCACTGGGGATTTGCGCATCGCGATGCCATAACCGGGCAGTTTGATTACTCTGAATCGCCCTCGGCGTTCTCGTCGGGAAGACTGACCTCGGCTACAGGTTGATTCGTGGAGTACAGGAGGCTCTCGATTTCCTCGCGACTCATCTGTGTACGGAGGATTGAACCGCCTCCCAGAACTAAGCAGAGGAGCACCTTGCGCAGAATATTTCTGAGCGACATTCGCCCCTCCCGGCAGAGGCATACGTTTCGGCACAGAGAATGTTTGCCAACGATTCGGCAATGTGACTGCTGGCCGTCGAGCGACGGCCTTATTCGAGCTGGGAGTTACCGAACTGGAGGCGGTCGAGGTGAGAAAACGGGGAGGACAAGGAATAGCTGTAGATCGCGGTGTTCGTCAATGGTGGGTGCCGAAAGACTGATAACTGCTGCAAAGAAGAACCACACCGGAAGAAGGAAGGCAAATAGAAGAGCGCCACCTGTCAGAGCCAGCGCGGCGAGCAACATCACAACCAGACAAGAAATGAGGGCGAAGCGCCGGATATAAGGCATGTCCTTCATTGCGTCAATACCGGCATTGCGTCAATACCGGAATCCCCGGAGGTCGAAGGAGCGCACTGTCCGTAAAGGCGCCAGACCCGCGCGCCGGAAAAAGCACGGCGCACGGATCTGGTGTTGCTAGTCGCGCTGTTGCTGAGCCTTGTTTGGCCCCCGCCTAGTCGCCGGCGGGCGCGGTTACTTCTTCTTCGTGCTTGATGGTGCTATTTCCGCCGGCGTGGCCATGGCCATTACCGCTCCCGTTTCCGGCACCGTTTCCGGCACCCGAAATGCTGGTGAGCGAGGAGGCGGGCGTGGCGTGCTTGATTTCCTGAACGGAGCCGATCTGCACGACAGTTTGTTGCGGCTTCTTGAGCACCATCTCTTCGTAGATGGCGCGAACCTTGGCCGCCTCTTCGAGGGCCTTGCGGCGGCGCATCTTGTCCTCTTCGGCAGCGGTCGTGGGAACGTCGTCGTGCTCCCGTTCGCGGACGCGGGCCGCATCGGCAGCGTCGATCACGAGCGAATGCTCGTACTGATCGAGATTCACCTGGCGACCCTTGGCATAAATCTGGTGCTTGCCATGGGTCTTGTACCACTGCGCGACGGTGGCGTTCTTATACATATTTTCGATGATTTTCCGCCATCCGATGCCGGTGTTGTAGGCGCAGAAGGAGATTTCACCCTGCTGGGTGGCATACGGAATAATGCACATTTCGGTGCGGCGGAAATCGTAGTTAAACAGGTCCTGGAACCACATGCCGGCGATGAACAGGAAGTTCCACGGGTCGGATCTGCGGCGCTGCTCGTCCTCGATAGTCCGATTGGGACCGGAGTCGCCATATCGCTGGACGTGGCCGGGAACCAGGCCAAAAGACTTGTCGAACTTCCGCCACAGGTCGATCAAAGCCAGGCTGGGCGGCGCCTCGAAGGGGCGGTAGTTCTTGAGGAGCGCCAGACCCATCATGATGTTGGAGAAAGTCCGGTTGCGCGCCGCGTCGGTAATTTTCTTGACGTCCTCGACCAGCTGCGGAACGTTGAGGAAGCGCGGGACCGGCGCCCACTCCTTGGTTTCCTTGTTGATCATCAGAGCGGTGCCCACGCCGCAATTCGGATGGCAACCGCAGCTCACGGTGCCCCAGTGAGACTCGGGACCGTGCGACAAATCCGCAAACGCGGAGAAAGCGCTGATTAACGAAATCGGGAACCAATCGCGGGTGGGCTCAACTTTCCCCACCTGCTTGCTGACGTCCTTGGCCAAGTGAGAAAGCGTGTAGCGCTGCCGCAAGCGACGCTCGGGGGTAATGTCTTCATCGCGGCCCGTGAACGAGACGGGCTGGAAGGCCACGAAGGAGATTTTCTTGGGATTCTCCATGGCGAACTTCACGATCGAGCCCACCTGATCGTTATTGACGCTGTTGACGATGGTCACGACCAGAATGATTTCGATGCCGGCCGCATGCATGTTTTCGATGGCGCGCAGCTTGACGTCGAACAGATTGCCGACCTGGCGGTGGCTGTTGGCGTCGTTGCCGATGCCATCGAACTGCAGGTACGCGTAGCGCAATCCCGCTTCAAAGGCTTTCTTGCAAAAATCCTTGCTCTGAGCGAACTCGATGCCGTTGGTGGCGGCCTGCACGCTGTTGTAGCCCATCTTGCGCGCGTAGCGGATAGCGTCGAGGAAATACGGATGCATGGTCGGCTCGCCACCGGAAAACTGCACGGAAAGCTGGCGGCGCGGCTTGATTTTCACGGCGTTGTCGAGCACTTCCTGGATTTCCTCCCAGGAAAGCTCGTGAACGTAGCCAACTTGATTGGCGTCCATGAAGCAGGGATCGCACATCATGTTACAGCGATTGGTGAGGTCGACCGTGAGCACCGAACCCCGGCCATAACGCACCGTGCTCGAACCGTGCTTGTGCAGTCCTTCGTCGTTGTGCGCGGGAATATCCCGGCCCGGAAAATTCTTTTCAATCCAGCTGAGGAACTGGGCATCGATGGCCATCAGGTCTTCGCAGGTGCCGTGGATGGGGCAGTCCTTGACCATCCAGACCTGGCCGTCACGCTCGATGATCTGCGCCTTGATTTCGCCGACCTTTTCGTACATCAGATCGCGCCAGTCCTTTTTCCCGCTGATGATGGCTTCGCGTGCGTCTTTGACGCATCCTGGGCAGAGTGAATCTGTCTGTCGCGGCCAACCCAGTGTGGGCTTGGACTTTTCCCAGGACTTCAGCAGGGGCTTGTCAGACCACTTCGGCGTGAAATTAGGATTCGGATTGTGCTTATTAAAGAATTGAATGGCATCGAAGGCCGCGCCCGCAGTCTTACACGCTACGCTGTCAACTACCTTCCACGCTTTCGAGCCCACGCCAACTTTCCTCGGCATGTCGAATGTCCTCGCTTTCGTTGCAAGAGTCGGATGTAAACGCGCTCCTGCGTTGCGTGCTACCCGCGTTCAATTATTTCAGGTCGACTATTTCCGTGCAATTATTACAGCCCAACACGATTTTCAACCACTCGAAAATAATGGGAGTGTATTACGTCCACACGCGGCCAATGCCCTGGTTCGCGGTGGTGCGATCGCGTTACACCTGCGTCTGCCCTTGCGAAAATCTTCCTTCTACACGTAGCAGTGTGGCGCGCACAAAAGCCAGCGTCCAGCGACATATGCTCAAAGGGAGAAAACGGGGGTTGAACGGTTTCCATCGGCAGCCAACGGCACGGGTCACGGGCATAACTTACAGGGAGATCAGGAGTTGTTTGTAGTTCGAAGCAGCGCGCCAGACAGTTGCGCAGGCTGTTGCCCGGGCTATTCAGCTATTCATTGGCCACTGGGCGCAACACCGCCGTGGCGAAGTGTGCGAGGTCACCGGCACCCTCGTCGAGCTGCAACCATCGAACGGCGCAATGATCCTTGAGGTAACGCGCGACGCGCGTCTCGGCAATGCCCAAGTTCTCGGCCAGACGCTCCTTCAGCAGGCTGGCATCCTTGGTGCTGCGGCCGCTCCGCAGCAGGTTTCCGATGCCAATACGCAAAGTCTGGCAGGCCTCGATGTAATAGTGGGTAACCTGATCGGAGTCAGAAAGAAGCAGCACACCCGGCCCGGCTGGGGCCTGGTCCGCATCGTCCAGCGAGGCTAGCTGGCAAGCTAAAAGCCGGCGAAGCTGCGATTCGAGCTGGGAGATGCGTGACGCTATGGCGGGTTCTCCGGCGCGCGTGCGCGCTTGTCGTGAGGGAGCAGTGGCGGGTGCCGATTGGGCATCCCGATCGGCCGCGCTCACCGCTCGGCGTTCAGCCGATTCGCGTTCAGACGGGGGGCCGGGCCGTCCTGGCGCTTCCGGTGCGGCGGCAGGCGGCAGGGATGCGGGGACAGATTCGCGGGCGCGCGACTCCTCGAGGTGGCTGACCTCGATGCCGCTGGGCAGAGAACTCGCTGTGGGAGAAGGCGCAGCGGCACGACCCGCACTACTGGCGGGGCTGTTGCTGGGGGAACTGGACGGAGTGGACCTGCGTGCGGGCGCAGATCTCGCTGCAACCGCAGGGATGACGGAACTGGAAGGCGCAGCCAGCGGCTGCGTTGCGGCTGTTATCGCGGAGCGTTCGCCTGTTTTTTCGAGGTGCGTTTCAGCGCCCGGGCCAGTGGCGCGGCGCTTGCGGCCTCCGCGGCGGCCTCGCCGACGTCGTTTCTTGGCAGCAAGCTCACCAGCAGCAGGAGCGGGCGAAGACGCATTCGCGGGTAGCGGCGACGCGTCCTCAGCAACGTCGTCTGCATCCGCGCTGTCGCTCTGGGTGTCAGCCGGTGCCAGTTCCTGCTGGTCGTCTTCTGCCACCGCACCCGCTCCGGATGCTTTCTTTTCCGAAGCGTCCGCCAGAGGGGGTTCTCCATCTTCAGCCGCTGCACTCGATTCGCCGGTCTTCACTCTGCCGCGAGTTTCGGAAGGTTTTGACTCCGCGGTCAATTCCGTCTCGTAAACCGGGATCGGAGCGCCGAGCCGCGTCAGTGCTTCCTCAGACTTGGTGCGCCACTGCGCGCGGCGAAAGCGTCCCGCCGCCAGCGTATACCAGTGAATGGCCTGCGTATTGTCGCCAGCCCTTTCGTACCAGTGGGCCAATTCGAACGCCACCATGCCGTCGTGTGTGCGCTCGTAAAGCTCCGCGAGTTGCACAGGAGCGTCAGTGCTGGCTTTCGCCTTGCGTATGCGAGCTTGAATTTGCCGCCAGTCGGCCATATAGGCGAGCATTGTAGCAGCCAAGCGCCATTGCGGGCCACTAGATGTGGGGTATCTTGCTCGCGGGCTTAGGCCGTGCGTTCCGAGGGGATTCTTCCAACTGCGCATTTTTTGCTCTTTTTGCCGCCGACGGTGTGCGAAATCGTACCTGATGTTGCCGTAGCTTCGTGGCTGGCGCAGCTTCCCAGATGGGGTGGCGTCGGGCAGAATGGGGGGGCATGGGTCCAGCGGCCGACAGAGACTGGGTGATTGCCGAAGCCAAGACGCTCGGGTTCGATCTATGCGGCATCGCGCCGGCTGAAGATTTCGGCGAACTGGGTCGGACGAAAGAATGGTTGGCGCGGGGCTACGCGGGCGAGATGCGGTATCTCCACGACGAGCGGCGCGGCGATGCCGCAAGCGTAGTCCCAGGCGCAAAAAGCGTGATCGTGTGCGCGTTGAATTACAACACGGCACATCCGCCATCTACCGAAGCGGCAGCGGCGGCTTCTGCGGCTGGTGAGCACCGCGGCTGGATTTCGCGGTACGCCTGGGGAGACGACTATCACAGGGTGCTCGGCGAAAAGCTGGACCGGCTGCTAGCCGCACTCCGTCAACGCTTTGGCGAGGGCTTTGACGAAGGCTTTGGCGAAAACTTTGCCGCGCGCGCCTACGTCGATACCGGTCCGGTCTCCGAGCGCGCTGCCGCGCAGCGTGCGGGTCTGGGGTGGCTGGCGAAGAATACCTGCCTGATCCAAGAGGATCTTGGCTCGTGGCTATTTCTCGGCGTCATCGTCACTACGCTTGCGCTTGCCGAGTCCTGCACCGGACCGGCGGCGCTCGCCACCGACCTGTGCGGCAGTTGCCGGCTGTGTCTCGATGCGTGTCCGACAGGCGCGCTCGTCGAGCCGTACGTGATGGATGCGCGCCGGTGCATTTCCTACCTGACCATCGAATTACGCGGGACGATTCCCATGGAATTTCGCACGGCCATGGGCTGGCAGGTTTTTGGCTGTGACATTTGCCAGGATGTTTGCCCGTGGAACCGCCAGGCTCCGGCAACTTCCGGTGACGAATTTGCGCCGCGCGAGAAACTGGTTGCTCCAGAACTGGTGTGGCTGCTGCGGCTGAGTGAAACGGAGTTTCGCGAAGTCTTCCGTGCCAGTGCGGTACGCCGCGCCAAGTGGCGCGGATTGTTGCGCAACGCCTGCATCGCGGCGGCCAATGTGGGCAGCGCGGGCAGATCGTCTGGATTGCGCGGGAATGCTGAAATCGGCAAGTTGCGCGCATGTCTGGAGCGGATTGTGAACTCGGGCGATGAACAACTTGCCGAACATGCGCGGTGGGCGCTGGCACAGCTCGCAGGCCGGGCTCACGACACCGACGCTAGTTGATACACACAGGTCTAATACGCAGGGCTGATACACAACGTCTCGGGGTAGAGTCGCGAATGCTGTGTTTACTTGGCCGCCGCCGGGTCGAAACAGGCTGACGGTGCACGCTGGGCGCGAATTTCGCGATAATTGCGCGGAGAGATTCTTCGCCTGCGGCTCAGAATGACAACGTCTCTGGGTAAGGGTGATGGACGTAGCAGGTAAATGGAGCGGAGAGTTGTAACGCATGCACTGCCAGCGATAGACTAAGGATGCCTGGCACCACTCCAGCCCCAAACCACCCGGCAGCCGCATCAATGGCAGTGACCAAGCTTGGGAAGGAAGGAACACCGGCAGGAGTGCTGAATGGCACAGCAAGCGACTTCATCATCATCCTCGAAGGAGGGTCCTGTGGCCTACGTTGTTCCACCACTTCCATACGCGTTCGACGCGTTGGAGCCTTACATCGACAAGCTCACGATGGAAATTCACCATGACAAGCACCACGGCGCCTACGTCACCAACCTGAACAAGGCGCTCGAAGGACATGCCGATTTGCAAGCGCTTTCGATCGAAGATCTGCTCACCCATCTGGACCGTGTCCCGGAAAACATCCGCACCGCCGTGCGGAATAACGGTGGCGGCCACATGAACCATTCGATGTTCTGGAAAATCATGAAGAAGGGGGGCGGTGGGGAGCCCAAAGGTAAGGTCGCGGAAGCGATTCAGTCGTCATTCGGGTCGTTTGCCGACTTCAAAACGAAATTTTCGCAGGCCGGGGTAACGCGTTTCGGCTCGGGCTGGGCGTGGCTGCTGTATAAGGACGGCAAACTGACCATCGACTCAACTCCCAACCAAGATAACCCCGTCATGAACGGCGCCAAGCCTGTCATGGGCCTGGACGTTTGGGAACATGCCTATTACCTGAAATATCAGAACAAACGCCCTGACTATATTGAAGCCTGGTGGAACGTAGTGAATTGGGAAGAAATCGAGAAGAATTTGGGCGCCGCGAAGTAAAATCGCGACTGCCTAAACGGGAAAAACCGAGGACGAAATCGAGCGCACTAAACACAGCAAGGAAGCACGGCAAAAGGAGAATACGGCAAGAAAGTTCGACCAACGAAGTTTGAACAGCGAAGGTTAAACAACGAAGTTTAAACAACGAAGTTCGAACAACAAAGTTGAGCAAGCCGGTTAGCCGTAACCCGGCAACAGGATCGAAAACAATTTGGCCCGCCCGGCCGTTCACGAATGAATAGCCGGGCGGGCCAATTTTTTGCGATGGATGCGGTACGGGGCGTTTCTACGTCAGGCGGAGCGCGTGTTGCGGGGCATTCGCAGGAGTTGCGCGTCTGTCCCCATAACGTGCGGGCCCACCTTGGAACTGCCTTGTTCTGCACCTAAGGGAAAATCGAAGCGCGCATCTGTCGGGGCGGTCGTAGCCGGAAGCAAACCAATGGTCGCTTCACGCATCAGAGCCAGCCTATCACGCACATCGAATTTCGCCAGCAAGCCGGAAACATGGAACTTAACGGTTCGCTCACAGATGTTCAACTGGGCTGCAATTTCCTTATTCGACTTATTTAATAGCACGCATTCGAGTACTTCCTGCTCCCGTGGACTTAGCCGGACTCCAGTGCCAATCGCGCGGCCCAGATCGAGTAATTCTTGAGCCCGCTGACCAACCGAATCCAACAGCGCCCCACGGGGAACGACCAGCACCGTGTAATCACACGGGGTTAACCCTCGTACCAGACAGTGCATGGCGAGCAGGCTGGCAGCTCGCTCGACTGGCAATGTTCCGGCTGGGTCTGCCTCTACCTTGAACCGCATGGCGCCCGAAACGCGTTCGCAGAACACGTATGCTCCTGGACGCACAGGAGTTCGTTTCGCTTGTACGGCCTTCAGTGCGGAATTTGGCTTCAACTTATTCAGAACGCCCTCGCTTGTCCGAACCTGAACCTCAATCGAGGATTCTGGAACGAGCCTGATGGATTGACCTGCGCTATGGATGCACGCACCCCTAAAGTCCGTGTCGGCTCAGTCCGCCTCGGGGACCTTCGACGAGTCTGAGCCGTTCTCCAAAGCAGTGAAAATAAGTGCACAGAGAGTACCATTACTGCACATTTTTGCGCATCCATCGAAATCAATTTGCGCGTCTATTGAAATCAATGGGTTAAAAAGGGTCAGAAGTTTTTCTCGTCTTACGTACATGTATTACCCGGGGATGACAACGAAAAATTTGCACTATCGTGCAGAAATTGCCCTGTGGAATTCCCGAACAGCCACCCTCAGGCCATTACGGTTTAAAGATACTCAAGTGACGACCCGCGTCTCGCCTGCCGAAGTCAGATGGTACCGGTGGCCACGCCAGCTAATCTGCCGCCGAAATATCGCCACAATGGAATCGTACAAAGCTAGAAAGGGGACCAACGGTGCCAACATGGTCCAGGCCCAGGCATAGGCCAACAGTCTCTGCCGGTGCTCGGGCAGGAGGTCCATGACCGCGATCAGCCGCTGGAGCCCGCGAATCGCGCAGAGAATGGGCGGTATCAACGCCAGGATGAGGAACTGCAGGCTGGGCGAGCCTGTAACCCAACTACTCAGCCATAAACCTAGGCCCATCAGTATGCTGGCGCAATACAAGAAGTGCGCGATACCCGCCGTCAGCCACAACCGGGGCGCATAAACCCGGGTGATAATGAATTGCCGCGCGGTGAACTCAAACAAGCTGGGCGCGCTTATCTGGATGAACGCTGGAACCAGGCATTCCGGCACAAATGCAATGCGAAAACCGGCCGCGTTTACCGCACGCGTCAGTGAGAAGTCGTCGCTCGCCGACCCTTGCCAAGCCTGCATCACATGCGTCTCTTCGAACCGGTTGCGGCGGATCGCCATGCCTCCACCCCAACAAAAATTATTCTGGTGTTCGCCCAGGTACGTGGCAATAGGAGCGTTCCATGCCGACGCAAGAGCACTCCAAAAGGCGCCGGTCCTGGCTGGCACGCTGGGGATTAGCCAGCGGAACGTTGTGGCCGCGCCTAACCGATCGTCGGAAAGCGGAGCAACCATACGGCTGAGCCATCGCCGGGGTGGGCGGCCATCGGAATCCGTAAACACGAAGACATCGAATGCGCCGCCCGCTTCTTCGACGGCGATTCTCAGATTGTTCACCTTTTCGGCGCAGTCCTTTGCCGGCCCCGCACGAACCACGTGCACGGTCCGCTGGCTGGCAGCGGCGACTCGTTCGACGATGTGGTAAGCCGGGTCCTGCGCGCTGGCCAGCGAGAAGAAAATTTCATACGGAATATAATCAAATTCGGTGAGGGCCATCAGATTCTGTTCGAGGCCCGGCTCAAGTCCTTTCACCGGACAAAATAGAGCGACCCGCGGCGTGTAGAAGCCGGAGGACTGTGCCGCGCTGCGACGCGCCATTCCAAGCCATTGTATGCCCTGCCAGAGGCTGTAAAGGCCTTGCACGATTTGCTCGACCATGAAGAGATAAAAGAGCGCGACCATTCCCTCGCAGAATAGCAGAGCACGCGAGTCGCGCGTACTATCCGTGCCCCCAGGATGTGCGCTTTACGAAACTCGGCCATGCGCCTGATTTTCGCCGAACTCGATTGTTCGCCGAGTTCGAATGTTCGCCGAATTCGATTGTTGCGCAATGCAGGCGTCATCCGGGCTAACGGCGGCCACCGCCGTGTTTGCCGGTTGTTGTTTTCGCCCGCCTGGGCGGGAGCTTGCCGGCACGATTCGCGGGCTTAGTGTGCGCGCCTCTCAGTTTCCGACCACGAGCTGCGGGCTGGTGTATTTTTCGCTCCAGTTTCGCGGGCCGGCTCTTTTTGCGCGCGTGTGACTTCGATGAAGTGACCGGCGGCGGCAGTTTCTTTGCCGGTTGCCGGGATGGGCTCCGCTGGCGGCGTACTCTCGCCGGCGGCCTGACCTGCTCCCGGCCGAGAGCGTCGGCGCCACGCTCCGGCTTACGACGGAGGCGGGGTGGCTTACTGCGGCGATTGACGTCAACCCGCCACTTTGTCTTTCGAGGCGAATCTTTGTCGCCGCGCAGCTTTTTTCTCCCGCGTAACTTCGCGTCACCTGGCAACTTTTTGCCGTGACGCAACTTTTTGCCGCGATGCAACTTCGCGCCGCCACGCGAAAGCGGTCGTGTGGCGCGGATCGCCGGCTTTCTCGCAGCGCGCGATTTGTTTCTCCCTGCCTGGCGCGCTCTGGCGGGTCCAGCTGCATGGTGGCGTCCGAGGCGATCGAATGCGCGAATCCCCTCGCGCACGACCTCGGCCTCAAAAGCAGCGGCCGCGCGGCGCGCTTGCTCCATCATGGGAGGATCGAGCAGAATCGCGCAGCGATCCGGGAACGGGCCCTGACTGCCGGAACCAGATCTTCTTTGCGGCGATATGCCCGTTGCCGGCCCGCTGGAACGGTGACTCCAGCCCCAGTACATTTCGAGGTCGCGTTCGAGCGCCCGCATTTCGCTGGGAACATCGGCCGCGGCCCAATCGAGCGCGCGGCCAAGCGAGGCCACGAATTCCGCGAAGAACGTTTGCCCGAGAGCGATCTCCTGCGGCCGCGGAGCGGAGCCGCCTGGCGCAAACGCGCGGGGCGCCAGCCGGCGGACTTCGACCGCGATGGCCAGCAGCGCTTCTCGGCCGATGGTGGACTCGAGCTCGCGCAGCCGCAAAGGATCGCCAGTGAGCTTGCGACGGTTATATCGCTCCGCGTAGGAGCGCACGAACTGCTCCACCAAGCCGCCATGCGCAATGCTGTGCACCAGACGGTGCGCCAGCTCCTGGGCATGCATGATGAACAGTTTTCGTTTCCCCGGCATGCGCCCACCAAACTGCGGCAAATCGCCGCGGCAGTGCAAGCACAATCTCACAATTTAAGGATCGAATTAGGGAGCGGTGAAATCTGCAGAGAGGGTAGAAATAAAAAAGAGCCCGGCCTGTTTCGGCCGGGCTCTTCACCGCAACGATCGTAATACTTCTGCAGGTTAGTGCACCGCCGGAGAAGCCGGTGTAGGCGCCTGCGGAGGCAGCGCGACGAGCGTAAGCCCGCCGGCCGGCAACGGTTCACCGAGCGCGAACTCCAAAGCCTGATCGGCGTTCTTCACGTAGTGGATCTGGATTCCTTCGATTACATTCTCCAGGTCCTCCTTAACGTTGGGCTCGTTCTCCGCGGGCAGAATCACTTCACGGATGCCGGCTCGCTTCGCGCCCAGAACCTTTTCCTTGATCCCGCCCACCGGCAGGACGAATCCGGAGAGCGAAATCTCCCCGGTCATCGCGACGCGCGGCCGCACCGGACGCCCGGTCAGCAAGCTGACCAGGGCGGTGACCATCGCCACGCCAGCGGACGGCCCGTCCTTGGGCACGGCACCCGACGGCACGTGAATGTGGATGTCCTGCTTGCGGAAGAAGTCCGGATCGACGCCGTAGCGTTCGGCGTTGGCGCGAACCCACGACAGTGCCGCGGTCATGGACTCCTGCATGACTTCGCCGAGGTGGCCCGTCATCGTGAACTGCTTGCCTCCACGCATGCGAGTGGCCTCGATGAAGACGATGTCGCCGCCCGCGGGCGTCCAGACCAAGCCCACCGAGACGCCGGGCCTCTTCACGCGATCCTCGACTTCGCGTTCGGCGCGGAACTTCGGAACGCCGAGCGCTTCGTGCACGACTTCCGGCGTGACCACCAGCTTGTCGATCTTGCCTTCGGCCAGCCGCCGGCCTGCTTCCGCGTGAGGGTGGCGATTTCGCGTTCGAGATTGCGCACGCCGGCCTCGCGCGTGTAGGCGTGGATAATCTCGCGCAAGCCGTCGTCGGTGAATTCAATCTGCTCGCCGACTTTCAGCCCGTGCTCGGTGGCCTGCTTGGGGATCAGGTACTTGTTGGCGATGTGTACTTTTTCGACCTCGGTATAGCCCGCGAGCTCGATGATTTCCATGCGGTCGCGCAGCGGCTCGGGAATCGGATCCATCCAGTTCGCCGTGGCGATGAAAAGCACCTTCGACAGATCGAACGGCACGTCCAGATAGTGATCGCGGAAGGCGTTGTTCTGCTCCGGATCGAGCACCTCCATCAGCGCCGAGGAGGGATCGCCGCGGAAATCGCGGCCGAGCTTGTCCACCTCGTCGAGCATGAAGACGGGATCGTTGGTTTCGGCGCGCCGCAGGCCCTGAATGATCTGCCCGGGCAAGAGCGCCGATATAGGTGCGGCGGTGGCCGCGGATTTCGGCTTCGTCGTGCATGCCGCCGAGCGAAATGCGCACGAACTTGCGTCCCAGCGCGCGGGCAATCGACTTGCCGAGCGAGGTTTTGCCCACGCCTGGAGGCCCGAGGAAGCACAGGATCGGACCTTTCATCCCCGGCTGCAGCTTCTTCACCGCCAGGTAATCGAGGATGCGCTCCTTGACCTTTTCGAGATCGTAGTGATCCTCGTCGAGAATTTGCTGGCCCTTGACGATATCGATTTCCGGCGCCGGCCGACGACTTGGTCCACGGCAGCGCGGTCATCCACTCCAGGTAGGTTCGCGACACCATGTACTCGGCCGAAGCCGGAGTCATCTTTTGCAGCCGCTTGAGCTCGCGATCGCATTCCTTGCGGGCTTCGGCGGGCATGCCGGACTCATCCAGCTTCGCGCGCAGCTCCTCGATTTCAGCCTGCGAATCGTCGGATTCGCCCAGCTCCTTCTGGATGGCCTTCATCTGCTCGCGCAACAAGTACTCGCGCTGGCTCTGGCTCACCTGCTCCTGCACCTGCTCCTGAATCTTGTTGCGCAGCTCGAGGACCTCGATCTCCTTGGACAGCTCGCGGATCAAGCGTTTCCAGGCGCTTGCGAACGTCCGCCGTTTCGAGCAGTTCCTGCCGCAGCAGCGTGGATAGCGACGGCAGATTGGCGGCAATAAAGTCGGCCAGGCGAACCGGATCGTCGATATTCATAGCCACGGTTTGCAGATCGTCGGAGAGTTGCGGCGAACGGCCCACCACGTCGCGAAACAGTTCGCGCGCGTTGCGCTCCAGAGCCGCCAGTTCGGTATCGCGCGGCCCGACCAGATCCGGCACCGCCTCGACGCGTGCGCGCATAAACGGCTTCAGACTCAGCAAGCCTGCAAGCCGGATGCGCGTAAGCCCTTCGACAAAAACCACCAGGTTGCCGTTGGGCATCTTGACTGTTTTGTGAAGCTTGGCCATCGTGCCCACGCGGTGCAAGTCCACGTCGGTGGGATCCTCCACGCGCGGATCGAGTTGCGCGATCACGGCCAGCAGACTTTTCCTCGCCTTCGAGCGAGTTCAGCAACGCGAGCGAACTTTCCCGGCCCACGGTCAGGGGCATCACTCCGCCCGGGAACAACACGGTGTCGCGCACGGGCAGAATCGCTAATTCATGTGGAACGGTAATCTTATCAGCCATCTTGTGGCCTCCCTGTTGGGGCGATAAAAGCTGGGCCCTAAATATGAAAGCAACTTTAATCGCCAACAGTTTAGATGCGGCACCCATGAAAAGGTGCAGCTGCAAATGGCGCGACTAAGAAAACATTAGTCTACCACGCTAAACCTTGCGCTGAGGGCGTCGCCTGGCGAATAAGGGCGAAGACTGTTCCAATAAGTCACTAGGCTTCAGGAACTTGAATTCAAGGCACCGCTCGCGCGTGATGGGCGGAACGCGATTAGGAATCTGATGTAGGGGAATCAAATATCGATACAACCGGCTCGCGACGGCTGTTAGGACGCAACAGGCATACAAGAGGTGAGGTCTTAGCCGGGGTAAGACTTTGCTCGCGCCGGGCAACCCGAGCTTCGCCGGGCAATTCAAGCTTCAAGGTTGAGCAGGCTTGGTATAACAGCGAGGTTCCGTTGGTATTTGTGATTTCCTCGGCTACGCGGCGGGCGGAGCAGGGTAGTGGCTGCGCACAAATTCAAGGGCCTCTTCCCGCCCCAGCAGGGCGCCGTTGAGTTGCGCTTCCTCGACGGCGTGTAATATCTCTTTGAACCGCGGACCAGGTTTCCAGCCCATCTCCTTCAAGTCCTCGCCGGTCACCAGGCGCGCGGGTCGGACCTGCTCCGCTGGCGTTTCGCGAATAAACCGGCGGACAAACTCGTAGGCCTCCAAATTCCCGTGGCTGGCCAGACAGTCCAGCCGGTGCAGCTCCAGATGGTCCTCAAAGCGGTCGAGGCGCACGAAGCGTTTGAGCGTCGCGGGGCGCATTTGGAATACGTCCTTGAAGCGGAGATGATTCGCGACCAGTGACTCGATCTGCTCGGCATCGCGGGTTGCGAATCGCAGTCGCCGGCATATGTCGGCGGCCATGAGCGCACCTATTTCGGCGTGACCGTCGAAACGGATGCGGTCTCCGGTGCGCTCGGCGGAGGCGAATGTCGGCGGCTTGCCCACATCATGCAGCAGCACCGCCCACGCGAGCGTAGCGCCAGCCCCAGCCGGAATATGTTCGAGCATCATCCGCGTGTGAATCCACACATCACCTTCGGGATGGAACTGCGGTGGCTGCGCGACGCCTTTCATCCGCGACACTTCGGGCAGCAGTGCGTCGAGCAGACGCGTGTCGTCGAGAAGCTCAAAGCCCCGGCGCGCGGCGCCTTCGGTCAGCAGCTTCGTCAGTTCCTCCCGCAAACGCTCGGCGGAAACGCTAGTCACCTGCGGCGCCGCGGCTTGGATGGCGGCAAGCGTGGCTGGCTCGATCTGGTAGCTGAAGCGCGCGGCGAAACGCACCGCTCGGACCATGCGCAGCTTATCCTCGCGGAAACGCAACTCTGGCGCGCCAATTGCGCGCACAACGCCGGCGTGGAGATCGGCGCGTCCGCCGACAAAGTCGAGCACCTCGCCCGTTTCCGTATCGAGCATCAGTCCGTTGATGGTGAAGTCGCGGCGGCGCACATCTTCTTCGGGCAAGCGGGAATACTCGACACGGTCGGGATGGCGGCCGTCCGAATAGCCGATGTCGGAGCGGAATGTGGCCACTTCAACCTGCGACCCATCCTGCTGCACGCCATGTTGCGACGTGCCATTCTGCAACCTGGCATCGCTTACCACCAGCACGACGCCGAAGCGCGCGCCGACATCGACGCTGCCGGGGAAAAGTTTCTGCACGCGTTCCGGATGCGCATCGGTCGCCACGTCGAAGTCGGCCGGCTCGCGGCCGAGCAGGAGATCGCGGACGCAACCGCCGACGAGATAAGCCTGGTGGCCTGCCGCACGGAGCGTGGTGCAGATCAGGGTGGCGAATTCGCGCGGCGTCATAGCGCGATTATAGCGCGCAGCCTCTTGCACACGGCCGAAGCTGTGCGCCATCTGCAGGCGAATCGCGCGGCCAGCAGCTGCTGCCTGACGCCGCGCAAACACGGGGGACAAATAGCTGATAAACACCGGACCAAGAAGCGCAGGCGGCTGCCGGCCGGCGCCCTAGTGCTCGTCGCTTCCCAGCGACCCGCCAAACTGTACTTTCGTGAATCCGAAACGGTCCCGCAGCCGGTCCGCGGCACGCGCAAGTTTCTCGGTCTTTTCCGAGCGACTTGCGTCCAGCAAATCGAGTTGGACCGCTCCGTGCGAAAGCGCGCCCAGCTCCACGCCGAGCAAGCGCACGGCGCGCCGCGAATCCCAATTCCGCTCGAACAGCCGCCGCGCCGCTGCCAGAAAAACCGGGTCGAGATGCGATGCGGCCGGCAAGGTTGTGGCGCGCGTGATCGTCTCGAATCCCGCGTAGCGAATCGTGACGGTGACGACCCGCGCGTCGAGGCCCGTCTCACGCAAGCGCTTCGCCGCCTTTTGGCACAGCCGGCTGAGCATCGCCGCGAGCATGGCCGCGTCACGCGTGTCGTCGCCAAACGTGTGGCTGTGCGAGATTGATTTCGGCTCGGCGTCGATGAAAAATTCGTAGGAATCTTCGCCGCGGGATTTCCGATACAGCGCCGTGCCCCAGCGCCCGAAGATTTTCTCGAGAGTGTCCCGCGGCATGGCGGCAAGCTGGCCGACGTGTTCGATTTGAATTTTCGCAAGCGCCGCTTCGGTCACCTTTCCGATGCCCGGGATGCGCCGCACGCCGAGCGGCGCAAGAAATGCGGCTTCCGCCCCTGCGGGCACCCACAGCAAGCCGCACGGTTTGGCCTGATCGGAAGCAACTTTGGCCACCAGCCGGGTTCGCGCCAGCCCTGCCGAGCATGGCAGTCGCGTTCGTACGCGGATTTCGCGAAGCAGCGCGTCTGCGGCCGCCAGAGGCGAGCCCAGGCAGGCGCTCGGTGCCCGACAGATCGAGATATGCTTCGTCGATGGAGGCCATTTCCACCACAGGCGAAAACTGCGACAGGATCACGGCAATCCGGTCACTCCATTCTGCATACAGGTCGTGCCGGCCTTCGAGGAAAACCGCGTGCGGGCACAGTCGGCCGGCGGTGCGCAGCGGCATCGCCGAGTGAATGCCGAAACGGCGCGCTTCGTAGCTCGCCGCCGAAACCACTCCACGGCGATTAGGCTGGCCGCCGACAACTACGGGCTTGCCGCGCAATTCGGGATGTTCGAGCAATTCGACAGAAACGAAAAACGCGTCCATATCGACGTGCAGGATGGGTGTGGCGCCCTCCGCCGGCTCTGCGTTCGCCGATGGGAGTTCCGACGCGACGGCGGTGTCATGCTTGGCGCGGAAATGAGCGAGCTTGGGCACGGTCCGCCAGCTCCATACGAACTGAGATATTCCTATTATATTCCCGTTTAATTTGCTAGGCGAATATAAAGCGAATATATCGCTCCGCGTGGTCGCGATTCCGAGCGGCGGTTTCATATAGCGTGATGGTGATGCCGGTACGCATGACTCGCTCGTGGAGCGATATGAACAAGAGCGGCGTGAAGTTAGAAGTACAGGTAGGTTAGGCAACGCGCAGAAAGATTCTTCGCTGCGCTTGAGGGAATGACGAAGAGCGGCTCCAGGAGCCTTCTGAGGAGAGTCGGTTGCCAAGACCAAGGCTCGTCAGAAACAGCATGACCGCGAGCCCGTGGGCGTGGCCGCAAGGCCTCAGCATGACCGCGAGCGCTGGAAATGACACTCCCGGGGGGCTGAAGTACGGCGGTGCGCTGGCAAGTGCAGTTGGCGGCGCGCTTAGTGCTTCACGACCCGCGTGGCGACTGCCACAGCGGGCTGCACACCACTCACCAGCGGGCCATTCTTGAATAACTGGGCGCGAATCGACACAGAGTTGCCCACGATGATTTGCGAGATATTGGCCGCGTTGCCGGCAAATTCGGTGTAGGCGGTGGGAGCGGGCGCCCCCAGGGTGATGACGCGAATCTGTGAAATTCCGGCACTCATCAGAAATGAAGGCAGCGTGGCATTACCGAGTGTGAACTCCGGCGCGGCTACGAGCGAAACGTTCGCGGTAATTCGCGAGGAGCGCAAGCGGACACGACCGGCGTCTTCCAAAATATTGGTCGAATCTGAGAGTTGCTGCACCTGTACTTCCTGGCCAATCATCAAGTCTTGAATACCCTGGAAGGAAAACGCGGAAGTAGCGACGCTGGCACCGAGATTGTCGACGTCGAAGACGGTCAACGGTACGGAACTGAGCTCGACGCCGACTACGCTTCCAACGGAAATGCCCGGGAGGGAGGGAGTTTCTCGCGTTACGACCATGCTGAACTGCGATGGCGGGGTGATCCCCGCAGTGGCCACGACGATGCCTTCAATTTCAGGGTGGGAAATGTCGGCATCCTCAAAAAGAACTTCTGTCGCCAACAGCGAGCTGTCGGGCTGGAGATTTATGTCCAGCGACACGATTTGATTCGGCACGATGCAGGCGAATGCTGCTGAAGTGCACAACGAAGTTGGGAAATTTGCAAACACGGTCGCACTATTTACAAAAACCGTTTCACTGCCGAGCGAGGTCTGCAGCACGAGCGAGTTATTGACGGTGTTTTTCGCCGTAATCACACCCACGACGTCTCCAAAGTCGGTGAAGGGCGCACCGGCTGGCGTCGAGGCGAGTTCGGAAACGGCAGCGCCCGCGGTGAAATTACCCTGGAACGTATTCGAAAGTGCGGTCGCGAGGTTGAGATTGAGGAGCAATGCGCTCGGCACATTTGCGGTGAGAGCGATTCCCGTCGAGGGGAAATTCACGGTTCCGGCCAGGCTGATCGCCGGCGGTTGCGCCGTGCAAACCTGACCCGCTGCGCAACTAACACCTCCTACAACGATCGTAGCGGCGGTATTGTTTTCAAACGTAACCATGGGATTGGCAAACGTCAGGGAGACGCTGGTGTAGTTTCCTTGCGGCACAGTGGTGCTGGCCAAAAGCGAGACTTCGGCCGGGAGCCGGGCGAGTTCGACGGTAACCGGGCTGGCGAGGAGTGCGACGTTGCCGGGTTCGAGTTGCGCGCCGGAAAGTGTCAGCTCGAACGATAGAATGCTGACTCCCGCGGGCGGCGTGGCAGCCGCGGCGGTCATGGCGAAGCTTATGGGCACGTTGTTGATTTGGGTCGAGGAGATTTGCTGGGCTCCGCCGCAGCCGATGCACATAAAAACGAAGGCGAATGCGGCGAAGACGCTGGGCAGGCACCGAGCTCGCTGTTCTCGAACTCGCTGTTCTCGAGTGCGGTCTTGAGTGTGAGGGGTCCGAGAACGATGATATGAACCGCAAACCTGGCTTGTCATCTCATCTCCTCGATGCTTCCTGCGACCCAAGTCTGTGAAAATGGTGAATCCGATCCCTCATAAGCATTGGCAAAAAAATTGGCATAAGAAATTGGCGCTCAACAACGGTGATCAACCCACATCAGCGCTCATTGGGCTCTACAGGCACCCTAGCACACGCGCCGCACACTGCGGGGTTTGAAGGAAAGCGCTGTTAGCATAAAGGCAGGGGCGACCCGGGGCGTGCTTCCGGTACAATCGCGCGGCCCGACATATATGAGGCGCCCGCGTCGGGACGGGTTATGAGACGGGTTATGCGAGTAATCATGAGCGCGGTACCCGCGCAAATGGGAGAAGCAGACGCGTGAGCGCAAGCGTGCGCCTGCGCGAAATACGTGCGGGGTTCGAGTCCGCCTTCTGGATAGCGAACTTCACCGAACTGTTCGAGCGGCTGGCGTATTACGCGCAATCCGCAGTGCTAGCCATTTTTCTGCACGAAGAGCTGCATTTGTCGACGCAGCAAACCGGCACGCTGATGGGCGTGTTCGGTTTCGCCGTATGGTTTCTGCCCATCCTGGGCGGAAGCCTGGCCGACCGGTTCGGGTTTCGCAGATCGCTGGCCTTCGCCTACCTGATTCTCACGGCCGGATATTTTTTGATGGGCTCGCTGACGGCGGCGTGGATGGCTCCGGTGCGGGACCGGCTGCCGCTGTACTGGCTGGTGTTCGCCGTGCTGCTGGTCCCGGCGCTGGGTCCCTCGGTGGTCAAGCCGTGCGTCGCGGGCACCATTGCGCGAGCGTCGAACGAATCGGTGCGCTCGATCGGCTATTCGATCTATTACACGGTGGTGAATATCGGCGGGATGCTGGGGCCCATCGTGGCGTACCTGGTGCGGCGTTCCATCGGCATCGAGAATGTTTTTCGAGTGTCGGCGCTTTTTGTGTTCCTGATGTTCCTGTTCACGCTGCTTTTTTATAAAGAACCAACGCGCTCGGGAGAACAGGCGGTGCCGAGCGTGGCGATGGCTTTGCGCAACATGTTTGTGGTGCTTGGCAATGTGCGGCTGATGGTATTTCTGCTGATATTTTCGGGGTTCTGGGTGGTGTACTGGCAGCAATACGTGGCACTGCCACTGTACATCCGCGGGTTCGTCAATCCGAATGCCAAAATCGATCTGCTGCTATCGGTCGATCCGGCCGCGGTAATTCTGTTCCAGATTCTGGTGAGCTATTGGACGCGAAAAGTTCCAAGCGTCGCCGCAGTAACGCTGGGCATTCTGATCGCCAGCTTTGCCTGGCTGATTATCTCCGTGCGGGCCACAACTCCTTTCGTGGTGGCCGCGATCTTCGTGCTCGCAGTGGGCGAGATGACGCAATCGGCGCGCTACTACGAATACATCTCGCGGCTGGCGCCCGCAGGCCAGCAAGGAACCTACATGGGATACGCATTCCTGCCCATCGCCATCGGTTACTTCATTGGCGGGCCGCTCGGCGGGTATTTGCTGCACTACTACGGTGACGTGCTGCACCGGCCTCAGCAGATGTGGTGGGTAATCTCCGCGATCGGATTTGTGACCACGCTGCTGATGTGGATATACGATCGCTTCGTCAAGCCCGCCAACAGCGCGCATGAGGCTGCCGTCGCATAGCTGGGGAAAAGCCATAATTGCCCAAGAGAGGTGCCGTGGCGGTGGGACGCATCGGGCGGCCACCCTGATGCAAACCGCCTCACGCAAACCGCCTCAGGCAAAACCCATCTGTTCTCAGCTAAACGCGGCGGCAAACACTGCTTCATTTATTCGTGGCATGCCCCGCGTGTGGACGAGCGATAAGCGCGAGCGCCTCGTCGGTTGTGACCATCCTGGCACCCATCGCCTTGAGTTCCTTAACAGCCTGCCGACCTGCCTCTGGATCGATGGCCTCGATGGCATCGCTCACCAGCGCAACGCGGCGTCCGCGCGAGAGCAAGCCTTTGGCTGCAAGCCGCACGCAATGCTCGGTCACGACACCGAACACGGCAAACTCCGCAGCTGGATCGGTGAAGCGTTTGAGCCGTTCGAGCACTTTTTCGGTGTTGGGATTGTCGAAAACGTCGAGCGTCTGTTTCTCCAGGATCACTTGCTGCACCTTGGAAAGGTCGGCCGGAATTTTCACACCGGCGCGATTGGGGATTAGAAAGAATTTTCCCGCAAGCGTCTCCGGAACGATGGCGGCGCCAGGCGTGCCGCGGACGCAATGCGGCGGGAAACGCTGGAATTCGATATCGTCCGGCGTGTGCATACAGGCGTCGGAAACCAGGAACACGCGGTCACGCCTGGCCGCTTCGGTGAGGCGGTTGAGATTGGGCAGCAGATGTTCGGCGCCGGGCACGTACAGTTTGCCGCCGGGCAGCATGAAGTCTGCCTGCGTATCGACGTCCCAGAAAATGATGTGTCGAGCTACCACGGCAATCGCTTAGGTGAGTATGGCATTTTATTGTTGTGACACGCTGGCTACTGCGTCGACGCTCACAGGCATCGGCGCCCCTGTGGCTCGCAGCGCTTAAGTGGAGGTCACCCGCCGCCGCACTTGCTGGAGCAATTGTTCGAGGCGCGCGCTGTGGCGCACGGAATACTTCGTGCGCAATGGCGCGAGGCCGCGCAGCGCTGCGGGCAAGCATTCCACCTGTGCGCGGCAGCGCTTCTGCGCGTCGGTCACGGGCGGAGCGGGCACCATGCGAGCACCATGGAGCATGACCGGCAGAAGCAGCGGCTCGCCAGCTGGCGGGGTCTCGTCTTCGCCCGCGATAATGTCAGCTGCATAACTGCCGCCAGGGCCCGCCTGGCGATAAACCTGTTTGCGACCCGGATAGGTGACTTTCGCAGCGCTAAACTTCGCGGCATTGCGCACCGCGCCGTCGCGTTCGACCTCCACCAGTTTATAGAGGACACTCAGGGAAGGAGCGTCACTCGAAGTGGCGAGCGAGGTTCCGACGCCAAAAGTATCCACGCGCGCGCCCGCAGCAAGCAGCGCGGTGATGCGATCTTCCTCCAGATCGCCGGAGACGAAGATTTCGACGTCGCCCCAGCCGGCTTCATCAAGGCGGTGCCTCACCCAGATGCTATCGGCCGTCAAGTCGCCGCTGTCCAATCGGACGCCGCGGGGTTTGCGGGCGAGGGCCAGCACCTTTTCGATGGCGGAGCGCACGTCGTAAGTGTCGAGGAGCAAGACAGAATGGCGCGGGAAAAGATCGAGGAAATGGGCGAAAGCCTCTTCCTCATTTTCATGAGCCATGATCCAGGAATGCGCCTGCGTGCCATAGGTAGGAATGCCGAAGCATTGTCCCGCCTTGACGTGTGAGGTGCCCAGGCAGCCTCCAATAAACGCGGCACGCGCGGCCAGCATTCCCGACTCGATACCGTGCGCGCGGCGGGCGCCGAACTCGACGACGGGACGGCCCGCGGCGGCTTCCACCAAGCGGGCGGCTTTGGACGCGACCATCGTTTGAAAACTTACCGTGGCGAGAAGGGCGGTCTCGACGATTTGCGCCTCGGCGATGGGAGCGCTCACCCGCAGCAGCGGCTCGCCCGGAAAGCAAACGGTTCCCTCCGGCATGGCCATAACGTCACCCGAAAAGCGAAATGCCGCGAGGTAGTCGAAAAAATCGGGACCGATGCGGCTGAAAGCCGGGAGCTCGCGCAAATATGCGATTTCAGAGGCGCCAAAACGGACGTGCTCAAGAAAATCGAGTGCCTGCTCAAGGCCAGCGGCGACGAGGAAATTGCGCTGGGGCGGCAATTCCCGCACGAAGAGCTCGAAGGTAGCACGCGCCTCGAAGCGGGTCTCGAGGTATCCGGCGGCCATCGTTAGCTCGTACAAGTCGGCCATCAGGCCGGACAGCGATTGATACGGCGGTTCGTTTATCGGCATTATTGAGGATACCCATACCATTATGCCATCGGCCGGGAGAAGCGCCAGTGCCGCCGCGCCAGAGGATGCACAGCGTGGTTGCATAGCGGAGGAGTTGCACGGTGCGCGGGGCTGCCCAAACGGCAGGCACTTTGATGACAGCTGGAGTTCGCGAGATCAGTCCGGAGTTAGTTGGAGAGAAACCCCGGCCGCGGGTTTGCCGGGACCGGGGCCTGCCGGCTGTGATGCCGGATCAGCGGAGAAGGCGGCGCGCTGCTAGCTGCCCAGCACGGCGTCCTTGAAGGCTTTTGCGGCACGGAGCCGCACAACGGTCTTGGCCTTGATCTTAATCGCCTCTCCAGTCTGAGGATTGCGACCCATGCGCGCCTTGCGGTGCGCCTTTACCGCGCGTCCGAGGTTCGGGATGACGAACTTTCCTGCGGCGCCCTTGCACTCTTTCACCGCCAACTTGAACAGCTCTTCAAAAAACGTTGCGACAGTTTTCTCGGGGTGTGCCGCACTTATCGGCCAGGTGGGCCACAATCTTCGACTTGCTCATCGGCTTTGCCATCGTGATTTTCTTTCCTCCTCTAGATTGATTCGGGCATTTAACCCGCGAACTTTGGGTTGAACACGCGCGACACTATAAAGACAGTTGACCCACAAGGCAAGCGAAAACATTCAAAAACCCATAAAAAATGCGGGTTTACGGAACTGTGTGTGCAAATCGCCGCTGTTCATGCGTGTTTTGCAACTACGGCCGGTGCAAAAAAGCGTCCCCGCCGCCTTTTTGCTCGTTGGTAAACGCTTGGCCGCCTGAATGGGTGCTGTTATCCTCCCAAGCACGATTAGATCAGGAGGAATCAACGAATGGGTGCGAGTGAACGGGCCTGGCAAAAAACCGAAACGCGATTTGCGGGACCGTTACGGATGAGCGCGCAGGCCGGTTTCAGTCAGCTTTTTGGATGCGGAACCTGCGGGTATCGAGCGATTTGAGGGGACCGAACCTTCCGGGTGCAGTTTCTGGCGACTGGCAGGCGAGGGCCGCGTCTTCTATACACGGTCCGAGCGATCATTTCAACTGCGCGGTAGGTGCCTATACGCTCAATATTCCGCTTTCGCCGGAACGAGAAAAAGAAACCGAGCAGACGCTGCAAATGATGTTTGGCGTTGGCTACATCCGCCCCGAAGACGTGCCGGCGATACCGCGGCTTGCCAAGACTCCCGCGGCGACGGTATTTGCGCCGCTGGGAGCGGCGCCGGTTGCGCCAGACGTCGTGCTGTTCGCCTGCCGGCCGGCCTCGGCCATGCTGCTCAATGAGGCGGCCATGCGGGTGGGCTCAGGCGGAGCGCTTCCGCCACTCGGACGGCCGTCGTGCATGGCGCTTCCCGCTGCGCTGGCAAAGGGCACGGTGTCGAGCTTGGGATGCATGGGGAATCGCGTGTATACGGGCCTGGGCGAGGATGAGCTATACGTGGCCGTGCCAGGCGCGGACCTGGAGAAAGTGGCTGCGGCGCTGGAGATTATCGTTTCGGCCAATCAGGCCATCGGCGCTTACGCACTCGGACGCCGCGCCGAACTGTCAACTGTGTAGTGCGACTATTCAGGGCGATCATGCAGGGCGAGCGTGTAAGGCGGAAGGTAGCGCGCATGCGTGCATGTAGATCCGTATTTGCGGCTCGTTTCAGCGCACAGTTCAGCGCGGCCCTCAAGCGCGAGCCCCTCGGCGCGTGTGCAGCGAGCCGCTTAGATAGCGGCCAGGCCCTGGTAAAAGTTGCGCCACGGCCTTGATCCCGCCAAAATAATTTTCGAGGGCGATGTGCTCGTCCGGCGCGTGCGCGTTCTCATCCGGCAAGCCGAAGCCCAGCAGCACGCAGGGCACCTTGAAGGTGTCGTACATCTGCGTGACGAACGGAATCGAGCCGCCCTCGCGAATGAAAACCGCGCGCTTGCCGAAGCCCTTCTCGAGCGCGTCATGCGCCACCTCGAAAAACGGATGCGTGTACGGCGCCACCCAGGGCTTGCCCGTGCTCAGCACCTGGAATTTGCAGGTCACCGTCTTCGGGCAGCAGCTTGCGGATGTGCCGCTCGACCAGCCGCGCGATTTTCGCGGGTCCTGGTTGGGCACCAGGCGCGTGGAAAATTTCGCGTGGGCCTTCGAGGGGATCACCGTCTTGGCGCCTTCGCTCGTGTAGCCGCCCCACATTCCATTGAGCTCCAGCGTCGGGCGGCACCAGAGCTGCTCGGCAATCGGAGTAGCCCTTTTCGCCGCACAGCGCCGGCGCTCCAACCGTCTTGCGAAATCCTTTGGCTTGAAAGGCAACGCTGCGAGCGCCTTGCGTTCGGCGCGAGAAAGCGCGGCGACGTCATCGTAAAAACCCGGCACGGTCACGCGAAAATTCTTGTCGTGCAGCTTCGCAAAAAGTTCCGCCAGCATCGTCAGCGGATTGGGCACCGCCCCGCCGAATATGCCGGAATGCAGGTCCTGCGCCGGCCCGGTAATTTCGATCTCATAGTAGTTCAGGCCGCGCAGGCCATAGGTGATCGAGGGCACGCCCGCGCCAGCATGGAAGTGTCGGAAACCACCAGCGCGTCCGCCTTCAGCTTCGCTTTATTCCCCTGCACGTAATCCCATAGACTTTCGCTGCCCACTTCTTCTTCGCCTTCGATCAGCACCTTGATGTTGATGGGGAGCTTGCCGGAAGTTTGACGCAGCGCGTCCAGAGCGCGAATATGGATGTGCACCTGGCCCTTATCGTCGGCAGTGCCGCGGCCAAACAGATTGCCGCCGCGGATGGTGGGCTCAAACGCGGGCGAGGTCCACAGATCCAGTGGCTCGGCTGGCTGCACGTCGTAATGCCCGTAGAATAGCACGGTGGGCTTGCCCGGCGCCTGCAGCGATTCGCCATAGACCAGCGGATGCATTTTTGTGGGAACAATTTCGACGCGATCCAGGCCGGCGCCGCGCAAGCGTTCGGCTACCCATTGGCGGCGCGCTCGATATCGCGGCTTGTGCTGGCTCTGGGCGCTAACGCTTGGAATGCGCAGGAGTTCGTACAAATCATGGAGATGTTCGTCGTGCTTTTGGTCGATGTATTGGTTTAGCTCCATAAGCCGCTCCTCTTACCGATGGAATCGACGCCCCAACGCCGCGCATCCGCCGCACGCTGCCGCCGCTGCTGAGTTTAACAAGCCGAAGTTTGACAGCGAAGTTTAACAAGCCGAAGTTTAACAACGAAATTTAACAACGAAATTTAACAACGGAGCCTAACAGAGCAAGGCCGGGTCTGTTCCCCGATGCGTGAGGTGCCGTGGCAACTGGGGTATCAGGACGCGGATCAAGATGCTGATGGGCCCCACGGAAGCGCCCAATGGAACAATGCGTAACTGGAAACAGCCGGCTCTCGCGTTATTGACGAAGCCTGTAATCGACGGCACGATCATGGCGTGACCACTGCCGCCAATTACGTGCGAGACCGCCGCAGTTCGCGGATCTTCAAACGCGTGCGCATTGCAATCACCGGGAGAAACCGCGACGGCCGGCGATTCCGCGAAGCCTGTGAAACGATCGTCATCAATGCGCACGGGGGACTTCTCTATGCATCCCAGGAGCTGGATATGGGGGCGCTGGTCACGATCATTAATTCCGACAGCCAAGACGAGCAGGAGTGCCGCGTGGTTTATTTAGGTGACGATACCGGAAAGGGTTTGCGAATCGGCTTGGAGTTTCTCACGCCTTCCCCACATTTCTGGGGTGTTGAATTTGCGGGACCAGACTGGTCCGCGGGACCCGCGTCGAGTACCGGCCAGCGGCAAAGTTGACCGGTCCGGGAAGTGCTCCCCATAACACATAACGCCGGTAGCGCGGCGACCTTCTATCGTGCCCGCACTGCACGTTAGACCATGGGTTAAACCGCAGATTAAGCCGCAGATTAAGCCGAAGTTTCAACTCCAACGCAATTTCGCGCAACTCGTATGGGCGCGCTAAGTGTCCGTGGCTGCTCGCCCGTCATTCGTCGAGTCAGGCATTGTTGTGCAAACGCTCTTCCCAAGTCCAGGTCCAAACGCCAGCGTAGACAGATTCGCACGCGCGAATATTTGTGCGATTGTCGTTCGCTCCCACCGAAACTGTAGCAAGATCGCCGGCGGTCCTCATTCGGTTATTTGAAATGAGCTGCCTCGCCACATGAAATGAGCCGCCTGTCCACACGCCGCACACTGTTTATCGCGATTGCCGTCGGCATCGGCCTGCAGATTTATTTGTGGGGGGGGCCAATTCGTCCCGTTTATCGAATCCTCGAAGCGCCAGTCGGCACCCTTGGCGCAGGAGCGCAGTGGAGCATTGCGCGCGCGGGCCGAAATCCGGAGCGCTGGATTGCGACCGACACCAACGGCGACGGAACGTGGGACGAATTCACTACCCCGCAGGGCACATTTGTGCGCCCGGGTTTGGGGACGCCGCCCGCGCGGTGGCTGGTGGTTTGCCTGGACGGCGTGCCGCTCGCAGCGATGCAATCGCTGTGGGATCGCGGCCATTTCCGTGAGTTTTTCCGGCCCACCGCTACCATCAGCACGCTCCCATCCGATACCGAAACAGCTCTGACGGAAGTGCTCCACGCTCCGCCCGTGCCGGGTTATGAGCATCGCTACTTTGATCGCGCGGCCAATCGCTTGCGAGGAGGAGTCGCGGTCACGCTCACTGGCTCCGGGATTCCCTATATTCGTGCGCTTGATTATGACGCGCCCGGATGGGCGAAGATTTTGCCCTATGTGTTGCCGCGCAAGACCTATCTTGCCGACGTGGGCCGATTCCGCGTGCGATTTCTCGCAAGCTCCGCGCCCGTGTTTGTGGCGCACATCGCCTCAAGCGATGCCCTGCTGCACGTGGAAACCATGAAGGAGTTTGAGCCGCTGCTCGCCGAGTTCGAGCAGGCCCTGAGCGAACTCTATTTCGACGCTCGCGGCCATCTGGGAGTGATTGTCTTCAGCGATCATGGCAATACGCTAACGCGGAGCCAGCCGGCGCCTGTAGAGACCCTGCTCGCCGCGCACGGCTGGCGAATTCGTGCATCCGTGGACGGGCCGCGCGATGTCGCGATCCCGGCGTACGGGCTCGTGGGGTTCGCCGCCATTTACTGCCGCCCTGCAGCGATCGATACGTTGGCCGAGGATTTGCGAGCACTCGACGGCGCCGATGTGATTGTCAGTCGCCACCCCAACACCGATGCCGAGGGACAGGCCGATGGACCGGCGGCCGTTGGTGCGGCTATGGATGGGGAGCTTACAGCGACGATTCGCACGGCGGGATCCCAGGCGACCGCCGACCTTACCTGGTCAAGCGACGGCAAGCGATATAAATATGAGTCGCGCGACGGCGATCCGCTGGGATTGATCCCGGTATTCGCCGCGTTGCGCATGGCTGGCAAGCTGGACGAAGCGGGCTTCGCCAGCGATGCCGATCTGTTTGCCGCCACATCGTTGGCGTTGCTTCCGGATTCAGCGGCTCGCATACGGCTTTGGGCCACGAACCATGTGCGCAATCGCGCCGATATTGTCGTGTCGCTGAAGCCGGGCTACTACCATGGGGCCGCCTCTCTGGGGCATGCTGTTGACTTGGCGGGAACCCATGGGGGCCTCGAAACATCGGCGTCACTCGGCTTTGCCATGGCTACCTATCCCCTGGCACCGGCGACCCGCTTGGGTGACTTGATCCCAGCAAATTTACTGGCGCACCAAGTGAACTAGCTCACTAGGTCAATTTTTGCCGCGCAACCCATAACCGAGTTAACGACAGCAGGGCGCCGCCGACCTGGCGCTGCGGCGCACCAGGAACTTAACAGAAATTCTTCACTACGTTCAGGATGACAGCGCAGCGTGTCGTGCGCAGGAGGGTGGGTGATTTAGGGACGGTTGGCTTACGTTTATGCGAATACCGGAGCGCTGGTGAGATCGGGCCGGCCAAAGCTGTGGTATTCGAAACCCAAAGCTCTCATCTTGTGCCGGAGGCAGCATGTTGCGCGCGTCGAGCACCAGTGGCCGCGCCATCTCACTCTGCACACGCGCCCAGTCCAGCTGACGGTATTCTTTCCACTCGGTAAGCAAAAGCAAAGCCTCGGCGCCGCGCGCCACGTCATACGGATCCTCGAAGAAAGTCACACGCCTTTAATCAGGTGCTGGCCAGCGCGCCAATGGCCACCGGATCGGACGCGCGAACCTTCGCTCCCTCGGCGAGCAATCGTCGCAGACCTCAATCCCGGGCGCGAAACGAATATCGTCGGTATTGGGCTTAAACGCGAGACCCAGCACGCCCACTTCCTTATCTTTCAGCACCCATAGCGCGCGACGGACTTTTTCGAGGAACAGGTCGATGCGGCGTTTGTTTACCCGCTCGACTTCCCGCAGCATTCCGAAATCGACGCCGTTAGCTCGGCCAGACGGAAAAATGCCTGTATATCCTTGGGCAGGCAAAATCCTCCAAACCCCAAACCGGCATTGAGAAATTGCGGACCGATGCGCGGATCCAGACCCATGGCCTGCGTGACTTCCTCTACGTTTCCGCCCAGCTGTTCGCATAACTCGGCAAGCGATGTTGGCGTAGGAGATCTTGAGCCCCAGAAACGAATTCGAAGCATGCTTGATCAATTCGGCGCTGGCGATGGTGGTGACGAGAAATCGCGGGAGCCGGTCGACGGCCGGACATGTCGGCTGATGAACAGGGCAATGAAAGTGGCCCTCGAGTATGGGCCGGTAGATCTCACGCAGTTGCTGCTCGCTCTCCGCGTCCTCGACGCCCACGACGATGCGCTCAGGGTGAAAAAAATCTCCCACCGCTGTGCCCTCGCGCAAGAATTCCGGATTCGAGGCAACCCGGAATTTGGCGCCATTGCTGCGGCCATAGACCTGCAACGCGCGGCGAAGTTGCTCGCCCGTTTGCGCGGGCACGGTGCTCTTTTCGATCACCAGTTTGGGCGAGCGCGCCGCCGCGCGCGATCTGCCGGGCCACATTGTCGATCGCAGAAAGGTCGGCTTCGCCGGAATCGAGCGGGGAGTTCCCACGCATATGAAAATTGCATCCGCCAGCGCGAGCCGCCTCGCCACAATCGGAAGTGAAACTCAGCCGACCCGCGAGGTGGCCCTCTGCATGACGCCATCGAGCCCAGGCTCGTAGATAGGCAGTCGTCCCGCATTCAGCGTGTTGATGCGGGCCACGTCATTATCCGTGGCAATGACCTCGTGCCCGGCTTCGGCGAGACAGCCTCCCGTCACCAAGCCCACGTACCCGCAACCTATCACTGCAAGGCGCATGATGTAATTCCTCGTTGGTTCCCTAGTGTAAACAGGTCCATAACATTTTCGCTCACTGGGCCCGGCGCCGCCAAGAGAAAACACTTCTCCCGTGTGCCATCAGATATTTCTTTGCAAACAGGTCTTTCTTCGTAAACAGGCCAGGATCGGAACGACACGGCAGCCGGCTCTGTTGCCTGACGAAGTGTCAAAAAATTAGCGGTCGCGACGCACCAGCGAACCTCCGGTCAGCAGGCCTCTTAGGCCGATCAACAGTAGGCGAGGTTGGTCGCGGCAGATATGCCACAGAACGCGGGCAGCGTGGTCACGGGTAACGCTGCTAAGTGACCGGCGCATCGGAGCGTTCATCCAGTCCACCAGGCGGCTATAGTCCGCTTGCTCGAAATGATGCATGGAGCGGCGGATGAGCAAGTGCAGGTCGAGTTCGCGCCGGAGTGCGCGGAGCTCGGGGCTTCGGCCGCCGTTCAAAATCGCCTCGCTCACGCCCAGCGCGCCGCGAAATCCGGTGACCACTCCGCCGACGGTGGAAACTTTTACTTGTCCAGCGGCATCCCCGACAAGATAAACCTGCCCTGGCCCCACTCGGCGCGCGACCGGCACCCAGCCTTGGTAAATGGGAATGCGCGCACCCTGGAATGCCAATGGGGAGAAGTGCCGCTTTTCCAGGAACCGTTCGAGATTTCGCCGGGTTTCCTGGCCTTCCACCCCGATCAAGCCCAGCACACCGCGGTCGGCCGACTGCGGAATGAGCCAGTAGAAATAAGGTGTATCGTCGGGAATAAACCACACGCGGACGGTATCTTGCGGCATTCCACTCGGCAGCCTCACCAGAGCCTGAATGAGCGGCGCGGTAACCTGGCGGCGCCAGCCACCCGCCTGTGCGACCCTGCTTCGCGCACCATCGGCCCCGACGATGGCCGCGGCCGAAACCGCCTCGCTGCTTCCGCTTTCAGAGCGCTTGACGACGAGTTCCATGCCGCGTTCATTTGCCGCGAGCGACATAAATTGCCGGCCCAGCTCGATACTTGCTCCGTGCCCGCGGGCTTCCTCCGCCAGCCCGCGAATTAACTCCGATCGTTCAACGATCAGATCCGGCCGATCGAGTGGGATCGTGGCGGTGCGGCCATCGGTGAACAATTCAAATTGGTGGATCTGGTTGACCACCGATCGCTGTGCCACCGGACCGAGCAGGTCGCGCACGCGGTCGGTGACGATTAGGGTGCGGGAGGCGGGATCGAGCCGTTCGGCTCGCTCAAATACCCGTACGGAGCGCTGGGACCGCGCAAGCAGCGATGCGGTGAATAGCCCGGCCGCCGAGCCGCCCACTACGGCAATCGGGTAGCGGGAGTCATAGCCCTGATTACCTTCGATAGTTTTCGCCAGATTATCCTTCCCGTGACGACACGCGGTCTGCGCCGCCCAAGTGTCGTGGTTTGTCTTGCGACTCCGCGAACCCGTCCTACCGTTGGCTGGCTATCGGTCCGGTCGCCGACAGCGGCCGATTTTCACCATTTATAAAACGTAAGGGAGGGCAGGTGGTAGTTCAGTATAGCGAAACGCGACAGCTCAGGCAAAGTGGGGGATGGACGCCAGCGCTTTTGAGCAGGCGGCTTTCCAAATCGAGCTTTGCCGGCCGATAGCGATGAAAGGGTGCTCAGGGGAACAGGTTATAACGGAGTATGCACCAGAGCGTCGAAACACCATCTTTCCAGGTGATCTTTTTCCCCTCCGCGTAGGATCGGCCGGCGTAAGAGATAGGCACCTCATAGATGCGCCAGTGTCCTTTTGCGATCTTAGCGGTGCATTCGGGCTCGAACCCAAAGCGATCGGATTGGAAATGAATGCCCTGCAGAACCTCGCGTCGGAACACCTTGTAACAAGTCTCCATGTCGGTCAGGTTCAAATTTGTAAGCACGTCGGAGAGCAGCGTCAGAAATTTATTCCCCACGTAATGCCAAAAAAAATGAACGCGCTGCGGGCCGCCTAGAAAGCGCGAGCCGTATACCACATCGGCGCGGCCATCCAAAATCGGAGCAAGCATGTTGTCATAGTCCTTCGGGTCATATTCCAGGTCGGCGTCTTGCACCAGCACAATGTCGCCGGTGGCGAACTCGAATCCTCTGCGGAGTGCAGCGCCTTTCCCTCGATTGCGTTCCTGAAAGATGAAACGAATATTTTCAAGCGACAATACGGCTTGGCCGTTCTGCACCGGCACATCGCGCCTTCCTGCCGCTTGGTCCTTATGGAGGCCTTCCAGCAGCGCGCGCGTCCCATCGGTTGAGCCATCATCGATAACCAGTATTTCCTTGCTCATTTCCTGGGCCTGAACGCGCAAAAGTAATTCCTCGATGAAAGCGCGTTCGTTGTAAACCGGAATGACTACAGAAACCTTCATGCCGGATTTATACTCCACCCTCCTCGGGGACCGCGCCGCATTCTCCGTCGTTGCCAGGCCCTCATTGTGCTGCATGGCCGACCGGCCCCCTTTCTATACTGTCCCGCGATCCACGCAAAACGGGATTCATCAGCGCCGATGTGTAAATCGAGCCTATCCTTGGTGCAGACAGTGTCGTCCTGGCCGCACGCGCACTCCAAAACGTCACCGTCCTAGCAGTGGAACCGTTATCTCCGGTGACTACTTCGGCGCGCAGTCCACGCCATGCCCAGATGCGCATAAACCAACTCGAGCGTGCTGGGAAGACGCCGATACGCACTAAACGCAAGAACGAATGATGGAAAGTTTCAGCGGAGGCGAATTCATCTGCGATTGTGCCGGGACGATCCGGGGTATCCCCAGCGTGAGTATTGTATCCTTGCGCCGCGCATTCCTCCAAGCGGTTAACGGCGCGGCCCGGAGTTTGCGCGTGATTGGACGGCAGACCAAACTGCCGACCCAGGGTCGGCAATGAGAACGGCAACAGTTAAGGGATCGTGGCAGAAATTTCGTTAGAATAAGCGCTCTCAATGCCGCTGGAATTTACCGCCGTGACTACAAAATAGTACGTCTCTCCTGGCTGGATGACGGTGTCCGAATAGCTCGTCGTTGCCACCGGTGAACTGGTTAGCCTCGTGTACGGCCCGCCAGAGATGGAGCTTGTATAAACATTGTACCCGACCACGGTCGAGGTGCTGGGATTCCAGGCCAGCAGCAGCGATGTCGGCGCCGGAGCGGCAACACCCGTGCCTGCCACAGAAATGGATGTTGGGGAATTCGAGGCGTTGCTCACCACCGCAATGCTTCCAGCCACACTCATAGCAGTTGCCGGATCGAAACTCACATTCAGCTCGGCGGCCTGGGCCGGGGCTAAAATCAGCCCGGAAGAGACGCCATTCGCCGCAAGGCCGGCTCCGGCAACGATTACATTTGAAATCGTGACGTTTGAACCGCCCGAGTTTGTGACGCTGATTGTTCGCGTGACACTGGTGCCGACAGTCTCGTTACCGAAACTGATCCCGGTGGGGTTTACTGAAATTTGGCCAGGAGCAATCGCCGTCGTGGTCACAGCAGGCGCCGTCACAGGTGTTGCTGTGACCGGCTTGCTGACCGGTGGGACCGATGGAGCCGGCGCGGCGTTTGGTGTTGTGGAAGGTGACCCTGCGGAGGTTGCAGGTGAGACCCCTGTACCGCTCAAACCGGCAGCCTGCACACCGCGGTTTTCGACCCGAAACACGATGGACCCGGTCAGGCGCCCCGCCGCGGATGGTGTGAAGGTTACCGTACCACTCCAGGTCTGGCCGGGCTTGAGTGTGGCTGGGAGCGCAGGTCCGGAATAGGAAAATTGACTGTTTGTGACTGCGATACTGTCAATGGTAATCGAGCTTAGCGCGTCGTTGGTCATGGCCAGTCGGGCGGGAGCGCTTTTTATGCCAATCGTCTGCAGGCCGAAATTAATGCTCGCGGGCGTTGCCACTAAGGTCGTTGCCGCTTGTATTGATGCGTTCACCACAAATAGAAGCGCCAGGACGGCCGCTGTGGTGAAAAGCTTACCGCTTCTCAGTCCGAGGAATCTCATTTGCATCCCCTAAAGTGTCCTTTTTCGCAGGGTCCGCCGAGTCGCCGGATGTCGCAGGGCGGTCGCAAACTGTGCGATATCGGCACACCTTAGGTTTTCGCTAAGTCCCGCCTCGACTGGTGGGATGGACAGATAAAGGACAGCTGTCCTTTTTTCTTGACGTGGGGAAAATGGGAGGAACCGAAGCACTTGGTCGAGTGCCAATTCGGGAATATTGCACCTACACCTGAGAGGGGCACAGGCGAGAGGGCAGCAGGGAGAGTTACGTCAGGCTAAGTTACCTCAGGCTGAGTTGCGCCAGGCACGCTGCTGCGCATTCAGTCCTGGCGAACGAGGACTATGACGGAGGAACCTTGAAAACTGGAATTAGCCGGGGAGGCGCTTCAGGAAGCAGCCATATCATTGCGGATAATTTCGTAGCGCTCGATGACGGCAGCAACCCCGACGCGTGGGTTCCCGTTATCCTGGTGCTTTTCGGTGCGTAGGACCTTGCCAATAGCGCGAATGAAGACTTCCGTCCCGCCTGTCACTTCCGCCGGCAGCGTCATTGTCAAATCGAGTTCCGAACCAGCATTGAGCTCATTATCAACCAGAAAATAGACACCGCGCGTGGAGATGTTGCGGGTTTTTCCGTTGCGCGATGTGGGCTGCAGTTCTACGGGGACCCGTATGATCACTGGCAGCGAAAGGTCGTACCGGCGTGCCGTGCGGCGCTCTGTCATTTGCCCCCGAACTTCCCGGCCGTATATACGTACCGGTGCCTGTCTTTAACCCGTCATATACGGTGCAATTGCACTTCCAAACAACTTGAGTCGATTACTTCGCCCCTCTTGAACCCGATCCTTCGGCTTCGCCGAAACGGGTTGCCCGCGGGCCTCGCGCTCAACCATAAACTACTTGAAATGAGCGGTCAGGAGCTGAACGGTTCCCTGGAAGCCCCGCTTACCGGTAGAAGCAACTTTCCCGCGACATTGCGCATGCAGTAATGTCTTGGCGGCCGAGCCCAGATACGCCATTCTGGTATCTCGAATGGGAAATTGATTGCATATTCAGCAATTATCCAACTTTAGCAACTGCAGGCGCCGCGACACGCGTTCGTGAAGCCCTCCCGGCATCGAGATTAAACTGCCGAATCTTGTAGAGCAGCGCCTTGTAACTGATGCCCAGCATTTTCGCCGCGTCCTTGCGGCACCAATGCGTTTTCTCCAGCGCGTCGGCAATGGCTTCCATCTCCGCTTCGTCTTTCAGTCCGCGCACCAAAGCTTTCAGGCCTTGCTCACGCACCGGCGCCGGTTCCTCGCGCGGCGATGTGCGCTGCCGCGCCGCGGCCATTTCCACCAATTCCCGGAAGCTTCCTTCGTCGTCTTCCAGAATCACGTAGCGCTTGACGAAGTTTTCGAGCTCGCGCAGGTTACCGGGCCAGGGATAGCGCATGGCCGCTTCCATCAAGTGCTCGGACGGCGTCGGCAGAACTTTCTGGAATTTCTCGCTGTACTTGTTCAGGAAATGGCGGAAGAGCAGCGGGATTTCCGTCGTGCGTTCGCGCAGCGGCGGCACGTTGATGGACAGCACGTTCAGCCGGTAATAGAGATCTTCACGCAGCCGGCCCGACTTCATGGCCTCCTGAACTTCAATATTTGTGGCCGCCAGCACGCGCACGTCCACGTCCACCATGATGACGCCCGCCCAGCCGCGAATACTGATGGTCCTGCAGGACGTGCAGCAGCTTGGCCTGCAGATGCGGGCTCATTTCCGCGATCTCATCGAGGAAAATCGTGCCCTTGTTGGCCATTTCGAACTTGCCGGGCTTGGACCGCACCGCGCCGGTGAACGCGCCCTGCTCGTAGCCAAACAGCTCCGATTCCAGCAATTCGCCTGGCAGCGCCGCGCAATTCACCTTGATGAATGGCTGGTTACGGCGCGTCGAACGCATGTGGATCATGCGCGCCACCACTTCCTTGCCTACGCCGCTTTCGCCGCAAATGAACACCGGCACGTCCACCGGAGCAATCTGCAGAATCTGCTGGCGGATACGCACCATCTGCGGGCTCGCCGCCAGGAATGAAAGATCCTCGGTTAGGTGATCGCAATATTCCCGCAGAGCCTGGTATTTTCCTTGCGCAACTCCATCTTCTGGCGGCATTTCAGCAGCGCCGCGTCGAGTTCGGCCTTCTCAAACGGCTTGGTAAGGTAATCCTGCGCGCCCAGGCGGATGGCCTCGACTACGGTGGTCACTTCATTCGAACACGACAGCATGATCACGCTCAGCGTGCGGTCCACCTGCATCATCTTGCCGCAGCGTTTCCAGCCCGTTCATTTCCTGCATCAACACGTCCAGAATCACGAAGTCCGGCCGCTCACCGTCCTGGATTTGTTCGAGCGCCTCGCGGCCCGAGCTGACGGCGGTCACCTTGTAGCCATCCACCTCCAGCAGCGTCTGCAGATATTTGCGGATGCTCGGTTCGTCATCCACCACTAATACCCGTTCGTGTTCCTCGCTACTGGCCATACCTTTACTCACCCTTCACCCCGTACCCACATGTTGAGGATTGTCCGTCGGCAGCAAGAAAGTAAACGTGCATCCGCGTCGCAGCTCGCTGTCCACCCAAATCTTCCCGCGGTGCGCCTGCACCAGCCGCTTGGCGATGGCCAACCCCAGGCCCATGCCCGATGAGGTGCGGTCCACGCGCACGAAATCCTCGAAAATTTCCTGGTGGTGCTCGGATGCGATGCCCGCCCCGGTATCGGTAACCGACACGCGCGCCGCGTTCGGTCCCGGGTTGCGAGACTGCCGGCGATCCGCTCGAAGCCACCACATCTTTGCTGCTGCGCCGCTCCCAGAAGTGCCGTTCGGCCCGCAACACGACGCCGCCACCTGCGGGCGTATGCTTCAGAGCATTGTCGAGCAGATTGGCCACCGCCTGCTGCACCTTCTGATAATCGAACTTGAACACCGGCAGCGTCTCATCCAGGCAAATCTCCAGGCGGACGTGCTTGCGCTGGAAGGCCTCGTTCCACCGCGTGGCCAGCTCCAGCAGGCAATCGCGGAGATCGTTGTCGCGCATGTGCAATACCAGTTTGCCGCTCTCGAGAGTGGAGTAGTTCAGGAACATCGAGACCAGCCGCACCAACCGCTCACAGCTGTCTTTCGATTCTTGAAGAATTTCCCGCTGCTTGTCATTCAGCTTACCCAGCGAGCCCGGACAGCAGCAGGTCGTAATATCCTTTGATGACCGCTAGCGGCGTTTTCAGTTCGTGCGCCGCGGAAGCGAGGAACACCGTTTTCTGCCGGTTGACTTCTTGCAAACGCAAATATGCGGCGAGCAAATTGCGATAGGTAATCTCCCGCTCTTGGAGCAAAGCCTGCACCGTCGGCTGCGCCCCATCCTCGGTCTGCGAATCGGACTCCGGTCCGCCGGCGCGCTCGAGCTGCACCATGACCCAGTCCAGATCCGGAACACCCTGAATACGCGCGCGCATCTTGCCGGACGGCCGGGTGATCTGCAGGTCAACTTCGCGTTCTCCGCTTTCCATTTGACCGATGATCACCTTGGGATCCATGCCCAGGAGATCGTGAAATAAATTCGGCAAGCTGCCGTCAAACGCCAGGGGTTCGTCCAGATATTCCTTGGCGCGCAGGTTGCTTATCAGAATTTTGCCAGTACGATCGGACACCAGGATCGGGATGTCCAGCAGGTCAAGCAGGCCTGAAACCAGGCTGATCGACAGCGAATCCCCCGCTTGAGCGTCCACAGTGGTCGCGCGTCGCACATTTACCTTCTTGCGGAGAATTTAGTTTTGTGCCTGCACACACACGCAGGGTGCTGATTGATCGAGTACTGGGACCTGCAAATCTTGTCAAACGGCCAGGTGGCTGTCAATGGTAAATAAGTTCTACTCGCATCCTTGAAGCAGAGTTTGTACAATGGCGGCGCATCATCGCTTCCGCAGGACACTAAGGGCAATCAGTTGTTGCAGATACGACGATAACTTAGAGGCGGGCAGCTAATGCGCATGAGCGGGAGAAAATAAGTACTAGTATTAAAGTACTAGCAACGGATGGCAAAAAAGTTCCCATTCGCTGAGCGAATGCCTCATCGCTCCTTTGAGGCGGCTCCTGAGGCGGTAGCTCAGGCCTTCGCTGATCTGGCCAGGTGCCATATGGTGGTATCAGGTAACCATCAAAGCAAAGGCATGGGAAAATATTTTCCTGTGCGATCAGACGATTCTCTGTTTTATGAGCCCAACCCGCGTCAAAGACTTCGGGTTACGCAACTTTCTACTGTTCTTCGCCGTCAATTTCAGTTACTTTTGGCGTCGTCCCCGACGGCCACACGCGTGCTCTTTTTCGTCTGACTTAATATTTCTATCCTCATCGCCCAATTTGGCGCAGCCTGGAGTTTTGGTTCGACCGTGCCTACCCCGAGCCCCAGTGATCCGTTTCTTGAATTGCTTGCTGAAACTTTAGAGAATTTGGACCGGTCCCCTCGAGGCCAGTTTCTCCAGCGGTTCTTTGCAACCGTTGCCCAATTGGATTTGACCGAATTGGCAAGTCTGGAATATTGGGATCAAATTCTCGAACGGCGGCGACAGCTCAGTGAGAGTCTGGGCAAGCCCATCTCACTGAAGACGGCCATGGTGGATGTTCTAGCGTCGCTCAGCGATCTGCGGCTGCCGATTCTTATGGAGTATGCGGAGCTGAAGAAACTTCAAATCAATGCCGCTACCGATCCCCTGACCGGACTTTACAACCGCCGTCTGTTTGAAGAGCAGTTTGAAAAAGAATTGAATCGTGCACTGCGTTATAGCGAGCATCTGGCGCTCGTGGTTCTGGACTTGCACCGCTTCAAGGAAGTGAATGATTTGTACGGCCACCCGCGCGGAGACGCCCTCCTGCAGATGGCTGCGACCACCTTGCGGAAGTCATTGCGCATTTCCGATTACGCCTTCCGCATCGGCGGAGATGAATTCGCCCTGCTTCTGGTTCAATCGGACAGCGACCAGGCCGATACCCTGGCGCGCAGACTGCGCACGAATTTTGCCGCGGCCATTGAGCCGATGCAAATGACGGTTACGCTCGGTCTCGATTATGGTGTCTCGGTATATCCAAACGATGGGGATCAGCGAGAGATTCTGGTGCGCGTCGCCGACCAGCGTTTATATGAAATGAAAAACGCTCTCCGCGCTGCGCTGCAGCGGCCTTTGGCCTATCCTGCGGCATCGCCGGCCCTGGCGGGAGAAGTTGGGGACGCTCCGGTCTCGCCTCCTATCGAACAGGAAAACATAAAGAGACAGCCGTTCGCGGGAAACGAGCGGCGCAAATGGGAGCGTGTCTCTTTCGCGGGAACGCGAGCGCACGCACAGCTTGTCGACAATCGTGCGGGCACCGCCAAAGTTCTCGACCTGGGATATGGAGGTTTAGCGCTGGAGATCGAAGTTGCCGCTGAGCTGGGCGCAACATTTCCGGCCCTGTTGCGCGTGCCCATACTGCCGCCCCTGCGTGTGAGCCTGAAAAGGCTCTACCAGATACGCAGCGAGAGCGGGCAGATGCGCGTCGGCTGCGCCTTCGTCACCTGAGCGCCCCCATGTTCACAGCTGCGCTCGGCTTACCCGGCTGTGTCCGTTTTTTGGTGTTCGCCAGCTTCCGTCTGGTGTCGCAATCCCCTGGCGACGAAAAGCAGCGCCTGTTGCAGCCGCGCCAACCCTAGTCCCCACCGTACTTCGGCCTGCTCTGGCGTTGCTCCGAGCGCGTGGAGAATCACTCGCAGGCAAAATCCGCGATCCTCTCCGGCAAATTCAACCGGAGAGATACGCAATTCCGCGCGCAGTGCGTCGGCGGCCTCGCGTGTGAGCAGCTGACTCAGCCGGTTCGCCAGATTCTGGGCCGGTCCCCGCCCGAAGTTGGCAGCCTCTTGCGGCCCGAAGTTGGCAGCCTCTTGCAGGAAGACCAGATCGATGCGTGAAGCGAAGACGTAAGGCTTGTCGCCGGCCGGCTCGGTTGTGCGCCAAACCTTGCAGCCAATGGTAGAAAACATGGAGTTGCTGGCGTTCACATTGGCGAGAAAGGCGCGGAGCGGGGCGTGCTTTCGGGCGGCCTCGATGCGGTCGATTGCTCTCACGTCCAAGTGCAGGTCAAGACGACCGGCGGCCTTCACCGGCACGCTTTCTGAAGGATCCGACACCACCGCGACATACATCATTGGTAACTATACCTCGGCCCAATCAGGCCCCCATCAGACAAGAAGCAAACGTTCGGCGAAGCATCGTTAACGTGGCAAGTTGCGAGCTGTCGGCCACGAGTAGCACACCATGATGGTCGAGTCATGAACGAAGTCGTTTTGCCCGAGAGCCATATTATTACGCGAGAGCCATATTATTATTCGTGTCACTGCAGGACCTTCGCGCACCTGAAAAGCGCGCGTTTGGAAAATGCGCCCGTTGCGCGTATCATGAAAGATTGTCACTAGCCTAGCGACGCGGCTGTACGCCCCGCTCCCGGCGGGATTGCCACGCAGACCGGCTGGCGCACAGGAGCGGCTATGAAACCCGGCATTCATCCCGACTATCATGAAGTCAGCGTACATTGCGCGTGCGGCAGCACGTTCAAGACGCGGTCCACACATAAAGGCAACCTGGTGAGAGTCGAAATTTGCTCGAGTTGTCACCCATTTTTTACCGGCAAACAGAAATTGCTCGATACGGCCGGCCGCGTCGAGCGGTTCAATCGTAAGTACGCGAAGGCTGCCGAGGCTGTGGAAGCCGCGAAAGTCGCAAAAGCCAAAAAGTAGCGGTTCGTTTCGCGGCCAGCCCCGCGCTACTCGCGGAGACTTCGGCGGTGTAGAATCGTCGCGGAGCATGGCCACGCCTTCGCCATCCAGTTCCCAGGACCCGGACAACCGAGCGGCGATGGCCGCGTTTGTTGAGCCAGCGGTGTCGCGTGTCACGCTGCGCAATTGGTTTGCGCATCCGTTTGACTCCGCCATTGCCGCGGCGCGGACCTGTTACGCGCCCCGTCTGATCTCAGCTGCCGAAATTACCGACAAACAGCGCATGACCATTGGCGCGGCCACTTTCTTCGCCGGCCACCACACCGTTTACCAGCACGCGCATTTTGAATTTGGGCTCGAGAACATCAGCCGGCAATTCGTCTGGTCGTTCCTGCACGCCCATCCGTTCTACAATTCCGAGCAGCAAAGCCAGCGGTACGTGCGCCTCGATCGCGCGCAAGCGTATATTCCTCCCACCGGCGGTCATTTTGGAGCCCAGGAACGGCAAATCTTCGAGCGAGCCGTGGCCCGCGCCTGGGACGCGTATCGCGAGTTGACCGCGCTGCTCGAGAACGATGCGCACCGCATTCTCGCGGATATCTGGCATTTGGGAGCGATGTCGCATCCGCGCCGCGCGGAAAAAGTCTCGCGGCAGGCCGAAAAGCGCGCCATAGAAGTGGCTCGTTACGTTTTGCCGGTTGCCGCGGCGACGACCATGGTGCACACGCTTTCCGGCATCGTACTCCACCGTCTGTGGCGGATGCAGGCGGCCTCCGATACGCCTACCGAAGCGCGCATCGTGATAGGCGAAATGGTGGCGCGCGTTCGCGAGGTGGATGCCCAATTTTTCGACCGCTTTGCCGCCGAACCGCTCGAGGATCCTCCCGAATGGCAGACCGAGCGGGACGATGCAGCGGCGCAGGCTGCTGAATTCGACGCGAGACTTGGCAGCCATACTTCTCTTCTGCTCGACTATCCCGCCCACGCGGTGCGCGTCCTGGGGGAAGCGTACCGCGCGGTCGTGGGCCTCACCGAAAATGTATGTCCCGACACCGAAGCGCTCGATCGCATGCTCAACCCCGCGCGCAATCCTTATCGCCTGGAAGTTCTCAACGTGGGCGTCCATGCGCCGCTGATGCGGCCGCTGCAGCACGCGAATTTCACCTTCGCCAAAAGAATCAGCCATACCGCCGATAGCCAGGACCAGCGCCATCGCATGGTGCCCGGCTCGCGTCCGCTGCTGGTGCTGACCGATACACGGGCGCCCGACTTCATTACACCTATGCTGATCAAGGGAAATCCGCGCGCCCGCGAAGTTTATGAGCGCGCCATGTCCGATGCCTGGGCGGCGAAAAACGAGTTGCTCGATCGCGGCGTGCCGCGCGAGTTCGCGCTTTATCTCTTGCCCAATGCCAAAGCCATTCGCCTGGTCGAGTCCGGATCGTTGCTGCACCTGCTGCATAAGTGGACCATGCGCACCTGTTTCAACGCGCAAGAGGAGATTTACCAGGCCTCGATGGAAGAAGTCGCGCAAGTACGTGCAGCGCTGCCGCAACTGGCGCGCTACATCGGGCCGCCATGCTACGTGCGCGCCGGCATCGCCAGTCCCATCTGTACCGAGGGATCGCATTTCTGCGGCATCAAGGTCTGGCAGGAGTTTCCCAATATCGAGCGCCGCATATGACGCGGCACGGAACCCTCGCGTATTACCTCGCGGCGTGGGTGATTGGATGCTTCATCGTTTCGCTGCTGGCCTGGCTGATCGCGGTAATGGCTGGACAGCCGGCACGAGCCTCGCTGCTGCTCACAACATATTTTTTTGCATTGGTTTTTGGCGCCGTGGATGCGCTGCTGTTTGCTTTCCTGCTGCGCAGATTGATGCACTGGCGGAGAACGCACGCCGTGGCGCTGTGGCTCGTCGCCGGCGCGGCTGTGGGATTCGCGTTGATCCTGCTGCTGACCGAAGCGAATGATGCGTGGATCAACTGGAATGGCCCTTTGAATGGCACCATCGCTTTCTTTCTGAGTGCGCTGCTGGCGGCTCCCGACGCGTTGCGGCACGCGGGTTTCTGGCAGGTGCCGGTTGAGGGCGGGGCCCTTGGCGTGGTGCTTTGCCTGGTCGATCGAGCGTTCAATCTTCCAGACGGGCGGGCAGACGGGCGGCCAGACGGGCGCGTCGATGATCGGGCTGGTGGTCGGCCCAGCCGTCCGGCTGACGCGCGCTCCTCGGACGAGCCGCTGCCGCCGGTTCCTGCCACTTCCTCCGCTTCTACGGCAGCCGCAGCTGCCGGCGAGACCAAGCAGGCTCCGGTTTAGCATTCACGATCGCCAGCGCAGCGTGACGGGCCCCGATAGCGGATGCACCAGGGGTTCACCGGTGCGCCGCGAGTGCAGCAACGCTTCCTTCAAATCAAAATACCAGCGCGCCTGCCGGTCGGCATCGCCAACAAGCATCATCGGCGGGCCGCCGGGCGGATTCTGACGCAGGCCGACGGCCTGGCGCTGCATGTTGCGCTGATCCTGGGCGATAAACCTGCGCGCGAATAGATTAAAAATCGGCGTAACGAAGGGGACCCAGCGAAACAGGTTCCACGCCGCACAAAAATCGAGGCGGCAAAAATCGCGGCGAACCGGCGTAACCACGGTGCGATTGGTGAACCACAGCTGGCCACAGCGAATAATTTCGGTGCGCTGGTTGGGCAACTCGAAATCGATGGTAGTGGTAACGGGCTGGCCATAGACGCCGAGCAATTTGTAAGCGGCCGAGTTGGCCGACGGCGCATGCGGGATCATGCGAAAACCGTTGGGAATGGGCTCAAACGTTTTCTGTTTGTCGCGCAAGTTGCGCGACGACCGCCAGTACCACGACTGGTGTACGTAGGGACCGTGCGCCGGGTCAAGCAGGCCGAGCACGCCTTGATCGACGTCCGAGGGAAATTCCACGGCAACGTGCGTGGTGCGGTAGTGCGGGCTAAAAACAGGGAGCTCGGGCACAGGCGGCGGCTCGGCATGGCGTGATTCGGGATCGGGCAGGTAGACCCAGACGTAGCCATCGCGTTCGGCGCAGGGATAGCCCTTCGCAAAAATGCGTTCGATCTTCACATTGGCATCGGACGCGAGCGATGGAATGGCGCGGCACTGGCCGCCATGCGCCTCAAATTTCCATCCGTGATAACAGCACTCGACGGTGTTGCCGTCGATGCGCCCGAACGACAGTGGCATGGCGCGGTGCGGGCAGAGATCGGCTAGTGCGAACGCGCGCCCCGCGGCGTCGCGGCCAATCGCGAGCGGCAATTCGAGCAGCGTGGTGGCACGCAGCGCACCCGCACGCAGGTCGCGCGAAAGCGCCGCCGGATACCAGAAGCCGTATAGCATCCCGGTGCTCGGAGCCGCCGAGGTGGCGCGCTGCGGCAGAGAAGCAGGTTCTGTCGGTGGCGGTACGGTTTCGCCCATCAGGTTCCGCTCATCTGGTTCTAAGGGTTTGGCCCATTGAGTTTTGCCCGCAGGGTGCGCGCGAGCCCACGCTCCACCGGCCAGCGGTATCGTAGTATAGCGCTGGCGCCTGATGAAGCCAGTTCGCGCCAAATTGGCCGCGGCGCCACCCTTGTCTTATTCGGTTCCCATCCTGCCAAAAGCAACCGTATGTCTCGCGCAGTGCTCTTACCGATCACGATTTCCGCTTCAAGCCGCTGCGACAACGTCACTATGAGCTCAGGCGTGTAATTCTCTAACCGCGTACTAATGTTCCCGCAGCTCTGCGAACAAGTCGCGATTCCCGAATTGGGTCTTTGCCCTACAGGACAGGTACCATATCCGATATTAATCGGGTAGTTCCGCGTCCCGCAGTGCTGAAATGGACAACTGTCCCGATTTGAACAGTCTGCGATTCCCGTATGCGTCCATAGTGATTGCGGGGGCGATCTATCCATGGACGCTATACGGAACCTGCTTCTGATCGACACGAGCCCGGTTCACGCCCAAGCGTTTCAGGAAGCGCTGCGGAATTCCAGTGACGGGCCGTTCCACGGTGAATGGGTGCAGACTCTCGCGCAGAGTGCGGAACCATTGCGCGAAAAAACGATGTGGGCGGTCTTCGTTAAGATGTCCTTGGGCGACAGCAAGGGTATCGGCACGCTTGAAAAGCTGGTGCAGGCGGCGCCGGACGTACCCATCCTGGTGATGGGTGGCGACGAAGAGGAAGAGCTGTGTACTGCGGCCTTGCGGCACGGGGCGATGGACTATTTGCTCGAAAGCCATATTGACGCATACGCATTCCGGCGGGCCATACGGAACATGGCGGAACGCAAAAAGGCGGAAGAGATATCATTCACGGAGAAGGAACGTGCCTCGGTTACGCTGAATTCGATTGGCGATGCCGTACTCAGTATGGATACGAGTGGCCACGTCACCTATCTGAACCTTGTGGCTGAAAAGTTGACAGGCTGGACCCGGGACGAGGCCTGCGGCCTGCCTATCGGTCGGATCTTCCGGATCGTTGACGGCGTTACGCGCGAGCCCGTGCGAAACCCGCTGGATTTAGCCGTACAGCGAAACGAAGCCGTGGGGCTGACGGCAAACTGTATCCTGGTCCGGCGCGATGGATATGAAACCGCCATTGAAGACTCCGCAGCGCCGATTCACGACCGGAACGAACAAGTTACCGGTGCGGTGATTGTCTTTCACGACGTGAGCACGGCCCGGGCGGTTGCCGCGCAGATGTCGCACTTGGCCCAGCACGACGCGCTGACGGACCTGCCCAACCGGCTGTTGCTGATCGACCGGCTCAGCCAGGCCATTACGCTGGCTCATCGCAATCGGCACAAAATCGCTGTTCTTTTTTTGGATCTGGATGGATTCAAACACATCAACGATTCCTTCGGTCATGCCACGGGTGACAAACTGCTCCAATCGGTTGCTGCGCGCCTGTCGGCCTGCGTGCGGGATTCCGACACGGTGGGGCGTCTGGGCGGAGATGAATTTGTGGTGCTGCTTTCAGAAATGTCGCAGCTACTGGACGCGGCCACCGGCGCCAAGAAGATTTTGGCTGCGTTGCCGCTGGCGCACCAAGTGGATGGGCACAATCTCATGGTCAGCGCGAGCATCGGTTTGAGCACCTACCCGGACGATGGAGAGGATGCTGAAACCCTGATCAAGAATGCGGATCGCGCGATGTACTGGGTAAAGGCCAACGGGCGCGATAACTATCGGTTTTACGAACCGGAAATGGACGCAGTTGTGTCGGGAGCACGCGGGGCAGGATAAACGTCGGTAACTCTCCTCGGTTACGAGTGCCGCGACGTCTTCGACGGCCAGAATTAATCGTCTAAAGACATCCAGCTCCCAGAATCGCAATGGCGAATGCGCGGCTGGTTTCGATTCGCCGGCGATGATGCAGTTTAGTGCGTTCCGTGAGGCGCCAGGCGCCTGCCCGAGTCAGTGTGGGCTTCTCGAAACGAGAGAGGCTACGCAGGGACACCGCGATTGCCTTGCCTGTTTACCGAGCATGGTTCACGACGCGATCGTTGGCGACTTCAAAGCTGACCGGTTGACGCATTGGCGCGGCAAGATGCTCACTGAGCTATGGGGACGCCCAAAATGTTGGCGATTTGGCCGGTGCCTGCGTCGCGAGAGAAATAATGATCGGTTGAGCCCAGCGACGAAATGGGAATGTACTTTGTGGCGTCAGCCAGATTAGAAACTGTGCCTAGCCAGATGGGGCTGCCGCCCTGGAGCGTTCTGAAGACGTCGTATCCGTAAATCATGTGATCCTCCGCGTGGATTCAAGCCACGAGTGTTCTGACGGGTGAGCGCGAGCCGTTAAACTGCGATCGGTGGCTCGTCTATTCATGGTGGACAGGCGCTTAGATTGCGACGCCGCGCGCCTGCGTTTGGCGACTGAGCCTCGTGTAGAGTGCTAGCCGTCCTTACCCGTATTGTCGGGCGTCGTAAGTTCTGCTTTTAGTTGTTTTGCGTGCGCGAGCCTGTAACGGTTGCGACCTTCAGCCTGCGCAGATTCCGCTACACGTGGTTTGGCCATTTCTCGAGTGATCCTGCCGAGCAATGCTTTATCGGATTCTTTAGTCGTTTTCTTTTTAGGCATGGCTGTGTCCGCCTTTAGCGTTGCCGGTTTATCCGTGTGTGTGGATCGGTGTGTCATGGTCGTGCATTACCTGCCGCCGTATCGTGCACCGATGTCGCGGTCTAGAGCGGCAAGCTGCCGCGACGGGTGTTGTAGGCAACATGGATCCTGACATCGCGGAACAAAGAATGCTGTTCCTTTTCGAACAGCTTTTCAGTAGCTCGGCGATGGGGACCAACACTGGGATACGGCCTTGTCGGGCAGGCGGGCGCCATTCGGCGCATGCTCAACAATCGGTGCGTCGCGCATCAATTTATCCGAGAATTTATCCGAGAAGTTATCCGAGGTCGATTAATGCGGACAGCAATAGCGATAGGCGATCATGGCGGGTGGCCGGGCGTATTCGCAAGCCATCCGCACGTTTCGTTCAGCCCAGACGCTTCTCCGGCCCAGCAGGCTTCACAACCTTCCGGTCAGGGCAGGTGATACATCCGGCATAGCCTCGCTATCCGCTCGATCCTGACGTTTGACAGGCACGCGATTTGGCACTAATGTAAAGTTGGTTATGGAGATGTTTTCCCCTTTTTATTAGCTTCCCCTTCCGCGCTGGCAAGCGCTCGTCCAATATGCCTGCGTCGCTCGCTTTGCTTCGCAGCTTCTGTCTCATTTGTACCCGGTAGCCAAGCTCCTCACATTCTCTTACAGGTGCATCCATGGCGACTTTATTCGAGAAACTGGAAAATATTGAAACCCGATACGAGGAACTGACGGCACAGATCTCCTCGCCGGAGGTGCTGGGAGACTCGGCTCGCTATCAGAAACTGGCGCGCACCCATGCCGAGCTCGCGCAAATGGTGGGGAAATATCGTGAGTGGAAACGGATCGAGCAAGGGTTGCGCGAGACCAAACAGATGCTCGTGGACAGCGAAGATGCGGAAATTATGCAGCTCGCGCACGAAGAAGACCGGCAGCTAACCGAGCGCAAGGAAACTGTGGAGCGTGAGCTGAAACGGCTGTTGCTGCCGCGAGATCCCATGGACGACAAGAACGTTTTGCTCGAAATTCGCGCCGGCACCGGAGGCGACGAAGCGGCTTTGTTTGCCGCGGAACTGTTTCGGATGTACTCCCGGTATGCGGAAGCGCAAGGCTGGCGCGTCGAGGTGCTGGAAAGCTCGCCGTCTTCCCTTGGAGGCGTCAAGGACATTGTGGCCGCGATTCAGGGCGATAAAGTTTATTCCAAGCTGAAGTACGAAAGTGGGGTGCATCGCGTGCAGCGCGTACCGGCCACCGAACAGCAGGGGCGCATTCACACTTCGGCTGCGACGGTAGCGGTGCTGCCCGAAGCCGATGAAATCGACATCAAAATCGAGGCTAAGGATTTGCGCATCGATACGTTTTGCTCGTCGGGGCCAGGCGGCCAGTCAGTGAACACGACCTATTCGGCGGTGCGCATCACGCATCTGCCGAGTGGGCTTGTGGTATCGCAACAGGACGAGAAATCGCAGATCAAGAACCGCGCCAAGGCCATGCGCGTCCTGCGGGCGCGCCTCTACGAGATGGAGCAGCAAAAACAGCATGATTTGATCGCCGCCGAACGGCGCGGGCAAATCAAGACCGGCGATCGCTCGGAGAAAATCCGCACCTACAATTTTCCGCAGAATCGCGTGAGCGATCATCGCATCGGCCTCACGCTGCACCAGCTAACCGACGTGATGGACGGCAGGATGGCTCCGATGGTGGACGCGCTGGTGACGCATTATGAATCCGAACGGCTCAAGCAGGAGCTGGTGGAGGCGTGATCGTGGCTGCCAACACGCAGGCCGCAATGACCATGCCGCGTGGAGTCGATGCGCGCGCGGCGCTGGCGCTTGGCGTGCGGTTGCTCGAGGCGGCGAGCGTGCCTTCAGCAGCGCTGTCCGCCGAACTACTCTTGCGGCATGCGGTGGGGCGCGATCGCGTGTGGCTGTACGCGTATCCCGAGTACGTGCTGACTGCGAGCGAGCAGCAGGCCTACGAGCGATGCCTCGCGCGCCGCACCACTGGCGAACCAGCGCAATACATTACCGGCCGGCAGGAGTTTTGGGGGCTCGAGTTCGAGGTTACGCCGAGCGTGCTGATCCCTCGGCCAGAGACAGAGCATGTAATAGAAGTCGCGCTCGCGCGCCTCGGTGCATGCGGGGCGATGGGGCTGGACTTCCCGAACAGCCACAGTGGCGTCGCTGGGGGAGTTACGGACGCGGTGCCTCGTGCCCTGCCTGTGAGAGTGAGCGCCCGGATGGCGATCGCCGATGTAGGTACCGGTTCGGGGTGCATGGCGGTGGCGCTGGCGAAGGAATTGCCGCTGGCACAGATTATCGCCACCGATATTTCACCGGCGGCGCTTGAAGTTGCGCGGCGCAATATCGCTCGGCATGGCGTCTCGGATCGTGTGCAGTTGCTGCAGGCCGACTTGCTCCAGGGCGCTTGCGACGCCTGGCCGGCTGCGAGCAAAAATCAGGAATGGAGCACGAACCACAACCGGGCGCGGCCTCGATTCGATTTGATCGTGAGCAATCCTCCCTACGTCGCGCGGAATGAGGCGCACACGCTCGCAGTGGACGTGCGCGAGCACGAACCGCACGCAGCGCTTTTTGGCGGCCCGACGGGCATTGAATTGTACCCGCGGCTTATCGCGCAGGCAGGCGCTGCGCTGCGCCCCGGCGGCGTGCTGGTTCTCGAGCTTGGATATGATTCGGCGGAACGTGTGCGTGCGATGTTTTTACCGCCGGAAGCGTCGCCCGGTGCCGCACCCGGTGCCGCGCCGACTTTCGGCTTCAGTCAGCTGCGCTGGGATGATCTCCGCATCGTGAATGATCTTGCAGGCATTCCCCGCGTGATCAGCGCCATTCGTGTTTGAAACCGCTGCCGGATACCCGACTGAACCGAAATTACCGGCTGCGGCGCCGTTCTGGGCAGGGGTGTCATTCTGTGCGGTCGTCATTCGGGAAGCGGCGTCATTCTGTCTCTGACGAATTTGGCCATGTCGAGACACTTTCAATATGGAACGCGCCGATCGCCTCCGTCACCGGCTTGGCGGGTTATGCCCCCAACTATGCCTTTGCCGTAACAGTTTGATCACGCCGCGCGGCACAGCCAACAAAAATTTTGGGCTACCCAGACCCCAACACCGCGTGCGTGCCAGGTGAAGCCTCAGGCGGAATCAACCCCTTGACGCCGGGGCGCAGGTGACCGCCGGGGTATTCGAAGCAGGGGCGCACTTGTGGCTGGAGAACCCATCACCATCTGGTAACTTACTGGTAATATTGACAAATAATACCATATGTGCTATCATTGTTTGTGACGGTCGCGAAACATTTCGCGCTGTATAGCCTTCGTAGCAAGCCCCCTGGTCTCCTCGCCCAATCGCGCTTCCGATCACGCCGCCCATTCCAGTGTATGGCTCGTTACGGCCCAGTAGGGCCCAATAAGGCATTATTATGATGGACGCATGCCCTTTGTTTTCATATCGATACAATGACATCGTCCGCAACTCCAGTGGTTTGATATCGTTACAAATTTACCGGGGGGGGGGGTACCCCCTACTCGGAAATCGATTCCCACAAACTCGTTCCGAGATATATTCAACCTTCGCAGGAGGTTACCGTGCCCATTAGCCAGGAATTGCTCGATATGCTTGTTTGCCCCGTATGCAAAACGCCCGTCAAACTCACCGATGACGAGCAAGGACTACGTTGCCCCACCTGCCGGATTGTCTATCCCATCCGCGATGGCTTTCCCGTCATGCTCAAGGACGAAGCGCGTCCCGAATCATGACCTCGCGCTTCGGCGCACTTCCACCACGCGATGCTGTCGAAATTATCCGTTCCCTCGCCACTCACCATGCGTGCCGCTGTCGCCGCATGAATTTCCGGCGTGCACACCAATGACGGACGCGCGCAACCTCGCAAAACTTGTGGGCCGCCTTCGTGGCAAGCGCATCGGCGTTGCCGGCGATTTGATGCTCGATCGCTACGTCTGGGGCTCCGCCACGCGCCTCTCCCCTGAAGCGGCGGTTCCGGTGGTGGATTTTGTTTCGGAGACCTCCTGCCTGGGCGGCGCCGGGAACGTGGCCGCGAATCTCGCGGCTCTGGGCGCCAAGGTCACGCCGTTCGGCGCCACCGGCGCCGATGAAGCTGCCCGCGATCTCCGCCGCTGCCTCGCCGCGCTCGGCATGCCGGTCAAGGGCGTGATTGCCGACTCGAAACGCGTCACGACCACCAAGACGCGCATCATCGCGCGGCATCAGCAGGTGGTGCGCGTCGATCGCGAACAACGCGCGCCGCTGGCACACGCTCTCGAGCAGACCCTCATTCGCGCCATCAAGGCGAGCTTGCCGCAACTCGATGCGCTCGTGGTTTCCGATTACGACAAAGGCGTGGTCACCGACGACTTGGCCGAGCGCGTCCTCGAGGAATGCCGCCGCCGCGGCGTGCCCGCCCTGGTAAAGCCGAAAACCACGCGTCTGTTTGCCTATCGCGGAGCCACCGCGATTATATGCAACAAGAAGGAAGCTGGTTTTTTCGTCACGCGGCAGCTCCACGACGGCCCATCCATCGAGGAAGCAGGCCGCGCCTTGCTGGCGCATTTTGGGTGTGCCGCGATCGTGATTACCTTGGGAGAAGACGGCATGAGTTTGTTTGAGGAGCGCACTCCTCGCGCCGTGCACATTCCCGCCACCAGTTTTGAAGTGAATTACGCGCGCGTCGGACTGCCCGGAGTAGAGCGCGGCACCGCCGGCAGGCAGGTTTTCGACGTCACCGGTGCCGGCGATACGGTGCTCTCCGTTCTCGCGCTGGCGGCGGCTGCCGGCATCGCGTTGCCGGAAGCCGCTGTTCTTGCCAATCTGGCTGCGGGCGTGGTGGTTGGCAAACTTGGCACCGCAACCGTTGCGCCCGCCGAACTGCTCGCCGCCATTCGAGACCTATGTTGAAGGTGTGGCGCAGCAGTCCTGCATCGATATTGATTCAGATGAGCGAAATGTTTGGAGACTTCGGCGTAAAAGCAACATTGCCGGCTGCCCAGCGAGTGACGTCGTGGTGCGCGCCGCTGCCGCCAAGGTATCGCCCGGGCACCTGGCGGCGTAAAGCGTCCAGAGACACTTCAGACGGCACGGGCGGCGTAATCCTAAGGGGGAAAACTGATCGACTGGTCGCTACGCTCTACCCACAACTTCACTTCCCGGTTGCGAGCGCTTTGCGGGTCGGAATTCGCAGGAAACGGATGGAATGCGCTGATCTCCACGGTAACGATGACGCCGCTTCCGCCGTTACGCGGCTCCGCAGCGGCTTCGCGCCGGTAGCTTTTGAGCGGACCGTAATAGCCTTTTTCGCCCCAGTCGGCGAGAAAATCCTGGAAGGCATAGCTGCTGCCCTGGTGCGGCTTCCAGATTTGGTACGCGAGCTGAAAGTTTCCGGCGGTCACCGCGTCCATGAAGTGGTCGACAGTGTGTTCTTCGCTCACAAATCGCAGCGAACGCCAGGTCCAGAACCCAAGAATCAGCAGGAGGGCGACGGCGCTCACCGCATAGCGCAGCCGTTTCGATTGCGGTTCTTCGGCTGCTTCTTCCAGCAGACTGACCAACTTCGCTCCCGCGTCTCGACCGTCGGTGCCGTGGCGGCGCCGCTAAAGTTACCGCTCGAACGGCACCATGCACGCGCCGATCGGCAGCGCAAAGAACCCTAGCAGAATCGCCACGTGTAAGTAAATGCCCGCAACCCCGCGTTTTTGAGCAGCAAATCTTTAAGGCCGTGGACCATCCCAAGTAAACGGATCGCTTCTCGAAACGATGCACAACAAAAAGGAAATCGCTCGACCGGGCAAACAACGCGATGAGGACCGGGAGTCGTTCCCGGGAAGTTGGTATCCTGCACATATGTCTCCAGCAATCAGCAGCCGGGAAGCCGGCGCGCAGCGCGGAAAGCGTCTGGAATATTTCACCATTGCGTGGAATAGCGTCGAAGGATTACTCGCCGTTGTGGCCGGAGCTATTGCCGGAAGTATTTCCTTGATCGGCTTTGGAATCGACAGCTTCATCGAGGTCGCCTCGGGAGCAACATTACTCTGGCGCATGAACGTGGATGCCGACGAGCGCAGCCGGGAGAGGAACGAAAGAATCAGCCTGCGAATTGTCGGTATATGTTTCATGGCGCTCGCGCTTTACCTTGGTTATGAATCGCTTTCCGACCTTATCGGGAAAAAAGCGCCGCAGCACAGTATTCCGGGAATCATTCTGGCCTGCGCGTCACTCGTGGTGATGCCGGTTCTTTCTCGCGCAAAAAAAAGAGTGGGAACTGCACTGGGCAGCGCGGCAATGACGGCCGACGCGAGGCAGACCGACTTTTGCGTTTATCTATCCGGTATTCTGCTGGCAGGCCTGCTGCTGAACGTGGGTTTTGGGTGGTGGTGGGCCGATCCCGTGGGCGCCCTCATTATGGTGCCTATTATCGCGAAAGAGGGTGTTGAGGGGATGAGGGGAAAGACCTGCAGCGAATCTTGCGGTTGAATTCCAGTTGTAATGGGACGGGCCAGCGCCCGGAAGCACACGAGTCTCGTTCTTTCATCGTCGTTCTGATTCGTTCTTGTCGTGGTCGTTCGTGCCGGTCGGCTGCGGAACATACCGGTTTGGAAACCCGCATTTTATCCTTCGAGTGCGCCCGCGGCGCCCGCCGGCAACTCGATGGAGTACTTGGTGCGCTGCTTTTCGCGGTGATCGGCGAGGGCCAAGTCGATCAGACGCGCGATCAGCTGGGGATACGGAACGCCTGAGGCTTCCCAAAGCTTGGGATACATGCTGATGGAAGTGAAGCCGGGAATGGTGTTGAGCTCGTTGAGGTAGACGCGGCCGGTTTTGCGTTCGAGAAAAAAGTCCACGCGAGCCATGCCGCGGCACTCGAGGCTGCGAAAGGCGCGCACGGCGTAGTCCTGGAAGCGGCGCACTTGCGCGCCGGTGAGCCGGGCGGGAATCTCGAGCTTGGTTCCCTGTTCCAGATATTTCGCGGCGTAATCGTAAAATTCGCGGTGGGGAATAATTTCGCCCGGGACGGACGCTTGCGGCTCATCGTTACCCAGGACGGCGACTTCAATTTCGCGCCCGTCGATGCCCCGCTCGATAACCAGCTTTTGTGCGAATTCGGCGGCGAAATCGAGTGCGGCGGGCAACTCGGCGCGGTTGTGCACCTTGGTCATACCCACCGACGACCCCAGCGTTGCGGGTTTTACGAAAATCGGAAAGCGAAATTTTTTGTGAATCTGCCGCAGGACGCGGGCACGTTCGCGTTCCCACTGCGAACGCAAGACGGCGGTGAAATCTCCGACAGGCAGGCCAGCCTGCAGGAACAAGCGCTTTTGCATGTCCTTATCCATGCCGACAGCGGAGCCCAGCACGCCCGAGCCGACAAAGGGCAGGCCGGCGAGATCGAGCAGCCCCTGCACGGTGCCATCTTCGCCATAGGTGCCGTGCAACACGGGGAAGACCACGTCGACGTGGAGTGATGCGGATGGCGAACCGTCGGCGGGAACCAGCGCCGCGACGCTCGGGTCGGCATTGAGCATCACGTTACGGCCCGCTTGCAACACTTCCGGCAGCATTTTCTGCGCGGACGTGCCGGCGAGCCAGCGGCCCTGCTTGGTGATGCCGACGGGCACCGCGTCGTATTTCCCCGGATCGAGCGCACGGATCACCGAAGCGGCCGAAGCGAGCGAAACCTCGTGCTCGCCCGAGCGCCCGCCAAAGATCACGGCGACACGCAGCCTTTTTTTTTCAATGGTCATAGCAAGAGCCCGTTTTTCGTCAGGGTGCCAGCGTTCATGAATAGTATGGGCTAAAGAATTTTCTTGCCGAGCGCGGACAGGATCATCTCCACGGCGAGCGAAGCGGTCTTGTTGCGCTCGTCGATCACCGGATTAATTTCGACAATTTCCAGGGACACCATGGCATCGCTATCGGCAATCATTTCCATGGCGAGATGCCCCTCGCGGTACGTGACGCCGCCGCGAATGGGGGTCCCCACGCCGGGAGCGTCGCTGGGATCGACAAAATCCATATCCAAACTGACGGCCATGCCGTCGGTGTCGTCGGTGACGAAGCGCAGGGCCTCACTCATGACGTCGCGCATACCGCGTTCGTCGATGTCTCGCATGGTAAAGGCGTGCACGCCGGAATCCTTCACCAGCCGCCGTTCGCGCGCATCGAGTTCACGCACGCCGACCAAACAAACGTTGCGTGATTCGACCTTCGGTTTGTAGCCGAACAGTTCCACAAGTGCCGGCGCTCCATAGCCGAGCAGCGCCGCCAGCGGCATGCCGTGCACATTTCCGGAGGGCGAGGAGTCGGGCGTATTCATGTCGCCATGTGCGTCCAGCCACAACAAGCCGGCTTTTTTCGATCGCTGGCTAAAGAAATGCGACACACCCGAAACAGAACCCACGGCGAGTGAATGATCACCGCCCAACACCAACGGCACAGACCCCTCGGCGAGCGAGCGTTCGGTGGCATCGGCCAGGCCGCGGCAGGTTTCGGCAATTTCATTGAGATATTTGGCACTTTTTTCTCCGTAAGGCTGTTCCTCCGCCTGCCTGACGGACACGTTGCCACTGTCTTCGACGTGATGGCCAAGCTCTTTGAGGCGCGAATGCAGGCCCGCCACACGCAACGCGGAGGGACCCATGTCGACGCCACGGCGGCTTTGGCCGAGGTCCATGGGAACTCCGATGATGCGAATTTTCTGGGCCATTGGTTTGCTGCGTCCTGGTTTTCCTGACGTGCAGTTTCTGTTGCGCGCAAGTTCCCAGCGCGGTTCGCTGCCCGAGGTTGCTTCACGTGACCGGCACGTGCCTGGCATCCGCACCTGGGCGCGGTCGCGCGTCCGCCGTGCAGGGTTCGCTCAGTCTTCAGCAGCATCCGTCGTCGCCGGGCGTTCAGCGCCGGGCGTCCACTGTGCGGGGTTCGGCGCGCGCCGCTCAGGAACGGCTAAGGATACACGCGATAAATCATGCGAGGAAAGGGTATGACCTCACGGATGTGCTCAGTTCCACAAATCCAGGCCACCACACGTTCCAGACCCATGCCAAATCCGGCGTGGGGGACGCTGCCATAGCGGCGAAGGTCCAAATACCACTCGAAGGCCTCCTCGGGGAGATGGTGTTCGCGCAACCGTTTCAAAAGCAAGTCGTAGCTCGAGATGCGCTCTCCGCCGCCGACAATCTCGCCGTAACCGTCCGAGGCAAGCATGTCGAACCCGAGCGCGAGATCCGGCCGCACGGGGTCCGGCTCCATGTAAAACGCCTTCATCGCGGCGGGCTGACGATGGATGATCACGGGCCGATCAAACTGGCTGGAGAGGATGGTTTCCTCGTCGCCTCCGAAGTCATCGCCCCACTGCGTGGGGTTGCCGTTTTTTTGCAAGATGGCGATCGCTTCATCATAGGTGATACGCGGGAAAGGAGGCTTGACGGCTTCGAGGCGCGCGACATCGCGCTTGATGGTTTCAAGCTCGCGGCGGCGATTGCGCACGACCGATTGCACGATGTGGCCGACCAAGCCTTCGCTGAGAACCATCATGTCTTCGAGGTGCGCGTAAGAAGCTTCGGGCTCGAGCATCCAGAATTCGGTGAGGTGGCGCCGCGTTTTGGATTTTTCCGCGCGAAAAGTAGGCCCGAAACAATAGACTTTGCCAAGCGCCGCGGCCATGGCTTCGCTATAGAGCTGCCCGGACTGCGTGAGAAAGGCTTTCTGCTCGTCGACGTATTGCACCTCGAACAGCGTGGTAGTGCCTTCACACGCGGCAGGCGTAAAGATGGGCGCGTCGGTGAGGATGTAACCCTGGCTATCCATGAATTCGCGGCCAGCGCGGATGGCTTCCGCGCGAATGCGCAAGATAGACGCCTGGCGCGGGGTGCGCACCCATAAATGGCGCCGATCAAGGAGAAAATCGACGCCATGCTCTTTCAGTTGGATTGGATAGGGAGTGGATTCCGCGACGCGGCCAATCACTTCCACATGCGAAACTCCCATCTCGTAGCCACCGGGAGCGCGGGACTCAGGGCGAATTTGGCCCGTGACGATGACGCTCGATTCCTGTCCCAAGCCGTGCAGCGCGTCGAATGCGTCGGGCTGTTCCTTCTGCGAGACCACGCCCTGCAGAAGTCCCGTGCCGTCGCGAAAGATGGGGAAGAGCAACTTTCCCGATTCGCGCAGATTATAGAGCCATCCTTGCACGGTGACTTCCTCTCCCACGTGCTGTCCGGCCTGTTCGATGGTCACAACGTCCATGCGTTGACATCTCCGTTCGTGTGTGAGGCGGATGGATTTGTGGGCTGCAAATTTTCTGCGATGCGCCGCGGTAGAGCGCGCCACGCCAGCCGCCGATGCCCCTCGTCCTTTGACCTTGCGGGCTACATTGCGGCCCGCGATTTTGCAGGCCAGCTATACGACCGCAGCAGAAAATTATTTAGGCCGTCGCGTATTAAACAATCGTGTGTCAGGCCCTGGCGTTGCGTAATCGCGCTAGCGATTGCGTCAGTCTCGCACCAGAGCTTCGAGTTCGCTCTCGATTTTATCGAAAGTGCTCCGCACGGCGTCGAGCGCCAGCGACGGGGGCGCCGGGTCGGCATACGCCGGTTGTTCTTTCAGCTCCAGCACGAGCGGAATGTCGCGCGAAAGAACGTGGCCTGCCCGCCTTGCGGTGGGCACATCGGTTGGCGCGCCAGGCGCGGGAACCAGCGCGGCGAGCGCAGCCCTCCAGTCAATGGTGCCCTCGTAGGGGACGAGGTGTTCGTCTTTTTCGCCATGATTATCGTGAATATGGGCGGAGACGACGAGATCGCGCATGGTTGCAAAACCCGGCAGCACACCGCCGGCGAGATGCGCATGCCCGGCATCAAAACATAAACGCAGATCGGTGAGGCGGGTATCGGCGATGAACTGGGTAAGATTCGCGGGTGTGGCCAATTCCCCGGGGGTATTTTCGAGCGCGATGGTGACGCCGCGCTGCTTGGCAAAGAGATTGAGGTGTTCGAGCGAATTGAAGGCGGCGTCGAAGCGGCGCGGGTCCGCATCGTCGCGCGAACTGCCCAGATGCTGAACGAGCAAACGGAATGGAAGCAGCTCGGCCAGATCAAGCGCGCGCTTGATTTCGTCTACGGCTTCGAGACGCCGCGAGCGTTCCAGGTCGCAGATGGATAGCGGGGCGGCACTGTCGCGGGTGGGAGAGAAGTCGCGGCTCGATGGTGCGTGTATGGAGTGAACCGCGAGACTGCAATCCTGCAGCGCGGCGGCGAGTTCGCGGGCAACTTCAGGGGAGCGGTAGTCGAAGTGCGGGCGCGCGCAAAATAATTCCACCGCTTCCACGCGGTAGCGCGCGATCTCCGCCACCAGGGCCGTGGTCAGTCTGCGTTTCACGAAGAGATAGGTCGATAGGGTTCGCGGCATGAGGCGATCTCAACACGCCGTCCCAGTGCAGCAAAACAGGGGCGAAAAGCAGGCCATTCGTATGCGCATGGAAGCGTTTGACTTTATGCGAAAGGCCGCTCGGCCGTCAAGGCAGGCGCAAATCGGGGCTGTGTCCTAATTTGGCAATTCTTGCTCATCTTCGTCTTCTTCCTCGGCTTTGAGCAGTTGGGGCAGTGCTCCTCTATACGTCGAGAAGCCCACCATAGAACCTTGGAAACTACAGAACTTTCCCAAAAATTGCGATTTCTGTTTTTTGAAAACATCTCGATAAACAACCCAAACCACAAGATTATCTGCGATCCCAGCGTTCGCTTGTTCTTGGGACAAAGTAATCTCTGTATGGACGCGGTAGCGTTCGCCAGGAACGAGAAAAATTTCATCGTTGATATTAAAAGTATAGGACCAAATACTGCCGCAAATTGTTGTCAGCGTAAGTGGATAGAGACTCGGATTTACAACATAAAATATGATGTTGTAAATGATGTCTCTGTTTTGCGAGAGAGTACTGGATCCCTCCCAATTTTCAGTTTCCACCCACTGCTGAATTGCGATTTCTTGAAGCGCTATTTGTCTGGCCATACTGTCAGCTTGGCTTTTAATGGCCCCCAAAGTTCGATTCAAAAGCCATATTTGCAAACCTCCGACTACCACCAAGCAAAGACTAAAAAACCAGTACGTGTAATCAGTCCATCCTTTCGTTATAGACACGGGGGGCCATTCGCTGATTCTTACGGTCTGCTGGTTATTTTCGGTTCTTATGTCGCCGCTGGAATTCTTATCTTTTGCGGTTGCTTCTGTATTGATCGCGGGTTGCGTTATTACGGCTGGTCTCTTATTGCTTGTGCCCTGGTTTTGGGCGTTTTGGCGTGTTTGAGCGGTATTATCGGCTGTTTTCCCTGGGATTGGAGGAGCTGTCTGCGGGACGGTCAAGATCACAGTGAGCAAAAGCCAAATCATGATGGCAATACTGTACCACAACAATTTGTCTTGACAATCAATAATTAGTGGGGTACAGTAATGGGCATAGGAGATACGCAAATGCCGAATGTCCTGCCAATGGAAAAGAAAGTAGCCGTAATCAGCGCTCTAGCCGAAGGCTCCGGCATTCGGCAAATTGAGCGTATTACGGGCGTTCACCGCGACACGATCATGCGGCTAGGCGTCACGTCGGCCAAGGTTGCGCTGGCTTGCTAGATCGCAAGATGCGGAATCTGACGTGCGAGCATCTACAGTTCGATGAAATCTGGGGATTTATCGGCAAGAAAGAGCGGCATTGCACGGTAGACGATGATCCGCGGATTGGCGATGTATGGACATTTTGCGCAATAGACTCCGATACCAAACTAGTTCCTGCATTCAAAGTGGGCAAGCGCGACAGCATGACAGCAAACGCGTTTGTACGCGATGTGGCTTCGAGGGTTAACAATCGCGTCCAAATCTCAAGCGATGCGCTCAGAGCCTATGTGGAAGCCGTGGAACAAGCTTTTGGAGCCAATGTAGACTTCGCTCAAATCGTAAAGACTTACGTCCACGATGAATCGCAGACTACGGAGCGCAAATATCAGCGCCGCAGAGTTTGTTATCGAAGAAAAGAAGTCGGTCAGCGGCTTTCCTAACATGGCCTTGGCATCCACAAGTCATGTGGAGCGTCTTAACGGGACAACCAGCCTGCACATGCGTCGATTGACGCGGCTTACCTACGCCTTTAGCAAGAAGCGCGAGAACTTTGAGGCAGCGGTTGCGCTTCACTTCGCTTACTACAATTTCGTAAAGCGGCATAATACGCTTCGCGCTACTCCTGCAATGGCGGCCGGAATTGAACGGGATTTCTGGACAGTCGGCAATCTCGTTGAAGCGGTTGCATGATGAGCGATTTAATAACAGTCCGTTGCGGAAAATTTAGAATTCAAAAAGAGTATTATTCGCCTATGCGCATTCCAGACATATGGCAAAAGTGCGTAGGCTTCATTGGGGATGTTTCTCACGAAGATTCCTCTGGTAATACATACGGCGATCTTTGTGCTACCGGCTTTTTTGTCTCTGTCCCTTGCGAATCTCCCGAGTTTAATGAAATGAGCACTTGTTATTTCATTACGGCGAAACATGTAGCTACCGATTTGAGAGATCGTCAAATATATTTTTTGGTAAATCGTAAAGGAGGAGGAGTTACCGGAATAAAAGGGATATCTCGGGAACATTGGTTTTTTCACCCGACCGACTCTACTGCTGACGTTGCTGTGATTCAGATTTCAATATCCCCTGATGCTGATGTGAAAGCGTTTTCGGTATCAGGATTCGGTCTCCCGGAAAGACTAGACAAAATGGGGATAGGAGTAGGCGACGAGATATTTGTTACAGGTTTATTTACGGCTGTTCCTGGTATCTCCAGAAATATCCCTATTATTCGTCATGGAAATATCGCAATGATGCCCGAGGAACAAATCCAGACAGAGTTAGGCTATGCGGATGTTTTTCTAGTTGAATTACGTTCGATAGGTGGGTTAAGTGGGTCGCCAGTGTTCGTTAGAAATACCATCGGATTTCCTATCAGAAAAATAGATGGCTCTTCTGGGATGCTTTATGGGAGCGGGTCCGGCGATACTTTACTAGGTCTTATGCATGGCCATTGGGATATCAAAGAATCAGAAATGAATAATGCAAACTTCAGTCACGATAGAAAACGCGGCGTCAATATGGGAATAGGTATAGTGATTCCTGCGATAAAAATATACGAAACACTTTACAGTGCCGAGCTGGTGTGTATGAGAAAAGAACAAGAGGAAGCAATGTTACGTAGACGGATTCCGGGCACAGATGAAAGTTAAATGACGTACATCGAAGAATTACAGGACGTAATTAAACATTTGCACGGCGTCGAATCATCACATGTCGGGAGTGTCCCGATCAAGAGAGACATTCCAAGGAAAGACTGTGTGGGAAGTATCGTAGAAGTTTTTGATCTGAATAGGCCATCCCAAGGCTTCGAAGCTATACGCATGGTCATATGACACAGGTAATCCTAAAAAGCCTCGTCATGTAACCGTGCTTCACATGGGACCAGTAATTTCGCCGCTGCTGGCCGTCAGAGCGGCAATCGTTGAGGAGTTTAGAAACCGTGAATCATCCGAAGCGAACTAGGAAACCTGGACGGCCACCACTTCCCAAGGGCAGCGCCAAGGCCGGAACGCTGCGCGTGCGCGTGACGCCGTATGAATTGAGAGCCATTAAGTCCGCGGCTAATGGCAAGAAGCAATCGGTCTCCGAGTGGATACGGAGCACGTTTGAATGCCGCGCTCTTGCGTGATGAAAAATGAAATTAGGACACTACCGCAAATCGGGGCTGTGTCTCAGTTTGAAATTTGCTCGGCAAATGAAAGCAACGTAGAAGCGAGTCGTTATTCGGAGATGGCTCATACGGAGATGCTCATACGTAGTTGGGGTTATTCGGAGCTGCGTTCGTAGTTCAGATAGGGGCCGAGCCAGCGCTCGATGGCGCGGAGCTCGAGCCCTTTGCGGCGCTGGTAATCGAGGACCTGGTCGCGGCCGATTTTGCCGACGGCAAAGTAGCGCGAATCGGGATGCGAGAAATACAGGCCGCAGATCGATGCGGCGGGAACATGGCAAAATTCTCCGTCAAGCTGGATGCCGGTGGCTCGTTCCGCATCGAGCAGGGAAAACAGCGTGATCTTCTCCGTGTGGTCGGGGCGACGCGGGATAGCCTGGCGCGGGACGAATGCCGCGATAGTGCTCGCGCAGCAGTCCTCGGGCGTCAAGTTTTCTCGCGGCCGAATCCCCAGGCGTCGCGGATTTGTTTGTGCATCCATTCGGCGAAAGCTTCGGCGAGGCGGTCGGCCAGCGCCTTGGCCATGATGGCGTTGTAGTCGTCGTTCGCCTTTTCGAAGCGCGCGACGATCTCGTCAGCGCCGATGCCCGCTGTCACCGCGAACGCTCCCAGATAATCGGCGAGGCCGGTCTCTTTGGGCGCGATGAAGTCCGCCAGCGCGTACTCGGCGTCGCCTGTCGCGGCTTCTGCATCTGCTGGCGCAAAGTGTAGAAGGTGGCCGAGCAGGCGTGTCGCGCGACGCGTCGGCGTAAATCTCGATGTCGTCGCCAACGCTATTCGCCGGGAAAAAACCGGCGACGCCGCGCGCCGTAGCGAGCTTCTCGCGCGACGATTTCATCGCAGCAGTTGTTGCGCGTCGTCGAAAAGTTCCTTGGCGCTTGCGGGCCCACGGTTTTGTCTTCGAAGATGCGCGGATAGATGCCCTTGAGTTCCCAGGTGTGGAAGAAGGGCGTCCAATCGATCAGCGGAACCAACAGGTCGAGCGAAACGCTGTCCCAGATGCGCGGGCCCGTAAACGACGGGAACCGGCGGCAGGTACTCGCGCCACTCGATGGGCGGCCGCTTGCGGCGGGCCTCCTCGATGGAAATAATCGGCGCGACGCGCGGGCTGCTGTGCTGTTCGCGGCTAGGCTGCTGTTCGCGCGGTTCTTGTCGGCAAACGCGGCGCGATGTTCGAGACTGGTCAAGCTGGCGACGACGCCTACGGCACGCGATGCATCGAGAACGTGCACCACGGGCTGCTGATAGGCGGGCGCGATCTTGACCGCGGTATGGGCGCGGCTGGTGGTCGCGCCACCAATCAGCAGCGGAACAGAAAAGCCCTACGCGCTCCATTTCGCGCGCGACGTGGACCATTTCGTCGAGCGAAGGCGTGATCAAGCCACTGAGGCCGATGATGTCCACGTTGCTTTCGCGGGCCACTTCCAGAATCTTGTCGGCCGGCACCATCACGCCCAGGTCGATCACCTCGTAGTTGTTGCAGCCGAGCACCACGCCCACGATGTTTTTGCCGATGTCGTGCACGTCGCCTTTGACGGTGGCCATCAGCACGCGCGCCACGGCCTCGCGACCGCCGCTGGCCTGCTTTTCGGCTTCGAGATAAGGCAGCAGGATGGCGACCGCCTGCTTCATCACGCGCGCGCTTTTCACCACTTGCGGCAGAAACATGCGCCCGGAGCCAAAAAGATCGCCCACGACGTTCATGCCGGCCATGAGCGGGCCTTCGATGATGTGCAGCGGATTCGCGTATTTCTGGCGAGCCTCTTCGACATCGACGTCGATGTAATTCGTGAGGCCGTGGACGAGCGCGTGAGACAGGCGTTCTTCGACAGTTCCGCGGCGCCATTCGTCCTCTTGCACCGCGGTGCGGCCGCGCTTCTCGACAGTTTGCGCAAATTCCAGCAGCCGCTCGGTGGCGTCGGGCCGCCGGTTCAGAAGCACGTCTTCGACGCGCTCGCGCAAATCGGGCGGAATTTCCTCATAGATGGCGAGCTGGCCGGCATTCACGATGCCCATATCCATGCCGGCGCGGATGGCGTGATAGAGAAATGCGGAGTGCATGGCCTCGCGCACCGCGTTATTGCCGCGAAATGAAAAAGAGATATTGCTCAGGCCGCCGCTGACTTTTACGCCGGGGAGCGTGGCCTTGATTTCACGCGTGGCTTCGAGAAAGGCGAGCGCGTAGGTGTTGTGCTCCTCAATGCCGGTGGCCACGGTGAGGATGGCGGGATCGATGATGATGTCGGTGGGCGGCATGCCTACCTGTTCGGTGAGGATGCGATAGGCGCGGGTGGCAATCGCCAGTTTGCGCTCGGCGCTATCGGCCTGGCCCTTTTCGTCAAAGGCCATGACGATGACACCGGCGCCGTAGCGGCGGATCTTTCGCGCCTGCTCCCGAAAAACGTCTTCGCCCTCCTTCAGGCTGATGGAATTGACGATGGCCTTGCCCTGCAGGCATTTCAGGCCCGCCTCGATCGCGCTCCAGCGCGAGCTATCGACGACGACAGGCACGCGCGCGATGTCCGGCTCCGCACCCACGGCGTTCAGAAATGTGGTCATGCACTTCGCGGAATCGAGCATGGCTTCGTCCATGTTGACGTCGATCATTTGCGCGCCGCCCTCGACCTGCTGGCGCGCCACGGAGAGAGCCTTGTCGAAGTCTCCGCTGCGAATCAGCTCGGCAAAACGCGGCGAGCCCGTGACGTTGGTGCGCTCGCCGATGTTCACGAAGTTGGTGTCCGGGCGGATGACCAGGGGCTCGAGGCCGCTAAAGGACGAGTAGGCGGGCGGCTGTGGCACGACGCGCGGCGCGACGCCGCGTATGGCTTCGCCAATCGCGCGGATATGCGCGGGCGTGGAACCGCAGCAGCCGCCGGCGATATTGAGCCAGCCGTTGCGGGCAAACTCTCCGAGATCGGCGGCCATGCGCTCGGGCGTCTCGTCGAAGCCGCCAAACGCGTTCGGCAAGCCCGCGTTCGGATAGCAGGTAATGGGTACCGGCGCCAGATTTGATAATTCCTCGAGGAATGGACGCATTTGCTTGGCGCCGAGCGCGCAATTGATGCCCACGCTGAGCAGCGGCATGTGCGAGACGGAAATCCAAAACGCCGCGACGGTCTGCCCGGAAAGGGTGCGGCCGCTGCGATCCACAATGGTGACCGAGACAATCACCGGCACACGGTTTCCGCTGGACTCGAAATATTCCTCGATGGCGAAAAGCGCAGCTTTGGCGTTCAGCGTGTCGATAACGGTCTCGAGAAGGAGCAGGTCGACACCGCCTTCGACCAGCGCCCGCGCCTGGATTCCGTAGAGCTCGCGCAACTGGTCAAACGTTACGGCACGCGCGCCGGGGTTCGAGACTTCCTGCGACATGGAGGCCGTGCGCGACGTAGGGCCCATGGCACCGGCCACGAAGCGCCTGATTTTCGAGCCGGGGCGATCGTGCGCCGCGGCGTGGGCGTCTATGGCACGCCGCGCGACCTGGGCGCCGGCTAAATTCAGGTCGGCCACGCGGTGTGCGAGGCCATAATCGGCCATGGAAATGGCATTGGAGTTGAAGGTGTTGGTCTCGATGATATCGGCGCCGGCCTCGAGATATTGCCGATGGATGGCTTCAATGATGTGCGGCTGCGAGAGGTTAAGCGCGTCGTTATTGAGGCGCAGATCTTTTTTATGATCGGCAAATTCCTTGCCGCGGTAATCGGCTTCAAGCAGGCCATGGGCCTGAATCATGGTGCCCATGGCGCCATCGAGCAGCAGGATGCGTTCCCGCATCTGTTCGGTTATTTCGTCGTGAATGTGCTGGCCCTGGCTCATCGTTTATCGCTCGTAAGAAAATTCCCGTGAAATAAGAAGGGAATGCAGGAAAACTTTGTCTGAATCGTCCGGAAGTTCCGGTAAGATGCCCGGCCTTGAGAGAAGTTGCGCTAACGAAAGGTTATCGAAGTTGGGCCTCTTACTTAAGATTACTCGAAGGACATATTTTTGCCAAACGGGATGACCGCCGGCGACGAAATCGGTCGCCAATCAGTTACCGCGCAGTGACCTGCCAGCCAGTGACCTGCCACAGGGGAAAGACGGCGTTACGCCTCGAGTTACGCCTCGAGTTACACCTCGGGCGGATCTTCGCTGAGAAATTCCGCCGTCGCGGGCCCCGGAATCACACCGGCCCTAAAGCCCCGATCGAGCAACTCCTGCACCGCGGCGCGACCCCGGTCGCCGTAGCCTAATGTCCAGCGGTTGACATACATCCCCACAAATTTATCGGCCATTTCCGTGTCGAGGTCACGCGAAAACTGCATGGCATAGTTGAGGGCTTCTTCGCGGTGTGCAAGCCCATATGCGACGCTTTCGCGGATGGCCTGGGCGATGCGTTTGCCGGTCTCGACACCTAGCGCGCGACGCACGACGTTCCCGCCAAGCGGCAGCGGCAGTTTCGTGGTGTCCAGCCACCACTGGCCGAGATCCACCAGGCGATGCATGCCCAGGCCTGGAAACGTCAGCTGCCCTTCGTGGATCAGCAGACCGGCGTCCACCGTACCTGCGTGGACGGCCGCCATGATCTGATCAAAAGGGATTTCGACGGCATCGAAATTCGGCTCGTAGAGCTTCAGAGTGAGGTAGGCGGAGGTGCGCAACCCTGGAACGCCAATGCGGAGGCCGGCCAAGTCCTCGCGCTTTATTGGCTTGGTGGCGACAACGATCGGGCCGTAGCCTTCACCAAAACTCGCGCCGCAATCGAGCAGGATGTATTTCTCGCGCAGATAGGCATAGGCGGCAAAACTGATGGCGGTAACGTCGTAGACCTCCCGATCGGCAGCCTGGTTGAGGGTTTCTATGTCGCACAGCACGTGCGTAAACTTCAATCCTCGCGCCTTCACGCGGTTGGTAGCCAACGCATAAAACATGAACGCGTCGTCAGAGTCGGGCGAGTGCGCGAGCTTGATTTCTCTTGTTTGCGTGGTAGCCGTTTTGCCTGGCATAGGTCCGCCTTCAGTTGGAAGAATCCGACGCCGCTCGGCAATCAGAGCGACGCGCACTCAAGCGGTTCGGCTAAGTGCTCGCGAGCAGATCTGCTGAAGCTGGACGGAAACGAGAAGATCAGGAAAAAAGATTAGCACAGTGAATCGTGGCCAACAATGACGCCGACGCCGGCTGCGAAACAATATCGCGGTCGTGGAGTGCGGCTGGCCTTTAAGGCTGGTGCCGAAACGGGGCTGGACTTGCTTTCTCATCCGCTGTTCCGTTGCGCACTCTTTCACCGGCCACGATTTTCGATGTGGTGATGGCTTGACCGGCGTGACGTTGCACATGGTCGGCGACATGGACAAGCAAGCCGCCAAGCGTCGCCGGCAAATTCTTTTTGCCAACGGTCCTGCCGTCCTCGAGATTGCGCGTGCCGAGCGCAAGGATGCGGCGTGCATGCGCGTCGAAAGCTGCGTCGAGTTCGGCGAACAGAACCTGCTTGCGCGCTCCCGGTTCGAGCTCGGTCTGCATGGCCGCGAATTGATCGAGAGTCAAAGTTTGACCCTCGGCGTAGGTAAGAAGCCGATCGGTGCTGCGGGCCATGTGGCGAATGTGAAACGCCACGGGCGCAATTCCTGCCGGCCGCGCATTCATTTCCTCATCGCTTAGGGTGTCACACCAGGCGTGCACGTCTTCGCGCGCGAGTTCCAGCGCGTGGATTACGGCCCTGGCCACGGCGGGAACTTCGGCCATGGTCCCTCGTAGCCACGGCTCGGGCTGTTTCGGACGATCCATTTCCTCCGCGTGCAAACCTCCGCATCACTCCCGGGGTGCCGTTGCAGTTTACTGCAAGCGGCGATGTCTACTGCACCGCGACGATGCGGGAAATCGCGGTATCGAGAGAAATCTGGCCATTGATGTAGAGTTGCCAGTAGCGTTCGAGAACGTCCTGGTAGGCGCCCCAACCGTGCGCGCGTAAGCCTTCGCGATAGGCGTCCACATCGGGCTCGCGCGTTGCGGGAAGATCGGCGGATTCCGGAGTTTCCCCGAATGTGCGGCGAACCAGTTCCGCGGTGGTGTAAAGCAACAGGGAGGGGAACAGGTCGCGCGGTATCGGTTTTGAAAGTTGGCGGCATTGGCGGGTAATCGCCTGGTCCACACCCTCCGCCACAGCATAGGATGCTTCCTGGAAAAGCAGTTCGAACCCGGGCACGCCCTGATTGCGCGGGTCATGGCTCGCGATGGTCAGGTGCACGGGATCAAGTGACGCGTAGGCGCCGTCGGGACCCGCATACCAGCTCACATCGACGCGATAGCGGCCCTCGGGCCAGGCGCTCTGATACACCCCGCTCAATTCCGCACCGAGCCGCGCACCCATCCGGCGCACCAGCGGAGCCACCGCCACGATCCATGCACGATTCTCGCGATCCTGCTGCTCCCACCAGAGAGCTCGGTAAATGGGGGCCGCTTCGTCGAGTGCCGTAACCAATTCTGGCTGCAGTCCCGAAGTGCATTCGGGGGCGCTCTTGCCCGCCAGCTCGGGGCAATTTTCTAGTTCGGCGAGCCGGTTATTGATGAGCACCATGATTCCGTTGTGCACTAAATCGCGCGAAGACCAATCGGCGGCATACACCGCCAAGGCGGCGTCCCAGTTTTTTTGCTCGGCAGGCGTCATTGCACTGGGGGAATCGACATTCAGGACGTAACCACTTTTCGCCTCACCACCGGGATTATTGCGAAGGCGTCCTTGCAGATAGAGGAAATGATGGAGATTAATCCAGAAGCCACTATGGAACTCGAAGGAAGGCGATGGTGTTTTTTCGGCCTCTTGCTGTGCATGTGCTTCTGTGGGACGCGCGAGCGGAATCCCCGCGAGCGCGAGCATCGCAAGCAGCGGCAGGAAAGCCGCAGCAGGACGATTGCCGGGCCAACGAGATATTTCGCGAAGACGCATCATTTATGACCGGACAGGACTACCCGGAGGCGAGAAGCGTAGCAATATTCCCTATGTGCCGCAACGCAGCGCTTTTCAAAGGTTGCGGACGCAGGTTCCGAGTAGCACACTCTGCAAAACTGGGTTCTCCGGCATGGCTTCGCAACGGTGGGCGGATGGAATGGAGGATCAACGACACGATGCGGCGCGAGCGGGCGTGGGGTGGCGCACGACGCAAGGTGCACGGAGAGATTCTTCGCCTGCGGCTCAGAATGACAGCGTGGGAGCGGCGCCTCGTGAACGGGCGTGGGGTGGCGCACGACGCAAGGTGCACGGAGAGATTCTTCGCCTGCGGCTCAGAATGACAGCGTGGGAGCGGCGCCTCGTGAATGGGCGTGGGGTGGCGCACGACGCAAGGTGCACGGAGAGATTCTTCGCCTGCGGCTCAGAATGACAGCGTGGGGGCGGCGCCTCGTGAATGGGCGCGGGGCGTCATGGCACGGCACAGGCGTTATGGCACGGCGCGGGCGACGCGGTGCGCGCGGGCGTGGGGTGGCGCACGACGCAAGGTGCACGGAGAGATTCTTCGCCTGCGGCTCAGAATGACAGCGTGGGAGCGGCGCCTCGTGAACGGGCGTGGGGTGGCGCACGACGCAAGGTGCACGGAGAGATTCTTCGCCTGCGGCTCAGAATGACAGCGTGGGAGCGGCGCCTCGTGAACGGGCGTGGGGTGGCGCACGACGCAAGGTGCACGGAGAGATTCTTCGCCTGCGGCTCAGAATGACAGCGTGGGAGCGGCGCCTCGTGAATGGGCGTGGGGTGGCGCACGACGCAAGGTGCACGGAGAGATTCTTCGCCTGCGGCTCAGAATGACAGCGTGGGAGCGGCGCCTCGTGAATGGGCGCGGGGTGGCGCACGACGACGCAAGGTGCACGGAGAGATTCTTCGCCTGCGGCTCAGAATGACAGCGTGGGGGCGGCGCCTCGTGAATGGGCGCGGGGTGGCGCACGACGCAACGTGCACAGAGAGATTCTTCGCCTGCGGCTCAGAATGACAGCGTGGGGGCGGCGCCTCGTGAATGAGCGCGGGGCGTCATGGCACGGCGCGGGGCGACGCGGGGCGACGTGGGGCGTGTGTGGGAATTCGTGCGGAAATTCGTGCCTAAGGCTGATTTTGAGGCGGCTCCGCGACGCGGGGGTCATTTTCATCGGCTACCGAGCCATTCTTATCCGCGCCGCGCAAAATGCCCTGGGAATCTAAATAAAACGATTTCCGGCCACCCTGACCATATTCCTTCGGCGTCGCCGCCAGCTGAAACCCCGAGGTTTTGTCCCGCTCGGATTCATCGGCCTCACCCGGGTCGGTGACGATGCTGTACCGGAAGGCATAGCCACCGCTTTCGCCGGAGGCGAGTTCCTCGTCGAGCAGCCCTGCTTTATCTGGCGAAGCACCGACACCGGCGGAGGGGCCAAGTTCGGCGAGCGTATCCGGCAGCTTGCCGTAGGCCGCTTGATAAGACTTGAGTGCTTCCGCGATCTCGTGCAGGTGCGCGATCGCTGTGCCCTCCAATGCCGAGATGTCATGGGCCTCCCACTCGCGCGCCAGCGCGGGAATATCCAGCAGCAGAAGCCCGAGCGACAGCAGCTTCCACTCGCCGGATTCGCGCACCAGCCCAAAGCGCACCGATTGTTTTTCCTCTCCTGCCGGGGTTCCAGCCTCGGGCACCTCGACCGGGATAAACGCAAGGTTGTCTTGTATCTGCGTTTCGCCGAAGTGCATGTCCGACACCACACCGCCAGCCTCGCATCGAACTCGCGTGTGCCCGGCGGCATCGGCAGACAGCAGCGGCTTGCCCGGTTCGTCGAGCAGAACGAAGCGTCTTAACAGCGCGGTGCGCTGGGTTTGCGGAAGCGCGCGAAACGCCGCGGCGCCTTCGGCGGTCAAGTGGGTTGCGAACTCGGAGGGATCCTGGCGGCATGCCGCTATGAGCGCGTCGGCGAGCGCTGCGGCCGGATCGGGATGGGATCGTGCGCTTGTTGATTGCGCGGAGTACCGGGCTGCACGAGAGGCAGTTGCCTGGCGGCGTTTTGAGGGTGCACGCGCGCTGGCGCCGCCGTGCCGGCGAGCAGGAAAGTCGCGAGGAAAACTGCAACCGAGAAGCGTCGGCCGGGAACAAGCGTGCCAGATGGCGTGCCAGACATCCGCGTGCCAGGCATTCGCTTGTTAGACATTTTGTTGTTAGACAACGGCGCAGTCGAGAATACAGGCATGACCAGCTTCCGGTCGCGTGCGCCATTTTCGGCGCAGGCAAATCTCACGTCTTCGCTTGACGCAGAATCTGCGCCAATTCCGCGGTGAATTTGGATCGAGGCAGAACATTTGTACAGCCCGCGGCCCGCGCGCGCTCGGCGAGCGAGGTTTGCACGTGCGAAAGAAAAGCGATCACGGGCAACTGTGCGTTTCCGCCGGTCTTGCCGGCATCGGCATCGTCAGGAGAAGCGCTCCCGCGGAGTTTGTCGCTTTGGGAGCTGCCACAGATGCGTTCGACGGCTTCAATCGCTCCCGCGCGCGCGTTCAGGTCCACAACCACCAGGCGCGGCACATGGGCGCGGGCCGCTTCCGTCAAGGCGTTCCCGGTGGTTACGGTTTGCAGCGTGACGCCCACGTGGCGCGCTGTCTCCGCCAGCTTCGATTGAAAAAATAGATCGTCCACGAGGGCAAGTACGTCGGCCATGTTCGTAAGTACCTCTGGTAAACAGCTGAGATTCGGATGTGTCCGGCGTGGTTGCCCTTCGAGCACGCCAGCAAAACGATCAAGCGTTACTTTTCCTGGGATAGCGGCTCGAGCGTGGCCCGAATGGTGATTTTGCTTCCCGCGACAGCTTCAAAGGTACGGCTCCAGGGCTTGAGCGTTGGCGCTTCTACGCGAATCTCGTGCGATCCAGCCGCGAGCGTCAGCGTGGAAGGCGTGTTACCCACAAATTTGTTATCCACGTACACATCCGCTCCCAGCGGTTCGGATACAAATGACACGCATGCACCGGTGTAGGACATACACGTGGCGGGTTCCGCGCCAGGACTACTTTGATTGCTTCCCGAATCCTTAGTCTCTTTCTGTGAGGGGATTGCTGGTTCCGTTCTCGCGGCACGGGATTGCGCGCCAGCGGCGGCAGGCTGTTCCGGTGCTGCTGCCTGAGTTGGTGGACTCGTCGCGGCAGGGCCAACGTACTTCGATAGCAGCACCTGGTAAGCGTGCATTTTCTGTCCGTCTGAGAGGGCCACATGCCCGTTCTCAAAATTGCCGCGAAGCATGGCACCCGACTCGAGCGACTTGCACCACCAGGCGACGAGCGAGAGCCTGCACGAAATTATGTAGGCCGTACCCTTACCGTCGAGGACCAGTGCGATGTTGAAGTGGTAGGAAGCCTTGGCGGTGCCCCCCGCAGACCGGCACTGCATCGTGGCGTCACGTCCCGTGCCGGCGATTGCGCAGTTCGCGTCCGCGTTGGTCAACGTCTCAGAGGACGTCACCAAATGAATCGAGCGCAACACCGAGTATGGTTGCAGCTCTTGGGCGGCTGATTCCTGTGCCCCGCAAGGAAGACAAGCGGCGAGCGCCAGTAGCACAACGTACAGCGTTTTGATTTTCAATGCGGTGCAGCCCCTCTCACCCGGTCAGGCAGTTAGGCGTGTTGCAGTGCCGCTACCCATTCTAGACGTGTCTGCCCACGAGCGAGTCATCGAAGTTTGGCGTGATATGCAAAATTCAGACGCAAGATCCCGATAGATCCCGGTACGCAACATGCCGATGCGCCAGGCTGCGGCGTCATTCGCGCAATTCTTTGGCAGTGCGGCAGCCACAGGTATAGACTCAGCCGTTCACGCCCACCTGAGGAGGAAATAGCTCGCCGGTGACGACGGCCGCGCCCTCTCGACCAGTCGAAGGATGCCAAGGGCCTGCCGCTAGTTCGAAACAAAGCGACGGACTAAGCGACTTCGCCCGACAAGACTGAGGAGACTGACAAGAACTGGCAAGAACTGGCAAGAACTGTCGGGCGGAGAAACCATCGACAATGGCGGAGGGAATCGCATTCAAGGGTCCTCTCCGCCATTTTTTTCTGAAGGCGCCGCAACGGTCATCGCAACTCGGGAACAACGATCAGGAGACAAGCAGCCGCATCCGAGTCAAGATTCCCCCCGATCCCTCGGCCATGACGGTTGCCTGGCGCCGAAAAACAGTTCTATCATTCAAGTCCTGTGATTCGGCGGCCGCCCGACGCCGTGGTCTGGCGGGGAAACCATGATCGGGTCCATCGCGTCAAACTGGTTCTTTATGACCAAGCGGGCGGGTTTTCATGATCAAAACGGGCGGGTCTTCATGACCAAAGCGGCTTGCACGGTCCTCAGCGCGATATTCCTGCTGGCGTTGTGTCCAGTGGGCTCATCGACGATTCCGGCGCACGATCAGCTTTACGTGTATGAATATGAGAATGTGCTGGGAACGTCGCTCGAACTGAAGATACTGGCGGCATCGGAGGCGCAAGCCGACAAAGCCCAGGCCGCCGCTCTCGCGGAGATCGATCGCGAGGCGAAGATTCTCAGTTCCTGGGACTCCAACAGTGAGTTCAGCCGCTGGTTTCGCACCATGGGCCAGCCTGTGCGCGTTTCTCCCGAACTGTTCGAAGTGCTGGGCCTGTTCGATCGCTGGCGCGAGCGCACCCAGGGAGCACTCGATGCTTCGGCGGAAGTGATCACACGGGTTTGGCAGGCGGCTGCCGCAGAAAAACGGCTGCCCACGCAGCGTGAACTCGATGCCGCGGTCAGGAGCGTTCATCGTGTGCACTGGAAGCTTGACGCCACGAGCCACACGGCGACGCACACCAGTGACGCCCCTCTGGCCTTAAATTCATTCGTCAAGAGCTACATCGTGGGCCGCTCAGCCGACGCCGCCCTGCGCGTCGCGGGCGCCCGGGGCGTGGTCGTAAACATCGGCGGCGATCTTGTGGTTCGCGGCGACTGGAGCGAGCCTGTCTCGGTCGCCGACCCGAAGTCCGATGCGGAAAACGGTGCAGCCATCGCGGAATTGATGGTTCGCAACCGCGCTATTGCGACGAGCGGAGATTACCGCCGCGGCGTGGAAATTGGCGGCCGGCACTATTCGCACATCGTTGATCCGCGAACTGGAATGCCCGCCGGCGGGATCATTAGTTCTACGGTGGTTGCGCCAAATCCGGCGGATGCGGGCGCTCTGGCTACGGCGCTGTCGGTTTTGTCGCCTGCACAGAGCCGCAGGCTGGTCGCAGGCGTCCCGGGAGCCGAATATCTTCTGGTCAAAGAGAACGGCGAAAAAATTACGAGTCCAGGCTGGCGTTCGCTGGAAACGCCGGCCGCCTCGCAGGGCTGGGCACCCTCTGTCAGTCAGCCGCGTGCGCCGGCTGAAACACCGCATTTCGAGACCGTCGCACAGCAAGCGAAAGCCTCTCTCTGGAACCCTGAATACGAGCTGACGATTGGCGTCGGGTTGGCGCGCATCGAGGAACCGCGCGCGCTGCGGCCGTTTGTCGCCGTGTGGATTGAGGATCAGGAGCACTCCGCGGTACGCACCATTTGCCTGTGGTACGGCAAGTTTAAATACCTGAACGAGCTGCACATCTGGTATCACGATGAGAGCTTGCAGCCGGAGAAAGTGGTCTGGCACATCATGAATTCAATCTCTAGCGCCACACGCCCTCCTGGCAAATACAAGCTGCGATGGGACGGGAAGGACGAGGCAGGCAAGTACGTGAAGGCCGGGAAATATACCGTGCTGATCGAAGCCTCGCGCGAGCACGGCACGTATCAATTGATCCGTCAGGAAATGGACTTCAACGGCTCGCCCAAACAGATCGAGCTGCCAGGCAACCTGGAGATAGAGTCGGCTTCACTTGACTACCACAAGATTGCCCACTAGAACGCCGACGATGGGCGCGCCAGGCGCTTCCGGCGAGCGCACACCAGACGAGCGAGCGCCCGGGGCACTCCCGCAGCGGCGCCTGCTGCATTGGAAACGGGTTCTCGCCTCATGGTCACGGTGGCTGCATACGTATCTTTCGATGTTCAGCTTCATGATCCTGTTATTTTTTGCGGTGACGGGCCTTACGCTGAACCATGCCGAGTGGTTCGACAATCAGCGCTCGACCTCCCAGTCTCAGGGGGCGCTGGACCGCTCGTGGATGGGGAGCCGGGGCTCGAAGGATGTCGCGAAGCTCGAAATTGTCGAATATCTTCGCCGCGTTCACGGTATCCGGAGTGCCGTCAGCGATTTTCAGGTTGACGACGAGCAGTGCGAGGTGTCGTTCAAAGGCCCGGGATACGAAGCTGGCGCCATCATCGACCGCGATACGGGCAAGTATGATTTGAGCGTGACGCGCTTTGGATTCGTGGCCATTGTGAACGATCTGCACAAAGGGCGCGATACCGGGGGCAAGTGGTCGGCGGTCATCGATTTTTCCGCAGTGTTGATGACGCTCGTGTCGCTAACCGGCCTCACCCTGATTTTCTTTCTGACCAAGCGGCGTTTTTCGGGGCTGGTGGTTTTTGCCACGGGATTGCTTCTGTTCTATCTCGTTTACGCCATATTCGTATCCTGAATCGCCGGTTGCGCGCCGTAGAATCCTATCGCCCACAATCTCGCGACTCTTCTTCTGGTGACTGTTGGACACTCAATCGCGCGCGCTGCTGGAAGCATTCGACGTGCCGGGTCCGGCCGCAGGCCGCGCGGTTATGACGCTCGAAACGCTGGCCGGCCGGCTGCCGCGTGCGTGGTCGTGCAACCTGGATGATTTGCGGATACTTGCGGAGTCGCTGGTGGCGACCGGCTGGCTGCGCCGCACAACCGTGTCCGGACGCGGGCTTGCTCCCGAGCCTGCCCGAGGGTCGGGGCCGCAGGGCGACCCGCACGAAGAGAATCCTGAGCGGTTCGCTTACGAGCGAACCCAAGAATATGAACGAACCCAAGATATGAGCGAACCGAAGATGGGCGGCTGGCGCTCGCAGCGGCTCTCGATGTCACGCTATACACTCGGCCCGGCTGTCACCTTTGCGAAGAAGCGAAGGCACGCATCGCGCCGTTGCTGCGCAGGGTGGGAGCAACGCTGCACGAAATCAACATAGACGCCGATGCGGTGTTGCGGGAGCGATATGATTTCGATGTGCCCGTGATCCTGTTAGGGACTCGCAAGGTAGCCAAGCATCGCGTCGATGTTGAACAATTCAGGCGGCAGCTCGAAGAGGCTCGGCGCAACATGAAAAAGATCTAGCGGGAATCGCAAATGGGCGGGAAGAAGCGATTTCCACGGAAAGCGATGGTAGGCCGGAAGGGACAAAAAGCTAGTGCGCGCCGCGGGGTTTCACACCTACGGCTTTGTCGGGCACATCGCCCGGGCGTCCCTGGACGCGATCATATTCGGTGACCTGGCATGTCGATCCCAGCGCTTCGTTGTAGTAAGCCGGCACTCCGATTGCCGAGCGCAATTCTTCATTGAACTGTCGCATCTGCGCGAGTTGTGCCGCCAGTGCGGGAAATTTGCGCCCGTCATCGGTGATCCAAAACTTCTGATAACCGGCGTCCCACAGTCGCGTGAACTGGCCACACCACAGCATTGTAGGCAAAATCGTCATTTGGAAACGGCCGTCGGGCAACCGTCGAAATTCGGATGCACAACCGTACTTCTCCACGCGCATCACGCCGCCAGTGCTGCTCACCTGGAAACCCAATGCCGGTAAGGGCTCCAGACACGATGCCGCGATTGGCCGGTTTACATCCCACATTGTCCCCACCAAGGTTCCACATCGCGCCCAGCGTGTCAAATTGAAGCGCCGCAGATTCGCGCTGTCGCCATTGGGCACGTGGCGGCGCTACTCTTCCGGCCGGTTTTCCGCTAAGCTAAACTATTGTGTTTCGAGGACGTCCGCGGCGCGCGTCCCGAACGCTCGGTTTTGAATACTTGCCGCTCGCTGTCGCATCTACTCGAGCAGGGGTTAAAAGGGGTTCACAGGCACGCGCGTAGCAGTAAGACCACAGTGACGGTTGTGAAATAATGACTTACGCGAAAAATGCCATCGCTGCTATGACGCCTGAAAACCTGAATTTCGGTGCCGGCGTACTGGACCGCGTCGGTCATACGCCCCTTCTGCGCCTGGAACGCGTGGTCGGCGACTATCCCGGGAATTGGGTTCTTCGCCAAAGCGGAGTGGTTCAATCCCGGCGGCTCGGTAAAAGACCGGGCGGCGCTCAACATGATTCGCGAAGGCGAGCGGGCGGGCTTGTTGCGCCCGGGCAAGACGATTCTGGATGCGACCAGCGGCAATACAGGCATTGCCTACGCCATGATCGGCGCAGCTCTGGGATACCCCGTGCAACTGTGCCTGCCGGCCAATGCCAGCCCTGAACGGAAGCGTATCTTGTCCGCTTATGGCGCCAAGATCGAGCTGACCCCGGCCGATGATGGGTCGGATGGCGCCATACGCCGCGCTCGTGAGATCTACGCGTCGGCGCCCGAGAAGTTTTTCTATCCCGGATCAATATAGCAATGCGGCTAATTGGCAGGCGCATTACCACGGCACCGCACCGGAAATCTGGGAGCAGACGCGCGGCCAGATCACCCATTTCGTTGCCGGCCTGGGCACCAGCGGCACCTTTGTCGGCACGGCCAGACGTCTCAAGGAATTCAATCCGGCGATTCGCTGCGTCAGTTTACAGCCCGATTCGGCTTTTCACGGTCTCGAAGGTTGGAAGCACATGGAGACCGCCATCGTGCCGAAGATTTACGATCGCGCGGTGGCCGATGACGATCTGGTCATTCGCACCGAGGATGCCTATCGCATGGTTAAACGGCTCGCTGCGCGAGGAAGCCATGCTGGTCAGTCCCAGTGCTGCCGCTGCCCTGGTCGGGTGTCTGCAAGTGGCTTCTTCACTCGGGCGGGAGAATGGTGCGGTGATCGTCACCATCTTCCCGGATGCCGCTGAAAAATATCTGAGTGAACGCTTTTGGGACGAATACTGATGGACGAATAGTGATGAAGAATAGACGTATGCAAGCGGCCCCCATGGTGAAGAAAAGCGGCGGAATGAAGATGCGCTTTGTGACGGTGATTGAGTAAGCATGCTGCTACTCAGCCAACTATTAATGGACGAGATTCGCAGCCATGGCGCCCGGGATTATCCGAACGAGACGTGCGGCGCCATGCTCGGCGTCGATATCACGCTTCGAGTGGCGCGGGCGAGCCTCATCGCGAAGTGAAGGCGCTGTTTCCGCTCACCAATCGCCGCGACGATTCTCCTCGCAACCGCTTTTCCGTGACGGCGGATGATGTTCGTGCAGCCGAACGCGCGGCGGAGTCGGCCGGACTCGAACTGGTCGGCTGGTACCACTCGCATCCGGACCATCCGGCACGGCCCAGTGAATACGATCGCGAACACGCCTGGCCATGGTATAGCTACGTGATCGTTAGCGTGCAGGCGGCAAGCCGCGGGACATGACTTCCTGGCTGCTCGCGGACGATCGTTCCAATTCCATTCGAGAGGAAATTGAAAATCGGGTGGCCGTGCCGCCGGCGGAGTGATGGCGGGCCCTGAGCGCTCGAGTGCCGGTGTAATCAATGGCGGACGATTAGCGCGGTTAGGACCCGCTGCGCGATTCGGAGGCGGGGCGCTGGCGCGGGCTCGATGGGAGAGTTGTCAAACAGTAAAGCACCTGCTCGATACTTGGAGGGTAGCTAGATGGCGATTAAGCTTGAAATCCCTACCGCGCTGCGGCCGTTTCGCGGGCAAACAATCCAGCCTGGATTTAGAGGCGGCAACGGTTGGCGAGGCTCTTGCGACGTTAACATCCACGTATGCCGATTTGCGGAGACATCTTTACACCGATGACGGGCGGCATCCGCAGTTTCGTGAATATCTACGTGAACGACGAGGATATTCGTTATCTCGAAAAAGAAAATACGCCCATCAAGGATGGCGATACGATCAGTATCGTGCCTTCCATCGCCGGCGGGCGCCAGGTAGCCATAATTCGTTAGCGCCTAAGGAGATGAGTGTATGCCGATTGTTACCGGCACGCCTGCGGCCTCTGAAACCGGGCGCACGCTTTCCAAAGAAGAAATTCAGCGTTACAGCCGCCATCTGATCATGCCCGAGGTGGGCATGGAGGGCCAGCTTAAGCTCGCACGCGCCAAGGTTCTGATGATCGGCGCGGGCGGTCTCGGCGCTCCGCTGGGCCTCTATCTCGCCGCGGCAGGCGTGGGCAGGCTGGGCATCGTCGATTTCGACGTCGTGGACTTCACCAATTTGCAGCGGCAGATCACTTTTTCCACCTCCGATGTCGGCCGGCCGAAGATCCAGGCCGCGAAGGAACGCCTGGCCGGCCTCAATCCGGAGATTCGCATCGACACCTACGAGACGCGCCTCACCAGCGACAATGCGCTGGACCTGTTCCGCGATTACGACATCATCGTCGACGGCACCGATAATTTCCCCACGCGATATCTCGTCAACGACGCCTGCGTGCTGCTGGGCAAGCCCAATGTGTATGGCTCTATCTTCCGCTTCGAAGGCCAGGCCACGGTATTCAATTATCCCGGCGGTCCCTGCTACCGCTGCCTGTATCCCGAGCCGCCCCCGCCCGGCCTGGTGCCTTCCTGCGCCGAGGGCGGCGTCCTGGGCGTTTTGCCGGGCATCGTCGGCTCCATTCAGGCCATGGAAACGATCAAGCTGATCTTGGGAACCGGCGAGCCACTCGCCGGCCGCCTGCTCCTCTTTGATGCGCTGGCCATGCGCTTCCGCGAGCTTCGGCTGCGCAAGAATCCGGCTTGCCCCATTTGCGGCGAGCATCGTACGATCAATAAGTTAATCGACTACGAAGAGTTTTGCGGAATTCGTGGCGAGGAGGCAGTCCCGGTGACCAATGGTATTCCGGAAATCACTCCGCGCGAGCTGAAGACCAGGCTCGATCGCGGTGACGACTTGTTCATTCTCGACGTGCGCGAACCGCACGAATATCAGATTTGCAACTTGCACGGGCAACTTGATTCCGCTCGGCGAGTTGCCTCAGCCGCGTCAACGAGCTCGACAGCTCCCGCGAAATCGTCGCCCATTGCCGCAGCGGAAAGCGCTCGGCCGACGCTGTCGAGTTTCTGCGCAGGCCGGCTTTCAGAAGGTTTGGAACTTGAAGGGCGGCATCCTGGCCTGGTCGGATGAAGTCGATCCTTCCGTGCCCAAGTATTGATCGTGATGTACTTGATCGGTTGCGATGCAGAATCCACCTACCGGCCCAAATATGGGCCACGGCATCTGAACTGGATAAAACTGGAGGATCAATGGCTGACGTTAAAATTACTGCGCAGAAAGAATGGCCCGTTTCGTGTGGAAGCTCCTGAAGGTTCCATCGAACTGATGGATGCGGACGGCACCAAATACGATCTGACGGGCAAGACCGCTTTCGCGCTCTGCCGCTGTGGCGGCTCGGTCTCCAAGCCCTTTTGCGACGGCACGCACAGCCGCATCGGGTTCCAGGCCGCCGAAGCCGCCGTCAAAAAAGAATCCGCAACAGACCTCCAAACCCGACACAAAATAATTCGACCGCTCGGTGCATTATTCGTGGGCAGTTGCCGGAGTTGCCGCGACTGCCCGGTGCCGAGCCAGCCGTATCTCGGCCCTATTCCGGCTGCCTCCCGTTTTTCGTATCTTCTATGCCGCGGCCCTTTTTGGTCAACCGCATCCACGATGGGCCCACATTGGGAATCGATTCTTTCCACAAATAGCCCGCTTTGACCCTCTGGGTAACTTGCGAAATATCTCGTAACCTTTTGATACATCCTCGCGGGACTTTCCATCCTAATTCAGGAACTCCACTTTGGTACAGTTTTGTAACTAACACATTATAAAAACACTAAAAACATCTGCCCGAGACGCGCCTAAAGGACCGGAACGTGCTGCTACTTATTTGCGCTCGACGCATCCGAAAGCACTGCGGAACTAGTGGGGGCTAAGTGGTTTTGGGGCAAAAACTCGGTCGCTATTTATATCCGCTTCGCTGGCCCTCTGGCCGCGGTCGCCCTGGCTGGCGACATTCTTGCTGGGCAGCTGGCTGCGCCGCTTCAACTTTCCCTCTGACTTCGTTCTGTATTCTTATCTTCAGATCGTCGGCACCTTGCTGTCATTTACTTACGCTTCCAATGCACTGGTACGTTTTCGCGGAACGCACGACCGTTTAACCCTGATCCTGGCATTTGGTTTTGTGCTCTCCGGGCTGATCGAAACATTCGCCATCTTTGGATTTTACGGCCAGGTGGTCGCGGGAGGCTTGACCAGGCCCGCGTACCCATGGCCTGGATGGTGGGGCGCACTCTTCTGGGAGTGTTGCTGCTTACCGCCTTGCTGGTCGAACGCCGCGTTCCGCACTCGCGCGACCCTGCACGCGAGATAGCCATTGCCTTCATCGTCGTCGGCGTAGTCGCTTACTTGACCAGCGCCGCTTATCTCGGCACGCCGATAGAGCCAGCCATTCACCCCGCCGCCCGGTTTGCCCGGCCTTGGGATTTGTTTCCCGCCGCGTTGTTCCTGGTGGCGGCAATCGGCTTCGGCCGCCGGCCGCGCATCTGCCCGCTCCGCGTTCGATCATGCCTTGAATGCGCGGCGCTGTGGATGAATGTGATGTGCCATCTGGTGGCTACCCAATCCTCGCAAATTCTTGACGCTCCCTACACCCTGGCGCAAGTTTTGAAGGTTGCGAGTTATGCGGTGGTGCTGGGCGGCACCTTCTCGACAACGCCCGACTTTTCGATCAGGTCCGCCGTCTGGCCACCAGCGATTCTCTCACCGGCCTTGGCAATTACCGCACCCTGCTGAACATGCTCGAAGGCGAAATCCAGCGCTCGCAGCGCACCGGCCGCCAGTTTGCGCTCCTCCTGATCGATCTCGACGGGCTTGAAACAGATCAATGATCGCCACGGCCACTTGGTGGGCTCGCGCGCCATCTGCCGGCTCGGGAACATTCTGCGCCTACACTGCCGCGCTATCGATACGGCCGCGCGCTATGGGGGCGACGAATTTGCCCTGGTTCTTCCTGAAGCGGGCGTCGGAAGCCGCCGAAAGCGTGGGCCGCCGCATCTGCGAACGGCTCGCGGCCGACGGCGAAACACCCTAGCATCACCGTCAGCGTGGGTGCTTCGGTTTTTCCTACGGACGGCCAAAGCCTCGAGGAACTCCTCGATGCCGCCGATCGCTCGCTCTACAAAATGAAGCAGCGCAACACCCGCGTCGACTTTCGCTCGCGCAGTGTGGCCGCATGCTTGTAACCGGATTTCTGACATGACCGCAGCACGCACAGAAAGGTTCGCAACGGCGCGCCGAGCAACGCATGTCCAATGTCGGTCGCCGTACATCTGTCGGGTCATCAGCAGATCCCCGGCGTGGAGACGGCCTTTACCGAAAATGTCAGTCCGCGCGGCGCGCGGGTCATTTCCGCGCGCCGCTGGCAAGATCGAAGACCGGCTGGCCATCGCATTGCTTGCCGGGCGATTTTCGCGCCAATGCGCGTGTAGCCTACTGCCACCCTTTACAGGACGAGGGGTTTGCCATAGGCCTTGAGTTTCTCGAACCGGTCGGGACGCTGGGTGCTGGGCCCGGTCCGTCGGTACCGGGAAATAACCTGCACGGATAGGAGGACGGAGAAGTCAAAACTGGCGCAAAAATTTAAATTCAGACAGCGCCGGCTGTTCCCTGGCAGAGGGGCAGCCGGCGTTTTCTTTTGTGGAGCGACAGGTTGGATGTCTGAGCTGCCGCTAGTTCTCTGTGGGAGAATTTTTTGCCTGCAGCGTTCTGGTACTTATACGCGCCGCGGCGAGCGCTGGGCCAGGCTGCGCTCGAAAGCCGCGAGTGATATTCGCCACCATGCGGTTCGGCGGAAAATCGCGTCGCCACCGTTTCTCGCGCCGCGTACCCCAAGCTTTTTGCGCGAGTTCCGGTGTGGCGAGCAAGCGCGCCGCCGCGGCGGCGAGGGACGCGGCGTCGCTTCGACCAGAAGCAGCCCGTTGCGGTGATCTTCCACGATCTCCTCAATGCCGCCCGTCGCCTAGCGATCACCGGCAGCGCGTAAGCCATGGCGCCCAGCAAGGACGTCCCCCTCCTTCTGCAGCGACGGGAATATGAACAAGTCGCACGCGGCATAAACCGCGCGGGCTCCGCAACAAAGCCCGCGAATACTCACCGATTCCGCAATGCGCAACGCCGCCGCTTGCCGTTCCAGGCTGCTCGCAGAACTCCGTCGCCGGCGAGCAGCAGCCGGCATCGCGGCCATCTGCCCCTGAATGCCGAGGTTTGCAGTTCCGCGAACGCCTCCAGCAGCAGCGCGTGCCCCTTTTCCGCGGTGAATGAAGCGACCAGCGCGAGCACGCGCTCCTCGGGCGCTAATATTCCATCGTTCGCGCGCACGCTGGCGCTCTTCCGCGGAAACGCGTCCGCGGAATTTCTACTCCATCCGGCACCACGACAATGCGCGCCGGATCCAGACCCGCCCCCAGCAGTTGTTCGCGAACGGCCTGCGACACCGCCACGATGCACGCTCGGCCGCCCGGTAACGCGCCAGCGCCATTCGGCCGCGCGACAACGGGAAAGTTACGCGGCTCGCGATCACCAGTGGCGCCCGGCGATGGGCCCGAGCCAGCCATGCGGCGGTAAGCGCGTGCGCCTCGTTGACGTGCACGATGTCGAATTGCCGCTCGCGCAGCAGCCGCCGTATCGCCACGCGGCCGCCAAGCCGCCTGTGCCGCGTGAGAAACGGCATGCACGGGGATTCTTGCTCTGCGGCCCGCCCGGCCAGCGGGGAGTTGCTGCTCGAGACCAATTCCACGGCTTGCCCGCTGTCGCGCAGGCCCCGCAGCAGCAGCAGCGCCTGGCTCTGGCCTCCGCGCCATTCCTGCGCCAAGTCCACCGAAAAAATGCGCACGGTCAGGCGTCCCCGGCCTGCGGCCACGGGCGATCGGGCAGTTTGCCGCCGCGCGCCAAAATCCCCAGCTTGCGATATTTCATCCACACGTAGCGGGCCGAAGTCCAGGCGATCAGCGCCCCGCGATAGCCGTCAAGAAATCCCGCTTGCAACACGAATTTCTGCACCAGCACCCACGGCGAAGCCACCCACATTGCTCATCCGCCAATGCCGCGTCCTTGCGCGTACAGCTCCTCGGCGGCCCGCGTGGTGAACGCGTCCTGTTTGGCGTAATGCTCAGCAGAGCGTGCGAATGGAGTAGTGCCACAAATCGCCGCGCAAGGCGCCTGCGGCCCCACGCGCGCGCTTCGCCGGCAGACTTTTCGCCCTGTGCTGGCTGAGCGCGGAATCCGGCGCGCCTTCCGGCCGGAGTCGTCGCGGGGTTGCACCGATTCGTGGATCGCGCCGACGAAATGTTGCGCGTCTCGCCGGTACAAGCGCACGTGATATTCGGGATACCAGCCGGAGTGCAGAATCCACTGGCCGAGATAGTTCGTCTTGCGGCTCACTTGGTAAGCGCGTGCCGGGGCTGCCTCCGCCTTCCACGCCGAGAGGGAGGCGCGCAGTTCCGGACTCACACACCTCGTCCGCATCGAGCGAAAACACCCAATCGTGGCTGGCCGCGGAAGCGGCGAAATTTTTTTGCTCGGCGAAATTGGTAAATGGCTCGGCGTCAGCGACCCGCGCGCCGCATTGTCGCCCGATTTCACAGGTGCCGTCGGTGCTGCCCGAGTCCACGACCACGATCTCGTCGGCCACGCCGGCGAATGAAGACAGCGCGAATGGAAGGTCGCGCTCCTCGTTAAACGTGATCAAAATGGCGCTGATGGGGCGGCATGCCCGGAATCGCGGCTACAGTAACACAACAGCGCCAGTCCACCCGTGTCATCGCGAGTTCGCTCTTCCTGCTCTAATGCGACGTGCTGCTACTGCACATAACCGATATTCGATCGGCGGCTCCGGCGCCGGCGCCTCGCGAATCGTCCCGTATTGCGCTTCAAACCGCGCGATATTTTCCCCCAGCGCACGCCACAGCCGCTTGGCGTGCCCCGGACTGACGATCGTGCTCGACATCAGCTTTCCGTGCGTGGCGTTGGGAAAAATATAAATGAAATGCAGCGTGAACTCTTCCGGATTGTGATGAATCATCACCAAATTGCTGTACTGCGCTACCAGTTCTTTCTCTTCAGCCTTGATCTGCACCTGCGGAGCTTGCGGCTCGGCCATTGGGCGCCTCCCTGAGATCGTCCACGTCGAACGCCAAAAAATGCGGTGGCTCACTCACGCTACCACAGAACGCTGGGGCCCGCTGCAGTGCACGGCCGTTTCGACGCCAGCGTTTGCTCGCTGCGTTTCGATGTATGGGCAAGGAACATCCCCGCAAGCGCGCGCATTGACCCCTTTCCTATTAAGTGTAGTTTATATTTATAGTTTAGTTCGGTTAAATGCCTGATCCAGTCCTCCAAGCCGTCGCCTATCGTCTCCGCCGGTCGATGGAGGCCCCCTCCATGGGCTCGCCCTCCTTACCGGAAGCGTACCGCTCCATTCCCATCCTTCCCGGGCGCATCGGTGCTGCGCAAAATGCTGGCTTTCGCCGGCCCCGGCTACCTGATTGCCGTGGGTTATATGGATCCGGGAAACTGGGCGACCGATCTGGGCGGCGGGTCAAAATTCGGCTATACGCTGCTCAGCGTCGTCCTGCTCAGCAGCCTCATGGCGATTTTTCTGCAGGCGTTATCGGCCAAGCTGGGCATTGCCACGGGCCGCGATCTCGCGCAGGCCTGCCGCGAGCATTACTCGCCCCGCGTGCGTATCGCGCTCTGGGTGTTATGCGAAGTAGCCATCGCCGCCTGCGATCTTGCGGAAGTGCTGGGCTCGGCAGTCGCGTTGAAACTGCTGTTTGGCCTGCCCTTGCTGGCTGGCGTGCTGTTCACCGGCCTGGATGTTCTGATCGTCCTGGCATTGCAAGGCCGGGGCTTCCGCTGGGTGGAGGCTATGGTCATTGGGTTGATTTCGACCATTGCCGCATGTTTTGCGTATGAAATCTTTATCTCGCAACCATTGTGGCGCGAAGCCGCAATCGGCCTGATTCCGAAAGTGGATTTGCTGCGAAATCGCCAGATGCTTTATCTCTCTATCGGCATCCTGGGCGCGACGGTGATGCCTCACAACCTCTATCTGCATTCCAGCATTGTTCAGACGCGTGCGTTCGGGAGACTCCCTGGCGAGAAGCGCGAAGCCATCCGCTACGCTGTTTTCGACTCGACCCTGGCCCTGGGATTTTCTTTTTTCATCAATGCCGCCATCCTGGTTCTGGGCGCCGCGGTATTTCATCGCCGCGGCCTTACCAGCGTCGCAGACATCAGCCAGGCTTACCGTTACTCTCCCCCGCGCTCGGTGCCGGGCTGGCCAGCACCGTTTTCGCGGCGGCGCTGTTGTGTTCCGGGCAGAACTCCACGCTTACTGGCACACTTGCCGGCCAGATCGTAATGGAAGGCTTTCTTCATCTGCGGATGAAGCCTTGGTTGCGGCGTCTGATGACCCGTTCACTGGCGATTGTGCCGGCGGCGCTAGTGATTGGTTTGGCGGGCGAGCGGCAGGCTACAGGTCTGCTGATCTTCAGCCAGGTGGTTCTTAGTTTTCAGCTCCCCTTCGCTGTTGTGCCGCTCATACAGTTCACCAACGACCGCCGCAAAATGGGAGAATTTGCCAATGCTCGCTGGGTCGCGGTGCTGGCCTGGTTCGTCGCTGCAGCCATTATTGCGCTGAACGCATTGTTGCTCGTTCTGGTTTTCCGCGGCGAAGGCTGACGCCAATCCAGGAAAACGTGAAGGGCCAAGCGCCATACAATCTATGGCCGGCATCCTCAGGTTCTCGGCGCAGATGCCTGGTCTGTGCGGCGTCGGCCAAGCGCGTGGTAGTCTCGTTGCAAAATGGTGCGCCGCGCGAGCACGGCCAAGGGCATGACGTCACCCACACGCAAGAGCCTCGGGAAAACCTGGTTTTTCATCGTGTCGCTAGGGCTGGCGCTGGCCGGGATCACCGTCCCCGTCGTTCTGCGTTTCCGCACGGACGGTCCGTGGGAAGTGCCCGCCGCCGCAAAAGCCATGCAGAATCCGGTTCGTGTAACCAGCGAGGGCAACGTCACGGCGTAAGAACCTATACGAGGACAATTGTGCGCGCTGCCATGGCGACCATGGAGATGGCGACGGGTCCGACGCCAACCTGTATAAACCGAAACCCGCCAGCCTGGCCGCTGCGATCGGTGGCAGCAATACTCCTTCGAGCGGTGGAGGGATGACTGACGGCGAGATTTTTTGGAAAATTACGGAAGGCCGCCGTCCCATGCCAGGCTTTAAGAATCAGCTTACAGACGAACAGCGGTGGCAACTCGTCAATTTCCTCCACACGCTGTCCGAACATCCTGAAGATACGACGAAGTGATTTTCGCGAACTGGTGGTGTGGGCGAATCCCGCGCGGCGACTCGGCAGTAAAGGCAAGAAGGCCGCGCCTGCGGACGCCCCTCTGCACGGGATGTGCACGCCGTTATTTGACTTTTTCGAGCGCCTGCGACACTTCTTTCAGATCCGGCACGTTGGGAATGCCGAAATCCTTGAACCAGGCAAGGTTGCCAGTCTTGTCGATGATGGCGATGGCGCGCCCGGTGATGCCCTTGTCAGGCAGAAAAATTCCGAATTTTTCCGCTACGCTTCCTCGCGGCTGGAAATCGGCGAGCAACGGGTATTGGATACCCATCTTATCGGCGAACGCTTTGTGCGACCAAACGCTGTCCACGCTTAGGCCCAGCACCTGCGCGTTGAGCTTCTCGAATTGTTTCAGGTCGTTTACGAAGCAGGCATGCTCGTTCGAGCACACCGGACTCCAGTCGAGCGGATAAAAAATCAGCACAACGTTCTTCCCGCGATAGTCCGATAGTTTGACGTCCTTTTGGCTCTGATCCTTCAGTGTGAATTCCGGAGCGGCTTGTCCCACGGCAATTGCCATATTCGCTTTCTCCCTGGTATTGGCAAGTTCGATGCAGCTGCGGACGGCGATGAGCGCAAAATGCTCAAGCACCATCAATCGCATCATAGCCGAACCTTCGACCCACGCCAACGCTCGTTGCGCGGCATCGGCCCGCATTAGTCAGGAGCGGTGGGCCGCGCGTCGAATCTGGTAACATCGCGCTAGCGGTATGCGAATGAAGCTTGAGCAGGCCTACCCTGAGATTACTTTTCGATGGCGCTCGCGCAATTGGTGGGCGCGCCTCACGCGTGTGCCGCCCGAATGCGAACACCTCGAACACGGCGGAACATGGATGGCCACATTCCTCCCGGACACTCTGTACCTGCGTGGCAAAGCCTCGCAGCTGCGTCGTCCGGCGCGTCCCGAAGTCTCGCTCTGCCGCGCCTGCTTACTTCAGGAGCTTGAGAAAGAGCTATCCGCATATCGCGGCCGCGTCGTAGCGTTTGAACCCGACGGCGAAACGTTCACACAGTATTTTTTTGTCGCCAGTGACGATTTCTCCGCTGCGGGATTGCAGCCTGAAGTGGCTGCGGCGGTCGAGCGCCGCCTTGCGCAACCCGCCGGCGATTGTGAGCATTGCGACCGACCGGCGCTGTGGCTGTGGATCTCTCGCGATGAAGTTCCCAATCTGGATGAAGCTAATCGCATTGCCATGGCGCGCGGAGAACCACTTTGTGCCCGCCACGGCGCGCAGAAAGTGTGCGAGGTATTCACATCTCTGCCCGATGCCAATCTCTTTTACGTCAATGTTCCGTATGGCGATGCCGGGGTCTACATTTGGATCTAGAAACGAGCAGGATCAAGCGTGAGAACGCAGGAATTCGAACGATTTGAGGAATTGTAAGGGAATGCCGCTCTTCAAGCGGCCGAACGAGTCGGGCTAAAATCGTGACCCCAGCGGCATGATAGCGGCATGACATGACACCGGCGACCCTGCGCGACATTGTCGAGAGGTACCGCTCGCTCGCTGGAAACTTTGGGCAACCTCTGGCACTCGGAGAATTCGCGCTTACGCGAGCGGAAACCGAACGTGTATTCAGCGCTTTGGATGAGGACTACCACATCAGCCGGTTTTTCCACTTCACGCTTGACCCAGCGTACACACCAGAAGGCGCTTACAACATTAGCGGTTTCCCGCAGTCACACGTAGCGCTTGATGCCGAGGTGGAGACTATTCTCTAAGCCCCGGCGGGTCGATGATTGATCTGCAGCGATGCCGCGTTGTGCGCCGGGTTCTGCGCTCACCGTCAAGCACGAGCGGTCGAAGGTCGCACGTCAGAATCGCGTATTCAAACGAGCTTTAGCCGTCTTCGATCGAAGCGCAAACCACAATGGGCACGCAGTGTCTCGCAAGCCCGTCGCGGCCCTATTTGCGTGCGCTGGCAGCCGTTGCCAGTCGTCGTCCCAAGGCAGCGTGTTCCTCATGCAATTCCGCCGGAAAACGATTTCCAAATTGTTCGAAGAATTTCCCGGTCTCTTTCGTTTCCGCCGTCCAGTCGTCCGTATCGACGCGCAGCAGTTCTTTCATCGTTTCCTTGGGAATGTCCAGCCCCTCAAGTGTCAGCGCGTCTGGCGCCGGCACAAACCCGATCGGCGTTTCCGTCGCTTTTCCGTGCCATTCACGCGCTCCAGAATCCACTTGAGCACACGCACGTTTTCGCCGAAACCCGGCCACAACATTTTCCCAGCAGCTCCCTTGCGGAACCAGTTCACGTGAAAAATCCTGGGAGGGTGCGCCATCTGCCGGCCCATCGTCCAGCCAGTGCTCGAAATAATCGCCCATGTGGTATCCGCAGAATGGCAAGCATCGCCATGGGATCGCGCCGTGTTACGCCCACCGCCCCGGTCGCCGCCGCCGTAGTTTCCGACGCCATCGTCGCGCCCACAAAAACGCCGTGCTGCCAGTTGAATGACTCGTACACCAGCGGCGCCAGCCGCGCCCGCCGGCCACCAAAAATGAAGGCCGAAATGGGCACCCCGCCCGGGTCTTCCCAGTGCGGCGAAATACGACCTGGCCTGGTCGCGCCGGCACCGTATAACGGGAATTGGGTTGCGCGGCCGGATTCTGCAATGCGGCACCGCTGCGCCCTTGCCAGTCGACTAATCCGCGGCCTCGGGCGATGCTGCCGTTGGCTCGCTCCATGCCTTGCCACCACGGCTCGCGGTTCGACGGTCATGGCCGTGTTTGTGAAAATCGTGTTGCTGTGCACGGCGCTCATCACGTTCCCGTTCGTTTTCAGCTTGTCCCGGGTGCGACGCCAAAAAAACCCGCCTCCGGGTTGATGGCGTGCAGATAGCCATCCGCGCCGGGCTGCATCCAGGCAGATGTCGTCGCCCACCGTCCACACGCGGTAGCCGTTTTTCTCCAGCGCCGAAACCATCATCGCCAGATTGGTTTTGCCGCATGCGCTCGGAAAGGCCGCCGCCATATACGTCACTTTGCCGGAAGGATCTTCCAGCCCCAGAATCAGCATGTGTTCGGCCATCCAGCCCTGCTCGCGCGCCATCCAGCTCGCGATCCGCAGTGCAAAACATTTCTTGCCCAGCAGCGCGTTGCCGCCATAGCCCGAGCCGATGCTCCAGATCAGCTTTTCCTCGGGAAAATGCATGATGAATCGCCGATCGGGATTCAGGTCGCCCAAGCGAATGCAAGCCGGGCACGAAATCGTTGCTGCTTCCAATGCGGTCCAGTGCCACTTGCCCCATGCGCGCCATGATCCGCATGCTGGCGACGACGTATGGGCTGTCGGTAATCTCCACGCCCGCCCGGGTGATGGGCGAACCCGGCGGCCCCATCAGGTATGGCACCACGTACATCGTGCGGCCCGCCATCGCGCCTTCAAACAAGTGCGCTCAACCTTTTCCTTGGCCGCCGCGGGCTCCATCCAGTTATTAGTCGGCCCGGCGTCTTCCTGCCGTCGCGTGCAGATAAACGTCACGCTTTCCGTTCGCGCCACGTCGTTGGGATCGCTGCGGTGCAGCAGACAATTCGGATAGGTGCGCTCATTCAGCCTTTCGGTGCGTCCCTGCCCGACCAAAATCTCGGCCATTCGTTCGCGCTTCGCTCGTTCCGATCCGTCGCACCATACGACCTCGCGGGGGCGTGTCAGACGCGCACTTTCCTCTACCCACTGTTCGAGCGGCGTTGCTGCTGAGGATGATCGATTACGGCGTGGATGCCGATGAAAGAGACAATAGTTTCTCCTGATCGCAAGGTAGTTTGCAGATGTGATGCAATGCGTGCCTGGCGTCGCGCCGAGCCTGCATCGATCACTGCGCCGCTGTTAAGGCCGACTCAACTTGATTTCATTTTAGCCCGACGATTTGCGGATCAACAAGCGGTGATCACGCCCTGTGCGTGAAGCGTCATGCCATCACGCCGCGTGCGTCGCAAAACTATAGCTGCACTATACTCCTGGCCATGTTCGCTCAAAAACTTATCGTGGAAATCATCGTGGGGCACGACCGGCGCCTATGCCCCCTCGACTGGCTCGATAGCTTCTGCATGCGCAACTTCACCGGCTCACGCCGAGTTTGACGACACGCTTCCCCTGACGACGGCGCGCTCGAGGCAGGCTTTCGCGTGCAATCCCGCACCGCCTGGCGCAAGCTATGAGTGATTGGTTCACCCGGCGCGGCAAAGGCGGAGGCCAGCCGGTGCGGTCGAGATTCGCCGCCAGTCAAGCCGAAATCGCGCAGCGCGCGACCAATGACGCCTAACTCCTGATCGCCGGTATCGGCGGGTGATGCTCCCGCCATCTCCGCACCGCCATCGGGCCGAGACCTGCTACGTCGGCCAGCTCAGCGCGCCGTCTCTGTCGCCGCAGAGTTTGCCACCGCACCGCCGCGAGCCCTAGCGTCCCGCGGCGCGGCTTACCGGACGCATCGCCGCCATGATTCGCGGCAGCGCCTCGATCGCCGCCTGCTCCCCTGCCGCGACCAATTCCGGTGTCTTCGCAAAATCGTCCCAGGCGAAATCGCGCACGTTCGGCTCGATCACCACGTCCGCTTTCGACCGCCATCCAAAGTCCGCGTGCCGCTGGACAATGGCGAACGACCGCCCGATCACGTCGGTGATATTGCGTCGGTCTTTGCGCGCTCTCCGCATCCAGAAACACCGCAATCACGATGTCGGCGCCCATCATCCGCGCCGCATCCACCGGCACCGTCGCCGCCACGAACCCATCCACCAGCAAGTGTCCTTGTACTCCACCGGCCGGAACAAGCCCGGGATACGCGCACGACGCCCGAAGCGCCGGCCCGATCGGGCCCTTCGCTCAGGTACACCGCCTCGCCCGTATAAAGGTCGGCCGCCACGATCACCATCGGTATCTTCAATTCCTTGAAATCGCTGACGCCCAGGGTTAGCTGCGGATACAGCGCCAGCCGCTGGTTGGAAGCCAGCCCCATCTTCGAAAATTTCCATTGCGCGAAATTCCCAAATTGTAACGCCGTCGCCTTGCGCACCACCTCATCGAAAGGCAACCCACTCGCATAGGCCACCGCCGCGAGCGCGCCCGCACTCGTTCCGGCTATACAGTGAATGGGAATATTGTTTTGCTGCAGGGCGTGTAACACGCCCAAGTGCGCAATGCCTCGTGCGAATCCGCCGCCGAGCGCCAGCCCAACTTGGGGGCGCCGTCACTGACTCTGCAGTCGCAGTCGGAGGGCCGGCGTATGCGAAATCGCGCACTCGGTCCAAGCGCGCTCTGCAGCCATCCCGACATCTTCACCACTCTCCTGGCGAGCGGGACGTCTTTGTTCCCAGGGTCCGACTTGTTGTACTCATTCATACGATTAGACGCTAAATCGGGCCATCGGGACTCCTCACATCGTGCATGCAGTGCTCGCTGGGGGCCATCCAGGGTCTCTCCCGCTCGTACTAGAACCGCGTCTCACCCCTGCGCTAGCCAGGTGCGCGGTGTTGCGCATCGGCCATGCTTCAATGATCCCCGGCCTAATAATCCTCACCGACTTCATTGACCCTTACCCGTCGGTTCTGTAACCTTATCCCGCCTCGCGGGCGGCCACCGCGAATTCCATATCGGCACCGCCAACTTATCACTGGCTTCGCTCAGCCTGGTACGGAGTGCCCCAACTGACCCCTGCACATATGAAACCCAGCATCGAAAAAGTGGTTGTCCTTGGCGCAGGCACCATGGGAGCACGCATCGCCGCGCATTTCGCCAATGCCGGAGTCGCCCTGCACCCTCCTCGACATGGTGCCGTCCGACGCTCACCCCTGACGAAAAGGCCCGCGGGCTCACCCTGGCCGACCCACGCGTGCGCAATCGCATCGTGCGTGCTGGATTCGAAGCCGCCGTCAAGTCCCGCCCCGCCGCGTTTTTCAGTCCAGCCGCCGCTTGCACGCATCACGCTTGGCAATTTCGAAGACGATCTTGCCTGGTGCGCCGAAGCCGACTGGATCATCGAAGTCGTCGCCGAAAATCTCGAAATCAAGCAGCGCCTTCTCGAACGGGTTGCGCGCGCATCGCCGCCGGGAACAATCGTCACCACCAACACTTCCGGGCTGCCTATCCGCGCAATTGCCGCCGACTTGGGTGCCGATTTCCAAAGCCATTGGGCCGGCACGCATTTTTTCAACCCGCCGCGTTACATGAAGCTGGTTGAGCTGATTCCTGGGCCGCCACTTGGCCCGAAGTTCTCGACGCGCTCCGGCGATTTCTGCGATCGACGGCTAGGCAAAGGCGTGGTGCGCGCCAAGGATACCCCCAATTTTATCGCCAACCGCATCGGCACGTTCTCCATCCTCAACGCTCTGCGGCTGATGGATCAGCCTGTGGCCGCAGCCTCAGGAGCCCGACAAGCCCGGCTCCGAAAGGGCGGCCGCCGCACAGCGATGACCGTCGAAGAAGTCGACGCCTGCACCGGTCCCGCCATCGGCTGGCCCAAGTCCGCCACCTTTCGCACCGCTCGATATCGTCGGCCTCGACGTGCTCGCGCAACGTGATACGCAATATTTACGAAAATGCGCCCCGAGCGACGAATCGCGCGAACTCTATCGCGTGCCGCCGCTGCTCGAGGACATGATGCGCCGCGGCTGGCTCGGCGAAAAAACCGGCCAGGGCTTCTACAAGCGCGTTAAAGAAAGGCGCCGACGATCCGAAATCCTCGCGCTCGACCTCGCCACCATGGAATATCGCCCGCGCCAGAAAGCGCGGTTTGCCTCCCTTGAAATCGGTCCGCACTATCGAAGACACGCGCGAGCGCCTGCGCGCTCTGCTCGCGCCTGTCCTCGCTGCCGGGCGGATGAAGGCTCAGCCGGCGACAAAGCCCAGCAATTCCTCTGGAGCGCGATCTCGCAAATCTGCGTTTACGCCGCGCGCCGCATCCCGGAAATTTCCGACTCCCTCGCCGACGTGGATCGCGCCATGCGCTGGGGATTCGCCTGGGAGCTCGGCCCATTCGAGATGTGGGACACGCTTGGCGTTCAGGCCATGGCCGCACGCCTCACTCAGGAGGAGCGTCGCTCTTCCGCCGCTCGTGGCCAAGCTTCTCGCCTCCGGGCAAAACTCCTTCTACGAATACGCGCGTGGCGAACGTTTCCGTCTTCGACCCCGACTCGGGCGCATTCGCCAAGCTGCGCGAGCCCCACGGCGTCGTCATCCTCAAATCGCTCAAGGATCAATCCAAGGAAGTCGCCGCGAATTCCGGCGCCAGCCTCATCGATCTGGGCGACGGCGTTCTCTGCTGCGAATTTCACTCCAAGATGAACGCCATCGGCGGCGACATCGCGCCATGGTGCAGGCCGGCTTAAAGCGCCTCGGTACCGATTTCGAAGCCATGGTCATCGCCAACCAGGCGGTGAACTTTTCCGTGGGCGCCAATCTCATGCTGCTGCTGGTCGCTGCGCAGGAGCAGGAATGGGACGATCTTCATCTGGCCGTGCGCGAGTTCCAGAATTTCAATCTTGCCATCAAGCACGCGCGCCGCCCGGTGGTTGTCGCACCGCAGGGCCTGGCACTGGGAGGCGGCTGCGAAGTTTGCCTGCACGGCGCGCGCATCCACGCCGCTGCCGAAGCCTACATCGGGCCTGGTGGAAACGGGCGTTGGCCTGATTCCCGCAGGCGGCGGATCGAAGGAAATGATCGTGCGTGGCAATGAGCACGCCGCGGGCGGAGCCGAACTCGTTCTAACCGCTCCGGTCCCGAGAACTTCGACCTCGATCTCTTTCACGCCATGAAGCCCATTTTCGAAACCCTGGCGATGGCCAAAGTCTCAACCAGCGCCGAAGACGCGCGCATCCTCGGCTTTCTGCGCCCCGCCGACGCTATCTCCATGAACCGCGATCGCCTGGTCGCCGACGCCAAGGCCACGGCGCTCGCCATGGTGCGCACGCAAACTACCAGCCTTCTGCGCCGCCCTCCGACAACTCCCAGTATCCGCGTGCTGGGCGAAGAACTCATCGCCGGCGCCAAGCTCGCCATCCACATGATGCTGCGCGGCGAATACATCTCCGAATACGACGCGCACGTCGCCCGCAAACTAGCCCACGTCCTGGCCGGCGGCGCACTTACCGAACCTCAATTCGTCAGCGAGCAGTACCTGCTCGACCTCGAGCGGGAAGCGTTCGTCAGCCTCTGCGGCGAGCCAAAAACCCAGCAGCGCATCGCACACACCCTGAAAACCGGCAAACCGCTCCGCAACTGAGCATTTTTTTAAAATAGGGGAGCTCTGATTTCGCAATTTCTATTGCGCCGCACCATTGTCAAGGCGCAGATTAGCAAGCAGCCGGCACTAGGCGCACTCGGAGAGGTTTAGTTTGGCTCGTCGAGAAGTTTTTTGCCCGGCTGCAATCTACGAAGTCCGATCGGTGTCTAGCCTTTGATGGAACGCCTGCTAGCTCGTCGCATAACGCCGGTGGTGCGCTGGGCCATTTTTGCAGTCATCACCATCGCCTCATCACTGCTCATTATTGCCGCGGCGAAATACGCGGTGGCGGATCATTGGGCGGAATCTATGGATCCAGCCTTATGGCTGCGCGCGGCGCAACTCGAATCCGCAAATGCCGACTACTGGTATCACCTGGGCCGTTACCGACAACTCGATTTTGAAAACGCCAATCTGCCTCTGGCAATTTCCTACTACGAACGCGCCACCAGAATCAATCCGGGATCGCCTTCCATGTGGATGGATCTGGGAAGTGCTTACGAAACGGCTGGGGACGCCCGGCGAGCCGAGCAGGCATTTCAAAAAGCGCAACAAGACTATCCAATTTCGGCGCAGGTCGCGTGGGCATATGGCAATTTTTTGTTGCGCCAGAACCGGACCCAGGAAGCCTTTGGACAAGTTCAGCGGGCTGTACGGGTGGACCCCACGCTTACCGCAGTCGCTGTTTCGCGCTGTTGGCGCGGCACGCAAGATATTAATCAAATCCTGGATTTCGCATTGCCCCCGACGGCAGCTGCCTACTGGGGCGCAATAGAGTTCTTCGTGCAGGCCCAGGAACCCGATGCGGCCACCGCGGTATGGAAGCGTTTGGCGGCGCTGAAAACATCTTTCCCGGTTTCGAATGCGTTTCCGGTGCTTGCTCTGCTCGTCAGTTCGGGTCGCGCAGATGACGCGCAGATGGTCTGGCGGCAGGCACTGTCGGCCGCGGCCATGGGAACGGAATACGAACCATCCGGCTCACTGGTGTGGAACGGGAGCTTCGAACACGAACTATTGAATGGGGGCTTGGCCTGGCAATATAAAACCATTGCAGGAGCTTCCATGGATCTGGACGATGGGACGGCTCAGTCTGGCAGCCGTTCCTTCCGCGTCGCATTCGATGGCACGGCCAACGTCGATTTCGCTAACCTGTGGCAATACGTGATCGTTGCGCCAAACACGCGCTACCGTTTTAGCACCTACACCCGAGCGGAGGACCTGACGACGGACAGCGGTATCCGTTTTGAAATCGTCGATCTCAAACAGGGCACGAGAACAACGACGTCAAACAAAGTGGGGACGCAACCATGGTCGCTGGATCAGGTCGAGTTAACCACCGGTCCCCAGACGAAGCTGTTGCAGATCATCTTGCGGCGGTTTCAAAGCAACATGCTCGGCAACAAGATTCGCGGCACGGCGTGGGTGGACAACGTATCTTTGACCGCGCTGCCTGCATCGGGCCCGACTACAAAATGACCAGCATTCGCTTTGGCATTTGCGTATTGCTGGCATTCAGCGTGCTTGCACATGGCGCCGTCGAACCATGGTCGGAGGCCGTGCTTGAAATTGGAGCTGCGGTATTGCTAGCCGTGTGGGGGCTGCTTTTCGCGTTGGGATTTACCAACGAGGTGCGCTGGAACGAACTGTTGGCCCCGCTCGCTGGGTTGTGGATATTCGTCGTGGTTCAATATGTGGCACACCTCTCAGCGAGTCCATTTCTTACCAAGGTTGAAATCATGAAGTTTTCTGCACTGGCAAGTCTGATGTTCCTCGCGGTTCAGGCGTATGACACTGTGGAACAGTGGCACGGCTTCGTCTGGTTCGTGCTCGTGCTGGGGTTTGCCGTGTCGCTTTTCGGCATTATTCAGCACTTTACATTCAACGGGAAATTGTACTGGGTGAGGGAGTTGCGTTACGGCGGCATCCCGTTCGGGCCCTACGTCAACCGAAATCACTTTGCGGGACTCGTAGAACTCGTCGCTCCCCTGGGGCTTTCCATCCTGGTCTTGCGAGCTGAACAGCGCGATCGTGTGCCGCTGATTGGCATTCTCACGTTGCTTCCAATCGGCGCGTTATTTCTGGCGGCTTCGCGCGCCGGTATTGTGTGTTTCCTGCTCGAAGTAGGCCTGGTGATCATCCTGGCCTTTCTGCGCCGTCCTGGGCAAAATCACATTTTCGCAGCAGCAGTTGTCATACTGCTTGCCGGTGCGTTCGTAGTTTGGCTTGGCGTGGGACCCACGCTCGATCGTTTCGCGACCTACCGCAAACTTGAGGTTACAGAACAGCGCCGCACGGAACTGTTTCATGATACCTGGCGCATTTTTGTTCACCACCCGGCTCTGGGTACGGGTTTCGGAACTTTTCAAGCTGTGTTTCCAGGTTATGAGACGCTTTACGATGGCAATTTTGTTGTTCATGCTCACAATGATTACTTAGAAGTCCTGGCGGAAACGGGCTTGATCGGCGGGATTTTATGGGCGACATTTTTGATATTGCTATTTCACGGAGCGTGGAAGCGACTCAAGGTGGCGACCAATTCCCTGGATCTGGCGTTCCATATTGGGGCACTAGCCGCCTGCAGTGGATTGCTCGCACACGGCCTTGTAGATTTCAATTTTCATATTCCGTCGAATGCATTGCTATTCCTGCTCTTAGCAGCGCTTACAACGTCTGAAATGAACTCTCAGCGGCGTGATGTTGTGAATTATGCGAGGCATACAGCTAATTCCGCTATTGCAATCAATACCGACTCTGTATAATTAGCGACGTGTGGGGGTCGGGGGATGCGGTTTTCTTCGAGCAGTGTATCTTGTCGTAAATTCCTCTTTAAAGCGTTTCTTGGGCTGTGCGCCGTTGTGTGCCTGGCCTTTCATTTTACCGTCTCCGCTTGCGCGCAAAATACCCCCGCGTCCTCGAAGGCTTCCGATGCTGCCGCAGCCGCAGTACCGGCGCAGGATGCGGCTCGGACGAACGACCGCATCATGCAGTTGGCCCTGGCCGACAAGGCCAAACAAGGCGACTATATTATTGGCAGCGGCGATCTGCTGAGCATTGAAGTCTTCGATGTGCCCGAATTGACGCGTGACGTGCGCGTCAATGAATCCGGATTTGTTTCGCTCCCGCTACTTCCGGTGCAGAGTGCAGGCCTCGGGTCTCACTACATCTCAGTTTCAGGATAAAGTTTCGGAGTTGCTGCAGGTCAACGGGCTGGTCTCCCATCCTCAGGTTACTGTTTCCGTAAAAGAGCAACACAGCGCACCTATAACTATCATTGGCGCGGTAAATAAGCCGACGACCATTCAGGCCGTGCAGCAGACAACGCTGCTCGAAGCGCTCTCGGAGGCTGGCGGGGTTTCGAACGATGCAGCGAGCACGGTGCTGATTACACGCGGCGCCGGTGCGGTCGACCCAGGCACGGTCGCGGCAAATGCGACGGCGAATTCCTCAGCGACCAGATGCCATCCGCGCGCCGAACATTATATCGATTGACCTGAACGAACTGCTGAATACCGGCGATCCGCAAATACAATATCCCCCTGTTGGGCGGCGACGTGGTGACTGTGCCGCGCGCCGGCGTGGTCTACGCGGTTGGCGCGGTTACGCATCCTGGCGGCTTCGTGATGGGTAACGATCGCCAGCAGATGACGGTGCTCAAGTTACTTGTCGCTTTCCGGGGGCCTTACGCCCACAGCGAAGTGCAGCCGACGCCATGATTGTTCGCCAAAGTCGGGCGGGAGAGCGCCAGGAAGTCCCGGTGGACCTGCGGAAAATCCTGGCTATGAAAGCCGAGGATGTTCCCCTACGGCAGAGCGACATCCTGTTTGTTCCGGATAGCACGAGCAAGCATGCCTTGCGCAAGACAGCCGAAATCGCCATCTCTCTCGCCACTGGCGCTGCATCGTCAATGCGGGCCGGCTGCTAATCCATCCCATGTGTTTTGGACTCAAGTGGTATCGAGACGCGCTCTGTGAGAGCAATGACTTTATGGACGAACAGAACAATATCGTTCGCCGGGAGCGCAGCCAACGGCGGCGCAATCGAGCCGGTAAGCACCCGTGCCCGATTCTTGACGCTGGACATGATGCCGCGCGAGCCGCACCTGCTCGATTACCTGTTGATCCTGCGGAAGCACCAATGGCTGATTCTCTCGTTCCTGCTGGCCGTGGTTACGATTGTGACGATCGGCACGTTTCGCATGCAGCCCGTCTACGAGGCCACCACGCGGATTGAAATCGACCGGGAGAATCGAGTATCCTTCCTTTCACCGGGAGCGATCGCGCAATATGACGCGTACGAAGATCTGGACAATTACATCGAGACGCAGTCGAAGATTTTGACCAGTGAGACTTTGGCGCAGCAGACCATCAAATCCCTGCATCTGGATCAGGATCCGCGGTTCGGCGGCGAGGCGAAGGATCCCGACAAGCTCGAAGTAGTCACGCCCACCAAGGGCCCGCAAATCGCCACTCCGGCGCTGGGCGCGTTTCTGGGCGGACTGACGGTCAAGCGCGTGCCCAATAGCCGGCTGCTGGATGTGACCTTCGCGACCACCGATCCCAAGCTCGCGGCCGATATCGTGAATGCGCATATCAACAACTTCATCGAGCAAAATTTCCGCAGCCGTTACGAGGCGACGACGCAAGCTTCCAACTGGCTGGCCGGCCAACTGGATGAGTTGAAATCCAAGGTAGAGAACTGCCGAAGACGCGCGCATCAATTACGAGCGCGACAATCAGATCTGGACCATCGACGAAAAACAAGACGTCACCACGCAAAAGCTTGCGCGACATCAACAAAGAGCTCACCGACGCGCAGGCCGATCGCATCAACAAGGAAGCCGTCTACCAGCTGGCGCAGTCCGGAAATTACGACGCGATTCCCGCCGTGCGGGAAAGCCCCGTCATTCAGGACATCCTCAAGCAGCAGAGCGACCTTAGCGCGCAATACACCGATGCCTTAACCAGTACGGACCGAAGTTTCCGAAGGTGGTTCGGCTCGAGGCGCAGATTAAGGATCTCGACCAGCTCGTCAGCAACGAGAAAAAGAATATCGGCAACCAGATCGAGGCCGAATACCGCGGCTCCCGCCAGCGCGAACTGCTGCTGCAGCAGGCGCTCGACCAGCAAAAGACCGAAGCCTCGGCGATGGCCGACAAGATGGTGCAGTACAACATCCTGAAGCGCGACGCGGAAGCCAACAAGCAGCTCTACGACGGCTTGTTGCAGAAGCTGAAGGAAGCCGGCATCAGCGCGGGCTTGCGTTCCAGCAATATTCGCGTGGTGGATCCGGCGCTGATTCCGACTGGCGCCGTCGCGGCCGCAAAAGTCGCGCAACATTATCGCTGGCGGTCCTGGTGGGCCTGGTGGGCGGGATCGGCTTGGCGCTGCTGCGCGAGTATATGGACAACACCGTGAAGAATCCGGACGACATCGAGACGCTGGCGCGGCTGCCTCCCTGGCGGTGGTTCCCGCGTTCGTCAATGGCAACGGGAATGGCCGGGGCCGCATGCAGCAAACTGCTCAAAGGTCCGTAGCGAATGGCACGGCAGGCGCATGCCGAGCTGGTTTCGCATCTGCAGCCGCAGTCGCAGATGTCCGAGGCGTTTCGCGCCCTGCGCACTTCGCTGCTGCTGTCGCAGGCCGACCATCCGCCGCAAGTCATCTTGATGACGAGCGCGCTGCCGCACGAGGGCAAGACCACGGCGGCGGTGAATCTCGCCGTTACGCTGGCGCAACTCGGCGATAAGACCCTGCTGGTGGACGGCGACCTGCGCAAACCCGGCGTCAGCACGCGCCTTGAGCATGGCGGACGGCAAGCATGCCGGACTGAGTTCCTATCTGGCCGGCGTCAGCACTCTCGATTTGGTCACCGTGCCGCATCCCAGCGATCAGCAATCTTTCGCGTCATTCCCACGGGACCGATTCCGCCGAATCCAGCCGACCTGTTGTCTTCGCATCGCTTGACGACATGGTTGCGGAGCTGCGCAAGCAGTTACAAGTTCATCGTCATCGATTCGCCGCCGATCATGGCGGCCACCGATGCCGTCATTTTGTCGGTGGTGGTGGACGGCGTGCTGCTGGTGGTGCGCAGCGGGGAGACGCCCAAAGAAGCCTTTCATGCGCACGCGCGATCTGCTGATGAGCGTCAAATGCCACATGCTGGGCGTCGTGCTGAACGCGGTGGATTCCAGCTCGCCCGATTATTACTACTCTATCGCTACTATCCCTATTCGTACGGCGGTTATGGGCGCAGGACGACAAGAAGTCGCAAGAAGGAACAGACGAAGAGCTTGGAACTCGGCGTTTGAAGCAGCGACTATTGAGAGGAGACTTCATGCGTGCTCTCATCACCGGCGGTGCCGGCTTCATCGGTTCCCATCTGGCGGAGCGTTGCTCGAGCGCGGCGATGAAGTGCTGCTGATGGACAATCTTTCCACCGGCAGCATGGAAAATATCCGGCATCTCAAGAAATTCGACCGGATGCATTATTTCCTCGAGCCGATCGAAAATCGCCAGTTGCTGGCCGAATTGGTGGATGAAGCCGACGTGATTTTTCACCTGGCGGCGGCGGTCGGCGTGCGCCTGATCGTCGAAAGCCCGGTGCGTACGATCGAGACCAACGTGAACGGCACGCAGCTGGTGCTCGAAGCCGCCTGCAAGAAGCGCAAACTGGTTTTCACCGCTTCCACTTCCGAGGTCTACGGAAAAAACGTCAACGTTCCGTTCCACGAAGATGCCGACCTGGTGCTGGGGCCGACCACCAAAGGCCGCTGGAGCTATGCGGCATCGAAAGCTCTCGACGAATTCCTGGCGCTTTCCTATTGGAAGGAGAAGCGCCAGCCGGTGGTGGTCGCCCGCCTCTTCAACACCGTCGGCCCGCGGCAAACCGGCCGCTACGGCATGGTTATGCCGAATCTGGTGGGCCAGGCCCTCGAAGGTGCGCCCCTGACGGTTTACGGCACGGGGAAGCAGAGCCGCTGCTTCTGCGACGTGCGCGATACCGTGGAAGCCATTCTGCGCCTGATCGCCACCGATCGCGCGGTCGGAGAAGTGGTCAACATCGGCAGCGATTATGAAGTTACCATCGAAGGATCTGGCGGAGGTCATTCGCTCGCGGACCCAAAGCTCCTCGCCAGTCACTTATATTCCTTACGACCAGGCCTACGAGCCGGGCTTTGAAGACATGCTGCGCCGCGTCCCGTCTTTGGAAAAGCTGGAGAAGCTCGCGAACTTCCGGCCGAAGACCACCTTGCCGGAAATCATCGATCGCGTTGCCGAGCATCTCGACCCCAAGAGAAACAGGGATTTCGTTCGCACGCGCCGCGAGGCGGCCACTGCCGCCGATTGACGGCCCGAGGCGCGCAATGTCGCGACCAATCCTTGGGAAACGAAAATAGTTTCTGCTCCGGCACGAGCCCTCGTGGCTCTTGGCGCCTTTTCGCGCATGGATGCCTGCCGGCCTCTCCGGATTGTTCCGGGAATCGCGTTTACGGGTGGCACCGTGGCCATTCTTGTGAACACTATCCCGAACCGCGCGGAATTACACGCAAGCTCCGGTATCCGCGATGAACACCGCCATTCAGAATCGTGAGATCGCAGCGCCGCCTCGAGCCTGGCGGCGGGTAGCCGCGTATCGGCCCGTTCGCCTATACCGTACATTGCATTTTTGGCGGTCTTTTTTCTAATCTCGTTGCCGCTGGTCAATCCTTGGGTTCGCGGTGACGGCGTTGGCTACTACGCTTACCTGCGCGCCATTCTGATCGACCGCAATTTGCACTTCGATAAGGATTGGCTGGGCGCGAATCCTTCCTTTCGTCAAGGGCGCGTGGACGCCAGCGGCCAGTTGCTTCCCGGACAATACGCTCCGACCGGTTACGTGCGGAACCATTTCGCGATCGGGCCCAGCATCCTGTGGGCGCCCTTCCTGTTTCCGGTGCACGCGATCGTGCTGCTCGCCGATCATCTTGGCGCGCACATTGCCGCCGACGGCTATTCGCGCCCCTACCTGATGGCCATGGCGGCATCGACGGCGCTTTACGGATTCGCCGGCTTGCTCCTGGCCTTTGACCTCGCGCGACGTTACTGCAGCCGAGCGCTGGGCGTTCCTGGCCGTTTTGGGCATCTGGTTCGCCAGTTCGTTGCCGGTCTACATGTATTTCAATCCGTCGTGGTCGCACGCGCAGTCGGCTTTCGGGGTAGCGCTTTTTCTATGGTATTGGCACCGAACGCAGCCATCGCGCAGCCCCCGTCAATGGCTGATATTGGGACTGGCTGCCGGACTTATGATCGATATTTACTATCCAAATGCGATTCTGCTCCTGGTCCCGGGGCTCGAGGGTCTGGCCGAATATCGAGCAGGCCATGCGCCTGGCGGCCTCGCGCCACGCTGCGGTGGCCGACCCTACTCGGCGAGCACGCCCTTTTTTTTGCCGCCACGGCAATCATGATGCTGCCGATATTTGTCACCCGTCAGATCATTTACGGGAGCCTCTTGCGAATCCGGTTACCCTTCCGTGTCTCGACGTGGTACTGGGCCTCTCCCGTATTGCTGCGCGTCCTGTTTTCTTCCGATCACGGCATGCTGAGCTGGACGCCTATTTTGATCCCTGCCATGCTGGGTTTGATCGTTTTCTACCGCCGCGACCGGCTGTTCGGCGGAGGGTTGCTATTAGCGCTTTTGGCCTATTATTATTTCATTGCGAGCTATCCCGATTGGGACGGCATCTCGTCGTTCGGCAACCGGTTCTTTGTTTCTTTGACGCCGGTGTTTGTTATCGGATTGGCCGCCGCCCTGGATTGGCTCGCGGGCTGGTGGAAGATCCCCAGGCAGTATCTGGCGGCCGCCAGCGCCGCAATCGCCCTCTGGTGCTGTGGAATTTCGGCCTGATCTTTCAATGGGGCACGCAGCTCATTCCCAGCCGGGGGCCCATCTCGTGGAGTGCGGTGGTACATAATCAATATGCCGTAGTGCCCGTGCGTATTGCCGGGAGCCTCGAAGGCCTACTTCCTGCATCGCGGCGGCATGATGCAGCACGTCGAATCTCAGGATCTCGAGCGGCTGGCAGTGATTAGTCCACAGTGATTACGCCAAGAAGCGGAAACGATGCCGTCACCTAACGTCTTGACATCCACCGGCTGCCGCCGCACCAGCGAGCAGGGGGCCGATGAAAATCGCCCTCGCCCAAAGGAATTACATCGTCGCCGATCTGGCCGGCAACGCCGAGCGTATTGCCGCTGCGGTGCGGGACGCGCAGGCTCGAGGCGCCGGTCTGGTGGTCACCTCCGAGCTGGCGCTTGCATGGGCTACCCTCCGCGTGACCTTCTGCTGCAGCCGGCATTCGTGGCCCGCAGCTGGGAGGTTCTCGAGCAGCTTGCCGAAGAGTCTGCGCGCCGCCCCTCCGGTGCTGGTGGGCATCGCCGAACCCAATCCCTCGCAAGGCCGCCCGCTGTACAACAGCGCTGCACTGATTCATAACGGGCGCATCGGACGCGCGTTTCCGCAAGTGCCTGCTGCCCACCTACGATGTTTTTGATGAAGACCGCTACTTCGAATCCGGCTGTGTTCCGGAAATTTTGGTTCTCGATAGCGAAACTTGGTGTCACCATCTGCGAAGATGTGTGGAATGACAGCGATTTCTGGCGGCATCGCCGCTACCATGTCGATCCGGTCGATGTCCTGGCCCAGGCCGGGCTCGCGCTGCCTGCTTAATCTCTCGGCATCCCCTTTGCGTTGGTAAGCAGAAGTTTCGCGAAGCCATGCTCGGCGGCATGGCCGCCAAGCACGGCATCCCTGTGCTTGTATGTGAACCAGGTTGGCGGTAACGATGATCTGGTCTTCGATGGACGCAGCTGCGCTTTGATTCCGCCGGCAACCTTATTGCCAGGGCGCGCGCTTTTGAAGAGGACTTGATTCTGGTGGATCTCAGCAGCGATCCCCAGGAGATCGTGCCGCCGGACACCTCGCTTCCCGAAGAGGAAGTTTGGCAGGCGCTGGTGCTAGGCACGCGCGACTACGTCCGCAAGTGCGGCTTTGAGCGCGTTTTGCTGGGCTTGTCAGGCGGCATTGACTCGTCCTCTGACAGCCGCAATCGCTGCGGAGGCCCTGGGTCCAGACAACGTGCTGGGCGTGCTGATGCCCTCACCCTACACCAGCCACGACAGCATTGAAGATGCCCTGAAACTCGCCGAAAACCTCGGCATTCGCACCTTGACGCTGCCCATCACCGGCATCATGCAGTCGTTCGACGAATGCCTTGCAGGCCGCTTTCGAGCGGCCGTGGACGCGATGTAACCGAAGAGAACATACAAGCACGCATCCGCGGAAATCTGCTGATGGCGCTTTCCAATAAATTTGGCTCACTGCTCCTAACCACGGGAAACAAATCGGAGATCGCAGTCGGATATTGCACCCTCTACGGCGATATGTCTGGGGGTCTGGCGGTGATTTCCGATGTGCCGAAGACCATGGTCTACCGCCTGGCGCGCTGGTTTAATCGCACGGCCGAGCGCATCCCGCAACGCGTGTTGAGCAAGGCTCCTTCCGCCGAATTGCGGCCTAACCAGACCGACCAAGACACCCTTCCAGCCTATGATGTTCTGGATGAGGTTTTGCAGCAGCATATCGAGCACCACGAGTCGGCTGCGGAGATCATGGCGGACGGGACTCGACCCCGCGCTGTGCGCCAAGCTGTGCGGGGCGTGTGGATCGCTCGGAATTCAAGCGTAAGCAAGCCGCGCCCGGCATTAAAGTCACCGATCAGGCTTTTGGGACTGGATGGCGAATGCCGGTGGCTCGCGCAGATTGGGAAAGTCAAAGCAAAACGTTAAAGATAACCCGCTAAGAGGGTGGACCGCATGAATAGCACATATGCCCTCAGGCGTCGCCCGCAGGCAGACTCAGAGCCATTCAAGAGCCAACAAAACGCAATTTGCGGATGCTCGGAAGTGCCGGCCGTGGAGTGCTGGTCTGGCTTTTCCGGCAGTTTTTTTCGGGTACATTTGGAATGATTGAGCCCCCATTTCAAGATAAGACGGTTTCGGTGGTGGGGTTGGGCAAGCTGGGATCGCCGCTGGCCGCCTGTGTCGCTGCCAGAGGATTTCCGCGTCGTCGGTGTGGATTGCGATGCGCGTAAGGTCGCGGACTTAAATCACGGCCGGGCGTCCCGTCTTGAGCCGCAACTTGAGGATACGATTCGCTGCTCCGCTGAGCGCATCCGCGCGGTTCAGGATGATTGAGCCGGCTGTAGCGCTATCCGAAATCACCTTCGTTGTCGTCGCCACTCCGAGCGAAGCCGACGGTAGTTTTTCTCTGCGCTACGTGCTGTCCGTCCTGTGAGGACATCGGCCGCGCGCTGCGTGCCAAGCACTCGCACCATCTGGTGGTGCTCACCAGCACGGTAATGCCTGGATCGACGGGCGGCATTGTGCGCGAGACCCTTGAAAAGGCCAGTGATAAGCGGGTCGGCCGCGATTTCGGCCTGTGTTACAACCCGGAATTCATCGCCCTGGGCAGCGTGATCCACGACTTCCTGAATCCCGATTTCTTGCTGATAGGCGAATCGGACCCGCACTCGGGCGACAGTTCTCGAAGCGTTGTATCGGCAATATCTGCGAAAACGAGCCGAGCGTAGCGCACATGAATTTCGTCAATGCCGAAATCGCCAAGCTCTCCGTAAACACTTTTGTCACTACGAAAATCAGTTTTGCCAATATGCTGGCGAGAATCTGCGAAAGATCTGCCGGAAGCCGATGTGGATGTGGTAACCAGCGCTTTGGCGACTGGACACGCGCATTGGCGGAAAATATCTCAAGGGCGCTGTGGGGTATGGCGGACCGTGTTTTCCCCGCGACAATCGCGCGCTTGCGGCACTGGCGCGACAATTGGGCCGCCCGCCGATATCGCCCAGGTCACCGATAGGTTCAATCGCGCGCAAGTAACTTGGCTGGCCGATTTGGTCGAGCGGATGGCGGAGCCGGGCTCCAGGGTGGGGATCCTCGGCCTCACTTACAAACCCAATACGGACGTGGTGGAGCAGGCCATTGGTTTGCTCCTTGCGGAGGAACTTGCGGCTCGCCACGTTGCTCTTGTGTCGTACGATCCCTCTGGAAGCCGAAGCCTGTTTGCATGTGTGCAGGGCGCCATACGTTTCGCAGATTCCGCAGTGGAGTGCATCAGCGAGTCGGATACCGTTGTGTTCGCTACTCCGTGGGAGGCCTTTGCCCAAATCCCCGCAGAAAGATGGGCGCGAATCCGCGAGCCGCGGATTGTGATCGATTGCTGGCGAATTCTGGGATTCCTTCGGGACCGCCCGGGAGTCTGCTATGTAGCTCTTGGACGAGGCGAATTGCCATTGGTGCATCGCCGCAGCTCCGTGCATCACAATGTTCCGTGAACTGGAGAGAAGCGGACCGAGAATGGTACCGGAAGTATGGCTATGCTCTTTAAGTTGTTCGGCGATTGGACTCCACCAACTCGCAACATCCGTTTTGCAATTGATGCTGAGCTAGTTTCGCCGAAGTCAGATCCCCATCGGGGGAAGTGAGAAACAGCTTGAAAGATCGATTGCGACGATGTTTAGCCGCCCGCGTATCTGCCTTGCTTTAGTGTTCCGGTAAGAATGATGGGGCAGGCCATCGAATGAACAACACCCCCGCGCCCGGCGGCGTCACGGCCGACGTTTCTCCCGTGTCCTCACATCCTCCCGGTGAGTTGCTTCCACGTGTTCTGCGCGGCTCTTTTTGGATGCTGAACAGCAATTTGTTTGCACGGGCGCTTAACCTGGCGCGAGGCGTCATTCTCGCGCGACTACTGGTACCCGATGATTTCGGACTGTTCGGCCTAGCCAGCGTGGTGATTGGTTTCAGCGCGATGTTCAGCGACGTCGGTGCGGGCCTGTTCCTCGTTTATTCACAAGATCGCGTCGAGGAGCACGTGGATACCGCATTTTGGGCGAATCTCGGCATCGCGACGCTCCTTGCAGGAGCCGTGCTGGCGACCGCACCACTGGTGGCGCGCGTCTATCACCGAAGGGATCTAATTCCAGTTTTAGCGGTCATGGCTCTGGCCCTCTGGATACAGACGGCGGCCACGGTCCATCGCAGTCTCATACGGCGCGAATTGCGGTTCCGCGCCCTCGCAATCGCGGATTCCGCTCTGATCCTGACTTCCTTTTTGGCTGGCGTCGCACTGGCATGGCGGGGCTACGGAGTCTGGGCGTTCGTGCTGGCCACACTGCTGGGCAATGCCATCAATGCGCTGGTGCTAGCCTATGCATATGCCTGGCTTCCTCGTTGGCGCTTTTCCGCCATATCTTTCTGGGCGCTGTTGCCGTTTTCCGGATGGTACATGGCCCAAGCCATCGCGTGGTATTTCGTTTTCAATGTCGATAACCTCATGGTCGGCAAATTCCTTGGGATTGAAGCGCTGGGCATCTATGGACTGGCTTACAACTATTCATTGATTCCCGTCATGTTAATTAACAATTCTCTCGGAAACGTGGTCAATGCCGAGTTACCGCGTCTTATTTCAGATCCGCCAAAGTTCTGGTCGGCGTTTTTCATGTCCAGCAGAATTCTGTCCGGACTAGCATGCCCGATCGCAGCGGCGATCGTGGTGGCCGCACCGGATGTGTTTCCCATACTTTTCGGACCCAAGTGGCTCTCAGCCATCGTGCCATTTCAGATCTTGGCGGTTTACGGCGCGTTCCGCTGCGTGTGGATGGACCCTTTCGCCTGCTCGGGAAACTTTCAACCCGCTTTCTGGCTGGCATCGGGCACGCTGTTGACCGCCGCGGTGGGCATCTATTTCGCTTTGCCTTATGGCAAAAATGGGGTTGCGGTCGCAGTGCTGATTGTCGTCGGCGCGGCGCACGTATCGACTCTATTGATCGCTTCGCGATCTTTGCGAATATGGTTGCGTGGCTTGCGGAATGCCGCACCTTATTTTCTTGCGGCTGCGGCCGCCACCGTGCTCGCCCAAGTCGCTCGCCGCGAATTCGCATTCGCAGTCAGCAGACGCAGGGAACTGCTGGCGCTTGTTTCTCTCACAACGCTTTTCGTGATTTACGGCGCCGCCTTTTACAGGGAGATGCGAGATTATTTGACTGCATGGCGGACAAAGCGCGTTGTGGCAGAATGAGTTTCGCCTTTTTCGATCCTTGGCGCGCATAGTGCACGAGAATTCTCATCCCGCCGGTTTGGATACCTCGCACGGAATCTCCCCGCAATGCACGGCCATCCTCGGATGGCGCGATGAGCCCACCGACGCGGTCGAAGACTACTGCCGGTTTCTCGCGAGTGCGCTCGCGCGGAGGGGGTGCTCTCTCGAAATTGTCCGGATCCCCTGGGCCGAGAAAGGATGGCGGCTCGCGCTTCGGGATTTTTCTAAGAAAAACCAGTGTCAGCGGGCACCGTGGGCGTTGGTGCAGTTTACGGCTCTGTCTTGGTCCCGCCGTGGATTCACTCATCGGTTCATTTTTCTAATCCGGTTTCTGAAACGTTCCGGGATGAAAGTATTGATTGTGTACCACGATCCGGACTTATTCGGCGGGACTCGGATGCGAGACCGCGTGCGGCTTCGGCTGCAATTGTTCGTCTTGCAACGCTCGGCGCGGTTGGCCGATAAAGTCGTTACCACAATTTCCCCGGCATGCCTGCCTTGGATGCAGGATCCATCGATCCGCGAAAAGGTTACGCTGGTGCCTGTGGGCAGTAACGTTGCGGTTAAGACCTGCCTTGCAAAAGAGACCGGACGCGTGCCGACTGTAATTGTATTTGGCGTGAGCGGAAACCATCCCGCCGAAGTCGATCTCATTGGAAGAACGATTTTGGGTGCCGCCAAGTCTCTTGGCCACGTGCGCTTAATCGTGTTTGGACGGGGTTCTGAACGAGCGGAGCCGCTGCGCGAGCGCTTTCGTGGAACTCCCGTAAAATTTGAACTATTCGGAGTTGTTTCTTTCGACCAGGCCGGTGCCCTGCTCGCCACAGCAGACGTGCAGCTTTTTGTGCGGTTTGCAGTGTCGTCTCGACGCGGTAGCGCGATTGCCGGAATCGCTTGCGGCTTGCCCATCGTCGGTTTTTCGGGCCGCGACACCGGATTTCCAATTACCGAGGCTGGAGTGCGCTTAGTGCCTTTTGGAGACGATCAGGGACTACTGCGGGAATTGCTGGCTGTGCTGCGTGACGACTCGTTGCGCGAGACCCTGGCCCAGCGCAGCCGAAACGCGCAACAACGGTACTTCTCCTGGGAGCGCATAGCCGACAAATATATTTCGGCGATCGGAGGCACGTCTCACCAAAAACCTGGATTTGTCCCGATATCTGGAGAACAGCATGGGGGCTGACACTCCGTCGCATATGGCCTAAAAATCATTACGATGGAAGTTTACTGCAAGGTAATGTGATCTGCTGCCAAGCGGTTACAGCAGACCATTTGAACGTGTCGCATCGTCCCCGGATGCGGTTAAGGTCGATGTTCAGGGTGGGGAGACTCAGGTTTTAGAAGGAGCCCGCGAGACACTATCCTGCCGTCGGGCTTTTTTGATAGAAAGCCACTCCATGTGATGGATACGCCGTAACCCGCAGTTGCATAATTCTTCACGACCGATGTTCACAGCAGAGATGGAGGTTGCTATCTTCAGTGTGCATTCCCCAGATGGTATATCCAAAGGGCTTCAAGAATTCACGGACCGCCGTCTCATTGTGCAACGAGCAGAACGATCTGCTTTAAGATAACGTTACTTTCTTGATTCTGTTAGCCGCCACGATTGTGGTGTTTTACATTCGACGCTACGCCCTGGTCTTCGTTGCCGGACGATCTTGGCCAATATGCGCAGCAGCCAAAAATTGTTCCGTCAAGAAAGCGTGTCCTTCAGCTGGACGTAGAAAGATTTCTTGTCTCGCGTAATCGCAATCTTGTCCTCGCGGGCCAGCCAGCCGATAGCCCAGTCAAAAATAGGGGTCTTGCAATCAACTTTCTTTTTCAGCTCTGGAAGCGTGGTCGTGCCGGTAATGCTTAGTGCTTGCCAGATCGCTCCTGCGGTTATGCCAATTTCTCCGTCCATCATGGGTTTCCTTTCCGTCTAGCTCGAGAAGCGCCTCAGCACGGGCGCTACCCTCCGGTCTTAAGCCGGGCGAAACTCTGTTTGTTTGGCCGTTCACAAAAAATACAGAGTACGGACGGAAAGGTCAAACCCATTATATGAATCGACCGAATCGATATGTCCGCGTGTCGGCCATGAACGCTCAGCTCCGTTCATCCGCAGCATTTGCCTAGCGATCGCATGGCCTTCAGAAGATTTTTGGAAACGGGCCGCCGCAGAACTGCGCCGGAGGGGAGAAATTTGTGCGCAAGTCCAGGGCTCCTTCGGAAAAACGTGCGAAACTAATGCAGAGGAGTCTTCGATGCTGTGCGGGTCTTCGGGAACCATAAGGCGTTCGCGCGTTGCCGTTGTTCCGACACGACAAGCGCTCGGCGCCGAGATTCATGAGACAGATCTGCGAACGATCAATGAGGACGATTTTGGCATCATCTATCGAGCTTGGCTAGATCACTCCGTCCTGCTATTCCGCGGGCAGACTTTGACCGATGACGATCTCATTGCGTTCAGCCAACGGTTTGGGGGTCTGGATTGGGCTCCGGTGCAAGAGTCCGGGCGCCGGTTCGTTGCCGGTTACCCCGAAATTTACGTTGTGTCCAATGTGATGGAAAACGGTGCGCCCATCGGAAGCTTAGGCGCTGGTGAGGCGACCTGGCATACGGATATGTCGTATTTGCAGAATCCCCCGAAAGCAAGCATCCTCTTCGCTCTAGAAGTGCCGTCGTGGGGAGGGAGCACGTATTTCAGCAACATGTACCGCGCCTATGAATCCTTGCCAGATGAAATCAAACAGCGAATCGAAGGTTTGGTGCTGAAACATGATGGGACTTACAACAGCGGCGGATATGTGAGACAAGGCGTCACCGTGATCGATGACCCGGTCACATCGGCGGGCGCCCTTCATCCTTTGGTCTGCACTCATCCTGAAACCAAGCGCCGGCTGCTATATCTTGGGCGAAGGCGCAACGCCTATATTCAAGGTCTATCGCTTGCGGATTCGGAATTGTTGCTCGATCAGCTCTGGAATCATGCGACCCGCGAGGAACTCGCATGGCGCAACGAATGGCGTGCGGGCGACCTGGTGCTTTGGGACAACCGGTGCACCATGCACCGGCGCGATGCTTTTGACGCAGGTTCGCGGCGGATCATGCATCGCACGCAGATAACGGGCGAAACACCCCCCAGCGCATGACCAGCGAGTTCAGCCGAATTCGAGAGAATAATCATCGATTGCGCTTGGGCGGGTTGAGTGCGCCAAAAGTCGTTCTGGGGTTGCCCTGTGCGATGTACCTCATTCCGTACATCGACAGAGTCAATAATCGCTACCGCGGCGCCGCTCATTAAAGCCGATCTGAAACTCAGCAACTCGCAGCTGGGCCTGGTATTTTCCGCCTTGGCGCTTCCCTACGCAGTGTTTTCAGATGATCGGGGGCTGGATAAGTGATCGATTCGGTGCGCGAGTCACACTTACGCTCCGTTGTGCTACGGTCGCCGCGGCCACGGTGCTCACAGGCGCGACGGGACTGCCCCAACGCGACTGGATACTTCCATGCTTAATGGGAATTAGAACCGGAAGGGCCAGTTGCAGCTCGCCCTTCCCCGCTCAGAAAAATCTAAGAGCTTGCTTCTGCGCCGAGCAAAATGTGCGCGGGAGGCTCGCGCAAATCCCAAACAATTCGGAACCAGGAAAGTACACGCAGCACGTAGAAGGTGATGTCCAGCTCCCACCAGAAAAACCCCTGGCGCGCCGAAGCCATGTAGTGATGATGATTGTTGTGCCAGCCCTCGCCCATGGTCACCAACGCCAGAAACGGGTTGTTCTTGCTGGTGTCGGTGGTGCGGTAGCGCTGGCTGCCGAAAACATGAGACAACGAATTGATGGTGAACGAGCTGTGCCACAAAATAACCGTGCTGATGCAATAACCCCAGACGAGCAGGCCCCAGCCGCCGATCAGAAACATCAGCACACCAAGAGCAATCGGTGGAACCATATGATATTTATTGAGCCAGCGCAGCTCCGGATACTTGTGGAAATCCTTGATCAGATCGACGCGGGTCTCGTTGTACCGGTCCGATAGAATCCAACCGATGTGAGACCAAAGGAAGCCTCGCAGCGTGGGCGAGTGCAAGTCTTCTTCGGTGTCCGAATAGCGGTGGTGGTGCCGGTGATTGGCAGCCCACCAGAGCACGCCCTTCTGTGTGGAACTGGTCGCGACCAGGGCCATGATGAACTGGAACGCGCGGCTAGTCTTGAAAGAACGGTGCGAAAAATATCGGTGATATCCGGCGGTTACGAAGAACATGCGCACGTAGTAAAGCGACAAGCAAACAATCAGATACGACCAGTGAAACTTCAGGAAAAACGCCGCGAAACACGCCAGGTGCACCACAAAAAACGGAATAGACCGCATCAGCGGGATTCGATCGCCATTTTTGAGGGTCATCACACCAAAAGCCATCAAAGCCACTTCCCTTCGTCACGTACGTTCCGTGGAGATTCGCCGGAGCGCAGGGGACATGGAGAAGGCTGTGTCGGCGCGCTCAGATAGACTTGCAGGACCCCCAGTATAGGTGGCGGCGCTGTTCGCGTCAAGCCTAATGCATCACCCGGATGTCAAGTTATGCACAGAACAGCTGCGCACGTTGCGCTCGAGCGCCACGACAACTTAGTCGCGAGACGAGAGCATTACGCGACATACTTTGCAAAGCAGCCTCACTGCATCACCGTCGCGTCTGAGATCGAGCCGCGCGAATGAATCGTTCCGCGAGGTTTCGCAAGCATTCGTGTCGCTTTTCGCTGCCCCATGTTATCTTCCCCGCGCGGCCGCACGCGCCGAAACATTTGCGGCAGGAGGCTGACGCAGTCCATGGCGGAGAAACTCGTTCTCGTGGGTGTGATTCCCGAAGCGATGGTCATCGGTCCGGACGACCACGTTTCCTGGATCGCGGGCGAAGGCCAGCTGAAAGTCGAATTCGACGTGAATCGTTGCCCGTTTTCGTCGAACATTTTCCAGGCGCCCGCGGGCATGCGCCTGATCAGCGGCCCGCCCCGCGCAGGCACCAAGCCCGGCTCCTTCAAATATCGCTTGTGGCTGAATGATCAAGTGATCGGCGCCGGAGAAATCATCGTGCGCGAGCGATAGGTCTGCCGGAGTGCGCCGCACCGGCCGCCGAGCATGCCGCCCTCTGGGCATCTGCACATGGTGCAGGCCCCTGGGAAATCCTCATACCGGCAATGATTGGCCTGAAAATGGGGTCTATTAGCCTGACCCCACGAACTCGGCCTAGGAACCGGCCCACGAACTCGCCCTAGGAACTCGGCCTAGGAACCCGCCCTAGGAACTCGACGGATTGCCGAGCCGCTTCAAGTTGTCGGCATTGATCTGCAGCTTGCCCTGCTGCTTCATGCGTGTGTCCAGAGATTTGCGGAAAGCATCGAAGGCCATCTCACGCCGGGCTTCGAGCAGTTGCGTCTGAATTGCATCGCGCTGCTTCGCCAGATCGTTCGGATCGGGCTGCTGATGCTGCACCACGCGGTAGACCACCCAGTTCGCCCCCAAAAACATGGGATCGCCGGTTTGCCCGTCGGGCAGGGTGAACGCCCGCGCGAATTGAGAGGCACTGCCAACGTCGGGCACCGTGCCATTGCGTGCAAAGAGGTCACTGGTTTTCGGATCAAAGCCCAGCGACTTGGCGGTCTTGTCGAAGTCCTCGCCTGCTTTGGCGCGGCGGCCGAGCTCGTCGGCTCGCGTCTTGGCGAGGTCGACGGATTTATCGCGCCGGAAGTCGGCGAGCACTTTGTCGCGCACCTCGGCAAGGGTGGCGGCATGCGCCGGCTGAATGTTGGTGACGGAGAGAACGGCGAAACCTTTGTCGGTACGGATGGGCGCGCTCACATCACCCGCACGGACGCGGAAGATGGTGTCGGCCACTTCTGGCGAATTCCCAATCTCGGGAAGCGGCTGACTGGGCTCGAGCGGTTGCGATTCGCCGACGCTCATGTTGAATTTCTTGGCCAGGTCGTCGAGCGAAACTTTGCCGTTACGGCGAATCTCTTCAGCGATCTGGTCGGAGGCTGCCTCACCCGCACGGTCGCCCCTTTCCTGCTGCAGGGACGCCAATATCTGGGGCCGCACCTCGTCCAGGGGTTGCGTACGCGCCGCCTCGTGATCAATCACCTTGATAATGTGAAAACCGTATTGCGTTTTCACGAGGTCCGAAATTGCGCCTTTCGGCAAGCTGAATGCCGCCTGTTCAAACTCGGGAACGGTTTGCCCTCGCACGATCCAATCGAGGTCGCCGCCTTTATCCTTGGTGGTGTCCTCGGAGTACTGTTTGGCCAAATCGGCAAAATTCGTGCCGCTCTTCGCCTTCTTCAGAACGTCTTCGGCTTTCTTGCGAGTCTCTTCTACTTCCGCGTCCGTCTTGTCCACGGTCTTGAACAGGATGTGCGCGACGTGCGCGCGCTCGGGGAGCTTGTACTGATCGAGGTGCTGATCGTAGTAGGCCTTGACGTCGTCGTCGGAAACGTTCGCGCGTGTGCGCAGCTGGTCGAAAGTGAGCAGCGCGTAGCGCACCGTGCGCCGCTCCGGGATGCTGTAGCGCGCCTTGTTCTTCTCAAAATACGCGGTCAGGTCCGCATCGCTGGCCTCAATCTTAGACTGCAAGTCATCCGGCTTGATCACCACATAGTTGACCTTGATCTTTTCGTTGCGGCGGCGAAATTCCTGCTCCATCTCCGACGGCGTCACGGAAATGCCATCGGTCACCAGCTGCCGGAATTTCTCCTCGAGCAGGCTTTGCCCCACGAGATCCTCGAATTCAGGGATGCCCATGCCCACGCGTTCCTGCACTTGCGCGGCGTATTGATCGTTGCCGACAAAGGAACCACCCATGAACGCGGTGGGGATGAGCTGCCGGATACGGTCGGCGCGTTCCTGGTCAGAGACCGTAATGCCAAGCTGTCTCGCCTCCAACCCCAGCTCTTTTTCGAAAACGAGTTCGTTCAAAACTTGCTGAACGTACAGAGGCTTGAGCGCCGGCGGAATCGGGCCATTTTGCGTCAAGCGGCTCAATTGCTGGCTGACATCGGTCATGGTGATCGCCTGATCACCTACCTGCGCCACGACGTCCTCACTGGTTGTGGTGGTCGTGCCCTGCCCTGGCAGCAGGTAGAGCAACATTCCACACCCCAATAAACCAACAATCACGCCCAGCATGATGCGTACGCCTAGATTTTTCCGGCCCTGCGGATTCGCCACTCTTAGCGCCTTTCGTGCGACGGCCTCTCAGATGACCGCGGATGGACGGATTATAGTACATCTTAGACGAGCCCGCGGACTTTAGGTTAGCTTCGCGGGCCAGCTCCACAACGATTCGTACGAATTCGCAACGCCGCCGGCGACTTCTGCCCCCAAACGGTTTGCGCGCATGTTGCGCGGTGTAACAACAGGCCGCCGCCGCTGCCTTGCGGCACCTGGGGCCGTGTGCTAGATTCGAAAACCTGGCGTAAAATCGCGGTTTTTTCCTTTGCCCGCTCCACGACAACTCGCACCCACCAAGCGCGATAAGATTCCGCGAGTCGAGGTTTACTGGACGGCGGTCACCTACCGCACGGTGGCAATTTACTTACTGCTGATTGTCGCCGTCCTAGGTGCAGCTCTTTACATGATCCATCCCGAATGGTACAGCACCGTGCTGAGAAGCGTCAGCAGTCTGGGCGGCGAGCCGGCGGCCGCGACGACTCTGGCACAGAATCAGGCGCGGTTTGTGAATCTTGACGGCAAAGTGGAAATAAAAAAAGCCAACTCAGTGGCCTGGGGAACCGCCGATTACCACAGCACGCTCGATAAGGGCGATCTGGTTCGTACCGGCCCCGATGGCGCCGCGCGCATCACCTTCGTCGACGGCACCACCTATACCGTGAAGAACGACTCTTTCGTTACGCTCGAAGAAAATTCCATCGACCGCGACAGTGCCACCAGCGTCGCCGTGCACATCAGCACCGGCGCCGTGGATTTGGCCACGGGCACTTGGGAATCTCCCAACTCCAAGGCCGAAGTTTCCTTCGCCAATGCGCGCGCTTCTTTGCATGAGAACAGCCGTGCCGCGGTGCGCAGCGACGCCAACAGCAACCAGATCACCGTGTCCGCGGGCGTCGCCAATATGCAGGTGGGCGAAGAACACATGGAAATTGGCAAGTGGGAACGGGTAACCTTTGCCCCCGGCGGCCCCGTCACCAAGACCAACGTACTGGCGCCCCCTGAGCTTACCGAGCCGGTAAACCTCCAGCCACTGATCTCGCCCGACCCCAAACATACGCCGATGCATTTTGCATGGTCGGAGGTGCCGGAAGCGGTAGACTACCAGTTGCGCGTGAGCACCAATTCGATGTTTACGCGCATCGTGGCCGCAAAGACCGTGTCCGGTCTGAACCTCGAAATTGCGGGACTCGACCCGGGCGACTATTTCTGGAGTGTCACGGCCATCGATAAGAATAAGCGCGAGAGCGCTCCGAGCGAGCCCTTCAAATTTACTCTGGTGGCACAGGATAAGGCGCAGGAAATGCGCCTGGAGGTCGATTCCACCGAATTGCATGGCAACGTAGTGGAATTGATCGGCCGTACCGAGCCCAATGCGGCGCTCATTATCGACGGCGAGACCGTAGCGGGTATCCAATCCGACGGGCGTTTCCGCTATTTCACGCAGCCGCTCGGGCGTGGCAGTCACGAAATCGTCATCACCGGGCAGAATCGCCGCGGGGGCACGGCCATCAAGCGCGTACCCATCGTGATTCCGTAGCACGAATTTGCGCACCCTGGAACTCAGCCATCGCCCGCGGGCGACTTGGGAGCCGCCGCCGTAAACGGCGCGGGAACTAATGACTATGACCAGCAAGAACGGCTACAACTTTCGGTCGGTCTTCAGTCTGTTTTCCTCCGACCTGGCCATCGATCTGGGCACTGCAAACACGCTTGTCTTCGCCAAGGGCAAAGGCATCGTGGTCAACGAGCCCTCGATTGTGGCCATCAATAAAATGAGCAATGAAGTTGTTGCGGTGGGCCGCGAAGCCAAGGATATGCTGGGGCGCACGCCGGGCAACGTCGTGGCCATCAAGCCCATGAAGGATGGCGTCATCGCCGACTTCAAGGTGACCGAAAAAATGCTCACCTATTTTATTCAGAAGGCGCACAACCGGCGCGTGCTGGTGCATCCCCGCATCGTCATTGGCGTGCCCAGCGAAATTACACCGGTGGAAAAGCGCGCTGTGCAGGATTCGGCTTATCGCGCGCGCGCCAGCGAAGTTTACCTGGTGGAGCAGGCCATGGCCGCGGCCATTGGAGCGGGCCTGCCCATCGAGGAACCCTCCGGCAACATGGTCGTGGACATTGGCGGCGGTACCACCGACATCGCGGTGATCTCCATGAGCGGCATTGTCTACTCGCGGTCGGTGCGTGTGGCGGGCAATGAGATGGACGAAGCGGTGATGCACTATTTGAAGCGCAAATATAACCTGCTGGTGGGCGAACGCACCGCCGAACAGATCAAGATGGAGATCGGCTCCGCCTACCCGCTGGAAAAACCCCTGACCATGGAGGTGAAGGGGCGCAATTTGATTGAAGGCGTTCCGCGCACCGTCACCATCGACGACAGCGAAATCCGCGAATCGCTTTCCGAATGTGTGGCCACCATCCTGAACGCCATTCGTGTGGCTCTCGAACGCACGCCGCCTGAACTTTCCGCCGACATCAGCGATCGCGGAATCGTGCTGACGGGTGGGGGCGCATTGCTCAAGAATTTGGACAAGCGCATTCGCGAGGAGACAGGCTTGCCCGTGTCCATCGCGGACGACCCGCTGGCGTCCGTCGTGCTGGGCACGGGAAAGATGCTCAGCGATTTCCATTTGTTGCGCCTGGTGTCCATCGATTAGGGGCGATGGAATCGGGAATACGTCCATTCGAAGCAGAGCGAGAAAACGAGAAAACGAGAAAAAAATGATTGGCGCGAGCCTCTCTGACCCTCTGAGTGGCGGACGCATCCTGCCGCCCCTCACCATGCGGTTTGACATGGGTGGTTTTGCGTTCGACAGCTAGCTTTGAGACAAGGTTTCACAGAAATAAATTTTCGCGCTGCGACCTTTACGCGAGTCTAACAACCGATGCTTGCCGTTCCTTCACGTCACCGTTCACTTGCCCTGCTGGGCACCATGCTCGTGCTGCAACTGCTACTGCTCGCGGTGCAAATCAAGCGCCAGCAGCAGGTGCGACTGATCCGTGTATGGGCTATTGAAGCGGTAACCCCGCTCGGCCGCGCGGCTGCCTGGGTGTCCGACGGGATCTACGGTTTTTGGAGTGGCTACATCGCACTGCGCCATTTACGCCGCGAAAATATCGATCTTCGTGCGGAGCGGGACCAGTTGAAGATACACAACGCGGAGCTGGAAGGACGCGCCGCTGAAGCCGATCGTTTGACGGCCCTGCTGGGCTTCCGCGATGCGCATAAGGAAGTATCTTTGCTTCCCGCTCGCGTGATCGGCGCGAGCCCCGATGTGGGCAGCCGCATTATCTTTCTAAGCCGTGGGTCGCGTGACGGCGTGCGCCGCGATATGGGCGTCATGACTCCCGATGGAGTCGTCGGCAAGGTGCTCGCGGCGTTTCCGGATACATCGCAGGTTTTGCTGCTAAGCGATAAGGAAAGCGGCGTTGGCGCATTGCTTGCGACTTCGCGCACCCAAGCGCCGGTGAACGGCACGGGCGAACCTTTGCTGCAAATGGAATACGTGAGCAACGACATCAAAATTCAATCTGGTGAGACGGTGCTGACCTCGGGCCAGGATCGCATTTTTCCGAAAGACTTGCCGGTCGGGACGGTTGTCGACGTGAAGTCGGATCATCGCAGCCCGTTTCAGCAGATTTCCGTGCGGCCGGCGGCGCGCCTGGATCAACTCGAAGAAGTGCTGGTATTGCTGACGCGCCAGGATTTTGCTCCTCGCAAAGACGCCGAGGTGGCGCCGGCGAGCGCGCCACCGGCAGTATCAGGAACGGCGCAACCCGCGCCGTATGCCGCGCCAGGAGCCGACCGACAACCATCGTCCGCAGCTCCCGTCCGCACAACCGCCGCAGGGCACCGATGATTTGCAAGGCACGACTTTTAGCGACCAGAAGTTTGACAATTACCGCTGTTCATTTCCGGGTTCGCCGATGCACTCGCCTGCATGCCACCGCGCGATATGTGCGCGATGCCGGCTGCGCCTGCGCACGGGCAGCCTGATAAGCGAGACGAGAAATCTGCATGGAATACCAGGGCCACTTCGAAAACCACGTCGAAATGCATAAGTTCCACACCGGAGTGGTGACGGGTGCGGTCATTCTCGCCCTGGTCCTCGAGACGTTCCTGCTCGTGCATCTCCGCAGTGCCGACGTAATCGAATTGCCGCTCCTGGTTACGATTTACTTCGCTCTGAGCCGCCGCAACGCTTCTGCGGGTCTGTTGCTGGGCATGGTGATTGGCATGGCCCAGGACAGCTTGAGCCACACGCCGATCGGGCTGTATGGCATCGCCAAAACCGTCGTGGGATTCGTCGCGTCCTCGATCGGTGCGCGCATTGACGTCGAGCACCCCATCAGCCGCTTCGCCCTGACATTCATTTTCTTCCATTTGCACAACGCCGTCTTTGTGCTCACCGAGCGCGTACTGCTCGGGCAACATGAACCCTACATGAGCGCGAAGCTGGCCATTGCGTCTCTATTAAATGCGGCGCTGGCAGTCGTTCTGTTTCCCGTTTTGGACCGGTTTCGCAAGCCTTCCTGATCGCAAAACGGCTTTAAGAGTCTGTTCTGCCACGTTTTACGATAAGCCCAGCCGGATGATGGCTAGTTGTCCGCACAATTGTGTAAAAATGTTGCGCAGTACCTCTGCAAGTGATACGGTTACAGCGTTTTAGGCACTGCGGAGGTTGCCTCCAGTGCCGCTCGGTTGCTCCGCGGTACCTTCCGCGGACGCTGGTTCCCACTGAAAACGAAGGGATTACCGGCGGCGCGATACCGGGCGCAGCGCGGAGTTTTAGTGTCCAATTTGTTTCAGGATGACAATCGGCTGCCGCAAACTCGGCTGGCCGTCATTTCTTACATCATCGTAGGGTTGATCGCGCTTCTGCTGGTCGGTTTTTGGAAGCTCCAGATCGTCCATTCGGACCAATACGCGCAAATGGCCGAACGTAATCGCATCCGCACCATTCCCGTCATTGCCCCCCGCGGCCCCATGCTAGATCGTGAAGGCCGTGTACTGGTCGATAATTACCCCTCCTTCAGCGTTCTGTTGTTGCGCGACGATGCCGAGCAACTCGCGCAGTTGCTGCCCCAGGTCGCTGATGGCTTGGGCCTTACGGTTGAAGATGTGCAGCAGCAAATCGACGCTGCGAAATTCCTGCCGCACTTCCAGCCCATCGTCATCAAGCCCGAGGCCTCCCCCGCCGATATCGCGTTTATCGAATCGCATCGAGCCGATGTTCCCGTGCTCGAGATGCTGATGGTCCACCGGCGCCGTTACCCGCGCGGCGGATTCATGGCCCACGTGAGCGGATACGTGGGCGAAGTCAGTGCCGAGCAGATTCAAAACACCAATGGCCGTTACCGCCCCGGCGACATCGTGGGCAAATCGGGTCTGGAGAACCAGTACAACGAACGGCTAATGGGAACCGATGGCATGCGGCGCGTGATCGTGAACAGCGTCGGCCGTGAAGTGGGGCGCCTCGACCAGACCGATGCCATTCCGGGAAAACCGATTTCGCTCACGATCGACTACGACTTGCAGCTCATCGCCGAGCAGCGCCTGGCCGGTAAGAGAGGCGCGGTGGTCGCAATCGACCCGCGCACCGGAGAAATGCTGGCGATGGCCAGCCAGCCTTCCTACGATCCCAACGATTTTGCGGTACGCATTTCGAAGGATGAATGGCGACGCTCAATGAAGATCCCGAGAAGCCGCTGCTCGACCGCGCGATTCAGGCGCAACTCGCCCCTGGATCGGTTTTCAAAATTTTCATGGCCACGGCGATGCTCGAATCAAAAGCTGTGCCGGCAACGATCAAAGTGTTTTGCCCCGGATATGCGCAGTTCTATGGGCGCACCTTTCACGATGCGGAGAAAACCGGCCACGGCGAAATGGATCTGCACAACGCGATCGTGCACTCCTGCGACGTTTATTTCTACAATGTCGGCAAGCAGCTGGGCATCGACCGCATCTCTTATTACGCCACCAAGCTGGGACTGGGCCGCAAGACCGGTATCGACTTGCCTGGAGAAGATTCCGGCATCGTTCCTTCCGAGGAATGGAAGCAGCGCGTCTTTCACCAGAAATGGTACCCGGGCGAAACGATTTCCGTCTCGATTGGCCAGGGCGCGACCGTGGTTACGCCGATTCAACTTGCATACACCATCGGAGGAATCGCGATGGGCGGCGCGTTTCATCAGCCGCACTTGCTGAGGTCCGACCAGGCGTCTCCGGAAATCGATTTCCCCATCTCGGAATCCACAGTCGAAACGCTTACGCAAGCGATGTATGGCGTCGTCAATGAGGGTGGAACCGCGGCCGCGTCCAAGCTGCCGGGCATCGAGTTGTGCGGAAAAACCGGCACGGCGCAGGTCATCAGCGCGCAAGGGTTGCAACGCGCCGGAAAGCAATCGAACTTCAAAAACAATGCATGGTTTGTGGGTTTTGCGCCGCGGCGCAATCCGGAAATCGTTGTCGCCGCGCTCGTGCAAGCGGGCGGGTTTGGGGCGGATTCCGCTGCACCCATCGTGCGCGACATCGTGAAGGCCTACTACGACAAGAAACAGGGTAACGTGCCGCAACAGCTCACGACCGAGGCGCTACCCATCGGCGCTTTGCCGGCTGCCGCTCTCCTGGAACCATTGGCAGGTGCTTCCACATCTTTCGGCGCAAAGGCGGTCGGTGCAAAAACAGAATTGTCAGGCCATGAGACGCCACGCCAGCACGTCCGATTACGACTGGTGGCTGCTTCGCCATCGCGTTCGCCATCTGCGGCGTGGGAGTACTCGAAATCTGGTCGGCCACGCACGCCAGCCATCTCGTCGGAATGCAATGGCAGCAGCTGGAATGGATCGCCCTGGGTGTGCTCGGCATGCTGCTGCTCTCCCGGCTCGATTACCATGCCGTGCTGGATCAAGCTCCCATCCTCTACCTGATTGGTCTCCTGGCACTGGTCGCCGTGCTGGCGGTGGGGCACACGCCGATTTGGTGCCAAGCGCTGGCTTCCCGTTCTGGGCAATTTTTGCAGGTGTCAGAGCTAGCCAAGTTGATTATAATTGTGGCGCTGGCGCGCTTTTTCACGGAAGTGCGGACGGATCAGCTCTGACCTTGGCGGATTTCTGCAAGGCCGGCGTGCTGACCGGGGTGCCGGTAGGCCTGATCTTGTTGCAGCCGGATCTGGGAACAGCGTTGGTGCTGGTGCCAGTCGCTGTGGTGGGGGCCTATCTGGCGGGTATCCAATGGAAACACGCCGCAGTGTTATTCCTGGCAGGTGCCATGATGCTGCCGGTCGGATGTCATTTTCTGAAGCCCTATCAGAAAGAACGCGTTACCACCTTTCTGCGGCCGGAAGACGATCCCAAGGGCTCAGGTTATCAGATTCTGCAGTCGAAAATTGCCGTGGGTTCCGGCGGGTTCTGGGGCAAGGGACTGGGGCACGGAAGCCAGAATCAATTGGGCTTCGTGCCGGTCCGGTATTCGGATTTTATTTTGGCGGCGCTGGCGGAAGAGACCGGGTTTGCGGGCGTCTTCGTCGCGCTGCTTTGTATATGGCCTTGCTGCTGCGGCTGATCCAGAATGCCCAGCGCGCGAAAGATCGCGCGGGGATGTTTTTGGTGATGGGCGTGGCAGCGATTTTGGGTTTTCATGTTTTGGTGAATGTGGCCATGGTGATTGGGTTCATGCCGGTGACCGGAATTCCTTTGCCGCTGATGAGCTATGGCGGTTCGGCGACATTGTTTGTGTTTTTGGCGCTCGGGTTGGTGATGAATGTTCGCCTCCGGCGGTTCGTCAATTGATCCCGCGCGGTTTTGGAGCGCAACTTACAAGCCCGCGGCCCGCGGCCCGGCATATCCAGGAGCCGCCTGCCGAGGAACAATTTTGATGAGATCGCATCGCGTGACAGAGAAACGTTACACGCCGTTGCCGGTTTCTCCGGATGTTCCGCGCACCGTGGAACCCATGTCCGTGCCTCCGGCCGTCCCCGCCGGAGACGTCGCGATGCCCTCTGAGGAGCTTTCATGCCCAAAGAGCTGGTTATTTCTGCGGCCCCGCATGAAACCCGGGTCGCTATTCTGGAAGACGGTCAGCTTTGCGAAATCTACATCGAACGCGAAAAAGAATTTGCTCTAGTCGGAAGTATCTACAAAGGCCGCGTGACACGCGTGCTGCCCGGCATGCAGTCGGCCTTCGTGGATATTGGCCTCGACAGCGACGCTTTCCTGTACGTCAGCGATTTCCTGGAAAACCTCGAAGACTACGACCACGTCGTCAGCGCCGGTCGAAGGTAAAGTCGAAAAAATGGAGCAGCAGGGCGGCGCCGTTTTCGCTCCCGGCCGCTTCGGCCGAAGCCGCTGCGCCGGACGTGCCGGCTCCCTCGGCGCCCGCTGTGGACGAGGGTGAAGGCAGTCACGATTCGCATACTGCGGACAGCCTTGCGTCCTTGGCGGACATCCGCGAGCCAGAGTCACACTCGCCCGAGTCGCGAGCGTTGGACGAACATCCCCCCGCAACGATGCAGCCATTTGTGCCGCCTGCGCGCCCGTTCGTCCGCCAGGACCGCCGCCCCGGGCCGGGCGCCGGTCTCGGAGCTAATCCAGGTCCAGCCTGCCCGGTCAGCCGGGCCAGTCGTCTGGCCAGCGTTTTGGTCAGCAGCCCGGCGGCTATCGCGCCGGTCAGGGACAACCTCAAGGCCATCGCGAGGGGCAGGGCCGTGATCGTGGCGGACGACGCCGTGGCGGACGCTTCCGGCGTGGCCGGGGCGGCGAGCACCGGCCTCGGGCGCGATTTGCCGCCGTCGAAATATGCGTCTCCTCGGCCGTTTTCGCCGTCCTCGCTTCCCTACGAGCCGCCGCCAGACGAGCCGTCCGCCGATTACACCCGGTCATCCTGCCCGGTGAGTCGCTCGCGAAATACAAAGATCGCCTTCCAGGAGCGGCAGCGCCCGCAGCTAATCGGCAGCGCAATCTGAAACGCCGTCGAGCCGCAGCCGCTCCGGCGCTGCCTCCATCTCTATATGCGGAACCCGCGCGTGGCTCAGCGGTCGCACCCGCAGCCGAGTCCCACCAATCCGTGCACGACGTTTTCGCCGAACCCCAGGCCTTGCTGAATGCCGATGTGCCCGTGGAACTTGAATCCGAGGCCGGTTTGACCGAGCCGGATACTCGGCTTCACGAAACGCAGCAAACTCTCGCGCATGAAACGCTGCCCGAAACATTCGAAATCTCTCACGAAAGTCATGAGGCACCCGGCATCTCCACCAGCTGGCCGAGCTTTCCGATGACGAGGCCAGCGCACTTGCCGAACAACTCGCGGAAGCGCGCCAGGAAGAATCCAGCGCCGGCCTGGCCGCGGCATCACGCAAGCTGACCCAGCGAAGCCGAAGACAAACATGACGAGGACGAGGCCAGCGCCGCGCAGCCTTTCATTGAGAGCGCCGCTGGCGAATACGGCGTGGCGGAAAGCCCGGCCGGCGAAACCCATGCCGAGGAATCCACGCTGGCCAGGATGAGGATGACGATGAAGAAGGGGACGTCGGCGAATCCGACGTTCACGAAGTCGATGTGCACGAAACCATGAGCTCGACGTCGACGCCGGCGTGGACGAAGACGTCGAAGACAGCGACGCTGGCCACGTCGTCACGAACGCTCAGACCGGGGATGAGCTGGATCGTTCCCAAGCACCCACGGAATCCTTCGGGCGTATTGCTGCCACTGCCGACGCCGCTGGCTCCGAATCCGATCAGGAAAATCGCGGTAACGTCGCTCCCGCCGTCCCGCAGCAGCGGCCGACTGAGCGCGCGCATTTCCGATCCGCAACGCGCCCGCTTCCAGCGCCCGATGCGCCGCGGAGGCCGCCAGCGCAGCGGCAGCCGTCACGTGCGTCCTGCACGGATCGCCGCACCAGCAAGCCGCGCGTCGTCCGCAGTTGATTTCCGAGATGCTGAAGGCGGGCCAGGAAATCATCGTGCAAATCGCCAAGGAGCCGCTCGGCAAAAAGGGCGCGCGCATCACCAGCCACGTCGCGCTTGCCCGGCCGTTTCCTCGTGTACATGCCGACGGTCAATCATATCGGCGTTTCGCGCCGCATCGGCTCGGCCGAGGAGCGCTCGCGCCTGCGCCGCATGGTCACCGAATCGAAGGGCACCTTCCCCGGCGGATTTATCGTGCGCACCGCGGCCGAAGGCGCGCCGGAAGACGAGATTCGCAGCCGACGTCGAATTCCTGGGCCGCACCTGGGACAAAATCCGCGCGCAGGCCGAGCCGCGCAAGTCGCCGGCGCTGCTGCATCGCGACCTCAACCTGGTCGAGCGCATCCTGCGCGACTACGTCAGCAACGACTACACCGCCATCTGGATCGACAACGAGGAGGAGTTCAGCAAGGTCGTCGAATTCGTCAGCCGCTTCCAGCCCAAGCTCGTGAGCCGCGTGAAGCTCTACACCAAGCCCGCGCCCATCTTCGAGGAGTTCGGCATCCAGCAGGAGCTCGACAAGGCGCTGCGCCCCAAGGTCTGGCTGAAGTCCGGCGGCTACATCGTCATCAACCACACCGAAGCGCTGGTGGCCATCGACGTCAACACCGGCAAGTACGTCGGCCGCGGCTCGACGCGCCTCGAAGACACCATCGTCAAGACCAACCTCGAGGCGGTCAAGGAAATCGTCCGCCAGATTCGCCTGCGCGACCTCGGCGGCATCATCGTGCTCGACTTCATCGATATGGAGGAGCGCCGCAACCGCGAAAAGGTCATGGCCGCGCTGGAAGCCGCGCTGCGCGCCGACCGCGCGCCATCCAAGGCGCTGCCGTTCAACGAATTCGGCCTCGTTGCGGTCACGCGCAAGCGCACCAAGCAGGCGCTCGAACGCGTGCTCTGCCAGCCGTGCCCCTATTGCACCGGCTCCGGCATGGTCAAATCCGTGCCCACGATCTGCTACGAGATTCAGGCCGAAGCCCGCAAAATGTCCGCCGATCTCGACGCCTCGCAGCCTCACGCTGCGCGTGCATCCCGAAATCGCCAAGGCGCTCAAAACGCGCGAAGCCGTGCTCGATCGAGGAGCTCGAACAGGCCACGCGCAAAAGCGTCATCATCCAGGCCGACCCCACGCTGCACTGGGAGCAGTACGACATCTACTAAATCGATGCCGGCATGGATGAAACTCGGATGGCTGCTCTGTGCCCTGTTAACGTTCACGACCTTAGAGACCGCTTCGCAAACACAGCCGAAGCCGGAAGCGCTTGCGCAGCAATCCGCCGATAGCTGGCTTGCGCTGGTGGACTCTGGCAAGTACGCGGAGAGCTGGCAAGTCGCCGCGCAACTTTTCAAGGCTCACGTCAGCAAAGCACAATGGGAGACTGCGGCGCGCGCCACGCGTTCGCCGTTCGGCCCTGTGCAGTCGAGACAACTGATGAGCGCCACGTTCAAGACATCGCTGCCGGGAGTGCCGGACGGCCAGTATGTTGTGCTGCAATATGAGAGTTCATTCGAGCACAAACAGTCCGCGATTGAGACCGTGACCCCCATGCTCGATAAAGATGGGGCCTGGCGAGTGTCTGGCTATTACGTCCGGTAGTGTGGATATTGTGTACGCGTTGCGTAGGCATTGTGCAGCCGTAGCTCGAATTTACGAACGGGATTAGCCACGACGCCCGTACACCTGTTTCGGAGCGTTTGTTGATTCAATTGACTCCTGAACCAAATCCCGAACAAACTTCCGCGCGCGTCCTGGACGGCAACGCCATCCGCGACGAGATTTACGCCGAACTGCAGTTTGAGATTGCGGCGCTGCTTGCCGCAGGTGTGCGCCCGGGCCTCGCCGCCGTGCTGGTGGGTGAGAATCCCGCCTCGCAGGTGTATGTGAAAAGCAAAATCGCCGCGTGCGAAAAGCTGGGCCTGGGAAGCTGGCAGGTTTCACCGCCGGCCACGGTTTCGACCGACGAAATGCTCGAGATCGTGGCCGCCCTCAACCGCCGCGAAGAAGTCGATGGCATCCTGGTGCAATTGCCGCTGCCGCCGCAAGTCGACGCTAAACGCGTTCTCGAGGCCGTCCATCCAGCCAAGGACGTGGACGGATTTCATCCGCTGAATCTCGGCCGCCTGGTCAGCGGGCGCCCCGCCCTGGTCGCGTGCACGCCTTCAGGCGTTATGGAAATCCTGCGCCGCAGCGGCACGGTCGTCGAAGGCGCTGGCGCTGTGGTGCTGGGCAGAAGCGATATTGTGGGAAAACCGATGGCCTTGCTGCTGATGCACGCCAACGCCACGGTTACGATTTGCCACTCGAAAACGCGCAACCTTCCGGCGATTGTGCGCCAGGCGGACATCGTCGTGGCCGCTCTGGGGCGCGCGGCGATGGTCACGCCCGATTGGATTCGTCCCGGCGCCACCGTCATCGACGTCGGTATCAATCGTATAACCGGCGTACGCGATGCCGAGCGCCTTTTTGCGAATTTCCCCTCGCGGCTTGCGCAATTTCGCCAGAAAGGCTCCGCCCTGGTGGGCGATGTTCACCCGGACGCCGTCGAAGTCGCAGGCGCCATCACTCCCGTTCCCGGAGGCGTGGGGCCGCTGACGATTGCCATGCTTATGAGCAATACCATCAAAGCGGCGCGGTCGCGCCGCGGCCACTCCCTCAGCAGCTCCGCGACAACCTCTGCCGCGCCTGCCACACGCTGATGTTGCGCATCGGCCTCACCGGAGGCATTGGCTGCGGTAAAAGCACGGTCGCCGCGATGATGCGCGCACTCGGCTGTCATGTGCTCGAAGCCGACAAAATCGCGCATCAACTTATTGAGCCTGGCCAGCCTGCATACGACGCGGTGGTCCGCGAGTTTGGCCGGGACATTTGTGCACCCCCTGCCGCCCCTCAAGGACCACGCGCTGCCCGCCCCGGTGGCCACTCCGGTGGGCACCCCGGTGGGCAACCCAATGAACGCATCGACCGCGCGAAGCTCGCCGCCATCGTTTTCGCCGATCCGGCGCAGCTGGCGCGGCTCAATGCCATCGTTCATCCGCCCCTGCTGGCCGAGATCGATCGCGAGCTTGGCCGTCTCGAATCCTCCGACCCCAGCGGCATTGCCGTAATCGACGCGGCACTGCTGATCGAATTCAACCACTACCAGCGGCTCGACCGCATTGTCGTGGTGTGGTGCACGCCCGAGCAGCAACTCGCGCGCCTAACAGACCAGAGGTTCGGGCGCGGTATGCCTCGCGAGCAGGCGGAAGGCCGCATCGCCTCGCAGCTTGATCTTCAAGAAAAGCGCAAGCTCGCGGACGACGTGATCGATGGTTCGGGAACGCTTGAGGAAACGCGCCGCCAGGTGGAATCGCTGGTAGCGGAACTCAAACGCCGTGCCGCGGTGCAGGCCCGCTGACCAGGCAAAAGTTATTTCCTGAGCACGCTACCCGCTTTGTACGAACGCGTTGGAAATCGAAGTTATCGCATCGAACTTGGGCCGTCAAACTCCCTTGGCATCAAACGCTGTTGAGCTGCGTCCGTGCACGCTCGCGTTCCTCAGGCGACAGCGTGAACCAGCTTTCCGCGGTGTCGCGCAAACGCTCGAGCATGCGCTGCATCTCCTCGTGTTTGCTCTGCAATATGTTTCGATTGGCGTCTGTGGGCACCTCGATGGGCGGACCGAACGCCGCCACAACGCGTGAGCGCGGGAACGGGATCTGAAACAGGTCCCACGCTTTCTGAAACGTGTAACCGTGTTCGGAGTGGGCGTGAAAACAGATGATCGGACAGCCGGTGCGCTTCGCCAGAAGAACCGGCCCGGGCTTGGCGATGTAACGCGGGCCGCGAGGGCCGTCCGCGGTGAAGGCGGCGTCATGTCCTTCCACGATGCGGTCGGCCATGACGGCCAGGCCGCGCAATCCGCCGCGCGATGAACTGCCCAGGGCCACGCCGAAGCCCATCGCGCGGGTAACGCGGGCGGCCCACTGGCCATCGAAATTTGTGCTGCTCAGGACGACGATGGAACGGTTGCGCGCGTTCCACAGCATGGGAAAAAGGCCGCGGTGCCAAAAGGCAAAAATGCATCGCCTGCCGGCCGCGTACATCCGCTCGGTGTGCACGTAGCCGGGAGTTTCAATGCGCAGGGTTGGACCAATCGTACGCACCAGCGCCACGGCAGCGCCCGCGATGATGGGGATTTGCGCGCGCCTCCAAAACGAGAGCTTCCGGCGGAGGGTATCAAAATGGACGCTAGGCCGCTCTTTTCCTGCCGCGCTTGATTTCGCCCCCTCAGGCATCCGCGTATAGTATAGGCGAATCGCACGGGGCAGATGGATTTCAGCGCACTCGCCAAGCGTGAAGTTTGTGAGCTAACGGCAGCGGCGCATCGGACAACCTCGCCAGACAACTATGACCGTACGGCCTGCTCACAACTTGGGAACAGGTGCAAAAGCTTGTGCAAGTTTGCGCCCGTCGCGTTCGTTCCGTTCGTTGCGCCGGTTTTGCAAATTGTCCGCGCTGTCGAAGATCGGTTCTGTCGCGATTCCGGGTGTCGCAATTCTTATCGTGGCATCGTTCTGGACGTTTCTGAATGCTTCGCCCGCCGGAATGCAACTTCAGAGTATGGCCACCGCCGGGCTGCAAAGTCCGGCCACCCCGCTCGAGACGATTGGCCGGCTTTTCGGCGACGATGTCAGCATTACAGGGGCGGTAACTTTTGACGTTGCGAATGGCCGTAGCACCGCTCTCCTTTCGAGCGGCAGCGATCTGACCATCCGTTCCGGGCAGGCGAAGGTCAGCTTGGTCGAAGGCGGCCAAATTGCCATCTGCGGTCCCGCTCATCTTTCGCTGCTCAAGTCTGGCAATGCGATCACCCTGGCGCTCGACTATGGGCGGGTGCATCCCGAGTTGAATTCGGCCGTCTCACTGATGATTTACACGCCGCTTATCATGGCCACCCCAGTAGGCATCGCGCAGGACGCGCGTGACATTACCGTCGGGCTGAATGTGGGCGGCGAGATGTGCGCGCTCGCCGATCGTGGCGCAGTGCGCATCGAGCAGCAACTTTCCGGGCAAAGCCTCCTGGTGCCGGAGGGCGGCCAGGCGAATCTCAGGGATGGTGAACTCAACCCGGTAGCACCTGACTACACCTGCACGTGCGAACTGCCGGTCGCCCAAAATGCCGCCCCGGTGCGACTCGAGCGCAGCACCCCGGCTCATGCACCCATTGCCTCGGCTCCGCCGCCGGTCGACGCTTCTACCGCGGCCGAGCCACCCATCTATCGGATCGATATGCCTCCGCTGACGTTCAACGCGAGTTCCCCAGCACCGCCGCCTGACGCCGACCCGCAAACCATCACGATGGTTCGCGAATCGCGCGTACAGCCCGACACTGCCTTTCAAGGGCACATCGTTGCCGCACCGGCCGGCGCTGCTGCTGCGAAAACACCGGGCGCCAGCGAAGCGTCCACGTCAAAAAAGCACGGCGTTTTCTCTCGTTTCTTCGGTCTTTTCCGCAGTCACAGCGCTCCTGCCTCCTAGCGACTCCCGAATCCTGTCGCGGTCGGTATCGCCATGTCACCGGGCCGATAATGCCACTTAAGAAACCAGCATATTTCTGCACGCATGTGTATTTACTAACGCGCGTGATAGCTTTCTATAGGGCCCCTCTCACTAGTTTAGTAACGGTAATCATCTTGGTTAGATTATGGCTAATAGGCCGAGCCGCTCGCTGCCTGGGGTAGCGTGGTGTGTTTCGCTGCTCTTGTCTGGACTGCAGATTGCCTGCGGCGGAGCGGGGGGGAATTCAAATCCGGCATCCGCGACGCCACCCGCGCCAAGCGTGACCGTGACGGTCACCGTTCCGGTTTCCAGCATTGTCGTTAACGGCGCGGTTCAGTTCACCGCAACGGTCCAGAACTCGACCGTGGGGGTTCTTTGGCAAGTCAACAGCGTTTCGGGCGGTAACAGCACCGTTGGGACCGTTAGCGCCTCCGGACTTTACGTTGCACCCGCCGCCGTTCCCAATCCTGCCTTAGTGACCGTGGCCGCACTGCTGCAATCGGATAGCACCATTGCCGGCTCGGCTGCCTTGACGATCACACTGCCACCTCCGCCGACCGTGAGTGTGTCCGCGCCGGTTAACAGCATAACGGTTGCAGGAACAGTCGTGCTGACCGCGACGGTGCAAAATTCCAACTCTTCTGTTGTCTGGCAAGTCAATTCCATCACTGGCGGCAATGCCACGATCGGAACAATCGCTTCGTCACCTCCCGGCTCCCTCACGGGATCCTACCGCGCGCCTGCAAACGTTCCGAACAACCCCAACGTGACGATCACCGCGGTTTTGCTGGCGGACCTGCAAACGTCCGGCACTTTTGGCCTCACGATTACTGCGGCGCCACCACCTCTCGTGACCGTTGTCGTATCGCCTCCGACGGCCAGCATTGCCACCAGTGGCAGCGCTCAATTTAGCGCGCGCGTGCAAAACTCCACCTCCGGCGTGACTTGGGAGGTGAACAATGTTCCCGGCGGCAGCGTCGCCGCGGGAACCATCAACGTTCTGGGTGCATACAAAGCGCCTGCGAGTATTCCCTCGCCCGCTACGGTCACCATCGCGGCCGTGCTGCAAACCGATGCCACAGTTTCCGGTTCTGCCGGCGTTACGGTCACAACTGCATCCGCATTCACCGGGATTTATTCATGGCGCAACGACGCGGGCCTCACCGGTCAGAATCGGCAGGAATCCCTGCTTACCCCGGCGAGCGTTGCCGGCAGCCATTTCGGCAAGATCTTCGCGTGCCCCGTCGATGGCTACGTCTACGCCCAACCCCTGTACGTCCCGAACGTCACGATCCCCGGCGGGGGTACCCATAACGTGGTATATGCGGCGACCGAGAACGACAGCGTGTACGCTTTCGACGCCGATGCCCAGCCTTGCCAGGTCATCTGGCAGGTGAACTTCCTCAATCCCAATGCCGGCGTGACCACTGTGCCGAGCGCCGACGTGGGAACCACCGACATCACGCCCGCGATTGGCATTACCGGCACGCCCGTGATCGATCCCAGCACCGGCATCCTCTACGTCTCCGCCGAAACCAAAGAAGTTGCCGGGAGCGCTCCCGCCTACATTCATCGCCTTCATGCACTCGATATCCTGACAGGAAACGAGAAGCCAGGCAGCCCAGCCTTGATAAAGGCCAGTATTTCGGGCACTGGAGATGGTGCGAATGGAGGCACGCTGACATTCGACGGGCTCACCGCGAACCAACGTCCCGCGCTTTTGCTGACGGGTGGGAATGTAATCGTGGCATTCGCGTCACACGCCGACACGGATCCCTATCACGGGTGGATATTCGCATATGCCTACAACGGCGCTGCGTTGCCCCAGGCGGCGGTGTTCAACACCACGCCTAACGCTTCTCAGGGAAGCGTTTGGCAGAGCGGCGCTCCGCCCTCCGTGGACGCCAGCGGGAACATTTTCGCGGTCACGAGCAACGGAACGTTTGACGCTAACAACGCGACGGCACCCAAGACCGATTACGGTGAAACCTTGCTGAAGCTCCAGTTGAACACGGCGCCTGCGGCGTTCAGCGTCGCGGACACATTCACGCCTTTCAACCAAATCGGGCTCACCGCCTCAAGCACGCCACTCGGTTCGACCGGTGTGCTGCTGTTGCCCGACCAGACCGGCACGCATCCGCACATCGCTATAATCGGTGACGAAGCAGGGATTCTCTATGTCGTGAACCGCGACAATTTGGGAGGCTTTACACAAGGCGGTCCCGACAAAGTCCTTGAAATTTTGAGCCTGCCAAAAAGTATTACCGGCACGCCAGCCTATTCTGCGGCGACGGCCACGCTCTACGTGGCCGCTAACTACGATTATCTCAGGGCATTTTCATTGAGTGGCGGCACGCTGGGCGCCCCCGCCACGTCGCAATCCGCCGAAACTTACCCATTTCCCGGGGCCACTCCCGCGATTTCATCAAATGGCGCGAGCACACCCATCGTATGGGTGCTGGACGCGAGCGGCTTTGGTGCGGGCACGCCGGCCGTGCTGCGCGCGTACGATGCTACGAACCTGAGCAATGAACTCTATAGCAGCTCCCAGTTGATTGGCGATGCGGCAGGTCTGGCCGTGAAATTCACGGTGCCGACAGTCGCGAACGGCAAGGTGTATGTGGGAACGCAAGGCGAGATCTCGGTATACGGCCTTTTGCCATGATGCTGCACGTCGCTGCGCACCTTGACTGTCGCCATGAATTTGTGGGCCGACATGAAGCACGTGGGCTGATCGCGACGACCCGGTTTGCATTTTTCCCGGCATCTTGACGCGGCGGATGGCATGCACGCTACATCCCCTCGTAGTTGGGTCCGCCACCACCTTCGGGCGGAACCCAGTCGATGATCTGATACGGGTCGGCGATATCACAGGTTTTGCAATGCACGCAGTTGGAAGCATTGATTTTCAGGCGGCTTCCGCCGGTCACCTCCACCATTTCGTACACCGCGGCGGGACAAAAATACTGGCAGGGATTGCCATATTCGGTGACGCAGCGGCCCACGCAAATATTCAGGTCGAGCACGTGCAGGTGGCATGGCTGGTCTTCTTCATGGCGCGTGCCGGAATGATAGACATCGCTCAAGCGATCGAACGTGAGCACACCATCCCCCTGAAAGCGCGGTGGCGGAGCAGGCGCGGCGCCGGTAGCGGCATTGCCGCCCGGTAACTCGTCTAACTTGCGATATTCCTGGTAGCCGGCAGGGACGCGCATGGGGTCCACCAGGCCGCGTCCCGCGGTGACAAACTGCACGGCCGCATGCGCAAGCCCGCGCCACAAACCGTGCTGAAATGCCTGGTGAAAATTCCGGACCCCGCGCAGTTCGCTGGCGACCCAACTGGCCTCCACTTTGCGCGGGAATGCGGCCAGCTGTTTGGCCGAAACGTCCCCGGCGCGCAGCGCCTCGAAAATCGTCTCGGCGGCGAGCATGCCCGTCTTGATAGCCAGGTGAATGCCTTTGAGGCGTTGCGAATTCAGAAAAGCGGCGCCGTCCCCGATGATCAATCCGCCGTCAACGTAGGTGCGCGGCATCGAATACCAGCCACCGGTAGGCACCGTTTTCGCACCGTAGCGGACGAGTTTGCCGCCTTCGAGGATGCGGCGTACGAATGGGTGCGTCTTGAATTTCTGGAACGCTTCGTGCGGATCGAACCGCGGATCATGGTATTCGAGACCCACCACCAGGCCGAGCGAAACGCGGTTGTCGCGCAAGCCGTAAATCCAGCCGCCCCCGTACATACTGGAATCGAGCGGCCAGCCAAGCGTGTGCGCCACCCAGCCGGGCGAGATGCGGCCTGGCGGCACGTCCCACAATTCTTTTACGCCGATGCTGTACGTCTGGGGATTCAGGCCGTCGAGGTTTTTGCGCGCGACTAAGTCCTTGGTCAGGGACCCGCGCGCGCCCTCGGCGAGCACGGTGATTTTGGCGCGCACTTCGTAGCCGGGAGTGAAGTTGTCCTTGGGATGGCCTTCTTTGTCGCGTCCCTTATCTTCGGTAATGACGCCGGCGATGCCGTCGCGTTCGTAGATCAGCTGGGCGCCGGCAAACTGCGTGAAGACATTCACGCCGGCTTCTTCGACCAGGCTACCCAGCCACTTAGCGAGCTTGTTGACCGAGATGACGTAATTGCCGTGGTTGCGCAGTGGAGGTGGCGTAAGCGGCAATTCCCAGGAGCGCTGCGCCGTAAGAAAATAGGCTGCGTCGCGGGTTACTGGCGTATCGAGTGGTGCGGTTTTGGCAAAATCGGGAACCAGTTCCGCCAATCCGCGAGGATCGAGGATCGCGCCGGAAAGCTGGTGCGCGCCCAACTCGCGGCCCTTCTCCAGCACGTAAACATTTTCGGCAGAAAGCGCAGGTGTGCCACCCGCTTCATTGTGCTCGCGGATCAGACGAGCCAGATGCAGCGCGCAGGCCAAGCCCGCGGGTCCTGCGCCGACGATCAGGACATCGGCCTCGAGTTTTTCGCGCGTTTCCTCCATTTTGCATTTTGACGATTTGGTGCCCTACCCCCCCAAGAAATTCTGCAAGGATATCATTCTAATACACTTGCCGCCGGCGTTCTCGTAACGATATGAATCGATGGTGTTTAGAGGGCCGCCCACCGCAGCCGTTTGTTGCGCACCATGCTGTCACGGGGCAGCTGCGCAAAACAAAAGTGCATTCTCGCAACATTACCTGGCACCACCGCCGAACTTTTTCTAGCCGGGCTGGACCAAGCAAGTGACGCAAGTAGCAGGGTTTGCAGCACATGTTAATTCATTCGTCATATTAAGTCAATAGATAACAACTGATTTCTGCGCTCGGTTATTCGAACGCGTCAAGGAAGCGCGAAGGCGACGGTGAGTGTGAAAACGCGGAAAGGCGGTGGGCGTAAATGAGCCAGCTTCCATCCTGCTATTCAGGGGGTGTGCGGTAACGTTACCGACGCAGCCCAAATCTAGCGCGCAAGTCTTGGCTCTTGTCCAATCGAAATTGTCGATGGCGCCAATAACTTCTCTGAGTGCACATGGGAGCGTTCCTGCCCCAGAATCATGGGTACACATAAACTGGTTAAATGAGGGCGTAATGCTGATCCGTTTGGGCTTCGATATTCAATTTGATATCCCGTCTCCGGTTTCGATGATCGCTCTGCTTCGCGTGCATCAATCGCGTCGCGCCGATCTGCGTGAACCCGACGAGCCGCGTATCACGCCGCAAGTACCTAGCGAGGAGTATGAAGATTCGTTTGGAAATGTCTGCACCCGGTTTGTGGCACCGGCGGGACAGCTGCAACTGTACAACTCGACGTTGATCGAAGACTCGGGCGAGCCCGATCCGGTAAATCTGCAGGCGCGCCAGCTTGCTGTGGAGAAACTGCCGCCGGAGACGCTGCGTTTCCTGCTCGCCTCCAGATATTGCGAAGTGGACCGTTTATTGGACGTTGCTGGAAACCTCTTCGGTAACACGCCACCCGGATGGCTGCGCGTCCAGGCAGTGTGCGATTGGGTGCAGGCTAACGTTACCTTCGGCTATCCTTTCGCGAGCTCGACAAAAACGGCATTGGATGTGTATGCGGACCATAGGGGGGTGTGCCGCGATTTTCAGCATCTGGCAATTACGCTTTGTCGTTGTTTGAACATACCTGCGCGGTATGCCACCGGGTACCTGGGAGACATCGGAGTTCCCTTTGTTCCGCCCATGGATTTCAGCGCATGGTTTGAGGTTTATTTAGAAGACCGGTGGTGGACTTTCGACGCGCGTAATAATAAGCCGCGAATCGGCAGAGTATTAATGGCCACCGGGAGGGATGCGGCGGACGTGGCGATCACAACCTCGTTCGGAACGGCGTGGCTGACAAACTTCACGGTTGTGACCGACGAAGTAATGGCTGGAAAACTGGCGACCGCACCATAGCTGTCCCGGAAGTTTCGCAAGTCGCTATAATGTCGATCATGTCATCCTGCTATGTCTTAGGAGAATCCGTGTTCGCGGTTCGCTCGATCCCATATGGCTATTAACGTCGCGCTTACCCACAAGACGCACTATCATTACGACCGCCGCGTTGCTCTTGGACCGCAGGTGGTGCGACTAAGGCCTGCTCCGCATTGTCGAACACCCATCCTGTCCTATTCGTTGAAGGTGCGCCCCGAGAAGCACTTCATTAACTGGCAGCAAGACCCGCAAAGCAACTTCCTTGCGCGACTCGTGTTTCCGGAACCGACGACCGACCTATTCGTGGAGGTCGATCTGAGTGCCGAGCTGGGCATCTTCAATCCGTTCGACTTCTTCCTGGAGCCGTCCGCTGAACAGTATCCGTTCCTCTACGATGCGGTTCTGGCGCGCGAACTGCGTCCGTACCTCGAAATCGAACCCGCGGGGCCGCGACTGTCGGAATTACTGGGCAGGGTATCGCGGGAGAGCACGCGAACGATCGATTTTCTTGTGGCCCTCAATCAGTTGGTCCAGAGCCAGGTCAGCTATGTGGTTCGCATGGAACCAGGCGTGCAAACCTGTGAGGAAACCTTACAACTACGAGCCGGTTCGTGTCGCGACTCTGCATGGCTGCTGGTCGTGGCGATGCGTCATCTGGGACTCGCGGCGCGTTTTGTTTCCGGATACCTGATTCAACTACAAGCGGATGTGAAACCGCTCGAGGGACCTGCCGGGCCCAGTGCGGATTTTACGGATCTGCATGCATGGGCTGAGGTGTATCTGCCGGGCGCGGGCTGGATTGGCTTCGACCCAACGTCGGGCCTGCTGGCCGGCGAAGGCCATATTCCCCTGGCGTGCACACCGGACACGGGCAATGCCGCGCCCATCAGCGGTCTGGTAGATCCCTGCAACACGGAATTTTTTCATGAGATGTCGGTCCAACGCATTTACGAATCGCCCCGCGTTACCAAGCCCTATCTCGATGAACAATGGCGCGCCATCGAGGCTCTGGGGCACCTGGTGGATACGAGGCTGCGGGCGGCGGATGTACGGCTGACGATGGGCGGTGAGCCGACTTTCACTTCCATCGACGACGCGGACGGGCCCGAGTGGATGGGCGAGGCCATGAGCCCTGCAAAACGCAGGCTGGCCGTCGAATTGTTGGGCAGGCTGCGAGACCATTTCGCACCCCAGGCGATGCTGCACTACGGACAAGGCAAATGGTATCCGGGAGAGGCACTACCGCGGTGGGCGCTTTCCTGCTATTGGCGGAAGGATCGCGTTGCTATCTGGGAAAACACGCGTCTAATTGCAGAGGACAACAAAGATTACGGCCACACCAGCGAAGATGCGTGGAAGTTTCTGGAAGCGTTGGCGCGCCGCCTGCAAGTGGACGCTACACTGGCAATGCCAGCCTACGAAGACAGCTTTTATTATCTGTGGAAAGAACGACGGCTGCCCGTGAACGTCGATCCGCTCGATTCAAAACTAGAAAACCCCGTCGAGCGAAAGCATGTGGCCCGCGTTTTCGAACAAGGGCTGGGGCAGGTGATCGGTTACGTCCTTCCACTGCGCCGGATTGCTACCAGGCAAGGTACGGCGCGCTGGACAAGCCAGCCGTGGTTCCTCGCCTCCGAACACATATTTCTCGTCCCGGGCGATTCGGCGATGGGATATCGTTTGCCACTGGAATCTCTGCCCTGGACCAAGCCCGAAGACGTTCTGTATTCCTTCGACCCCGATCCTTTCGCGAAACGGGACGTGCTGCCGTCAAGGCCTGCGCGCAAGCCAGAGCTTTTTACCGCGCCGCGAGTGACGGACGACCGCCAGCCCTCCGAGGATCGGGCGAAGCCGCCGGAAAAAGGCGAGTCGGCGCCATGGATTGCGCGACCCGCGCTTTGTGTGCAGCCGCGCGACGGCAAGCTTTTCATTTTTATGCCGCCTGTGGAGTATCTCGCGGACTATTTGGATCTGGTGTCCGCGATTGAAGACACGGCCGCTTACCTGGGTATGCCCGTGATGCTGGAAGGCTATGCGCCGCGCTTTGATCCGCGAATTCACGTGCTGAAGGTGACGCCCGATCCTGGGGTCATCGAAGTAAACATACCGCCCGCGGCGTCGTGGGAAGAACTGGTGCGGACGACCGAGGCCATCTACGCACTGGCGCGAGAGACTCGCCTGGGAACTGAGAAATTCATGATGGATGGGCAGCACTCGGGCACCGGAGGAGGCAATCACATTGTGGTCGGCGGCCCCACCCCTGCGGACAGCGCCTTCTTGCGCCGGCCCGATTTGCTGCGAAGCCTGATTGGTTATTGGCAAAACCATCCGTCGCTCTCCTACCTGTTCTCCGGGATGTTTATCGGACCGACGAGCCAGCATCCGCGCGTGGACGAGGCGCGCACGGATTCCATCTACGAGCTGGAGATTGCGTTCGATCAGGTCCCGGAAAAGGGTTCGCATGACGTTCCTCTATGGTGGTCGGATCGCATCTTCCGGTTCTTACTTACCGATGTAGCCGGCAACACGCACCGCGCCGAGTTTTGCATCGATAAGCTTTATTCGCCGGATGCTGCCGAGTCGCGGCTTGGTCTGGTGGAATTGCGGGCTTTCGAAATGCCGCCGCATCCACGCATGAGCCTGGCACAACAACTCCTGGTGCGCGCATTGATTGCCCAGTTCTGGCAGACGCCGTACCGGCGCAAACTCGTGCGCTGGGGAACCACGCTGCACGACCGATTTATGCTTCCACACTTTGTCCGGCTCGACTGGGAAGATGTGCTGGCAGACTTGCGCGCGGCGGGTTACGCATTTGAGGCGGAATGGTTCGCGCCACACTTCGAGTTTCGATTTCCAATCATTGGAAGCGTCACGCGTCGCGGCATCTGCCTGGAGCTGCGACATGCGCTCGAGCCCTGGCACGTTTTAGGAGAGGAAGCCTCCGGCAATGGCACGGTGCGCAACGTGGACTCCTCCGTCGAGCGCTTGCAAGTGAAGGTGACGGGGATGATCGATTCTCGCTTTACGGTATTGTGCAATGGCCGCTCTGTGCCGCTGCGTGCGACGGGCGTAGAGGGCGAATACGTGGCAGGGGTGCGCTATCGAGCGTGGCAGCCGCCCTCTTGCCTGCATCCTAACATCCCGGTGCACTCGCCTCTGGTGTTTGATATCGTAGACACATGGTCGGGGCGTTCTATCGGCGGCTGCACGTACTATGTGACCCATCCTGGCGGACTGGCCAACGAGAAATTCCCCGTCAACGCCTTTGAGGCGGAAAGCAGGCGTTTGGCACGTTTCAGCGATCTTGGCCACACACCGGGAGTCATCTCAATTCCCACGGAAGAATGCAATCCAGCGTTCCCGCTAACCCTGGACTTGCGGCGGCCGATCCTTCACGCCGAGCGCGAATGAAAACGTCCACAGACACCGCGAACGGGACGCTCCTGAGCAGCGGCTATCCCCAGACCGACGCTATTTATGATGAGATGACCGTTGCTCCGGGAGTCCTTCGTCCCAACTGGAACAGGTTAATCAAGTCGTTATCTGCGATGGGTGAGAAGGAATTGGCGCGCCGCTGGCAGACGGCCAAGCAGCGCATTCGGGAAAATGGCGTCACGTACAACGTTTACGGCGATCCATTGGGAATGGATCGTCCATGGAATCTCGATGCCATCCCCTTGCTGATCTCTGCGGCGGAATGGAGGCAGCTCGAAGCGGGCTTGATCCAGCGCGCGCGACTCTTGAACCTGGTTCTGGCCGATCTGTACGGGGCGCAAAGGTTATTGCGAGGCGGGCTAATTCCGCCCGCACTTTTATTCGCAAATCCGGGCTTCTGGCGGCCCTGTCATGGAATACGTGTCGCGGGCGACACCTACCTGCACTTGCTCGCGGTGGATCTGGCGCGCGGGCCGGATGGCGTTTGGTGGGTAATTTCCGACCGCACGCAGGCACCTTCGGGTGCGGGCTATTCGCTCGAAAACCGGATCGTCATGGCCGAGACCTTTCCGGACCTGTTTCGCAAATTCCGTGTCGAGCGGCTCGCTTCTTTTTTCCGTTCCTTCCGCAATTCGCTTTTACGCCTCTCGCCCGTCGCTCGCGACAATCCGCGCGTGGTGCTGTTGACCCCCGGGCCGTTCAATGAGACCTATTTTGAACATTCCTATCTCGCGCGCTACCTGGGTTTCACGCTGGTTCAGGGCGGCGATCTGACGGTACGCGACAGCCGGGTTTTCCTGAAAACATTAGAGGGACTGAAGCAAGTGGATGTGATTTTGCGACGGTTGGATGATGGCTTTTGCGATCCCATCGAATTGCGTTCCGATTCTTTTCTGGGCGTGGCCGGACTTGTGGAAGCGGTGCGTGCGGGAAACGTCACGGTGGCGAATGCACTGGGCAGCGGTGTGCTTGAAACCTCGGCGTTCATGCCGTTTTTACCGGGGCTGTGCCGCCGCATGTTGGGAGAAGCGCTGAAACTCCCGTCGGCCGCCACGTGGTGGTGTGGGCAGCCCGATGCGCTCGGTTACGTGCTGGACAACCTAAATTTCCTGGTGATCAAGCCCGCGTTCCCTTCGAAGGGCATGGAGCCTGTTTTCGGCGGAAGGCTGGGGGCTGCCGAACGGTTGCAGTTGGTGGAGCGAATCAAGGCGAGCCCGCACGATTTCGCCGGCCAGGAATTGCTCAATTTGTCGACGGTACCCGTCTGGTCGGAAGAGCATGATCTGACTCCCAGGCGCGTTGTTCTTCGCGTATACCTGGCGGCGAATGGGGATTCCTGGATGGCGATTCCCGGAGGCCTGGCGCGGGTTTCCTCGTCCATCGACACCCCCGTGGTTTCGATGCAGCGAGGCGGGGGCAGCAAAGATACATGGGTGCTTTCCGATGGGCCGGTGGACACCTTCAGTTTGCAGCGGCCGCGGGGCGCCCCGGTAGATTTGGTGCGCGGCGTGGTCAGCGACTTATCGAGTCGCGCCGCCGACCACATTTTCTGGCTGGGCCGCTACGCGGAACGGAGTGAACATCTGGCCCGCATGCTTCGATGCATCCTGGTGCGGCTTACCGGCGAGTCTGCCGCAGGGGGACCGACGTGGGAGTCGTTGGTGAAACTGTACGAGTGTCTGGAATCTCCCGAAGAAGAGGATGCAGGGGAGGAAGCCCCAGGCTCACTCGATCCATTGCGTGATTTCGAGCAGGAGATTCTTTCGCGAATCTTCGAAGATCGACGCATCGATAGTCTGGCGGTAACGCTGAATCGTGCCGGACGGTCCGCTGCGCAGGTAAGAGATCGGCTTTCGAGCGACATGCTGCGCGTGGTCAGCCAATTCAAGTCCGTGGCGCGAAATGACGACAGTTCAGCGTGGGGATACGCCTCGGTAGGAGATGCATTAACGGTGTTGAACAGCTGTATTGGCAGGCTGGCCGCGCTGCGCGGTATCGAGGTGGAAAATCTGACGCGAGGTCCGGGGTGGCATTTTCTTTGTATCGGAAGACGTCTCGAGCGCTGCATGCAGCTGGTGAAGCTGTTCGATACGATCATCGTCCCGCTAAATCCGCGAACCTGGCCGGCGCTGGAGATGCTGCTCGAGGTGGCCGACAGTTCCATGACCTACCGGTCGCGATATTTCACGATTTTGCAGCCTGCGCCGGTTCTCGATCTGTTGATGAATGAAGAAGTGAATCCGCGTTCACTGGCCTTTCAGTCCAAAGATCTCTTTGAGCATTGCGGGATGTTGTCCAGCATGCCATCGGGGGGCGGATGGCCGATTGTCAAGCAAAAGCGACTGGAGCAAGCGGCAGCAGACTTATTTCGCGCCGACGTGCGCATGCTGTGCGAACCTGGTGCTGGCGGCACTCGCGAACAATTGAGTGAACGTCTCGCCGCCCTGGACGCGGCTTTGCCGGCTTTTTCGAACGCCATCAGCCATGCCTATTTTAGTCACGCGGAGGCGGAGCGGACCACGTGATCTATCAGGTCAGGCATAAGACCACATACCACTACGAAGATCCTGTCTCGGTGTCGCATCACCTGGTGCGGCTGACCCCGCGCAGCTTTCGGGGGCAAGTTTGCCGCGGAACCCACATCTCCATCGTGCCCGCGCCCGCGGTCAGGGCCGTTCACAAAGACTATTTTGGAAATATTCAGACATTTTTTACGCTGCAGGAACCGCATGACTGCCTGATCGTAGAAGCCAGCAGTGAATTGGAAGTGCACAGCATAAAGCGACCGGACTTCGCCGGATCCCCGTCGTGGGGAACAGTCGTCGAGTTGCTGGCCAACGATTCCAGCGAAGAGGGCCTGGATGCCTACCAGTTTGCTTTCGATTCTCGGCGCGTGGCCGCCAGCAGGGAGTTGGCCGACTATGCGCGCGAAGCGTTTCCGGCGGGACGACCTTTGCTCGAGGCGACCCTCGATCTTACGCGACAAATACACCGCGATTTCACCTTCGATACGAAAGCGACGGAAGTGACTACGCCGGTTCAGACATTCTTCAAAAAGCGGCGCGGCGTGTGCCAGGACTTCGCTCATTTGCAGATTGCTTGCATGCGATCGCTTGGCCTGCCGGCCCGTTATATCAGCGGCTATCTACGAACACTGCCTCCCCCGGGCAAGCCGCGTTTGGTGGGCGCGGATGCATCACATGCCTGGTGTTCGGCATGGTGTCCCGGCGCCGGCTGGGTGGATTTTGACCCCACGAACAATTGCGTACCCACCGATGGCCACATCGCGGTGGCCTGGGGGCGCGACTACGGCGACGTTAGTCCCATCCATGGCGTTCTGTTGGGAGGCGCAAAGCATACCCTGGACGTGGGAGTAGATGTGATGCCCATTCAGTAGAGACTGACCGGTTGCCATTGCGGTTCGAGTATTAAGACGGTGTAACACGTTGCGATCGTTCCGTCTTCGTTGCGAAATATTCCCAATGGAATCGACTCTGTTTCACCACGCTCTAATCGCTGCACCTTTTTTACATGTGCTGATATATCGATGGATTCCATCCATTTAATGGGTTTGACCCGTATCTCTGCTATCTGTATTTTTGGTGAGGCCAAACACAACAATTGCTCTTGGCAGATTCTGCGGCGTCGTGCCTATTTCCAGGCGCAGACAGATCCTTTATCGTCAACGCTGAAGGCACGCTTTTTTTGACTGGAATACAATCCTCGTTTGTCGCGGCGGGACATTAAAACGTTCGCTCGACTGATCAAGGATACAACGCAGCAAGACGTCCATCGTGGTAAGTGAACTCAATTCGATGAAATCCATAACATGAGCCAAGCCAGCGAAATAGGTTACCTGCTAACCCTCGAAGAGATCCGCAACCTAACCGTGGAGGGTGGCAAGCCGGCGGAAACCCTCATGAACGTGGTGGCAGTCATCGCCGCACGGTTTCGTACGGATGTTTGTTCCGCCTATTTGCTCGAGCCGGACCGGGCCAACCTGGTATTGGCGGCGACCCTCGGGCTGCGGCCTGCTTGCGTAGGGACGCTGCGCATGGGTTTGCATGAAGGACTAACCGGTCTGGTTGCCGAGCAGGTGCGGCCAGTAGCCGTGACACACGTAAAAGACCACCCGCGTTTCAAGTATTTTTCCGAGACTGGAGAAGACGCCTACCAGTCGTTTCTTGGAGTGCCACTTATCGATCGCGGCGTTCTGCAGGGCGTTCTGGTTGTGCAAACTGCCGACGCGAGGGTGTTCCGCGAGGACGAGATTCGTATGCTGTCGGACGTGGCCGCTCAAGTCGCGCCGACCGTGAGCGAAGCTCGAACGCTCGATCGTTTCATCGCACCTATTCAGGAGCGACTGTGGTCGCTGGCGCGTAATCTCTGGTGGATCGGCGATCAGGATTCCGTCAGTTTGTTTCGCGACGTGGATCCGGCGGGCTGGAGGCAACTCAATCACAATCCTGTGGCCCTGCTGGCAAAGATACCCTTGGCTGCGATCGAAATTCGTGCGCGGGAGCTGGTGTTGCATAGCCGGGTTAACTATGCCTATCGCCGCCAGAGAGAGTACCTCCAGGCCGACCACACCTGGGGAGCGAGCAACGCAGGCGTTTTACGGCCTCGCCCGGTGGCTTATTTCTCAGCCGAATTCGGATTGCACGAGTCGATTCCCATTTATTCGGGCGGCTTAGGCGTGCTGGCAGGCGATCATATTAAGAGCGCCTCCGACTTGGGCATTCCACTGGTGGGTGTTGGACTGTTTTACAGCCAAGGCTATTTTCGGCAGCGCCTCGACGAGTATGGATGGCAGCACGAAGAATATCTGCAAAACGATGTCAACGAGCTGCCTTTGGAACCGGCCATCGGAATAAACGGCGCCCCTGTGGTGGTGCAGATTAATACCCGCAGTGGACCCATAACCGCAAAGGTCTGGCGCGCCAGGGTAGGACGGTGCGATCTCCTGCTTCTGGACTCGAATGTACAGGGTAACGCTCCGGAGGATCGAGAGCTCACGTCGCGTTTGTATGGCGGCGACCGGCGCATCCGCATCCGCCAGGAGCTGCTGCTTGGCGTCGGAGGCTTCCGCGCCCTGAAATCGCTGGGAGTTACTCCTGGCGTTTTGCATTTGAACGAAGGACATAGCGCGTTCGCAATTCTCGAAGCCATTCGCAACCGCATGGAAGATGAGGGCCTCCATTTTGAGCAGGCCGCCCCTAGAGTTTCCCGAGAGATTGTCTTCACGACACACACGCCGGTGGCCGCAGGCCACGACCGGTTCGATGTGGGGTTGGTGGAAGAACATCTTGGACCTTTGAGTGAAAATCTCGGTTTATCACTGTCGAGCCTGATGGCGTTGGGGCGGGAGCATCCAGAAAACCAGGATGAAGAGTTTTGTATGACGGTTCTGGCGCTGAAACTCGCACGTCGCGCCAATGCGGTTTCAGCGCTGCATGGTGAGGTGTCCCGCGCCATGTGGAAAGGGCTGCATCCCGGCAAGTCTGAGGATGCCGTACCCATCGGACACATCACGAACGGCGTGCACGTCGCCTCGTGGCTGGCACCGCAGATGTTTCGTTTGTATGACCGCCACCTGGGCACTGGCTGGCATGTGCGCAGCGGGGAGCCGCACACCTGGGAAGGAATTGAGAATATCGATGACGGCGAGCTTTGGGAAACACACCTCAGTTTAAAGTCGCGACTTATCGAATTCGTGCGCTTTCGTGCTGTGGAGCAAGCCGAGCGCCGGCGCGAAAGTGACGCGTCGCTGCAGCGTTTCGCACGGATACTCAGTCCCGACGCACTCACGATCGGGTTCGCGCGCCGTTTCGCGACGTACAAGCGCGCCAATTTGATTCTCTCGGATATCGAGAAGCTTGCGTCCATGACCAACGATCCAAAGCGCCCGTTACAATTCGTTTTTGCGGGCAAGGCGCACCCGCGCGACGACCCGGGCAAACAGGTTCTTCAGCAGATCGTGAGGTTGATGCGTGACGCGAAATTTGCCAACAATTTTGTGTTCGTGGAGGACTACGACATCAACGTCGGAAGGCATTTGGTGCAAGGCGTCGATGTATGGCTGAATAATCCGCGGCGACCATTGGAGGCGTCCGGCACCAGCGGACAAAAAGTGGTCTTGAATGGGGGACTGAACCTCTCGGTCCTCGACGGTTGGTGGGCGGAGGCGTATGACGGTTTGAACGGCTTCGGCATTGGAACCGGCAGAACGCATTTGAACGAGAATATTCATGACACACGGGACAGCGAGGATCTCTATCGCGTGTTGCGTGAAGAAGTGATCCCACTCTATTACAAGCGCGACGTTGATGGATTACCGCGTGGCTGGATCAAGCGCATGAAGCGCACCATCCGGACGCTTGGCTGGCGATTCAATGCGGACCGGATGGTCATGGACTATACGCTCAAGTGCTATGTACCCGCAGCCGGAGGGACCTCGGCTAACATGAGGACTTGAGCACGCTTCCTTTGGCGCTGGCGACGGTGACGCGTCCAGATCGCGACGCAGCAGGCCGCAACGCTGGTTGCCACGGCTGCGACAATCGCAATGGCCGCGGCAACCGGAGTTGTTGAGCGCTCACTGCACAATGACTTGGGCGGTCATCTTCGGATGAACCGAGCAGAAGTAGGAATACTTGCCCGGCTTGGCAAACGTGTAGGAGAACTTGTCACCCGTATCGAGCGCCTTTGATTTGAAGGTGGTCTTGTCATCGCTCACCACGGTATGAGGCACATCGTCGCTATTCGTCCAGGTGACGGTGGTCCCGGCTGAGATCGTTAGTGCCGCGGGACCGAAGGTGAAGTTGTCAATCTTGACTTCGATTCCGCCGGGGGGCTGATCGCCAGGTCCGGCGGCAAATCCCCGCTGAGTTCCGGCGATCAAGGTGAACCCTAATACCATGGTGATCGCTACCGTTAGCATCCAAAAAGCTTTTTTCCCGATCATTTTTCTCCTCCTTTGGAGAGTGTCTGCAAATTCAGAACTGGCGAACTGCAATTGAGAACGGCAACTGCAAATTGAGAACAGAAAGACTGTCGGTACGTTTTTCGTGAATCAGGCTAGCGAGGAGTCCACAATCCCCAGGGTGTGCTTGCCGCGTACGAAATTCACATCGGTAATCCCTAAGAGATCGCGCAATTTTTCTGCGGGAACTTTCATCGGGCCCGGAGAAGCCGCTTGTCCCGGCTGCGGCTGCGGAAAAGCAGTGGACGTGGCGGTGTGAAACGTGACATTACCTTCTACTTTCTGCATCGTCTGGTGAATGTGACCGTTCAGTACGGTTACTGAGCCGAATCGCTTCAGGTAGGAAAGGGCCTGCTCGCTGTCATCGGTGCCCCAACCCCATTGCGGATAGACGGCCCACAGCGGGATGTGCGCAAAAACGACAATGGGCGTGCTGCTTTTGAGCTGCGAGACGTCTTTCTCGATCCATTCCAGTTGATCAGGACCTAGAGTGCCCAAGCCGCCGGCTTTGAGGTTCATGACATTGACCAGGCCGATGAAGTGCGCGCCGTTTTTATCGAAGCTGTACCAGCCGTCTCCTTGCCCCTGCCGGGCGAAGCGCTCGTGAAACATCTGCCCGTTGTCGTTGAGCACGTCGTGCTCGCCGGGAACATAAAAAATTTGATCGGTCTTGAGGCTCTTGAGCGACTCGGCCAGGGTGTCGAATTCCTCGGGTTTCGAGAGATGAGTGAGATCGCCGGTGTGCAGGACGAAAGCGGGGGGCGTTGGCAGTGCATTGACCTTGGCAATCGCTTCACGCAGGGTGGCGGTCACATCCGGGTTGGCGTCTTTGTTGAAGCCGATATGACTGTCGCTGATCTGCACGAAACTGAGATCGCCTTTCATATGGCCCACTTTCTGTTGCAGGACGTCGCTCAGGGCGAAGGACTTCAGAACTCCTCCCTGCAGCACGCACAGGGTGCCGGTGCCGGCCCAGGCCATGCACTTCAGAAAGCCTCTGCGATCGACGCCGTCCGGGTTCAGATTTTCTTTAATGTATTTAGACATGCGATGATTCCTTTCTCCCGGGCACGCTCGGGCAATGCATCATTGCGTGTCGTGCCTCACTTCACATGACCCGGAGGGTGGGGCGAATATTCCCCGTGCGGCAGAAAATCGGTGTGGGGAATAAAATCGTTGACGGCGGAGTCTGGTACTAGAGGGAGTCAAAAACCGAGGGGTCGCTTGCCCGTCGCAGCACAGTCCGCGCGGTTTGAAGAGTTGATCCTGCCACATCTCGACGCCGCCTATAATCTCGCGCGGTGGCTGGTGAGAAATGGCACCGATGCCGAGGACCTGGTACAGGAGGCTTATTTGCGCGCCTGGAAAGGGTTTTCCGGATTTCGCGGCGCGGATGGCCGAAGCTGGCTACTGACCATTGTGAGAAACGCCTGTTACACATGGCTGCACGCGAACCGCAGACAGGACTTGGCAGTGGAATTCGACGAAGATATCCACAGTGAAGAGAGCACACGGCCTGACGCCGAGCGGCTGGTTGCGGAAAGCTCCGGACAGCAGGCACTGGAAAAGGCGCTGGCGGAACTTCCAGCAGAGTTCCGAGAAGTTATCGTGCTACGAGAGCTCGAAGAACTGTCTTACAAGGAAATCAGCGAGATTGCGGGCGTGCCAGTGGGCACGGTGATGTCACGATTGGCGCGCGCTCGCGCGCGTTTGCAGCTTTGGCTGGCCCCGCTCGAACGCGGTAGGAGGCATTAAATGCGCTGCGACGAAGCTCGACCTTTGATCGACAGCTATTTGGATGGTGAATTAGATCTGGTGCGCAATCTGGATCTCGAGCGTCATTTCGAGATCTGCCCGGATTGCGCGCCCGCACGTCAGAACGCATTGGAACTCCGGTCGACGATTCGCAAGGAGGTCCCGTACTTCCGGGCGCCGGACGGCTTGGAAAAGCGCGTACGAGCGATGGTGCGGGAACAGACGAAAGCTGCCACCCCGCGCGCTAGTATGCTGTCTTGGCGATGGATGGGCGCCGCGGCGGCGGTCGTACTGGTTTTGTTTGCTACGGCGCGGCTGGGAAGAAATTGGCTGGGTTCGTCCCACCAGGAATTGGTCGCACAGGAGATCGTCGCAGGACACATTCGCTCGTTAATGGCCAATCACTTGTCCGACGTCGCGTCCACCGATCAGCATACCGTGAAGCCCTGGTTCGACGGAAAGCTGGACTTCGCGCCTCCCGTCATAGACCTGGCGCAATTGGGTTTTCCGCTGGTGGGCGGCCGGCTCGATTACATGGACGGTCATCCAGTGGCGGCACTTGTGTATGGACGGCGGCTGCACTACATCAATGTGTTCGTGTGGCCTTCAACTGAGAGCGGGCCACCAACTTCGCAGACGCGCGAGGGATACAACATCATTCACTGGAGCGATGCGGGCATGACCTTCTGGGCCGTCTCCGATCTCGCCACCGATGAATTGCAAAGTTTTGTTGCGCTGCTGCGGAAATAACTTGGGAGTGCGACACATTCAGGCGTTGGCTGGCCGGGCTTCGGCGTTCCGCAGTTTAATGAAGAGCTTTGTACCAGATGCAACAAGTTCCGATTCCAGTCCATAAGACAACCATCCAAAGCCGCAGTTCGACGCGCATCCACAACTTCTATCGGCGGAAGCGCCACGCCTGGTGAAGAATGCGCGTCCTGGCAACGAGCAGGATGTAACGACCGAGAATCTCCGCCACGGTTCCTAGAACCCGTGAACCGTTGCGACCAGGTAGTATCGTCTGCCGAAGCGCTTTGGCAGAGTGGGCACGACTTGCGATTGAAAGGAAGGCCACATCACCATTCCCTCAGAGTGCCGGTGCAGGTAACGAGCGAAGGTCTGGGCTGGTCAGATGGGTTTAGCAGCGTTACGATACGCAATCGTCATGAGAAAACCGATGTCGACTTCCACAGCCCGGCGTGAATTCCTGAAGTTTCTAGCGGCAAGTCCGTATGTTGCGGCGCTCGGTGGATTGAGCGCGTTCCTCAAGCAAAGCGCGTTGGCCCAGAAGACTGATCAGAAAGACGCAGCGGCCGCGGATGTAATCGGCACGCCTGCGGCGGCCCTCAACGTTTTCGATTTCGAAGAGGCCGCTCACCGCAAGGTGCGCAACAGCCATTGGGCTTACATGGTGAGCGGGGTAGACGACGACGCCACGCTGCGCGCCAACCGCGAAGGATACCAGCACGTCCAATTGCGGCCGCGCCGTCTGCGCGACGCCACCAAGGTGGACATGCGCGTCGAACTCTTCGGCACCGTCTACGACAGTCCGATTTTCCTGTGCCCCACCTCAGCTCATAAGGCGTTTTGGCCGGACGGCGAAGAGGCGGTCGCACGGGCCGCCAAGGCGCGCGGCACACTGCAGTTTTTGTCGTCGTCGACCTCGACCGGCGTCGAAGACGTGAACAAAGCGCTGGGGCGGCCGGTCTGGTATCAGTTTATGCGCCGAACAAGTGGGAAGCGTGCGAACAGCTGCTGCGGCGCGTGGAAGCCGCCGGATGCCCGGTGGTGGCGCTCACGGTCGATAATACTACCGGGCGAAACAGTGAAACCTATCTGCGTACGCGGCCCAAGGATCTGACGGGTTGTGCAAGCTGCCATGTCGGCGAGCCTTTCACCGATGTCCACGAACGCCCGATGTACGACGGCATCGACATGACCGGAGTATCAATGATGAACGGCGCAATGGACTGGGCGTTCGCCGATCGCATACGTAAATTCTGGAAGGGGAAGTTCTTCATCAAGGGGATCGACACGCGCGAGGACGCGCGACTGGCCGTTGAGCACGGCTTTGATGGAATTATGGTGTCGAACCACGGCGGACGCGCCACCGAAACCTCACGCGGAACGATCGAGGCGCTGCCCGAAGTAGTGGCGGCAGTGGGCAGCCGCGTTCCCGTGTTCGTCGATGGCGGCTTGCGGCGGGGCACCGATGCTTTCAAGGCGCTGGCGCTCGGGGCCAAAGCGGTGGGAGTCGGGCGTCCCTACCTGTGGGGATTGGGCGCGTTTGGACAGGACGGCGTTGACCGGGTGCTCGAAATTTTACAGGGTGAACTGAAACTGGCGATGGGCAATTGCGGAACCCGAACGGTAAAGGACATCACGTCCGCCTACGTCGCGACGCCCGATTGGAAAATTTAGAGCGCGCTCAGTTTTGCAGCCGCTCTCGGAAATACGCTTTCCAACTTTCGGGCAATGCGGAAACTTGTAATGCGCGGCTGACCTCGCGTGGTAGCCCAGTGTTGAGTGAGATCAGGTTCGCGTTTTGTTCACACTATGCGTCTACATTTTTTGGAACGGACGAAAAAAATATTGCACTGATACGCTTATGTTAACAAGGGTCATTTTTGCCGAGATGTATCCTACGGAGGAATAAAGCTGACGCGCGAAGACGGGCTCTGTCCTCGAAAACGCCCATCTGCGCTACTTCGTCATCGTCATCCACGCCTCGAATCCTACTGGCGTACTCTCAATTCGCGGTGTGGTCCAGCCCGCCTCGATAGCCATGCGGCGAATGTCGTCCAGCCGATAAGCCCGCTTGATCAACATGGTGCGAAAGGTGAACATCATAAACCAACGGTTCAGCCAGCTTACGCCCAAGCCATGCACATAACGCTGCAACTCGGGCACCGACACATCGCGCCGCAGGTCGATCAGCAGCGCGGTGCCGCCAGGGCGCAGCACGCGGCGCATTTCCGCCAGCGCTTTTACGGGCTCGGCGAAGTTCTTGAATGCGGCACGGCATACGACGAAGTCCACAGTGGCATCGCCGAGGGGCAGAGCGGCGGCGTTGCCCAGTTCGAACCGGACTTCCACGCCGTCGGCCGCGGCATTGCGCCGGGCAATTTCGACGAAGGTCTTGCTGATGTCCACCGCGCGGACGTGCAGCCCGCGCTTGGCCAGCTCGATGGAAAGAAATCCCGGTCCAGGGGCGATTTCTAGCACAGTGCCTGCTGCCGGCCCGGACGGAACAACCGCCGCGATGCGCGCGGCCAGCGACTTGATTTCGGGGAGACCCTTACGGGTGGTGCGGTCGTACCAGCGAGCCACGCTACCTTCCATACCCATTCCCTTATAAGCTTTCACGGTTGCAGGCATTGCGCACATCCTCCTTGCATCTTTCGCGCTAAAGATATTCCATGTATCGTTTAAATATAGACAGTCCATGCGTCCCGTTAAACTAGAATACTGTATTTATCTTGTAAACTAAGATACATGCAAAGTAAAGTATAAAGTGTTGCGCCTATGGCCGTGAAGGCTAAATCCCGCCGCGCGTCACCCGTCCCTGCCAACCTCGCGGCGGTGCCCGTGCCGGTCACCACCTCCGACCGCATCGTGCTCGAGATCCGCAGGTTCATCGCCGCGGCGATTTTCTTCAATACGCAGGCGGCGGAAAAGGTGGGCCTGGGCCTCACCGACTTGCAAATGGTCCACATGCTGCAGCTTTACGGACCCTCGACGCCGGGCCGTCTGGCCACATGGACCGGCCTGAGCAGCGGCGGCGTGACTGTGGCGCTCGACCGACTCGAAAGGGCCCGCTACGTGCGTCGCGCGCGCAACCCTGCCGACCGGCGCAGCCTGCTCGTGACGCTGGTTCCCGCACGTATGCGCAAGCTTGCAGGAATGTATGAGGGAGTCGAGCGGGAGACGCGCCGCATGCTCGCTAGGTTGCCGGAGCGCGACCTCGCAGCTGTTGTGCGCTTCTTCGAGGCGCTGCACGCCGTGCGCGCAGGTAGGAGCGCAGCCCGGCATCGATAACTCCACATGCCGTTGTTAGGCGGATGGGAATGACGATCCTGTTTGAACCGACGACTCGCGTTCGGCAGGACAATCGTGCAAAAACCAACCTAACTTCCGCGCCTAGCTTTGCCCCGCAAGATTGGCACGAGCGATACATGCCGCCAGGTCACAAATGTGTATCGTGGAATTAAGCTGGCAGGTCCGTCCACGTGGACGCATTCGACGGGAACCACGTTTGTGAGGCAGGCGGTTCTCGCGATGCCGTTTGATGAGGTAAGCTATTCCCCCTTGGGTGAGTCCACCGACATCGGGATTGCGGAAAGTCAGGGTTACTCGAGCGCGGGCGTAGGCGTCAACAAGCCGGCACAGGTGCTGTTTGCCAGCCTGATTGGCACGACCATCGAGTTCTTCGACTTCTATATTTACGCGACCGCGGCGGTACTGGTTTTTCCCCGATTGTTCTTTCCGGCATTCGACCCAGCCTCAGCCACACTCGCGTCACTCGCGACGTTTGCGATTGCGTTTCTCGCGAGACCCTTCGGGTCGGCGCTGTTCGGTCACTTTGGCGACCGTGTGGGCCGCAAGACCACCCTCGTTGCAGCGCTGCTCACGATGGGACTCTCGACCGTGGCCATTGGCGCGCTGCCCACCTATGGCACCATCGGAGTAGCCGCGCCGTTGCTGCTCGCGCTGTGCCGCTTCGGCCAGGGCCTGGGCCTGGGCGGCGAGTGGGGTGGCGCGGTACTGCTGGCCATCGAGAACGCGCCCCCCGGCAAGCGGGCCTGGTATGGCATGTTTCCGCAACTCGGCGCACCGGTAGGATTCCTTTTCTCAGGCGGCGTATTTCTGGCGCTCTCGAAGTGGCTGACGAACGAACAGTTCTTTGCGTTCGGCTGGCGGATACCGTTTTTGGCGAGCGCCGCGCTGGTGCTTGTGGGCCTGTATGTGCGGTTGACGATCACCGAAACTCCCGTATTCCGCGAGGCGCTCAGCCGGCGCGAGCGAGTGAAGGTACCGATGCTGGAGGTGCTGCGAAACCACCGCGGAGCGCTGCTGGTGGGTACGCTTGTGTCACTCGCAACATTCGTGCTGTTTTACCTGATGACGGTCTTCGCGCTGTCTTATGGCACGAGCGTGCTGGGCTACAGTCGCAATAAGTTTTTGGTGATGCAGTTGTTCGGCATCGTGTTCTTCGCGCTGACCATTCCGCTCAGCGGAATCCTGGCGGAGCGCGGGCGTCGCAGCACGCTCATCTGGGTAACTTTAGCGATTGGTGCGTTTGGGCTGGTGATGGCGCCAATGTTTCTCGCCGGAACAATCGGCGCGGTCATCATGATGACCGTAGGACTATCCTTGATGGGCCTGACTTACGGCCCCCTGGGCACCGTGCTATCGGAGCTGTTTCCTACCTCGGTACGGTACACGGGCAGCTCGCTGACGTTTAATCTGGCGGGAATTTTCGGAGCGTCGCTGGCGCCCTACATAGCCACGTGGCTTGCCAAGACATACGGATTGCAGTATGTCGGCTACTACCTCTCTTTGGCAGCGGTGTTGACACTCGCCGGACTGCTTGCGGTGCGCGAAACGAAAGACGACCGGCTCTGACAAGGCGCAATCTGGAAAATCTCTCGCGACCAAAATACCTCGATGAAGATTTCGATTCTGGATCAATCGCCGGTATCGGCGGGTGCTTCGCCGGCAGATGCGCTGCGCAATACGATTGACCTGGCGCGCTGGGGGGACCGGCTGGGCTACGAGCGCTACTGGATTGCGGAGCATCATTCCATCGTCACGCTGGCAAGTCCCGCACCCGAAGTTCTGATTGCGCGTGTTGGCGCAGAAACCGCGAGGATCCGCATTGGCTCCGGCGGCATCCTGCTTCCGCATTATAGCCCGCTCAAAGTAGCGGAAGTTTTTCGGATGCTATACGCGATGTATCCGGGCCGCATCGATCTGGGCATCGGGCGCGCTCCCGGCGGAGGCGGACTGGAAGCCTTTGCTCTGCGGCGGGAGCGAGGCGAACAATCGCAGGCGGACGATTTTCCGCAGCAGACGATGGAACTGCTCGCCTTTCTGCATCACAGCTTCCCACCCGAGCATCCGTTCCAGCGCATCGAAATTTCGCCGGATACGCCAGGAGCGCCTGAGGTTTGGATGCTGGGTTCGAGTACTTGGAGCGCTGCACTGGCGGCGCACCTTGGCCTTCCTTACGCTTTTGCTCATTTCATTACACCGGAAGCGACGCGCGAAGCGATCGAGAGTTACCGGCTGCGGTTTAAGCCCTCTGCCTATTTGCGCGAGGCGCGGGCCATCGTCGCGCTCGGTGTGGTGTGCGCGGATACCGACGCAGAAGCGCAAAGGCTTTCCACCAGCACGAGATTGCTGATCCGGCGCATTCGTTTGGGAGGGAAACGCATGCCAGTGCCAGCCCCCGAAGACGCGATCGCGGAGCTCGGGAATCTGGCGTTCGGCGCCGACCCGGTGATGGACGGAGACGGTGAGTGGCCGCGCTACGTAGTAGGTGCGCCCGAGCAGGTGCGCGACGCGCTGGACCGGATCGCGCGCGCACTTGAAGTGGACGAAATAATGATCGTTACTATCGTGCATGACCACCGTGCCCGCGTGCGTTCCTATCAGCTCATTGCGGAAACCTACGGTGTTGCCGCCGGTGTTGCTGCCGGTGTTTCTCCGGGCGTGTCTCCTCTGTCTGGCTGATCTGCGCCGGCTGGTGCCGAGCGTTACTAACCGAATAAGTACCCAATTAAACAGCAGCCCTCCTTTTCACAGAGCCAGGAAAGGGGTATCCAAGACAACATCGTGGTGAGATCGCTTGTGGTGAGGTTGCTTGTGGCAAGATTGGGCCACCGATGTAACGGTCAGGCGGGACACGTGGCTGGCGGCGGCTGAAAACCACCGGTACCGCTCGAAATTCAACATGTCTTCTGCCTCATCGAACGCGGTCACCTAACGTGGTGTCGAGCATCTGATTGATACGAGGAAGCTTCCGGGTTCGCGGAACTCCAAGATGGATTTGGCACAGGTTGTGCTGTTCTGTTAGATGCTCAGCTCAGGAGAGAATCGAATGAAGCCTACAAAAGCAGTAATGATGATCGCCATCTCGATGCTTGCAATTCTCGTTGTCGTTCCCCTTTTCGCGCAGGCGCCGCCGCCATCGTTTCCGCCCGGTCAACTCGACCAATTGGTGGCGCGCGTTGCGCTTTATCCCGATCCATTGCTGGCGCAGATTTTTGCGGCGGCGACGTTTCCCGATCAAATTCCGGACGCGGCTCGCTGGGCCGACCAGCACCATTACCTTACCGGGCAAGCTCTGGCCGACGCGATCCAGGCAGACCAGCTTCCGTGGGATCCAAGCGTCCAGGCGCTGCTGCCATTTCCATCCGTGCTGGACATGATGGCTTCGGATATGAACTGGACGACGGACCTTGGAAACGCATTCCTGGCGCAACAACAAGACGTCATGGATGCGGTCCAAAGGGAGCGCAAACAGGCCAGGGATTTTGGATACTTGCGGAGCAACGGTCAGATTATCGTGGGCGGTGGCCCCTACATCACAATCGCGCCCTTCAATCCCGCGTTCATGGTGGTGCCTTACTACGATCCGGCAGTCGTGTTCTTTGCGCCACGGCCGGGTTTCGTGGTGGGCGGCGCGATCCGGTTTGGATTTGGCGTAACACTGGGCGGATTCTTCCGGCCGTGGGGCTGGGGGTACAGCCGATTCGATTGGGGCGGGCATCGGGTGTTCATCAACAACGCGCCATGGGGGCGGACGTGGGTGAATCGCGGTTCATACGTGCATCCTTACCCGGGCGTGCGGCGATTTGCGCCGGCACAGCGAGTCCCGGAGCGGCATGAACTGCAGGGGCGCAGCGAGCGTGAGCGCGCGGCACCGCGGGAAGGACGCAGGGCAGAAGAGGAGCACCGCGGCGGTGGGGACCGTGGCGACCGGCGGTGACACAAGACTGGGCACGGCACCCGGCGCGAAGCAAATGACGCAGCCGGCTTCAGGCTGGCTGCTGCTGCGTCATGCAGTGCAGGGTGCCAAGTCCCAGGACCAGGTCGCGGCAGGCAATTCCAATGACTTCGCGCGCAGGAAACAAACGCGCTAGCGTGCTGAGGGCGATGCGATCATGCGCATCGCTAAACGTGGGAACGAGCACAAGATTATTGGCAATGTAGAAATTTGCATAGCTTGCGGGAAGGCGCTGCCCCGCAAAGTAGACGGGCTGTGGCATGGGCAGCGTCTCGACGCGAATGGGCTGGCCGGCCTGGTCTTCCATCTCGCGCAGGCGAGCTAAATTTTCTTGCAGAGGCTCGAAGTTAGCGTCGCCGGGGTTGGCTTCGACCACCGTCACAATCGTGGACGGATCGATGAAACGCGCCAGGTCGTCCACATGGCCATGTGTATCGTCGCCAGCAATGCCACGGCCAAGCCACAGCACGTTGGTGATGCCGAGATAATCGCGAAAGACTGCCTGCAAGTCTTCCCGAGTTAATGCCGGATTGCGAGATTGCGTGGAACTGAGCAGGCATTCCTCTGTGGTGATCAGCGTGCCGCGGCCGTTGACGTCGATGCTGCCGCCTTCAAGCACCACACGCGTTTCGAGCGTCAATGCCTTTTGACGAGGCCGGGGTTCCGCAGGGGTTTCGTGTGCCTTATAGACAGGCTCCCAGAAGGGCAGCTTGAGTTTCGGGATCAGGCAGCGCGTCGCGTCGTCGTCGTTTTTCCAATCGTCATATTTGGCCCAAGCATTGAACCGCCAGTTCGTCAGCGCGATATCACCGCCGCTGTTTCCGCTTTCTTCGCTATCGCGATGGGCCGTTTTCTTGAGGAATATTGGGCCGAAATCGCGAATCCAGCCGCGGTTGGTAGGAACGATGAAAAATTCGACCGCTCCAAGGTCGGCACCGCTTTTCTCGAGGACACGCCGCGCCTGGCTCTGCGCTTCGCGGTTCTGGACCAGGATGCGAACGCGTTCGACGCGAGCGAGGTGGCGTACGATATCCGCATACACCCAGGGAATAGGCGCAAATTTTCCGGGCCAGTCGGTGCGCTCGTGCGGCCAGGCAAGCCAGGTGGCTGCATGAGGTTCCCACTCGGCGGGCATGCGGTATCCGGCGTGGGCCGGAAGGACGTGGTTCGGCCGCCGGAACTGCAGGCGGGAGGCGCGAGCGTTGTGAATTTTTGTGCGCGAAGACCTCAATCGATCCACCGCTCGAGCAACGGCCCGTACGCGTCGGTGCGACGGTCACGTAGGAACGGCCAATTGCGGCGGACCTCCTCCATGCGGCGAAGGTCGCACTCCACGATTAGAGTTTCTTCCTGGTCCGACGACGCTTCGACGAGCATCTGGCCGAAAGGATCGGCGACGAAGGAGGACCCCCAGAATTCGAGACCGCTTTCGGCAGGCCCTTCGAAGCCGACGCGGTTAACGGCGGCGACGAAGACTCCATTGGCAATCGCGTGAGAGCGCTGAATAGTTCGCCAGGCGTCAAGCTGTGCGGCGCCGAATTCTTTTTTTTCGGCAGGATGCCAGCCAATGGCCGTCGGATAAAACAGGATGTTCGCTCCGCGCAGGCTGGAGAGCCGCGCACCCTCGGGATACCACTGATCCCAGCAGACCAGCACACCAATGCGGCCGTAGCGGGTGTCAAAATTTGGAAATCCAAGATCGCCCGGCGCGAAATAGAATTTTTCGTAATAGAGAGGATCGTCCGGGATATGCATTTTGCGATAAATGCCGAGCAGGGAGCCGTCGGCGTCCAGGACGGCGGCGGTGTTGTGATACAGCCCGGCCGCGCGGCGCTCGAAGAGCGATGCCACGATGACGATTTCCAACTCGCGCGCGAGCTGGCCCAAGGCTTCAGTGGAAGGGCCGGGAATGGATTCCGCAAGATCGAAGCGGTCGTGATTTTCCTCGCGGCAGAAATATTGCGAGCGAAAAAGTTCCTGCGTGCAGACAATCTGCGCACCGCGAGCCGCCGCGTTGCGGATGGCCACGACGGTGGCGGCAAGGTTCTCCTGTGGATCGACCGAGCAACGGCGTTGCAGGAGACCGACAATTAATTTACCGGGCGTGCGCCTTTCGGGCATTCACGCATACTACCAGAAGCGCCTAACGGTTAGGGCGGGCAGAAGGCTCAGGAGTGGGGCAGCGCATCGAGGAAGCGCCGAATCCGCTCGGCGACGCTGTAGAACATTTCCGGTGTGAGACGACCCGTCTGCGTGTTTTGCTGGCTGGGATGATAACTCGCGAACAGCCGCGGTAAATCGCCAGGCAGCGTGAATTCGGCGCCATGCGCGAATGGGTACGGCACGCGCGAAGTAATTTGTCCGCGGCGAATCAGCAGGCGCAGATAGGTGTGGAATCCGATCGCGCCCAGCGCCAAGACTGCTCGCGGACGGAGCAGGTCGAGCTCCTGCTCCAGGTAACTAGCGCAATTGGCGAGCTCCGCGGGAAGAGGCTTATTGCCGGGCGGAGCGCAACGAAGGGCTGCGGTTATGTACGCATCTCGCATTGCCAGACCGTCACCTGCATGCGATGAGGTGGGTTGGTTAGCGAAGCCGGCGCGGTGTAATTCACGATAAAGAAACTCGCCCGAGCGATCCCCGGTAAACATCCTACCAGTGCGATTGGCTCCATGGGCCGCGGGCGCAAGGCCGATGATGACGAGCTGGGCGCAAGGGTCTCCAAAACCAGGCACCGGCCGGCCCCAATAGGTCTGGTTGCGAAACGCGCGGCGCTTGATCCGGGCGATGTCGTCCAGATAACGGGTCAGGCGTGGACACCGTCGGCAAGCGATGATCGTTTGATTGAGCTTGGCAAGCGCTTCAGGACGTGATTTCGACGTGGTCATATGCATTTGCCGATCGCGATGCGGCTCCGCAGCTTTGCAGCCGGTGAAAGTCTACATTGTCCAGACGTCGCCTCGAAATTATGACTTTTGATCGACGCTATCATCGTCTGCGATGTGCTACTTCCTCCCCACAGTTGGGCCCTGAGTTGCGTTGGTGTCGTCGGGACGCTGTATCACGCAACTTCCAGCCCGCATCGTCTGAGGAATGATCGTACGAGATTTTGCCGAATATATTCGTATCTTCAATTGGGGTTGAAGCAGACCTACTAATGACCGAACAGGGTCACGCACTGACCTGAACGTTCAGACTGTTGGGCACACTAAAGGCCGCAGCATCGAGATGAGGTCGCGGCCCTTTACTTTGGTTACCCCGTCTCACCAAGATAGTTGTCGCGGGTTTTGCCGCCGCACGTTTATCCGTCATGCTGCGGCTATGGCGAATACTTCCAGACACTATTTCCAATCGGCGCTGGCACGCGCTGTGCGCACGCGCGTTGCGTCATTCTCGCCTTCGGTCCAGGAAAACAGCAGTTCGTCGCGGTCGCGCGCCATGCGAGGATAACGACCGCCTGAAGCATCGGCTATGGAGACTGCGGGCGAACGCATCCCGCCCGGCGATATTTTTCGCACACGCAATTGGGAATGCTTATCGGCAAATTCGATATAGCTCACCGCCGCTGATCCATCGGCCAGCATCTGAACGCCGAGCCGGCCGAGCGAGGTTACATCATCAACTCGAATCGGTGCCCCGAATGTGTGCGCCGCGTCGTGAGAGAACGCGACATACGCCTGGCCTTGGTCGCCCTTGGCCATGAACCACGCGACAGCAACATCACGCCCGCTCGCGCTCACGGCCGGGCCATTAATGGGGCAGGCGTCAATGCGCCATCCATCGTCATGCACGACCGTCGGAGTGCTCCAGTGACCAGCGGCAAAACGTGACACGTAGATGTCTCGAATCTCGCGGGCGCTGCGGTTTCGGAAAGCGACCACCACACCCTCCGATGTTTGCGCGACGGCCGTCGAACAACATTCGCAGACGCGCGGATCGACAACGGATTCGCGGAGCTGCTTGCCGTCCGCGTCGTAAACGGACGTTCGCAGGCTCATGTCCCCGGTCTCCTTCTCGGGATTGGTGGCGCGCCCGTCGATCCACACCAAACCGAAAGCGGCACCCGCCGCTGGATATGTCGAGACGAACCCGTGCTCGGTCTGCGTGCCATCATGGTGGGGGCTTACGGGTCGCGACCAGGTACGTCCCTGATCTTTGGACCACGACAAACGCACTTTGGAGGCGTCTGGATCGGGGCCATTGGTCTCGAGCCAGTTCGCCACGAGCATTCCATCTGGAAGCGCGCGTACGGAGGGCACATCGTACGCATTCACGAAGAAATTGCTGCCTGACGAAACGGTTTGAGGAGTGGACCACCCGGACGGTGAACGTTCCGCAAATTTCAACGTGGCACGCGGACCGCTGACCTCCAGCCAGCTCAAGATCGCTCGATCCCCTTGCATGGTGATCTGGGGCTCTGAGCTGTTGGCGCCGGCTGGGGACGGCAAAGCTTGGATGGCTGGCGCCGGTACGGGAGCCGCGAAGGTGCTGAACTGCGCCCTTATATGGCCCCCTGTATACATGAGTATCGCCAAACACAACGCAATGGCAGCGACGGCACTAAAAAATTGCGACGCAGGACGAACCTGTTCTGACATTTTTTTGCCTCTGACGAGATTCTACAGCCGGGGCAGATGTCGCCGGCAAAAAGATTATTCTTCGTCGCTTATCACAAAGAAAAGACTGCTGCCGCAGGGCGGCAATATACGCAAAGTTTGAGGCGCGAGGGAAGGAGGTTCGGTGACCGGCGATATACACGTGACAATCGCACGCTCCTGCAGGCGCAAGCTGCCGTTCATAGTGGCTGAGCGTCATGGCGCGTCACGCTCAACGTTTTGCGATTCCATTTCTTTGCAGAGTTCTTCTGCAAACGCTTTCGTCCCGAGGTTCCCGCCTAAATCGCGTGTGCGGTGCGCAGGAATAGCCAGTAGGGCGTCCACGGATCGTTCGATCTCACGTGCGGCGCGACAGTAATTCTCCCGCAAGTGCCTGCGACCGAGCCAATCCAACAGCATGGCAGCCGAGACCATTAAAGCCGCTGGATTGGCCGCGTCTCGACCGGCCAAATCGGGTGCCGATCCGTGCTGCGCCTGAGCCATCGCGTGCCGGTCGCCAGCGTTGAGAGCGCCTGCCAAACCCAGACTGCCTGCCAGCTCGGCTGCTTCGTCGGACAGAATGTCGCCAAACATGTTGGTGGTCACCACGACATCAAACCTATCGGCAACGCGCACGAGAAGAGCGGCCATGGAATCGACGAGTTGCTCATCGTAGGCGACATCGGGAAATCCGCGCGCGACCTTGCGCACCTCGCCCAGAAACAGTCCTTCCGATACACGCAGCACATTGGCCTTGTGCACAGCAGTCACTTTGCGGCGGCGCGTGCGTGCCAGATCGAAAGCGGCCTTCGCTATGCGGCGAGAGCCGGCAGCGGTGATTTTGCGCATGGAAAGTGCCAGCTCAGACGTGGGCATGAACTCTCCGGGCCCCTCAAACATGTTGCGATCGGAGCAAAAACCTTCCGTGTTCTCGCGCACGATTACCAGGTCCATTGGCGTCCGGCCCCAATGAGGCAGGCCTGCGCGAGAACGGCTGGGACGGATGTTCGCGAACAAGTCGAGGCCGATGCGCAGCTCCGCGGACGGATTAACGCCGCCTTTGGCGTGCGGCGGATATTCGGCGTGAGAGACAGGCCCAAGCAGAATACCGTCTGCAGATTCGCAAGCCTGCATGACTGCGGCTGGAAACGTCGTGCCCTCCCGCTTAAGGCATTCCAAGCCAACTTCGTGGGTCTCGAAAACCAATCCGAGCGACATGTGACGATTTGCCAGCTCGAGTACGTGCAGTGTGGCTGCAGAGATTTCGGGCCCAATGCCGTCGCCAGGCAATACGGCAACCCGCATGATTGTTAGGCGTGGCCTTTGTTCGGGTTTTGGGCGGCCCGTTCTTGCGCCGCGCGGTGCAAGATGAGAGCCAGCGAACGGTACATCGAATGCACGAACTTGCCATAGGGTGCGGTCACAAAAAGGGCGGCGATAAGCCCCAGGTGGATGATCAACGCACTGCCCATCGCGGCCGTCGAGCGAAGCACCAGCGTAAACATGCCGCTCAGTGATGTCAGTCCCAGCAGGATCAAAAACAAGTAATCGAGCTTGGGCATCTCGGGCACCGTTGGTGCGGGATCGCTTTTCAACTTCACAGAAATCAGGCCGCACACGCCGACGATCATTGCCAAGCCGCCAAGCGTTCCAAAAATAACGGGAGCACTCGAGAGAGCATAAGGAGGCAGTCGATGCAATAAATCCTGATAAATCGCGGCGAGTGTTGTCGAAAGCAACGCAGACAAAAAACCATAAAAGACGAGTGAATGGTAAAAGCGCCGGACGGAAGAGGGTTGCGCTCCGGGATAATAACATCCAGGGCCGCCGCCTTTCAGCCACCTCAGACTAAGAACGTCGCGAAGCGCGGCCATCACTGCGCGTGAAGTAAAGTTCTCGCTCAGCGGCGTTTCCGCGTCGAACCAGAAACTGGTTCCACCCGTGGCCCAGACAGCCCCCGCATAAAACACCAAGGCGAGGGCTGGCACCAACATAGCCAGAAAAGGAACCACCTGATAAAAGGCTCCGGGGCCGCGATGAGCGGCAAAAATCCGCGCCGGACCTGCCAATATTAAAGATAGTACGGCAACAGCAGCTACGGCGACCGACGCTAAGACGTAACCGACACGTTGGTCCGTAAACGAACGGCCGAACAAAGAGGGCCAGCTCCATTGCTGATAGCTCTCTATGCGCACCTGCGACAGGATCTGCGGAATGTTGATGGCGAATTCATGCGGCGGAGAGTACATGCAGGCGTAATAGCACGCCCGGCAGTCATGGCACAAGTTGGCGCGATGAAGACATCGCCCTTGGTAAAATCGCGGCGCGTCTCGATGGCGCGAAAAACGGGACATATCCTTCGCAATAGCGGCAGGCATTGCAGATCATCAGTTGTCGCTGGCTTCTTCGAATAGTTCAGCTCGCGAGCATGGAGCGCCGCCTCCTTTCCTGCAAGTTCCCCGAAGACGGAACCAATCGTCAGTCCAAAACCGGCTAGATAGCCCTTGCGTCAAAATATTTCCCGACATGATTTCGCCGGCGGCAAAAACGTTCTGGAACGGACGTCCGTTCGATTCCAGCACGCGCGCTGTTTCGTCAACCGCCACGCCCATGTAGGTGAAGGTGATTCCGGGGCGCAGGGGAAGTCGCGTAGAAAGGCGGCCGATCGAGCGGGATGGCCCAATTGCTTTTGGGCGGAGTGATGCCCATTCGTTTTCATTCCGTCCGAGCGATGCCAGGCGATATTCCGTTTTCCATGGGTGGCGCGATTGAAATCCTGAGCGTCCGTAACGCGTGCAGGATCGAGTTTAAGGGTCACGACGGCCAAGCGCCTCGATGCGAGTCCGCTTGGTAGCGGCTTGTACATCGGCGGCAGAAAGCAACCGATAGTTTTGGCGTCGACGATCGCAGTAGGCGAGTTGCCCCGGCTGCGCGGCGATCAAGCCGCCCCAAATGGCATATCGTTTGGGCCAGATGTCTTCACCTTCGTCGTAGAAACGCGCGCCCAGCGGTTGACAACGATTCCAAAGGGAATGGATCGAGTCGCGTCACAATACCGCCGTCAAATTTGGGCGCGCGCGCATCCACGGCGATGGCGTGAAACCCTTTGGGATCGCCCATCGGCCTGGCGCCTCTTGGAAGCAGCGCCGCCAGCACCTTCCGTCGTTGTAGGGCGTGCCGCGAATCAGAAAATTGTCGGCCGCCTCGCCCCAATGGCGCTTCAACCATTCGATATTCGCTTCATATCCGCCTGCTGCGACTACGACCGCGCGGACCCGAATGAATTCCTGGTTGTCGCCCCTTGTCCGACAATCACCGCTTCGAACGCTTCCATTTTCAATCAGCAAGTCCTCGACGCACGCGTCGTAGCGCACGTCGATTCCCATTTTGCGCGCAAGTATCATAGTACGCGTTGACGAGCGCTTTTCCGCCGCCGAGAAACCAGCGATTGGTTCGCCCCAGGTGCAGGGTGCCTGCCAGCGGCCGCTGCCAGTTACGCCGTGCTCAGCCATCCATTGAGGAAGCTTGCTTGACTGGCGAATGGCAAATCTGGCGAGATCGAGATTCGCCGGACCTCCGGTGACACCCATCAGATCTTCGAGTAATTCCGTCTCACCATATTCCTCGGGGCAGACGATCCGGCGAGTTGCGCGCAGCGAACGTTCCTGGTGTGCCTGGTATTGCCTCCACGCATATGTACGGGGGCACGCTCGAGCAACAATACTCGCGAGACGTGCCGCCGAGCAGCAAGTGCCGCGCACAAGGCAGCATTTCCCCCGCCGACCACAATAACGTCATACGCGTCCATTTATTTCCACGGGAGCTGTTTGCAGGCCAGTCTCGAGCCTGGCCAAACCGTTTTGCGGTGTCAGCGTGTACGTCAGTGCGGTCCCGACCAGCATGAACAGGCCGAGCAAGCCAAACCCGTAAAGGAAGTTTCCGGTGCGTTTATTCAGATAACCAACCAGCAGTGGACCGAAGAATCCGCCCAGATTCCCAATGCCGTTGACAAACCCGGCGACCGACCCTGCCATTTTGTGCGAAAACCATTCGGTGGGAATCGCCCAAAAAGGACCCAAGGGCGCGAACGCTCCCACAGAAGCCAAACAAACGAAAACGAAAGCCAGTATGGGCGAGCGCCCGCTTGTGAGCACACCTCCAAAAAGAGCGAGCCCGCCAACGGCCATCGGAAGCGCCACATGGTGGCGGCGTTCGTGTGTTTTGTCCGAGTGTGCTGAGACCAGCAGCAGCGAAACTGCTCCCACCATAAAGGGGATCGTATACAGAACGCCAGCTGCGAAGTTACTGATGTTCCGGGCTTTTTCGATTGCGCTCGGAAGCCAAAACAAATAACCCAGCTGCCCGCTGAGCATCAGGAGCTTTACGAGGGCCAGCAGCAGGACCTGCGGAGCCAGCAGCGCGCGCCAATAAATTTCGCGACTGGCAGGCTCACGTGCGGCCACCTCCTGGCGCAATGTATCCTCCAGATATTCACGCTCGCCCGCCGAAATCCAAGGCGCTTCGCGCGGGTAGTCGTAGATGCCGATCAACCACACAGTCAGCCAGAGTAAGGGAAGCGCCCCTTCGGCAATCAGCATGACACGCCAGTTCCACCGGTCCAGCAGCCATCCGGAGAGCGGCGAAGAAACCACCAGCGAAAGCGGCAGAGCGATAGAGAACCACGCGCTCGCACGAGCGCGCTCCTTGGTGGGAAACCAGTGGGAAAGCAGAATAAGAGTTGCGGGATACATGCCGCCCTCGGCCACGCCAAGCAGCAGCCGCAGTACCCACAATTCGTGCCAATTTCGCGCTAGCCCGCAGCCTGCCGCGCAGCAACCCCACACGATTAGCAAGATAGCGACGAAGCGTTTCGTACTCCAATGGCTCGCCAGATACCCGCCGGGAATTTGCAACAGCAGGTAACCCCAGAAAAAAATCCCCACGATGGATCCGGCCTGCAGTGCGTTCATGTGCAGGTCGCGGCTCATGGCCGGCAAAGCCAACGAAACGTTGGTGCGATTGATGAAAGCTACGGCATACATGACCGTCGCAACCGGGATGATCCTGATCCATCGTTGGCGAAGCATATGGCAGGCGCTCCAATAGCTCAGGGATGTATGGCGAGCATTGTCATCCCGCGCCGTGGCCACTAATGTAAGGCGCAGGCTATCTCCAGCACAGCATAAACGAAAAAGTTTAGGAAGGAACGATATCAGTAAAGGCGAGACCCAAGTTTAAGTCGACCGCCAGCTGCAGGCTAACTATTATTTCTCCGCTGCATTCGTCAGATTGTTGTGATCGACGCGCGCATAGCATTCTGACATCTAACGCGTGAGCAGGCCAAGCGCAGCGTCGAGTGCCAGAAAAACCGAGTGTATGTACATGAACAGTGAATTAGATCCCGTGGCGTTCCGCACCGGTGCCCTTTCTGCGAGATTGCGGAGCCCAAGCGTTATGTGTTACTAATTCGCAAGCGGAGGTGCCTTAATGAACCTCAAAGCCAGCGTGTTTTTGGCGTTGCTTGCAGGTGTCATAATGTCGGGAGTTCCGGTTTTCGCGCACCACGGAACGGGTGTGGCTTATGACACGGAGAAAACCGTTACATTAAAGGGAACCGTTACAGAATGGATTTGGGCCAATCCTCATTGCGGCATTCTATTCGATGTGGTCGACGACACCGGCACTGTGGTGCATTGGGGCGCTGAGCTGAGCAATCCACATGCTCTGTCAGAAGCCGGCTTGAGCAAGGACATATTGAAGCCGGGGGACAAGTTCACCATCACTGGTCATCCCTCGAAGTCCGGCGCGCCACGCCTTTCACTTTCGCAGTTCGTGCTTGCCGATGGCCGCGTGCTGCCGCAAAAAGGCGTTAAAGGGAACGGCGTTAAGTTGAATGATGAGCCAGTCCAGTAGGTTTAGGCCGCCATCGTATTAAGGCTTAGCGTTGCGTGTGTCGCGTCTGCATCGCGCCGTTGCTACCTGCCATTTTCAGGCTTTGAACGCCTGTGTCGGGCGGACCGCCTGCTTCCCCGGCCCGAGATGGAATCAAGAGAGCTGTCGGAGGAATGCGAAATGCGAAATCGATTCTTCGCCTCGGTCGCAGCTTTATTGGGACTTCTCGCGTGTTCCAGCCCAAGTTTTGCTCAGACATATGGCACAAAGGGATATTCGCCGGGAGCATGGAAACCGGAAGATTTGCCACCAGCACTAGCGAAGCCAAAGCCTTTTGACCCGCACGATCTTTCCGCCGTTTGGTCGATGCCCACGAGGCCGGGCTACTTTGAGAGGCATTCGCTCAACGACAAGTGGCTGGATGTGAAAGATAAAGCTGTGCCGGACCAGATGCGGTCAGACGCCTACCCTCCGCCGATGACCGCGTGGGGGAAGGAAAAGTTCGAAGCTACGAAGCCCAGTTACGGCCCGCGATCGGTTGCCCCGGGGAAGGGGAACGACGCCGTTTCAACTTGCGATCCGATGGGTTATCCACGCGATTTGTGGGAAGCGAATCTGCGACCGTTTGAGTTCGTTATGGCCTCCGATCGCGTGTTGCTGCACATGCAGTTTCATGACTTGTGGCGCACGATCTGGACGGATGGGCGAAAACTTCCGAAGAATCCCGACCCGGCCTGGAATGGATACTCCGTGGGCCATTGGGAAGGAGACACTTTCGTCGTCGAGTCCAATGGCTACGACGAAAGAACCTGGCTCGATCACTTCGGTTACCCGCACAGCGACCAAATGACTCTCGTCGAGCGCTTCAAGCGCGTCGATCTGGACACTTTGGAACTTAGCATGGTCCTCACGGATCCGAAGGTATACATGGCGCCTTGGGTAAGCGACAAAATTACCTTTGTGCGCGTTAAAGTGGCCATCTTCGAAGAGATTTGTGCTCCCTCGGAAGAGAGCCATTTCAACGACGCGATTCGGGATCCTGCTGTGGCCTCGAAACCGTAGCTTAATCGTCGGACAGTGCGTCCGCGCCTGTCACTGTGGCCGCGGGCGGCTGTCTCCCAGGGACACAATTCTCCCTCGAACGGCTGGAATTGACCCGCGGCTTCCTGCCAGCGTCCCGCTTGGAGGCGTTTTGACGTGGTTTTGAAGAACGTTGTGGCATTGAAGATTGTTGTGTCGAAACGGTGCGTGGTTCGCGCATTGTGCACGGGTTTGGTATGCCTGGTGGCCTTGGCGGGGGCAAACGGTCAGACCGCACAGGAGCAGAAGCCGCAGTTGGCGGAAGACGTTTTCAAGAACGTCCAAGTCCTCAAGGGCATTCCCGTCGATCAGTTCATGGGCACCATGGGATTTTTTTCCGCTGCGCTGGGAATGAACTGCATCGATTGCCACACCGCCGATAGCGTGGGCAATTGGGCAAAGTTTGCCGCGGACACCCCAGTGAAGCAGACTGCGCGGAAGATGATTCTGATGGTGAACACCATCAACAAGGGGAACTTTGCTGGAATGCGTATGGTGACCTGCGATACGTGCCATCGCGGCACCGATCATCCCGAAACCGTTCCCAGCCTTGCCGAGCAGTACGGCACACCGCCCCCCCTGGATCCGGATAAAGACGAAATTGTCGGTCAGCCTGCCTCAGGACCTTCTGCGGATCAAATTATTGACAGGTATATCCAAGCTATCGGCGGGGCGCAGCAAGCCGCCAAACTCACGAGCTTTATCGCCAAGGGAACCTACGTCGGATACGACACGGATGAGGAAAAAGTCCCGGTAGAGGTCTACGCCAAAGCTCCCGCAGAGCGTTCTACGATCGTGCATACCCTGATCGGAGACATCGTCTCGACCTGCGATGGACACACCGCCTGGCTGGCCTCGGTCGATAAGCCTTTGCCGCTTCTGGAACTGACCGGAGGGAATCTCGACGGCGCTCAAGTGGATGCGGAGATTGCATTTCCTGCACTGCTCAAGCGGGATTTCACCAGGTGGCGCAGCGGATTTCCACCCGCTACGATCGGCGAGCGTGACGCTCAAGTGATCGAAGGCACGACCGCGAGCGGCGCGCGCATAAAGCTGTACTTTGACAAGCAATCGGGTTTGTTGGTGCGGCAGGTGCGCTTTATCAATACCTTGGTCGGGCTCATCCCCATGCACTTCGAGTATTCGGACTATCGCGACGTTGCCGGTGTGAAGATGCCGTTTCACTGGGAGCAAACGTGGACCGACGGCCAGTCAACCACGCAACTCACTGAAGTGCAGCCGAACGCGCCAATTGACGACACGAAATTCGGCAAGCCGGCTCCGGCGCCTCCACCAAAGCTTGTAAACTAATCATGCCCGGAAACAAGCGCTTACGCGGCCAAGCGTCAAAGAGCAACAGCAATAATAAACACACTAAGGAAAGTGCTGAGAAATCAGGCGGGTATGGCAACTGCGGAAGTGGCTGCGCAAACCCGTGATGAAAGAACAACAAGCAGAAAGGGCATGCTAAGGGACACCAGCTCTGCCTCAGGTAGCCAGCCAACCGATATATACCTGTATATACCTGGAGCTAAAGCCGCTGCCTGGCATGGGCGGCCGCTTTTTCTTTCTCTGCAAGCAAAATCGGATCAGGCACCATCCATTTGACGTTTCGGAACATCAAAGAACCCCTACAACGTTTTATGGGGAACCGTACAGGCTTCGCCGAATGGTCTTCCGGCGCGATTGTCTTTATACCCATAGGTTGCACTGGAGGCCACACGCAATGGCTGCTTCCTCCTGGAGAGGGTTTATCAGTTTTGGGCTGATCTCGATCCCTGTGCGGCTCTATCCGGCGGCGCGGGGCTCCCGAATCGGGCTGCATCAACTTCATAAGGTTTGCAAGACCCGGTTGCGCCAGCCGCTATTCTGTCCCACGTGCAATCGCATTGTCGACCGCTCGGAAGTGGTGAAAGGCTATGAGTACGAGAAGGGCAACTATACGCTCCTGGACCAGGAGGACATTAAGAAGATCACGCCGGAATCCGCGCGCGCCATGGAAATTCTGGCGTTCGTTAAGGGCGACCAGGTCGACCCGCTATTTTTCGATTCGTCTTTTTTCCTCGTTCCGGAAGCCGAGGGCCGCAAGGCTTACGAGCTCCTCCTGAAAACGATGGAAGAGATGCAGCGCTACGGCATCGCGAAACTCACGATGCACCAGCGCGAGCATACTGTTTTTCTGCGGCCCTACGATCACGGCATCGCCTTGCACACTATGTACCTTGCAAATGAGATTCGCGAGGCGCCCGGCTACGGGAAAAACGAGGGTGTCAAGCTTACCCCGCAGGAGATAAAACTCGCGGAGCAACTGGTCGACAATCTTTCGGAGGATTTCGACCTCAAAAAGTACCATGACGAGTTCGAGACACATTTGCGAGCCCTGATTGAGGCCAAACAAAAAGGACGGGAAGTTGCCGCGGCGCCGCACCCCCAGCGCGCTCCGGTCATCGACATGATGACCGCTCTCAAGAAGAGTCTGGAAAGGTCGGGAGCCGCTCGCAAGCGTTCCGCACCTTCCAAGCTGGCGCATACCGGACGACCCTCGCGGCGTGTCGCGAGCTAAAAAGTTTCTAAGCCATAGTCCATCCTGGCGATGTCTTCATCGCCCGGAGAAAGAGTTGAGGTGACCAGCGATGTCTGTAACTAAACCCGATCAGCAGTTCAGCGGTCTTGAAAAGCAGTTGACTGCGCAGCGAGATAAACTGCGGTTGCGCTTCGTGGAGCAGCGCACCGATGTGTACATCGATCGCGAACCGGATGATGAAGGAGCCGAAGCTAGCCGCAATCTCGCCACGCATCTGTTGCTGTCCAATCTGGACCGTGATCGCCGCATCCTTGGCGAAATTGAGCTGGCGCTGGAGCGATTGAAAACCGGTGAATATGGAATATGCGAGTCCTGCGGCGAAAGCATTCCCGAGGCGCGGCTTCAGGCGCTCCCGTGGGCGCGCTTCTGTATTCACTGCACGGAACGCGCGAACGCTGCATAGTCTGGGCGCATGCTGAATTCGGAACGAACGACTTGCCTTGGTAGCTGGCAGCGTCAATGTGCGTATGCAGTATGATTGTGTACACGCAGGATCAACACGCAGTCATCGTGTAAACATGACCTGCCAGCTTCGAAGGGGTGCGCTTTTTGGCGTCCTCCGCCCGACAAATCTACTGCGATCCCGCCGAAACTCGATGACCCTCCCGCACTCGGTCTAGCGCACTGCCGCAAGGCCGGGTCGAGGACCAATCGAGTTTAATAACAGGAAGCAGTGCCGCCATTTCCGCTTGCAATTCGGGTTTTTCGGCGCTTCAATGCAATACTGAAAATTCACGCCGGAGCGTCCGGCTCTTCAAGGCCACTTATGCCCATTAGAATCCTGGTAGCGGATGATCATGAAGTGGTGCGTCAGGGGATTCGCATGATTCTGGATGCCCGCCCGGAGTGGGAGGTTTGCGGCGAAGCCATCAATGGTGAGCAAGCGGTCCGTATGGCGAAAGAGCTGAAGCCCGATGCCATCATCATGGATATTGCCATGCCGGAGATGACTGGGATTGAGGCTACACGCGAGATCTCCAAATTAAACCTCGGTTCCAAAGTGCTGATCTTCACGATGCACGATTCAAAAACGCTGCCCGAATATGTTCGAGCAGCGGGTGCGTGCGGGTACGTCCTGAAATCGAGGGCGTCTCACGACTTGCTGGCGGCTGTGGAAGGATTGCTAAAAGGCGGCACGTTTTTTGACAAAAACAATAAAAACGATGGGGGCTCAGCCAACAAGGAAAAGAATTTCCCCGCCGCTTCCGGCTCCGGCCCTACTGGTTAGCTTGAAGACACTCGCATACAGCCCATGTCACTTCGGCTGCACCCGGGCCGCGTAGATTGTTCCCACCCCGCAAGGCTTTTCGGCGCCCCCTCCCGTAGTCTATGCGAGGCTGAGAGTCACCAGCTCTGCTTACGGTTGCCCGCCAGGCCCAGGCAGTTTACCCTTCTCATAATCTTCCCGTATTTTGGGGTCTATTTTCTGATAGGCGTCTGAATCCTCGTTCGCTGTACAGAGGTATTCTGTCCAGTTGTCATTGGGATCTTGCGCCAGGGACCAACGCAGAGGCGCCGAAACGAACGGCTGCATCAGCACTACAGGATCCTCCACGGTGACCTGGTAGACCAGGAAATTCTTCGAGGGGCGGCTGAAACGCTCGATGACGTGCTCTTTCTCACTATGAGTCCATGAGTTCGCGTCTCCCGCTAGCCCCACCGAGATATTCCTCATCCTGGTATCAATCGCGACGGTGTCAACGACCAGCGTATCTCCCTCCCAGCGTCCAACCGACTCACCTGCGAATGAGACATCCGGGTCCTTGGAATGTGGACGCCCGTCAGTGGGTATCCATCTAATCGCCTGGGGGAATTCATCCATAATCCACAAGACTCCTGGGCGTTGGACCAACTCGATGGGGCCGTGCTCAGTGGTTTGCGTTGTTATCGAGGTGGGAGTGCCACCCGGAGCACAAGTGCCATACGGGGTCGGATACTGGTACTTGTCTTTCGTCTCAGGCCTGAAGACAGGGTTCACCTGTGGCGGATTTCCTTTAATGAACAGCCCGCTCGCATCCGGGTCAACCCCAGCCGGAGTATAAGAACCCACCATTCTTCCAACACCGTTCGGATAATAACGCCCGGAGAGGTCCGGATGTCCGTCAGCCATGCGGGGCGTCGGTCCACCCGGCGGCAATAGATGCCTGTTTAGCCCCGGGTCGAAGAACCCCTTAGGTATGGGTTTTGCCGGACCTTCTTGTTGTGCCCCTCGTCCTGGTCCTCGTCCTTGCTGCGCTTGTTGATCTTGCCCTTGCCCTTGTCCTTGTCCGGACGAATCTGGAGCAGAAACGAAGAACAAGCACAAAGCCGCCAGCAACACTCCAGCACTTCCCAGCCTATAGCGGGACTTTACCGCTGTCATTGCAATTTCTCCTTTTCAGACCGGCTCTGTGAACTCGGTCCCGCCGTCGTCAGAAGTGTTTTTCGTCGTCCGACCTGCGTTCAACACCCTGCCCAACGAGACGGATTTGGCCATCCGCTAATGCGAGGTACGATGCCGCCCCTCTGTGCTGATTACTACTCTTGGCCAGACAAACCCTCGCATTGATGGGCTTTCCGATATTATCGAGAAAAACCTGCTTCGTGCTGCCGGTCCTTTTCAGAGCATTGGGGGTGACCATTTCCAGATGCCACGACTGCATTTTGCCGTCGGCATCCTTCGCATCCATGTCAAAATAGGCGTGCGGGTTCTCCCAAGTGATGCCCGTGAGGGTACCCTTCAGATCCATGCAGTTATTTACGTCAAATTCTACGCCGAATCCGTGATGCGCGAACACAGGAACGGCCGCGCCGATAACCAAGATAGCCATCAATACGCCTGGAAATTTTACTCTCATCAGATTTCTCCCTCGACAGGGGTCAGATTTTCTTTACTTTTCCCGTCCGCTGTCAATTGTAACCAGATAAAGTCAATTGCTAACCAAATACATCAGTTACCATAAGTTGTCAATGGCCTCAACGGAAGCTGTCATTGGTGATTAAGCTAAATACCTAAATTAAATACAGTCAGGCCTGTATGGCTCCCTCCTTCTGAACGTGCGATGGTAATCGGCGCGTTCAAAGGAGCCCAGATGCCGACTGTCCGCCTGTTGATTGCCGATGACCACGAGATTGTGCGTAAAGGGTTTCGGGCCATCCTGGAGGCGCAACCTGACTGCAGTGTCGTCGGCGAATGCGGCGACGGCCGGCGCGCCGTCGACATGGCGAAAGAGCTGCATCCCGACGTTGTTGTGCTCGATATTTCAATGCCATCATTGAATGGTTTGGAGGCCGCCAGGCAAATTCTGAAAGCGCGGCCGCAAACCAGGATATTGATCCTGACCATGCATGAGTCTGATTCTTTGATCCGCGAAGTTCTGGATGCGGGTGCGCGAGGCTATATCTTAAAGACCGACGCCGGGCGTGATTTGGTAGCTGCTGTGGACGCATTGCGGCGCAACAAGACCTTCTTTACTTCCCGCGTTGCCCAAATGATCCTGGATGGATATTTGAAAGGCGACACACGGCATGATGACGGCGATGGCGCTGGCGATCGCCTGACGCCACGCCAGCGCGAGATCGTACAGCTCCTGGCCGAAGGCAAAAGCAGCAAGGAAGTTGCGGTCGCATTGGGCCTCAGCGTCAAGACCGCCGAAACTCATCGGGCGAATATCATGCGAAAACTGGACTGTCATTCCGTGAGTGAAGTTGTGCGTTATGCGATCCGAAATAATATCATCGAAGCTTGAACTTTTCTGTTAATGAGTTTAACGTGTTGTTTGTCTTTCCAGGTTTTCCGTCTTGCCACCGCAGCACTCAGCCGGCGCCGGTCACAATGCTAATTTGACATTTCCGGCGAAGGAGGAAGCCATGACTGATTGCCCCGTCCTGATCGCCTCATCGGACCTGGAGAATCGCCAGGCTCTTAGAGGCATTTTCGTTGAGCTTGGACTGGATCCGCTGTGCTCCGCCTCCATGCAGGAAACGCAAGAAACTCTCGCGAACACGCCAGTCTCCATCATTTTTTGTGAGCGGAGCCTGAGCGATGGCAGTTTTCGCGAGTTGCTGACGCTAGCCCGGAAGTCGAATCCCCAGGTATGTGTCGTGGTGACCTCCCGGATGGAGAATCGCGATGACTATCTGGAGGCCATCCGCCTTGGAGCGTTCGAAGTCATTCCGTTCCCGTGCCACCCGACCGATGTGGATTGGGTGATCATCCGTGCGATGCGCCACTGCAGACAAAAGAGAGCGCTGGCCATGACGGCGTAGTGGAGTCGTTGTGGTTGTGATTTTGCTTTAGCGCCTTCCTTCGGATCGCGCTTCGCTCCTACAAACGACGGTTAGGCCATTGTTTGCGTAGTTTGTCTGCCTACGTCCCGGATTGCTTTACCCGTTTCAGAATCGATAAATTGGGTCTGGGCTGTGCTATGACGTTCCAACCTGCCACAGGCGCGGACGCATTGCGTGTATCATGAACCACGCGATTTTCGGACTGGGGACCACGTACCACAGGAATTGGACGTTTACTCAGCGCGCGTGAGCGGCGATTTGCGCGCGCCCCTTGACCCCTTGATAGGACTGTGACTCGACGCCGATGATGCAGCTGGTTATCCGTTTTTTGGCGGGCGGCGTGATCGTCTCGCTATTCGCGGTGCTCGGCGATGTGCTGCAACCGAAAAGCTTTGCCGGTCTGTTCGGTGCCGCACCTTCGGTGGCGCTGGCCACGCTGGCTTTAACGATGCGGACGGAGGGCAAACTGTTCGCAGCTCAGGAATCTCGTTCGATGATCGCCGCTGCGATAGCCTTCTTCCTCTATGCCAGCCTTTGCAGCCGCGTGATGATGCGCTATCAGTTGCGAGCGTCGGTGGCGGCGAGCTCGGTCTTGGTGCTGTGGTTCGTCTGTGCTCTGGGTGCGTGGTGGTTCGTGTTGCGATAATTTACGATGAAAATTCATTGCGATTTTTCCGTGCTGCGAAAGGTGCGTTGGTACGAATATGCCGTGCGGTTCCTGTTCGGGGGCAGCATCACTGTGCTGGCTGGGATCCTGGCAAAACGTTTCGGGCCGGTCTTTGGTGGCTTGTTTCTTGCTTTTCCGGCGATCTTTCCAGCGAGTGCAACGTTGGTGGAAAAACATGAAGAAGAAAAAAAGCGCAGCGCTGGAATCCCCCACACCATTCGGGGTAAACAGTCGGCCGCAGTGGACGCTCGCGGCGCCGCCATGGGGAGCATTGGGCTCGTGGGCTTCGCCTTGGTGCTGTGGAAGCTCTTGCCCGTTTGGAGCGGCGGCTTAGCGCTATTGGCGGCCACGGCCGTATGGACTGCGATATCCGTGCTGTGCTGGAGATCTCGCAAATGGTTTCGCTCGGCACTGAGGTGAACCGGCCGGAACGTCACGGGATGCCAGTCATCGGGAGGACGAATGAATATCGTCGAAGCGACGCGAGACTACGAAAAATGGATGCGAGACTGCACCGTCGTTGTGGAATCGGAGCTTAAATCGAAGCACAAGCAGATGCGAGAAGACGTATTTGCCTTTTTTCGAGGAACTTTTTATCGCTGGGCGCAGCTTTGGCCGGAGGTCTGCAGCGATTTGTCGTCGGCGCCCACGGTCTTGGCTTCAGGTGACCTGCACGTGGGCAGCTTCGGTACCTGGCGTGACTCCGAAGGGCGGCTGGCATGGGGTGTCAACGATTTCGATGAGACGTACCCATTGCCCTATACCAACGACCTGGTGCGCCTGGCATGCAGCGCTAAAATAGTTACCGACGCCCAAACACTCACCATTAAATTGAAAGCCGGGTGCGAAGCCATCCTGGAGGGATACCGCAAGACCCTCAAGATGGGCGGATGCCCTATCGTTTTGGCCGAGCAAGAAAAGAACTTGGAACATCTGGGTATCAAGACGATTGAACCAGCGGACGATTTCTGGGAAAAACTGGATCAACTTCCCGCGGTGGGAAATGCCTTGCCCGCTGATGCCGGTAAGGCCCTGAAAACGAATTTACCCGACCCTAACCTGGAGCATAAAGTGGTGCGCCGGGCGGCCGGGATGGGAAGCCTGGGCCAGCAGCGCTTCGTGGCTATTGCCCAATGGTGCGGCGGATTTATCGCTCGCGAAGCGAAGGCCATGACCCCTTCCTCCTGTCTGTGGCTTCACGGTCGGACCGCCCACCGCCAGTCGTATTATGAAGAGGCCATGTCATCCGCGATACGTTCACCCGATGTATTCCAGAAAATCGAGGGAGGCTGGCTTATTCGCAGACTGTCGCCCGATTCTAATCGAATCGACATTGACGCCTGGCCCGGGAAACGCGATGAGGAAACGCTGCTGCACGCGATGGGCTCGGAAGCGGCCAACGTGCATTTAGGAAGCAAGCGCCAGGTTAAGGGAATTTTGAAGGACCTCGACCACAGAAAATCCAAGTGGCTTCAGAAGGCCGGCAAGGAGATGGCGAAAACAATCGAGCGTGACTGGAAAGAATACAGGCACTCCTGAAGCGATAACGGTCGGTGTAATTTCAAAAGAAAAGGCCAGATGCATTGGTCGTGCATCCGGCCTCCTCTTTCATGATCCGGCTTTCAGCTGGTCACGCGTGCAACTTAGAAACGAATGGTCGGTCCGAATGTAACTTTGAGGTTGTTACGCGCTCCGCCTGCCCAGAATATTTCGTCGCCGACATCCAGGCGCAACCCGATAGGGCCGAGAAACACTTCTGCTCCGCCGCCCGGGTAAACCGCTGGATGAGTGCTCGTGCCGTTGCCGCCCAAGTTGTCAACGGAACTGGTGAAGGTGGCAAAACTAGCGGCCCGCGGATCGAACATGAAATCGTCGAAACCGCCCTTCACAGTTACGAATAGTTTTACCGGTCCGCCCATCTGGATCTTCGGGCCAAACAAACCATGCAGTACGCGGTAGTCGGACCGCAGTACCGTCGTCGTGGTCGTTCCCCCGATGCCCGGCCTGAAGAACGTCTGATTGTAGGCAGCGGTGAAGTCATAGCTTACTTCCCCTTCAACCTGAAAATACCTGCCGGCGTTAACGGAAAGTCGGCCGCCGACGCCACCAAAATTGGTATTTGTCTGATGAACCTTGAAATACTCCGCGAATGCTCCGAATTCTGCGTGGTTGAGATCTTGCGCGCGCATGGCGGGAGCCAATGCGAACACAAATCCCAGAAGTACACCCGCAACCCCTATTTTTTTCATGTGTTCCTCTCTTGACGGAAGTATCTCTTCCCACCGTACGTCTGTACTTTGGCACCGATGGAATAACGTTTTATTACTCGATCGGTTAACCAGCTCGCCTTCGCGAGCTTTTGCTGCTTGGCCGAACTATACGGAACACGGCTTCAGGGGGGTATCGGGCACAACCCTTAGTTAGAGGCGCGGAGTTTAGGTAAGGAGAGCGGGGGAACCTGAGGGAATTTTTCGGTATAGGACCGTGAATATTTCAAACAAGTGTTAACAGCAGTTAAACGAAACGGACTCGAGAGAGGCCGCCGATAAGCCGCCCTCTAGTCGTCTAAAATGGGCAATTTATCGAACGAATCATTACTCGGTGTTCGGCGCATCTTCGCCAAGTGCGGTGGAAAGATCGATCTGATGCTCTTGTTCCTGCACGAGAATATCGCGGATGTGCTCGGCCATCGCAAACTCGCCCAGAGATTCACACTGGCGCACGCGATCGCGGTATCCACGCACCGTTTCATTCTCCTGCGACAGATCAATACGCAGCATCTCCTTGGCCTTCTCCGATGCCTTGACCTGTAGTGGCGTGACGGTAGGCATTCCTCCCAGATAATCTATCTGCTTCGCGATCATGATAGCGTGCTGCAGCTCTTCTTGGGCGTCCTGCTCGAGTTCCGCCGCGATATTCATGTACTCGGCGCCTTTCAGTACTTGCGAATACACGACATACGAAATGATCGCTTGATACTCGCGCGCCAAATCCTGGTTCAACAGTTCCACCAGCTCGCTGCGCGAGACAGTCGGGCTTTGTGAGGCTGTACTCGCGGGCGCTTTCGGATCTTTGGTCGTAGCCATGTGGCGTCACACCTTTCGAATTGGAGCAACGAGTGTGCGTGTCTCCAAGGATAATATGCGCAGCAAAATAATATCGAGGTTAACCCAAGCCATGCCGGGAGAAAAGAGTTTTTGAGCTCCGCTTCGTCGGCCGCGCCCGGCCTTTTAACATTCCATTTGTCGGCAAGATAACAGGAACTAAGCGAGTTAAATCATCCTAAGCGTCGATGATCTTGTTTCGGATCGCGTAACGTACGACTTCGCTCACGGAATGACAGTCGAGCTTGCGCATGATGTTCGCCCGGTGTGTTTCGGCTGTCTTTACACTCAAACCCAGCGCCACAGCGATTTCCTTGCTGCTCTTCCCCTCGGCGAGCAGTTGCACGATTTCCCGCTGGCGCGGCGTCAGACGATCGCGAGCGGCATCGCCTTCTGCCGGCCGGGTGTCCCCTTTCAGATAGCCGTCCAGTATCATCTGCGCGACGCGTGAGGTAAAAAATGTTTTATTACGCCGCAAGGCCTCCACGGCGGAAACCAAGTCGCGTCCAGCATCGGTCTTGAGAATGTACCCTCGCGCTCCGGTGTCGAGGACTTCGCGAATCAAAGCGTCTGATTCATGCATCGTCAGGATCAATACCTTTGTCTGCGGACGCGACTTCATGATCTGCCGGGCTGCTTCCAGGCCATTCAGCAAAGGCATGGAAATATCCAGGACCACAATATCGGGGCGCAATTCCTTCGTCATTTCCACAGCCCGGCGCCCATCGCCCGCTTCACCGACAACTTCGCAATCCTGCTGCGCCTCGAGGATGGCCCGGAAGCCCTTTCTCACTATTTCATGATCATCAGCGACCAACAGCTTTAAAGCTGGCATTGCGAATCTCCATTGCAGAATTTCAGCTTGTCGAACGGCCTACGTTTATCGACTATACGCTATATATCATGGCAACAGTACGCCGCATATTTCTTCAAAGTTCTCCGAAATTTCCCCAAGCTTAGCTTTGCGCGACCTCCCGGCGCCAGACGTCGTGATCCCCTCTCTACACGAACCCCAGACAGGACGTACCGCTTCGCCCCTATTGTGTCCATTGAACTCCAGACTCAAAATCACTGGCACCGGCGGCAGGCAGGGCGCAGAGCGCGAGAAACTGCGACTTGGAGCCCGTTGCCAGGAGGCTACTATGTTGCGTTGGGCATTAGCGTTTTTCATCATCGCGCTTATCGCTGCCGTGTTCGGTTTCTTCGGAATTGCGGTAGCAGCAGCAGGGGTTGCGAAAATTCTGTTTTTTATCTTTCTCATCCTCTTCGCAATATCTCTGGTGGCCGGGATGACCAGGCGGGCTTAGCAGTCGCCCGGAATAGTTTTGAAGTTATTTACAACAGGCCAAACGCGGCGGGGGTCTCTCCCGCCGCCCGCGCGTCAAGTCGGCTGGGGCAGCTGGAATCCTTAATTCTCAGGGGCAATGCAGTGATTCGCAAATCACATGAACGGTAAGACTGCGCCGACACTTGCGGAACGGCTGGCGACGGTCCGCGGGCACGGGACGCAGGCCTCCTGGCCCATATTCGCGCTCCTCGTCGCGGTCATAGCGGTGGCAACGTTGTATGTGGCCAGGATCGTTCTGATTCCGGTCGCGCTCGCAGTGCTGTTCACTTTCCTGCTGGCGCCTGTAGTGGCACTTCTTGAACGCATCCGGCTGCCGCGCGCAGCTGCAGCGATATTGGTGGTGATGGTGTGCGTCACTGCACTTGGTGCGTTTGGATGGAATGTGGCGAAGCAATTGGTCAACGTCACCGAGCAATTGCCCGATTACACCACAAACATTCGTACGAAGATCGAATCGATTCGCAGCCACAGTAATGCCCGGCTGGCGAAAGCCAGCAATACCGTCGAGGAGTTGCGCCAGGAACTGGCTGAAGGATCGGCCGCCACCTCGTCGACACCTCTCGCTCCGCTGGCGCATCAGAGGAGTGTCCCGCAAACGAAGAAACAACTGCCGTCTGCGAGTGCTCCACCTGAGCAAAAACCAGTTCCGGTGCAAGTGGTGCCTCCCTCCAACGCCTTGGCATCCCTGCCCAGCCTCTTGGGCCCTTTGGAGACCGCTGGCATCGTCGTGGTTTTCACTTTTTTCATGTTGCTTGAAAGGGAAGATTTAAGAAATCGTTTCATACGGCTAGCGGGGCAGGGCCGCCTGAAGGTCATGACGGAGGCCCTCGACGAGGCCGGACGCCGGCTGAGTCGTTATCTGCTTCTGCAAACCATGGTGAATATCACCTACGGCGGAATCATAGGGGCCGCTCTTTACTTTATCGGTATACCAAATGCATTGCTGTGGGGCGCGATTGCCGGTGTCCTGCGATTTCTTCCGTACATAGGCCCGCCCATTGGCGCCCTGCTGCCGGTAATTCTTTCATTAGCGGTTTTCGATGGCTGGTCCCGGCCGCTCATGACGATTGGGACCTTCGCGGGTCTTGAGATTACGGTGAGCAACTTCGTCGAGCCATTTCTATATGGAGGGCAAACGGGTATCACTCCGATCGGCATCCTTTTCGCAGCGATTTTTTGGACCACACTTTGGGGACCCGTCGGATTACTGCTTTCGACGCCGCTAACGGTTTGTCTGGTAGTCATGGGCCGCCACATCCCTCGTCTGGCCTTTCTCCAGATTATCTTGGGTGATGAACCCGTACTAACCCCTGACGCGCGCTTTTATCAACGGCTGTTGGCGATGGATCAGGAAGAAGCGCGGCAGGTCTTGGAAGAGGATTTTAAAGACAAGCCTCTAAGTGAGCTGTATGACTCCGTGCTGGTTCCCGCATTGAGCCTGGTCGAACAGGACCGGCACCGGGACATGCTTGACGGCGCTACCGAAAAGTTTATTTTCCAGAGCACCAAGGAATTGGTGGAAGAGCAATTGGAGCGGAGTTCACCTGCTACTTCACAAACAGAGTCGGCAACCGGCAGGACAAGTGCGCTTGAAACCCTACCGGTATCGGTGGCGGCCTCTGCTGCCGGCGCACAACACGACATTTCCTGCTCGAAAATCATTTGTGTGCCCGCCCGGGACGAGGCTGATGAGATCGTCGCTATGATGCTGGTGCAATTGCTCCAGCAGGCCGGCTATGCGGCACAATGCAGCCCCTTCGGCAGCGCCGCCGAGATGCTCGATTACGTCGTCCGCGAGAAGCCGGGCATCGTGTGCATTTCCGCGCTTCCGCCCTTCGCACTCGCCCACGCACGCACCCTGTATCGAAAACTGCGGGAGGATTCGCAGGACCTTGAGATCGTGCTCGGGTTGTGGGGTTTTTCCGGCGATGCCGACAAAGTGGCGGCACGGGTTGGCATGGGCAAGCCCGCGACAGTCTGCGCCACCCTTTCAGAGGCGGTCGAAAAAGTCCGGTCGGACACTGAAACCGGACCAACGCCGCCGACGCACGAATCGGCCCCCGCAGTCATCGGAGCGAGTTGTCGGTAGGATTTTACCAGTCATGAATTGCCGCCAAGCAGCGCTGCGCCGACGTTAACTTACGCGATACGCCACTATTTATTTTCGTCCCATAAAATCCGGCTGGTAACATAATTGTTATACCATTCCTTAACCTCTCCGGACTCTGCGTTCGGCCTACGCTCGTCCGTCCGTCCGTTTGGCGCCAGTCTAATGCTTGCCGGAGGCTTACGGTCATGAATCGCGCACCGGTTGGACTCAAGGTGAGTATCGCCTTCGCTTTTCTCATTTTGCTGCTCATGGGGATTGGATTGCTGGAGTTCGGCCGCATAAGCAGGATTAGTACCGATCTAAACGAAATTCTTGGGCGGCGCGGCGACAAGATCGGGACGGCGCACGACGCGGTCCTCTTTGCCAATTTAAGCTTTGGAATCACGACCAAAGTTCTGCTCCTTAGCCATAGAGACACGGCAACGGTCGATGCGCTTCTTGCCCGGCGTGCCACAAACACCGCTCGGATAACGGACGATCAAAGGAAACTCCAAACGGCTGCTGATTCGGACCAGGAACGAGCGCTGCTGGCGAATATCGACATTGCCAGGGTGCAAGCCAGCGCCAGCATCCAGCGCCTGCTGCAACTTCTCAAAGACCAGCGGCCCGACGACGCGCGCCAAGCGATGCTCACCATCACCACGCCTCTGCTGGCCGATTACCATGACGCATGGAACACGTTCATACAGTTCCAGGTCGACCAGATGGGGCAGGCCAAAAAACGCGCCCAGCAAAATTCAGTACGCGCCTGGCGTCTTATGGCCGCGCTCATTTTGCTGGCTATCTTCATCGCCATGGCCATCGCTGTAATTGTCACACGCAAGCTCGTACGAGAAATCGCACAGTGCGAAACCGTCAGGCTGGAGATCCGCAAACTGAACGAGGGCTTGGAAGTGAAAGTGCAAGAACGCACGCAGCAGCTCGCCCGATTGGCCGCGCTTATAGAGGCGAGTGACGATTCGATTATGGGCGCGACCATCGACGGTGTGATTCGCAGCTGGAACCCGGGCGCCGAGCGAATTTACGGATATTCCGCAGACGAAATGATCGGCAAATCACCGAGCATCCTCGTTCCCGCCGGAGGGCCGCACGAAGTCGAATTGGGATTTGAAAAAGCCAAGAACGGCGAACGAATCGAGCCGTTTGAGTGCATTCGCGTGCGCAAGGATGGCAGGCAAATTCTGGTTTCCGTAACCATCTCCTCGATCAGGGATCCGGCGGGAAAGATCGACGGCTTTGCCGTGGTTACCCGCGACATCTCTCAAAGCAGGCACATGGAAAGCAGCCTCCGCCAGGCGCAGAAGATGGAAGCGGTGGGCCGGCTCGCCGGCGGCGTCGCGCACGACTTCAATAATTTACTCGGCGTAATCATTGGTTACAGCGACCTCATTCTCGATGAGTCGCGGCCCCAGCACCCGATTCATAAGCACACCGAGCAAATCAAGAAGGCGGGCGAGCGAGCCGCGGCGCTTACTGGCCAGCTGTTGGCCTTCAGCCGCCAGCAGGTTTTTGAAACACGGGTCCTGAATTTGAACACCATTGTCGCCGATATGCAGGAAATGCTTGTTCGTCTCGTGGGCCCGGACATTAAACTGTGCGCCGCACTGGATGCCGCGACCGGACAAGTCAGGGCAGATCAAGGTCAAATTGAACAGGTCCTCATGAATCTGGTGGTGAATGCCCGCGATGCCATGCCCGAAGGAGGCACACTCCTCATCGAAACCAGCAATATCATGCTTACGAACGATTACGTTAGTCATCATCAGTTCGTCGTTCCCGGCTCCTATGTTTTGTTAGCCGTGTGCGATACGGGAACTGGTATGGACGCTGAAACGAAAGCCCACATCTTCGAACCCTTTTTCACCACCAAGCCACAGGGCAAAGGCACCGGCCTGGGCCTGGCAACCGCCTACGGCGTCATTAAACAGAGCGGTGGATTTATATGGGTCTACAGTGAGCCAGGACTGGGCTCGACGTTTAAAGTCTATTTACCCCGCGCCGGGGAACGGGTGCAGGATCTGTTGCCCGCCGCCGAAATAACCCACTTTCCGGCACGATCGGAAACCATTTTGCTGGTTGAAGACGAACCTCTGCTCCGAAACCTGACGGGCATCCTGCTCAAGCAAGCTGGATACACCGTGCTGGAAGCCGACAGCGGCGAGCTGGCCATTGACGTCGCGGGGAGTTATCCAGGCACGATTCACTTACTACTGACGGACATGATCATGCCTGGAATGAAGGGACCTGCGACAGCGCAGCAACTGATTCGCACCAGGCCCGCGATGCGCGTGGTGTATATGTCGGGCTATATCGCGTTCGCGCAGCGTGGCCTTCTGGAGCGTTATGCCACGGTTCTCGCCAAACCGTTTACGAAAGCCGCGCTGCTGCAAAAACTAAGTGAGACACTCGGGTCGCAAGCCAGCTACCCAAGCTGATCAGGGGCGCCAGAACTACCGCGCAAACAGGTTCTGGCCATCCTGCGCCTCCCTCACCTCTGTCGCCGCTTTCGCAACCCGACTTTTCATGACGAAATAATACAGGTCATGAAAGGATGCGGACTCCTGCGTGATCCGCGTAAACCAGCGCGCTAACCCACATCGCCGCCGCACAATATCCGGCGACAACATCGGTCGGATAATGCACGCCCAGGTAAATGCGCGAAACACCAATCAGCAGAACCAAAACCGCCGCGGCCATCCATACGCTCAGACGACCCGCGACGTTGTGAATGCGCGTATCGATTAACCCCGCCAGAATGCCATAGAAACAGAAAGAGGTGAGAGCGTGCCCGCTTGGAAAGCTGTAGGACTTCGGCATTGGTGCGAAGAAGGGCACTGGCCGGGACCGGTGAAATAACAGCTTCAGCGTAAAATCCAGAACAACCGATCCAGCGGTTCCCGCCGCCAGCCACGCCGCCGCACGTCTCCACTTGGCGAGAAGAAACACGACGCTGAACACAATAAAGAGACTGAAAAGCAGCATGGGCGAGCCGAGCAAGGTCACAAATTTCATTACGGAAGTCATTCGTTCGGAGGAGTATTGGTGTATGAAGCCGCGCACCCGCGCGTCAAATTGGTTCGCCTGGCCTTCCAATACCGCCTCCGCCAGCCAGGAAAACAAAGCTAACGCCAAAACCGCGGATACCAGGCTGCCCGCCAGCACGGGGGCTGCCGTCCACTTTGAGATTTTTGCTTGAGGATTAAGCAGTGGTTTACGCGCTCATTCGTAACAAGTTTAATTTGGCCGGGCCCCTAACCCCGGCAGGCCCGGCCAAATCAGAACATGCCAAAAACTACGACGCGGAGTTACGTGCTTCGCGATAGGCTTGTCCACCTTCGTCGACTGCGTCGCGTACCTGGCTCTTGGCTTGGTCGACGGCATCGCCCGCAACTTTTTGTGCGCGTCCGGCCCATTCACGTCCCTTCGATACGGCCTGATCCAGCCCCTGCCTGGCATTGTCCGCCAAATCGCCGCGAAGTTCTTCACCGGCCTTTGGCGCAAACAAAACGCCGAGCGCGGTGCCAACTCCGACACCCACGGCGAACGCTGAAAATGTTTCGGCCCAACCATTTTTTCCACTCATGCTATTCCTCCCGATTTAACTCTGTGAACTCTTGCTTAATTCCCGGCGATACCCAGTGTGTGGCTTGGCTGGTATTGGAACAAAACGGACGCAATTTGCGTGGCTTTCACGCTCCTCCTCTGAACAAAACCCGTCCGACCTTCGTTTACAAGAGGTTTTGCGAGGTTACCACGCTCATGCCAGCTAGGCATGGTACTTTGCGCCGAGTGGCAAATGCCATGCCGTGAAACTTGTACATGCGTCGCCTTTCTCTAGTAGGGTACGGCATGATCGCCCCCGATCTCTGGACGCTGCGTATCCAGTTCCATGCGCCCGGCCGGCAGAGAAGCCTTCACTCCCGGACTCGCCGCCTCCGGAGTGTAGGCCTTGAGGTCGTCAACCTCGCGAGTGATCCTCGTTCGCTTCTTTGCGTTTTTCTCCGCCACCATTGCCGCACGGGGGTCGCCGTAGTAGCCCAGTAACACGCTGCGCAGCTCCGGGGAGACCATGACGAATTGCTTCTTTGCGAGTTTGTCTAACAGTTCTACATATGTCTGGTCGGCCATCTTGTACTCGCCCGGCCTGGTGACTGTCCCGGTATCGAAATCATCGTTCGGCAATGCGACTCCTCCCTGCTCACTATCCTCCCGGATCAGCTTTTGATATTCGCGGAGCGTGTCACCAAAGCTGGCCATAAACATTTTTTCCGTTTCCGGCGTGGGCGTATGAAAGGCTAGCGCCTTCAACGGTCCGATCTTGGGCACCAAACGGATAAAAAGTGTTATCAGCTTGGTGCCAAATCCAGGCGATTTGTACTGCCCATGAAATTGCTGGGCGTAACTCGCTTTTGAGAGCCGATAGCGAAACTTGTCGCGGCTAATCCCCGGATTATCTTTTTGGATGTCGTCTTTCTTGATTTGCCATGCGATTTGCGTCGCTCTGGGAATCAGCACGCTCACGTCGTGGCGATAGGTGCCGATCGTAAGATCGAAATCGACGAAAATTGCATCCACGTCGAGCGCGTACGTCTCCGCGAAAGCCCGCTCGATCAATGACCGCGATACCTCAAATCCGATGTAGTCATGATATGCGTCCGGGGCGTAATGCCCTTGCGCTACCTGAAGCACGTCAAAAGCGAATTCAGTTTTCAGGTGCGCCGATGGGTTTTGGCCGTACGTTACCGTCGGCCCGTATTTTCGCCCCAGCTTCGGATATAGAATCGCTACAGATGGATTGACTGCCAGCCGGTGCCCGTTATTATCCGCGGCATAATGCGCCATGGCGCCGATGGCGAAAGCATACTCGTTCAAATCGGCTGCATCGTGCAGCATAGCTTCGATGAAGTCGCCGGTGCGGACGTAATGCAACAAATCGCTGAAAAATTTGCTCCCCGACGGGTAGTAGCCGATATCTTGAATGGCGCATCCGCCGTAGGCGTAGCCATGTGCCGTTTTCAGTTCCTCGGGCGTGGCGTTCGGAAAACGCTTGAGCAACAGGGGACGGATGGCTTGGTCCCACGATGAATCGATGATGGCTTCATGGGTGAGGACGGAATACGCCTGCGCAGGTGTCCCAGCTCCAGCGAACAATAACGTCAGGAGTAAAAGCAAGATTGCGAGGAAACGGCTCATGTAAGAGTAATACTACCGGGTTTAGCCTGGGCGAGCGTGACGAATGCACGGAGAGGCGGAGAGATAGTACCCCCGCGTTACATCGTGCGCTTTCCTGGCCGGGTGGCGAAGCTAGCGCGCAGCAACTTGCGAAACCACTGCCGGTCTCACTTCCAGCAATTCTCCGCGTCCCGGCGTGATATGGTTATAATGGCTGTCGCGCTCAACGTTTGCGCTGTCGAAACCGCTGTACGGGCGGCACGAGCATAAACGCAGTTCCATTTCTGGAAAAGAAACGGAGGAGATTTAATGCGAATCCATCTGTCGAGCCGATCGCTTAAACTCGCGGCGATGTTCTTAGTGTTAAGCGCCATAGGTGCGGCAGCACAGCAACCACAGGCGCCGGCTGCGCCGCCATCTAAATTCAAGCTGATGTCGGCAGCATATAGTGAAGGAAGCCAGATACCCACCCAGTTTACCTGCGCGGTACCCATGGGCACGTCCCCCGCGCTGCAATGGACCGACCCGCCTAAAACCGCCATGAGCTTTGCGGTGATCTTCCATGATACCGATGGCGCGCCGCAAAAAAGCTCCATGGACGTGACGCACTGGATTTTGTGGAACCTGCCTGCCGATGCGACTTCGCTGCCGGCCAGCGTACAACCTGATTCCTCGCCCAACGGAGCCGTGCAGGGCAAAAACGTCCGCGGAGTGAATGGCTACCAGCCGCCGTGCCCGCCTCCCGGCGCAACGCCGCACCACTATATTTTTGAAATGTACGCGCTCGATACGAAGCTCGATCTTCCGGCAGGTTCCATGCGAGCCGATCTTCTCAAAGCCATGGACGGGCACGTAGTTGGCAAAGCGACCTACGCCGCCCTGTTTGGCCGGTAGCTGTTGTCGATCGGTATTCGGTCGGTAAGCATTCCGCCCGCAAATTTTCGGCCGGTGGGTATTTTCTTGATTGCAAACCGGGCCGGGACGCTCGCACACCGCGGGAGGTGCATCGCGCGCTAGCTTCCAACAGCGAAACGCGCTCTCGGCCCGCCCCTCGTCCACGAGTGGTGCACGAGCATCAAGTTTCAACCCAGAACTGGCCCTGCGACATAGAGCGACTGTTGGCTTAGGACTTGTGACCTATGGGACTGTTGGACCTTATTTCCGGCGGCAAAGCTCTGCGCAAACCCAAAAGCATTCGCCATGGCGGCAAGCGCGTCTCGGATGTTCTCGAGGCTCATGAAAAATTCCATCGCGGCCAGCCTGGGGCCTTCGTGGCGATCTTTCGGGGCGCGCGATCTTTCCCATGCCGACTTGCGCGGACGCGATTTAACTGCTTGCCTCTGGCCGGCTGCAATTTGCGGGGCGCCGACATCCGCGGCGCCAAGCTTGGTCAACGCCGATCTCAGCCAATCTGACTTGCGCGCGGCCGATTTGCGGAATTGCGATCTCACCGAAACCAATCTCGCCGGCGCCAATTTGAGCGAAGCCGATCTCAGTGGCACTGAATTGTTTCGCGGCGACCTGACGTTCGGCCATTTTGCATGGAACTATCTCTGCGCGGAACAGTCCTGCGGCAAGCCGTTCTGCGCGGAGCGGACTTTTCCGGCTCCGATCTGACCTTATCGAGTTTTCGAGAAGTCGATTTGACGGACGTTAAATTAGACGGCGCCGACCTGAGCAATGCCGTCGTTCGCGACAATCGTAAGTCGGAATTGAAGCCCGAACTTAAATGACACTTATGTTACTTTACTTCCCGGCAATCTGCGCCGCGGAGTCGGCCGCGCGTCCGACGTGCCCCGGCGGCGCGTTTCGATGCCCAGCCGCTTGATCTTTTGGTTGAGCGTCGAGAGCGGAATCTGAAACCGCTCCGCCGCTTCAGTTTGATTCCAGTTGGTGCGTTCCAGCATGTCCACGATTACCCGCCGCTCGACCTCTTCCATGATTTGAAATAGCGAAGACGACGATCGCCGGCAGCCTCGTTCCCGATTTCCCCGTTCGCCGCCGTCAGAAAATCGCGTGAACAGGCGCGCGCCGCTCACCCACGGCCCCAGCACCGCCTCGGCAGCAAATCGGTGTCCATCAGCTCCTGCGTGGAAAGCACCACCGCGCGCTCGACCACGTTTTCAAGTTCCCGCACGTTCCCGGGCCAATGGTAATCCACGAGCAGCTTCATGGCCGCGGGCGTAAAGCGCCGCAGCGGACGCTCATTCTCTTCCGAAAAGCGCCGCAGGAAGTGCTCGAGCAGCAGCGGCACGTCTTCGCGCCGCTCCCGCAGCGGAGGCAGGTGCAGCGCGATGACGTTCAGGCGGTGATATAAATCTTCGCGGAAGCGGCCGTCGCGCACCAGGCCAAGCAGATCGACGTTGGCCGCGGCCAGAATTCGCACGTCCACCTTGATCGTCTCCGTGCCGCCCAGGCGCATGAATTCCCGTTCCTGAATCACGCGCAGCAGTTTGGCCTGCGTTTCCGGGCTGATGGTGGAAATTTCATCGAAGAAAATTGTGCCCTGGTCGGCCACCTCGAAAAGGCCTTTTTTTGAAGCCACCGCGCTGGTAAACGCGCCCTTCACGTGGCCGAACAACTGCGATTCCAGCAGGTCCACGGGAATCGATCCGCTATTGACCGGAACGAATGGCTTGTCGGCGCGCGTCGAGGCCGAATGGATCGCCTTGGCGATCAGCTCCTTGCCCGTGCCGCTTTCGCCGGTGATCAGCACCGTCGAGCGCGACGGCGCCACCTGCGTCACCAGATCGAGCAGCGCAAGTATCCGTTCGCTTTTGCCGACGATGTTCGGAAACGCGTAGCGCTGCTTGAGCGCGCGTTTCAGCTGCACGTTTTCCTCGCGCAGCCGCCGCCCCTCGACCGCCAGCGCCACCTGCGCCAGCAATTCGTCATTCGACCACGGCTTGGTGATGTAATCCTGCGCGCCGCTCTTGAACGCCGGGCGCGCCATGTCGATCGAGCCGTACGCGGTGATCAGTACCACCGGAAGCGTGGGGTCCCGCTGGTGGATTTCGCGCAGCAGATCGAGTGCCGTTGCGGTCGGGCAGACTTACGTCGAGCAGCAGCAGATCGAACGGCTGCTCCTCCAGGCGCGCCAATCCGGCTTCGCCGGTCTCCGCGGTGGCCACCGCATAGCCTTCCGATTCCAGCAGTAGCTCCAGCCCTTCGCGAATTTCCGCTTCGTCGTCTACGACCAGGATGGAGCCTTTAGGCATGAACCGCTTTTCTCGCGGTAGGAAATTCCAGCCGGAAGGAGGTGCCCTTCCCGGGCGTCGAGCGCACTTCGATCTTTCCCGCATGTTCTTTGATGATGCCGTAGCTCACCGAGAGGCCCAGACCGGTGCCGCGCCCCGTGGCCTTGGTGGTAAAGAACGGATCGAAGATGCGCTGCAGATTTTCGCCGCGGAATGCCCAGCCCCGTGTCGGTCACCTCGACTTCCACGTAGCCGTTGGTCGCGCGCTGCGCACCTCGAGCATGCCGCCCGAGGGCATGGCGTCCCGCGCATTCATGAACAGGTTCAGGAACACCTGCTGCAGGCGGTTGCCCGAGCCGAGCACCGGCGGCAGATCGCTCTTCAGCGCTTGGATCACCTGCACGTGCGCGGTACGGAACGGATGCGCAACCAGCGACAGCGTCTCCTCGATCACCTGTTCAGGTCCACCTCGCGCAATTCCGCCGCCCCCGTGCGCGAGAAATTCAGCAGGTTGTTGACGATCTCGCTCGCGCGGAACGTTTGCTTCACGATCTTCTCGATCAGCTTGTGCCGCGGATCGTCCGCCGGAAGCTGCTTCGCCAGTATCTGAATATAGTTGGAGATCACCGCCAGCGGCGTATTCACCTCGTGCGCCACGCCCGCGGCCAGCAGGCCCAGCGAGGTCAGCTTCTCGGTCTGCACGAGCTGCTCCTCGAGCCGCATGCGCTGCGTGATGTCGTCCACCAGGATCAGCCGGCCCAGCCGCTCGCCCGATTTTCCCACCAGCGGCGCGATGGAGACGTTCACCAGCAGATTGCGCCCCGCGCGGTTCCGCAAATGGAATTTGTAAAGGCTGGACACGCGCTCTTCGTCCGCGCGCGCGGCGATCTCCGCCACCAGGTCGGCGGGCAGCACTTCCGCCAGCGGCCGGTTCACCGCATCGGCTCGCACGATTCCCGTCAGCCCCTCCATCTGCGTGTTCCAGAACTCCACGCGCCCTTCGAGATCCACCGCCAGCACGCCGACGTTGAGCGATTCGACGATATTTTCCGAGAAGTCCTTCAGCCGCTCGATCTGCTGCGCCTTTTGCTCGAGCGAGGAATAGAGCTGCGCGTTATCGAGCGCGATGGCCACGTAGCCCGCGATGGTGAACAGCAGCTCCACGTCCTCGCTGGTGAGGAAATCGCCGTCCACCGTTTTGCCCAGGCCCAGGACCGCGATGGTGCGGTCGCGAATGCGGCACGGAATGAAGTAGTTCAGGTCCAGTTGCTCGAGCGTGCGCCGCACCGAATCGCTTTCCTCGCGCGCCGCTCGCGGCGATTCGTAAAAGAGGTAACCGCGGCGCGAATGCCGGGCGTTCCGGCGACAGAAAGCTCAGGTCCAGCGCCGCGGAAATAGCGCCCTGCGCCATTCGCCCCATTGGTAGCGCCATTCCCGAAACCCGGCCCTGCGAACCCGCTTGACGGGTGCAGCAGGTCCCCGCTGCGCAATCCCATTGACCGCGCCAGCCGATACTCGCCCGACCCGGGAGCGTCCTCGAGAAAGACCGCCAGCCGGTCCACCAGCAATGTCTGCGACAGCCGGTCCATCACCGAAGCCAGCATCGGCTCCAGGCGCACTTCGTTCGTCAGCGTGCGGCCGAATTCGATCAGCGTGCGCCGATAATCCAGCCGGTCGCGGTAGAAAAAGCGGTCCAGCCGCGCCTGCGTCCAATCGCGGAACGGCTGGAACAGGAACACCGCCACCACGATGGCGATCACCTCGCCGGCCAGCCCGGTGGGCCACGCCGTGTGGAACAGCGCGCCGATCACCGCCACCATGGCAACGTACACCGCCAGCACGCCGGCCGTCGCCGCCGTGTAGGCCAGCCCGCGCTTGAAGATGATGTCCACGTCCATCAGCCGGTAACGGATGATGGCGTAGGCGAAACACAGCGGCACCAGCGCCAGCGACAGCGCCGAAAGATTCATCCACGGCCGCGGAATCGCGCCCAGCGAGTACGGCACGATGTACAGAATGGCGAACGGCACGATGCCCGCCAGCGTGCCCCCGGTCACCCATTTCAATTGCTGCCGCAGTACGCCGCTGCGGCGCGCGCCGGTAGCTGTGCAGGAAAATCGCCGCGGCCAGCAGGAAGTAGAGGCCTAGATAGCCGAGTTCGATCTGATCGAGCGCCACGCGCGCCGGCAGCGAAGGAACGAAGCCCAGCCAGTTGGTGGCGACATCTACGTGCACCAGCAGCAAGCGAGCGGGGAACGTAGGCGGCGACGATCCAAAGCCGGTGCCAGAGCCGCCGGGCAATGCTGCGCTCCGGAAAGACCAGCGCAAAATGCAGCAGCAGCGCCGGCGCCAGCAGCATCGCCGCCGCCCTCGCCCAGTAGACTTCCCAATCGAACAGGTTCAGCTTGCCGGTGTAGTGGAACGAGCAAAGAATGAACGACACCAGGCAAAAAATATAAAAGTGCACGGCCCGCGCGGCGTTCCAGCGCCGCACGAAAATAAAAAGCCCGATGAACAGATAGAACAAGCCGACGACGCGCAGATAATTTTCGATGGCCAGCGGTTTGGGAGCGGGCGCCACGATCAGCAGCGCTTCAAATGTGCGCTTGCTGGCGCGCCAGTCGGTAGTGCGCCTGCGACCAGACCCCCAGGCCCACAGCGCTTGGTGACCTCCACGGCGCGGTGCACGGAAACGTCGTTGATCGCGAGTAGCTGGTCGCCAGGCTTGATGCCGGCGCGTTCCGCGGAGGAATTGGGCGCGACGTAGAGCGCGGTAATTCCCTGCGCATTCTCCAGCCAGGAGACCCCATCGTCCGGCACTTCAAAAAGCAGCCGCTGCTGGAAATTGATGATTCCAAAGATGACCGCGGCCACCGTCACGAGCGCCAGTACGATTGCGCCCAGTCGCAAACCCAGGTTTTCCTTCGCTCAGTCATCGCCGTAACCGTTACGCGCGGCCCGATGAAGTCCACGTAGAAAACACTATCCCCGCTAATATTCGAGCACGTGTCTCGCCAGAAAATTTGGAATACCATCGGATCTAAGTGTCTGCCGCTTCATTATGTTCACGGCCATAACAGTAGACACTCATCCCGAATTTTTTGGAATACATAAATTCCATTTTCGGTACGTCCCTAAATCCTCTTTAGAACTGGAAGCTCACTCCACCCCGGAATGATCTTTCCACAGGCATTAAAACGATGGCGCCCTGCTCCCCCGTCGTCGGGAAGAGCGCCCTGCGACAGCAAATTGCGGACGTCGATCAGGCTTCCCAGTGCCCCGACGATACGAAATGACGGCAACGGCTGCCGGATCGTCACGCTCAAGTAGGGATCGATGCCCAGACCCGCTTCGCCAAACAAATCCTGCCGGCTGGCGACCACTCCACTAAGCCACTTGTAGCTCGCCGTGAACTGCGTGCCCGCACGAGGAACTTTCCCGGAAACGCGGCCGGCGACGCTGTGCCGGTAGCGCATGTGCAAGCCGTCTCGCAGTCCATCTTGCAGACCGTCTTGCAGATTAGCGTCGACATTGATGTCGGTCGTCTCGGGTGCCAGAGCGCCAGCCCACGAATAGATGCCTGCTACCTCGAGGTTGCTCGAGATCCTTCGCGGTACACTGCGCGCGTTCCCATCGAGCCGCCGGGTCCCGCATCCCACGCAAACGCCCGTACAGAGGTGAAGCCGAAGACCGCTTGGTCCCGCGAGTAGTCGTGAAATGCGGCCGCTTCCACGCTGCCCCGCTTCCCGAGCGTGCGCTTCATGAAGCCTCCTCGTGCCAGCCGCCCGAAAGCACGGCATGGCCATTCTGCCAAAGCAGAACGGGCAGCGTACCCAACGCGTCAATCGCCGACTCCAGCGCATCGCCACGCGAACGCAGACTGTAGGAAGCGGGATCGGTCTCCAAGAGCACGCTGCCGTCCAATCGGGTGTTACCTGCATTGCCAACCCGCGCTCGCGGCCGTACCGACGATGTCATCCCGCCGATGCCCGCCTCCCAGATACTCCGCGCCATAATCCAGCGTGGTACGCGATCGCCGATAGGCCAGTTGTTCGGAGTGCTCGATGCGCATCATGCGGATCGCTGCGTCGCCGCGCGGCATGCTCGCCTGGCGCATCACCACCGTGGTTTCCGGGCCGCGACCAAATTCCCCGCTAGGCAGCCAGATCGTTGCGAACCCCCGCCACTGCCTTCAAGCCCCGCAGAAGCCTGGATCGTAATTGATCGTACCGGTCGTAACTCATCTCTCCCGCGATCAGCAGCCGGCCCGCAGCGCCCAGCGATTGGTCGTAGGAGGCGGCGGTCGTCAGCGCGCCAGGCAGCGCGGAGGGCGAGCCCGGGTAGCTCGTGCCGTTGGTCATTTGCAGGCAGTGCGCGCGGTCCATGCCTCGGCGAATCGCCATTTTCGAATCATCGTCGGCGACCACCACGGTGCCGTCGCGCAACTGCAAACCGGCCGCGATGCTGCCGAGGTGCGCAGCACCCATTTCCAGTCTTCCTTTTCGGAGGCTGCGCCGGCGGGCGCCGGAGTTGGTCGAGCGACGTGAAAAAGCGAGTCCGAGTTCGATGCCGAACCAGCGTCGTCAGAGTTCGCGCTGACTCGAATGTGCTCCTGAATCGTCGGGAGAAAGCCGGCCAGCGTCGCACGCACGGAATAGAAGCCCGGGCGCAGGCGCAGGCCGCGTGAAGACGCCTTCCTGATCGGTGAGCAATCGCGCGGCTGCGTGCCCATCCGGCGCTCTCCGCGCTCAGCCAGACGCTCGCTCCCATTTGCGGAGTTCCTGCGGGATCGATGACCACGCCGCTGAGCTTTCCGTATCCATCGGCGCACCAGGCCGGCAGGGCGAAACACAGCAATGCCAGGAGGGCAATGCCGCTACTCCACGCGAACGATCGTGAGAACTTGGCCATCGCTCTTGATTGCTTCGTTAGTCTCTCCAATACCGGTCTCAGCGAGTTACTCCGACTTACGTGCGCCCACTTCCGCGAGCCGGTTCAGTGACGCGCTTGCGCGGCCGCCTTACCGTTCTCCGCGGGAAGTAACCGTAAACTCCGCCGACCGGCTGATCGTCTGGTTGGCAATCGCGTCGGTCGCTTTGATCTCCACGCGATATTTTCCCGGCGCCAGGGTCTGAGAGGCACCGTCTGCTGAACGTCAGCTGTTCGCCGGTTTGTTTCAATTCGCTCGGAAGTTTGCACGATGTGCGCAATCGACCGATCGCCCTGAAAGACCTGCATGTCGACCGTAGCATTGTTCTTGTGAGTTTTGTCGTCCACTTTCAAATTATAAAGCTGCAGAAACAGCCCCATGGGCTGGTTCGCAGGGAAGGTCTGATCCACCTTCGGCCGGATTTTCGTCGACCCGATCACGAATTGACCGACGCCCATCTCCTTGGCAGCCACCGGAGAAATCTCGTCCGCCAGAATCAGCGTGCTGGCCGCGAGCTTTTCATCTTCAAACGGAGGCACCGCCAGGCGCGTATTCGACCACGCCCACGTTATTGCTGGTCGTGTCCTTTAACACCACGTCCAGCCGGTATAGCCCTGGCCGCAGCGGCACCGCCTTCTGATATACCGAGGCCGACTTGAGCGATTGCTGCAGCAGCGAGTCGGGGAAATCCTGCGCGCACCGTATCCTCAAACGTTTGCACCACCCGGCCGGAAAGCGTGCTGATGCGCGCGAACAGATCCAGAGTCGCGCTCTGCACGCCGTCGCGGTCGTGGAAACTCATCTGGTTGTTCGGAATCTTCACGGTGATCGGTACCAGCACCGTGTCGCTGGTGATGCGCATGAAATCGAACCGGTAGGTGAAATGGAGCTGGTCGCGCACGATCCGCGAAGATACCATCGCTTCCAGGTCCTTGAACTTCACCTGCGGCGGAGCGAATATCTTCGCCTCCAGTTCCAGCCGCGTGAATTCGTTCTGGGACGTCGGGCCGCGCCGCCCATGGCGGGGCCGCGTTATGCGTGCCATCGGTGTTCTGGAACCGCTGCGACTTGTCCGCCAAGCCCTTCCGATTCCGCAAGCGTCAGTCCCGCGCCGGGAATTTCATGAGCGCGTCCTTCACGGACTGGTCGCGTCGTGAATTGATATTCGCCCGTGCCGGTGGTATCCACGAACTCCAGCTCAACGTTGTTCCCGATGCCTTCGATGTAATTGTAGCTCCAATCTTCGTAGGGATACGTCTCGGTTGTCCCTCCGCCAAGATCCATGGGCCGATCCCAGGTTCCTCCCGTCGGGGTGCGTCTCGATCGAGTCCGGCTTCCCGTACTCGATGTAGATGCGGCCCCGGTCGGTCTTCCAGCCGGGAACGCCCGAGGCGAAATGCTCGTTGGCGTAAGCTATTCGGCGGTAATGTTCTTCCTTGGTGGGATTATCGGTCGAATCCGGGATCGGGGTTGCGCCGCTGCCAGAACTGCTCGATAAACTGTTCGCGCTCTTCGTTGGTTTGCAATTGCACAAACGCCCGGCGCTCTTCATCGGTGATGATGTATATCACGTCTTCGTTGAGCCACTTCTTATACGGGCTCGCCAGTTCGTTGTAAAGCTGTCGCTGGCTGGGTTTTTTTCTTTTTGTTGTCCTGCTTCTTGTCGGTATTTTGTGCCTGCGGATCGCCGGAAGCGGCCGAAGCCTGGGCGTAGAGCTTCCCCGGGATCAGCACAACAAGCGCACCACCGCTTAGGACGGCAGTAAGAAACCAACGATTCCACCAATTCATGCCACGCCTCGCTACTCGTAAGGATGGAAGTTTATCCCCCCGCCAGCACCCCGTCAACGAAAAGAAAACATGGGGATCCGGGGCGATCCCACCATGAATTCTGAGCCTTAAGAATCTTTGCGCCTGTGACGGGTTGCCTCTCCCGGGGTTTCTTTTTTGCAGCATTTTGGTTGGCTGTGCTGGGCCTGCAATGTGAGAGTGCGGTCTCCCCTTGTCTGTCGCCTTGTTTGTCGGCAGCCGCATCCACCGAAGCTTTCGCTTGGCGTGTATCGGATTGCTTTTGAAGTTGCCCGTAACCCGGGCGCCACCCACCCGTGCGGGCTTGTCGGCTTCGCAACCCGGGCTTCTGTGGTTGGAAGATCCGCAGCTAAGGCGTTCCGAGCCGCGTGCCAGGCGGACGCCGCTGGTCCCCTGCTGCATTCAGGTCTTAGCAGGCTATCCATTACTTACCGATCATCTACTTACCGATCATCAGAAGTGTAAACGAACCCGGTACCGGGGGACCGAGTTGAATGCGACCTGGTACTGGTGGCGGCGCGTTAGCCGGCACCGGCCCGTACTCGAACGCCATGGTCAGCACGTGATTCGTCTTTGTGTCGAGTACCATGGTCCTGGCGCCCAGCATCGTTTGCAGCCTCTGCTCTACCACGAAGCTGGTGGGACTGTTTTCCTTGATGAACACGATCGAGCCGTCGCCTGCCGTGCTTATGGCTTCCATCGTGGCGGGATTGAACGCGACGGTATCCACGTTCAGGGCAGTCGGGAGGGTGGTAATGATGTTGCCGTTGTCGGCGTTCACAATCACCACTACAGGTGACGGCAGGCGCCAGTACGCAAAGAGGACGTGATTCTTCGCGTCCAAGGACAGCCCGCTTCCGCCAGTCGACATTCTTCGAGCTAAGGTCGTAGTGCGCTGTAACGGTCAGCTTCTTCGCATCCACCACGGCAACGTTGGCCTTATCCATGATATTCACGTAGACCGTGCCTTTGCCGTCGCTCACCGCCTGCTCCGGTTGTCCGCCCAAATCAAGCGTCCCAACCACGGTACCTTCCTTCCCGTCAATTACCGTGGCATACGGCGGCATGTGGCTCAGCACCCAAACACGCTCGTTGTACGGATCAAACATGATCCCGTCAGGACGGCCGTCCACGTCAATGGTCTTGATCACCTGCAAAGTGTTCGAGTCCCACATGGTGATCGGCTTTGTCGTGGAGAATCCGTGGTGGGATTTGGGATCGACGACAGCGCCGCCCGATCTGACATCTCGGAATCGTGCCGGCCGGTTCAAGCGTATCCAGATTGAAGACCGTCAGTTGCCCCATCGGACCACTCCGCGGGACATACAAACGACGGCCTTCGACATCCGCGGAAATATAGTCAAAACCGCCCTCGCCGCCAACTTTGGCTGTCTTTAGCACCTTATAAGGACCTGCGGCTGGGGCATTCTGGGCCAATCCCATGGACGCCAACATCGCGATCCCTGCTGCAAGTACAACTGCTAGGGAAAATGGTCGCATGAAATATTTCCTCCATCGGCCCGGACTTTCTATTGGGGCCCCAAGCTGCGACCGAATATACACCACATTCAGAACGGATCGCGGCAAGCCGGAAGTTAACCGCGCCGCGCCGGGCTGGGCCGCTGGAGATGTTCGGGATGGAAAGGATCGGAGAATGGTCCCAACGGAGGCGGCTGGGTGTATGCTGTGTGGCGGATGGGAAGGCAAAACGGGAATCCTGGATCATGGCTGGTTCATAGGAGTGATCGTGCGTAGTTTTTGCTTGGGTCGGAGATTTAGCGCCCTCGAGGTGCTCCTCGCACTCTTTCTGAGTGCTCCGATCTCCCTGCTTGCGCAAAGTGGATCCTCGCCGCAGTCGCAGCCGGGACAATCGGCGGCCTCCGCGCCGCTTTCAAAGCAATCGCAAGATCAGAGTGCGCCTCCTTGCTCCAATGGTCGTCCCATTTTGAAACGAGGCCCGCAGCCGGCTCTGCCTCCCTGTCCTGACCCGCCGCCGGATGCGTCGCCGTCTGCTGACTCCGTACCCAGGCATCCCGCCGAATCCTTGATCGAAAGGGCCAGAGAGGCGGCGTTCGAGTTTTCAGAGAATCTTCCCAACTTTATTTGCCAGGAGTTCATGTCGCGGTTTACCCAGCGAGGCCGCCAGCAGGAAATCCCCCTGGACGTGGTTTCGGCTCAACTCATTTACGAGGACGCGCAGGAAAGTTATCGTAACGTGAAAATCAATGACCGCCCCACGGACCGGGCCCTGGAGGAAATCGGTGGGTCCTGGTCCACCGGAGAATTTGCGACCACACTGCTGGACCTTTTTCACCCCGATACGGACGCGGTGTTCCGGTCCGGCGGTGCGTCTTCCATTTTGGGTTTCAGTGCCGAGGTTTACGACTTTGAAGTGCGGCGTGAAAAATCACACTGGATGTTGCATGCCGGCTCTCAGACTCTGGCTGCGGCTTACGGAGGCTCCGTATGGGTGGATCCGAAAACCGCGCGCGTCCGGCGAATCGAGATGCAGGCCCGCAACCTACCGTCAGATTTCCCGATGGATACGGTGGAATCCGCAGTTGATTATTCGTACGTGTTGATTGGCGAGACATCGTTTCTGCTTCCGGTCCATGCCGAGAGCTTGGGTTGTCAACGGGGTACCAGCGACTGCAGCCACAACGTCATTGACTTCCGCAACTATCACGAATTCAAAGCCGATATCAAGATTGGTAATTGATTTTCGCCGGGACCTCTCACCACCACAGATCTTCATTGCCGAATGTGGGAATGTGGGCTTCGGGGCTATGGCAGGTGGGCCAGTTTCCAACTATTTTCTCACGCTGCCTGTCTCCATTCGCCCCGTACCGGCAACACGCAAACATTTGCATGCCGCTGTTCCATGTGCAAATCGAGCAAGCGCTCAAACGGTAGAAACGCTGATCCCGTATGCCGTCCTCCGTCTGTGGTGGAAATCACATCGCCACAAAGCTCACATACAGCCCGTTCGGTCGATCTGATGTCGGGAACATCAATGGTCGTTTCCATGCGCTTTGCGTTGCTCATTTCCATTCCTTGTATTCTGTCCCTGCATATTGGATGCGGTAGCCGGGCTAAGGCTTCACCAACTCCCCGAGCCGTCCTACCAGGCTCGCCACATCATTCGCGGGAATAGCCTTCTGGGTGGAAAGAAAACGCGCTCTTCGCACGCATTGAGGCTAACTGCGACAGCCCTTGTCTGTGCTCGGAACTACTACAATTTTACCGCACTTGCGTTCTTCGTGCTCTCCCATCCAAAACGCCAAATCATCGGAACTTATTGAAAAGCAACAAAGCAAGACTGGTGCCGGCGGGTGGACTCGAACCACCGACCTAGGGATTATGAGACCCTCGCTCCACCCCTGAGCTACGCCGGCTGCGATACAGTTCATCCATCCTAAGAAGCACCCGGCTCACTGTCAAGCGAACGGCTTTAATTCGTGTCTAAGTCTCGTCGCGCACCAATGACTTCTCTATTCGAACGCACGACACCGCGCATTCGAATAGAATACTTTATAGTTACTTATTTACTGGTTGGATTACATGTGCTAGAGTAGCCTGTGACCACCTGTGGGCATTGGTCGTCCTGCGCGTGCCCCCCCGATTTTCCTCTCCGCCTCTCACTCTGCATTCTCCCGATCCGCTTGTCGACGAAGGGCCGTCCCGCACCTTCGGCAAAAAGAGGCGAGTAAAGGCAACTCATGTGGATTCATACACATGCCAACGATGTCTACAACAAGCCTCATCGTTTGATACACTTACAAAATTACCGGGGGGAGGGGGGCCTCTCGGAAATTATTGGCCCAGCACATCCCCTGTGTGGGCACGCATCTCATTGATACCGTCATCGATACGGTCTATTGATAACTGTCCAGATATCATTATTGATATCATTGATCGGCTAACAGTTTCGGAAGGTATGGCGCGGCTTTGCCCAGCGATTTATCTCTGTCCCGGCGCGTTCTGGACGCGATCACGCGGCAACGCATGTTCGGCGCGGGTGATCGCGTTGGCGTAGCGGTTTCGGGCGGCGCCGATTCGGTGGCGCTTTTGCATCTGCTTGAGGAGCTTCGCCCCACTCTCGGAATGAACCTCGCGGTTCTGCATTTCAATCATCAACTGCGCGGCGCTGAATCGGACGCTGACGAGCAGTTTGTCGCCTCGCTGGCGAGCCAGCTGAAACTGGAACTCTTCACCTCCCGCGAGGATGTGGCCAGCGCCGCGCGCGCGAACGGTTGGAACCTTGAGGATGCCGGGCGGCGCTTGCGCTACGCTTTCTTCTCCTCTGTTGCGGACGCAGGCCGCGTTGTGCGGGTGGCCGTCGCGCATACTGCCGACGATCAGGCCGAAACCGTCCTGGCACGGTTGCTGCGTGGCACCGGCCCCGCCGGACTTGCGTCCATCTATCCTGTAAAGGGCTGCATCGTTCGCCCGCTGCTGGGCATTCGCCGTCATGAGTTGCGCGCCGATCTCGCTCGCCGCGGCCAGTCCTGGCGTGAAGATTCCTCCAATCAGGAAGCCACGCGTCTGCGCGCCAAACTCCGGCACCACATTCTTCCGACGCTCGAACGCGATCTGCAGCCAGCGGTGGTTTCGCATCTCGGCCGTTTGGCGCACCTGGCACGTGCAGATGAAGCATTTTGGCAGGCCCTGGTCGCCGAGCGCCTGCACACGCTGGCGCGCTGGGAAGAATCGGGAATACGGCGTAAGACAGGCCGCCTTAGCGATGATGTTGATGCCCGCGGAAGGGTCAAGCTTTCCGCCGCGCGGCGAGGCATCCGTTGCGCCGACCTGCTTGCGCCGCTTCCGTGGATGGATGCGGGCTGCTCCGAAGAGATTCGTCTTGCTGTGACGCGGCGCTTGGTTCGCGGAATCATCGAGGAGCTGCAAGGTCACTGCCAGGAAATCACCGCACAGCATGTGGAACAGGTGCTGCACTTGGCGATCAGGAGTTCGAGCGGCCAGCGCACGAGCCTTCCGGGTATTGTGGTGGAACGTAGTTTCGACTGGATCTGGTTTGCGAAGGCACCCGCAGCCCAGGCCGGGACGAGCCGCGAATCGGAACCGGAGACAGGCCCGGATGTGGCGCGAGGCAGAAAATCTGGGAACGCTGGCGCGTTCTCGCACGTCATTACTTTGGGTGCTGCCGGGGACTGTGCCGTTGTTGCAATTACCGAAATTGGGCGGTGTTTCCGCCTGAAAGTCATTGACTGGCCTGCAGCGGGAGGCGAAAATATTACCGTTCTGGACAGGGACTTGCTTCGTCCGCCTTTGGTTCTCCGCAGCTGGCGGCCGGGTGATTCATTCAGGCCACAGGGCCGCAGGAGCGTTCACAAACTGAAGTATTTCCTTCTTCGTCATCGCGTCGAGGCGCGTGACCGGGCCGGTTGGCCCGTCCTCACCAGTGCGGGCGCGTTGGTATGGACGCGCGGGATGCCGGTCGCGGCAGAGGTTGCGCCCGGCTCTGCGACGCGCACCGGCGTGGTGATTGTTGAGGAGGAGATTTGAAGCCCGGTCTGGAGCGCCTCTATTCACCGCAACAGGTGGCGGCACGCGTGGCCGCCATGGGCCGGACGATCTCCCGCGATTATGCCGATCGCACCGTGAACGTGGTGGTAATGCTCGACAATGCGTTCGTTTTTGCCGCCGACCTGGTGCGGCGCATTTCGGGCCGGGTAGTCTGCCATTTTGTGCACACCACCGTCCGCGACGTGCAGTTCGGCGGCCATGACCGGCGAGAGATCCATTTCGGCCATCAGCCTCGCCTGGAAAAATGCGATGTCCTTCTGGTGGATGCGGTGATCCAGTCTGGATTGACCCAGGACTTTCTACTCAAGCGCCTGCAGGAAAGCCGACCCCGCTCACTTCGCCTGGCGGTCCTGTTCGATAAACCCGCTGACCGCCGGGTAGATGTCAAACCGGATTACTTTTGTTTCATAGGCGCATCTAAGTATTTAGCAGGGTACGGACTGGCAGGAAGCCGAGGGTGGTATCGCAATCTGCCCTACGTGGGCATACAGGCCCGCCGAGCAGTCACTCGTCATGCGGGTGGAGTATCGCAGCCGAACAAGATCAGCCGGACAATGAACCAGGTCCGAAATAAGCGAGCAAGGTAGGTCGCAGACGTGAATTCGAGTTCAACGGCAAAAACAATCCTTTTTTGGATGTTCATCATTCTGCTGTGCGTCGTGTTATGGCGCATGGTATCGGCGAGCGGCCAATCCGCACGCGAAGAAGAACCCAGCTACAGCGATTTCATGGGTCAGGTGGATCGCGGCAACGTCAAGGAAGTCACTCTGTACCTGTCCCCGAACAGCTACGAGGTGGAAGGCGAATGGCGCGAGCCTGCCAAGAAGTTTCGGGTCACGGTGTTCAAGGAGTCGGCCCCCGATCTGACCAAGGAATTACGCGACAAGGGCGTTTTGATCAACGTCAAGGAAGTCACGCGCGCCGACTGGATTAACTTCCTGCTCACGGCCGCGCCACTCTTCTTGCTCGTAGGCTTCTGGATCGTGATGATGCGCCAGATGCAGGCCGGGGGGAACAAGGCGCTGAGCTTTGGCAAATCTCGCGCCCGGCTGCTCACGGCGCAGCAGAAGAAAGCCACGTTCAAGGATGTGGCCGGGATCGACGAAGCCAAGGAAGAACTTCAGGAAATTATCGATTTCCTGAAGGATCCGCAGAAATTTCAGAAGCTTGGCGGCCGCATTCCCAAGGGCGTTTTGCTCGTGGGACCCCCTGGCACCGGGAAGACGCTGCTCGCGCGCGCCATCGCAGGCGAAGCGAATGTGCCGTTTTTCTCGATTTCCGGCTCTGATTTCGTCGAGATGTTTGTCGGCGTCGGCGCCAGCCGTGTCCGCGATCTGTTCGAGCAGGGTAAGAAGAACGCTCCCTGCATCATCTTCATCGACGAAATCGACGCCGTCGGGCGTCATCGTGGCGCAGGCCTCGGTGGCGGACACGACGAGCGCGAACAGACGCTGAACGCCCTGCTGGTCGAGATGGACGGCTTTGAATCGAATGAAGGCGTCATCCTGATTGCCGCCACCAACCGGCCTGACGTACTCGATCCGGCCTTGTTGCGCCCCGGCCGCTTTGACCGCCGTGTGGTTGTGCCCCGCCCGGACATCAAGGGCCGCGAGGAGATTCTGCGCGTGCATACGCGCAAGGTGCCGATTTCCGAGGACGTGGATCTGTCAGTGATTGCCCGCGGCACACCTGGTTTTTCCGGCGCCGATCTCGCCAACCTGGTGAACGAGGCCGCTCTGTGGGCGGCGCGCCAAAACCGCAAGCTCGTCATGATGGCGGATTTCGAGATGTCCAAGGACAAAGTGCTCATGGGTGTCGAGCGCAAATCCATGATTTTGTCCGAAGAAGAAAAGCGCAATACCGCCTACCACGAGGCTGGTCATGCCCTGGTAGCGGCGATGACGCCAGGCGCCGACCCGCTGCACAAGGTCACCATCATTCCGCGCGGCATGGCGCTGGGACTCACGATGCAGCTTCCCATCGACGATAAGCATACCTATACCAAGGACTACCTGGTTGGCACGCTGGCCGTGCTGATGGGTGGACGCTCCGCGGAAGAGATTTTCCTCGGCCATATCACCACGGGTGCCGGTAACGACATCGAACGCGGCACCGACATTGCCCGAAAAATGGTGTGCGACTGGGGCATGAGCGAACTGGGGCCGCTGGCCTTTGGGAAGAAAGAAGAAGCCATCTTCCTGGGCCGCGAAATTGCGCAGCATCGCGACTATTCCGAGGACACCGCGATTCACATCGATGGCGAGGTGCGCAAGATTGTCACGCGCGCCTACGACACTGCACGGCACATTCTTGAAACCAATCGCGACACCCTCGAGCGTATCGCCCTGGCTTTGCTCGAGCGTGAAGTTCTCGACGCTATGGAGCTCAAGCTGCTCATTGAAGGCAAGCCGCTGCCGGATAAAGTCCAACCCGTGCCACCGCCGCCTTCTCAGCCGTTGCCCGGCGTCGAGCCTAAGGCCGCGCCAAGGCCCGAGCTTCGCCCCGCTCCCGGCTTTAGTAAAGGCTGACAGCAGGCGATTTAGCCAAGGCTGTGATTTTCGCGTGCGTGCCGCCGCCCCGCGGCGGCTGCACATGTGGCATACAATACGGCCATGGCCAAGCAACCGGCACCTCCCATCGAAATTGTTTGCCCGTGCTGTCAGGCGCGTCTGACCGTGGATACGCAACTCGCCGCTGTTCTCTCGCATGTCTTGCCGCCTCGGGTGGTGCACGACGTAGATATCAATGACGCCGATCGCATCCTCGCCGACCAGGCGCAGCGGCGCGAGGACAAATTTCGCGAGTCCTGGGAAGCCGAGAAAAATAAGGAAGACGTGCTGTCCCGCAAATTTGAGGAGGCCCTCAAGAAGGCCAAAGGACAGCCGGTTGAAAAACCGATGCGCGACTTCGACCTCGAATAACGCGCTCCCTAATCGAGATGAGGAATCAAGATGAGGAGAAGTTCTGGATGGTCCCACTCGCCATCGCAGAGTGTGACAGAATCGCCGATCTAATAAAGGAATACCGATAGACGGATAATCGTTTGCTCGGAATTGTAACTTTGTGTCCAAGCTTTCATTGCAATACAAAACATCCGCATCGCAGTTTCTCCCACACGTTCTTCTTCTCCGGTCCAGCATCAACTGCCGCTTAGCAACGCTCGTGGCGGCTATTCTCCTGGCGAGTCCGTTCCTGCCAGCACAGAACAAATCGCAAAAGGCGCGGCTGCCCAAGCCCAGAGTTCTCGGAAAGGCGGTTCCGCTGGTGCGCGATCCGGCCACGGGAGAACTACACTCCGGAACCTTGAACGACACGGGGGAAACTTCGCGCGCGATTCCCACCATTCGTGCCCGTGTCGCACTGGTTTCGGTGAACTGCTCGGTTGCGTTGCCGGACGGAACACGGGTACGCGGCCTAGGCCAGAACGATTTCCGGGTCTTCGAGGACGGCGTAGAGCAAACCATCGCGTCATTTGACGCAGCTACGTCGCCCGCGAGTATTGCGGTGGTGCTCGACGCCAGTCCTAGCATCTATCGCGAATTCGGCGAGATGCGTGAAGCGGCGCAATCTCTTTCGCGCTCGCTTGCGCCGGAGGATGAAGTGGCCGTCGTGGCGTTCGCGGGAGAGACGCACTTGCTGCTGCCATTTTCGCGAAACCGGCAATTGTTGGCGGCCGCCTTCGCGTCCACAGACCTGGCACGCGTGGCCGACTCCTCGCAATCGTTTATTTATCAGGCGGTATATCTGAGCGCGCAGGAACTTTTCCGCGGCCGTGCGGGCCGTAAGGCGATCGTGTTGCTGACTGATGGACAAGACAGCGGATTGGGTCTCACCTGGGATACACGCACCATGCAGCCGCGTCAGGGAGCGACGAGTCCGTTGGCATTTGAAGATGTCGGGCGCAAGCTGGCCGCCGAAGGGATTGAACTCCACGTCATCTCGACAGAAAACCGGCCACACGCGATGACGGACGCGTGGCTGGCCGCGCACCGAAGCGAACTGCTGGTTACACCACAAGCGCGGGAAGCTCGGGATGCCTCAATACACGCTGTATCTTGCCGAGATGGTGCGCCAGGTGGGAGGAGGATTCTATTTTCTCAGGGAACTTGGCAGCCTTGCCGATGTGTACCACCGGATCGCGCTCGCGCTCGGAGCCGAATACACACTGGGCTATTATCCAGCCGCTGGAGTCGACAAGACCGGCTGGCGCACGTTGAGGGTGGAGCTGCGCCCGAGTACCGCGGTGCCACCGCAGTCAGAAGTTAGCCACCGCGCTGCGTATTACGTGCCTGCAGATTCTTCGGCATTCTAGATACGGCTGCACTTTGAACAAGCGCCGCCATTCAATACAGGCCGCTGCGTAGATATACGCTAGGCGCAGTTGTGACAGCCCGTTATCATAGATGCGGGAATCATGACCATCATGCGCAAACGCTACCGGCTGCGACTGCGTTCTCGGACGCTCATCCTTGGCGAGCGCACGCTTCTGATGGGCGTTCTCAACGTCACACCCAATAGCTTTTCCGATGGTGGCGCATACCTCGACTCGCAATCGGCGATCGGCCGGGCGTTCGAGCTCGAGCGCGCCGGGGCCGACATTCTGGATTTAGGCGGTGAATCGACGCGTCCAGGCTCGGAACCGGTAAGCGCCGAAGAGGAATTGGACCGTGTATTGCCCGTGCTGGAAGGATTGCGCGGAAAGCTCGGCATTCCGATTTCGCTCGACACGCAAAAAGCCTCCGTCGCGGAAACTGGTATTGGTGCGGGCGTGGAGATGATCAACGACGTGAGCGCGCTGCGCACCGATCCTACCTTGGCCGAGGTCGTCCGGCGGCACCGTGCCGCGCTTGTGCTGATGCACATGCGCGGCACACCGAACTCGATGCAGAAGGGGCCATTCGCGGCCGACGTCATGCGTGACGTGGCGGCGGGTCTGGCCGCCGCGGTCACCCGCGCGGAGCGCGCCGGCCTGCGGAGATCACAACTCATCATCGATCCAGGCATTGGATTCGGAAAACGCTACGAACAAAATTTCGAGGTGCTGGCGCATCTATCGGAGCTCGGGCGACTCGGCTGCCCGATTCTGATGGGCACGTCGCGAAAAGCTTTTCTCGGATGGGCGCTGGCCGGCAAGGGACACGAACAGCCTTGGCCGGTGGAACGCCGGCAGTGGGGGATGGCTGCGACGGTAACGTCGGCGATCCTTGCGGGCGCGCACATCATTCGGGTGCACGACGTGGCCGAAATGGCGGAGGTTGCGCGTGTGACCGACGCCATCGTTGCAGCGCGCTAGCAGGTGAAGTTGGCCGCAGCTGCCGCTGCGGTATAATGCGTTTTCGTGCGTGGAATTTACCCCTGTGGCCCAGGAATCGAAGGGTTTGGCTCATGCCGTCGTGCATCGACAGTCAAGTATTAACCCGGGCCCTAAAATCGTGGGCCACGTCGCGGCTCACGTTGTCGGGGCCCGCATTGTTGCGAGTTGGACTAGCGCTTGCGGGCCTGCTGGCGCTGGGATGGCCGGTGGCCGCGCAGTTGCCCTCCTCGCAGCCCGATCCTTTAGCCCGCATGCGCGAAGCAGCGGCAACAACACAGCAGGCATGCACCACGGATGATTCGTCTGCTTGCGCCGCAGCGGCTCCAAAAATTATCTCGAGTGCGCTGGGCGCCTCACCGCTCGCCGATAATCTTCGCCGCCTGACGGATGAGATTGGCGGACGCCTTGCGGGCTCGCCAGCCATGGCGCGCGCGGTAGGCTGGGGCGTCGCAGGATTTCGTGAAGCGGGTGTTGATGAAGTGCACACCGAGAAATTCACCATCCCCGTTACGTGGAGCGAGGGCAATTCACGGCTGGAAGTTATTGCGGACGCATCATTCGGGGTGCATCTGGTGTCTGTAGGTTGGTCGCCCGCCACGCCCGCCGGGGGCATTGAAGCGAACGTCGTCGACATCGCTACCGGTGATGAAACGGACTTTGCACGCGCGGGCGAGGCCACCCGCGGGGCGATTTTGCTGGTACACACCAACGTGATGCACACGCTTGATGGGCTCTGGGAAGAGCGGCAGCGCGATCCTGGAGTGATTTCGCGGGCCGCCGCGGCGGGCGCAAGTGCGATCCTGTGGATGTCGAATCGTGAAGCCATGCTGTTGTACCGCGATGTGCATGGCACGGACGGTTCCCTTGAGAAGCTGCCGCAAGCGATCGTGGCACGCGAGGATGCGGAACGCCTGGCGCGCGATCTAGCGGCGGGGCAGAAACTCCGTGTGCGGCTGGAGCTTCCCAACAAGATTGGCGGCCCGTCGGAACAAGAAAACGTGGTGGCGGAAATTCGTGGCCGCGAAAAGCCGGATGAGTTCGTGGTGCTGGGTGCACATCTGGACTCCTGGGATCTGGGGACCGGGGCGCTCGACAGCGGCTGCAATGCCGCACTAGTCATCGAGGCGGCGCGCGACATTCATCTGACGGGACTGCGGCCGCGACGCTCGATCCGGTTCGTGCTTTTTGGCGGAAGCGAGCAGGGCCTACTGGGCTCGCACGCGTATGTGCTGGCACACCGCGCTGAACTGGACCACGCCATCGCCGCGATTCTGTTCAACAAGGGGAGCGGCCGCGTGACCGGATTTTCACTCGGTGGCCGCCGCGACATCGAACCGGGAGTGCGCGAATCACTCGAGCCGTTCAGTTCCTGGGGAGTCGGCAAGAACACCGACGACGCTTTTTTGGGCACTGACAATTTCGATTTCCTTCTCGAGGGCGTGCCGAACCTCGTCGCGAATCAGGAAGACGGGAACTACGCGGCAAATTATCATGCATCGTCGGACACCTACGACAAAGTGGACCTGGTAAATGTAAAGCTAAATACCGCGATTGCGGGTTTGCTGGCCTTCAGCGTCGCCGAGCATTCCGCGCCATTGGGGCGGAGGCTCTCGCGGGCAGAGGTAGAGGCTTTGCTGAAACAGTCCGGTCTCGAAGCGCAGATGAACACGGCCGGCCTGTGGCGCTCCTGGGAAGCCAGACAGCGGGGAGCGCAACAGTAAGTTTTTGGCAAGTACAAGTAATTGTTAAGCGATGGTCCGCGCAGTTCTCTTCGATGCTTAAGCCGGAACGCCGCGCTATAATAGGATAGATGGTTTGGCTTCCGTGTGCTTCGTCCGATGAAACTGCACCTGTGGCCGATTCTGTACAGGGTCGGTCAGACTCTGCATCGGCTGCGATTACCGGCGAAGCAGACACGGGAGTTCCCCGCCGACCCGTTCTCGCGATCGATTATGGACGTTCTCGTATTGGTCTGGCACTGTCCGACACGCTGCATCTGACGGCGCGTCCGCTCGCCACGTGGATGCGCGTTAACCGGCGGCGCGACCTGGCCAAGCTTCGCGAACTCTGCCGGACACACGACATTGGCACGGTTATTGTCGGATGGCCGCTCCGCCTCGACGGCCATCCGGGCGAAATGGCCAGTGAGGCCGCGAAGTTTGCGGAGCGAGTCCGCAAATATACTGGGTTGCCCGTCGAGCTGGTGGACGAGCGGCTGAGCAGCTGGGAAGCGGAGCAGGTTGTTGCGGAAGGGGCTGTACGCGGCCAGTCATTACGCGCTCGGCAACCTAGAAAGCCACTTGACGATGTGGCTGCGGCGGTTATCTTGCGCGACTATCTCGGTCGCGGAAGTACGCCGAGGATCTCCTCGAAACAACGGGCCGAGCAGGGGATCGAGGAGGCGCCGCGAAGCGCTTCCATGCACCCGGTCGACTTGGTGAGCACGGAAAAGCCAGGCACGCCGGGCCCGGGACGAAGCTGATGCGCCGCCTGGTGGGAATTTTCTTGGTTGCGTTTTTAGCTTTGTGTGCTTGGGGGCTGATCGCGCTTTTTGTGCCGTACCGGAACTTTTCGGCTCAGGGAGTTTACGTAGATGTCCCGCGCGGCGCTTCGAGCCGTGCAATTGCGGGCCTGTTAGTGCGCGAAGGAGTTGTGCGGAACCGGTGGGTTTTCGAGGCACTGTGCCGCTTCCGCCCGCAGCGTACCCTCGAGGCTGGCGAGTATTTTTTTGACCGGCCGATCACTGCTTTTGAGGTCTTCGATGCACTGGCGAATGGCCGTGTTTTCGTACTCGAATTGATTGTGCCCGAGGGCGATTCCATGTTTGAAATTGCGGATCTGGTGGAGCGCGGTGGATTCACAACCCGCGAACGATTCCTCGCTGCGGCAAACAATCCTGCCCCTATCCGGGATTTGGCTCCCGAAGCGCCGACTCTGGAGGGTTTTCTATTCCCCGCTACCTACGAATTCCCACGTCATCCCAGCGCCGAAGCGATGGTGGAGACCATGGTGAAGCGGTTTCGACAGGAATGGGCCACGCTTTCGGCCCAGGAGACCAAAAGTGCGGGTATGCCGGTCGAGCAGGTGGTGACGCTGGCATCGCTGGTCGAACGAGAAACGCCGAAACCAGCCGAGCGGCCGCTGGTCGCGGGTGTGTTCGTCAAACGTTTGCAAGATCGCGTGCCGCTGCAATGCGATCCCACGGTGGTGTATGCTCTGGAATTAGCGGGAAAATATAGCGGAACTCTCGACGCGAGAAGCCTACCATTCGAATCCCCGTACAACACGTACCGCCATACCGGACTGCCACCGGGGCCCATTGCGAATCCCGGCGATGCATCGCTGCGCGCGGCGCTGCAGCCGCAGCAGACCGATTATCTTTATTTTGTGGCCGACACCGAGGGCGGCCATTTATTCGGTAAGACACTCGCCGAACACGATCACAATGTCAGTTTGTACCGCCGCCGATTAGCGGAAGAACGCGAAACCGGGCGTCTTACGAAGGTGCCGAATCCTTCGGATCCGGCTGGCGTGGACGCCGTACCGGTTTCCCCGCGGAGGTCTCCATGAAAATTGCAGGCCACGAGACAAAGAAAGAAGTCATCCTGGAAGTTGCGCGGGAACTTGGAGTCGAGCGCTTTTCGCCAGCCGAGGTCGAACAGATTCGCCGGCAATTGATCGTAAGGCTCGGACCTTCGGGAAAAACCGCTGCCGAGTACATTGCGGAGGTGCTCGAAGATGCGGGGCTGCGGGTGGTCTGGTCCACCGAGGCGGATACCCAAGGCCTATACGAGGAGGAGTTCCGCGACCTGCTGCACTTCGCGACACTAGAAGAGGCTGAAATGTGCCTGGTGCGCCTGGACGAATTGCTGCGTAAGTTTCGCACTGCTGGTGAGAATGCCGCGGCGGAACGTGTGCTGGAGGTCGCACGCCTCGGACGGCGGCGCGCGGAAATGATTGCGCGCAATCCGCGGGTCGACGCACGCAAGCGCGAGGAAAAGCAGGAAGTCCTGCAATGGTTTCGCATCTGGCTGGACACTCCGGAGACATTTTTCGATTGGCTGGATGTGCGTAAGCAATCGCCGGATTATGTGCGGCGTTTTGGAGGCGACGCAGCGGGAGTAGCGGAGGCCGAGGGTTAGCGCTCAGCACTGCGCGACAGTTGCGCGTCGAGTCCGGCGCGGGGTCCAGTGCGAGGTCCGGCGCCAGGAGATTGCCGAATGGAAGATCAATCGTCAGACGAGTCACAGGCGTCACCGTTCATACAGAATGCGGGTACCGATTCCGCGGAGGGTCAGCGGTGGCGGATGGAAATTGAACCACTCGATCTGGGAGCGGACGTGCGAGCCGTCGGTTTTGAGCTTATCGATCCCGAAACGCGCGAGCCGCTAACCGGTGCGGAGGCTGGGCGCACCTGGGCGGCCACGCTTTGTGCGCTGGCCGGCGCCGAGGTGTGGGTGCTCGATTTTTTCGCGCATCTCGAACGCGTGCGAGATTATTGCCGGCTTCAAGGCATTGCGTATCGTGAGCCCAATGCGCGCGTGCTCCTGGTTCCCGCGCCCCCAGCGGAAGCTCTCGGCGCGCTATTCGAGCGCTTTGCCGGGGAAACATTTGGCGTGCGCGCAGGGGCGCTGGTTTCTGGCGATGCTTCGGTCGAAGGCGGCCTGGCCGAACGGGGGGTGGACGCTTATCATACGGCTTACCCAGGCTATTTATTTTGCGGCGTCTGCGATTTCGAGAATGGTTTCTTCACACTGTTGAGCGAGAAGCTGTGGGCTTCCGAAGTGATTCGTCGCACGCGTGCGGCTGTTGCCAAGTTACCTGTTGATGTTGTGCGTCCTGCCTAGGCGCGGTCGCGTTCGATCCGTTGATGCAGGCTGTAGAATCCATGTATTGCGGGATGCTTGCGGACTGCATTGCGCGAGAAACCGCGTGAAGGCACTACAAGGACCGGTGGAAGACTTGTGCGTGAAGGGATGAAGGTACGAAAAGCCACATTGGGATAAATCTGGCGGGCCTGGTCCTGTCGTGTTGCCTTTTGAGCGGCTGCATTGCCATCAGCCGCAAGCACGTCGTGTCACCGGCCGAAATTCGTCCGGCGCTTTCAGCCACCGAGACCGAACTTGTGGCGGCTTACAACGAGCAGGCTGCGGCCGTACGCACGCTGAACGCAACGGTAACGATGAGTCCGGTAGCGGGCTCGGCATATAGCGGCGTCATTGAGGAATACCACGAAGTTGGCGGATTTATTCTGGCGGCACGCCCGGCAATGATACGTGTGATCGGTCAGGCCCCCTTCGTTTCTAAGGATATTTTTGATATGGTGAGCGACGGCCTGACGTTTCGCATTTTCATCCCGTCGAAGAACAGGTTTTTGGTCGGCTCGAGCGCGCTTGATCGCGCCGCAAAGAATCCCATCGAAAATTTGCGTCCCCAGCACATCCTAGAGGCATTTTTCTGGCCCACTGTGCCCGCCGGAACCCCCGTGCTTTTTGAAGAGTTTGATGCTCCGCCGTCACGCTTCTATGTGCTTTCGCTGGTGCGGTCGTCGGGCTCGGAACTCGAACTCGCCCGCAAAGTGTGGTTTGATCGCGCTGATCTGCGAATTGTGCGGCTGCAAATTTACGGTGCCGGCGGCAGGCTGGATTCCGACATCGGATACGCGCAATGGGAAGCGGCCACAGATCCCGCATCCGCGGGTTCGGTAGCGGGCATCTTTTTCCCGCGCGAAATTCGCGTCAACCGGCCGCAGCAGGACTATCAGCTTAAAGTCTCGATTATTAAGCTGGCCCTTAACGCCGAGATTCCGTCCGATCGTTTCCAGTTAGCGCAGCCGCCTGGGACGGAACTAACCGAGATTGGCGGAGACTCGGAGAACGAATCGCAGAAGGATGTGCCGGCAAATCGAGCACCGCAGCGGCCCGGCGCGGGTGCCCCGGGCGCAAGCAAAAGTTTCGAGGAACCGAAGTGATCGGCAAGATGATTCTGGCTAACGTGCTGCATCGTCCCTTGCGCACGCTGATCAGCGTGCTGGCGGTGGGAGTCGAAGTGGCTTTGGTGATCGTGATCGTGGGCCTGACGAGTGGCATCGTCCAGGAAACAGCCAAGCGCATTGAGGGCGTCGGGGCCGACATCATGCTGCAGCCGCCTTCGGCCACGGTGTTTCTCGCATTCAGCGGAGCGGCCATGCCCGTGCGCATCAGCGACCGGTTGCGAGAACTGAGATACGTGCAATCGGTTGCGCCAGTGCTATTGCAGTTTAATTCCAGTGGCGGAGTCGACATCGTTTATGGGATCGATCCGGAAAGCTTTCGTGCGGTTTCCGGAGGGTTCGTCTTTCTGCAAGGACATGACATGGAGGGGCCGGACGACTTGTTGCTGGACGATGTTGCGGCGCGTTCGAAGCACATCGGCATGGGCGACACTTTTCGCTTGCTGGACCATGATTTCCGGGTCGCTGGAATCGTCGAGCACGGGAAAGGCGCAAGGGTGTTCGTGCCGCTCGACACGCTGCAAGACCTTGCCGGCGCCCGCGACAAGGCTTCAATATTTTTTCTGCGGTGCACGCGTCCCGACCATACGCCGGCGGTTATCGATGAAATGCGCGCCATCCTGCCAGGCTACGAGATTCGTCCGCTCAAGGATTTTCTGTCTTTGATGACGGCCACCACACTTCCGGGACTTTCCGCGTTTGTGAACAGCATGATCGGCCTGGCGGTGGCTGTCGGGTTTCTAGTGATTTTTCTTTCGATGTACACAACGGTAATCGAGCGAACGCGTGACATCGGCGTGCTGAAATCGATGGGCGCTTCCGGTGGTTACATTGTCCGGGCGCTGCTGGGCGAAACCGGGGCCATCTGTGTCACGGGAATTGTGCTGGGCATCGCCATGAGCTATGCCGTCCGGGCGTTCTTCCTTTCGGCGCTACCCACACTTTCGATCCTGATCACCCTTGGATGGATTGTCCGAGCCGCCTTGATTGCGGCGGGGGAGGCCTGCTGGGCGCCTCGTACCCCGCGTGGTTGGCGAGCCGGAAAGATGTGATTGAAGCGCTGGCTTACGATTGAAGCCGGCAAGAAAGCGGCGGGCGTGTTCAAGAACATCCAGATCTTCGCATTGCGCTCATCGATCGGATAGCGGGGGGATTGCGGGGGATTGCGCTAGGACGCCGCTGGAAGTGCGATTAGAATGTGGGCGTTCGCGTTGACAACATATTCCGCAGGGATACCGGCGTGGCCGACAGGCGTGGAACCCATACTCAGGACCGAGGGACTGTGGAAGACCTACCGCTCTGGAAAACTCGAGCTGTCGGCGTTGCGCGGCGTTAATTTCAGCGTGCTGCCGGGCGAATTCGTCGCGGTGATGGGGCCATCGGGCTGCGGCAAGTCGACCCTGCTTTATGTGGTGGGGGGATTAGCCCAAGCGACACGCGGACGGGTGCTCGTCGATGGCAATGACCTCACCGAAATCAACGACGCCGAGCGCACCCGGTTGCGCCGGCACAAAGTCGGGTTTATCTTCCAGCGGTTTAACCTATTGCCAACGCTTAACGCTTTTGACAATATCGCCATTGCCCAGCACATTTACGGCGACGGGTTCGACCCTCACCGCTTCGCTATTGTGACCAAGATGCTGGGCCTCTCCGACCGTTTGCACCATCGGCCGGCCGAACTCTCCGGCGGCGAACAGCAGCGGGTGGCTATCGCACGCGCGATTATCAACGAGCCTAAAATCGTACTCGCAGACGAGCCTACGGGAAACCTCGACACGAAGAACTCGGAAGCCGTGCTGGGAATGCTGCGCCAGTTAAATAAGGACTTGGGTCAAACGATCGTAATGATTACTCACAATCCCGAGGCCGCGGCGTATTCCGACCGTGTGGTGCATATGCGCGACGGAGTCATTGTAGACGGCGTGCCCGCCGATTGACGCCGATGCGGACGATCTGGCGTGTCATCGTGCGAACGGTGTTTTGGTCCTTCGACCGGGGGACGCTGCCCTACGATGTGGCCGTGGCAGTGATCGTCGTTTTCGTACTGCTGTCTCCCCGTTCCTGGTTCCACGATCGACCGCCTGTGGGGCCGCCGCCGAATCCGGCAATGGTGCAACTGCAAGGAGCCGATCCCGCTGGCGCCGTGGAGACCTATCGCGTGGACGCCCGCCTGCTCGCTTCGTCGATTCGCATGCCGGAATCCGAACTCGAGCACGATCTGCACGAGGCGGTGCAGAAAAATGTGCAGACACTCCATCAGAGCCGGTTTCAAATTCTCCGGATCGAGCCCATTCACCGCGACGATGGCACGGTGGCCTATTATGACGTGTCGATCAAGCCCTAAGAGTTTCCACAAACGTCAGTGATTCAAGCACTTCACAGTAACCGGCTGCCGGCGAAGGGCATCTCATGCAGTGTGCGCGCGGGGGATGGCGCAAAGACGTACGGTTGTCTCAGTGGAGGTTGGTGGGGGTCGCGGTAAGGCCGGCGCAGACGGCCAGGCAAAGTACGCCGAGCAAAAATGAACATAGTGAATAAAGGCCAGTTTGGAGGGTCGTTGCGGAGAGCCGATGAGCGCCACAAGAGGGCACGAGAATTGGTTTCTCTTGCCGTTGTTTTGCCGCTGGCCGCATTTTTGATGGCAGGCTTAATCGCCGTGGTATCCCTGATGGCCGTACCCACGGCCCGTGCTGCGCAAGGGGCTCGCAGCCTTGAGGAGGTCGTCAAGCAACTGGACAGGGAAGCCACGGAATTTCAAAGTCTGACTGCCGATGTGGAACGGACCAAGGTTACCGTCGTGGTGAACGACCACTCGACGGAATCCGGGCAAATGGAAGTTCGGCGCGACAATAAGATGCGCATTGATCTGACCACGCCCGATCCGAGGACCATTCTGCGCGACGGAGATCACCTTTATGTTTTCAATCCCAAAATCAATCGCGTGGAAGAGTACGACCTCAGCAAACATCGAGCGCTGGTAGATCAGTTTCTGCTTTTGGGCTTTGGTACATCGGGCGAAAGCCTGAAGGCGAGCTATGCGGTGATGCTGCAGGGAGAGGAGACGCTCGGTACCCAGAAAGTGGTGCGACTTGAACTGGTCCCAAAGGCTCCCGATGTCCGTAATGAGATTTCAAAAATCGATCTGTGGATTGATGAAGCGACATGGCTCCCCGCCCAGCAGCAGTTCTTCGAAACTGGTTCGGGCGACTATTTTATTATTCGCTATACGAACGTCAGCCGCAACGCGCGCCTGGCGGATTCGCGATTTAAGCCGCACTGGCCCAATGGTGTCACCAAGGTGAAGCCGCAGAGCTAGTGCCGCGCTTCGGTTTCCTCACTTCTGGCTTGCTCGTTTAGCTCAGTTTTAATTTCCTTTTTCCCAGCGAACCGCCGCTCCGCATCGATCAAGGCCTGCTTTCGCTCAATCCCCCACCGATATCCGCCGAGCGCCCCGCCTTCACGCACCACGCGATGGCAGGGAATGAGCACACACACAGGATTCGTCGCGCAGGCGCGAGCCACCGCACGGGCCGCTGTCGGACGCCCAAGCATGCGCGCCAATTCACTGTACGAACGGGTGGCGCCGTAAGGAATCCGCTGCAACGCCTCCCAGACGCGCCGCTGAAAGGCCGTTGCGGCAAGGTCAATTGGCAGATCGATCCGCGGCTGTCTGCCAGCAATGTGGCGTACAAGTGTCCTGACCCAGCGAGAAACTTTCGCGGGTTGATTTCGGATCTCCGCTTGCGGGTATTCTTTGTGGAGTGCAGCAACCAGGGGCGGATCGGTATCTCCAAGATAAACGGCGCAGATTCCGCGAGGCGTGCCTGCTACGAGAATGCGGCCAAGCGACGTCGCCGACGTTGCATAGCGAATCTCCATTCCGCGCCCGCCTCGCCGGTAAGTGGCAGGGGTCATGCCTAAGTGGCGGTCCGAGTGCTCGTACAGACGACTCGGTGCGCCGAATCCAGATTCGTACAGAGCTGTGGTCACGTCATCTCCCTTTCTCAGCCGTTGTTTCAGCCGCCGCACGCGGACAGCATCCGCATAGGCGCGGACGCTGATGCCCGTGAACCTCAGAAATAAGTGATGCAGGCGAGCGGGATGCACACCGGCTTCCTTTGCAACCGTCTCGAGTCGTGGCGGACCGTCCGATTTCCGTTCGATGACCATGCACACACGCTTGATTAGCGCGGCCGCATCGGAAGCTTGATTGCGTGCTACGCCGCGCGGATGACAGCGGAGGCATGCACGGAAACCCTGCCGTTCAGCGGCGTCTGGAGTTTCAAAAAACACCACATGCTTTCGATTCGGGCGCCGGGAAGGGCACGACGGCCTGCAGTAGATTCCGGTCGATCGCACGGCGTACACAAAAGCGCCATCAAAGCGCGCATCTCTGTGAATGACCGCTCGCCAATGGCGCGGCAATGCCGAGCGCACAGACGTATTGGTCGTGCACGCCGCATTCGGGGCACTCTTCATTTTCGAATTTAATTTCATTATACGCACCCAGATCTTTTTGACAGGTCCCGCCGACGGTCCAATCGCAAATTGCGAACGCCGGGTTTGGATTACAAGGGTCGACCGTGAAGTCTGTTCACGAACCCTGACCGCCAGACCAAGATACGCGCACGGCGCCAGTGCATGCTATCCGTTTCGTGCAATCAAACCTACGGGCCTTTTGGGCCTTGCGGGCCTTGCGAGCTTAGGGTGCGCAGCGTGGCGGGGCCTTGTTCTTTTCGCAACCACATTTACCAGCACAATTGACCAATGCCTGTCTGCTCGACATAGTGGCAGCAGCAACGGGGAAGATTCGCCGATGGGCGTACAGAATGGTTATGGATTTCGCCCGAACAGGCCTTTTGAGATGCAGTATAACGGTATAGCTGACGAGGCCACTCATTCCCGACGTGCGCATGAACGGCGAGCTTATACTCGCGCGCGACTATCGCTTTCGCTGAAGGTGCTACGGATCGCGGGTCAGCGCGGCTCCCCCGCCTGTTTGCATACCGAAGATATCAGCTCCAACGGTGTTTTTTTTCTTTACCCGCAGCACATCGAGCCAGGAACGCCCCTCGAACTAGAAGTGTTGCTGATAGATCGCGTTCTTGGGCGGGCCACGGTTCGCATGCGCACCCTCGCGCATATCGTGCGTGCGCAGGATTCCCCCAAGCAGGGTTGGCATGGACTGGCAGCGACGTTCGACGATATCAGCTTTGTGCGCGACGAAGTTAAAACGCCAGGTTAGTGGCGGCTGCTTCGTCGAATTCTTGGCGGGCATCTCCGCCACGCGCTCTGGTACGATGGCAACGGGATGGTCACACGAGCGCCGCTGCGTGCCGTTATTTTCGATTGGGACGGCACGCTCCTGGACTCCTACCGCGCGGACGCTTGCGCTTACCTGCAGATGTTCGGCGCGCTGGGTATTCCGTGGGGACTGGGAGAGCTGGCGCAGCATTATTCGCCCGACTGGCATAACGTCTATCGCGCAGCCAAGGTTGCACGTGAAATGTGGGGCGAAGCCGACCGGTTGTGGCGGCATTTTTACCGCGCCCAGCGTCCGGTGCTGCAGCCGGGAGCGCGCAGCGTCGTTCAGGAGCTGTCGTACAAGTACCGCCTGGCATTGGTCACGAGCGGCAGCGGAGGCCGGGTTCGCGCACAGTTGCGGGCGTTTGCGTTCGAATCGCTGTTCCCGGTGCGTATATTTGGGGATGAAGTCCCACGTCGCAAACCGCATCCCGCGGCGCTGCTTATCGCCCTGCGCAGGCTCGAGCTACAAGCAGCCGCATGCGTGTACGTCGGTGATGCGCCGGAAGATGTGGCGATGGCTCGGCGCGCCGCCGTCCCTTCCGTGGGCGTGACAGGTCATTCGCCCGTTCCCGATAAACTTCGCGCCTCACATCCGGACGGGTTGATTTTGAGGATCGCCGAACTGCCGCGTTTACTGGCGGGGTATGAGCGCAGTGCCAGACATTAAATGAACATCGATCCGGACATACCACGATGCGGACATGCAGCGACGCGGACATACAGCGACGCGGACGCACAAGATGACCCAGCCCAAGAGGTCAGCGAGATTGATTCGCGGCTGGTTCTGAGGCGGACGCTGGCTCTGACGGGACGGAGGGTTTCGCTGCCGAGATTGGCTGGTAATCATTCCAACGGATAATGAGTCGCACCTGGACCGAACCGCTTTTGGTGCTGGCGGAGCTGTCGGACCGCGCATAAGCGGGCAGCCAATATTTGTTTGAAACCGGCTGGCGGTAGGTCTCATAGATGGTAAAAGGCAATTCCGGCGGACTCACGTCTCCCGTTTCCGTGATCCATTTGCCGTAGGTCTTCACAATCGCCAGGTCTCGGTTGTCGACCCAAACCAGCCCGCTGAAGTAGGCGCGACTGCGTTCGAGCTGCTTGGGCGTAACGCGGAAAACGTATGTCGTTAATTCATCGAGCGGCTGCGTGCCTTCGTAAACAATTTCATACTTGGATAGTTGCTCTGTAACCAGAGGAAACTCGGGGATTTTGGCCAGTGCCTCCAGTGCATCGCGTTCGAGGCTGAGCACCCTGAGGGTGGAGTCTTGTCCCCCACTGGCTTTTTGTGAGCGCGTGCCGTCGGCCGCGACGACGGGAGTGGAAACCACCTCGGCCTGACCCGCGGGCTTGCCGTCCGGACCCATCTCCTCCACGCGGACGATCTTGACATAGGTGTAACCCGCACGTGCTCGTGCGAACTCGTCCTCCTGCGTCGCGAACCGCCGGATGATTTCATCGCTCGGAATAGGTGGCGTATCCGGCATGGGCGTGGCCGGAATGCGTATCACATTAGGCGGTTTTGGCGGCAGTTGAGGTCCCGTCGGGCCTTGTGCCGCAAGCGGCGATGACATCCCCATCAGAAAGGCGATGCAGGCTGCGGCGATCGCGAAACGCAGGATTGTACGACGCGGGCTCACGAAAAGTGTCACCGGGGATTTAGATGCGTTTACTGGTTTCACGGGTTTTTGCCAAAGCCTAAATTCACAAAACGCCTTGGCAAGGAATCCTTCAGAAGTCTCTCAAGCCGAAATTACTGAGCCTTCACACGTTCTTAGTGTATCGCAGGGTAAGGATAATGGCATCGCAGACGGGCAAGATCGCGGGGCCCAACGACAGAGTTGGCAACGATAGGTCTGGCAAACTGTGCACGCGAGAAGCTTTGCAGGCCGCGAGCATCAAGACCTCTGGTAAAATCGCGGGCTCGCGGCCGGGACCGCGATCGTGCGCAACCTGTGTCGGACGAGAAGCGAGCCAAGCGTATGTTCGTGTCAGGCCGCGTTCAGGGCGTCGGTTACCGCCAGTTTGTGCACGGCGCCGCTGCGCGCATGGGCGTTGCCGGCTATGTTCGCAATCTCGCAGATGGCCGGGTGGAGATCTATGCGATCGGCAGCGATGCACAATTGCGCGCGCTGCTCGAGGAGCTGCGACGCGGGCCCCGGCACGCCATGGTCGAGGAAGTTGGGGAAACCGACGCCGAAGTAGCCCCAGAATTCGCTCTGCACTTTTCTGTGAAGTATAACGATTGAAGGCAAAGAACTGCGGAATGGAACTCGATAGAGAACCACAGGCTGGTTTCAAGAGCAATGATTCGGGCGCCGATTGCGGACGCCAATTCTCGAGGCAGGAATGGACGATCTTAGAAAACTCATTCGCGAAGTTCCCGATTATCCAAAACCCGGCATTTTATTTTACGATCTCACGACGCTGCTCAAGGACAAGAGCGGTTTTCACGCTCTCGTGGACCAACTGTGCAACCATTATTCCGACCGCAAAGTAGACGTTGTCGTAGGCATTGAAGCACGCGGTTTCATCTTTGCGCCGGCCCTGGCATACCGTCTGGGCGCTGGTTTCGTTCCCGTGCGCAAGCCCAAAAAACTTCCGGCAAAAATCACGCAAGTCTGCTATCAGCTCGAATATGGCACCGATACGCTGGAAATCCATCAGGATGCTATTCAGCCCGGCGAGAGCGTTATCATCAGCGACGATTTGCTGGCCACGGGAGGCACCGCCGCTGCGACGGTGCAGTTGGTGCGGGAGTTGGGTGGTGTGGTCGCCGGAGTAGCCTTCGCCGTGGAATTAACGTTTTTGAACGGCCGCGCGAGACTGCCCGGTTTAGATGTTTTTTCGCTGCTGCAGTACGACCAATAGAGAATCGCCGCCGGAGTTAGCCGAAGGACCGACAGCGCTCGGAACCTGCCTTCACAATCGCGCCGCCCCTTCAAAGCGAATCATCCTGTTCGGAGTCCGTTGCGCCGTGAGGTTGCTCAATCGATTTCGCGTCAGACGCGACACCAGCGGGCCAGTCTTTTGTTACGTTCCCGCTTCTTTCTTGTTGCCCACTTCCCTGTTTCCCAGTTCCCTGTCGCCGGGCGGTAGCAGTTTTGGCGCTACGCTGCCGCACGACTTCAAACAGAGCGATGCCTGCCGCGACGGATACATTGAGCGATCGCACCGGGCCGCTCGAGGGAATCGAAACGAGAAAATCGCAGCGACTTCGCACCAGTTCGTGCAAACCTTTTCCTTCGCCACCGAGCACCAGGGCGACGGGACCGGCAAGGTCCACGGTCGTGTGGGGCCGCTCTGAACGCTCGTCAAGACCCACCAGCCAATAGCCTGCCGCTTTGAGTTGTTCCATGGCGCGCGATAGATTTGTCACGCGCGCTACGGGCAGGTGCGCGACGGCTCCTGCCGAAGCGCGCGACGCTGCTTCGGTCAAACCCGCGGAACGCCGCTCGGGGATAATTACGCCACTCGCGCCGGCGGCCAGTGCCGTGCGGATAATGGCTCCGAGGTTCTGCGGGTCCTCGACGCCATCGAGCAACACCAGCAACCCCGGCTGCGCGGCGGAATTCCTGCTCGCGAGCAGTCCTTCGAGCGAGGTGGACGCACGAGCGGAAACCAGCGCCACCACGCCTTGATGCTCGCGCGTTCCTGCGGCGCGATCGAGTTGCGCGCGCTCTTCAAACCGCACGGGCACTCCGGCATGCCTGGCCAACTGGACAATTTCATCCAGCCGTCCCCCATGGCGTCCACGCCCTACGATCACCGTCTGTAAAGGCTGTCCGGCGATCAAAGCTTCGCGTACGGCGTGGATTCCAGTAATTTTGTCCATAGCGTGTGGAGTGTGTGTGCGGATGACCGATCGAGCGCTACTGTTCCAGCGTGGCAATCGCTTGTGCGGCAATGGCCTCGCCACGGCCGACGGCATCGACGCCTTCGTTTGTTTTCGCTTTCAGATTGATGGACGCGATATCGATGCGCAACGCGGCTGCCAATGCTTGTCGCATGGCTGGAAAGTGGGGAACGAGCTTCGGTCGTTCACTGATGACCGTGGCGTCGATGTGCACGATTCGCAGGCTGCGATCGTCCAGAAGCATTCGCGCTCTTTCCAGGAATCGCAAACTGGCCGCATCCTTCCATTGCGGATCGGTATCGGGAAAATGGGTGCCAATGTCGCCGAGTCCAGCCGCGCCAAACAGCGCGTCACAAATGGCGTGCGTCAACACGTCGCCATCGGAGTGCCCGGCTGGACCCTTTTCGAAAGGCACATGCACACCGCCCAGGATCAACTTACGGCCAGCCACCAAGCGGTGCAGATCGTATCCGATGCCGGAGCGGTTCATCGGCCGGCGCGTTCCTCGGCGAGATAAAACTCGGCAAGCGCCAGATCGCCGGGACGGGTAATCTTCAAATTGCGCTCGGATCCCAGCACCACGTAAACATCGTGGCCCAGGCGCTCGATCAGGCCTGCCTCGTCGGATGCCGTGACGCCGTCCGCCGCCGCCTGCGCAAAGGCAGAGCGGAGGAGCGCCGCATCGAATGCCTGCGGGGTTTGCGCGAGGACCACGCGTTCCCGTGGGATCGTAGCGGTGATAAGCGCCACATCGCCCGGGAGGCTGGCGCGTTTCACTTCCTTCACCGTGTCCATGGCCGGAATCCCGAGGATGACGGCCCCGCGCAGCTTAGCCTCCGCGATCACACGATCCACCTGTTCGCGTGTCACCAGTGGACGAACCGCATCGTGCACCAATACCACTCCAGTGTCGCTGCCCACCTGGGACAGAGCGTTTTCCACGGACTGCTGCCGGGTGTCGCCTCCGCGCACGACACGCACCGGGCGTCCCAGCCGCTCTTCTCCAATCCGCGTGGAGAGGGCGTCCATCTCTTCCGAGCGTGTGGCAATCAGGAACTCGTCGATCGCGCGGCATGCGGCCAGCCGCCGCAACGTGAAGACGATAACTGGCACCCCATCGAGCAATCGAAACTGCTTGCGCGAATCGGCGCCCATGCGGGTGCCGAATCCAGCGGCGGGCAAAATGGCGATTGTGCGAGGCATCGTTGTATTCATCCAGGGCTCTTCCGGGCGCTTCACCCCGGAGCGGGTAACCGCGGGAAAAGGGGTCAGAAGTTTATCATCAAATGGTGCCTGTGGGCGGTACCTGCGGGCGGTCCCTGCGGAGATTAGCGGCTGCTGTATATGTTGTATACGCGGATTAAGCGAAGGGTGTGGCGCATCGAGACGCTGGCTTGCGTGCTAAGAACAAAGCTCCAGAAGATGTGAGGTGCAGATCTTCTCGCGCTCGCTCAAGAATTCGTTGGATCCGGGGCGACACGGGGGAGCTGTTCGATCATCGGCGATTGCCCCGGTATTCCTGCGCCAGCGCTGTTCGCGAGGCGGGACGCGTTGTCGCTGCCTGGTGTTGCAGCATGCCGCGACAGGTCGCCGCGATCGTCATAGCGTCCAAAAATCATTTTGCCCGCAGTGGTTTGATGAACGGATGTCACGGTAATGTCGACCGTTTTATTGATGGCTTTACGACCACCGTCTACTACAACCATCGTGCCGTCATCAAGGTAAGCGACACCCTGATTGTATTCCTTGCCCTCGCGCAGGATGAACACGCGCATGGATTCTCCGGGCAACACCACGGGCTTCAGGGCATTGGCCAACTGGTTGACATTGAGCACGTCGATGCCTTGAAGTGTCGCCACTTTGTTCAGGTTGTAATCGTTGGTCACGATCTTCGCATCGTAACGCTTGGCCATCTCGATGAGCTTGAGATCCACTTCAGGAATCTGGGGGTAATCCTCTTCGGTGATCTCCACCTCGAGGTGCGCCATTTTCTGGATTCGCTGCAGCACTTCCAGGCCACGCCGCCCCCGCTGCCGCTTCAGGCTGTCCGATGAGTCGGCCACAAGCTGCAGTTCGCGCAGCACGAATTGCGGAAGCAGCAAAACGCCATCGAGGAAATGCGCCTCGCAAATATCGGCCACGCGGCCGTCAATGATCACGCTGGTGTCGAACACCTTTGGCTGCCGGCGGACGCTCTGTTCGCTGCCAAACAGCCCGCCAAGGGCCTGCAAATTCAGCATGTCGCCCTTGTTCGCTCCGATCACCAGGCCGATATAAGTCATCACCAGCATCAGAGAAACCCCGAGAAACGATCGAGAACCCTCGGGAATCGACGTGCGTGCAAGAACCAGTCCCATCAGGTACGCACCGAGGATGCCCAAGATCGATCCCACAGCAGCGCCGATCAGGCGCCGCAAGCTCGCCCGCTGCAAGCGAATCTCAAACAGGAAAACCGCAATCGAAAAAAGGAGACCGACAATGGCAGCGGCCGCCGGCGCGAGGCCAAAGGGGTGGAAATGATAGCCGGTAGCTACGCAAGCGGTGGAGAAAATCAGCCTCACTGTAAACTGATCCCACCAAGTACCGAAACGAACGTCTCTTGGCGCTTTAGCGGTGTGGATGGCGGTTTCTGCTGCGGTACGGATTGGAACGGGCCCCGGAGAAGTCTCTCCGGGACCTTGCGAGGGCCGGACATAAGGGCGTGGCATGAGAAGACCTCACAGAATGAGAATAGATAGTTTTAGAATAGATGTTCATCTATGAACGTACATCGCTTAGTGAAAATGAATTCCGGTAACGATCAATAATAATGAATGGCCCCGGATATGGCGCCAGAACGAGGAAAACGCTCTCCGACCGCCACTGCAGTGCATTCTAGCACTGGAGTCAAGCGTCAGCACTGGAGTCAAGCCCCGTCAAGCCTAAGACGGACGATTCAGGACCGCGCGGGAGCCACTCGGTGCGGACAAGCTATACAACTGTAATCTGGGGATCGCTTAGCGTCGGCTAGGGCAGATAAAAGCGCGGAACACGTTTTCCCAGCGCACAACATAAATCCGAAGTCACGGTGCCCACTTGCTGCGCCACTGCGGATACGTATTGCGAGGCTTTGCCGTCAGCCCCGTAAATCGTCGCGACATCGCCCAAGCGGGCCTCGGGGATCTCGGTGACATCAGCGGTGATTAGGTCCATCGATATCGTACCGACCAGCGGTGCAAATTTTCCTCGAATGATCACCCGGCCGCGATTCGTAAGGGCGCGGGGCACCCCGTCGGCATACCCAGCTGAGATGACCGCAATCCGCGATGGACGCTGTGCCACCCAGCGGTGGTTATAGCCTACGCCCTGGCCTGCGCCGACGTCCCGCAGGGAAATGAGGCGCGAGCGCAAAGCCAGCGCGGGCCGCAGGGGCAACGTAGTATCGGCAGCGGCGGTACGTTCCGGCGGATCGTAACTTTGGTGGTATCCATAAAGCACCAGCCCGGGCCGTACCATGGTGGCCCAGGTATCGGGGCGCAAAGCGACAGCCGCGCTGTTAGCCAAGTGCACGAGCGGCGCGGATAGCCGCAGCGCCTGCATGCGCTTTAACACTTCCTGAAAGACTGCGAGTTGCTCTTCGGTTTGCTGATTGCTGAATATTTCCGAGGAGGCAAAGTGCGTGAAGATACCCTCGAAATACAGATGTGGGCATCGTGCCAGCGTGCGTGCGAAAGCCGGCAACTCGGCCGCCGCGACACCCAAGCGGTTCATGCCCGTCTCCACCTTGAGATGAAAGGGGACTCTGCGCCGGCGCGCGCGAGCAGCCGCCCGCTCAAGTAGCAGCAATTGCTCACAGCGGGTGACTGCTGGCGTGAGTCGATGGCGCAGGAGGCGCTTCTCCTCGCCGGGCCAAAACCCGGTCAATACCAAAACCGGCTCGCGGATGCCGCCTTCTCGCAACTCCCTGCCTTCGGCGGTGCAAGTGACCCCAAACCAGTCGGCGCCGGCGCGGGACAGAGCGGTCGCTACCGGCACTGCACCGTGGCCATACGCGTTACCCTTCACCACCGCTAGCAGTTTCGCGGGGACACTACGAGGCCTTCCGCTCTCAGGAACGCCCTCCGCATTTGCAGCATGCACATGCCGACGGATGGCCCGTAAATTATGCGCTAGAGCGCTCAAACGAATTTCGGCCCATACTGGACGGCCGTCGAATTGAATTCCGCGCTGCATTTCGGCCCGTCGAGAGTAATCCAAAAATGGGCAGCGGCAAAATCTGGGCAGCGGCAGCGCGCGCCGTATGGTAAACATCGTCGGGGCACACCACTGACGCCGGCTCACTTATGAGGTAGGTGGCCGTCTAACAGGACGTGAAACGACATATATACGGATGCGCCGCTTGTTCAGCCGAGCGATTCCGGCTATGGAAACGCAACCAAATGCCCCCGTGCGGCGTCTGAGTTTTGTGGTAGCTTTATCCCGTCCAAAGGATGCCCCTGCGCAAACCAGTTCGTAGTCTCGCTGTTGCCGCGGCAATTTTTGCATTACTTCTATTTGGCACCGCTGCCGGTGAGGCTTGCGAGGCGTGGCAACATCACGAATGTGCCGCCAATCCGCTTTGCCCGATATGTCATCTAGGGCAACAGGTGGCAGAATCGGCGGCGGGTGGTCCGCCGGTAGCCGCGCCCGAGCGGCTTGGATTGCTAGCCGCACCGCAGGAGCCGCTGTTCGTCTCCGATTTTCGTTCGCCGCTATTCGTCTCGCGCGCCCCTCCCGTTTTCTGAGCGATTGATTCCAGGAGTAGCAGCGCTTTTGTGGCGCTCCGGGAACGCCCTTCCCGCAATAAGCCGCCGTATACGCGTGGCTTGCCAGCTCCGCATTCCGCAAACGCTTCAGCTTTTCACGCCTCCCCGTTTAGCTGGGAGGGAAATGGGTTGACGATGGGTCCTCATCGCAGTGCTTGCTGCAGAGTCCGTGATGATTTGGCGGGTTTTAGATCCCGGTGCACGGGACGGATTATTGTCGCGGCTATGGCCGTTTGCGTGGGCTTGTCGCTGACGGCGGCTGGACAGAACCCCGCTCCCGCGGCGCCCCCGAATCAGCCGTTGGCGCCTCCGCAGCCGCAGGCGACGCCTCCCGCAGGCCCTCCTCCTCCGGTTCCGCCTACTCCCATGCTGCCGCCTCGCCCGCCTCAGCCACCGCCTGCAGCACACGTCACGCTGGACCGGGCCATCGAGCTGGCGCTGTTACACAACCACACACTGCTCGCTGCCCGCACGATGATCGACCAAAACCGGGCCCAGGAGACCACCGCCTTCTTGCGCCCGAACCCAGACATCAGCTGGGACGCTCAATTCTTGCCATTTTTTTCACCGCAGGTATTTTCGGCCGATTACCTCAAAAATAATGCGCAATTTGACGTGGGCATCGGCTATCTGATCGAGCGCGGAAAAAAACGCCAGCGCCGTTTGGACGCGGCTCGCGACCAGACTGCGGTCACTACGGCTACGGTGGCGGACAACGAGCGCACGGTCACTGCAAGCGTGGCGCAGGAGTTTATCGGCGCTCTTCTCGCCAAGGCCAACCTCGAGCTCGCGCGCACCGATCTCGATAGCTTTCAGCAGTCCATGGAAATCAGCGAGGCCAAGTACCAGGCTGGCGCTACGAGCGAAGGCGACCTGTTAAAGATCAAGCTGCAGATGCTCCAGTTCCAGATGGATTTAAGTGCCGCGGAGCTGGCCAAGGCCCAGGCCCTCTTCGGCCTGCGCCAACTGCTTGGCTTCGAGTCGGTGCCGGAAAACTACGATGTGGATGGGGAGCTGGACTACCAGCAGATGAAATTGAACGAGGACGATCTAAAAATGCTGGCCTTGCGCAGCCGGCCCGATCTTCGCGCCGCGCAACTCGGGATAACGGCGGCACAAAGCCAGTATTCCCTGGCGCGCGCCAATGCCAAGCACGATTTGAGCACCAGCCTCGATTACTCCCGCGCCGCTGGTGACAACACCGCCTCCGTATTTTTCAGCATCCCTCTTCCGATCTTTGAGCGTAACCAGGGTGAAATCGCGCGCACTCAATTCGCCATTACCCAAGCCCAGGAAAATCAGTCGGTGGCTTCCGAGGGCGTACTCACCGACGTGGTCAATGCGTACGAAAACCTGCGCTCGAACGACGAGGTCGTGAATCTCTACACCTCTGGATATTTGAAACAAGCCGAGGACTCGCGCGACATCAGCCAGTATGCCTACCAGCGTGGTGCGGCCAGCCTTCTCGATTACCTGGACGCGGAGCGCAGTTACCGCGCCACCGAGCTTGGTTACCACCAAGCGCTTGCTCAATACATGCTGGCCGTCGAACAAATGCGCCAGGCGGTCGGTACCAGGAGCCTGCCATGACCGGGCGCCGCGGCACGGGCAATCTTCATTTCTCGCCGAATTCTTCACCGAGTTTCGGCGGCCGGCACGAACGCCAGCCATTGATGCACCCTCGGGTGTACGGACCGTTGTTTGCTGTTGCGCTGGCCATCGCATGCGGAATCGCCGGATGTGGCGGCGAAAAAGTCGGCCAACTTACCTCGTTTTCCACGACGGAAAGCCCGCAAGCGCAGGCGGAGTTGTTTTCCTTGCCGGCCGACCAGATGTCGCACATTCAAATTGTTACCGTCACCCCCGCGCCTTTGGTGAGGACGTTGCGCCTCACCGGCTCGGTTGACTACAACGCATTCAAGACTACACCGGTGATCTCGCAGGTGGGCGGCCCGGTCAGCCGCATTATGGTCGCTCCCGGCGAGCACGTGGTCGCGGGCCAGCCGATGCTTTACATTGCGAGCCCCGATTATTCGCTGCTGCGCTCCGGTTATATCAAAGCGCGCGATGCCTTCGATCTCGCGGATAAATCCTACAAGCGCGCACAGGATCTATATGCGCATCACGCCATCGCCCAGGCGGACCTCGAACAGGCGCAATCGACCCGGAGCCAGGCGCAGGCCGATCTGGAAGCCAGCGCGGACGCCCTGCGCATTCTGGGCCTTTCCGATCCAGAGACCCTGATCGATAAACCTCCGTCGGCCGAGGTCCCACTGCTTGCGCCCGTTGCCGGTGAAGTAGTTGACCGGCAGTGCTCTCCCGGGCAATTGCTCGCACCCGGGGCCGTCCAATGCTTCACCTTGTCGGATATGAGCACGGTGTGGATTCTCGCCAATGTCTATCAAAATGACCTCGCTTACGTGCATGTCGGCGACGATGTCACCATTGAAGACGAGGCTTATCCGGGGCAGATACACGGCAAAATTCAATATCTAGCTCCAGGGCTTGATCCCACCACGCGAACCCTCCAGGCTCGCATTGAGGCCGCTAATCCTGGCGAGCGCTTGAGACGAGCGATGTACGTGACCGTTGATGTTCGAGCGGGCGCGATTCCCAGGGCCCTGACCGTACCGGATGCAGCGGTGCTGCGCGACGCCCAAAACATGCCCTACGTCTACATGCAAACCGGCGCCAACCAGTTTGCCCGGCGCCAGGTGTCGCTAGGCGAAAGTCAGAACGGAAAAATTCAAGTCCTTACCGGCGTACAGTCCGGTGATCACGTCGTGGGAGACGGAAGCCTGTTCTTGCAATTCCAGAACTCGCTGCAGCGCTGACGCATAGGATTTATGCGCACGATGCATGCGCGAATAAGTGATTGGCAACCCCAATGATTAACAATCCATGATTCACCACGTCGTCCAATTTGCTCTCCGGCAGCGTTTTCTGGTGCTGATGATGACGCTGCTCGTCATCGTCGCCGGTGCCCTGTCATTTCAGCGCATGCCCGTCGATGCTTACCCCGACCTTTCTCCACCCATCGTCGAAATCATCACGCAATGGCCCGGGCATGCGGCGGAGGAAGTCGAGCGGCTGGTTACGCTGCCTCTCGAGCTGCAGATGAATGGTGTGCCGCACATGGAGGTCATGCGGTCCATCTCACTTTATGGTCTATCCGACGTCATCATGACGTTCCAGGAAAGCACCGACAACTATTTCGCACGGCAGGTGGTTTTCGAGCGGCTGGCGGACGCCACATTACCCTCCGGGGTGACACCAAGCCTCGCGCCGCTTTCCAGCCCTTCCGGGCTGGTGTATCGCTACGTCATCGAGAGTCCCGATCGCAGTCCGCAGGAGCTCAAGACATTCGAAGACTGGGTTATTGAGCGCGCCTACAAGTCCGTGCCGGGAGTGGCGGACGATTCCGGATTTGGCGGCACCGTTATGCAGTACCAGGTGCTGCTCGATCCCGCGAAAATTTACAATTACCACATCCCGGTGGCGCAGGTCGTTAGCGCACTACAAGCCAACAATGCCAACGCCGGAGGCGGCTTCTATTCGCAGGGGGGCCAGTTTTTCTACGTGCGTGGTTTGGGCCTGGTGACCAATACCGAAGATATCGGCAACATCGTCGTGGGAAACAATAACGGGACGCCGGTGCGTATTCGCGACATCGGCACTGTGGGCATCGGCAACGCACCCCGTCTGGGTGAATTCGGTTTCGAAAAGAATGACGATGCTGTAGAAGGTGTGATTTTAATGCTCACGGGCGAGCAGACGCAGCGCGTGCTCGCGGGCGTTGAACAGAAAACCCAGCAGCTTAATCACGGTATTCTTCCGCCAGACGTCAAGATCCGGCCTTTCTATGATCGCAGCGACCTCGTTCGCGTGACCACCGATACGGTGGAGGCGAACCTCGAGCGAGGGATGGTTCTCGTTTTCATTGTCTTGATTTTTTTCCTCGTCAGTATGCGGGCCGCGGTCATTGTGGCGCTGACGATTCCTTTAGGCCTGCTTTTTGCGTTCATCTTTTTGCACGCCCGCAGCGTCCCCGCCAACCTGCTATCGATTGGCGCCATTGATTTCGGCATCATCATCGACGGGACGGTGGTGATGATGGAAAACATCTATCGCGAACTCGCCGAGCGAACGGGACAGGACTATAAGCTGCACGACGTCATTCTCACGGCCGCCCGCGACGTCGACCGCCCGATCTTCTACTCGGTGGCGGTCATTCTTGCCGGATACCTTCCGATCTACGCCCTCAGCGGACCGTCGGGTAAGTTGTTTCATCCCATGGCCGAAACCATGGCTTACGCTCTTCTGGGCGCGCTCATCTTTACCCTCACGCTGGTACCGGTGCTCGCCTCGTACTGGTTTAAAAATGGTGTTAAAGAGGTTGTCAACCGCCCTTACGAGTGGGTTAAGCGCATGTACGCCGGCCAGCTCGACTGGTGCCTGGATCATCGGAAAATCACGCTGGTCGTCGCCACGTTGATTTTTGGTGCGACACTGCTTCTCGTACCGTTTATCGGCGGTGAATTTATGCCGCACCTGGACGAGGGCGCGCTGTGGGTTCGTGCGACCATGCCGTATACAATTTCATTTGAGGAGGCGGCCAAGTTTGCTCCCCAGATTCGCGCCATCCTGATGTCCTATCCCGAGGTTACCGAAGTTGGTTCCGAGCTGGGGCGCCCCGATGACGGCACCGATCCCACGGGATTTTTCAACTGCGAGTTCTATGTTGGGCTCAAGCCGTACAAAGACAGCGCCTGGCAAGGGGCCCTAAAGAATAAGGCGGCGCTAACAGCCGATCTTCAAAAGAAACTCGATGCCTATCCTGGCGTCATCTTCAATTTCACGCAGCCGGCCGAAGATGCGGTGGACGAGGCTTTGACGGGGTTGAAAAGCGCGCTGGCGGTAAAGATTTACGGTTCTGATTTACAGGTGCTCGAGGACAAGGCGGTCGAGATCAAGCGCGTCCTGGCGCAGGTTCCCGGATTCACCGAGCTGACGGTGGTGCGCGAACTAGGACAGCCCAGCCTGCTGATTGATGTCGACCGGCAAAAGACTGCACGCTACGGTATTAATGTCGCCGATGTCGAAGCTGTGGTGCAGGCCGCGGTGGGAGGACAGGCCGCCACCCAGGTGATTCAGGGCGAGCAGGTGTTCGATCTTGTCGTGCGCATGAAACCGGAGTACCGCTCGAGCGCGCAACGAAATCGCCAATTTGCTGGTGCCCACTTCCGGAGGCACACAGGTGCCCATGTCGGAGCTGGCGAACATTCATCAGGGGAATGGCGCTTCCTTTATCTACCGGGAAAACAATTCACGATATATCGGCGTGCAATTCAGCATTGAGGGGCGCGACCTGGCACGCGCGGTGGGGGACGCGCAGAAGGCCGTGCAGGCTTCCGTGAAATTGCCGCAGGGCTACACTCTTGACTGGGGAGGCGAATACAGCGAGTACGTAGCTGCGCGCCAACAGCTGGCAATCATTGGCCCACTCGCCGTGTTGCTGATCTTCATGATTCTTTTCGCGCTCTACGGTAACTTTAAATTCCCGCTGAGCATTGCGATTGGCGTGGTGATGACCGAGCCGGTGGGCGCATTGATCGCCCTCAAGCTTACGCACACTCCTTTTAGTGTCAGCTCGATACTGGGTTTGATCGCGCTGATGGGCGTGTCTGTCGAAACCGCCGTAATCTTGGTTTCGTATATCAATAAGCTGCGGCTGGAACAAATGAGCGTTCGCAAAGCCACACGTGAGGCGTCGCTATTGCGCCTGCGTCCAATCATGATGACGGCACTCGTCGCCTGCCTGGGATTGCTGCCGGCGGCGCTTTCCACCGGAGTCGGTTCGGACACCCAGAAGCCATTTGCGATTGTCATTGTGGCGGGTTTGATGTCGCGGCTGCTGCTGGGTTTCTTCGTGAATCCTGTACTGTACGAATTGGTTGCCAGGCCGGACGATATTTTGCAGGTGTGATACGGTTCGAGTGACAGGTCGCGGACCGATGGTTCGGGACTTTCGTCGCCAATGCCCTGCTAATGCACTCTTGCGCTTTTTGCCGCTCAGTCTTCCGTGGAAATCCAGCTTCCGGGCGCGGCCTGCTCGAATCGCGTGAACTTTCCCAGGAAAACGAAGGGAAGTCTGTCCACGGGCCCATTCCGCTGCTTGGCGATGATCAATTCCGTCTGTGCGCGCTCCTCTTCGGTGACTTCGCCTTTCTTCTTGAACAGATTGGGACGGTGAATAAACAGCACCACGTCGGCGTCCTGCTCGATCGCGCCCGATTCGCGCAGATCGGCGAGTTGCGGGCTGCGCGTCCTCGCGTTCGGGAGCGCGCGTAAGCTGGCTGAGCACGATCACCGGAACCTTCAGTTCCTTGGCCAGACCTTTCAGTCCGCGCGTGATGCTGGAAACCTCTTCGTTGCGGTTCGAAAATCGTCCGCGCGCGGCAATCAGTTGCAGGTAATCCACGATCACCAGCTGCAAGCCCGCGGTCGCGCTTGAGCCGCCGCGCTTTCGCGCCGATTTCAGTCACTGTCGCCGATCCCGAATCGTCGATCCATAGCGGCGCCTCCGACAGTTGCGCCAGCGTTTGGGTCATCGGCTTCCAGTCTTCGCGCGCCAAGCGTCCGGTACGGAATTTATGCGCATCGATCTGCGCCATGCGAAGCCAGCAGGCGCATCAGCAGCGATTCCTTCGACATTTCCAGGCTGAAAATGGCCACCGAGCGCGTCTGTTGCACTGCCATATTTTCCGCGATGTTCAGCGCCAGTGCCGTCTTGCCCACCGAAGGCCGCGCCGCCAAGATGATCAGTTCCGAATGTCTGCAGACCGGAAGTCAGGTTATCGAGGTCCGAGTAGCCGGTAGCCAGGCCGGTGATGCGCTTGCCCTCGGTGATCACTCGCTCGAGCCGCTCGATGTTGTCGCGAACCACCTCTTTCATGGGCACCAGGCCCACGCGCATGCGGTCTTCCGCCAGCTGAAAGATGGAAGACTCCGCGCTGGTCCAGAATCGCGTCCGGATCCTCTTCGGCCTCAAGCGCGGTTTGCTGAATGGCCTGCGTGGCGTGAATCAGGCCGCGCAGCAATGATTTTTCCTTGACGATGCGCGCGTAGTGCTCCAGATGCGATACGCGCGGCACCCCGTCCACCAGCTGCGCCAGATACGCCGCTCCGCCTGCGGCCTCCAGCTCCCCCTTGCGCCGCAGCTGGTCGCACAGCGTGACCAGGTCAATCGGCTTGCTGCGCCTCGCCCAGCACGATCATGTGGGTGAAAATGCGCCGGTGCTGATCGAGAAAGAAATCCTCGGGCTTCAGCTTTTCGATCGCCATGTTCAGGGCGTGGTTATCGAGCAGAATCGCGCCGAGCACGCTGCGCTCGGCTTCCACGTTCTGCGGCAACGGTCGTTCGAGAGTCGTTTCGGTAGGCATGTATTAGGAACTAATTCGCTATTTATTCGCCAGCGCTATTTTGGCGCGGAATTCGTGCCGCGCAAGCCTCTTTTCCTTAGCCCCTGAGGCTCGCCTGCGGATTGGCAGGTACAGCGGCAATGGATTGTGCGGTGTGATCTGAACAGGCGCAACGCAATCGAGCTGTGAATTTCTATAATGCCGGTGCAAAATGCAAAAACTTCGCGCGGTGCACAGTGTAGGAGGTAACTGGAGTGAAAAAATCTTTACGTTGGCGAATGATCGTCGTGCGGCAGAGGCGAGACCGACAGGTCTGCGAGGCCGTCTCCGTCCGAACCAAATCTGGCCGAAGCTATTCCTCGCGCGCAACGACGACTTTGAATGTCGCCGTCACGTCGTGAACCAGCTTCACATTCACCGCGTATTCGCCGACGAGCTTGATGGGCTCGGCGAGCTGTATGCGGCGCTTGTCGACTTCAAATCCCTGTGCGGCCAGCGCCTCGGCCAGATCGCTCGCGGTCACCGAACCGAATAGTTGCCCGTCTCGCCGGCTTTGCGCGACACTTGACCGTCACGGCATTCAACAACTCCGCCTGCTTCTGCGCCTGTTCGCGTTCGGTGGCAGTGCGCTTGGCAAGCGTGCCGCGAATCTTCTCCAGGCGCTTCACGTTCCCGGCGAAGCTTCCAGCGCCAGTTTGCGCGGCAGCAGATAATTTCGCGCGTAGCCCTCCGCGACGTTACCACTTCGCCGCGCGTGCCCAGCTTTTCGATGTCTTCCTGCAGAATAATTTCCATGGCTTCTTCCTCTGACGATAAGTGTTCACCTCTGTCTGGAATCGTGACGAGACAATCTCAGGTCTATAGTTCGGTGAAAGGGCAGCAGCGCGATGTTGCGCGCCCGCTTGATGGCCACGCCCAGCCAGCGCTGGTGCCGCGAGCAAGTGCCGGTCATGCGCCGGGGCATGATTTTTCCGCGGTCCTGCACGAACGGCTGAAGCATCTCGACCTTTTTGTAGTCGATGAAGTCCACTCTCTCCACGCAGAAGCGGCACACCTTCTTCTTGCGGAAATATTGGCGCTTGCCGCGCCGCGGCCCGCCGGGGCCGCCTCCCGGCCCGGGCCTGAGGGACGCCCTTCGCGCGATGGCGGCCCGCCGATGCGACGACTCGCGATGCCGATATGTTGCTCGCTCATGATTCTCCTCTTCTCTCTTATTTCTGTTGCGCCGGTGTTTCGATGTGTTCGTGGTCACGCCGACCGGCAATGATCCACGACTAACGTGTTTAGCTGGTGCGAGGCGTTTGCTCGTCCGGGAGCGCCGCAGGAGCCGCAGGGGCACTTGCGGGCGCTCCAGGCGCCGCGCGCGGAACGTCCTGTGCCCTGCGTTGAACCCGCGCCAGGTCCCGCGCTCGCACCCGCAGGCTTGCGCGGACGCCGCTTGGCGCGCCGTTCGCGCCGTCCCACCAGCTTCTGCTGCCGCTTGATCTCTTCGTCCAGCCGCACGGTCATGTACTTGATCACCGGGTCGGAGACTTTCAGCCGGCGCTCGAGTTCCTTGATCAATTCGCCCTGCGCGCTGCGCAACGCCATGTAAACGTAATAGCCTTCGCGCTGCTTGGCCACGCGATAGGCCATCTTCCGCGTGCCCCACTTCTCCATTTTCTCCATCTTGCCGCCGTGTCGGCGACCGCCTGCTCGAGCATGCCGATAATCTTGGTGATTTCCTCTTCCGGCGTCGCCGGCATGCAGATAAAAATCAGGTCGTACAGGCGTTCTTCCATGTTTCCTCGTTTCGCGCTCCGGCATCCTCGCTCCGCGGGTCCGTTAGCTCGCTATGATTCTCGCTATTCGCTCGCTTTCGGTTTCGTCCGGGCGGACATCGCGCCGGTTGAACCGGTTCATCGCCTGCGCCGTCCCCTGCGTCAATATGTCTTCCACCGCTTCCGCCGCCTGCTCCGCCATCTCCGCGGCGATCTCCAGTTCCGCCTTGCGCATCGGGTGCAGCACATATTCCGCCAGGTCGCCCACCGGATGCTCGGGCTGCACGCCCATCCGCACGCGCGAAAATTCCTGCGTGCCGATCGCGCCGATCATCGACTTCAGCCCGTTGTGGCCGCCCGCCGTGCCGCGCTCGCGAATGCGCAGCATGCCCCAGGGCAGCGCCACGTCGTCGTACAGCACGATCAAATCCGCCGGCGCGCACTCGTAGCGCTCCAACAGGTCCCGCACCGCCAGGCCGCTCAGATTCATCATCGTCTGCGGCTTGGCCAGAGCCACTTCGCGTCCGGCGATTTCCCCAGGCCCACCAGCGACTTCGCCTCCGGCCGCTCCACGCGAATGCCGGCGCGCTCGGCAACTGGTCCACGCGCCAGGAAACCCAGGTTGTGCGGCGTCCAGGCATACTCCATGCCCGGATTGCCGAGGCCCACGATCAGGCGCATCGCGCTCGCGATTCCATGTTCCGCACCGGTGCCGAAACCAGCTCCGCCAAAGCAGCACCGTTCGGCCAGCGTACCGCGCGCGACTACTCCTTGAGCTGCGCGTCTACTTCTTGGGCTTCTCTTCGGCCGCGGCGCCTTCTTCGCCCTCTTCGGCTTCCTTCTTGCCCTTCTTGATGACCTCGGGCTCGGCCGGAGTCGCCGCTTCGGCGCCACCGCTTCGGCCGGCTTCTCCTCCTCGACGCGCAGCGCCACCACGTGCGCGAGCACGCGCTGCGGATCGGTCACCAGCCTTATCTTGTCCGGGTCGAGCGGCAAATCGCCGGCGCGCAGCTGCTTGCCGATCATCAGCTCGCTGATGTCCACGCGGAATTCGCTGGGAATCTCCGAGGGCAGGCACTCGATCTCCACTTCGCGCGTGACCATTTCGAAGATTCCGCCCTGCAGCTTCACGCCCTGCGGCTCGCCGAACGTGTGCACCGGCACCTTGACGCGCATGCGCACGTCCATGGCGATGCGCAGCAGATCCACGTGCAGCAGCGACCCTTCCACCGGATCCACCTGCCAGTCCTTCACGATCGCGGTGTGCTCGCCGCTCGGCAGCTTCACCTTGAAAATCGTGTTGTGCCCGGACTCCGAGCGCAAAATCGCGCCCAACTGCTTGGTGTTCACGCGAGACGGTGACCGCCTCTTCCGCCGCCATAGAGCACGGCCGGGCACCTTGCCGGTCGCGCGCGCATGCGCCGCGCGGCATTTTTGCCGCGGTCGTCGCGCGGCGTGGCTTCCACAATGATCTGATCCATAGTCTTTCCTCCTGCCTATGCTTGTCGCGGTGCATGTCCGCGCCAGTCTGCACGCTTTCGCGCAGCTCGCGCGATCAACACCTACTTGAACAGCTCGCTGATCGAGGTCTCTTCGTGAATCGACCGAATGCCGCGCGCGAGCAATTCGGCGACGCTCAGCACCTTGATCTTCGATACCTTCTTGCGCCGCCGTCGCACAGCGGCACCGAATCGGTCACCACCACTTCCGTAATCGGCGACCGGCAGATGCGCTCGACCGCCGGGCCGGAAAGCACCGGATGCGTGCAGGCCGCGAACACCTCGGTGGCGCCTTCCTTCAGCAGCGCCTCGGCCGTCTTCACCAGCGTTCCCGCCGTATCGATGATGTCGTCCATGATCAGCGCCGGCATGCCGCGCACGTCGCCGATCAGGTGCATCACTTCGCTGACGTCCACGTCCACGCGGCGCTTATCCACGATGGCCAGCGGCGCGTCCAGCTTTTTCGCGAAGGCCCGCGCGCGCTCCACGCCGCCCGCGTCCGGCGAAACCACCGTCAGGTTCCCCAGCTTCCGGTGCTTGAAATACTCCACCAGCACCGGCGAAGCGTACAGGTGATCCACCGGCACGTTGAAATAGCCCTGAATCTGCGGCGCGTGCAAATCCAGCGTCAGTGCGCGGCTCGCCCCGGCCGTTTCCAGCAGGTCGGCCACCAGCTTCGCCGAAATCGGCACGCGCGGCTTGTCCTTGCGGTCCTGCCGCGCGTACGCGTAGTAGGGAACCACCGCGGTGACCCGCCAGGCCGACGCGCGCTTGAATGCGTCGATCATCAGCAGCAGCTCGAGCAGGTGACTGTCCACCGGATTCGAACACGGCTGCACCACGAAAACGTCCGCGCCGCGCACGTTCTCCAGAATCTGAAAATAAATCTCCCCGTCGCTGAACCGGCCCAGCTTTGCGCGGCCCGGACGCCACGCCCAGATAGCTGCAAATCCGCTGGGCGAGCTCCGGGGACGCGCTGCCCGCAAAAATCTTGAACTTTTCGTCGGCCGAGTCGCTGATCAACATCAGTCAAGGCTGTCACCTCGGGATCACAGGCTAATCGCGCTCCGGCAAATACGCCGGCGGCACCCCACAAGGCGCGGGTGTACGCCCTTCGCGAAAGCGTCGTGCAAAGGAAGACCTGGTCTTCCGGAAACTTCTGGGCGGCTCGGCGCGCCTGCGCTGGGTTTCGGAATATTCCAAACACCGCCGAACCGCTACCCGCCAGCGAGGCCTCCGCAGCTCCTTGCTCGAGCAACTCGCGCCGGATACGGCCCAGGCGCGGATGCCGCCGGAAAACGGCCGCCTCGAAATCGTTCGAGAGGCCGGCTCCCTGCGGGCTCCAGCATAGAGCGCAGAAACTCCATAGTTTAGATACCGCAGCCTGCTTTGTCAATCGTGTGCCGCGCTTTCGCAGTCCAGGCCGGTCCAGCCGCGATACGCTTCGCGCGTGCTCACCGCTATGTCGCGCGGCGACACCACCAGCACCGTGCGGCGCGGCAAATCCGGCAGCGGATAAATCTCGTCGCCGCGGCCCGCCCAGCGCCCGCCCGCCGAACAGAAAAAACGGCACGTCCGCGCCCAGCGCAGCCGCAATCTCCAGCAGCCGCGGCAGCGGAATGCTCCTGCCGGTCAGACGCAACAATCCCACCATCGCCGCCGCTGCGTCGCTCGAGCCTCCGCCCAGTCCCCGGCCGACGGAATGCGTTTTTGCAGCTCGACGCGTATCCCTCCGCTCGACTCGGCCCGCGCTTCTCGCCTCGTCTTGCGAATTCACGTTGCACCGCGTCGAGCGCGCGCCACACCAGATTTTTCCTGCGCGTCGCTCGCCGCCAGCGCAGCGTCGCCCGCAACGCGCAGTTCGATGCCCGGGATCTCTGGTGCGCCGCAGTCATCAGCGTGTCGTGCAGCGTCAGCGATTGGAAAATGGTGCGCAGTTCGTGATAGCCGTCCGGGCGGCGCCCCAGAACGTCCAGGCGCAGATTGACCTTGGCAAATGCGGGCACGCGAATCGAGAGCATTGCACGGCGGCGTTACTGCGGCTTGGACGACGCGGATTTCTGTTGCGCGACCTGGCGCTTCACGTTGCTGAGATTTTTTGTTCGAGTTCGGCGACTTTGTCGGCTTCGAAATCCGCGGGCGCCATGCGATGCCATTCGGCCAGCGATTTTTCCCATTCCGCCGCGGCCAGCTCGTGCTTCCGCCCTTGGCTAAAATGTCGCCCAGATGGCCCAGCATGGTGGGATCGTGGGATCGCGGTCACGGCCTTGCGCACGCAGCTTCCGCCTCGGCCAGCTTATTCTGCTTGTAGTAGGCCCAGCCGATGCTGTCGAGATAAGCGGGATTGGTGGGATCCTGGGCCAGCGCGCGCTGTACCAGAGCCACCGCTTCGTCCAGACGCATTCCGCGGTCCGCCAGCATGTAGCCGTAATAATTGAGCACCGGCGCATTCGCGGATCGATCGCCAGCACGCCCTTGAACATCTGCTCGGCCTGGTCGTATTTCTTCTCGCGCGCGTAGATTCCGCCCAGCAGAAAACGTGGCCGTCTCGCGGTCGGACGGCGCGCTCGCGCAAGCTTTCTCGCGCGAGTGCACCGCCTGCTCGGCATCCGCGAAGCGCCGGTCCTGCTCGTAAACTTGCGCGAGATCGAAATAGATCTCCAGGTCGGCGGGCGAATTGTTCAAGCAGCGGCCGCAGCAATCTGCGTCGGCCTCAGTCGCTCTGATTGTTCTCGCCGTACAGCATCGCCTGGCCGATACTCAAGCCGCGGTCGTGGGGATAGTCCGCCAGTCCCTTGCGCGCCTCCGCAAAGGCGTGCGGGAAGTCGCGATCCGCGCGATAGCTGTCGATGATCAGCAGCCTTCCGCGCCGGTCCTCTTCCGGGCCCAGCTTGACCATCTCCCGAAACGTATTGATCGCCGCGGTATAGTTTTGCTCGTCCTTGTAGAATTGCCCAAAAGCTGGTAGAGAATCGCCAGCGTGCGGCGCCGCGCCGGCGTGACCTCGGCCTGCGCCTTCACCCCGGCCACGGCGTCGGAAAGCACCCGGATGGCGTCGTCGTAACGCTCCTCGGCCTCGTAGATCGACAGCCTCGTTGTAGAGCACTTCCAGGTTGCCCGGGAGCGCTGCTTCTTCGCCAGCAGCACTTCCTGCTCCGCCTTATCGAACTGCTGCAGCGGCCGGTAGATCTCCGCCAGCCGCAAATGATTGTTGGCGTCGTCCGGTTCGCATCCGCCAAGTTTCTGATACTCGGCGGCTGCTTCGGGATACTTCTCCTGATCGAAAAGCGATTGCGCCAGCGACCTGCCGGTGGCTGGCCTGGTCGGGCTCGAGCTCGACCGCGCTGCGATACGCTTTCTCCGCATCGCTCGCGTCGTGCAGTTGCGTGTACGCGTCGCCCAACTGGTCGTACAAGATCGGCGCTGGGCGTCGCGTGCCAGCGACCTGTTCCAGCAGGTCGATAGCCTCGTTGGATTTGTTCGCGTCCAGCAGCAGTTGGGTCAGTTGCTGCAACGCGCTCTTCATTGTCGGGTTCGCGCGCGAGAATTGCGCGCAGCACCTGTCTCCGCCTCGTCCGCTTGTCCGTCAAACGCTCGAGCCGCGCGAGCCACAGGCCGATTCCGTGTCGGTAGGATCGAGGCGCACGATTTCGGTCGAATTGCTCGAGCGCCAGCGCCACCGTGCGCCCTGCTCCTCAGCCGATTGCGACAAATCCCCAGGCTGCGAATATAAATTCGCGCCAGCAGCCGCCGCGCCGGCAGATTCGACGGTCGCGCCGAAGTATCTCCTGCGCCTCGGTCACCGCGTCGCGCATGCGCTGCGCCACGAAATACATTTCCGCAAGCTGCTCTCCGATTACCGGGCTGTGTCGGATCGAGCGCGTAAGCCTTCTTGTAGAAATCGATAGCTCGGTTGGCATCGTCGCTCTTGACTCGAGTTTCATATTCCACTTCGTAAAGGTGCGCCATGGTTACATCGTAGTAGACCTCGGCACGCTGGCCATCGGCATCTCAAGCTTGCTGCACCAGCAGGCGGCACGTTTCGCTGCAGTTGCTCGCTCGGGCCGTGGGGCCGTGGGTGTGTTACGCCGATGCGGGAGGCAAATCCCTGGCTCGAAGCCGGAAGCAACGCTACACAGACGTACAGCAGGCGAGCAGCATAACTTCGCAAAACAGCAGCTTGTCTGACGGATGCTTTCATCGAGTGTCTCATCGGGTGACTTCCGTGTCTGAATTATCCCACGAACCCGGAACCCCCACAAAGCCTCTACGTCACGAGTTTCCCCTTGAGAGAACGGTGCCTCGTCTCCGCGCGTGTGTTACGCGGCGCCTTAATGCCGGAAGTGCCGCACACCCGTAAATACCATCGCCAGGCCCAGCCGGTCCGCGGCCGCGATGACATCCGCGTCCCGCACCGAACCGCCCGGCTGAATCACCGCCGTGGCGCCCGCGCGCGCCGCCTCCTCGACTCCATCGGGAAACGGGAAAAATGCGTCCGAGGCCACTACGCTTCCCGCTCAGTGATTCCTGCGCCTTCATCACCGCGATTTTCACCGAATCCACGCGGCTCATCTGCCCCGCGCCGATCCCCACGCGTTCGGCCTTCGCGCGCGAACACGATGGCATTCGATTTCACGTGCTTGGCCACCTTCCACGCGAACAGCATAGTCGACTCGAGTTCCTGGCTCGTCGGCGGGCGCTTGGTCACGACTTCAAGTTCGCACCGGTCGAGTACGTGGCGGTCCGGTCTCCTGCACCAGAACGCCTCCCGAAATGCGCTTCAACTCCAGCAGACATCTCCGCCGGCATCTCTCCCGCGCAGCTGGACTCTCCGCTTTCGCCGGCAATTTCCATCAGGCGCAAATTCTTCTTGCCGCCGAGCGCTTCGCGCGCCGCTGCGACATATCCGGGCGCCACCATGCATTCCACGAAAAGTTTGCCCACTTCCGCCGCCGTTTCCCCGTCGAGCGGCCGGTTGAACGCCAGCACGCCGCCAAAAGCCGAAACCGGATCGCACGCCAGCGCCTGGCGGTACGCCTCGACCAGCGTCGGCTGCTCCGCCGTGCCGCAGGGATTGTTGTGTTTTACGATCACGGCCGCGGGGCCGGCAAATTCCTGCGCCAAGGTCCCAGGCGGCGTCCAGATCCACCAGATTGTTGTAGGAAAGCTCCTTTCCCTGGAGTTGCCGCGCGCCCGCCAGGCCGGAGGCCGGCGCGCCCGCCGGAAATATACAGCGCCGCTTGCTGGTGCGGATTTTCGCCGTAGCGCAGCGCCGCATGGCGCGCGAGCGTTAGGTGCAATCGCGGCAGCATAAGCTCTGCGGTTGGCAGAATTGTTGACTCCGCCTTGGACGTTGTATTTGACGCCATGTTTGAAATAGGGGATGAAATCATGATTCGCAATCGCCTTCGCGGCATTCGCGCCGGACCTTCCTCGAGCGTCAAACGTAACCCAGCTCGCCACCCGCCGCAGTTCCCTCGCGATTGCTTCGTCATAGCGCGCCGTCGCCGCGAATGCTTTCTGCGCGAGCCGCAGCCGGGTCGCCAGGCTCCACCCGAGTTGCTGCTCTGTGGACTATGATTTCCACCGGGTTTTTCACTAGGTTGCTTGTCGCTTTGCCCGGTTAATTCCGCCGCAAGTGCAGCATAATCGGCGGGATCGGTGATCACCGCCACGCTTTCGAAATTTTTCGCCGCCGAGCGCACCATCGCTGGACCGCCGATATCAATATTCTCGATCAGCTCTTCGACGCCGACACTCGGCCGCGCGGCAGTCGCCTCAAACGGATACAAATTTACCACTACCGCATCCACGGCCAACACCTCATGCACGCGCGTCTGTTCGATATCGTCTTCATTGTCGCGCCGGAACAATATTCCGCCATGCACCTTGGGGTGCAGGGTTTTTACGCGTCCTCCCAGCATTTCGGGCCAGCCGGTATTCGGCTACGTCGCGAACCTTCAATCCGGCCTCGCGCAAAAGCTTGGCCGTGCCGCCGGTCGACACGATCTCCGCTCCCGCCGCCGCCAGCGCACGCGCAAACTCGATGACGCCTGTCTTGTCGTACACGCTGATCAGAGCGCGTTCGATGGCCAACACTGACTCCTATCGCTCGATAAAGCGCACCATTGTAACGCCGACCGGTCCGGTTTCAGTAGCCGGAGGGAAGTCAGCCTGAGGCGCCACGGGCAATGGTAGAAAACCTGCCCGGAAGGCTCATCGTCAAACTGGTTGTTCGATTTTTTAGGATGGCTACACGCAGCAGCTGGCAAACATTTCGTCCGGAGCCTTGCCCCGGCACACTTCGTCCGGTATAAACACGCAGGTGACTACGGAAGCGCTGCGCGTCGAGCAACTGGAGAAATTCTTCCCGCCCGCGCTTGCCGGCTGGCGAGTCCTGCTGCATCCGCTGATGCCCGCGACGGTGCCTGCTCTGCGCGGCGTCTCCTTTGACTGTCGCAACCGGCGAAATCGTCGCGCTCGTGGGCGCCAATGGCGCGGGCAAATCGACCCTCCTGCGCATTCTGACCACGCTTTTGCTGCCGACCCGCGGGCGCGCCTGGGTGGGCGGCGCCGATGTTGTGCGCGAACCCTTCCGCGTGCGGCAGCAACTCGGCTACCACGGCGCATCGGATGGCAGTTTTTATGCGCGCCTGAGCGCCCGCGAAAATCTCCGCCTGTTTGCCACGCTCAACAATATTAGCCTCGCGGCAAGCCGACCAGCGCATCGCGCATCTCGCCGATCTTACTCAATTTGAACGCGTTGCATGGATCTGCAGGTGCGCACATTTTCCACCGGCACCGTACACCGGCTGGGTCTCGCGCGCGCGCTGCTGCACCGGCCCTCGGTGCTCATTCTCGACGAACCGACGCGCAGCCTCGATCCGCTGGCCGCTGCGGAATTTCGGCGCTTCCTGCGCGATGAAATTTCCAGCCGCGCAGGGCACCACTTTGCTTTTTGCCTCGCACACGCTCGCCGAAGTCGAACAACTGGCCGGCCGCGTCGCCCTGCTGCATGACGGCCAACTGCTCGCCTGCGACACGCCGGAGCGAGCTGAAAGCCGACGGCCGGCGCGCATACGCTCGAACAATCCATCGAATCGCTGGTCCGCCATGCTGGGCGCTGCCTGCATGATCCTGAATCTGCCATGTGGCGAAAAATCTGGGCGCTTTTCTCGCGCGATCTGGCGGTCGCGCGCAGCTATCGCGTCGTTTTCGTGCTGCAGCTTTTTGAACGTGCTGTTCGGCGTGGCGTCGTTTCTATTACTTGGCGCGCTTTATCGAAAACCCCGCATCTGCGCGGCGCCCTGCCGCAAGGCGGAAGCTATTTCGCTTTCGTGCTGGTGGGTGTGGCCTTCTTCGACTATCTGGGAGTGGCGCTGAACGCTTTCGACCAGAGCTTGCCGAGGCGCGGCAAAACGGCACGCTCGAGTACCTGCTGGTAACGCAAACTTCTCTGCCGGTGATCCTGGTGGGCTCGGTGCTTTATCCCTTCGCGCTGCTCTCGTTGCGAACGGTGGTGTATCTGGGCTGGGGCATCGTGGTGTTTGGTTTTCCAGCCGCGCAGGCGAACTGGGTCGGCGCCGCTCTGGTGCTCGCCGTCATCCGTGCTGGCCTTTATCGGGCTGGGAGTGCTGTCGGCGAGCTACACGTTGGTCTTCAAACGCGGCAATCCGGTGAAATGGTTTTTTCTCGGGCTGGCCGGACTTGGTGAGCGGGATCATGTATCCGGTGAGCGTGCTGCCGGCCCGTTGCAGTGGGCCGCCCGGCTGATTCCGGTGACCTATTCGCTCGAAGGGATGCGCGCGGCCTTCTGGGCCACGCGTCGTTGGCGCCTTGTGGCCGGCGATACGCGCGCTGCTGCTTTTCGCCATGGTGCTGCTGCCTGCTCGCTCGCGGCCTTTTCCTGGGCGCTGCGACGCACCAAGATCACGGGCACGCTGATCCATTTCTAAGACACAAAAGTTTCGATCCGCACTGCTAAAAAACGAAAGCCCCGCGAATTTCGCGAGTGCTTTCGCGGGATTCCGATAGAACAGGTGCCGGAATGACTGCGAGCGCGTCCTTACTTCTTTTTCGGCGGCGCGTTGAGGGCGCGCGCTGATTCACCTTGGTGTCGATGCCCACGCCCATCGCCTGCAGCGCGTCCAGGCCTTGCTTGGCCTGCGCCGCATAAGGGCCGTTGGGATCGAGATCGATGCGACTTCTGGTAGGCTTCGATCGTGCCCGGCTGCAAGACCGGAACCAACTTGTCGCCATCCTGCTTGAACTCCATGGTGTTCACCAGCGCCGCGCCCAGCAAATACCAAGCTTGCGCGTTTTTCGGATCGGCTTCGGTCGCTTTGCGCAGCGGATCGACCGACTCCTTGATTCTGCCCGGTGTTGTACAGGCCGACCGCGAAGTTGCGCCAGTACATCGCGGTATTGGTGGGGTCGAGTTCAATGGCCTTTTGGTAGGCGGTCCAGGGCGTCGTCCACCTTGCCGGTTCGAGCCAGGCAGTTGCCGAGGTTGTTGTAGTAGCCAGGATCGGGCTTGAGGGCCACGGCCTTGCGTGTACGCGTCGGCCGCTTCGGTGTACTTGGCGTCGGTCTCGTAGGCGTCGCCCAGCCTTGCCAAGACGATGTGACGGTTGGGGTCGGTATCAGCGGTGCCTTCCAGGGCCTGCTGCAGTTCGGAAACCGCTTTGCCCGCGGTGTCCTGCAGTTGGCCCTGCGCGGCGGCCTGTTGGTCCTTGGGCATCTTGTCGATCTGCGCGCGCAGCTGCTTCGCCTGTTCGAGCGCCGCGGTGCCGGCGTCAAAGTGGCCCTTCATGGCGGCGAACTTAGCTCGCGACTCGGCGGCTTTCTTTTCCGCTTCTGCCTGCTCCGGCGCCTGCTTTCGCCTGCAATTCCTTGAAGTTTACGTTCGACCGCGGTGTCCTGGCCCGCCGTCAGTTCCGCGACCATCTCGTAAATAACCTATCCTTGAGCTTCAACGTAACCGAGTAGTTGCTCGGCCGGCATTCCGCCCTTCGCATATCGGCCGCCTGCGTCGGTCATGGCTTCAAATGTCTGGTCCGGTTGTGCTGTTCTTGAACGTGAGCACGATGCCCGGCGAATGGATTGCCAGCGGCTGTCCACGATCGTCCATGAACTTTCGCCGGAGCCTGATTTTGCGCGCCGGCACTGCTGGCAACACCCGCCATCAGAGGACAGCACGCACGCAATGATCGTGGCCAGCCAGAATCGGTTGGACTCGCTTCATGATTACTTCCTCCTCAAATCCGGCGGGCTCGCCGGGTCGTCCAGAGTATCTCGTGACTCGCATTATCTCGCAATTTGGTCCCGATGAGCAGACCTGTAGGGAATGGGGTCGGCAATTCCAGCTTCGGCAAAGGCCGCGAGCCGCAACCGGCAACTATCGCAAACGCCGCACGCCACATCTTCAAACTGGTAGCACGACCAGGTCAGGCCCAGCGGCGCAGCCAGTTCAATGCCGCGGCGCACGATCTCGCTTTTGCGCATGCCGATCACCGGTGTCGCTATGCGGATTTGCGTTTCCGGCCGCGTTCCGACCCGCACCAATTCTTCGAACACATGATAATACTCCGGCCGGCAATCCGGGTAGCCCGAACTGTCCTCCGCGACCGCCCCGATGAACACCGCACTGGCGCCGATCACTTCCGCCCAACTCACGGCCACCGAAAGGAAATGCGCGTTGCGGAACGGCACATAAGTCGGCGGAATGGCCCCGGGCGCCGTGGCCATTGCTCCCTGGGCACCGCGATCGCGATCGGTCAGCGCCGATCCGCCGATCTGCGCGAAATAATCGAGGCTCACGACCAACCGCTCCCGCACGCCATAAAAATCAGCTATCGCCTCAAAGGCTTGCCGTTCGCGGCGCTCGGTGAGCTGCCCGTAGCTGGCGTGCACAAACGCCACACGGTGCGTTTGCCGTGCGATGGCGGCGGTGACGCAGGAATCCATGCCGCCGCTGACCAGAACGACGGCCTTTGCCCGCCGCGTGAATTCCGTCTCAAACTGATCTGTCATTTAGACGTTCGTGACCCTGTGGCCGTTTCGGCAGATGTGGCCGAAAGCACTGCGATAGGTCCTGCGGCGAGGCTCATACGCCTCGCGTCGCCGGATCCCAGATGAATTTGTGCAGCTGCAGGCCCAAGCGCACCGGAAGCCGGTCGGCCAGAATCCACTCCGCCAGGATTCGCGGATCGAGTCCCGGCCAGGTTCCCAGGGGATCCGCAAAAACGGGTGAAAACAGCACCTGACGGACGCGGGAAGCGAGGCCGTGCTGCCGCACAAATCTGCGTGCAAACTCGTAATCCCGCCGGCTGGAGATGACGAACTTGACTTCGTCCTTGCCGTCCAGCGCCTCAAGATTGTCCAGGCGGAACGTCCCTCCTTCGCCAGAATCAGGACATTTCACGTCCACGATTTTGACGACTTCGCGCGGCAGCGTTCCCACCCAGCGCTCGCCGCTGGTCTCGACAAGCACGGTGTAACCAGCCGCGAGCAGCCGCTCCGCGAGCGGCACCGTGTCGGGCTGCAGCAATGGCTCGCCACCCGTCAGTTCAACCAGCGACGTCGCGGCGCCCGATGTAGCGGCGCCGGGTGAAGCGGACCTGAGTGTGGCGGGCGCGGAGATTGCGGGTGATTCTGCCGTAGTCGCGGCGGAAACGTTTTCAGCACTCGGGCGACCCGCGAGGCACGCAACACGTCCGAGCACCTGCTGGACGCTCATCTTCTCACCGCCATGGAAGGCGTACGCGGTGTCGCACCACGTGCAGCGCAGGTTACATCCGGTAAGGCGCACGAAGATGCAAGGCAAGCCCGCGTAGGTGCTTTCCCCTTGAATCGAATGAAAAATCTCGCTGATTACCATTACTCTTTACCATCACATAATCGTGAGTGAATCGCCCGTGAAATCGCGCCTAAACCGCCCGCAACTATCTACGGACGGCGCGACCTGTCAGGTTTAATGCCCTGGTAATGCCGCACCAGAACCACAGCCACGACCAACAATCCCAGCGTGCCCAAAAATGGCGCAGAGCGAATGGCCATTCCAAAGCTGTGAAAAATAAGAAAGTAGAACACGCCCACGACCGCGGCAGGCGCAAGAATCAATAGATAAGCCCGGCTCATAATCAGCTTGTTATTCCCATAGCTGTTCACAGTTCTGGGGCCGGCAAACAACTCCAAAAGGCACTGTCGCCGCACCAACCGAAATGCGATTCAACGCCACCTCTCAGCCGGCGTATAGGTCGCCGATGTTTCGTCGGTCTCCCACACGGTGATGCTGGTGATGCGCGGCGCGTTGGGCATCTGGCGCATCTGCTTGGACGTCTCGTCGTAGAAAAACTTGGCCATGTTTTCCGCCGATGGATTGATGGCATCGAATGGCGCCTGATCGTTCAAAAATTTATGGTCCACGCCGCCGATCAGGTCGCGCAAAATGTGCTTCATTTGAGCAGAAATCTACAGCAGGCCGATGGAATCGAGTTGTTCGCCTTCGACGTTGACGCGCACGCGATAGTTGTGGCCGTGCGGATTCTCGCACTTGCCCTTATATCCGCGCAGGGCGTGCCCCGCGGAAAATGTCTCTTCTACGCTGACTTGAAACATGATTGTGTGAACGGAGCGATCTTAGTCGCAACTCTCGCCCGGAACCAACCCGTTCCGTGGCGCCAATTTTGTCTTCGGTTCCTGCATGAACCGCCGAACTTCGGCGATGTCCCGGGTAAGGGTGTACTCCGGCAGCGACTCCATGAAAATTCTACCATACTGCATGCGCTGGATGCGGTTATCGAGGATGGCCAGCACGCCGCGGTCGGTGCGCGTGCGGATCAGCCGGCCGAAGCCTTGCTTCAGCGCCAGCACCGCCTCGGGCACTTGATATTCGGCAAAGGCGTTGCGTCCATCCTCGTTGAGCGCGCGCACGCGCGCCGCCACCACCGGATCGCTAGGCACGGCGAACGGCAAACGGTCCACGATCACGCAGGAGAGCTGATCGCCGGGCACGTCCACGCCCTGCCAGAAGCTTGAGGTGGCGAAGAGCACCGCGCCGGGCGTGGTCGCGGAAACGTTCCAGCAGCGCCGTGCGCGGCGCCGTGCCCTGCAGCAACAAGCGGAAAGCGCGACCTCGGCGCGCACCAGCTCGAAAATCTGATTCATCTGGCTGTAGCTCGTGAACAGGCAAAACGCGCGGCCCTCGGTGCATTCCAGCAGTGCCGCAATCTCCTGCAGCCGCCTTCAGGCGAAGCCGGCATCGCGAACGTCGGGCAGCCGGCCGGCATGTACAGCATCGCCTGGCTGCTTGAAGTCGAACTCGTGCGGCAGGACGCGCTCGCGTGCGCTGTGAATGCCCAGCCGCTGCTTCAGGAAATCGAAGCGGCCGCCAACGGCCAGCGTCGCCGAAGTGAGCACCACGGTGTCGAAGGCCTCGAAAAGCCGCTCGCGCAGAATGGCGCTGACGTCGATCGGCGTCGCCGCAAGAAACACGCCCTTGTTGCGCCGTTCGAACCAATAGACGTAATTTTTTTCGCTCGATTCGAGCAGGAACTTGATTTCGCCGCGCAGTTCGGCCGCGCGCCGCGCAATGGCCACCAGTTCCTCCGCCTTGGCCGGCAGCGCCGCGATGGCGGTTTCGAGCGCCTTCACCGCCGCAAGCAGCTCCTCGTAGGCCGTGCTGTGCTGTTCGAGGAACGCGGCGCGCGCGGCGGTCTCGAAAGGCGAGCGGCCCTCGCGCGGCGGGAAACGCCTCGAAAAATTCGCGCGCCCGTTCGCGCAGGCGCGACACGCGGCGCAGCAAGCGGCGGACCGCCCTGCCGCGAGACGCGCACGGCCTGCTCGGCGTCGCGCGCCAGTTCTTCGAAACGATAATTGGACACCTGCCGGCCGAAGTAGTCGCTGGCCACGTCCTCGATTTCGTGCGCCTCGTCGAAAATCACCGCCGAATATTCCGGCAGGATGCTGCCGAAATCATCCTGCCGCAGCGCCAGGTCGGCGAAAAAAAGATGATGGTTGACGATGATCACGTCGGCCTCGGCGGCGCGCTGGTGCATGGCGGTAATGAAGCAGCGGTTGAAGTCGGCGCATTTTTGCCCGGTGCAGGTTTCGCGGCGCGCATCGAGCCTGCCCCATAGTTCGGCGCCGTCGGGCAAAAAACTCAGTTCCGCGCGATCGCCGGTTTCGGTCAGCCGCTCCCAGTCGCGAATTTGCGTGAACCAGTCGAGCTCCTCCAGCCCCTTGAGCACCGGCTGGCCTTCCATCTGGTGCAGCTTTGGCCCGGCACAAGAAATTCGCGCGGCCCTTCATCACCGCTACTTTCAAATCCGGCGCGAAATGCTTCTGCACGAAGGGCACGTCCTTTTGCAAAAGCTGTTCCTGGAGCGATTTCGTGGCCGTGGAGATGACCACGCGCCGCCCGCTGCGAATCGCGGGAATCAGATAGGCGAGCGTTTTGCCGGTGCCCGGTCCCGGCCTCGACCAGCAGGTGCTGCTTGGTGCGGAACGCCTCGTCCACTAGCTCGGCCATCTCGAGTTGCGAGCGGCGATGCTCGTAACCGGCGGGCATGCACTTTTCGAGCAGCCCGCCAGGGCCAAAAATCTCCGCCATGGTCGGAATGCGCTCCGCAGGGAGAGCGGTCTCTTGTTCGGTGGAAGCCTGAGGGGGAATGGCCATGGCGAATCTTACCCGTGTGCTAACGCGGAACCGCTTTTACGGCCGATGGTTACCTTAGCATAACCTCGGAGATCATGCCCAAGGGCCGCAGGTCCCCAGAACGGAGTTGCCGGTATAAACGATTCACGCTGGAGAATTAGGTGTGTCAGCCGGCGGTTGGCCCGGAACGCGCCAAGCGCATAGTTTCGATGGTTCGCTGGAACGAGTGCTAACCCATTCCGTTCGGTCGGGCGGTCCCCAGCCGGGAATAACAGCGTTGCGCGATATGACCCGTGCGCCGGGTCGCAGCTCCGTCCGTAGTTTTTCGGAGACCGCGAAAATTACGGAATCCTTTAAATACAGCGTCACCACTGTCGCCGGAGATATGTCCGTGGTGCAAACATCCTTCTTCCAGAATTCGACAAGATGCGTTACTCCACCCTGCCGTGCATGCGCTCGCGCTTCGGCGATCAGTTTCGCATCGATGTCGATCCCTACCGCGCGGATACCGAAGCGCTGTGCGGCCATCACGACAATTCGTCCATCCCCACAGCCCAGGTCGTACAGCACATCGTTGGATTGCAGCTCTGCCATCTCCAGCATCCGTTCGGCCGCGTTGTCTGGCGTCGCTTGAAAAAAGCCCAAATCCAGTAGTGATTCGCGCTGGGCCGCCGGCTTATGGCTTGCCAGAAGGCGGAATGGGCGCACGACGCGATAGAGCAGCCAAGCCCATTCCGGCAACGCGACGGCTCGAAAGTCGTCCTCGGTCGGTCGTGTGGCCGTACGTGCCAGCTGGCGCAGGCTCGTCGCCATTCTTTCATGGGATTGCACACGGAACCGCAAACGTCCTGGCAGGCTCCGGGATCCGGGATTAGCGCCGAAGAGCGCCGACTTTACATCTCGGTTCAATGCCGCTACTCCGCGGTCGCCATCGATTTTCATGCGTATCTCTGCCGGGAGCGAAGCATCGAGAACATCTGTTGCGAGCGACAGCCCAAGCAGCAACATCCGCCGGCAGCCTAAGCGTTCCGCTACATTTTCAGCCAGATTCCAATCTACGCCGCGCGGAACCTGCGTGATTTCGGCGATATCGCAGATCCAGCCGAGGCGGCTCCAGAAATGTTTTGCTCCGTGCACGGATAGCAAAACCAGTGTGTCCTCAACCGAGAATGTCCGCAGATCGACGCCGCCGACGGAAATGGTCTGCAAACGGCCCTGTACTTGGTCCCAATCGATGGGAACGGGAAAATATCTCATGGTCTTTTCGGTGTGTAACTCGACAAGCGCTCGCGGACTTTCCGAAAAGAAGCAATACTGACCCGGCTGCCCGCTGGCAAGAAAGCGAGCGTCACGAGCCACCTTGGGGTTCAAACCGCTCCAATATCCTGCCGTCGCGAGTACTTCATAGGCCTGCATCACTTGATCTTGCGGCAATATAAAATCGAGATCTTCCGAAGACCGCAAGGTAAAATTGCCATACGCCAACGAAGCCAGCGCAGGGCCCTTATAGGGAATGACCTGCAGGCCAGCTCGTTCAAATCGATTCCGCAGATACATGAGATTGCCCGCCAAAATCAGATTGCGGCGAGCATCTATTCGCATGACGTCCATCAAACTGGCCAGCGTTTCGTCGGGAATCAAGCGGCCAAAAGCGCCCGTCAGATGGTGGTACAGCAGAGATTCCACATGATGGCGCGCGGCTAGCAACATCAGATTCTGCCAATTGATTGGTTCGGCCAGAATCTGTCGCAAGCGGTCACCATACGCCGGGACCAGGCGGGTGCGCGCGCAACACAGGATCACTTGCCACTCTGGTGAAAGTGGCTGCGACGATTTGGGTCCGGTCATGATATTGGCCCCGTCGACGCACCCAGCCGGCCACTCAATGGAGGTCACAGCGGTGAGAGTTCATGATGGCGGTTTATCTATGCTACGTGAACAACGTCGATGGCCGCAACATGCCTGTCGGTGACGCCGCCTGCCCATCGACTGGCACGAACCGCACCTACGAAGCGGAAATCTGGGTACAGACATTCCAATGCGCTAGAGCGCCAGGCGGTGGAGGACGCTGGCAGGCTTCCCTCGGAACAGACGAGGGGTATTATCACCTGCAGCAGTGCCTGAATTGCTTGCGGCAAGGGAAGCATGCTAACTTGATATACCTTCTGCTTGGCTGCAAGAAGCAACTATGAATACCCATACAGGAATAGTTGATGAAAATGCTCTCGCCGAAGGGGCCAACTGGGCAAGCATCCAAACGTCTGCTAGGTTTCACCATTACGGAGTGTACGGGGCATTATTGCGCAGCCAAATCGAGCTGTCGCTGCCTGAATATCCGAGCGCAAATGGTTTAGGGATTGATGTTTTGGTAGCTGCGGCCTCGTTTTTTTCGGCGGCCGTTGACGGTGTTCGTCTTGAGCGGAACCGGCTATCCCCTTTTGACTACGCGCACTTGCAAGATGGATCGAGTTATGTGCGCTGGGAAGGGCTGGGGGAGTTTTTGGTAGCCTCAGACGGCAGCCGCATCGCCTGCCGCCGTTTCGACGAAGCACAAGGCGAGGCCTTCCAAGTCTACCTGCTGGGACAGGCCCTTTCTTTTGCCCTGGTAAAAATTGGACTTGAGCCTTTGCATGCCACCTGTGTGGTAATAAACGGCGAAGTGGCGGTGTTATTGGGAGACAGCGGTTTTGGTAAGTCTAGTCTCGCAGCATGTTTTCTGCACGCTGGGCATCGGCTGCTCACCGACGACCTCCTCGTGTTGCGGGAGAGTCCGGCTGGCCTGCTGGCCTATCCCGGGCCGCCTCGCATCAAACTTTTTCCAGGGATGGCTCGCAGGTTCCTGGGCCCGATAGGCAAGGGTATACCCATGAACTCGCGTGCGCGTAAACTGGTGATTCCTCTGCCTGAAGACAAGATATGCGCGACGCCGGCACCTGTGCGGGCGGTTTACGCCATTGAAAGCCCTCGTGCCGGCAGCGAGCCGGGCATCCGCATCGCTCCACTCTCGTCCAGAGAAGCTTTCGTGACGCTCATCAATAATACTTTTAATTATGTGATCGTTTCCGCCGATCGCATGCGGCGCCAATTCCTCGAAAACACAGCGCTGGTGCACAACCTGCAAATAAGTACGCTCGCCTATCCGCGGAAGGTCAGCACATTACCATCAGTTCGCGATGCAATTCTCAGGGACCTAGCTCGACCCGATGCCAAGGCCTCCGTATGCGCGAGCTAAAGCGATTTCTGAACCTGTCCGCCCAACGCCGGTCGCTTTTTCTGCAGACCGGAATGGTGGTGGGAGCAATCCGGATAGCACTGCGGGTGCTTCCTTTTGCGACAGTGCAGCGTCTGGTTTTGCGCGCGGGCCATAAGGTCACAGCCGGCCATCCCGTGGCGCAAATAATCTGGGCAGTGACGTCGGTGAGCCGTCGTATTCCTGGCTCAACCTGCCTGACACAGGCTCTCGCTGCGCAAGTGCTTTTGGGGCGTTCCGGCCACCATGCGACAATTCAAATTGGCGTCGCCAAGGATGAACAAAGCCGCTTGGAGGCCCACGCTTGGCTTCTGTTTGGCGGCTGTGTCATTCTTGGAGGTGAGGTCGACCGGTTCACATCGATCATGGCTGTCGAGGCAAAAAGATAATTTATGCCTTATTCCTTTTCAATGAACGTCGTAGCCGCTCCCGAAGTAATGTTCCAAACAGTTGGAGAAGAGTCCGTCCTGCTCAACCTGAAGACGTCGCTATACTTGGGTCTCGATCCGGTCGGCACCCGCATGTGGACTGCGCTGACCGATGCCGAATCCATCCAGGCCGCCTACGATTCACTTTTAGAGGAATACGAAGTTTCGCCAGAGCAACTGCGCAAAGATCTCGAAGAGTTCCTCGACAAACTCTCCGAACAAGGTTTGATTGAGACCAAGCCCCTGCCTCCCTCCGCGCCGGCGTGAAACCCGAATGAGCGGTATTGTCGGTATTCTGAACCTTGACGGAGCTCCCGTAGATCGCGGTTTATTGCAACGATTAACGGATTTTCTGGCCTTTCGCGGCCCCGACGCAAGCGATATTTGGATTGGCGATAACGGCTGCGTTGGTTTCGGCCACACCCTGTTTGCGACCACTAACGACTCGGAAATCAACCATCAGCCCTTTTCACTGGATGAAAACGTCTGGATTGTCGCCGACGCTCGTGTGGATGCTCAACACGACCTGATTGCTGAATTGCGTTTGCAGGGCCACGCACCGCCGGAAAGCGTCAGCGATGCCGAGCTTATCTTGCGCGCCTATCACGTTTGGGGTGCAGACTGCGTCGAGCATTTGCTGGGCGATTTCGCTTTTGGTATTTGGGATGGCTCGCGGCGGCGCCTCTTTTGCGTCCGCGATCAAATGGGCGTCAAGCCTTTTTATTACACCCACTTAGGGTCACTGGTACTCTTCAGTAATACCCTCGACTGCATTCGCCAGCATCCCGCCGTATCCGATAAGCTGAACGATCTGGCGATCGCCGATTTCTTGCTCTTTGAACATAACCGGGATTCCGAGACTACCTCCTTCGCCGATATCCAGCGTCTTCCACCTGCGCACCGCGTCAGCTGGTCGCAAGCCGCAACCACTAGAAACCGCTACTGGACCATGCCGATCGACGAACCGGTTTTCTATCGGCACGCCGACGATTACACCGACCGGTTCAAGGAACTGCTGCGGGATGCGGTCACTGACCGCCTCCGCACCCATAAGGTAGGCATCTTTATGAGCGGTGGTTTGGATTCGACCACCCTCGCCGTGGTGACTCGTGACATATTGCACGCGCGCAATCCTAGCTTCGAAGTGCAGGCCTTCACGAAAATCAATCCTGTCGATGGCAGCGAAAGGCACTACGCCGGCTTAGTCGCAAATAAACTTGGAATTCAAATTAACGACTGCGATTGGGGAGATATATCGTTCGACCCTGATTGGGAGCAATCGCGCGTCCATACTCCGGAACCGAGGATTTGCCCGTGGACGCTGCCGGCATTCCAAAGAGACTTCGCCCGAGGTGGATCTTTCAGCCGAGTCTTTTTCTATGGAGAAGGCCCCGATAATGCACTCCAATTTGAGTGGAAGCCATTCTTTTTTCTGTTGTTGCGCGACCGACAATACGCACGTTTGTTGCAGGCCACGCTGTCCACACTGACTTCGCAGCGCGGGCTTCCGTTTTGGGGCCGGATTTCGCGCAGAATTAGGCAGTTAGGCGCAGCCGCGCCGTCCGCGCCCGAGCCGTCTCTTCCCCCTTGGCTGCGCACCGAGCTCGCGTCGCGCCTGCATTTGCAGGAACGGTCTATCGAAACTGTTGCCGCGGCCCCTCTGCTTCATCCTCTGCGTCCTTCCGGCTATGAATCGCTTCATTCCAGCGCGTGGCAAGATATTTTTGAGCTGCTGGACCCCGGCGCAGGCTTAACCCGGTTCGAGGTGCGGTATCCTTACATCGATCTACGCCTATTGCGCTATTTCCTGAGTATTCCGGCACTGCCGTGGTGCCGCTCCAAATACCTGATCCGCCGAGCCATGCGCAAGGAATTGCCGCACTCTGTCCTTCGCCGTCCCAAAACCGGCGTTCCTATGGCCCCCATGATGGAGCGCCTTGTGAAAGTAGCTATCAAGCCCATGGTTCCAATACCCGGTCTTGCCCGGTATGTGATGCCCGAGAAAATCACCCATCCGGCCAATTCTGAGCCCTTCGCCTTTGCCGTTGACCTCCGGGCCCGCGCCCTTAATTATTGGTTGCAAAATTCTCTTTGCTTCGTGCACAATGACGAAGGCCTTACGGTCAACGTGTCCAGGGAGGGTGCGGGGGATGAAATCACAGAAGGATGAGCGTGTCAGCAAAAAGGCGTACAATCCGCCGCAACTGCAAGTCTACGGCGACTTGCGTCAAATTACGAATGCAATAGCCCATGATGCCGCCGCCACGGATGGCGGTGGTTACCCTCATAGTCGAACTCACTGACGTTTGTCCTCCACAACAACACGTGCATATGAATTGGGACACGGAAACTAGGGCAGTATGCGATTCTGTTCATGCCCTCTCATCTTTTTTTTCGTAGTGCTGGCCTGTTTGTAAAGACTGACTTCCTCGATTCCCGCGAGTGTGCCGATATTACAGCGCAAATGCGCGAAGCAGCCCCGCGAAAAGCGCTAATTGCCAAAAAAGATGGTGAGGAAGATGCGCTGGACGAGTCCTGGCGCAAGGTGCTGTCTGTCAGCGTGGAAAAACCGCTGTCGAACTTAGTCAAGACCCGGATCTTGGAAGTCAAGCCAACCCTCGAGGAGCACTTTCGCGTTCCACTGACAGGGTGCCAGGGTCCGAATTTTCTAAGATACGACGAAAATGCTTTCTACAAAATCCACAAGGATGCTGATTCTGACGCGCCCCCGGAAATCATTCACCGCAAGGTCTCCGCTGTCATCTTCCTGAATGCGAGTTCAAAAGAGCCGTCCTCCGATGGCTACACCGGCGGCGCGCTTACATTTTATGGCTTATTGCCAGGTCCCCAATGGGAGAAATGCGCCTTCTCATTCGAAGGATCGGCTGGTTTGTTGATCGCCTTCCCCTCGGATATGACGCACGAAGTCCAGACGGTGACTTCCGGGCAACGGTTTACGATCGCATGCTGGTTTACCGGCCGTTGCTGATGTCATCGCTCAGGATTCCACTCGCCTCCACGGACCGCATTTACAAATTATGAGATGGCTCACCCGCAACCTGAAGAGCCGCATTCGCCGGGCCTTCCGACACCCGCGGTACACAGCGAACGCCCTGATGCACGATTTACTGGGCATCGACGAGCGGTTTCTCGCTTCCGTAACGAATACCACCCCGCGCGCCCTGCGAACATTCCTGAATGAACCTTTTAGTCAACCGGAATTCGGTCAATACATACAGAAATGCGCGCCGTCTCTGCTAACCGGCTCTCATCCCGGAAATGATCCGTACGCTAAGAAAGTGCTTCTGCAATATGCTATCGTCCGCGCCACTGCGCCCGACCTCATCGTGGAGACTGGGGTGGCCAGCGGTATATCCTCCACTTATCTGCTGATGGCCTGCCGGCGGAATTCCAGAGGGCGCGTCTATTCCATCGATATAGACAATGGTGAATACCTGCCTCCAGGGAAGTCGACAGGATGGATCGTTCCTGAATATTTACGGTCCGATTGGACGCTTTTGTTGGGCGACTCAACGGTACTGCTGCCGCGGTTGCTAGCGGAGCTGGGCGAAATCGATATGTTCATACACGACAGCAGTCACACGTACGAACACATGAAATTCGAATTTGAGGCCAGCTATTCGCACATTCGGAGCGGCGGCTTGCTGTTGTCTGACGATGCGAATTTTAACCAGGCATTCGAGGAATGCGTCGCGTCCTTTCATCCCGCCACGGCGCGGATCGTTCGTAACGTCGGGGTGATGAAAAAACGCTAGCTGCTCGCGAGCGTGTGTGAAGATTCCGGTGAACCGATGCCGGTCGTTCCCGAGAGACAACGAAGCTCTAAATTGCTCCATGATTCGCAAAGTAACCGGCGTAGTAGCTAAGGCGGGCCGCCCGTCATATTTCCAACTGTTGCAGGGGCCGTTTCGGTCGACATAGTGCAAGAATACCTGCACCGAGTGCGCTCCCACGAAGCTCTCCCGCCAGTGTGGTAACACAGTACCTTGGTAAAGCAACGCATCGCCCGGCCGCAGTGCAAAGCTCCTGGCTGCTCCAGCGACTTCAAGCCAAATCGGCCAAGGTGCCGCCGCCTCATAACCTAGATTCAGTGTGACACTGACTTCGCATGAGGGTCGGTCGCGGTGGCGGTTGAGAGCGTCGCCGGTTTTGTAAACGCGGAGGTAAGAATATGTCGGAAAAAGCGCAAGTCCACTCTCCGCCTCAATGCGAGGCAGTAGCATTTCCAGCAGCGATTCCATGAACGGATCCCCGTAGTAGCACGGAGTATCGGCGACGTCTCCGTCACCAGGCCGCAGTTGTCCGTTGCGTGCGGATTTGAAAGCATAATCGTACAAAAAAGATCGGCCGGGATTCGCGAGGACACGACGTAGAACTGCATAGCCACTTTTCGCAAACGTTGCCGCAAACCTTTCCGCCATCATTCTCGCATTCCGCAACATCGCATAAAGCAAGGGCCGACTGCCTCTAGCGCAGTCGGCCCCTTAAAAACGCCTCGCACATAAATTACTGGGTTTAAATGCGTGCTACTCCGGTCAAAAACTGCTTCTTGCGAAGACCAAGCGCACACAACGCCGACAAGCCCACAGCCAAGAGAACGATCATCGGAGGTTCCGGCATCCCTGTAGGCCCGCCCCCGCCAGAAGTAGACGTAGACGCCGTTCCCACCAGAGCAAAAACTCCTTGCGAGCTCCCGGCCACGACGGGAACCCATCCAGTGCTGTCCGCCATAAATTGCGTGACGCCGCCTGCACTATTGGACCAGTTCCAAATCGCGTCTGTACCGGCCCCACCCGCTGAGGCCACCAGCCAGTAGGAAACGCCGCTCGTCAGCGAGACGCTGCTTGCAGGCGTTAGTGTCTGGACGGCGCAAGTTCCCGTGCACTCTGTTGGACCAAAATCTGGAAAACTCGTTACTTCTCCAAGGGCAGACAACAGCGTACCCGGACTGCCGGCAGTAGTCGTGAATAAAGAGAAACTGACGCCATTTGCGGCGCTGGTCGGCACACCTGTGATATTCCCCAGTGCCACATCGACCGCGCTCACGCTCAGATTAGCCGTAGGCGTGAACTCGTCAGCGAATTCGGCTCCCGGAATTATCTCCCAACCAGTCGTCGTATTATATGTATTTCCCGCGCCGAAGTTGGAAAGCACAATCGAATCCGCTCTCGCTGAATTTACCCAGCAAAAGCTGAGAAGCGACAGCAGGATGAGAACCGGTCCCGCCTTGCAAGCTATCTGTTTGCTGTTCATCTTTTACCCTTTCGTATCGAATGCTTGACATCCCGCGGATGATATCACATATCTGCCTCAGTGACCATCTCGCAGCGGAGGAAAAATTTGGCATTGACATACAGGGAAGACTGTATGAGCCGGCCGGTATGAACCTCATCTACTATTCGCTTGTCATGGCGAGCGGTGCTGTCCAGGAAGACCAATGGCTTCAGAGTGTTCGTAGCCTCAGACGTTATAACGGCGAAGTTCCAGTTCATCTGGTCATCTACGGCGCCCTGCCCCGTCGGATTCGCGCCGAAGCCATCCGCTCGGCCGTAACTATCCACCAGATGTGCGATTACACGGAGTATCTCCGCGCCATTTCGGAACACGGTACGCTGCTAACAAAATATCCAACTCTTCACAAATTCCTGTCCTTGCATCAACTCCCTACGTACGGCGTGTCGCAAATTCTATTTCTCGATTGCGATACCTTCTTCTTCGACGACGCAGAAAAGATATTCAACCTCTATTCATCCTGTGATTGGTACGCGCGGGAAGAACCCTACTCTCGTTGCAGCCATCTGGGCTATGACCCCGGATATCTCAATCAGGAGGCGCTCGAGATGTTATTGCAAAAAGAGGGTCTCGAGCAGGTTCTGCCTTTCAATTCTGGCGTGTGTGTTCTAAACAATCGCACCTGGGATCGCTTTGACCAGCTACGCGAGTCCTACTTGGACTTTGTATGGCGGCTGCTCGTAGGCCGGCAGCTTGGTATGGGTATCTCGCGTCCGAAACGACAAGAAATCGATCAGGCCTTTGTTGGCCCCCTCACGCAGAATGACCGATTGCGCGCGCTGCCATATCACTCCAAAAATCCCTGGATCATCGAACAGATTGCGCTCTGGATGACGCTCGGTTGCCTGCGTCCCCCGGTGTCGCAAGGCTTTTTGGAACGCAGGCACGTGGCCCAGAACGGCGAAATCTACACGGCATTCGAAAAGGGCCCGCAATGCATCGTTGTCCATTATTTTGGCAATCCATTATCAGCACTTAGCGTAGCCAAGGTCATCGCCCCAAAATGAAAATGCCTGGAAAAAATGGAAGATGGCGCAATGGCAGCAGTTCCCGTGGCTTTAACCTGCGGTGCAGCCCCCGTCCACGGCGATGATTTGTCCCGTAACATAGTCGGATGCCGCCGATGCGAGAAACAATGCGATCCCTTTCAAATCCCCTTCTGCTCCGAATCGGCCCAGCGGCGTGAGCGCCTTGATCTCGTTTTCCGCTCGCGCGATGACCCCTTGCGACATACGCGTCGGGAAAAAATCCGGGGGCGATCGCATTCACTCGAATGCCCTGCGCCGCGTAATTTACCGCAAGTTCGCGCGTCAGCGCGATAAGCGCTCCTTTGCTCGCAGTGTACGCGCTCGCTTCCAGAACCTTTTTCGGAAGGCCCATCATGCCCGCGATCGAGACGATGTTGATAATCTTTCCGTATTGCTTGGCCTTCATGGCGGGCAGCACGGCTTGCGTCATTAGCGAAGTACCGATCACATTGACCTCCAGAACCTGCCGCCATCGTTCAATAGGCATTTCCTCGAACGGCGCGCCCCAGCTCACGCCCGGCATTGTTAATCAGTATGTCCAGGCGCCCGAAAACCTCGAGTGTCGCTTTCACGACACTTTCCGTCTGTTGCGGATCGGAAATGTCACACGGCAGCGCCTGTATGCCGAAACCTCGCCTGGCAAAATCTTGTTGTGTTGGCCCCAGCCATTCCGCTCGGCGCGCCACGATGGTGACACCAGCTCCGGCTTCCGCTAGAGCTTCGGCCATTTCCCGGCCCAGCCCGCGCGAGCCGCCGGTGACAATGGCGACGCGCCCGCTCAGGTCGAACAGCTCTCTAACGTGTGGCATATGGCCCCGCTCGTCATCTCCGCACCGGTGGCAAACCCGAAGTCGCCCGCGCCGTTTGCTATACTCGCGCGGATGGCACTCCGGCAACAAAGAAACTTTTCCTCGTTGACGCCATGGGCTTCGTCTTCCGCGCGTTTTTCGCGCCCATGGGGCGTCTGAACAACCCGGCCGGGCTTGCCCACGAAGGTTCCCTACCTTTTCTCGAACATGCTGCGCAAGCTTGTCCAAGGAGTGCGCAGCCCGATTACATCGCCGTGGTCTTCGATCCCGCGGGCCCCACGTTCCGCGACAAGCTTTTCACCGAGTACAAGGCGCAGCGGCCGCCCATGCCCGACGATCTTTCCGTGCAGTTGCCCTACGTGCGCCGCATGTGCGAAGCCATGCGCCTGCCGATCATCGAAGTTCCCGGCTTACGAAGCCGACGACGTCATCGGCGCGCTGGCTCAGCAGGCCGCGCGCCGCAACCTCGACGTTTACATCGTCACCAGCGACAAGGACATGATGCAGCTGGTCGGCGGCCGCGTGCTGCGTGCTGCGCCCCGGCCGCGGCGGCCGAACAAAGGCGATCTGTCGTGGACGCCGCAAAGTGGAAGAATTGATGGGCGTGCCGCCGGAAAAAGTGGCCGACGTGATGGCGCTGATGGGCGATTCGATCGACAACATTCCCGGCGCGAAAGGCATCGGCGAAAAAGGCGCGCGCGAACTGATTCGTGCGTTTCGGCTCGGCGGAAGCGGCGCTCGACACGCCGCCGAAGTCGAAGGCAAGCGCTATCGCGAGGCGCTGCTCAACAGCCGCGAGCAAGTGGTGCTGTCGAAGCAGCTCGCCACCATCGCCGCCGACGCGCCCGGTCGAGCTCGATCTCGACGCCTTGTCGAGCGCGCGAACCGGATTACGGCCGCGCTGCGCGACCTCTACGCCGAGCTCGGCTTCACTTCGCTGCTGCGCGATCTGCCCGCCGCGACCACCGTCTCCACCGTGGCCACCGACTACGCCGCGCTCGATTCGCCCGCGGCGCTGTGCGCGCATTTCTCGATCGCCATGCCCCGCGACCAGCCCATCGCCGTCTGGCTCACGCTCGAGGCCGGGCGAGCGCGAAACCGAAGGCTTCGGCTCGCGCATCGCCGGCTTTGAAATTTCGCCGGCGCCCGGCGTCGCGCGCATCGCCTGGCGCGATCGACCAAGGCGAGATGCTCGCCGCGCTCGGCGAATTTCTTGCCGATCCCGCAGCGCCCCAAAATCGTGCACGACCCGAAACTCTTCGCGCTGCTCGCCGGCCCGATCGCGCGGCATCCGCCACGCGACGATGCTCTATTCCTATCTGCTGCGGCCCACCACCGCGCAGCACGACCTTGCCGACGCTGGTGCTGCGCCACTCGAACGCGACGCTTTCCGGCGCCCCCGGCGAACGCGCCGACCAACTCGCAGCGCCTCGCGCACGCTCTTGCGCAACGAAGTCGAGGCGCAGGAACTCGCCGGCGCGTACGAGAACATCGACCTGCCGCTCGCGCCGGTCCTGGCGCGATGGAGCGCCACGGCATCCGCGTCGATCCCGCAGCGCTGGCGGCCATGTCCCAGACGATGGAAGCGCGAAATCCGCGCGCTCGAACAAGCGCATCTGGGAGCTCGCCGGCACCGAATTCAACGTCAATTCGCCGCAGCAGCTCGCCGAAATCCTCTTCGATAAAATGAATCTCGGCACGGTCGCGCAAGCGCAGCCGCGCCCGCGCGCGCTCGACCGCCGCGGACGTGCTCGACCGAGCTGGCGCTGCTGCACGAACTGCCGCGCAAGAGTCCTCGAATACCGCGAAATCGCCAAGCTCAAATCCACCTACGTCGACGCGCTGCCCAAGCTGATCGATCCCGCCACCGGCCGCCTGCACACGCGCTTCAGCCAAACCGGCGCGGCCACCGGCCGCCTCAGCTCCTCCGACCCCAATCTGCAAAACATCCCCGTGCGCACCGAGCTGGGCCGCCAGATTCGCGCCGCGTTCGTCGCCGAGCCCGGCTGGACGCTGCTCTCCGCCGATTACTCGCAGATCGAGCTGCGCATCCTGGCGCATTTCTCGCGAAGACCCCGTGCTGGTCGAAGCGTTTCGCACCGGCCAGGACATTCACGCGCGCACCGCGCAGGAAGTTTTCGGCGTCGGGCCGATGGCGCAGACCGCCGAGCACCGCCGCGCCGCCAAGGTCATCAATTTCGGCATCATCTACGGGCTTTCGCCGTTCGGCCTGGCGCAAAATCTCGGCATCGAGCAAAAGCGAAGCCGCCCATTTCATCGCCGCCTATTTCGAGCGCTATCGCGGCGTGAAAGAATATCTCGATCGCTCGCTCGAAGAAGCGCGCCGCACAGGTTTCACGCGCACGCTGTTCGGCCGCCGCCGCCCGATTCCCGAAATCACCTCGCCGCAATTCAATCTGCGCAATCTGGCCGAACGCACGGCGCTCAATACGCCGCTGCAAGGCACCGCCGCCGACCTGATCAAGCTCGCCATGATCGCCATCCAGCGCGAGCTTGGCGAACAGAAGCTTCCGCGCGCGCATGATCCTGCAGGTGCACGACGAACTGCTGTTTGAGGCGCCGCCCGAGGAACTGGACCGCCTGCGCGCCATCGTTCGCGCGGCGATGGAAAATGTGTATCCCCTCGCGTTCCCTTGGTGGTGGATATGAAAGCCGGACCGAACTGGCGAGACATGGACTAGCGCGGCTGCCCTGCCGCCTGTGCTAGTCTGAGTTGCGTCCTGAGCTGCACGCTGTGCGCTGGGCTGTTGGGTCAAACTTGCGAAGGAGTTGAAATCGTGAAACATTCCCCCGGCTTTCTGAAACTCGTCAATGACGCGAAATCCCGCGTCAAGGAGGCCGATTTTCGCGACATCAAGCGCCGCCTTGACGCTCGCGAAAGACTAGTCTCGTGGATGTGCGCGAGGAAAGCGAATGGGCGCACGGCCATTTGCCGGGCGCCATGCATCTGGGCAAGGGCGTGATCGAACGCGACATCGAGCGCGCCTTTCCCGATAAAGACGTGCCGCTCGTGCTCTACTGCGGCGGCGGCTTTCGCTCGGCTCTGGCCGCCGACAACCTGCAGAAGATGGGCTATACCGACGTCATTTCCATGGACGGCGGCTGGCGCGGCTGGACCGAAGCCGGCTTCCCAGTCGAGAAACCCACGTTGCGCTCGAACGAATGAGCTGGCCGAATAAGCTGGCTGGGGCGGAAGGATTCGAACCTCCACCATCCGCATTAACAGTGCGGTGTCCTACCGGTTGGACCACGCCCCAACGGCCGACCATACTACCACACGCCGCACGAGCGACTGAACTGACGCGAGACCGGATGAGTATGCTCGCTCGAGTCCTGGCTTCTCGTGCCGGTTGGAAACTGCCACGAAACCGGCCGGTCTTTCTACGGCCGGCAGAGTGTGGCTCATCATGGCCGATTCGTGAGTTTATATCGTCGAGCAACTGACAGGATACGAGTAAGGCGCAAACCACTGGAGTGTCAAAAAAAGGCTCCAATATGTCGCTATCAGTACTTCGAATTAACTGCTTCGTTCAGTTCCGTCAAATAAGGGTTGCTGGTCGTCGGGAACACACCATTCGCATTGGTGGGCGGGCTCCGTGGCCGTTAACGGCGTTATAGTCGATAAATTACGACTTTAAGGAGCAACAATGCCGTCAAGCGCATGGAAAGGTTTCATTTCTTTCGGTCTGATCTCCGTTCCAATCCGGCTGTACCCCGCGGCCCGATCCTCGCATATCGCTTTTCACGAGATTCATCGCAAATGCGGAACCAGGGTTCATCAGCAACTTTACTGCCCCTACGATAAGGAAATCGTGTCGCGCGATGAAATCGTAATGGGATACGAGGTGAAGAAAGACAAATACATCCTGGTGGATCAAGCCGAGCTGAAGAAATTACAACCGCATTCCTCCACCGCCATGGAAATAGTTCAATTCGTCAAACTCAGCGACATTGATCCCATCTACTTTGAGACGTCGTACTTCTCGGTGCCGGAAGAAGCGGGCCAACGGGCCTATGCTTTGTTATTCAAGGCCATGGACCAAATGAGGTACGCCGCAATCGCTAAGCTCACCATGCATCAAAAGGAACGAATCGTGATTATCCGAACATTCCAGAACGGACTTATTTTGCACACCATTTATTATCCTGCGGAAATTCACGATGCGAAGGGTTACGGCAAAATCGCTATTAAGAACGTAAAAGGAAAGGAAGTTGATCTGGCGGAGCAATTCGCAAAAGCACTGCTTAAACCGTTCCGTCCCGAGCAGTTCCACGATGAATACGCTGCCCGCGTCAAGCAGCTCATCAAGAGCAAGAGCAAAGGCAAACCCGGCCCGCGGCCTGAAAAAGCGCAGCGTCCTTCACCGGTCATTGACCTTATGGCAGCTTTAAAGAAGAGTCTCGCGGGTGGCAAGAAGCTGGCCGGGACTTCAACTCCAAGAAAATTAAAAAAGTCGGCATAATCTGTTGAACTGCGCCTCCAGCAAGAAGCCGGTTGGCATCTATGTCGTCAGCGCGTTACCGAAAATGGAGTCGCTTACAGCTGCCCTGACAAAAATCTGAGTAGCGTTTGTGTAATTGTTCAAAGAAGGCCCAAACCTACGACGATGGAAACCCATCCGGCAGGATGGCTTGTCCGTCAGCTCGACCGAGGTGGCCAATGACATGGTCGAACGCGCGCTGCCTGGCGTCATCTTCGTCCCCCTCTGGCCGCGGTACTGGCGATTCTAATGTGTCACGGGACACTACAGCTACGTGGCAGCCTGATCCATACAGAGTTGCATTGCGGCAAATTGTGGCGGGATTGCAGCTGGATGCAGCCGACGCATCGAAGCTCGCTGCGCCTGTATGTCTTGTGTGTGCCTAGGACCGCTTTTTGCGCGGCTTGGAACGCTTGTGCTGCTTGTGGCGCTTGACCTTCGGAGAATGCCGCTTCGGCGAAGCGGCAGGGCTACTTGCTGCAGCGGGCAAAGGCGAGGACCTGGCCGGCACGGCGGAAGCAGGCGAGATCATTGCAATTGAACTAATTGCTAATAAGGCGACGCTGCTAATTTTTCCCACATTTACCTCCACCTTCGTCCAGCGGTACGTCATATCCATCGAGCCGACGAGGGCCTTCGACGATTCAGCCATCAACGATCAGCCCCAGCAGAGACGATTATATGCTCTCAAGCGCGCAGGCCTATGCACGGAAAGTTCCAGGTATTCCTAGGGTAAGAATGGAAGCAGCCTTGGCGTGACCTCAGCTGCTTCCCGGGGTGTGTCTAGAGTGATTAACAATATGACGCCGACAGCCCGTGAACGGTTGCAAGTTTATTTTATTTAGGCCTACGAAAAGTTGTGGAATTGCCGCCGGCAGGTCGGGGGGAAGATAGCGCCGGCCCAGCCCTCAATCCCCTAAAGGGATCCTCGGCTCGTCTTCCCCCGTCGGAATGTTTACTCGCACGATACACGCCAAACGTAACAAACTGAAAATGCGGGAATTCACCTTTGGCACCCCGGTAAAAAAACCACGTATGCAGAAAAAAATGCCTTGCCTCGCTTGCCAACGAGACGTCCAAAAGTAATAAGCGCGCACTTGACCCCTCGCGCCGGGCTTGTTATTTTTGTAAGTTAACATGGTCGCATTGTCCCTGCTGTCTGGCGCGCCGGCCCATTTGACTCCCTCACGTCAGCTCCCGCTGCGCGCCAGGACGAAAAAATAGGGCCTCTTCCAGCATGGCACTTAAGAAAATCATCATTCGCGGCGCGCGCCAGCATAACCTTAAAAACATCTCGCTTGAGATCCCTCGAAACTCGCTCGCGGTCATCACCGGCCTTTCCGGATCGGGCAAATCCTCTCTGGCCTTTGACACCATTTATGCGGAAGGGCAACGCCGCTACGTCGAGTCGCTTTCCGCCTACGCTCGCCAGTTCCTAGATCAGATGGAGCGGCCCGACGTCGACTCAATCGAGGGCCTATCCCCCTCCATCGCCATCGAACAGAAGACCACCACGCGCTCCCCGCGCTCAACCGTGGGAACCATTACTGAAATCTACGATTATTTGCGAGTGGTTTACAGCTCGATTGGTACGCCGCATTGCCCGAATTGTGGCCGTGCCATTACCCGGCAGTCCACCGAGCAGATCGTGCAAGCCGTACTCATCGGCGAACTGGCCCGCCCGGGCGATCGCATCATGATTCTGGCGCCGGTCGTACGCGGGCGCAAGGGCGAGTACCGCCAGGAACTCGAAAAGTTTGCTAGCGATGGCTTCACGCGGGCCCGCATTGACGGCACACTCTATCCGCTGGACGACCCGCCGCGCCTGAGTCGCCGCAAAAATCACACCATTGAAGTCGTAGTCGATCGCCTTCTGGTCAAGCCGGGTATCGCCGCGCGCCTTACCCAGTCGCTAACCACTGCGCTCAAGCTCGCTCAGGGACTTGTAACGGTGGTAGTAGTCGACGGCACCGAGCAAGTTTTCTCCGAGAAGCTAGCTTGCAGCGAATGCGGCATCTCCGTGCCGCAGCTTGAGCCGCGCTCGTTTAGCTTCAACTCCCCTTACGGGGCATGTCCTGCGTGCAACGGCCTGGGGTCGCGATTCGATTTCGATCCGGCGCGCGTCATCGTCGCTTGGTCCAAGCCGCTCTTCGAAGGGGGCCTCGGCCCCGGGGCCAATTCCGCCGAGCTAAAACGAATCCTGACGCTTGCAGCGTTCGCGCACGGCTTCGATCTGGCAACTCCGTTCGAAAAATTCCCGCGTCGCGTGCAGGACCTGATCCTTTTCGGCTATCCACCCGAAAAAAAATTGCGAGAAGCCAACCCGTCACCCGGCGAGAAACCCAACGGGAACGAAGAACAGGAGGGCCGTGAATCCGCCCCTTCCAGCGGCGCCGCTGCCACGGACGATGTGCCTGCTGCGGATGCGGCCGCATCGTTTGGCCGGTCGTACCCGCGGCGCCAAAATCGCCTCCGGCCTGCGTTTCAGCGGCATTTTCGCTTTCCTCGAACGTAGTCTTCAGGACTCGAACTCCGACGGCTACCGCGAATGGCTGTCCCGCTACATGTCCGCCGCGCCTTGTGCCGTTTGCGCAGGACGCAGGCTGCGCCCGGAGAGCTTAGCCGTACGGGTCTCCGGGCTTTCGATTGCCGACTTTACTGCGCTGGCCATCAGCGCGGCACGTCCCGCAGTTGATCGCATGCGCAGCGCCCTCACCGCGCGCCAGACCGCTATCGCTGGCCGCGCACTCGGCGAAATCGCCGAGCGCTTGGACTTCCTGCTGGCTGTCGGCCTGGGATACCTCAGCCTCGATCGTTCGGCGGCCACGCTCTCGGGAGGCGAGGCACAGCGCATCCGACTGGCCACGCAAATTGGCTCGCGGCTGCGCGGCGTGCTCTACGTTCTCGACGAGCCTTCCATCGGCCTGCACGCTCGCGACAACGACCGCCTGCTCTCTTCGCTTGAGCAGTTGCGTGATCTCGGCAACACCGTGCTGGTGGTCGAGCACGATGAAGAAACCATTCGTCGCGCCGATTACGTGGTCGATCTCGGTCCGGGTGCGGGTGAGGACGGCGGGTACCTTGTTGCCACCGGGCGCCCTGGGGAAATTGCCGCCAATCCCACTTCGCTTACCGGACGCTATCTTGCCGGCGAGTTGTCTATTCCCGTGCCCACCGAGCGTCGTCCTGCCAGCGGCAAGGCGATCGTTCTCGCCGGTTGCGAGGCCAATAACCTTAAGAACGTCACCGTCCGGTTTCCGCTCGGCGTGCTCACTGTCGTCACCGGCGTCTCGGGCTCCGGAAAATCTACCCTGGTCAACGACATCTTGTACCGCGCCCTGGCGCAAAAGATTTACCGCTCGATGGAGCTGCCCGGTAAATTCCGATCCATTGAAGGCAGCGAGCAGATCGACAAGATTGTAGAGATCGATCAGGCCCCTATCGGACGCTCGCCTCGCTCGAATCCAGCAACGTATACGGGCGTATTCGCGCCCATTCGCGACCTTTTCGCCATGCTGCCGGAGTCGCGCGAGCGCGGCTACAAGCCGGGACGTTTCAGCTTCAATGTGAAGGGTGGCCGCTGCGAAGCGTGCTGTGGCGATGGCTTGCGCCGCATCGAGATGAACTTTCTGCCCGATGTGTACGTCACCTGCGAGGTTTGCCGCGGGCGCCGTTACAATTCCGAAACGCTGGCCGTGCGTTATAAGGGCCACTCTATTTCCGACTTGCTCGATCTGCCTATTGAAGATGCCCTGTCAGCGCTCGAAAACATCCCGCAGATCAAGCAGAAACTCCAAACGCTGGTCGAGGTGGGCCTCGGCTACATTCAACTCGGCCAATCCTCAACGACTCTTTCTGGCGGCGAAGCGCAACGCATCAAACTGGCCCGCGAGCTGTCGCGCAGGCAGACTGGCCGCACCTTTTACATCCTGGACGAGCCCACTACTGGCCTGCACTTCGATGACGTGAAAAAGCTGCTGCACGTTCTCAATCGGCTCGTCGAGTTGGGCAATACCGTGCTCATCATCGAGCACCACCTCGATGTCATCAAACAAGCCGATTGGATTATCGACTTGGGACCTGAAGGCGGCGAAGGCGGCGGCCGCGTTGTCGCCCAAGGCACGCCGGAACAAGTGGCGCGTGTCAAAAAATCCTACACCGGTCAGATGCTGTCGCGCGTTCTCAATGTCCAGGGAAATGGCAGCGTGGTGAGCGCCGCTGAGGCATTCTCGCAGGCGAAGACTACAGCCGCCCCGGCCGCACAGTCCTCCGGCTCGCCGGACGCCTTCCTTTCCCCCTAAACTAACTGCTGGCTTGCGGCCGTACCGCTCTGCCGCTGCAGTGCAGTGCTCTCTCGGAGATGCGACGTGAAAAGTGTCTACAATATCCGCCCGCTGAGTTTTGAGGGCATCCACACGTATCCGCTAGCCAGCCGGAAGAGCAAAGTCAGTGTGCGCGAGTTCGCGCGGCCACACCGCCGCGGAGCGCGGCTTCCGGAATTTCTCGCCACCTTGCCGCGCATTCTTGGTGGCAACGATTTGCGCGAGGCGATCGCCGCCATCCTGCGTGCTCGGCTGCGCCAGAAAATGATTATTTGGGGATTCGGCGGCCACGTTATCAAGGTGGGCCTGGGGCCCGTCATCGCCGGCCTGATCGAGCGCGGATTCGTTGGCGGCATCGCCATGAATGGCGCAACTTTGGTGCATGATTTCGAGGTCGCTGTTGCCGGCAACACTTCCGAGGATGTGGAAGCCGCGCTCGGCCGCGGCGCTTTCGGCATGGCCGAAGAGACAGGTCTTTACCTTAATGAAATGGCCGTCAGCGCCGCCCGCGACTCCATCGGCCTGGGAGAGGCTGCCGGCCGGCTGCTGACCGGCGGAAGCTTGCGAGTGCGCCATCCCGCCTCGAGTGTGCTGGTGGCCGCCTACCGCGCGCGCATTCCTGTGACCGTGCATGTCGCGATTGGCACCGACATTCCGCATATGCACCGGTCCGCCGATGGCGCTGCGTTGGGGGCCGCCACCTTCTACGATTTCCGTTTGTTCTGCAGCCTTGTGCAGCAGATGCACACCGGCGGCGTCTATCTGAATTGGGGCTCCGCCGTCGTGCTGCCCGAAGTTTTCTTGAAGGCAGTTTCAGCCGTGCGCAACCTCGGTGTTCCTCTTCGTCCCATCACCACCGCGAATTTCGACTTTATTCAGCATTATCGTGCCCTCACTAACGTTGTCAGGCGTCCTACCGCTCCTGTGCCCCGTGTGAAAGGCGAGCCCTCTCGGGGGTATGCCATTACCGGCCAACACGAGATAATGCTTCCGCTGGTGGCTGCGGCGCTCGTCGAAGGCGCGAATGGCATGACCACGCGTGGGCGGCGCGCATCGAAGTAACACACCCGCACATGAATATCATGAATGACCCCGACAACCAGTCGATCGATTCCGCCGGTGCCGAAAATCGCCCCGCGACGGGGCAGCGTGGCCTTCCACTGCCTGCGCCTGGTTCATCAGACGCGCGGGCCGAACAAACGATAAAGCTTGCCGGCGCGCCAGACGTCGAGCCATACGTGGAGCCGAATCCTGAGCACAGCCCCGTGCCTGGCGCTGTGCCGAATTCCGAGCAGCCTGTTGTGGAATCGCAAGCAGGACAGACGACCGCGCCTTCGGAGCCAGAGGCACACGCGGAGGTGCAGCCAGAGATCTGGCTGCATCGTGAAAGCAGCCAATCTGTCTGCCCGGACGGGGTCGGGCACGGGGAGCAGGCCTTTTTTGCAGAAGGATCTCTAGGTCCGTTTCCGGCTTCCACTCCAGATCGACGAGTCCTGTCGGCAAAAATGTGGCCGGATTTCGCGACGCCTTTGCGCGCCGTGGACCTGCTGTATCTCCTGTGCTTTTACTTCGTGGCCGGCGCGGTGCTCACCGTGATCGTGGCGGGCGCGGCGATGCTGAGCTTCCACCTTTCCACTGCGACGCTGCAACAATCGGTTGCCGATCGCTCGATGGTAATGATCGTCAGTCAAGGGTTGCTTTCCGTTGCGACCGTAATATTCCTCTACGCGGTAATACGGTCGCGCAGCGCCATTCCGTTTTGGAGGGCCTTGGGTTGGCGTCCGTTTCGACTGGCGTCCCGCGACGCTGGTTCGCAACTGTCCGTGATCTTGAAGTATGTTCTTGGCGGATTTGGATTGGCCTTGACTGTCGGCTGGTTGAGTCGCTTTTTCAATCAGGGCACTCAGTTGCCGATGGAAGACTTGTTCCGAAGCCGGCAAACCGTGTTGCTGCTGATGGGCTTGGGCATTCTGGTGGCCCCCGTGGTGGAAGAAACCGTTTTTCGCGGCTGCATTTTTCCGGTGCTCTCTCGCAAATTGGGCGTTCCCGCGGGCGTAATCCTTACGGGCGTCCTGTTTGGGGTCGCGCATGCGCAGCAGTTGTGGGGCGGGTGGGGCGAGATTGGTCTGTTGATTTGCGTGGGCATTGTGCTCACCTACGTGCGCGCTCGTGCCGGAACCGTGGCTGCGAGTTATCTCGTCCATGTCAGTTACAACACGATTTTGTTTACGGGTTTTTACTTCGCCACGCACGGGCTGCGATATTTCCCGCCGTCGTGACCACACGCGAATACCGGCGACGCGCCGATTGGCCAAAGTTGCCCGGGGACCGTGTAAAGCCCCTGTAAAGGGAAGTCTAGCGACACGATCCCCCGGCCGGGGATCTGGAAAGGAGTTCGGTTTCGTGCACGTTGCTGAGCCCATCGTATGGACGGCGGAAGGTGTAGTGATGATTGACCAGCGGCGCCTGCCCGCTGAACTCGTGCACATCACCTATACCGATTACCGCGAGGTCGCGAAGGCCATCACCGATATGGTCATCCGCGGCGCGCCCGCCATCGGCGTTGCGGCTGCGATGGGCGTGGCTCTGGGCGTTCAGCGCTCGCCCGTAAGTTCCGTAGCCGAGTTGCGTCTGGAATTCCCCACGATCTGCGAAACCATAGCGCGGACACGTCCGACGGCCGTGGATTTGTTCTGGGCCATCGAGCGTATGAAGCGCCGCTTCGAGGAACTCGTCGCCACCTCTCCAATTGAGTCCGTGCGGGCCGGCATGGTCGAGGAAGCGCGCCGTATTCACGAAGAGAAGAAGGCCACCGATGAAGCAATCGGCCGATTTGGCGCTGGACTGATGCCCGAAAATGGGAACGTCATGACGCAGTGCAATGCTGGCGCGTTGGCGACGGCCGGGATTGGGACGGCGCTCGGCGTTATTCGCGTTGCCGTTGAGCAGGGCCGCCGGCTGCACGTGTATGTGCCGGAAACGCGGCCTTACTTGCAGGGTGCGCGGCTCACCGCGTGGGAATTGGCCGAGGGTGGAATTCCACTCACGCTGATCACCGACAACATGGTGGGCCATTTCCTCAAGACCGGAAATGTTGGCGCGATCGTGGTCGGCGCGGACCGCATCGCCGCGAATGGCGATACGGCCAACAAGATCGGTACGTATCAGATCGCCGTTCTCGCCCGGGAAAATGGCGTGCCATTCTACGTGGCGGCTCCGGTTTCTACGCTCGATCTTGCCATCTCTACCGGCGAATCCATACCGATTGAGGAACGTGCCACCGCGGAAGTCACGCATATCCGCGGCCTGCGCATTGCTCCCGACGCCCCCGAAATGCGTGTGGCTAATCCGGCTTTCGATGTGACGCCATCTCGCTTCATTGCGGCCATCATCACCGAGTGCGGCGTGGCGCGAGCCCCCTACGTCGAGTCGCTGGCTGGCATGCTCGCCGCATCGCGCGCGAGCCGTCGCGCGGAATTCGTGTCCTCCGCTAAGAAACTCCCAATCTGAGCGCTGTACGATTTCCTACAGTGTGAACACGATTCCGAGCGTCGTCTGGAAATTTCCCCGGGTGCCAAGTGGAACGCCCAGCGGTCCGCCCGGCCCGGCATTGAGCGTGCCGCTGCCAAAATGCGTCGTGACGTCGCTCAAATCCCAGCGCAGGCCTACGTGCGGGATGAAGTAGTATTCGATGCCTCCTCCGATATCGAGCGCGAAATTCGTACGCTGCGTAAGCCGTTGTTGCGCGGCGCCGCCGTAGAAATGAGCCAGGCCCGGGCGCGCTTTCAAAAACGCGCCCCAGCGTCCCACCCGCGCTCCCGCCTTTAAGCCAAAAAACGCTTGCGTCTGGCCGAAGTTTCCGCTGCTGTGTGTCGGAAAGCTGTTCAACTCCGCGTCAAAAGAGATGAACGGAACCAGTGCGGCGTAGGTGAAGCGGAATCCATAGCCGATGGGAGTTTCACCCAGTTCGGGCAGATGATCGAAAGCCAATTGCGCGCCCACCGCGAACCGGTCTTGCGCCTGCGCGCCTGGTAAGGTCGCGCCCAGCAGCAGCGTGAAAAAAATCACGAACGAAATGGAGAGGAGTCGTTTCCTCCCGATCTTTATTCCGTACACGTGGCACCTCGGCTTGAGAAAAATGAGACCCGCTTGACGCTCAACAGATTACGAACTCATTCGAGCGCTTTTTTTAGATGCAGCGAAATCAAACGGTGGGACACGCGGGCAACAAAGAGCAGCAGGCAATGAGTTTGGCACGACGATTGGGCGCAGTAGCGACCGGCGGCGCGTCCGCGAAATACGCGCCGCCGGTCACGGAGGGCTTAGATCGTGCACGTCGCCGCTGTGCCAGATTAGCGCTGCGGTGGCGCGGCAGAATTGGGTGTGGAAGAATTGGGCGTGGAAGAACTCGGCGGCGTCTCCAGCGTCTTTGACGGACCGAGTTTGACTGTGGAGCCAAAGCGCTTGTAGTTCTTGTAGCGCACGGTCATCAGGATGTGCACATCGCCGGTTTTGAAGTGCAGTTCGTCATCGGCGTGTGTATAGGTTGGGAACCAGAAATTCGCTTCGATGTTTTCGCGATAGGTTACAAACCGCGGGAACAAATTATTTTTCAGATCCGGCACAGCCTTGCCGTCGCTCTTGACGACCGCGAGATCGTGATCGTCCACCCAGATGGTGCCTTGAAAATAGCGCTGGTTTTTCTCCAGGCGCTTCGGTGCGACCTGGAAAACGTACGTGTTCACCTCGTCCAGCTTCTCGCGGCCTGTGAACGTGACATCGTATTTCGGAAGCTCCTCGGCTGTGAGGACAAAGGGCTGAATGCTCTCGAGATCCTTCATGTCTTCTGGCGAGAGCGAAATTTGCTGCAGCGTGGACGGCGGCGCAAACGTAATATTTTCGTAACGCCTGCCCTGTGGCGTGAAGACAATCTCGCTGGTCAGCTGATATTGACCGCCGTCGCCTTCCTGCACCAGCACTTCCTGTGTGTACGTGTAATTGCCGCGCGCTTCCTTGAAGTCTGATTCATGCTGCGCGAAGCGGCGAATAATTTCATCCACGGGCATGGGCAAGCCCGCCTGGTCTCCAGCTCTTCCGGCAGATTGCCCGCTACCTGGGGCACTGGGCGCATTTTGCGATGTAGCCGCTGCTTGACGCGGAGTTGCAGCGATGGCGATTGGCGTTTCCAACGGCAAGCAGAGCGCTAGCAAGAGCATCGCGCAGGTCAACCCTGTGACAGCGCAGGAAGCGGGCCGGGTAAGGTTCTTCCAAGGATGCTGAGGCACTTTCATTTTCTTATACTCCTGCCGCCGGACAACTCATATAGAACCTGACGGAACCGCGCAGGTTGTCCGAAGCGCGATTCCCAAAATTATATACCCAGAAGGGTGGGACGCAGCGTGGCGGGCCAGCTAGATTTCGGCAGTGGGTTTGTGTACCGGTTTATTGGGCCGGTTTATTGGATTTATTGGAAATTGATCGGTCGCTTAACCGTTGTTTAATGGTATTTAATGGGGCTTCCGTGGGTGCCCTTGCGGTTTACATTTGCCGTCAGTCGGTCAATCTTGGGCATTGTTGTCACAACCCGTTCTGTATCAATGCGTGCCGAACATTGTGTGGCGAGCATTCACTCGTCTTGCGCCCGCAATATCGCGCTTGACTTTCAAATTGGCCCTGCTACAATCTTTTGATCGCAACGCAGCTCCTGCCTGACAGGAAGCCCTGCTCTTTGACAACTGAATGAGATGTGCCAGAACCCGTTCGGTTTTTGAGTGAACCGAGCGACATATTTACGCACGAGTCTCGCGGTACGGAGTGCTCGTGCGATCAAAAGTTCGTTCTGAAACTCACGTTCCTGGCTCTGCCAGGAATCTCTGTTTTCAGAACAACCAGCTTCAAACGAGAGTTTGATCCTGGCTCAGAGCGAACGCTGGCGGCGTGCTTAACACATGCAAGTCGAGTGCGCAGTCTTCTGTAGCAATACAGGGAGCCGGCGCACGGCGCACGGGTGCGTAACACGTGGGTAACCTGCCCTCCAAAGGGGGATAACCCCGCGAAAGCGGGGCTAATACCGCATGACATTCCAGATGACTTCGGTATTTGGAATCAAAGCCCGCAAGGGCGTTGGGGGAGGGGCCCGCGGCCGATTAGCTTGTTGGCGAGGTAATGGCTCACCAAGGCAATGATCGGTAGCCGGTCTGAGAGGATGGCCGGCCACACTGGAACTGAGACACGGTCCAGACTCCTACGGGAGGCAGCAGTGGGGAATCTTGCGCAATGGGCGAAAGCCTGACGCAGCGACGCCGCGTGGGGGATGAAGCTTCTCGGAGTGTAAACCCCTTTCGACCCGGACGAAACGCCCGTAAGGGCTTGACGGTACGGGTATAAGAAGCCCCGGCTAACTACGTGCCAGCAGCCGCGGTAAGACGTAGGGGGCCAGCGTTGCTCGGAATTACTGGGCGTAAAGGGTTCGTAGGCGGTGCGGCAAGTCGGAAGTGAAATCTCTGGGCTTAACTCAGAGGCTGCTCCCGAAACTGCCGTGCTTGAGTGCGGGAGAGGCCAGTGGAATTGCAGGTGTAGCGGTGAAATGCGTAGATATCTGCAGGAACACCCGTGGCGAAGGCGGCTGGCTGGACCGCAACTGACGCTGAGGAACGAAAGCTAGGGGAGCAAACAGGATTAGATACCCTGGTAGTCCTAGCCCTAAACGATCAGGACTTGGGGTGCATCCCGTTGGGGGTGCGTCCCGTAGCTAACGCGTTAAGTCCTGCGCCTGGGGAGTACGGTCGCAAGGCTGAAACTCAAAGGAATTGACGGGGGCCCGCACAAGCGGTGGAACATGTGGTTCAATTCGACGCAACGCGAAGAACCTTACCTGGGCTCGAAGTGCTCGTGACCAGCGGTGGAAACATCGCCTTCTCGCAAGAGACACGAGTAGAGGTGCTGCATGGCTGTCGTCAGCTCGTGCCGTGAGGTGTTGGGTTAAGTCCCGCAACGAGCGCAACCCTTACTCTTAGTTGCCACCCGCAAGGGGGAACTCTAAGAGGACTGCTCCGGATAACGGAGAGGAAGGTGGGGATGACGTCAAGTCAGCACGGCCTTTATGTCCAGGGCTACACACGTGTTACAATGCACGGTACAAACCGTCGCGAACCCGCGAGGGGGAGCTAATCGGAGAAAACCGTGCTCAGTTCGGATTGCAGTCTGCAACTCGACTGCATGAAGCCGGAATCGCTAGTAATGGCGTATCAGAACGACGCCGTGAATACGTTCCCGGGCCTTGTACACACCGCCCGTCACATCACGAAAGTGGGTTGTACTAGAAGTCGCCAAGCTAACCGCAAGGAGGCAGGCGCCCAAGGTATGACTCATGATTGGGGTGAAGTCGTAACAAGGTAGCCGTAGGAGAACCTGCGGCTGGATCACCTCCTTTCTAAACAATAGAGGCAGTGGAGCCTGTTTAGTGTACGCAGGCAAAAGCTGCCCACTGTGTCACTCGATTCTCTCTTTTTCCTTACGGGTTCTGGCAGATCTCATTCAGCGGTCAAAAGCTTTGGGCTTTCCCAAGCAAAATCATCCCGGCCTAGACGTCCAAACATGCGCGCACTGCGTGCGCTCTTAGAAGTTCTCGTTGTTTACTTCCCAGTAATAGGTTTTTTAGCTCCTGCAGAGAGTTACTCTCGATGACGATTCATGCATAGGGGGCGGGCAGACCACATTTCAGGCGGAACTGGCGCATCTCTGTCTGCACATGCGTGCGAATACACAGGTTCGATCGGGGCTTGGCCGTGCACAACAGAATGTAACCGGCTTCGCGATCCTGCGGGAAATAGGAGACGGCGTCGCTCGAATCGAATGCACCTGGTTCGAGCAAGCGACCGGCGCACGTGAGGCAGCGGCCCTGGTGGCAGATGGCGGGGAGCGTAATGCCGGCATTTTTTGCGGCATCCCACAGGTGCTCCGTTTCGGCCACGCTGAGCGTACGTCGGCCGTACGGGGTGATGAGGGTTACGTCGCAGGATTTTGACGACGGTCCGTCCTCGGTCATTTTTGGGGAGGCTCGGTCATTTTTGCCGAGGCCGTGATTTTGACGTGAGAAAAAAGCTGCCGGAACGGTTGGAGTTCCGGCAGCCGCAATATTGTCTGAGCTGTTTTCTATGGATTGTAAAATCCGCGATTTTTGCTGTAGGGAGCTTCGCCGGGAGTACCGCGCCGGAAATGTCCCGACGGGATCGATTTGCCATCTCGTTCGAACGCCAGAAGCTCGATGAACCAAGCCTCGTGTTCGATCTCCTCGTTGAGGATGCGCGCAGCCATGTCGTACGTCCGGGGATCCTTGCCGAAGGTCATATCGCAGATCTGGATCCAACTGCGAATGGCGCACCGCTCGGATTCGAGCAGGAGCGTCAGGATATTGACCGTAGTGGGAGGGTCGGGCAGCTTGGCCGCAACGCATCCAGCCTGATCGTGAAACACCTTGAGGTCGTTGGGCAGCTCGCCTCCCAACTCGTAAATGCGCGGGACGATGAGCTCCCAATGGGCGCGGTCCTCGAGTCGTGCATCCTCGCAGATTTCCTTGTAGTCTTCGTGGCCTGCCAGGTGCATGCGCAGGATGGTGTAGTAATAGTAGGTGCTCGCAAACTCGGCGGCCGCATTGGCCACGAGCATTTTGAGCAGTTTCTCGACATCCACTCCGCGTGCGCGAATGACTTCGACGCCGACACGCTGCGTCACATCGCCGTACTTCACCACTTGTTTGTCATCAGCCATCGTGTTTAACCCTCCAGTGACGTAGGGTAGAGAATCGCGTTCCCAAGGTCTAATATATGAAAGCTATGGCATTCATAGGGAAAAGACATCGTACGCCGAGTGACCGACGAAGGAGCATAGGACTTGGAACTGCATCAGTTACGGTATTTCTGCGCGGTGGCGCGTGCGGGAAACTTCACGCGTGCCGCCGAAGAGCAGCACATTGCGCAGCCTTCGCTTTCGCAACAAGTGCGCAAGCTCGAGGATGAGCTTGGCGCCAAGCTGTTCGACCGCTTCCCGCGGTTCGCACGGCTTACGGAGTTTGGCACAGCGTTTTTGCCGAAGGCAGGCGAGATCTTGCGGCGCGTAGGCGAAGCTCGCACCGAGATTCAGGAAATGTCCGGAGCGGAAATTGGCACGGTATCGGTGGGAGCCATTCCCACAATTGCTCCCTATTTGCTCGGTCCCGCGATCGCCGGCTTTGCGCGGCATCATCCGTCAATCTCGATCAGCCTCTCGGAGGAAATCACACCGGTACTGCTCGATTATCTGCACCATGGCCGCGTGGACCTGGTGGTGCTGGCGCTGCCCGTCCGTGGCGATGAACTGGTCTGCGAAGAGCTTTTTCGCGAACCCCTTTTCGCGGCCCTGCCGCTGGGTCACAAGCTAGCCGCCCGAAAATCGTTGAGCCTGGCGGAAATTCGCAACGAGCCCTTTCTGCTGCTCAAAGAAGGCCACTGTTTCCGGGAGAACATGCTTTCAGCCTGCCGGCGTTCGCGTGTGCATCCTCGCGTGATCTTCGAAAGCGGGCAATTTTCGACCATCCTGTCGATGGTGGCTACCGGGATGGGTGTTTCGGTAGTTCCCGCCATGGCCGTGGAAAAGCAGGCCGGCTGCCGGTTCGTGCGCGTAAGTGACGAACGCGCCGTGCGCAGCGTGGGATTAGCACAATTGAAGCATCGTTTCCCTACCCGGGCGCAGTCTGCACTGGTGGAGCAGTTGCGGCGGCGGGCGAGATCAAAGAATCGGCCATCGCTTACGATTCGAGCGCATTAGCGAGCGCATATATTTCAGGAATCCAGGTGCGGCCTTCCTAAACGGCTTTGGAGAAGATGAGAGTGCGCCATCGAAGACATCTTTCACGGCAGCAGCCAGCCGGCCTTTTCAAAACCGTGATAGGCGTCGCTGGCGCGGATGGCCCGAACTATGGCATGCCTTCGAATTTGAGTCTTGTGGGTGTGATGACATGGCGCAAGTGCTTCGTTCCCTGTGCAGATCGCCCCGGAGATTTCAGCCTCGCCTCGAGCCCGCCAAAGTACCGTCAGCAGTCCGACTGGATCGCGGTGAGGGGTCGTTTCAGGGCGCTTCGAGGCTTGCGAGGGCGCTCAAACTAGTGATAAGTTCAAAGCCTTATCGGACTGTCATCCACGCGCAGTCTCGTCTCTGGGCGGGAAACTGATCTTGCGCACACCTAACCCTCAAAACGGTCACGGATTCGCAGGGAAAGCTCCGAGTCCCGTTGGCGGCCGATCTGGTCCGGGCGAGGTAGGAGCAGCTGGGTTACCGCAATTCTGGCGGGTTGAAGGCAGCGTGGCCGACCTGACCGCGGTGCGGCCGGTGGCCTATTTCACCTGGAACGCGCATACATTTGCAGAGCGCTGGTCGCGCCGGGGCGGCCTGTTCCTCCAAGCGCTGGTACGGCCGGTGCTGTACGCCAGCCACCGGGTTTTGGCCACGCGCATCCTGCATGCACTGCTGCGCGGCGTCAGCCGCGACCGTCTGGACCTGCTGGGAGAGGAGTACTTCCATTACATTTTAAAGCCGCACCTGAAGCCCAAGGGCGTGAAGATTGCTACACGAATGGATGGAAGAGCACGGACAAGTCGTGTTGGTGAGCCAGGGCCTCGACCACGTTATGCGTCCGCTGGCACGGCATTTGCGGCTCGAGCAATTGGTGGCCAACCGGCTAGAGTTTCGCGACGGTACCTGTACAGGACGCCTGCTTGACCCGGTAGTGCGTCCGCGCGGACCGCTGGCGTTCGCGCTGGGCAAGAATCCGAATGGACTCGTAACCGGCGAGCAGCTACTGCTGGACCTGGGACTTGAAAAACAGCCGGAATGCTGTCGCAAGCGATCCTGCCAGTGGCTCGGCCGTCGCGCGCCGTCTTGCCGAGAATCAACGTCGCTCTCGTGATGTTCCACCCGCGGCAGGTGCCGGCGCGGCTTTCGGTGCGGCAGGCACTGCGCGGCAAACAAATCCTGTTGATTGGAGTCACGGGTTTCATCGCCAAGGTCTGGCTTGAACACATCCTTTCCGAGGTGCCCGAGATCGGCAAGATCTACCTGCTGATTCGGCGCCAGCGTACGACGCCAGCGCGAAGCCGATTTGAAAAGATCGATCGCGGAGTCGCCGGTTTTCGATCCGCTGGAAAAGCATTACGGCGCTGGACTTTGAACGCTTCCTGAATGCGAAAATCGAGGTGGTCGAGGGAGATTTGAGCCAGCCGGGTCTCGGCTTGGACAGCAATGTGCGGCAGCGCCTGGCGCGCTCTGTAGACTTGGTCGTGAACAGTTCCGGCCTCACCGATTTCAACCCCGACCTGCGCGATGCGCTCGCCAGCAACATTGAATCCGCGGCAAACCTGGTGGAATTTTTGCGCGAATCCAGCCACGCGGCGCTGCTGCACCTTTCGACCTGCTACGTGGTGGGTGCGCGTGACGGACGCGTCGGCGAAAATTGCCAGCCGAACTATACTCCGGCAGGGAGTCGCGGATTTCGATGCGGAGCGCGAATGGCAATCGCTGCAAGAATTGGTCCGCGCCAGTTGAACGCCGCGCGCCAAAGCCCGGAAGTTGAAGCGGCGTTGCGGCGCCAGGCGCTCGGCTCGCGCCGCAATGGCGAGCAACCGGCGGGACCGGAACTGGAGAATTTCATCCGCAAAAACCGGCTGCGCTGGATGCGCAACCATCTGACGCAAGCTGGAACACGCCGGGCCAAACGCTTCGGCTGGCCGAACACCTATACCTTTACCAAGAGCCTTGGCGAGTCCCTGCTGGCGACGCGCGGCGCCGGACTTGCCGATCGCGATTGCGCGGCCCTCGATCGTGGAGACTTCGATGCATCAGCCATTCCGCGGCTGGAACGAGGGCATCAACACGTCCGCGCCGCTTTCCTACCTGCTGGGCACCTTTTTCCGGCAATTGCCTACGAACAAGCGCAAGTGTCTGGACCTGATTCCGGTGGACATGGTGTGCCGCGGCATGACGCTGATCGCCGCCGCGCTGATCGAGCGGCGGCACGAGCAGCGTATACCAACTGGCGACCTCCGGAAGCAATCCCTGCGACATGGGACGCGCGATCGAGTTGACGGCGCTCGCGCATCGCAAGCATTACCGCGCGCAGCAGGGCCTCGAGCACTGGCTGCGGATGCGATTCGACACCATTCCGGTATCGAAAGAGCGCTACCGCAAGCTCTCCGTGCCGGCGCAAAAAGTGCTGGTCCAGGGCATCAATCGCGCGGCCGCGGCGCTGCAGTTCAAACGGCCACCGCTGGCGCGGGCCGAGCGGGATCTGGATCGCGTTGAAAAGCTCATTGATCTGTACGAGCCGTTCATCTTGCACAACGAGCAGATTTTCGAGTCGGAGAACGTGCAACTGCTTTCCGCGGCGCTGCCGGCAGATGAGCGCGAGATCTTCGGCTACGACCCCAACACGATCGACTGGTGGGATTACTGGATCAACATCCACATCCCGGCCTTGCGCAAGTGGGTGTATCCGCTGATCGAAGGGCACGCCGTGGAATCGCGGCGGCGGCGCGAATTCCACCTTTACGATGCAGAAACGCCTGGCGCCGATATTCACGCCGCAGTCGTGCCGAGCACGCGAGCAACATGGCCATCTTCCTGACCGGCGCGACCGGCTATATCGGCTCCTACCTGGCCGCGGCTTCGCGGCGCGACACGGCGAGTCGCTGAACCTGCTGGTGCGGGCGACGGACGCACGGAGAAGCCGAGCGACGTCTGTGGCAAGCGCTGCAATTGCACCTCGATTTTCCCGCGTTTCGCGAAATCCTGGGCACGCACATACGGATTTTTCGCGGCGATCTCACGGCGCCGCAACTTCGGTCTGGACGCGAGCGAGTACCACGCCCTGGCCGCATCCACCGATTCGGTGCTGCATGCGGCCGCTTCGCTTAATCGCAAATCGGAGAAAAGCTGCCTGAACGTCAATCTGCGCGGCACGCTCGAGGTGGTGCAACTGGCGCGGCGGGCGCACGAGGCGCACGGACTGCGGCGGTTCAGCCAGATCAGCACGGTGGCCGTGGCAGGCCATCGCAACAACGAAGTGGTCGCCGAAGACCGCGCCATCGAGTGGGAGCGCTCCGATTACGATCCCTACGCGCGCACCAAGAAATTCTGCGAGCACATGGTGCGCGAGACTGCTTCCCGATGTGCCGCGCACCGTTTTCCGCCCCAGCATCGTGCCTGGGCGACACGCGCCGGCCGGAAACCACGCAGTTCGACATGGTGCGCGCATTTGTGTTTCTGGCGGGTCTGCCGGTGCTGCCGCTGCGGCCGACCGACCGGATTGACATCGTGCCCGTGGACTATGTGGCCGATGCTGTGATCGCGCTGCACCGGAAAGTCCAGCCGGAACACGAGATTTATCACCTCTCGTCGGGTAGGCGTTCCGAAACGTTTCGCGAGCTCACCGACTGCGCTCGCCAAGCGCGAGGGAAAGATGAAGCCGCTTTTCTGGCCGGGTCTCGAGGCTCCATTCCGTTCGACGGTGGACATTGCTTGCGCGGCGCCGCGACAGCGTGGGATTCGCCGCATCGCTACTGAAGGTTTTTTTTCCCTATCTGGTCTGGAACACGGTGTTCGACAACACCCGCGTGGTGGCGAATTGGGCCGCGCGCCCGCGCCATTTTCCACCTACGCTTTTCCGTTGCTGCGCTTCGCGCGAGAAAACAAGTTCCGCTATCCATATCGCGACTGGCCGCAGGAGATTTCAGCAACCGCACCCGCTGAGACCTGGGAGCCGGTGGCCACGACATCGCAGGCCGGCGGACGCGGCGCGCAACTGCGCACGGGAAGATCGCGGCCATGATGGATCTGGTCCTCGAACTATGGGTCGCCGCGGCGATCGAACGAACCAAAGCCGGCCTGGATGCTAGGAGGTGGAAGCGCCTGGCAGACCGGGCGAACGGCTCAAGCTGCTTTGCGCTGGATATAACGGCACGCGTAACACGGGTTCCGACGTGCGCGTGGAAGAGATGCTTCGGCAGGTGAGGCGCGTGCTAGGGCCTGAAAATATCGCGCTTTCTGTGATGACGCAGGATTTCAATCGAACACGCGGCTATTTTGGCGACGCGCAGCAGGTTTATCTTCCCGACGTTTTTCCTCCGTTCCTGTATCGCGAGGTGCGGCGGCATCACGGCGTGCTCGCGTGCGAAGGCTCCATGTTCAAGAGCAAATTCGCGGATGCACTGACCACGATGATCATCGGCTCGCTCGGAATCGCGGCGGCCGAAAACAAAATTTCGCTCGGGTACGGCGCCGAGGCCGGCCACATGAATCCATTTCTGGCGCGGCTGTGCGCGCATTACTGCAGCCAGTCGCTGATCCTGACGCGCAATGAGGCTTCGCAGTCGTGTGTTGAGCGAACTTGGCATACCCAGTGAACTGGGCGCCGATAGCGCCTGGACATTTGAGCCGCACGGCCAGAGAGTCGGCCGCAGGGCGCTCGTGGAAGCCGGGATGGGACGGCCGCGCCCCAGTGCTGGCTGTGTGTCCGATTCATCCTTTCTGGTGGCCGGTGAAGGCCATCGCTGGGGAAATTTGTGGCGTACTAGGCGCTGGGAGCTTACCAGCCGAGCTACTATCGCACGATCTACTTTCACAAGTCGGGCGAAAAAGTGGATGCAGCATTCGAGCATTACATCTCCAGCATGGCGCGTGCGGTGGCGACGTTTCGAGACCGGCATCGAAGTTTTCGTGATTCTGTGCGCCATGGAAGAACTGGACGAGCGCGCCTGTCAGGCGATGGCGGCGCGCATGGATCGTGAAGGGCGGCGCACGGACCCCGATTTTCGCCTCCGACCGAGCGCGACATGTATGAGATGGTCAGCATTCTGCGCGCTTGCGACTGGATGGTTTCTTCGCGTTATCACGGAATGGTTACGTCCATGCCCGCGCTGGTGCCGGCCGCAGGAGTCACCATGGACGAACGCATCCGCAATTTGTTGCACGAGCAGGGCCGCGAAGATTTGCTGATGACCGTGGAGGACCCCGCGCTCGAGGCGAAGCTGCTGCTGGCTATGGAAAAGCTGCGGCCGGACGCAGATGGATTCGCGAGTGCCATTGGACGCACGGTGGTGGATAACCTCAAACGGATGGCGAGCATGGGAGTGTTTCATCGAGCAAAACGTGCACGAGCGCTATCCGGATTTTCCCATTCGCGGCGGAGTGCGTAGCTGGGAAGAGTATCTGCCGCCGCTTAACCCCATCCTGGTGCGCCTTGTCGAAAAATACGAGAGCTAGGCGCCCGCGCTTGCGGCGGGTTGAACGCGGGCGTTCATCAGTGAGGCATAGGTCGTTGAGTCATGGAGCGGGATCGTTGAGCCGCATCGGGTCATCGAATGACGACGGTATGCGGCAGAGGCGTCCCTCAGGATTCAGAGCGTGACCTTCCTTGAAAATATTTTTGAGCGCATGGCTCGCTTCCCCGGAGCGGCCCGTGCTGGTGGAGTTGCGGCCGGAGGGAATGCGACGGCGACGGCGCAAGACCTTATGGAGCGCGTCGCGGCGGCACGGCGGTTTTCTGGCGAACGCTGGATTACAGAAAGGCGACAGGTGCGTCCTGGTCTGCCGCCAATAGCATTGCCTGGGTGGCGCTGCGATCTTGCGGCCATGGCGGAGGGAATTATTGTGGTGCCGCTATACGCGCGACAGGCGCCCGGCGAACTCGCGGTCATGGCACGCGATTGCCAGCCACGATTGATTTGCTGCGGCGATGCCGCACTCAGCGAGGCCGTACGCACGGCGTGGCGCTGCAGGACCGGACGCAACCGTGGACACAAAGAATCGCGCGGACCGAGACGCGCGCCAGCGCAGACGTTCCACGAATTGTATTGCTTGAAGACGTGATGTCCACAGCACAATCCGATACGCGAGGCGAAGCGGCCGTTAGTCCGGTTCGCGTCACGGCAACGATCCAGTGGCGATCATTTATACCTCGGGAACCTCGGGGGAAGCCAAAGGCGTGGTGCTTACGGCCGCAAATGTGACGCACATGCTGGGCTGCACTACCGCCAGGCTCGACAATTGATGGGCGGCCTCCACGGTTCGCAAAGGGCGGGCCAGCTCATGTGGACGAAGTATTTCATTATTTGCCATTCTGTTTCGCCGCTTCGTGGATCTTGCTGCTGTCGTGCCTTTCGCGCGCGAGCACGCTGCGTCTTTGCGTCGATCTGGGACGTCTTGCCGACGAGCTTCGCGCAGCGAAGCCGGACTACTGTCTGAATGTCCCGGCGCTGCTCGAGCGCATGCGCGCGGCGATGGAGGGTCAGTTAGCGACCGCGGCGTGGAGCTGCGAATAAAATATTCGTTAGCGCAAAATCTGCATGGCTGGCTCGACAAAACGGGGAAGCTCGGATGGCGCGGTATGGCTGGCGCTGGGCCGAGAAATTGATTTTCCCGGCGATTCGTAAGAAGCTGGGGCCAAATCTCAAGGCCTTGATCTGTGGTTCCGCGCCGCTGGCGCTAGAGAGACGCAGCTTTTCTTTGTGATGCTCGGCATTCCCGTGCTCCAGGGTTACGGCCTCACAGAGACCACCGGCATCTGCACGCTCGACCGGCCGCATCATGCCGAGTCCGGGGCGGTGGGCCCAGCGATTCTCGGGAATCGAGATGAAGCTCGGCGAGGGAAACGAAATCCTGGTACGCGGGCCAAATATTTTTGCGGGCTACTGGAATCGTCCTGCAAGAAACGGCGAAGTGCTCTTCTGCGAGGGTTGGTTCCGGACTGGCGATCAAGGGGAGCAAACGGCGCTGGGAAACTGGCGCATCATCGGGAGGCTCAAGAACCTGCTGGTTCTCAACTCCGGGCATAACGTCGCGCCCGAACCACTGGAGGAAAAGTTGCGTCCAGTCCCTTCCCGGAGCGCAACAGGCCGTGCTGTTTGGAAATGGGCGGAGCTATCTGGCGGCGTTGTTGACGGGCGAAGTGCGCGCAGGAAAGCGCAGAAACGGAGATCGCGGTGCTGAATGCGACGCTTGCCGCATTACCGGCAAATTCGCGCTTTCGCATATCGAACGGCAGCCGCTGACGATCGAAAGCGGACTGCTAACCGCGAATGGCAAACTGCGGCGCGATGCCATCGCGAGGCATTTCAGCGATAACGATGGAAGTGATGTATCGTAAGAATGTGCACTGGAGATGGGGCAGCGGATACGATGACCAGCGTTATGTGCAGGGTTCATGGAAAACGCTGTCATGGGGGATGAAGGATGGCGCGCTCGAACTCGCGCTCCACCGGCCACCGTGTAATGAAATCGGCACCGCGATGCTGGAGGATCTGGAGCGTTTGCGCGGTGCTGGAATCGGCGGCGGGGAATGCGAGCGCGCTGATCATTTACAGCAGGCAGCCGGCTGGATTCTCGGCAGGTGCCGATTTACGCGAGCTTTACGCGGCGGCGATTTCACGGACGGCGGAAGAACGAGTGGAAGGCGTGCAGGAGTTTCTGGAGCGAATTCACTGGGTGATGAACAAGATTGATGCCTCGCGCTCACCACCATTGCGGCAGTGCACGGGGTGGTGTTCGGCGGGGGTTCGAATTGGCTCTGGCTTGCGATCTGATCATCGCCGACAAGATGGCCCGGTTCTGTTTTCCGGAACTGCGGCTCGGGTTGATTCCGGGTTTCGGCGGAATCCCGCGGCTGCGGCGCGACGTGGGCAATGCGGTGGTGCGCGATTTGCTGCTCACCGGGCGGAGCATCAATGCGTCCAAGGCGCTGGCCCTGGGACTTGTGAGCCAGATGTCGGCCGAAGGCGAAGCATTGCAGCTGGCGCGCAGCACCGCGGCGCAGATCGGCAAATTTGACCGAGGCGCCAGCGCCGAAGCCAAACGACTGCTTAAACCGATCCCTCGCGACGAAATCCGCATGGAAATTGAAGTGTTCTGCGAGCTTTTTGCGCGGCCCGCGGTGATGGAGGGACTACGCAAGTTCGTCGAAAGCACGGACGCGCAGCCGTATTGCCATAAGCATGGCAACACGCGGGTTAGTGCAGGATTAGCTTTGAGCTTGGGGCGGCGCGATGAAAACACTGGACGAAACGACAGATGAAATCCTCAGTCTGGCAGCGCAGCATTTCAAAGTGCCGCGCGAGCAGCTCTCGCCGGGCGATGACTTCTATGAGAAATTCAAGATCGACAGTCTGCAGATGCTCGATCTGCTGACGCGGCTGGAGAACCACTTTGGGGTGGAGTTGCCGGATTACGAGGTGCAAGGCGTGACCGAATTTCGCACGCTGGCCAGCCGCATTCAGGCGCGGCTCTGAACGGATTCGCGCTCGCCGTGCACGATCGCTCGCCCCATTTCACGCACGCATGATCGCCCGCCGCGAATTCCCCTACGAATGCTCGACCTCGCGCAATACGAATCGCTGGGCGCCGCGCTGAAGGCTGCGACTCGATCGCTGGCCCGCGGAGATTTGCCTGATCGAAGCGGATCGCGACCGCGAGCGGTGCCGGCTGACCTATCGGCGATTTTGCGGACAGCGGCGCGAGCCGTTTGCGGCGGCTCTCGAGGAATCCGGTTTCGCGCGGGCGATCGCGCGGCCATTGTCATGACGAACCAATCGAAATGGCTGATCTCGGCATATGCGGTTTTTTACAGCGGCGGCGTGCTCGTGCCGCTCGACTATAAGCTGGCGCCGGAAGAGCATCTGGCGCTGCTGGCGCACTCGAAGGCCGCGTGCTGGTGATCGAGTATGCGCTGTGGCGGGCCATGATCGCCGCGTCCGCAGCGCTGGCAGCATGGAATGCCGCGCACACGCTCGAAACGGTGCTGGTTACCGAGGCTCCCGCGGGCGCGGAACTGGGGTGCGGCAGCGCTGGGAGGAGTTTCGCGGCGCAGATACGCCGGAACTTTCGTCGCGCGAAAATCGCACCGACACCGCGTGCATCGTTTATTCCTCTGGCACCGGCGGCGCGCCGAAAGGCTGCGTTTTGACGCATGGAAATTATCTGGAGCAGTGCCGCGCGCTGACGGCGTTCTATCCTTTTGGGCCGGGCGTGCGTTATCTGAGTATTTTGCCGACCAATCACGCGATTGATTTCATGGTGGGATTCATTCGTCCGTTTCTGTCCGGGCGCGACGGTGGTGCATTTGCGAACGCTGCGTCCCGAATATGTGCGGGAGGCCTTCACGCGATACCGGATCACGTATATGGCGCTGGTGCCGCTAGTGCTGAAAAATCTGGAGAAGGGGTTGCGGGCGCGATTTGCGGAATTGCCGCCGCGTCAAGCGGGCCGCGTTTCAGCACGCTCGAGACGATCAATCGCGCGGCGACGCGCCATCGTCCGAAATTATGGCTGAGCCGGAGGTTGCTTCCGCAGGTTCATAAGGCGTTTGGCGGCGAATTGCGCGCGTTATGCGTGGGCGGAGCCTTCACGGAGCCTGCGACGCTGCGAATTTTTCAACGATCTCGGAATCCAGGTCGTCAACGGATATGGACTGACCGAAGCGGGCACGGCGGTCACGCTGGGTGGGATTTGCGCCCGTTTCGGCCAGATACGGTGGGCAGGCCGCTGCCGGGGATCGAAGTGCGGATTGTTAATCCTGGCGCGGATGGAGTGGGCGAAGTTGCTGTGCGGGGCGAGACGGTGATGTCGCATTACCTTGACGATCCCGAGATGACGGCGGAAACCATTGTGGACGGATGGCTGATGACGGGCGACCTGGGGCGCTCGATGCCAGCGGGCATTTGCAGCTGGTGGGCCGCAAGAAAAATATGATTGTTACGGCGGAAGGGAAAAATATTTATCCGGAAGACATCGAGAATGTTTTCGAGGGTCTGGGGGTAAAAGAATTTTGCGTGTTCGCGGCGAATTATTTATGGCCGGAGCGCACGCATGGCGGGCGAGCAACTGGTGATGGTGCTGCGTCCGGAGCCGGGACAAGACATCGACGGCGCGACGCGCGCGCGAACTGGCGTTCGCAACCAGACGACTGCTTCCGTACAAGCGCATCAGCGGCTACGTGGTTTGGGAGAAAGATTTTCCGCGGACCGCTTCGCTGAAAATCAAGCGCGGCGCGCTGGCCGAGCAGATTCGCGGGAGCTTGCAACGCGACGCGGTCGTCGCCCTGTGAGCGCTGTGAGCGAACCGGTGCTGGCCATCGTAAATCCGGCGGCCGGCGGAGGGCGCTGCGGAAGGCTTGGCGAAGGCGGCGCTGGCGAGGCTGCGGGAGGCCGGGGTCGAGCTTGAAACGGCGGAAACGTCAGGTCCCGGAGACGCTACGCGGCTGGCACGGGCGGCATACGCGGGAGGGCAGCGGCGATTTCTGGCCGTGGGCGGAGACGGGACGGCGCTACGAAATCGTGAACGGCTTGTTTCCGGAGGCGTGGGTCGAGCCGCCGAGGCGGCGAGGAAGCTGGCGCCGTGCATGGGAGGCCGGGCCGCACTGGGCTTCATGCCGCTGGGAACCGGCAATTCTTTTCTCCGGGATTTCACGCGAGCGCGGCGTCGGAGCATGCGGCGGAGGCTATTGTGATCGGGGCGGCGGCAGGCCTGCGACGTGCTGCGGCTGACGCACGCGGCAGGCGAAGTGTATTTCATTAATTTGCTCAGCATGGGCTTTACTGCCGATGTCACGGCGGCGGCGAATCGCCGCTTCAAGGGGCTGGGAGAACTGGGATATATCCTGGGCGTGCTGTATTGCCTGGGCGGCTCGATCGCCGGTCTTTTTCGGCTGCGCAGAGGGCCTTACGGTATGGAGCGGCAGAACCGAGAATTTGACCGGCGGCGCTGCCTGTTTCTGAGTTTCAGCAACAGCAAATTCACGGGCGGCAAGATGATGATCGCGCCGGAGAGCGTCAACCAATGACGGATTGATGGAGTATGTGCGATGGGGCCCGGTGGGGCGGCTGGGATTGCTGCGGAATTTTCCCAAGCTGTTTGATGGCACGCACATCACGCATCCCGAGGCCTCGCGATGCAGGGCGCGCGCTGGGTCGAATTTGCGCTTGATGCTCCGATAGATGTGATGGTGGATGGCGAGGTGCTTACGCTCGATTGCCGGCGCGTCGAGGTATTGCCAGGCGCACTCGACGTGATGGTATGAGCGCCGACGGAGTGACGCGCGGGGGCGCGCCCAGCCCGGCGGAGGAACCGGGAGGGACCGTCAGCGAGAACCTGGGGAAAGCGTTCTGCGCCCGGGTATTTATGGGCCGTCGCAGCGCTGGCGCGATGGACCGCCGCGGGACTGTTTTTTTCTCACGTGCCTGCCCGGTGCTGGTTTTGCTCGGTATGCTTATCGATCCGCGGAGCAACGACAGGCCGCAGCGCTGGCTTTCCCGGAACGTGGTGCGATTGGCGGGCGCGCGGGTAGAGGTAAAGTTCGCTCCGGGCTTCGACCCGCGCCGCACCAGCTTTTTCGTGTCGAATCACGTCAATCTGTTTGACCCCTTTGTGCTTTACGGCGCGGTACCGCAATTCGTCCGCGGGCTGGAACTGGAGTCGCATTTTCGCATTCCTGCGTATGGCTGGATGATGAGGCGTTTTGGCAATGTGCCTGTGCCGGAAGGCACGCGGCCCTCCGATTTGAAGCGGATGTGGCGGCTCGCGCGGGCCGCGGTTGATCAGGGCGTGAGCCTGATCGTGTTTCCCGAGGGGAAGCGGACGCATTGACGGACGCGTAGGCGGATTCCACGACGGCGGGTTTCGCATGGCGCAACAATTCGGAGTACCCGATAGTGCCGGTGAGTATGGTGGGTTCATTTGAGTTCAACCGCAAGACGAGCTGGATGCTGCGGCCTCGCGACCATTGTGGTGTATTTCCACGATACGATAGAAACTGCGATCTCGATAAGAAGCGATGTGCCCGGGTTGCGGGAAAGCGTGCGGGAGATTGTGGCGGCGCCGGTTCACGCGGCCATGGATGCCGAAGCGGCTACGATGCGGAGACGCTCCGAGACCGGAATCGGGGCCAGTTCGTGCGCCATAAAGGACGACGCGAACCAGCTAAATTGCGGACTGAATTCCGGGCAGCGTGCGTCCAGCTTTGGTTTCCTGCCAAGTATAAACAATACGGTGAATTACCGTGATCGTGGACACCACGAAATCACCCACAGGGCGGGCGCCATGCGGTCAAATGTTCCGCCCAAAATTAATAGCACCAGCCGCTCGGGGCGCTCCATGAAGCCGACTTTGCAAGTGGGGATCAGCGACTCCGCGCGCGCGCGAGTGTAACTCACCATCACCGATCCCGCCGTGGCTACCGCCGCCAGAATGACGTAAGAGGCTCGGCCTTTCACCGCGTAATAAACCAGAAGTCCCATGTATAACGCCATGTCGGAGTAACGATCGAGCGTGGAATCGAAGAAAGCCCCGAAAGCGGTGACCCGTTTTTCGCGCCGCGCCACCTGACCATCGAGCATGTCGAGAAATCCGGCGAGAAAAATAACGGCCGCGGCGGAGCGGAACATGCCCGGTGGCAAACAACACGGCCGCCCAGAGATTTACGACCATGCCAAAAGCGGTCAAGACGTTGGGATTGATGCCGGTGGCGGCAATGGCGTCCACAATTTTGTCGAGCAGCCAGCGGCTTACGGTACCAATAGATCGAGTGATCATGACGGGGAGCTTACGCGCACCAGGCAAGCGCGTGCGCGATGATACGCTACCATAGGCCACCAGCCTCAAGTGCCAGGCCGCCCGCCCAACAGGCAGCGGTTCGCGGGACGGCGGCCGCTCATTGTCAAAAATTATTGCCGAGACCGGTGGTAAAAGTGATGTTGTTGTTCCTGCTGCCGGGTGATGGCCTGCTGATGTATTGATCGATAGCCCCGGCATTCGCGCTAAACCTGCGGCTGATTTTCAGGCCAAGGTTCGCTGAAGCATCGCCATGGTAACGGCTGGCGTGCTCAGGTCCGGGAAGAAATCGAGTGCCTGATCAAGTCGCAAACGACTCGATATCTGCACGCCCAGTTTTTCACCGATGGCAGCTTCTACGCTCGCATTCGATGGGCCGACAAAAAATGATTCGTGAAGGTAGTCGGCGCCCGCGACCACGCCGAAAAGAGTGCGAGTATTGTGAATCAGATCGCGTCCAACACCTCCGCCATACGTTTGGCGAAGATACAAGCCCTGTGCATCGATGTGATCGAGCTGGCCTGTGACAAAAATAAAATCTCGCGAGGTAAAAAGATAATCCTGGCGAAGCGCGGTCGTGATTGTATTTGAGGTAACCGATTCCCCGTCCTGCTGGGCTTTGGCGAATAGCGTGTTCAGGCTGTAGTTCGTGCGCCAGTGGCGTACGAACAGCAGATCGTGAGGACGCTCGCGGGTGGCTATCACACTCGCATTGAGCGTGCTGGTGCTCTGGTCGCCACGCTGGATGGCATACCCGAAATTGATCGAGCCGTTCCAGTCCTGCCAAGTTGCACAGGCTCCTCCACCTGTGCATGGTAAGTGTCCGCCGGTAGAACTACGCTTACGGAGGCAGCGCCGATGGTCTGCGAAGTTCCATTGAGCGTCACCTGCCAATCACCGGTGGCCTGCAGCTCGATCTGCCCGCGAACCACTCTGCGGTCCATCCCAAGAATGACGGCGGGCTTTTCCACCGATAAAGATTGGATTTTTTCTAAAGGAATGGAGACATCTCCCAGTGCGTCGGATTTAAACGAAAGCTTTTTGTTTTGCATTTCAACGAAGCTCCCGCTCAGCTTGTCGCCATTCTTGAAAATTACGGTATCCGCGCAGGCCAGCGTTGCGAATCCTGATAATCCCAATAAAAAAACCAACGCCCCTGAAATGACACGCATCGATTGTCCCCCCTTGAGACCGATCGCCAAGACTCATGCCGGCGGAGATTGCCGTTGCCATCTGTTAGAAAACAGCAGAAGCGCATTGTAGATTGCGGCCTTCCGCCAACGCAGCAGAAATTAGGAAAGAAGTTGATTTATCGACTACTATGCCGCCAAAATCCGCCTGAATTAGCGGGCAGCGAGGGTGGGGCGGTACGCCTTCAAGTAAGAACGGGGTACCTGGCATTAAGCTATTCTTCAGGTGACTTGGTATATAAGGAAGGCACCGTTAAGAAAAGAAGGGGAGCCAGCCCAGGTCAAGCCGTCTCCCCCTGTGCCCCGGTGAGGGGCATGTCCAATCCTGTCGGGTCGGACCGGACATTCTAGTGGTGTCTAGTATTGCATTCAGGCTCCCCAAACGTTCCATTTTTATTTGTCCGCTCCACAATTTTATTTCGACATGGCATCCCCTGCCCACCGGCGCGCGGGTCTCAACATATCAGTCCGAGCACGTTGCGCCGCAGGAGCAGGCCGTCACGGACTAATTGGTCACCGATCATCGTCCAGCACTACAGCCACATCCGAACTGCAACGAAGCGAGCAGCATTAGACGGCACCGCCAAGATGGCCAAACGTTTCAAGCCGATAGGACCCAAAACGTGCACCAATCTGGCAACGCCGAGTCCAGAAAAGCAATTCTTTATAAGAGTCGAAGTAGAGGTTGGCCCCTCCCGGCTCTCGCATTTTGTCCGCTGGCGAATATAAGGCGAATATGCTAAGTTCACTCTCGTCATGTCGTCCCGGCCCTGCCGCGTCATCATTCGAGACCCTGGCGGAATTGAACACACCGCAGAAGTGACCGCCGAGATCCTCTACGAAGCGCTTGCGCTGAAAGCGATTCGAGAGAGCAGTGGGGTCGAAGGCATCGCGCAGAATTTAGCAATCCGCATCTCGTGAGAGATGCCACGGTCGAGCACACCGTAGAATTCGGCGCGTTCAATAAGTGGCTCGAACAGCGCGGACGAACGCCGAAGGAAATCCACAGCGCATTTGCCCTTGCAACTCAGCGGCGGGCCATAGATCCGATGTAGGCCCGTTTAACGGGCGGTGAGCGTATACTCCAGCAAAAAACACGTGTCGCTTTATGCGCGCTGCCGCTGTCAGAATCTGCTGTGACTTAAAGGAGATGCCGTGAGGTTTTCAAATTCACTTATACGGGTGGCGCTTTGCGTGGCGACGATTGCACCACTTCGCATGGCGGCCCAGGTCGCGAGCGCGCCGCTTATCCGTTACGAGGCGGGTTCCACCCTAAAAGTGGAGCAATTGCTGGGGGAGGAGGACAAGGAGCGGCACCAACCGACACTCAGCCGAACGGTCACACGGTACGGCATCGAGGGCACCGACCTCGGCTATTCCTTCGAGCATAATGGGCGCGCTTATTTTCTATTCGGCGATACGGTGGGCCGCTTGCGCCGGGCGCTCGACACCATCGCGACGACGGATGTGCGCGACCCCGACAGCGGCGTTCGCCTCGATTTTTTAACCGTCGGCGGCGATTACCTGACCATCCAACCGCCCGGCATCAGCATGGGGGCGTTTGAAGTGCCCGTGTCGGGCATTAGTCTAGGCGGACAGATGTATGTTGTGGTTAGCACCAACCATTCGGCGGACCGGACGACGGACCGCTCCGTCCTCACGAAGTTTACGCAACCGGCAAACTTCCAGCCGTTGCGCACGATCTCGCAGCTTCCCGGCGGACGGTTCGTGAAGATGTCGATGCACACCGAGCCGGAACCGATCACGGGCCTGCCCGCCGGCGGTCCTTATGTCGTCGTGTGGGGCACGGGCCAATATCGCAAGAGCGACGCTTACCTGTCCATCGTTCCGACGGCGCAAATCGAGAGCGGGAAAGGCACGCGGTATTTCGCAGGACTGGACGCCAACGGCGTGCCGACATGGAGCGAAAAGGAGGCGGATGCTGTACCGATCATCAAGAACGGCACGATGGGTGACCTGTCGGTCACGTGGTGCAAAGATCTAGAACTGTGGCTCATGACCTACGACAGCCGGCCGCCCGCATCCCGCGGCATCCTATTTTCGTACTCTCGCACGCCCTGGGGGCCATGGAGCGAGCCGCAGGTCATATTCAATCCAATTCGTGACGGCGCCGTAGGCAAGTTTATCCACAATCCCAACGCCCGACCGGATGATGGCCTCGCTGGACCAGTGATCGGACAGGGCCAAGCGAATCCAGGCGCGGTGCGAGGGGGCGAGTATGCCCCGTATGTTGTGGAGCGATGGACGAAGCTTCAAGGCTCCGAATTGGACCTCTACTATGTTTTGTCGACGTGGAATCCCTATGTTGTCGTCCTGATGAAATCACGCCTGAACGTGGAGTAAGCAAGTGACCTGCTTCGATTTTCTCACCTAACTTCACCAGTTCTTCTCGCGGTTGGGCATTGTGGTCCGCTCGCGGTTCATAACGATAACTGCTACGGTCCAAAGTCCAAAAGTTTCACAACACATCAGGACGGTCCCCTGTTTTACGAGTCCGCTGCTCTGACCGCTGAGCGCTGGTTTTATTGCCGGGTGCGCGAGAACCTCAGACGACCGCTTGGCGGATTAGTTCGACGACTTCTGGGCCCCTCATCTCTCCAGCGGTTTCGATTTTGATGTGACGATGCGTGCTCCTTTTCCTTGCAGGCGGCCCCTTGCGTCGACAATAGGGGGGCATTAGGATGAGCGACTTGAGGGTCCAAATTGGAAATTCTGGTTAGAATCTCGCCCAGGGTGGGGGGAGAACGACATTGCTAATAGTCCTGGCCGTTCTTACACCGATTTGTCTGTTTTTTGGCTCTCTAGCCCTATTACGAAGCGAAAAGACTCTTTGTACGGTCCTGCAAGTAGTCGGTTCCGCCTGTCTGCTGCTGGCCGTCCTAACCCATGTTCCCGAAGCACTTCATTCATGGGAGCACTGGCTCGAGGTAGCCGGCCTGACATGCTTCTCCGTGGCGTTCTTTATTCATGCGCTCTTGAAGTCTCACCGTTAGACGACTCCCGAACGCACGAAACGCAACCTTGAAAATCCAGTTAGATTCTCTTTTTCAGAAAAAAGAGGAATTATTGTGGGAAGCAAGGTGAACTGTCGAAATTGGCTTGAGACCTAAGAAGTCCGTTTGTGAAAAGTTAAAAAGCTCCTCGCCATCTATCGCCGGTAGGTCAGGTACTGGAAAACAATCGATTCAGCCGCATAACGCTGATTATCGCGGCAAAGGAATTTGTGGGACCGGCAAGATCACTGAATATCGCGGAGCACCTGAAATTGTACTAAGCGGAACAGAAATCGACGGTCAGAGGGTCAGAGGTAGAGGGCCCACACTCGACTAAACAGCTCAGACAGACTTTTCTTCAGTCCTGCGACCCTCATCGGCTGGCCGTTCCCGCTTTACCTCACTAGGTTTCTTGTCTTCGCGTAGGCCGATGAATTTGGCGTGACGAAGATGATTGGCCGGCGTCCATTCTGCGTATTCGATTGCCGCTACAAGTCTCGGCTTCAGCCAGATGCATTTTTCCATTTCAGCGCCGGCAAGCCCTCTCCCACCGCCTCTTGCTCTCCGGCATATTAGCGAATGGACATTTAGCGGATCTGTAGACCACTGAAATGCGAAACACAGCCTCCCGCGCGGAGTGCCGAAGCCGCTGCCACTTGCTGCAAAGAGGAGCTTGCCGCTTTCGTAGAAACCAACCAGAAGCGCGTCGAAGTTCTTTGGACTCGGCGTGTATCCACCGATCACAAACTCTTGCCCGCCACCGATGCGCATTTTCACCCATGCCCCGCTACGGCGTCCGGGCTCGTATCGGCTGTCGCGGCGCTTTGCAACAATCCCTTCGAGGCCCTGAGACTGGACAGCGGAAACCATTTCTGCAGCTGTAACGGCGAAGCTCTCTGAAAGGCGGATAGCGGGTAACTTCGGCATTACCTTCGTGCGGAGTAGATCGCGGCGCCTGTCGAGTGGCTGCGCTTGCAAATTATCGCCCTTCCACATGAGCATGTCGAAAGCGTAGAACGTGATGGCGTCCGCAATTTTCGCGAAATTCTGGAGACGGTTCAATGACGGCCGCCCTGATTCATCCATGGCCACAATTTCGCCGTCGATGATCGATTCGTCCGGCAGGTTTTGCAGCGCTGCAACGATGCCGGGGAAGCGGGCATTGAACGTCTTTCTGTTGCGGGAGAACAGGTTAGGGCGCCCAGCGCGCTTCACGGCCAGAGTTGGTAACCGTCGAGTTTCAACTCATATTCACCATCCCGATCTGAAAAACATCTTCAAGGGCGCCGCGATCCGGGCCGCTGCCGTACCCGGACCCTTCCAGCAGTTTTACGCCGCTTTGGTGGCCAATGGGATGAAGCCGGCGATGGCACGGCTCACACTGCGCGCAATATCGCGGCCATCACTTTGATCGTTTGGAAGAAAGGAGTCCGTTTCGACGCTGAATATCTAAAACAGCAAGCAGCTTGAGCGTCTGTCGAGAGTCATCCCTGGATTCATCTCGGCGATGGCCTGTTGGTTCTCCAGACGCTCTGGTTCGAGGGCGAGTATCCAGAATCCCGTTAGGCTGCGGTGCTTGGAGCACCAAGTCTCTCGATGAAACCTTATGCCCTCTCGGATAACCAGAAAAAGCCATAGGCCACGAGTCTCCGATAGAACTATGGTTGGCACCTGACCACCGTTCTGCTTTGCGCGTCTCAGAACCGATCGGCTTCGTTCGACAGGCCATGAGGTGGTAGCGGACCCAAATGCTGTATGAGGCCTGACACCGTGACCGTGTGCGGCTCGTCAAAACTCTCGCTCGTTCACGGGGCTGGGAAGCAAGAAAAACTCCGGCCGCAGGAGAAGTGTTTTTTCTTGACTTCCCCCTGTTAGAGAACTTATCAGGAGTTGGCCGATTTTCCGTTTCAGGCGGCCAATTTCGATAACAAGGCCCGCAAGGCCGCCCTGAATTGGGTGTATATTCCGCTCGTAGCTTGGACCCTGACAGTCCAGCCGCAGGAGGCGATATTCCCATGCGCTCATTGTGCCTAGGTTTTGAACTCGCGCAAGATGGCGTTTACTGTTTCATTGCACTGCTCAGAAGGACGCAGCCACAGGTCCTTATAAGGTCCTGAAGACAGCAAACTGGGCGGCGAGGCGTTTTGACTATCTTTTCGCAGACGCGGGAGCCCGTCGTTTATATATGCCGCGCAGTGGCCCGATGGGGCGACTGACGGTCTTCAATCTGGATACGCTTGAATCGGTAGGCGCGATTGCCGATGTAAAGGCCGGCGGCGCTGTGGTCGATCCGAAATCCCACCACGGGTTCTCCACCACAAAGCCGATCACCATGTGGGACTCGACCACCTTGAAAGTCATCAAGACGATTGACGTGGACAGTCGTCCCGACGGGATCTTGTTTGATCCGTATAACCAGCGCGTGTGGATAATGGCCCACACACCGCCGTATGCCACAGTGATCGACGCGAAGGAAGGTACAGTGGTGGGGACGCTTGACTTAGGGGGAGGAGCGGAGCAAGCGGTGACCGACGGCAGAGGCAAGGTCTACGTTAACCTCTCGGACGTGTTCAAGATTGCCGTGGTAGACGCGAAAAACCTGACCGTTACGGCTCACTATGACATCAGCTCGAAGGGCTACGGCTTCGGAAATGGTCTCGCCATTGACGCCAAAAATCACGTGCTCTTTGCGTATTACCGCGAGCCGTCAGCCGACGGTGGTGATTGTGAACGCCAACAACGGCAACATCATTACCACGCTTCCGACTGGCGTGGGCGTAGATACCCTCATGTTCAATCCCGCCACGATGGAAGCAATCAGCGCAGAAAATAACGGTTCGATGACGTTCATCAAAGAAAGCAGCCCCACCACTTTCGCAGTCGAACAGACGCTGCAAACCAAGTCGGGCGCCAAGACTCTCGCTCTCGACACAAAGACGAATCACGTGCTGACCATGACGGCCGATTTCGAACCGGCTCCCGCCGGCGCACGGCCAGGAGCGGCAGGACGCCCGGCACGTGGTCCCATGGTACCGGATTCGTTTTCAATTTTGATGGTGGGTAAGTAGTAGACAGCCCACTTGGGGGGGACGTTGTTATCGGCTGCCATTTACGGTCGAAGCGAGCGGCTATGGACGGTATTGTAAAGTCCGCTTGAGGGAGATGTGGCACCAAATTGGGCACGTCGCCAAATTACGGCTAAAAGTGACCATCGCTAAGTCATTGAATTGATTGGTGGGCCTGGGTGGACTTGAACCACCGACCTCGCCCTTATCAGGGGCGCGCTCTAGCCACCTGAGCTACAGGCCCGTTGAAGGAAGGAAAGTATCTCATGTTAACGACGGGTTGTGTGGAGGTCAATAGAGGTACGGCGTGGAAAAATTCCGCGGCGAGTTTCTCTCTATTTCAATGAACAGTTTCGACGCATCGCACCGAACTCTATCATTGAATTTATCTTTGAACTCGTCATCGGAATGCCCAGCGATTTGTCACCATTGGACGATGTGGCCCATCACTCGCCGCCGCAGACTACATGGCACGCAGCTCGCGTAGACTGGAGCGACAGACTAGCATACGATAGCCGCTATGGTCGCATGGCTGCTCGTCGTACACATCTTTGGCCTCACCTTTTGGATTGGTGGACTCCTCGTGGCCGTCATGGCGTTATCGCGCTGCGCGCGGGAAGTATCCACGGAAGCACGCCAAGCGTTGGCCCGCCTTGCGCGAGTTTTCTTGCGAGTCATGGCCGATCCCGGAGCGCTGTTAACTTTGCTCGCCGGGATTGGTTTGATCACCACGAATTCATCCTATTTCCTGCACGCGCGGTGGCTGCACTTTAAACTGGGCTTTGTGGTCGTTATGCTGGTTCTGCACGGGGTCGTGGCCATGAGGAGCAAACTCGTTGCCACGGGACGGATGGACGCACGGCGAAGCCAAGCCCGGCTTTTATTCGTGACCATCGTCATCGTCTTTCTGCTCATCCTGATTTCAACACTGCCTGGCGCAGTGTTTCTGAACGGTCGCGCCGTCGGTGCTTTCTTGACCGTTAAATAAATAAGTGACTCCCAGGCAGTTTGAGCCGATTCGTGACTGGTGGCCATCACGCCAAGGCGATCACGTCGATCTCGACGCGAACGTCGCGAGGCAGCCGTGCGGCTTGGACGGTCGAACGCGCGGGGGCATTTTGCGCAAAATAGCGGCCGTAGACGTCATTCATCGCGGCGAATTCGTTCATATCGGCAAGAAAGACCGTCGTGCGCACGACTTTGTCGAGTGAGGATCCGGCCGCTTCCACGATTCCCTTGAGATTTTCGAGTACGCGTTCAGTCTGGGCGGTGACGTCGCCGCCAACAAGCTGTTGTGTGCGCGGATCGAGTGCGATTTGCCCGGAAGCGAATATGAATCCATTCGCGCGAATTGCCTGTGAATATGGTCCTATCGCTTTCGGGCCGCGGTCGGTCGAGATTACTTCCTTCATGCGATTCTCCTCCGAAGGTGTCTAACGGCTCAATCCTTGCGCGGAGCTGTTCGTGCGCTCAGCGATCTGATTTCTGGCGGTTAGGTCTGCGAAGTCAGCTGCGCGAAGCGTCCCTATGGTTGCGATCGATATCGCGCGCGGAAGTCGCCCGGAATATCGGACGGACTCCGCCACTCGCGGAACGTTGCGGCAAGATCACGGCCGCTAGCGTCCTCGAGTGCGGAGCGTAAGTCGGTATCATCAACAGATTCATCCGCCATGTCGCGGAAGACGCGACGCAAGGCCGTTTCGAATCTCTGTTTACCAATCATGTCCGATATGTCCACGAGAAAAAGCGCCGCCTTACGGGTAGCGGTAGCGCGCTCCTGCGGCGTTCTCGCCGCCCGGGGCACGAGTGCAGCATTCTGTTCGTCCCCTGGCGCAGTGCGCACAGGAGTTTTTCTGAGCGCTTGATCGAACAAGTCGATCAAGCGCGAGATTTCGCGCCGGCGGCCGGAATCGCCTTCGCGGGCTCCTGCGGCTTCGACCATCGCGAAAAGTGCAATGCCGTCACGAAGCAATGGCTGAGTATCGGCGCCTACCTGCACTTCCCAGCCAAACCACGTCTGTGCCAACTCGTATTCCGCCAGCTCCAGTACGGGTTCGGAGTCAATTCCCCGTGCGAACGCATGCTGATCGAGCAGAGCGCCCTCGGGAAACGACAGTGCTGAGAACCCGGCTGTCGTTCCCTCGTCGCTATCGTCGACTAGCGCGATGGTGGGCGGAAGCACCGCAGATGTTTCAGCGATATAGATTGGCCGGGCCACCGAATGGCGCGACGTTGCACCCGACTTCGCTCCCATCACGGGACCGAAGAGCCGGCCGTATTCGGCGACGGTATCGCCCAGGCGCTCGGCTACCGATTGGGCCAGCTTGGGGGCGAGGGAATCGAGCGTCCAAAAGATCACGCGGCCAGATCGCGCTGCGACAACGCTCTCCTGGTATTGGCCGGCGATTGCAAATGGCGGAAAATCCTTGGGCGCAACCTGAAATTCACGTATTGTGGAAACATTTTTAGGGACGCGCTTTTCCCTCCCTGAGGCTAAGACGCGAAAGTCGGGCGGAAGTGCGAATTCTAAACTCACCACGTGGGCGCGCCTGTCGGCATTTACGAACACGCCAAACGGCGGCCGCCAAGCCGGAAACGCGGCTGGGTCCGTAATATAAAAACCATCGGCCGACGCCCCGACCGCACCGTCGCCTCCCAATTTCGGATCGAGATCATACTCAGTAACGATCGCTCGATGCTCTTTGGGCTTCCACGGGTCGCTAAAGCGAACGCGAACGGGAGCGCCAGGCGCACTGTTCACGCGGGCAATTTCAACCTCGCGTCCATTCACACGCAAAGTGAGGTTTGTGACGCCGAAGGACGAGCCGGCAGGCGCTCTAAGGTCAAGATATGAGAGGGGATCAACGCCGACGTTTTCAAGATCATCGCTAACGCGCATGTGGATGCGCTCGGAAAGGCTGTTCGAAGAAGATGCTGTACTGGCCGCGACCTCGTTAATGGCGGCCGTCCGCGTGGAATGTTGAAAGCCTGGTCCGACCGGGACCGCGCAGCCGATGAGAAAAACTGCGAAAAACACAGCGATGTCGAGAATTGGGGAACGCACGGCTATGTAGAGATTCTATCGTAGGTGGCAGCGCGGTCAAAGAAGTTGGCCCCAGCTAATTTCGTGTGCCCGTAACGGGGGATCAGCGTCGTCGGAGGCCTCGTTGGTGGACGAAGCTATGGCCTCCGGCAAGGTAATTGCGGCGAAAAACAATTTCATCCGCCTCGGCGTCGGTGGCGCCTCGATTAACCTCGTTAATGATCTCCTTCTGCGTAAGACCGGCATTTTGCAGATCGGCGACCTTGCGACTGGAAAGGACCGGTTGTCCGGCCGCACGCCGCGTCGCCGCTGCCAGCACGACGCTGTCTGCAAGGCCAGCCAACCTCATCGCCTGAGCCTCGCCCGACCAAACTCCTAATTGATTTAACCGCGCCAGCTGCAATATGGAGGCTTCGCGAAAACCGGCTTCGAGTAACGCAGCTGCCGACTGGCCCCCGGCGAAAGGCTCTGCACGCCCATGCGCGATACGTACCAGTTCCACACACGCAGGGTCGGTAAGGCCTGCCTGGCGGGCAACTACGAGTTGCTGCACTTCCTGGTTGGTGACATTTAACTGCCGGAGTTCTTCGACGCTGTTGAACCACATACCAGCCTGATTGAGTTGCGTCATGTCTGTATGTTGGGTCTTCTTGCAGCCGCTCAGACTCAACGCCAACGCGAGGATCGGAAGAAGATACCGTGGAGCAGATATGTGGAGGAAAGACCACCGTTTTGACGGATCACGCACACAATCATTGTAGCGGTGGATTGCTGGCTTGGCCGCGCCGTCTGACCCAGAGTCGCCTTGTAGTTAGCGTCTCGAATGAATGGTTTTCAGGGGGATGGCGCACGAATATACAAGCAAACTGGAACGCTAAACGCGATATACGCGCTCGACGGCCAAGACACCGGAAATGCGCTTGATATTTTTGAGGATGCGCTCGAGTTGAGTGCGATCGGTAATCTCGACGACCGCCTCAATGCGGGCATTCAAATGGTCGGGCCGGCTTTCGAGCGAGCGAATGTTGGCCTCGACCGAGCTGATCACCTTGGTCATATCCGCGAGCAGGCCGGGACGATCCTTGGCCAGGAGCAGGAGCGTGATGGGATAGGTTTCGTGGCCGGCTTCGCTCCATTCCACGGCGATGCGCCGCTCGGTTTGATAGAGGAGATTTTGCACGTTGGGGCAAGCGGTGTTGTGAACGGCCACGCCGCGGCCCCGCGTGATGTAGCCGACGATGGCATCGCCGGGAATGGGATTGCAACATTTGGCGCGATAAACCATCAAGTCATCGTGGCCGCGAACCAGAATGGCCGCGATCGCCGATGCCGAGCATGCGCTTGACGGTGGAAACGATGCGGGTCGGGTTTTTCTCCGCCCTCGCCGGTCTTTTCTTCCACGTCGCGTCCGGTGAGTTTTGCGAGGACCTGGCGGGCCGAATACTGGCCATACCCGATATCGGCGTAGAGATCCTCGAGCTTGGCGCGCCCGTACTCGCCGGCAACGCGCAACAAATCCTCGTCTGGAATTTTCTTGAGGCTGACGCCGAATTGCCGCGCTTCGCGCTCGACGAGCTTGCGGCCCATTTCGGTGGCTTCCTGGCGCTCGTGCAGATTGATCCACTGCCGGATTTTGGTGCGGGCGTGGGAAGTGCGAACGAAGCTGAGCCAATCGCGGCTGGGGCCGTGGCCTTTTTGCGTCAGGATTTCGACGACATCGCCATTGGCCAAGGGATGGCGCAAGGGCACGATCTGGCCGTTCACCTTGGCGCCGACGCACTGGTGGCCGACTTCGGTGTGAATGGTATAGGCAAAATCAACGGGCGTGGCATCGCGAGGCAGCGCCAGAACCTTGCCCTTGGGAGTGAAGGTATAAACTTCCTCGGGGTAGAGATCGACCTTGAGCGTGGAAAGGAACTCGGAGGGCTCGCGCATCTCGCGCGCCCAGTCGATGAGTTGGCGCATCCAGGCGACACGCTGATCGTCGCCGCCGGAGGCGCCCGCGCCGTCTTTGTACCGCCAATGCGCGGCCACACCCTGCTCGGCGATGCGATGCATCTGCTCGGTACGGATCTGCACTTCGAAAGATTGCCCGGCGTGAATTACCGTGGTGTGCAAAGACTGGTAGAGGTTCGGCCGGGGCATGGCAATGTAATCTTTGAATCGGCCAGGCACCGGCCTCCAAAGCTGATGAACGATGCCGAGGGCGGCGTAGCAGTTCCGGACCGAATCGGTGACGATGCGCACGGCCAGCAGGTCGTAAACCTGATCGACGGTGCGCTTCTGCCGCTGCGCTTTCTGATGGACGGAATAGAGCCGCTTGATGCGGCCATCCACCTGCGGCGGGCAAACCGTTATTTTCGACAAGGCTTGCCGGATGGTGGCCTGCACGCCGGCCAGGAATTTCTCAAACTCTTCGCGGCGCGCGACAACGGTATTGTGCAGTTCAGCATATGCGGAAGGCTCGAGATAACTGAACGCCAAGTCCTCGAGGTCGCCGCGAATGGCGCCCATGCCCAGGCGGTGCGCGATGGGGGCATAAATATCGAGCGTTTCGCGCGCGATGCGCTCCTGCTTTTCGGGCGGGAGAAATCCCAGGGTGCGCATGTTGTGCAGACGGTCGGCCAGCTTCACCAGCACGACGCGGACGTCGGTGACCATGGCCAAGAGCATTTTGCGAACGCTCTCGGCCTGACGGGCTTCGGGGGAGACCAGTCCGAGACGGCTGATTTTGGTTACGCCCTCGACCAGACGGGCAGGTTTCGGCGCCAAAGCGGGTGGTGATTTCAGAGAGCGGAATGCGCGTGTCTTCGACGACGTCGTGCAGCAAAGCTGCGGCCAGCGTGGTGACGTCTAGGCGTAAATCGGCCAGGATGTGCGCGACCTCGAGAGGATGGGAGAGATAGGGCTCGCCAGATTCGCGCGTCTGCGATTGATGCTGCTCGGCGGCAAATTCGAAGGCGCGGCGCAAAATCTCCACGTCTTCGTTGGGGCGATTCTGGCCGACCACGTCGAGCAAAGCTGCAAAGCGGCCTTGCAGACCATGCTCCGCCAGCACCGAGCGGCTTACGGCAAGCAGTCCTGGGAGCGAAGCTGATTTTTCTAATTTCGCCATCACACACTAGGGGTCAGGGACGCCTCACCCATTTAACACATCGTCCAAATTGGTCTCATTCTACCCTTTAACATTATTGTAGGACGATCTGGGCGTAACGCGCCACAGGCGCCTTGGCACAAGCAAGGGGATTCATCAATGCTCGTCTCAACAGAGTGAGGTCCTGCCCGCCCTCGTTGCCACCGTTAGCCCGCCCTTGGCGGCCGAAACCTATGCATTAAAAATAACAGCGTCCCGGAGATTAATCCGGGACGCTGGGGATTGCCTCGAAACCAATGCGAACAATAGCTAGGATTTCGACGCGTTCTCCGCAGCCTTCTGCTTGATCTCTTTCACCTTGTCCAGAAGCCGTCGGCTTGCTTTTCGATGGAGGCGCGGGTCGCAGCATCGGACTCATCGGCCTTTTGCCGGAGGAGAAGACTCTGATACGCCATGGCGTCGGCATAGTCCGGGCGCAATTCCACGGCCTTGTCAAGCATCTTGAGGCCCTTCGTCGACCAGCGAGCCGTATTGCTGGGTAAACTCGGCGCGCATTTGTCGGGCAGCGGATCGGCATCCTTTATTTGCTTCTTAGGGTTTTCCGAATTGTAGCGCTGGCGCATCTCGGCATTGGCGCGATAGGCCAAAGTCCAATCCACGACGCCAACCCAATAATAAGGATCGGGGTCATCTGGCTTCATGGAAATATGCTTCATGTGATACTTCTTGGACTCTTCGAACTTGTCCGGGGTGAATGGTGTGCCTGCCATCTGGAAAAGGATTGAGCCGATGCCATCGATCGCGGAAACATTTGCCGCGATCCACAGAGAGCACGTCCTGGAATTCGGTGATCGGCCTGCTGGCCGACGCGAACGTTTTCGTCGGAAGGCGCGCCAGGAATGTACTCGGTGGCATAGGCTGTAGCCAGGTAAAGCCGCGCGTTCATCAGCGGGGATCGAGATCCTTGGCCTGCTTGAAATCCTCAATGGCGGCGTCGTACTGGCCATTGCGGAACGACGCGACCCCCTTGTTGAGGAGATCGCGAGCCTTGAGCTTGGCACAACCGGAAGCGCCAAAAACGACGGCCAGCACGGCGATCGCGGCCAGCGCCGAAGAACTGTTAAAGCGATTTGCCGTAGTGAGTGCGTGTGCGTTCATGGGAAGCTTTCCATCCTCCACTTTTTTTCAAGGTCTTCCCACGTGCGCGGCCGGAGAGCCTGACCGCCCGCAAGGACTGAGTTCGCGCCGAGAAGGGTCGGCGATGCTCCGGGGCAGTGCAGCCGCTGGCTTACTGCCCAGCTTCCAGCCGGGCGGTGATCAGCCCAACTTTGTCGACGCCGGACTTGCGCATGATGTCAATGGCGCGGGCCACATCGGAGAAAATGACCGTAGTCGTCGCCCTTGACGAAAGCCACTTTTTCAGCGCGCAGCTTGAAGATGTCGTTCAGCCGGGGACCGAGCGAGTCCCAAGTGGCGTCTTCCTCGTTGATTTTCAGCTTATTGTTGTCCATTACCTGCACCACGATGGTCTTGGTCTGCAATTGTTCTTCATTCTTTTGGTTAGGGGGCGCCGGCTGAGGCACCAGCGCATCGAGGCCCTTGGGGGTAAGCGGCGTGATGACCATGAAGATGATCAGCAGCACCAGCAGAATATCGATCAGCGGCACGACGTTCATGGAGGCCATTGCGCCGCCCTTTTTTCCTCCGACGTCCATTCCCATGTTCTTTACTCCCTCTTGCGAACTTGGCGGTCGCATGCGAAACTAGACTCGCCATCGTTTATACGCGGGCTCATCAACTATAGCGCATCGATCATAACGGTGGGCCGACCTATGTGCAGCCCGGCCTGCGAACAGCGATCAGCCCGCAAACATCGAACCGTGGCGCCGGTGACCATGTCCGGCGCCAGCGTGTAAATCTCACCCTCGCGACACGCCGCGCCTAATCCGCCGGGGGCGGAGGAACGCGATTACTTTCCAGCCGGTCGGTGAGCAGTCCGACGTTGTCAACGCCGGCGGACCGAACTTCATCGACGACCTTGACGACATCGCCGTACTTCGCGCGGCCATCACTCTTGATAAAGACGGTCTTGTCGACGCGGTTCTCGATGCGATCGCGTACTTGCGAGGTCACCTGATCGAGTGCGGTTTTCTGGCTGCCGATGAAGATATCGCCGCTGCGCGAAATTCCGACGATGACGGCGTCGTCTTTATCGGCATTGGGCATGTCCGTAGGATTGGGAACTTTGGCCATTTCCACGGACATACCCTTTTGCAGCATGGGCGTGACGACCATGAAGATAATCAACAGCACGAGCATGATGTCGGCCATCGGAATAATATTGGGGGCCGCCATCACGGGTGCCGCGGTTGCTTTGAAGTGCGCCATGGCTTATTTCTTTCCGCTTCGCCGGGTGATGAAGTAGTTGATCAACTCCATGGAGGAGTTGTCCATCTCCACGTCGAAAGCTTCCACTTTATTGGTGAAGTAATTGAAGGCCCACACGGCCGGCACGGCGACGAGCAAGCCGAGCGCGGTGGTGACCAGGGCTTCCGAAATACCGCCAGCGACGGCGGAGAGCCCGGTGGCCTTGGTGGATTCGATGCCCTTGAACGCGTTGATGATGCCGACCACGGTGCCGAACAAACCGACGAACGGCGCGGTGGAACCGATGGTCGCGAGACCGCTGAGGCCGCGCTTCATATCGGCATGAACGATGGCGATGGAGCGGTCGAGACCACGCTTAGCGGCTTCCACGACTTCGTTTTCGGGGACTTGCGACGAGGCGGATTGAAACTCGGACAGGCCCGTGGCGACAACCTTGGCGATGTGGCTCTTCTTGTTGCGCTCGGCGATGGAGATGGCCTCGTCAAGCTTGCCTTCGCGTAGCGCTCCGGCAACCTGCTGCACGAAGACTCGCGATTGTTTCCGGGCCGCGCTGTACATCAACGCCCGGTCGATCATCACGCCCAGCGACCAGGCGGACAGAATGAACAGAATGAACACCACCGTTTTGGCGATGATGCTCATCGAACCCCACATCGACCGCAAATCCCAATTCCCTGCCTGCAGCGCCACGAAGTTCATTGCAGATACCGCGACGTTCGCAACCATACGGTTTGCTCCTTTTCATTCGTTCGGACAGTATCGGCCAAAGCCGTCCCACGGTCGGGCTCCGGCCGGAATTCGGGCAGCCGCACTGGGGCCGGCTACCCTCCCAACACAAAAGTGACAGTGATCGTGGTATCGACTTCGACCGGATCGCCATTGAGCTGAGTGGGCTGATAGCGCCACTGCTTAACGGCGTCCAGAGCGGACTGCACCAGCAGCGGGTGGCCGGAAACAACTTCCAACTGGCCTACTCGCCCATCCTTGTCGATGATGGCGTGCAACACAACGTTGCCCTGAATACGCGCCTGGCGAGCCAGTGCGGGATAGAGGGGCTGCGGTTGCGCCACAATTTTCGCCGCCTGCACCTGTCCGCCAAGTTTGATGCGGCTAGGCGTAGCCTTGGGGGGAGGAGGCGGGGCGCTCGGCGGAACTGCCGCCGCCGAGTCCGCCGAGAATGTCTCCGCCGCCGAGTCCGCCCAGCACGCCGTTACCTGCCGGCAGGCTCGGGAGGCAATTCGGCTTCTTTGAATACCGCGACATCCTTCGGAATGGCGCGCGGCGCCATCAACTTGCCCTGCGTCAGGAGGCGGGCGACGGGCTTGACCACCTTCACCGGGCGCCGCTTGAGGAGGCGGAGGCGGCGGCGGTGGCGGTGGCGGCGCGATGAGGAGCGTGCTCAACATCGCCTTGGGCAAAGCCTGCGTGTAGATTAGCGGGATCAGAATCAAGACGAAAAGGATCAGGGACTGGACGACCACCGAGAGGGTTACCGCCCAGCTCTTATTCGTCTTTTTCTTTACCGCGGATGATTCCACTAATTCATCAAACATATGTCCTACCTTCTGCCGGCCGGAGCCAAGCGTCCAGACGCTTCGACCGGCCGTGCTTTGGCGCTCGCTGCGGAACCGGAAACGGGGATCGCCCCAGGGCCCACACCTCGCCACTGATACCAAGCGACGACCAGGGGAGCGGCGATACCGAAACTTGAGTATGTTCCTACCAGAATTCCCACCACTAACGCAAACGAAAAACTGCGGAGGACCTGGCCACCCATCAAGAAAAGTACCAGGACTGTTAGGAAGGTCAGGCCACTGGTTAAGAATCGTGCGGGAAAGAGTTTGATTGATGGAGCGGTTGACGATAGCGGGAAAGGGCTCGCGCCGCATCAGGCGGCGTGTTCTCGCGAATGCGATCAAAAATCACGATGGTATCGTTCATGGAATAGCCAACCAGCGTCAGCAGTGCCGCGATAACCGTCAACGAAATCTCAAAATGCAGCAGTGAAAAGAGTCCCAAGGTGATGAGCACGTCGTGAAAGACAGCAAGAACAGCGGCGGCACCGTACACCCACTCGAATCGAAATGCAATATAAATCAGCATTCCTGCCAGCGCATACAGTGTCACCAGTACGGCCTGGCGGCGGAGTTCGGTGCCCACTTTAGGCCCAACAATTTCCACATTAATGACGGCGAAAGGGCTGGCGTAATACGAATCGTGCAGCGCAGCAAGCACCGCAGGCGTAGCGCCGGCCTGACCGCAGGTCGTCGATATTCGCAATCACGCCGCGTGCGACGTTTATCCCGGTAATCGAGTCAATTGCTTCGCGAGTTGCTGGTAACGGTCGCCCGCCGCGGCACCGCGCAGACAGGGGATCTTTGCGCACCAGAATTTCCGCAACATCGGCAGGAGTAGCGGCGTTGAAGTCCTGCTTGCCGGGCTGGCCGGCGCCCAGCGTCGCGTGCAACGCATTGAGGATGTCGGACTTCCCGGCATCGAGTGCGACCGTGCCCTGCCCTTGCTGCGGCAGATAGATCACCACTTCATTGGCATTGGGATTCGAAATGTCGCTGATCTGCTGGATCACGCTCTGACCCAGGCCCTGTTGGGCCAGTCCTTGGCGAAGCTGATCGACCGGAGGCTTGCTGGCGAACCGCACGTAGACCAGCGTGCCGCCCTTGAAATCGATGCCGTAGTCCAAGCCGCCTTGGTGAATCCAGGAGATCGCGCCAATCAGCAGCAAGGTCGCGGAAAGGGCGAAAAAAGTACTTGGCCTTGCTCATCCAGTCTAAATTGACGTCGTGATGAAAAAACTCCATGCAGGATCAGTACCCCTTGCTCCCCTGCTCTTCTAAGTTAGACACCGTCCGCGCCTGCATTAGTGCCCGACCCGTGTAGTTGCAAGCGTTCAGATACTTAAAGCCTGCTGACGCTGCATCTTGCCCAAGTGCCAATCGAATATCACGCGAGATACGTAAACGGCCGTAAACAGGTTGGCCACCAACCCGATGGTCAGGGTGACGGCGAAACCGCGGACCGGGCCGGTGCCGAACACAAAAAGGAAAGATCGCCGACACGACCGTGGTAACGTGGGTATCGATAATGGTCAGGAAGGCCCGCTTAAACCCCAGATCAACCGCAGAGGCGGGCGGCTTGCCCGCGCGCAACTCCTCTCGAATGCGCTCAAAGATGAGCACGTTTGAGTCCACGCCCATACCGATCGTCAAAATCACGCCCGGCGATGCCCGGCAAAGTCAGGACAGCACCGAAGTAAGCCAGCGCAGCGAGCAAAATCACCAAATTCAGCAGCAACGCCACCACCGCATTTACGCCTGAAAGTCGGTAGTAAACGACCATAAACACCAGCACCACCAGCAGGCTGACGGTTGACGCCTGCACGCCGTGGCGGATCGAGTCGGCGCCGAGCGACGGCCCAACGGTGCGCTCTTCGAGATACCTGATGGAGGCGGGAAGCGCGCCTGCACGCAGAACCAAGCGCCAGGTCGTTCGCTTCCTGCTGGCCGAAACGCCCCGTAATCCGCCCGGAGTCGTCAATACGGCTCTGAATCGCAGGGGCGGATTCCACCTTATGATCGAGAACGATGGCCATGGGCCGGCCGATATTCTGCTCGGTGAAAGGGCCGAAACGGCGCGCCGCATCGGTGGAAAGCGTAAACGCCACCTCGTAGCTTCCGGGATTGTCGGTGCTGGGGAGCGGCGTAGCGCTGCGAAGATCACGCCCGGTAATGACTGGAGCGCGATCGACAAGGTATATGCTGCCTTGGCCGGACGGCGTCTGTCGTTTTCGATGGCACCATCTCCGTGCCTGCGGCGGCAACACCCCGCCATGGGCGGCGAGCGCGGCGGTCTCCGACGGATAGGGATTCGGATCCTCGACCCTCAAAAGCTCGAGCTGGCCGCCTGCCTGAATCACCGACTTGGCCCGATTGGGATCGCCCTCGCCCGGCAGCTCGACGATGATTTCATTGTCTCCCTGGCCATACGGCGCGACGAAGGGCTCGGTCAGATCCCAGCGCGTCAATGCGCCGCCGAATCGTTTCCTGGGACTGCGCCATGGTCTGCTGCTGGATTGCGGATACGGCCGACGGCCTTCATCGTCAGCATGTAGCCCGAGGATTCGCCAGGCGCTGGAGAAATATCCCAATCGGGGAAGCTGGAGCTGACCAGATCGCGAAAAGCAGCCGTCGATTCGGGCGCCAGATTGTGGACCAGGATTTGCGTGTCGCTGACCTTGCGAATTTCATCGTAACGAATATTTTTTTCGCGCAGCTGCGTCGTGAGGTGGTCGAGCACCTGATCGGTTTGCTGGCTGACGGCCTCATTTACCTGCACTTGCAGAATAAAGTGCGTGCCTCCCTGCAGATCGAGCCCGAGCTTGATGCGCCTTGAAAAATTGTCGCGCAGTTGCGCCGCGGAGGTGGGCAAGGCCGGCAAGCCGAACAGGCCGTAAGCGCAGAGCAAAACCACCAGGGCGATAAAAATAATCTTCCATCTCAGATTGGGATTCATGATTCAGTTCGTTGTATGCACCACAGGGAAGCATCGCTCGCTCCAGTAAAGACCGCATCCGTAGCGGTCGATCATGCCGCCCGACCGGTTCGAGCGCCCTGTGGATTAAGATTTCTCCTCTTTAATTTCCGACTGAATATCCGCGATGGCCGAGCGGGCGACCTTGCACTTTAACCTGTTCGGCGATGCGCAACTGCACGGCATCGGGTTCCAATCCCACGATGGTGCCGTAGAGCCCTCCACTCGTGACTACCTTATCGCCGTTTTTCAAAGCGTTCAACATGGCCTGGGTCTTCTTCTGGCGGCGCTGCGCGGGAAGAATCAGCAGCACATAAAAAATCACCATGATGATCACCAGCGGCAGAAAGGCCACCAAACCGTTCCCCGCGGCTTGCGCAAAGAAGAAGGCCGTCACGGCCGAGGCGCTAACGCTCAAAGCCATGCCCAAACCTCTTGCGCCACTAGCTGTGGTGGCGATGGCGTGCTCGCCGATCGTTCTTGGTGCGCCGCTCGCTGCATCTTCAAACATCAATTTCGGCTAACTCCTGGCCGCATCGCGGCATTTACCTTTATCAGAAAAACTTAAAGACGGAATGAAACGCTGCCGGGTTAGCGGGACTGCCAAGCCTCTCAATGCAATACAGGCAATTTGACGGCACGCCTCAAAACCCAAGGCAAAATTTGCAATCTGTCCCTCAGGATCCGCCCCTCTAGGGTTGGCCAGCTTCCATGCGCGCATGAAGCTCCGAGGAGAACCGGGAAAGGTTCCCAAACGCGATAGCCTCACGGATTGCTCGCATCAAGTCAAGATAAAAATGCACGTTGTGGTGGGAGTTCAGGATGGCGGCGAGAATTTCATTGGCCTGAAAAAGATGCCGCAGGTAAGCGCGTGAATAACGACGGCATACCATGCACCCGCACGATTCATCGAGCGGGCGAGGATCGTCGGCATAACGCGCATTCTTGATGTGCAACGGTCCTTGCCGCGTGTAGAGGCAGCCGTTGCGCGCGTTGCGCGTCGGCAGCACGCAATCCATCATGTCGATTCCGCAGCGCACGTAATCGGCGATCTGCTCGGGTTTGCCTACACCCATCAAGTAGCGCGGCCGTCGGCCGGCAATCCACCGGCGGCTGCGGTCGCCATCTCGCAACTCAGTTCGTGCGGCTCGCCCACGGCCAGACCGCCAACCGCGTATCCGGGGAAATCCAGCTCCACCAGACGCTCGGGCATTTTCGCTGGCGCAGGTCCGGCGTAGGTCCCACCCTGCACGATGGCGAAAAAAACCTGCTCCGGATTGCTGTCGCTTGCCGCGCGCAGCTATCCAGCGCAGCTCGCGAGCGGCGCGCCCACGCAACCGTCCGCGCGGCAGCATCGCGGGCGCGTTCTCGCGTGGCCGGATATTCAATGCATTCATCGAGCACCATTCCGATGTCCGAGCCCAGTGCCTGCTGAACCTCAATCGATTTCTCCGCAGTGAGCACATGCGGGGAGCCCATCCAAGTGCGAGCGGAAACACACACCCTCGTCGCTAACCTTCCGCAATTCCGCCAGGCTGAACACCTGGTAGCCGCCCGAGTCGGTCAGTATCCCGCCGTGCCAGGCCATGAATTTGTGCAGGCCGCCCATGCGGGCAATCAGCTCGTGGCCAGGCCGCAAATAAAGATGATAGGTATTGGCCAGCAACAGCCCGACGCCCAAATCTTCAAGCGCTTGCTGCGTAAGCCCTTTCACCGTTCCGGCCGTGCCGACGGGCATAAACGCCGGCGTATCGATCACTCCGTGCGGCGTGAACAGCCGTCCCAGGCGGGCGCCCGAGGGATCGGTTTTCAGAACTTCGAATCGAAATGCCATTCAGTGGAATCCAGTTCTTTGCAGTATAGACGGATAAAACAGCCAGACGAAACAGCTACATCAAACACACGGATGGGATCGCCAGTGGGATAGTAAAGGTGGAACACGCGAATACGCGGAACACGCGCTGCAACGCTTACTATAAGGTTATCAATGACGCGAATCACTCGGGAAGCGACGGCACGGCCTCAAGCAACGCTCGCGTATAAGGATGCTGCGGCGAATGGAGTACCTGCTCGGTTGGTCCAATTTCGACAAGCCGCCCGGCACGCATCACCGCAACGGTAGTGGCCAGCTGCGCCACTACCGGCAAACTGTGTGAGATCAGCACGTATGTCAGCCCGAATTGCGCCTGTAAATCGCGCAGTAGTTCGAGTATCTGCGCTCCCACGGAAACGTCCAGGGCCGAAACTGGCTCATCGGCCACCACCAGCTTTGGCCGTAGCACCAGCGCGCGCGCAATGCCCATTCGCTGCCGCTGGCCGCCGGAAAATTCGTGTGGGAAGCGCCGCATGGTTGAGGCGTCGAGCCCCACTGTTGCCAAGATTTCTGCCACCAGACTCTGCCGGGCAGCGCGGCCAATTTGCGGCTGATGAATTTCCAGTGGCTCGCCAACGATCTCGGCCACCCGCATCCGCGGATCGAGCGACGAAACGGGATCCTGGAAAATCATCTGCATCTGACGGCGCAGTGCTCGCAGCCGTGCACCGTTTGCCTTCAAGAGATCCTGCCCGGCGAAACATATCTCGGGCGCCTGCCAACCGTGTTTTGGCTTGTCCGGTTCGATAAGCCGCAGCAGCATCCGCGCCAGCGTCGTCTTGCCGGAGCCGGATTCGCCGACAACGGCCAGGGTTTCGCCGGCCGCGACCGTCAGACTGACATCGTCGACCGCGCGGGTTGTCGCGTCCAGGCCCGCCGACGTACCCTGCCCTTGCGCCTCCTGCGCTTTGCAATCATCCGATAGCCGGGATGCCTTCTCGCGAGTTCCATCTAGCTCGTCAATTGCTCCTCCCCCGGTCCACCATTCAGCAGGCCACATCCGCGATGGTCCGGCGAAACTTTTGCGCAGATGACGTGCTGCCAGCAGCGCGCCATCCGCACACTTTTTTTCTACGCTCGGTTCTTCAGTCATCCGACCGGTCATCCAAAATTATCCCGCGACCACACAGCCGCACAGTGAATCGGCAAGCTAGCGCTCAAATAACGCCTTTCCATCATTCATTTTCGGCCGCCTTGAAAATTGGCAAGCTGGACACTTCGCCAAACAGAAGTTACGACTCCCTTTCCCGCTCGCCTGCAATCAGAATACACCGCGCCGCATGATCGCGCCCCGCGACGCGCGGCTCGGGAACACGAGCCGCACACTCCGGCTGTCTCAATGCGCATCTCGGCTCAAACGCGCAGCCTGCGGGCAGCGCGTCGAGCGCTGGCACGCTGCCGGGAATAGGCGCGAAGCCGCGCCGGGTGAGTTGCGGCGACGCTCGCAGCAGCGCCGCGGTATAAGGATGCAGCGGACGGCGGAGCAACTTCCGCAGTAGGGCCAATCTCGACGATACGGCCCGCATACATCACTGCCAACCGGTCGGCCACCTGCGCGACCACCGCCAGATCGTGGGTGATGAAGAGCAGCGAAAGGCCCAGCTCTTTGCGCAAGCGCGCCAGCAATTCGAGAATTTCCTTTTGCACGGTAACGTCGAGGGCGGTGGTGGGTTCGTCGGCCACCAGCAGCCGCGGACCGGCGGCCAGCGCCATCGCAATCATGGCGCGCTGGCGCAAGCCGCCGGAAAGCTGATGCGGAAATTGCCTGGCGCGCACGGCCGGCTCCGGCACCCGAGCGCGCTCGAGAGCCGCGAGCGCTCGGCGTCGGAAGCGCGGCACGGCTAAGGCCGGGCTGATGCGCGCGCATCGCTTCGGCAATCTGCGAGCCGATGCGCATCACCGGATTGAGAGCGGTCATCGGCTCCTGGAAGACAAATCCAATGTCCCGGCCCCGCACCGCTGTAAGTGCCGCTTCGTCGAGGGCGACCAGATTTTTGGCGCCCGCCATTCGCGCTCCGACAGCCAGGCTTCACCGCTTCGCCGGGCGCCGCGCGGCAGCAATCCCACCAGCGCCAGCGCCAGCATCGTTTTCCCGCTGCCCGATTCACCCACCAGGCCCAGCGATTCGCCCTGCCGCGAGCCGAATGACACATCTTGACCGGAAACACCGGCCCTTCAGCGGTAGGCAATTCGACGGTAAGTCCTCGTAAGTCCAGCAGCGGGCTCATGGTACTAGGTCATCATCTTAACGCCGAATATCGGCCCGCGTACCCGCTTCGCCGCGTCAGCCGTAATTTCCACAGTTCTGCTAGTTCGGTTTCCACGGCATGAGAAATCCGTCTTACAATATCGCAGATCACGGTGGGTGCCTTCGCATCGCGAGCTGTGCGCGGCAAACCGTGGAATCCATCTTGCCTAACGGACTCCAGCTCGACGGCCTGATCATGGCTTCCCCGCTCGGCGCGAGACTTCGCTGGCGATTGCTTTTCTCGAATGGGGGCTTTCACCTGTTATTTCACCGGCATGTTTATCTCCCTGTTTGGCACGGGAATGAATTTCGCCGGGGTGAGCCTTTATGTATTGGGCAAAACGCACTCGACCGTGCAAGTCAGCTTTACGGTCATCCTGCTGACGCTGCCGCGACTGGTGGTGCCGCCCTTTGGCGGCGTGCTGACCGACCGGGTGGACCGGCGATATTTGAGTATCGCGCTCGATCTCGTGCGGGCGGTCGATCGTGCTCGTCACGGCGGCCGCACTCGCCTGGCGGCGAGCGCATCTGCAACTATGGCAGCTCTACGGATGGTGCTGCTGCTGGGCGCGGGATTCGCGATTTACTGGTCGTCGAGCTTGGCGCTGCTGCAGGAACTGATTCCCGGTGAAGCAATTGGTGGGCGCCAATTCCGCCGTGCTGATTGCGGTGCAGGCGGAATGCTCCTAGCGGGCGCGCTTGGTCGGGTTCATTTACGAGCGCGCCGGGCTTGGCCGGAATACTGGCCATCGATGGCGCCACCTACGTGCTCTCGGCGCTTTTCTTTTACCTGCTTCGGCAGTGGATACTTTCCGCCGCACGGCGTCGGCCTTCCCACCGAGTCCGGGTCCACCGATCGTGCATCCCTGAGCGGTGAATCTCCGGCAGGTGAACGCCTGATAGATGAAACGGGGACCGCGCCCGCTGAACACTCGGCGCGGATACACATGCTGCCCCGGTTCTCATCCTCGAAAGACTGGAGCCCAATCCCGGTGCGCAGCGTGCTCCGCGATATCGACGAGGGACTGCATTATCTGCACACCCAGCCGGCCGTGTTGGCGCTGGGATTGACCTACGCGTGCATGATGGCCGGCGTCATCAGCGCGAATGTCATTGTGGTGGCGCTGGCGAGCGACTTGCTGCACGTGGGCGCGCGCGGCTATGGATTTATCGAAGCGGGCTGGGCGCTGGGCGCGGTCGCCGGAGGACTCGCGGCGGCAGAGCTTTCGCGCCGCCACCCCTTTACAGTGATGATCTGCGGCGCTTTTCGTGCTCGCGTGCGGACACGCGCTTTTCCCGTATGCTGGATTTCTGGCGTTGCGGTGGCGATGAATGTCGCTATTTGGCGCCTGCCGCGCGATTGTGGCGGTGCTGACGCAATCGTCGATCCTGGCGGCGTTCCGTCGAGGCTCATGGGCCGCACGCAATCGGCTTTTGCGGTGATGGCGACCGTGCTGCAAGTGGTCATGAGCCTGGCGCTGGGCTGGCTGGCGCAGCACTCGAGCCTGCAGATCGCCTTCCTGATGCTCGGTCTGCTCTACGCCGCAGCCATATTCGCCGCGATGCGCGCGCGCGATCTGTCGGCGCTGCCGACCAAGCAAGCCGCCGTTATCTGACAACTTCCTCCTGAAGAGCCCTCGATTAAATGAAAACGCCGCCGGCGAAGAATAGCCGGCGGCGGCAATCATTTCCGGGGCAACATCAAGGTTCCAGGGCAAGATCCAGAACTGCGCCAAACAGAAAGCGCAACGCTCTACAAGGTATTCGCGCGAAGACCCTCGAGAAAAGCACGCAGCTTGCGCGAGCGCGACGGATGACGCAGCTTGCGCAACGCCTTGGCTTCGATTTGCCGGATGCGCTCGCGAGTCACGGCGAATGACTGGCCGACTTCTTCGAGCGTGTGCTCGGAACCATCATCGAGCCCAAAACGCATCTTGATGACTTTTTCCTCGCGTGGCGTCAGCGTCTTCAACACCGAGGCGGTCTGCTCCTTGAGATTCAGATTGATCACCGCATCGGAGGGCGAAACCACGGCTTTGTCCTCGATGAAATCGCCCAAATGCGAATCTTCCTCTTCTCCGATAGGGGTTTCGAGCGAGATCGGCTCCTGCGCGATTTTCAAAATCTTGCGCACTTTCGCGACCGGAATGTCCATGCGCTTGGCGATCTCTTCCGACGTCGGTTCGCGCCCGAGCTCCTGAACCAGCTGGCGTTGCGTGCGAATGAGCTTATTGATCGTCTCGATCATGTGCACTGGGATGCGGATGGTGCGCGCCTGATCGGCAATGGCGCGGGTGATGGCCTGGCGAATCCACCAGGTCGCATACGTCGAGAACTTGTAGCCGCGCCGCCACTCGAACTTGTCTACAGCCTTCATCAGGCCGATGTTGCCCTCTTGAATCAAATCGAGGAACTGCAAGCCGCGGTTGGTATATTTCTTGGCGATGGAAACGACCAAGCGGAGGTTGGCCTCGATCAGTTCCTTTTTGGCCTGCTCGGCTTCCGCCTCGCCGCGGTGGATGACTTGCAGCATGCGCTTGAGATCGGTGAGGCCGATCTCGCTGGCATCGGAAATCTCCTTGAGCTCGGTCCGCCGGGTGCGCAATTCGCGGCGAGCTTCGGCGGCGTTGTCGCCTTTGGCCGCGTCGGCGCGCCGTTCGAGCTTTCCCGCCTCGCGCTCCAGCGATTGCAGCCGCTCGACGGTGTGGCGCAGCTTGTCGATCAGGCGCTTGCGCTCGAGCGGATTAAATTCGAGCGAGCGCGCCAGTTGCGATATCTCGATGCGGGTGCGCGCCACCGTGTAGCGCGCGTGCAGGTACGGGCGCTTCTTCGATTTCGGCGTGTTTTCGAGCTTGTCCGCCTGTTTCAGCGCCAGATCGTACAGGCTCGCCAATCTTATCGAGGACTTTAAGCGTGGCCCGCGTCTTGTTCTCGATCTTCTCTTCGGTCAATTCCTCGTCGTCGAACTGGACGATTTCTTTGATCGACCGCGTGCCCGTACGCAGATCTTCCGCAATCGCCACCATTTCCTTGACCACGATGGGCGAGCGCGTGATGGTCTTCAAAACCAGCATTTGTCCGCGCTCGATGCGCTTGGCGATGGCTACTTCGCCTTCGCGCGTGAGCAGCGGAACGGTGCCCATTTCGCGCAGGTACATGCGCACGGGATCGTTGGTCTTCTCGAGCAGTCCCGGAGTCAGGTCCAGTTCGACTTCATCGTTCGACCCCACGCCGCCCGCTTCTTCCTTAACTTCGATTTCACCGGGTTCGCTGACTTCCAGCGCGGCGCGCGCCACCTTGGCGGCCGAAGCATCCTCGTAAATATCAATGCCGTAGCGCTCAAAGGTTGACAGCAAGTCGTCGATCTCTTCCGAGGAGTGCACTTCTGCCGGCAGAATATCGTTCACTTCATCATAAAGCAGGTAGCCCCGCTCCTTGCCCATGTTGATGAGCTGCCGTACCTGATCGTATTTTTCTTCAAGAGCCAGTGCCAAGGATTCCTCCGCCCATTCCAGCGATTGCAGGCTTTACGTGCAGCCGCGTAACCGGAATGATGATATGTGGGCAAACTCAACCTTCAGATTTAAAGCGAGATACTGAGAATTCCGTGAGGTAACTGGACGGCTCGCCGCTGGGGCCCGCCTCGCCCGATTGCCACCGTGTCCCGCGCATTCCGCCGCACGTTGTGTTAGATGCGCGACACACCTCTCCCGTTACTTCGTCAAGACGCATCAATCTACCTGCCAAACTTCTACACGTCAACTAAATCGTTACTAGACTATTGACCGGCTGGCTACCTCACCCAGCACGTCGCTCAAGCTGGCCTGTCCGTCATTTCACGTAACTCCGACAGCCGCCGCCGCAGCTCTAATTTCCGCTCCAGCAGCCGCCCCATTTCCTGCTGTCCGTCGCCGGCCGCGGCCGGTTGGGCTTCGATCTGACGCTGTACTGCCCCCAGCTCTTCCTCCGCGCGCCGCAACCGTAATACATCGAGACAGCTTTCGGCCTCCGGCCACGCGGCATCGGCAGTGCCCTCAAATGCGATCTCGAAGAGCAAACGCCGGTCCTTGTCTTCAAGGGCCGCGGCCATGCTTTCGATGTCCGGCCGCTCGCCCGCCGCGCAAGCCTCCAGCAATACGGCAAAGATTTTTTCGGTTTCGAGACCCTGGTAAAGCCCCCCCTGGCGAATCTCGTCCGCAAGCCGCTCGCGAAAGGCGTCCGCTTCCATCAGAAATTGCAGCAGTCGGCGCTCGGCGGGTTTGGCGGCGCGACCCACAAGTGCCGGATGTGTTTTCACCTCGCTGCGGCGTTCGGCTGCCGCACGGCGCAATCCCTCGCGAAGCACGGGTTCGTCCACGCGCAGCTGTTGCGAGATTCGCGACGCCCATTCCGAACGCAATAGTCCGCTGGGGATGCGTTGCACAAAGGGCATCAAGAAATTGACGGCGCGCAGCTTTTCCTCGGCGGTCGCCAGCCCCAGCCGCCGCGCTCGGCCAATCAGGTAGTCCAGATAAGATGGCGCCGATGCCAGCAGTTGGCGATAAGCCTCCGCGCCGTGGTTGCGCAGGAAGGTATCGGGGTCCTGCCCACCCGGCAACTCGAGCACGCGCACGTCACAGTCTTTTTCCAGCAGGAGCGCAAGCGAGCGTTCCGTCGCGGTCTGGCCCGCGGTGTCGGGATCGTAGTTCACGATAATACGGCGCGTGAACCGCGTGAGCAGCTTTACCTGTGTTTCCGTTAGGCTGGTGCCGCAGCTTGCTACCACATTCATTATGCCCGCGCGCGCCACTGCGATGGTGTCCATGTAACCCTCGACCAGCACCACGGCATCGCTTTTGCGGATCGCATCTTTCGCGCGATCGAGATGGTACAAAACGCTGCTCTTCGTGTAGATCGGCGTCTCGGGGGAATTCAAATATTTCGGGAGGTCATCGCCGAGTGCCCGTCCCCCGAACGCAATCACCTTCCCCGACTCATGCGCGATTGGAAACATGATGCGGCGCCGGAAGCGATCGTACAGACGCCCCCCGGCGTCCTGCCCCCCGAGGCCGCCCACTAAGCCCGAAGCCTCGAGCAGTTTCTCCGCATACTTCGATTTCAGTTGCCGCGTCAGCGCGTCTCCCGCGGACGGTGCATAGCCGATGCCGAACTGCGCACACGCTTCGGCGTCGAGGCCCCTGTCGGCGAGATACGCTTGCGCCGCTTTGCCCTCCGGGTTGCCGCCAAGCTGGCGGCAGAAGAAAGCACTGGCTTCGCGATGCATTTCAACCAGGGCGGTGCGTTGCTGCTGTTCGCGACGCTCACCTGGCGTGTTCGCGCCGCTGCGGTATCGCAATGCCGCATTTTTCCGCGACGATGCGCACGGCTTCAAGGAAATCACACTTGTCCATTTCCATTACAAATTTGAAGACATCGCCGCCTGCGCCGCAGCCGAAGCAGTGGTAGATCTGTTTCACTGGATGCACAGCAAACGACGGTGTTTTCTCGGAGTGGAAAGGGCAAAGCCCCACAAAGTTTTGCCCGCCTTTCTTAAGCCGTACGTATTCGCCCACCACGCGGACAATGTCCGCCTGCTGCTTGACGCGATCCGCGAATGATCCCGCCGACGCCATGTTCCTACTCTTTCAGCTCCAGCGATGGTTACGGCCTGCGCCCCCGCGGTCGTCCGCCTCTGCGTGAATGCGCTCGACGAGCGGATGCGTGGAGAAAAAATCCGCCAGCCCGCGGCGCAGCGCTCCCGTCCCATGGCCGTGAATCACGCGCACCTCGGGTTTACCTGCAAGCGCTGCATTATCGAGGAACTTGTCCGCGCGCCGGGTAGCTTCCTCCACCGTGCAGCCGATGACGTTGATCTCGTCTCCCTCCGCAACTTCACTCGATTCGCGCGTGGGCGAGGTGTGCAAAGTAACTCCAGCCCTGCCCGCCCGCCTGGCACCGGAACCATGCTCGGCGGCGGCGCCGGTCCGTTCACCCGCCCGTACACCTCCCCGTTCAACAGCCCGTTCAACAGGTCGTTCGCCTGGCCGTACAGCCCCACTCGCTCCCGTACGCGCTACCTTTCCCGATTTTGCTTCGTCCGCAGTCACGATGGCGGTGATTTCCGCGAGCGGCACCTTCATGCGCAGCGGTCCCGCCTCCACCTCCGCGCTCGCATCGCTGCGTCGCCGCAGCACCACCGGCGCGGAAAAGCCGCGCACGCGCACAAGCACGCCCGGCACCAGCTCAGCCGCGACCGGTGGCCGCACCGTCTCGGCCGCGATTCCCAGGTCCGGTTGAGACTCCGAAAGGTGTGCGACGACGGCCGCATCCGCCTCATTCCTCGCTTCCGAGCGGGCTTGCGCCATCTTCCGGCCTGCCTGCTTTTCGAGCTGCACGCGCAGTTCGCGTTCTTTTACCGCCTCGAGCACTCGCGCGATGTCCCGTTCGTGCTCCGCAAGCGCGCTGGCAAATCGCTTTTCGAGTTCGGCAATGCGCTGCCGCTGTCGCCCAACCCACTCCTCGCGCAGCGCGCGCCGTTCTTCCTCCAGGCGCCTGGCCTGTTCGCTCAGATCGCGCTGCATTTCTTCCACCGCATCGCGGCTGCGGTGCAGGTAAGCAATCAGTCCGGCAGCCTCTCGCGATTCCGGCGTCATCAGCTCGCTCGCACGGTCAACGATCCGCGCCGGCAGCTCCAGTCGTCGCGCAATGGCGATGCCGCTCGAGCCCCCAGGCACGCCCACACGCAGCCGGTACGTCGGAGCAAGCCGCTCCTCGTCAAATTCCACCGCCGCATTCAGCACACCCGGAGTCGTCGACGCGTACGCTTTCAGCCGGTCGTGATGGGTCGTCGCCAGCACCAGGCACCGACGCGCGACAAATTCGTCGAGCAGCGCGATGGCCAGCGCGGCACCCTCTTCAGGCGCTGTGCCCGTGCCCATTTCGTCCACCAACAACAGCGACCGCTCGGTCAATAATCCCAGCATGGATTTCAAATTGAGTATGTGCGCCGAAAATGTGGAGAGGTCGGCGGCAATCGACTGTTCGTCGCCAATGTCGGTAAGCACCCGGTCAAACACACCGAGTCGCGCCGATTGTGCCGCCACCGGAATACCGGATTGCGCCGACAGTACGGCCAGGCCCACGGTTTTGAGCGCCACGGTTTTGCCGCCCGTGTTGGGTCCACTGATCACCAGCACGGTCTCCGCGCCTCCAATCGATAATGTCAGTGGCACAATCGCGCGGCCCTTGCGGCGTAGCGTACTCTCGAGCACCGGATGGCGCGCCGCTTCGAGCGCGATAACTATCGCGCCGCTAAACTCGCCGTCGCTAAACTGCGGGATGCACGCATCGAATTCGCGTGCAAAGCGTCCTCGCGCAAACAGGCAGTCGATCTCCGCAATCGTCGCAGCCGCGTGCGATAGTGGCGCCTCCTCGCCCTTGACCCTCTTGGTCAGCTCGTCCAGAATGCGCGCGATCTCGCCAATCTCCTCTTCCGCAAGCTGCACCAGCCGGTTGTTGGATTCGACCGTTTCGAGCGGCTCGATGAAAACAGTCTGTCCGGTCGAGCTCGTCGCGTGCACGATGCCGTCAACCGCCCGCCGCTCCGAAGCTCGTACGGGAATAACGAAGCGGTCGTTGCGGCGGGTGACGTAATCTTCGCCGCCCTCGCCGCGGTCCTGCCCTCGTGCCCGCAGCATGCGTTCAAGCGTCTTGTGAATCGTTTCGCGCGTGCGCGCGATACCGCCGCGAATACGCCGCAGCTCCGGCGAGGCGTCGTCGCTCATCTCGCCATTGGGCAGAATGGCTCGCCGAATCCCGGCCGCCAGCGCCCGCATGTCGGCGAGCGAGCGTACGCGCTCGGTCAACAGCGGAAACGTGGCTGCGAGATCCCGAAACATCTCCCGCAGCCAGGCCGCCGCGTCAACCAATGTTGCAACGTTCAATAACTCGGGGGCTGCGAGCACCGCACCCGGCACGCCCAGCCGCGCAAGCCACGGCTCAGGATCGGCCACGTCGCCGAAGCCGATTTCGGTTCCTTCCCCCCGATTGGCCCCCTGATAGGCCCCCAGATAGGCACGAAGGTAGGCCATCGCTTCGGCAACTGCCGCGAATTCGCGATCGAGTTCTGCCCGGTTGGTGCGAAACCCGAGCGCGTCCACGGCGCGGCGCCCCGCCGGCGATGTTGTTTGCCCGCGCACCAGTTCGCGCAGCCGGTCGAATTCGAGGATTTCTTCGCTGGAACGCGACACCTGGCCTCAGTTCCCCTCGCGCATAGTTGGCGCGAGTGCCTGCGCAAGAAACTCCGCGGCGGCGCACGCCGTAGGCGCTATATGAATCATGCGCCCGGCAGCTTCGCCCCATTTTGAGCCTTGCGCAACTTCCACTTCGCGCACGCGCTCAAGAATTGGCGTCCAAAATTCGCCCAGTGCGACAAAAGGTTTCGCGGCCATCACACCCTTATTCATCATCTCCCAGACCACCGCAAGCTCCACGAGTGTTCCGGTGCCTCCCTTGCACGCCACGTAGCCCTGCGCCACGCGAATCAACTCAAAAAGACGCTCCTCCCACGAACCCACCGCGCGCTCTTCGTCCACCCAGGCATTGGCGGGGCCCCGAAAAAATGTCGCGGTGATTCCCACCGTATGCCCGCCGGCTTCCTTCGCACCTCGCGAAGCCGCCTCCATCACTCCGCCATAACCTCCGCTGCACACCTGAAATCCCATTTTTGCCAGTGCCTCACCCAGCGCGCGTGCCTCTTCGTAGTCACGCTCTCCTGCACGAGGCCGGGAGCTGCCGAACACGCTGATAACCTTATTCTCGCCCGCCCTGTTTTCGCCCACCTTACTTTTGTCGGTCAAATTCTCGTCCGTCACCTTGCGATTTACTGTTCCGCTATCTTTCGGAGGGTCGCGCATCGAGGTCCATCGTCTTGCAGACGCCTGGCGCTGCCTTACCACGGCACGTTACTGCGGCACCTCTGGCCTTGCGCTGGGTACTTGCGGAACCGCACCAAGCTCTTCCACCATCGCCACGCACAGCGCGTCGAGGATCGCGGCCGCGTCGCGATTAGGTGCGCCGATCGCAGCACGGCTAGGGGCTCCGGCATCGCCCCGGTTAGGGACGCCAATATTGTTGCCGAAGATCGAGAAAATCAGCCGCTCTCCGCGCACGGAAGTTGCATAGCCCGCCAGCGAATTTACCCGCTCGAAGGTACCGGTCTTCGCGTGTACGCGCCCCGCGGCGGAGGTGTCCTTCATGCGGCCCGCAAGCGTGCCATCTTCCCCCGCAACCGGCAGTGTGGCCACGAAATCGGCGCCCCAGGGCTGCCGCGCCGCATACGTGAGTAGCTGCACCACGCTTTGCGAGGTAACCAGATCGTTTCGCGAAAGGCCGGAGCCATCCTCGAGCAGCACGTCGTCACCGGCCGGCCCCATGCTTTGGTAAAACTGCGCGGCAAATTTCACGGCGTCGTCGAGTGTCATGGCCCCGCCCCTTTCCCTCGCCGCGACGCGTAACATCAATTCGGCATGCAGGTTTTGGCTGATCTTATTCGTTAGACGGACGTCGTCGAGCAGTGGTGGCGACGTGTGCTCGGCGAGCACGGTCGGTGCCGCCGCTGCAATTGCCGGAGGCGTCGCGCCAATCTCCGCATGAACCGCCCGGCTGCGGCCCTCGATGCGAATGCCCCGCGCCTCCAACAGTCGCGCCAGCAGGTCCGCGGCGTTTTCGGCTGGCTCGGTGACGCCAACCGAGAGTTCGCGGGGCAGCGCCCCCACCGGGAGCGTGCCGCTAAGCACGAAAACGCGCGACTCGGGATCGCGCGAAAGCCGCAGCTGCGGCTCGGTGTGCGCTGGCGTGGTGCTCGCGCTATCGCGCACCTCGTACAGACGCGACGCTGGATCGATGCGATAACGCAGCGGTGCACCGGCGCGGTCGCCCGGCGCCACCTCGATCGTCAGCGCATTGTCATTTATGGCGATGGGCGAAACTGCCGCGCCATAGCTCCACACGGTATCGTCCACCGTCCAGCCAGGAGGAAATCGCGCGGGAATGAAGTAGGTGTCGTCGGCCACCACGTCGCCGGCAATTTGCTTCACTCCGCGCCCAGCGACCTGCTCCGCTAGCGCGGCCAAAATTGTTTCCGGCGGGCCCGCTCGCGGTGTCTTTTCTACGTAGGGAAACACACGGTTTGAGAGGTTCGCGTCACCGCGTCCCACCAGGACGATGTCTCCACTTAGCCGCCCGTTACGGTCCAGTACACCCGTTGTTTCGATGGTCGTTCGTATGCGAAAGTCCGGTCCCAGCGTCGCGAGTGCGAATGTGGTGGTGAAAAGCTTTACGTTCGACGCCGGCATGAAATAGCGCTCCGCATTTAGAGCGTAAACCACCTCGCCGGTATCCGCGTCGCTCACGAGCATGCCCCAATACCCTTTGCCCGCACCGCTCGCGGCCAGCGTTAATGCCACACGGTCGCGGAACCTTGCGACGTCCTCCCTCGCTAGATAAGATTCCTGCGCCCGTACCGGTAAGATGCTGCTAGCGGAAAGATTCCACAACACTGCCAGCAGCAGCGCGGCACGTCTTGCCGCACAACTTGCCGTACAACTTGCGGCACAACTTGCCGTACAACTTGCCCCACAACCGATTCTCCGGCCTGCTCTGCGCCTCTTCTTCATCAATTCCTTCTCAAACGATCTCTTCCTGCCCATGGGACCGGGCGCCGCCCCGGTTTTCCACGGTCTCGCGCGAAATTATAGACCATCGCGCACAAGGGGGCCGCCCCCGTACGGCGATCTTTTACGGCGGGGTGCTTGCACCGCCACGATGGAGCACCTATCATGGAGCCCTGTCACGGAACATGCCAATCGTTGAGCCATGCGAAGACTTGCACAAGGGTGAAAAGAATGAGAAAAGCGTTTTCCCTAATTCTGGCGCTGGCCCTGGCCGCGATTCCGGCCGTCACCACCGCCGCTGATTCAAAGAATACGGAACGGCTCGAAAACTGCGGCATGGTGCTGCAGGAAGTTCTGAATGTGCCCGAAGATATCCCGGCGAACCTAATCGATAAAGCCGAATGCGTTATTGTCGTTCCCTCGGTGCTCAAGGCGGCGTTTATTGTGGGCGGCAGCTATGGCCGCGGAGCAATGACGTGCCGTTCGGGCGAGCATTTCACCGGAAAGTGGAGTGCGCCCACGATGATGGCGCTCGAGGGTGGCAGCGTCGGCTTTCAACTCGGCGGACAAGCCACCGACTTCATCTTTCTGGTCATGAACCCGCGCGGCGCTGCGGCGATCCTGTCCAACAAGGTGAAGTTAGGTGCCGACATCACGGCGGCTGCAGGGCCCAAAGGGCGGGCCATTGAGGCTGGAACCGACGCGAGTTTGCGCGCCGAAATCCTCACTTATTCGCGGGCACGCGGGTTGTTTGCGGGTGTTTCGCTCGAAGGCGCGACGCTCCGCCCCGACAACAACGCCAATGACGACATCTACGGCAAGAAAGTTACTGCCACCGAAATCGTGCGCAAGGGTGCGGTGGAACCCTCGCCGGCAGCGAGCACTCTCCTGTCCGAGTTGGAGAAGCGGTCGCCCAGGAACGATTCGGATCCACGATCGTTAAAGTAGCTCTTACTCCCGTGCCGCCCAGTTATCAAGTCTGCTACGGCGCGGGAGTTTCGCCCGTCCAAATAAGCTTAGTCGCAGCGCCTGCTGACGTGTCCCCGTGTTCGGCGCCGCATTTCCGCGGCCCCATTTAAATTTGACGCATCCATGACGAAACGCCCTGCATGTCCCATCTGCAAAAAACGGCGGCTTGAGCGCTTCTGTCCGGCCCTGGGCGAGAGAATTTGTGCAGTGTGTTGCGGTACCGAACGTGAAGTTACCCTCGATTGCCCTTCCGATTGTGCGTACCTGATCGCCGCGCATCGCTACGAACTGGACCATCGTAAGCCCCTCGCCGAAAGCGAAGTGCCTTTTCCGAATGTGGAGTTTTCATCGAACCTGATTTACGACCGCGAGCCCGTTCTTGCCGCTTTGGGCGGCGCAGTTTTACAATTTGCTGCCGGTCGGCCCGAACTCACCGATCTCCAGGTGCTGGCCGCAGCCGCGGCGCTGGCGGAAACCTATCGCACCCTCTCCTCCGGCATCTACTATGAAAAGCCTCCGGTGGAACCTCTTTCGGCTGAACTTTATGCTGCTTTAGGACAGTTCGTCCAGGATTACAAGAAACAGGATGGCGACCGCGGCGGAACGGCGCCGGTCCCACCAATCAAAGACAGTGAAATCTATTATCTGCTCGTATTTCTGGCGCGCATGGTTCGCATGCGCACAAATGGCCGCCCCAGGGCGCGCATCTTCCTGCAATTCCTGCGCACGCAAATGCCGCCATCCGCCCCGCCCGAACCGCAAGCCTCGCGCATCATCTTTCCCTGACGTCTGCATCCTGTCGGCGCGCTCGCTGGTCGTGCATCGCAAGGTCCAACCAAGCGACAGCGTCATTTGCCGCGCCTGTGCCTGCCTCGCGCATCATTCACTTCTTGGGATTCACGGAAAGCCAGTCGTTCAAGAATTTATCAACAACATCCTTGACCTCAGCCCGGATGTCTTGAGCGGTTGGGTTCGTCATTAAAGCTCCTGTGTGCCAGGTTGTGACAGCCGTCGCAAACTCGCCGTTTCGCTGTAGCAACGCATCCTGCTCCAGATCGATGTTCACGCTCCCAGCTCTGGCATCCGCGGTCAGATTGACGTTGACATACAGGTACGGACTTCCAGGAAGCTTAACGCCTTCCCCTAGCGCCACCACGCGCATTCCAGCGAGCCGCAGCTTCAGTTCAACATCGGTTTGGATTGTCTCTTTAGTCAGGCCCAATGGTTTGGCGCTGACAGGAAGATATTCGACGTCTACAAAGAGCGCGCTAATGCCCTTCAGGCTCGATTCCTGAAAGGAGTTCTGCGCTTTAGCAGGCGAGGGAGTGATCCAGGTCAGGATCAACGTCAGGAGATATATCGTTGCTAGTCGCCTGAGCATGGGGGACTGTCCTTCCAAAGTGATCGCGATACGTCAGCACTGCCGTAACTTACAGTGAAAATCGGGCTGCTTCAACGTATAAAGGGCTGGAAAGCGACGCAGAGTCAAGCACCGAACTCGACAAGGGAAACCGCACCGATCTGAGCTAGGCTTGTTTCCTGACGTACACCTTCCAAGAACCGTTCGGCCAGATCCACGAAAGTTTCGGTGATCGTGCAGTAGTCTGCATCCTTCGGGAGATTGACAGATACGGCCAAGCCTTCCTTGAAGGACCTACTTTCGGGTAGCGGCATGTAACGGACATTCAGGCGTCCCACCGGCTTTGAAGGAAGTTTCAGGTGCTTGAGGAGCTCTTTGTCTGGTTCTTGTTTTGGTTCATGTTTGAGGCAATTAGCCACGAGCTGAAGAGTCTTCATAGTAGTTTGCCACTCGGCGAAAGACTCAAGACTGAGTGCCGCGATGACCTTCTTCCAGCCGTTCTTTCTTATTTCCTCTCGCACGCGCATTACATTGTTTTGATATTGCTTGTAACTGATCGTAGGGCCCACTTTGGCTTTGGCGCAGGCCGCGAGGAAGACCAACTCTCTTTCAACCTGATGGCGGAGCGCGACAAGTACCAGTAGACACAGGTCATTGATGAACGGCTCATCGGTGAATAACCACTGATCGAACGCAAAATCCGGATCTTCGTTCTTCAGCCGATCAGATCGGTCTTGTCTTTCGATTTTGATGACGCCGATCATTTCTCTCGCGATTTTCAAATCCATATCGCAAGTAGTGTACAACGAGCAATTGCGACTAAACCTGCATCGCGAACTCCCTAGCCGAGCGACAGCGTCATTTGCCGCGCCTCTGCCTGCACCGCACGCGAAACAATCGCAGGTCTTGCTCGCAGCCCGTACTTTTGCCGTAGTTTTTCAATCCGTTCGGTGATCTGAGCCCGGTACGCTTCCGGCGCATAGCCTTCGCGGTCATACCATTGGTGGTATTGCCGCGCCAGGCGCGGAAATTTGGCCGCCAGAAACGGAAAAAATTGTTTGCGCGACGACGGCATCAGGAAATAGCACGCTCGCCGCGAACCAATCCGCACCCGGCGTCGCGCGCCGCTTGCGCCAGGGTGTCCAGATCCTTCTTCGCCATCGGTAAGTCCCGGCAAAACGGGCATCACGAACATTCCGGCGGCAGAGTCCAGCGTCGCGCAAAGCGCGTATGGCCGCGATCCGCAAATCGGGCCGGGGCGCAAGCGGCTCGAGCAGTCGCGCCAGCCGCGGACGCGGCGTGGTCACCGTCAGATTCACCCAGTGATCGAGGAGCGCTCCGCAATGCGCTGCAGCACATCGATGTCGCGCACCACTTGATTCGACTTCGTGGTTATGGAAATGCTCAGCCCTTCCCGCAAAGCCATCTGCTCGAGAATGGCCCGCGTCGCGCCGAACTCCCGCTCCGCCGGCTGGTAAGGATCAGTGGCCGTGCCAATGGCAATGTGCTCGCCGCGAACCGCTTTCGACACCAATTCACGCGCGGCCAGCCCGCCCGCATCGTCCTTCACGAAAATCTTGCGTCTCAAATTCTCCGCCGTCGAAATCCATGTATTCGTGGGTGTACCGCGCGTAACAATATTTGCAACCGAATTCGCACCCACGGTACGGGTTTACCGTCCAGGTGAAGGGCACATGTTCGGAATCGCACCGGTTCAGGATGGACCGCGCGGGCAACAGGTAATACTCGGCGCCGCGTTTGGCGTCCGCCAAAGGGAGGAAGCGGCGAGGCGCGCGATGCCGACTTTATGAGCCGCAGGCTCCGGTGGCAGCGGAACCTGCGGCCCGGTGTCCCGGTGGCACGGGACGGTGGGGAATAGAGATGGAGCAGTAGTGGAAGTGGCCATCGCACGCCTCGTCGCAGATGTGGCCGAATATATTCGCTTTTTATTCGCTTGTCAAGCGATTATTTCGCCTTTATTTCGCCTCGGTTATGCCGGTACAGCGGGCGCGCTGTTGACTGATCGGCAGCTGTTGGATCGCAATGCCCTGCGCCGAATGCCGTGCTCATCGGCGGGCTGGCTAATGCCCGATAAACCTGCTGGGATACTGGCCGCAAAAGCATGGACACGGTCACCATCCTGATTATTGACGACGACCAAGCCAGCCAGTCCGCGCTGCAGCAAGTGCTGGACTCGGAAGGCTGGCACGTCCGCATCGCGGCCAGCGACAGAGGAAGCCTTGCAAGCAATTGGCCAGCGGACGTTGGAGCCTGGTGATCGCGCAATACCGGTATGACCGGACTTCATCGGGCCCGCTCTACGCGATGCTTACCGAATTGGCGCAGGCGCCGCCGCTCGAATCGGGCAAGGCCCGCATGCGGGTGCTTTTCCTGGTCCCGGAATCAGACGGCTCCGAAGCGCGCGGACTGCTGGAGGCGCAGCGGCTGCCATACGCGGTGAAACCTTTTCATTTTCACGATTTTCTGGAGAAAGTGAGCGACTTGCTGATGGAGACCGAGCCATCACCGAGCCGATTCGCCGCAGTCCGCCTGGAACCAGGCCGGAGGGCGCCGCCAAGAGCGCGCCACAGCGCGCGCATGCGGCGTCCGGCCAGGCGGCAGGTCAATCGACGGCGCAATACCGGCATGTTCGCGAATCGCGACTACTACGAGATGACCGAGGAAGAGATCGCCGATTACGAACGGCAGGAGGCAGAAGAACAGCGCAAGAAGAAAAAGAAGGCCGAAAACTCCGGACATTTAGTCCCCGCCGACGTGTCCCGCAGGTCTGGATCCTGCGATCGAACTTCCGCTAGACTATCTCGATAATCTTGACCAGCTCCCCCAGCGCGATCAGCCTGACGCCGCTGCGACTCGACCAGCCCCGGACCTGGCTCTGCGCCGAGCGGTTGCCGCGAGAACTCGCGCCATCGTGCGGCGCAATGCACGGGGTGGCGCAGCGCGGGGCCAGCTCCGCCAGCGGCACCAGCACAAACCGCCGCAGCGGCATGCCGCGGATGCGGAACTTGAGTTCCGGGGTGTCGGATCATGCTCGAGCCGTACAGCAGATATCCAGATCCAGCGTGCGCGGCCCGCGTGCGACGATGCGCCGCCGGCCGAACGCCCGCTCGATGGCCGCCAGCGCGCGCAGCAATTGCCGCGGCATCAGCGAGGTTTCCGCCTCGACCACGGCGTTTAAGAACCACGCCTGCGGAGGCGCATCCACCGGCTCGGTGCGATAGAGCGACGACCGCCGCGGACGACGCGAATGCCCTCCGCGTCCATGGCCTCGACCGCCGCGCGAGCGTCGCGGCGCGGTCGCCCACGTTCGAGCCCAGCGAATGTAAACGCGCTTTTCAGCCATTGCAGCCAAGGCGTCTCGCCAACGCCTAGAACAGCGGCGTTGCTGCGCGCGGGGCTTCGATGCCGAAATGTTTGTAGGCCAGCGCCGTGGCCACGCGGCCGCGCTGCGTGCGGCCGAGCAGGCCCATCTGCATCAGGTACGGCTCGTACATCTCCTCGATGGCGTCCTCTTCTTCGCTCAGCGACGCGGCAATGGTGTTCAAGCCCACCGGACCGCCGGAAAACTTCTGGATGATGGTGAGCATCAGGTTGCGATCCACTTCGTCGAGGCCGTGCTGATCCACGCCCAGCCGGTCGAGCGCTTCGCGCGCCACGTCGCCGGTGACGCGGCCCTGCGCGCGCACCTCGGCGAAATCGCGCACGCGGCGCAGCAGGCGATTGGCCACGCGCGGCGTGCCGCGGCTGCGCCGGGCCACTTCGACGGCGCCATCCTCTTCGAGGGCGATGTTGAGGATTGTGGCCGAGCGGCGAATGATTTCGACCAGATCGTCGGGCTGATAAAAATCCAGTCGATAACTGCACTCCGGGCGCCCACGAATGGCAGTGCTTACCAGACTCTGACCCCCCGGGCATCGTGCGCACCTTACACCCGTTAACACAGGAGTCAAGTATCGCGAACGCCGGTCACTTGATGCCAGTGGATTTGAGAAACGTGCGGCGGCGCCCGGATCGATGGTTCGAGGCCCCCGTCGACGGCTGAGTAACGGTGGGGGAGATAGGGTCTCGGGCTACCCGATGGGGCACCCGCCGTTGTCCCAGCGATCGTGAACGGAGCCGTCTACGCCACAGGCAGGGAGCACGCCTTAGGGCCTCCTCCGGGCCGTCAGCTGGCGACCCGGGCGGTTGGGCCGTGCTGAGGGTGATCGAACGACGGTCAAGTGTGGCCGGGGCGATTGGCGCCGCGGTGCGAGATCATGGTCGACTATTCTCATGGGATCCCTCGCGGGTCCGGAACATGTCTGCCGGGCTGCGGGCGGTCAATCCCGCCATCGTCCATACCGTCATCTCCGGCTTCGGGTTCTCGGGTCCTTACCGGGATTTCCGTTCGGAATCATTTTCTCGACCTGGCGTCCGGAGGTCAGATGTATTTGACCGGCTATCCGGATTGCCACCCGGTCCAGGCGGGCGGCCCCTGGTCTGGTAACGCCACCGGGGACGTGGCGGCCAGCGCCGGTCTGGTGGCGGCTTGCCAGGCCCGATCGGTGGGCATGGTCAGCGGCGCGGATCCGCATGGAGGGGACCGCACCGTGCCGAGCCGACAACGAGTCGGTCCGGCGCGACATCCTCGGCTCCCCGCCCGAGCGCATCCAGACTCTTATCGACGCGGGGGATCCTGGCCACGCAGACCACCCGACCTCCTGTGACCTGCGCCCTGGTGCATCCCTGATGGAACCGGCGCACTAGCGAAGCGCACCGTCGTCGCGCAGGTGCTTCACCCGTTCATCGTCGTAGCCGAGGAGGTCGCGAAGCACGTGGTCGGTGTCTTCGTGAAACCGGGGGGCATGACGGCGAGGTCCCCGGGCGTCTCCGAGAGGACATAACGGGGTCCTTCGACCACCACTTCCCCGTGGGTGGGGTGCGGCAACCGGACCAGGTGGCCCCGGTGGAGCACCTGCGGGTCGACGCAGAAGTCGCCGCTCGCCGCGGCCCGGTGGCGGGCACCCGGCTGGCCTGCAACGCTGCTTCGACCTCCGCCGGTGTGTGCTGCCGGGTCCAGTTGGACAGGAGGACGTCGAGTTCGTCGGCGGCCGCCGCCTGGCTGCGGCAGACCCGTACGGGGATCCTCCGCCAGGTCGGACCGTCCGATGACGTCCGTCAGCCGGGCCCATTCCTCGTCGCTCGTACGGCAATGGCGACCCAACCGTCATGCCGGCCGGGCCCGGACCGGCACGGATACACGCCATGGGGCGCGAATTCCCGGTCGCGGTTGCCGCACCTCTCGGTGACCCGCCCGGAAGCGAACCACACCGCCATCTCGGGGGCCAGGAACCAGATGCCCGCCTCGACCTGTGACACGTCGATCCGGCCGCCCTCTCCGGTTCGGCGGCGGTGGTCGAGCGCCGCCAGCAGAGTGACCAGAGAGAAGCGGGGTCCCACGTAGTCCGTGTACGGCCCGAACGGGCCGATCGGCGTCCGGTCGGGCCAGCCCACCAGGTGCTGAAATCCGGCCAGGGCGGCGCCGACATTGCCATAACCGGCCAAGCTCGACCATGGACCGCTCTGACCGCAAAGCGCCGTGCTCAGCACGATCAACCCGGGATTGGCGGCTCGCAACACATCCGGGCCCAGCCCGAATCGGTCCATGGTCCCGGGGGAGAACGACTCGATCACGACGTCCGCCCATCGGGCGAGGTCACTGACGACCGCCCGGCCGGCTTGGCCGGACAGATCGAGGCAGATGCCCAGCTTGCCGGCGTTGCACGTCTCGTAGAGCGCCGAGCCTTCCGGATCCGGGACGTGCCAACGAACGGCGGCATGAGGCGCGCCGTCTCGATCCGCCGTGATGACTCGACGCGCACCACCGTGGCGCCGAAGTCCGCCAGGGCCCGGCCGATGACGGGGCCGGCGACCACCCATGACAGATCGAGCACCTTCAGTGCTCGAGGGGTGCGGTCGTCAGCTCGTCCCCCGTCGTCACGTTTCCCTTGAACGGGCGCGGTGGCCACGGCGAAGTGCCGGCGCCGCCCCGGTCACCCGTGAACCAGTCGGCCACCACCTCGGGGTGTGTTCGTTGGGCCTTGGGGCCGGGTAGCGGTGGAGAAAGCGTCGGCGTCGGTCCGGGCGAAGCGGCCCGGCATCGTCCGGGCCCGGGCCCCCTCGCCCAGGGTGACCCAGAACCCGCGGGCCTCGAGATGGGGGCTGTGGCCGATGTCGGACGCATCGAAAATTCCGACTGGCGACACTTTGCGGTGGACGGCGGCCTCGGTCAGTTGCCGCTTTGTTCTGGTCGCGAAGAAGGCGGCGACGAGGTCGCGCGCCTCCTCCATCTCGGCGTCGGTCACCTTCCCGCCCGGATCTCGTCCGTGGACCAGTCCCACTCGGCGAATGGCCCGACATCGACGCCGGCTTCGGCCATCCAGCGGAACAACGAGTTGGTGAATCGTCCGGCGGCAGGGCCAAAGGCGAGATGGAACTCGACGAGGCCGTCGCTGGCCTCCCACTTGCTGCGAAAGCGACCGCCGCTCCGGCTGGGCCGACCGCCGCCTGGTCGAGTGCCCCGCGCTCGTAGGCGGCGGCCAGCACCGTCGCCAGCGTGGCCAGGCCAAGTGAGACCTGGGCGGAGATATCGACGTGCTGGCCCCGGCCGGTGGTATGGCGGGCGGCGAGGGCGAGCAGTACGCCCCCGCCCCATCGGCGGCGGCATGCAGGTAGGACTGGGGCACGCTGATGCGGAGCGGGGCCCGGTCGCCGTCCCTGTGCGGCTCGAGCGGGCCGCCTGCGGCCCAGACGATCAGATCGGATTCTGCCCACAGGGCCTTCGGGCCGTCGAGACCGAAGGCGGAGATCGAGCACCACACCAGGCCGGGATTGCGGGCCATGGCATCGGGGCGGCAAGGCCGTGGACGCCGTCCCCCGGGCCGGCCGATTCGATGACCACGTCGGCGGCCCCGGCGAGGTCCGCCAGCAGCCGCCTGCCGTCGGTGGTGGCCGGGTCGTACTGGATGCTTCGCCGGTTGGCCCCGTACACCTCCCAGTACAGCGATGATCGGTTACCGCCGGGCCCATCCATGAACGGTGGCGTCCGTCTGGCCGGGTTGCCTCCGGGGGCCTCGGCCGTTACCACGTCCGCCCCCAGGTCGGCCAGCATTCGACCGGCCAGCAGTCCTCGCTCGTCGCTGAGATCCAGGACGCGGTAACCGTCAGGAACGCCATGGTCAGAATGACCCTTCCGCATGCCCATGTCGGTCACCTGCTGGCTCACCAAACCCCTTCCAACTCCCGGGCGCCGGTCGACGCTGGGCCGGGCTCGAAACACTACAGCCTGCGTATGGCCGGGCTCCCGGCGCGTACGAGTTGGGACCATGGTGCGATGGCCGGATGCCGCCAGGCGTGACCCGGGAACCCGCCTGCGGGCGGCGGACGGTGAGCCGGATCGTCGTCATCGGTGGCGGCCCGGGAGGCAGCACCGCGGCGACCATGCTGGCGCGCAAGGGCCACGACGTCGTGCTCTTCGAGCGGGAGCGCTTTCCCCGGGACCACATCGGCGAGTCGTTGCTGCCGGCCAGTATCCCCGTGCTCGAGGCGCTCGGCGTTCGGGAGGCGGTCGAGCGGGCCGGGTTCCTGAAGAAGTGGGGCGCCACCATGGTCTGGGGTAGATCCCAGGACCCCTGGAGCTGGTACTTCCGCGAGACCAACCGTCGCTATCCCCACTCCTATCAGGTGTGGCGGCCGGAGTTCGACGCGTTGCTGCTCGACAACAGCCGCCGTCACGGCGTCGAAGTCTGCGAGGGCCACCGGGTCACCGAGGTCGTGTTCGACGCCGGGCGGGCCTCGGCGGTTCGGGTGGAAGGCCCGGACGGCTCCGAGCGGACGGAGTCCGCCGACTTCGTCGTGGACGCCAGTGGGCAGGCGGCGCTGATCGGGCGGGCCCGGCACTTGCGCCGCTGGGATCCGTATTTCCGCAACATGGCGGTGTACGGGTACTTCGCCGGCGCGGATCGTCTCGACCCCCCCGACGAGACCAACATCCTGGTCGAGTCCTATCCGAGCGGATGGTTCTGGACCATCCCCCTGCACACCGGCGTCGCCAGCGTCGGCGCCGTCGTCGACCGCGACGTCGCCGCCGAGCGGGTCCGGGGCGGCGGGCTGACCGAGTTCCTCATGGCCGAACTGGCGATGGCGCCCAGGACGTCCTCGTTGCTGCGCCAGGCCCAGCTGGTCAAGGGGCCGATCTCGATCCGGGACTGGTCGTATCTTTCCGACTCGGTGGTCGGGGACGGGTTCGTCCTGGTCGGCGACGCCGCCTGCTTCGTCGACCCGCTGTTCTCGTCCGGGGTCCATCTGGCGTTGAGCGCCGGCGTGCTCGGCGCCGCCTACGTGACGACCGCGCTCAAGGACGCCAAGCTGGCCGCCGCCGCCGGGCCGGTGTTCCAGGAGCTGTACTACACGCAGTACGAGCGCTTTCACGAGATGGCGAAGCTCTTCTACTCCTCCAATCGGACCACGGAGTCGTACTTCTGGGAGGCGCGGCGGATCCTCGGCGAGAGCGGCGAGGGCTACACCCCCCGGCAGGACTTCATCCGGGCCGTCGCCGGCCAACCGCCCCAGGGCTACGAGCGGGCCGTGCTGGCCCAGGGCGAGCTACCCGGCAGGGTTCGTCGAAGGGGTCCGGCGGGCCGAGGACGAGCTGGCGTCGAGGGAGGCCCGGATCAGCGGCGGGCGGCGACGCCCTCCTCCAGGCCGTTCCGCGCCTGGCCCCCGATGCCACCATCACCGCCGAGCCGGTGCTCGGCTCCGACGAGTTCGAGTGGGGATGGGTCCTCACCTCGTCGGCCCGCCCGGAAGGGGTGGAGTGCAGCCGGCTCGTCGCCGACTTGTTGCGCCGGGTCGACGGGCGGCGCTCGGTCGATCAGCTGGTCCGGTCGATCAGCGCCAGCTACGCGCCCGACGCCAGGCCCAAAATCAGGGAAAGCGTCCTCTTCGCGTGCGTACCCTGTATGTGGAAGGCGCCATCGATGACCTCACTGGCCTGTAGCGGCCAGCCGCCGGACCGGCGACAGTCCGGACGGCATACCTCTGAAAGGAGGACCAGCATGCTCTTCCGACCATCGGCGATGCCCGTACCGGTGGATGTCGTCTGCCCCTTCTGCGGTGTGCTCCTCCTGGCCAAGGGCGAGATCGCCCACATCACGCTGCGCGGCCTGCACGATGAGTCGACCCGGGTGGCTCAGCTCATGTGCATCTGCGAGGACTGCGAATTTCCCGTTCTGATCGGCTATATGCCTGCCAGCAATTTCGGGATCTGCTGAGCCATCGACGTACAGGCCGAGTCGCGCCAGCAGACCGGGCGGGGTCAGTGCCGCCTGCGAACTTGACGCCGGAAACCCGGCAGGTACCCATGCCTGGCCATCCGCTGATCCTGTCAGCGAGTTTCCGGCGTCAAGTTTCGGGCCGGCCCCTAGGTGGAACCGCCGCTGGCGGCCGGGGCGGAACCGGCCCGCTGGCGGCCTGGACTCCGTCAGGGGCTGGTTGGTGGCGGGGTCGATCTCGAAGGCGTCGGGCAGCTCGAGCTCGCGGCCCATCTCACGGACGGCCGGGATGACCTCCTCGCCCATCAACTTGAGGCTGCGCATGGCGTCCTCGTGGCTCATGGCCCCGTCGCCGTCCCAGAAGAAGATCTGCCCGGGGCGCAGCGTTTCCAGCACGTGGCGGATCTTGGGGATGACCGTCTTGGGGGTGCCGGTGATGATGGTGTAGTTCTCCAGCTGGCCCTCGTAGATCTTGACCCGGCCGGCCTCGACCTCCTCGGGGGTCTGCTCGTCGGGGTCTCGTCCTCGGTCGGGATCAGCGGGCCCTTGGCCCGGCCCCGCGACAGCAGCACCTGGAACAGCTCTCCGGTCGGCAGGATCTGGGTGCGGGAGGTCAGGCCGGGCAGGTTCTGGATGAAGGGGTTGGGGCGGGCCCGGCTGCCCTCGAGGAAGATGTTGCTCGGACCCTCGATGAACTTGCGGCCGGTGTGGTAGGCCTTCTCCTCGGTCTCGTCGACGTGCACCTTGAACAGGTAGCCGCGGTGCTGGGGACCGGCCTCGTAGCCGGTCTCCTTGGCCACCTCGCCGTAGTAGTCGAACGACCGCTTGGTGGGATCGAGCTGGGTGGCCAGCATGATGTACGGGATGCGGTTCTTGGCGCACCACTCGACGGTGTTCTTGCTCAGCACCCCCGGCACCCACACCGGCGGGTGCGGCTGCTGGTACGGCCGCATCCACGGGTTCACGTACCGGTACTGGTAATGCTTGCCCTCCCAGCGGAACGGCCCCGGCGTCGTCCACGCCTTGAGCACGAACTCGTGGGCTTCCTGGAACCGCTCCCAGTTGAACGGCGACTTGGGCGTTGTGCGGCACGCTCTCGCGGCCGGTGCCGCGCACCCAGCCGGACACCAGCCGGCCCCGCGAGATCAGGTCGATCGTCGCCAGCGTCTCGGCCAGCCACAACGGGTCGTCCCAGATCGGGATCACGTTGCCCAGCAGGACGATCTTGGCCCTCGAGGTCTCCCGGGCCAGGATCGACGCCTCCACGTTCATGACCCCGCCCATGCAGAACGGCGTCGAGTGATGCTCGTTGAGCATCAGCATGTCGAAGCCCATCTCCTCGGCGTAGATCTTCTCGTCGAGATAGCGGTTGTACAGGTCGGCGCCGAGCATCGGGTCGTAGCGCCCGTTGCTCATCATCAGGTCCACCATGTCGATCCGGCCCTCCATCAGGTCCGGATCCTGATACGGCCGCTCGGTGAAGTAGCCGATCTTCATGCCTGTGCTCCTCTCTGCTCTGCCGCGTGCGCGTCGACGAGTTCGGCCAGCCGGTCCGGTTCCTCGAGATCCACGAAGTGCCCGGCCTCGGGCACCACCTCCAGGCGGGCACCGGGGAGCAACGCCTCGTACTGCCTCCCGACGTCGAGCGGCACCAGCCGGTCGTGTTCACCCCATACGATCAGGGTGGGCAGCCGGATCTCGGCGACCAGGTGCGGCAGCTGATCGCTGTACATCCACGGCTTCCAGCACACCCGGGCGGTCATCTCGGTGCCGAAATCCCACAGCTCGTAGACGTCGGGCGGCGAGTTCGTTCGCCCCGAAGAGACCCTGGAAGGCGCTGGCGTCGCGGAAGCCGGTCAGCCGTACTCGGCGAATCCGATCAGCATCTGGTCGAGCACCTCGCCCTCGCGGGGATGCAAGCCCGTGGCGCCGACCAGGACCAGCCGGTCGAACCGGGACTGGTTCATGGTCGCCATCTCCGCCGCGACGAAGCCGCCGAAACCGATCCCCACCAAGGTGACGCCGTCGACGTCCAGCCGGTCGAGCAACTGGAGCGTCAGGATGGCGAGGTCCCGCGGGCTGCGGGCCCAGTCCGGGCGATCAGACTTCCCGTATCCCGGCAGGTCCGGCACGATCACAGAGAAGGACGACGCCAGCCGCTCGTAGAGCGGCAACCAGCCCAGGTTGCCGAGCGAGTCGTGCAGAACCAGGAGCGGTGGTCCCTCGCCCTTGCGCAAGACCCGAAGTTCCAGGCCGCTCACACCGACCCGCGTGTCGGAGACCGAGGACGGTATCTCCCGGTCCAGGATCGCTACCTCCATCGCCAACCTCCCCCTGCCAAGGCCGGATACCGGGGTAGACGCTTCGCCCTGGAACGACCCGAACTGGCAGTCTCGTAACGTTTTTCGCAAGTAGAGTATATGCGCGGCGGCGCGAGCAAGCCCCTTCGACGGTTTGCGTGGGTTCGTACCAGACGAATCTTTGGTCACCTCGCTGCGAAAGAATTGCTTCACGAGCCGGGTGTCGGGCTGCAGGAGGCATGGGTGGCATCCGGCCGGCCCGAACGGTCGCAGGGTCATCCGGAGCCTAATGGTGTTAACCTCCCGGTTATGTGTGAGCCTGGTTCCGGGTCAAATCCAAAGCCCAGTCCACGAGCATTTGTTTCGAACTGGTCCACCTACGACGCACCGTTCGCGACCAAGTTGCGGTTAGCGCTGTCGAACAACTGGCTGAAGATCCGCAAGCATCAGAGTTGTTGCGGCCACCACGGCCAGCCCGGGTGTTGAGTTCCGGCGCCGCCGCCCCGTGAGGGCGGGCCCGCCGGTCAGGCCCGGCCCGCCGGGCCACCACCACGACCATGATGACGAGGAGCCGTCGTAGACGCTCGGGAAGTTGGCTGACCCGCTAGAGCGGCAGGATCAAGCGGCCTCCGAGGCGGGCCGGCTGATACCTGGCGGAGTGGTCCGTCAGCGGACGCTCGTTGGCCCCGTAGACCCGAACGTCGCGAATGCCAGCCGCGCCGGTTCGCAGCAGAAAGGCCCGCAGTCGCCCCTCGATCCGCGTCCAGTCCTGCAACTCGTAGGTCGCCAGGACCTCCGCAAACCAGGCGTCGTCCTGGTGCCACTGCGAGATGATCTGGTGGGCCGCCGACCGCAACACCGACAGGAACTCGGTGAGTAACCGCTGCACCTCGCCACGACCCTCGGCGCGGCGCCCGTCCACCGTGGCGAAGGCGCAATCCGGTGCGCACAGCGCCATCGCGGCCGGCACGTCGAGCCGGTCGATGGCCTCGAGCAGCTCGGTAATTGGCGACGATCCTTCACGGGGCGAGCGACGCTTTCAAGGGGTCTCCGATGGCCGTCGCTTCGACGCCGGGGCGGTGACCGAAGCATCAGCACTTTTGGTGGCCGGCATACCCGGCTCCTCTCTCCCCACGCGGCCTCTGGCGATGAGGGTGCAGGTAGATTACCGAGCGGCCGGTCGTTGTCAGTTGGAGAGGTGAGACTCGGGTCGGCGCCAACCGGCCGGGAACACTGACTATGGTGTCATGTCATGTTCCTCTACTGCACGTCGAAGGGCAGGGTTGCCCCTGCCGTCCGGCGGGCCGGCGACGTCCCAGCGCCCACCGGGGGCGGTCGCCTAGCATGACGGGCGAATACCACTTGTCGGAGCAAGAGACGATGGACGGCAAGTTCAGGGCTCGGCGTGGCGGTGGCCACAGGACGGCGGCGCTCGTCCGGCGGGCCCATCAGTTCCGGGCCCGAACCCGCGGCGTGAAAGCGGAGGCCGAGCGGGTCACGGCGTCCTATCTCGACCCGCATTCGGGCGACGGATGGTTCGTCCTTCATGACCTGGCCGTTCCCCGGGCCGCGGGGGCATCGATCACCTGGTGGTCACTCCCGCCGGCGTGTTCGTCGTCAAATCCCTCGGATGGCCTGAATGGGCGGATCGAGCTCGGGAAGGTCGCGGACGAGGCCGACGGTGCCCGCCGGATGAGCCGCAGTCCCACCACCCCGAGACCGACCTGCCCGCTGAGACCGCCACGATGTCGGCGGCCGTGCGGGCGGTCGGCGACGTCCTGGCGTCGGTCGTTCCGGATCTGACGGTGGAGCCGAAGGGTGTCATCAGCCTGACCGGCTGCCCAGCGGCCGAAGAGCACCAGGAGGCCGGCGAATCACGGTGGTGCCGGTCGCCCGTCTGGTTCGGCACCTGACCAGGGGACCACACCGCTACGACCCCGAGCGGGTCGAACAGCTCGCCGTCGCCCTCGACGAACGGTTGGCGCCGCGCTCAGGCGGCTCATCCTCGTTGGTCCGGCCGAACCCGCTCTCATGGCCCGACCCGCCGCCACGACGGCCGGGCCGCCCGGGTCCGATATCGACCAGGCCGTCCGGCGTCGTCGATGGTTTCCGCCCGGTCCTCCGAAATGCCCGGCGCCGACGGGCGGGCCGGCGACAACGTGCTCCGGAACGTGATGCGGCCGCTGGTGGCTGTGGTCGGCCTGGTGCTGTTCTTTTACTTCTTTGCGGATTGGAGCCGGGCGCTTCCGCGGGTGACCACGTCGGCGGGCTCGGGGGCATCGTCCGCCTGGGTTGCGTCCACGCCGCCGGCATCGTTGCGGTCGTCGTGGTCCTGCCCGGCCGGGACCGGGGCTGGACCGTAACTCTGGCCTGGCCCGTCGGGGCGCCATCGCGAGCCCTGGATGGCCGAGGTGTCCTCGTCTCCCGATGGGCCCTGGACGATCAAGGAGACAGGCCCGGCTCCCGGCAGCCGACGCTGACCGGCCTGGGCCCGGACACCGAGTGGGTGCGGGTGGCGACCAGTTTCTGGGCTCATGATCTCGTCCCCGATCATGAAGGGGCAACTGGTGGCGCCAGACGGGTGTTGACCGCGGGCGCCCGACCGGTGGCGGTGAAAGCGGCCGCCGGCGCCCGTCGCCGTGGGTGCGCCTATCGGTCGGGAAGATCCGTGAACAGTTCGGGTTGCGCCAGGTCCTTGGCCCTCGCCGCCTCGGGGCCGCGGCGCCCGGCTCGGGCCGGAAGTGCTTTCCGAGCGTCCGGGTCTGGCCCTGGTAGTGCGATCCGATGTCCTGGCCGTACAGCTTCGTGGGCTCACAGATCATCCGCTGGAAGGTGAGCTTGCACACCCGCTGACCATGCTCGACCATGAAGGGAACGTCGTGGGCCCGCACCTCGAGCGCAGCCCGTGACCCGCTCAGTCGGCCTTCGGTATCGTGGCCAAAGCCGGGGTCGAAGAAGCCCGCGTAGTGGGTGCGCAGTTCACCACTGGTCGGATCGTACGCGGTCATCTCTGAGGCGAGCGTGGGAGGGACGCTGACGCTCTCGCCCGGACAACAGAAGGTAGAACGCCTCGGGGTCGAGCACGATGCGGCTGTGTTCTTCGCTGTAGATGAGATCCCAATAGTCGCTGATCTCGTGAGATCCGACTCGGGCCATGTCGAGCGGCAGGGCGTTGGCCTTGGCCCGGTAGCCGACGGGATCGCGGTTTCTGGCCCGCAGATCCAGGCTCAAAAAGAGGCCGTCGGCGGCCGCGAACTGCTCGTGCGGGTAGCGGGTCGTCCGCCGATATAGAGCATGGGATCGGCTTCATGCTGCTGCCAGAGCTCGGCATCGGACACCGAGGATCTGCCCGATCATCAACCGCAGCTGATTGAGGGCCAGGCCGTGCCGGACCCGGATGGCGAACGAGAGGGGCACCACCTCCAGATAGAGGGGACCCTCGTAGCCGGGGGCAATTTCGTCGAAGCGATAGCTGTGGTCGGTGACGACCCGGGTAAAGACGTCGAGCCGTCCGGTCGAGCTCTTCGGGTTGGCCTTGCCCCGGACGTGGGCCGGCAGGCTCAAGGACTCGATGAGCGGTATGAGGTAGGGCCGGTTGGTGTCGAGGACGGCCCCTTCCTTGCGGAGATCGATCTCGTCGACGATCAGGTCTTTGACCTTCCGATCGACGGTATTGGTATCGGGCAGGAAGCTGCAGCGGATCCGCCAGGCGAACTCACCGAGACGGAGATCGACGCTGGCCGGTTGGATGTTCTCGGCGGGGATCCGGTACTCGCCGGCGTCGATATGGCCCGCCTCGATGGCGTCGGAGAGGAGCTGATTCGGGAGGACGCCGGTGGTTGACTCGTCGAGGTCAGACAGGCGGAGGTCCCGCATCCACTGCAGTGTACTGAGCCCCGGCGAGGGCTCCGGGGACTCCCGGCCCTCCGGAGCGAGGGTGATCGGCACCCGATCGGGGGCCGGGCGCCTCGGGGGTGCTACCGACTGCCGCCGGCGGCGACGGAGGCCAGCTGCCGGCTGCGCGCCATGCGCCGCCGGCCGCGCTCGGACATCCCGCCCCACACGCCGTGTTCAATGCGATTGCTGACGGCGTACTCGAGACAGGGCTCCCGCACCGGGCAGGTCGCGCAGATCCGGCGGGCGACCTCGACGCCCACGCCGTCGACGGGAAAAAACACGTTGGGGGGATACTCCCGGCAGGTGCCCTCGGCCATCCAGCTGGTGTCAGCGGTCATGAGGTGTCTCCTGGCGGGCGCCCCCCTCACCTGGTCGTGGCAGGTGAAGGGAGGCGCCCGTTCGTGCAGTCGTTTGGTCGGTCGTTTGACCTACTACCAGTAGACGACGCGTAGCTGTGAACACGATGAGACGGGGCTGAGAACTCCTGGTACTTCCCACCCGGGGCTCAGGTCGCAGACGGCCGGCTAGCAGGCCCGAGGCGGCCGGAACAGGAGCACGCCGGCGGAGAGGGCGAGGGATCGTGGCGGTGCCCGGCCCGGGTGATGATCGGCCGCCCGAGGAGTGGCCACCGGCGGTCCTGGCGTGTGGAGAGCTGCGCGAGCAACCAGATGGCGACCAGCAGCTTGGCCCGGGCCTCGTAGGGATCGAGCGGGGCCGCATCATCGAGCCCGATCGCCGGGGTCATGGCGTCAGTATGGCATCGTCGTGGGCGTTGATCGACCTGGTCTGGCTGCGCCTCGGCCAGGTTCGACCTCTCGGGCCCTGCTGGCCGGAGAGGTCAGGACGCAAGGCCAACGGGGCGGTGAAGCTCCTCGAGGCGGGCCTGGCGGACTATGGCGAGAGATTCGCTTCTCGACCGCGGCCCCGGAGCCAGTCCGGGTAGGGCGTCACCGGTCGGCCGCCGTCGAGTTTCTGGCGGCCGACCTGATACCGGCGTCGCGTACACGTCAGCCGTGTGTCAGCATGGAGAGGATGCGGTGAGCGAGGAGGTGGTTCCCGTGCGGGGTGGACGGCACATCAGCAGGCGGCGACTGCTCCGGGCGAGTCGCTGACCGGGCGGCCCCGGGAACCAGCGCCCAGTGTGGCTTTCGGGTGCCGTGCGCCATCGTCTCGCCCTGGGCTCGCCGGATCCGTGTCGCCTCGGTCTCGGTCCGCCGCCGCCTCGGCCTCACTGACGGGCCCGCATGCATACCCACGAGATCGAGGTGGACACCTCCCGGCAGGCGTTCGTCGATCTGAGCGTGGAGTTGGGGCGTTTTTGTGCCGGGCAAGGGGACGGGCTGGTGAATGTCTTCGTCCCACATGCCACCGCCGCCCTGGCGCTGATGGAACTGGGATCCGGCTCCGAAACTGACCTCCAGGCCATTCTGGACCGGGTGCTGCCACGAGACTTTCCGTACCGGCACGCCCACGGCTCGCCCGGCCACGGTGCCGACCATCTGCTGCCGGCGGTGATCAGCCCCTCGGTGACGATCCCGGTGCTCGGTGGTCGCGCCGCCCTGGGGACCTGGCAATCCCTCGTGCTGATCGATCTCAACGTCGACAATCCCCGGCGCCGGGTACGGCTGAGCTTTGTGCCGGCGCCATCTGGCTGACCGATTTTGATATAAAATCGCGTAATACGCCACTTTTATATCAAAATCACAGCCAGTTGTTGGCACCCCTGGCCGGAGTGGCCCTCGCCGACCGAACCAAAAACCGCCCCGCCCGCCAGCCGATCCGGGTCGTCGGCCGATCCGCGAGGAACCGGAGCCGGATAACCGGGCCGGGGGCCGGTTCAGCCCGTCCGGTCCGCGTCCGCCAGGTCGGCAACCCAGCGGCGAACGGCTTCGGCCACCGCGGCGGAATGACCGTGGAGGAAATGATCGGCACCGCCCAGTGTCGTCACGCTGACGTTCGACCATCCTGACGTCAACTCGCTGACCCGACCGGGCGCCGAGAACTGGTCGAGTTCCGGTACCAGCAGGACCTTTGGTCTGGCATCATCGGCGATGGCGGCGAAGTCACCGAACCGCAGCGGCGGAGCGACCGCGAACCAGCCGGCGATCGCGGCTGTCGGCCACGCCGAGGGCCACGTCCGCCCCGAAGGAGTACCCGACGAGTACCACCCGGGGCGCGCCGATCATGTCGATAGCCAGCAGGGTGTCGGCATGCGCCTGGCTCGGGTCCGACGAACTCAGGTCGAACCGGGCGACGCTCAGGCCCGCTGGAGGCAACGCCCGGTACATGGCGTCCACGACGTGGTTGAAACGATCACCACCCATGTCGGGATGCGGATGCAGGAGCACGGCGGCCAGGGGGACGCCGGGTACGGCTTCATAGTCCAGGGTGGTTATGTCCACCGTTCTGTGTCTAGTGCCCGGCAGGCCGGCCGGCAACCGCGGCCGAGGAAAGTCGCTGGCGACGGGTCCGGCCGGAATGGAAAGGTGAGCGGGTGGACTGGTTGGTACGGACGGTTGATCCGTCAGACCGAGACGCCATTCTCGGCGTCGTGCGGGCCGCCTTCACCGGCGACGGTGGTGACGGGCAGGAGGAAGTCGACATCGTGATCGCGACCTGGAAGGTTCGGGGCGGGCGGCCCGGGCTGGAACTCGTCGCCCTGGCGGGCGATGCCGTGATCGGTCACCTGCTGGCCGCGGCAGGCGACCTCGAGGGGCGGGACGTCGTCGGCGTGGCGCCGCTCTCGGTCGCCCCGCGCTACCAGCGCATGGGTGTGGGCTCGGCCCTGATGACCGAGCTGCTACGCCACGGTGACCGAGAAGACTGGCCCGGGGTGCTCCTCCTCGGCGATCCTGAGTACTACCGACGTTTCGGCTTCGAATCCTCGGCACCGTTCGGAATTGTCTATGGCCCGGCCGGCGAAGGCAGCCCGCTATTTTCAGTTGCGTCGACTGCGTGCGTTCGACCCGTCCCTCCATGGCGAGTTCCGATATTGCTGGGAACAGATGCCGGCGGCATGACCGGCGGGTCCCGAGGGGGCAAGCCGGTGGTCAGACCCCTCCGAAGTGGAAGACGGAGACGAGACCGAAGGCGAGCGAGTAGATCGCGAAGGGTATGAGGGTGCGCGTCTTGAAATAGCGGGACAGGAAGGCGATGGCCACCAGGGATGCCAGCAAGGCGGCGACCGTCCCGGCGATGACCTGGCCGCGGATCCCGTTCCCGAGCGGGCCGAGCAGGTCGGGGACTTTGAGGGCGCCGGCCGCGAAGATGACGGGCGCGGACAACAGAAAGGCGAAGCGCATGGCGCGCTCGTTGGTGAGTCCGCGGTAGAGGCCGCCGACCATGGTGATTCCTTCCCGGCTGATGCCGGCGAGGAGGGCGAGAGCCTGGGAGGCGCCGATGATCACCGCGCTCACCACGTTGATCCGGGTGGCCAGGTCATGCTCGGCGTCTTCGTCCAGCGCGACCAGCCGCTCGTCCCGAAAGCGGCGGATGAGGGTCGGTTGCGGCCAGCCGGGCCGATCCGCCTCGGGCGACGGCCCGGGGCTGGGCGTGCTGACGCCGGCGGGGGAGGCGGACGCAGTGTGGGTGGTGGAGACGGTGGGCGCAGCTGGGGTTGTCGAGGTGGCGGTGGTGGTCGCGGTCGGGGTAGTCGGGGCGGTCGGGGCAGTCGGGACGGTCGGGGCGGTCGGGCGTGGTCGGGGTGGGGCTCCGGCCCCGGAGGTTCCGCCGCCGAAACCACTCCCCGGCGAGGAGGATCACGCCATTGATGCTCAGGAAGATGGCGGCCGCCAACGGTTTGGCGAAAAGAGTGCGAAAGGTGTGCTCGAAGACGAGCCCCAGGATGCCAACAGGAATGGTGGCGAGGACGATGAGCCAGGCGAGGCGTTCGGAGTCGTTGACGATCCTCCTCCGCACGACCGTGCGGACGAAGCCGGCGATCAGCCGGCTCCATTCCCGGAGGTAGAAGAGGAAGAGAGCGATGGCGTTGGCGAGGTGGAGGCCGACGATGAAGGCGAGATACGGGCTTTCACGACTCGACTCCTGGCGCACCAGGGTGGCCCAGCTGCCGCCGATCCAGGCAGGGATCAACACGGTATGCCCGAGGCTCGAGAGCGGGAACAACTCGAAGAAGCCCTGGATCAGCCCGATGACGATCGCCTGCAGGAACGTTATGTGGTAGATCGACGGGTTGGAACTGTTGGCTGCGATGAAGTGCATCGGGCCCCCAGGGCATGGCTATTGTTCCGATGGCCCAGTCGTCACTCATGATAGCTGTCGGGTCACGGCGGCCCGCTAATGCTGCGGATGCCGATGCCCGGTGGACCGGCCGTGCGAACCGGGGAGTAACCAATCCGGGGCCGCCGGGGGACAGGCGGTTTCACGGCACCGTGACCAGCTGTAACGGTCTTCCCGTCCGATCGCCACGCCCCAGCGATCAGGGGGCCAGCAAGACACCGACCTCTCGGGGGCCATCCCGGTCCGAACGCCGTTCCCTAGGGGCCGACCCCCCGAGCGGTGGTGGCGCCACTGATCGCGGCCAGGAGTGGGGCGGCCAGGTCCGATCGGCACATGAGAAAGTCCGGCACGTATGGATCGGGCTGGTTGTAGACCAGATCCGACCCATCAATACGCGAGGCGTGAAAGCCGGCCGCCTGGAGGACGGCGACCGGCGCGGCCGAGTCCCATTCCTGCTGGCCGGCGGCGTGCAGGTAGGCGTCCGCCTGGCCACATAGCACCACCATGGCCTTGGCCCCGGCCGACCCCATGGTGGCGAGATCGGCGCCGAGCTGGCGGGCCACCAACGGAGCGAACCAGGGCGGTCTGGTCGGGCTCACGAGGATCAGTGGGCGGGCTCGCCGGGAGGCCGACGGCGACCCGTCTCCAGCGTTGGAACCGGCCTTGGGGTCAACCGTGTCGGTGGCGAACACCTGCTCGAACGCGGGCAAGGCGACGGCCGCGGCCGTGAGGCCGGCGCCCGCTTCCCACAACGCCACATGCACCGCCCAGTCGTTGCGCCCGAGCATGAACTCTCGGGTGCCGTCCAGGGGATCGATGATCCACACCCGGGTCGCCGCCAGACGACTCCGATCGTCGGGCGACTCTTCGGACAGCACCGCGTCGTCGGGCCGTTCGCGCGCCAGTCGTTCGAGGATCAGGGCGTTGGCGCGTTGATCGGCGTAGTGGCCCAGCTGCCAGGGGTCAATCGCCAGCCGTCCGACGCCGGTCTGAAGCGATAGGAGCAGGTCGCCCGCCTCTTCTGCCAATTGTCCGGCCAAGGCGGAGTCGGATATGGCGGTCAACTGATGGTCCGTTTCTGCATCATGGTCCGGGCGTCCCGTTCGAGCGTCGCCCGCGTCGGCGGGCAGGCGCCGCCCGACGGGGTCCCGGGGCTCGGCGCCATTGAGGGTCCAGTGGATTCGTTCGCACCTGGCGTTCGATAGATCTCTCTCGATGAGTGCACACAACGAAGATCGAGCCCACCGTAGCGAACGCGTCCATGACAACCACTCTCACCTGGCATTCTCAGCTGGCGAAAAGGGCGAGCAGCAGGGCTGGCAGACGTCGGACCATAGGCCGGGCCAGAGCATCGGCCCGATCGGGGCTGCCAGGATGGCGGGATGGGACGATATGTACTCGGTGGAATGTCGACGGTGCCCGCCTCCGAGCGCCCCGACCTTGTCGCCGGCCTGACTTGGACGGCGCTGGAGGAGGACGGCTTCTCGATCGAGTGGGCGTGGTCGAAATCGACCCGGCGGTGTCCGACACGGCGGCGACCCAACAGGAGTTCGGTTTGCCCCCGGAGAGTCTGGCCAACTGTGTCGTCGTCGCGGGGAAGCGTGAGGGCGAGGAGCGCTTCGCGGCCTGTGTCGTTCTGGCCACCAGCCGGGCCGACGTCAATGGGTTGGTAAAGCGCCATCTCGATGTCCGGAAGGCCTCGTTCCTTCCGATGGACCGCGCCGTTGGTCTGACAGGCATGGAGTACGGCGGCATCACGCCCATCGGGTTACCGGCCAAGTGGCCGGTGCTGATCGACCAGACGGTGGTCGGCGATCGGGTGGTGGTGATCGGCTCCGGGGTGCGCCGGAGCAAGCTCCTGCTCCCGGGTCCCTCCTGGCCGGCCTGCGAGGTGCCCTCGTGCTCGAGCGTCTGGGCCTGCCGATCCCGGCCTGAGCCATACCGCCGACCAAGCACGCGGGTCCCTCCGTATGGTGCTCGGTCCTCTCTTTAGGTGGCGCTCATGTCCCTTCGGGGACCAGACGATACTGAGGCTCTCGACCTCCGTGGCGATGGCGAACGCAGCCCGTTCGCCGTCGGGAAACTCGTAATCCCACACCACCGCGTGCCAGCTGGTCCCGTCGACCGCCACGGTCGCCCGCCCGTGCAGAATGACGGGGGCCGCGTCGAGTTGCGCCAGCGGCAGGGTCAGCCCCCGCCCGTCGGCTTTCGCCACGGCCTCCTTGGCCGTCCAGAGCCGGAGGAAGCTCTCGGCGTGGGCCCGGCCCGAGAGGCCGTCCAGGGCCGCCACCTCCTGAGGCGCCAGGGCCGAGGTCACGGGGCTCGGGGCGCCGCGCAGAAGCTCGGCGTCGATACCGAGCCGGCAGTCGGCGATGGCCACGACACCCCAGCGTCCGGCCCAGGCGACGCTGACGTTAACGTCCTCGCCGCGAACCGTCAGGCGGCCATGGCCGTCCTCCCCGCATACCGGGCAGGAGCTCACCATTTCGATGCCGGCCTGTGGCGGCGACGTGTTCGAGGGCCCGTTGCCGGGCCTGCTGTCGCAGCCGGGCGGTGTCGTTGGGGGCGACCGCCGGCGGCCCGATGGCGTCGAGGTCGACGGCCCAAAGGCGGATGGTGGCTGCGTTCATCGTGGAAGCGCCAGGCTTGGCGGCGAGGGCTGGCAGACGTCCGTGGCGAGATTGGTGCTCATGATTGGTGCTCATGCCTCTTCTCCCGATCGCCGTAGGCGGTCATGGGCGGATGGTGTTCCGACCGGGAGGCCGCGGCCGGCCGCCGGCAGGACACGAGCGCCGCCCGCGTGACTTACGTGTGACACCAGTATTAAGCCGGGTAGATCGCAAGTGTCACAACTGTCAGACAACTCTCAGATAAATCGTCTGGTGTCGGCGCCGGCCGGATGGTCCGGGACGCTGGCCCGGCGTCCGGCGGCGACTGGGTCCGGGTGCTCGGTGGGGGCTGCACCCAGGCGCTCAGTGCTCGCCGCCGGAAGGGGGCCCGCGGCCCAGCACGGGCTGCCCGGCGCCCCCGGCAGGGGCCCCGGTGCCGGTTGCCGGCGGCGCCCGGCCGCGGACCGGCGGCGCCCGGCGCGGGCGGCCGGAAATGGGCGGCCGGTGGGAGGAGCCGACAGTAGAGTCCCGTATATGCCGGCGACGTGGAACCCCCTCGATCCGCAGTTCAAGGCTGATCCCTATCCGAGCTACCGCAGCCTGCTCGACGAGGATCCCTTCCATCGCAGCCCGTTCGGTCCGCTCGTTCTCTCCCGCTACGACGACTGCCTGACCATGCTGCGTCACCCGGCCGCAAGCAGCGATCAGCGCAAGTTACCCGGCTGGGAGCCCCCGCCTGGTGTGGACCCCTCCGAGTTCAAGCCCTCCTTTCTTTCTCTCGATCCACCGGATCACAGCCGGCTGCGGAGCCTGGTGGCCAAGGCGTTCACGCCCCGCCGGGTGGAGGCGCTGCGATCGTGGATGGAAGCGATCGTGGAACAGATCATGAGCGATGCGGTCGAGCGCGGCTCGATGGAAGTGGTGTCAGACCTGGCCTTTCCGCTTCCGGTGCTGGTGATTTGCGAGCTGCTGGGCGTGCCCCCCGAGGACGTCGACGAATTCAAGGAGTGGTCCGCCGCCATGGCGAGGCTGCTCGATCCTCCGTTTCTTATCCCCGAAGGGGTGCTCGCGTCCGCCCGCACGGCCTCGGAGCGGGCCGAGGGTCTCTTCGAGCGCTTGATCGCCGAGCGACGCCAGGAGCCACGCGATGATCTGATTTCGGCGTTGATCGTGGCCGAGGAGAGTGGCGATCAGCTCAGTCAATCGGAAATGCTGGCCACGCTGGGGTTGTTGCTGATCGCCGGCCATGAGACCACGGTCAACCTGATTGCCAACGGCGTCCTCGCCTTTGGCCGTCACCCTGATCAACTGACCCGTCTTCGGCAGGACCCGACCTTGATCCGCAGCGCCATCGAGGAAATCCTGCGCTTCGATCCTCCGGTCCACGCCGACAGTCGCCTGGCGCTCGAAGATATCGAGCTCCCCAGCGGAACCGTTCGGCAGTGGGAACTACCGGTCATCCTGCTGCCGGCAGCCAATCGCGAACTCCGCCTATTTTGCTGAACCCGATTGCTTCGACATCGGACGGTCCGACAACCGTCACCTGTCATTCGGTTTCGGTATCCACCATTGTCTCGGCGCCCCCTGGCGCGAGCCGAAGGCCAGGTGGCGCTGGGCCGCCTGGCTCGCAATTTCCGCTGGTATCGAGCTGACCCGCGACCCTCCCCCATACAAGGACAACCTCGTTCTTCGAGGGGTCTCGTCCCTTGAGGTCCGGCTACATACCTGATGCCGGCGGCCCCTCACCCACTGGCCGCAAAGGGTGCCCGGCCCTCTTGCCAACCGCGCCAACCGCGCCAACCAAGGGAGGCTCGTTGGTCGCGAATGGTGCCCGTTTCACCGTCGGCACGCCATCGACGACCGCCGAATTGGCCCAGTCGAAGGGCGACGGGCGTCAGTTGATGAGACAGGAGACGGCGGGTCGGGGCCCGAGGAGTCGCCGGCCCTGACGCCTGGCGCGCTGTAGCCTCTCCAAATGGTGCAAAGTGATGCACACCCCGGGACCAGGACCGTCGCTGACGACGAGGTGCCCCCTCGGCCGCGACTTCACCCGCTCGAGCCGCTGACAGAGGACGAGATCCGAGCCGCGTCCGCGGCGCTGTATTCCCACCCCGACTTCCCGTCCTCTCCTGGGGACGCGGTGTTTGTCTCGATCTCGCTGCGAGAGCCTTCCAGGGCGACGCTTGGCGAGACCGATGTGACGGGTCGCCCGCCTGCCCGGGAAAGCACGGTCGTCCTGTATGACCGGCGCCACCGGCAGGTGATCGAGGCCGCGGTCTCCCTCGGCGATGGGGGCGGTGGGGGCGATGGGACCGTCCTGTCGTGGGAGGTGATCCCGGGAGCCCGGCCGAAGTTGACCCGTCGGGATTTCGAGGCCGCGGTGGCCGCCGTCAAGGCCGATCCGAGGTGGCAGGCGGCGCTGCGGCGACGGGGTGTGACCGATTTCAGCTACGTCGAGATCGAGCCTTGGCCCCCGGGGTTCACCGACGAAGGCGACGCGGCTCACGGCCGGCGCGTGGCCAAGGCCCTGACGTGGGTCGGTTATGCGGCCACCGACAATCCGTTCGCTCGACCGGTGGAGCATGTCGTCGCCACCGTGGACCTCGACGAAGACGTCGTCCTGGCCGTGGAAGACTACGAGGCCGTTCCGGTGCCGCCGTTCGCCGGCAACTACATCCCGGAGCTGGCCGCCGATCCCCAAAACTTTCCGGTCCTGACCGGCAGCCGAGACGGGCTCAGGCCGATCGAGATTCGCCAACCCGACGGCCCGAGCTTCGTGCTCGAGGGGCACGAGCTGCGCTGGCAGAACTGGCATCTGGTGGTCGGTTACACGCCGCGTGAAGGGCTGGTACTGCATCGGGTGCGCTACCAGGATCGCGGCCGGGAGCGCTCCATCGTGGACCGGGCTTCGCTCTCGGAGATGTGGGTCCCTTACGGCGACCCGGCCCCGGTCCACCGGGTCAAGGGCGTCTTCGACGAGGGTGAGGCCGGGCTTGGCTCGTTGGCCAACTCGCTCGAGCTGGGCTGTGACTGCCTGGGCGAGATCCGTTATCTCGACGCCGTAGTCAACGACGATCAGGGGCAGGCGCACCGAATCGCGAACGCCATTTGCATCCACGAAGAGGACACGGGTATCGGCTGGAAGCACACCCAGCTTCTGGGCGGATCAATTGAGGTCCGGCGAGGCCGGCGGCTGGTCATCTCTTCGTTGGCAACCGTGGGCAACTACGACTACGGATTCTTCTGGTACCTCCATACGGACGGAACGATCGCCTACGAGGTCAAGCTGACCGGCATTCTGTCGACCGGGGCCATGGCGGAGGGTCAGCAGCCGGCCCACGGCGCCACCCTGGCGCCTGGCCTGTATGGACCCCATCATCAGCATTTCTTCAACGTCCGCCTCGACGTCGCCATCGACGGCCCGACCAACTCGGTGTTCGAGGTCGACGCGGTGCCCACCGGGCCTGGACCGGACAACCCGGTGGGGAACGCGTGGGTGGCACGGGAGACCCCCCTGGCGGATGAGACTGAGGCCCAGCGCCTGGCCGACAGCGCGGTCGGGCGCTTCTGGGTGGTGGCCAACGAATCGGTCCGCAACGCCCAGGGGCGTCCGGTCGGCTATCAACTGCTACCCGGCCCGAGTGCCCTGCCGCCGCTTCAACCCGACTCCCCGGCACTCCAGCGGGCCCTCTTCGCTACCAGGCATCTCTGGGTGACCGCCTACGATCCCGGGGAAATGTACGCCGCCGGCTCCTACCCCTATCAGAATCCGGGGGGCGCCGGACTGCCATCGTTCGCCGGGGCCGGACGACCGGTTCGCGACGCCGACATCGTGGTGTGGCACACCTTCGTGGCCCACCACGTCGTGCGTCCCGAGGACTGGCCGGTCATGCCGGTAACCAGCGTCGGATTCCAGTTCAGACCGTACGGCTTTTTCGACAGCAATCCCGCTCTGGATATGCCCCGACCGGGCGAACACTGCCGGTCTGAACCGGGACCGATCGACGACGGTCACCAGTGACTGGTGGGCCGGCCGGAAACTCGAGGCCGGAAACTCCGTCATAAGAAGAGCCTGGTCGCCAAGGGGGGCTGCCGAGCCGCATGGTTACAATCGCAACCATGCCGTCGCCTGCGCTCTTTGATCTGACCGACAAAGTGGCCGTCGTGACCGGTGGAGCCCGGGGGATCGGGCGGGCCGTCTCGCTCGGGCTTGCGGAGGCGGGGGCCGACGTGGTGATCGCCAGCCGCAACCTGGAGAACTGCGAGCGGTGGGCAGAACAGGTGAGCGCCAAAACCGGGCGGCGCACCTGGGCTCGCCGCCTCCATGTGGGCCACTGGGAGGAGATTGCGCCGTTCACGGCCGAGGTCTGGGAGACCACCGGGGTCGTCCACATTCTGGTCAACAACGCCGGTATGTCCCCGCTCTACGACGATCTGCGGGACGTGACCGAGGACTATTGGGAGAAAGTGATCGGCGTCAACCTCAAAGGTCCATTCAAAATGACCGTCGAGTTCGGGTCCCGGATGTTCGAAGCGCATGGCGGGTCCATCATCAACGTCAGCTCCATGGCGCAGTACGGCCCCAGCAGCACCACTATTCCGTACGGTGCCGCCAAGGCCGGCCTCAACATCATGTCCAGGGGTTTCATGCAAGCCTGGGGCCTGAAAGTGCGGGTCAATACGGTTGTTCCCGGGGCGTTCCGGACCGACGTGACCCGTTTCTGGGCGTCCCTTCCGTCCGATATCGGCGAACCGGAGGAGATGGTTGGTACGGCCGTCTACCTGGCCGGCGAGAGCGCCCGGCACATCACCGGCGCCGAGATCCGGGTGGCCGGCCCGCACTGAACCCTCGGGGCGCGGCCAGGCGCGGCTGTGGGCGCCCAGGCCGGGGGGTGCTGGGTTGGGTCACCTTCGCGTCCTTCAGAAGATCACGCCGCCACCTCAGGCTCATGTCGGGCCCGCGCCTGCCCGTTCGCCCTCGTGTCCTTCGAAAAACACAGCGTGGCCGCTCCGGCATTGGCGCTACCATCCTGGTCAGTGGCGGCGCCGCTGATTGTCGTGTATGTGATCCTGCTCTCGCCGGCGGCGCTGGCGTTGGGGATCCTGGTCATCGCGTCGTTGTCGATGCTCGTCGACGCCTGGCACTGCCGGCATCCGGCCGCCGATCTCCTCGAGCGGGTGGACGCCTACCCGTCGACCAGGATCGCCGACGAGGCCCAGTGGTGGCTGGACCGTCAGTATCGACACTGATCGCGGGTGGTCCCCTCCTCCCCCACGACGAAGAGCGAGTACCGCCGTGGCCGATGAGCCCGGTGGGTTCGCGATCGGGCCGGCAGCCAGCCGCTGGTCGATGTTCACGGACGAAGAGGAGCTGCGGCACCTGGATGTTCGCCCGTTCGACGCCGGAGGACCGACCCTGCGCGACATCGGCGAGCGGGCCCTCCTCGGCGCCCTGGTGCGCCGATCACGCCAAACGGCATCGGCCTCCGCCGACCTGATCGTAGCGAACGGCGACGATGCCGCCGTCATGGCCCCGCCCGCCGGCTCGGCTCTGGTGATGACGCAGGACGCCCTCGTCGAAGGGGTGGATTTTCTGAAGCGTTGGATCACGCCGTACCGGCTCGGACGCCGGGCCCTCGCGGTTTCACTCTCCGACCTGGCCGCCATGGGATCGACCCCGGCGTTTTGCCTTCTCACCATTTGCGCCCGTCCGTCGGCGCCGGCCCTCGACATCATGGCCATCGAGGCGGGTCTTTGCGACGCCGCCGCCGAGGACGGCTGCACGGTGGCCGGCGGCGACGTCAGCACCATCGACGGTCCACTCGTCCTCGACGTGGTGGCGGGAGGCTACGTGAATCGCAATCGGATCCTGCGCCGGGACGCCGGACACCCAGGCGACCTTCTCCTGGTCACCGGTGCTCTCGGACGGGCCGCCGCCGGATTGGCGGTCCTGCGAGGCCAGCTGCCCGCTTCGGGGGCCCATCCGTCCTGGGTCGACGCCCAGCTCAACCCCCACCCTCGGCTGGCCGAAGGGGTGGCGCTCGCCCATCAGGGCGTCCGTTGCGCCGGCGACCTCAGCGACGGGCTCTGGGTCGACGCCCAACGGACGGCCACCGCGAGCAACTGCGGAGCAGAGCTGTGGTGGGAGTCCGTGCCGGTCGACCGGGAGTTGCGCCAACTGCCCGAGGAGAGGGCTCGCAGCCTGGCCCTGGCCGGCGGCGAGGACTTCGAGCTGTTGGCGGCTGGTCCACCAGAGATCGTCGAGCGGCTGCTGCATGGCTGGCCTGTCGATCTGGCACCACTCTCGATTGTCGGGCGGCTGGTGCCGGGGCGAGGGGTCCGGTTGTTGTCCGATCCGGAGGGCGTGCCGCTTCCCGACCCCGTACCGAGATCACTTCATTTCCGTTGAGCGGGATGGGCGCTTAGCCCCGCTAGCGGGGCAACCACACCGCCTGATGGGCTCCCGGTCGGGCTGGGGGCAGATCCCAGTGCGGGGGCGTCTCTGAGAGGTGGAGCGCCGGCGTGAGGTACCGGATCCGGCCGTAATCGTCGGTGTCCATCTCGGCCAGGAAGGACTCCACGTCGCCGGGATCGGCCGCGCCCATGTCGTTGTCGTCGCCGAGGCGCTGGTACCACATGCAGCTCTGGCTCAGCGACACCTGCACGTGCCATGACCCTCCTTCGGTGGCCCGTTTGGCCAGGGCGACCATGGCGCCGTAGCCGGCGAGGAAGCCGGTGCTGTAGTCGTTGACGGCGACGGGAGCCAGCCGCGGCACCCCGTCGGGGGCGGACTCGCCCTCCCGAAACGACATTCCGGTGGCGGCCTGCCCCAGTTGCTCCCAGCCCGGGCGCTCGGCCCAGGGCCCGACGTGTCCGTAGCAGTTCTCCGACACGTAGACGATCCCGGGACGAAAGGCAGCCAGCTGCTCGGGTGTAAATCCCCGGCGGGCCAGCGTGCCCAGGCGGTAGCCCTGGGAGAACACGTCGGCGACCGACGATCAGGTCGCGCATGACCTCCGCCTGTTCCGGCACGTTGAGGTCGATCTCAGCCTGACGTTTGCCGATTCCCGGTCTCGAGCCCGAAGAGGTCAGCTCCCTCGAGGTGGGGCGCGGTGATGTGGAGCACGTCCGCACCGTGTTCGGCCAGCGTCTTGGCACAGGTTGGTCCGGCCAGCACCCGGGTCAGATCGATCACCCGCACCCCGGCCGCCGGCCGGTCACCCTCCGGGCAGGGGCTCCGGCGGGGCATCGCCGATCCGGGTGACCGTCACGACCGGCAGGTCAGCGATGGCCCGGCCTTGTGGGTGCTGCGCCCATTCCGATCGGGATCGGACCACGCCGCCGCAGACTTTGCGGCGGATGAAGGCGGCCTCCAGGTCGAAGGCGTCCCGGCCGGCCACCGCGGCATCGATGTCCTCGGAGGTGGCGTCGGCGTCGAGTCCGAGTTCTTCCAGGATCTGCGGGCCGTCGTGGAAAGATCCATGGAGCTGCACGTGGCGCCCATCGCGTGCGGCCACGATCCGGGTAATGGTTGCGGCCCGAGATTGGTTGGCACCGCCCAGGGTTGGCGGATCCTGACCCACCACGTGGGTGAGCCGGTAGGAGCGAAGGCTGGCGGCGGCGTGCCGGGCGTCGACGACGACCTCCTGGCTGCGACCGGTGCGCAGGCGCCACAGGTCGTTGGCTGCCAGTCCGGTCAACAGCCGGACCACAGCGGCTCCGTTTCCGAGATAGTGGGGAGACGCCACGATCGGGTCCTGGCCGACGATGTGATAGTCGACGTCCGTCGGCAACTCCACGCCGGCCAGCTTGACGGCCCGCTCGATCTCGAAACGCTCCATGATGGGTACCTCCAATCGGTGACCAAGCCGGGCCGCCAACTCCTTGCCCGCGAGCAACCTTAGGTCCGGAATTCCAACAGGGACATTCCAGCCGGCGCGACCAGACCAGGAGTTTGCGGGAACTGCTCGGGTTGGTGGCGGGGCGTCCGGACCCAAGAATTCTCTTCCACCTACCGATATATCGGTGATAGTCTTAGATCACTCTAGACCTAACGAAACGGAGGTACACGATGCGTGGACCGAGAGGACAACATCGACATGACGAATTTTCCGGGGCGGCCCGCCGTGGGCCGGCGCCGGGGGCGGTTGGGGAGGCGGCGGCCGCCGGATGCGGCGCGGCGACACCCGGCAGGTGGTGCTGCGAACCCTTCTCGACGGCCCGGCCCATGGCTACGAGATCATCCGCCGGCTGGAGGAGCGCAGCGCCGGCCTCTGGCGCCCGAGCGCCGGGTCGATCTATCCGACGCTGCAACTGCTCGAGGAGCAGGGCCTGGTCACCTCGCGTGACGACGGCGGCAAGCGGGTGTACGAGCTGACGGCCGAGGGTCGAGCCCAGGTGGAAGCGCAGGGGCCCGGCGATATGCCGTGGGAGACTCCCGAAGGCCTGGCCGGCCGGCATGCGTTGCGAGACACGGTCGTCCAGTTGCAGCTGGCCGCCCGGCAAGTGGCCATGGCGGCCAATGACACCCAGATCGAGCGAGCCACCGACATTCTCAAGGAAGCTCGACAGAAGCTGTATCAACTGTTGGCCGAGGACTGACCTCTGCCCGGCACCAGGCGTCCGGCGCCGGGCATCAGGCCCAGGCACCGGGCGCCGGCCGGGTCCCGTTCTGACGGTCGCACCGGGGCCACCGTACCCGGGGCCGCCGTAACCCGGGGCGGCCGCCCGGAGCCAGTGGCGGCCGCCAGCTGGGTGCGATCCGTGACTCGGGCACGGTTTTTGTCATTACAGGACCAAAAACTCACCCAAGGTGACGCAGCGGACCCCGGGGTGAGGCGGGACCCCGGGGTGAGGCGGGACCGCGGCCATACCGCTCGACTTATGTCGAGAACGCCAGCAGGTGGAGCAGGGCGACCAACGACATCCCGTCGACGATTTCACCTCCCCTGATGGCGTCCGCCACCCGGTCGAGGGGCACCCACTCGACCCGTTCGGACTCGCGAGACGTCGGTCGGATCACCGACCTCGCACGGCGTCCGCTGGCCGCGAAAGAGGTGGAAGCGCTGATCCGACAGGCCGCTGGCGGGATGGTACGAGAGCAGCGGGGTGAGCCCGACGGGCTGCCAGCCCGTCTCCTCGAGGGTTTCCCGGGCCGCGGCCTGCTCCGGGCGTCTCCCCGGGCTCGAGGCGTCCGGCCGGGATCTCCCATCCCCAGGTGTCGGTGATGAACCGGTGGCGCCACAGGAGCAGCACGCTCGCGGCCCTGGCGCATGCACCACCGTGCCGGCCGCGGGGCGGGGGAGCCGGACCACGTGGTGCTCGAAGCGATCACCGCCCGGGCACCTCCACGTCGACGAGGCGCAGGCTCAACCAGTGGCTGTCGTAGACGCTGCGCTCACCGTGGACGGTCCACCTCATCGGCCCACCGGTGGCCGACGTTCGGGGCCGCGGCCTCCGTTGCCGCCGGCCACCAGCCTGGCGGGCCACCTCGGTGACCCGGTCCGGGGTGAAGCCGAACTTCACCAGCAGCTGCTTGAGCGGCGCCGAGGCGCCGAAGGTGTGCATCCCCACCACCGCCCCGCCGTCGCCGACGTAGCGGTCCCAGCCGAGCGTGGACGCCTGCTCGATCGCCACCCGGGCTCGCACCGACGGCGGCAGGACGTGGTCGCGGTACTCCCGGGGTCTGGCGGTCGAACAGCTCCCAGCACGGCATGCTCACCACCCGGGCACCCATTCCCTCTGCGGCCGAGCTCGTCGCGGGCCTCCAGCGCCAGGGCCACCTCGGACCCGGTGGCCATGAGGATCACGTCGGGCGTCCCGTCGTCGCTGTCGGCCAGCACGTAGGCGCCCTGGGCCACTCCCGACGCCGGCGCCAGGATCGGTGCGGTCCAGCGTCGGCAACGCCTGGCGGGACAGCACCAGCACGGCGGGCTCGTGGGTGATGGCGCCACCACGCGCCACGTTTCGATCACCTCGTTGGCGTCGGCCGGGCGGAACACGAGCAGCCCGGGCACGGCGCGCAGCGAAGCCAGCTGCTCGACCGGCTGGTGGGTCGGGCCGTCCTCACCGACACCGATCGAGTCGTGGGTGAAGATGTGCAGGACCGGAATTTCCATCAGGGCCGACAGCCGGATGGCGCCCCGGGCGTAATCGGAGAAGGTGAGGAAGCTCGACCAGTAGGGGCGCAGCTTGCGTGAGGGCCATCCCGTTCGAGATCGGCGGCCGAGGCGTGTTCGCGAATCCCGAAGTGGAGGTTGCGCCCGGCGCGGCAGTCGTCCTGGAAGTCGCCGGCCCCGGGGAAGGTGAGATTGGTCTTGGTGGACGGCGACAGGTCGGCCGATCCGCCGAGCAGCCAGGGGATCGCCTGGGCCAGATCGTTGAGGACCGGCTCCCGAGGAGTCGCGGGTCGCGATCCCCTTGGCGTCGGGCGGGATAGGCCGGCGGCAGGGCGTCCTGCCAGCCATCGGGAAGCTGGCGGCGCTGGAGGCGATCGAGCTCGTCGGCCAGGTCGGGTAGCTGACCCGGTATTTCGCCAGCGTAGTCCTCCCAGGCCTGCCGGGATTCGGCGCCTCGGGCGCCGATGCGCGGCGCGAAGTGCTCGTACACGCCGTCGGGTACGTAGAAGTCCGCGTCCTCGGGCATGCCGAGAAACCGTTTGGTGGAGCGGACCCCATCGACGTCCCAGCGGCTCGCCGTGGGCCTTGGGCGAGTCCTCGACCGGCGATCCGTAGCCGATATGGCTGTGCACCAGGATCAGGGTGGGGCGCTCGTGCTCGGATCGGAAGACGTGCAGGCTCCGGGCGACCGCATCGAGGTCGTTGGCGTCCGCCACGGTGGTGACGTTCCATCGTAGGCGAGGAAACGGGCGGCCACGTCCTCGGTGAAGGCGATGTCGGTGTGGCCCTCGATCGTCACCCGGTTGGAGTCGTAGATCCAGCACAGGTTCGACAGACCGAGATGACCGGCGAGCGACGCCGCCTCGCCGGAGATCCCCTCCATCATGCAGCCGTCACCGGCCAGGGCGTACACGTTGAAATCGAAGAGCGTGAATTCCCCCTGGTTGTAGCGGGTAGCCAGCCATTCGGCGGCGATGGCCATGCCCACCGAAGTTGCCACGCCCTGGCCGAGCGGCCCGGTGGTGGCCTCCACCCCGCTGGTCAGCGGTATTCGGGATGGCCCGGGCAGTGCGAACCGAGCTGGCGAAATGTCTCCAGGTCTTCCATGGCCACGGCAGGGCGGCCGGTTACCTCGTAGTCGGGGTCGACGGCCTGCACCTGGGCCAGGTGGAGCAGGGACCACAACAGCGTGGAGGCGTGGCCTTCGGACAGCACGAAGCGGTCCCGGTTGGGCCAGATCGGGTCGGCGGGATCGAAGCGCAGGATAGCGCTGCCACAAGGTGTAGGCGACCGGCGCCATGCCCATGGGGGTGCCCGGGTGGCCCGAGTTGGCTTTCTGGACGGCGTCCATGCACAGTCCGCGGATGGTGTTGACGCACAGGAGATCGAGGTCAGGTTCCGCCATGCGCCCATTGTGCCTCCCGAGCGATTCGCCCGGTGACGCCGGCCCGGCCCCAGGTGGCTAGCTCGGGCTCACCCCGGCGCCGGCGGCCTGCAGGGCGGGCGGCACGGAATGGGTGGTGCAGGAGAGGACCACCTCGCCGGCGCTGATCTGCGGCCGATCCAACGCAGGGGACCAGCGAGGTGGAGGTGAAGGTAAACGACAGCGGACCGAAGGAGATCTGCACCTGGTTACCCTGGCTCTGGACGGTTCCCTTCACGCCGGACGCCAGGCCGCCCAGGCCGGCGAGGTCGCCCAGCCCGTAGGCGCGCAGCACTTCGGCCACGCTGACCCGGGCGGTGATGGTGGCGGTGGACAGACTCTCCAGCCGGGTCTTGCCGTGCAGGAGATCGCCCCGGTTGACCTTGAGATCGTGGGCGGTGACGTCGACGGTGTCGAGGCGCAAGCCGTCGTCGGTGACGTCGGTCACGTGGGCGTGGACGTTCGCGACCGTCCCGAAGACCGCCAGCCGGACCAGGTACGGCGACGAGGAGACCGTCACGGTGGCGTGTGAGCCGGGAAACCGCTGCTCGATGCGGGTGGCGACCGTCGACTCGGTCCAGTGCAGGGCCACATGGTCCGCGACGGCACCAGGACCACGGCCACCACGACGAAGACCACTGCGCCGATCAGCTTGCGCAGTTCAGCTCGCCCGGTCGGCGCCATCGCAGGTCTCCGATCGACGGTCGGCCGCGTCAGCCACCCGATCGGGGTCCGGCCGGTACCCGGTCATCGCGCGGTCCCCGGCGATCGGTCGCGGGCGTCGGACCGGTCGACCACGTCGGCACCCGACCCGTAAGCTCCGCCGGCGTGGAGGATCACAACGCGTCCCCGCCTGCCCGCGAAGGTCAACCTCGCGCACCTGCCCACCCCGCTCGACCCGGCCGATCGGCTGGCGGCCGCCATCGGGCTGCCGCCGGCGCGCTCTGGATCAAGCGGGACGACTGCACCGGGCTGGCCGGCGGCGGCAACAAGGCCCGCAAGCTCGAATACCTCTGCGCCGAGGCCCTGGCCAGGGCTGCGACACGCTGGTCACCGGCGGCGGCCGCCAGTCCAACCACGTCCGCATGACGGCGGCGGCGGCCAACAAGCTGGGGCTGGGCTGCACCGTGGTCCTGGCCGGCGGCCCGCCGCCCGCCGCGGCCACCGGCAACGTCCTGCTCGACCGCCTGCTCGGTCCGGAGATCGTCTGGGCCGGCGACCTGGACTACTACGACCTGGAGGCGCGCCATCGTCGACGCCGGCGACCGCCTCGCCGCGGCAGGGCCGCCGCCCGTACGTCGATGCCGATCGGCGGAGCGTCGACGACCGGCGCCATGGGCTACGTGGAGGCCGCCGACCGAGATCCGGGACCAGCTCGGGCGCGGCCGGCCGACGGCGCCCTCGTCGTCGTCGCCGACGGCTCGGGCGGCACCCACGCCGGCCTGGTCGCCGGCTTCGGCCACCACGAGGCCGTGCTGGGAGTCGACGTCGGAACCCGCCCCGACCTCGACGACCGCGTCCCGCCGCGGCCGCCGCCCTGGCTGGCGCCGCCGGTCGCCCCGAGCCCGGGGGACGCGTCGTGATCGATCACGATCACGATCGGCCCCGGCTACGGGGCGCCGACCGCCGCCTGCCGGGAGGCGCTCGATCTGGCCGCCCGCCTCGAGGGCCTGATCCTGGATCCCGTCTACTCGGGCAAGGCGCTGGCCGCCCTCATCACCGCAGGGCCAGGTCGCAGCGGGCCGGGCCGGACGGCCGCGCGGTCGTCGTTCTCCACACCGGCGGCAGCCCGGCGCTCTTCGCCGAGACCTACGCCGGCTGGATCGCCGGCGGAGCTGAGGCCTACCGGCGGCACGCGGCGGTGCCCGACGCCCGCCCCGCCACCGCCCCGTCCACCCGGCCACCTGCCCCGCGGACCGTCCACCACCCGGCAGCCGGCTCGCTGGCCTCCGGACTTCGAGTCCGGAGCCGCCGCCTAGCCATGTCGTTGCCATGGCTAACTTTCGGCGTGCGCGCCCCGGCTGTGCGCCGGCTCAGGCCGGCTGGACCGACGGGTCCGCCACGCCAGGCCCGAGCGCCGCGACCGCGAACGGCGTGCCCGAGGTCCCCGCGCGGGTGGGTGCGGCGCCTCTGGGGGTCTGATGCTGCGCCATCGCCGGGACATGGCCCTGGCGGTGGTGGCCTCCATCCTCGGGCAGCGTGTGCCAGACCATCGTTCCCCTGGTGGAGCGGCAGATCGTCGACGGGGTGATCGTCCGGGATTCCTCGCCGCTGTGGATCTGGCTGGCGCTCCTCGTCGGGCTCTCCGCGGCCGGCTTCGCCTTCGCCTACGTGCGGCGCTACCGGGGCGGGAAAATGGCGCTCGCGGTCCAGTACGACCTCCGCTGCGCCATGCACGACCATCTGCTGGCCCTCGACTTCGACAACCTCAACCGGATGCCGACGGGGCAGCTGGTCGCCCGGGCCAACTCCGACTCCGCGCTGGTCCAGGGCCTGCTGGCCTTCTTTCCCATCGTGAGCGGCAACATCCTCCTGCTGCTGCTCTCGCTCGGCGGTCATGCTCTACCTGTCCCCGTTGCTCGCCATCGTGAGCGCGGTGGTCGCCCCCGCGGTGCTCATCGTCTCGTTCCGGATGCGGTGGCGGATCTTCCCGGCCACCTGGGACGGCCAGCAACGAGAGGGCGACGTGGCCCAGATCGTCGACGAGGGGGTCAACGGCGTCCGGGTCGTGAAGGCGTTCGGGCAGGAGCGCCGCGAGCTGGAGCGGCTGGTCGAGTCGGCCAACCGCCTGTACGGCTCCCAGATGCGGGCCGTGCGGCTCCAGGCCCGCTATCAGCCGATCCTCCAGGCCATACCGTCCCTCGGTCAGGTCGCCATCCTGGCCGTCGGCGGCTATCTGGCCCTGGAGCACCAGATCACCATCGGGACGTTCCTCGCCTTCTCGACCTACGTGGCCCAGATGGTGGCGCCCGCCCGCATGCTGGCCGGCGTCCTCACCGTCGCCCAGCAGGCCCGGGCCGGCGTCGAGCGCATCTTCCAGCTCATCGACCTGCCGCCGGCGATCGTCGACGGCCCCGACGCGGTCGACGCGGGCCGGCTGGCCGGCGCCATCGACTTCGACGCACGTCTCGTTCGCCTACCCGGACGGGCCGCCGGTGCTCGAGGGCTTCGACCTGCACATGGCGCCGGGGGAGCGGGTGGCGCTGGTCGGGCCGAGCGGGAGCGGAAAGTCGACGGTGGCGCTGCTGGTCGGGCGCTTTCACGATCCGGACGAGGGGTGCGTCCGCGTGGACGGGCGCGACGTCCGCGGCCTGACCCTCCATTCCCTGCGCAGCCAGGTGGCCTACGTCTTCGAGGAGACCTTCCTCTTCTCCGAATCGGTGCGGGCCAACATCGCCTACGGCCGGCCCGACGCCACCGACGCCGAGATTGAAGCGGCGGCCCGGGTGGCGGGCGCCCACGAGTTCGTCGAGGCGCTGCCCCGCGGGCTACGACACCGTCGTGGGAGAGCGGGGACTGACGCTGTCGGGCGGCCAGCGCCAGCGGATCGCCCTGGCCCGGGCCATCCTGGCCGACCCGCGGATCCTGGTCCTCGACGACGCCACCAGCGCGGTCGACGCCCGGGTCGAAGCGGCCATCCACGACGGGCTCCGCCGGGTCATGGCCGGGCGAACCACCCTGCTGGTGGCCCACCGGCGGTCCACGCTCCACCTGGCCGACCGCATCGCCGTGCTCGAAGGCGGCCGGGTGGTCGAGAGCGGCACCCACGACGAGCTGCATCGAGACGCAGCCCGCTGTACCGGGCCCTGCTGTCGGGCCTCGAGGAGGAGGACGCCGAAGCCATCGGCGATTCCATCGAGGCGCTGGCCGAGTTCGGCGTGACCGAATCGGCGTGGGAGGCCGCCAGGGCCGCGGAGGCTAACGGCCACGGCGACGCCGTCACGGTCGCCCCTGGCCGGCCTGCGGTCCGGCAGCCGGTCGACGGCGCGCCCAGCCTCGGACCCGGGCTGGGCCGGGTGGCGGCGGTGGCGGCGGCTGGCGGCGCAACCTGGCACCCGACGCCGGAGCTGCTGGCCCGGGTGGCCGCCCTCCCGCCGATAAAGGACTGCGCCACGGTCGACCTGGATCGCGAGACGCGCCAGGACCGCGGCTTCAGCCTGCGCCGGCTGCTCTCCGAGTTCCGCCGGCCTCTGCTCGGTCGGGCTGGCGCTGGTCGTCCTGGACGGGGTGTTCTCGCTTCTCGGTCCGGTATTGGTAAAAGAGGGCATCGATGGCGGCGTCGCCACCGGCTCCAAGGCCGTGCTCTTCGCGGCCTCCGCGCATCTTCCTGGCCGTCACGCTGGCCGACCTCGTCAACGAGATCGCCGAGACGTTCGTCACCGGGCGGACCGCCCAGCGCGTCATGCTGTCGCTCCGCATCCGGATCTGGGCCCAGCTGCAACGGCTGTCGCTCGACTACTACGAGGGCGAGATGGCCGGCCGGATCATGACCCGGATGACGACCGACGTCGACCAGTTCGAGTCGCTGATCGAGAACGGGCTGCTCTCCGCGCTGGTCTCGATCGTCACCTTCGCCGGCGTCGGCATCGCCCTGGTGGTGATCAACCCCGAACTCGGGCTGCTGGTCATGACCCTGGCCGTGCCCATGGCCGTGGTCACGGTGCTGTTCCGCCGGCGGGCGGCGGTGCTCTACGACCTGTCGCGCGAGCGGATCGCCATCCTCAATGCCGACTTCCAGGAGAGCCTGTCGGGCGTGCGCGAAGCCCAGGCCTTCAGCCACGAGGCCGAGACCATCCGGCGCTTCCACCAGCTCGGGCGGAACTACCTCGAGACCCGGATCGCGGCCCAGCGTCTGGTCGGCGCTGTACTTCCCGTTCATCTCTCAGTTCGTGGCCGGCTGCGCGGACGCCATCGTGCTCGGCGTGGGCGCCGGCCTGGTGGTCTCGGGCCGGCTCTCAACCGGCGCGCTCATCGCCTTCATCCTCTACATCGACATGTTCTTCTCGCCGATCCAGCAGCTCTCGCAGGTGTTCGATTCCTGGCAGCAGACCAGGGTGTCGGTCGGCCGCATCGCCGACCTGATGGTCGCTCGAGACCATGACCCCGGAGGCCGACGGAGCCGGTCGAGCCGGGCCGCCTGCAGCGGCGAGATCGAGTTGGAGTCGGTGCGGTTCTGCCTATCCCACCGCCGGTGGCCGTTCGGCCGGTGCCGGCTCGGCCGACCGGCGCCACCTCGCCGCGGCCCGAGGGACGCCCCGTCGCTGCTGTCGCCCGACGCCTCGGTCCGCCGGCCGCCCGAGGCCCTCCGCGGCGTCGATCTCGAGGTGCGACCCGGCGAGACGGTCGCCCTGGTCGGCGAAACGGGGGCGGGCAAGTCGACGCTGGTGAAGCTCATCGCCCGCTTCTACGACCCTGACACGGGCCGGGTGCTCGTCGACGAGGCGTACGACCTGCGTGACCTCGACCTGCACTCCTTCCGGCGCCAGCTGGGCTACGTGCCGCAGGAGCCCTTCTTGTTCACCGGGTCGATCAGGGACAACATCGCCTACGGGCGTCCCGACGCCACCGACGCCGAGGTGGAAGGCGGCGGCCCGGGCCGTGGGCGCCCACGACCTGATCGCTTCCCTGTCGGGTGGTTACCACCACGAGCTGTCCGAGCGGGGCCGGTCGCTGTCGGCCGGCCAGGCCCAGCTGATCGCGCTGGCCCGGGCCGAGCTGGTGCACCCCGCCATCCTGCTGCTCGACGAGGCCACCTCCAACCTGGACCTGGCGGCCGAGGCCCGGGTGGCGGCGGCCATGCGCCGGGTGTCGGCGGGACGGACCACGGTCGTGATCGCCCACCGGCTGCAGACGGCCCGGGCCGCCGATCGGATCGTCGTGCTGCACGCCGGCCGGGTGGAGGAGATCGGGACCCACGACGAGCTGCTGGCGTTGCAGGGCCGCTACGCGTCGATGTGGGAGGCGTTCGAGCTGGTGGGCGCGGGCCACGGGCCGGCTGCCGAGTGAGGTCGCGGCCTCACACCGTCAGGCCGGCGTTCACCCAGCTCGACTCGACGTGGAACTCGATGCGGTAGAGCAGGGTGTCGTCGCGAATCGGTCCGGCGTGGGCGGCGCGCCGGCGCAGCGCCTCCCGGTCGCTTTCCCCGGCCCGGCGAACATCGGTGGCCGTGATGGCGTGGAAGGGCATCAGGTCGATGTCGTCGATTTCGATGGTGGCTGTACCGACCCGGTAGCGGCCCCCGACCTTGACCTGGGGTCGTTTCCACAGACGGAACGACACGGTGATGCGGCCCGAGCTCACCCCGTCGCGCAGGTCCGGGCTGAACTGCATGGCGCCGCGAAGCGTATCGTTGACCAGCCAGACTGTCCGACCGTGGACACCTCCGATCTGGATCCCGACCCGCTCCGGCAGGTGGCGGCGTGGTTGGCTGCGGCCCGCCAGGCCGGGGAGCCCATGCCGGCGGCGATGAGTCTGGCGACCGCGACCCCTGACGGGCGGCCCGCGGTCCGGGTGGTCGTCCTGCGCGGGCTTGATTCCGGACTGGTGTTCTTCACCGATGACGAGAGCGACAAGGCCGCCGACCTGGAGGCCAACCCTCGGGCCGCGGCCGTGCTCCACTGGCTGCGGCCGGCGCATCGCCAGGTCCGGGCCACCGGACCGGTTGACGCCGGTCGGCGCCGTCCGAGGCCGATGAATACTGGGCCCACCGGCCACCGGGCGCCCGCTGGGCGGACCTGGCATCGCACCAGAGCCGGGTGGTGCCCAGCCGGGCGGCCCTCGAGCGGCGGGTGGCCGCCTGGGCCCGCCACGTACCCGACGAGGCCCGGCTGCGTCGGCCGAGGCGATGGGGCGGTTTCCGGATCATGCCCGAGCAGCTCGAGTTCTGGGAGGAGGCGGCGGATCGCCTGCATGACCGGCTGCGCTTCCACCGCCAGCCGGGTGGCCGCTGGACCGGGTAGACCGCTTCGCCCTGAGCCGATGGAGAGTGGATCGACGCTCGCCCTGGAGTGGCCTGACGGCCTAGCGGGCGACCCGACGGTTTCGCCGCCGCGACGCCCCCGCGGGCAAGCTGTAGGCGATGCACTTTCCAGCCCTCAACCCGTGGCTGCGGGACAACCTGCTGCCCACGGTGGTGCTCCTCCTCGGCGCGGCCCTGCTCGGGCGCTTCGTGCGCTGGGTCGCGGCCCGCTACCGCGCCGCCCTGGACGAGAACGTTCGCGACCGCATCGAGGGGGGAGGGGTGGTTCCCGAGGGAGCCAAACGAGCCCGGGCCGTGGGCCAGGCCGTGGAATGGGCGGTCATCTCGCTGATCTACTTCGTCGCCGGCATCGTCGGTCTGCACGAGCTCGGCGTTCCCCTGACCAGCCTGGTCGCCCCGGCGACCGTCGCGGGCGTGGCCATCGGGTTCGGCGCCCAGCAGGTGGTCGGCGACGTTCTCGCCGGTTTCTTCCTCTTCGCCGAGCGGCAGTTCGGCGTGGGCGACCTCATCCGGTTGTCGATGCCCGGCCAAACGACGGGCGTGAGCGGCACCGTCGAGGAACTCACCCTGAGGGTGACAAAGCTGCGCAGCCAGCAGGGCGAGCTCATCGTGGTACCCAACAGCGCGCTGCGGCAGGTCACCAACCTCTCGAAGGACTGGTCCCGGGTCGTCATCGACATCCCGATTCCCGCCGAGGAGGACATGGACCGGGTCATCGGCATCATCGGCGACGCGGCCAAAGGCATGGCCGCGCTGGACCAATGGCGAGACCAGATCATCGGCGAGCCGGTGGTCGCCGGCGTGGAGGACATCGAGGTCGGCTACGTCCTGCTGCGCCTGATCGTTCGGACCCTTCCCGGCCGGCAGTTCGACGTGGGGCGGGAGCTTGCGCCTGCGGGTCGTCATGGCGCTGCGCGCCGCCGGAATCTCGACCCCCGCCCTGGCCAGCACCGTGCCGGCCACGTCATTGTGAAGGGCGAGCTGTCATGAAGGTCTCCAGCATGTCTCGCGGCCCTGCGACGACCGATCTCCACGCGCTTCCGGGTGCGGTGGTCGACCGCCGTCATGGCGATCCTGTTCCTCGGTTTGGGGTCTCTCTGGTTGGAGGTGAAAACGTCACCGTCGTCCTCCTCGGCCGCCAACACCACGAAGGCCATCGAATGACGTCGGCAAGGGCCTGGCACCGGGCGAAAGCATCACGATCACCCACAACGGGACGACGACCACGACCGTTCCCACCACGACGACTGTTCCGCCGCCGGCCGCCACGGCACCGCCATCGCTCCCAGAACGACCGTCACGACGACTCCGACCCAGCCCACCGACACCGCTCCGTCCACGACGACGGGACCGCACCAGACTCCGTCAACGGCCAGTTCGGTCCCTGGAGTCGGGAGGGGACCAGCACGACGACCGTCGCGCCGTCACGTAGACGGGCGAACCTCGATTAGCCTGGGCAGGCGCACCGCCGCCCGCCTGGCCCGGGGCGAGGCTCCGGTGCCGCCTCGTCCGGGGTATTCGATGCTTGTCGCACGGAATCGCAGGCTGGCGCAGGGATCGCAGGGCCGAGCCGGGCGCCGGCAGGTGGGCGGTGAGCTCATGGCCGGATCTTGTCAACGATTTTAGGCCTCGAGTTTCGCGCCGGTCGACCGGCCCGGTGGCCGGGGGTGCCCCCCGGACCTACCGTGTAGCTCTTGCCGCAAGGCGCGATAGAGAGAGGCGAAGTCACGATGTCCTTTGATCAGTTCAGCGATCCTGAGGAGCCGGAGTCATCGGCGGGAGGTCCTGCCGACCCGACGGCCGAGCTCGGCACCGCGGTCGAGAGGCCCCGGCGGGGAGTACGGCCCGGTGTCGTTCATCCGGGAGTCGTGGCTCCTGCCCCCGCCGGCTTGGCCACGACATGCCGATACCGACCGCTTCCCATTATCGATCGGCCCGTTCGATCGGCCTCGCCTGAACCGGCCGGGATGGGTCCCGCGGCTGACGGTCACTCTGGCCCTCGTCGTCGTTGGCCTGATCTCCTGTCTCGGCTACCTGGCGGTCCACAACGCCCACGTCGCAGCCAAATGGCATCAGCGAGCCGTCGCCCAGGTCGCTGTGACCCAAAAGGTCAGTAACCAGCTCAAACAAGCAAACGACCATATTACCACCCTCGACGGCACGGTTGGATCGCTGCAAGGTCAGCTGGCCACCGTACGAGAAGGAGAAGGCGAATTCCGGGTTCGGGGGCGCCTTGCGGCACCTGCTCTGGCCGTTCGGGTAGCCGGGCCCGCCATATCGAGACGGTAGCGAATGTGCAGTTGCTCGATGATAAGAAACCGCTGAACCGGCGCCGGACCGATACGGCCTTCGCCGTTGATGCGTCTTTGGCTCAGCGATTTGCCGGAAATCCGCCGGAGGGGAAGTTCCGGAGCGTCCCGTACCCGTCGTGCTGTCAAATTCACGATTTGGATGTAAACAGGTTCTCTACCCGGAGTAATTGCGTATCCTGGCTGCATATGCGACAGGACAATGGCCTCGGAAGTGAAGATCAGTGGACGCCTGCGGATGTGCGGGCGTGGGCCCGGAACGCGGCATCGGGATCAGTGACCGGGGCCGGATCCCTGAAGCAGTGATTGAGTTGTATCTCGCCCAGCCCGCCACGATCCGGAAGTGGGCGAGCCAAAAACGGGATCGCCGTGAGTGAGCGGGGCCGGCTGCCAGCCGAGCTCGTCGACCAGTATCTGGCTCGGCCGGCGGCGGTGCGGGCCTGGGCCCGCCGGCAGGGTATCGACGTCGGCGAGCGCGGCCGCCTTCCCGTTTCGCTGGTCGAGCGTTATATGGAGCGGTTCCGCCAACTGGAGCGGGCCGCGGCCTGAGCCTCGAACCGTTTTCGTCCGGCGCAGACATCGGATTCTCGGTTCAGCATAACTCGGCTGGCGCCGATGCGCCAATCGGCGCAGCCATGACCCGCAGGGCTTCCGGGGTGGTCATTGTCGCCGCCCTGCTGGGTCTCTCTGTTTCCCTTGTCGGCGGCGGGGGCGGGCGCACAGACTACGACAACTATCACGTCCCGTCGACCGAGCCTCCGACGACGGCCAGCCGCCGACCACGACCGCCGGTCACCACGCCGGCGACGACGACGCCGGTGACGACCACGCCGACCACGAGTGCGCCGCATCGACCACAACCACGCCGTCGTCAACCACGTCGACGACGTCGACGAGCGTTCCCGCCACCGCGGAACACCCGCTCGTCGAACACCACGGCGATCGTGATCGCGATCCTCGTGGTGGTCGCGGTGGCCTGTTGATCCTGCTGGTTGCCCTGCTCGTACGCCGGCGGCGGCGAGCCCAGTGGTGGACGAAGGCCCGGCTGGTCGCAGCCGAGGCGAGCGCCCTGGCGTCGGCGGTCGACCGAGGCGTCCCCCTCTTGCGAGACCCAAACGCCGCCGCTCAGGTGTGGGCCGATCTCAACGGCCGATGACCCATCTGCGAAGCCAGTTGCGGGTCATGGGACAGTCGGCGCCCGACCCGCCGGCCCGGACGGCCACGAATCGAGCCAGCCAGGCGCTGGAAACCCTCAAGGCGGCCATCGATACCGATCGCGCCCTTCGAATCGGACCGCCGCCCCCGACGTCCGAACAGCTCGGCTACTCGGAGGCGTTGTTGCGCCAGCGGGCCGCCGAACTGGAACGACCGCCCAGGACTTCGAGGTGGCCGCCTCCACCGGCTGAGCCTGGTCGTTTGACACGCCTCCACGGGCACCCCATCGGAAAGAGCCCGCGCGCCTCGACCGCCTTCTCGCCGAGCTGATGGGGAAGGAAACGGGCATCAACCAGGGCAAGGGCGGTTCGATGCACCTGTCCGATTTCAGTGTTGGCAGCCTGGGCGAAACATCGATCGTGGGTTCCGGCCTTCCGGTGGCCGCCGGCGCGGCCCTCGGTTCCAAGCTGAAGGGCGACCAGCGGGTCACCCTGTGCTTCTTCGGCGATGGGGCTTCCAATCAGGGCACGTTTCACGAGTCGCTCAACCTGGCCGCCATATGGGACCTGCCGGTCGTCTACGTCTGCGAGAACAACCAGTACGGCGAGCTGACGCGGCCTCGGAGGCCATCTCGGTCGAGGATGTTTCGGCCCGGGCCAGCGCCTACGGCATCCCCGGAACGACGGTTGACGGTCAGGACGTGCTGGCCGTGTTCGACGCGGTTTCGACGGCCGTGGACCGGGCCCGCAGCGGGGATGGGCCCAGTCTGGTCGAGACCAAGACCTACCGATTCGAGAATCACGCCATCGGCCTCGGACCCAGGATTACCGCTCGGCCGACGAGGTCGAGGAGTGGACCACTCACCGCGACCCGCTGGTCCTTTTCCGTGCCGCCTCGCCGAACGTGGTATCGACGCCCAGGACCTGGAGCAGATCGACAAGGAAGTGAGCGAGGAGGTGGCGGCCGCGGTCGAGTTCGCCCGAGCCGGCCGCCGCCGCCGCCAGAGCGGCGTTCACCCATCTGTTCACCAACCCGATTCCGGCGCACTGAGCGCCCAGAGGCAGGAGGCACCATGCACAGGGTCAGCTACCTGCAAGCGATCAACGAGGCGCTGATCGAGGAGATGGAACGTGACGACCGGGTGTTCGTCATGGGTGAGGACGTGGGGTGGAACCTCATGGGCGCAACCGGCGGGCTCACCGAGAAGTTCGGCAAAGAACGGGTGCGGAACACGCCGATATCCGAGGCGGGCTTTGTCGGCGCGGCCGCCGGGGCCGCGATGGTGGGCATGCGTCCGGTGGTCGACATGCTGATTGCCCCCTTCGTCTACGTCGCCTTCGACCAGTTCGTTTCGATCATCGCCAAGTCGACGTACCTTTACGGCGGGCAGGCCAGACTGCCGCTCACCGTCAGGGCCCCGATGCTCTACGGGTCGGGAAACGCAGCCCAGCACTCGGACCGACCGTATGCCACATTCATGTCCATTCCTGGCCTGAAGCTGATAGCGCCGGCCACCCCCTACGACGCCAAAGGCATGCTCAAGGCCGCTATCCGCGACGACGATCCCGTCATCTCCTTCGAAGATGGCACGGTGTGGGGCCTGCGGAGCGAAGTGCCCGAAGATGATCTGGTCATCCCGCTCGGACAGGCAGACATCAAGCGATCCGGCACCGACGTGACCATCGTGGCGGTCGCGGGCGCCGTCCGCACGCCCTTGATGCGGCCGAGCAACTGGCGGCTGATTCGGTGTCGGCCGAGGTCGTCGACCTTCGTTCGATCGTTCCCATGGATCGGGCCACCATTCTCGCCTCAGTCGCCAAGACGGGCCGGCTGGTCGTGGCCGACCCGGCCCACGAAATGGGCTCGGTCGCGTCGGAGGTCGCCGCCGTGGTGGCCCGGGAAGGTTTTGACACCCTGCGGGGACCGATTCTGCGGGTGACCACCCCGCACACCCACATCCCGTTCAGCGCCGCCCTGGAGAAGCCGCTGTACCCCAATGCCGAGAAGATCGCGGCGGCGGCCCGGCGCCTGATGGGCTGATAACGGGCCGTCCCGTGCGGCGGGCCTTTGTGAGAACGGAGTTGCCGATGGCGATTGAGGTCCGCCTGCCCCAGTACGGCATGGCGATGCAAGAGGGCACGATCGTGCAGTGGTTCAAGCACGAGGGGGACAGGGTCGAAGCCGGCGAGTTGCTGGCCGAAATAGAGGCAGAGAAGGCGACCGAGGAGCTGGCCGCGCCGGAGAGCGGCGTGCTCGAGCAGATCCTGGTGCCGAGGGAGCAACCGTTCCGGTGCGCGAGCTGCTGGCCCTGCTCGATCCCGGCGACGGCGGCCCCGGCTGAGGCGGCGGTCGGTCCAGCGAGGGACGTGACTGGACCGCGGTCGGCTCGCCCGCCGAGTCCAGCCCCGCACCGGCGCCGCCCGGACGACCGGACCCGGTGATCGCACTCGCACGGAATCCGGGGCCGCATCGCCGAGCGAATGCACTCGAGCCTTCGCGCCATGGCGCAGCTCACCCTCACCACCACCGCCGATGTCACGGACCTGGTGGCCTACCGTGATCGATGGCCCGAGGAGCCTCGCCCGAGCTACACGGACATGGTGGTCAAGGCGGCCGCCCTGGCGTTGCGGCGGCACCCGATGTGAACGCGACCGTCGAGGGCGACCACATCCGTCTGCTGCCCGACATCCACATCGGGATCGCCACGGCTGTCGAAGAAGGGCTGCTCGTCCCGGTGGTGCGCGACGCCGACGGGAAGTCGCTGGGCCAGATCGCGGCCGAGTCGGCGCTCTGGTCGAACGGGTGCGCGTCGGGTGAGTTCGGCGTCGACCAGGTGTCGGGGGGCACCTTCACCGTGACCTCGCTGGGCGGGCTGGGCATCGACGCCTTCACGCCGATCATCAATCCACCCGAAGTGGCCATCCTCGGCGTCGGCCGGATCGTCGACCAACCGGGCGCCGGAGGCAGACCAATTGGTGTGGCGAAAGGTGATGACCCTGAGCCTGACCATCGACCACCGGGTCGTCGACGGCTCACCCGGAGCAGCCTTCCTGGCCACGTGCACCCTGCTCGCGATCCAGCCGAATGGCGGGCTGGAGGCCGTCGACGTCGTGCCGTCGAGCTTCGGACGGCACACCGGCTAGGGGCAGCCACTCCACCAACACTACCTGAATAGACGTGGGGAGGCCCGTGCCATGAGGATCGTCGACACGCTCCGGTCCGTGCTGCGCTTCCGGCGGCTCGAACTCGACCCGGCGTCTCGCCGCCTGCGTTCGGCCGTCGATGTCGGCGACCTGCGCCGGCTGACCCGCCGGAGGCTGCCGCGAGGAGTGTTCGACTACGTCGATGGAGGCGCCGAGGACGAGTTGAGCTTGCAGCGAAATGTGGCGGCCTTCCGCCGGGTGGAGTTCCGGCCCCGAGTCCTCCAGGACGTCGGCGGCGTGGACACCAGCTGCCAGCTGCTGGGCCGTTCGCTCTCCGTGCCCCTGGTGCTGGCGCCGACCGGGTTCACCCGGATCGTGGTGCCCGACGGCGAGTTGGCCGTGGCCCGGGCCGCGGCCCGCCGCGGCCTCCCCTACACGCTGTCGACGCTGGCCACGCGTTCGATCGAAGAGGTGGCCGCCTGCTGTGACGGCCCCAAATGGTTTCAGGTCTATGTGTGGCGAGATCGAGGAATGGTGCGCGACATGCTGGACCGGGCCGAGGAAAGTGGCTACGAAGCCATCATGTTGACCGTCGACACCCCGGTGCTCGGCCGCCGGGAACGGGATGTGCGACACGGCTTCGCCCTTCCGCCCAGCTGTCGGCCCACGGACGTTGCTCGACGGGGCCCGACACCCGGGCTGGACGTGGCGTTTGCGTCCGTTCGGATCCGATCACGTTTGCCAATGTGGTTGGCCAGGGGACGGCGGAAGTGCACCAGTGCCGTCAATCTGGCCGAGTACATCAACTCGCAGTTCGACCCCTCTCTATCCTGGCGCGATCTGGAGTGGTTCCGGTCAGTTTGGGCGAAACCCATCGTGGTCAAGGGTGTGCAATCCGTCGACGATGCCATCCTGGCCGCCGACGCACGGTGTCGACGCCATCGCCATCTCCAACCACGGAGGCCGTCAGCTGGACGGCTCACCGGCCCCGATCGAGTTGGTGGCGCCGGTGGCAGCCGCCGTCGGCGACCGGGTTGAGATTATCTGCGACGGCGGAATACGCCGAGGAAGCGACATCGTCAAGGCGATCGCGCTCGGTGCCACCGCCGGCATGATCGGTCGGGCCTACCTTTACGGCCTCGGTGCGGCCGGGGAGCGTGGCGTTGACCACGTGCTCGACCACCTGGCCGGAGGGATGCGGCGAACCATGGCGCTGATCGGCTGTCAGACGCTTGCCGACCTCACGCCCGCCGCGGTTGCCTGGCGCCCTCCGGGGGCGAAGGCAGCCCTTGATGGTCCCCGTGGTCGGGGTCACCTCCGGAGTGACCAACGCCAGGTGGGGGCCGTGGGCCCGGCCCGCGGTGCTGACTGCCCGAGGCCTACGTTCGCCGCTTGCGTGACGCGGGCGCCCTGCCGGTGCTCTTGCCGCCCGTGGGCGAGGTGGCGGCGACGGTTGTGGCCCGCCTGGACGCGGTCATGCTCACGGGCGGCGGGGACGTGGCCCCAGCCAGCTACGGAGGGACGCCCATCCGAGCATTTACGGCGTCAACGGCGACCGGGACCGCACCGAGATGGCGATCATCACCGCCGCAGACGAGCAGAAGTTGCCGGTGCTCGCCATCTGCAGAGGCATTCAGGTGCTCAACGTGGCCCGAGGCGGCACCCTGCACGCCCATCTTCCCGACGTGGTGGGGCACGAGGGCCATGGAGGGGGCGAGGGGAGTACGGCCGCCACGACGTCGCGGTCACGGCGGAAGCCGGCTGGCGCAGTGCGGTCGGGGCCGATCGCCGCTCGACGTCGCCACTCACCATCACCAGGCCATCGACCGGCTGGGCCGGGGCCTGGTCATCACCGCGACCGGGCCGACGACGGCACGGTCGAGGCGGTCGAGGACCCGAGCCGCTTCGTTGTCGGTGTGCAATGGCATCCCGAGGTCGATGACGATCTGCCCCTCTTTCGAGCGCTGGTCGTGGCCGCCGGGGCTGACCCGCCGGCGGGTCCGACGTCCGGCGCGGCGGAGACGCCCGAGTGGCGGGGCGCACCGGAGTGGAAGTGCACCGGCCGGACGCCTTCCCGGGACCGTCCGCGAGGGAGTGACGCCGAGGGCCTAGCTCGCCGGGTCCGGCGAACCTGGCGCCTGGCGTAGTCTCGGACCCATTGGAGAGACGACTTTGGACTGGCTCGGAGCATGAACGTGGCGACGCCGTCGGAGGGGCAGGTGGCGGCCGTTGGAGGCTGCGCTGCAGCGGTGACGGTGGCGGGGCCGCGGGCGGCGGGTCCGAGCAGCCGAACCGCTGAGCGGTGCCGGACGGGAGCCCGCCGAGGCCCGACAGCGATCCGGAAGGCGGACCCGTCGCCGACGGCTGACCGAGCCGTCGAGCCCAGGACCGGCCAGCGAGGTGATCCATCTCGGCGCCAACCGCCGGGCCACGGCCCAGGGGCTCGATGTCGGGGAGCTGGCTCCCTACAGCCAGACCGCCTCCGGGCTGTCCGCTCTCGGGCGGGCCCAGGCCCGGGCCACGCAGCGGCCCGGCTGACAGCCCGGGCCGAGCTCCGACCGGCCGGGTGCGGGTGACCGGGCGGAGCGGGTCGACCGCGGTTCAGGCGGCCGTCCGGAGGACCGCGGCCCGGCCGGATCGGGCGCCGGGGCGGATCGGGCGGCCCCCGCACGAGGCCGTCGCGGCCGTCCTGGCGGCGGCGGCGCAGCCGCGGCCGAGCGGCGAGGGCGGCGGGGCTCCACCGGTCGCTCCTCGCCGGCTCGGCGGCCGCGGCAGTCGTCGGCCGTGGCGGCGGTGGCGATCTCGTCCTGGCGTCCAGCTGCGCCGCTCGGCGCCGGTGCCCCGGCCGGTATTGCAGACCCGGTGCCGGCCCCGGTCACGGTCGCCGGACCGGTGCCCAGCCTGCCCTGGCCGCCGTCGGCCGAATCGGCCGTGGCCGTGACGGGCATTGGCACCGTCGGGTCAGGCTGGCCCGCGTCGCCGGTCCCCATCGCCAGCCTGGCCAAGGTGATGACCGCCGAGGTGGTGCTGCGGGACCATCCGCTGGCGCCGGGCCAGTCCGGCCCGGAGGTTACGATCTCCGCCGCCGACCAGGCCGCCTACCAGGCCGACGAGGCGGCGGGCGATTCCGTCGCCCCGGTCGTCGCCGGCGAGACCCTGAACGAGCTGCAGCTGCTCGAGGGCCTGCTGATACCTTCCGCCGACAACCTGGCTCCCGTGGTGGCCCGATGGGACGCCGGCAGCCAGGCGGCCTTCGTGGCCAGGATGAACGCCACCGCGCCGCCGCCTGCGGCATGCACGCCACCCGCTACGCCGACCCGGGTGGAGTCTCGCCGTCGACGGTGAGCACCGCCGCCGACCAGCTCCGCCTGGCCGAGACGGCGGCCGCCAACCCGGTGCTTCATGTCGATCGTCCGCCAGCCGCAGCTGACGCTTCCGAACAGTCCGTGAGCTGCTCACAACTACAACACGCCTCTGGGCCAGGACGGCATCGTCGGTATCAAGACCGGGGCCACCGCGGCGGCGGGGGGCTGCTTCATGTTCGCCGCCGACGCCGACGCGGACGGCCAGTCTGTCGAGGTGCTGGGCGTGGTGCTCGGGCGAGCGGGCCACCCCGCTGATCGCCGCCGCCCTGCACGCCGGCCAGACCCTGATCGGCCCGGTTGTGGCCGGGCCTGCACCCCGTCACGGCCCTGCCGGCCGGGACGGTCGTGGCCCACATCCGCGACGCTTGGGGGCCGTCGGTCGCCGTGACCACCGCCCAAGCCGTCACGGTGCTGCAGCTTCGGCCCGACGCCCGTTCGGCTGACGGTGCGAGCCAGCGGGAGCCCGGTCGCCGTCGGCCTACCCGCCGGAGTCCAGGTGGCCACGGTGACGGTGAACGCCGGCGGACAGGTTCAGACCGTTGCCGCGGTGACCGACCGGGCCATCCAGGGACCGTCGCGGCGCTGGCGGCTCGAGCAACTCTGATCAGGTCCGCAGGTCCGGCTGCGGGACCCGCATCGGTGACGGCTGGCGGCGAGGCTCCTCTGGGGGATCGTGAACGTCACACCGATGCGCTATCAATGAAGGGCATGCTTTCTCGGACCGGTGCGCGGAACCCCTCGATGACCGCCTTGATCGTCGGCCTGACCGTGGCCGTCGGCCTGCTCGGCGTGCTGGTCCCCGGCCTGCTGCGCGCCAACGCGGAGGTGATCCGGGCCTTGCACCAGATGGGCGTCAACCTCGGTCCCGATGCGCCGGGGTCTCGCCCCACGCCGGTGACGCTCAGCGCCCGGCCCGACCCCAGGGCGGCCCGATGCCGGCGATGTCATCGACCTGGCCGGCACCACGCCCGACGGGGACGCCGTCAGCCTGGCGGTGAGCGGAGTTCGCCACGACACCCTGATCGCCTTCCTGACGTCGGGATGCCAGACCTGCCGAGGCTTCTGGGACTCCTTCCGGGCGGGGCCGCCGGACGTTCCGGGTGGAGCCCGGCTGGTGGTGGCGACGCGGGGGCCCGAGGCGGAGTCGCCCGGGCGCCATCGCGCAACCTGGCCGGCCGCGGCCGGGCACGCGGTGCCGGTGGTGATGTCGAGCGAGGCCTGGGAGCACTACGACGTGCCCTACGCCCCGTACTTCGTCTACGTCTCCGGTCCGGCCGGCCGGGTGGTCGGCGAAGGGGTGGCCGCCGGCTGGGAGGAGGTCCGGACGCTGGTCGCCAACGCCGTGGCCGACGGCACCACCGCTGGCGCCCCCGCCGGCGGCGGCCGGCCGGCCCCGTCCCGGGCCGACCGGGCCCGGGACCTCGCCGTGGACCGGGCCCTGGAGGAGGCCGGGATCGGCCCCGGCGATCCGCGGCTGCACCCGACGCCGATCGACACGGGGCGGAGCGGCGGATGACCGCGACCCGGACGGCGATTGCGGCCATGGGCCTGGCGGTCACGCCCGCCGTCAGGATGGGAGGTCGCCGATCTACCGGCGCCCAGCCGGGCATGGCGAGGAGACCTATCCCGTCCTGCACGCCGCCACCATCCCGTTGCCGGCCGAGCGGGGCGACTACGGGAGCGGCGTGGTCGAGCTGCTCGGGCCGCACGACGTGTTCGTGGCGTGCTGGAGTTCGGCCCCGCGGCCGCCGGAAGCCGCGCTGTTCTCGGCTCTGCAGGGGGTTCCCGGCCTCACCCCCGATGCCTACCGGCCCAATCAGTTGCAGCGGACCATTCAGGGTCAGGCCGGAGTGCAGCGGTTCTTCACGACCTCGCGGCGGGCGTTCTGCCTCTACTCGGTGATCGGCGGGTTCGCCAACCGGGTGGCCCTGACCGCCCGGGCCAACGAGATCCTGGGCACGATCCGGGTGGCGGAGACGCGGCGCCATGAGCCTGCCGGTCACCGCCGCGCCCTACCTGGCGGCCACGATCCTGCTCGGAGCCGCCGGTGTAGCCAAGACCGCTCCGGCCGGCCGACACCGCCAATGCCCTGCGCGCGCGCCGGCATCCCCGCCCGCCGGCTCCCGGTCGCGGTCCGAGTCGGCGCGGCCGGCGAGGTGGCGCTGGCCGTGGCGGCCCTGGTCGTTCCCGGGGCCGCTGACGGGCGCGCTGGTGGCCGCGGCCTACGCCGGCTTCGCCGTGTTCGTGCTGGTCGCCCTGCGCCGGGGCTGGGCCCTGTCGTCGTGCGGATGCTTCGGCCGGCCCGACACCCCACCGACGCCCGCCCATGCGGTGCTCAACGCCGGGGCGGCGGTGTCGGCGGCCTGGTGGGCGGCGGCGTGGGGGTCCGGGGCGACGGCCTCGAGCGGCTGGGGCAGCTCTTTTTCCACGCAGCCCTGGCACGGCGCCCCGCTGGCGCTCCTGGTCGTCGTCCTGTCCGGTCTGGCCTATCTGGTCTGGACCGACCCGCTTCCGGCGGCCCGGCGGTGAGCGGAATGGCCCCCGGTGGGCCGCCCGGTGAAATTGGACTGGAGGGAAGTTGTCCGTGCCCACCCTGATCCTGGGGTTCGGGGTGGTCGTCGCGCTGGCCGCGGCCGTCCGTTCGACCTGGTCGCCGTGCGGACTGTCGATGCTGTCGACGATCACCCCGTTCGGCGAGCGCAGCCGGGGCCATCGCTACGTGGTCACGGCGTCCTGGTTCGTCGTCGGCGCCGTCCTCGGCGGTCCGACCCTCGGCGGGCTCGGCCGCCGGCCTGGCCGCGGCCGTCGCGGCCACCGGCGTGTCCGCCGACCCGGCGTGGCTCGCCGGCGCGGTGGCCCTGGCCGCCGCCGTGACCGCCGCCATCGACGCCGGCGTGTTCGGCGAGCTCATCCCCATCTGGCGCCGCCAGGTCGACGACCAGTGGCTGGCCCGCTACCGGAACTGGGTCTACGGCGCCGGCTTCGGCTGGCAGATCGGCGTGGGTGTCGCCACCTACATCATGACGGCCGCGGTCTTCCTGGTCGTGCTCCTGGCCGCCCTGACCGGCAACCCCGTGGCGGCCGTCGCCCTGTGCGGGCTGTTCGGCCTGGCGCGCGGCCTGGCCGTGCTCCTCACCGCCAGGGCCGATTCTCCCGCACAGCTGCGGGCGCTGCACCGCCGCTTCGATCAGGCGGGTCCGGCGGTCCGCGTCGCCGTCATCGCCGTGCAGGCGGGAGTAGCGATCGGTGGCCCTGGCCTTCCTCGCCGTGCGGGCGTTCCAGTGGCCGGCCGCGGCTATGGCGTTGGAGTGACGGCCATGGCGCTGGTCGTCGTCGGTCGGTGTCCTGGTGCGCCGAAAGGGCCGGGCCTGGGCCCAATGAGCCTGCGGGCCGGCCAGTTCACCGGCCGCCCACGAGGGCTGAGGCGGGGAGCCGCCGGTCAGCGCACTGCTCGCGCCGTCGCGGCCCTCGGTGCTGTCGCCGTGGCGGTGACGCTGGCCGCCTGCGGTGCGGCCCGGCACCCGGCATCCGGGGCGCCGTCCGCCACCGCCGCCGCTGTGCCGGCGTCCACCACGCCGGCGATCACGCCGACGCCGACGCCCACGAAGTCGGCGTCCACCCGCCGGCCCGATCGACGGCGGCCAGCACGGTGGCCGGCCAGCTCCCGACGGCGCCCAACTGCGGAGGGGGTGCCTACCGAGCCGGCCACCCTGCTGATCGTCTGTGCCTCGGGGGCCGCCGGCGTCAGGCCACCGGCGTGACCTGGCGGTCCTGGGGTCCGGCCGCGGCCGTCGGGTCCGGGCACGGTGCACCTGGTGGTCGACGGCCGACCCATCGCCCAGCGCCGCCACCCTGATCCTCACGGGCGTGCGGGATGGCCCGGTCGGACCGCAGTTCACCCAGCTCACCGTCACCTGGACCGGCCCGTCACCGACGGGCCGCCCCGGGGCCTATCAGCTCCAACCCGGGGGCTGACGTCGGTGGACCGCCTCCGAACTCCAGCCCGGCAACTCGGCAAGTACTCGTGCCGCCCGACCGGCTGTCCTCACAGTAGTTTCCGGCCTCGAGTTTCGGGCCGGCCCACTAGCATCGGCCGGCGATGAAGGCCGTGCGACGGACGTTGATTGCGCATGGGCTTTGCCGTCGTGGTCGCGACCATCGTGCGGTTGCGGGGTAACGGCGGTACCCCGCCCCAACGGGGTGGGTGGCGGGAGCTGCCCGCCGACGAGCTGGACTGAGTGCGGGCCGTCCTGGCCGGGCTGGGGGCCGTCGGGACGCGGGTCGCGGCCGGACTGGTCGGCGCCGCTGACGATCGACTCGCTCGTCGTCGTGGTGCGCAACCCTCGGCGGGCCGAACCGGCGGTGGCTGAGCTCGGCGACCGCGGTCGAGGTGCGCAAGGGCGCCGTGGACGAGTTGCCGGCCGGCTGACGTCACCGTGGTGGCGGCGTCGTTCGGCGCCCGCCGGGCCGCCGAAGCCGCCCTGACCGCCGGAAGCCATGTGGTGTGGTCGCCGACGACCCGTCGGAGGTGCGCGGTCTGCTGGCCTGGACCCGCTGGCTCGCTCCCGCCGGCGCACCGTGGTGATCGGCGCGGCGCATGGCCCCCGGCCTGAGCTGCGTGCTGGCCGCCCAGCTGCGAAACCACCTTGACCGGGTCGACGAGGTTCACGTGGCCAGCGCCGGCACCGGCGGTCCCGCCTGTGCCCGCCGGCACCACGCCGCCCTGACCGCCACGGCCGTCGACTGGGAGGAGGGCGAGTGGCGCCGGCGGGCGGGTGGTTCGGGACGGGAGCTGGTGTGGTTCCCCGAGCCCGTCGGTGGCGCCGACTGCTACCGGGCCGGCCTGGCCGATCCGCTGTTGCTGGTGCCGGCCTTTCCGGGCTGCCGGCGGGTGACGTCGCGCCTGGAGGCCACCCGCCGGGATCGCCTGACGTCGTGGCTGCCGATGCTGCGCCCGCCCCATCCTGAAGGGCTCACCGGCGCGGTCCGGGTGGAGGTCCGAGGCTGGCTGGACGGCCGGGCCGAGACCCGGGTCCTGGGGGTGGCCGCCCCGCCATCGGTGGTCGCGGGCGCGGTGGCCGCCCGGGCCGCCCTGTGGGCCGGATCCGGGCGACTATCCCGGCCGGGTGCAGCCGGATTGGCCGAGCTGGTGGATGCGCCCGGGTCGTTTCTCCGGGACCTGAGTGGCGCCGGCCGTCGTGGTGGCGGAGTTCCAGGGCGCGGATCCCGAGGGCTGATACGCCCGGACGGCGATTCGCCGTCGCGGTTTGGCGGGCGGGCGGCGAGCGGCCCGCTAGGGCTTACGGTGTTTGGACCACCGCACCCGCCAGTCCAGCGGGTCGACGATCGGAATGCCGGCGAGGGCCCGGTTGAGCAGGGTCAGGGTCGCGGTCGCCTCGAAGTCGTCGACGCGACGGTGCAGATGAGCCGCCACCTGGTCCCGCGCCATCTCGAGGGCGTGCCGGTCGGAGCCGACCACGGCAATCAATCTTTCCACGGCCGCAGCCTGGTCACCGTCCTGGGTGAGATCCGTGGCCTGCTGGACTATGGCTTCGGGGCTGCTCGGGGGCATTGGGTCCGTTTCTCCGTGACTGCCACGCCAGCGGGGTCGCAGCGAGGATGCTAGCACGGTGGCCCGGTCGGATCAGACGGTCAGCTCGGCGGCCCGGAATCCGGTCGCCGGACGGGTCAGGTTGGTGTGGCCCCACTGGGCCAGGTGGTGCCATGCGGACTGGTCGCCGTCGACGGCCTCCTGGATCAACTTCATCAAGAAGCTGTCACCGGGCGCGACCGTGGTGCTCATGCCCATGCGAGCCGTCGCCGGATCGCTCACGTGGACCCGCCAGAAATCCTCGGTGGTGTGCTGCGAAATGCACACGCGCAATGTCTGGCGGTCTCGCAAGGACACGTGCTGTTCCGCCACCAGTTGTTCTCCATCGAACATCTCGGACATCACCCCTGCCCTGGAAGGTCCCCTTCGGTGACGATCGTGGCAGATTCACGCCGTCAACACAAGCAGGGACCAGGGCGGGTGAACGCCGGAAGTCGCCAAGCGAGCCGGCCAGAAACTCGACGCCGGCAACTCGGTGATACGGCGCGGGGCGAGGCCCAGACGGAGCCGAGTTTCCGGTGTCGACTGCGCAGTCGGTCCCCTATCCGAGACAGGCCCCGGTTTCGTCGGCGACCGCGGGGTAGGACGGCACGGTCGCCACTCCGAAGATCCGGCGGAACGGAAACACCGACCGGCCTTCGGCATCGCGTGGATAGGCGGCGCGCAAGACGGCGGCGTAGGCGCTCTGAAACTCGGCCACGTCCGACCCCGGCACGTCAGGGGTGTCCAACGCGGTGAGAAACGGTCGCAAGGCGGAGCCCCGAACCCATTCCAGGACGGCGTCGGGACCGTGAAGGATATGGAAATAGGTGGTTTCCCACACGTCCGCTTGGACGCCGGTGGCCAGCAGGGCTGCCAGATAGCCGCCCGGCTCCAGCACCGGATCGGGCCGGACCAGGTGCCCGAGCCGGGCCCCCCACCGGTCCGATTGAGCCAGCTCGTAGAGCAGGGTGTGGCTCGGTTCGCCGAAGTTGGCCGGCACCTGGAAGGCGAAGGTGCCGCCTGGGCCAGGCTCTTGACGAACCTGGGAAACAGCGACTCGTGGCCGGGAACCCACTGCAGGGTGGCCGTCGAGAGCAGCACGTCGACCGGCCCTTCCGGATCCAGTCGCGGAGATCGGCCTGACGGAACTCCAGTCGACCCGGAACGGCCAGGCTGCGGGCGTGAGCGATCATCTCGGGAGAGTTGTCGATCCCGATCACATGGGCGTCCGGCCAGCGCTGGAGCAACTGGGCCGTAGTGGTCCCCGGGCCGCAGCCCAGGTCGACGATCTCCCGGGGGTGGGGATGCACGACCCGAGCCAGCAATTCTGCGAACGGTCGCTCCCGTTCGTGCTCGTACCGAAGATATTGCTGGGGGTCCCAGCACGCCGTCACGGGGCCGATGCTAGTGGTTCGCAGGCGGCCCACCAGAGGCCCGGTCGGGAGGCCATGCTCACCGGCGCCCCGACGTTCAGGACCCGAACGTCGGGGCCCGCCCGCCGACCGATGGGGGCTGGAAGAAGCGGCGTTGTCGCGCCGACATCGACGCCACCACGTCCGGCGGGGCGGCCGGCGAAGGATCCCACGCGGTGCTTCCGGGCGAGTACTTGTAGAGCAGGGCGTGCCTGGTGGACGCACCCTGCCACGGGATCGTGCAGTGCATGAGGGCCTCGGTGAACACCAGTAGCGAACCCAGCGATTGCGGAACCTCGACCACCAGCGACTCCGCGCCCGGCGGCAGCGGAATCGAGGCCCGGTGGCTGGCCGGGATGCAGCCGAAGCCGCCGTCGCCAGGCAACGCCGTCCGACAAGGACCACGACAGGCTGAGGAGGCCGTTGCGCATCGCGCCCATGCGGTAGACGTAGTACTGCGAGGCATCGAACGGCTCGGCTGGTCCGTGCAATCCGAGCCCCGAGGTACCGGGGCGCATGGCGATCCCGTAGGCGTGGTCGAGGCGCACGTACGGGCCGATGAGCTCCTCCAGCACTGCGATCGCCAGCGGATGGTCGAGCAGGTCGCAGAAGGCCGGGTCCCATGAGAACAATCGACCACCCTGGCCGAACCGCTGCCGTTCGATGGTCTCATCGGGCGCGGGCAGCCCCTGGGCGTCGATGACCGAACGCAGTCGCTCCACCGTCTCCCGGGTCGAGGGCGTGTTCGAAGACCAGATAGCCGCGAAGGTCGAACGTGTAACGGTCGAGGGCGCTGAGGCGCCAGTGCCTGGTCGGTCTGTCCTCGTTTCGGCCACGGCGACCCGGCCAGCCCACAGGTGAAGATTCTACGGATCTCCGCGCCGGGCGAGGGCTGCCGGCGTCAGTGCAACCGGCGGGGCGGCGGGGCGGCGGGCGGCGGGGCGGCGGGGCGGCGGGCTCGGCACCGGAGGACGGCCGCCGGGGCGGCGGGGGCGGAGGGACGACTGGGCCCCGGCAGGCCGGCACCGGAGGCCGGCCGGCGGGCGCTGGCGCAGGACGGACCGGCGCCAGCGAGCCGGGCCTGGCCGGATTTCGCGCACATTTGTCGCGTACTACGCGACAAATGTCGCGAAATCATTCTGGACGGTTCCGGAAGTGCTGATCGGGCCGATGAAAGGCAGCACCCCCGGCCAGCCTCGCCCAGCCCCCGACGTGGCGGGGGCCGGACGAGCGCCGGTGAAGCAGCCGTCGCTAGCCGCCGAGCAGTCTCGGATCGACGTTGGTGAAGCCACCCGGGTAGACGCTTGTCCACTTGTCACCGGAAGCTACCTTGAGCATCAGCAGCGAGTTGTTGCAGGAGGACGTGCCGGGCCACTTGGTGTGGTTGCAGGTCTCCATGGGCCCCATGAACGACTGGAAGTTGGTGACGTTCTTGAGATCGGTGTTGATTGACGTCGTCGTGTAGGGGGCCGAGCCCTGCTCGAGGCTACGGTGGGGGGCCATCAACCGGGGACGACCAGCGAGACCCGCGGGCCCGGACCGGAACCCTGCGGGGGAGGAGGATGCACCGTGACGGCAGATTTCGGCGGGGACAGGACGACCCGAGCTCTCCAGCCGGTCGATGGCGCGCTGACGGGCCTACGCATCTGTGACTTCACGGGAGTACTGGCGGGCGCGGGAGCGACCAAGTTCCTTGCCGCCTTCGGCGCCCAGGTGATCCGGGTCGAGGACCCTGTTCGCAAGGGCCAGTGGGACATCTTGCGGGGCGCGCCGCCGTTCAAGGACGATCGCCGGGGGATCGAGTTCGGGTCGGGGTTCAACAACCACAACGTGGGCAAACTCGGTATCACCCTCAACTTGAAGACCGAAGAAGGCAAAGAGCTCCTGCGCCGGCTGATTGAGGTGTCGGACGTGGTCACGGAAAACTTCGCCGCGGGAGTCCTCGCTAAGCTCGGGTTCAGCTATGAGGCCATGACCGAAATCCGGCCCGACATCATCTATGTGTCCAATTGCGGGTTCGGTCACACCGGTCCGTACCGCGGCTTCAAGACGTGGGGTCCGATCGTCCAGGCCGTCTCCGGCCTTACTTTCACCTCGGGCCTCCGGGACCAGCCCCCGGCGGGATGGGGCTATTCGTATATGGACCACACGGGCGCCTATTACATGGCTATCGCGATCCTGGCCGGAGTGTGGCATCGTCGGCGAACGGGCGAAGGCCAGTGGATCGATTTGGCCTGCACAGAGGCCGCGGCCGCGCTCACCGGTCCGGCCATCCTGGACTGGGCCGTCAATGGGCGACCGATGCGTCGTCCGGGCATGCCCGACAGCAACCGCAACCAGTGGCCGCCGATGGCCCCGCACGGGATCTACGCCACGTCGGGGGAGGACAACTGGGTGGCCATCTCGTGCCGCAGCGACAAGGAGTGGAAGGCCATCGCTTCGGTCATCGATGAGCCCTGGGCGGCTGACCCCGAATATGCGACCCTGGCCGGGCGACTGGAGCGGGAAGACGCCCTCGACGCTGACATAGATCGTTGGACCCGGACCCAGGAGCGCTTCGACCTGGCCGCCCGGCTCCAGCGCCTCGGCGTTCCTGCGGCGGCGGTGACCCGGCCACCCGAGCGCATCGATCAGGACCCCGACGTCGCCGCCTGGGGCCTCTGGCCGACGGTCGACCACCCGGCCATGGGCGAGGTGCGAGTGGACGGACTCCCCATCCACTTGTCCGACACGGATTGGGCGATACGCCAGGGGGCGCCACTGCTCGGAGAACACAATGAGGTGGTGTTGACCGGCCTTCTCGGCGTCGATCCCGGCGACCTGGAACGTCTGCGTGGTGCGGGGGTGATCTGATGCCCGGTCCCTTCGACGGCATCCGCGTCGTCGAGCTGTCGAGCGAGTTCGGGGCTTACGCCGGCAAGCTGCTCGCCGACCTGGGCGCCAGGGTCATTCTGGTCGAACCGCCGGGCGGCGATACCACCCGTGAGTACCCGCCGTTCGTCCAAGATACCCCTGATCCTGAGCGCAGTCTCTGGTTCTGGCATTACAACACCAACAAACTCGGCGTCACCCTCGACCTCGAGGTGACCGCCGATCGCGAGTTACTGCTCGGCTGCTCGATGACACCGATGTCTTCCTCGACGCCGAACCCCCCGCCAGGATGCGAACCCTTGGACTCGACCATGACTGCCTGGCGCCCGGCCCGCCGGGTCTGGTCACGGTTTCGATCACGCCGTTCGGCCCCGACAGCCCCAGGGCGTCCGAACAGGTCACGGATCTCACCTTGCTGGCCGGCGGCGGACCGGTGTGGTCCTGCGGCTATGACGACCACACTCTGCCTCCCGTGCGGGGCGGCGGCGGTCAGGCGGCCCACATCGCCGCTCACTATGCGGTGATGGGGCTGATGGTCGCCCTGCTCGCCCGGGAGGAGCGAGGGAGGGGACAGCATGTCAGCGTCAACATGAATGCCGCCGCCAATGTCACCACCGAGGCGGCCACCTACGGGTGGTTGGCGGCGGAGAGTGTCGTGCAGCGCCAGACCGGGCGCCACGCGGCCGAGGTGTCGACGTTCCCGACGCAGGTGCAATGCGCCGACGGCCGCTATTTCAACACCGGTTTCCCGCCTCGCCGGAAGGCGGAGTTCCTCGCCCTCATGGATTGGATGCGCGAGCTCGGATTTCTCGACGAGTTCCCGCTCACCTCCCTTCTCGAGATGGGCGCCGAACGTCCCGACATCTCGCAGGCCGAGCTTCGCGAGGATCCCCTGGCCGGCGAGATATTCCACGCCGGGCGTCAGGCCGTGATCTTCATCGCCGAGCGCATGTCCGCCTACGACGTGTTCGTCGGCCTGCAGCAGCGGGGCATTCCTGTGGGCGTCATCTACTCGCCGGAAGAGGTCATGACCGATCCGCACTTCATCGACCGCGGCTTTCCCACGCCCCTCTATCACGAGGAGCTGGGGCGCGAGGTCACCTATCCAGGGGCGCCGTACCGCTTTACCCGCACGCCCTGGGAGCTGCGGAGCCGGGCGCCCCGTCGGGGCGAGCACAACGAGGAGGTCTTCGGGGACGCCGTCGAGGGCCATCCCTGACGCCTCCCCGTCATCGGCTCACCGCCCGCCGAAATCCCACCCGGTGCCGTCGCGGAACTCCTTCAGGATCCGGCGGGACACGGTGAGGATGTGCACCTCGTCCGGTCCGTCGTAAATGCGCCCGGCCCGGGCCGCCCGGTACATGCGGTCGAGAGGAGTGTCGGGGGTAAGGCCTTTGGCCCCGTAGACCTGGATGGCCCGGTCGATCACGTTGTGCAACATCTGGGCGCCCGGCCACCTTGATGGCGCCGATCTCCACCCGAGCCTGGTCACCCTGGTCGATCCTGTAGGCGGCGTGCAGCGTCAGCAGCCGGGCGGATTGAATCTCCGTGTAGGAGTCGAAGACCATCTTCTGGATGAGCTCCTTGCGGGCCAGGGGTTCGCCGAAGGCCACCCGGCTGTTGGCCCGATCACACATGAGCTCGAAGGCGCGCTGAGCCTGGCCGAGCCAGCGCATGCAGTGGAAGATGCGGCCCGGGCCCAGTCGATCCTGGGCGATCTGGAAGCCCTTGCCCCGCGGTCCGAGCAGGTTTTCTTTCGGCACCCGGACGTTGTCGTAGATCACCTCGGCGTGTCCGCCGTTGTGGCCAAGGACCGGAACATCACGGACGATGTTGTAGCCCGGAGTATTGGTGGGGACGATGATCTGGCTGAAGGCCTGATGATCGGGGGCATCGGGCTCGGTGCGGACCATTACCGTCGTGTAGGCGGCTTTACGGGCACCCGAAGTAAACCACTTGCGCCCATTGATCACCCACTCGTCGCCGTCGAGATAGGCGTGGGTCTGCAGCTGAGTGGGATCGGAGGATGCGACATCGGGCTCGGTCATCCCGAAGGAGGGAAAGATCTCGCCGGCGACAAGTGGCCTGAGGTATTTCTCGCGCCACTCGGGCGAGGCGTAGCGGTGCAGCATGATCGAGTCCTGCAGCGAGTGGGTGCCAAAAGCGACGGTGGCGTACTCCGACCGGCCGATCACCTCGTTGACGTAGACGTAGTCGAGGAACGGCATTCCGTGGCCCCCGATCTCGACCGGATGGCCGAGGGCCCACAGATCCTCGTCCTTGGCTTGCTGCATCAGGCTCTGCAGCAGCGGGCGGGAGTCGTCATCCCCGACCGCCAGCTTCTCCTCCACCGGATAGATGCGTTCCTCGATGAAGCGCTTGACCTTGTCCCGGACCGGCCGTACGTGCTCCGGTACCTCGAAGCTCATCGCCGCACACCTCCTGTTCAGGGCGTCGACATCGGTGTCGGCAGCCTACTCCCTCTTCCCTGGACCCGTCGGTAGAGGCGGCCCTCCGCCAGTTTGCCACATAGCCAGCGTTTCGCTGGCCGGCCTGGCCCCGTGCCTTCTCCGGCGAATAGCCGACTTCCCGCGGGCGCTCCCGCGGGCCGGACGGCCGTTCGATCCGACGTCGACGGCGTTTGAATTTAGACCGGCGTATCAGTTACGGCCGTTATACTGCCGCTCCAGCGCCGGGTGGGCGCGGTCGAGTCGAGGACCAAGGCAAAGACATGACGGCCACGCGGAAGACCAGAGCGACCGCGCCGCACTACCGCCGGTGGCGCCGGCGTTCGTCCCGCCACGGCTCCGAGGATGGGCCGCGGACCCCGCGGCGTCAAGAGACCCGGCGGGCGCTGCTCGACGCCGCCTCGCGGCTGTTCGCCGACAAGGGCTACCACGCCACGACGGTGCCCGCCATCGTCGAGGCTGCCGGTGTCGGCCATGGCACCTTCTACGAGTACTTCGGCAATCGGCGGGACATCCTCCTGGCCCTGGCCAGGCAAGCGGCCAACGTCCGCCCACTCCCACGACTGAAGAGCCAGCACCTGCCCGAGCGGATTCGGGCCGAGATCTTCTGGTACCTGTCCGACCACGTCGACAACTTGGCGATCTCGAAAGTCTGGCACGAGGCGTCCAACTTCGATGCCGAGGTGGCGCTGATGCGCCGGCGGGAGCGGGCCCGCAGAATCGAGCGGGTCCGCAAGGGGATCGAGGCGGCCAACGCCCGGTCCGACATCGATCCCGCCATCGCGGCCGCGGCCCTGGTCGCCATGCTCGAGGAGTTCGCTCATCGCTGGTTCGTCGAGGGCGATGGTCCCGGGACCACACCGACCGACATCGTTTCGGTGGCGGAGACCTTGGCCACCATGTGGCTGTCCGCCATTGGCCTTGACGGCCCGCCTCGGCCCGCCGTGCCCGCCTGATCGAGCGGACCTCGTCTCGCTATCGGGCCCTCGTCGCAAGTGCCCGTGAGATAGATTCCGGCCATGGTGGCTCCGCGTAATGCGCTCTGGAGGAACTGGTCGTCGTCGATTTGACCACCGGGCTGAGTGGTGCGTACGCCGGCAAGCTGCTGGCGGACCTGGGAGCCCGGGTGGTGATGATCGAACCGCCCGGAGGATCCCCGCTGCGGGCCCGGCCCCCACTGGCCCCGGACGGGTCGAGTGCCTTGTTCGCCTACATGTCAGGCGGCAAGGAATCGGTGATCCCGGCCGGCGGTGATGCCCCCCGGGTGCTGGACGGGCTGGTCTGGTCGGCTGACGTGGTGCTGGTGGACGGGACGTCGTCGTGGCAATCGCAGCTCCCGCCGCTGCCCGAGCATGTCGTGGAGGTCGATCTCTCGCCCTGGGGTCGGACCGGACCGTACGCGGCCTGGCGAGGCAGCGACATCGCCGTCTGGGCGATGGGGGGCTACCTCTACTTCACCGGCTCGCCGGATCGCGAACCGATCTACCTGCCTGGCGGTCAGGCCGAGTTGCATGCCGGTGCCCACGCCGCCTTTGCCGCCCTGGCCGGCGTGCACGAGCGGCGTCGCAGCCAGCTGGGCCAGCGGGTCGAGGTCAGCCACCTCGAGTCGGTGCTGACGGCGCACGCCTGGCTGGTGTCCTCGTGGGCGGGGAATGGGATGTTGCTGCCCCGGCTGCCCATGGACCTCATCCGGGCGTCCGACGGCTGGTTCTATTCGATGCGGATCGTGCCCTATCCCGATCTGTTTGTCATGATCGAGCGCCCCGACCTGGGCGAGGAAGGGCTGACAGACGACCTGATCAAATGGAACGCCAACATTCCCCGGATCTTCGAGGCCGTCGGCGAGTGGGCCAAGGACCGGACCGTCGAGGAGATCATCGAGTTCGCGCAGGCGCTGCGAATCGCCATGACCCCCGTGCTCGACACCCAGGGCCTGGCCGAGGACCCGCAGATGGACGCCCGCTCATGGTGGGAGCAGGCTGACGGTGACACCCTCCGCTTCCCGGGCCAGCCGTTCCACCTGTCCGCCTCGCCGGCCCGCCGGCGGAGCCCGGCGCCGCCAGCCGGAGCCGACACCGACACCACGGTCGCCTCCCTTTCACCACGCGGCTCGCGGCCGGCCCGTCCGGTGGCGGCCAACGTCGCTGAGCCGCCCCTCAAGGACCTCAAAGTGGTGGAGGTCACGGCCAACTGGGCTGGCCCCGCCTGCGGCCGCTACCTGGCCGACCTGGGCGCGGACGTCATCAAGGTCGAGTGGCCGGTGCGGCCGGCGACGCGGGCGCTGTTCTGGGTTGGCCCAACCCAGGACTTTCAGCGCCAGCCTCATCACCGGGCCATGTACTTCAACGAGATGAACCGCAACAAGCGGGATGTCGCCATCGACCTCGGGGCCGAAGAGGGCAGGGAGGTGCTGCTGGACCTCGTACGCCAATGCGACGTCCTCATCGAGAACAACAGCGTGCGCGTCATGCCCAACCTCGGGCTCGGCTGGGAGCAGCTCCGCCAGGTGAACCCGCGGCTGATCATGGTGTCGATGTCGGGCTACGGCGCCAGCGGCCCCCGGCAAAACTGGAGCGCCTACGGCTCCAACATCGAGACGACCACCGGACTGACATCGGTGACCGGCTATCCGGACGGGGTTCTGTCGCGGACCACGCTGTACTACGCCGATCCGGTGAGCGGCATCCTGGGTGCCGTGGCCGCCATGGCCGCGGTCGAGTACCGCCGGCGCACGGGCGAGGGGCAGTGGATCGAGATGTCGCTCAACGAGTGCGGAGCCGCGTTCATGGCCGAGCCGCTCCTCGACTACCTGGCCAACGGCGTGGTGCGCAAGCCCATGGCCAACCGTGACCCGCGGTTCGCGCCTCAGGGCGTCTACCCGAACGCCGGCGACGACAACTGGGTGGCTATCAGCGTGCAGAGCGACGACGACTGGGTCGAGCTGGCGCATGCCATGGGGCGTCCCGACCTGGCGAACGACCCGGAGCTGGCGACCACCCCAGGGACGCTGGGCCCGCCACGACGAGCTCGACAAGGAGATCGGGACCTGGACCGCAACCCTGGAGCAGTACGAGGTGGCCTGGGAGCTCCAGCGGCGCGGCGTGTCAGCCGCGCCGGTGCTCGCCAATTGGCAGGTTCTGCCAGATCCGCACATCCACCATCGCGGCTTCTACCAGAGCATCGAGCATCCGGTGGTCGGCGTCTACCCCACCTCGACCTGGCCATGGAAATTCTCCCGGACCCCGGGCCGTCTCGACCGGCCGGGTCCCCTGTTCGTGGAACACAACCACCAAATCTTCGAAGAGCTCGGGTACGACGAGGCGCGCCTCGCCCATCTCTACGAGCGGCGGGTTACGACCGACGCGCCCATCGAGCCAGAGTGACCCATCGAACCGGAGTAAACAGGGCGCTCAGCGCCCTTCCCACGAGTCATGGCCCGGCTTGGCGATCGCCAGGTCGTCGCGAGCCACCGCGACCAGGCTTTCCCACGCCTGAGCCTGGAATACGGGATCATCCTCGGTGCGGAGCCGCTCGGCCAGCTTGACCGAAAGGGTCGAGACGTCGCCGTCGGACCCGAGCAGCGAGGCCAATCGGTCGTGTTCGCCCGCGGCCGCCTCTGTGCCGAGTCGCTCCTCGCGCTCGAGGATCCGCGCCAGATTGGCTGCGACCCGGCATTTGTGTTTGAGCGCCTCGGGCAGGGCGGGCAGCAACTCGTCGTCGAGCAGGTCGGCGATCGCAGACAGGAGTTCTTCGGCCGTCGGTCGGTACTGCATGGATAGGGAGCGTATCTGACCGCCCGGCGGGGCGGTTGCTCTGGTCGTGGGTCGCCTGCCGAACTCGACGCCGGAAACTGGCTGATTGAACAGCTGGTCACCAGGCATGGGTAGTCGCCGAGTTTCCGGTGTTCGACGTTCCTGGCCCGGCCCCCTCTGTCGACATCGGGACCAACGCCGGTCGCCGACAGAGGCGTCGATCAATCCGTCACTCCCACCCCCACGCTGATGACAGGTACCAGACCGACATTCGAGTTCTCCTAGAACCTCGGGTTCTCCTGGACCGTTGCCTGACTCATGCAAGGAAAATGGGATCTCGGAAAGTTGACACCCGTATCGGTTCCAGTGTACATTTCGGGTTGGCCGCCGACGGTTTCGACGCGTCGGCCCGCCTGGCCGGGATAGACCGGATAGAGCAAAGGTGGTGAGTGTCAGGACTTGTTCCGCCGCGATTACGTCACCAAAAGCGCGGGATCGCCGAGCGGCATCTCTGCTGAAGGAGACGGGGCGTCAAATCTCGTGACCCGCATGGCGCGAGCGATTTCTTTGGCTATCTTTGGCGCTCGATTGGTGAATGTACGGAGTCGAACGGTCCCTGCGACATCAAGGGGGGCCGGTTTGTTCCTTTCGGCTGTCACAGGGGGAGTGGATCGGTTGGAAGTCGTGGCGAAGTGCTGGAGGAATTCCTCGGGGAGTGGAGATGGTCGGACCCGGAGGGCGCCTCGGGGGCGGCGTTCCCGGCTGGGGTCGTCGCTGACGATCCTGGCGGCTTTGGCCATCGCCATGGTGGCCATGTCCGCGTGCGGAGGCGCATTCAAGGCCGACACCACCGTAAGCATCACCGCGCCCGCAGCGCTGACGACGGTCAAAGTGCCGTTCACGGCCACATGGGACAGCACGGCCGGGCCGTCGATCAGGTACGCCGTCTTCCTTGATAAGACGCCGATCCCGCCCGGGCAAACCATGCGCGTCCTCGCCGACACGGGGTGCAAGCGGGTACCTGGCTGCTACCCGTCTCCCATTCTGCTGGCGGGCCAGGGGGTGTATCTGACGACTCAGAACCACTTCCAGGTACAGACCCTCCCGACGGCGGTCGGGCTGACCGGCCACGAGAACCCCCCGATTCACACCCTTACCATCATTCTTTTCTCGGGCAGCGGCGCCAGCACCATGGGACATCGCATCGGTGAGGGCGGTGGCAGGTGGAGTTCCGCGGGGCCAACTCGCTGGCATCCTTCGGTGGGCTGTAAGCACGAGGACGAAGATCAGTCATCTCGTTCAATTGAGGTCGCGGGCCGCGATTTAGATAAGGGCCATCATGCCGTGGCCATTCCTAGGCACGGTTCCCATTGGTACGAAGTATCCGCCTTTGAGACCGTAACGGTCTGCTGGCCAGACGCACTGGCGCAGAGATATGAATCCGCGTCGGAAAGGCAGATCAGAACGGAAAAATTTGAGCCGCAGTGAGGTGGGAACGCCGCACCCTGACCGTTGACGTCCAACCGATCGGGTGCTAAGTTTCCACCCGCCTACCACCATGTGGGTGACTGCAGATTTCCGATTTCCGAATCTCTAGCAGGGGGGAAAACGTTGAGCTGGATGGCACGGCGTCAAGGACAGCGGTTTGTTGGTAGTAATCGGGCGGCGGCGGTGGTGGGGGTGATGGTGCTGGCCCTGGTGGCGGCGGCGTGCGGCTCGAGCGGGTCGACAAGCCCGAGCGGCAATACGTCGGGGACGGCGCAAGCCCACTCGTCCACCATTGGCGGTACGGCGCCGGCCATCGCGGCCGGGGCGGGCTGCAAGCAGACGGTGAAGATCGGGATGACCTACACCACCGACGAGGGGGCGGTGCTGGCCCAGCTGGGCAACTCGGCCATCGGGCCGGAGGTCAGCTCGCCGACCCTGGTGCAGACGACCAAGGCCCTGTACAACCGTATCGCCGCTTACGTCAACGCCCATGGCGGTCTGGATGGCTGCAACATCAATTTCGTGTACTACGACTTCCTGTTCGGCGATCCGGCCGGGGAGTCGGACAACTCGCAGAACGAGTGCACCACCTTCGCCGAGGACGATCACGTGTTCGCCGAGCTCAACCAGTCGAACGAGAACCAGACGCTGATCAGCTGCCTGGCCAACAAGCACACGGTGATCATCTATCAGGGCGGGTTGCAGTACCGGCCGATCCCGGCGGACTTCACCAAGTACGCCCCGTACCTGTACTCGCTGAACTACATCAACTCCGTACAGGCTGGGCCCGGCGATCGACATGCTGAACCACGCCGGCTATTTCGGGGCCAACCCGGCGTAGGCCAAGGTGGGCATCCTGCTGGCCGATGATGGCAGCGGCACCAATCAGCAGCTGGTCAACAAGCTACTGGAAGCCGGCGCTGGCCCAGCTGGGGATCACGAACCCGACGGTGTTCACCTACTTCCAGTGCCACAGCGTGTCCGACTGCGCCACCACCACCAGTGATTTCTCCTCGGCGGTGTTGAAGTTCCGCCAGGCCGGGGTCGACCACGTGCTGTTCACTCCCGACGGTGGGGATGCGGTGTTCTTCTTCTTCCAGGTGGCCCACAGCCAGAAGTACTATCCGCGCTACGGGATGACCACGGCCAGCGGGCCCTCGCTGTTCAACACCGAGCCCAAGGATGAGCAGGGCAACGCCCTGGCGGTGTCGTGGAACTCCTCCGACGTGTACCCCAACCTGCCGGCCGTGCTCACCGCCGCCCCGGACAACAGCACCAAGGACCGAGTGCGAGGCCATGCTCAAGCAGTACTACCCGGCCTACTACCAGCTCTACTACACCCTGTGCGACGAGATCTTCTTCATGACCGACGCCCTCAAGGGTTCCCCGACCATCAGCGCCACCGCCCTGCAGGCCGGCGCCAACCGGCTGGGCACACGTGGCCCGGAGCGTCGGGCTACGGCAACGACTTCTTCGGGCCCGCCCGGCCACTACGACGCGGCCACCACGGCCAGAGTCATCGAATGGAACCCGGCCAAGCAATCGTGGAGTTTCGTGTCGGGCGACCATGTCGATACCCACCAACCCCTGACGGCTGACCGTGACCGAGGAACCGGCCTACGAGGCCGTACTCCGCAGCGGGGAGCTGGATCCCGCCGAGGATGACCCCGCTCTGCGCCGGACCTGCCGGGAGATCTACGGGATCACCGGCGGGACCGACCCGGTGCCCTTCCGGCGGGACTCCGTGACTCGGGCGATGGCTCGACCATGGCGCTCGCCGTACTCGGTTTGATCCTGGTGGCCGACGCGGCGGTGGGCGCGTCGGCCATCTGGGTCACCCGGCTGGCCGAGTTATCGCTCGGGAACATTGATCCCGGCCAGGCATGGAGTCTGCGTCCGGTCGCCTTCATTGTCGGCGGGGTGGTATCGGTCTGGTTCTTCCGCCAGCAGCGGTCACGGAAGCTTTGGGCCGCGGTGGCCGCCCTGGGTCAGGCCGTGGCTGCTCGTTGTCGGCGCCTTCGCCGTGAACGGTCTCGAGCTCCTGCTGACCGAGATGGGCGCCGCCGTGCTCTCCGGGCTGGTCATTGCGACGGCCCTGCCCATGCTCATGGACGCCGGTCGGCCGGAGATACGGGTGCGGCTGGCCGGAGGGTTTGCGGCAGCCGTCCTGGCCGGAGTCGGCCTGAGCGGCCTGGTGCTGTCCTTGACGACGATCGGTGGGTTGACGTGGAGGGTCGGCGTTCTTGATCGTGGCCGTGCTGCCTGCTGGCCGCCGGCCTGGCCATGCTGGCGATCCGCGAACCCCGCATCGGCCAATGGGATCGCGCCCCGATCCGCCGCTTGCTCAACGAGCGCGTCGGTGACGACCCGAACGCGGTGAGCGAGGATCCCCCCATGCGCCTGGGGGGCGTTTCGCCCGGGTCATCGGTTCCGGCACGGCGCTGCGGGCCCTCCTGTGCGGCGCCTCGGCCGGAATCGCCATCTGGGGTTTGAACACCTACCTCTGGACAGTTCCTCCGGGATCGATGGGGCATGACCGTCGAGGCCCGGGATCTCCTGCTTCGCACGGTGGCCCTCGGGGCCGTCCCGATCGTGGTGGTGGCGGCCGTCCGTCTGGAAAAGGCTTTTCGGGCCTCCCCGCGTCACCTGATGTGGGCGCTGACGTTCGTCGGTCCGATCACGGCCGCGCGCCCTTGCGATCTTCATCGTCGCCCCGTGGTGGGCGCTCAGCGTCATCATGCTGCTCGTCTTTACGGCCGGGGCTGGCGTGTTGTTGATGGCCGCCACATTTCTGCTGCTCTCCCTCGTCGACCCCAGATTCCGGGATGCCGCCGCGGTCATCCTCGTGGTGCGCCGGCCTCTTCGGCGGGAGCGGCGGCCGCCCAGTTGTCCGGCATCGTCGGTCAACGCTTCGGCATCGGGTGGGCTCTCCTCATCCCCGGCTTCATGATGCTCGCCTGGTCGAGCCTGGGTCCGGCCCAGCTGACTGATCGACCACGACCTCGATTCCGTGATCGGCCGGCAGGTCGAAGTCGCCGAGCTCACCGCCCGGACCCGTCTCGGCCAGCGCCTGCCCTTGCTGGTGTGCAAGCACATCGACTTCTCCTACGGTCAGGTGCAGGTCCTCTTCAATGTGTCCTTCTCGGTCGCCGACGGCGAGATCGTCGCCCTGCTCGGCACCAACGGGGCCGGGAAGACCACGCTCCTGCGGACCATCTCCGGTGTGGCCGCACCCAGTGCCGGCTCGGTCCACTTCCTGGGGGAGGACGTCACCTTCTCAGGGGCCGACCAGCGGGTGACGATGGGAATATCGCAAATCCCCGGTGGCCGGGCGGTGTTCGGGGCCTTGACGGTCGCCGACAACCTGCGGGCCTACGGGTACACGTACGGCCGGCGACGGTCCGATCTCAACCAGGCCATCGACGAGGCCTTCGCCGGCTTACCCAAGCTCTACGAACGGCGCAACCAGCTGGCCCAGACCCTCTCCGGGGGCGAGCAGCAGATGCTGGGCGTGGCCAAGGCCTACGTGATCAAGCCCCGTGTGCTGCTGATCGACGAGCTGTCCCTCGGCTTGGCGCCGATCATCGTGTCCGAGCTGCTGGAGATGGTCCGCCGGATCAATGAGGCGGGCACGGCGGTGGTATTGGTCGAGCAGTCGGTCAACGTGGCGCTGTCACTCGCCAAGCACGCCTACTTCATGGAAAAGGGCGAGATCCGCTTCGACGGGCCCACCGATGAGCTGCTCCAACGTCCGGAGCTGCTGCGATCCGTGTTTCTCCAGGGCGCGACCGTGGGCCTGATGGGCGCCGACTCATGATCGCCACCTTCCAGGTTCACCCCGATGTGATCCTGCTCGGGATCGTCACCGGCATGACCTACGGGGTGCTCGGCGCCGGCCTGGTCCTGATCTACCGGGCCAACCGGATCATCAACTTCGCCTATGGCGAGATCGGCGCCCTGGGGGCGGCGGTGCTCGGGGCGGCCGTCACCAAGTGGCATATTCCTTACTGGTTCGCGTTCATCTTGGCGCTGGCCGCCGCCGCCCTCGTCGGCGTGGCCTGCGAGGTGGTCGTGGTTCGCCGCTTCCGGTCGGCCCCGCTGGTCCTCACCGCCATCGTCACTCTCGGCCTCGGGACCATCCTGGACAGCTTTTCGGCCATCGTCAGCAGCACGGTCGGCGCCGGCATCACCTATCCCCAGCCCTCGGGTTTCCCGTCGTTCTTTGTGGGCGCCCTGCTCATGACGCCGGCCTACTCCGCCATGTTGATCCTGACTCCGCCGTTCGTGATTGCCGTGGCGATTTTCCTGCGCAGGGGCCGGCTGGGCATCGCCATGCGGGCGGCGGCCTCCAACCACGATGCCGCCCTCATGTCCGGCATGCGGGCTCCTCGCCTGTCGTCGCTGGCGTGGGCCATGGGCGGCGTCATGGCCGCCTTCACGGCCATCCTGGTCCTGCCCACGAGGGGGTTCTCCGGCGGCCAGTTCCTCGGTCCGGGGTTGTTGTTGCGGGGCCTGTTCTGCGGGGTGATTGCCGGCATGACCAGCCTCCGATCACCCTGGTGGCGGGCATCGGCCTCGGGGTGGTCGAGCAGATCCTGCTCCTCAACTATCCGAGCGAAGGCGTGGTCGACGGCTTCATTCTGGCCATCATCGTGGTCGCCTTGCTCCTGCAGCGGACCAGGTCGGGTCGCTCGGAGGACAAGAGCGTCTGGGCGACGGTTCAGGCCTTCACTCCCCTGCCGGCCGCCTACCGCAAGGTTCGGTCCATCCGCGCTCTCCCTTGGGTGGTCTTCGCCCTGGCCCTGACCGCGGCCATTCTGATTCCCGAGCTCGAGAGCGACGCCCTGGCCCTGGACTTCACGACCATCGCCGTCTACAGCGTGGTGGCCATGTCGGTGGTCATCATCACCGGCCTGGGCGGTCAGCTGTCGCTCGGGCAGTTCGCCCTGGCCGGCCTGGGTGCGGCGGTGTGCTGGCAGGTGCAATCCCACGGCGCAGCCGTACCTGGTGGGCATCCTCTGCCGCAATCGCCGCCAGCGTGGTCGTGTCCCTGATCATCGGCCTGCCTGCCGTGCGGATCAGGGGCTTGATGCTGGCCGTCGTCACCCTCGGGTTCTCGTTGTTCGCCTACGAATGGCTGTTCGAGCAGCACTGGATGTTCAGCCACGGGGCCAACCCGCCAGGGGTGGCCATCGGGAGCTTTGCGTTTAACACTGGCAAGCGGTTCTACTGGATCGCCCTGTTTGCGGTGGTCGTGTCCTATTGGTTCGCCCGCAACATATGGGTCGGCGGGGTCGGCAGGATCATCAGGGCGGTGCGCGACAACGAGGACGCCGCCCGGGCCTTTACCGTGCGAGCCACCTGGGTCAAGCTGCAAGCTTTCGCCCTCGGCGGGGTGCTCGCCGGCCTCGGGGGAGCGATCTACGTGCATGTTCTGTCGACGGTGTCGGCGGAGACGTTTCCCGGACGACGCCAGCGTCACCACCGCCGCGGCCGCGGTGATCGGTGGTCTCGGCATTCTGGCCGGTCCGATCCTGGGCGCTCTGTACCTGATCGGCCTGCCCCACTGGGTGCCGCTGGACAATGCCGAGACCCTGGCCTCCGGTGTCGGCTGGGTCTTCCTCCTGGTGCAGCTGCCCGGTGGCGTCGGGCAGGGTCTGGCCCCGATCCGGGACCGCATCGTCGACACGCTCGCCCGCCGGGCCGGCCTGGATCCGGTGGCCGAGCGGTCGATCACCCCGGGCGGCGGGGTCGACGCCGCGGTCGGATTGGCGGTCGCCGCCAAGAGCGGGGTGCGGGCCCAGCGGGAGGGCGAGGCCGTCCTCGTCGCCAAGCAGCTGACCAAACGCTTTGGGGGCCTCACCGCCGTCGACGCCGTCGACCTCGAGGTCCGCTCCGGCGAGATCCTGGGCCTCATCGGCCCGAACGGGGCCGGCAAGACCACGTTGTTCGAGTTGCTCGGCGGCTTCACCCGCCAAGACCGGGGCACGGTGCATTTCGAAGGAAAGGACGTCAGCCGGACCCGTCCCGAGGAGCGGGCCCGGCTCGGCCTGATCCGCTCCTTCCAGGACGCCGCCCTCTTCCCGACCATGACCGTCCACGAGTCGGTCATGCTGGCCATGGAGGGGGTTGATCGCACCAAGGTGATCCCCTCCGTGCTGGGTCTCGGCGGTCGGGCCGACCGTCGCAAGGCGGCCCAGGCTGACGAACTCCTCGCCACCATGGGCCTGAGCTCCTACCGGGATATGAGGATCCTGGCGCTGTCGACCGGGACCCGGCGGATCACCGAGATCGCCTGTCTCATTGCCGTCCAACCCAGCCTGCTGCTTCTCGACGAGCCCACGTCGGGGATCGCCCAGCGCGAGACGGAGGCGCTCGGAGAGGTGATCCGCAACGTCAGGCGTCAGATGGGCCTCACCCTGGTCGTGATCGAGCACGACATCCCGCTCATCATGGGGCTGGCCGAACGGATCGTCGCCATGGAGGCAGGACGGGTCATCGCCGTCGGCACTCCTGCCGAGATCCAGCGCGATCCCCGGGTCATCGCGGCCTACCTGGGCACGGACACGGCTGCCATCGAACGTTCCGCCCGGGGCGAGGCCCCGCCGATGGGCGCAGTGCTCGCCGGCGACGTCGACCCAGGGAGTGAAGGATGAGGGCCGTGGCGGATCACCACCAGGAGCGGACTCGTCGTACCGGGCCGGTCCGCCGGCGCATCCGGGTCGGCTACAGGCTCATGGTCGCCGTGCTGGCTGGTGCCATCGCCTTCGCGGTGGCCATGCCCGCATATGCCGCCACGTCGCAGCACCCGTCGCACATCTATACGATCGGCCGGCAGTCCACGTTGACCGGAGCGGTCATCATCCTGCTCATCGCCATCATCAGTATCCGGCGCAACCTGCGCCGGGCCCCCCGGATCGACCAGGCGGCCGAGTAGACCAGGCGGGGTTGGCCCGCCGACGGACCCGGGGGGCGCCCGAGTGCGTCGGCCGCGACCGACGGTCCCGGCGCGAATCGTGCCGGTGAAGGGGCACGCGCAGAGAACTCGGCCGCCTGCCCCGCTAGGGCGACCGGCCACCTCGACGCCGGGAACCCGGAGTTCCCGGCGGCCGAGTTGCCGGACCAGTCGAATCTAGCCGCGGCCGTGGCGCAGCAGCTTGCCGGGCGTGGCGCCGGTGCACTCGCCGTCTTCGAAGGTGACCTCACCGTTGACCATGATGGCCTTGTACCCCTGGGCTTGCTGCACCCGCCGCCACTCGCCGCCCGGAAAGTCGTTGACGACCTCTCCGACCCAGCGCGGCTGCACGTCGAGGCTCTCGAGCTCGTAGACGACCACGTCCGCCGGGGCGCCCTCGCGGAGCATGCCGCGGTCACGGAAACCGGCCGCATGGGCGGGCAGGGCGCTGAGGCGGAAGTGCGCCTCTTCCAGGCTGATCTTCTTCTCGTCCCGCACCAGCCACAGCAGAAAGTCGGTGGTGTAGGCGCCGCCATTGAAGAACTTGGTGTGGGCGCCGCCGTCCGACACGCCGGGGAAGGTGTACGGGCTATCGGTCATCAGCTCGCCGGTATGGGTGGGCTCAGCACCCCGCGAGGGGCCGAGGAACTCGACGTTGAGGTCGCCCGCGACTGAAAGGTCGAGCATGGCGTCGATGTAGTGCTTGCCCTCTTCCTCGGCGATCTGGCCGACCGACTTGCCGACGTAGGACTGGAGATTGGCCTGGCGGTTGACCCCCTGGACGATCAGGTTGGGGATCGGTCCGGCGATGGCGTTCGCCCGGGCCAGCCGTTCCTCGGCTTCGTCGATCTCCGCTTTCAACCGTTCGCGGATCTCGGGGTCCGCCAGCTTCCGGAGCTTCTCTTCCTTGGTGCCGGTGGTGGCCTCGTTCCAGGCCGGACTGGCGTCGTAGAGATTCCAGTCGGCCATGGTGAAGGCGAACCCGGACCGCAGGGTGGCGCCCTGTCCGAAGATGCGCAGGCCTTTCTCGTTGGTCCGCTCGAGCCACTTCAGGCTGCGGGTGTGGATCTTCGGGTCCGGGCCGGCGAACACCAGGTTGTGGAGTATGGGGCGCTTGGCCACCTTCCCCATCTTCTCGACAAACGCCAGATCCGCCTTGATGTCACCGGTGGCCTGGGTGACCTGGATGAAGCCCTCGTCGCGCTCGGCCAGGACCTCGCACAAGGCGAGGATGTCCTTGTCGGCCATGGTGTCGGTCACCATGGGGGTGCCGTCGAAGTCGGCCTGCACGCTGTGCTCGCCGAGCCGCTGGAGCGAGAAGCCGCACAGGCCGGCGTCCATACCCTCGTGGAGCAGGTGCTGCATCTCCTTGCGCTCCCGGGCGGTGGCCGGTCGGGACTTGGCCGCTTCCAGGCCCATGACGTAGATCATCAACGGCGCCACCGGCATGTACTGCAGGCAGTTGACGCCCTTGGGGGTGGCGTCGAGGCTGTCCAGATACTCGGGAATGGTCTCCCAGTCCCAGTTCATGCCCAGCCGCATGGCCTCGAGCGGGATGGCTTCGGTCCGCACCATGGTCAGCATGGAGCGTTCGCGGAACTCCGGACGGCACGGGGCGAAGCCGAACCCGCAGTTGCCGAGCACCACCGAGGTGACGCCGTGCCAGCTGGAGATGCTGCACCACGGATCCCAGCGGATCTGGGCGTCGTAGTGGGTGTGGAGGTCGACGAAGCCGGGGGCGACGATCAGCCCGTCGGCATCGATCACCTGGTCCGCCACCCCGTTGGGCCGCCCGCCGATCTGGGCGATCTTGCCATCCTTGATCCACACGTCACCCCGGAAACGCGGGACTCGCGTGCCATCGACAACCGTCCCACCCTTGATGTGGACGTCGTACTCGGTCATATACACCCCCGTGTTGGGCGTGGTGTCCTCGTTCCCACCGACACCGGTATCAAGTTGATAGTCCGAGGCTACCACGGCGGGCCGGCCGGCCGCGGCCTCTGATCCAGTCGGGCCGCAGATCGGCCCCTAGCTGACCCAGGTCTTGACCTTCTCGATCAGCTCCAGCGGCTTCTCGCCGACGGGATTGACGCTGAGAACGGTGACGCCGGCGGCCTTGTAGGCCTCCACCCGCTCGCGCACCTCGCCTTCGTCGCCGACCATCGCGGTGGCGGCCAGGTAGTCCTCCGGCACCAGCGCCTCGGCCTCGGCCCGTTTGCCCGACAGGAAGAGGTTCTGGATCTGCTCGGCCTCCTGCTCGTAGCCATACTTCTTGAAGACGTTGTTGTAGAAGTTCCTCCCTTTGGCGCCCATGCCACCGACGTACAGCGCGGTGCCCCCTCGACCGGCCTCCCGCAGCTCGCTGCGCGGTGTCGCGGTCGCAGATCGACAGCACGCCGCCGGCCGAGATCTCGAGCGGAGGGAGTTCCGGGTCGCGCTGGGCCAGCCCGGCGTCGAGGTCGGCGCCCCAGACCTGGTGGGCCTTGTCGGGATGGAAGAAGGCGGGGAGCCAGCCCTCGGCGATCTCCGCGGTCATCTTCACGTTCTCGGGCCCCAGGCTGGCCACGAAGACCGGGATGCGCTCACGAACGGGATGATTGATGATCTTGAGGGGCTTGCCCAAACCCGTCCCCTGGTCCTCGGGCAGCGGGATCTGGTAGGCGCCGCCGTGGTGTTCGACCCGGTCGCGTCGCCATACCTGGCGGCAGACGTCGATGATCTCCCGGGTCCGGGTCAGCGGCTTGTCGAAGGGCACGCCGTGCCATCCTTCGATCACCTGGGGGCCGGAGGAGCCGATGCCGAGCACGAAGCGTCCGCCCGAAACGGCGTCGAGGCCGGCGGCGGTCATCGCCGTCAGGTCGGCGTTCGCGAATACAGAGGCAGGATTCCCGACGCCAGCTCCACCCGCTCGGTCTGCCCGGCCAGATAGCCAAGGAGGCTCACGGCGTCGAAGCTGTACAGCTCCGCCACCCAGATCATGTCGATGCCCGCCCGCTCGAGGTCCTGGGCCCGGGCTGCGGCCTGGCGCGGATCGCCGGTATATCCGATTGAGGTGGAGAGTTTCACGTTCCGAACTTAGCAGGGCCACCTGACCGGCCCACTGGAGCGGAATCTGACGACGGCGTCGGCTTTCCTTGCTGGGTCGCTGGGGGCCAAGGGACGAATGAGCCTGCCGATCAGCGCTGAGCCATCGGTCCTGCGCCCAGTATCGGCGCGGCCCCTACCGACGAAAATCCGGTTCGGGCCTGGGATCGCCCCTGGCCTTCCTCCCGTCGACCAGCCCAGTCGAATCACCCTCGGCGAGTCTCCAGCCACCAGGCGCTCTCAGCCTGATCCACGGCCTAGGCTGACAGCATGAGCGCTGCCACGACCAGCTTCGCGACCGAGATCACCCTCACCGGGCCGCTGCGTTCGCCGGCCCAGATGTTGCAGGAACAGCAAACCGGCGGTCATTTGGGCCTTCACGACGCCGACACCGCCGCCACGCTCGGTCTTCGCGGCGCGCCGATCGAGGCCCCGACCCACTTCAGCCAGATCGACCCGCTGGCGGTGGCGCTGTGGGGTCAGGCCTGGTTCGAGCGCGGGTGCGTCAGCTGCCATTTCCGCACCATGGTGGTCGAGGGCGAGCAGGTGCAGGCTTCGCTGACGACCGGTGAGCCGAACTATCGGCCGGGTGGAGGCTCACAAGGCCGATGGCACCCCAGTGCTCACCGGAACGGCGTCGGTCGGTCCCGATCACCCGCAGACCGAGCTCGAGGCGCGGCTCGCCTCGCAGGGCGACCCGGGCGAGCTGTTCATCGTCGACCAGCTGCGGGTCGGGATGCGGAGCGACGAGCGTGCTCCAGGCGTCGATCAACCACACCGACGCCAACGGCCCCGGCTACCCCTTCTCCCTGGCCGAGAAGCTGGCGCGTATCACCGAGCCTCATCCCTGGTACACGCCCGAGGGCGGGGCGAACTCGCCGTGGGGACGGGCCATCCTCCCGATGGAGATGATCAGCGTCCTGTCCAACAAAGTGGGGACTCGCTGGCCGGTTCGGGGCCCGGCCCTCGGCTTGTTCCTGGACCTGGAGATCCGTCTGGTCGAGGGACCGGTCTTCGTCGACCAGACCTACACGCTGGAGCAGGAAGTTGCCGGCCTGAGCCAGAGCCGCCGGACGGAGTCGTACTGGACCCGTACCACCATCACCGACGCCGACACCGGCCGGGTGGCGGCGGTGGTGTTGCTGCACTCGGGGGTGTTCAAAGAATCGTATGCCGACTACCCGAAGGCCCGGCTGGGGGGCTGAAAGGCCCGGCGCATCAGCCGAAGCCGAAACCGAGAGCGTCCGAGGCGGCTGGTCGACCCACCCTGGGCACGCCACCAGGCGGCGCACGCCGGCCAAACTGGCCGCCCGAGGTGACCGAACTGGCGCCCGGCGGCCAGCCGCCGACCTCCGGCGCCCACTGCTAGGCCGTCGACTGCTGGGCGGCGACTCAGACGAGCGAGTAGATCTCGTTGACGTTGGCCCCGAGAAAACGGGCCCGGGTCTCCTCGCTGAGGGGCTCCACCAGCCGGGTCAAGGATTCCACCCAGCTGCCCGTGTGATCGGGGTGCGGGTAGTCCGTGGCCCACATGAACTGGTGGGCGCCCACGTGGTCGAAGATGTAGCAGCTCGCCGTCTCATCGGGGTCGCCCGAGATGAAGCATTGCCGGCGGAAGTACTCGCTCGGCTTCATCTGGAGCCCGCTCATCTGGCCGACCCCGGTCTCGAAGATGGCGTCGGCCCGATCCAGGATGAAGCCGATCCAGCTGCTGCCCGCTTCGAGCACGCCGAGCTTGAGGTCGGGAAAGCGGTCGAGCAGCCCGGTGCAGATGCAGGACAACAGCGCCTGCACGGACCCTTGATGGCCGAGGACGCTGAAGTACAAGCCCGGCGCCCTTGCCGAGCTCAGCGGGCGTGAACCGCGGCGGCAGGTTCTTGAGCGGCTCGAAGGTGGGGTGGATGGCGAGGGGGACACCGAGGGCCTGGGCCCGCGCCCAGAGCGGGTCGTGGTCGGGATGGCCATGGGGTTTCTGGCTGTGGGTAAACGGCGCCACGAACCCGCCTTTGCACCCGTCCCCGACCGCTCGTTCGAGTTCGTCGGCCGAGCCGGCCGGGTCGAGGAGGCGTGAGGTGGGCGATGGGCACGAGCTTGCCGCCGCTGTCCCGGCAGAAGTCGGCGATCCACCGGTTGTAGGCCCGCTGGTAGGCGAGGGTGATCTCCGGTTCGTCGACCTCGCACTCCCACAGCAGGCCGATGGTGGGGTAGAGCAATGCCCGGTCGAGGTTCTCCCGCCCGAGGAGCTCGACCCGTTCGGTCGGATTGCCCGCCCCGAAGGGAACGTGGTCCATGTATCGCCGGTCGGCGCTGGGCTTGATCCCCTTTTCGCCCATGGCGCCCATCAGGCCGAGTGAGCCGGCACGGGTGCGCTGGCTGCGCTGGCCATTGATCTCCAGCTCTTCCAGGCCATCATCGTCGGTGACAATGCGAATGGGCCGGTCCTGGTACTTCTCCTCGAGATACTCCTCCCACAGGGTGGCCGGCTCGAGGACGTGGCCGTCGGCGTCAACCGCGCCGTCATAGGAGAAGTGAATAATCTCGTAAGCCATTTGCGAGCAAACCTCCGATCCGGCCTGCCCCCACTGTTGGTAGCATCGTCAAGACTATCGGGTTTCGGGTGAGCTCGTCGAGAGGCCGAAGAGGAGAGGGCGATGAGTGAGACGACGTGAGAGCCATCGCTGAGCGTCTGCGCGACGACATGTTTGGCGAGCAGGATGAGGGAATTGCCGACCTGTATGCGCCGGAGATCGCCTTCCGCATCAATATCGCGCCGGGCGTCAACAGAAATGTCAGGTGCGGACTACTACAACATGCGTCGCGACGAAGTCGGCAAGCTTCGGAAACTCGACGGCTACCGTATGGACGTGGAAGGCTGCTTTGTGCACGACGCCGGGTTTGTGCTGACCACCCGTCTCCTGGGCACGACCCCCGACGGTGTCGCCGTGGACCTGCCGGCCTGCCTTCTGTATGAGGTCAGGGACGGCCGCATCGCCGCCATCGAGGAGTTCGTCGACTCCGCCCAGGTCGCCCCGCTCATGAGTGTTCTCGGCTGAGCGGCAGACCAGCTCACAGTAGACCCGTCAGGTTGACGGTCGCCAGATTGGTTTGGTGGCAAATGCCCTGGTAGTGTCCGCGGTCGCTTCGTTCCCATCAGACAACACGGGAGTCGCCATGCTCGATCTCGTTGTGCGGAACGCCATCGTCTACGACGGCTCCGGGATGCCCCCGTTCCTGGGGGAGGTCGGAGTAAAAGACGGGCGGGTCGTTCGGGTGGGCCGGGTCCCGGAGCGAGGCGACGTCGAGATCGATGCCGCCGGCCATGCTGTCGCCCCGGGCTTTATCGACGTCCACACCCATTTCGACGCCCAGGTCTGCTGGGACGGTCTGGCCCAACCGGAGCTCGAGCACGGCGTGACGACCGGTCGTGACGGGCAACTGCTCGCTGACGATCGCCCCGCTGCACGCCGGCCAGCGGGACCGGCTCTGCCGGATGTTCCGTCAGATCGAGGACCTGCCCATGGCGGCCTTCGAAGAAGGAATCGACTGGCAGTGGGAGTCCTTCGCGGATGGCTCGGCGCGCTCGCTGGCAGGATCGGGATCAACCTGGCGCCGTTGGTCGGCCACAGCGCCCTGCGGATGTGGGTGATGGGTGAGGACGCCTTTCATCGCGAGGCGACCGCCGACGAGGTCGGCGGCCATGCAGGCGGTGCTGGGAGAGTGCCTGGATGCCGGGGCGAGCGGCCTGTCGACCAGCTATATCGACGTCGACCACAACTTCAAGCCGGTGCCGAGCCGGCTCGCCAGCCCATGACGAGCTTCGGGCTCTGGCCGCCACCCTGGGCGCGGCCGGACACGGCATCCTCCAGGTCGTCCACGAGTTCTACGACACCGCCAAGACGGTGGAGCGGGTCGACATGCTCGCCGACCTCTCGCTCGAGTACGGGATTCCGACCACGCTGGCGCCCTTGTTTCACAACCAGCGGGCCCCTGAGATGGTCCCGACCGTGCTGGGCCGGATCGAGGAGCAGGCCAGGCGAGGCGCGCGCGTCTGGCCACAGGTCCAGACCCGGCCCATCGATATCAACTTCCGGCTCCGGGAGCGCAACTTCATGCTGGCGGCCCTGCCGACGTGGGGTCGAGTGTTCGGCCTGCCTGACCTCCAGCAGAAGATCGACGCCTTCTCCGACCCCGGGACCCGCGCCCGGCTGGTGTCCGAAGCCACTGCCGGGAGGCGACGACGCCGAGCTCGAGGCCCTGCGACGTCGTCTCGACCACGCCTATGTCCGCGGGGTGGCCAGGCCCGAGAACCAGGATCTGGTGGGGCGGCGACTGAGCGACCTGGCCGAGGAGCGCGGCACCAACCGCGGTCGACGTCATGATCGACATCGCCCTGTCCGAGGACCTCCAGACCGAGTTCAAAAACGACGGCCTCGGTCACATTGACGTGGAACCCGTCGGTGAGATGCTGGCCCATCCAAACGTGCTCATCGGCGCGTCTGATGCCGGGGCGCACGTCCAGGCCTTCGCCACCTACGGAGACACCGGCTACCTGTTCAGCCAGTTCGTGCGGGCGACTGGCGCCATGCGCACCGAGCAAGCGGTACGGCGGCTCACCCTCGAGCCGGCCCTGGCCTGGGGGCTGCGGGACCGCGGCCTGCTCAACCCGGGCTATGCCGCCGACCTGGTGCTCTTCGACCCCGACACCATCGACCGGGGCGAAGAGGTGGGGGTGTCAGACCTGCCCGGTGACGGGTTCCGCTACATTCGCCATTCGGTCGGCGTCGATACCGTGATCGTCAACGGGGAGGTCACCTGGTCGGCGGAGGCGGGGTACTCGGCCGCCCGCGCCGGTCAGGTCGTGAGCCTGTCCACGCCGGCCCACGCGCGGCTAGCGACCAGCCGGTGCCCAACGGCGCCGCGAGTCGACCGGGCCTCCGCCGCGTAGGCCCCGGACGGCCGCACCAGCATGAGCAGATCCCACTCCAGCTCGGGCACCCGCCGGCCGCTGGCCGCCATCACGATGTTGGGGAATTCGCCGTTCAGGTGCTGGTGGGTCTGGCCGGCGAGACCGAGTCCCCACCGCAAGGTGCCGAGCACCTTCCACCACTCGAACCGCTGCTCATCGAAGGTACCGCCGGCGCGCTCGTAGCCGGCCACGAACGGGTCCCGGCCGGCGAATCCACCGATCTCGTTTCCGTCCTCGCGGAAGCGCCACATGCGCAGCGCCGGCCAGGCCAGATCCTGCATCGGGTCGCCGTGGCGCACGGTCCCTTCCCAGTCGAGCACCGCCTCGAGGCCCTTGGGGCTGACGATGATGTTGCCGTTGCGAACGTCCGTGTGGACGATCGTCCGTTTTGGCGGCGGGCCCGGCAGGCGACGCTCGAGCCAGCGCAGACCCATCGCCATGGCGGGTCGGGGCACCAGCATGTCGGCCACCCCTTGCGCGGCCGTTGACCAGCGCCGTCTCCGCCGGATTCTCCGACGGGTCATCCCTGAGGTCGTCGGGCGCCAGGGCCGGGTCGATGGCATGGAGGTGGGCCAGCGCCTCGCCCAGCTGGCCGGCCACCTGGTCGCCGATCCCCTCGCTCTGCACCAGGCGGAGCACCCGGCGAGGCACCGACTCGCCGTCGATGCGCTCGGAGAGGAAGAACGGCCCGCCCACGTAGGACGGATCGGTGCAGACGGCGTGGACGTGCGGCACCGGCACCCCGTACTCCTCGGCGACCAGGCGCACGCCCGCTTCAGCGGTGATCGGATTGATCTGGATATCGGCCGTCGGCAGGATCGTCGCCACCAGGTGCAGCGTCGAGTCGTCGCTCGTGGCGTCGAACAGGACGTTGCCCCGGCGGGCACCGGCTGACGAAGCGCTCAGGTTGGTGACGGTGTAGGTCTTCCCGAAATCATCGGTGAGGAACCGCGCCAGGCCGGTGCTGAGATCGGTCACGGCCGGCCGGTCAGCTCCGCAGGGCCGGGCGCACCAGCTGGCCCGGACGTCGCTCGGCGGCATCGGGCTCCAGCTGGCCGTCGCGCTGGACCACCTGCACCGTTGACGAGCAGGTGGCGCATCCCTGACGGCTGATCGGCCGTGAGCCGCTCCCCGTCGGCCGGAAAGTCGCGAACCCGGCGGAGCGGGCCGGGCGCCACCAGGTCGGGATCGAACACGACCACGTCGGCCGCCATGCCGGGAGCCAGCACGCCGCGGTCGGGAAAACCGAACAGGCGGGTCTGGACCTGGGTGAGCTTGTGGACGGCTTCCTCCAGGGTGAGCACCTGCCGTTCCCGGACCCAGTTGCCGAGCAGGTCGGTCGGGAGCGGGGCATCGCAGAGCTGACCGACGTGGGCGCCGGCGTCGGAAAGGCCCGAGGGTGCACTGCTGCTCGCGCAGGAGCACGGCGATGCCGTCGAGGTCGTCGTTGGCGAGGATCGAGCGGACGCGGAGGGCCAGCTCAGGCTCCTCGAGGGTGATGTCCAGCAAGCACGTCGAGCGGATCGCCGCCGCGCTCGGCCGCCAGCTCGGACAGCTTGCGCCCGACCAGCTGCGGATTGGCGTCCGACATGAGGATCTCGAAGGCCTCCCACCGCGGCGGGATCCCCTCGCGGGCCTCCCAGCGTTCCTGGACCTGCTTTGCGCCAGGCCGGGTCGGCGAAGGCGGCCCGGCGGGCCTCCAGGCCGCCACCGGACAGTTGGGCGAAGACCGGGTTGGTGTTGAGAACGAACGGCTCGGTCATCAACATGGAGAAGGTCAGGGGCCGGCACGACACCTGGGGCCAGACGTCGGCGCCGGCGGCCACGCCGGCCCGGTGGATGTCCACCATCCGCATGTGGGCGCCGCCGCCGAAGGTGAGCAGAGCCGTGTAGGTGAACGGCGCCCCGATCGTCGGTTGCAGCTGGTAGGCCTCGGCGAAGGACATGGCATCGCCACCGTTGACCGCGACCACGCCCCGGCCGGAGGCGCCGACCACCCGGAACAGCGCTTCGATCTCGTCCCGGGCGGCCCGCCGGCTGGGGATCGGCCGACCGTCGGCGCCGAGGTGGGTGATGGCAAAGCTGGTGGCGAACCCCGCCGCGCCCGCATCCATGGCCTCGGCCACGACCGCCGACATCTGCTGGATCTCCTCCGGGGTCGCCGGTCGCTCCGCGGCGTCGGGGCCCATCACCCACATGCGCACCGGCGTGTGGCCCACATAGGCCGAGAAGTTGATCATGCTGCCCCGCCGCTCGACCGAGCGCAGGTAGTCGGGAAAGGTCTCGAAGTCCCACGGGATGCCCGCCATCAGCGAGGCCGGGTTCATGTCCTCGACCTTCTGGAGGGTGTTGGCGATGAGCTCCCGGTCGCTGGCTGTGCGTGGGGGCGATGGAAAAGCCGCAGTTGCCGGCCACCACCGTCGTCACGCCGTGGAAGCACGACGGCGTGAGCGCCGGGTCCCAGAACACCTGGGCGTCGTAGTGGGTGTGGATGTCGACGAAACCCGGCGCCACGACGTGGCCGGCGGCGTCGAGCTCGACGTCGCCGTGAAGGTTGTCGCCGATCTCGGCGATGCGCCCCCCCTCGATCGAGACGTCGGCCCGGCGCCGTGGCGCTCCTGTGCCGTCGACGACCGTCCCGCCTCGTATCACTGTGGTTGTAGCCATCGTGTGCGACCCCCTGTAGCAGGTTTGGACGGCGCCAGCCTAGCGGGCGGCCGCGAGCCAGCCCTCGCCGGGCCGGACCTGCCGGCACCGCCACAAGGGGGCCCGGCGGTGGTCGCCCCACCGGTTGCCGGCAACATCACTGGATCAGTAATCGCCCCATCGGGCGTGGCGCTCCTCGAGGGCGGCGTGCAGGCCCTTCTCACGCAACGTCTGGATGAACCCGCCTTCGATTCTCTGTGACCCCGATAGGGCCATGATGTCGTTCCCGGCCGACAGCGCAGTGCGGATGCCCATGATCTCGTAGGTGCGGTTGATCTGGCGCTTGGACATGGCCAGGATCTGGGGCGGGACCAGCGCCACCCGCTGGGCCAGCTTGGTCGTGAACTCGTCGAGCTCCTCCTCGGGCACCGAGTAGTTGGCCAGACCCAGCTCGACGGCCTCCTTGCCGGTGAGCGGGTCGCCGGTGAAGATCATCTCCTTGGCCTTGCGCATCGGGAGGTGCCAGGGAAACCAGCAGTTGTCCGGGGGCGACATGTCCCGCACCGGCGGGTACCCGATCTGCAGGTTGTCGGCGACGACGAAGAGGTCGCAGTACGAAGCCAGCTCGCTGCCGCCGGCGAGGCAGTAGCCGTGCGCCTGGGCGATGACCACCTTGGTCAAGTCCCAGATCATGAAGTAGCCGGCGTTGAGATGGCGGGGCCACTGGCCCGGTCCGGGCACCATCGGCCCGACGTCGGGCAGCTCGTAGCCCTGATTGCCCGCCCCGAGGTCGTAGCCGGCGCTGAAGCATCGGCCGGCCCCCTTGATGATGATCACCGAGACCTCCGGGTTGCTCTCGGCGACGCGCAGGGCGTGGAACACCTCGCCGCGAAGCTGATGGCGCAAGGCGTTCATTTTCTCCGGTCGATTGAGGATGATCCGGGCCAACGGAGGCTCGACCTCGTAGATGATGTCGGTGTAATCCTGCGGAGTCTCGTAATACGCGTGGTCAATCGGCATCGGGCCTACCCTTCTCTCGATAGCCTCGATCAGCGACCAGCGCACCTCGGCCGGGCCCCGATCTAGTGCACGCGTCGCGGAGGGCGCAAGCCCGTGGGCCCCGAGAGTCCCCGCGAGACACCGGCGACCAGGTTGTGCTGGAATGGGGAGACGCGGTACGACCGGGAGGGACCGATGTACACGCTGCCTCATCAGTTCGAGTTCCTGAGCGACGAGTGGCTCGACGAGGCTCGGGCGTTTCTGGAGCGCGAGCTCCGGGCGCGTCCGGGGATGGGCCCGTTCTCGTTGAGTGAGTGTTTCACCGACGCCCCGCCGCACCTGGGGTTTCCCGGCGACGTCGCCACCTGGAGCTTCGCCATCGACGGTCAGTCGGTGTCGGTGGCGCGCGAGCACCGTGCTGACGCCGACCTGGTGGTCGAGGGGGACTACCAGGCGGCCCTCACCTCCGCTCAACGGGTGGGGCTGACCGCGCCCGGGGCGCCCACGGTCGATGGGGCGGGAGGTGACCCTGCAGTTCGGCTTGGGCGTACTGGCCACGAAGGGGCGCCTGGAGGATCCTCGGGCGGCCGAGTTGCTGGCCCACCTTCACGATCATCTCGGCCGCCGGACGGTCGAGAACCCCGACCTGTACCACCGGGCCTCCCGCCAGGGCCTGCTGGGCAAGATCGTCGAGGTGGAGGAGCAGGGCTACACCGTGCTCGAAAAGGCGATCTCGCCTGAGTTCGCCGACGAGCTCCGCGACGCCACCCTGCAGGCCTTGTCCGACCAGAGCGTGTCCTCCCTGCAGTGGATGCTGTACCAGGGCCGGCCGTTTGAACTGCTGGCCCAGCATCCGCAGCTGATGACCCTGATTGACGCCTCGCTGGGCCGGGGCGCGGTGATTGCGTCGCTCTCCGCCATTCGTCGGGGTCCCGGCCCGGGCACGATCCCATTGCACAACGACTATGCCCATGTGCCCGAGCCCTACCCTGAGTACGCCCTCACCGGGGTGGGCGTCTGGTCCCTGGAGGACTGGACGGTGGCGTCGGGCCCGACCTGGGTCGTTCCGGGAACGCACCGTTTGCGCCGACCGCCGCGGCCCGGACGACGAGGTGAAGGGCGGCATCCCGATCGAGATGCCCAAAGGATCTGTCGTCTTCTTCACCGAAGCCCTGTGGCACTGGCAGGGTGAGCGCTCCGAGCCCGGTCAACGGGTCACGCTGCACTGGCATTTCAACCGCGGCATCCTGCGCAGCATCGAGCCGAAGAAGGTGGACCCTCAAATGCTGCATCGCAACTCGCCCCGGCTGGGCGAGATGCTCGGCGAGGACGACTGGTTCGACAAGATGGACGGCATCGGCCGGGACCACGTCCGCTTCGCCCATATGCGTCATCTGCAGGCGTTTACCAACCAGCAGAAGGCGGCCATCCTGCGTGAGGCCGCGCGCATCGGTGCCGGCGGAGGTCAGGTGATGGGTGACGCGGGGTACGAGACGATCCGCTGCGAGACCGAAGGGGGCCTGGCCCGGCTGACCCTCAACCGGCCCGATCACCTCAACGGTATGACCAACCAGATGCTCCGGGAAACCTACGAGGCGCTCAACCGGGTGGCGTCGGACAGCAGCATCCGGGTGCTGGTGCTCACCGGCGAAGGCAGGGGGTTCTGCCCGGGTGCCGACCTGACCCACTTACACCTCCGGCGAGGCGGACGAACGGTCGTCGGCTCGACACTTCCAGGTGACCGCCCTCTTTCACGAGATCCCCGCCGTGACCCTGGCCGCCATCAACGGGGCCTGCGCCGGGGCCGGGCTGGGCTGGGCGCTGGCCTGCGACCTGCGGGTCATGGCCGCCTCGGCCAAGATGAACACCGCCTTTCTCGACGTCGCCGTGGCCGGGGATATGGGGTTGCCCTGGACCCTGCCCCGCCTCGTGGGGGCGGCCAAGGCGCGCGAGCTGCTCGTTCCTGCCCGGCAAATTCGGCGCCGGCGAAGCGCTCGGCCTCGGCCTGGTAGCCCGGGTCTTTCCCGACGACTCGTTCCGGGCTGAAACCGAGGCGATCGTCGAGCGGTTGCTGGCCGCCTCGCCCCGGGCGCTCGTGACCATGAAGGCCAACTACGTGGCGGCCGAGCGCATGACCTTTGCCGATTTCATCGCGCTGGAGACCGAACGCCACCTGGTGGTGTCGGCTAGCGCGGATACGGCCGAAGCGTTTCGAGCCTTCGTCGAAAAACGCCCCCCCAACTTTGCTCGTAGCTCAGACTGAACTCACAGGAGGTCGACACATGTGGATCCGGCTCCGTCAGGTGGCGCTCGTGGCGCGCAATCTCCAGGAGGTCCTCGATGACCTGAACGCCGTCTTCGGCCTCGAGGTCGCCTACCGTGACCCGGGGGTGGCCACGTTCGGGCTGCAAAACGCGGTGTTGCCCGTCGGGACGCAGTTCATTGAAGTCGTCTCGCCGGTGCAGGAGGAGACGGCCGCCGGCCGCCAACTCGACCGGCGGGCGGCGACGGCGGCTACATGGTGATCACCCACACCGATGACGATGGGCCCATTCGCCAGCGCGTCGAGGAGCTGGGCATACGGACACCCATCCGATCGGACGGGGAGAGCTACCACGTGATGCAGCTGCATCCCCGCGACACGGGCGGCTCGTTCCTCGAGATCGACTGGCAGCAGGGCGGGGAGGATCCCTTCGGGCCGTGGGAACCGGCCGGCCCCGACTGGCAGAAGGCCAGGCGGACGGAGATCGTCGGACGGCATTCGCGGGCTGGACCTGGAGACCTCCGATCCCGAGCAGGTCGCCGCCCGCTGGAGCGAGATCACAGGGATCGCCAGCGAGAAGCAGGACGGGCTGCCCGTGCTGCCCTTCGACAACGCGGTCATCCGTTTCGGGGAGGCGGCCTCCGACGCCAGGGGCGGCGACACCATCGTCGGCGTCGATCTGGTGGCGGTCGACGCAGGCCGCCGCCCTGGCGGCCGCGTCACTAGCGGGGTCTACCGATCGAGGGCGAGGCGGTGACGATCTGCGGGATCCGGTTCCGCCCCTAAGACCAGCTACTCCAGCACTTCGGCGGCGTACAGCTCGGTGATCTGGTCTTCGCCGTAGCCGAGGATATTGGACAGGACCGCGTAGGTATCGCCTCCTACGGCGGAGATGCGGCCGCCGACTGACGCCGGGGTTCGGGAGAGCTTGAATCTCGGTCCCTCCACGTGCACCACGTCGTGCAGCTGGTGGTCAACCAGGACGAAGTGGTGGCGATGGAGGAGCTGGTGGTCGGTGAAACACTCCAGGCTGCTCTGAACGGCATGGGCGGCGATCCCCTCACTCCGAAGCCGCCGGGCTGCCTCGGCGGCATGGCGCCCGCTCGTCCAGCCGCGCCAGCTCGGCGTCCACCTCGTCGGCGTGGGCCTGCCGGCCGGCGGCCGTGGCCAGGCCCGGATCGTCAGCCAGGTCGGGGCGCTCTAGCAGGGCACAGAGCGTCTTCCACTGCTGATCGGACTGGCAGGCGATGGCGATCCACTGGTCGTCGCCGGCTGTCGGATACACCCCGTGGGGCGCCATGTCGGCATCCCGGTTGCCCAGTCGCCCCTGGCCCGTTCCGCCGACCGCGTGACTCACAATGGCGGGACCGAGGAAGTTGATCGAGGCTTCCGCCTGCGAGAGGTCGATGTATTGGCCCTCGCCGGTGCGGTCGCGGTGGTCCAGCGCGGCGAGGAGGGCGGCGAGCCCGTATCGCGGCGACACGTAGTCGGTGTAGGCCCCAAACGGACCAGCCGGGCCTCGATCCGGCCAGCCCGTCGGGTCGTAGAAGCCGGCAAAGGCCGCCCCGAGGTTGCCGAACCCGGCATAGTCGGACAGTGGACCGCTCTGGCCCATCAAACAGCTCGAGATCATCACCACGGACGGGTTTATTTGCCGGATGTCCTCGTAACCGAGGCTCCACGTCCGCATGACGCGGGGCGAGAACGATTCGGTCACCACGTCGGCCCAACGGATGAGGTCTTCGATCACCTGGCGCGCTTCGGGTTTGGCCACGTTGACGGCGCAATTCAGCTTGCCAACATTCATGTTGAAAAAGAGCCCGGATCGTTCGGGTTCGGGAATGTTGTCGAGGAACGGTGAGATGGTGCGGGCCGTCTCCGTACGCGTCGCCGACTCGATCCGCACCACCGTGGCGCCGTAGTCGGCCAATACCCGGGTGATGGCCGGGCCGGCCATCACCCACATGAGGTCGAGGACCTTGAGGCCGTCGAGTGCCGACCGGGTGCCAGTGGTCGGCCGGGTACCCGTCTCTGCCGCGACCGTACTACCCACCTGCCGGACGGCTCCGGTCAGGACGGCCTCGGTGTGTTCCCCCAACCGCGGCGGCCGGTCGACCCGCGCCAGACGGTGTCGCCGAAAACTTCGCCATGGGGCCGGGCGCCCGAATCGGCTGGTCTGACAGCGCCGGGTCGTCGACGAAGTCCCAGAACTCCCGGGCCGCCAGCTGCTCGTTGGCGGCGAGGTCCTCGAGGGTGCTGACCGGAGCTATGAGCAACCGGCGGTGGAGAGCGGCCTCGAGCAGCTCGGCTTTGGTCTTCGTGAGGGTAAACGCCTCGACCGCGCTCTGGACCCGCCGATACTCGTCGAGCGACTCCTCGCCGGTCGCGAGCAGCAGACCGTAACCGATCCAGTCCTTGTCCCGTGTGGCCTGGTCGCAGCCCCCTTCCTCGTAGATCCACTCCATGAAGCGGGCGGTGAACGGCCCGATGGCGGCGCCGAACAAGAAGGTGATCGAGACGTGGCCATCCCGGCAGGGAAAGACCAGCCGGACCTCGAGACTTCCGGCGCGAACCCCCCCAGCGGCTCGCTGGGGAACGGGGCAGCGCAGGGGAATCGACAGCACCGTGGACTGCGTGGCTTGCAGGCAGGATTGCTGGGCTGACACGTCGACGTGTTGACCCCGCCCGGACGATCGGCGCTCGTGGAGCGCCAGCATGGCGCCAGTGGCGGCGTCGGCTGCGGCATGCAGGAACGCCTGGGGCACTGTCACCCGGACGGGCGGGCGGTCGGCGTCGCCGGTGAGGTGCAGCGCCATGGCCGACGCCATCACGGTGAGATCGGTGGCCGGCCAGTTCGCCTTCGGGCCGTCGTGCCCGAAGGCGGTGATCGACACATATACCAGCGCCGGGTTTATGGCGGCCAGGTCATGGTAGCCGAGCCCGAGCGATGGCAGCTCCCCCGGCATCCCGGACTCGATCAGCACGTCCGCGCCTGCGGCCAGGCGGCGCAGCGCGTCCCGTCCCTGTGGGGACGCCAGGTCCAGCACGACCGACTTCTTCCCCCGGTTGTACGCCCAGTGGCTGAGCGACTGACGGCGGTCCGCCGGCCCCGGAGACCAAGGTCCTTCGGACCGAGAGCGAGAGCCTCCGGGCGGCTCGACCAGGATGACCTCCGCCCCCAGGCTTCCGAGCAACGCCCCGGCCAGCTGGCCTCGTTCGTCGGTGAGATCAAGAACGCGGTACACGGTGATCGGACCGACGGCAGCGTGAGTCATGTTCCCCCTCCAAGTACTCGATCCTCTGGGCAGGCCAGGAACGCAACGATCGGCTAATGGGCAGGCCAGAAACTCGACGCCGGAAGCGCGCTGACCAAACGCCTGGTCGTGAGGTGCGAGGGCCCATCGAGTTTCCGGCGTCGACTTCGCAGGCAGCCCACGGCAGCACCGTATCCCATACTGAGCGATCGTTCAATCGGCGGCGTCCTCCCCCCCGACGTCGCCAGGACAGACCCGCTAGGGTCGGAGGGTCAAGATCGACGCGGGATCACGAGAGAGTACGAGAAAGGCCCACGCGCATGACTACACCCGCACGAGTCGTCGTCGTCCCTGCCAGCCCCGGGCCCCTACGAGTCGACGATGTACTGCTCCCGGACCCGGGTCCACGGCAGGTCGTCGTCCGCCAGTTCGCCAGCGGCGTGTGCCACTCCCAATTGCACCAGATGCACGGTCCGCGCCAGGCGCCAACGGTGCTGGGTCACGAATCCACCGGTGTCGTGATCGCGGCCGGTCGCGAGGTCACCCACGTCAAAGAAGGTGATCGGGTGATGGTGACGTGGGTGCCGCGGCGCCCGGACCTGCCGGGCCGGCCCGAGGCCGCCACCCTGCAACTGCCCGACGGCACGACGGCTGTGTCACAAAACGTCTTCACCTGGGCCGACCACACCATCTCTGATGAACGTTTCATCGTCCCGCTCCGCGACGACGTGAAGACTGACGTCACCGCCATCATTGGCTGTGCGGTCATGACCGGAGCCGGGGCGGTGTACCACACCGCGGGCGTTCAGGCGGGCCAGAGCGTCGCGGTGTTCGGCGTTGGGGGCGTCGGTCTGTCCGCCGTGGTGGCGGCGAAGGTGGTCGGCGCCAACCCGATCGTGGCCGTCGACCTGCAGGAGGACAAGCTCGAGATGGCCCGGCGCTTCGGGGCCACCCACACGGTAAACGCGTCGGCGGGTGATGCCGTGGAGCAGGTGCGGGCCTTAACGGCCGACCCGGATCACCTGGACATGCTCGGCAGTCCCGTCGCCGGCGTCGACTTCGCCTTCGATTGCATTGGCGTGCAGGCGACCATGGAGCAGATCGTGCCGGCTGCCCGCTCTGGCGTGTTCGGCGCGACTCGCGGCGGCGCCGGCGTGCTGGTGGGCGTCCCCCAGGGCACCCTGCAGCTCGACCCCCGCGACATGTTGCTCAACGAGAAGAAGTTCATGGGCAGCCTGGGTGGCTCGTGCGAGCCCGAGCGAGATTTCCCGATGTTCCTGGACTGGTACAGCGACGGGCGTCTGGACCTCGACGCCCTGGTGACGGCCCGGTATCCCATCGAGGACATCAATCAGGCGACCACGGATCTGGAGGAGGGGCGCATTTTCGGGCGGTCAATCCTGGTCTTCGACTGAGCGGCTGGTAGGCCGCCTGCGAACTCGACGTCGGAAACTCAGTGAAAGGTAAAGTTCGGGAGTGCTGGTCCTGGAACTGAGCGACACCGAGGGGGCGGCCGCCTGGTCAGGGCGGGTGTTCGGCTGGATGGGCGACGAGGTGATCAAGGTTTCCTCGCCGCGCCGGACTCGCCCGCAGCAGGCGCTCGACCTTTATCTCAACAAGGGCAAGCGCCGGTCGGCCCTTGACTACCGTGATGTCGCCGACCGAACATCGATCGACCGCCTCGCCGCCGGCGCAGACTTTGTCATCATCGACGCCCCGGCGGCCGATGTCGACCGTTACCGGCTGCTCGACATCGGGCGAGCCGGCGGGGTCACCGTCAGCATCACCCCGTATGGGCTCGAGGGTCCGTGGCGAGACTGGAAGGCGACCGCGCCGACCCTGCTCGCCCATGGTGGCTACACCGATCTGATGGGCGACCCTGGGCGGGCGCCTCTGACCATGCCCGGCAGCTATCCCTACTATCAAGCCGGGACGGTGGCCGCGTTTGCGGCCATGGCGGCGCGGCGGGCCGCGCCGGAGCAGGACGGCCTCACCCGGGTGCAGGTGAGCATCCTGGAGTGTCTGGCGGGCGCCCACCAGTTCACCGATGTGATGTGGACAGCCTGGTCGCGGGTACGCAGCCGGCACGGCAACCGCTTCGAGGGCGTCTATCCCATCGGGCTGTGGCCCTGCCAGGACGGGTGGTTCTCGCTATGCGTGCTGGAGCAGATGTGGTTCCGGTTTTGCTACATGCTCGATCGCCCCGACCTGGCGGAAGGGCACCCGCTCTCCCTCAACCTGGGTCGCATCGCCGATCTCGATGCCGTCGACGAGGTGGTGGCGAGTGCCCTCGGCGACTGGCGCAAGGAACGAATCTTCCAGGAAAGCCAGGAGACCTGGCGAGTGGCGTCAGGCCATCTGCTCAGCCTCGACGCCCTGCTCGAGGACCGGCATCTGGACGAGCGCAGCTTCTGGCAGCCCGCCAGTCCGGAAGCGGCGGTCCGCGTGCCGGGCGCGCCGTTCCGGTATCACCCCGGTAGCGGGGAGGCGGACCGGACGGGGGTTTCGGCGGCTGCTCGGATTGACCGCCCTTTGGCCGGGCTCCGGGTGCTCGAGCTGACTGACTATTGGGCCGGCCCGCTGTGCGGAAGGACTTTGGGGGATCTCGGAGCCGACGTCATCCTGGTCGAGAAAACGGAGGGTCCGGCGCTGCGGACCGCCCTGTTCGACAAGCTCAACCGCAATAAGCGGAGTGTCGCCCTTGACCTGAAGACTCCGGAAGGACGGGATCTCTTCCTCCAACTCGTCCGGCAGTCGGATGTGGTGGTCGAAAATTTGAGCGCGCGGAGCATGCCGGGCCTCGATCTCGGCTACCCGGTGTTGCACACCGCCAACCCGCGCATCGTGTACGCGAGCATCTCCGGATTCGGTACCTCGGGCCCCTATTCCGATTACCTGGCGACGGGGCCGAGCGCCGAGCCCTTGACCGGGCTCACGGCCATCATGGGCTACAGCGAATCCGAGCCCCGCGTCACGTCAAAGGGCATCCTCGACCCCATCTCCGGCAACCTGGCGACGGCGGCCATTCTGGCCGCCCTCTATCGCCGGGATACCACCGGCGAGGGCAGCTTCGTCGAACTGACCCTGCAGGAGTGCGGCATCGCCTTTATCGGCGAGCGTATCGTGGATTGGCAACTAACCGGCCAGCCCCCGGTTTTCGGTAACGCGGACCCAACCTGTGCCCCGTGGGGCGTATATCGGTGTCGGGGGGCCGATGATTGGATCGCCATCACCGTCACCGACGAGGACGAGTGGGCGGCGCTCTGTGAGTACGCTGCGGCCGGTTGGGAGTCGATACGCCGGTGGTCCTCGATGCCGGCCCGCACCGCCGACCGGTCCCGGCTCGACGAGAGCGTGGAAGCCTGGACCGTTCGCCACGACAAGATCGACCTGGCCCGGGCGCTCCAGCGGCGCGGGGTCCCCGCCGCTCCGGTTCTTCGCGCCCCGGAATGGATGGAGGACGCCCAGCTGGCCTACGACCGCTACTTCGCTTCGTTGCCCGGGCGGACGCCACCATCCTGCGGTGCGACGGGCTGGCCGTGCGCATCGATGGCCGGCGTGACTACTCCGATTGGGTGCCGGCGCCGGCGCCTGGCCAGCACACGAGCGAAGTCCTGATGGGGGTGCTCGGCCTCGACCGCGCCGCGGTGGTGTCGCTCGTCGACCGGGGAAGCTGGCCGCCGTCCCCGATTGAGAGGGGGACGCCGTGCCTACCGATGGCGCGGCGGCAGGAGCCGGAGGCGCGGGAACTGGGCGATCAACTTCCGGAACATGTCCTGGGTATCCATGCACCCGAGAAAAACCGGCCGAGCGACCCTTTAGGGTGCTGACCTGTTCCTTCGGGCGACGGGTGGAGGACGCGGTTATCCCATCAAGCCAGGGTGGAGGAAGCCTGGTCAGCGAAACGCTGGACCACTTCGGCGTACTCGGTGGCCATGTCCAGCACCACCTGTCGGGCCGGCCGGACCCGGTCCAGACGTCCCACGATCTGTCCGACGAAGTAGTTGGCCAGCTTTTCGGCGCCGCTACCGGCCGACCCGGCCGACCGCCTGATTCGCGGCCTGGGCCTCGGCCACCAGGGCCGACTGCAACGGCATCGGGAGCGGAGCCGGGGCGCCGGCCTGGTCCCATTCGTCGGTCCACGCGGTGCGCAGCATGCGGGCCGGCTTGCCGGTCAACGAGCGCGACCGCACCGTGTCCGACGATTGGGCGGCGAGAAACTTTTGCTTCACCACCGGGTGGGTTTCAGCTTCCTCGGTGGTGAGCCACACCGAACCGCACCATACCCCCTCGGCTCCGAGGGCCATGGCGGCCGCGATCTGCCGCCCGGTGGCGATGCCGCCGGCGGCGAGCACAGGCGTGGGCGCCACGGCATCGACGACCTCAGGCACGAGGACCATGGTGGCGATCTCACCGGTGTGGCCGCCGGCTTCAGTGCCTTGGGCCACGATGAGGTCGGCGCCGGCTGCTTGATGGCGGGTGGCATGGACGCGGTTGCCGGCCAGGGCGGCGACCAGCACGCCCTGCTCGTGGGCGTGGGTGATCAACGAGGGCGGCGGGGGCCCGAGGGCACTGGCGATGAGTTTGATCGGGTGGGAGAAGGCGACGTCCAGGAGCGGCTCGTAGCCCTGGGGGCTGATCGTCATGCCCCCTCCCCCCATCCGGGCCGTCCCCTCCGGCAGCGCCGGCACCTGGTAGCGGCGCAAAATGTCGTCGACAAACTGCTGCTGCTCCCCGGGCAACAGGTGCCGGATGGTGTCACGGTCGAGTCCGCCCTCGTCGGAGCCGGCGTATTTCTGAGGCAGAAGGAGGTCGATGCCGTACGGTCGACCTTTGGTGTGTTCGCTGATCCATGTCAGGTCGACCTCGAGTTGCTCCGGCGTGTGGCCGACGGCACCGAGCACGCCGAAGCCGCCGGCATTCGTCACCGCCGCTACCACATCCCGGCAGTGAGTGAAGGCGAGGATCGGGAATTCGACGCCCAGCAGGTCGCTTATTCGGGTGCGCACGAGTCGACTCTACGCCCAGATCGCCCCGCCCCGCCCCGCCGTGGCCGGGGAGGCGGGCCCGCCTCGAGGCGGTGGGCGCGCCACCGGTAGCTGGGTGGTCCTGGCGGTATCCCGCCGCCTCTCCGCCTGGAAGGGCCGTCGGGCTGGGCCGCCAACCTGGTCCGGCTGCGGGTGGTCCTGCCGGCAGGGGGGCTGGGCCGGCAGGGGGGCTGGGCCGGCAGGGGGGCTGGGCCGGCAGGGGGGCTGGGCCGGCCGCCAACCTGGGCGTGTGCGGTGACTTTGGGCGCGTTTGGAGCGCTCATATCGCCAAAAGCGCACCCAAAGTGCAATGTGCACCTACCGTTGCGCCCGGGGCGGGGGGTTGGCCCGTGGGCCGGTGGGTCGCGGCGATGGGGGCGTAGCGCCATGCCATCGGCAGCCATCGAGTCGACAACCGGCCGGGCCAGCGGCTAAAGCGAGAGGGTGACCGAAGTGGCCCTCGACCCGGATCTGCCGATCTGCGACCCTCACCACCATCTGTGGGATCGCCCCGCCAGCCGGTACATGCTGGAGGAGTTGCGGGCCGACACCGGAACGGGGCACAACGTGAAGACGACCGTCTTTGTGGAGTGCCTGGCGGCCTGGCGCACCGACGGGCCTGAGGCCTATCGGCCGGTGGGCGAGACGGAATTTGTGGCGGCCGAGGCGCTCCGTAGCGTGGCGTCGGCCGCGGAGGTGCGGTCATCGGAGCAATCGTGGGGTACGCCGATTTGCGCACCGCCGGCATCGAAGATGTTCTCGCCGTCCACGTTGACGCCGGCGATGGCCGGTTCCGGGGGATCCGCCAAGTCGCATCCCGCGATGAGAGCCCTGACTTCCACGTATCGCATACCAACCCGCCGGCGCACCTGCTGGCGGACCCGGCGTTTCGGGCCGGCCTGGTGGCCCTCGGACGGGCCGGGCATTCCTTCGACGCCTGGCTCTACCACCCGCAACTGGGTGAGCTGGCGTCGGCCGCCCGCGCCGCCCCCGACACCGTGATTGTCCTCAACCACCTGGGCGGCCCCCTCGGCGTCGGGCCGTATCGAGGGCAAACGCCCCGAGGTCCTGGAGGTCTGGCGGCGCGGCATGAAGAGCTGGCCAGATGCGACAACGTGGTCGTCAAGCTTGGCGGGATCGGCATGCCGATCTTCGGACTGGGCTGGGAGCATCGAGAGGTCCCGCCCGACTCGGAGGAGCTGGCGGACGCCTGGGGGACCGAGATCCGCTGGTGCATCGAGCAGTTCGGGGTCGAACGCTGCATGTTCGAGTCGAATTTCCCGGTCGACAAGCAGTCGTGCAGTTACCTCGTCCTGTGGAACGCCTTTAAGCGGATGGTCGCGGCTGCCAGTGCTGAGGACAAGGCTGCCTTATTTCACGATAACGCCATGAGGATCTATCGCATCAACCCGGCCGGCTAGAAGCCCGACGGCGGACGTGGGCCCTGAGTTCCGGTGGTCGACTTCGCAGCCGGCCCATTCCGGGTTGTTAGGGGCCGGCGCAGCCCTGGGCCGCCGTGGCGCCTGGCCGGCCCAGCGCGCCGTGGCGGCCGGATGTTGGGTTGGGTTTTGATTTCGCGATAAGTCGTGAATACGCGAGTTTTTATCGCGAAATCCAGAGGTGGACCAGTGGTGAGGTCGGCTGACCGGCCAGACCACCAACGCCGTGGCGGCCGCACCGGCCGGGGGCGAACCGTCTCCTACTTGGTTCAGTCCAGCTGGGGTCAGACGACGACCGCCGAAGGACCTCCTGGCGTCCGTGTGGGCGATGACCTGCTCCGCACTCCAGCACGGGCATCGACAGATCAGGTGGGGCGACGATTAGCAGCCGCCATCGAGGAAGCTCCGCACCGGTCTGGTCATGGCCGAGGCGTGGCTACCGATGGGAACATGGCCGGCGCCCTCGACTATGAGAAGTTCGGCGCCGGGCATCGAGTCGCGGAGGGCGACCACGGCCGGTAAGGGCACGATCTCATCGTCGCGGCCGGCGATGACGAGCACCGGCAGGTCGACGTCAGCGAGCCAAGGGCTGGCGTCGTGAGCCCACACGGTAGGCATCATGGCTTGCATTTCGCTGCTGGGACGGTCTGACGACACGGCCACGGTGTGGCCCCGCCGGGTCTGCCATGCCCAGACCGAGCCGATGGGTCTCCACTGGTAGGGATCCTCGTCGGCCTCGGCCGCGGTAAGGGCCAGGTGCCCCCAGGCGGGATGGGCCGGATTCAGGATGCAAGCCGGCTGGCGCAAAGCCATCTGGAAGCTGACGCTGACCGAGTCGAAGATGGCCGCGCTCAGGGCCTCCGGTCGACGGCAGGCGTAGACCTGGGCCACCATGCCGCCCCCTGACATGCCCCAAATCGCCCATCGTTCGAACCCGAGTGTCTGGCGGACCTCCTCCAGGTCGTCGACGATCGCCTCCAACGAGGGCTTCTCGTCACCGAGCGGCGCCGAGGGCGGCACCCCCCGAGGGTTCACGCAGACGACGGTCCGGCCCGTCAGCGTCGACACGGCATCAGCAGCCGAATGCATGGACGCGTACGGGTGCACCAAGCAGACGGCCGGGCGGCCCCCATCGTTATCCGAGATCTCGACGTCCACGAAGCCGGCCGTCACCTCGAATCGGTGTCCCATACCACGTGAGAGGAGCACATCCCGCCCAAGGCGGCAACCCGGTTCTCTTCACAAGTCTATCCCGATCTGGTGCCCGGCCTGACGTGTAAGAAAGCACCCAAGCCGGACTGGCAACTATCCCATGCCGTCGAAAAGGAGCCAATCTGATTGTCAGGTCATCAGCTCGGGCGCCGGCGTGCGGTCAAACCTCTCGACTCGAGGACGACACCAAAGCCGGCCGTGTGGGCGGCCGATCAGCCCTCCTGAACCACCTTCTCGCTCGTGCCCACCGACGCAGACGTCTCCTCCACATGGCTGCTGATGGCGTTCATGATAGCCGCACCCGCTTTTTCGAAGAGCTCGTCCCGCTTGGATGCCGCCCAGTCGTGGGAGATCCGGCGGGACCCAGCTTGTGCTTGAAGTGCGGGATGACCTCGCGGGCGAAGAGCCGGTAGGAGTTGAGCGTCGCCTCCGGGTTGGCCCAGTCGTGGCCGAGCATGAGGAAGGTCCCGAACCCGCCCGACTGCTCGAGCAGCCCCTCGATGTAGGCGATGGCGTCGTCGGGGGTCCCGATGACGATGTTGCCGCCGGCGGCGTAGCTCTCGACGAACGCCCGGGGCGACTTGGCTCGCCATCGACCTGGAGCCCGAGCGGGACGAACCCGGCCTCCGCCGAAGTACTTGGAGAAGTCCTCGAGCCCGTAGGTGCACTCCTCGATCGCCTGGTCGCGGGTCTCGGCGATGTGCATGGCGCCGAGGACCCGCCAGGTGCGCGGTCGGGCGGCGGGTTGCCCGACCGAGGCCGCCTGCTCCTCGACCACGCCCCAGGCCTGGCCGATGGCGGCGAAGCCGCCCTCGATCACCTGCATCGACAGCGACAGCAGCGACACCCCGTACGCCCGCCAGCCGGGGGCCCGACGGCGAGATCATGGCGGCCACCGCCACCTCGAAGTGCGGGTGGCTGTAGGGGCGCAGCTGCAGGCGGCCCTTTCATGATGTGAACCAGTCGGTCTCCCGGGTGACCGGCTCCTCGGTGCGCAGGAGGGCGAGGATCGCCTCGAGCGACTCCTCCATCCGCGGGCGCTGGTCGACCGGGTCGATGCCCATGACGAAGGCGTCGCTCGGCAGCGCGCCGGGCCCGGTCCCGAACATGATGCGGCCCCGGGTCAGGTGGTCGAGCAGCACCATCCGGTCGGCCACCAGCCAGGGGTGGTGGTACGGGAGCGACACCACGCCGGTGCCGAGCTTGATGTGCTTGGTCCGCTCGGCCGCGATGGCGATGAAGATCTCGGGGCAGCCGATGATCTCGTAGCCGCCCGAGTGGTGCTCGCCGAACCAGGCCTCGTCGTAGCCGAGCCGGTCGAGCTCGACCACCCGCTCGAGGTCGTACTCGAGGGCGGCGTCGGGTTCTGGCCGAGCGGGTGGAACGGGGCGTAGAACACGCCGAAGCGCAGCGGCCACGGACCTGTCATACGAGGTCCCTCCTAAAGCTGACATCGGTGTCGGTAGAGGGTAGCGCCTGGCTTTCCGCTCTTCGAGTCCGGATGGCCCCGGATCGACGTGACGGCCGCCAAGCCGCCGCCGGTGAGCCGCACGGCCGACCCGCTCACCCGCTCACCCCTCGATGATGGCGCGTACCCGTGGGACCACCTCGGTCACGAATCGCTCCATCATCGGGGTCGACGTTTCGGCCTGCACCCCCGGCGCCGATCCCCAGGTCACCACGTCGGTGAGACCATACTCTCGAATGAAGTTGACCAGTTCGTCGACACAGTGGTCGACGTCGCCGATGATGGTGCGCTGCGATATGCGGTCTGCTTCGGTGAACGGATAGCCTGGTCCCGGTGAGCCGGCTTCTTCGAAGAACCGGCTGTAAACCCGCATCCGGTAGCGCTCCGCCTCGCGCAGGGGGGGGCCACTCGCGCTCTGATCATCGGTGACGTATACGTTCCGAATGATCCCGATCCGGTAGTCGTCGGGGTCGTGGCCACACCTTGCGCTGGTCTGCCAGCGGTCAAGCACGATGGCGCGGACCCCCTGAGAGGAGAAGATGGGTCTGGTAGCGCACGGCGCGGCTCGGTATGGCCGGGCTTGTCGAGGCGAGCCAGAGCGGTGGTCCACCCGGTCTGGACGGGATCAGGTGTTACCCTGACGTCATCAAAGTGATAGCGCTTGCCGTCGTAGCCGAACGACTCGCCCGACCAGGCCAGCCGCAGGATGTCGACGCACTCCTCGGTCAGCGAAACACGCCACGACCGGGGCAGCCGAAGGCGCGGAACTCATGTGGCGCGTAACCGAGCCCGATGCCGAGCTCCATGCGCCACCAGTTAGCTGATCGAGTATGGCGAGATCCTCGGCCAGCCGGATCGGGTGGGCGAACGGAAGAAGGGCAATGTTGGTCGATATCCGGACCTGCCTGGTGACGGCCGCGACCGCGCCGGCGACGGGCGCGAAACTCGGGAGGTACCCGTCCTCGACGAAATGGTGCTCACTGAACCACACCAGGTCGAGACCCAGTCCATCGAGGAGGGCGACCTGCTCGAGGGTCTGGGCATAAACGTCCTGCAGGGTGTAGTCACTGCCCGGCGGGCACCGAAAGTCGTGAGCGACACCGAAACGGAGACGAGGCACCGTCATCGCCCGGCGACCAGGGGTCCTGGCCACCGGCTGGGCTTTCCAATATGTCCGCACCGCCCTCACCTTAGTGTTCCGCCAACTGGGGTGGCTTTCCCACCGGCGAACCATTTCTTTCAGTGGGCGTGACGGCCAGCCTGTCCGCCTGCGCCCCCTCGGCTGGCAACTGGGATGTGGGCAAACCCCCCGATCCGGCGGTCTGATGAGCGAGTTTCCCGGCGTCGTGTTTCCGGCTGGC
>CAWHGP010000002.1:0-133814 GCA_963828935.1 uncultured Acidobacteriota bacterium | reverse complement strand
CAAAAGCATCCAGCAGATCGACTCCACCGCCCGGCCCCGCTCCACCGCCTCCCCCGGATACAAAAGCGACCACCGCCCCGCGCTGTGCCGCGGACGCGCGCTCCGCCCGCTTCCCTGCCCCGCGCGCCGCCGTGGATCGATCAGCGCACGCAAGTTGTCGAAGCCGTCCGCGGTAAGCAGCCCGGCTGCCACCAGCTCCCACAGCGCCGTCTCCACTTCCGACTTTAGCTTTCCGGTCGCACGCACAATGTCCCCGAAAAACGATGCGCCGCGCTGCCGCACGAATTGCAGCACCGCCACCGCTGCCGGCGTCAGGCCACGCGTTTCCTCCGAATCCGCTTCGCGCCGCGGAATCATCCAGTCGGCGTCCTCGCGCACGAAAAACGTGATTGGCGCAACTCTGGTCGGAATCACCCGCCGCCGCTCGCCGCCCGCCGTGCTTTCCAGCGTCGCCGGATGCGGCGAAACCCGGCCCCATCCCACCGCTCCCGTGAGCGAGAGCTGGTCGAGCACCTTCAGGCTCGTAATCGGCCACGCGTCGCGCCAGAATCTGCCGCTCCCAGGCGTTGGCCGGCGCTTCGAAGCCTTGCATCTGCTGTAGCGCTTCGAGTGTGCCGCGCTCGCCGAGCAATTGCGTTCCCGGCGCGACGTGCTGCCAGCGCAGCAGCCAACGCATGAATTGCGCCGGATTCACCGGCTCCACCTGCTTGCGCAGGCTGCCCACCGTCAGCCGGTGAATGCGCGCCAGCAATCGCCGGTCGCACCATTCCGTTTTCTCTTCCTCGCGTTGCTCCATCATTTGGAGCCGCCCCGTTGTTGCCCGCCACTGCCCTCCGTAAATTTTCCGCGCAGTGTCGACCCGCTGGCTTCCAGGCGCAGCAACGCCGCTTGAATCTCGCCTGGCGTCAATCCCAGTACAGCCGTCAGTTCCTTGCCGTCACCGGGCCGCTGTGCGCGATCCATCCCGTCACCATGCCGAAAATCGCATCCTCACGCGAAGCCCTTTTTCCGGCCGCTTCGCCCACCTCGGGCGGCGCCTGTTGAATCGCGCGCCCGGGAAAATCTGCGCAAACAGCTTCGCTCGTTCGCTCGGCGCCCAATATGTCGCGCCGCAATCCATCACCGCCCGCGCCCGGCGCCGCTGCAGCAATTCCTCGAAATTCCTGCCACGCTCGGAATCGACGCCCACACCGGCTGGCCAACACGCCGCCACCTTTCCCGCCCGCCTCGAGCGGCAGCGCGCCCAGCGTCAGCAGCGCATCGTGCAATTCATCCGCGTCGCGAACATCCGGCCACGCTTCGGCGCGCACTTCTTCGATCGCCGCCGGATCGAGCCGCCCGATTTCCGTGAGCACCGCCTCGGGCAGCACGCGCCGCATCTCCACCGCCCGCGCGCGTCGCTCTTCCAGCGGCGCGTCGTCCAGATAGGCGTACGGATTCGCGTTCAGAATCTCGTGCGAGAAGGCCGACGGCACCGGCGTATCCACCGCGAGGCAGCGTATCCGCCCGCTGCCGATGTATCGCAGGATCGCTCCAGGCCTTTAATGTCCATGGCCTCGGTCAGCACATCCTTCATCACCTCGCGAATCAGCGGATGATCCGGAATCTGGATCTCGCCCACAATGTTTTCCTGGCAAGCAAGCCTCCGGGAAAACCGAGGCCAGCAGATCGTCCGCGCGCATGCGTTGAATGTGCGGAGGAACCTTTTTCCCGTTGCGGAAGCGCAGCAGCGCCAGCGCGCGGCCCGCATCCCACCGCCAGCGCGCGGTAAAGAGCGGCGAATCCAGCACCGCCTGCTCCAGCACATGCCGCACGGAATTTGTGTGCAGGAAATTGAACAACGTCCCTGAGCGGAAAACTGTGCTGCTCCGCCAGCGAAATATTTAATCCATTGTCGGTCGCCGCCGCTTGCAGTTCGAAATTGAACGACCGGCAGAACCGCTTTCTAAGCGCCAGTCCCCAGGCTTTATTGATCCGCGCGCCGAACGGCGCGTGAATCACCAGTTGCATCCCGCCACTTTCATCGAAGAACCGCTCGGCGATCACCGTGGTTTGCGTGGGCACCGTGCCCAGCACTGCGCGGCCCGCGAGAATGTATTCCACCACCTGCTCCGCGCCTGCATCGTCCACGCCGCATTCGCCTTCAGCCATTCGATCCGGCTGCGTCGGCACCCCCGGCGTTTTTCTGCGGCGGCCGCCGGGCGTCCCGCGTTTCTCCGTCGAAGGTCCCGCTGCCCACTTTCGGTCGTTGCCGCACGCCCTCCGCTGTCCGTACGGCCCCCCCGGCCGGCCAGCCACTGGCCCCGCCGCTCGCTCAACCGGCTCACCCTTTCGCGCAACTCGGCCAGTTGCGGAAAGTTCCTGCGTGCGGCCGGGCGCTTCCCCCCGCCAGAACGGCACGCTGGGTGCCGCGCCTTTCGCGTCTTCCACCAGCACCGTCCCCGATCGCACCCGCCGGATCCGCCACGAAGTGTTGCCCAGCAGAATGATGTCGCCCGCCAGGCTCTCCACCGCAAAATCCTCGTCCACCGTGCCGACGGTCACATCTTCCGGCAGCGCCACCACGGTGTACAGCGCATTTTCGGGAATCGCTCCGCCGCTGGTGATCGCCGCGAGCCTTCTGCCGCGTCGCCCGCGCAGCCGCTGGTTCACCTGATCGCGGTGCAGATAGGCGGCGTAGCGACCCCGCCGCGCCGCAATGCCCTCCGAAAGCATCTCGACGATCGCGTCGAAATCGGCGCGTTGCAGGTTGCGATAGGGATACGCTCGCCGCACCGTGGCGAAAAATTCGTCTTCGTTCCAATCCTCCGCCGAGCACATCGCCACAATTTGCTGTGCCAGAATGTCCAGCGGCGCTTCGGGTATCTTCAGGCGATCCAGGTCGCGCTGTCGCATGGCGCGCACCAGCGCCGCGCATTCCAGCAACTCGTCGCGCGTCGTCACAAAAATGCGGCCCTTGGGCACCGCTCCTCGCCAGTGGCCGGCGCGGCCGATCCGCTGCAAGGCCACCGCGATCGACCGTGTCGAACCGATCTGGCAGACCAAATCCACGTGCCAATGTCGATTCCCAGTTCCAGCGACGCCGTGGCCACCAGAGCGCGCAGTTCGCCCGATTTCAGCCGGCTCTCCGCCGCCAGCCGCAGTTTTCGCGACAGGCTTCCGTGATGCGCCGCTACCGCGTCCTTGCCCAGCCGCTCGCCCAGATGCATTGCCACCCGCTCGGCCAGCCGGCGCGTGTTCACGAAGACCAGCGTCGAGCGGTGCTGGCTGACCAGCCCGCCATCCGGTCGTAGATTTCGCCCCACATTTCGTTCGAGGCCACCGGCCCGAGTTCGCTCCCGGGCACTTCCACGGCAAGATCCATTCGCCGCTGGTGCCAATCTGCACAATCGTCGGCATGGTGGCTGCGATCCGCGTCTCCCGCCAGAAACTGACCCACCACTTCGATGGGATTTTGCGTGGCGGAAAGGCCGATCCGACCGTCGGCCGCCCGTGAGCGCCGCCAAGCCGTTCCAGCGACAGCGCCAGGTGCGCGCCGCGCTTATCGTCGGCAACCGCGTGAATCTCATCCACAATCACCGTCTCGACCGTTCCGCAGAATTTCCCGGCTCTTTGCCGCCGTAAGAAGGATGTAGAGCGATTCCGGCGTGGTTACCAGAATGTGCGGTGGCCGCTCCAGCATCGCCCGGCGCTCGTGGATCAGCGTGTCGCCTGTGCGCACGGCGCGCGAATTTCCGGCATCAAATAGCCGCGCTCTCCCGCCATTTGCAGAATTTCACTCAGCGGCCCTTCCAGATTCTTCTGAATGTCGTTTCCCAGCGCTTTTAGCGGCGAGACATAGAGCACTTCCGTGCGGTCCGCCAGTTCCCCGCTAAGCGCCTTGCGCACCAGCCGGTCGATGCAAGCCAGAAACGCGGCCAGGGTTTTTCCCGAACCCGTCGGTGCGGAGATCAGCGTGGATCGGCGCGCCAGAATGTGCGGCCACCCCAAAGCCTGCGGCTCGGTAGCCGACGCAAACCGCTCCAGAAACCATTCGCGCACGATAGGATGCGCCCAATCCAGTGCATGCGCGTCGGCGCCCGTGTCCGGATCGTCGGCACGCAAATCTATACCCCGCGAATCCCTTGACGAGATCGCCGCCATATCTGCAGGTATAAGAGGGGAAAAACCAGAGGACATATCGACATTATAACGCGGCCCCGAATTTCAGCGAAATCGCCTCGTTCCGTCCTTCCGATCGACTGATGCCCACGGCTCTCGCGTCCCGGTGTTCTACGCATCTCTGTACCTCGCGTCCTCTCTGCGTTCTTTATGCCGGAGGGGGCCGGGGGACCCGAGGCTTTTCCCATCCGCGCTACGAACTGCTCGCGCCCGCCAACAGCGACTCCGCATACATCGCCCCTTCGGCGGTCTCTTCATGCTTAAAATACGTGAATACGTCCGCTTCCCGCGCCATTTGTCCTACTTTCACCGCCAGCGCATTGCGGCTCTCCTCCGAATAGCTCTCTTTCCGCAGCCGAAAATAAACGAAATCCGCCGTCCGCATCTCTGGCGTTTCGAGCATTTCACTTTCCGCCTGGCACAGTGCCGCATTCGCACCGCGCAGCGCGTCGAACACCTCTTCGTTGAACCACGAACATGCCGAAACTCAAACGCCGCGCGCGCGTGCCGCGGCAGCTTCGCGAGAAACTCGCTCAGGCGCGGCACATCGCATTTCAAAAAAGGAGGCAGCTGAAACAGAATCGGTCCGAGCTTGCCCGCCTCCGCCAGCGGCTCGAGCGAAGAAATAAACTCCTTCGTGAATTCCGCGGCCTCGCGCAATCTCTTGATGTGCGTGATTGTCTGGTGGGCCTTCACCGCGAACTTGAAATCCGGAGGCGTCGCCGCCACCCATCCCGCCAGCAATTTCGCCGTGGGCCAGCGGCGAAACGTGTAGTTCAGCTCCACGGAATTCAGCCGCCCGGAGTAATAACTTAGAAATTTCGCGGAGCTTAATTTAGGAGGATAAAAGTCGGGCTTCCAGCTGGGGTAAGCCCACCCGGAAGTTCCTGCGTAGACGCGCGCCATTCCCGACTAGTGCGTCATCGAGTAGGTGATGTAATTGATCCCGATGCGAAACGCCAGCGACGCAAAGCGCTCCGGATAGCGTGGATCGTCAGCCCATTCCCAGGCGTCGCCCAAATGCATGTTGTGGCAAATCGCCACGATCACTCGTCCGCGATCGTCGCGGATTCCCCGCCACTCCGCGATGACGCCGTCTTTTTCATAGGTTCTGCCGGTCGAAACGTACTGCTCGCCGGGTACCTGGAAGCGCTCGCCCAAATCGTAAAGCACGTGGAAGATCTCGTCTTTGTCCTGCAAATCTTCGATCTGGCGATCCGGGAAAACCATGCGCATCCCGCCCATGAAGGCCTCCCAGTCCGCGACCCCGTGGAAATCGTCCACCATCAGAAACCCGCCCTTGAGCAGGTATTCGCGCATGCGCTTGGCTTCCTCGTCGGTGAACGCCCAGCTTTGCACCTGCACGGCGTATACGAAGGGAAAGTTGAAAATGTCATCGGTGGTGAGATCCACCACCTGCTCGGTCGATTTCGCATTGATCCGCGTCAGCCGCTTCAACGCCATCAAAAATTGCCGGTCGGCTTTAGGATAATCGGTGGACCAGGACCCGCCCCGCCGGAAACCGCCAAAACTGAAGCTCGAATTATTCCCGCTGTAATGCAGCCGCGACCACGAAAACTCCGCCTTTTCGTTGGGATCGCCATCATAACTGTCGTAACGGCCCCCATAGCCATTGCGCTGCAGGGCAAACACAGCGACGCTAAAACCTAAAAGGACAAATAGCAGGGAAATCCGGGTGAGCAACCTCATGCCAATACCCCGTCAGAGAATAACAGAATGTCCGTTTTGAGGGAACGAAAGTATGCGCCGGCGGATGCCTGGCGCCCCTTTACTCGGCGCTAGTTCCGGGCGGGGCCAGCCGCCTTGGCCCCGAGTGACGCCAGAACATTCTCGATGACCGAAAACAGTTCGTCCAGCTTGATAGGCTTCGACACATATCCGTCCATCCCGCAAGCCAGGCAGCGTTCCGCGTCGCCTTGCATCGCCAGAGCCGTCAACGCGACGATGGCGATTTGCGTGCCCGTCGTTTTTTCCTGCTCGCGTATGATCCTCGTCGTCGCAAACCCATCCAGCTCCGGCGTGTGTCCATCCAGATTTTTCCGCCCATCAGGCCTACTAGTTGTGCCGCGATCGTTAACCCCAGCCCCGTACCACCGTATTTGCGCGTGGTCGAGGAATCCGCCTGGGAGAAACATCGAAAATCCTTTGCTCTTTCTCAATGGAAATTCCAATCCCCGTATCCCGGACGCTGAACCGCAGGGGTCACGCCTTCGACGTTTCGTTCCTGCACTTGAACTTTTACTTCTATCTCGCCGCTCTCGGTGAATTTGATCGAATTCCCTGCCAAATTCACAACGACTTGGCGTAACCTGGCGGCGTCGCCCTGCACCGCGGCCGGACGTCGGGGCATATGTATCTGCTGTAATGATTGTTGCACGCCGTGTTGTCAAACGGCGAACAACCGATGCCTGGGTGCGGTCCGAATGCTCCTCGAATTGTAATAACGGTTCGGAATAAAATGCCCGGTCATCGGCGCAATGCCGGTGGGCGGGCTTTTCTTTTAGTACCGCCCGCCCCCCGGAAATCAAGCGCTGTATCGGCCTTCGCACAGTCGAAGGAGAGACAAACGTGTCGCAAAAAACCGAAACAGCCAAAGTAGCGGCAAAAGCCGCTGGTCTTGGAATTTCGCTCGATGGTTGGGCGGTGGCATTGGCACTCGGGCTCGCCCTGCTGGTCTGGGTGGGTTGGATCAAGCATGTCTCGTGGTAACGCGATACTCGAATCAGAGAATTCATCTCCAGGAGAAAAATCAAATGGCAAGTTCCATCGCTCTCTCCGCCACTGAGTATCAGGATAATCTATTCAAGCGTGCCGCGCGCCTGCTGCCGGGCCTGCTCCTTCTCGCCGCAGTCGGATGGGCGGGCAAGGTCATAGAGCAGTCGATCGCGCGCTACGGCAAGGCGCACCATATGACGCTCCCGAACATCGAGTACGTTCTGTGGGCAATCTTAATCGGCCTGGTGATTTCCAACACTGTGGGTATCCCCGCCATGTTCCGGCCCGGCCTGGCTACCTACGAATTTTGGCTTAAGACCGGGATCGTGCTGCTGGGCTCGCGGTTTATTCTGGGCGACGTCCTGAAACTGGGCAGCGTGACCCTGGTTTTGGTCGCCATCGAGATCACCGTGTCCCTCCTTTTTATGACCGCACTCGGCAGGGCTTTTGGCTTGAGTCCGAAGCTCACCGACCTATTAGCCATCGGGTCGTCGATCTGCGGCGTCTCCGCGATCATCGCGGCGCAAGGCGCCATCGACGCCGATGAGGAAGATTCATCCTACGCCATCGCTGCCGTGCTCGCGCTGGGCGCAGTGGCGCTATTTACTTTCCCGCTGATCGGCCACGCGCTGGGTATGAGTGACACCAGCTACGGCATATGGGCGGGGCTGGGCGTGGACAACACCGCGGAAGCCACCGCGGCCGGGGCCCTGTATCTCCGACGCCGCCGGCAAGGTCGCCGTGCTCGCCAAGACCGCGCGCAACGCCATGATCGGTTTCGTAGTACTGGGTTACGCGATTCATTGGGCACGCAAGCAGCATACTGCGGGCGTTGGAAACAAGGCGGCGTTCCTTTGGCAGAAGTTTCCCAAGTTCGTGCTTGGCTTCCTGCTGATTTCGGCGCTGGCCACGGCCAGTGTTTTCAGCGGAGCGCAGCTCGGCAATCTGGCGAATCTTTCGCGCTGGGCGTTCCTGCTGACGTTCGCCGGAGTCGGCCTGCGCACCAACATTGGTGATATGCGCAAGCAGGGGCTGCGACCGTTCCTGGTAGGCGCGGTAGGGGAGATCGCAATCGCCGCATTAACGCTGGGACTCGTCCTCGGCGCGAGTCGCTTCATTTAGTAACGAACTGTTGGCCCCAAGCCCCCGCCGAAGTTCTCGCGTTGATGCCGTTGTCTTCTCGGCGGCATCTAAGGAGTGAAGCCTGTCACGCCGGCGTATCGCCGATATTGCTGCCGCCGGTGTTATGGCGCTTAAATTCAAAGGGAGGGATTTCCGATGCGTCGAAAAACCTCGAATGGGAATGTATTATTCTCCGGGCTGATTTTCGCGCTGCTCTGTTTTCTGCTATCACCCGTTCGTGCGTCGGCCCAGGTCGCGGGGCCGGGCAGCGACGATCCTCGGAATTTGCCAGGCCAGCCGGTGAAGCCTCCCGGAGAGCCACCGCCCCCTCCGCAGCCGCCCACCGACCCGCAAGTGAAGGCCATTATTGCCAAGATGAACGCGGCTGGGGTTCTGCATCCGCAGAATTTGGAAGAGGCGCGTAAAGCCTACCTCTTCTACGCGCAATTTGCCGGGCCCCCCGAACACGTCTTCCAGGTAGAGGATCGCCAGATTCCGGGCCCTGCGGGAAATATTCCGATCCGTTTGTATGCACCACGCGCCGGAGGCGGGTTGCCGGTATTCGTATTCTTCCACGGTGGCGGCTTCGTCACCGGAAATCTTGACACGCACGACCCGCCCTTACGTGCCATAGCCAATCGTTGTGAGTGCCTGGTTGTCTCGGTCGCCTACCGGCTGGCGCCGGAGCACCCTTATCCGGCGGCTACCGATGACGCTTATGCAGCCACGAAATGGGTGGCGAATCATGCCGCCGAGATCGGCGGCGATGCCAGTCGAATCGCCGTCGGCGGCGACGGCGCAGGCGGCAACCTCGCGGCCGTCGTTACGCTTATGGCGCGCGATCAAGGCGGCCCGCGCCTGATCTATCAGGTGCTCATCTATCCGATCCTGGACTCGCTCGATGCTCACGCATTCCTGGGTGGAAGCTCACGATCCGCTAATGACCAATGACGCTATGCTTGTGCAGTGGGCCTCCTACGTGCCCGTCAACACGAATCCGGGAAATCCCTATACTTCACCCCTGAACGCTGATTTGCGAAAGCTGCCCCCGGCCTTGATCCTTACGGATGCGGGTGATCCGGTGCTCGATGAGGATCTACACTACACGGAGAATTTGAAAGCCGCCGGAGTTCGAGCCGACGAAATTGTTTACCCCAACGTGATTCACGGCTTCTTCCTGATGGCCGGCGCACTCGACACCGGCAAAAAGTGCCTCGACCAAATTGGCGCGGCCTTGAAACAGGCATTTCAACAAGCCCACTAGAAGCAATTTCCGTGCCGCGCCGCGCGTCCCAACGCGCAGCGTGCGGGCTACTTCTTGAGGGAAATAATTTCGGCAGCATTAATTTCGGCCACAAGGAATTGGTAGCGATACCGGCAATTCCTTATCCGAATATTGCTGAAAGCCAATAAAACGCGCTAACTGAATGATTTTCTAACGCTGATCGAGCTGCCGTGGTCCTCGCTGGCTCGATATCATAGAGTGAAGCCATTCAATGATGGGAGACCGCGTGCATTACATTTTGTTCTATGAGATCGCTGATGATTTTGTAAACCAACGAACTCCCTACCGCAGTGAGCACCTTAAGAAGGTCCGAGAAGCTCATGAACGGGGCGAAATCGTTCTGGCGGGCGCTCTCGCTGATCCCGTGGATGGCGCTGTACTCATTTTTAACGGACCAGAAAGGAATGCTGCGGAGCGATTCGTGGTGGCAGACCCTTACGTCAGAAGTGGTCTGGTCACCTCGTGGAGAATTCGCAAGTGGTCCACTGTGGTCGGTGCGGGCTCGATCTTACCATCTGCTCCAGACGCAACTGGGCACGCTGAGTAGCTCTTTATCATTTTTGGTAATGTTTCAAAATGCTCATGATTTGTGAACGCGAGTTTTGCGTTTTCTCAGCCTCTTTAGTCAACAAGTTACATTGTCACGAAGTCCGGGGCTTATGAACATAACTGCCAGATAAAGTGGAGTAACTGAGGAAGTGACTCGACAGAGAATCATTAGAGCTTGTCAGCACTTGGCGAATAGCCACCAACGATTTACGGCGCTTCCCTTCGACTGGAGTCCCGGTCTTGCTGGTTCGATATCGCGAGTTATCTCATTTTTGTCACGTTCAAACGTTTCTACGCATGTTCGGTCCCAGTTCGCGAGCCTCAGCCATGCCACGTCTTCGCCACTATCCGCGCTGCTGATAGAGCAACGCAATGTTCTTAGTGACGCCAACCACGCTTCCAGCACGATCGCATCACTCAGATAATTGGCTGCGAACAGATTTGCCGGCGTGAGCAGCGTGAGCGGCACAGTCGTGACGAAGTCCCACCGGCATTGTCAGGAAGCATGAACAGCGTTACCATGCGCAATCATCATGAGACAACATACCTCCACGTCCACGGCACGTCGTGAATTTCTGAAATTTCTGGCCGCAAGCCCCTATGTCGCCGCGCTCGGCGGAGTCGCGGCATTCCTCGAACGGAGGGTCTTTGCGCAGAACAGCCAGGAGGCTTCCGACGTCATCACCAGCCCGGCCGAGGCCCTCGACGTTCTCGATTTCGAGGAAGCCGCTCACCGCAAAGTGCTGGCCGGCCATTGGGCCTACATGGTGAGCGGCGTGGACGACGACGGCACGCTGCGCGCCAATCGCGAAGGATACCAGCACGTCCAGTTGCGTCCGCGCCGTCTGCGCGACGCCACCAAAGTCGACATGCGCGTCGAGCTGTTCGGCACCGTCTACAACAGCCCGATCTTCCTGTGCCCGACATCCGGCCACAAAGCGTTTTCCCCGGACGGCGAATTGGCCGTCGCGCGCGCAGCCAAGGCGCGCGGCACGCTGCAGTTTCTGTCTACGGCGACCTCGACCGCCGTCGAAGACGTCAACAAGGCGCTGGGCCGCCCGGTGTGGCAGCAGCTCTATGCGCCGAACACCTGGGATGCCTGCGAAAAAATCCTGCAGCGCGTCGAAGCCGCGGGATGCTCGGTGATCGCCCTCACCGTGGATAACACCACCGGCCGCAACAGCGAAACCTTCCTGCGCACGCGCCCGAAGGACCTGCAGCCAGTGCACCACCTGCCATGAAAGCGCGGATGGCCCCACGGCCGCACGAACGCCCCATGTACGACGGCATCGACATGACCGGCGTGCGCACGCAGAATCCCGCCATGGACTGGGCGTTTGTGGACCGGCTGCGCAAATTCTGGAAGGGCAAATTCATCATCAAGGGAATCGACACGCGCGAGGATGCGCGGCTATGCGTCGAGCACGGCGTCGACGGCATACTCGTATCGAACCACGGCGGACGCGCCACGGAAACCTTGCGCGCGACGATCGAGGCGCTGCCCGAAGTGGTGGCCGAAGTGGGCAACCGCATTCCGGTGTTCGTCGACGGCGGCATTCGCCGCGGCACCGATGTTTTCAAGGCGCTGGCGCTGGGCGCAAAGGCCGTGGGGATCGGGCGTCCCTACCTCTGGGGATTGGGAGCGTTCGGCCAGGCCGGCGTCGATCGCGTGCTCGAAATCCTGCAGGGCGAACTGAAACTGGCGATGGGCAATTGCGGCACGCAGAAGGTGTCCGACATCAACCGCGCCTACGTTGCCACGCCCGATTGGAAAATTTAGAGAAGAGCCGCTTTGGAAGTTTGGGCGCCCGTCACGAATACCGATTGGCTGCACCTCTAACGTTCGTGCCCATATCATGTTTTTGCCCCTGAGGGCCTGCCCTGCGTCGCCCACTTCAGGATTCCGCCTTGGACGCCGCTGGAAGTGCCGGGCTTCACCGCCTGCCTTGGCTCGCTCGGCCCATGTCATTCGCGGCCCCCTCTCGCCATAAACGAGCATAAACTGGCAGGCTTTAGTCATCGGAGAAACGTCAACCCGGAGCTTCAAACGGAAAGGATAGGGCCAATGAAACGTATCGGATTATTATTGGCAGGGCTGGGCGCGATGGCGGTTATCCCCGCGATCGTTTGGGCACAGGAACAGAAACCACAGGGACCCGGACAAGGACGCTCATTTGCACAATGGGACAAGATCGAGATTTCGGTGACGGCCAAGTTAGCGCCGAACCTTTACATCTTGCAGGGTTCGCCCGATCTTGATACGACCCACCCTGACGCGGCCGGAGGCAGGGTGGCCGTACTCTTCGGCCCTGACGGCATCCTGATGGTCGACTCCCAGGACGAGGAGCTGCACGAAAAAGTTCTGCAGACGATCAGAACCTTCAGCTCCGCGCCCATTCGAATTGTGGTCAACTCGCATATTCATGCTGATCACACGGGCGGAGATCCCTTCTTCGCGAAGCAGGGAGCCTTGATCTTCTCGCGCGAGGAACTGCGCGATGAAATGCTGCGCCCGCCCCGCCGGGCCGACGGTACCCCGGCTGCCGCGCCCGATCCGGCCGGCGTTCCCGTGGTGACCTATCGGTTGGGCAGGCCGGGCGCCAGCCGCCGTAACGATCCATCTGGACGGCGAAGTGGTCGATTTGATTCCCGTTCCGGCGTCTCATACCGGCGGCGACACGGTGGTCCGGTTCGAGCACGCAAACGCGATGTATATCGGCGATTTCTACCGCAATTTCGGTTATCCCTTCGCCGATCAGGCCAATGGCGGATCCATCAAGGGCATGATCACCGCGATCGACATGATCGAGACCATTGCCGGCCCCGACACGACACTCATTACTGGCCACGGCACGATGGTCAAGAAGGCGGAACTACTTCCCTATCGCGCCATGGTCGTCGATATCATGGCAAAGACGAAGAAGTTGGTCGATCAAGGTAAATCGCTCGACGATGTTCTAGCCGCGAACCTGACCGCTCCGTATGATGCGACGACCAAGGGCGACACACCACAAAGCAAAAGCCGCTTCATCGCCGAAGTATATAGCGAGGTAAAGGACAAATGAATTACCAATTCCTGTGGACATGGCGGGCAGGAAACTCCCCCGGCTGCTTGCCCGCTTTTTCAAGCGCGGCCAGCGCACCGGGGGTCGCAACCACTTGACCGAGTGTGAAGAGAGGTTCATGCCTTGCTTTCGATTAGGGGTGAAGGCTACCCGTAAAACAATCTATGGGACGAACGCACCGACAATACCGCTCAGTGGTTCTCTCAGAATCCACTCGCGGATATATGTCGGGCAATTCTCTAGATTCCCTGTTTCTAGCGATGGCCTCCGCCCGCGTGGCCGCGCCCATCACGCATCTCGTTTCCGTGGAAGTGATTAAAGGGCTTGTCTCCACGGTCCGGATGTGGACCAACGTAGCCGTGATGTGGATCGAAGCGCTTATCAACGTGGCCCTGAAAGTCGTGGGAGCCATGGAACCAAGGGCCGGCTCCGATGAACACGCCGCCGCTGAACCACTCGGGCCCGTAGTACCCGTATGGGGCGCAGTCGTATGGGGCAAAATCGTAATAGCCATACGGGCAGTCCGGTTCTGCGCCGATATTGATTGAGACCTGTGGATGTGCGGTGCGCGGAATGCTCAGCAAAACCACAGCTACGGCAGGAAGGGCAAGAAATTTCCAATATCGCATAAGTTCCTCCCCGCTTTGGAACGAAGCAACCCAAGTGCGAAGGGTGTAATGACTGAGAGAGACTCGTAATCCCAGGCGAGGAAAGCACGAACGTGGCACACACGCCTGAGATGGCCTTTGCCGAAGTGACCACGGGCCGACGGGTGTCCAAAGAGAGGGATCTGAGCTCATCGGGGAACTCACGAATTCTAATGTGCTGCGTCATTGGGCGCGATGCTCAAAACAGATGGCCAGGGTGCCGAGTTGCGCAATGTCAGAGTCCGCGTGGAATAGGCGATTACGTCTGCGATCGTGCCGTTTACAAAGACACAGCCTGAGGTGTTCTTCGACTTATCGACAGCATTACGACCAAAGTCATTTCTTATCGAGCACCATCAGAATGAAAACTAGCGGAAGATAAATAATCGAAGTGGCGAGCAGTTGTCGCGCCATGACACTCGACCTGTAAAAAGCAAAGCGTGCGCTGGAATAAAGAAAGATCGAACTAAACAGAATGGCACCGGCCGAATAGACGAGCCCTAATTCGCCGGTAATCGTCGGGATTAAGCTGACTGGGACGAGAACCAGCGAAAGGACGAAGCTCTGCCAGATGACAAAACGATCCCGCAGCTCGCTCGACGGTAGGACCAGGTATCCAGCGCGTGAGTAGTCTTCGCGATACATCCAGGCAATAGCCATAAAGTGCGGGAACTGCCACAGGAAGACCACGGCGTAAAGCACCCAAGCTTCCGGATCTAGCCGGCCACGTGCCGCAGCCCAACCAATCAACGGAGGTACAGCACCAGGAAAAGCGCCAATCAAAGTGCACAGCGGCGTTTTTCGCTTGAGCGGCGTGTACAAGAAGAGGTAGCTCAGGAGCGTGATGACCGCCAGCAAAGATGTCAGAACATTTACGGCGAGAGCCAAGTACACCGTACCTGCCAAGGACAATAAAATTCCAAACCAGAGAACGTGAGAAGCCGTTAGCCTTCCCGAGGCCAGAGGGCGCCGCGCTGTCCTTCGCATCTGCGCATCGAACGAGCGCTCAAGGAACTGATTCAGCGTGCCGGTACCTGCGGCTACCAGCAGCGCACCCAACAGAGTATGAATCGCCAGCAATGCCCGGAATCCGGCATAGCCAGGTTTGGATGCCAAATAGAAACCTGCAAGCGTTGTGACGAGAATTAGAAAATTCACTTCCGGTTTGGTCAGTGCCCAATAATCCGAAAGCGTTGCCCACAACCGGATCGCTGGTACGGGCCGCGCGACTTCCGCTACGTCTAACACGGCAATTTTGGGTTCGGATGCCATCCTCACCTTAAATGACCTCCGGCTTCGAGGAATCAATCGGCTGGCCTGCGATTCCGTTCAATCGGACGCATGTTTGCCCCTGCGACGGCACACTTTCCGGCGAAAGAATTTGGATCGTGACAATAACCGCCGGAACTAGAAAAATAATCGTCACGCAGGTCCACATCATGGCGGCCGCGCATTCCTGGTCTTGGAGCGGCGAGATGGTCAAGATTTGAGGTGCGGAAAGATAAGACGGGTAAACGACTCGATCACAGAATACGAGAAACCCGGAAAGCGCGTCACATGGTAACGTGGCAAAGAAAAGGTACAAGGGAATGGACCACCGAGGCCACCTTGCTGTACTCGGCCACGGCTGAATTACGGGCCACCAGAACAGAAGACCCGTACCGAAAAAGGACGCGTGCTCGAATTCATGCCACCATCCGTGACCGCAATGCCAGCTCAAACACCGCCGGAACATGCCATCCGATCAAAGCGAGCGTCGCCGCGAGCCAGCAAATCGCCGGATGCGTGATAAGGTGTCCGAACCGTTTCACCCAGTCCCACCGGAGAAATGGGGCGACGATGCAGCGAGCCATCCACCTTGGGAGCCCCTGAAGGAGCGGAAGCGTTGGCGCACCCAGCAGAATCAAAGGAGGGGCGATCACCATCAGCAAGAGATGCTGCACCATGTGAACGGTGAGTGAAACATCATCAAATGCTTCCACGGGGGAGCCAATTGCGATCCATAGTGAAACAATTCCAGCAAGAAATGCGGCAAGCCGCCAAGCTGAAATTAGGTTTCGGAAAGCAACGCGCAGGCGAACCCAGCCTATCGAATAGATCAGAACTGCGAGACACAGCGACACGTTCACCCCGACGGGAGCAGACCAAGATTCGAGAATAGCTTGAGCGTCCGGTGTCATTGGTGTCGTGCAATACTCATATTGCAAATCTCATTGATCAATCGAAGGCGGCGCTGCAGGCTCGGTTCCGAGCGCAATGGCACGCGAGGCGTTCCGTGCCGGCGATTGTCCCGCAGGATGCAACGTCTCAAGGAATGCGACAAGAGCCGTGGTCTCGGCAGGGCTCAAATTCTTGCCGTAAGCGGGCATGTTGCCACCGCCCTGGATCACCTGGCGAATTAGTTGGTCCTGTGTCAATCGCACGGCCACGGCGTCGAGTGCAGGGCCGCGCTTTCCGCCTTGATCGCCTAGAGAGTGGCAGTTGTGACATTGCTTCACCTGAAAAACCAGAGCACCTTGCCGCTCGAGCGCGGACCGGTTGCGCAGAAACTCGGACGGAATCGGAATACCGCTCCACGCGTCCATTACGGGGCTCCACGGCGCGTTTCCGGCGAGGCGCGTAAACGTTCCTAGCGCAACGGCCACCAATAGAATCGTGAGTACAGCGGTCGGCCTGCGCCGCCAGCTTTTTTCACCTTCGCCGGAAATGAAGGGCAAGAGCAGAAGTGCGACGATTACGACCACGGGCCCGATCAGCAGCGCGGGAGTCTCCATGGAGGGCGGCAAAAGCGAGAGCACCGCATAAAGCCACAAGAAAAAATAATCCGGGCGCGGCGCGGTTTGAATGATCGTGGGATCCGGCGGGCCCGATGGGCCAAAAGGACCGAAGTAGGCGGCGCAGGCAGCGATCGAAAGCAAGATGAAGGCCGCGAAGAAGAGGTCTTTCCAAACTGCGCTCCGGGAACGAAAGGCAAACCATCCTTTTTCGTCAGCTCGTGATAGTCCTGAATATAGGTGGCCTTGCGGACCACGCGTCCGGGCATCGGCCACTCGTTGATTCCGAGTTTCAGAACCATCAGGAGGTGAACGGCAACAAACATGATGAGAAGACCGGGAACCACGAATACATGTAGCGCAAAGAATCGCGAAAGTGTTGCTCCTGCGATAATCGGCCCGCCCAGCATTAAGTTGACGATCAAAGGTCCCATCAATGGGACGCGGCTGGCAATCGATGCTCCGATCCCAAGACCCCAATAGGCGTCCTGGTCGAATCTCAGAACCTGGCCTGTGAAGGCCATGCCCAGAGTCACGAGCAAGAGAAACACGCCCACTATCCAGGTCAGTTCGCGCGGATATTTGTACGCCCCAAATAGAAAGACCTGGACCATGTGGATTAGAACGATCGCAACCATAAAGTTCGAGCCCCAGCCATGCAGGCCTCGAATGAACCAACCAAGCGCGACATTGTGATTGAGAGTCTGAAGACTGTTCCAAGCTTCACCAGCGGAAGGCACGTAAATGATCGCCAGCATGATGCCGGTAACGATTTGCAGCAGGAACACTACGAACGCGGCGCTGCCAAAAACGTAAAACCAGCTCGCGGTTTCGCGCGGAACGGGATGTTCTGCGGTCTCGCGGATGGATGAGCCCAGCTGGAGACGCGCGTCGAGCCACTCGCCGATGGATTTGATCAGACGCATGCTCGTATCTCTCGAACGATATTGGAAGTCTGGCCTGGCGTGGGCATCTCGCCGGCTTTGATCAACAGCTTGCCGCTCTCAATTCTGTAGTGGTATTCGAACAATCCACGTTCAGGAGGGCCGGAAGCGCGGGAGCCGTCCTGGTAATACACGCCACCGTGGCAGGGGCACATGAAAAGGCTGGATTGCGGGAACCACCGGACAGGACACCCGAGGTGCGCGCAATTAATCGCAAAGACCTGAAACGTTTGCCCATCCACATTGCGAACCCAGCAGGCGATGTCTGCGGTATCACCATCCCATGGATTCACCACAGGATTTCGATACGTGGCCAGGCGAGTCTCCCCCGAAGGAAACTGTTCGAGGTTACCGAGAGGAATCCACGAATCGTAGCCAACGTTTCCGCTCGCGTGTAACGGGAGAGAGGAGATAGCGCACGATCGGCACGGCCAGAATCACACCGACGATGCCGTTGAACAGAATCCCGAGCCTCATGAAAAGATCACGCCTCGTGATTCCAGGCGCCAGAGTCATTGAATTTCTCCGATCACTTTTGCAGTCGTTGGAAAAGGCTGGCCGGGGAATTTCGGCCGCTGCGAGGCAAGCCACGCCACGACGTCGGAGACATCCTGCGACGACATCGGCTTCCCTGGGACGTCGCCTCGCCAGTCGGGCGCGCCTAGTTCAGGGCGTCCCACGATCACAATTGTCCGCAGTTCTTGATCGTTCAGTAACGCGAGGAAGGATCCATCCACGATCGAACTTGCCTTTTGTCCCCCCCGGCCTCCGGCGCCATGGCAGGAGGAGCAGTACGTAGCAAAGACGTGTCGACCCGCGCGTGGAATCGCCGGGGGTCGCTGAGGAGTACGGTGGCGCGTCGGCGCCGCTCGAGAACATCTGGCCTCGACCAACGTTTACGAATCCCGCCCACAATCACATCGACCTGTTTATCGGTAAGCATGCCGCCGGCGCTCTGCGCAAAAGCAGGCATTGAGGTTCCAGAAATTCCACTCGCCGTCGCCTGACGCAGGATGGCATCGTCTGCAATCGCCAGGTACACGGGATTGGCGAGAGCGATCGCAGCTCCGCCACTTCCTTCTTGGCCGTGACAACCGGAGCAGTTCTGCTTCGTACAGGGTACTGAAATCTGAAATTTCACTCGGAACGATGGGCATCTCACTGGGAACCGGCCGCCCCGGTGCCTTCGCGCATCCGTACAAACCGGCTGCGGTCAGGCCAACCGCTCCGAGAATGATCAAGGGGAATCTCATTGCGATCCGTCCTCCCCTGGTTTTTCTTCCATCATTCCTGGGGCCTCAATACCCGCACGAATAATAAAAGGGACGAACTGGCGTGTAGGCACTCGCTCCTGACGCACCACAACCAATCCCGCGACGATTCCAAAAGCAAACTGTGAAGCGATAAACCACGGCCAATCAATACGCGCGTCGAGCAGTGGGTTTATCAGCCCTAAGACGCTGTGGAGCAATCCTGTCCACAGAATCGGCGCTAAGACGCCTCCCAGAAGAATCGGTCGGCGTGGAAACATCGGTAGCATGGCTCCGTACAGTAAGCCCACTAAAAGCGAGGTGATCAGATGAATGAAAACAGCCATGGCGAAGCTGCCCAAATGGAACTGCGTCGAGCGATGCCGTTCCGATTTTGAGGGATTGAGCGTAGCCCGTGGCTGCAAGCAAGTTGATCGGATACCAAATGCTTCCTTGCTTGAGAAGGCCGTAAAGGCATGCGAGCACCGCCATGGCCACGCTGCCAGCCAGCCCACCTTTAATTCCTGCAGACACTGGATAGGTTTCGAGCGGCAGCAGGGCTCGGGGGAGATCTGGTGCAATCGGCAGCCTTTCGATTTCGCGATGGGAAGGAGAGATCACCGTCACTTCGGCTTTCACGTCGACCGTCTCTTCCTTCTCCTGCGGAAGAACGTCGCGGAACCATCCGACACAGCCGGTCACAAAGAGAATCGCTCCGAGAATGCTGACCGAAGGGCTCGTGACCAGCCCGGCAAAAAGCAGAGTGATGCCAAACGCAAGGATGACGGGCCAGGGCGTCGGCGCCGGCAGATTGACCGTTCCTGGCGTCGCCTCAGGTGTGTGCGCTTGCGCATCGGTTGAAACCATGTGTGACTCCGCTTTCTTCAGCGCCCGATGACGTAAACCACGGTGAAAACAATCACCCAGACCGCATCCACAAAATGCCAATACAATGAAAAGACTCCGGCCCGCTCGCTGTGCTCCGGCTTTACCTTGCCTAAAAATGTGAAAATCATGCCGATGGTGAGAACGACCAGACCCACGGTGACGTGAAAAGCGTGCAGCCCGACGAGCGAGTAATACGTCGTGCCAAAAAGATTGGTGCTGATCGTTAAGCCCTCATCGAAAATCAGGTGATGCCATTCACGGCCCGTTCCGACCAGAAAAATCGCGCCCAGTGCGATCGTCACGAACCACCACAATCCAAACGCGCCGATCTTCGCGTTTCGCAGAGCCCTGACGGCCAGATGAATCGTCAGACTGCTTGATAGCAGGCAGATGGTGTTAAAGATCGGAAGTTCGAGCACGTCCTTTGGCATGGGACCCGACAGGCTCTTGCCCGATATAAAAAATGTAGGCGACCACGAAAATCGTGAAGATCGCGGCTTCAGCGGCAATCAGAGAAAACATTCCCACGCGCCCGCGCGAAGGAAGAACCCACTCAGGCTCAATCGATGGTCGTGTAATTGCCGCGCTGCTCAATCGAGTTCTCCTGTCTATTCGTACTTCCAATCCGGATCTTCCGGATGCTTGATGTCCCAAAGTGGACGCCGGCTTCTGACAACGGGAATCTTGGCGAAGTTGTATTCGGGCGGGGGCGAACTCGTGGACCACTCGAGCGTCCACGCGTCCCAGGGATCGCTCTCCGGCGGCTTCCCCTTTGACCAGCGACCGCAGCAAATTGAAGACAAACACCAGCACCCCGGCGATCTGAAAGACCACGCCGATGGTGACGATCAAGTTCCAGATTTCCCATCCGCGTCCGGGCTCGTAGGTGTAGATCCGGCGCGGCATTCCCAAAATGCCCGGGATGTGCATGAAATCGAAATGTCAGATGGAAGCCGATTAAAAATAGCCAGAAATGCCATTTGGCAAGAGTCTCGTTGTACATCCGGCCGCTCATTTTCGGGAACCAGTAATAGAAGGCCCCGAAGATGGTGAAGAGAATTCCCCCAACGATGACGTAATGAAAATGCGCCACCACAAAATAGGAGTTGCCGAGCTGCCAGTCGAATGGTGACGCACCCAGCATGATTCCTGTTAGACCTGCGATCAGGAATTGGAACAGAAAACCGATGCAGAAGAGCATCGGAGCTTTGAACTGAATCTTGCCGCCCCACATCGTCCCGATCCAATTGAAGATCTTGATCCCGGTAGGAACGGCGATAATCATTGTGGTGACGGTGAAGAAGGTGTTTCCGTAGGAACTCATTCCCGACCGTAAACATGTGGTGAGCCCAGACGCTAAAGCTGATGAACCCGATGCAGACCGTCGCCGCAACCATCACCGGATACCCAAAGATCGGTTTTCGAGAGAACACCGGGATGATTTCGGAAGCGAAGGCAAAGGCCGGAACTACCAGGATGTAGACTTCCGGGTGGCCGAAAATCCAAAAAAAGTGCATCCAAAGAACCGCCGAGCCTCCCGCCTGGGTGTCAAAGAAGTGCCCGCCGAGATACCGATCGACGGAGAGCATGATCTGTGCCGCGGTAAGCGGCGAGATCGCCAGAATGACCATCCCGCCCATGACCAGGTTTAGCCACGCCAGCAGCGGCATTTTCCCGAGCGTCATCCCCGGGCAGCGCATGCACAAAATCGTGGTTATGAAATTGACCGCCGTTCCGATGCTACCGAACCCGGAGACGAGCAGACCCAGGGTCCAAAAATCAGTGCTGTGCCCCGGGGAGAATGCGCGCGAAGTAAGCGGCGCGTAGGCGAACCATCCCACGTCCGGCGCGTTCCCGGCGCCGTAAAGCCCATTTCCACCGATGAAGCTGAAGTAAAGGAGCACACCTCCGAAAGCGGTAAGCCAAAAGCTGAAGGCGTTCAGTCGCGGAAAGGCCATATCTCGAGTGCCAATCATCAAGGGAATCAAATATGTGCCGAAGCCAAACAAGATCGGCATGACGACGAAAAAGATCATCGTCGTGCCATGCATCGTAAACATGCGGTTGAAAACTTGAGGTGAAACGAAATGGTTGTGTGGAACGATCAGCTGTATCCGCATGATCGTCGCTTCAATTCCACCAATGACAAGAAACACCAGCCCGTACATGATGTATAGAATCCCCAGTTTCTTGTGATCTACGGTGACAACCCAGTTGTGAAGCCGGTCGCCGATCGGCCGTGCGCCGTGGTCGAATACATTGACCGCAATTGTTTCTGAGGCCATGCCTATGCCTTTTTATCGAAGCGTCTCGAGGTACGTCGTGACCGCGTCCAAATCGTGATCGCTTAATTTCATTGCCGGCATTAACGAGCCGGGCTTGATGGCGTCGGGCGCTTGAATCCAAGCCTTGAGATTTGCGGGAGTATTTGGCGCGGCGCCCGAGGCGATCGTATCCCGGCTCATCAAATGAGTTAGATCAGGGCCAAAACGGCCGTCCGCTACCGTTCCAGAAATGGTATGGCAGTTGATGCAAGCAGTAGTCTCAAAAATTCGGCGGCCTTCATTCACCGCGTCGCTCGACCGTGCCGGTCTCTGTTCTTGCTGGACCCATTGCTCGAATCGTTCCGGTGAATCGACGTAAACTCGCAGGAGCATCTTCGCGTGTTGCGTCCCGCAATACTGGGCGCATTGGCCGAGATAAAGTCCAACTTCATGCGGGTCGATCCAAATTTTGTTGACGCGATTCGGAATTAAATCTGTCTTTCCTGCCAGACGCGGAACCCAAAAGCTGTGGTCCGTGTCCGCGGAAAGCAATTTCAAGAAAGTGGGCGTGGGATGCGCGGGATCGCTGACCGGAACATGCACTTCGTTTGCAGTGACCACCCCAAGTGTGGGGTACCGAAATTCCCACCAGAACTGATGGCCGATGGCGATCACCTCGATTGCTCCCTTGGGCATGCGCGCGTCCTGAATGGCATGGATCACACGCGCCGTAGCCATGACGAGCACCAGCACAATGAGAACCGGAATCACCGTCCAGGCGAGCTCGATCTGATTGCTGCCGTAGACTTGCGGAGGCTCACGCCCATCGTCGCCGCGGCGCCTGCGAAATTTCACGACGGAATAAGAAAGCAAGCCGAAGACAATTAAAAAAATGAGACCTGTAACCGTGAGAACCAAAAGCGACAAACGAAAGATCGAGTCGGCAGGTGTCGACTCCGGCTTGAAAATGCTCGTACCCTGTGAAGGATTCGCAGGAGCGCCCATGCAGAGCGCGAGGCAAGCAAGATCGCCGTAACTAACACAGCGATTCCTGCCATCGTACTCATTAGGAGCCGAGTTCGGTCGCAGCATTTCATGGAACGCCCTTCTCGAGCTTCCGAGGTGCGATTCGGCAATATCTTAAGCACCACGTTTTCGCCGTCCGCCGATTTCGTCCATCGCAAAATGAGCAACGCTGCTCGTTCAATCGCTCGTAGAACTTTGGGCTATCGGTTTTTGCCATGGCATCCTCTCCCGTCTTCGGCCTCGGCAGGTATCGTCACCAAAAGCAATTCTCCCGCCACGGGGCGTCGAAATAGGACGTTAAATCCATGCCCTGAATTCAAAGGAATTGTGGAAATTCAGACCAACAATGAACTACATGCCGCAGGTCTCAAATTTGACATCGAGTCCACATACGGACACCAAATAGGTCATCCGCGACGCACGCTACTCCCGATGGGGTGCCTGCCTCATAAGCATGGCGAGAAATGGTCATTGAAGATCTTGGCCGACACGTCAAACCTCTCGTACCGCTCCCCGTACCGTTGAAACTTTGTCTTGCACGTATTTCCACGTACTTAGGCGGTCCCCGTCGTCATGTAAGTTGTTCAAGTGCTGGCTAGCTGGCCTTTGACACGGTAGAGGTCTGGAGTTCGAGTCCCCGCGGGCCTACCATGTCATTGCGATGGACTTGACCACGTTTTCGCCAGCTATTTTCCAGCCATTCCGTAGGGCTCTCCGTACCGTTGAAACTCTCTCCCATGCACCCGAATCCCTAACTCCAAGGTCAACTGTTGCCTCGCTCAGCGCATGTGCAAGGGAAGTGAAACCAGAAGTGCCCTAGCGCCATTCCACAGGATCTGCACACCGATGCACACGAGCAGGAACGACGTAAGTTGTATTATCACGGTCATTCCGGTCGCGCCGATTATCCTTCCCAGGCGATCTGCAAATCCGTAGCAAAGAAAGATGCTGGCAGCGAGCAGAGCAGAGCCGACAATTGCAGTCAAAATGATGAGGAGGTTGAGCCCTTGATGGCGTGGGGCATTCGCACCCAGAGTGATCGCCACCGAGATCGATCCTGGTCCAACCGTCAATGGTAACGTCAAGGGATAAAAAGCGTTGCGGAATGGGTCCACCGGCTGAATATTCTTCTTCATGCCCTTCTCGTCCTCGTCATTGCCCTGCTTCAACAGCGCCCAACCGGTTGAGATGACTATCAATCCTCCGCCCACTTGGACCACCGGCAACGAAATTCCAAAGAAAGAGAGGATATGTGTCCCGATGAAGTACGATCCCACCAGCAAGAAGAAGCTGTTCATCGCAATCCGCAAAGACAATGCTTTCCGTGTAGCCGGTGAGTATTCCCTCGTCATAGCTAGAAAGACGGGGCTTCCACCCAACGGGTCAACGATAGGAAATAGCGCACTAAGAATCAGGAACAGACTTTTGGCCGCTTCAACCATGACGTTTCTCCCAGTCATTCTTCCCGAGGCGAGCCTCAGCAACTTGATAACCGCCAGAATATTAATTCAGTTTGCGCGCAGCACCTCCTGTTTCTGACCGTGCGACTTTATGTCAGATAGATAAGAATATGGCGTTCGAATGCGTGCATACGAACGCGCTGTGGGTCTATCCCTTAACTAGACCTCAGCGACGAGAACGACCTTGTCGCTGCAAGACAAGAGATGCGTGAAAGCCGCCTACGAACGAGCCTTCAATTGCTAATGGCGGCGCATTTCCCCAGTAGGCATGTCTACAGGGTTTGGATCCACCGGTGCAGGACCCGCCAGACCCGAATTCGCATTAAAGGTCCAAAAGGTCGTGCTGCCTTGATTTCGAGCATAGATTACGGCTGGGGGGAGATGCTATCGCCGATCGTTAGTCAAGGTTCATGCGGCGGAGCAGGTCGGCGAAGCGCGGGTCGGAGCGCAGGGGATCGTAGACTGGGTCCACTTTAATGCGTGACAAACGCAATTACTATCGAGCGATCCTCATAAGCCTTTTCCAGCCACTCGAATGCCTTGTCCTTCTCCCCAAGGCCCACATAGATCGCGGCTCTGGACATCTGCCGGAACATACTTTTGCTTCGAGAGTCTCGTTCAATTGATCGAGCACCTTCTGCGCCTCGGCTCTTCTACCCGCCACCGCATAGGCGTATCCGAGGCCCGATAGTGCTACTGGGTTGCCGAGGAGAGATCGCCAGCGCCTTTTCAAACTCCGCGATGCCCTCCTTGTACATGGATTTTTGGACATAGGCCAGGCCAAGGCGCATCGTGCGCCAGAAGCGAAGTTCGGGTCCAACTCCAGTGTCTTCCGCTCTTGCTCGATCGCCTGGTCATATTGCCGCGCATAGTAGAATGACGTCTCCCAAGAATCCTATTGATGATGAGCGAGAGTGGATCAAGTTCCAGGGCTCGTTTTGTCTCCGCGATGGCTTCTTCAAAACGGCCCAGTCTCTCCAGAGCTAAGGCGTGCCAGAAATGGGCGGTCGCATAGGCCGGATTGAGCTCGATGGCTCGCTGGAATTCCTTCTCGCCGCCTGACCAGTCCCAGTCATAGAATGTTTTGACCCATGCCAGCGAGGCATGGCTTCGGCGAGCGTGTCATCTATTTCCAGCGCCTTCAGCGCGGCCTCCTTGGCTTTCGGATAAGCCTCCTTTGGGGCAACAAAACCGTAGTCTGCAAGCAGACTGTAGCAATCGGCCAAGCCGGAATAAGCCAGGGCGTAGGTGGGATCTTTTGCGATCGCCTGCTGAAAATATTCGATGCCCTTGTTGAATCCCTCCTCGGTTCTCTTTGTTCCACCAGTAGCGGCCTTTCAGATAGTCCTGATAGGCTTCGGGATTCGCGGTGTAGCTTTTGGCCATGCGCTTTTCGTCTTCGCCCGTCAGGCGCATCCGCAGCGCGGTAGGTCATCTCCTTGGCGATGTCGCCCTGCAGAGCAAAAATATCCGACGCCTTCCGGCTGTACTGCTGGCCCCAGATGTGGCTGTTGTCTCGGGCGTCAATCAGTTCGGCGCTGATGGCCAGGTTGTCGCCGCGCTGCATGACCCGGCCCTTGAAGACAGCTCGCACGCCCAGCTGCGCGCCCACTGTTTCGGCATCAGTGTCCTTCCCCTTGTAATGAAACGCGGAATCTCGTGACATCACCTCGAGCTGCGGCAACTGCGACAGGCTGTTGATGAGGCTCTCGGTGATCCCGTCGCTCAGGTATTCCGTGTTCGGATCGCCGCTGGCGTTCACGAAGGGCAGCACCGCCAGCGAATCAATCGTTTCGCCGCCACCCGTGCGCGACCTGTAGAACCAGCCCGCACCCGCCAGCAAAGCCAGCAGAACAACCGCCGCAATCCCCAGCACCACCCTACTGCGCCACCACGGCTGAGCAGCGTGCTTCGGCAACCGATGTAGCCAATCGATCGTTCGACTCGAATCTGTATCGCGTTTCAGCCGCTTGAGATCGGCTCGCATTTCCGATGCGTGCTGATATCGCACGTTCGCGGTCCTTCTCCATCGCCTTAGTGATGATCTCTTCCAACTTAGGCGGGAGTTCTGGATTCAGTCGTGTCGGCGGCGTGGGTGCCGTGTGGAGGATCGCACCAAAGATGACCGCGGAGGTGTTGCCTGAAAACGGCAGTCTTCCAGTCGCCATCTCGTACAGCACCACGCCAAACGAGAACAGGTCCGTCCGTGCGTCCAATTCTTCGCCTCGCGCCTGCTCCGGCGACATGTAGGCCACCGTGCCCAGCGTCGTGCCCGGACTGGTCAGTTGCTCCTCAGGAACTTCTGTCGTTCCTGTAGACATTGATTGTCCAATTCCTGGCGGAACAGACTTCGGCTGAGCCGTCAGCTTCGCCAACCCAAAGTCCAGAATCTTGGCGTGCCCGCGATCGGTAACGAAAATGTTCGCGGGCTTGATGTCCCGGTGCACAATCCCCTTGGCGTGTGCGGCGTCCAGCGCATCGACAATCTCCGCTCCCAGCTCCAGCAACTGTTCGATAGCGAAAGGCTTTCCGCTGATCCGATGCTTGAGCGTCTGTCCTTGCAGCAACTCCATGGCAATGAAGTGCTGGCCGTTCGCTTCGTCGATCTCGTAAATCGTGCAGATGTTCGGGTGATTGAGCGCGGAGGCAGCGAACGCTTCCCGCTGGAATCGTTCGCGGGCAGCAGGATCGTTCTCCATCTCTGGAGGCAGGAACTTCAGCGCGACATGGCGGTGCAGCTTGAGGTCTTCGGCTTCGTAGACCACACCCATCCCGCCGCCACCGAGCTGCGAGAGGATGCGATAGTGCGAGATGGTCTGTCCGATCATGGTTGATTCACTTCGGTCCAGCACTGGCGCTCCCGGCCAACCGGAAGTGGCGAGAGTATACTGCCAACAGGCGATTCTAAGAAAAAACCAGAGCCGAGTACGGAGCCAACGTCGTTATAGACGGAAGGTGCTCCGGCGGGAAAAGCCAGTTGCCGAAGGAGGTTGCCGCTACGAATCGTTTTGGCGCACGCGCGGGCGCGGCGTTTCGGCTAGACCTTAAATTTTCGCACGAACTGCCCGTTGTTCTCCCAGCGAGACTTCTTCGATTGCAAGTCGGCTTCCTCGGGCTGCACGGTGCCATTCACGTCGGTGGCGCGAGAGACGATCGTGTGATCGCCGGGCGCGGGCGCGGCGAACTCATAGGTGAATAGCTTCCAGGAATATTTCGTATTTTCGCGGTCCATCGTGGCGGGCTGCCAGGGTCCGTTATCGACGCGAATTTCCACGGAGCGCAGCGGCGTTCCATCGTTCAGCGCGAAGCCGGTGGCCACGAACTTGCCGCCATTGCGCGTGAGCCGGGCGACCATGGACTTCAGCTGGATGCGGCTGACCGACGTCTCTTCCCAGATGGTCTGATCTCCGTCCTTCTTCTCCATGAGCGTGACGTAGTCGCGCGCCATGAAGCGTCCCATGAAGCGCGAATCCTGAATCTGGATGTGGTTCAGCCACTTCGCATTGCAGATGCCGTACCAGCCGGGCACGAGCAAACGGACCGGCCCGCCATTCTTCGCAGGCAACGGAACGCCGTTCATCTCCCACACGAGAAGGACGTCCGGATTCATCGCGTCTTCCAGCGCGAGGCTTCTGGCAAAGTTCTGTTCGTATTTTTGCGGCTGGCCGCCGCCGTGAACGATCTCTTCCGTTCCGTGGTCCGCGCCGAAGAAGACCACTTCCCGTCGCGGTGGACTTGAGTCCGGCGTCCTTGAGGAGCGCGGCCACGCTGGTTCCGGCCCAGCGCGCATTGCCCACCAGCGTATTCAAGCGCGCGGGATTGTTGCCGGAACACTCAAAGCCAGCGATGAGCTCCGTGCGAGGCCGCCGCTTCAACTCTTCGAGGCTAAGTTCCAGCGGCTTGTTGACCAGGCCGCTCAAGCGGAGTTTGTAACTGGCGGGATCCACCTGCGTCGGGCCGTAGTGCTGCACGGCAAAGAAATCATCGACCGGCGTGATGAACGAGGATTTCTGGATGGTCCGCGTGTCCAAGCTGTGCGGACCCGTTCCCGCAGCCGGATCGAAGCCATCGGGGACATCGGTCCACGGAACCACCTCTTCAGATTGCGCCAGCGCGGGCGACATCCATGCCGGAATCCCCAGCGCGGCAAGCCCAACCAACGCCGCTCCGCCCTTGATCGCTGTGCGACGAGAAATCTCGTTTGATCATGATTTTCCTCCTACAAACAGTGCGGCCATTCACTTACTTGAATGTCAAGAATAGGCGAATCGCCCAATAGCGCGTTAAGTCGGGATTTCCGTTTTCGACCTCCCGGCCGAACAATAACTTATACCCGACCGCTTCAGTGTGCAATGTTCCGCGCAGGGTTTTGACGGTATGGCCTTTTTGGCGGCTCCGGGAAGATCTCCAGAGATAAATCAGCGCTCAAGCGGTCGCTTTGCGTAAATCTCTCCAGAGGCTCGCGTAACGGTCCAAATCCTGAGAAAGTTCGGCAGGGCCACTCCCATTTGTCGTCAGTTGGCCCCTTTATCGACCTACGCGGCATCCGGTGGCCGGCAATCAATCACCTTCCTGGTTGGAGAGCGATTCGGCTTGAGCCTTACGGACGTGCAGCCCATCTGGCCGCAGTCGAGCGTGGTGCGAAAAATCCATTCACGTAGCGATTCGTCGTGGCGCAACGCACGCCGACACCCCATCTCGCTTATCTCGCGGTCCAAGGTGGCACGCGGCAGCTGGTTGGACAGCCTGGAGCCGAGGCCCACTTCCGGAACGGCAGGAGCCGTCCCTTCTTTTCGCCTGATGGCCAGTTGCACCGCTAAATTAGGGTCGCCTCCCGCCGACGTCGCTGCGGCCGGCGGGAGGCTCAGTGCCCGACGCTGCCACACTACTAGAGGCCGACAACTTCCCCGCTGGCCGGCTGCGCCGCTCAAGAGTGACGCCATTAAACAAAATAGCCTCGTGCTCGTCTTTAGCTATCATTGTAGGCACGCTAGCGTCGCATGAGGATCAGCGTAGGACACCATACAAAAGAACCGCTCCTTGAGCCGTTGCTTTTACGGCTTGCTAACTCGCGATGGGCGTTTCGTCGAATAGAACGCTGTAGATGATCCCTCCGATAGCCGCACCGAGAATAGGGGCTACCCAAAACAACCAAAGCTGTCCTACAGCCCATCCGCCGACGAATATGGCTGGTCCCGTGCTTCGCGCAGGATTGACAGAGAGATTGGTGACTGGTATTCCAATGAGATGAATCAGGGTTAATCCCAAACCGATCGCGATTGGCGCAAAACCTCGAGGGGCGCGCTTATCGGTCGAGCCCATGATGATGAGCAAGAAAAACATCGTTAGGACTGTCTCCGCAACGAAACACGCGAGAAGAGAATATCCCCCGGGAGAATGGTCGGCATACCCGTTGGAAGCAAAGCCCCCGCTCAGGTCAAAACCAGCTTTGCCGCGAGCAATCACATAGAGGACGGCCGCCCCGCAAATGCCTCCTGCGACTTGGGCGATTACATAGGGCAAAATTTCCACCGCAGGGAATCGTTTGCCCGCGAACAGTCCAACGGAAACAGCTGGATTTAAATGGCATCCGGAGATGTGCCCGATGGCATAGGCCATGGTCAGCACCGTCAGGCCGAAGGCCAGGGCAACGCCGGCAAAGCCAATCCCCAGGTTGGGGAAAGCTGCTGCTAGCACTGCGCTACCACAACCGCCGAAGACCAACCAGAAAGTGCCGAAGAACTCCGCTGCTGCACGTTTGCCAATAGACATTCTTCACCTCCTTCACCTCGCAAGAATTGATCTGCTCATCTTAAATTGGAATCCTCAAGCCGAAATTTCCGATTTGGACGCAATACGTCATCCTAATTTTGATGGGTACGGTGCGAATTGCCATTTCCCTCTCCTCTAACCTTGAATGGGGAGAAAAGGGGAAAACCAGCGGCTGCTGTTCTCGAAAACGTAAACCCGACAGCCGATCTGGCGTTTTTATTGGGCTTTTTGAGGTTTGGTAGCGATACCGGGACTCGAACCCGGATTTCAGCCTTGAGAGGGCCGTGTGCTAACCATTTGCACCATATCGCCGTTGGAGGAAACTGCTTTACCTTGCGAGTTGTTTCGGCGCTTCTGAGCCGAATCGCTGTTCGCTGACTAATTCTAGCATCCCCGCCAAAACATCAGGTAGTGGAACGCTGGGTTGCGCCTTGGTCCGCATGACCTGCGCTGCGAGCGTACCGGGCTAAAGCTGCGGCGATTGGTGCGTGATTTTCGCTTTGTCATTGCGAGGGGCGCCTCCGGACCTAATTCGTGTATGGGACGGCGCTTCCAGGGCCATTCGCCGCGGCGCGCCGCACGCACGAAGTAGAGCAACAAACCAAAAAAGAGCAGGACCGCCGCATAGCGGATTTCCTTCAAAAAATTGGGGCGCGAAATCAGGATGTAGACAAAGCCGGCGGTCGCCAGCAGTGCGGGGAGGGGATAAAACCACATGCGGAAGGGGCGCGGCATCTCGGGATGCTGCGCGGCGCAGAATCAGAAGGCCAATTTCCTGCAGCAGAAATTGCAGGAGCAGGCGGATCACCACCAGAGCGGCAATCACGTCGGCCAGTTGCAAAACGCAAAACGCGGTGGCCACGGCTCCCAGAACCAGCAGCGAAACGTAAGGAAATCGGTGGCGCGGGTGCAGGCGCGCAAAAACGCGCGAAATAGTTTCCGTCGAGCGCGGCGGCGTAAGGGACGCGCGAATATCCCAGGAGCAGCGAAAACACCGATCCAAATGCCGTCCAGATGATCAGCCCGGTGACGACTTTCCCCGCCCAACCGCCGTAAATGCGCTGCATGAAGAAGGAAATCACCGAGGAGCGCGCGTCGGCGCCGGAGTGGCTCGCAAATTCCTGCCAGGGAATTACGCCGAGCACGCTTACGTTCATCAGCAAATAAATTACCGCCACCAGCGAAATCGAAATGAGCACGGCGCGCGGAATGTTTTTCTCCGGCTGGCGCACCTCGCCCGCGAGATAGCAAATGTTGTAGTAGCCCCAGTAATCGTAGGTGGTGATGAGCATGGCGGAGCCCAGGCCGGTAAAAAATCCCGTGGATAACGCGAATGCGCCCGGCGGGAAAGTTAAACGCCTGCGCGGCGTGAAAATGCGTGACGCCCGCGGAAATCACCCACGCGAGGGTGAGCAGCACGCCGCCCCAAAGCCATTTGGAAAGCCGCCCGACACTGGAGATGCCCCGATAGAGCAGCACCACGCCCAGCAGGCAGCTGCCCATCGCCACCCAGGTGCCGGGCGTAATCACGATGTTAGCTTCGAGGCTGCCGAGCAGCGGCAAGCCCAGATGAAAATTATGCTGGAAGAGGATGCCGCGCAAATTGGGCCAGATAAATCCCGCGTACGCCGCGAGTCCAATGCATCCCGAAGCGATCGAGAGCGGCGCACTGAAGGTCAGTTGCCAGATAAACAGAAACGACACCAGGCGCCCGAAGCCGTTGCGGCCCGTAGATTTGTTTCAGATATTCGTAGGAGCCGCCGGCGGTGGGCATGGAGGCGCCCAGTTCGGCGATCACCAGTCCGTCGCACATCGCGAGACCCGCGCCGACGATCCAGCCGAGAATGGCCTGCGGCCCGTGCATCGCGGCGACCACCAGCGGCAGGGTGATGAACGGGCCGACGCCGATCATGTCCAGCATGTTCAGCGAGACGGCGCTCGACAGGCCCATGCCGCGAACCAGTTGCTCCGGCTGGCGCGGCGCCTGCGGCGGTGCTTCGCTCATAGGCTGAGGGCGCTCATGCGCGCGATGGGGCTCATGCGCTGAGGGGCGTCCGCTTTGGGCGTATTCGCCGCGTTGGTATTGGGCGCGTTCGGGGCCGCGGACTCGGCTCAGCACCTGGCGGTAATAGGCCTCGTATTGGGGAATTACGTCGTTGGCGCAGTACTTGCGCTGCGCATTTTCGCGGGCGAGGCGGCCCATTTCGCGGCCGCGGTCGGGGCGCGAGAGGATTTCGATGGCGAATTTGGCGGCGGCGGCAACGTCGCGCGGCGGCACGAGAAAACCATCCACGCCATGCTCGACCACTTCGGGCAGGCCGCCGACGTTGGTGGCGATCACGGGAACTTCGCAGGCCATGGCTTCGAGAGCCGCAAGGCCAAAGGATTCGAGATCGGAAGGCAGGAGGAACAGGTCGGCGACACTGAGCTTTTCGTAGACGCGGTCCTGCTTGCCGAGCAGGAAAACATCCTTCGTCAATTTTTTCTGGCGAATCATCCACTCGACGGCGCCGCGATCGGGGCCATCGCCGATCAGGACGAGCTTGGCGGGCATTTTTTGTCGGACCAAGGCGAAAATCTCGACGGCATCGGTGACGCGCTTCACGGGACGGAAATTCGACAGGTGCATCAGGATGGGCTCGCCATTGGGCGCCCACTCGGCGCGCAGCGCGGGATCGTCCTTGCGGGAGTAGAGATCGCAATTGACGAAATTGGGAATCACCTCGATGGGGCGCTTGATGTCGAATTCCTCGAGCGTGGCTGTTTTCAGGTAATGGGAGATGGCGGTGACGCCGTCGGATTGCTCGATGGAGAATTTCGTGATGGGCAGGAAGCTGCGATCATTGCCGACCAGGGTGATGTCGGTGCCGTGGAGCGTGGTGATGAACGGCAAGCGCCGGGGAGCGGCCATCGCCCGCGCCAGCAGCGCGCTCACCGAGTGCGGGATGGCGTAGTGGACGTGCAGCAGGTCGAGATGCTCGGATTCGGCCACCTCCATCATTTTGACGGCGAGGGCCAGCGAGTAGGGCGCGTGATCGAAAAGCGGATAATTCGAGATTTCGACTTCGTGGAAGGCGATGTTTTCGGTGCCGGGATTCAGGCGCACGGGCGGAGCGTAACTGATGAAGTGGATGTCGTGGCCGCGCGCGGCCAGCTCCATGCCAAGCTCGGTGGCCACGACTCCGGAGCCGCCGTAGGTGGGATAGCAGGTGATGCCTATTTTCATCGGTCGGATTCATGGGCGCGCCTTTCCGCGTGCTTGGCCGCGCACTTCGCCCCTCATTAATTGCGCGTCCAAGTAGAGCCCACACCCGTGGCCCGTGTACTCTACCGGAAGAGGCGGGGAGAGCGAAACTGCGAAAGGCGCTGGTGGGCGCGATGATTTTTCGGCTGGGTTATTTTTGAAAGCTGACAGGGGCTTAAAAATTGCACAATTGTGGTGCAGTTTGACCCCTCCCCCCCTATGTTTTTGTAAGGATATCAAAGCAAAGCGGATATCCCGCGAGCAGTTCGTATGGATATGAAAGCACAGGAGTTGTGACGGGCGGTTGGGAGCGAAGTGCGACGAGCGGTTTGTGGAGTCGAAAAAGGGAATTTGGCAATTGGCGCGGCTAGCTGGGGAAGCGTAATGATGCGCGGAAGGCGCCGTTGGTTGACGGAAGAGGGACTGATGTTCGAGTGTCACAATACATTTTATCATCAAGTTGGCAACTTGTAAATATTTTACTGATCGGTTATATATTTCGAATACGGGGCGTTTCGAATGGCGGCGGGGGTTGGTCGAAATCCAATTTGCCGAGCAAAAAAATGGGCGGAGCCCGCAGGTTCACACAATAGTTGAGGAAAAAGCCCCACGTTTCCAGAGCGAAACATGGGCCACCCGCGAAATGACTTACTATGAACGGAACTTGCCACACTGGCATCCTGCGGGAAAAAGTATTTTTGTTACTTGGCGACTGTTTGGCTCGCTTCCACGCACGGTCGGGGCTCGAATAAAGAGTTCTGGGAATGCTCCCGGCAAGCGATTTCTCGTTTTCGATGCGTGCCTCGATAGCGCGAAGTGCGGCCCACTTTGGCTTTTGGAGACCGTGTGCGGCTTTGGGTGAAAAGCGCACAGCCAGGAATGACTGTGCTACTGGGGGTGATGCGGCATTGGCGCTGCGGCGGCGAGGTTGCACGGAAACATTTGTGAAGGGCGAACAGCCAGGAGTGTGCTCAGTCTCAAGACATTCTTGGCACCGTGTTATCAGGACATCCTTTACACTCGCGCGCGAGTGGTGCGTGAAAGTTGGAGCGATTCCACGGCTCGGAAAGAGCCCCGCTTTTGCGGAAAGCGAGGGGCGCCCGCTGCAACAGCAACTGCAAACGCGAATCGCGTTCGCGGCGCGCGCCCGGAGAGGACGCTAAATTGACGCCCGGTAAGGGCGCCAAATTGATGATCGGCACGGGCGCCGAAAATAGAGAGCAGGCTTTATGACCGAGTGGGAAATTCAGACGCGGGCGTGCGTCGCGTCCGAGGTCGCCGCGCAGCGGCGCCGGAAACAGCGAGCGGCGGGATTGAAGGCGCGATCGACCAGGCAGAGCACCGCGGCCATGGCCGCGCCTTCGATGGGCACTTGCCACAAGCCGCCATATCGCAAGGCGCTGGGAGCGGCCAGCAGCGCTTCGAGAAAAATATGGATGGCCCCGTTCACGGGAGCATTCCAATTGATCCACGCGGTATTGGCTTCGGCCAGCAGCAGGATTAGCGCGAATCCCACGCCCGCTCCAGCCAGCAGCCAGAGCCATAGCGCATGCGTTCCCCACCAGCGCATGATGCGCCGCAACAAGAACGCGAACAGGAGAGCGTCCACGGCGCCAAACACGAGCGCGAAAAAATACATCTCCAGCAGCATGGCCGCGCGCGGCGGCTGCCCGGACGCCACCGCGATGACCCACACCAGCAGCGACACGATGAAGCAGCCGATCACCCAGGCGGCTAAATAATATGCGAGCGTACCCTGCCGCGTCATATGCGCCGCTCGATATTCGGAAACTCCTGCCAAACTTTTATGCCGCAGAAATGCGAACCTTCCGTGCAAATCGGGCTCGCGATTCCCGCGCGCACGTAGCAGGGCGGCCCGATGTAGCGGCCGATTTCCGGAAGCGCGGCGCGGACCTGCGCGACCTCTTCCATGGAGGCCTGGTAAATTTCTTCCTGCGCGTTGAAGCAGGTGCGCATGGTCCACTTGTGCAGCAGGTGCAGCAGCGATCCTGATTCGACCAGGCGAATCGCTTTCGCGTTGGGCAGCAAGTAGAGCGCGAATTCGCGCGGCACGCCGCGATCGAGCAATGCGTTTTTCGCTTCCCACGCGTCGGACATGGCGCGCTCGTAAACTTCGCGGGCGCGCGCATTCCCCTTGATCAGCATCGGCGTGATGAAATCGGGCGCGCGCGTATCGGTGAGCACCAGCAGCGGCCGCGATCCGGGCACCATGCGATGGCGCTGATCCTGGCTATCGGCGGTGTGGCTGATTTTTTTGGCGAAGGTGAAATTGGCGTGCTGCAAGGGGCGCATCAGCGGCGCGTGCACGCCGACGTTGAGAATTTCCAGGCGATAGGGATTTGTTGCGGGATTGAGCATGCGGTCGAGCGCCTCGGCGTCGGAGCACTGCGGTTCGGTGAGTCCGACGACGGCGCGATACGCCGCGGCCATCACGCGCGGCGCGCCGGCGGAATAATCGACCAGGCGCGAAGTGTGTCCCGCGAGCTGCGCATCGAATTCGCGCGCCTGCGCTTCCGCGTCGCCAGACGGAGATTGCCATTCGGGCGGCTCTTCGAGGGGCGCGGAGCTGAAGCGATCGAAAAATTGCGGATCGACTTCGCGCACGCGCGCGACCATTTCGCCGATCACCAGGCGCGCCTCATGCGGGCGTGTCGGAAGCGGATTGCATGCGCCACAGGCGGTGCAAGACGATGCCGGAAATCGTGTGCACCATGGTGGTGGCCGCGGCGACGGGCAAAACGTAACGGGCCACTTCGATGGCGCGCTTTTCGGCCTGCCGCTCGACTTTATCCTTGCGGCGGGGGTGGGACATCGGCCCTAAGTGCCAGATGTCGCCGAGAATTTGGCGCGCGTCGTCCTGCAGAAGCGCTGTGAGTTCGCGATACGCGGACCAGGCGCGGGCGACGGCGCGCTCGAATATTTCTGTGGCGCTGGGGATTTCGGCGCTCCCGGGAAATTGCCGAGAGACGGAATGTAAGCCAGGGCGCGATCGAGGCGCACGTAGCGCTGGCTTTGCTGCTCGGAATTATAAAAAGGATGCGCGTGCAGAAACGACCAGACGAACTGGCGGCTGACGTTTTCGAGACCGAATTCAAAATGCGCGTGCTGATAAACGGTGTGATGGCCGGCGAAGAAGGTGGCCGCGCCGATGGTGGTGCGCTGCTTGTCGGTGATTTCCTCGGGCGAAATCAGGCGCGGGGCATAGCAGGTGCGCGCGGCGGCGATGGCCGAGTCGTACGGATGCGCGAAGGAATTGCGCAGCGTGACGCGCGGGACGGCCGGCTCGACAATGGGCCCAGCGGCGGGCTCGCCGAGCCGATCAGAGGGCGGCCCGCCGATAGGCTCGGCAGTCTGTCCGGCAGCGGGGGCGCGCATCGCCGCGCCCTGGTTTTGATTTTGAGAAGTGGATGGCGAAGGCGTGGCTATGCTCCGCGAAGATTTTACACCGCCGGCATGCCGCGGGACAGCGCCGCCAGGCGAATTGGCGTTATTTCTTTTTGGCCTTCGCGGCTTCCACGGCTTCGGCCGCCTTGGCGTACTTGCGGTTAAAGCGCTCGACGCGGCCGGCAGTATCCAAAAGCTTCTGTTTGCCGGTGAAGAAGGGATGGCAGCTCGAGCAGATTTCCACGCGGACCAAGTCGCCCTTGTGGGTGGAACGGGTCTTGAAACTGCTGCCGCAGGCGCAATGCACGGTGACTTCGTGATAATCGGGGTGAATACCGGGTTTCATGGGGACTCCAATGCGCCGGCCGGTCTGCGCGGCTTCCGCGTGATGCGGAACTACAGCCGCGTCGCTTGGCCAGCGACAACCGCTTATTATACGCGCATCCTGCGAAGTTTCCAAATACGCGCCGCCGGCAACGAGATTTTTTGCGGTCGCCGCGCTTTTGGGCACCGGTGGTGTAGCGTGATTTGCAGCTTATAATCACTGCCGGGTGGGCTTCTCAGCATTCTGACCGACCAACATGGTTCCAATATGCGGCCTGTCCGGCTGACGCAAATTTTTCATTTTCGTTGGGAATGGCATACGTAGGATTACGGAATGGCGTACTAACTGGCGACGGCCGAAGGCTGTTCTGTGATGATGCTCACGCTTATGAATATCGAAAGACAATACGGCGTTTCCAGGGGGAGGGTGAGGCTGCGCCGATTGACCCGGGGAATCAGCACCACAGGAATTCAACGGCACATTGGGGTCAGAAACTGTAGCTGAAACCGGTCGAGAATACGGGCCAGAGAGAGTAGTAGAATTTAGCCGACGCGTTATGGTTGTATTTCGCCTGCTGCGCTTTAATATTAGCTTGTACGATGGGATCGGTGGCGGCGTTCGCGCACAAGAGGCCTGTGCTGCTGGGGGGCAGGCATGCGCTGCCGGCCAGTCCGAAACCTATTTTTGGCGATCCCTCGTAGTCGAATCCAAAGTCCGAATTGATACTCCAATGCCTCCTGTGGCCGCGAGGAACCAGATTTCCCGTACCAATGAGGATTTCCGGTGCGACCCTTTTGAATTTGACCGTCAGGTTACCGGCAATGGGGCCGTTCGCACTGGTGGCGTCACCACTTTCGTAAGTTGTGCCACCAATGGTGAATGTCTGCCCGCCAGGAATCGAAATATTCACATTGGCATTGTTACCGTTATAGACCAATAGTCCGGGACTGACGTGAAAAGAGCCCACGAGAAAAAAATCCAGATGTGCTTCCGCCGATCGGAACCGCGCTTGTCCGGCATAGTTAATACCATTGATCTTGACGCTGTGACTGATGCTGAGTGCACTGCCCCCCACTCGCACATTCACTCGGTTGAGCACTCGGACCGCAACCTCACCGCCCAGCCCCAACGTCGAAAACCTGACGCCGATCCCCACCCTGGGCCCCTCCGAAGTGCTCGCCACCTGAGCGGGGAGCGCGGCTGGTTCCGGAGCGGACGGGGCCCCCGGCTGATCTCCACCTGCTGTGAGGGTCGCGTCGGAAACGGCGTCTTGGGACAGTCCATCGGCGGCGGGGACAGTCAAGCGCGCATTGTTTGAGGCCAGGCTGGCTTCAGATTGGGAGAAACAGAAGCTCGGGAGAAAGCCAACCAGGGCCAGCAGAGCGCCTGCAAACAGGGGTAACCTTTTCATTTTTGTGCTCCGAAGGTTCGTACTTTCGATGCTGCAATTGAACACTAAAATCGTCCGCCAACGATATTCCTGTTTTCGTGCCTGTTCCAAGAATGCACGAGTGGGGAAAGAGGCGTAAAGCGTAAAAGACCGGCGGGCTCGGGGCGAGGATTTTCTTAGTCGGACAGCGCCTCAAACCTCCGTCCCATCTGACGGACGCTTTCGCCGTCAGCATTAATGTTGAAAGCACGATTCGCGCCCATCGATGATTAACGTTCACAGCGATGGCCGAACACCGATGGCCGAACGGGGATTCGGACACTGATGGCCGGGCGGGGCTGAACGTCGCTAATTGAATGATGATGTGGCGCGCGGAACAATTTGGTCTACGCCGCAGGGTTTCCGGTGTATAACACGACCTTTCCGGGCGGTCCGAAGGTAAGCTGAGAATTGGGGATGCCTCGGTGTCGCCGGCTCCCGCGAGTGGCGGAAAATCGAAATGGAGCAGGAAGCCGAATGGCCGGGCATCAAGGAGCAATCCGTGAAATACCTTTTATCGTTAATAGCTGTCGGCGCGCTTTTGCTCGGCATTTCGTCAAGCGCGTGCGCCCAAACCGAAGTCAGTCTCCTGGTGCCGAACCCGTTTCGGGGATCGTTAGATAAGCTGGTCCCAGGCTTCGAAAGCAAGACAGGCTACAAAGTCACCGTAACGCACGGCAGGGGTTTGGGGACGAGAGAGCAGGTGGCTCGCGGCGAAATGTTCGACGTGTCCATTCTGCTGCCACCCTACCCGGAAGCGCTCGCTTCGGGCAACATCGACCCCCAGAGCGCCACAACGCTGGCGAGGCTGACCTTGGCGGTCGGGGTTAAAAAGGGCGCGCCGCAGCCCGACATCTCCACGGCAGGAGCATTGAAACAAGCACTGCTTGCGGCTGCAGACCATCGCGTATGTGGATCCCACGGTAGGAAGCGACGGCTTCGCGGCGCGGGAGGCGCTACAGAAGCTGGGGGTCATCGATCTAATCGGCTCGAAGACCAAGCTCGGCGCAACCTCGAACGTGGTGGCGGGTTTTGTGGCTAAGGGCGAGGCCGACCTCTGTATTTTCTATCGCAACGAGATGCTCAGCAATTCCAGTCTGGACACCGTGGGACCTCTGCCGAAGCAGTTTGCGCCTCCGGTAGAGCTAGTGGCGTTCATCTCTACCCACGTCAGGGACGCGGAGGCCGCCAAGGCCCTGGTGAAATACCTCTCGTCACCTGAAATCGAGGCCGGCTACCAGAAGGATGGGCTGGAACCGGCTCCGGCTCATTGAGCTGCCAAGGCCAAATCCCGAGATATGTATGAGGTCCGTCGCTTACGCCGTGTTAAGAAATATTTTACTGCTACCGACGCCACTGGGCAGTGCAACTGTTTCCTGGCGGCAATACCTTTGCGGTATAGTGACGGGTTATGTATGTTGTCGTGGCATCCGACAGTGGCGCGAATCGGTCGGTGATGGGCGCCGATCGCTTCAACCTGCATGCCGATCCAGGGGCCATCGAGCGGATCGCCGCGGCACGAGAGCACGCTCCGCTGCGCTCGTTTCTGGCCAACGTCAACGCCAGCGGCTCGGTCTTTGCCACGTTCGCGTGCAAGATTTGGAGCAGCACAGAGGGCGGCGGCGCCGAAAGCAAGATTTTTGCCTCCTACATCGACGTGATTTTCCTGCAGGAATCAACCAATTTTGGATGCGGGCCGCATGAAGAGCTGGCCCGGCGGCTGCCCAACTGCTCGAGCGCGAACCGGGCGAGGCGCTGCGAGCGGAATTGCGCATTTCTCCTGTAGCGTTTGCGACGGACGACGACGGATTTTGCTTACGCATAATTCTATACGCCCGGGGCGAGACACTCGAACAGGCGCGGGTGCGCTGGGGCCTGGGGCTGGCGCGCGTGCAGCAGGCGCTGCTATTCGTGGCTCGGGAGCTGCGGCAGGAGCATGGCGCGGCAAGCGCTAGCACGAAATACTCTAAGCGGCGCCGGGTTGAATGCGCAACCTATGCGCTGCGCGTAATTACATACGCCCGGGGCGAGACACTCGAACTGGCGCGAATGCGCCGGTGGCCGGGACCGGTGCGCGTGCCACGGGCGCTGCTATTGGTGGCTCGGAACCGCGGCGGGAGTACGGTGTTGCCGGCTTGGACAGGAAATACTCTAAAAGTGGCGCTAGGTAATGAATGCGCACCTACGCGCATCTGCCCATCTTCACGTGGGACTTGATAAAGCCGCTTTAAGCTTACCCGCACCGGCGGCAAAATGGGCACCCGCAAAACGGCGAAAAACATCGCGCCAAAATCCTCGCCAACGCCAAATTCAAGAGCCACGCCACCGTAGCCCAAATCCAGGACCTTGACGATGCCAGTCCCATGGTCGGTTAGTTCGGCATGGGCGCGGGTTCCCGCCAGCGATACGCGCTCCCACTTTCTCCGTTCTGGTCCCGGAGAAAACAGGTTTCGCAAGACCGTGGAAAAAATTATTGCCGAGGGCCTGACGCATGGGCGTCGGAGGATGAGTTTCCACCGGCGCCGCTCAGGCCGCCCCCGAACGGGATGACGGGGCGAGGGCGACTCTGGGGACTGCGAGGGGAGCGCAGCGGGAGCGGATGAGTGCTGCGGGTGCGGCGGGGGTCTCTGATGCGGGCGGGGCCTGCGATCTAAGCACACGTTTCATTTCGTACAGGCGCTCGTCCGCGATGCGGATCAAGGCCTCTCTTTGATCGCCATCGAGGGGATAAACGGACACGCCAAAATCCAGGCCCAGGCCGACGCTCATTTGCATGGGCTCGATTGCGGTTGCGAAGTTTGTGCGAAGTCGCCGTGCGAGAGTGCCGGCCTGTTCGGTATCAGATTGAACCAGCAAGAGAGCAAACTCATCGCCCCCGATCCGAAAGGCGTAGTCGGAGGTTCGCAGCGACTTCTTAAGGGTGGTGGCGGCCACCTGCAGCAAGGCGTCGCCGCGCGGGTGGCCGTAGAGATCGTTTACTTCTTTGAAGCGGTGCAAGTCCAAAGTTACCAGAGCAAGATGCTGATCGTAGCGCTGGGCGCGATTGAGTTCCCTTTCAAACTGCTCCTCGAACAGGCGCCTGTTGTAAAGGCCTGTGAGAGGATCGGTGACCGCATTGATCTGAAGTTTTTTAAGGTCCTCGTACTCCATCAAAATGGGCAAGCGGAGATAACTCATGGAAGCCAGAACGTCGACCATACCCGTCTTGAGCGAAACTGGAGTTCCCAAAGCGTCGGTGAGCTCGCGGCGGCGTTCGAGAATGCGGTCCCAGTAATCGAGAGCGGAGGTTTCGGTTAAATCGAGCTGGGCAATAGTTTTGAAAAACCGCTGAAGAAATTGTCCGCGAGCGGGGCGGTCCAAATTCTCCAAGGTTTCGGCCAGCAATTCGAAAAAAGGGTCACCGGGGCTAGGCGTCGGCACGGTATTACAAAAACTCCAGGTCCCCCGGGACAAGGGGCATCGAAGTTCAGTTTAACACAAAATTTATAGCACGGATGTAGTCATCCGGTTTGCGCATAACTATAGCGGTAGCACGCCATGTAACCGTCCCCTCCGCACCCACAGAAGCAACAGATGCGGCGGGCAGGTTACCCCAATTATAAAAAACGAAAATTGCCGCTGTGTTACGCGCAACGCGCCATCGATGGAAAGCCAGCCTTACGGCAGCGGCAAAGTTTTTCACACATCGACGGCAAATTGTCCCCGACACTTATAACCGCGTTCGAGGCCCGATTTCAATCGGGGATCTTGAGAAATTAGGCGGCTTGACGAGATGTGCTTCCCCATCTGACCGGCACCCTTGGCGCGTGCGGCACATCCGGAGGCGTCCCGGCAGGCCGGAAAATTGTTCGGGACGGCAACGGAATCTGATGCTCAGGAACTGGGCGGAACGGAGCGAGCTCCAGATGGCGATCGAAGGCTTGGGCAGAATTTGTATCGAAGGTCGCTTATGTCTGAGGCGGGGTGAGAGCATCGATTCCGGCGTCGTGGAGGCAGGCAGAAGTGCGAAGATGAAGTCACGCCGGATGCAGCGCCAGACGCGCTTTGGTTTTGTAGTAAAGCGGAAAAAGTTTGCTGCTTTTATCAGTACTTTAGTTCTAGTACAAGGCTAGATAGAGCGAAGGCTGGCCAATAGCCAAGCGTACTCGATTACCTTCAACGACCTTAAAATGACACTACTTAGTTTAAACAGCCCTCGCACAAATGAGCGGATGGACGGTTTCGGGCTAAGTTCTCCTGCTAAAGTTGCCCAGCCGGGTAAATGGAACTTATTTACCATTGACTCCTCCATAGCCCTTTGACAGTATCGGGAAGGTTCTGGTACCTCGCCGACCTATGCACGGCACTTGCGGCCGGGCCAATGGAGACACGAAGTGAGGCGCGCGACCACTGTCGACGCTCAAACTGGCGATTCCCTTTCGATCAGCTTGGTATCGGGGATGCTCGATCTTTTAGACACTCCCGTGCTGGTGTGCGATCGCACCGGGCGGATCCTGATGATAAATCAGCAGGCCAAATTGTGCCTGGACGATCCCTTACCGGCCGACGGGCCCACGCCCAATATGTTTCACGACTTATTGCGCATGGACCCGAAAGTAATTGTCGGGCAGATGGACAGCGGGGAGCATGAAGTCGACCTGCAGATGACGCGCCCCGCGGGGAAGGTGCGCGCCCGGATTCAGTGTGTTCCCGAACTCGATTGGCTGATGGTGCAACTGGAACCCGCCGGCGGAGCGCCACCCGAAGATGACTTATCCGGGGCGGCCGGCGCGTCGCGTCCAGCCGACTGTGCAGGCGCTGCTGCAGGAACGGGAGATTACCTATCGCAATCTGCTGGCCGCCTATCTGCGGTTACAGGAGGTGAACCGGCAGAAGACGGTTTTTCTGGCGTCGGCGGCGCACGAGTTGAAGACGCCGCTGGCGGTGATCAAGGGCTACTACGACCTTTTACTCTCCGGATCGCTGGGCAAACTGAACGACAAGCAACGGGACATTCTGCAGGAATCGAAGGATAGCTGCGAGCGACTGGTGCGGCTGGTCTCGATGTTCCTGAATTACTCGACGCTCGAGAGTGGGAAGCTAGTGCTGCACATGCGCGAAAACGACCTGCGGGACTGCCTGCTGGAACTTGCGACGCGGTGGAGCGAAGCCTTCCAGCGCAAACATGTGCGCCTGGAAATTTGCGTGGAAGAAAAACTGCCGGTTTTCAAGTTCGATTATCAGAAGGTGCAGCAAGCCGTGGCCAACTTGCTGGATAACGCGCTGAAACACACGCCCGGAGGCGGCAGCGTAGTGCTGCGCGCGGAGGTCTATTTTTGGGAGCGGCGCAGCGCCAAAGAGGTGGCCGGCTCGTCGGAGCGGCGGCGGTTGCAGCAGCCGGGCGCCAACGCGGTGCGCGTGGCGGTGAGCGATACGGGTCCGGGGATTGCATCAGAGCACCATCAAGAAATCTTCGAGGACTTCGTGCGGGTGGACCGTACGTCGTCCGGAATGGGGCTGGGGTTAGCGATTGCCAAGCGCCTGGTGCAGGCCCATCGGGGAAAAATTTGGGTGGAAAGCGAGCCTCGGCGCGGCTCGACATTTACTTTTCTACTGCCGACAGACAATCCTCAGAATGCAGTCCGGGGTGAAGCGTGAGCACAAGCAGGAACGCGGTAGAAGAACATGACCATGTACTGGTGGTGGATGACGAGCCGAGCATTCGCAAATATTTACAAACCCTGCTGGAAGTGGATGGATACAAGGTCACTTCGGTAGGCTCGGGGGGCGAAGCGCTCGAGCGGATTCAAGAAGGCGAGCGGCCGGATTTCGTAATTTTAGACGTACTGATGCAGGAGATGAACGGGCTCGAGACGCTGCGGCAAATGATGCAGGTAGACCGCACCTTGAGCGTCATCATGCTTTCCTGCTCGAACGAAGTAACGACCGTGGTCGAAGCCATCCGGCTGGGCGCCCAGGATTACCTGACTAAACCGTTCGAGAAGGCCGAACTGGATGCGGCGCTGCTGAAGTGCCGGCAAAAGATGGAGCTGCGCAAGGAAAACATGGCGCTCCGGGAATACTGCGACCATCTGACCGAGGACCTTTCCTTCCTGGCGGCCAGCCCGCAAATGGTGCGCATCCGGCAGCAGATTTTGCAGATCGCTCCCGTGGACGTGCCGGTGTTCATCTGCGGCGAGAGCGGAGTGGGCAAAGAAGTGGTGGCGCGCATGATTCACATGCGCTCGACGCGGCGCAACCAGCCGTTCATCAAGGTAAATTGCGCGGCGCTGCCGGGAGAATTGCTGGAGTCGGAATTATTCGGCTACGACCAGGGCGCTTTTACCGGGGCGGTGCGGTCGAAACCGGGCAAGTTCGAGTTGGCGAACAAAGGCACGATTTTTCTGGACGAAATCGCGGAGATGAGCCCGCATTTGCAGGCCAAGTTGCTGCACGTGCTGCAGGACCACCAATACTCGCGGCTGGGCGGGCGGCACTTAGTGGATGTGGACGTGCGCGTGCTGGCCGCCACGAACATCGAAGTGCAGGAAGCCATGAAATCGGGCCGCCTGCGCGAAGACCTCTACTACCGCCTGAATGTGCTTTCCATCAACGTGCCGCCGCTGCGGGAACGCACCACGGAAATTCCGCTGCTGATTCCGCCATTTCCTGAACAAGTACAGCGAGAAATTTCAGAAGCCGGTGCCGTCGCCGTCCGAACACCTTATGGAAGCGGCGATGCGGTATCCGTGGCCCGGCAATTTGCGGGAACTGGAAAATTTCGTAAAGCGTTACGTCATCCTGGAAGACGATGAAGGAAGTTTCCGTGAACTGGTGGAAATGGCGGCGGCCGGCAGCGTACTTCTCCCCGGGAAGAACCAGCGCCGGTGCGCGAACAAGGCTTGAAAGCCCTGGTGCGCGGACTGAAAGACGAAGCGGAAATGGAAGCGATTGCCGACGCGCTGGAAAAAACGCACTGGTGCCGCAAAGATGCCGCGAAGATGCTGGGCATCAGCTATAAGGCGCTGCTTTACAAGATACGCCAGTTCAACCTGGATGCGGGGCGGGCGTCAAGAACGCGCTCGACACCGCCCGCAGCAGTTGCTAAAGTCGGCTTATGACAGTTTGTGAACCGTTACGAATATGGAACTTGTTTCTAAAGGTGCAATCTATTTCCTATTGAGGGCACGTGAATGGCGAACTTGCCCGAACGGGAAAACATTTTCGCGGTGACCGATGCTGCAAACGTGTGCTTCCGCTTGGCGAGGGAAGTTTGGGTTTGCGGTGCCGTGCGCTCCCGCTTGGCTCTGGCGACTGATTTAGCGTGACTTACCTGGATCAAATCGCGCCTATCTACGCGCATTGCGGTGGTGAAGGTGCGAGGCAGCCAAGTGACTCCAGCGGCAAAATAGGTTGAGTCTTTGGAAATTAGATTGCAGTCTTTGTGAGTGTAGCCGGTGCGCTTATAGGCCGGGGCTTGGGGACAAATGACAGAACGTCGCACCGCGCGCCGCTACGACCTTTCACTTCCGGTAACTATACGCATCCCCATCGAAAAACAAGTTGGCTCGCGTAACGGCAAAACACGTAACATATCGACCCGCGGGGTCTATTTCATGGTCGACAATGACCTGAATACCGGCTCTGAACTGGATCTGACGATGACGCTCCCGGCTGAAGTGACCGGCGGGACGGAGGTTTTCATCCGCGCTATCGGCAAGGTCCTGCGGACCGAGAAACGCCCGGACAATGGAAATGACCGGGTGGGTGTAGCCGCCATCATCGAACGGTACGAGATCATTCGCAACGAAGCCGCTGCGTGCTAGCAGAGGCCGGGCGTCGACGCGTCGCGGGTCCATTTTTGCTTCCCGTCCGCCTGGCACACCGCCGCGAACCGGCGGCAGGCCTTCCCATCCGCTTGGCGCAGATCCCAGCTTTGCACGTTGCGTCGTTAGAGCGGGAGCGATCGCGCTGGCAGGCCGCCGCTCGAAACCTAAAGGTGACGGTGTCCGCCGCTTAGTGAAGTAAATAGTTTGGCCAAATTCTCAGGTCACCGAAACCGCCCGAGCTTTTGCCCATTGGCGATTAGATGGACGCCACTCCAAGCAAGGATACAATGTGCGCTCGAAACCTGATACCCTGCCGCGGACTGCACCCAAGCGCAATTGCCGATGATTTCACCGCCAGCGGAACTTTCCATTATTATTCCGGCCTTCAACGAAGAAGGACGGCTTCCAGAAACAGTCGAGGCCATTCGCGCCTAGCTAACAGCGCGGCGAGTAAGCGCGGAAGTGCTCATTGTCGACGACGGGTCAACGGACGGAACGGCGGCGCTCGTCGCGACCTACCACGAGCGATATCCCTTTGTGAGGCTGCTTTCTAACGGCCGCAACCGTGGAAAGGGCTTCAGCGTGCGCCACGGGATGCGCGAAGCCCGGGGTGAATTCGCGCTGTTCAGCGATGCCGACCTCTCCGCGCCCATCGAGGAAGCGGATAAATTGCTGGAGGCGTTACGGAACGGCGGTTACGACGTGGCGATCGGTTCGCGAGCGCTGGACCGCCGGCTCATTCAAGTCCACCAAGCGCCGGCGCGCGAATTCGCGGGGATTATTTTTAATTTCCTGGTTCGGTCCATGACGGGCCTCACTTTTTCCGACACCCAGTGCGGATTCAAAGCCTTCCGGCGCGAGCGGGCGAACATCATATTTCAGCAGCAACGCTCCGAAGGATTCGGCTTCGATCCGGAGATATTATTTCTGGCGCAGCGGCATGGGCTTTCGGCCAAGGAGATTCCCGTGCGCTGGTCGAATGATCCGGCAAGTAAGGTACATGTAACGCGGGACAGCATCCGCATGGTGGCCGAACTATTTAGGATTCGCTGGAATGCCTGGATGGGGCGGTATCCCGAGAATGTGGACCAGCGAGGAACGGGCGGCAGGATAGGGATATGGTGTCCCGAAACGGAGAAAGGAGACGGGGGGCATGACCACGCGTGAAGACGCCGATATAGCAATCAAGGACAAGGCGCGCAATGCCGCGATGAAAGTCTCGGTCGTTATCCCAGTCTATAACGAACGGGCTTTTATCGAGGAAGTCCTGCTGCGCGTGCAGGCCCAGCAGTTGAATAAGGAGATTTTAGTTATCGATGATGGATCGACGGACGGCACGCGGGCAGTTGCTCGAAAATCTTGCCGAAGCCAGCGCCGCAGGCAAGCGTGAAGTATTGACGCAAAACGGCCAAGCCAGCCTATCACTTGAAAATATCCGCTTTCTGTTCCAGGATCAGAACCGTGGGAAGGGAGCTGCGCTTAGAAGGGGCTTCGAGTCCGCTACGGGAGATATCGTGCTGGTGCAGGACGCCGACCTTGAATACGACCCGAAAGATTACGATGCGATGCTGGCGCCCATTTTTGATGGACGCGCCGATGTGGTGTATGGCTCGCGGTTTTTGGGAGGCCCGCAACGGGTGCACTTTTTTTGGCATTACGTCGGCAACAAGTTCCTCACGCTGCTTTCCGACGTTCTGACCAACCTGAAACTGAGCGATATGGAGACGTGTTACAAAGTTTTTCGCCGGGAGGTCCTGCAAGGCATAAACTTCGAATCCGACCGCTTTGGATTCGAGCCGGAGTGCACGGCCAAGATCGCCAAGGGAAACTGGCGAGTCTACGAGGTGCCCATCTCCTATGCAGGAAGGACGTACGCAGAGGGGAAAAAAATCACCTGGCGCGATGGTATCTCCACTCTCTGGTGCATTTTGCGGTACAATCTGTTCCGCTAATTTTCGGGCGGGCGTGGGCATTTGGCGATTTGTGATGCCAGCTCTTTCCCGCGTGGATACCTTCGCCCGCGTCTTCGGCTTTGCCTAAGCGGACTGTTTCGTTATACTGGTGCATCAGCGCCCCCCCATCGGTTCAATAGCCGGCTAGCGCAGCGGACTTGGAAGATCGGAACTATCAAAGACGGTCGTCAAAACCGCCTGGAGTAAGCTGCGCTCCGGGCGAAAAACATAGGTCTTGGCGGGCAATCTGGCGAAAGGTACAAAACCGCATCAGAGGGCTGTGTCAGAAGAGCCGGTGGCCATCATTGGCGGATCGGCTGCGGGTTTATTCACGGCCTCGCTTCTGGCACGTTCGAAGCGCCGAGTGCGCTTATTTGAACGCGCGGAACGGCTCGACCCTGCCGCTCGGACGCTGATCGTCACCGACCGGGTGCGAAATCTGCTGGGCCCGGTGGCGCAGCGCTGCGTCGTCAACGAAATTCAGCGTTTTGAGCTGTTTACGGATGGCCGTTCGGCCACCATCCCGCTTGATCGTCCCGACCTTATTATCGAGCGCTCACGGTTGATCCACGGACTGGCAGCGGAGGCGGAATCCCACGGAGCGGTCATCGAACTGGGGAACAAGTTTGTCTCCTTGGAGGCGCGCGGCGCCAGCATGGAATTGACCGTCGAGCGAGTCGGCGCGGGGAGGACCGAACGCATTGCGGCCTCCGCGGTTATAGGCGCCGACGGCGCACAGAGCCGGGTGGCCCAAGCGGGCGGCTGGCGCCGACAAATCACAGCGCCATTGATTCAGGCGGTGGTTAAGCTCCCGGCCGGCATGCCTGCCGACACTGTGCGCGTCTGGTTTATCCCCGACGATACGCCGTATTTTTATTGGCTTATTCCTGAATCTCCGGAGCGGGGCGTCCTGGGGCTGATCGGCGAAGACGGCCAGGAAACGCGGCGATGCCTGGAACAGTTCCTCGATAAACGCCACTTCACGCCACTGGCGTTTCAGGGTGCCCGCATACCCATTTATGAAGGCTGGGTGCCAGTCGAGCGGAAGTTGGGCCAAGGCCACGTCTATCTTGTAGGAGACGCTGCAGGGCAAGTGAAAGTTTCCACGGTTGGCGGCGTTGTGACCGGGTTTCGAGGCGCTCTGGGCGTGAGCCAGGCCATATTGAACGGCGGCCGGAGTCCTGAATTGCGATCGTTGCGGCGCGAACTCGATTTGCATTTGCTCATCCGGAGATCGATGCATCGCTTTCAGCAGGCGGACTACAGCCGGCTGGTAGATTGGATGAACGATGCGATGCTTCATTCTCTCGGCAGTTTTTCCCGGGACGAGGCGGCCCGCGTGCTTTGGCATATCTGCCGCAGCCAGCCTCGCCTCCTTTTGATTGGTCTCCGAGGACTGCTCACCCGGGGTTCGCTGGCGCGCCCGCAGCGATAACCGGGCTCGAGGCCGACCCGAGACGCGGCGACCGCTTTTCTCTTTTCGGGGCCAGGTGAGATGCGCGAGAATATTCCGCGTGGCTAGGTGGCAGCCAGTTCGGTGTCAGCCAGAGGGTTGGCACCAGAACGTAGCAGTTGCACCAGAACGTTGCAAAGGATAAAAAATGCGATTGGCGGTAATTGGTTGCGGATACGTGGGACTGGTGACGGGGGGCTGCCTTGCCGAGGCGGGGCACGAAGTGGTCGCGACCGACAACGATTTGAACCGGATCGCTACGCTGAATGCCGGGCGCCTGCCGATTTACGAGCCGGGTCTGGACGGCGTCATGGAGGGCGCCCGCCGGGCCGGCCGGCTGCGCTTCACGTCGGATTTCGGCGACGCGGTGCGCGCCGCGGACGCCATTTTCATATGCGTGGGAACGCCGCCACTGGAATCGGGTGATGCCGACCTTTCGGCCATTGATAATGTGGCGCGCCAGATTGGCGCCGAGGCCGGCACATCCAAACTGGTGATCGAAAAAAGCACCGTGCCCGCGCAAACCGGCGAACAGCTCCGCCGCGCGCTAACCGTATACGGCCGGAGCGCCGGCTTGAAGTTTCGCGTGGCCTCGAATCCCGAGTTCCTGCGCGAAGGCACGGCCATCGGCGATTTTTTCCATCCCGAGCGCATCGTCGTGGGCGTCGAGGATGCCGAGAGCGAGCAGCAGCTTCGCGAAATCTACCAGCCCATCCTCGAGGGCCGATTTCGCTGCCCGGTGCACCAGCCGAAGTGCCCGCCGGGTCCGGGGACGGCGTTTTTGGTGACCACGATCGCCAGCGCGGAACTGATCAAGCACGCCTCGAATTCCTTCCTGGGACTGAAAATCTCCTACGCCAACATGATCGCGGAATTATGCGAGCGGCTCGGCGGCAACGTGGAAGAGGTCACGCGCGCCATGGGACTGGACCCGCGCATCGGCGGGCAATTTCTCAATGCCGGCCTGGGTTTCGGCGGGTTCTGCCTGCCCAAGGATATCCAGGCGTTTCTGCGCCTGGCCGAGCGCAACGGCGTCGATTTCAGCATGCTGAAAGAGGCCGAACGGGTGAATAAGCGGCGCATCGATCAGTTCATGGAAAAAGTGCGCCGGGCCCTATGGGTGGTGAAAGATAAACAGGTGGGCGTGCTGGGCCTGGCGTTCAAACCCAACACCGACGATATTCGGTTCTCGCCGGCGATTGAAGTCGTGCACCGCCTGCTCGCCGAAGGCGCGAGCGTCCGCGCGTCCGATCCGGTGGCCATGGACCGCGCCAGAGGCGTTCTGCCCGGCGCGAAACTTCCTGGAGGATCCCTACGAAGTGGCGCGGGGCGCCGACGCGCTGCTGGTGCTCACGGAGTGGAATGATTTCCGCCAACTCGATTGGGAACGCGTGCAGAAAGAGATGGCCCGCCCGCTGGTGCTCGATGCCCGGAACATGCTTTCACCCGCGGAAATGAAGGCGCTGGGATTCGAATACCACAGTTTCGGCCGCCCGGATTTGAGCGGAAACACCGGTGTTCGCGTCGTCTTATTGTCAACGAGATCGACGGCTCGCTTATGCGGCGGCATCCGGCGCCCGCTTAGAATGCGCCCAAGCGATCAGCTATCTTTCAAGCCGCGCGCCGACGCGGCGCTAAACACCTGCTGAAAGTACGCCAGCGTAAGGCGCAATCCCTCCTCCAAATCTACCTTCGGTTCCCATCCCCCCAGCAGACGCCGCGCTTTCGCTGATGTCCGGGCAGCGCTGTTTGGGATCGTCCTGCGGCAGAGGGTTGAATACGATGGGCGTCTTCGAGCCGAGTAAGAACACGAATGCGTTCGGCAAATTCGAGAATCGTGATTTCGTGCGGATTGCCGATATTTACCGGCTCGTGTTCGTCGGATTGCGAGAGCCGGTAAATACCCTCGATCAAGTCGGAAACGTAGCAAAAGCTGCGCGTCTGCCGGCCGTCGCCATATACCGTAATGGGCTGGCCGCTTAGCGCCTGGTAGACAAAGTTGGGCAGCGCGCGGCCGTCGTTGAGGCGCATGCGGGGGCCGTAGGTGTTGAAGATGCGCACGATGTGCGTGTCCACGCCGTGAGCGCGGTGATAGGCCATTACCAAAGCCTCGGAAAAACGCTTGGCTTCGTCATATACGCCGCGCGGGCCAATGGGATTCACATGCCCCCAGTAACTTTCCGGCTGCGGGCTGATATCCGGATCGCCGTAGCATTCCGAAGTCGAAGCCATGAAATACTTGGCCTTTTTCGCCAGCGCGAGCCCCAGCGTGTTGTGCGTACCCAGCGAGCCCACTTTCAGCGTCTGGATCGGAAGCTTCAGGTAATCGATCGGGCTGGCCGGCGAGGCAAAATGCAGCACGTAGTCCACCGGGCCCGGAACTTCGATGTACCGGGACACGTCATGACGCAGCAGCTTGAAATCGCGGATGGCTAGCCAGAGTGGCTGACGTTTTCGAGCGCGCCGGTCGCCAGATTATCGATCGCCAGAACATCCCAGCCGCGGTCGATCAGATAGTCGCAAAGATGAGAACCGAGAAATCCCGCACCGCCGGTCACGACTGCACGCAAGTAGGTTCCTCCCCTCGGTTCGTGGCTTTTGACCCGCGAAGCTGTGGTCAAAAAATCGCCGCGAACCGCCGGCGCGCCGCCCGCGACCCCGAGCGCCCTAAATCGGTTCGTTGCCGGGAAGGGCGCAATCACCAAGCCAGCGATTGTAATGCGGCTCACCGGAATCTACCACACAGCTATTTGACACTGATTCCATAATGGATTTTCGCGGGCGGGCCTTGAGCGCTAGCGATTTTTCCTGCATGCACGTGGAAGAATGGCGGCTTGACGGCAAACGCCCGCCGGCTGCGAATTTGACCGGCAAGTGCGGCGATTGGTAGCATCTTGCCCCGCGTGTACGTTGCGGGCGAAGACAGCAGGCGGGCGCGAGAAAGCGAGTGGGATTCGGTGCGGAGTTCGCAGCGTTTGTGGATTGGCGGCCTCTGCGGCATCGCCGTGGTGGCCACGGCCGGCGTGTGGGGCGTGATGCACCTGGGCCAGTGGCTGGTCGTAGAGGATCCGCTCGCGACGGCTTACGCAATCGTGGTTTTGAGCGGGAGGATGCCCGAGCGGGCCGATGGAAGCGGCGCGTCTCTACCAACACGACTTCGCCGCCCGGGTGTGGATCTCCCTGCCTACCAGTCCCGCGGCTGAACTCGAGCAAATGCATATCGCCTTCCTGGGCGAAGAGTTTTACAACCAGAAGGTATTGATGGCCCAAGGCGTACCCAGCGACGCGATTCGTATTCTGGAGCAACCCTCCGTCAATACGCAGGAAGAAGTTGACGAGATCGCGCGCGACTGCCGCAGCTCCGCGGCGCACACCGTAATCATCGTCACTTCCAAGGCGCATACCCGCCGCGTGCGGGAAATCTGGAAGCGCCGCGTTGGCAACGACCCCCGGCTGATCGTGCGTTACACGCCCGACGATCCGTTTGATCCCGCGCACTGGTGGCGCACCTCCCAGGATGCGCTCGATGTCGTGCGCGAGACCCTGGGGCTGGCTAACGCCTGGGCCGGATTTCCCGCGCGCCCGGAACCGCATTGATGACCCCGAACAAACGTGCCATACCCAGTGCCACCGGCCCGCGGCATCTAGTGCCGGGAGCCGTTGTCGAAGCCCTGGCTGCGGCTTTGCCACTAGCCATTCTGGGGATGGCGATGCTTTACTCCGACCGCCTGTTCGCTATTCTGGACGACGAGGCCCTGGTGCTGAGCGCCGCGGCGCAGCCACTACGGAGCTCTCTGCACCTATTTTTCGCCGGATGGGGAGCGCTTGAGCGTCCTCCCCTTTACGATATTTGGCTGCATCTTTGGCTCAGAATCACCGGCGGCGCGTTTGTGCTGCTGCGCGCGCCGTCCATGGTATTTTTTCTCGCCGGTCTTTGGATTCTCTCACGCGCGGCGAAGCGAATCGGGGGCCCGGCGAGCGGTGCGGCTTTACTTTGGGCAGCGGTTTTCTGGCCGTACGGCTTTCATTATGGCCGCCTGGCGAGTTGGTACTCCTTTACATTTCTGCTGATTTGCGGCGTCACCTGGGCGTACCTGCGTCTGTGCGCCGCGCCCACCATTAACGCCTGGGCCATTTTTCTCGCGCTGGCCGTTGCGCTCATCTACACCAATTACGCGGGCTGGGCGCTGCTCGCTTTGCTGGCCGTGGATAATTTGCTGCGACACCGTGGCGAACTCCGGATGCCTTATCTGGGACGCCTTCTGGGAACTGCCGCGCTGCTGACCGCTGCATACGCGCCGCTGTGGCGCGTGGTGCTGCCGCGGCTTGGCGACGCGGTAGATCCGCATGCCACCTGGAAATTACGCCTATTGACGGCAGGATATAACGCGTATGCCTTGGTGGTAAGCGAATCGGTGGCGCCATGGTTTTGGCGCTTCGGGGTCCCCGCAGCGGTTAGCATTGCCGCCGGTTTCACGCTGGCTTTGGTGTTCTTACGCGGCGAAGCGCGGCGCTTCCTGATATTCGGGGCCTTGCTGCTTGCAGGAATGGACCTGCTGGGGCTGCTGCAGGCGAAGTGGCTGTTTCTGGTGGCGCCGTGGTTTCTTACTCCCGATCGGCGTCCTATTCGGAACCATGAAACATCCTTACTGGCGTGCCGCCCTGGCGTTGTCGCTGGCGGTCCCGGCCGCCATTGGATGGTATGGCATCTACTCCAGGCATTATTACTCCCAGCAAAGGTTCGTCGAGCCGTGGGCGAATATCTCGGCGCAGGCGGTGCAGGCCATTCGTGACGGCGGCTTCATTATTGGTGACAATCCGTCGTTCTTTTTCTATCTCACCTATGCGCTCCAGGCGCCCCCCACAAATTCGTCCTGGCGATTTTCGGGTTCCCTGCCCGAGGCCGTGCACCATCCCCAAGTTTGGAGTGCCAGCGACTGGCAGGCGGCTGGGCAGCCCCTGAAGCCTTACATGCTGTGGGTTCATGGGACGCCGAACACGGAGGAAAACCGGTCCATGGCTGAGGCCGGCCAATCGCTCGACCACAGTTGCGGCGACCGCGTGGTTCGCTATCTGGTGCGCGACAACGGTAATGGGTGGAAGGAGCGCCTGTTTCCCGGCACCAACATCTTCTGGCGCATCGAAATTCGGCAGTATGTCTGCGATCAGGGTGGTGCTGCGGCGCCGCCTGCTAACTCCGGCAGCCCGGGAAAATCTGAATGATGCGAAGCGTTGTGCGTCATTAACACTGGGGGCCGTCGATGCGCCCGCGAGGTTTTCAATAGGCCCACCGCAGCAGCATTCCGCCCGTCGTGTAACCCGCGCCTACCGAGACCAGCAGCACCAAGTCGCCTTTGTGCAGGCGCCCTTGCGACTCCGCGTCGCGCAACCCCAGCGGAATCGTTCCGGCCGTCGTATTCGCGAACCGATCGATGTTCACCAACACTTTCGAATCATCGACGCCCAGGCGTTCCTGCATCGCGCGAATAATGCGCAAATTCGCCTGGTGCGGCACTACCAGCGAGACATCTCGGTGCGTAAATCCGTTGCGTTCGAGCAGCTGGCAGGCCACTTCCGCCATGCGCCGCACCGCGTATTTAAAAACCTGCGAGCCCGATTGATGGACGTAATGCATTTTTCGATCCACGGTCTCGTGCGAAGGCGGGTGCAGCGAGCCGCCTGCCGGCATGCACAGGCAATCTCCTCCCGAGCCGTCGATGTCGTGGATAAAATCGAGAATGCCGTCGGAGCCGGGATCGGCCGGCTCGACCAGAACCGCGCCCGCCCCGTCGCCAAACAGCACGCAGGTGCTGCGATCCTCGTAATCAATGATCGAGGTCATCACGTCGCTGCCGATGACCAGCGCTTTGCGGTGCGTGCCCGCGCCGACAAATTGGGCTCCCACGGTCAGCGCGTAAAGAAAACCCGAGCAGGCTCCCGAAAGATCGAATCCCCAGGCGCGTGATGCGCCGATGCGGTTCTGGACCAGGCAAGCAGTCGCCGGGAACAGCATGTCCGGGGTTACGGTGGCGACGATGATCAGGTCGATTTCCTCCGGGGCAGTGTGCGTTTTCTCCAGAACCGTCTGCGCCGCCGCGGTCGCCAGGTGTGAAGTGGCCACTCCGGGCTCGACGATATGCCGCTCGCTGATGCCGGTCCGCTCGCGGATCCATTGATCGTTGGTATCCACGAGCTTCGCGATATCGGCATTGGTAAGCACCTGCGGCGGCACGTAGCCTCCCACACCGGTGATCTTCGCGGCGATGCGTTTGCCCATTCACATTTCTCCCCTGGAGCGGCGCTGCGAGCGACAAAACGAATCGCGATTTTACGCAATCGATCTCGGCGTGACAAGCGGGCGCGGGGAGTCAAGCGGGCGGCCGCGAAGGTGCGGAGTACGTTCCTGAAGGACCTGCGTTAGCGCGCGCGGTCCGTTAGCACGGAGCGCTCGGGCGCCGCATTGGGATCGGCGCGGGCATTCCGTTGGTCTTCGAGCGAGTCCACAAACATACGCACCAGTTGCGGATCGAACTGCGCTGCCGGCGCATCGCTGGATTTCGGCGAGCGCCGCGCCGGGCGAGCGCGCCTTCTTGTAGGTGCGCTCGGAGGTGATGGTGTCATAGGCATCGGCGATGGCGATGATTCGCGCGCCCAGCGGAATCCGTTCCCCGGCCAGTCCATCCGGGTATCCCGAGCCGTCATACATTTCGTGATGATGCCGGACCATTTCGCGGATGCGGCTGACGGCTCGCAACGGTGCGAGAAGCTCATCGCCGTAAATCGTGTGTTTCTTCATCATTTCCCACTCGTCGGCATCGAGCGCGCCACTCTTGTTCAGGATGCTTTCCGGGACGCCCACTTTGCCGATATCGTGCAACATGCCCCCCAGGTGGATTTCCTCGATTTCCCCTTCCGCTAAACCAAGGCGTCCGGCGATAAGCGCGGCAAACCCCGCCACTTTCTGCGAGTGTCCCTGCGTGTACTGATTCTTCGCGTCAATCGCGAGCGACAGCGAAGTGACTGTGTCGATCACCGCGGGCGGCAGCGCATGCCGCACTCGCGTGTTCCACCCGGGCTTCGGGACGAAGACTGTGATGAGCGTTGTCGTTCGGCTGGCGTCGCCAGAAGCTCGGTGGCGGCCAGAGATTGCGCGAACTGTTCCAGGCGCCCGCGAATTTCTGCAAACGCCTCGGGACCGGTGGAAAAAAGGCGCTTGAGGGTGACGCCCAGGTAGGCTTCGAGGACGTCGCGCTTCCACTTCTTGCTCTCATTGGCGTCAAAATGCTCGGCGGTGGAAACCGCATTGCCCCCCTGGTGCTTCGACAGATACATGGAGGCGTCGGCTATCTGGATCAGCTCCTGGGGCGTGGACCCGTGCACCGGAAAACTGGCGATGCCAATACTGGCGGTAACGTTCTTTTCCCGAAGCAAGGAGTCGCCGCAGACGTTCGTGCGCAGCTTGTCGGCGATCTGCCGGCACTGTTCGATACTGGTTTCGGGCATTAGAATGACGAACTCGTCTCCGCCGTACCGCGCCACCACGTCGGAGCGCCGGCAGCTCTGTTCCAGGATAGTGCCCACGCGATTGAGCACCAGGTCTCCCTCCAGGTGCCCGTAAAAATCGTTCACGAATTTGAAGCGGTCCAGATCGATCACTACCAGCGAGAAGGCGCGCCCCGCACGGGTCGAGCGCTTCCATTCGGCGGATAAGGCCTCCATCAGGAAACGGTGGGTCTTCGCGCCCGTCAACCCGTCGGTAATGGCCTGTTCCTGGGCTTTCTGGAAGGTCAGCGCGTTGTGCAATGCGCCGGAAATCAAGTCCGCCAGCGTGTGCATTAAAAGCATTTCTTCCTCGGAAAAATCGCTGGGCTCCGCGGTTTCCACGTAGAGCACGCCAAGCAACTGGTCGGCATAAAGGATGGGCAGCGCGACCGCCGAGACCGAGTCCTCGAGGATGGGACCGGCTTCCGCTCCGGCACATTCGCGCGCCACGTACGTTTGCCCGGAGCGGGCCACCACGCCCACCAGTTTTTCTCCCAGGGCCACGCGCCGTCCCACCGCACCCCGGCGCCGCCCGCCTTCCGATCGAATCACGACCTCCTTGCTTTCATAGTCGAGTAGCGCAATGCCCACATGGTCGACGCTCAGGCCTTCCTCGATCTGTTGCGCGATCTTGGCCAGCATTTCCTCGGGATCCAGGCTGGTGATGGCATTCCGCGAAACATTATTCAGCAGAGCCAGGTGCCGCGCTTTGGTCTTTTCGGCGCGAAACAAGCGCGCGTTCTCAATGGCGATGCTCGCCTGGCTCGCCAGCAGCCGCAACATCTCCAGCGTTTCCTGGCCGTACATCTGCTGCTGCAGGCTGTGCACCGCCAACACGCCGATGGCGCGCTCGCAGACCAGCAGCGGCACGCCGCAGAACGAACTGGTGTGCAGCACCGGCTCCAGGCCCAGGCTTTGCGCCTCTTCTTTGCTGTTTTTGCTCAACAGCAGCGGCTCGCCCGTGCGCAGGATGTGTTCGGTAAGATGATTGCCCGCCGGCCGGGAGCGCTTGGGCAGGCGTATACCGTCGCTCACTTCCACCTCGAAACGGATCTGCTCCTGCCCAGGATCGTAAAGTGCAATGAAAAAATTGCTCACACCCAGCATGCGCCTCAGTTCGGTGAACATTTTTTCGAACAGCGCGTCCGGATCGAGCGTCGAATTGAGCGCGCGCCCGATCTCGTTCAGGGCATGCAGCTCTTCGGACTGCCGCGCGGTCTCGTGAATCAGGTAGCTGTTTTCCACCGCCATTCCGATCTGCTGTCCCAGCGCCAGCAGCAGCCGCAGCTCGCCCGACGCGAACCGCCGGCTGCCGGGTGTTCCCAGCAGCAGCACTCCGAACGGGTTTTCTTTCGCCTGCAGGCTGATGCCTACCACCGTATGCAGATTGCTCGGCGATGGCCAGTTGGCGAAAGCGCAAAAACCATTCTCCATCGTCCAGCGCCTGCCAGTCTCCGCTGCGCGCAATGTCGCGGAACACCACCAGCCCGCCCAGCCGCGCCACCAGTTGCGTCAAACGCTCATCCAGTTTGTGGTCTTCCAGCGTCGCGGCAAAACGAGCCGTCCAATCCCACCGAAACGGCCGCCGCCGGCCCGCGGGCATCGCCGTGCCGCAGCAGGATCGCCCCTGCCGGCAATTGCACCACGCTCAACACCCGGTCCAGCGCCTGGGAAAGGGTGCGCTCAATTTCGCTGCCGACGAAACTCGAGGTCGTGAGGTTCAGGTTCGCCAGCGCCACCATGTTGCGTTCGACGCGCCGCTTCTCCTCCTCATAGATCGCCATCACCATCAGCCCGGCGGTCAATAGCTGCGGCACGCTCGCGAGCAAGGCGAAGTTTTGCCGCGCCATGCTCCCGAGCGGCGCGTAATACGATCCGGCGATCGGAATCGGCGCCCAGGCCAGAAATACCAGCGCCATGAACAGGTCCGCGTAGGTATCCTGCTTGCGGCTTTCGCGCCAGAAATTCCAGGCCACGCCTGCAAGCACCAATCCAATGCCGAAAGCGGGCGAGAAACCCACCTTGCCGAAATGAAATGCTACCGTCCATCCGCCGTACACTACCGCTGCCGCCACCAGCGCACCCGTCCACGGCCGGGCGTTCGCATATAGCCGCGATGCGCAAAACAACGCCAGCCCGGCCGCGGCCACCAGCCATTGATCCGCCGTCACCAGCCACCACGGCGACCCCAGGGGCGGTTGCCATGCCACGCTCATCGCGTTCAATGCCAGCAGCCACCAGGCGGCCGTCCACGCCAGCAAATAAGGACGCCTTTTGGCCTGATATAAATGCGTAAAGAATGCCGCGATCAGCGTGGTCGCGACCAGCCGGCCAATGGCGATAGTGGTGATGTGAGCGAACAACCTTTTCCTCGTTACTAAAATGCGACGGACCCGTCGGCGCTTCGCGCGCGCCGCCCTCATCCAGCTAATGCAGCGGTTTTTTGATCGACATTCAGGCGAACCAAATTCGCCAATACCCGCGCTCGGCGGGCCTTCGCGGCCAGGCTGACTATAAAACGAGCCATTTTACAGGGTCAATGGGACGGGAGTACCGTCCTGGAACATCGCGCGTCTGCCTGTGGATTTCGCCGTAATGGCTGCCCACTGCCATCCCCTTCCTGTTTCCTGATGGTCGAGCGCTCGGCGCATCGGATAAGATGTTTCGCTTCGTGCTACCTTGAAAGCTCCGGAGAACGCTCGGAAAAGCAGGAGAGCTCCGGAAAAGCAGTCTTGACGGAACAACACCGAATGAGCGATCCAGCAAATTCTTCTGAAGATTTTTCCAACCCCGACGCTTCCGCTGCCGACGCGCAGCCAGCCACGGGCAGAGTTCGCGTGCGTTTTGCGCCCTCGCCTACGGGCTATCTCCACGTCGGCGGCGCGCGCACGGCCCTTTTCAACTGGCTGTTTGCGCGAAACCAGGGCGGCACGTTCGTCTTGCGAATCGAGGATACCGATGCCGAGCGCAATCGCCCCGAACTGGTGGAAGGCATCCTCGATGGTTTGCGTTGGCTGGGCCTCGACTGGGACGAAGGACCGATTCACCAGTCGGAGCGGCTGGACGGCTACCGGGCGGCCGCGGAACGCCTGCTAGCCTCTGGCGCAGCCTATCTTGTGCTACTGCGCGCCGGAAAAATACGCGGGCGGCGACGCCGCCGAGCACGGCGCGGAGGAAAAGGCGGAGCACCGCCGCATCACCCGCTGCGCTTGCCGCGATGGCCGTCCCTCGACTACTGGCCAGAAGCCGGCGGTACGTTTCCGCGTGTCCCTGGGCGAGACCACTCGCTTCGACGATGCCGTCTTCGGCCCGCGTGAAGTCGCGAACGAGGAGATCGAAGACTTCGTCCTGCTGCGCTCGGCCCGCGACGATGCGGCTGCGGACCCGCGGCCCACCTATCAGCTCGCCGCGGTGGTGGACGATATCGAGATGCGTATCACCCACGTCATCCGCGGCGCCGATCATATTTCCAATACTCCCAAGCAAGTGCTGCTGTATCGCGCGCTCGGCGCGGCGCCCTCCGGTCTTCGCCCACGTTCCGCTGATTCTCGGCGCCGATCGCACGCGTCTTTCCAAGCGCCATGGCGCTACCAGCGTCGGCTCCTATCGCGAAGAAGGTTTTCTGCCCGAGGCCTTCCGCAATTTCCTCTCACTCCTGGGCTGGTCGCCGGGCGACGACTCGGAATTCTTGCGCACCCCCGAATTGGTCGCGCGCTTTTCGCTCGCCGGCGTCAGCCGCACCAACGCGGTGTTCGACCGCGCCAAGCTCGAATGGTTCAATCAGCAATACCTGCAAAAGCTTCCCATCGAGGAGATCGTTCCCGCCGTCCAGTGGCGAGCTCGAACGCAGCCGGACTGTGGCGCCCCGACATGGGCCGTGCCGGAATCGCAAGGCGGCCAAAGCGACTGGTTTGCGCGGACGGTGGATCTGCTGCGCCCGCGCACGCGCCTGCTGCCCGATTTCTCCACCTGGGCGCGCGCATTTTTTTCCGACGATTTCGCCTACGACCCGGCCGCGCGCGCCAAATTCTGGAAAGATGAGCGCCTGCCGGACCTGCTCGCGCAGCCTCGCCGACGCGCTCGAGGCTTTACCGGAGTGGAGCCACGACGACTGCGATCATGCGTTGCGGCAGATTGCCGAACAGGTCGGCGTGAAGGCGGGGCTCCTGATCAACGCCACGCGCGTGGCCCTGGTGGGTCAGGGCGTCGCTCCGCCGCTATTCGAGACCATGCTGGTGCTGGGCCGCGAGCGCGTGATCGGCCGCCTGCGCCGCGCCCTGCCCGCGATCGCCGCAGGCCCGCTCGAAAGCTGATTGTTGAAGGAAATGCCCGGGGCGCGACGAAACGGGCGCTGGGGAAGCGGGCCCTCGGGAAGCAGAACGCCTTAAACCGTAACAGCGGTGCCCAGCTGCTGCGTGAGAATCCGGCCCATCAGCTGCGTCAGCGTTTCGCCGGTCTTCTCCAGCACAAACGCTCCTGCCTGGTCCGACCAGCTCAACTTGAAGCTGGTCGATAGCGCGGAAATCCAGATTTGCCGCACCGGCGTATTGGGGCTGATTACGAAGCGCACCTCTTCGGGCTCCTCGAAGAGCACCTCGAGTTTCTCGCCCTGCCCTTCCACCTCGAAACCGTGCTCGTCGCCCGCTTCGAGCAGCCGCTGCCGCAGCGCCTGCAGCGCCTCGTCGCATTTCTTGCGAAAATCCTGTTCGTCCAACAATCGAACTCCCTGCCTAGAGCTGGCGAACTCCCCGCCTAGAGCTGGCTCTGTAGCGCCTTTGACAAGTCGTCGTAGTTGATCAATCCGATGATGGTCTTGATCTTTTTTCCGTCGCGCGAATACAGCATGCTCGTCGGCAGGCCAATCAACCCGCCGAATTTATCCGCGATTTTGTCGCTGCCCAGCAGGATCGGGTAGTCCATCTGCGCCGGCTGCCCGTTCACCGTGAACTGCTGTTTTTGACGAACGGCTCGACCGCCTTTTTGCCTTCGTCGTCCATGGCTACGCCCAGAATCACCAGCCCCTTGGGGCCATATTTTTGATTGAACTCGATCAGCCAGGGAATCTCAATCTTGCACGGCTGGCACCAGGTCGCCCAAAAATTTACCAGCACGACCTTCCCTTTGTACTGCGCGAGCGTGGCCTGCGAACCATCCAGGGCCGGGATCGCCAAGGTCGTTTCCGGCCGCCCCCAACGCTCGCACCGCTCGACGCGCCCGCCGCATTCGAGCCAGTCTCCTGCGGGACGCTCGCGGATTTTTTGCAACCCGCCGCCGCCAGCGTCACGCGCCAGCGTCACAAGCGCCAGAATCTGAAACTTGCTGCGCATTTCCACTGCCTCCCGGCTTCGCGAACCTCTGCTAAGGCGCACCTCTACTTCACAAACCGATTCAGAAAGCTCAGTTTACCTGAAAGCCACGTCAACCGGTTGACGAAAATCAGTCCGCCCACGAACAGCAGCAAAACGCCGCTCGAAACCTCCACAGCCTGCAGGTAACGCCGGAACCGCTGGTAAAATCCCAAAAACTGATTGATGCCCAGCGCCGTCAGCAGGAAAGGAATCGCCAGGCCCGCCGAGTAAACCGCCAGCAAAAATACGCCGTGCCCAATCGTATCGCTGGTCGCGGCCATGGCCAGCACGCCCGCGAGGATCGGCCCGATGCACGGCGTCCACCCGAACGCAAACGCGAAGCCCAGCAAGAACCCGCTGACCACTCCGGCGAAGGGGCCCGCGGCTTTTCTCCAGCCGCGTTCGGCCCTCCCAGGTTGCGGAAGTGGATGTCGCGATTGAGCCAGCGCGTCAGCGACGGTCCGACCAGAAAGATCAGCGAAACCGAAACCAGTTGCGCCGCGCCAAACCACGGCCGGCACCTGATCGCTCGAAGCGCAGCCAGACGATCACTCCCGCCGCCGCAGCAGCGCGCCCACCAACCAGGCCCGCGCGCACTGGAATGCGGCCCAGCCACCCGATCAAGTGCAGCCCGAACAGCACGATCACCGCACCCGCGAACGGCGCGAGCAGGCTCCTGTTCTGCAGCAGGAACTGCCCCACGGCGCTCGCCGATGCGCCAAACGAGATGAACACCACCGAGAAGCCGATCACGAACGCGAACGCCGACGCCAGCAGGCTCCCGCGCGGCCGCTCGCCCTGCCGCAATTGCTCGACGCCAATTCCCGAGAGCATGGAGATGTACCCGGGCACCAGCGGAAACACGCACGGCGAGAGAAACGAAAAAAGTCCCGCGACAAACGCCGCAAAAATCGAAATCTGCATGCCTTCTCTACTCCTGAAAATGCTATACGAAGCCGCGCAGCCGGCCGGCCGCCGCAATTGTCCCATATCCGCGCCCGCTGCGGCACTGATTCTAAGTAGCTGCGACCCAGCGCTACGTGAGCGGCGGATGTGCCCGCCGCCAGTCGTGCACTTCTTCGTACGATCGCGCGATGCCCAGCAGCGTCCCTTCGTCAAAGGCCCGGCCGATCAACTGCAAGCCCACCGGCAAGCCCTCGTTGGTGAATCCGCACGGAACCGACATCGCCGGCAAACCCGTAAAATTCGCCGGCCGGTTCAGCCGCACGAGCGCCCCGCGCACCGTTTCCTCGCCATCGCCGACGCGCACCCGCTCGCTGCCCACCAGCGGCGCGGAGATGGGCGCAGCCGGCGCCACAATCGCATCCACGGTGGCGAGCGCCGCCGCAAATTCGCCCCGCGACCGCTCCATCAGCGCGCGTGCCATCCAATACTCCACCGCGCGGACCTCGCCGCCCTGCTCCAGCCGGCCGCGCACATCCTCGCCATATTCCGCCGCGCGCGCCGGGAAATATCCCGCGCGCCTGGTGGAATTCGCGCGCTTCGGCAAGCGCAATGACGTTCGACGGCTCGACAGTCGGCCGCCACATTCGGGAGACTCACGTCCTCGACCGTCGCGCCTTCTTTCACCAGGTCCGCCACACGCCGCCTCCGCGAGCCGCCGTACTTCCGGATCGAGTTGCGCCCAAAAATACTCCCGCGGCCGCCCCAGCCGCCACGGTTTGTGCCGCCGGCGGCCCGCTTTTGCGAAATCCTCGCGCGGCCGCCTGGCGCTCGCGGCATCGCAGCGGATCGCGTCCCGCAATAACGTTCAGCAGCAGCGCCGCGTCCCCGGCGCTGCGCGCCAGCGGGCCCACATGATCGAAACTGAGCGCCAGCGGCACCACGCCGTGCACGCTGACGCGCCCAAACGTCGGCTTCAGCCCCACGATGCCGCACAGCGCCGCCGGCACGCGAATCGATCCGCCGGTATCGGTGCCCACGGAAGCGACGCACATTCCCGCCGCGACCGCCGCCGCCGAACCCCCGCTCGATCCCCCGGAGATTCGCGCGGTGTCCCAGGGATTGTGCGTGGCGCCGAAGTGCGGATTCTCGCTGGTAATGCCGTAGGCGAATTCGTGCATGTTGGTCTTGCCCAGCAGCACCGCGCCCGCCCGCCGCAGCCGCCGCGCCACCGTGGCATCGGTTTCCGGCACGAAGTCGCGCAGAATCGTCGAGCCCGCCGTCGTGCGAACTCCGCGCGTCCAGATGTTGTCCTTGAGCGCGATGGGAATGCCGTGCAGCGGCCCGCGTCAATGCCCGCGCAGCAATTCCCGCTCCGCGGCCCGCGCTGCAGCGAGCGCGCGCTCGGCAGTCACGGTCAGAAATGCGTTCAGACGCGGATTGAACTCCTCGATGCGCGCAAGGCACAGCTGCGCCAGCTCCACCGGCGATATTTTCTTCTTCGCCAGCAGCGGCGCCAGTTCCTCGATGGTGGCGAATGCCAGCTCGTATTGGTCATGGAGTTCGCGGGGCCCGGGACGCGGGAATCCTTCGCCCGACTTGTGCACGCGCGTACGCACGCGCCTTTTCGCGCAGTTCTTCACGCGCTTCGTCAATAAGTTGGCGCGTCAGAAAATCTTCTCTTGCCGGCGCAGGTTCCCGAACGTGCCGATATTGGCGATGATCAGCGCGATCCGAAACTGATTTTCGCTGCGGATGTTGCCCAGCGCCAGCCGCTGGTACCCGACGGCCAGCCCGCAGCACGAACCGTTGTAGCCCACCTGCGCCAGTTCGTTCTGCGCCAAATCCTGCCGCAAGTCGTAGCTGAAGCCGACGGTCGCGCTCCACCCGCGTTTGGTCAGCTCGCCGTATCCGACCAGCGCGCGGATCTGGCTCGACAGCGGTTGCAGCACCGTGTTCGCGTCGATCGAATAGTGCGCGATGGTGAGCTCGAACTTGCCGTAAGGATGCATCTTCAGCAGCGATTCCGCGGTGGTGATGCGCGCGCGCTGCGGATCGTAATCCATGCGAAACTCCGCGTCGTACGGCCCGCCCGGCGTTATCTTGATGTCGCTCACCAGCGGCGAATACCTGCGCGCGCCGTCGGCAAACGCAAACGGCGTCACCGAATCGAGCGCCTGAAACACGTTGCGCTGTCCCGGCACGATCGCCCCGCCAAACGTCGGATCGAAATAATATTTCTGCAGCAGCGTCCACGACGCGAATTCCTCCGCCGCGCCCTCCGCCTTCCGCCGGAACAGCCGCTGCGTGATCGAATATTGAATCTCGTTGGTGTCGGTGATGGTGTCGTCCTGATCGATGCGGATGAACCGCGTAAAGTCATTCACGCCGGTGACGTAGTTGTACACCATGTCCGGCTCGATGGTGTGCTTCCACTTCGCCGTGCGTCCTGTCCACACGCGCTCAAGCGCCGGCGGCCGCAAATCCACGCTCAGCTCGCCGGTATTCCGCCACATCGGCGTGCTTACCACGTTCCCCTGAATCTCCTGATCGCCATAGAGCGTGCTGCGGAACGTGTACGTCGGCGTTACGCCCAGCCACGGTCCCCAGTGCAGCGGCATCGTCACCCGGGGAGCGAACTCGCTCCGATCCACCAGCGTCGGCGTGTTGGTCGGCCCAAACGTGCTCACGCCCTGAGCATTGGTCACCCCGGGATCGTTGCGATGCACGCCGTCCCCAAAAACTTCGAAGCCCCAATAAAACGGCAGCCGCTTCCACGGCGCCCTGTCCATCGACTCGAACCGCGCTTCCGGCGTGGTGCGCAACACGATCGCCGTCCCCGGCTCGAGCACGCCCTGGGTGGTCGTCGTTTCCGGAGTCAGAAAATCCTTGTAGTTACTGGCCGCGAAATTCAGGCTGAACCCGTCAAAATTACGCGTCAAAAATGCGGTGGTGTGCACTTCCGAGTTCACCGCCTCGCTGAACGTCGGCGAAAACACCTCCTGAAACGTCAGCGAAGTAAGCTGATTGAAATCCACCGCCGCGTGCCAGCCCTGCGCCAGTTGCGCGTCGAACTTCACGTTCAGCCTGTGGCCTCCCTGCCCCAGCCGGTCCACCACTCCAAAATAGTTTCCCGAGATGCGCACGTTTTGCCAGGGCCACAGCCGCAAGTCTCCGGTCTGCTCCCATCCCCGGTGCGTCAGCAGTTGCGCGCCCACCGTGGTGTCCGCCCAATCCGCAGGCGCCCAGTAGTACGAGTCTCCCACCACGTATCCCTTGGTCGAGCTGTGGCCCACCTCCGGCATCAGAAAGCCCGACTGCCGCGACCTCTGCCCTGCCGGCACCGTGGCGTAAGGCATGTAAATTAATGGCACGCGGAACAGCCGGAAATTTGCCTTGATCAGCACCATCTTCCCGCCGACGTGCAGCGTGGCTTCCGCCGCGTTAAACGTCCAGTTCGGCCGCTGCGGATCGCACACTGTCAGCGTCGCGTGATACACGCGATAGGTTTCCGCGTCCACGCGCTCCACCGATTCCGCAACAAACGTTAGCGGATTGGGCGTTATCAGGACCGCCGGGTTCGGTTCCCGCGCGATGTGCACCGATCCGTTCACATGCTCGAACCGCCCTGTCCCCGAGCGCACGTTGTAATTCAACCGGTCGGCCTCCAGATGCTCGTCTCCATGGTCGAATTGCACGTGGCCGCTGGCTGTCGCCTGATACGTCACCGTGTTGTATTCCACATGATCGGCGCGCAACCGTGTATCGCTCATAGTGAATGTCAACGTCCCCATCGGCGTACACCACCGGCCCCTCGCGTCGCTGCTGCCGCGCTTCGAGTCGCACTACCCCGCGCTGACGCCCCGCAGGCGTAGGCGTGGAGGTATTCGCGGGCCCTTGCGCCGAAGCAGGCGCGGACGCCGGTGCGGCCCCAGTTGCGGCCCCAGGCACAGCCCCAGGCATAGACTGTCTAGCAGTAGCAGAACGCGCGATCGAGACGCTGGTAAGAACTACGAATAGGGCGGGCGTCCACCAGATGCACCTGGCAAGGCCTTTAGCCATCATCATGTGGTGCGGCGAAAACGCCCCCAATTCACTGATTCAGCGCAGAAATCAAAAGTTGCCTGAAGAGGTCAGTCGGCTAGACTAGCACTCCCCTGAAGACGCTGACAACGAAGCAGGCGATATTGTCGGCATCCAGTTGCACGACGTTATCCAACGGGTTCGCCTCGCGTCGACCCATGGTTGCGTTCCCGTGCTTGCGTTGCCATAGCTGCGTTCCGTCGTTCCCGGCCGCTCGCTTCGCGCGGTTATCCCAGCTCGCAATTGACTTCGCGGCCGCGATTGCGAATTAGCATCTGCCTGCGTGCGTTTTCCTTGCACTCGCCATCCGCTCGGCGCTAAAATCCTCTCGTCCCGCGGCCTCGCCGTGGGAACCGTCCGCAGCGCAAAACGTGACGGTGATACAAACTTGCATGCAATGCGGCGCCATCAATGGCGCCGACGCGAGCGCCTGCTGCTGTTGCGACGCCCGCCTCTCCCGCAAAACCCCTGAGGATATTTTCGTCCGCGCGAGCCTCCCCACCCGCCTCGGCGACGCCGATACTCCGCCCGTCTCGGCCGCAATATCCGCCCAGGCCGCAATCGATTCTATCGGCAGCCCCGCATCAGGCGCGTTTTCCGAGAGGCCAGCCGCGGCGCCGCCACCCGCAATCGCTTCACTTGCGCCAGCCCTTCCTCCGGAAGCGGCCCCGGAAGATGCGGCCCCGGAAGATGCCGATCGTATGGAAACCGATTCCCACGAAGATCGCGACCCCCGCCCTCCCTGGCGCAGGGAGGTAGCCTATCGCCTCGACATCTACAAAGCCCGCCGGCAGCTCCTCTGCCACGGCGACGGCCGCCAGTCTGCGCTGCCTCCTGGAAATTCCGCCGGGCGCGCGCAGCCGCTCCCCCAATCGCGCCGCCGCAAATGCTTCGGCCCCTGCAAACGCGCGCGTCGCCGCGGAGAAAACCTACATCCCCGTCGCGTACAAGGTCACGCACAACGCCACGCCCACGGCCAAAAATTCCGCGTCCGAGGACGCCACCAAAAACACCCCTCGAGCCGCCAATAAAACCCGTGGCCGCGTTGCCAAAGACCCCATCTCGAAAGACCCATCTCGAAAGACCTCCTCCCGAAACAGACCGTCGCCAAGGGGCCATCCAGAGAGGCCACCAGCGATCTCAGCCTCGAACCTCGCCGAGCGGCGCCGCAGCCATCCATCCGCTGCGCCCGCACAGCCGCGGCCCAAGCGCACCGCCCAAGCCCGCCGCCCGTCCGCCTCAGCCCCGGCCCACCCGTCCGCCTCAGCCCCGGCCCACCGCCACCTCTGCCCCAGCTCACCCGTCCGCCCAGCCCCGGCCCAAGCCACTACTGGCAGCCGCCCCGCCTTTTATCAAGGATAGTATCGAAGGCGGTGTGCCAGGCGGTGTGAAAGACGTGCGCCCAGCCGCCAAGCCCTCGGCGCCTCCGCCCCGCACCCGGCTTCCCTGGCAGGATCATCTCGAAATCGACGTCGCGCAGCCGTCTCTGAACTTCACCAGCGCCCAGTACTATCCGAGCGATTTCCCCATCTCCACCACCGGGCCTTTCTCCTGGAGCGATTCGCCGCATTCGCCCGCCGCGCCGCTCACCAATCGCGCGCTCGCCGGAATTATCGACGCGGCCCTGCTCGTATTCTTTTACGGAGCTTTTCTGGCGCTTGTTCTGGGCCCTGGGCGGCCGCTTCACTCTTTCAAAACTTGGCGCAACCATCACCGCCGCAACCTTCGGCCTGCTGTACGCCCAGTATTTCCTGCTGTTCACCGTCTTCGGCGGAGCCACTCCCGGCATGATGGCCCAAGGCCTGCGCGCCGCCAGCTTCGACGGCGCCGATCCCACATCAACGCAACTACTGTGGCGCGGCTTCGCCTACACAGCATCCGCAGCCGTAGGATTCCTAGGCTTCGCCTGGTCCATCTGCGACCAAGACCACCTAACCTGGCACGACCGCATCTCCCAGACGTACCTGGTCCCCCGCTAGCGCCAATCACATACTCCTCCCCTATCCGAAATCATATTCAATTTTCGTTCGGTTTTAGGGGATCAGGTCAATTCCTTGCTGATATTGCTACTACTCACTGCCACGGCCGGAAGCGAAGCGGATGCTAGACAACGCGACTGCTTTATCTGACATCTGGCGAGTTCACGAGTATCGCTCCGAGCATCGAAAAATGGTGGATCGAATCTACGATTACACATATTCGGTCTTGCTCCTGGTTTTTTCGAGGCTGATGCGAGACGGATGGCTGACCGAGGCGGACCTGGCTGGCCTCCAACAAGAGAAGATTGCCAGTATTAAGGTCGTCGCAAGTCTCTAAATTTGACCGTTAACCGAGCGCCAGTCCTGGCCAACTTCCGAGAAACTCTTGTTTCGGATTGTGGCCTCCCACTAAAAAAACCACATTTTCGAGAAGCCCGTTTCTCGGGACTTGACCGCCAGAACCTCGCGACACCCCCGCAGTGCCTGCTCTAGTGGCATGTTCGTCGTGTCGAAGGGGGAGAAACAACGTATGATGCGCGTGCCTAAGGAATGCATCTCGGCCAAGCGTTCGGACTCGGTAAAAGTGGAATAAGGAGACGTACAGATGGACGCGACAGCGGGTGTACTTCTGTTTATAGGGCTCATAGTAGCTATTTTCGCTTTGAGCGTAGCCTTGGGATCGTTCTTCACGGTTCAGACAGCACAAGTAGCTCTCGTGCAACGCCTCGGAAAGTTCGCGCGCGTGGCTGGCCCGGGATTGAATTGGAAGACGCCGCTGATCGAAACCGTGATTCACCGCATGAGTATGAAGGTCCAACAGTTTGACGTTCAGGTTGAAACGAAAACACAGGACAACGTATTCGTTCAGATACCCGTCTCGATCCAGTATAAGGTGATGCCCGATGGCGTCGAGTCCGCTTTCTATAAATTGTCTGACCCAGTCAAGCAGATTGAGTCGATGGTCTACAACGTCGTGCTCGGCCACGTTCCGAAAATGAAGCTGGACGATACTTTCCTCAACCAAGCTGATATTGCGAATGACTTGAGGGACAACCTCGACGGTTCAATGAAGGAGTATGGTTACTCGATTGTTAAAGTACTGATCTCTGACATCGTGCCCGACCAGAAGGTGAAGGCGGCGATGAATGATATCAACGCTGCGCAGCGCGAGCGGGAAGCGACCGTCTCGCGCGCTGAAACGAATAAGTTGCTCCTGGTGAAGCAGGCGGAGGCAGAGGCGGAGTCAAAGCGGCTTCAAGGAGAAGGCATCGCGAATCAGCGGAAAGCGATCATCTCTGGCTTGAAGGATTCCGTCGAGGACTTCGCGAGGGCCGTACAGGGTTCGACACCGCAAGATGTCATGCAACTGGTTCTGATGACGCAGTACTTTGACACGTTGAAGGAAATCGCGGCGAACGATCACACCAACACGGTCATGATCCCGCACACGCCGAACACCCTTACAGACCTATTCGGTCAGATTCGGAACGCAATCGTGACGGGCGTGGAGTTGACGAAGCAGCCTGTGATCTCTTCGCCCGCGGCAGAGACACAGAAATGACGCTGTTGGGGCGGGTGGCGCAGCTTCCGCGGGGGTGGCCCATTTTTGCGCCTTATGCAAAAGTGGGGCTTTTTCCGAGCGGTTTCAACTCCATCTCTAATCCCTAAAACGCATTCGAACACGGCGGACCAAGCATTCGAATGTATACCATACGATATACCGTTGACAATACGGTTAACACATGCTAACATCGCTCGTGAACCTGCTACCCCACTGCTTCCCTCCTGCATTCATTGCTCTTGCGCGAAAATCCCTGTCCCGCACACCGAATCAATTTCCGCCCGCATCGAGCATCACAGAGCTAAAATCGCGCGTTGCAGGTCCTTTACTTTCAATAAATTACAAACGCCTCATTTCGCAACTCCCTTCCTTTGAGGTGATTGCAAATGCCCGGGGGGTATACACCCAAAACTGCACCGAAACTGCATCTGAATGGATTGCCTCGGCCATGTTCCGTGCTGGCCTTGTCTGCCGCAGCGCCCTGGCGACCGTAGCGCTCTGGAAGAACATGGGACCTGCGCAAATGACGGACCGCCGAAAATTACGGTCTCCGGCAATACGCTTTTCGGCCCGCCGATGCGCGCGTGGTACAATGACGAGGTCTAGCCAGATTATTGGGGACGCCGGATCGGGAATCCATCCCTTTTGGGCGGCCACCCGAAGTGGGGAATATTGATGAGCCGCCTTGTGAAAATCGCCGTCGTCTCTTTGTCTCTCCTGGTGTTTTCTTACGTCGGCCTGGGATACGTCCTCGGCAAGACTGACGACGACAAAACCTATCGCTCCCTGACCGTCTATGGCGAAGTGCTCCAGCGCGTCCAGGAAGACTACGTCGACGAGCCCAATATGCCCGCCGTTACCGCGGGAGCGCTCCACGGCTTGCTCGAATCGCTCGACCCTTACTCCGGCTACCTGAGCCCGCGCGAATATTCCGACTACAAAGACAAGCAGAAGAACGCCACTCACGGCGAAGTCGGCGCCACGGTATCGAAACGCTTTGGCTACGTCGTGGTGGTTTCCGTGCTTCCCGACAGCCCGGCGGAGAAGGCCGGCTTGCGCTCCGGCGACATTCTGGAAGCCATCGCCGGCTTCACCACGCGCGACATGTCCGTCGGCCAGGCCGACTCTGCTGCTCGACGGCGCGCCGGGCACCGTCGGCCAAAGTCGACGTGGTTCGGCGCGGCCGCACCGAGCCGCAGCCCATGGATTTGCCGCGGGCGGTGCTCGCCATGCAGCACGTGACCGCCGATAAGATCGATGACGATGTCGCCTACGTGCGCGTCCCCGCTCTCGGCGCCGGCGTCGCCGCGGAGTTGCGCGACAAGCTGCAGCAGTTTCAGCAGAAGGGCGTTCACAAGCTCGTCCTCGACTTGCGCGATTGCGCCAGCGGCCCGATGTCCGAAGGGATTGCCGCCGCGCAGCTCTTCGTTCCTTCGGGACCGGTCGCGGTGTTGAGCGGCCAGACCGTCACGCGCCAGGAGTTCCCTGCCGTCGCCGACAAAGTCGTATGGCGCGATCCGCTCGAAGTGCTGATCTCCGATGGCACCTCCGGCGCCGCCGAAGTTGCGGCGGCCGCGCTCGGCAATAATCATCGCGCCGATCTTGGTGGGCCAGCGCACCTTCGGCTCCGCATCCGAGCAAAAGTTGATTCCGCTCGAAGATGGCGCCGCGCTCGTGCTGACCGTCGCCTATTACTACACGCCCGCCGGCAAGCCCATCATCGAAGATGGTGTGCCCGCCACCGTGGAAGTCGCGCTGCCGCTCGCCCGAGATGACCGGGGATGCCGCCGCGGCTCCCGCGCCGCTTTCCGCGCGGTCAGCTTCCTTCTCGCGACGATCCGGTGGTCCACAAGGCGCTCGATCTTCTGAAGGCCGGCGCGGCAAGGCCGCGCAACAGCGCGCGTAGCGCGCCAATGTTTAGCGCATTTGCGTCGGACATTCGGTAGTCGGTCGATTTGAGCTGAATCGACTACCGAAAATTCACGCGAGAGTCTCCGCCACCAGCGCCGCCACGTGCCGCGCAATCGCCGGCGCCGAAGTCAGCCCCGGCGACTCGATGCCCACCAGGTGAATCGCCCGCGGCCACTGCGGATCGCGCGCAATGATAAAATCCGCGATCCCGTGCCCCTCCGGCGGCACCAGCTTCGGCCGCATCCCCGAATACGCCAGCCGCAAATCCTCCAATTCCAGTTCCGGCAGCAGCACCCGCGCGCTGTGCAGAAATTCTTCGAGCGGCAACCGGTCGCGCTCGTAATCGTTTTTTTCGGCGACGTATCGCGCCGTCGGCCCCACCAGCACCGTGTCCCACAGCGTGCGCGTCAGGTGCACGCCCAAGCCCAATCGGTCGGTGTGCGGCAGCGGATAGACCAGCGCGTTCACCAAATCGGCGCGCGCGCGCATCACCTCCGCATATTCGCCGCGCACCGGATAAATTCGATAGCTGCGTGTTGCCGAGCAGCGCCGCGACTTCATCGGCGTACAGTCCCGCGGAATTCACCACGCAGCGCGCCTCGATGGTTTCGCGCACGATGCGCGCGGGATCGCTCGGCATCGCGCGCGGGATCGACCGCCGATCTCGATGCTCACCACGACCGAATCGCTGCGAGGTTCGAGGCGCACGACACGCGCGTCGACTCAAAATACTCGCGCCGCGGTTCGGCGGCTACGCGCGCGTACGCCTTCACCAATTCTTCGGCGGAGACGATGCCGTCGACGGCACTTCGAGCGCGGCCACGCCGGTGACGTGCGGTTCGCGCTCGCGAATTTCGCTCGGACCGACCATGCGCAACCCTTCGACGCCGTTGGCGCGGCCGTTTTCCGCGAGCTTCTCGAGCGTCGCGACTTCGTTTTCGTGCGACGCCACCACGATCTTGCCGCAGTTGCGATGCGGCACGCCGTGCGCCGCGCAAAACTCCTTCGTCAGGCGATTGCCTTCGACGCACAGCCGCGCCTTGAGCGAGCCGGGCGGGTAGTAAATGCCGGAGTGAATCACGCCGCTATTGCGCGTGCTGGTGGCCATGCCCAGCCGCGGCAATTGCTCGAGCAGAAAAACGTCGCCGTATGCGCGGAGAGTTCGCAGGCGATGGCGCAGCCGACCACGCCGCCGCCGATGATGACGACATTCGCGCGGTCGAGCGGCATCGCTCAGTCGCCGCCGCCAAGCGGCAGAAAATATTGCGTGCCCTTCACCGGCTCCTCGATGCGTTGCAGAAGTTGCTGCAAGTCGGCGTTGCGATTGACGAAGTCGATTTCCGAAGTGTTCACGACGAGCAGGTTGGAGGCCGAGTAGCGGAAGAAAAAATGTTCGTAGGCGCGCGCCACCTCTTCGATATATTCGCTGCGAGATGCGCGATTCGCCGGGAGCGGCTTTTTTCGCGATGCGCTCGCGCAGCACCTCCGGGGTCGCTTGCAGGTAGATGACCAGCTCCGGCATGCGCAGTTCGGCGGCGAAGCGCTCAAAATATCGCTCGTAAAGTTTCAGCTCCTCGTTGTCCAGATTGAGGTAGGCGAAGATCTTGTCCTTCTCGAAAAGAAAATCGGCGATGACCGCGGGACCGAAATGCGCGGAGCCTGTGGTGCTGCCTGATTCGCTGAAATCAGCGTCGGGGTCCGGGATACTGGCGCCCGTGGCGGCAGCCAGAGTGCGAGACATCCCGAGTTCAGCATCATCCGCTGCCTGGCGGGGCTGAACAGATCGGAACTGCCCGCTGCACCGATATCGAGAGTATCGTTGACGTTGCCAAGCGCATCGCGCAGGCGCTGGTGGCGCTCAATCAGGAAATACATCTGCGCGCGAAAGGCGGCGCCGGGCTTTTCGCGATAAAAATCAGAAAGAAACGGATTGTCTTCGCAATCGGCGACGCGGCGGCCGTGCATGCGGTCGGCCAGAAAGCGCGCGAGGGTGGATTTGCCCGACGCGAATCGGCCCTTCAATGGCGATGTAACGCGGCGAAGCAAACGCAGGCATTTTGTCACGCGGCTTGGTGGTGGCGCGAGGCATGGCGCGCGATTATAGCCGAAACCGCGGCGCACCCGATATCAGTCCTCGCGCGACAGGAGGAAAATTCATGGATATGCGCGATTTTGTGCTTCGGTCCCGGCTTCGTTGGCGGCATGTTCTGACGGCGTTCCTGGTGGTTGGCGTAGCAGTCTATGTGTACATGGCGCTGGCGCTGCAGACGATTGCGCGCAAGACGAACACCAAAAACGATTGGCTGGCGTGGATACCGATCGCAAATATGGTCCTGCTCCTCGAGATCGCCCGAAAGCCGCTGTGGTGGCTGCTCCTTCTAGTGATCCCGCTGGTTAACGTAGTGATCTCGATCGTAGTGTGGGTGGGCGTGGCGGAGGCGCGAGGCAAGCCCAGCTGGTGGGGCCTTTTGATGATCGTGCCAGGGGTAAATCTGATCGTGCCAGGGTATCTAGCGTGGGGTGACTAGGCCGCGCCACGACAATGGTTGTAGGGCAGAAATCAGGCCTGGTGGCTAACCCCTTTGCGTTTTCTTCTGCTGACGAGCACACTCAGGTACAGCGATACCACTGAGAGCCAAACAACAAACACACCGACCCCTTGAAAAACCGCAACTGATCGGGCACCCACAAATTCAAAATCGGCAAAGTCCCACTTTTGCAAAAGGCGGCAGAAATGGCCACCCCACAGATGTAAGCGGTGCCCCGGCCGCCAGAAAAAATTGTCATGGCTATTTAACGGAGTAGACTTCGGTGTCGGCGTGAAATTCGGCCCAGGCGAACCACAAACCCGGTTCGGGGACGAGTTGGGTTAGTTTTTGGCCTTTCAGTTTTCCTGATGTGCATTCGCCGTAGGTGGTCCAGGTGGAATTTGTCTCGTTGTCGGACATTGTTGCGGGACCGGCGCTGCGGAACGTCAACACGCGGCCTGCGACTATGCGGGAAAATGCGGTGGTGGTGTCGGTGGATGGAATATAGGCGACCACTACCGGCGTGCTGCCTACTTTATCGTTGATGACCGGCTGCTTGCCCAGGACTGATACGGGATAGGCTTTGTGCGCTTCGCCGGATTCGATGCCAATTACCTGCTCGTAATTCGGGAGGCGAGTGTCGGCCTGGCGCACCAATTCTCGGCCGGGTGCGGCGTTGCTGCCGTAGGGCATCGTTGCGATTCGCTTGGCCATGCCGGCGTATTGCTCGGCGTAGGCGGGCTCGGGAATTAGCGCCAGGGTTTGCGGATGTTGCGCGCGCCATTCGCCCCAGGTGGTAAACAAGAAAGGCAGCATGGTCAGGCGCTTCCCTTTCATGGGGCCCTCGAAGCATTCGCCGCCAATCTGCTGCCAATGGCTTCCGGTCTCGCTATCGGCCATGTAGAAGTTGTTGCCGCGGTTGCCGGCGCGCGCGAAGGTCAGCTTTTTCCCGTCAACTTCGGATTTGTAAACCAAAGGCGTGTTGCACAACGAGCACCAGGTGACGATCACGGGCAGGTCCCCGACACGATCTTCGATCACGTGGTGCCAGGCTGTAACGTCGGGCTCGTAGGCCTTCGCCACGCCATTTTCACTGACGCCGACGACGCGGTCGGAATCATGCAGAAAGGCCGCTTGCGCTGCGGGCGCGAATCGCGGCTGGCGCAGCGGGACAAAATCGTTCGCGCTGCCTGTGTTCGCTGGGGCGCCTGCGGTCGCTGCTCGACCCTCTGCTCGACCTGAGTTCGTTGTTTGATCGGCGGCGCGGCCCTGGGGAGTTTGCGCCGCTGCCGTGAGTGACAGCAGCAGAGCGAGTCCGAGTAATTGGATGGCTGGACGCACTTGTGGCGATGGGCTATGCATCGAGAATCCTTTTGGCTCGGGCAACTTTAAGCCGCCTTGCACGCACAATGCAAGCACTCGGGCCGTCCTGCATTTAGCAGTCTACTGTCAGATCTATATAGGTGCGCTCAAAGCCGCACCCCCACTGTTGCGTCATTTTTTTTAGCGCCCTCGCCGGGCGTGTACGCAAAAATGGGCCTGCGCGGAGTAAAAACGCGCCTAGTTCACGTAGACGGCGATGGCAATCCGATCCTGGGGATACCTACGGTTGTACAGGTAATAGCCGTCGTCGGAATAGTCGATGTACACGTCGTCGTTTTCATACCAGTTGTCGGACCAGTATTCGGGGACCGGATCCAGGAAACTGAACCAGTAGCCTCCGTACTCGAAGCGGGGATTTCCGCCAAAAATTACCAGAGGGAGGCTGTAAACGCGGAACCGGTGGTCGCGGCCAAAGTCACCGCGGAACCGGTCTTCAGGAATGTGGTAACCGTTGTAGCCGCCACGTTGCTGCCAGGTGCGGTGCTCGGCCTGGAATCTATTGGCGCGATGCTGCTGCCACACGTCACGCTCTTCACTTTGCTGCACGCGCTGCCCTTGCTCTGAACGCCCAAAGCCCTGCTGCTGACTCTGTTGCTGGCCCGCTGTTGCTGCTGCCTGTACTGATCTTGTCGCTGTTGGTCTCCGCGCTGCTGGTCTTGCTGTTGTGGCCGGCCACGGTCTTGGAATCGCCCATTCTGATCCTGCGGTTGCTGGCCACGCTGCTGGTCTTGCTGCTGACCGCGCTGCTGGCGGTTCTGGTCTTGCTGCTGTTGCTGTGCGCGCTGCTGATCCTGCTGCTGTGTTGCTGAATTCGCTGTTGCTGCTGCCGATTCTGATCTTGCTCTTGCTGCTGAACGCGCTGCCGGTTCTGATCCTGCTGCTGTTGCTGGCCGCGCTGCTGGTCTAGCTGCTGTTGCAGGCGCTGCTGCCGGTTCTGGTCCTGCTGGGGGCGCTGTTGGTCTTGCTGTTGTTGCTGAATATCGCTGTTGCTGCTGCCGATTCTGATCTTGCTGCTGTTGCTGTGCGCGCTGCTGGTCTTGTCGTTGCTGGTCTTGTCTTTGTTGGTCGGGCCGCTGCTGCGGTTGCTGCTGCTGCTGCCGTGCTGCCGGCCTTGGTTGTTGCTGTGCTGGAGCTTGCTGCTGTTGCTGTGGGCGCGGAGTGTCTTGCTGCTGACCCCTTGCGCTGCTGCTTGTTCGGGTCCTGCTGCTGTTGCTGACCACGCTGTTGCTGCTGCTTCTTCTGATCTTGCTGCTGTTTGTCTCCATCTTGCGGCTGCTTGGCGTAGAAGGGCGGAGCGATCCCCAGAAGCAAGAGCAAAACTCCGGTGCTGACATATCTCATTTGAAGTACCTCCCGACGAGGCATTGAAGCGCAGAGCTCACCGTCTCGGCGCGGATGTTATTTCCGAATCGTCACTTCCTGGCTGACTTTGTGGTTCCCCTCAGGCTGGGACAGACCAAGGTATTGCGGCGAGTCTGAGCGCAATCGGTCATGGACACAATAGGGTCCTTACCGTAGAACGCACACAGCGAATTAGCGCGCGGGAGGACGCTCGAGGAGCTTGGCCCACGACGACAGATGATTGAGCGAGAGTTCGTGGGTGCGGTCGAGTTCGAGCGGGGTGATGGAGATGTGGCCCTTGAAAATCGCGGCGTAGTCGCTCGCGGGATCGATGCCCTCGATGATTTGCTGCTCGTTCAGCCAGAAATAGGTGCGGCCGCGCGGGTCGGTGCCTTCCTGCAAAACGTTGCGCGTAACTTTTTTCGATTGGCGGGTGAAGCTTACGCCGCCATTCCATTGCATCGGCACGTTGACATTGAGAAGCACGCCTTCGGGCAAGCGATTTTGAATTACCAACTCGCCGAGCTGGCGCGCAAATTTCCCCGCGGTTTCATAAAGGAAGCCTGAGCCGCGATGCACCAGGGAAATGGCGATGGCGGGGATATGGTTGATGGTGGCCTCCATGGCGGCGCCCACGGTGCCGGAGTAAAAAACATTTTCGCCAAGATTTCCGCCACGATTGATGCCGGAGATGACCAAGTCGGGCGGCTCCGGAAACAGACGGTGCAGGGCGACGATCATGGCGTCGGTGGGAGTGCCTTCGATGGCCCATTCGCGCTCGGCCACCTGTTCGCAAAAGATAGGATGGCGCAGCGTAAGCGATTGCGCGGCGGCGCTGCGCTCGCTGATAGGAGCGACTACGCTGACGGTGCCGATGCCGGCGAATGCGGTGACGAGCGCCCGCAGGCCTTCGGCGTAAATGCCATCGTCGTTGGTGATCAGGATGTGCGGCATGCGCTAATTGAAGCCAGGGTCGCCAAAAAAATCCGACGGAGGCCAAGCGGGGAGAGCGTTGGCGGCACATCGCGTCCTGCGACATACCGCTAGTGCAAATGGCCTGCGGCCCTGCGAAGCAAATGGTCGGGACGACAGGATTTGAACCTGCGGCCTCACCCACCCCAAGGGTGCGCGCTACCAGGCTGCGCTACGTCCCGACTGGCTGGAGCTTTCAGTACAGCCGCAGAAAAAAACCGGGGTGCCGCTGCGGCGGGGTGCTGTGGCGAAATCAAGCGTATCACTCGGTTTCCAGAAGCGTCAATAACGAGCGCAGCGCGTCGCGAAGATCGAGCAACACTTTGCGGTCGACGATGGCACGACCGACGGCGGCGTGGTCGGCGGCGGCGCGGTTGCTGATGGCAGCGCGATCAGCCGATGCGGGCGATCGATAGCGGGGCGATCAGCGGTTCCGCGATCGACGGCGGCGGGATGAGTGCCAGCGTCTTCAATAGCGGCGAAAAGTGGGCTGGAGAGGCGCGCGCCGGACAGTTCCTGCGTGCCGGGGAGCTCGCTCTCGGGAGTAGATGGGCGCTGGCGCGCCTTCAATCTGCGGTCCGCGAAAATCGCGGTCTGGGGGCGCGTGGGGAGAGGCAGCGGGACTGCCGAAGTTCGTCTTCCGCGTGCGCGGCGTAACCGGGAGACGCGGCGCCGCCTCCTTCGCTGAGATGCCGGCGAGCGCCCGCGATGGTAAAGCCTTCGTCGTAGAGCAGGTGCTTGATGTGGCGCACGGTTTCCACGTCTTCGTGACGGTAGAGGCGATGGCCCTTGGGGCTTTTCACCGGTTGGAGCATGGGAAATTCGGTTTCCCAGTAGCGCAGGACGAAAGGCTTGGTATCGGTGAGGCGGCAGACCTCGCCGATGCGGAAAAAACCGCGTGCGGCGGCGGATTCCTGGCGGGCGTTTTCGTTTACGTATGGGGCGTTTTCGTGCATTTGCTCCTCCCATCCTAGCGCGATTTCGCGCGCGTGTCAACGCTCGCGCCTCCGGCGGCGTTTGCGTTCGCGCGTGGTCTTGTCGGCGCGGGGGCGCTCTTTCATTTTAATGGCGCGCTCGCGGGTGTCACGGCCGCGTTCGCGGACGCGCTGGATGAAGCGGATGGGCGCGCCGGTAAAGTCGAACTCCTCGCGGAGGCGATTTTCGAGAAAACGCTCGTAGCTGAAGTGCAGCTTATCGCGCTGGTTGGTAAACAGGATGAAGGTGGGGGGCGAGGTTGAGGCCTGCGTGATGTAGTAAATCTTCACGCGGTGCGCGGCGGGAGAAGTGCCGCGCGTGAGGTCCACGCTCGCGAGCCAGCGATTGAGCTCGCCGGTAGAGATGCGCCGGCGGCGGACTTCGGCGACGCGGTCGATGAGCGCGTATAGTTTGTCGACGCGGTCGCCGGTGAGGGCCGAGACAAATACGATGGGCGCGTAATTGAGGAACTTCAGGCGCTCGCGGACGAGTTCTTCGTATTGCGCGGCGAGCTTGGCGGGATCGGCGCTCACGGTTTTGCCGGCGTCGTCTCGGGCGGCGTCGCGTTTGACGGATTCGCGTTGGGCCGCGCTTCGCGCCGGCGTCGCGTTGGGGGCCGCGGCGAGCGGGGGCTTCGGCGGCGGCGGCTCGGACCTTGGCGGCCATGCGGCGCGCTTCGATAAGCGCGAGATCCCACTTGTTCATGACCACGATGACCGAGCGGCCCGATTCGTGCGCGTAGCCGGCGATGGTGGCGTCGCCCGCGGAGATGCCGGCGGCGGCGTCGGCGACCAGCAGCGCGACGTCGGCGCGCTCGAGATGCTTGCGCGCCATGATCACGCTTAATTTTTCGGCGAAGAGCTTGGTTTTGCCCTTGCGGCGGATGCCGGCGGTATCGATGAAACGATAGGTGCGGTCGTTGCGAATTACTTGCGTATCGACGGCGTCGCGCGTAGTGCCGGGTTCGGCGGAAACGATGGAGCGCTCGGCGCCGACCAGGCTATTGAGGAGCGTCGATTTGCCGACGTTGGGCCGGCCGATGATGGCGATTTGGGTTTCGCGCTGGTAGAGCCGCAGGATGCGCTTTCAGAGTCGAGGGCGGAAGGCTCGGCTTGCACGGGGAAATCGCGCGTCGCGGCGTCGAGAAAATCGTCGACTCCGGTGCCATGCTCGGCGGAGACGGGGTAGACCTCCTTGGCCAGCTCGTAAAAGGGGGCGGCCAGGGCTTCGCCAGCGGCGGTATCAACTTTATTGGCGGCGATGAGCAGCGGTTTGCCGGTGGCGTGCAAGCGGCGCGCGAGGTCGGCGTCGAGCGGATTGACGCCCGCGCGCGCGTCGACTACGAGCACCAGTCCTGTGGCGCCGGCGATGGCGACGTCGGCCTGGCGCAAAATTTCGCGGGGAATCGCGGCCTTGTCTTCGGGCAGCATTCCGCCGGTATCGACGATCTCGAAGGGCCGGCCGTTCCAAATGGCGCGGCCGTAGATGCGGTCGCGCGTGATGCCGGGTTCGTCGGTGACGATGGAGCGGCGAGTGCCGGTAAGCCGATTGAAAAGCGTGGACTTGCCGACGTTGGGGCGGCCGACGATGACGAGCGAGGGGCTGGTTGGGGGCTTCGTCATGACGTGTGCTCGATGTGCGGTACGAAACACCCGGCGGCAAAAGGCTTTGAGCCTGCTCCCAGGGCTGCGGTGTTCGCAGGAATTGGGGGGTTAGAAAATGGTATATACCCCCACCCCCCGGTGTTTTTCGTAAGGATATCAATCCATGGGAGTTGCTGACGAATTTTTCGCAAGGATATCATTCTAAAAGGCTTTTGGATGCGCACTGACGATTTTGAAGGCAAAAATTGGTGCACGGCTTGGTTTTTTGTCGTTCTCGACCGGTTACTGCCGCCGCCGGATTAAAAGGCCCAGCGCAGATCGGGTTTCGCTTCGTTTCGGACACACTTCTATTTTACAGGATGGTGCAAGGACATTTTCGACAATTGCGGTTTTGGGCTGGTATGGGAGCACGTCAGGAGATGCGTCATTTGAGTTTCGTGAAGGCGATACCGACAAAAGCCCCGCCCTTCCAAACAAACAGCGAAGGACGGGGCACCCGAAGTTCAGAATCAAAGAACCAGCCCTCACCCGAAATTCCCCGGCTAAGGCCGGGCCGCCCGTCCTAGGGTTGCCGTATCAGAAAAAGATCGAACGATCCCGAATGAAAGCGCCGATCCAGACCAGTACGATCGGGATGAAGGGATTGACCTTCAAGGCGTCGTGCGACAGCTCTGTGGCGATCGCACCGGCGAAGTAGCAAGACGCGAGAATAAACCCCAGCTTCATCGTGGCCGGCACGACAAACAGCGCCGCGAACGCAATTTCCATCACGCCGAGCAGTCGAAGATAACGTCCGACCCCGAGCGTAGACATCCCTTCGACTATCTTCGGATGGCGTGAGAGCTTCATCACGCCTGACAGCGCGATCAGCAGCGCGGGAATCCATGTCGCTAGAAGTTGCATGATCATATAGGCCTCCTTGATACTAGATTATTTTTGTATACTTAGGCATATTTAATTACTATCGTCCGAAGAGCAAGACGGCACTTTTTTCATCTCAAGTTACTTCCGGGGAACTATATGGCTCGACAAAACACGGCCCCTTCCACGCAGGCCGCGCACCATGACTGCGAGTTCCGCGAAATGCTAGACCGCGTGGGAGACAAGTGGACCCTGTTCGTCCTCGTCATGCTCGAACAGAGACCGATCCCACGGGCCCGATTCTCGGAGTTGAAGCGCAGCATCCCGGGCATCTCGCAGCGGATGCTGACGGCGACCTTGCGGAGCCTCGAGCGTGACGGCCTGGTGACGCGCGACGTCTATCCCGAGGTGCCGCCTCGCGTCGAGTACGAACTGACTCAGCTCGGCAGGAAGTTCATGCAGCCCGTGCGCGGGCTCGTGACGTGGCTTCAGTCGAACTGGCCGACGATCCGAGCGGCACGGGAGAGATTCGAGCGACGGCCGCAGAGTCGCAAGGCGTCCTGAGCGGTGCCTCGACTTCTGGGAATGTGGCACGGAACCCCGGCCAGGAGGGAAAGGCCAGTTTCCGATAAGCCGGGTGGTCTCAATGGGTCGACGCACCCTCAACTTCCAAATCAAAGGCGGGTCCACCCGCCAAGGACATTTTCGACAATTGCGGTTTTCGGCCTGGTATGGGAGCACGTCAGGAGATGCGTCATTTGACTTTTGTGAAGGCGAGACCGACAAAAGCCCCGCCCTTCCAAAACAGCGAAGGACAGGGCACCCGAAGTTCTGAATCAAAGGCTCGGCACCCTCACACGAAATTCCCGGATTAATGCCGGGCCACCCGTCCAATCTAAACTGTCCCCGGTAGCACCGGGCAATCAGGTGGTAGCGGCCAACAGCAAGGTGACAGAAATCAGGGTCAGGGGAATGGACACGGAGATGGGAATGGTCATGGCAATGGAAACGGCGGCAACGGGAGTAATGGTCAAGGCAACGGAACCCAGGGGGGTAGTAACGGCAACGGCCCGTAATGCTTGGAGTCTTCACCCGGCTCTGCAAGAAAAGCGCAGTCGCACGGCGCTAGCCGCGTAAATGCCTAGTGAGCGCAGGATGTGCGGAGTGGGCAGCAAATGAACAGATGTAACGTTAAAGCTTCACTTTGCTCTAACCGGCATGGAGTGCCCCGCCGCCAACGCCCTTTTCGAAGCCTTTGCCCTTGCAGCTGTGGAATACTTCGATGCCGTTGATAAGCTAACTAGCTTTGTGGGAGCGCATGACCAATTTGTAGTCGCCAACCGGTACACTAAGCAAGCAAGTGCTAAATGCCGAGCAGCCCGCTTAACTTTAGAGGATCACCGGGCAGACCATAAGTGCGGTAGCGCACCCTCCGCCGTCTAGTACCTCAAATTCACGATCCCAGGAAAAGCGTAGATATAGCGAAATTCACAGACTTTCCTGAACTGGACAGTATCAGCCGAGACCGCGTTTATCTCTAAGCAACCGAGACCGCAATTCGGGCTAAGCCGATGTGGTTCATTATCGGCGACAATAAAGCTCGCTTTCAGGAATGTACGAGCAGGCCGCGAAGGAAAGGACTCGCTACAACCGTAGCAACTCCTTAGGAATTATCCTGCTCTTATCGACGCCATACATATCCGTATTGTGGTCTAGGAAACAAAATGGATATCATGCAGACGAGTCCATCCATCTTTCTTTTTGAGCTCTTTTTAATTGTTGCGATAGGTTGGGGATACTGCCGTTGCCGCGTGCCATTAAGACGTTACACCATGTTGCGGAGAGTGGCATGATTTTGCTACCGTGTGTGTGGGTCGTAAACTGCCGTGAAAACAAAAATCAAACCTGTACAAGCACGATAAAATCCAACAATAAAGCCCAGTTCCCGCTCCTATCACCGCTTTTGCAACGCCCAGGCTTTTCTCGATTCGGCAGGCGTGGCGAGAAAGGTCTCCGAATTTCAAAGAAAGCAGATTATATTTTCTCAAGGCGATGACTCCAAGAATGTGATGTACATTCAAAAGGGTGGGGTGAAGCTCTCGGTTGTTAATGATGTTGGCAAGGAAGCTGTCGTAGCAATTTTGGGGCCGGGTAACTTTTTTGGTGAGGGGTGTCTGTCAGGTCAGCCCGTTCGTATCGGGACGGCAACCGCGATAACATCCACGACTCTGCTAATTATTGAAAAACGAGAGATGATTCGCGTGCTCCACGCGGAACATGAATTGTCCGACCGCTTCATCTCCTATATGCTTTCACGGAACCTTCGGACCGAGCAGGATTTGATCGACCAGCTTTTCAATTCAACCGAGAAACGGCTCGCTCGGACCCTTCTTCTACTCGCTAGCTATGGCAAGCAAGATCAACCCGAAACAGTAGTTCCAAAGGTCTCCCAAGAGGTGCTGGCGGAGATGATCGGCACGACGCGCTCCCGCGTCAATCTCTTCATGAATAAATTCAAGAAACTGGGGTTTATTCACTACAATACTGGTGGTCTGCGGGTCCACAGTTCTCTCCTCGGTGTTGTTCTCCACGAGTAATTACTGTTTCTTGATGCACCCTCTGTCATCTCTAAATTTTTCCCAGATACGGCTAGGTTCGACAGTAGGCATTTCAGTGCGGGTGGCCCGTCCTCAGTTTCTTATAATTGTTCTTGACGGCAGCCGCACAACCAGGTGTGTAAATCAGCAAGGTGATTAGCAACGAGTGTGTTTTGCGGGTGGCCTGTCCCCGGTTTCGGGGGCAGGGCTTTTGATGTGTCCCATGCCCAAAGGCTTAAAGCGCTATTACGGGCAACGGCATTTACATTTTATCACGTGCAGCTGTTAGTGGCGATTGCCGCTGCTGCGGTCCGCACACGCGAAAAATGAACGCGAACGCTCAAAGACCGCAAAGCCCTGCGCCCGATGAAAGCCGGGGACAGGGCACCCTCAAAACCTTCTCGCAAGCGTAAGGTGGAGCACCTGGCAGGTCCAAGGTCCCATAAAAGAATGAGGGATTCCTCGGTTTATTGCGCGGGCTCCAAGTAGAGCCCGCACCCGGCTTCGCTCTGTCGGAATGACAACGTAAAGCCAAGACGCAATTCTCTGCCAATCCACATCATCCTCAGTCTCCCAGGCGCAAAAGAAAGAGAATCTGCACGGGCGATTGATTGTGGACTCTGGGCACTATAAAAGAATGAGGGATTCCTCGTTTTATTGCGCGGGCTCCAAGTAGAGCCTGCACCCGGCACGCTCAAAACCTTCTCGCAAGCGTAAGGTCGAGCACCTGGCGGGTTCAAGGTCCCATAAAAGAATGAGGGATTCCTCGGTTTATTGAGCGGGCTTCAAGTAGAGCCCGGACTCGATTATTGAGCGGGCTCCAAGTAGAGCCCGGACTCGATTATTGAGCGGGCTCCAAGTAGAGCCCGCACCCGGCTTCGCTCTGTCGGAATGACAACGTAGAGCAAAAGCCGAAAAGCAAACTATAAAAACCGAGTCTCGCGCAATGCAGTGAGGGATTCCTTGAAAGCCGGGGCGAGGGCAACCTCACAACCTTCTCGTGATAAGAGGTCGGCCACCCGGCTGAGGCTGCTCTTTCGTTGCGCTCTGCAGCGGCAAACTCAATCGCGATCAAACCGTTCTCGCCCGTTTCGTCATACGACCAACTGCTCCAGGGCACCAATCTTTCGAATGCACAGCCAAGAATGACTGTGCTACCAAAGGCGATCAAGCTGAATAGGGATGGCCTGGGGCTTCCCCTTCAGTAGAACGGGAACGCTCAGCGACCGCAAAGCTCTGCCCCCGATGAAAGCCGGGGACAGGGCACCCTCAAAACCTTCTGGTGATACGGGGTCGGCCGGCCGGCCACGAATCTTTCCTCAGGCGCTCAGCGGAGTTCTCTTTCTATTCATCGCCGCGTAATGAATTCGCAATCTTGCGGCTTTACAACTTGCATGCTTCTTTCGACTCGAGGAGGGTAGATGCGCCGATTAGCCGTCTTGGCATTAGTCGTGATGTCTGTTTCGTGGAACCTGACTTATCCGTCAGCCATGCGGGCGGACGACGATGAGTATAAACGCGATGCCGCCGCCAAATTCCCGACAAAGACGCCCATCAAGCACGTGGTGGTGATCTTTGACGAGAATAATTCGTTCGACCACTATTTCGGCACTTACCCCAACGCCCTCAACCTCCGGGTGAACCTCAACGTTTTATCCAGCGCCGGACACCCCGCTGGTGAATGGACTGAGCCGGACTCTGCTCACCAATAATCCGAACAAGCTGAGCGGCGGATCTAATCCTTTCCGTCTCTCTCCCGCAGTCAGGCGGCGACCTGCAATAACTCGAACAATTACACGTTGGAGCAAGAGGCGTTCGATGGCGGCCTGCTGGACAAATTTACCCTCACCGCGCCCACTGCGACTTGCGGTTCTTCTCTCCGACACCTCTTTCAGTCCCTGCCCATGGGCTACTACGACGGGAACACCGTGACGGCGCTATGGAACTACGCGCAACACTTCGCCATGAGCGACAATTTCTTCGACACCGAATTCGGCGTCACCGTCGAGGGCCACATGAACCTGCTCTCCGGCCAGACCAACGGGCTGCAGGTCTTGACTGGCACTTACGCTTCGCCGGTGACCGGCCTTCCGCCGTGAAAAATACGATTAGCAATGGGAGCATCATCGCCAACGTGGATCCCTTTTATGATGATTGCGGCGGCGGCAGCGCCCAATGTGGCGATGACGGGAAAAAATATTGGTAATTTGCTCAACACCGCCGGCGTGAGCTGGGGCTGGTTCTATGGCGATTTCGCGCCGGTTTCCATCAGCGCCGGTGTCGCGAAGTGCATTTCGCAATACAATGCCCACTACGCTCCTTTTGACTATTACCTCTCCACGTCTAATCCTCACCACCTGCCCCCGGCTTCGCCTGCCGCAATCGGAACCGACACCTGCGCGAACCTGATGTGCGCCAATCACAACTACGATCTGACGTATTTCTATCAGGCGCTTAGACGCCGGCAATCTCCCTGCGGTGACCTACCTGAAGTTCGCGGAAAACGAAACGGGACATCCCGCCGATTCGACGCCGCTTGAGGAGCAAACCCAAATCGTGACCGCCATCAATGCGATCGAGCACAGTCCGTTCTGGCGAGACACGGCGATCATGATCACCTACGACGATTCCGATGGCTGGTACGACCACGTGGCCGGGCCTATCGTGAATTTCTCGCAGGATCCGGCCAACGACGCGATTTCGGGCAATCCCGCGACTTCGAACCGGCGCGTGCGGCAATCCGGGCCCTGGCATCGTGATAGCCATTCAAGATCGCTGTGGATTTGGCGTGCGGCTCCCGTTTTTGCTCATTTCGCCCTATGCCAAGCGGAACTACGTGGACCACAGCCTCAACGATATGACCTCCATCCTGCGCTTTATAGAGTACAACTGGAGCCTGGGGACGATCGGGGACCCGCAATCGTTCGACGTACTGGCCAGCGGAACGCTTATGGGAATGTTCGATTTCGACGACAACCACGGAGACGACCACAGCGCAGACAGCCGCAAGGTCTTCCTCGATCCGGCCAGCGGGGAAGTTGTTGGCCACTAGTAGTGTGGCAGCGCGGGGCACTGAGCCTCCTGCCAGCCGCAGCGACGTCTGGCGGGAGGCGACCCTAATTTAGCGGTGTAACTGACCATCAGGCGAAAAGAAGGGACGGCCTTCTGGCGCGAACGGTTTGACCGCCTCGAATCGTTGTTGAGAAGGATGGAGTTGAAAAGGATGGACCAATGACGTTGAAGGACCAAGACAGACAGCAGCGTTCGGTGGTCATCGAACGGGAGATGCCGCATCCGCCGGAAAAAGTCTGGCGCGCGCTCACGCAAAGCTCGTTGATAGAGGAGTGGCTGATGAAGAATGATTTCCTGCCGGTCGTAGGGCAGCGGTTCAGCCTGCGCGCAGACTGGGGGGCTGTCGACTGTGAGGTGCTGGCCGTCGAGCCGAACAAAACGCTGTCTTACACGTGGGCGGCCTATGGTCTCGAGAGTGTGGTTACCTGGAGGCTGACTCCTACGAGCACGGGGACCCACCTGCGCATGGAGCAGTCGGGCTTCCGGGCGGATCAGGAGCAGGCCTACCAGGGCGCCAAGGGCGGGTGGCAGCAGTTCTTTGCGGCGCTGGAGCAAGGTATTGGCGCGGGTCGATTTGAAGTCTGCCGGCACAATTTGAATCTAGTTTAGCGGGATACGGAGAAATGCTCGGAAGAAAGAACTGCGCGCGGGAAGAAATCGAAATTGACGCAGCCCGAGCCATGGTTGAGGCGGGTCAGCCACCTGAAGTTCGCGAGAAACGGGCGGTCGATGGGGGAAGGGTTAGGCGAGCTGCTGCTTAAGCCACTCGCTCTCCATTTGCCCAACCGGCCCTCTCTCCTTGCTTTCGCGGCCCATGTGCTTTCCGTCCGCCATTACGCGGACCAGTTTTGGCTGACCGGTCGAGTACAGCAAGGAGATCTCCTCGGGCGAGATCCAGGGATCTTTGGCGCCGTTGACGATAAGCATCGGCGCATTCGGTTTGCTTAACCAGCCTTGCTCCTGTAGCGACATGGCCGGAGCGGTGCGAATGAGTTCATCGAAACTCTTGAGGTTATTCGCATAGATCATGGAATCCGGGAACGGCCAGAAATATTCCTTCTCGTCGGTGCGCAGATACTGCAGCCACTTTTCTTGCCAGGTGTAGTGAATCGGGCCGCCGGCTTCGATGCAGGCCTTCAGGCGCTTGGGCTCGACGTAGGCCATCTTGGCGCCCCAGTAGCCACCGTAGCTGCCGCCGACGAAACCGATGCGGCGACCGTCGAGATCCGGACGCTTGGTCAAATAATCGATGACGGCGACGTAGAGCTTTTCGGAATCGGGCTTATTGAAGACGGGGCATTCGCCGGCTCCGGGCATGTCGACTTCAAAGCCCGCACAGCCCATATTTAGATTTTCGGCCAGGTTGCGCCCTTCCTTGTAGCCGTCCACGCCGCCGGTGCGGATGATCACGGCAGGCTTGTCTACCCCCTTGGGCTTGCGCAGATGGCCGTAGATTGTTTTTCCTTCAAAGGGGATCTCGACGATTTCCATGGGCGGATCAAATGTGCGGATGGCTTTGCGCCAAGTCTCGACGGACTTGCGATAAGCGGCGACTTTGGCGGGATGATTTATCACCGGAAATCGCGCGACTCCGTATAGACGCGAGGCTCTCTCATAGGCTTTATTCGCCTCGACCATCTTGCCCTGCGACTCAAGCTCGGCGCCCTTTTGTTCGTACGGCACAGCAAGCTTGGTCCACTCGGCGACCCAGGGCTCGGGATCGAAACTCGTCATCTTGGCGAAGATTGCGCGTCCTGCATCGGCCTCGGCGCTGTCGGCACCGCCGATAAACCCCTGCAGGCGCTGGCGTGCGCCTTCGGCGTATGCTGGATCCTTGAATGGGTTGACCTTGATCGTCTGATAAAGGTAAGAAGCGGAAGTCGAAGACGATGAAGATGGCGCTGGCGATGAAGGGCCCTGCGCCATGGCAAGATCTGTGAGCCGGAATGCTCCTGCAATCGTCGCCGCGCCGGCGACAGCGGCACCGCGCAGCAGGTCTCGCCGGGAGGGCTGGTTTTTGCGGACCTCTGGCGAAGACGAGGATGGATTTGCGCTCGTTTCTTGCGGGTTTCGGGGTTCATCTGCATTTTTCATTTTCCATTTACCTCTACAGGAAGCGTCGATCCCTTGGATCAGACCTATAGCCGTGAATGTTATCGGAGAATACCCAGCAGAGGGTTTAACCCAATTGCATCTTTCCGTCAAGGATTCGCACGCGTCGATTTCGCGCGCGCCCAGGCGTGCGCCTGTGGGGATGGCTATGATCGCTCCCGTCAGAGGTGCCCGAGTATACCGCTTCCAGCTGTTCTGAGGGAGAGTCAGAGGCGATCCGGGCCCAAGTCCCGAAAAGGCCGGCGGTCTCAAACCGGCGGTCTCAATGGGTCGACGCAACACCACCTGATGTAAATCTTTTCCCTACAGGTGGTGATTTAGGGCCAAGCTGCTTGGAAGGTTTTGCTAAAACTTGGCAGCGCAGGGGACGTGGTTCCGCTACAATCGCGCGGCGCCACCGGGACGAAGCAGGATTTGAGAGACGAGTCTCGCGCGGGCGCAGGTGGGAGCGAAGAACGCGTGAGTGCAAGCGAGCGCTGGGGTGAGCTCAAGGCGGGCTTCGAGCCGGCTTTTTGGGTGGCGAACTTCACCGAATTGTTCGAGCGCCTGGCGTACTACGCGCAATCGGCGGTGCTGGCGATTTTCCTGCACGAATAGCTGCATTTAACCACGCAGCAAACCGGCACGCTGATGGGCGCGTTTGGTTTTGCGGTGTGGTTTTTGCCGATTTTGGGCGGGAGCCTGGCGGACCGGTTTGGATTTCGCAGGTCGCTGGCCTTTGCATACCTGATTCTCACCGTGGGATATTTCTTGATGGGCTCGCTGACGGCGCGGCTGGATGGCGCCGCTGCGCGAGCGCTTGCCGATTTACTGGCTGGTGTTCGCCGTGCTGATGGTGCCGGCGCTGGGACCGTCGGTGGTAAAGCCGTGCGTCGCGGGCACTATCGCGCGCGCCTCGAGTGAATCGGCTCGCTCCATCGGCTATTCGATTTACTACACGCTGGTGAACGTGGGCGGCATGCTGGGACCCATCGCCGCTTATCTGGTGCGGAGGTCGCTGGGCATCGAAAATGTGTTCCGCATGTCGGCGTTTTTTGTTTTTCTGATGTTTTTTGTGACGCTACTTTTTTACCGCGAGCCAACGCGCTCCGGGGAGCAGGCCACGCCGAGCGTGGGTGCGGCGCTGAAAAATATGTTCGTCGTGCTGGGCAATGTGCGGCTGATGGTTTTTTTGCTGATCTTCTCGGGGTTCTGGGTGGTGTACTGGCAGCAGTTCGTGGCGCTGCCGCTGTACATTCGTGGCTACGTCAATCCCAATGCCAAGATCGACTTGCTGCTATCGGTCGATCCGGCGGCGGTGATCGCGTTTCAGATTCTGGTGAGCTATCTCACGCGGAAAGTGCCGAGCGTGGCGGCGGTGACGCTGGGCATTCTGATCGCGAGCTTTTCGTGGCTTATTCTGTCGGTTCGGGCGACGACGCCGTTCGTGATCGCGGCGATCTTTGTGCTGGCGGTGGGCGAAATGACGCAATCGGCGCGCTACTACGAATACATTTCGCGGCTGGCGCCGCCGGGACAGCAGGGCACCTACATGGGGTATGCTTTTCTGCCCGATCGCGATCGGCTATTTTATCGGGGGCCCGCTGGGCGGCTATTTGCTGCACTACTATGGTGACGTGCTGCACCAGCCGCAGCGGATGTGGTGGGCGATTTCCGGCATTGGCTTTGTGACCACACTGCTGATGTGGATTTACGATCGCGTCGCCAAGCCAGCGGCCGCCGAGGGTGTTGCCGCCGGGTGAACCGGGTCCGGGCACCGCCCGCGAGGCGCGCAGGGAAACGTTTAGGGCTGCATTAGGAGTGCGACAGGTGCGCGAAGTAAAACTTACTGTCCTCGCTGCGATTCTGATGGTGGTGGGATTGACTGCCGGGCGCAATGGCCGGGCGTTGGCCAAGGCGCCGCTTCGGCTCGCGCAGGGCGAAGCGCCGCCAAGCGTAGGCAGCGGCGCGAAAAACAAGCCCATCTCTCGCGATGAGCCCAATGCCCCTGCCAATCCCGAGGAAAATAGCGCGACGGTCGCCGCCGGTAAAGCGATCTTCGAGCAACGCTGCGCGATCTGCCACTACAGCGAGAGCACGGCCAAGAAAATGGGAGCCGGGCTCAAGGGCCTTTATTCGCGCGGGAAGTTTGCGGCTGGTGGGAAAGTAGACGACCTTAGGTCGCAAGTTGGATTGAAAGAGGCGGTGCGGACATGCCGGGGTTTCGCGGCGCTCTCAAGCCGGAGCAGATCAGGGCGCTGGTGGCGTATTTGAAGACACTTTGAAAACCGCGCCTATAGTTTGTGCAGCGGGCCACGATTGGGCCGTTACTTGAGGCGGAAGATTGTGTGCTAACCGCGTCGGAAAAAGCCCCACTTTTGCGGAGAGCGCAAAAATGGGCCACCCTCGAGGCGCACAGGCAGGAATGAATGCCTGTGCTACTAAGTTACGGTTTTGCCGTGCCGCGCTCAAGCCGGAGCAGTCCACTGCTGGTGGCGTATTTGAAAACTGCTTTGAAACCACGAGGGCGCCAGTGCTTATATACAGCCTCCAAGTGGGGAATACCGGTTTCATCTTTGATGTCGGTGAGCTCCTTTAACTGCGGAACAGCTATACGAAGAGCCGCTTCAATCTTCCTGAGTCGTGCCTTTCGAGTGCCATCAGAAGTTCTAGCCACCTTCTCCAGAAAACTTCGACCGTAGGGATCGCCCGGAATCCCAGGTCCAGAGAAGGCCTCCGGGTGTCGTAGAAGCTGGGGAACCAAATGGAGGTAGCTGACCGATTCAAAGAAACGACCCAATTCCCTAAACTTAGCGTTCGAACTTATTTGCTCAAGATGCGTTTGAGTAAGGCGCAGGCGGTCTTCTAAATCATCATCATCAGGTCGTTCCAAGAGCTTCTGGCCCCCCTTCGTGACTGTCTCGTAGGCTAAGTACGGTTGCCGGTAGCCGCGAGCTTCTTGCTTAATACCAATTGCGTAAGACCACTTATTGCCGTTATCGGCTATATCTAACTCAATTTCAACATCTGGATATTGTCTTGCGGCTAGGCATCGCAGCTTGGAGATTCCGCCTCGCTCCGTGACCGCGTTCTGGAGACCTCCGCCAGGCTTCGCAATATCTTTGAGAAAAGTAAATACGTCGAGTAGGTTGGATTTGCCAGAGGCGTTTGGTCCCGCGACAAAAACCCTCTGGCCGAGTTTAACGTCCACGACCCGAAAATTTCGCCAGTTTTTTAATACAAGTCTGGTAACTAGCATTGGTCGGCCTCAATACGCGGCATCAACGGACAAGGAAGAGTATTCGTTTCATGTATAGGCGGCTCTGGCCGTACGTTATCAGACAACTCAACTCTTGCAATTTTTCCGAGATATTTAAAAAGGGATCAACTCTGCATGACAAACGGATCACTCCCATTGTTGAAAGGGTGATGGGGTTCTGTGGCGGTATGGAACTCGGAACACGTTCCGAGGATTTCAGTCGCGGAATCATTTTGTCGCCGCAGGCTTCGAGGCCGGACCCCCGATCGCAGCGAGGGCCTCATCTGTGGTTATCATTCTTGCCCCGAGCTTCTTTAGTTCCTCGAGAGTTTGGCGTCCTGCTGCTGGATCGATTGCTGCGATCGCGTCGCTTACCATGGCGACGCGCCGGCCGCGCTCGAGCAGGCCTTTGGCGGCGAGGCGCACGCAAAACTCGGTGACTACTCCAAAGACCGCGAATTCGGCCGACGGATCGGTGAAAGCTTTCAAGCGCTCGATTACTTTTTCCGTGTTCGGATTGTCGAATACGTCGAGGGTCTGTTTCTCGAGAACTACCTGCTGCAGCTTCGACAGGTCGGCGGGCATTTCCGCAGCGGCACGATTGGGAATCATGAAATATTTTTCCGCCAAGGTTTCGGGAACTATGGCAGCGCCCGGCGTGCCGCGGACGCAATGCGGCGGGAAGCGCTGAAACTCCGGGTCGTCGGGCGTGTGCAGGCAGGCGTCGGAAACCAGGAAGACGCGATTGTGCCGGGCCGCGTCGGTGAGGCGGTTGAGGTTGGCGAGCAACTTTTCGGCGCCGGGCACGTAAAGCCGGCCTCCGGGCAGCATGAAATCGGCCTGCGTATCGACATCCCAGAAAATGATATCTCGGGAAACCACGGCGTCCCTCGGAGGCTGAATATTTGAAAGTCGACTTATTGCGCGGGCTCCAAGTAGTAGCCCCGGAGCCCGGACTTTCTATTGCGCGGGCTCCAAGTAGAGCCCGGACTTTCTATTGCGCGGGCTCCAAGTAGAGCCCGGACTTTCTATTGCGCGGGCTCCAAGTAGAGCCCGCACCCGTGCCGAAGGTGCCAGCTTCAAACGGAAGTTACGCGTTCGCGCACCTGGGCGAGCAATTGCTCGAGCCGCGCGCTGTGCCGCACGGGATATTGCGACTCGACGTGAGCTAGAAAGCGTAACGCCGCGGGCAAGCACTCCACCTGTGCGCGGCAGCGCGCCTGGGATTCGGCGAGAGGGGGCGGCGCTGGCGCGAGACGCGCGCCCGCGCGCATCACGGGCGCAAGTAACGGCTGGCCTTCCGGCGGCCGTTCGTCTTCGACGGCGATAACATCGCCGGCGTAGCGCCCTGCGGAGTCGGAGGCCCGGTAAACCTGTTTGCGGCCGGGGTAGGTGACTTTGGCCGCGCTGAATTTGGCGGCGCTGCGCACCGCGCCATCGCGCTCGACCTCCACCAATTTATAGAGCACGCTCAGGGAGGGAGCATCGGAGGAAGTGGAAAGCGAAGTGCCGACGCCAAAGGTATCGACGCGAGCGCCGCGTTCGAGCAGCGCAGCGATGCGCTCCTCGTCCAGATCGCCGGAAACGAAAATCTCCACGTCGCCCCACCCGGTATCGTCCAGCCGCTGCCGGACCCAGACGCTATCGGCCGCGAGATTGCCGCTATCGAGGCGCACGCCGCGGGGCTTGCGGCCCATGGCGATGACTTTTTCGATGGCGTTGCGCACGTCGTAGGTATCGAGAAGGAGCACGGAATGGCGGGGAAAAATATCCAGGAAGTGCGCGAAGGCCGCCTCCTCGTTCTGGTGCGCCATGATCCAGGAATGCGCCTGCGTGCCATAAGTGGGTATGCCGAAAGAATGGCCGGCCTGCACGTTCGAGGTACCCAGGCAGCCACCGATGTAAGAGGCTCGCGCGGCGAGCAGGCCCGATTCAATGCCGTGGGCGCGGCGCGCGCCGAATTCGACCACGGGGCGTCCGGCAGCGGCTTCGACGATACGCGCAGCCTTGGATGCCACCATGGTCTGAAAACTGATGGTGGCGAGTAGCGCGGTTTCCACGATTTGCGCTTCGGCGATGGGCGCCGTGACGCGCAGAAGCGGCTCGCCGGGAAAGCATACGGTGCCCTCGGGCATGGCCAGCACATCCCCGGAAAAGCGAAAGGCCGCCAGGTAGTCAAAAAACGAAGGGCTGATACGGACGAAGGCGGGATGCCGGCGCAAGTAATCGATTTCCGCCGGGCCAAATCTCACATTTTCAAGGAATTCGAGCGCCTGCTCGAGGCCGGCAGCCACCAGGAAATTTCGCTGCGGCGGCATGCTGCGGACAAAAAGCTCGAACGTGGCGCGCCCCTCGAAGTGCGTTTCGAGGTAACCCGCAGCCATCGTCAGCTCGTACAGGTCCGCGAGCAAGCCGGACACCGCCTTGTTCGTGGGCATGGACATATTTATACACTATTATGCACCCGCGGGCATGGGCGGCGCCGAAAAGAGGAGCCCCGGCCGCGGAATCACCGCGACCCGGGGCTTGGCCAACGTTTGGGGAAAGACGTTAAGCCGGATATAGCCGAGGAGGGTTCAGGCCGATACTAGCTGCCGAGAACAGCATCCTTGAAAGCTTTGGCCGGGCGCAGTCGCACGACGGTCTTGGCCTTAATTTTGATAGCCTCGCCGGTCTGGGGGTTACGACCCATACGCGCCTTGCGGTGCGCTTTAACCGCGCGTCCCAAGTTGGGAATTACAAATTTGCCCGCGCTGCCCTTGCACTCTTTCACGGCGAGTTTGAAAAGCTCTTCAAAAAACGTTGCGACGGTTTTTCTGGGTGTGCCGCTCTTATCAGCGAGGTGGGCCACAATCTTCGACTTGCTCATCGGCTTTGCCATCGTTTTTTTCTTTTCCTCCTCTAAAGTTGATTCGGGTTTGCTGGTGTCTCCCGACGTGGGTCAATGTACGCGCGACACTATAAAGACACAAAACGTGCAAGGCAAGCGAAAACCGCAAAAAACACTATAAAAATGCGGGTTCCCGAAATGGCGTCCCCGAATCGCCAATATCCATGCGGTTTTTGCGCGTAGAGCGAAGCGCGCCGAGCGCACCGTTGGCCCCCAGCGCTTGGCCACTTCGGCCGGTGCTGCTGTCCTTAAGCGTATAAGCGGGCTCCAAGTAGAGCCCGGACCGTTTTTTGAGCGGGCTCCAAGTAGAGCCCGGACTTTCTATTGCGCGGGCTCCAGGTAGAGCCCGGACTTTCTATCTGCGCGGGCTCCAAGTAGAGCCCTCACCCGTCTCTATGCGGGCTGCGCGGGCAACCGCATGAACACGGGCCTGGGCGAGGAGGAACTGTACGTCGCGGTTCCCTGGGCGGTCCTGGAAAAAGTGGCCGGGGCGCTGGAAATTATTGTTTCCGCGAACCGGGCAATCAGAGATTACGCTCGCGAACGGCGTACACAACTGTCCACTCTCTGACTGGCGATGATCTGATCGGGCCCCGGGCTAGCCGCCGCTTCTTCGGCTAAAGCGCGGCGAGCCCGCTGTAGAAATTCGCGACGGCCTTGATGCCGCCAAAATAGTTTTCGAGCGCGATGTGCTCGTCGGGCGCGTGCGCGTTTTCGTCGGGCAAGCCGAAGCCCAGGAGCACGCACGGCACCTTAAAGGTGTCGTACATCTGCGTCACGAATGGAATGGAGCCGCCCTCGCGAATGAAAACGGCGCGCTTGCCGAAGCCTTTTTCAAGGGCAGTGTGCGCCACCTCGAAAAACGGATGCGTGTAGGGCGCCACCCAGGGCTTGCCCGTGCTCAATACCTGGAACTTGCAGGTCACCGTTTTGGGCAGCAGCTTGCGGATGTGCCGCTCGACCAGCCGCACGATTTTCGCGGGATCCTGATCGGGCACCAGGCGCGTCGAAAATTTTGCGTGGGCCTTCGAGGGGATCACCGTCTTCGCGCCTTCGCTGATGTAGCCTCCCCAAATGCCATTCAGCTCGAGGGTCGGCCGGCACCAGACCTGCTCGGCAACGCTGTAGCCTTTTTCGCCGCATAGCGCAGGCGCGCCCACCGTCTTGAGGAAATCCTTTGGTTTGAAGGGCAGCGCTGCCAGCGCCTTGCGCTCGCTTCGCGAAAGGGGCGCCACGTCGTCGTAGAACCCGGGCATGGCGACGCGGAAATTTTTATCGTGGAGCTTCGCGAACAGCTCCGCGAGGATCGTCAGCGGGTTGGGGACCGCGCCGCCAAAAACGCCCGAGTGCAAGTCCTGCGCCGGCCCGGTGATTTCGAGTTCGTAATAGTTAAGGCCGCGCAAGCCGTAGGTGATGGACGGCACGCCGCGCGCGAGCATGGAGGTGTCGGAAACCACCAGCGCGTCGGCGGCGAGCTTGGATTTATTGTGCTGCACGTAATCCCAGAGGTTTTCGCTGCCAACCTCTTCTTCGCCTTCGATCAGCACCTTGATGTTGATGGGCAGCTTGCCGGCGGCCTGGTGCAGCGCATCGAGCGCGCGAATGTGAATATGCACCTGTCCTTTGTCGTCGGCGGTGCCGCGGCCAAACAGATTGCCGCCGCGGACGGTGGGCTCAAAGGCCGGCGAGGTCCACAGATCGAGCGGCTCGGGAGGCTGCACGTCGTAGTGGCCGTAGAAAAGCACGGTGGGCTTGCCGGGGGCCTGCAGGGATTCGCCATACACGAGCGGATGCATTTTTGTGGGCACGACCTCGACGTGGTCCAGCCCGACGCGGCGCAACCGGTCGGCCACCCATGTAGCGGCGCGCTCGATATCGGCTTTGTGCTGGCTCTGAGCGCTGACGCTGGGAATACGCAGCAGTTCGTACAGGTCATTCAGGTGTTCGTCGTGCTTTCGATCGATGTACTGGTTCAAGTCCATGCGGGGCTCCTCATTGGGAAAACGAAAGCGTCATGCGCGATGGTTCATTCTAGAGGCGCAACGCCGATCGCCGCAAGCGCACTGGAACTCGGCAGGCGGGATGGGCGCCCGACGGGAGTCCAGGGTCCGCCAGGGTGTCCTGAAGGAAACACCAGCGGCGCCAGTGATTGACGAGTGCCGCGGAAATGCCGCACGATGGCTGCACAATGTCGACCGTCGGGTACGCTCGGGATCGCCGCAGTTCGCGCATTTTCATGCGCATACGCGTCGTGGTCGCCGGGAAAAACCGCAACGGGGGCCGCTTCAGCGAAGCTTGCGAGAGCATTGTCATCAATGCCCACGGCGGCCTCCTTTACTCCTCCGAACCCCTGGAAATTGGGGCGCTCCTGACCGTCACCAATCCCTTCACACAAGAGGAACAGGAATGCCGCATCGTTTATCTCGGTGATGACGGTGGAAAAGGCCGGCGGGTGGGCCTGGAGTTTGTAACGCCGTCGCCACATTTCTGGGGCGTCGAATTCGCGGAGTCCGATTGGGTCGAAGGCGCGACGCCACCCATCCCTTCTCGCGTATCGCGGCAAAATTAATTCGCTCTTCGCTATTCGGCCATTCGCTGTTCGCCATTCGCTAGTCGAGGCCAACAAACTTTTGTGGCGGCTGGGTTTTCTGGCGCGGCGCACGATCAAGCAGGGAACGCTCCGCGGCCTGATGAAGGGCGCTTATTATTGCCACTTTGCCACCTCCGTTGTAGCAACATCTGTCGCTGGCTCATATGAGACGCCTGCTGAAATTCAGCGTGGCACTGGCCATCTTGGCCGCAGCCATCGCGTTGCGGATTTATTTCTGGGGCGGCCCGATTCCCGCGCGCTTCCGCATCGTGGCCGCGCCGCCGCAACTCACCGGTTCGCCCGCCGAGTGGACCATTGAACATGAGCCCGAAAGCGCGGGGCGTCCGCGTCCCGACGGCGCCGAGGGCACCCGCGCCGAATACTGGATGGCGCGCGACATCGATGGCGATGGCACCTGGGATGAATTCTTCACCCCGCAAGGCGGTTTCGCGCGGGCCGGACGATCCGAACGCCGCCGAAACGCTGGCTGATCGTTTGCCTGGACGGCATGCCGCTCGCCGCCATGCAATCACTGTGGGATCACGGCCACTTCCGCGAATTCTTCCGTCCCACGGCGACAATCAGCACTCTGCCCTCGGACACCGAAACCGCGCTTACGGAAGCACTTCACGCGACGCCGGTGCCGGGCTACGAGAATCTCTACTTCGATCGCGCCGCCAATCGCATGCGCGGCGGCGTGTGGGTCACGCTCACCGGGACGGGCATCCCTTACATTCGCGCGCTCGATTACGATCCGCCGGGATGGGCCAAGATCGTCCCTTATATTGTGACGCGCAAGACGTATCAAGCCGACGTGGGCCGGTTTCGCGCGGATTTCCTGGCTAGTCGCGCGCCGATTTTTGTCGCGCATATTGCCTCGAGCGACGCGCTTTTGCACGTCACACCCATGAATAAAGCGGGGCCGCTGCTCCTTGAGTTTGAAAACGCGCTGGCAGATATCTATCTCACCTCAAGGGGCGACCTGGGGGTGATCGCCTTTAGTGACCATGGAAATGACCAAACGTTAAGCCGCGGCTCCCCTGTCGAAGATTTTCTGGCCGCGCGTGGCTGGCGCGTCCGCGGTTCCATCGAGGGCCCGCGCGACGTCGTCATTCCGGCCTACGGGCTCGTCGGCTTCGCAGCGATCTACTGCCGGCCCGCGGCCATCGAGTCTCTGGCCGACCAATTGCGCGCCCTTGAAGGCGCCGACGTGATCGTCAGCCGGCATCCCGATCAAGCGAATGACGTGACCATTCGTTCTGCCAGGTCCACCGCCTCCGCCGACTTGTCCTGGACCCCCGCCGGCGCCACCGTTCCGATCACGGCCGTCCAGGTACCGCTACGTCGTGCTCGACGGCGATCCCCTGGGCCTCGCGTCCGTCTTCAATTCCTTGCGCGCAGCGGGCAAGCTTGACGCGGATGGTTTCGCAGCCGACGCCGATCTATTTGCCGCTGCTTCCTTAGGCGAATTTCCGGACGCCGCCGCGCGAATTCGTCTTTGGGCCACCAATCACGTGCAGAATCCCGCCGATATCCTGGTCTCATTGAGGCCTGGGTATTACCACGGCCGTCAGTGGTTTGGGCAGGCAGTGCAATTGACGGGCACTCACGGCAGCCTCGAGAAGACTTCGTCCCTGGGCTTTGCGATGGCCACGTATCGACTTCCGCCCGCCGTGCGCCTGAGTGATTTAATCGCCGATAACCTCCGCCATTCGACCAAGTAAGCGGGCGGCCGATCTTGCATTCTGTTTCCACTAGGGACTAATCTTGAACTGTCAGGCCCGGGCTTTATCAGGCGCCGGTAAGGTCCTCAGAGGAGGCTGCCATGAAAAAATCCACGGGACTTCTCGCTGTCGTGCTTCTGTGTTCGCTTCCAGTTTTCGCCCAGCCAGACGGCGGCGGGCAACAGCGCGGCGGTGGTCAACCCTCCGGTGGCGGCGGTCAACAGCGCGGCGGCGGACAGCCCTCTGGCGGCGGGCAACAGCGCGGCGGCGGTGCGGTCAGCGTGGAGGTCCCCCCGTCGGGGGCGGCTACATCCCGGCGCATGGGCCGACGCCCGGTCCTGCGCGTGGCACAGCTCCGGCTGCTGGCGCCGCGGATCGCGGTGCGCGACAAACCGGCGGGCAACAAACTCAAAATGCGCAACAGGCCCAAACGCGGGGCGGAGGCGGCGCGCCCGGGCGCCAAGCACAGCAGGGGCAGCCAGACCAGCGCCGTAATTTCTCGGAGCAGCCCGGCCACCCCAATGCGCCGCACGTTGACGCAGGAACCAATCGCTGGGTGGGCCACGATACCGGGCGGAATGATGCCCACTACCATCTCGACCAGCCCTGGGCGCACGGACATTTCCCCGGCACCATTGGCCCGCGTTTTGTTTACCGCCTGCACGGCGGGAATAGAGACCGGTTCGAGTTTGGGGGCTTCTACTTTGGTGTGGCTCCCTACGACTACGACTACGTCGGCGACTGGCTCTGGGACACTGACGATATCGTCATTTACGACGACCCCGATCATCCCGGCTGGTATTTAGCCTACAACACCCGCCTGGGTACCTATGCACATGTGCAGTACCTGGGCCCAGGTTAGGATTACTGGGCGGCGCTATGTGTGACGCGTCTGGGCAGTCTTCGGAACAGTCCGCTAGTCGTAAGGAACGCAGCCCCTAGCCCTTTAGGACGAAGCGCTCGCCTTGCCGTGATAAACGCAAACCAGCACCGGGATTGAGCTGCGAATCCTAAATGTAGCTCGCGCCACGTCTTCGCATCAAACCGCCGCGCACGGTCACAAATCAATCCCAAAAACCCGGCGTGAGCTACAATTACGAGCGGAGGAGTGGCCGAGTGGTTGAAGGCGCCGGTCTTGAAAACCGTTAGACTCGCAAGGGTCTCGGGGGTTCGAATCCCTCCTCCTCCGCCAGCCAGTTCATTGTCCGATCCGGACACATGGGTTACAGAACGTACCTAAGACATAGGTGACACCCTCGGGCCGAAAGGGTTGTCTAGAGGTTGCAGAGTTTTCTCCTCAAGATCGATGTAGCCAAGATCATAATCCATAAAAGAGACGAGCCAAGTACCTTCCTCAACTTCTTTGAGACCGACAGCCTGCCCGGCGAAGACTGTGCTGAGATTGATCTTTTTGCGGTGCAGGCAAATGCGCCCACAGCAGGTGACGCGGATGGTGTTGTCGTGGAACGGATAATTGAGATCGGGCAGGCCTTGATAGGCACGTGTGGAAGGCCAATAGATTTCGGCCGGACATTTCATACCGAGGCCCTCGTGAGGACGCTCGTTGTTAAACTCCTCGATGAAATGATCGAACCGGGCCTGCTGCTGAAGACTGTTGAGGGCCCGGGGGACGCGTCGCTTCTTGAGCGTGAGATGCATGCGTTCGTGTCGCCCGTTCTGCTGGGGACGGCCGGGCCGGATCCTTTCGATGCTGATGCCCAGACGAAGCCACCACACCGAGAGCCTGCTGAGATTGAATAACGAATTACCCGACGCGAAGGGTACACCATTGTCTGAACGGATCGAGGTGGGCAGGCCGCGTTCCTGAAATAGACGCTCAAACGCCGTAATAGCCAGCGTTTCTTGCGTGGATTCCAGAGCTTCGCACAGGAGCAGATACCGCGAGGCATGATCGGTGACGGTCAGCGGGTAACAGTATTTCTGATTGCCCAGCAAGAACTTCACCCTTGTAGTCGGTGCACCAAAGCTCATTGGGCTTTTGTCCCAGCGATAGGGTGGTACCTTCTGCAGGTCCTCGTCGGCGCCGCATGCGTTTGACCAGACCATGGCGGTCGAGCACGGCATGAATGGTGCTTTGGGCGGGAACTTTGACCTCGCTGGCAAAGCGGCGAAGCAGTTTCTCCCGGATCTTCCGCGCTCCCCAGTGAGGTTTATCCCGCTTGAGAGTCAGGATGGCCGTCTCAACCTGCACCGGCAGTTGGTTTCCATACCGGTAGGGCCGCCGCGAGCGGCTCGGATATCCCCTCCAGGCCACACTCCTTGTAGCGGTCAAAGATTTTGTACCCCGTCTTACGAGAAATATGGAACTCCCGGCACAGCGGGGCCATTGACTCCCCCTCCAGCAACCGGGCTACAAATCGCAGGCGCTCGTCCATAACCGTACAGTCCTCCCACGGCATCTCACTTCCTCCCTAGAAAAAGGGAAAAAGTGTAACCCATGTGTCCGGTACGATCTGTCACCCATGTCTCGGGTCGGTCACTTTTTGTTTTTTCTTCTCCTGGTCACATTGGGCTGAAACCTCGCTTTTCCCGCGGATAATGCGGCAATGTAGCGCCCTGCAGGTCGCCGGGATTCTCTCCAGTGCGGAGAAGGGTGGCAATCGGGTCGAATTTCTCCAACGCGGCGTCGAGTAGTGGCGTTCGTAAAAGCTAAGTCAACCTGTGGTTCGCATTGACTGCGCCCCCTGCCAACCAGTCCCGTATTTTCTCCCATCGCATTTTCGTCTAAAACGGAAGCTCGTTGTGGATCGCGCAAAGGTCTAGTCTCGCGCGAACATGGACGTTCCTAGGGCGGAATTACCTCAGAAATGGTAAAAGCCAGTAAGCGAACGCCCAGCGGGCGCTTCCTGACTTGCCCAAAAACATATGAATTCCAGCTGTCTGCGGAATCAATACCCATCCGTCTGTCTCTTGGGCACCTAACCCGGCACGTCCTGGATTTTTGGCAGCGCGATGAGTTCTCCGCTAACCAGGTTTGATAAAGTGGAGTCTAGCCGCAATGCCGAACCCAAAGGGCGCGCAAACATGTTTGAAATTACGGCTGAAGATATAGCGCTCTTAAACGACGAGGACCTCCGGTCTTTGGTGGGGCGCCTGTGTGAATCTGAGATGAGACAGCGCGAGATTTCGCCCTCCTGCGTCACGTGGGGCGGAAATCAAAAGGCGGCCGATGGAGGCCTCGGCGTGCACGTAGCATTGCCAGGCAACGTGGGAATCCAGGGCTTCATCGCGCGACCCGACACGGGTTTCCAGGTAAAGGCGGAGGATATCCCCCCTGCGAAGGTTCTCTCCGAAATGCGACCCAAGGGAATTCTGAGATCGGCAATCCGCCAACTAGCGGAGAAGTCGGGCGCATACATCATCGTATGTTCTAAAGGCTCAACTTCCGACCTCGCCCTTCAGAATCGGCGCGAGGCAATGGGGAAGGCAATTGGTGACCTTCCCAACCCCAACGCACTCACGCTAGATTTCTACGATCGCAAGCGAATCGAAACGTGGCTTCGGGACCACCCTGGGCAGGTACCTTGGGTGAGGGAAAGGATTGGGAAACCTCTTCATGGGTGGCTTTCTTTTGGAGCTTGGTCTTATCCAACTGAGACCGTCAGCGGCGAGTATTTGCTCGACGATCAAGTTCGAGTCAGGGCGGCCCAAACGAAAGATCCATGCTTGTCTGCGGCCGCGGGGATCGAACGTATTCGGAATGTTTTACGCAGCCCACAGGGAATCGTGCGTCTAATAGGGCTTTCTGGGGTAGGCAAGACCCGGCTCGCACAGGCGTTATTTGACGACCGCGTGGGGCAGAATAGTCTTGACCCCTTCATCGCTATTTACACCAATCTCGGGGATGGTCCAAGTCCTCAGCCTCTTGTGATCGGCACAGAACTGATCGGCGCGGGCAAAAGAACCATCCTTGTCGTCGACAACTGCCCCGCCGAACTTCATAAACGCCTCTCGGACCTATGTCGTGCTGCCGGGAGCAAGCTCAGCCTAATGACCATCGAGTACGACATCCAAGAAGACCAGCCTGAGGGAACGGACGTTTTCTCTCTGAGCCATCCTCAGTTAGCTTGATCGAAAAAACTTGTCAGGCATCGCTTTCGCGAAATCTCGTCCGTCGACGCTCGGGGATCGCCGAAGCTTCGGGAGGTAATGCCCGGATTGCAATAGCGCTGGCGGCAACCATAGACAAGAGGGAGACAATTGCGCAGTTATCCGATCAGGAGCTGTTTGGGCGGTTGTTTCAACAGAGACACCAACCTGACGAGTCCCTCATGCTAGTGGCCCAGGCGCTCTCATTGGTCTACTCATTTCAGGGTGAAAATGTTTCCGATGACGAAGGAGCAGAACTTTTGTCACTTGGCGCTCTCGTCGAGAGAGGCGCGCAGGAGGTTTTCAAACACTGCGCAGAGTTGGAACGTCGGGGACTAATCCAACGCCGGGGTCCCTGGCGAGCGGTCCTGCCTCATGCAATCGCCAATCGATTGGCGGCTATGGCTCTTCAGAACATCCCGCCGCGGGCGATAGAGGGTTGTTTCCTCAGTAACGGTCGCGAAAGATTACTCAAGTCCTTCTCCCGAAGACTCGGCTACTTAAACGGCAGTAAGGAAGCCCGGTCAATCGTCACAAAATGGCTTGGTGCTCAGGGGCTATTAAATAGTGTCCCCGACTTCAGCGACCTAAGCCACGCGATCTTCCATAACGTCGCGCCTGTGGCGCCCGCGGAAACACTGGGGGCGCTTGAGCGCGTACTGCTCAACCCGGAAAATCCCGAAGTTGTTGCAAAATGCAAGCGCTATCTCCGCCTGCTTAGGTCGCTGGCTTATGATCCGGCTCTATTCGAGCGTTGCACTGCACTCATTGTGAAGATCGCGGAGGTGGGCAACGTCAATGATGACGCGGACGAGGGATTAAGAATCTTCGCTTCACTCTTCCCCATCTGCTTTTCTGGCACTCACGCGACGATCGAACATCGATTAGACGTTGCCAAGTCGCTTTTGCTCTCGGAGGAGTCCAAGAAACACGCCCTAGGATTGGCAGCACTTAGAGCGTCATTGGAAGGCGTACACTTTGGTCCTGGCTGGGATTTTGAGTTTGGCGCACAATCGCGCGACTATGGCTACTGGCCGGGCACCAAGGACGAAGTTAAACGGTGGTTCGGGCAGAGTCTAAGCGTTGTAGAGGAGCTCGCGTGCTCGGACAAACCTGTAGCTCCGAAAGTGCGCACTATATTAGCGGAGCAGTTCCGCGGCCTCTGGAGCACTGCTTCTGTATACGATGAACTGGAACGCGTTTGCCGCAGGATTTCGGATGAGAAATTCTGGCCCGAGGGTTGGATTACAGTCCGACAGACCATCCACCACGACTCCAGCGGGTTCGCCCCGGAAATATCAGCTCGACTTGCATCCCTAGAGGTAGTGCTTCAGCCTAAAGACCTTCTACAAAAGGTGCGATCAATCGTGCTGGCCGAAGGACTTTTATACGTCGGCATCGATTCAACTGTCGATGGCACTACTGACGTTCAGGAAAGCATGGTACAGGTGGAGACCATGGCCCGCGAGCTGGGCAAGACCGTCGCTGTAGAGCAAGACGCATTGGCGGAACTTCTGCCCGATTTGGTGACGGGAAACAGTGAACAACTATGGACCTTCGGAGCCGGCCTTGCAGAAAGTGCCAGAGACTATCGCGCCATTTGGAATCGGTTCATCGCTCAGTTGGCCGTAACTCCTAGGAATACCCAGAACATTCAGGTGATCCGTGGCTTCTTAAACGTGCTGAACGGTAAGGAATCTGATCTTGTCAGCAGTTTTCTCGACGATGCCGTGGACAATGAGGTGTTGGGGCCGTGGTATCCATTCCTTCAAACCGCCGTTGGCATCGACAAGAAGGGTGAGGATCGGCTTTTGCGCTCGCTTGCGGCGGGCAGAGCAGGAATCCGTACTTATCGGAGTTTGGTGGCTGGCGGAGTTACCCACCCAATTTCTGGCCGCGATTTCAACATCCTCTTAATTAGAATTGCGGTAGAGCCCGAGGGCTTGGATATCGCGCTTGAAATTCTCTCCATGCGACTCTCGTTTAAGGAGGGCCGGAGAAACAGCTTGCCTTCCGAACTGATCGACGTTGGGTGCGAGTTAATGCGCCGACTCATCTTTACTCGGAGAAAAACAGCCGACAACTACAGGCTAGGAATTATTGCTAAACACTGCCTGGTTGGAGAAAGGGGCGCTACAGCAGTGCTGGAGATTTGTCGCAACTTAAAGGACGCGGTTTCAAAATCAGAAACCTATGCTTTTTACCACGCCGACCTGCTGCAGAGCCTCTTTGACGCACAACCCTTGGCGGCATTGGAAGGTTTTTGCGGAGGCGACCAAGCGGAACTCAACCTTGGCATCAGCATTCTCGATCAAGCGGCCCAGCTGAGGCGCAATCCTTTTGATGCATTTCCGGAAGGTGACCTCCTCGCTTGGTGCGACCGTAAGCCGGAGATTCGATATCCCGCCATTGCGGCCGGGGTGGCACCTTTTCGGTGGTGGTCTGGCGAAGCCGGGCACCCACAGTGGACAAATATCGCGCGTAAATTGCTGGATAAGGCGCCCGATCGCGTTGCAGTTCTTGCGAAGTTTACGGGTAAATTCATCCAAAGGGCCTTGGCAGGCTCGGGTACAGCGATAGTCGAATCGAACGTTAGGCTTCTCAATGAGTTAGCCGTGTATTCCGACCCGGCCCTAAATGAGTTTATCGCCGGGGAGAAGGTTAGACTTACCGATGCAATCAAAGCCGAGCGCACGATGGAGTACTTGATTAACCGAAACACAGAGGAGCGGTTTGAATGAGCGTCATTTTTGCCGTTGGCGCTCGCTGACGCGGAGTCCTGGCCTCGGCCATCCACCACGCTGTATCAGACTGTGCTTGTCTACCGAGCAATGTTGGCGGCAGGCTTTTCCTGCGAGCCCGCACCCTGCGTAGAAGCTTGTCAGTTCGCCCAATAACATCTCTTTGTGGGCATCCGGATTCACAGATTTCGGCTCCATTTTTTCAAATACTTACGGATGCAGTTTTGCGGGGTTATTGGGCAACGACCGGAAAGGACGACCGCCGCCTTCTTATCGGCAGATGTATCAGCAGATGTATCAAAGGGTTCGCCGCCGGCGCTCGCAAGGGATTGAAAAGACTGGGTCGATTTGCGGCGATTTCGCATGTATCAAACCTTGTGTTTTAGTACAGCGCCCGTAATTGTCGCTGAGCTATGACAGGCGGGAGGTCACCTGCCTGGTGAGCATGGGCTTTGACCTAGGTTCGTCCGTTCAATCAGGCCTCGGCAACCAGAGAGTCGAAGCGTGCGGCCCCGTGCTTGGCTTTGAGCCAGCGTTCTTTTTGCGACCCACTCCAAGATGTCTTCCAGGAAGAGGAATGCAATTTCCGGCACCGCGGAACTACCCCGGAGCGAATAAAGGCGCAGATCCGCGCTCATGGAACACTGATCGGTTTTGTAATACAGACGTTACGTTCCTGGCATCTCTTCTTACCCATTAACGTTCCGAGAGTAGCCGCATCAAGTAGTGAACAGATCGAGTTGGCAGCGGAGCGCTGCCCCTCCTTCGCCAAAATTCTGTCCGCCTGTGATTTCAACAGGATACGGCATTGCCTTCCACAGGGGAAATGCGCTAGCACCCTCGCATGATACGTGCCATCAGACTCTTGGCAGGTGCGATTTTTCGGCTTGTCCGTACTCGTCGCCGACTCCTTCTTGAAAACCTGGCCCTTCGTCAACAGCTCACGGCGCTGAAACGGAAACATCCCCGTCCAAGAATAGCCGCATTTGATAAGCTCTTCTGGATCCTGGCGCGACGGTTCTGGTCCGGTTGGAAGCAGGCTCTCGTCATGTGACTCCAGAGACCGTTGTTCGATGGCACCGCGCCGGTTTCCATCTGTACTGGCGTTCATCTCCAGGGTCAAGAAGCGGGCCGGTAGAAGTCGGATCTCGAAGGCAAGTTCGAGACCTGATCTTTCGGATGGTCTCGGAGAACTCAACCTGGGGAGCACCCCGAATTCACGGCGAGCTTCTGATGCTGGGCTTCGATGTTTCCGAGCGAACCATCTCTCGCTGGATGCGCCGGGCACCCAGAGATCCCGAGCTGGCCAAGCGTTGGCTGGCCTTTCTGCGGAACCACCGGGAAGCCATCGCGGCAATGGACTTGTTTACTGTCCCGACCCTCACGTTCAGCGTGCTCTACTGCTTGTTCGTCATCGATCACGGTCGGCGGCGCATCCTGCATTTCAACGTTACGCCACACCCTACCAGCGCCTGGATCGTGCAGCAGTTGCGGGAAGCGTTCCCGTATCAATCGGCTCCCAGGTTTCTCATCTTTGATCGGGATGCCAAGTATGGTTTGGAGGCAGCGTTAGCAATGCGCTCGATGAGCATAAGACCGGTGCGTACCTCGTTCCGCAGCCCATGGCAGAACGGTATTGCGGAGCGGTGGATTGAGAGTTGTCGGCGTGACTTGCTGGACCATGTTATCGCCCTCAACGAGCGCCACTTGAAGCGGCTCCTTTCCGATTACGTCCGCTACTACCACGACGACCGGACCCATCTGGGCCTAGACAAGCAAACTCCGGCCGGCCGAGCTCGGTCGATGTCTCGGGGAACTGTCGTTTCTCGACGCCAGACTGGGTGGTCTGCACCACCGCTATGATCGGGCCGCGTAACATATATATAGAGGAACATCAGTGCCAGGGGAGACTCGGGTTATGTCTCCATTTTGACGGGGCAGCGGAGCCGGGGCGTCGTCTTTGGAACCATTGTGCAACCCTACCGGCTAGACCCCAAACGCACTCGGCTCACAGAGAGTGTTCCTGTAAATGGCACTATTCTCTAAGCGGATGGAATTTTGGCGAGGGACGGGGTGTACTATTAGGCTGTTTTCGAAGCTAAAAAGAGAAATTCCGGTTTATGGAGCTAATTTCCAGGTATTCCGTAAGGCCGTATCAGAGCGCAGGAGGCTCGCCTATGAAACGTCTCTTATTCGCGCTACTCATCGTTCTGCCGGTACTCGCACAGAGTCGCCCAATCCAACGAAGAACGCCGTTGGCATGGAATTCGTCAAGATCGCGCCCGGCGAATTCATGATGGGCTGTTCGACGGGCGATAGTGAGTGCCAGGCGGACGAAAAACCCGCGCATCGCGTTCAGATCACGAAGGCCTTTTGAGATCGGGAAATACGAAGTGACCCAAGCCCAATGGCAGGCCGTCATGGGATCAAATCCCAGCACCATTAAGGGAGACGATCATCCCGTCGAAACCATCTCGAAGCAAGAAGCGCAGGATTTTCTCGCCAAGCTGACCGCCCGAAATGATGGGTACCGTTATCGTCTGCCCACCGAAGCAGAATGGGAGTACGCGGCGAGGGCGGGAGCGCCGCTGCCTGTATCCTTGGATGAAGTTGCCTGGTACGCCGCCAACTCGGACGATCAAACGCATCCGGTCGGCCAGAAGAAACCTAACGCATGGGGTCTGTACGACACGTTAGGGAACGTGCGCGAATGGGTTTCAGACCAGTATGCGATGAACTTCTACAGCAATAGTCCCCTTGCGGACCCTACCGGGCCACAGCAGGGCAAGGCGGACCGCCTCAGAGAGGCAACTTTGGCCGGGGCCGGCGATTCAACAATGGCGCAACGCCAGCCAACTGGCTCGCCCAATAATGTTCCGATTGCATACCAAGCGGCGGCGCCACAAGGGCGGCCCGGGGACCGCCTCAGGGCAATTCTGGGTTTGGCAGGGGCGCGGGTTTTCGACAACTTCCCATCATGCGCGGCGGCGCGTGGGATAACCCGGCAAGTTTCGTACGTCTCTCAGCGCGATATCACTACTATGGCCCTACGTTGAAGCTTAGCGACATCGGGTTTCGCGCCGTCCGCGAACCGATCCAGTCCGATGGAGGCAAGTGAAAATGAAAACCTTGTCGATGTTGGCACTCGGGACTGTCCTGCTGGGGGCTTCGCTTTCGGCATTTGCCCATCACGGGTTTGCGGTCGAGTACGATCGGTCAAAGCAACTCACTTTGGTCGGAAAGCTCACTCATGGTCGATTTAGAGAACCCTCACGGGTGGCTCTACATCGATGCCAAGGACTCGCAAGGCAAGATAGTGAATTGGGCGCTTGGAGCTTCCCGGCCCCGCCCTGCTTCGGCGAAACGGTTTTGATCAGAGCATCTACGAGACCATGAGGACATCCGGCGAAGTGGTCACAGTTACCGCCTATGCCGCCAAGGACGGATCCAAGCACGCAATTGGCGAGAGCCTGACCAGAGCCGACGGGAAAACCGTGATTCCCTTGCAACGCGGCGGATACAGCGGCGGATTCGGCCGCGGCCAAGAGCCGGGTCCGGCAAGGCAGTCCCAATCACAGCAGCAGTAAGGACAACTGCGAGCCGGGTTCCAGATACAGGCGCTTCGCCCTGCCACAAATTGGCTTAAAACAACTGTCTCGGCATATCCTCAACCTGCAATCCGAAATGAGTGAGCCCCGGTGGGCGATTGGCGTTCGATGGCGTCAGCTCCAGAAAAGTATTGCGGCTCGCTTGGACCTGGCCCTTGTGACCCCGTAGCGTAAGCAATGATCGAACCCTCGCATGCACCGCTGGCCGCGAAGCTCTCGGTCCGAACTTGTGATATAAAACTATTCGTTTCCCGCGATGTAAATGTAGACTTGCCTGTGAGCGCATTATGGGAATGGGTGAATGCGTCGCACTCTATTAGGTGGGGCTGTGTGTGCCCTGGCATTTCTCTGCGGTTGTAAACCGTCGGCGCCTCCGGTCAAATACGCCCCCATCGGCACGATCCGGGAGAGTCATGAAATCCGTCATCGAACCCAGCGCGGATTTCATCTGGGGGTCCGTCTCAACCAACGTCACGTCCAAGGGAGTAGAGAAGAAGGTGCCCCGGACGGACGAGGAGTGGGATGAAGTACACAAACGCGCCATTGCTTTAGTTGAAGCCACCAATCTTCTGCTCATACCCAATCGGCACGTCGCCAAACCGAATGAAAAAGCCGATAATCCGGACTTGAGCGCGATCCGAAAGATATCGACGTGATGCTGGCAAAGGATCGACCCACCTTCCTGAAGCACATCGGTGCCTTGCGGGAAGTCTCGTTGAAGATGCTCACTTCGGTCGAAGCCAGGGATGTACAGGGCATGGATGCGAACGGCCAAGCACTCGACAAGGTTTGCGAGGACTGCCACATGATCTACTGGTATTTGCCCGACAAGTGAGCGGTTACGACAGCGGTTAGTGACAAGTGATCCGTTCGCCGGTAGACGGCGCGGACGATTCGAACTGTTCAACTTTTGGCAGACTTACTTCTTTCCGTGGGGTGGAGGTTTTATGAAGCGTGTTGTTTCAATCGGCCGGGTAGACAAGCCCCATTGGGCCATCGTGGCCCTTTGCGCGGTCGCCGCGGCTTTCTCGCTCACCGCGGTATGCCCAGGAGGCGCGGACGGTTAACCAAGGTGTCTATTCCGCCTCGCAAGCCGGGCGAGGGCAAGCGCTCTTTACGGCCAACTGCGCCGCTTTGCCACGGCGCAGAATTGAAAGGCGCCGTGGGTCCGATGCTCACGGGCGACGGCTTTACTGCTGCATGGGCCGGGCGGCCATTGTCCGACCTCGTAGAGCAAGATCGAAAAGACCATGCCCCCGCAGGCGCCCGGAAGCACGACCCGGGCGCAGGCGCTGGATATCGCGGCATTTATTCTGCAATTCGGGAAATTCAACGCGGGACAGGCGGATTTGAGCGCCGCGAACCTGGCGGGGATTTCGTTCCCGGGGACGCCGCGGCCCGCGGGTGCCGCGGCCGGGGGCGTGGCGCTGGCGCCGTCGGCCAATCTGGCGCAGTTCATGCGCGGCGTAACCTTTTACAACGCCAATGTGTTGTTGAACGTTCAAGTCAAGGATCCAGGCGCGAAGAAGGGCGGCCCGCCCATACCATTCGACTATGTTTTGTGGGGGCAGTGGAACTACTACGGCTGGCAAGCTGTGGATCAGGCAGCGCTGGCCTTAATGGAAACCACGCCTCTTTTCCTGGAGCCCGGCCGCCGTTGCGAAAACGGCCAGCCCGTCCCCGTGGAGCGCGCCGATTTCAGGCAGTACGCGGGCGACCTGATTGCGTTGGCCCGGGAGTTTTACAAGACTGCACAAACCCGCGATGCTCAGGCCGTCGCCGACATGTCTGAGAAGCTCGATATGGCTTGCGCCAATTGCCATCACGTCTACCGCGACGCAGCCACGGAGGGAGCCGTTCGAGCGGATAAGTGCATTCCCTTGGCTGTACAGCCAGCGAAATAAGAACGGCCGCGACGTCAGTTCAACAAAAGAAAAAGGCCGGTATCTTGCGATGTCGGCCTTTTTTTGGCGAACTCTCTAACTGGCGTTATGTGGACCAGAGCCTGGTTAGTCGAAGCTTTTCTCGACGCCGTCCATGGTGATGAAGCCGAGCAGGCAGCCTGGCGAACCGTCCTTGAGCTGATGGCACCGGGCGGAGATCGTCATCCCCGCCTTGAACGAGTCGAGGTCCCATCCTGTTCTCTTGAGCCCAGCGGGGTTGGTGCCTTCCAGGGCCCAGGTCGTGGTGCTGCCGTCCTTTTCCTTCACGTCGAGATAGATCCAGCTGTGCGGGTTCAAGAAATGCGCTTCTCTAATCGTACCCGTCAGATTTGTATAAACTTCCATATTGTAATTGCCGTGGGAATGGTGCGCCCATGCCGGCGCGGCCAACGCGACGGCAATGGCAAAGAGTGCGATGGTGCCCAGGTATTTGATCTTCATTCCTCTGTTCCTCCTCGTAAGATGATCGGTTCATCTGAAATCTGTTTGCTACCAGGGATGCCGGTAAATCGTCTGATAACGAATCGCGGTGCCGTCTGGCCGGATGATGGCGAACGACTGGGTGTACAGCAGCGGCGGTATTCCTTTCGCAGGCACGGTGGCCTTCATAATGTACAGGCGGTACTCATGCAAGTAGGCGTCGGCGTATACGCGCCTGCCATTGGGCAGAGTGTACTGCAGTTCATGTCCCGGGATATTGTTCATGTAGCGCCATGCGTCGTAAGTGACTTTGGCGGCTTCATTGCGCAACTTGGTGCAGGCGTAGTCGACCGAGGCAAACAAATCGATTTTCGCGTACATGCCCCCCTTCGCCGCATCGGTGTGCTCCTGAGCAGCGCGGATCTTCTCGATATCGGTGTAGTTAATCACCGATATCTCGTATTCGTTGTCGCCGTCCTTGCAACTATAGACGTGCCCCGGGACCTTGCTGTCGTATTCGGTTGCCCAGACAATGTCCTGGACCGTGAATTTACAGGGGACACTGAGTGAAAAAAGGTCGTCCTTATTGACATACTGATCGGCGTTCGCGTCGGTCTCGGCGTCGCCCGGCGCCGCACCTCCTAGGCCCTGCACCGCCCACGTCCGGGCGGGTTCTCACGAATTTGCCGTTGCGCTTCCTGAAGTTGTTTTTCCGCTAATGCCTGCACCTGTTGTCGCTGTTGCGGCTGAGCGTTAGGGTCCTGCTGCTGCGCAAAGCAACTACTCCCCGCGACAAAAACGAGAACTACCGCCAGGCCAAATCGACTCGCACGCATTCTCGCTCCTCCCGGCATCTCTGTCGTATCGCAGTTTTCAGCGCACCACCGGCGAACGACATCGTCTCGCGATCCTCGGGGCAGTGTCAATCACCTCAGGGACGCCGTTTTGCTACCCCGCCCGAACCATGGTGTCCGAGCCATGGTGATAGACGGCTCAGATCGCCCGCCGGTTGCGGCATATCGGTGAGAACCACCGCGCAATTCCGGAGCGCCTGCACGCCCATTTAATCGGTGATGACGCAGCTTTCAGGCGATTCATCACTATCTTTCAAGGAGAATCGCAGGCTACAAGCGCATACTGCAACTCACCAAAGCGGATTTCGAGTTGGCATTTCCTTGACTTTTGCGGTTAACCGATATACCTAAGCAAAGTTACGACCGGGCGCGAGCAGGCCTACGCCTGGAGACTGGACTCACGCCGCCTTGTTTTCACATCGAAGAGACCGGCCACCTCACCACACAGAAGAGGTACAAAAATGAAAATCCGTACCGCTACGCTGGTTGTCGTGTTTTTAGTGGGAGTTTGGACGGCGACGCAAGGCCAGGACAATCCACAAAATTCGCAGAGTTCCTCGCAATTGGTATTAAAGGCGACGCCGCCGAAGGCCATACCCGTTTTCTCTACCTATAACCTTGGCCGACAGGCGTTTTACTACGCCGGTGGCAGTTACGTGGAGTCCAAAGATCCGAACCAGAAAGGCCAGAAGATCATGCACGGCGCCATGTACGTGGACGTTTGGGTGCCGAAGGAGATCCGCCAGCCTTATCCCATCGTTTTCTTCCATGGCAATGGCCAGACCGCTACTGATTGGATGCAGACGCCCGACGGGCGTCCGGGTTGGGCGTACTACCTGCTGGCCCAGGGATATGTGCTCTACATGGTTGACTATCCGGCTCGCGGCCGCTCGGCCTACGTGCCGGGTTATGACGGCAACATCGGAATCCGCTCGGCGGATCAACTCGAGGAGATCTGGACCGACGTTCGCGAGCGGAGTAACTACTACCTGAAGGACAATCACACGCAGTGGCCTGGCACCGGCAAGATCGGCGATCCGATCTTTGACACGTTCGTAAAAAGCCAGGTGCAATTCGCTCAGCAGTCCACAAACCTGGCGCGCCCGGCGGCGATCTCACTGCTCGACACCATCGGTGGCCCCGTGATCCTATTCGCACATTCTCAAGGCGGGGGCGTGGCCTACGAGGTGGCCGAGGCGCGGCCAAATCTGGTGAAGGGCATGATCATCGCCGAGCCTGGCGGCAGCGTGAGAAGCCCGAATTTCAAGTACGACCCGCCAATTACGAACGTCAACCAGTTCAGCACCTATGAAGAGCCACCCGAGCGACCCGGCGAAGAGCCGTGCATGCTGCAAAAGGATCCAGTGCGCAAGCTCGTCAATTTCCGGAATATTCCGATATTGAATATCTCAGGCAATGGCGGCTATCACCGCGCCGGCGATGCCTGCGGGCCCAAATGGATGAATCAGGCCGGCGCCAAGGTGGACTTCGTGCGCCTGGAGGATGTCGGCATTAACGGCAATGGTCACCAAAGCATGTTTGAAAGAAACAGTGACCAGATCATCGCGTTCATCGATAACTGGCTGCGCAAGAACACACTGGCGGGCGCGCCTGCGCCGTCGCGCGCGATGCCTCCGGCGGCCATCCCGACATTCTCCACAGAGAATTTGGGAATGAAGGCGTTCTATTATGCCGGCGGCGAATACGTTGAAGCGAACTCGGCCATGGGCGAACTCTCCGGCGATAAGGTGATGCGTGGCGCCATGTACATGGACGTCTGGGTTCCGAAGGTGATCCGACAGCCTTACCCGGTGGTGCTGTTCCACGGGCAAGGACAAACCGGTGTGGATTGGCAGCAGACCCCGATGGGCGTCCCGGCTGGGCGTACTACCTGATTTCGCAGGGCTATGTCGTCTATATGCTGGACTATCCCGCCCGGGGCCGCTCGGCTTACGTGCCTGGATACGATGGCAATTTCGGCATCCGTACGGCTGACCAGCTCGAACAGATCTGGACCAACGTCAAAGAGCGTGGCGATTTCCCGCTGAAGAATAATCACACGCAATGGCCGGGCGCGGGCAAGGTCGGCGATCCAATATTCGATACGTTTAACAAGACACAGGTGCACTACGCCGATACCAGCACGGACTTGGCACGCGAGGCAGCGATCTCTTTGCTCGATACCATTGGCACCCCGGTCATTCTGATGACACATTCTCAAGGCGGTGGCGTGGGGTTCGAAGTCGCAGAGCGGCGTCCAAAGCTCGTGAAGAGCATTGTGACCATCGAGCCGGGCGGGCCGCAGATCGGCGGCGTGGACACGGCCAAGGTCGAGCCCGGGCCACGCAACATGAACTCCTGGGGACTCACCAACCAGCCCTACAGATATGATCCGCCCGCAGACAGTCCTTCAGACCTGAAGGTGAAACTCGAGGACAAGTCCGAACGGCCTGACGAAGTGCGCTGCTGGGTGCAGGAAGAGCCGGCCCGCAAGCTGGTCAATTTCAAGGACATTCCGATTCTGGACATCTCCGCCAATGGCACCTATCACCGCGTGTACGATCCTTGCATCCCCAAATGGATCAACCAGGCCGGCGGCAAGGCGCAGTTTGCGCGGCTGGAAGACGTTGGGATTCGCGGCAATGGACACATGATGATGCTCGAAAAGAACAGCGATGAGATCATCAAATTCATCGACGGTTGGATTCAGAAGAACGTACCCAAACCAACCGTACAGCAGACACGCGCGGCTGCGAGCGCGCCGACTAATTAGCTTCATCTTCCCAAAGGTTGAAGGCCACAAGTTGAGCCAAGTCCTGGAAAGTCGTGCGGGCTCAACCGGTCGATGCAACACCCTCTGCATTGAATTGTTTTCTTCAAACGTTCTGTTTTCTGATGTATGGGAGATGTGCTCAGCGTACTCCCACGAGAGAGCTGATTTAATGCGGTGTTTTGAGCACCCGCACCCGGTCCGGCAGGTGGAGCGGCGGCAGCCGTAGGGGCCTGCTGTGCGAGCAGAAGACCCGCAGTTGCGATCGAGAGAAGGACTGCCGCTGCGACCAATGAAGCTATCTTGCGCATGCCATTTTTCTCCTTCTCGTCAGTAATAGACGTAAGCGGCGCCGGCGTTGACGGCCGACTTGTCGTCCTGCTTGCCGTTGACGCCCTTGGCGGCGCTATTTTCCTTCGTCGCGCCGGCGGCGAGCACTTTCCCGTCGCCATTGAGTGCGACCGAGATGCCGAATTCCGCGGCGGGTTTGGTGTTGGAAGCCTTGACGTAGGCCGTGGGATTCCAGGTCGTGCCGCTGCGGGTGTAAACGTAGACCGCGCCGGAGTCTTCCATGGAGGCGTCAGACTGATCCCCGTTGACGCCCTTGGCGCCGCTATCCTCAAGGTGCGAGCCGATGGCAATGGTGTTGCCGTCGCGGCTCATGGCCACAGCCAATCCGAATTGGTCGTTCTCCCGTGCATTGAAGGCCTTCACATAAGTCTGCGGCGACCACTTGCCTCCCGTGCGCACAAAAACCTGGGCCGCGCCGACGTTGTCTAAAAGTTCCGGGTCGTGCGCCCGCTGGAGCTGGCGGTATTTATCCAACGCGACGCCGGAGATAATGGTGTTGCCGTCGTCGCTGATGGCCAGCGCGCACCCAAGGTAATCGCCTGGTTCGGCGTTCGGGGCCGTGAGACGCATTTGCTGCGACCAGGTCCCGTTGTTGCGCGTGAAGACGTAAACGGCGCCTCTACCGCCATCCTCACCGTACGCGCCCACGCCGAGGGTGTCGCCGTTGCCGTTCAAGCCGACGGAGTAGCCGAACAGTACACCGGGCGTGGTCGTGTTCCAGGGCTTGATGTAAGCCTGTTGCGACCAGGTGTCGCCGCTGTGGTTGAAGATGAACACCGCTCCGGAATCCGGTGCACCCGTGTTCTTTTGGTTGCCGTTGATGCCCGTGGCGTTGCTGGGATCGCTGGTCTCGCTCACGGCGAGCGTGCTTCCGTCACTGCTGAGGGAGACCGCGTAGCCGAACCGGTAGCCTACATCCGGCCCGCCGGTGTTTGACGATTTCAGGTAGGCCTGCTGCGACCAGGCAGCGCCGGCACGCGCGAAGACATAGACGGCGCCCGCACCCGGCATCGAACGGTCGCTCTGATTGCCATTAATGCCGGTGGCCGAACTAGCTTCTAGGGAAGAGCCGACGGCCAATAGGTTGCCATCGGCGCTCAGGGTCAGGGAGTTTCCGAATTGAGCGCTTTCCGCCGTGTTCGAGGCCTTAAGGTAGGCCTGCTGCTTCCAGCCCTTGTTGTCTCGAGTATAGACATACACCGCGCCGGATAATTCCGCCCGGTCCTTGGAGACGCCGTTGACGCCTTTGGCGGCGCTGTCCTCTTCAGGGGCGCTGACCGCGAATGTGTTGCCGTCGGCGCTGAGCGCTATCGCGTAGCCGAACTGATTGTCCTTGCCGGTATTGGAAGCCTTGATGTAGGCGATCGATTTCGGCAGCCACGTTCCTGTCGGCGTTGTGGTGGCTTTCGGTGGTTGCGGCTGGCCGCTCATCCGAGTATGCGCTTGCGCGAAGCTGGAGTTGACCGGAGCACACAAGGCTGCCACCGTCAGGCCGAGCACCAGCACACCCTTCTTGCTGTCCCTCATCGCACAACTCCTTCCGGCAAGCGCCGGACAAAATAACAAGCTACCGCAGGGCCCCGACGGGAAAGGGAGCCACTCCGCGTCACATCCCCCGCGCAAAGCGAAAGCGCGATCTCGAAGACGACCCTAGTTCGCGGGTGCTGCCGGCCGGGGCTTGCTCGGCCTCAATCCAGGATTCTCGATTTGGACCTCTGACTCGCGCATCGTACGCTCCTCCTGCCGTCGACACAACGAACAGGCCCAGCGCCTGAGAAAAGTCCGCGATGAGGTTGATCGCTTCAAACATGATGAGACTGTTCGCGGAAGGACCAAGGTCACCGGTCGGGCACCGGTTAGAAAGTCTGGGCGCATGAACGTAGCTGTGATTACGCAACTAGAACCGGGCCTGTTCAAGAAGGTCACGGGCTTGACCGTAACAGACTTCTCCTTGCTCGTTAGCCTGGGATTGTTCAACAGCGCTCTGATGAACGACGCCGTCTACAAATTTAAGCGCTATGAAGATGCGAGCCTGGGCTACACCGGGATCAATAAGCACGAAGGTGAGGACTTCGGGCTGTACGACACGGTGATTAGCCGCGAGGATGCGCAGAAGGTGTTTAAGAATGCCCCCGCACGGGCGCGCTAAGGAGACGGAGCCTTATCTCACAACTCAATTTGGAGCAATAAGACGAATTCTATTCCAGCTATTCCCGAGGAGTTACGTTCGATGCTCATTCGTATCAGAACATAAGTAGTTTCGGGAGCATGTCAGCCGCAGTTCCAAACCAGACTTCCCTGAAGGCATTTCGATTGGCGGGTTCTTCTGGGCCCACGTAAATGGTCCTGGCACAGTGCCGTGCAAGAGCAGCGAGCTTCGCTGCTGGTTCAACGACACCCGAAGTACCCACGGCCATAAAAACTGTGCAATTACTAAGCGCCTCCTTAATTTGATCAAGCTGAAATGGAATTTCTCCGAACCAGCAGATGTGCGGACGTATTTGTCCACCGTATTCACAGCTGGGAATTTCCGCCGGCGGTTCGTAAGTGTTCGTGTCATCAAAAGGCAATCGGCTGCACGTGTCACAACGGCTCTTGAATAATTCACCATGCATGTGAATGACGTTTTTCGAGCCGGCCAGCTCATGCAGATTGTCAACGTTTTGGGTACAGAGAAACAAACGTTCCTGCAGCTCCTGCTCTAGTTTTGCGAATGCCGAGTAGCCTGGATTGGGATGGGCCGCAGAAACTGAGGTTTGAGAGTCTTCGAGGACTCAAAACCGGATCACAATTTCACTGGGTCCGGAGGGCAGATTAAACTTTCCCCCGTGCTCTGCATTCACTTTCAAAGTCGCAGGGATGTCTAGCAAGGCCATGGGGATTTCTGTTGTCCACGAGCCCGTACTCCAATAATCCGCACCCGTATAGATGACATTGCCGATGATCGTATATTTTTTAACTTCCTCCTGCCGGCCGTCACGGAACACCAGAACGGTGGGTGGCAATTCGGGAGGTGCCTGGGCAGTTTCCTTCGGAGCGGGAACGCCCTGCTGTAGATTCGACGATGTTTCCAGAATTCGCCTGCGCCGATTGAGGATATTCCGGCTGTTGGCCATTGTTCGGAATCCGAACCCACCGGCCGTCGTGATATTCCATCAACAGCGGCTCGATGGGGCTTGCGACTGCGGCGGGCTGTTGAGTGGGCTGCATGACGACTACGTGGACTGGAGCCATTTCGGGCATAGACGGCTCGTAATCGTAATCATAGTCAGGGTAGAAATAGGGAGATGACAGAAGCACAGAGCCATTGAAAGGCCGGCGCTGACGTGCACGAATGTTTCCTCCGCCGGTTCTGAATGAGCCACCATTTCGAAACGCCGGAGCGGATGCACGCATGCCGTGACCTTGGGCTGAGGCGGAGGAGGAGAAAAGTACCGCTCCAAACAAGGCAACGGACAGCGGAAATGTTAGTCGAGAAATCACAGTTAGTTCGTTTCCCGAATGCCTTGTCCCGTCCAACGGATCATACCTTATTCGCGCGTAGACGGTTTACGGAAGATGGCCAATACAACTCCAAAAACGGCTGGGCGAATAACAACGCGAGACGTATTCGGAGTCAAATGCTCAATGCGATAATCTCTCGAGAAATGATAAGGCCCGGTACTCTTTCGAGAGCCGGGCCTTCGTGTTTGGGTACCGCTGGCCGCTTGCTGGATTTGGGTGCAACGTTGGGTGCAATTGAACAAAGAAACTGAGGCCCGATTTGCCCGTATGCGACGCCAAACGAACGAGATATGTTTTTTGAGCCTGCCCTTAGAAGGCAGACGCTCTATACACAACTGTCTGGTTGTCAGAGCGTCCGTTGCGCTGCTGGAACCAAGCGGTCGCATTTCAAATCTTGCAGAAAACTTATCGACAGGCTCGTAACAGCGCGTATCAGGGATTTGTATTCCCTGTTCGTTCCCTGTTCCAACTCGCCTCAAACACACACTTTTTCTGCTAAGGCGCTCTTTGCCAGACACTTATCTCCACAGGATTCGGTGCAAACGGCGATAATTCCCTGTATTTTTCCCTGTTAGCAGGGAATTTGGATGGAGAGGGAGTTCGCGAGAGACTGCGTCCACCGCCAGCCAGTTTTTTGTCCGATCCGGACACATGGGTTACAGAACGTTCCTTAAGACATAGGTGACACCCTCGGGCCGAAAGGGTTGTCTAGAGGTTGCAGAGTTTTCTCCTCAAGTCGATGTAGCCAAGATCATAATCCATAAAAGAGACCAGCCAAGTACCTTCCTCAACTTCTTTGAGACCGACAGCCTGCCCGGCGAAGACTGTGCTGAGATTGATCTTTTTGCGGTGCAGGCAAATGCGCCCACAGCAGGTGACGCGGATGGTGTTGTCGTGGAACGGATAATTGAGAGGATCAGCGCCGGAAGAACAGCGAATCTATTCGATGCCGTAAGCGCGCATCTTTTCGTAGAGGAGTCTTCGGTGAATGCCGAGCAGTTCCGCGGCTTTGCTCTTGTTCCCGTTGGCTTGGCGGAGTGCACGCTCGACGAGAGACTTTTCGAGTTCGGCGATGTCGGCCTGCCAGCCGATCTCAAGAGGCACCTGGTCAGCCCAACGAGCAACTCAGAGGAACTAAGAGCCTGCTTCCTCCATCGGTTGGCCGACCAAAGCCAGCACGGAATAGAGACGATCATGCAGCATTATGGCCCGAATTTCGCCGGTGCCCTTTGGCCATCTGGGGCCGGCTCCCTTCCCGTCGTAAAAATCATCCAAATTAGGCACCAGGCACCATGTTTGTGGCAACCGATTGCTCTGGCCGTACGCCTAAAGGAAGGATGAATGCCATCTTCTAAATATGCCCAATCCCTCGAATTCCGTTGTGATCCCCGACGTACCCCCCGCACCTCCGGCTCACAAAAGGCGCTACCGGTGGGTCTGGCTGCTGGCTATTGCCGTGGTCGTTATCGCTGGCGGAGCTTTGCTTTGGATCACCACGACGCCACAGAAGCCGCGGCGGCTGCGGCACGCCGTGAGGCACCGGCGGGAATCACGATCACGAGCGGACCGCTCAAAAGGGCAATATCGGCGTTTACCTTGACGCCATCGGTACGGTCACTCCGGTCTATACGGATTCGATTACCAGTCAGGTGAATGGACTGGTGGTTGCTGTGTACTATAAGGAGGGCCAGCTGGTACACAAAGGCGACCCGCTGATTGACATCGATTCGCGTCCCTATCGCGCGACACTGTTACAGGCGCAAGGGACACTGCAGCGGGACGAAAACGTGCTCGCGCAAGCGCAGCTGGATCTGAAACGCTACCGGGCCGCGTTGGCGCGCAACGCCATCGCAGAGCAAATCGAGGCCGACCAGGAAAAGCTTGTACTGCAGGACGAGGGCACAGTGAAAAATGACCAGGGCACGGTGCAATATGACCAGCTGCAGGTCGACTACTGCCACATCACCGCTCCGATCAACGGCCAGGTGGGCTTGCGGCTGGTGGATCCGGCAACGTGGTGCAGTCGAGCGGGACCCAAACGCTCGCGGTCATCACCCAGTTGCAACCGATCACCGTGATCTTCACCATCCCCGAAGACAGCCTGGGCCCGGTCGCAGCTCGTCTGCGCAAGAAAGCCAAGCTCACCGTCGATGCTTTCGATCGCACGGCGCAGACGAAGATCGCAAGCGGAAAGTTGATGGCGCTCGACAACCAAATTGATACGACGACCGGAACCGTAAAAGGGCGATCGGTATTCGACAATAAGAATAATGCGCTGTTCCCCAACCAGTTCGTAAATACGCGGCTGCTGGTGAATACGCTTGCAGGGAGTGACGCTGGTTCCGGCATCGGCCGTTCAACAAAACGGGCAAGCCTCGTTTGTCTATGTGATTCAGGGCAATATCGCGCACATGCGCAACGTAAAGGCGGGCGTCACAGACGCAGGAGACGACGCAGGTGGAAGGCATCAACCCCGGCGACGTCGTCGCGAACAGCGGCTTCGACAAGCTGCAGGACAACGCCAAGGTCGCGGTTTCGACGCCACGCCATCCGCCGCAGACAGCAACGAGTGCGAGCAACGCGCCGTGAATCCTTCCCGTCCATTTATCTTGCGGCCGGTAGCAACCGCTCTGCTCATGGCCGCCATCTTCCTGGTCGGAATTGTTGGCTATACGCAACTGCCGGTATCGGCATTGCCGGAAGTCGATTATCCGACCATTCAGGTGCTCACGTTTTATCCCGGAGCCAGCCCGGATGTGATGGCGACGACGGTCACGGCTCCTCTGGAGCGTCAATTTGGCGAACTGCAGGGCTTGAGCCAGATGACCTCCACCAGCTCCGGGGGCACTTCGGTGGTCGTGCTGCAGTTCAATCTCAGCCTGAACATTGATGTCGCCGAGGAAGAGGTGCAGTCCGCCATCAACGCGTCGCAGAGCCTGTTGCCATCCAACCTGCCTGCGCCGCCCATCTACAGCAAGACCAATCCCGCCGATGCCCCCGTGCTTACGCTGGCCATCACTTCAAACTCCATGCCGCTTTCCCAGGTCGAGGACCTTGTGGATACGCGTCTTGCACCCAAGATTTCGCAACTCAGCGGAGTGGGCCTGGTAACCATCAGCGGCGGCCAAAAACCCGCTGTGCGCATCCAGGCCAACCCGGAGGCGCTGTCCTCCTACGGCATCAATCTGGAAGACCTGCGCACGGCGTTGACCCAGGCCAGCGTGAACGCCGCCAAAGGAAACTTCGACGGGCCGCGCCAGGACTATCAGATCGACGCCAACGATCAGCTGGTCAGCAGCAAGGACTATCGGAACGTCGTCGTCGCCTACCGCAACGGCGCGCCGGTCATGCTGACCGACGTAGCCCAGATCGTGGATGGGATCGAGAACAATAACCAGGCAGCGTGGATGAATCAGACCCCGGCGGTCATCGTGAATGTGCAACGCCAGCCCGGGGCCAACACCATCAGTGTAGTCAAGAGCATCAAGCAACTGATGCCGCAGCTTCAAGTAAACCTGCCGGAAGGGATTCAGGTGACCACGCTTACCGACCTCACGACCGCGATTGAAGCATCCGTTTCTGATGTTGAGTTTGAATTGATGTTGACGATCGCATTGGTGGTGATGGTTATCTTTCTTTTCTTGCGAAGTCTCTACGCCACCATCATTCCGAGCGTGGCTGTGCCGCTGTCACTGGTCGGCACTCTCGCGGTGATGTATGTCCTCGGTTACAGCCTGGATAACTTATCGCTGATGGCGCTGACCATCTCCACGGGATTCGTGGTGGACGATGCCATCGTAATGATCGAAAACATCTCGCGATACATCGAACAAGGCGAGAAGCCGATGGAAGCGGCGCTCAAGGGCGCGGAGCAAATCGGCTTTACCATCCTCTCGCTGACGGTCTCGCTCATCGCCGTACTGATTCCACTGCTGTTCATGGGCGACGTGGTCGGGCGCCTGTTCCGCGAATTCGCCGTGACGCTTGCCGTGACCATCGTCTTTTCGGCGGTGGTTTCCCTGACGCTCACGCCCATGATGAGCGCGCGCATCTTGCGGCACAATCCGAAGGAGCAGCAGGGGCGTTGTACCGGGCCTCGGAACGGGCTTTCGAGCGCATGATCGCGTTCTATGGCCGGACACTGAAATTCGTCCTGGGATACCAGACGATCACGCTTTTAGTCGCGGTGGCCACGCTGGTGCTGACGATTTTTCTCTACATCGTGATCCCCAAGGGCTTTTTCCCGGTGCAGGATACGGGCGTCATCCAGGGCATCTCGCAGGCGTCCGCGGCGATTGCCTCAAAGGCCATGGCGGAGAAGCAGCAGGAGCTCGCCAAGGTCGGTTCTGGCCGACCCCGCCGTCGAAAGCCTCTCGTCGTTTATCGGTGCGGATGGCACGAATACGACCACGAACAGCGGCCGAATGTCGATTAATCTGAAGCCGCTCGACCAGCGCAAGATCAGCGCTTCGGAGGTGATCCGCAGGCTCAAGCCAAAACTCGACCAGGTTCAGGGAATCCAGCTGTTTATGGAGCCTGTGCAGAACATTACCGTGGATGATCGGGTCAGCCGCACGCAATACCAGTACACGCTCGAGGACCCAGACGTGAATGAACTGAATGAGTGGACGAACCGTTTCGTCGACCGGCTGAAGAAGTTGCCGGAACTGGAAGATGTCGCCACCGATCAGCAACTGGGGGGCTTGCCGTGTCCCTGGTGATCGATCGGGTCAGCGCTTCTCGGCTGGGCATCGCGCCATCGACAATTGATAACACACTGTATGACGCCTTCGGACAGCGGCAGATCAATACGATGTACACGCAAGTCAATCAGTACCATGTGGTTCTGGAGAGCGAGCCCCAGTTTCAGCAAGACCCCAACATTCTGAATCATCTCTACATTCAATCGAACGCCTCTGCCGGAGCAAGCGGCGCGGGAGCCTCTTCCTCATTTGCGGCTTCCGGATCGTCCGCTGCGGGGTCAAATGCACTGACGGCTTCAGCTCCATACACGCCATCAGCCAATACGCTGACTCCACCCGCAAATGCACTTTCGGCGAGCAGTTCCACTTCGACTTCCAGCAAAGGAGCAACCTCCGCGGGCATTACCAGTTCGGCCATGAGCAATGCAGTGCCGCTGAGCGCCTTCTCTCACTTCGAAAAGACCACAGAACCGCTCGCAATCACCCACCAGGGTCAATTTCCGGCGATCACCGTGTCATTTAATCTTGCGCGCAACTGCGGCGCTGGGCAGCGCCATCACGACGGTCGACAAAGTGCAGAAAGACATGCACATGCCGCCCAGCCTGCAGGCGAATTTTCAAGGCACTGCGGCATCGTTCACCAGTTCGCTCTACCAACGAGCCGCTGCTGATTCTGGCGGCCCTGGTCGCCGTGTACATCGTGCTGGGGGTTCTGTATGAAAGCTTCGTCCACCCGATCACCATTCTGTCCACGCTGCCGTCGGCGGGGGTTGGCGCTTTGCTGGCGCTGATTCTCTTTCACCAGGATTTAAGCGTGGTCGCCCTTATCGGCATCATTCTGCTGATCGGTATTGTGAAAAAGAACGGCATCATGATGGTTGACTTTGCGCTGGATGGCGAGCGGAATCACGGAAAGAACGCGACGGACGCAATTTACGAGGCCTGCCTGCTCCGCTTTCGCCCCATCATGATGACCACGATGGCCGCGTTACTGGCGGGCCTGCCACTCGCGTTGGGAAGGGGCTTCGGCTCCGAGTTACGCCAGCCGCTGGGCATTGCCATGGTAGGCGGACTCCTGCTGAGCCAAGCGCTGACGCTTTACACGACGCCTGTCATATATATTTTTTTCGATAATCTAGCGCAGCGCTTTGGGCACAAATCGAATCAGCCCGAAATTGCCGGAAACGAGCCGGAACCGAGGGGCAAGCATGAATATCTCCGCACCTTTTATTCTACCGCCCAGTGGCTACCACGCTGCTTACGGTAGCGGTTGCGATAGCTGGAGTGATCGCTTTCGAGGTGCTACCGGTGTCGCCCCTGCCACAGGTGGATTTTCCGACGATCTCAGTAAGCGCGGGCTTGCCGGGAGCCAGCGCCGACATCATGGCTTCGTCGGTCGCCACTCCCCTGGAGCGGCAATTCGGCCATATCGCGGGCGTGACGGAGATGACCTCCTCCAGCTCGCTGGGCAACACATCGATCACGATTCAATTTGACCTGAGCCGGAATATTGATGGCGCGGCGCGGATGTGGAGGCCGCCATCAACGCCGCCCGGTCCTATTTGCCCGCCAACCTTCCTGGGAACCCGACTTATCGCAAGGTTAATCCCGCGGATGCGCCCGATCATGATTTTGGGTCTGACGTCGGACAAAGTATGGTCCCGATAAGTTGTATGACGAAGCCTCGACCGTCATCGAGCAAAAGTTGTCGCAGATACAGGGCGTAGGACAAGTCACTGCCGGAGGCGGCGCGCTGCCCTCGGTCCGCGTGGACGCGAACCCCACGCAACTAGCGAGCTACGGACTGACGCTTGCGAATTTGCAATCCGTGCTGAGCCTGCAGAACGCCGACCTGCCCAAAGGCCAGATCTCGGACGGCATGTGACCGCGGACATCCTTGCCAACGACCAAATCTCCCACGCGGCGACTACAAACCGCTCGTCGTTGGTTACAACAACGGCGCCGCCGTCCGACTGTCCGATGTCGCGCATGTGACGGACTCCGTGCAGAACATCCGCGCGGCCGGATATTTGAACGGCAAGCGTGCGGTGACGCTGATCATCTTCCGGCAGCCGGGCGCCAACATCATCAACACGGTCGACAACATACGAGCGCAGCTTCCATTTATCAAGGCATCCATCCCGCTCGGCATCGACATGACCGTCGTTCTCGATCGCACGACGACGATCCGCGCCTCGATCAATGATGTTGAGAGGACGCTGATTATTTCCATCGCTCTGGTCATCGTTGTGGTGTTTATTTTTCTGCGCAACGTCCGCGCCACACTTATTCCCGGAGTTGCGGTTCCGGTCTCGCTGCTCGGCACGTTCGCGGTGATGTATCTTTTCGGATACAGCCTCGACAATCTCTCGCTGATGGCTCTGACCATTTCCACCGGATTCGTGGTGGATGATGCCATCGTCGTGATGGAAAATGTTTCGCGCCATCTGGAGAGCGGTATGAAGCCTTTTGAGGCGGCACTGAAGGGCGCCGAGGAGATCGGCTTCACGGTCTTCTCGATCAGCATTTCACTCGTTGCGGTTTTTATCCCTCTTCTGCTGATGGGAGGAATCGTTGGCCGTCTCTTCCGCGAGTTCGCCGTTACGCTGTCGACGGCCATCGTCGTTTCCATGGTCATTTCGCTGACCACGACGCCGATGATGTGCGCCCACCTCTTAAGGAACGAGCGCACCAAGAAGCATGGCCGCATCTACCGGGCCAGCGAAAAAGCGTTTGACGGGCTGCTGTCGTTGTATCGGCGCAGTTTGCATTGGGTACTGGACAATCCGAGCCTTACGCTTGTCGCGCTGTTCATCACCGTAGCGCTCAATGTGGGGCTGATCATCAAGATACCCAAAGGCTTTTTCCCGACGCAGGACACCGGGGCGATCACCGGCGGAGTGCAAGGACCGCAGGATTCATCGTTCCCGGCGATGGACCGCTCGATTCAACAGATCGTCGGCGTGATCAAGAATGATCCCGCCGTCGCGAATGTAATTGCGTTTACCGGCGGCAACGGGGCGACCAACACCGGCTACATCTATATGCGCTCAAGCCGCTGGCGGAGCGCAAGGTAAGCGCTACTGAGATTATCGATCGTCTACGCTCCAAATTGAACCGCCTGCCTGTGGCCTCTACATTCCTGCAAGCCGCACAAGATCTGCGCATTGGTGGGCGGGCGCGGCAATGCGATGTATCAGTACACCATCCAATCCGACAATGTGCAGGATCTTACGAAGTGGGGACCGGTGCTGCTAAAGCAGATAAGGAGCCTGCCGGGCTTCCAGGATGTGAGTTCCGATCAGCAGAATGGCGGCCTAGATGAAATGCTGACCTATGACCGGGCCACCGCGGCCAAGACTAGGGCTTACTGTGCAGTCGCTAGACTCCGAGTTATACAGCGCATTCGGCCAGTCGGAAGTGTCCATCATTCATACGCAATTGAACCAGTACTACGTGGTATTGGAAGTTGCGCCCGCAGTATTGGCAAAGCCCGGAGGGCTTGAAAGATATCTACCTTCATACATCCACAGCGGGAGTATTCCCCTGCTCGCGGTGGCCAAGAATCAAGCCAGCACAACGCCACTCGCCGTCAACCATACGGGCTTGTTCCCCTCCGTAACCGCGTCGTTCAATCTGAATGAGGGTGTGTCTTTGAGCGATGCCACTTTACGCATCGATCAGACGCAAAAGAAGCTTGGCACGCCCTCCACGATTCAAGGCTTCTTTTCGGGCACGCTGCTGGCCTATCAGCAATCGCTCAGCACAGAGCCCTTGCTGGTTGTGGCAGCGCTGTTCGCAGTGTATATCGTCCTCGGGATCTTGTATGAAAGCCTGGTACATCCACTCACGATCATATCTAGTCTGCCGCCCGCGACAGTGGGCGCGATGATCGCACTGATGCTGTTCAAAACGGACCTGAATATTATCTCTATCATTGGCATTGTGCTCTTGATTGGAATCGTAAAAAAGAACGCTATTATGATGATCGATTTTGCTCTCCAGGCCGAGCGTCGGGAGGGAAAGAGCCCTGCGGATTCGATCTTCGAGGCCTGTATGCTGCGCTTCCGTCCGATCTTGATGACAACGATGGCGGCTCTATTTGGCGCGTTGCCGTTAGCGCTCGGGACGGGAACCGGATCCGAGCTACGACGGCCGCTGGGTATCACGATAGTCGGAGGTTTGATTATGAGTCAGCTGTTAACGCTCTATACGACGCCGGTTGTCTATCTCACCTTTGATCGTCTCAGGCTCCGCATGCAGGGGAAACAGCACGAGGTCCAACAAAGGATTGGGCCGGCTTCCCATCCTGCGGATTAGTTTCGAGACTGGGGCGAAAACATGCACTTACTCACACCAGAGAACGGCGGGCAAGGTGATCCTGCGGCGATACCAAAACGCCGCTTACGCCTGAAACCTGAAGCGTGGCCCCATCACAGATTCAGGCGAATGTCAGAGAAAGAGCTCTTCTCCAGGTTAAGATTCATCGCACTGGCGACCGGAATAGCGGCCGTATCGCTTGTGAACGGCTGTACTGTCGGACCGAAATACCATCCGGCGACGGTGGATACAGCTGCAACATATAAGGAATTGAACGGTTGGAAGGTAGCGCAGCCGCAGGACACATCACTGCGCGGAAAATGGTGGGAGATATTCGGCGATTCGCAGTTGAATGCGCTCGAAGAGCAGGTGAATGTTTCCAATCAAAATATCGCCGCCGCCGCGGCAAATTTTCTGGCAGCGCGCGCCATGGTCAAGGAAGCGCGCGCCCAACTTTTCCCGACGGTGACGGTAAGTCCGAGCCTCTCTGTGCAGCGTCCGTCAGCGAACACCGGGGGGAACATCTCGGCCACCGGCCTATCAACCACTACAGGTACCGCAACGACAGGTGGCACAGCCAGAAGTACATTTGTCGATTATACGTTGCCGTTCGATGCAACTTATCAAGTCGATCTGTGGGGCCGCATTCGAAACCAGGTGAAGGCAAATATCTACGCTGCCCAGGCATCGGCCGCCGACCTGGAAAATGTGCGGCTTACCGCTCAGGCCGAGGTGGCCGTGGATTATTTTGAAATCCGCGCCCAGGACACGCAGAAGGATTTGCTCGACCAAACCGTAAAGGCCTACCAGGAGCTCGCTCGATCTAACCCGGGCCCTCTATGAGACTGGCATCGATTCCCCCGAGCCAGTGGCGCAAGCCGAGACCCAACTGGATACTACGACGGCGCAAAATACTAATCTTGGTATTCTGCGAGCTCAGTACGAGCATGCCATCGCTCTTCTGGTGGGTAAGCCGGCCTCTTCATTTTCAACTCCCGTGGAGCCGCTGAAAACGAATCCCCCGGCAATTCCCGTCGGGGTCCCATCCGAGCTTCTCGAAAGGCGCCCGGACATCGCTACGGGTGAGCGCAACATGGCCCAGGCAAACGCACTGATCGGAGTGGCCCGGGCAGCGTACTTCCCCACTCTCACGCTGAGCGCCTCGGCAGGCCTCGAGAGTTCCTCGATCGCGACGCTATTTGCATGGCCAAGCCGTTTCTTTTCCGTGGGTCCGCAAATGAGCGAAACTCTCTTCGATGGCGGATTACGGCGCGCTACCGTGCAGCAGTTCCGGGCAGCTTACGAACAAACCATCGCGACTTATCGCGAGGACGTACTCACGGCATTCCAGCAAGTAGAAGACAGTCTCGCATCGCTGCGCATCCTATCGCAGGAAATTCAGGAAGAGGATACCGCAGTGACATCGGCCCAGAAGAACCTGGCAATAGCAACCGACCGCTATCAATTGGGCCTTGATCCCTACTTGAATGTCATCACCGCTCAAACAGCATTGTTGAGTAACGAGCAGACCGCGGTCACGCTGAGAATGCAGCAAATGACGTCAAGCGTACAGCTCATTGAAGCGTTGGGCGGTGGATGGGATGCGTCACAACTGCCATCGGCAGCGTCACTAATCGCGAAGCCCTAGCAGGCTGCGGAAAAATTGTGTTGAGCGAGCGATTTCTGCCCTCGTTGTGTCGTTTTGTTAGTCTTGAGAGGCTTTTCGCGGGGATTTTCGTGTTGTCGGCGCCCCGCGTGTGCGTTTCAGCGCCGTGCACAGACACTACGGCCCGGACTTACTGCGCGGGAACCGCGGCGGCCATCAGGTTTCGCATGCGCACCAGGTTGTAGGCCGCGCACGCGAAGGTAAACATCCAGTCCACCTTCAAGGTTCCGCGATGCCGCACCTTGCGCAGCAAGGCAATCGTCTTCAGCCAGCCAAAGCATTCTTCGATGCGCTTCCGTTTCTTCTGGCTGATGCGGTAGCCCGCGTGTCGCGTGGTTCGAGGATCGATGGCGCTGCCGCCTCTTCGTCCCAGGTTTTGCGCCACGTGCGGCGTCACGCCCATGTTCCGGCACTCGCGCACAAAATCCGCCGTATCGAAGCCTTTGTCGCCGCCCACGGTCACGCGCCCGGTTCCCGGAAGCTGCCCCAGCATCACCATCGCCGCATCCCGCTCGGCGGTGCCCGTGGCTTCCCACACCAGGCTCGACACGATCAATCCGTTGCGATTCTCCACCAGCAGATTCCCGCTATAGCTCAACTTGGCCTCCTTGCCGTCCCCTTTGCGGGCCAGCAGCGCTTCGGGATCGCTTTTCGATTCGTGCGTCTGGTTCGAGCGCTTCTCCCCATGAAAATTCACCGTGGGATTTCCCGGATCATCCGGCGGAGACGCACTCTTCTTCTCCTTCGGCTGAAAACTTTTCAAGCTGGCCCAGGCTTCCAGCAACGTGCCGTCCACCGTGAAGTGCTCGTCCGAAGTCCATCCCTTCTCGCGCGCCTGCGCCACCACCCGCGCCAGAAATTCCTTGGCCACCTCGGCCTCCAGCAAGCGGTCGCGGTTCTTCGTGAACACCGTCGCGTCCCACACCGGATCGTCCAAATTCAGCCCCACAAACCAGCGGAACAAAATGTTGTAGTCCATCTCTTCCATCAACAGCCGCTCGCTGCGCACCGAATACAACATCTGCAACAGCTGCGCACGCAACAACTGCTCCGGCGGAATCGACGGGCGGCCCACTTTCGCGTACATCTTGCTGAACTGCGGCGACAGCTGCTTCAGGATTTCGTCCACCATCGTGCGGATCGGCCGCAGCGGATGATCCTTGCGCACTCGCTGCTCCGGCGAAATGTAGCTGAACACGTGATTCTGCTGCTGATCGGTTCCTCGCATGTCGCATTGGACGCGCTCTGCGCTGCTTCGTTACAAAATTTCCGATTTTTCAGCAGCCTGCTAGGTTACGACGGCGTGGATCACCAGCTCATCGTCAACCGACCGGAGGCCGAGACCGTGCGCGAGATCTTCCGGCAGTACCTGCGGCTGGGTTGTGTCAAAGAGCTCAAGATTATCTGGGACGGGAACAGGTAAGCAGCAAGGTTCGCACGAGTAGGAACGGGCGTACCTCCGGGGGCGCTAGCTACTCACGGGGGGCCCTCTATCATCTGCTCAACAATCGCGTCTACATGGGGGAGATTGTCCATCGCGATCAGTCTTATCCCGGCCAGCACGAAGCGATAGTGCCGCGAGAGCTGTGGGATCAAGTCGTAGCGCGTCTCGCCGCCAACAATCAGGCGCACCGAAGGAAAAAATCCCCCGCGACACCAAGTTTGCTCGGCGGAATCGTTTTTGACGTTAAGGGTGTCCGCTTCACGCCAACACACACCACGAAAAACGGGAAGCGATATCGCTATTACACGTCACAGGCGGCCATCCAAAAAACCGACAGCGCGCTAACAGTTACTCCATTCCCGGCCCAAGAACTCGAAGCACTAGCCCTCTCACAGATCCACCAGTTGCTGGGCTCTCCGGGAAAATGCACAGCCAGCCTGGAGAACAGTCCCGAAAAAGATGTGGCTGGAGAGCGAGTTCTGGATCTCGCCAAACGCTGGCCGCAGCTGAAAACCGCAAAGCAACATGAGTTCTTCAGGAAAGTGGTGCAGCGGGTCGTACTGGGCCAGACCGAAGTCTGGATCGACGTTGACGGCTTACAGGTCTG
>CAWHGP010000001.1:0-40302 GCA_963828935.1 uncultured Acidobacteriota bacterium | reverse complement strand
CAGCCGTATTCCGGGTGCGGGTCTGATGAATCAAACGTTCGATGGGAGCCAAGTCGAAGTGGTCTTGATTCGGTACGGATACAGCGCCGTCGAAATGCCCAAGGCGCGCAGATTCGGAACGATGATGTGCCAGTGTGAATAGTTCGTCTCCGGCGTATAGCGATTTAGCAACGTATAACCAACCAATTCGCAGTCGAACGTGATCGCCAGTGCAAAAGCCTTCTGATTCGGATCGCCGGTTCGGATGGCGCGAAGGAACCGCTGGTGTGTATCCTCCATCGTACCCAAACGCTGCCGGTCGATTCCCATGAAATCCAGGAACTCGTCGCTACTAGTAAACCAGTAGCGGACGATGGCATCAACGTCCTCGACGGCAAGATCGCGCAGCGCCGCCGCACCCTTCGGCATCTTCAGCGACGTATGCACGCTGGGTTTGGTTAGGTACTGTTCGATGGGGTGGCGATGATTTTCCATATTGCCGCGATGTCGTCCCTGCCCCCTGGCAGCGGGCATTCTACGCGAAGAGCTAGCTCCCGATAAATCCCTTTCGGGAAGCGGATGGAGTGCTGATCGCCGAGAAGTCGCCTACTCGGAAACGAGGGATTGTGGGGACGGCTCGCAGAAGCCAGTTTCCGAGAATCCCGTCCCTGGCGACCTGATTCGGGCGAGGTGAGCGCTCACTATCTGCTTGAGGCGCAGCAACAGGTCTAAAGGAATCTGTCTGAAATAGGTCTTGTGAAGCTCAAAGCGAAAATTGTCAGGCCTTCGCGAAAATAGAATCTGTGAGTTGGGCCACGCTGTACGCCCGACTCAAGATCGAAAGTGTCTGCATTCATCTGTTTCGCGCGTGCCTGTAACCAATCGAGCATCTGCTTTCCAAGGGTCTTTCCTCGCATCTGCTCATCCGTGACAAGGTCATCAACGTAGAAGCGGATGCCGTGAAAGGTGGTGTGATGAACCCGCCATACGGCGCAGCAAAGCGGTCTATCAAGCTCGGTCAGAACGGTAACGCGCGCGCCTTCCTGCAACATCTTGCGCATGTAAGCTTGATAGGGCGCTGGGATTGTCGGTCGTAGTTGCCTATGAAGCGACTCGACTTGCTCCAACAGCTTAGTTTGTCTTTCTTTCGAGAGGTGGCTGTTGATTTCTACAAATTTCAGCACGGTTCGCTCCCCGCCACCGATACGGGATTTACAGATGGTTATGCGGCTCGCGCATCGTACGCGTCTCCCGAGCGCGATGCAACAAAGCGTACCACCCGTCGCCTTCTCGGAAGGTCCGATCAAGGTGGATACTTCTCCCGCGGTCCAGCGCTGGGAGCACGTGTCTTGGCATCCAGCCTCTGCTGTCGTGCAAAATCGCCGCGATAAAGACGGTCCAGTTTCTGTGCTGCTTGCCTTGAATCCTATTTTGTATGGCGTCGGCCCAGCAGAGCATGCGATGGAATCGCGCCGCATACACAGCAATCCTAGCGGAACGCCCATCCCGCCGAGACACCGAGCCAGACTCCCAGAAACCCTAACGACACGCTGAGCACTACACATTCAGCCAGCCGTTGCCCGCTTGTGGGGCAGCACACGTCTGGTTGCCTTGCCCACGATTTACATTCGAGATAGACTGGGTATCGGCGATGGAGTTCGCCATTAACCGCCCGCGGGGCTGATGACTCCTACCAATCCAGATAGGAGAACCCCGTCGTGGATTATCTGTGGATTGCGTTGGGTGCAGTAGTTGGTGCCAGCGCTCGTTATTTCCTCAGCGGTTTCATTGCTAGGATTCACCCTTCTAGCTTTCCCTACGGCACGCTGCTCATCAACATCACCGGTAGCCTGTTGCTTGGATTCTTTCTTGTTTGGGCAAGCGAGCGGGTGCTCATCGACCCGCGGTGGCGGTTGCTCATCGCCATAGGCTTCTGCGGCTCCTACACCACCTTCTCCAGCTATGCGTTTGAGACGTTTGCTTTAGGCGAGCAAGGCCAGTGGCTTCTGATGGGATTGAACGTGCTCATCAGCAACCTGTTTTGCCTTGTTTCGGTGATGGCAGGCGCCGCGATGGCCAGGTGGTTGTAGAATGGGAGACCTCATGGCCGTGCAAGTAACCATGTATCTCACGGAAGGCGATTCATGGCACCATCGCCCGTTGCACTTGGAAGTTCTCAAGTATTTGCGTGAAGAGAATGTCGCTGGAGCAGTGGTTTTTCATGCCGTAGCCGGATTCCTTGGCCGAAATAAAGTGCATACAGCCCACCTCGTTGAAGCTGGCGGTGATCTCCCTGTGGTCGTCACTTTCGTTGATACCGATCAACACGTAAGCCGCGTGCTGCCAAAACTGCGCGAGATGGCGGCGCATCGCCTCATCGTGCGCGAAAATGTTGTCATTGAGCAGGGTAGTCTGGATTGAACGGCCAGCGGCCCCGTTCCGGGTGAACTCAGACACCCGTGAAGACATGATCTCGGTGTCGGCGGCGTAAGTCAACGCCCCGCAAACAAATCCTTGTGCTCCTGCACGCCCTAACCAGACAGGTTGCAGCGTCTCACCACGACATCGCTACGACGTCTATATGCAAGCACCGCGCGTGTGAATTCAATCATCGCGGATTCCCCAGACTTCACCGCAGAAGGCCCGCTTGTTCGATTCCATTGCGCTTTCGTGAATAGGAGCGCGGCAAGGGAGCGGATTGCGGGACGACGCTACCCGGCTTGCGACACGAACATGCCGAGCTCCGATTTCGGTGCTGCGCCCGCTCGCGTATCTTCATGCACTTGGATGCACCGGATTCCCCGTCGCAGCTGCAATAGCAAAGGTCTTGCGAGTGCGTCCCTGCGCCCAACAGCGTCTGGTTGGCACGCGCAGGCGAAACCGTCAACAACAACACGCCCAACACCACAAGCTTCACCCAAAAAGCCTGCCGAGGTGGCTTTGCGCGTAAACCGCTGGCCCTGAACAAGCAAAGTGGCATGCTCCATCTTCGGGCCGCAGTACGTCCGGGTAAATAGCGCGGAAGTCCTTTTTCATCGGTACGCTAGGACCGGGCGTACTAGAACTCTCGATGAGTGCCGCTATCGATGGGTGCCCTGCTCGAGGGATGTTTGAATGCGAGGGCACGTTTGCATTCCAGGCGGACCAATGACGATTGCACGCCATGCCACATTTAGCCGATCTTTTTGTGGCCGCTGAGCAATATCTCTTCTTCAATGGCCTGCGAAGCACTTGCCCGAAGATCCAGAAACTTGACTCCGATTCCAACGCCCGCCAAGCAATAGCGGACCTCGGCGCGCGTCACAATCTCAACTCCGCTGTGCGGCAGACGGAAGCGCAGCTTCAATACCGATCCTTCGGGGAACCACGCCATCATATTGATAAACATTCCGCTCTGGCTGATGTCCGGCGGGCGTACGGAGATGGTTTCGCTCCGCCCTTCATACGCCACGGAAAGTTCGCGGACGTGCGGATAGCGGGGATCTTGTCGCTCCGGCTGCGTGACAGGTGATTCCCCGCCTGTTTTCTCGGGAGTTTTCATGGGCTTGTTCACCGGTGTCTTCATGGGTGCACCAAAGTGGCGGCCGCGGGGGCCGCGGGCAGCGCCTTAATCTCGCGGCGACCCGTGCCGCAGAACGGGCAGAAATGAAATGCCGCCGCGAGATTGCGCCCGCACGCAGAACATTCTTCCGGCACGCCCATCGTTTCGAATGGGACGACGCGGAGCACTTCATCCAGTGTGGTGATGCCGGCGCGAACTTTGGCTAACGCGTCTTGCTGCATCACCCTCAGGCCGCGCGCGATGGCCGCCTGCCGGATATCTTCCAGCCGACAACCGTCGCGAATCGCGGCTCGAACTGGCTCATCGACCGACAACAGTTCGTAAATGCCTACCCGGCCCTTGAAGCCTGTTCCATCGCACAGATCGCAACTGCCGGGCACATACTCGGTATTCATCGATTCCACGACGCCCAGTTCCGCGACACGCGTGCGGTACACCGCGGTGGAAACTGTTTCGGTGTGGCAAGTGCACAATTTACGCACCAGGCGCTGGCCCATAATGCCCGTAAGGGATGCGGCAATCAGGTAGGGCGCAATCTCGAGATCGAGTAGCCGGATGATGGCCGACAGACTGTCGTTGGTGTGCAGCGTGGAAAGGACCAGGTGTCCCGTCTGCGCCGCTTTCATGGCGATTTCCGCCGTTTCGCGATCGCGAATCTCCCCCAACATGATGACGTTGGGGTCCTGCCGCAAAATGGAGCGTAAGCAGCTGGCAAACGTCAGGCCTGCACGGACGTTGACGTGCACCTGGTTGATGCCCGGAATCACGTATTCCACCGGGTCTTCCACGGTGATGATGTTCACGGAGGGTTTGCGCAGGTAATGCAGCGCCGTGTACAACGTGGTGCTCTTGCCCGAGCCGGTGGGCCCGGTCACGAGCAGCAAGCCCTGCGGCAGCGACAGAATCCGAAGCAGATCATGCTCGACGGCCGGAGGCAATCCCAGGTCCTTGAATGACCCCGTGGCGCCGTCGGAATCGAGCAGCCGCATCACTACTTTTTCCCCGTTTTGCGTGGGCAGCGTCGAAACGCGCATGTCCAGATGATGCCCCCGCAAGGAAACCATGAAGCGGCCGTCCTGCGGTGCGCGCCGCTCGGAGATATCCATGTCGGACAGAATCTTGATGCGTGAAACCAGGGAAGTTTGCAGCGCTCGCGGTATCCGCCGCAAATCGCGCAGCACGCCGTCCACCCGCAGCCGCACCACGGTATCTTCTCCTTGCGGCTCGATGTGGATGTCGCTCGCCTGCCGCGCGACCGCCGCCTGAATGACTTCGGATACCAGCCGCACCGCCGGCGTGCTCTGGTGCAGAAGCTCTGCCTGCACTTCCTGGAACGCGTCTTTGCTGGCCTGCCGCGAACTCATCGAAAAAAATTCTATCTCCGCCCCAGCGCTTGCGTGCTGGACCGGCGCGGCATCGTCTCTTGTTTCTGAGGTCGCGCCTGGTGTCACGCCCTGATAGCTCTTCGCGATCGCCAGCAAAATCTCTCCCTGGAAGCCCTGACGCGCAACAATCGTCGCGCCGGAGGTAAAGCCCAGGCTGGCCAGCATCGACAGGTTTTGCGGATCGCCCATGATGACCGTCAACCGATTGCCGTTCACCTCGACGGGCAGCGCACAACAGCGTTCCGCTTCCGCCTGCGGGATGGCGCGCAGTGCTTCCGCTGTGGGATTCACACTCGCGCAGTCGAGATAAGGAACGTGCGTCACCTCCGCAAGCGCAGAGGAGATATCCTCCTTTTGCACCAGGCCCCGCGCGAGCAACAGCTCGCCGAGGCGTACCAGCTTGCGCGGCTGGTCGGAAATTGCGTTAGAGAGGTCTTCGGCAGAAATCTTGCCGCGTTCGCGCAGCACTTCCCCAAGTTTGCGTTTGACCATGAATTATGAACCGCGTGTCCCTCAAATAAAAGGCACGCGAACGGCCAAACCCGTTAGTCGATAACCTGTTCACTCCGAGTAGGTTGCCGTCGTGATCGATGTCCGTAGTTCCATAGCGGAGCGCCACGCGGCCCGTAATGGCCCTCGCCGCCCGCGACTGTGGCACCTGACTGTCGTGCAGGACTTGACTCGTGCCGGATCGCAAAAGGACGTTCGGGCGGCTTCCTGATCTGGTCTGCGTACTTGGCGCCAAGTTCTTATCTGGGAAGCGTATTTCGCAGGATTATTTCCCTCCACCGCGCAATTTCGTTGAGTCCAAAGTGCTTGCCCGCATGCGCGATCCACTGGCCATTTGGCGCGCCGTGTGCACTAACTAAATCTGCGTGCATTCTGAAGACGGTTCGTGCCAGAAAGGCGTGCGAGAGGGAAGGGGCTCGCTCTCCGGACTGGCGCTTACCGCCCCACCTGCTTCTGAGAGGGATGCTGGCTGGATGACCCCACGACCCGGCCTAAAACGGCTGGGAAACGGAATGCACTTCAACGGGCTCCCGTTCCCAAGCGGGAGCCCTCACTTTTTCGGTGGACCGTCCGAACGTCGAAGCGAGAGTCTTGTCCGATAATCAATCGGTAAACAGAGGACACCCTCCCCTGCGGTGCCCAGGTTCGGCACTCCAGATCGCCAGCCCAGCACGCTTTTCTCGCAACCGTGCACGCATCAGGCCAGCGTGGTTTGGACCGGCAGTTTCGCCGCTTCCCAGCTCACAATGCCGCCCGCAATTTCACCGACGCGGTCAAATCCTGCGCGCTGCAATAAACTGGCCGCGATCGACGACCGGTAGCCGCCCGCACAATACACCAGCAGCACGCGGTCTCGCGGAAGCTTTTCCACGTTCTCGCGCAGGTGCGAGAGCGGCAGGCCCAAACTTCCGCCAATGTATTTCTGTCCCCGCTCGCCTGGCGCGCGGACGTCGATCGCCAGCGGCGCCTCACTCGATGACAGCAGTTCCGCGGCGAACGGCGCACTCAGCCGCTCGGTCGTAATGGTCAGGTCCGGCCGCGATTTCAGGCTGTGCAAGCCATGCTGCAAATATCCGGCGACGTGATCAAAGCCGATGCGCCCGAGCCGGGTCGCCGATTCGTTCTCCCGGCCAGGGTCCGCGATGATCACGATCGGATGCTCGCGATCGAGCACCGTTCCGGCCCAGGTGGCATACTGGCCGCCAAGGCCGATGTTGATGCTGCCCGCCAGGTGCGCCGCCGCAAACGCGCCGGGGTCGCGCGTATCGAGTATCTGCGCGCCAGCCGCTTGCAATACGAGCAGGTCGTCAAGCGTCACCGGATTCACGCGCGCCAGCGTTTCATCGAGTGTGGGCCGCTCCTCGCTGTTCAGCGCCGCATCATAGTTGAAGTACTCAGGCGCCTCCGGTTGATCGGTGCTCACCATCGCAACGAACGCTTCTCTGCTCATCGGCTGCAGCGCGTAGTTCGACCGCCGTTGTTCTCCCAGCGTCGATACCGTTTCCTTGCTGAGCGCCTTCCCACATAGCGAGCCCGCGCCGTGCGCTGGATACACCAGGCTCTGATCGGGCAGCGCCAATAATTTCGTGTGCAGCGAATCGAACAGCATGCCGCCCAGCGCGGTTGTCGACCAGCCCAGCGCCGCGCGCAGGTCGGGCCGCCCCACATCCCCAATGAACAACGTATCGCCGGTCAGTACGGCGTGCGGCTGCGTGGCACTCGCGGCCAGGTCATAAATAACGATGGAGATCGACTCCGGCGTGTGGCCCGGCGTTTCCAGCACCTTCATCCGTACGCGTCCGAATTCCAGGATGTCGCCATCGTGGAACGGGGTGAAAGGATACTGCGCTCGCGCAGCGGCACCCAGACAGATGGCCGCCCCCACCCGATCGCGCAGTTCCAAATGCCCGGCGATAAAATCGGCATGGAGATGCGTCAGAAAAACGTGCTTGATCGCCAGACCATGTTCGGCGGCAAACGCCAGGTACTGGTCGATGTCGCGCTGCGGATCAACAACCACGGCCGTACCCGTCGCCTCGTCTCCAATGAGGTAGGAAGCGTGCGCCAGGCACGGCAGATAGAATTGTTTGAGGATCACCCCACCCTCGCTCGCGGCCGCTACTTCGGCTGGGGAACGATTCGCAGATAAGGCTTGGGTGCCTTCCAACCGCTGGGATACTTTTGTTTGGCCTCTTCGTCGGAAACTGCCGGGAGGATAATCACATCCTCGCCCTGTTTCCAGTTCACCGGTGTCGCCACTTTGTGCTTGGCCGTGAGTTGCATCGAATCGATGACGCGCAGCACTTCGTCGAAGTTGCGGCCGGTGCTCATCGGGTAACTCAGCGTCAGCTTGATCTTCTTGTCGGGACCGACGACGAACACGGTGCGCACGGTCGCGTTGGTGGCTGCGGTGCGGCCTTCGGAAGTATCTCCGGCGTCTGCCGGCAGCATGTCGTAAAGCTTCGCCACCGCAAGTTGCGGGTCCCCGATCATCGGGAACTTCACTTTGCTGCCCTGCGTCTCTTCGATGTCTGCGGCCCACTTGCTGTGACTGCTCACCGGATCCACACTCAATCCGATGATCTTGGTATTGCGCTTGTCGAATTCCGGCTGCAGTCCCGCCATGTAACCCAGTTCGGTAGTGCACACTGGCGTAAAATCCTTGGGATGCGAGAACAAAATCGCCCAGCCGTCGCCTATCCATTCGTGGAAGTTGATGGTTCCCTGCGAAGTTTCGGCCGTAAAATTCGGTGCTTCGTCGTTTATCCGTAACATGCATGCCCTCCTGGAGCGCGCAGCATCATACGATATGTTTTTTCAGTTACAAAACCGTTAGTTGATCGAGTGGCTGGCGCCGGACGCGTCCGTCGCGCCCATCTCAAGCGCCGCTGCCCCATAACAGCGTGCCCTTGGCAAAGTCCGCGCGGCCACCCGGCAGGTGCAAGATAAAATTACGCTTGGCATCAGGATTCCGCGTCGCATCAGGGGCACCCGAAGTTGACCGGAGATTTGACGCCGGGGATCCCGTGTTCGTCGGACGGTTACTCGACCGCCGCAAAAAGTCATATCCCGATTTGTTTGACGTATTGCCCCTTATCGAGCCTCACCGCCCCAACTTGGTCAGGGGCGTCGCCACCAAGACTCCGCCGGTTGAAAATTCTCACGTACTCGCCCTCTTGTTCCATGTAATCTGCATGAAACACCTCAATTGGTTTTGCTTGGAAGGCGTCGAACAAGCCGAATTTGGGCATCGTTTATCCCTATGGCGGGGTTGAGCATTGGCATACGTCGACTCAAGTCGCTTGGTTTGCGTAACGGAAACGTTATATCACGTTTGTATGTGTAAGGCTAAATCCAGCCCTGAAAAGCGCCGTTGCGGACCTTCACGCATGCCCGGAGAATCCATGCAAGAATCCGCTCTCGGCGGGCGCTGCGCACATCTCCAGCGCCGCTCGCCCACGGCAGCGTGCGCTTCGCAAGAATCAGCGCGACCACGTTGGGCCGACATGATTGCTTCCGCTTCGGCGATTCGGCGGCCGGAGAAAATAAGCTCCCGGCAGTCAAGTAATGCGAGTTTGGACGCTGCAATCGCGCATGAGGCAATTAGCAAACAAATCGCTAGACTTTGCGCTGTACCGGGATGCGCGCCTTGCGCAGCACGTGCGCTACTTCAGTTTCCGTTAATCGCGATGCGTCATACTCGAAACGGATTTGTTGCAGGTGCTCGTCCACGTGGAACCGGCGCAGCCCGTAGGTATTGGAAAAGACGCCCAGTGCGCGAAGCTGTTCGGGCCGCAGCGGCGTCTGCAAATCATAGGTCACTTCTACCAGGGTCATGCTCGCAGTATAACAGTTTGGCTGCGTGCCGTTATCTGTGCTGATGGCGTCGTTGTCGCTGCACGGTTGGCGCTAAGCCTCGCCGCTACCCCGAGCCGCGCCAGATTGACGCCGCGTGGTAAGTATCCCTTGACAACAAGTAAGACTTCACCCTGACTCGGATGATCAAGAAACACGTGACTACGGGCAGCATGATCTACACCGATGAATTGAGCAGCTACAACCGAGTGGCGTACTTGCGAGATTCCACTGACAAACTGCTTGCCTATCGCCATCGCAGAATCAAGCATTCCGATGGCGTCTACGTTCGCGGCGATGTTCACATCAATAGTGTCGAGGGATTTTGGAGCCTTCTCAAGAACGGATTCTCGGTGTCTATCATTCGGTTTCAGCCAAGTACTTGCAAACACACCTCGACGAATACACTTTCCGGTAAAACCGCAGATTTTCAGAGAACCAGCAATTCAGAGCTATTTTGGGGCGTGCCGTGCAGCGGGCGTCGTCATTGCGCTGGTTAGGAGCCTGTGGAATGCGTCCTGAGTGATGGGGCGCATTTTCTATTTCGTTTTCTTGCGCGGCTTTGATTTGCGCGTTGTTGCCAGCGGTTGATGGCTACCATAGTTCTTCGACCTTTACAGGGCTTATCGGGATCGAATCGGGCTTCTGTCTAGCAACTATTAGCTTGAGGGCGTCATAGTCCAATTTATAAATTCGGTAAACGAATGGTCTGAGCCGCCTCATCGCTGTCCTCATAAAATCATCACCCTTTGTAATCTTTCGTGTGAGATGCTTTCTCGCCTCGTAAGCTAGGTTATCCGCGACTTGTAATGGGCTTGATTCTCGGTCATCGTCGTAGCTAGGGGGCAATAGGACGTCCGCGGAGCGCTTGTTCTTTTTCCGAAACTTATTGAACAACGCTGGGGCCAAATGGCTGTATTCGTCATGAAAATCAAAATATGGCCTAACCAGAACTCGGTCATCTCCGTGTCTTTTAGTGTTCACTGCCCATGCTGGCATTGCGGCAGCGACAAGACATAGCTGAAAGCAAATGTAATACGGTTTGTCCATGAACAGGCGTTTCGCGCTGGCGTCCTCAGAAATTATTCGCTGAAAATCTTTAACAACTACAACTGCTCCGTATCCTTGCAGGTCGTCGCTGTGCTTGCAGATAGCGTCCACGAAATCCGTTTTTATTTCTTTCACTTTGTCGAACTCGTGTGGCTTAAGAGGAGACTTCACATCACTTGGATTATCTCGATACTGAGCGAATTGTTCCAAGAGGTTCTCGCACTCGGAAGCTTTGAAATAGTCCAAATGCCATTTCTTGAGGAGACACCGCCATTTCCAATCTAAGTGCATCCAAGTGTCATACGCTCCCGCATATCCGGCCACGGCAAAACCTGGATACTCGTCGCTTTCATCGTAATAAAGACCGTAGATCATAAGCAATCGCCTATCTTCGCGCCGTAGATTAAACGGAGACAGGAACGCAATCGATTCCTCAAGGCGGGTCGTTCAACACCCCTGCCGTGGGTTTAAAGTACCCCATTCTGGCTTACGTGCCCAACGGGGATACCTAGCCGCCGCGTTCGAATACTATAAAGTAACTACAGCATTTACGTCACATTACCATTGTGTTACTATACCCGCAAACTCTAAAAGGCGAGTTGTAGCACCCGGAGACACCGGTCGACGGTAGATGGAAGCTAGAAGCCCCTTTACAATGAATACTTACGAAAAAAATGCCTGCAACTCGACTGCAATGAACACATCCAAAATCGTAAGACTTAAAATCGTGCAGAATGAACACTTGCAAGAAAACCGGGAGGGGGGAGGGGAGGGGTTGCCCGCGCTACTGGGAAATTCTCAGGGAATCGCAGGGAATCGCAATTCAGGCGCGGGTCGCGAAACGTAAATGATGGAGCGCGACGTTGTCTGCGGCATGCAGGTGGACCCCGGCAAAGCCCCGGCTCGCTTCGAGCATGCCGGGCATACCTATTTCTTTTGCTGCCCCTCCTGCGCCCAGAAGTTTCAGGACGACCCCGTGAAATATCTGGCCCCGCGACCCGCGCCATCCGGAAATCCGCTCATCGTTCTGGGGCCTTCCGCGACGCCGAAGCCTTCCGCAACGATGGTGGCCCCAGCCATCGCCGCAGGCGCGCTGGCGACACTCGCCACGAGCATGGTTTCCGCAGCGCGCCCCTTTACAGTGAACACTGACGAGCATCGGATCGCCTTGTGATATATGCTAGGCCTTTCGGCCGGACCGCCGGCTAGGCGTATTTGCCCGGGGGGCGAAATTCTGGCGCGACACGAAGGAGCCATGCCGCGAACTAACCACACGCTTCATACAACCTTCCGCATTTCATTTGCGGTAAGCATGGCGGTGCTTGCGTGCTTTGCGATGTCCGGTTCCGGCCCGGCGCACAGCCAAGCTCCTGCGGCGACCGCTGCTTCGGCGGCAGTTCCGCAGGGCGCGGACGCCATTCCCGAGGCGACGCCAAACGGCCACCCGCTCGATATCGACCGCGGCGCTGCGGGGCTGTGGCAAACGCTTCTCAAGCTGCATAACCGCGCCAGCCTGCTGATGGTCACCGCTCATCCCGACGACGAAGACGGCGGCATGCTGACCTATGAATCTCGCGGCCAAGGGCGCGCGCGTGTCGCTGCTGACTCTCAATCGCGGCGAGGGCGGACAAAACGTCATGTCCGACGATTTCTGGGACGCGCTGGGACTGGTGCGCACCGAGGAACTGCTGGCCGCCGATCGGTATTACGGTGTGCAGCAGTTCTGGTCGAGCGTTGTCGACTTCGGCTTCTCGAAAACGCTCGAGGAAGCCCTCGCGCAGTGGGGCCACGACCGCATCCTGGCGGACGTGGTGCGCGTGGTGCGGATCACGCGCCCGCTGGTGGTGACCTCCGTGTTCGTTGGCGGCCCTACCGACGGCCACGGCCATCACGCAGCCGCCGGAGAAATGGCTCAGGAAGTTTTTCAGGCCGCAGGCGATCCCAACGTGTTTCCCGACCAGATCCGCGCCGGATTGCGGCCATGGTCGCCGCTAAAAATGTACGCGCGAGTGCCTTCGTTCTCGGTTTCCGATAAAGGCATTTATGACAGCGCCACCGGCAAATATTTTCCTGTGCGCTTTTACGATTTCATTCAGAAGAAATGGTCGGATGGGGCGCCGCCGGTCAATCTCGAAATTTCCGAGGGGAATTACGATCCGGCAATAGGCGCTACCTATCTGCAAATTGCGCGGCAAGGGTGGTCGCTGCAGAAATCCCAAAACGGCGGGGGGGCGATGCCCTACGCCGGCCCCGCCAACATTCCCTATCACCGCTACGCCTCGCTGGTTCCCGCGCAGGAAAAGGAAAAATCGTTCTTCGACGGTGTAGACGTTTCGCTGGCCGGAATCGCTGATCTCGCGCATGGCCAGGAGAACGGTTTCCTGAAGGATGCGCTCGCGCGCATCAATGCCCAGGTTGAGCCGCGCTATGAGCGATTTTTCCGTCCAACATCCGGAAAAAATTGCGCCAGCGCTGGCCGCAGGACTCAAGGAGACCAACGGACTCTCCGCGCAGGTTTCCTCGAGCAGCCTCAGCGACCAGGCGAAATATGACGTGCTGCACGAGCTTACCGCCAAGCAAGCCCAATTTCAGCGCGCCATTCTCGAGGCGCTTGGCGTCTCGCTCGAAGCTACCGTCGCGCCCAAACGCGAACCGGCGCGCGGCAATTTCTTCGGCGGTAACGGACCCACGGAAACGTTCGCATACGCCGTGCCGGGGCAGGAATTCGCCGTGAGAGTGCACCTCGACAATCCCGGCCCCGCCGCTTTGACGCTTCAACGGTGTGGCTCGCAAAGTCCCGCGGATGAGTCGTGGACTAGCGCGCCGGACAAACCGGTGCCCGCGGAGGTGCCCGCCGGCCAGGCGCTCGACCAGCGATTCAATGTGCGCCTGCCGGAAAACGCGATGTCTACGCGACCTTACTTCGCGCGGCCCAACGACGAGCAGCCCTACTATGATCTCAACGACGAGCGTTATCGCAACCGGTCCCTGGCGCCGTACCCGCTTACGGCCTGGGCCCAGATCACTTACGACGGAGTCGAAGTAAACACCGGCCAGGTAGTTCAGACGGCGCGGCAGCAAACCGGGCTTGGACTCGACCTGCAATCCGCTGATGGTGGCGCCGGGAGTTTCAGTGCGCATCACGCCGCAGGCCGGCATCACGCCGCTTGGATCGAAATCGTTCGCACTTTCCGCGCTCGTTCATACCGAATCGGAAAGCGGCGCCCAGGGAACGGTCCACTTGGAACTGCCGGCAGGGTGGCGCGCGGACCCGCCGACGGCGCGGTTTTCACTTGGCCGCGCGGGGCAAGAGCAGAGCGTGAGTTTTCAGGTGTTTCCCGATCGCCTGGCCCAAAAACCCTACACTGTAACCGCTGTGGCGGAATCGGCGGGACGTCAGTTCCGCGAAGGATTTGTCACCGTGGGCTACGCAGGGCTGCGCCCGTACGACCTGTACCAACCCGCGGCGTATCGCACCTCCGGCGTCGACGTTAAGGTCGCTCCCGGGCTAAGCGGTAGGCTACGTGATGGGCTCGGGCGACGACGTGCCACAGTCGCTTGAAAACATCGGCGTCAAGGTGGAGTTTCTCGAGTCCGCAGGACTTGGCGCAGGGCGAGTTGCAGAAATACGATGTCGATTCTTCTCGGTGTGCGCGCCTATACTGCGCGCCCCGAGCTGGCGACGAATAACCAACGCCTGCTCGATTATGTCAAGAATGGCGGCGCACTGATCATTCAGTACAATTCAGTGCAGTACGACCACAATTTTGGACCGTATCCGTATAGTGTGCCCGCCGATGCGGAGCGCGTGGTGGACGAAACTTCCCACGTCGATTTCCTCGATCCGAAAGACCCGCTGCTGAATTGGCCCAACCAGATCACCGAAAGCGATTTCCGGGGATGGGTGGAGGAGCGCGGCCACAATTTCATGAAGAATGGGATGCACATTACAAGGCCCCGCTCGAAACTCACGATCCCGAACAGAATCCGCAGAAGGGCGGGCTGATCTACACAACATATGGGCGCGGGGTTTACGTCTACGCGGCTTTTGCCTTGTACCGCCAGTTACCCGATGGCGTGCCCGGCGCATACCGCTTGTTCGCCAACCTCTTGAGTTTGCCGCGCAATCCTGAGCTGAAAAAGCCCGCCGCGGGTGAGGCGCCGGCCGCCACGCAGAAGAAGTAAGGACACGCGGCAGAGGTAAGAAAAGGATCGCGGGGGCAACTCGCGTAGGCGCCGCGTCGATCGCCAATACGTCGATCGCCAACACGTTGATCGCCAATACGTTGATCGCCAACACAGTCGCAATACGTCGCCCAAAATTGCGCCCCAAAACTTCGTTCAACTGGTGCCGATGCACTGCGATTTATTGCGGCGGTTGAGTGGGAGGCGTTTGAGGCGCGGGTGCCGGTGCGGGGGCATTAGTGACCGGCGCATTGCCGGGAGTGTTCGGCGGCGTGTTCGGCAGCACACCGGTGCTCGATGAATACACCGTCGATTCCTGCCACCCGCCGCCAAGTGCTTCGATTAATTGCACGGTGGTCAGCAACCGCTGCTCGAGTACCTGATCGTTGACGCGCTGGTCGTTGAGCAGCGTAACCTCGGCGGTAATAACCTCAAGATAATTAGCCAGTCCTTCTTTGTAACGCGCGGTCGAAATATCCACCGTCTGCTGCGCCGATTTTACCGCCTTATCGTAGGCGGCCGCCTGCTGTTCGAGCACGCGCAGGCCCGACAGCCCGTCCTCGACCTCTTGAAACGCGACCAGCACCTGCTGGCGGTACGTTGCGACGGATTCATCATAGGTAGCACGGGCGCGCAGCAGGTTTGCCGAGAGCCTCCCGCCCGTATACAAAGGCTGCGTAACGGTTGCCGCCAGAGACCAAGCCAGGCTTGGCAAATTAAACAGGTTGACGATGCCCGAACTCAAATAGCCGCCGCTGCCGGTGAGCACGAGATTGGGGAAATAAGCCGAGCGCGCGACGCCAACCAGCGCGTTGGTCGACGCCATATCGCGCTCTGCCGCGGCAATATCCGGCCGGCGCTCGAGCAGATCGGAAGGCATATCCGCGGGAATCACCGGAGGCGTGAGATCGAGCGCTTTTTCCGCCACGCTCACCAGGGCGGGAGGCCTGCCCAGCAGCACTGCGAGCGCATGCTCGAACTGCGCGCGCTGCACACCCAATCCAATGTAATCACCTTGAGTCGTATCCAGCAAAGTCTCGGCCTCAGAGACATCCAGCCCGCTGGCCACGCCGCCATTGTGGCGCACCTCGGCCAGATCCAAAGCCTTCTGCTGCAAGTCGATATTGTTCTTGAGGATTTCGCGTTCCTGATCGATGAAATGCAGCATGATATAGAATGAGGCGACGTCGCTCTTAAGCGTCAGCAGAATATTCTCGTAGTTGGCGACGCTGGCCTGCGTTAGCGCATTTGCCGATTCGAGCGATCGGCGTATCTGCCCCCACAAATCGACTTGATAGCTCGCCTCCAGCGGAAGCGAGAACGTGGTCGCCGTGTACGCGACCGTCGGGCTCGAACTGGGCGGGACCGGCCGAGTCCCGGAACTGCGTGCGGGCTCGACGGAAGGGACCACGCTGATGCTGGGGAACAAATTGGAACGTTGCACCAAAGCGGTCGCGCGCGCTTCGATCACCCGCTCGGCTGCAGCCTTCAGATTTTGGTTGGCCGCGATCGCCTGGATTTCCAGATCGTTCAATTGCGGATCGCCAAAAACCTCCCACCAATTTCCTTTGGAGATGTCGTCGCGGGGTGTTGCGTCTTTCCATCCTTCCGGCGGCTGTTCTTTCCACGCGGAAGGCGTCTGGGCGCTGGGGCGATTGTAGTTGGGCCCAACCTTGCAACCACCGGTGAAAAGGATTGGAAGAACAACCGTCGCGACCAGATAGGCAAAGGACGCCTTGCCGGAGCGAGTGGACACAGATTGTCCCTGCGTTTGCGAAAGGCCCATCGTTTAGCGGCCCGCAGCAGCCGGCGGCTGCTGCACGGGCGGAGAAGACTGCGAGGGTTGCTGCTGAACGACAACCGGAGTGCCATCGGCGATCGAATCGGGCGGATTGACAACGACTGCGTCAGCAGGTTGCAACCCCGAAATGATTTCCAGGCTGGTGCCAAGATCGCGCCCAATCGTAACAGTCTTCAAGCGGGCTTTGCCGGCATCGTCCACCACGGCCACTTGCGGGCCAGAAGCGCGAAAAATCAACGTATTCGAGGGAATCACGAGCGGTGGACTTCCGGCCTTGAGGTGAAATTCCACCTCCGCATAAGAACCCGGCAGCAGTTCGCCACTCGCATTGGAAACTTGAACTTCGACGAGAAGCGTTCGCGACGCGGTGTCGATCGCACCCGACGTATGCGCCACCTTGCCGGCAAACGTGCGGTTCGGGAACTGAGAAATGTGCAAATCGGCCGCCATGCCCAGATGAATGTCGTTGCCATAGGATTCCGGAACGTTTACGTAGACGCGCAGCGTGTCGATCTGAGCCAGGCGGAACAACTGCTTCGCGTTGCCGTTGCTGATGAGCGCGCCGATGTCCACGTCCCGCGCAGTGATCACGCCGTCGAATGGCGCAGTGACCTGCTGAAAAGACTGCATATACTTAAGCCGCTCTACATTAGCTAGCGCAGCGTTAAAATCCGCCTGCCGCGCTTTGTAAGCGGACTCGTTCTGATCCACTTCCTGCTGCGAAACGCCATCGGATTTCAGCAGCACTTGCCACCGGTCCGCAGTGGTCTTTGCCAGATCCAGATTCGCCTGCGCTTGCAGTTGCGCTGCCTCCGCCTGCCGCAGTTGCTGATCGACTTCGGGCGTCTCAATCGTCGCGAGCAACTGACCGGCCTTTACCCGCCCGCCAATATCCACGTACCAGCGCTTCAAATATCCGTCGGTGCGCGCGTAAATCGGCGTCTCGACATAGGCCTGAACGTTCCCCGGAAGCGTGAGGTTCTCGCTGGCGGACGTGCGTTGCGGATGCGTGACGGCCACCGAAACTTCGTTGGCCTCGGTCGCAGCCGGGATCAGCGCAGCGCGCACGTGCAGACGTGTCTCTACCCGCCAGAACGCCAACGCCGCAAAAATCGCCAGGCAAAGCGCCGGAATAGTGTACAGCAGGAATTTCGACGTCTTCTGCCGCCTCGGTGCCTGCCTTGTTGCCTGACCCCCGGTTTCGCCATGCGCTGGTTCGTAACGTTCCGTCGACCAGTCGGTTTGAGTGGACTGCGGTTTCATAAAGCGTGTTATCTCCCAGGACGGTTGCAAGTTCTAAATCGTCACTTATCACAGCAGCACTTGCGCCTTGCTCCCACACAACTCGGCCGCTGCAAATCGGCCGCGTCTATTCCGCAAGCAGTTCGCTGTATCCCTGGCGCCTGATGAAGCTGTATACCACCGGCACAAAGAATAGGGTCGCCACCGTCGCCATCAACAAGCCGCCGATCACCGCGCGTCCCAGCGGAGCGTTTTGTTCGGCCCCTTCTCCAATACCGAGCGCCATGGGAACCATACCCACGATCATGGCCAGCGCGGTAATCAGCACGGGCCGCAGGCGCGTGAAGCCCGCACCCATCGCCGCTTCGATCGAACTCTTCCCTTCCTGCATCTCGGCCGCCGCGAAGGTCACTAGAAGAATACTATTGGACGTGGCCACTCCGATACACATGATTGTGCCCATGAGTGAGGGCACATTCAGCGTCGTGCCCGTCAGAAATAACATCCACACGATCCCGCACAGCGCACCCGGCAATGCCGTGATGATGATGAACGGGTCGACCCACGACTGAAAATTCACCACCATCAGCAGGTAGACCAGAATAATCGAAAACACCAGGCCAATGGCCAGCCCGGAAAATGAAGAAGCCATGGTCTCTACCTGGCCACGTATGGTTACCGTGCTTCCGCGTGGAAGCTGTTTTTCGAATTCCTTTACGATGCGGGCGATATCCGACGACACACCGCCCAGATCGCGATCCTGCGTGCCCGCATAGATGTCGATCACTGGTTGAATGTCGTACTGCGAGGCGATCGCCGGCGTAGCTTCCCGCGAAAATGTCGCCAGATTGTTCAGCAATTGAGATTGTCCCGGCCCCCCGGCTCCTGCGGCGGTGATGACGGGCAGGCCTTTCAAATCCGCCACCGAATCCATGCGGTACTGCGGCGTTTGCGTAGTAACGTTGTAGGAAACCCCTTGCGGGCTCACCCAGAAACTCGGCGCCGTTTGAAAGCTGTTGGCGAGCGATGTCAGAGCGTTGCTGGCCACCGTCGTCTCGGTCATCCCTTCCTGCTGAGCCTCGGTGCGATCCACCGTAATGTCCAGTTGCGGCTGGTCATAGGCCTGTTGAATATGCACGTCCGCAGCTCCCGGCACCTGACGCAGTCGCGGCAAAAGCTGCCGGGCCAGGCTGTAGTTCTGATCGACATTCGGTCCGGTCAACTGGATATCGATCGGCGCCGGCAGTCCGAAATTAAGAACCTGGCTTACGATGTCCGCCGGCTGGAACGAAAAATCCACCCCTGGGAATTCACGCGGCAGCGTGCGACGAAGGTCCCGCACGTAATCTACGGGTTTGGTGTGATGGTCGGGAACCAGGGAAATGAGGATTTCGGCGTCCGAGGTGCCAATGACGCCGCTGTTACCGAGAGCGAGGTTGATGCTGCTTGGTGGGAATCCGATGTTATCTAATATCGATCCCAACTCGTCCTTGGGAATCTGCTGCCGGATGTACTGCTCGATACGATCGCACAGCGCCGTGGTTTCCTCGACGCGTGTGCCTGTCGGCGCACGCAGGTGCAGGCGAATCTGCCCGGCATCCACGCTGGGGAAAAGATCTGAACCCAGCAGCGGGATGAGCAGCAGGGTGACGACGCAAAATCCCAGAAACGCGGCGCCAAACAGAAACCGGTGCCGGAGGCACCATTCGAGCGAATGCAGGTAATGCTCGCGCGCGTGTTCAAAGCCATTTTCAAATGCCTGGTGGAAACGCTTGAAAAATCCCGCCTGTTCATGTCCTTCTTCGCGCGCCTGCGCATTGCGCCGCTCGGCCCGGAAGAAATACATCACCAGCGTAGGCACGATGGTGCGCGAGAGGAAGTAGGACGCAAGCATGGCGAAAACGACGGCTTCGGCCAAAGGACGGAACAGAAATCCCGGGACGCCCTTGAGGAAAAATATGGGCACGAAGACAATGCAAATGCTGAGCGTAGCCACGAATGCCGGCGCGGCGATCTGCTGCGCACCCGTCAAAATCGTGTCCCGTAGAGGCTTCCCCTCGGGCAGCAGACGATTGATATTCTCGATTTCCACCGTAGCGTCGTCCACCAGGATGCCGACGGCGAGCGCTAATCCGCCCAGGGTCATGATGTTAATCGTCTCGCCAATAACGCTCAATATGAGCAATGAGGTCAGGATCGAAAGTGGAATCGAGGTGGCTACCACGAGAGTGCTTCGCCAGCTCCCCAGGAACAAAAGAATCAAAGCCGCCGTCAGCCCTGCGGCGATCGTGGCCTCGCGCAGCACCCCGTTAACCGCGGCGCGCACGAAAATCGATTGATCGCTAACGGGTGTTATTTCCAGTTCCGGCGGCAAGGTCGCGGCGATCTTTGGCAACGCCGCCTTGATCCTTGAAACGATGTCGAGCGTCGACGCTTTTCCGTGTTTTAGAACCACCATCAGAATCCCGCGCTGGCCATCGCGGCGCGAAACATTGGTCTGAAAACTTCCCCCGTCGTGTGCAAACGCGACATCCCGCAGGTATACCATCGCGCCATTTACAACTTTTAACGGCACATCGTTCAATTCTGCGATGGTCTTGGGACTGCTGTTCAGCGCGACATCATATTCGCGGTCTCCGATCTTCGTCGTTCCCTGCGGCAAGATTACATTCTGCGCACTGACCGCATTCACCACCTCTGCCCCGGAAATCCCGCGCTCGAGCAGCTTTTGCGGGTTCAAATCGATCGCTACCAGCCGATTCGGTCCGCCGTATGGGTTGGGAAGTTCCGCCCCTTCGATGTTGGCCAGACGCGTACGGACGAAATTCGATCCCAGGTCCTGCATCTGTTGGAGCGAAAGAACCTTGCTGCTGAGCCCAATCTGCAACACGGGCACGTCGGCAGCACCATAAACGAGCATGAATGGAGGTTGGGTACCGGGAGGCATACCGCGCACCGCGATTTGCGACTGTGCGGTTACCTCCGCCATGGCGCCGGCAAGATTGGTTCCGGGTTGAAAAAATAGTTTGATCACCGCAAGCCCGTGGTAGCTTTGCGCTTCCATGTGCTCGATATCGTCCACCGTCTGGGTCAGGTTGCGCTCCAGACCGCTGGCGAGCCTGTTTTCTACATCCTGCGGCGAAAGCCCCGTATAGCTGGGAATTACCGCGATCACGGGGATATCGATGTTAGGGAAAATATCTACCGGTGTCTGGACCATCGCCACGCCGGCAAGAATCAAAATCAGGACGGCAAGCACCACGAAGGTGTACGGCCGGTCCAGTGCAAGTCTAACGATCCACATGGGTTGTAAGCTGAGACTTTCCGCCTGCCGTCGGAGCGATCCTATCCCTTTATCGGAGTACCTTTATTGGACGCAGCCCCGGCAGAGCCGGTTACACCATGCGACCACGCGGCGTAATCAAAGTGTAAACTCAAAATATGCCAGAGGAGGGCTCAGGGGACCCAGTTCGAGGGCGAACCTTCTTCCGCCGGTGAATCTTCAGCCGAAGAAAATTCTGCCACTTCAACGGGAGAGTCTTCTTCAGTAGGAAATACGTCCTCAGCTCCAGCGGGAGAGACTTCTCCAGCGGGAAATACCGGCCGTGTGGGAACATCCGGCTCGGGTGCCGTGAGGGACTCTATCGCACGAAGACGCCGGCGCGGCAGTACCGAAAAGAACTTCTTCCGGCAAGGTGCGCAACGGTACGCTGGAACGTGCGCCAGGCGAAAAATCCAACGGTTCCACCGCTCCACGATGCTGGCGGAAATACGCTGCAAATCGAGGTTTCCGCAACGGCGGCAATGAGCCAGCAGCATAAATTTAGCCGCCACGACTCCCGCCGCAAAGCGCCCGTCGCATTTCTCGCAGCGCCAGGGCCATAGCCCCACAAAACTGTTGAGATGCTCCTTGACTCCCCTGCGTCGCGATCGGCGGCATTTGCTGCTTAAACAGTTAGGACAAAGCAAATTCCCACCTTGAGAGCTGTGTTGGGGGACGTCCCGCGCGAGAGCATATAAGAAAGACGTGAGGCACCGCAAGTACCGTTGCAACCCTGTTCCTGGACGTGTTCCTGTAGAATGGTCGGGGAACGCTCATGGCCAACTACACCGAGCAGCACGCCGAAGCCGGAATCAGCGCCCCGCTCCCTGATCTCGATACTTGGCCCAACCAGTTTCCCGGCTATACCATCACTACGCGCTTTCCCGAATACACTTCGGTCTGCCCCAAGACGGGCATGCCCGACTATGGCGCCATCACGATCGAATATGAGCCTCGCCAGCGCTGCCTCGAACTGAAGGCACTCAAGCTTTATCTTCTCGGGTATCGAAATCTCGGTATTTTTTATGAGAACGCTGTGAACCGCATCCTGCGTGATATCGTGGCCGCGGCCCGGCCCGTCCGCTGCGTGGTGCGCGGCGAATTCACCCCTCGCGGAGGGCTGACGACTACGGTCGAGGCAGTTTGGCCGCGGCCCACTGCGGGTCGTAGACAACCCAAACGGTCTTAGCGATAATCCATTACTAGCTGGACTAAAAGTGGTATAGATCGCACAGCGGCAAACGAAAAGCGCCCGGTTGTTCGTTTCGTTGCCGCACCACTTGCGAGAGAGTTTCCAAGGAGGCCGCCATGAGTATCACGCCGGACACATCCCGGTTGCACGAGAACCCGGGAGCCGAGCCGCCCCCGCCGCCGTCGACGCCGCTATGGATTCCCATACTGATCGTCGTCCTGTTCCTGGGGCTGGGAGCAATTCTTTATGCGGGTTACACGTCACGCACCCGCCTGGAAAGCGATCTCGCGGCGGGCAATACCCACTCTGATCTCCTTGCCAAAGAACTGGAGCAAACGAACGCGCGTATCGCGATGCTCCGCGGGCAGCTGGACGTGACTTCGCAGAAGCTCGGCCTGACCCAGGAAGAACTGGCGCGCGCGCGTACCCTGGCGCAGACCATTCAGAAGCAGCAGCAAACCAGTGACGCGCAGCTCGGACAGCAAATCGGGCAGGTAAAACAGGCAAACCAGGAAAGCGAGGAAAAGATCGGTCAAGTCTCGACGGACTTGAGCGGCGCCAAGACCGATATCGCTTCGACGAAAAAGGACCTGGACGAGACGAAGAGCAGATTGACCTCGACCGTAGGCGATCTGGGTGTGCAAAGCGGCTTGATCGCACGGAACCGTGAAGAGGTGGAAGCGCTCAAGCGCCTGAATGAGCGTAATATCTTTGACTTCAATCTCACCAAATCGAAGAATCCGCAGCGCGTCGGCCCCATTCAAATCACGCTTCGCAGCACCGACCCCAAACATTTCCGGTTCACCATGACGGTGGTCGCCGACGATAAAGCCATCGAGAAAAAAGATCGCAACGTCGATGAGCCGATGCAGTTCTACGTGCGCGGTAACCACGCGCCTTACGAGATCGTGGTCTTCGAGGTAACCAAGGACCGGGCCACCGGTTATCTTTCCACCAGCAAGGACAGCGGTCCGGCGACGGCGAGCGCGCCGTCCGCCGCCGCAACTCCAGCGACAGCCAGCCCGGCGAAAACACAATAGCGGGGGGCGGTGCAGCTTCGCCCAGCCGTAACCGCAAATTAAGCGAAAGGATGCCGCTCCGCAAACGAGCGCGCGTTATTCGAATTGCTTGAGTGTGTGGGCCATCTGGCGCAGACGATCGTCCACGCGCGCGAAAATCGAATCGGGCTCGAAATGGCCCAGCGAATTGCGGCGTCCGGCGGGAATGCCGGTCATAATTTCGATGCCCTCTTCGACGTGCGCGACAGGATGCACGTGAAATTTCCCGGCGGCGACCGCGTCAATGACGTCGTCGCGGAGCATCAAGTCTTCCACGTTTTCGATGGGGATGAGCACTCCCTGGGTGCCGGTGAGCCCGCGTACCCGGCACACGTCGTAGAAGCCTTCGATCTTTTGGTTCACTCCGCCGATGGGCTGCACCACGCCTTGCTGGTTCACAGATCCGGTGACCGCCAGGTCCTGGCGCAATCCGATATCGGCAAGCGCGGATAACAGTGCATAGACCTCGCTCGAGCTGGCGCTGTCGCCGTCCACGCCCGAATAGGATTGCTCAAAACAGATGCTGGCGGCGAGTGAAAGCGGCTTGTCCTGGGCGAACAGCGAACGCAAATAACCCGCGATAATCTGCATCCCCTTATCGTGGAGGCGGCCGCTCAGGTTGGCCTCCCGTTCGATATTGATAAGCCCTAACTTGCCGAGTGCTGTCGAGGCCGTGATACGCACTGGCTTGCCGAAGACATAGCCCCCGATTTCGATAATGCTCAAGCCATTTACCTGGCCCACACAAGTACCCGCAGTATCGATCAGCAGGGTGCCCTCGGAAATCATCTCCCGAATTTTCGTCTCGATCAGATTGTGCCGTTCGATCTTGGCTTCACGTGCGGCGCGCAGGTGTGCGCCGGTGACCGGCGTCTGTCCCAGTTGGCGCGCGGCGTAGCAGGCTTCACGCATCAGGTCGGCCAAGTCGGAAAACCTCGCAGTCACCTTATTGCGGCGGCCGGCAAGGCGCACGCCGTACTCGATCATTCCCGCGACGGCGGTGCGATCGAAGGGACATAAACTTTCATCTTCGCAGAGCTTGCGGAGGCGTCCGCTATACTGGCGGATCACGTCGTCGCTCATTTCCATTTCTTCGTCGAATTCGACGCGCACCTTGAAAACCTTTTTAAATTCCTCCTCATACTCGTAAAGCAGCTCGTAGAGATCGCGGTCGCCGATGAGCACGATCTTGACGTTCAGATCGATCGGCTCGGGCTTGAGTGCCGAGGTGCCGAAGGGGAAGAATAGCTCCATGGGTTGGATTTCGAGTTTCAGGTGGTTGAGCGTGCGCTTGAGCGTACGCCACACGCCGCCTTCGGTAAGGGCATCGAGCGCGTACATGATCAAAAATCCACCATCGGCGCGCAGCACCGAACCCGCTCGCAAATCCATGAAGTCCGAAGTCCACACCCCGCGCGAATCGTAACTGCGCTGAATGGTGCCGAACAGGTTCGCGTAGGTGGGCGTGGTCTCAAAAATTACGGGTGAAGTGTCTTCTTCATTGTGCGCGAGCAGCACGTTCACGCCATACACGCGGAAGGGGTCGCGGTCGGGCACCATCGATTTAAGCGGCCCCTCGAAGGGCGGCGATCCCGGTGGCGTTTCCTCTTCTCCTTCGCGCTCCTTGAAGGGATCGAGATTATCGAGGATGTTGTGGCGCACCTCTTCCAGATACTCGGCGGCGCGGGGCACCGCGTATTTTTCCTTGAGCTCTTCGATAAAGCCATCGACCAGCACCGAAGCAGCTTCCTGCTCGAGGTAGCTCAGCTCGCTTGCCAGCTCGCGGGAAAGCGTGAGTGTCTTGCGGTACACCACCGTGAATTCCTGGCGGAAAACCTCGTACTTGCGCTCGAGTTCCTCGGCGATGGGTGTTTCGAGCTTGCCCTCGTGCACGAGCTTGGGAACATCCTCGATGGGCACCATCTGACCTTCGAGCACGGGGAAAATCTCCGGCAAAGCGACGGCGCCCACCTGCATGTGCCCCAGCGCGAACTGCTCGCGCGCGATCCGTCGCGTGAAATCGTCCATTAACTCTTTTTCGCGGATGGTGTAGCGGTCCACGATGCGGCTTTTCTGCCGTTGAAAAGGCTCGCCCTCGAAAACCTGCGGAATGCGGCGGCGTAAGAATTCGATGCCCGACTGCATGTCTTTCTTGAAGTTGTTCGCCTGCCCGCGCGGGAGCGTCAGCAGCCGCGGCCGGTCGGGATTTTTGAAATTGTTGACGTAGCAGCGATCCGGGGTGGGGCCGGTTTTCGGCTGAATTTCCTCAATCATCCGCTCGATCATCCCGCCACGGCTGGTTCCGGAGAGGCCGCACACAAAAACGTTGTAACCGGGGGCCGCGAGCTCGACCCCCATTTTCAACGCGCGTAAGGCGCGGGTTTGCCCCAATGGGCCGGCGATGGGCTCGGCCTGCGCGGTGGTCTGGTACGGAATGCGCGCCGGATCGCAGTGCCAGCGAAGTTTTTCTGGCGCCAGCTCCATTGGCTGTGTAGTCGGCTTGGTGGCCATCTGCGCGTTTCGCTTTATTTCTTTTACGGTGATGTGTGCTGCAATCGCGCCGTTTTTATGCGCGGACTTGCACGCATCCCGCCGGTTCGTGAATCGGTGCGGGCTACTCTAGCACAGCCGCGCACGGATGCCGATTGCGGTTCGCCGGGCGCGCTGCGGGACAGGGTGCCGCGCCGACTCCAGACGCACGGTGAAATTTGAAAACTCCGCAGGCAAGGCACCCGGCGATTTGTAACAATGAAAAAAGAATACGTGCGGAAGAGCCGGGGTTTGTCTTTGTATCAAGCTAAAGAACCGATGCCGTTAACTATCCGGTGCAGTCGTCACCAAGGCCCCGGCTATGATACAACGGCTTTAGCATGCCCTACCGGTCGACCATGCCTGAAACCAACGCCTGCCGGCACCAACGTACGCAACTGATTGCACAAGATAGCGACGCGAAATACGTCGAATGTTTGGATTGTGGCGCGATCCTGGAAGCGCGCGAACTCGACACGTTAGCGGCCGACGCTTCGCCCCAAAATGGTGCATCAATGCGCGCGGAACCCGATACCGGTGAGCCCGCCAAGGGCGATTCCATTGACGAATCTCTTTCCGACGCGTAAGCGTCGGAAAGATCGCCGGGCTGGCTGCTTCCTCAGGCAATCCGCGAAGTGACTTGGTTCCCACAGTCGGCTTATTTTCAAATGCCTTCATATCAGGTCTTGGGCGCGTCTTCGTACATGTTGAATGGGTGCGGCTCTTAGCTGATGCCGATCTTCCTGATCAGGCGCAACACGTCGTTCCGGGAAACATCGTAGAGGGGCCGCTCGTCTTCCTGCTCAAGACGTTCACGGAGATACTCGGCCGCCACAAAGCTAATTTCGCGGTCGGTGATTTCGCGTGCGGCATGCTCGCGAAAGTCTGTCAGCCCGGTATGCGCGACGCCGATGATTACGCCACGGCCATCGACGAAAAACTTTGAATCAACGGTATCGCTGTGCCGTGTGGCGATGGCGTTCCAAAGATGCGAAAAGCTCACATGATACGCTTCGTCAGTGAGCTTCGACGGGACGTCGAACGGGCCAACGAAATCTTTCATGGCCCCGCGATTAGGAATTACCGATGCGGGCATGCGCGCCTCGCGGTATCGCTAAGTTAGAGAATTTAGCAATTAAACGTTCTGCCGACGGTATGGTCGATGCGATCTCTGTGCTATTGGTCGTGCCCGGGCAACCCGACTACCGGCTTTTCCGCCACTTGCCTATTTCTTGCCACCAGCAGAAACCGGCTCGACATGCGCATAAACCTGCACCGCCGCACCGATTCCAGCTCCCGCAGGCGCATGGTATCCCTGCTCGAGCAGCACCTTTTCGAGCCCCGCCAGGAACAGCAGCACGTGCTTGGCTTGGCTGCTGTAGCCCATCAGCCCGACTCGCCAGATTTTTCCGCTGAGCGTACCGATGCCCCCGGCAATCTCGATGCCGAATTCGTCCAGCAGTTGCCGGCGCAGCCGCGCCTCTTCGATTCCCGCAGGGACGCGCACGCTGGTGACCGTAGGCAGGCGATCGTTTGGATCGGGCACGAAAAGCTCGAGCCCCAGAGCCTCGAGCCCCGCAATGAGCGCTTGCTGATTCTGGCGGTGCCTCTGCCAACCGGCCGCAAGACCCTCTTCCGAGACGATACGCAACGCTTCGCGAAGCGCGAAAATCAATGAAATGGCGGGGGTGTGATGGTACCTGCGTTCCGTGCCCCAAAACTTCATCACGCCGGTCAAATCGAAATACCAGCTTTGCACGGGAGTCTTACGGCGGGCCAGCAACTCCTCCATGCGTGGGCCCACCGTGATCGGCGCCATTCCCGGCGGCGCGCTGATGGCCTTCTGCGAGCCGCTGAAGCAGATATCAATGCGCTGCTTGTCGACATCCAGCGGAACGCCAGCAAGCGTGGCGACCGCGTCCACGATCAGCAGCGCGCCCAATTCATCGGCGACTTTGCGAAACGGATCGAGGTTCGTAATCACTCCGGTGGAGGTTTCGCCGTGGCAGACGCCTACAAATTTGATCTTGCGACCCTTGCCAGCGCGGCGAACGTCGTCCGGATCCACGGTGTGCCCAAGAGGAGCTTCCACGCGATGAATCGTGGAACCGGTGCGCGACGCGATTATCGCCATGCGCTCGGAAAACGTGCCGTTGACACAGACAATCGCTTCATCCCCCGGTTCGAGCGTGTTAACCACCGCGGTCTCAATGCCGCCCGATCCTGAAGCCGAAATCGGGAAAGTAAACTTGTTTTCGGTCTGAAATACCTTGCGCAGCAGCGTCTGTACCTCGCCAATCAATCCGATGAAAAACGGGTCCATATGACCAACCATCGGCGTGGACAGCGCGCGATACACGCGCGAATCAACCGAACACGGCCCCGGCGTCAGCATCAGCCGGGTCGGGGCGAGAAGTTCCCCAATACGTTCATTCATTTCGTGTTGCCCCCTCATTTCGCGATACCCCCTTAAAAGTTCCCAACACGGCCTGAGATTGCTACCGCGCCCCCGCCATCCCAAGTGGCGAACACCAACGGAATTTGCTTATTACGCGGATAATTGTACAGATAGTTTCGCCGAATCAGGGCACGCATGCAACTAGCAATGCGGCGAACTGCGCAACAGGAAGCAACCGGGAGTGCGAAGTAGGTGTCGTTTGAAAACCGCAAGTTCTTTTTTTTGGAACCGCGCAAAGGCGCTGGAGTTGGCCAGCATGCAAGCATTTCAAGATTGCCCGGTGCGCGCCGCGAGCGATTCCGGTGCGACATGCGGACCCTGCGCAAGAATTCGCGCCGAAGCGTTGCGGGTTCGGTACAATATGGCCTGGGACAAATCTAATTCCGCAGAATCGCGATCAATCGCCCAGCTTCACGCCCGCATCAAAGGAGCACTCCATGACTGCAGCCGGAACGGCAGTACCCACTCCCGGATTGTTGGAACAGCTGCGCGAGAAGGCACGCATTCTGCGCATTCATTCCATGCGCATGACGACGGCTGCGGGATCGGGCCACCCGACATCGTGTCTTTCGGCGGCTGAACTGATGGCGGCGACATTTTTCCATGCCATGAAGTTTGATCCTGCCAATCCCAATTCGCTCGCGTATGACCGTTTCGTATTGTCGAAGGGGCATGCCGCTCCGATCCTGTACGCGGCACTGGCGGAAGCAGGCGTGTTCCCGGTGTCGCGCTTGATGACGCTGCGCCAATTTTCAAGCGAGCTCGAAGGACACCCCACGCCGCGCATCCCGGGCGTGGACGCGGCCACCGGCTCGCTGGGGCAAGGCCTTTCGGTGGGCGCCGGGCTCGCGCTCGGAGCACGGTTTCAGAAATCGGATGCGCACGTGTACGTGCTGATGGGTGACGGCGAAATGGCCGAAGGCAACGTGTGGGAAGCTGCTGAATTCGCCGGTTTTTACAAGATTGAGCACCTCGTGGCCATGGCCGACGTGAATGCGCTCGGACAAAGCGAGCGCACCATGTATCAGCATGACATGGAAGTGTACCGGCGCAAGTTCGAGTCGGAAGGCTGGGAAACCGAGGTCATCGACGGCCATGATATGGCGGCCGTGGTGGCCGCACTCGACCGGGCGCGCGCCTCGGTCGGGAAACCGTACGCCATCATCGCGCGAACCGAGAAAGGGCACGGTATCAGTTTCCTGGCCGACAAGGACGGATGGCACGGCAAGCCATTGTCGCCCGAGCAGCTCGAGAAGGCGCTCGCCGAAATTGGCCCGGCGCCGCCAATTCCAAAAGACGATGGCCGATCCTACGCGCGAAAGACGCTCCCGGTTCCACCCGACTTTCCGGCGCCGCCCGCACCGGACTACAAGCTGGGGCAGGAAGTTGCGACGCGCGAAGCCTACGGTACGGGCCTTAAAAATGTTGCGAGCGTGAATCCCAAGGTGTACGCGATCAGCGGAGACGTAAAAAACTCGACATTCTCCGACATCCTGCAGAAGGCGCAGCCAGGCAAGCTGATCCAAGGCTACATCGCCGAACAGAATATGGTCAGCACCGCGGTGGGCATGGCGGCCCAAGGACTGGTGCCGTTCGTGGACACGTTCGCGTGCTTCCTCTCGCGCGCTTACGACCAGGTGCGCATGGCCGCGATCAGTCGCAGCAATATCAACCTGTGCGGTTCGCATTGCGGCGTGTCCATCGGTGAGGACGGCCCTTCACAAATGGCACTTGAAGACCTGGCGATGTTTCGCGCGATTCCGGACGCCGCCGTGTTTTATCCCTCCGACGCTGTATCAACCGAACGGCTCACCGAAGAATCGGCACGGCGGCCGGGAATTTGCTATTTGCGGACTTCGCGGCCAAAGACCGCTGTTCTCTATGGACCCGACGAAAAATTTCCCGTGCCAGGATTGAAAGTAGTGCGGCAAAGCGCGAGCGACGCCGTCACGGTCATCGGCGCGGGCATAACGCTCCACGAAGCGCTGAAGGCCTACGATCAGCTTAAGGAACGCAACGTCGCCGTGCGCGTGATCGATCTTTATTGCGTTAAGCCAGTGGATAATGCAGCGATAGCCGAAAACGTTCGCGCCACCGGCGGCCGCGTCGTCACCGTCGAGGATCATTACCCAGAGGGCGGCCTAGGCGAAGCGGTGCTTACGGCGCTGGCCAAAATGGGTGTCGCGCTCTCGGCCGTGCGCCGGCTGGCGGTAGATCACGTTCCGCATTCGGGCAAGTCGGAGGAACTGCTCGAGGCATTTGGCATTTCGGCGCGGCATATAGTCGAAGCTGTGAATCAGGTTGCACAGGCCAAGTAGGGGACGTCGGCAGTTTGAATTCCGTGAAGTTGCCACAGCGGCCGAAAACGCCGCGAGACTCTGCTGGTGATCACATTGATCTGAGCGATGGTGAACGCCAGCCTGATTGGCGATCGGCGATCACCGATCGGCCATCTGCCGACCAGCGCTCCACCACTGTGATCACGGAATCGCGGGCGGAATGTACGCGAGCGTTCGCGCGAAAAACCACATCAGGAAAATCACGAGCACCGAGTTGACCATTAGCTGCAACAGACCGTAGCCGACCAAATCCCGCGCGCGAACTTTCAGAATCCCCAGCAACGGCAGCATCCAAAACGGGTTAATGAGGTTGGGCAGCGCCTCAGACGCGTTGTAGACCTGCACCACCCAGCCCAAATTCACCCGCAGATCCTTGGCGGCCTGCAGCACGTAGGGAGCTTCGATCACCCATTTGCCTCCGCCGGACGGCACGAACATTCCCAGGATTCCCGAATACAAGGCCACCAGGATAGGGTAGGTTCCGTGCGAGGAAACGCGCACGAAGAAATGCGCGAGACCCATGGCGATGGGCGACATCGTAACGATGCCGAAGATACCGCCATAGAATGGAAATTGAATCAGCACGCCTGCAGTCGCGGGCACCGCGTTATTCACCGCGCGTATGAAGGAGCGCGGTCTCCAATGCAGCAGCAGACCAACCATCAAAAAGAGCATGTTGTACGTATTCAGATCGAGAGCGGCCAGCGGGCCTCGCGCGGCCAGGATTTGCGCCAGGTACGCCAGCCCGAGCGCCGCGATGGCGATGGATAACCAGGGAGAGTATTCCAGCCACTCGCCGGGCGTGACGCGCTTTTCGAGTTTGGCGAGCTCCAGTCCTTCGGTGACGCCGAAAGATTCGGCGGTCTTTGCCGAGATCGCCGGAGCTGAGAAATACGCCACGGTCACTGTCGAAACAGTAAGAATGAGCGCGGTCGCCATGCTCTGCCAGGTGCCGATCGTCTGCCGCAAAGGAATGGAACCGCTGATTTTCAGCAGCGCAGCCGGCATGGACGACGGCGTCGCCATCATTAGCGCGGCGGAGGACGAAAGACCCAGCGCCCAGATGCCGCCAGTGCCGAGATAAGCGGCCGCTCCCACGGCACGGTAATCGATGCCGGGAACTTTCTTCACCACTTCGCGGGTCAGGATGCCGCTGAGAATCAGGCTGAAGCCCCAGCTGATCAGCGAAGTCGCCATCGAAAAAAACGCCACGAAAGCTATCGCTCTGCGAGGCGTCCGCGGAATTCCGGAGAGCCAGCGGATCAGCCGGTATACCGGAGGCGAGGTAGCGACCACGTAGCCGCCGACGATAATGATGGCCATCTGCAGCGTAAACGGGATCAGGCTCCAGAAGCCGTCGCCAAAATATCTGACCAAGTCGCGGACCGGCGTGCCCAGAAACAAGCCGACGATAAAAACCACCATGATCGCGACGAGCGCGAAGACAAAGGCGTCGGGAAACCATCGCTGCGACCAGTCGGCCAGCGCCATGCCCACTCGCGAAAGGCCGCGGGCCGGCGTGCTTTCAAGCGGGGCGGCAGCAACTTCACCGCTGCGATCGGGCTGTCGCGAGGCCGGCTGTCGTGATGTGGGCACGCATTCCCCTGCTAACACATGATGTGAGGCGGATTATACGGGGTGCACACATCAAGTCGATACATTGATTCGGCACAGAATTGACACGGGGCGCACCGCACTACGACCTGCGCGGTCAGACCGCTGCGTTGATCTTGAAGAAGATGATCCGCTTGAAGACGCGTAGCCGCAGGAATGCGCTCGAACGCCGACGGTTGTGAGCGGTTTTGCGTCCCTGTGCGCTGTCCGCCCCGCCTTAAGTTTTGGAGAACGGTTGCTTTCCCGACGCCAACGGGCGCGCTAACAAAGTGGACTCCCCCAGCACGCTGGGGCTTTGCGCAAGGCTTGGTAAATGCATTGACGCCGACATCATTCTTCCCGCAGAACGTGAAGTCGCATTCGCCGTCCAGACCACGGCTTCAGCGCGGATTTTGCAAGAACGCTGATGCATGTGTGGCCGAATGCTCTCTATTGCCACGGTCTTCGACACACATTTGCATCGCAGTAGATGGTGGCGAGCTCATTGCGGCGCATGGGTAACCAACGCGGGCTGCTTTGATGGCTGGTGCTCCCAGAATTCGATGAAGTTGATCAGGTTTTGATTGAACTGTTCTGGATGCTCGCGGTACATGAAATGATCCGCATTGTTCATGACGATCATTTGAACTCTGGGATTCTTCGAACCAATGATGTCAAACAGCCCCAGCTCACCACGCTGCTGGGCCGTCGGATCGTCCGCTCCCCAATCCAAAATATCGTTCTTGCCGGCGCATAACAATACCGGCATTTTGCAAAACGCCCTCTGTCCTCACGCGATCCCACATTTTATCGCGCCAAGAACTGTATTCGTTATCACGCCGCGGTTCGCCTGCGCCGGCTTTGAGCTTCGCGTCCGCTTCGTGTGACTTCAGGAGATTTCCCATGTAAGCAGCCGCTTGCCAGTACTCTTCGTCAAAAGTAGTTGGCAACCATGCGAGAGCCCCAGCTCTGCACTTCAAAGCCTCGCAATAGGGATCTTTGGGGCAATGTTTCAGGGCGACATCAAGTCTGTTGTCGCCTTCACTCGCATTGGAATCTTCCTGCCCTTGGGCAATAAGGGTGAGCGTCTTGACGACTTCCGGATGTTCAATGGCCAGCCAGAAGGCGAGCGCGCCACCCGAGGAGTGACGGAAGAGGCCTCAAAGGCCCCCTTTCCAATTTACGAATGAGCGACGATTTGCCCGGAGTGTTTTGATCGCGATCCACACTTCAGCATAGCCGGACGGTTTATACTCCCAGATTCACTCGCATGCGCGGGTGCATGCTGCCGCCCATTTGATACGTGTGCTCATGTGACCGGACGGAAAATGACATTGTGGCAATGCTGGGTTCAACGCCCTCAGAGTTTGTGGCTTCGCAAGGCGTTTTTTCAGGTCCACTTGTGGGTCGGGATAGGAATCGGAATCTACGTCTTAACCATCAGCATCTCTGGCAGTGCCATTATCTATCGCCGGTCCTGGCGCAAGAGAGTAGTTGTGATTGAGTCCGGTCGCAGGATGAATGTGGAGGACCTAACACAGCGCGCGCAACGAGACTATCCAACGTATGAAGTGGATAACATCCGCGAGGCACGCACGCCCGACGAGCCCGACGATGTTGTGTTGGAGCGCGCCCACAAACGAATCGAACGCCTATTCGATCCCTACACCGGCGCCGATCTCGGCAATCCGTATTCGGTCACTGATCGCATTGTCGGATGGCTCGTCGATTTACATGACAATCTTCTGGCTGGACAGACCGGCCGGCTCGTGAACGGGATCGGCTCCTGCTTTGTCACGGTACTTTCCTTAACGGGGGCCCTTATCTGGTGGCCGGGAATTAAGAGTTGGCGGCGCAGCACCACGGTACAGTGGAAAGCAAATTTCCCTCGACTCAATTGGGACTTGCACAGCGCCGTAGGCTTTTGGTGCTCATTTTTTGTGCTGGCCTGGGGCATCTCCGGTATCTACTTCTGCTTCCCCGCAATCTTCAACCGCTTTTTTGGCACGTCGTTTCTTTTTTGGATCGGGCAAATTCATATTGGCAGGTTCAATTGGTTCACTGAGGCGCTATGGACCATGTTGGGGCTCGTTCCTGCGGTCTTGGCCTCCACCGGCGCTCTGATGTGGTGGAACCGCGTGCTGCGCAAAAAGCTTCGGCGGTCGCGAACGGCATAGCTGCAACCAATCCTCATCTGGTGCGCCGCCGGTGGAACGATGGTCAAGCGCCATCGCTTTGGCGCGCAGTCCTCCAACGACGCGCGACAATGAGCGTCTATGTGTGATTAAAGATACGGCCCTCTACGAACATACCAAAAAGGTCGGCATCGAGTTCGCGGTCCCGTACGGACATCTGCAGAATGTCCAGCGCTCGGTTCACGGGAACAGCTTTCTTATATGGGCGGTCCGAAGCCGATAGCGCATCGAAAATGTCACAAATTGTCATCATCTTCGCCTGGATGGGGATGTGGTCAGCACGGAGATGGAATGGATAGCCGGTGCCGTTCAGTTTCTCATGATGCGCCCGTGCAATTGCCGGTATGTCCTTAAGCTCACTTGTCCATGGAATTTGCATCAGGAAATTGAAGCTGTGCGTAACGTGCGATTCAATTTCTTGCCTTTCCTCGCTGTCGAGGCTTCCCTGTGGAATCGATAGGGAACGCACCTCTTCAGGCGTAAGCAGGTTGTGTTTATGGCCCACAGAATCTATGTAGGTCTTGGCAGCAATTTTAATCAGACGGTCAAACTTTCCCTCCGGTAGCACGGTTGGTTCATTCACTTCCAGAATGAATCCCAAGTCTTCGTCTATTTCAGCTTGTCTGCGATGGAATTGCTCGTCCAGGTTGCCGAAATTGCCGGGTGCCGCAACCACACTGCGTGTTAACACAGCACGCAGTTTCCGCTCAAGATGATCGGCCTCGATAGACTTGCGCGCGTTCTCAAAGCGCTGCTGCAGCAGAGTGAGAGTTGCTGGATAAAGCTTCTTCGCTTTCACCAGCACTTCCTCGCGCACCGCAACCTTGCCAAAATCATGCAATAGCGCAGAGTACCGGAGCTCTTTCATTTGTATTGAGGAGAATCTCGCCTTTGCATAGGGCCCTGTCTCAGCCGCATCTACAATCTGTGCCAATCTACAGGTCATATTGGCCACGCGCAGTGAATGCCCGGACGTGGTGGGATCGCGTTGTTCGATTGCGGTCACCGCCGCGTGTACAAATCCTTCAAGGAGTGCCTCGATATCTTGATGCAGCTGACTATTTTCGTAAGCAACCGCCGCTTGCGATGCAAGCGAGAGTGCCAGGCGTACGGCTCGATCCGGAAAGGGCTGCACTTCAGTCATTTCCAGCGGTAATTTACGATCCAGCTTGCAATTGATGAGCTGCAATACCCCAACGGTCTTAGCCTTGGCATTGCTCATTGGCAGTGTGAGGATTGACTGCGTGCGATACCCTGTGGCTCTGTCATACTCCGGATTAAATCGATAAGGTATTGCTGGGTTTGTTCCGTCTGATTCGTAGGCGTCATCCACTCGAAGCGACTCGCCATGTATGGCCACATAACCAGCCATCGAAGTGTCGGAAAGTGGGAGCACGAGTTCGCGAAACGGAAAGTCACGACTATCATTCTGGGTCACCTTAAAAGTAAGTTGCCGGTGACCTTCTGGCGTTTCGTCTACCAGATAGAGCGAACCGGCGTCCGCTCCAGTAATCGTGCGAGCCTTTTGAAGGATCATTTGTAGGAGGCTTCCCGGTGGATGTTGAGCCGACAGCGCCACACCGATCCGATTCAGCTCTTCCATGTCTTCCTGGGCACGTTTAAGTTCTTCGCGAGTGCTGCGTTCGCGGTCGGCGAGGTCAATATTGACAAAAGCCATCTCTATTATTTGGCAAAGGAGATCGTGTGAAACGGTAGGCGGCAACAAAGCGAAGTAACGGCGGCCTGCGATACTCCGGTCGCATGCGGGCGCATCGACCTTTGTAACAGGCAGGATGCCAATCACCGCGATATCCAACTGACGCGTTACTTGGCTCGGCCATTCGTCTTGTGCGGCATCTGCTAACATCACGGCCCGTACAGCACCGCGGCAGACTTCAGAACCGGTTTGTTTCCCTGCGGGAGTCTCGCATCCATTGGACAGGGCCCGAACTCGATATCGCCCTCTGAGCGTTTCAGCGAGCGTGACGGTAACCGAATCCTGTCGGTACCAGATTTCTTTGTCCTCCATCATCACTCAAACAATGTAATCGATTAGCGACGCGATCGCCCGTTAACATCTTTCCTTGCGCGCTTGCCAGTCAACAGTGGCGCCTTTAGCGATGACTCCATATCCTGTGGCGGGATCTGCAGACCGCCGCCGTCTGGCAGAGTCTCAGACGCCGTCTTCGCCTGCCCTCGCGGGATTCGCTTCTTCCTTCTAGCGTCCTGGGAGTTGGCCGTTTTAATCCGAAGAGAAAATTGGTTAGCGGCTTCCCCGTTAAATCCGTAGAATCCAAACAGGTGTGGAGGTCCCATGAGCGAAGAAACCCACGACAATTGCCTAATCGTATCTCGCATTGAACGGCTGGAAGAGCAGAACCGCAGATTGAAACGAGGTGCACTGGCTGGCTTAGTAGTCATAGCATCGCTCGGAGTGATGGGACAAACACAGCGCAAGACCGCGCCTCGCGTGCCCGCTCCAGCGCCGGCACCGGCACCGGTCATGCCCAAGAATATTGAAGCGGAAAGTTTTACTCTAAAAGATGCCAACGGTCACGTGCGTGCGGAACTCTCCATGAGTGGAACCGGGCCGAGCTTGAAACTGCGCGACCAAGGTGGGACAGCGCTGGTCACCTTATCGTTGAACGATGGCGCGCCTGGGGGCCCGTTTCTGCTGTTATCCGACCCGCAGCACCACGCTGGTCTCTCGATGAGCGTTCTGGAAGGCGCAGGCTCTCAACTATCGTTGTCCGGGGAGCGCGCGGACATCCAGGCGCATATTGGTGTCACGCCGGATGGGACGACTCTTGCATTATCGGATCAAGACGGTTTCACTACAAACATCGGCAGTGGTGTGCAGCCATCCAAGGGCGGACAGCTAAAGAAAACCTCGGCCGCCTCAATCACGCTCCTGAACAAGGATAGAAAGGTGCTTTGGTCTGCACCGTAGTCGGATCGAGCAGGTGTTCGCGCCGTTTTCAGGCCACCGGAAAATATTTTATTTCGCATCCCTCAAGGGTACGCAGGTTGATACTCAAGCTCTCGCACGCCGAAGCAAGCTCACGATGAGTTAGCCGCCTCACGGTGGCTGCGCTGGAGCGTGCCGTTGCGGATCAACAGACGCAAGCGGGTTTGGTGCACCATTCCGAGAGAGGGCTTCAATATACGAGCCCGGAATACGTGGCAGCGTTGGACAAGTCCCCATGGTTGCGAGCATGAGCCGTCCCGCGAACCCGTACGACGATGCGAGTTGCGCAAGCTTCATGAAGACACTGAAGCGAGAGGAAACTTTACGCAAACCGTTACAACAACCTGGACCAGTTGCGCGCGAACATCGAAGAGTTCATCGAGGAGTATTACAAGCGGCAGCTACCCGGTTCGGCCTTGGGCTACCAACCCCCGAAGGAATTCGAAACAACAAAGCGAGCGGGGACACCCGGCAGACACCCTGGTGCAACCGTACAGTTTATCGTGAACGATGGGAACGGTGAGAACGAGGAGCGGGCTTCTACCGGGCTCTCTGTGGAAGGGGACTCAAACACCGTCCCCTTCCACAGACCCCAACCCTTGCTAGAAGATGCAAAGACATTGAAATAAAGTCGGAGACTGTGCTGAAAGTTTTTGTGACACTTTAGAGGGTCACGGCAAAGAGAGGAGGGTGGCAGGATTCCACAAGTTATTGTAAATTAAGGTTCTACTTTATCGGTTCCCCGGTAGCTCAATGGCAGAGCATTCGGCTGTTAACCGAAGGGTTGCTAGTTCGAATCTAGCCCGGGGAGCCAAATCTTTCAGTCAGTTAGGAAGTTGTCGCACAGGTGGCGTTTGGGACTGTGCCCAATTTTGTGCCCCATCGCCCTGAAAACCGGCTCTGTTTAGAGCATGCACCGCTTGCCGCTGTGCAGCCTGTCCAATGTGGCCGTAGCATCTCGCCATCCGTACTGTGGTGCTCGCGCTCCATCCCATGATCGTCGCCACTACGGAGAAGGGCACGCCCGCTTCCAGCATCCGCGTACAGCCAGTGTGCCTCAGATCGTGGAAGCGACAGCAGACCCCCGCACGAATCTTCGCGGATTCCCACGCTTCCTTCCAACGGCCTATAGGTTTTGTTGGGTCGCTGCCATATACGACGCGTCAGGCCGTCCCCAGAGGCGCTGTAGCGTTCCGTACAGAACACGTAATGATGTCGCTCGCGGGCTGGGAAGAGGCTCGCCCAGAAGCCCAGAATGGCAATGGCACGGTCATTGAGAGGAAGAAGTCGGCCCGTACCGGAGTCCGTCTTGCTGAGTCCTACCGTGAGTGTGCAGGAATTGAGATTCACTTGTTCCCAACGGAGCAGCCGAAGCTCTGAGTACCGCATGCAAGTATTGAGCGCAAGTAGGACGGCCGGATAGAGCGAACGGGAACGGCTGGCGCGGCACGCTTCGAGCAATGCTCACTTCCTCGTCGTGGCTAATGGCTCGACCAACGTCCTCGCGCGCCCGCAACATTCGCACGTCCGGCTGCATTCGCTGCCCACAGCCGATTCTTACGCAGGATCGCACGCAAAGTTCCCACTTCAAGGTTTATGGTTTTCGCCGCTGCACCTTGTCCGAGACGTTGCGCTTGATAGCGCGAGATGTCGTCGGCGGTGATATCGCAAAGCAGCATTTTTCCGAAGAAGGGATTGATGTGCTTTAGATTTGCGCGTTCGATGACCACGCTTCGTGGAGATAGGTGAGCCGTTTTGGCCTGTAGCCACATCTTCAGCGGTTACAGAGAACAGCTGCGCGGTGCGCGGCTTGGCAATACGATTGAAGGACTCTTCTAGCTCCCTGCGACGTGCGCGTTCCGCCTCTTTGGCAACAGTGCGGCTCTCGCTCTTCGTGGATTCGCGGATCATCTGCCCTGCGAAGCGGAATTTGTACCACCACACATCCCCGCGCTTGTAGAGGCTCATCGCTTTTTTCCCTTTCTTCGGCGGACGCCCGCCTAACTTTCCGTTCTCCCGCGCAATTTGGCGGATGCGCTCGATTCCAAGACGTTGTACGCGCACCTCGTAACTACGCTTCCCAAGCCAACTCGTGAACCGCTGTATTTCGCTCGGACTCATAATACATATCCTAATCTGTTTAGGTTATATATGTCAAGTCTAAGGTGGTAGAATCGCCATGCGCGGCTAGGGTCGCTCCCGAAAGGCGGTGCATCCCGGCCTGCCTGCCGCGCTATTCCAGAAACGGGATGCCACGCGGGAGGTGGCGCTTGCGAAACAATTGGGCGTCGCGTGAAAAATTGGAGATGATCTGGCGCGCTGTAAAGCGAGACTCGTATGGAGCAACAGCACTGAAGGTTCTTCGGGAAGCCGGGTGGAATTTGGGGGATGTACCCGTCGATACTTACACACTGTCTGGAATGGCTGCTTCGGTTCCCTTTCTTCCAAATCGACGCGCCCACAGCAGTCGTCAGCCCTCATATCCGAGTGCACGGCCGTTAGCCCGTTGGCTACGGGAGATGGCCGAAGCGATGCTGAGCCCATATACGATTGTTGAAGCCCACGACCACCGCGCTCGAGTACTTTATGTCAACAATCCTGAGGTAATGGTCCCGGGCGATTTTGTGGCGACTGCCGCATTCATCGAACGGATTTTTTCTCTTCGGTGGGCGGTGACCCACCACAACCCGTTTCAGAACGTAGTAGCGTCTCTTCGCTGGCAAGCTAGGCGTCGTACAGGCCATCCTCACGACCGCGAGCTTATCGACGTGTTTGACGCCGCATTCAGGGCGGCCGGAAAGGATGGCTTCCCAATGGAGTTGGGAGCATTCAAGAAAGTCCTGGCCCATGAGCAGGCAACGCGCGTTGCCGGACGAAGGAAACTTTTAGGCCCAGCTTTCAAGATTTAATCTTGTTGCGCGCGTAGGGGACGAGTTTTCCCCCGAAATCGCCTTTTTGGTCGCCTCAGTCATCCTCAACGGAATGTATCCTTCCATCTGTAACGCACGCTGGAGGAATACAAATGCTGACGGTCAGAGAAACTGCCGAACGACTGGGACTGCGCGAATGGCAATGAACT